>NZ_JBPWPW010000002.1:0-1170787 GCF_051811185.1 Rhizobium sp. 62_C5_N11_2
ATGCAGCCGAGTCTTGCTGTTCAGGACGATCAAGAGCACCTCCCATCGCTTCTGGCAACAGATGCGAAGGAGTTATCCTATCAACTTCAGCAGCATCAGGCAAAAATCTTCCCCCCGCTGTCGCAAAAGACGATCAGAACATTTTCGCCGGCGGAAGCTGCTGCCTTTATCGGCATCGGAGAAGGTTATCTCCGCCAGGTGGCCGCCGACGGCCATGGGCCCGATCCGCTCGCAAACGGACGGCGGCTTTACAGTGCAACGGATATGGATCGCATTCGCCGGGTCCTCGACGAGCGAAACGGAACGCCGAAATATGTGCCGGCTCGCAGGCCGGGCGAGAAGCTCCAGATCATCTCCGTCATGAATTTCAAGGGCGGCTCGGGCAAGACCACCACTGCGGCCCATCTGGCGCAGTTCATGGCGCTGCGAGGCTACCGCGTGCTCGCCGTCGACCTCGATCCGCAGGCCTCCTTGTCCGCCTTGTTCGGTCATCAGCCGGAGTTCGACGTCGGAGAGGGCGAAACGATCTACGGTGCGATCCGATATGAGGAGCCGCGCCCCATCGCCGACATCGTGCGCGCCACCTACACGCCAAATCTCCATCTCATTCCGGGCAATCTCGAGCTGATGGAATTCGAGCACGAGACGCCGAAGGCGATGGCGTCGGGGACGGCGGAGACGATGTTCTTTGCCCGCATCGGCGAAGTCCTGACGGAGATCGAAAGCCTTTATGACGTCGTGGTTATCGACTGCCCGCCACAGCTGGGTTTCCTCACGATGTCGGCGCTCTGCGCTGCAACCTCGGTCTTGATCACGGTCCACCCGCAGATGCTGGATGTCATGTCGATGTCGCAGTTTCTGACGATGACGAGTGAGCTGATGTCGGTCGTCGAAAAGGCTGGCGGACGTACCAGCTATGACTGGATGCGCTATCTCGTGACCCGGTTCGAGCCGAACGACGGACCGCAAAGCCAGATGACCGGCTTCATGCGGGCGATCTTCGGCAATCGAATGCTGCACAATGCCATGGTGAAATCGACGGCGGTCGCCGATGCCGGCGTCACCAAGCAGACTCTCTACGAGGTCGAGCGGTCGCAGTTCACACGCGGAACCTACGATCGGGCGCTGGAATCCCTCAACCTCGTTAATGGCGAGATCGAGGCGCATATTCGCTCGACCTGGGGAAGGAAATAGATAGATGGCGCGCAAGAACCTCATCGAAATTTCCGCTCCGAACCCGGAAAGGATGGACGCGGTCGCACCACGCGACAATCGTCCGATCGCCGGATTCGTGCCGCAGGAGCGCAGTGCTGCGCCTGTCGGCGGCATTACGAAAACGCTCGGCAACATTACCGAGAAAATGGAGCGTGCGAGTGAACTGGAACGGCAGCTTGCCACCGGCCAGACCATCGTCGAACTCGATCCCGGCCTGATCGACGCTTCCTTCGTCAGCGACCGATTGGCGATCGATGCGGCCGAACTCGCACAGCTCGTCGAGCAAATCCGTGAGCACGGGCAGCAGGTTCCGATCCTAGTCCGCCCACATCCCGAAACCAGGGGACGCTACCAAGTCGCCTATGGCCATCGTCGCCTGGCTGCCGCCCGAGAAATCGGCATCAGGGTGCGCGCGGTCGTCCGCGATCTCACCGACGGTCAACTGGTCGTCAGCCAGGGACAGGAAAACAGCGCTCGAACCAATCTCTCCTACATCGAGCGCGCGCTCTTTGCATCGCGGCTCGAGGAACGCAGCTTTGGCCGCGATGTCATTATGGCGGCTCTCGGCGTGGACAAGGCGGCGCTGTCGAGAATGCTGATCGTCATACGACAGGTCCCCCTGAGGCTCGTCAACGCCATCGGTGCGGCACCTGATATCGGCCGCCGGCGATGGTTGGAATTGGGCGAGCGGCTTGAGAAAGCCGACGTCGAGAAGATCATCGCGGAGTTGTCCGCGGACGACACGCGCAAAATTTCGAGCGACGAGCGGTTTCAGCGGGCACTCGTTCTGGCAACGAAGAAGACGGCTGCGCCGAAGCCGGCGGTGGCCAAAACCCAGGTTACTGGCGTGCCTGTCATGATCAAGAAGACAGTATCCGGTGCGACCTTCGTCTTCGACGGCAAGATCGCGCCCGGTTTCGATCAATTCGTCCAGGAACGGCTGAAGGGCCTGTTCCAGGAGTTCAACAAGGACAGAGGAGCGTAGAGCGCAAAAGAAAAAGGCCCCCAACGACGCCGTCGTGGAAGCCCTTCTCAGATCTTAAGCACATCGAGAATCGCATTTCCACGAATCACAGTCAAGCGTCTTAGGCACCAAATTGGTGGATGGTTTTCTTTTGCCTGAACGAAGGTGAAGGCAAATGGAGAGTGGATATGTGACGACGCCCTTCGGGCGGCGGCCGATGTCGCTTGGCATGCTGGCAAGTCAGCAATTGGCCGAGACCATCGAGCCGGGAATGAAGCGCAGCAAGTGGAAGCTGTTCAGGGCGATCTGTGAGGCGCGGCCGGCGCTCGGCGTGACCGATCGGGCGTTGACGGTGCTCGATGCGCTTTTGACCTTCTACCCAGACGACGAGATTTCCGAGGAGAAGGGCCTGATTGTCTTCCCGTCGAATGCGCAGCTGTCGCTGCGTGCTCGCGGCATGACGCCGGCCACCCTCAGGCGGCATCTTGCCGTCCTGGTCGACGCCGGCCTGATCCTGCGCAAGGACAGTCCGAACGGAAAGCGCTATGCGCGCCGCGATAGGGCAGGGGCCATCGGCGAGGCCTTTGGCTTCAGCGTCGCGCCGCTTCTGGCGCGTGCGGTCGAGATCGAAAGCCTGGCCGCCCAGGCGGTTGCCGACCGGGAACTGTTGCGGGTGACCAGGGAACGCCTGACGGTGGGCCGGCGCGATGTCTCCAAGCTGATCGCGACGGCTATCGAAGAAGGGGTTTCCGGTGATTGGGAAGGCATTTCGGCGATGTTTCGAACGCTCCTTGCCCGGATTCCGCGCGTGGCGACCGCAGAAGAACTGGCACCGTTGCTTGACGAGATGGGGCTGCTGCGTACCGAGATCGTCAACGTGCTGGAAAGACGGATAAAAACGAAAAAAATAGACGCCAATGAGTCTCAAATTGAGCGTCACAAACAGAATTCAAATCCCGACTCCACTTATGAACTTGAACCAAGCTTCGAAACGAAGCAGGGCGAAAAGGCAGCAGCCGATGATGAACCGAACGCCGGGCCGCCGGACGAGCGAAGATTGAAACAGCCGAAGCTGTCCGGCGGGATGGGCAACAGGGCGGGAGGCGCGGTCGATCCAGGGGCCGGGCCAAGCCTGAAATCCTTCCCGCTCGGCCTCGTCCTCCAGGCCTGCCCCAGTATTCTCGACTACGGGCCAGGCGGAACCATCGGTAACTGGCGAGACCTGATGTCGGCCGCCGTCGTTGTCCGCTCGATGCTCGGCGTCAGTCCCTCGGCCTATGAGGAAGCCTGCTCCGGTATGGGGCCGGAAAACGCCGCAACCGTGATCGCCTGTATCCTGGAAAGGGGAGGGCACATTAACTCGCCCGGTGGTTACCTCAGGGATCTGTCCCGAAGGACCGAAAGGGGCGAGTTTGCAATCGGCCCGATGCTGATGGCGCTCGTTCGGGCGAACGGACCGGCAGCAAGGCACGCCAGTTGATCGTAAGGAAGCTACGGCCGCGACAATCGCGTAACGAGGCGGTGTGTAATCACCTCTTTACAGCTAACATGTTAGTCTGCTACGTCTGACGCGGTAATTGGGAGGAAGCATAGTTGACACAGAAATTCGGGCTCTCGGTCGCGCTTGCGACACCGTTCGACAGCAATGGCGATATCGCGATCGAGGCGATGATCGAGCAGGCGCGGCGCAGCCTCTCGGCCGGATGCTCGAGCGTTACGTTGTTCGGGACGACGGGTGAAGGCTCTTCCATCGGAACGCAGGAACGTGAACGTGTCTTCGCTTCCATGCTTGATAGCGGGATAGCAGCAAAGCAAATCATCGTCGGCGTGCTGGTCGACGCGGCAGAGGATGCCGCGATGCTGGCAGGTCACGCGCTTTCCAAAGGAGCCCGAAATATCCTCCTTGCTCCCCCTTCCTATTTCAAGAACGTGAGTGATGACGGCGTCTTCCAGTGGTTTTCGGCTGTATTCGCCATCCTCGGCGACAAGGCGCGAGACATTATCGTCTACAACATTCCCTCGCTCACCATGGTTCCGCTGACCGTATCGTTGATCGCCCGGCTGCGGACCGCCTTTCCCAACATCGTTATCGGCGTCAAGGATTCCTCCGGCGACTGGCCTTTCACGGAAGCACTATTGAAGGCGCATGGCGATCTCGTCATCCTGGTGGGGGACGAACGTCACCTGGCGAGGGGCGTGCGGCTTGGCGGCCAGGGTGCGATCTCCGGCATGGCGAATTTCGTGCCACGCGAGGTCAAGCTGATGGCGGAGGAAGGCATGGACGATTCCCGCATCGAGGATTTCGTGGAGGAACTGCTGAAATTTCCGGTGACTGCGGCCGTCAAAACCATGGTCACTCACGTGACGTCGGATGAAATCTGGCTTGCGGTTCGTCCGCCACTCGTCTCAATATCCGCAGAAGGGCAGGCGCAACTCTTTCGTGCCTTCGATACTCTTTTCCGCTCGAAAGCGGCATAGGGCGGACATGTTTCTGGGAGAGGCGATGGACGGAACCGACGAGCAGCCGACACTGCGGGAAAAGGCGTATGAAAGCTTCACACGCCACCTTCTTGCGCGTGATGTGCGCCCCGGCCAGTTCGTTTCGCAGCGTCGCCTCGTCGAGCTGACGGGGCTGACGCTTGGCGCCATCCGCGAACTTATCCCGAGGCTCGAAGCCGAAGGGCTGATCAAGACAGTGCCCCAGCGGGGTTTGCAGATCGCTCATATCGACCTTAACCTCATTCGCGAGGCGTTTCAGCTGCGCGTCTTCCTGGAGAAGGAAGCTGTTGCGCTTTTCACCCGCTCCGCGTCTGACGAGACGATCGCCAAGCTTTTGAAACAGCATCGGGATATTGCCGATGCCATTCGAAACGGCGATGGATCGCACGAATTGGAAGTGCACGCGCAAGCTGTCGATTGGGGCATGCACGACGCCTTTATCGATGCTTTAGGAAATACCATCATCTCGAACGCCTACCGGGTGAACTCGATCAAGATGCGCCTGATCAGTCAGGATCGTTTTCGCATCGATGGTCACGTCGGACCTGTCATGGGCGAGCACCTCAAGGTGCTCGAGGCAATCGAACGACGATCGGCGGAGGACGCCGTCAACAGCCTTGTCGCACACATCAATCATGCAAGAGATCGTGCGCTCAGGATATAATCGGAAATAAACAGCCGGGGGTGAGGAGATCGCCGGCAAAAGGAGGAGGAATCACATGTCATCGTTTTTAAATCCGACGAGACGCGGCTTTCTGGCGGGTACGGCCGCTTTTGGGGCCAGCAGCATGCTCGGCGTGCGGCTGGCATCGGCTGCGGTCGATTGGAAGCGCTTTGCCGGCACGACGCTCGAAGTCAACCTGGTCAAGAGCCCTCGCAGCGAAATACTTCTGAAGTACCTGCCTGAATTCGAGGAGCTCACCGGCATCAAGGTCAATGCCGAAGCGACTCCCGAACAACAGCAGCGTCAGAAGACGACCATCGAGCTGAGCTCCGGCAAGCCGAGCTTCGACGTAGTGCACATGAGCTATCATGTCCAGAAGCGGCAGTTCGAAAAGGGCGGCTGGCTTGCCGATATCAGCGGTTTCCTCAAGGACCCCTCTCTGACCGACCCGTCTCTGGTTGAAAGCGACTTCGCCGAAGCCGGCCTGACTTTTGCCAAAGATCCGGACGGCGTTCTGCGTTCGCTTCCATTCTCGGTCGATTACTGGATCATCTATTGGAACAAGGCGCTGTTCGAGAAGAAGGGGCTTGCCTACCCGACGACGTTCGAAGAACTCGCCAGTGCTGCGGAGGCGCTCACCGATCCTTCCACCAACACCTACGGTTTCGTCGCCCGCGGCCTGAAGAACGCCAATACGCCGGTCTGGACGTCGCTGCTGCTCGGTTATGGTTCGAGCCCGCTCGGCCCTGATGGCAAGCTGCGCACAACATCGCAAGAAGCGATCGATGCGGCCAAGCTTTACCAAAGGCTGATGACCAAGACCGCCCCTCCCGGCGTCTCCGGCTTCAACTGGGCCGAGGCGCAGTCGGCCTTCCTGCAGGGCAAGATCGGCATGTGGCTGGACGGCGTCGGTTTTGCGCCGCCGATCGAGAATCCGGAAAAGTCACGCGTCGTCGGCCAGGTCGGTTACGGCATCATGCCGAAAGGTCCGAAGGCACAGGCCGCAGGCACCTTCGGCGACGGGCTTGGCGTCGTCGCGGCAAGCCAGAAAAAAGAGGCCGGGTACCTCTTCTGCCAATGGGCGATTTCGCATGAAATGGGCGCACGTCTGCTGCAGGCCGGCGCCGGCGTTCCTTTCCGCCAGTCTGTCCTCGAGGATGCGAAAGTCCGTGAAGGTGTCAAGATGCCGAGCGCATGGCTTGATGCCGTCGTCGGTTCCGGCAAGATCTCGAAGCTCGCGCTGCCGGTCATCATTCCGGTCACCGAGTTCCGTGACGTTTATGGCGTCGGTCTTACCAACATGATCGGCGGCGCCGATCCTGAAACCGAACTGAAGGCAGCGACGGCACAGTTCGAACCCGTCCTGGCGAAAAGCGAGGGATAATGGCCTCGACAAGTATCGAAACGACCGCAGTGGCCAAGAGGTCGAAAGGAAGGAGCAAACCGGATCGGTTTGCTCCCAACTACTGGCCCTTTGTCATCCCGGCGCTCATCGTCATAGCCGCGGTCATCGTCTTTCCATGGGTGTTTACTGTGTGGATGAGCGTCAACAGCTGGACGCTCGGCCAATCGCAGGTCTTTGCTGGGCTGGACAATTACGCGCGCCTCGCCACCGACATGCGCTTTTGGGAGTCGCTGTGGCATACGGTGCTCTATACGACGCTCTCGGTGGTGGTTCCCCTTTTTCTGGGGACGCTCGCGGCGCTGATCTTCGATGCTCAATTTCCACTGCGCGGTCTTATACGCGGCATATTCGTGATGCCGATGATGGCGACACCGGTCGCCATCGCACTCGTCTGGACGATGATGTTCCATCCGCAGCTCGGCGTCCTTAACTATCTCCTCTCCTTCATCGACATCGGCCCGCAGGAGTGGATCTATAATCAGAGCAGCGTCATCCCGTCGCTGGTGCTGGTCGAGACCTGGCAGTGGACGCCGCTTATCATGCTGATCGTGCTTGGCGGTCTGGCGGCGGTTCCGCGCGAGCCCTATGAAAGTGCTGAAATCGACGGAGCCAATGTCTGGCAGAAATTCCGCTATCTGACGCTGCCGATGATCGCGCCGTTCCTGATGATTGCCGTGATTATCCGCAGCATCGATGCGGTGAAAAGTTTCGACATCATCTATGCCATGACCCAAGGCGGCCCCGGCACGGCGTCGGAGACGATCAACATCTATCTCTACAACACGGCTTTCGCCTACTACGACATCGGCTATGGCTCGGCCATGGCGGTTGTCTTCTTCATCCTCATCGTCCTGCTCTCCTTCGTCCTTATGATGCTCCGGCAGCGCGTAAATTGGTCGGACGGGGAGGCACGCTGATGAAGCGCAAGACACTCGATCGCATCGGACTGCTGTTTGTTGCTTTGGTGATGATCTCGCCTGTCGTCCTGTTCTTCCTCTGGATGATCTCGCTGTCGCTGAAATATGAGATCGACAACGGCGCCTATCCGCCGATCTTCATTCCGGAGCGCTTGGCCTGGTCGAACTATCTGAAGGTCTTCGAAGAGAACAACTTCTTCCTCTATCTCTGGAATTCGGTGCTGGTGACGGGTGCGGCCACGCTTCTGGCGCTGCTGATCGGCGTGCCCGCCGGATATGGCATCGCGCGGCTGAAGGCGGAGAAGTCCGCGATGGTCATCATGATCGCGCGCATGACGCCCGGCCTTTCTTTCCTGATCCCGCTCTTCCTGCTGTTCCAGTGGCTGAATCTGCTCGGCACGCTCATGCCGCAGATCATTATCCATCTCGTGGTCACCGTGCCGATCGTCGTGTGGATCATGATCGGTTATTTCGAGACGACGCCGATGGAGCTGGAAGAGGCTGCAAGCATCGACGGCGCAACACCCTGGCAGGTTTTCCGGCTGGTCGCCTTGCCGATCGCAAGGCCGGGCATCGTGGTCGCCTTCATCCTGTCAGTCATCTTCTCGTGGAACAACTTCGTCTTCGGCATCGTGCTCGCCAGCCGCGAGACACGCACGCTTCCGGTCGCAGTCTACAACATGCTCTCGTTCGAGCAGGTCAGTTGGGGTCCGCTGGCGGCGGCGGCGTTGATTGTCACCTTGCCCGTGCTGATATTGACGGTGTTTGCGCAACGGCAGATCGTGGCGGGCCTGACGGCCGGGGCCGTCAAGTGAGCGGGTGAGACAACGGTTTTGACGACTTCTGCCTTCGATCCGCCGCCCGGTCAGGCGCGCCGCGTTTTGTGTGTCGGCGCGGCGGTTATGGACACGTTGTTTCGCGTGCGCTCGTTACCGACCGGCCAGGGAAAAATTCTGCCTTACGATATGCTGCAGATTGCCGAAGGCATGGCATCGAGCGCCGCCTTTGCGGTCGCCCGGCTGGGCGGCCATGCCAGCCTCTGGGGCGCAGTCGGCGGTGACGCCACCGGCGACCGCATCATCGCCGACCTCAGCGACAGCGGCATAGACACGAGCGGCATGGTGCGTGTGGCAGGCGCCCGCTCGGCCGTCTCGACGATCCTTGTCGATGACCAGGGCGAGCGCTTGATCGTGCCTTTCTACGATGCCGGCCTGCACGAAACGGTCAAGCCGGTCACAATACAGGACGTTTCTGCTTTCGATGCGGTGCTGGTCGACGTCCGGTGGCCGAAGCTTGCTCTGCGGGCGCTGTCGGCGGCCCAAGAGGCGGGCAAGCCGGCCATTCTCGATGGTGACGTTGCAGGCGATGGCGTGATCGAGATGCTGGCACCGGCCGCCAGCCATATCGTGTTCTCGCAGCCGGCCGCCGAACGGCTTGTCGGGACAGCCGAGCTGTTGAAGGTCGTCGGCGTTCTGAAGCGAAAGTTCGAGCATGCCTTCATCAGCGTCACGGCTGGCGAAAATGGCTGCTTCTGGTTCGACGACCGAACCGGCGAAATTGTCCATCTTGCCGCTCCGAAGGTGAGGACCGTCGACACGCTCGCGGCCGGCGATATCTTCCATGGTGCTTTTGCGCTGGCTACTGCGGAAGGCTTGCCGATCGAAGAGACGATGCGGTTGTCATCCATGGCGGCAGCACTCAAATGCCAGGTATTCGGTGGACGTATCGGTGCGCCCACCAGAGCCGAAGTCTGCGATGCCCTGCGGGATTGGAGCGCTGGGCGGTAGTCGTGGCGGGCAGGCAGATCGGAGAAGTGATCTGCCTGTAGTATGCGTTCTCAAAGCCAGTTTAGGATCAGCGCTGCATCAGCTTTTGACCGAGCCGGCGGTCATGCCTGCCAGGAAGTAGCGTTGAGCGACCAGGTAAAGGACCAGGAGGGGAAGCGAACCGAGCACGCTCATCGCCATCATCTCGTTCCACTCGAAGGCGTGCTGGCCCATCAGAAGCTGGATGCCGATCGGAACGGTTCTAAGATCCATCGATTTCGTCAGCGTCAGCGCGAAGAGGAATTCGTTCCAGGCCAGCAGAAACGTGTAGACCGCCGTGGCGACGATCCCCGGGATCGAGACCGGAACGATGACGCGCCAGAGCGCCGTCCAGCTCGAGCCGCCGTCGACAAGGACGGCCTCGTCCAGCTCTTTCGGCAAGGTGTTGAGATAGCCTGTCATCAGCAGGACGGCATAGGGCAGTGTGAAGACCATGTAGGTCAGGATCAGCGCCAGATAGGTATCGAAGATCCTGAAGGCGACCACCATTCCGAAATAGGGGATGAGAAGGGTGATCGGCGGAACGGTCTGGGTGCTGATGATGAAGATGTTCAAGGTGTTCTTGAACCGGAACTGATAGCGGCTGAAGCCGTAGGCGGTCACGATGGCGACGACGAGGGTCAGGCAGGTGACGACGCCGGCAACGAAGTAGCTGTTGATGAAGAACCGCACTTTCACCGGATCGTTGAAGATCGTCAGATAGGCGGCCACCGTAAAATCCTGCGGAAAAAGCCGCGGCGGAAGGGCGAAGATTTCCGTATTCGATTTCAGCGAACTGAAAAACATCCACACGATCGGAAAGGCCGAAAAGACCAGGCCGATCCCCAGGCCGAGATAGGTCAGGATGGTCGGCAATACCGAGCTCTTGAAGGAACGCTTTGCCATGGCGATCACCTGCGCTGCTGGTGTTTGATGTAGAAGTAGGTGACGCTCATCGAGATGATGAGGATGATCATCGCGCTCGCCGAAGCCAACGAGAATTCGTACTGGGAGAAGGCGAGCTTGTAGGTGAAGGTGGAGAGCACTTCCGTCGAATAGATCGGCCCGCCGCCCGTCGTCATCCAAACGAGTGGAAAAACCTGCATCGTCCAGATGAAGTCGAGAAGCGCGATGCTGATGATGATCGGCATCAACTGCGGAATGGTGATGTACCAGAATTTTTCGAGTTCGTTGGCGCCGTCGATACCGGCTGCCTCGTAAAGCTCCTTCGAAATGCCCTGGAGGCCGGCGAGCAGGCTGACCATGTAGAGCGGATAGCCTGCCCAGATATTTGCGAAGGTCAAAGCGTGGATGGCTGTGCGCGTGGACGAAAACCACTCGACCTTGAAGTTGATGATATGGAGCGCCATCAGCACGCTGTTGACGACGCCGTTGGGGTCGAGCAGCAGGCGCCAGATGATGGCGATGATGACGGCCGTGAACAGCCAAGGCAGGATGAAGAGCACACGCAGGATGCTCCGGATGAGCGGATCGACGCGATTGGTGTTCAACAGCAGCGCGAAGGCCAGGCCGATGATGAAGTGGAAGACGACGCTCATGATCGTGAAATAAAGCGTCTGCACCACCGACTGCCAGAAGACCGGATTCTCGAAGATGGTCAGATAATTCTGCACCCCCGCGAAGGCAGCGTCCTTTTTCATGATGGCGCCGTCCATCAATGAATATTTGAAGACCATCACCATCGGGAACAGCATCAGCAGAACAAGCAGCAGGGTCGCCGGCGAAACGTAGAAATACGGCACCAGCTTCCTCAAGGTGCTGTAACGAAGCCATCCTTTTCTTGGCGCTTTGGCGTGCGCAGCGACCAGAGCCGGAGCGGAATGATTCATGAGCTGTGACTTCCATTCTGCCGAGATTTGACGACTGCACCGGCAGCGCCAGGGCGCGCTGCCGGTGATCCGTGAAAGCGACGTGCTTTAGAACTTTGCGAGCCACGCCTTCTGGGTATTGGCAGCCGCGTCCTTGGCTGACTGCCCCCCATCGAACATCTTTTGAACTTCGACGTTCATGTCGCGCATCAGCTCTTCGGCGACCGGAAGGCCGACGAATTCGTTGGCAGGATAACCGCTTTGGAAGATTTTGAAAGCTTCCGCGAAAATCGGGTCCGAGGCCACGAAATCCGGCTTGGCGTGGACGTTGCCGGGGAAGGCGTTGGCAATCGAGACCAGACGGCCGTTGACGTCAGGGCTCATCAGATATTCGACGAGCTTCCAGGCCTCTTCCTTGTGCTGGCTGCCTTCGCTGATGCCGATGCCCCAGGACGCATAGGGCATGCCGCGCTTGCCGGTGTAGCCGTCAGTGGCCGGCAAGGCTGATATGCCGAAATTGAGCTTCGGATTGCGCTCGCGGATGAGGGTCACATGGGCGAGGGAATCCACCATCATGCCGACGCGGCCGTTGACGAATTCCTCGACCTTGTCCTGTTCCTTCTTGGCGAAAATGCCGGGAGAAATAACGCCTTCTTTATTGAGGGAAGCGATATAGTCGAGCGTTCCGACAACAGCGTCATTTTCGAGGTCAGGCTTGCCGTCCTTTAGCATCGAGGCGCCGGAGGCCCAGACCCAGGACATCACGTCGTTCTGGATTCCGCTCGGAGATTGCAGCGAGAGCGGCAGAACCCAGCCATACTGGTTCTTCGCGGCGTCGGTCATCTTCTTTGCGGCGTCTGCAAATTCCGTGCGGGTCGTCGGCAGCTTGTCGACGCCGGATGCCTTGGCGATATCGAGGTTCACGAAGACGGGATAGACGAAGGATGCGAGCGGGAACATCACGCTCTTGCCATCGACCTTGACGATATCGGTGATCTGGCTCTTGTCGTACTTGGCCTTCTCCATCAATTCGTCCATCGAGGCGATTGCGCCCTGCTTGGCGAGCCCGTTTACCCAGGCACCATCCAGCCCCACTACGTCGCTCAGCGTTCCCGAGGCGGCGCCGACGACGATCTGGTCACGCGTCGTGGCATAGGGACCGCTGACCAGCGTCACCTTGATGCCGGGATTTTTGGCTTCGAAATCGTTCATAATGCCGCGCAAGGCGCCGGACGGCATTTCGGGTTCCCACCATTGAATGAATTCGATGGTGGTGTCGGCAAACGCGGATGTGGCGCAGAGCGCCCATACCGCTACGGCAGCCCGCATGGTCACGCCGAATTTTCTGATATTCATCTGTGCCTCCCAAAGATTGTCAGTTAATCGATCCTCCTCAAGATCGTAGGCAAAGTAGGTTCCCTGAAGCCCCCATCTGTCAATGAAGAACTGTGATCGGGAAAGGATGGGAGGCTGGCATTCACGAAGTCGGTTGAGTTAAATCATTGATAGAAAATAATAAAATTGATTGACATCATCGGTATTTTTCTGCAGCATTTGTGTTGCTTGTGACGCATTTTTTCTTTACTTTCGTAAACAAATGAAAGTTTACCCAACAAAATGAAAAGAGTGGCGCCCGGCAGTCTTCACTGTAAATTTTCGAATTTAGGCGCTGAAACAAGCGCCTTTTGCAACCACGCGGCGCAGACTGCGCAAGTCGCAGATGAAGGGAACATTTCGATTTTCGAAAGGAGGGGATGGCCCGCACCAAAATGACGGATCACGCCGGCTTACGTGTTGGTTTTCGACGATTCCGGAAAACGAAGTTCACCCTGTACAAATTGCCGAATGCGTGATTTGGCGCGTCAGTGGACCTGCCGTTGAGTGAGAAATCATTCCTGACCAGTTGTCGTCCCGCCAATAAGGAATTGAATGGCCAAGAAAAGCTATAAATCGATGGATGACTTCGCAACCGCCGCCGGCGTATCGCGTCCGACATTGTCGAAATATTTCGATGATCCCTCGCTGATCAAGGAGGTCACCCGCAAGCGTATCGAGGCGGCTCTCAAGAAGTCGAATTTCGAGCCGAACCTTTTCGCGCGGCATCTCAATCGCAAGCGGACCAGGAATATCGGGATTCTGGTCCCGACCATGTCGGATCCCTTTTATGTGCAGGTGGTGTCGCTGATCGAGCTGGAGTTGCGCGAAAAGGGTTTCTGGCCCGTCCAGATATCTTCGCACACGCGGCCAGAGCTGGAGGCGGAGGCCGTGCGGACCCTGCTCTCGCTGAAGGTTGCAGGTGCGATCGTGGCGCCGCTCGGGGCCGGTTCTCGCCGTTCTGCGCTGGAAAGACTAAGCGACGCAATCCCCGTCGTCTGCTTCGACAACCCTGCCAGCGCTGACCTTCCTTATGTCGGCAACGACAACGCGCAAAGCATGGCAGCCATTGTGCAATATCTCTGCCGATCCGGTGAGCCACCGATATTCCTGGAAATTCCGCATTTGACGGAAAATGCCGGCGAGCGGCAGGCGAGCTACCGCGCGACCATGGCGAGGGAAGGGCATTCCCCGCTCGTCATTGATTGCGACGCACCACCTTCCTGGGAATTCGAGCGTCTCGGATACGAGCAGATGCAGAGAATTCTTGCGAATGGCGGTCTTCCCGGCAAAACGCTGCTATGCGCCAACGACCGCTTCGCTTTCGGCGCGATGGCAGCCGCATTCGCTTCGGGACTGAAAATCGGCCGGAGCGACGCTTGTGACGTACGCATCGCCGGGCACGACGATCACCCGCTGAGCCGATATACCTGTCCGTCGCTGACGACCATGGCCCAGAACGCGCCCGAGATCGCGGCGAAATCCGTGGAGCTTTTGCTGGCGCACATCGAGAGCGAGGATGATGGGACGACCCCTGTGACCAACAGGGTGATCCTCGAGGCGACGCTTGTTATGCGCGACTCGGCTTGAGACTGGGCGGGTTCCCGCTTCAACGGGCAAGCGCAGGGTCCATGGCGCGCCATGCCATTGCAATGGCTTCGAGGGCCTCTTGCCCCTCCGGAATGGCCCGTCTCTTTGATACGAAGCCATGGATCTGTCCGGGCCAGGTCTGGCTTGTGGCCTGCGCTTCCAAGCTCAGCCGCTCGGCATAGGCCGCCCCTTCGTCAAATAGTACGTCGTATCCGGCAAGGATCACGAAGGCTGGCGCCACCCCCGCCAGCGACGCTGCGCTGAGCGGCGAGGCGCGCCAATCCGCCCCGCTCGCGGCTTCCGGCAGATAGTGGTCTCGGAACCATTTCATCGCCGCGGCCGTCAGACCGAAACCCTCCGCATAACGCAAGTAGCTGTCGCTTGCCTGCGACTGGTCGGTCACTGGATAGATCAACACCTGTCCGATGACAGCCGGCACCTGTCCGTCCCGCGCCAGGAGGGCGACGACGGCGGCCAGATTGCCGCCGGCGCTATCGCCGGCGACGATAATCCGCAAGGGATCGATGCCGAGGGCATCAGCTTGATCGGTCATCCAGACGAGTGTTGCGGCGCAATCATCGATCGCGGTCGGAAAGGGGTGTTCCGGGGCCAGGCGATAGTCGGGTGAAACCACGACGGCGCCTGCCATATTGGCAAGCGTCCGGCAGATATCCTCATGGGTTTCCGGCGCGCCGATCACAAAGCCGCCGCCATGGAGATAAAGCAAGGCCGGTGCACCCTGGCGCGGCGCGGCCCGACCGCGCCATATCTTCAACCTGATGGCGCCCACATGGCTTTCCAACATCTCGGCCACGTCCTCGAGTGGCCACTGGATGTCTGCGAAACTGTCCAGATACTGCAGCCGCGCCTGCGCCGGGGTGCAACTTTCCACCGGCGTTTCCGGATCGCCCGGCCAGGCAAGGGCGCGTTTGGCGGATTCGTCCAGTTGCGTCATGCCAGCAAGCTCCTTGCTTCGTCTTCCCGCAATTCTCTTGGCTGTGCGACGATACCCGCAATAGTCTGCGCGATACCGGTTTCACCTGCACGCAGGATCGCTTCCATGACTTCGAGCACATGCAGGGCGAGATCGCCCGAAGCGCGTGGCGCACGGCCTTCGATGATTGCGCGCGCGAGATCGGCAAGGCCAAGCATGCGGTAGTTGGCACGATCCGGCGCTGCGATCGGCCAGTTGACGGCACCGAAGAGTTCGGCTGATGTATCCGTTTCCTGCCAGGGAGCGCCACGGCTGGAGAGTCCGACGGAGCCGCCGAAATTGTCGGGGTCGGGCAGGCGCAGCGAGCCTTCGGTACCGTGGAGCTCGATGGGGTGGTTGGAGTGGCGGAAGACGTCCCAGGAACTGCCGAAGGTGCACGTGGCGCCGCAATCGAATTCAAGCAGCGAAAGCACGCTGGTCGGCGTGCCCACCCTGAATGTGGTGCCCTGTTTCGGCCCCTCGGCGGTGATGAGCCGCTCTTCCTGCCCGCTTGTGGCGACGGCCTGCACACGGCGGATCGGCCCCATCAGATTGACCATCATCGTGAGATAGTAGGGTCCCATATCCATGACCGGGCCGGCGCCGGCCTGGTAGTAGAAGCTGGGATCCGGATGCCAGTGCTCCATGCCGCGCCCCATCATGAAGGCTGTTCCGGTCACCAGCTTGCCGATGGCGCCGCCTTCCATCTGCCGCCGGGCATGGCGTCCGGCCGCTCCCAGGAACGTGTCTGGCGCCGAGCCGAGCATGAGGCCCTGGCCGGCGGCGGCATCCACCAGCCGGCGTCCTTCCGCGGCCGTGACGCCGAGCGGCTTCTCCGTGAAGACATGCTTGCCTGCCGACAGCGCCCGCATCGAAACGTCAAAATGCGCAGCCGGGATCGTCAGATTGAGGATCAGGTCGATGTTCTTGTCGTCAATGAGGCTATCGACGTCAGCTGCCCGCAGATCGAATTCCGCCGCGCGGCGCTTGGTGGCATCTGCGTTGAGGTCTGCACAGGCGACGATTTCGACGTCGCGGAACAGCGGCGCGTTGCGCATATAGGCGAGCGAAATATTGCCGCATCCCACAACGCCTATCCTGAGTTTCATACCATTGGTCTGTGTCATCGAAGAACCTGATTTTGCCGTTGCGGTGTGAAGGGTTGAGGTGCGTTACATTTTAATCGCAAGGAATAAAATATATTGACGCACGGTAACATTTGACCGTAGGTAATGGCAAGACGTGGCGTCGCAATCCCCGCTGAAGAGCCCGCCGTTCCGGTGTTCGGCCGCCTCTCCGGGCGGAAGGGGTTTGGCAAGGCCGGCGAAGCCACGGGGATTGCTCGCGCAGGGAAGCCGCCGGCTTCGGTACCGGCTGTCATCAACGAATAGGTCAGGACCGAGACATGAAAAATGCTGAGCTGCAGATCGGCTGCCAAACATTCACCTGGGAGATGCTGGGTACCGGTTGGAGCGGCGGTCCGGACGATCTGGTGCGCGCCATTGCCGATGGCGGATATGCCGGTATCGAAATCACCGACACGATGATCGGTCACTACGCGCTCAAGCCTGCCGACTTTGCCCGCACCCTGACGGATGCCGGTTTGGCGCTGGTTTCCTTTGCCTTCGGCTCCGCCAGCGGCTTCACCATGGCGGAAAAGATTGCCTCCGATCTCGACGCGGCGCGGCGATGGGTCGATTTCGCGGCGAACTTTCCCGGTGCGATGGTATCGATGGGATCGGCGACGGTCGTCTCGGATGGTCCACTCGATGAGAAATTCGCCATTGCGGCCGAGTGCTACAATCGTGCGACCGAGATCGGACAGTCGGCTGGCGTCGCCGTTGCGGTCCATCCTTCCTCGCACCACAACACGCTCCTCTTCACCCGCAACGACTATGATCGCCTCTTTGCTCTCTTGGATCCAGGCGTGGGTTGGGTGCCGGATACCGGCCATATCCTGCGTGGCGGCCAGCAGATCGGCGATACGCTGGCGGCCCACCGGGACCGGATCCGCTACGTGCATCTGAAGGATGTTGACGCCGGCGGGACCTGGGCGATGCTGGGGGAAGGCGTCTGCGACGTGCCTGCCGTGATTTCGGCCGTTCGGGATGCGCCGAACTTTATCGGCTGGATCGTGGTCGAGGAAGAATCGGACCATGCCGGAACCGATCCTGCCGCGGCCGTTCGCGCGAACCGCGAGACCCTTCGACGTCTGGGATTTTAGCCCTTCTCGTATTCCATGGCGTCGGCCAAAGCCATCCGTCGACGCCAAAGCCTCTCCTGTCTCTCTTGTAAATTGGAGAGGTGGACTGCAGGTCACGCGTAGCGAACCTCCACGCCCAGCTTGTCCAGCCGGTGGCGAATGCTGTGCGGCATGTTGCTGTCCGTGATGATCAGGTCGACGCGCGATAGCGAGAAGGCTTTGGAGGAGGCGCCGATGTCAAATTTGCTCGAATCCGCCACGAGGACGACACGCCGGGCCATGCGAACCAGGTTGCGCTTGGTTCGCGCAATATCCTCGGAGACATCGACGACGTCGAAGGCCTGATCGATCGCGTGGGCGCTGACAAAGGCCTGGTGGGCGACGAGGCCGCCGACCGCCTTGTCGGAGTCCGACACAATCGTGCTCACGGTGCTGGGAAATACGCGGCCGCCGATCATGTGCACGTCGAGCCCTGGACGGTACATCAGATGCTGCGCGATGTTCATCGCCGTCGTCGCAACCACGACGTTGTTGACCGGGGGCATCTGCATGGCCACTTGCAACAGCGTCGAACCGCTGTCGAAGACGATTGACTGATTGTCGATGATCTGCCGCGCAGCCATCTGGGCGATGCGTCGCTTCGCATCGAAATTGCGCTGCATGCGTTCCTCAAAGGCCGCCGCTGGCGAGTCGGACGGCAGGGCGATTGCCCCGCCATGTGTTTTGATCAGTTGCTTCTTCGCGTCCATGATTTCGAGGTCGGAGCGGATCGTCACTTCCGAGACCTCGAAGAATTCCGCGAGCTGGCGGGTGCGTGCCTGACCGACCCGTTGAAGTTCCAGCATGATCTGCTGCCGCCTCTGCTCTGCAAGCATTTGTGATCCCGACCTGTCGCCTTTTGCGACCATATGACTTTTGAAAAACGAAAGTTCGCCGCCTTATCCTACGGCTCTTGCTGCAAAAATAGCCGCATGATGACGAAAATGCACGTCAAAAATTCATCATCCATGTAAAAACGAAAGAAATCGAAATATTGAATATTTGTTTGTTTTCGAGTTAGGGTTTCTTCAGCATCGGCGCCAGCAATCGCAAAGCCGGCAATCACGAAGGAAGTATCGCCATGGGTCTCGGAACCAAAGTCCGCCTCGCACGCCTGTTCTCGAACCCATCGGGTCATCTGTTCGGAGGCGCCGTCGATCATTTTGTCGGTTATGGCAATGTGCGTGAGGGCGGGCTTGCCGACCTGCCGGGTGCGCTCAGACGCGTCATGGCGGGGGGACCCGACTACATCAGCATCCAGCCTGGCGCGGCGCGCCACCTCTGGTCGGAATATGCCGGAAAGGCAGCGCTCGTCATTCAGGGTGGTTGCTTCACCGCTGACGACCGCATTCGCCAGCTTATTGCGACCCCGGAAGACGCGGTGCGCTATGGTGCGGACGCTCTGGCTGTCGCCATTCCCGTGCGCGGCGCCACCGAAGGAGAATATATCCGCTGGCTCACCGATACGGTCAACGCCGCCGCCCGCTTCGAGATGCCGGTCGTTGCTCATGTCTATCCCCGTGATTTCTCCGACGGCGGCAAGATCGTGTTCACCCCGGATGAGATTGCCTATGCGGTGCGCATCGGATTCGAGGCCGGAGTCGACGTGATCAAGGTCGGCTATACCGGCGATTTCGAATCCTTCCGCGAGACCGTTGCGACCTGCCCGATTCCGGTCGTGATCGCCGGCGGCCCCAAGACCGAAACGCTGCTCGGAGCGCTCGTCCAGACCTCGGAGGCATTGCGCGCTGGAGCCAAAGGTGCGGTCGTCGGTCGCAACCTTTGGGGCCACGGCGATACGACCATGGCTGCGCGTGCCTTCAAGTTCGTCATTCATAAAGGCATGACGCCGGAGGATGCGCTGGCGGCGGCCGGTGCTTGAGACGTGTCGCGCCCTTTCCAGGTTCTGGGCTTCGGCGCCCTGGCAATCGATGACATCATCTATGTCGATCGGGGGCTGACGGCCGGCAAGGGAAAAGTGATTAAGCGTGCCACGGACCATGGCGGCAACGTGGCGACGGCCCTGGTTGCCGCCGCCCGGCTTGGTGGGCGGGCCGGCTTCATAGGCTGGCTCGGCGATGAGCCAACGGCCGATGTGGCGGGTAGCGAACTCGAGCGGGACGGCGTCGACATATCGCTGGCTCCCCGCCACGCTGATGCCGCGCCAATCCGCTCCGTGATCACGGTCGGTCCCGACGGCGCCCGGTTCATCGCTTATGACGACGATGTGCTGCACGGGACATCCGATGCACTGCCCGACGATGTTCTGATGCAGGCCCCGGTCCTGCTGATCGATGGCTATGCCACGCACGCGGAAAGTGTCGTGGCGCGCGCACGCGCCCTGGGTCTGGCCGTGATTGCCGATATCGAATGGACGGTCGGTGCCGCGACAGACCGGATCCTGGCTTTTGCCGATCATCTGGTGCTGCCGCTCGCCTTTGCGCAGGAATACACCGGCGAAGGTGATCCCACGATGATCCTGGAGAAGCTCTGGTCCGGGGATCGGTCCGCGGTTGTCCTTACTGATGGCGAACGAGGAACCTATCTCCGCCAGAAGGGCGATACCGTCAGGTGGCATGTGCCGGCCTATCAGGTTCAGGCGGTCGATACGACCGGCGCCGGTGATTGCTTTCACGGTGCCTACGCCCTTGCCCTCGCTAGGGGTAAGCGCCCGCTTGATTGCGCTGCCTATGCCACGGCGGCGGCCGCCATTTCCGTGACCGCACGGGGAGGGCGCCGAGGCCTGCCGGATCACCGGACGTGTCTGGCATGGATGGCGGCGGAGAATGCACCTGCGCCGCTCCCGATGTCGGGATGCCAAAAGTGAGCGCAGGTGTGACCGGTGTCGACACTGGTCGACCGGCCGAGCGGTGCGTCGCTGATCTGCAATTGAAGCGCCTTGCGAGATCTATTGACAGTCATGGCGTTGGCCATAAAAGTTACGCGCGATAAAAAATATAATTCCGCAAATGAATATTCGTTTCATATGGAATGATGATATTTTTCAACTAGATACGATTTGTTTCCGATAGATTGTGATGAATTCCCCTCGATTCTTTTGTTGACTTTGACGCTCAGGCCTGAGCTTTCTTGTCAAAAGGATCGGAGACGGCGGGGAGCGCCGTTCAAGATGTGATCCGGACTGGTACGGGAGGACGAGACGTGGCTGTGGTTGTACTCGACAAAATCTGCAAGACCTATGGAAACAGCTACCATGCGATCAAGGATCTGAGCCTGACGATCCATGATGGCGAGTTTCTGATTCTGGTCGGGCCGTCCGGATGCGGAAAATCGACCGCTCTGCGCATGATTGCCGGGCTCGAGGAAATCAGCAGCGGAACATTGAGCATCGGCGGTCAGGACGTCGTGGATCTCGCGCCCAAGGACCGGGACATTGCCATGGTCTTTCAAAGCTATGCGCTTTATCCGCACATGACCGTGTTCGACAACATCGCCTTTTCGATGAAGCTGGCCGGAAAGAACAAGGCCGAACGCACCAAACGCGTGCATGAGATCGCCAAGATCCTGCAGCTGGAATCCTTGCTGGGCAACAAGCCCGCACAGCTTTCCGGCGGCCAGCGCCAGCGTGTTGCGATGGGCCGCGCCATGGTCCGTGAGCCCGCGGCATTCCTCATGGACGAACCGCTCTCGAACCTTGATGCGAAGCTGCGTGTTCAGATGCGGGCGGAGATCGCCAGCCTGCAGAGACAGCTGGGCGTGACGACGATCTACGTGACGCACGACCAGACCGAAGCGCTGACCATGGGCGATCGGGTTGCGGTGCTGAAGGGCGGCGTGCTTCAGCAAGTGGATACGCCCAAGGCTCTGTATCACCGCCCGGTCAATGCGTTTGTCGCCGGCTTCATCGGTTCGCCGTCGATGAACCTTTTCGAAGGGCGTCTGGAGGGCGGGCGGATCCATCTGCCGGGCTTCTCCATTCCGTTGTCCGACGGCGCCTTCGAACGCGCTCCCGGTCTTTCCGCCTTCGAGGGAAAGGCCCTGATCTTTGGGGTCAGGCCCGAGGACCTCTACGACAGCCGGTTGCCGTCGGGTGCCTCCCATCCGACGATCCCGGTTGTCGTGAAGTCGATCGAGGAGCTAGGCTCCGAGTTGATCGTGCATTTGAAGATCGACGCGGTCCGGATCGACTCAGGCGACCCCGATGCTGTCGAGGACTTGAGCGGGGCCGCCAACGCCGTTGCGCGGTTCGAGGCTGTCAGTGCGGTCGAGACAGGCCAATCGATCAATGTGGCGATCGACCCGGCGAAACTGCACTTTTTCCATCCTCAAACGCATATGGCGCTCTGAATTGACGAGGGAGCAGCGGGCGGCGCTGGTGGCGGCCCGGCCAGAAGACGTCGTTGACGTTTGAAAGCATTCCATCCGACGCCGAAACCGGCGTTCACTTCAATATCCGACCCGAAGGGCTTTTCGATGCCAGCAAAACAGGAACGACGTCTCCGCATCGGCGTATTGGGAGCGGGCCAGATTGCCCAGGCCGCGCACTTCGAGAGCTGCACGAAGGCAGCCAATGCCGACCTCTATGCGATTTGCGACGTTGCCGAGGATCTCCGTGAGCGTATGGCAATCACCCACGGGGTGGAAAAAACCTATGACGATTACGATAAGATGCTGGCCGATCCTGACCTCGATGCCGTGGTGATCGCGACCGCCGATGCCTTTCACGTCCCGGCTTCCATTCGCGCCCTTCAGGCAGGCAAACATGTCCTGTGCGAGAAACCCGTCGGTGTCACCGTCGAGGAATGCCTTGAACTGAAAGCTGTAGTCGACGGGGCGGGAAAGGTGTTTCAGGTCGGGCATATGAAGCGTTTCGACGCGGGGCTCCAGGCTGCCAAGTCCTTCATCCGCGATGAAATGGGCGAAATGGTTGCTCTGAAAGCATGGTATTGCGACAGCACGCACCGCTATCCAATGACCGATGCGGTCCAACCCCTGATCGTCACCAGCGCCAATGCGCGGAAGCCCACCGCCAATCCGAAAGCCGACCTGCGGCGCTACTACATGCTTGCCCACGGTTGCCATCTGATCGACACCGCACGTTATTTCGCCGGCGACATCGTTTCCGTCAACGCTCGCCTGTCGGAGCGCGCCGGTATCTGGTGCTGGTTCGTGGACGTGGAATTTGTCTCCGGCACGCTCGGCCATCTCGATCTCACCGTTCAGGTGCGCATGGACTGGCACGAAGGCTTCCAGATCTATGGCAAGAATGGCAGCATTTTGGGCAAGACCTATAACCCGTGGTACTACAAGACCAGCGAGGTGGACATTTTCCGAGAGGCGGACGGCGCGACCCATCGAGTTCTCGGTGCCGACGGCCATTTCTATCGCCGTCAGGTCGAAGGCTTCGCCCGCACCATTCTGGATGGCGCCGTGATGGAAGGCGCCGACATCGATGACGGCCTGGCATCCGTACGGGCGATGGTCGCCGTCGCGCGTTCGGCCGAAAGCGGTAAGGCGGTTGCGTTGGCCGACGTCACGGGTGGCGTGTGATGAAGCTCGGCATTTTCGCAAAGACCTTCGAGGGAACGGAACCGGTAAGCGTTCTCAACTCGGTCGCCGCGGCCGGGTTCACCTGCGCCCAATATAATATGGCCTGCTCGGGCCTTGCGCCGATGCCGGAGATCATTACGGAAGCCCAGGCCAGCTCGGTCGCCGAAGCCGCGCGCGAGAGCGGCGTCGAAATCGTTGCCGTTTCCGGCACTTTCAACATGATCCACCCGGATCCTGCCGTTCGCGAGGCCGGCCTTCGTAACCTCGCGACGCTGGCCAAGCGCAGCACCGGCATTTCGACCGCCCTGATCACGCTCTGCACCGGCACACGCGATCCCATCGACCAGTGGAAGGCCCACGCCGACAACAATACGCCGGAGGCCTGGCGGGACCTCCTCGAAGCGATGGGAACGGCCATCGAGATCGCCGAACGCTACGATGTCGATCTCGGCATCGAGCCCGAGCTTGCCAATGTCGTCAACTCGGCTGAGAAAGCCCATCGGCTGATCACGGCACTAAAGAGCCCCCGCATCAAGATCGTGCTCGATCCGGCCAATCTCTTCGAGCTCGCGACGCTGGATGAGCAGCGGAGCATCGTGTCTTCCGCCATCGACCTTCTGGCCGATCGGATCGTCATGGCGCATGCGAAAGACCGCAATCGCGACGGTAGTTTCGCGACCGCCGGCAAGGGCGTCCTCGACTACGCGCATTATCTCGGCCGTCTCAAGGCGATCGGCTTCGAGGGCAGTCTCGTCACGCATGGTCTTTCGGCTTCGGAGGCGGCCGGTGTGGCGGCCTTCCTGAAGAATAGCCTCGACGGTCATTCTGCGGGGGCAGGAAGATGAGACGGGCTCGACCGTTCGAAACCAGCGACGGGACCATTCTCAATGTGGATATGGCGGGCGAGGGCGCGTCCGCCATATTCCAGCATGGCTTATGCGGAGACGCGGCGCAGACCGACGAAGTCTTTCCGCTCGAAGCGGGTTTTCGCCGGGTAACGATCGAAGCGCGTGGCCACGGCCACTCCCAAGCCGGCAATCTGGAGCGGTTGTCGATCGCGACCTTCTGCGATGACATCGCCGCCTATATCGAGAAAAACCTTACGCCGCCGATCGTGATCGGCGGCATCTCGATGGGTGCTGCGATCGCCTTACGTCTCGCGGTCAAGCGGCCCGATCTTGTCAAGGCTCTGATCATCGCAAGGCCGGCCTGGCTGACGGCACCCGAGCCGGAGAATATGGCGCCCAATGCCGAAGTCGGGCGGCTTTTGAAAACTCTGCCGCCGGATGAGGCAAAGACTACGTTCCTGGCAGGGCCGGTGGGCGTGCGGCTCGCCGCCGAGGCTCCGGACAATCTGGCGTCACTCGCCGGCTTTTTCTCCCGCACGCCTTTGGATGTGACCGCCGAACTGCTCACCAGGATCTCAAATGACGGTCCTGATGTGACCGACGAGGAGGTCGGCAATATCGCCGTACCGACGCTCATCATCGGCCATGATCGGGACAGCATTCATCCTCTTGGCCACGCATGTGCTCTTGCCGAGCGCATTGCCGGCGCGCGTTTCGTGCAGATCACATCGAAGACTGTGAGCCGTCCGCAATATGTCGCCGACTTCCGGCTTGCCATGGGCCATTTTCTGAAGGAGCTCTGAAACAATGACGACCCCCTCCAAGACCTGGATCGCTGATCTTCCGAAGGATCGCTTGATTGCTGAATTCTCCATCTGGTCGGCCGATCTTGTGCGTCTCGCCGATGATCTGATGCGTGTCGATCCGCACGTCGACATCCTCCATATCGATGTCGCCGATGGTCATTTCGCGCCGGCAATGTTGTTTTTCCCCGATCTCGTCGCCGGGGTGCGCAAAATTTCCGCACGCCCGATCCATGTTCACCTGATGGTCGCCGACAGCATCATCCTGTCGCAGATCGAGCAGTTCGCCGATGCGGGCAGCGACCTGATTAGCCTGCATGTTGAAAACGAAAGCGTCGCAGACCAGGCGCTCGATCTCCTCGATCGCCGCGGCGTCGCCGCCGGCATGGTCCTCAAAGTCGATACTCCCGTCGAGCGGGTCGAAAGATACGTTTCCCGGCTGAGTTTCGTGACGCTGCTCGGCACGGCGATCGGTGTGAAGGGCCAGGGCCTCGACGAAAAGGCCGGCGCCCGGCTTCAGCAGGCCAAGCAGATCATCGCCGGCTGCGGCGCGGCGCATCGGATCGTGCTTGCGGCCGACGGCGGTATTCGCGAGCACACCGTGCCTCACCTGCGCCAATCGGGTGCGGAGACGGTCGTTCTCGGTTCCCTGGCTTTCAATGCGCCGTCGCTCGACGAGCGGATGGCATGGGTCCGCGCACTCTAACTGATGGTCTTCACATGCAGCAGGTTGCCATTGGAATCGACCTCGGTGGGACGCAGGTACGCGCTGCCCTTGTCGACGAGCAAGGCCGGATTCTGGCGCGCGCAGCCGAACCGACGGATGCGCTGGCGGGTCCCGACCGCGTGCTCGCCCAGATTTGCGGCCTGGCCGATGGACTGCTTGCAGCATCGAACCCGGCTTCGGTGGTGGGCGTCGGCGTATCCGCTCCGGGCCCACTCGATACGGTTGCCGGTGTCGCGACTGATATCCCGACCCTCTCCGGCTTCGTCGATTTTCCGCTGAAGGCGGAGTTGCAGAAGCGGTTTCCGTTTCCTGTCGACCTCGAGAATGATGCTATTGCCGCTGCCATTGGTGAGTGGCAGTTCGGTATCGGCAAGGGGCTTGATAACCTTGTCTATGTCACGGTCAGCACCGGAATCGGCGGCGGCGTTATCTCGGATGGTCGCGTGGTGCGCGGCCGCAAGGGCATGGCGGCTCATGTCGGCCACATGTCGGTCGTGCCGAACGGCGAGCCTTGCCCTTGCGGCAACAGGGGTTGCTTCGAGGCCTATGGATCCGGACCGGCTTTTGCACGACGCGCCCGCATAAGGGCCATGGAATCTAGCGGGACGACGATAGGCAGCGATGGCGGTGCCATCGACAGCCGCAGCATCTTCGCGGCCGCTAGAAATGGCGATCGTCTGGCAAATCAACTGGTTGACGAGGAAGCAGAAATTCTCGGCCGCGGCTTCACCAGCCTGATCCATATCTTCAGTCCCGATATCATTGTAATGGGAGGCGGGCTTTCCCACGAGTTCGATCGGCTGCAACCGGGCATTCAAGCCTACATCACGCAATGGGCCATGCCGGCATTCAAGGACGTCAAGGTGATGCTGGCAGCATTGGATCAGAACTCTGGCCTCGTCGGCGCGGCGGCCCTGGCGTTTCTGACGAGAAAGGGCGCTCGGACGTGATCCAGACCGGCGAAGCGATCGGCTTCGTCAGATGTGCCGATTCAGCTCGTCTTCGCTAATCCCAAAGTGGTCGAGGATGATACCGACGTTTCGGCGATGAGACTTGAAATAGACGTCGAAAAGATCGCCGAGGAGGGGAACCGTTCCGCCGGCGGCGTCGATCCCGAGATTGACGGCCATACGGGCGAGCTTATGGGTGGGAACACCGAGGCGTCTTGCCTCATCGATGATGAAAAGACCGATCAGAGATCCGGCAATGTCGCCGACGGCCGGGATAAGGCCGAGAATTGAGTCCGCGCCGATCCGCACGCCGATGACAGGCAATCTGACCGCAGTATCCATCATGCGCGCTATGCCGACAGCGCGCCGAATTTTTCCAATTTCCACGGACGTCAGGTGTTTCATGCTGGCGGAAGCTGGCATCAGCAGCCTTTTGGCACGAACGATCGCTCCGCCCCCTCGAAGAGGGGCGTGGGAGCGATTTGGTCGCATTGCCGCGAAATAGTCCGACGCAACGAAAGGCCGGTGCCATCATGATTTTCCATTGCCGTGAAACGCTGCAAACCCGATAAGGTTCGCCGCGAAAGCAAGGATCATCTCTCGTCGGGAACCACGATCAATTTCAAGGCCGGCGATTGCGTTGCCGTCGTGGCGATTGTCTTGGACTAAGGTTGCCGAAAGAGCAGGGGCTTCCGTTGCCGCTCCCGCCTCAAGCAGCTTTCTGCGGTCTGGACGTGCTGGCTCCCGCATCGACCTGAAAGCGGTTGACGACCCCCTCCAGTGTCTGCGTTTGGCTACCGAGGGCGCGGCAGGCCGAGGCAGTTTCGACGGCCATGGCAGCGTTGCGTTGGGTTACCTGATCCAGGGCGTTGACGGAGGTGTTGATCTCGCCGATCGCTACCGCCTGTTCGGAGGATACCGAAACGATGCGGGCGATCAGGCCGGCAACCTGCTCGACCTGGCCCTCGATTTCCAGGAGCGCCTTGCCGGTGCGGTTGACGAGTTCCACACCGGTGGAGACCTGGGCCGAGGAGGTGGAGATCAGAGCTCTGATCTCCTTGGCGGCGTTGGCCGAGCGCATGGCAAGTTCACGCACTTCCTGCGCCACGACGGCAAAACCCTTGCCTGCTTCGCCCGCGCGCGCTGCTTCAACCCCGGCATTGAGCGCCAGAAGATTGGTCTGGAAGGCGATTTCATCGATGACGTTGACGATGGCGCCAATCTGGGAGGACGAGCCTTCGATCCTTTCCATGGCGGCGATTGCTTCGCGAACGACGGCTGCCGAATGTTCGGCGCTGGTGCGGGTCTGCGCCATCATGCCGGTTGCCTTGCCGGCATGGTCGGAGGCGTCTTTGGCTTTGATATTCATTTCATCGAGCGCGGCTGTGGCCTCTTCGAGCATCGCGGCCTGCTGTTCCGTGCGCGACGCAAGACTGTCGGCTGCATCGGTGATGCCGGCCGAGGAGCTGCCCACTTGCTTGGAGGTCTGGGCGATCTCCGCCATCGAAGCGCAAAGCGCGTCCATACTATCGTTGAACTTCGCGCGCAAAGTCTCGTAGGCAGCGGCAAAGGGTGTCTTGATCCGGCAATCGAGGTTGCCGGTCGATAGCTGTTCCAGTCCGTATGTCAGCTGATCGATCACCGTTTCGCGGATCTGCTCCTCTGCGGCCCTTTCGGCCAGCTGACTGCGTTCACGCTCGAATTCCGCATCGCGAAGTGCGGTCTCGCGCTTCTGTGCGTCCTGCCGCTCGAGTGCGTTGCGGCGGAATACCGCGACGGCCTTGGACATGGCGCCGATCTCGTCGGAACGGTTGGCGTAGGGAACGTCGGTCGAAAAATCGCCTTCGGCAAGATTGCCCATATAGGCTTTCATGCCATCCAGGGGCACGATCGCCCGGCGACGCAAGAGATACAGTCCCACCAGCAATAGGCCGAACGATCCGAAGCCCGCAGCACCCGCATAGATCGTCCAGGTCACGATCTCCGAGGCTGCATTGCGTTCCTCACCCTTCAGGAAGGCGTCGGAATTGGCAACGAGTTTCTCGACCGCGTCCTGGTGCGAATGAAAGGCGACGCGCAACTGCTCGATTGCACCGTGCGCCTTGTCTTCATCCCTGGCATTCAAGGCCGGGATGATCTCATGGTTCATCACTTCCCAGAATTCATCGCCCTTGGCGATGACATCGTTTTCAAGCTCGTCCTTCAAGGCTTGCGGCAGCCGGGTGGTTTTCCAATAGGCGCGGCGGTCGTCGTAAGCGGCCTTGAGATTTGCGATCTTGGCAAGATTGGTGTCGGTGAGTTCGGGAAATTTGCTCGCCTCGAAGGAGAGCATGTAGGATTCGACCACAAACAGCGGCGGCGGCAGAATATCGGCAATCAAATCCTTGCCGTAGACGACCTGCTCGTAAACCGGCCCGTTGACCTTGAGCCGTTCGAGCGCCGATTGCTGCAATCCGATCGACATGAAAAGACCGACTGAAACGGCGACGCCGAACGCCACCAAACTGCGAGCAATGGTAAATGCCAAGACTGTCTCCAAATAACTTTGGCTTCTCTACTTCGAGAGACCTGATCTACGTATGGCATTATTTCGCAAGAACACTGAAATGTGGTTAATTATTCTGACATTGGAGCTTAGCGGCAGCCGTCCATTATTGGGTTGATGATTTACGAAAAGCAATGGTATCAAGCCATCACTTGCCATCTTGATGGCTAACGCTGCCTTTATATCCTATCGCAAAGGAGATCGGCATGGCCGAACCTCAGCTTTCTGTACGGAGCGCAAAAGCGCGTGATCTTGCTCACCGGCTTTCCCGCCGTGAAAACCGCTCGATAGCCGACATTGTCGAAAGGGCCCTCGAATCGTATGAAATACGCGAAGCCGGAAGAGAGCCGGCTGTGTCCTTCTATGCCAGGGCTTTCGCAGCAAAGCGGGACGGATATCGACCTCGAAGCCGTTATCAACGAAGGCAGGCAGGTTCATAAGGGCATCGAGCTTTGATTTTTCTCGATACCAACATTGTTTCGGAAACTTTGATAAAATCACCCAATGAAGCTGTGATCTCATGGCTCGTCCGCCATGATGCTGAATTGGCGCTGCCGACAGTAACGATTGCCGAGATCGCTTTCGGTATCCAGAAGATCCGGCCTGATCAGCGAGCCGAACGCCTCGAGCAGGGACTGTCCGACTGGCGTCGTCGCTTTGCAGCCCGGATTTTTGGCCTGACCGAAGAGGCCGCTCTTGCTTATGGTGACATTATGGGTTTGGCCGCTCGTCAGGGGCGCGGGATGTCAGTGCCGGATGGCATGATCGCCGCTATCGCGCGGGTCAATGGTGGGCGACTTGCGACGCGAAATCTGGGCAATTTTGCGACCTCAGGTCTTCAATTGATCTCGCCATGGGAGTTTTGACGTCTCGGAAATGCGTGGGCGCTGGTACTTGGGTATCGACACCTTTCAGGCCAATCGCATGAGCATTTCATTCAGGTTGCCGATCTGGCGGAGCAGTTCGACCAACTTATCCGTGTCGTCTTGACTGAGCCGGCCCGTTCCGCCGCTGCTTTTCCAAAGATGTTGAAATTCTTGGCTCGTCTGTAGCGCGATGCCCATGATTTCGATGATTTGCGTACGGTTTTCCCAGGTTGCAACGACCGTCGGTTGGTCCATTCCCATCGACATGTCCGGTTCGCGTTCCAGCAAAAGCAATTCCTGATTCCTCTTGGCGATGGTGGGTTGGTTCGGCAGTCAGCAGCGATTGAAAATCAAACGATTGTCTGTCGGGTGTGGGGCGGACCCGATAGACAATCGGCAAGTCCTTCTTGGGAATCCAAATCAGGAATCGCAGGAACAATAAATGGGAAATTTTCCCATATGTCAATGTGCTCGACTGAGCCTTTCAGCGGGGACCTGGAAAATCTGGAGGCGGCGGGCCGCGAGGCGCGGTATCCCCCGGTGGCGGACCTCGCCTGTTCGGGTCGGGATAATCTCCACCAGGCCCGCCTCTGCCGAAGGAGGGGCGATCATGCGGCGGCCCGTCCGGAGGGCCATCCGGCGGGCGAGGACCAAAGCCGTCTGGGCCCTGCCTGTCCGCAAAGCCCGTCATTCTGCTTGAATCGCGTACGGTGACGTCGACAAACCCATGGCCGTCAGGGGACATTCGCATCGAGCCGTAAGGCGTTGAGCCCCCGGGTCCCGAGCCAGCCCCGCCTTTGTCCGCGGACCTGAAGGTCTCGACGTTGACGATGCCGCGTTTCAGACCCGGCACCACAGGCTCGGCCTGAATGCGTATAATCATCAATCGGTCGGCGACTGTCTGAAGACGTACGAGCGTTTGCTTGCCGACCAGATATCCATGCGTGTTGCCAAGCGAAAGGCCGCCGATCCGGACGCGATGACCGCTCTTCGATGGCACGCCTCGGACATGGGCGCCATCGGAAACGGAACGAGGCTCGATACGCCGAGCAATGATGGTGCCATCCGGTTTACGGATGCCGAACACGGCAACGCGATTGCCTTTTCGCAAGCCCTTCGTCACCAAACCTGTCGTGTCGACGGTTTGCGACAATATGGTGATACCGGTCTTGTCAATCCGGTCGATGCGGCCCTGAACCTCGCTGACGATCGCGATGCGGGCAGCACGCTTTCCCGTCAGCAGCACCCGGGCCACATGACCGACCTTCATCGCGCTTGCAGGAGCGCGCCGTCCATCGATCTCGATCGGGGTCGTCGCGCTGAAAGGTATGTGGACGTTGTTGACGATGATGCTTCCAAAGCCCTGGATGGTCCCGACGATGCCGGTTCCGCCGATCCCGTGATCTTCGTTCTCCCCACCTCCCTGAATGGAAAGACCGGACCCGCCGATTCCATGATCGCTGGTCCCCGTCGGTTGCGCGGCTACGGTCTCCGGTCGCACGATCTGAAGTGCGATGCCGCCCAGCAGAAATTGCCTCCTGGAGATCATTGACGGGCTCATTCGTCTGTCTCCGTCCTGGAAGCGGCGTCTGGCTGAAGATCGGCCTCAGCCGCCTCGGGCATGACATAGACCCCCGCAATCCAGCGGCTATTGCCGCCGGGATCATCCGTGATGGCCCGATGGGCGATCTTGTTGAGCTTCAGGAGCAGCGCCATCCCTTCCTCACGCGCAATCTCGTCGAGTTGGGCCGCCAGCTCAGGGGATATCCCGTCGTAGTGAACCGCGCGTTCGAAGTAGGGGGGAGGGTCGTTCATCAGATTGATGACCGCTGCCTGCACATGGTCACGAAGATTGCGTGTAAAATAGTGCCGACGGGCTTCGTCACCGGCATTCGGAACAATTGATGAGAGGTTGAGCTGGACCTGGCCGTCCTGATCGAGAACGACAATGCCTTTATCCAGCCAGTCGTCCAGGATGGAGCGGGGATGAACGTCCTTGGTGATGTCGCTCACCAGGCTCTCGAATGACGGACCGCCGTCGCTGGAGGTCCGGGGCAGGGCGCTTGGCCTATCCTCCGCATCGCAATAAAGCGGATCGGCAAGCCATCTTGCAAGGATGCGGCTTGTCTGTGAAACGCCGACGGTCAGAAACGATGCCGTGAGTGCCTGTCCACGCAACCGGTTGACGTCCTTGCGGTGGATGCCGGTCAGAAGCGAGATGCGGCTATCCGTCTGCTGCTTGTTCGGTAGCGCGAACTCCTTCTCCGCAACCTCGATATAGAGGCGGCGAAGAACGGTCGAGAAGGAGATGAAGTTGAAGCCGGAGGCGAGTGCGAGCTTGACCAGCGGGCGAAGCACGCGGATCAGCATGGCCTGCAAAGTCTCTTCGGAGAATGGAAGCTTCGCGCGCGGCTTTGACATTAACAACACACTCGGTCTCTGAAAGACCATTGCCGGCAGACTTCGGCAGTCGCCCTCAGCCTCCCTATGGTAAAGTCCAGACTGCCGCAACGGACAAGCCACATGCAAGCCCAGCCTATGCCATGCTCCCGAGCGGCGCGGCCGTATAGCGCCGCCTTTGAGAAGAGATTTTAGCGTGTTCCGTTAATGAGTTACCGGATGCGGCTCGGGCGACAGCACTGCGCCATGGCGCCAGTCGATCAGCCGGTCGATGCGCGCAATCTTGTGGAAAACCTCGAAAACGTCGAATGACGTGCCTTTCTCGATATGGGCTGCCAGCAACTCGCAAAGCTCGAATATTTCAGGGGGCGTACCCGTCATCTCGACGCCGTCATCCGTGAAGACACCCGATCGCGGCCATGCCCGCGTCTGTTGTTCGTCGAGTTTGCTGCCGACGAAAGGGATCGTATCGATGATGCCAGAGGCGAGCGCGAAGGCCGCCTCCGCCACGATTTCGGAACACGTCGTGTTGGGTTCCCTCGTTAGGGCCGGTATTTGCATCCGCTTGAATTCCCGCATGTTCAACCCGTCAGAGATAGTTGACCAGACTCAGACCCTGGAGTTTCGAGACGAGCGTGTAAGCTGTCTCCAGTTGCGTCTGCAGCTGGTTGACGAGCGTCGAAGCCTCGTAGGCATCCACCCCCTGGAGATCGACAAGGTTTCCCTGAAGCAGAGTGGATTGAGCGTCGAGGGCGTCATTTGCCTTTTCGAGCCGCTCCTGTGAAAGGCCGAGCTCACTTTGCTGCGTCACGATGCCGGCGGTGGCCTGAGCCGCATAGGCGATCGCCTTGGATGCGACGGTGCTCTGCGCGTCGGAACTGAGATCCTGGCCGAAGAGGGCGGAGACGACGACGGAGGCAAGAGCGAGATAGCGCATGCCTTCGGAATTGGCATTGGTCGACGAGGTGATGGTTTCCGATCCGCTGATCCGGCTCGTCATGTCGGTGCTGGAAGCGGTGGACCAGCCTTCGGAAGCGTCCGTCCAGGCGCTCTCGGAGAACATCGGCTCGACCGTGTCGGTGATGAAGCTGCCGATTTCCTCGCCTGTCAACTCGTTGACGTCTTTTCCGAGACCGGTTGCATAATCGTTCAGAGCCGAAACGATCGTATCCGAGACCGCCGAGGATTGATCGGTCAGAGGCTGGCTGTCGAGGTTGGTTCCGCCGAACAGGAACTCGCCATTGACCGACGTGTTTGCCGTCGAGACCAGCTGCGAAATCGTGGCGCTCGCCGTCTGCAGGGCAACGGCGATGCTCGTCGTATCCTGGCTCGCCTGGAGCGCGGTCAGGTTCGAGACCAGGCTGTCGCCGGCATCCTTCAGGCTCGAAAGGGCGGTTTGCGATGCGTTCATGCGCAATTCGACGACGGCATTGCTCGTCTTGAACGAGGCGGCCTGGGCGATGGCGCTGGTGAGATTGATCGACTTTGCAGCGCCGGCGCCGAGGGATACGCCGATATCGGCGTAGGTTCCTGTGGTCGCTTCCGTCGAGGCCTGCTGCAGCTTGTTTTGGGACTGGCTGATGGTGAGCCGCAAAACATTCTGCATCGCCGATGATGAGACAAAAGATGCTTTCATGACTAGCTCGCTATGTCGAGGAGCGACTGGAACATCTCGTCGATGACGTTCAGGATCTTCGTCGCTGCTTTGTAGGATTGTTCGATGTCGAGAAGTAGCGTCAGTTCCTCGTCGAGGTTGACGCCCGTTTCGTTGGAATAGGCCTCGTCGGAGCGTGACAAGGCCGCAGCTGTGGTTTCGGAAGCCGCCGTTGCATCGCTTCGATATTGTTCGAGCCAGCCGATGGAGGCGCTGGCGTAGTCCGTCAGGCTTTGCGACGTCGAGAGACCTGCGTCGGAAGAGAACGAACGCTGTTCCGTCAGCGCCTGATACAGGGCGTCGAGATTGTCCGAGAAGCCGCTGTCTCCCGAGGTGTTGAGATCGGTGATGCCGCTGATCGTTCCGTCGCGCAGCTTCGTCGCATCGCCGCCCTCGCTTGTGACGACGGCTGAATTGACCGAGATAGTGGAGGCGATCCCTGTCGTATCGTCGGAAGCAGCAGGTGTTCCCCCGGTTGTGCCCGACGCCGTCGTCCACACGAAAAGTCCCGGTGCGCTCGTGCTGCCGTCGGTTTCCGAGAAGATCTGGACCAGTGATTTGGCGATCTCGTCGAGCTGGTCCTGGAATGTCGGGGCGATTTCGTCGCGAAGCTGCAGCAGCGCCTGCAGGCTACCCGATGCACTCGTCGTCGATCCTTCGCCGGCGTCGAGTGCAACGCCGTCGATATAGATGGAATTGCCTTCCGTTCCGGCAACGTAGGTTGCCGTCGACGCGAACGTGACGGTGCGGGGAATGGTCTCGAACAGCACGGTGCCATCAGAGGTATAGAGCGCCATGTCGTTATTGTCGCGCACGGTGGAGGTGATGCCGACGATCGAGGAGATCTGCTTCAGGAGCTTTTCACGCTCGTCGAGCGCCGAGGATGTATCGGTGCCGGTCGATGTCGCCAGCTTGACCGCATTGTTGGCCGCCTCGAACTGCGACAGCAGCGTGTTCAGGGTGGAGACCTGTGTGGCGATCTCCGCATCCGCCTCGGCTCTGATCGACTGGACGCCGTCGCTTGCGGTATTCAACGAATTGGCAAGATCCTGCGCGGCGGTCACGGCCGATTGCGCTGATGTCGTGCTGCTCGGGGATGTGGCGAATGTCTGGAGCGCCTGCTGGAATGCTGTGAGATAGGTACTCGGCGAGGTCTCGTAGTCATTGCCGCCCACCAGCGACTTCAGGCTTTCGAGGCCGGTCACCAGCGTCTGCTGGGCGCTGTCCTTGGCATTCGTTTGCAGATACTGGGCAAGCAGCGCCGTTTCCTGCGCCCGGCTGATGCTGACAACTTGGGCGCCGGAAAGAGACGTCGTAACCGACGCCTCCCGTCTCACATAGTCGGAATTTCCGACATTGGCGATATTCGTCGAGATGACGCTGCTTTGTTGGCCGGTCGTGTTGAAAATACTTTGCACGCTGTTCAAGGCGGAGGTGAGCGACATGCCGGCGTCCTCCCTATCGTTTCAGATTGACGAGGACATCCATGATATCGGAGCCGGTCTGGAACACCTTCGAATTGGCGGTATAGCTGCGCTGCGCCTCGATCATCTCCGTCAGTTCACCGGCGAGATCGACATTCGAGCTTTCGAGAGCACCGGACTGGATGGAACCAAGCCCGTTCGTCTGCGGGAAGCCGGTGACCGTTACCCCGGACAATCCGTTGGCACTGTAGACGTTGCCGCTGAGCAGCGTCAGATTGTCGGGGCTGGCGACCGTCGCGAGAGGGATCTGATAGAGAGCCTTCGTCGCGCCGTTTGCATAGGAGACCGACACCACGCCGTCCGCACCGATAGACACCGAGTTCACGGCACTTGCGGCCTGGCCGTCTGCGGAGCCCGTCGCCGAGAAGTCGGAGGCGAGCTGGGTGAAATCGGAATAGTCCATGGTGATCGTCTTTGCCGTCACCGGATCGACGATATCAGTGTCGGTCGCGGAGGTGAGCTGCCCGTCGGCGTCGAAGGAGAGCGTCGCGACGCTGACGGCATCGGAAGAGTAGGGAAAGGACGTCGTGCTGCCGGTGGATGCATCGGCATTGCGGTAAACCGCGACCTCCCAGGTGCTGCCGGTGACTGCGCCGCCCGCGTCCGTCGTGACGCCGGTCTTGGTGAAGTAATAGTCGTACTGGACGGTGCCGCCGAGGCTGTCATAGGCAACCAGCGACATCTTCTGCGTGTCGTCGGTGACGCTCGCCGTGTTGGCGCTCGGCAGCGTCGTGGTATCGGTGACGACAGTTGCCTCGGAATTCAGGTTGCCGCTGAAATAGGCGCTGCTCGAAGCGACAGCGCTCAAGCCCGATTGGGATACGTTGACCGGCACCAGGCCGTCGAAGCCATTGACCACCACCGCCGGTACGCCGGAATCATAGGAGTATCCCATGAGCGTGAAACCGGCGCCGTTGACGAGATTGCCGTCGCTGTCGACCGAGAAGTCGCCGGCCCGGGTGAGCACCGGCGTGCCGTCGGCGCTTTCCACGATGAAGAAGCCGTCTCCTGATATCGCCAGGTCGTAATCGGAGGTCGTATAGGAGATGTCGCCCTGTTGAGAAATCGCCTGGCGCACGGATGTCTGGACGCCGCCGGAATTATAATTGCCCGAGGAAGAGGGCAAAACCAGCGACGAGAAGGACGTGGAAACGGCTTTGTAGCCGGTGGTGTTCGCATTGGCGATATTGTCGGAAACCGTGCTCAGCCGGTTTGCCTGGGCGCTCATGCCGGAGACGGCGGTTTTCATGCTTCCAAAAATGCTCATGGCTCGATCCTTTAAGGTTTGGGAACATGCCATGTGACGAGGGGCTTCCAGAGCCCGGATGGCGGGCGCACGACATCGCGGGCGCCGGGCAAAGGCCGACACCGGTCGATGATCTGATTGCCTGGACTAACCCCGTGATGGCGATAGGCGCTTCGGCTCATCCGCGCGCTAGTTATCCGTGCGCCTGTGACGGCGCACCATTCGAGTGGTTCCACATGTCAGTAGCGACCCGACTGAAGGCTCTGCCGGCTCGACTGCCGGGTCGCTTTCAAACCGTCTCAGTGCAGATCCTCCAGCGACCGCAATGGCGACGGCTTAACGACCGTCAGCTCGCGGACTGTGCAGACAATGAACCGGTGCCTGACGTGTCGAGCAGACTAAAGAGCTGGCTTGCCTGGCTTTCGGTGACGTCGTCCGGCTTACCCGCCATGAATTCGTCCAATGTCACGAGCCCGTCTCCGTCCGTATCGAGATCGGAGAGCAGAGATGCAAACTGGTCGTCGTCAGCGGACGGCGGCGGTCCTTCGGGACGTTCCGACTGCTGAGCTGACATGGCCTCGGTCAGCGCATCGACCGATAGCGAACCGGAACCTTCGCTGTCGAAGCTGTCGAACAGCGTGCCGGCCTGCTCCTCGCTCAAATCGGACGGCCGACTTGCAACGAACTCGGCTTTGCTCACAAGCCCGTCGCCGTCGGTATCGAGATCGGAGAGCAGGGATGCAAGGTCGTCATCGTCGGAGGGTGGCGGGGGCGGCGGCCCCTCGGCACGTTCCGACTGCTGGGCGGACATGGCATCGGTCAGCGCATCGAGAGATAGCGAGCCGGAACCTTCGCTATCGAAGCTGTCGAACAGCGTGCCGGCTTGATCCTCCGACACATCCGACGGCCGGGCTGCGACGAACTCGGCCTTGCTCACGTAGCCGTCGCCATCGCTGTCCAGCTGCGCAACGTCCATGTCTGCGCCGCCGTCCTGCTGCTCGCCGGAGCCGGACTGACCGGCGAGGCCGTTCATCGTCAGCGACATCAACTGCGACATGAGTTTCTCGGCGCTGTTGGTCGCGTCTTCGTCGAGCTGCTGGGTTGTGGTTGATTTTTTTGCCGAAATCGTATTACAGGATAGGGCGTCCTGGGATGCTGACGTCGAATTCTTGCTATAGGAATAGGAAGAAATTGATGTTGCGGCGGAAATGGTCGTCATAAGCGCTCCATCGCTAGAGGGTGGGGATGCAACGCATTACAGAACTGATGAGTTCTCTAAATCGAAATTGCTAATGCCACAACCGAAAAAATCGTCCCTCAGAAATCGTAGTTTCCTTTCTGCGGCTGTCGGCTTGTGCTTTAACGGGGCGGTCTAGACCATCATGGATGTTGCCGACGAGCCTGTAGATGAGCCGCGCAGACGGGGCCGGCCGAAAGTCTCGAGCGACGATGACAAGCGAGTGCATATCGTCGAGATTGCCCGCCGCGTTTTTGTAAAATACGGGTATGCCGGAAGCACGACCGCGGTCGTCGCCACCGAGGCGGGAGTTTCAAAACAGACGCTTTACAAGCTCTTTCAGAGCAAGGAAGAGCTGTTTGCCGCTGTGGTCGGTGCTCATCGACGCATGATGCTCGATCTGCCTCGGCCTCCGGAAGATCTCTCGATCGCCGAGAGCCTCGAACGCATCTTCATGATCGATATGGATGAGGACAAGGATGCGGATCGTGCCGGTTTCCTGCAGCTCGTCTTTCGCGAAGCCGGGCAGTTTCCCGAACTCGTGGACATTCTGCAGCGCGAAGGCATGCTTGCCAGCCGGCAGCAACTTGCCAACTGGCTGAGCGACCGTAGGGCGGAAGGCCGTTTGTCGCTCGACGATCCGGCCAGCGGAGCCCGCATGCTGATGGATATGATCTTTGGTGGCATGGGACCGCCGGAAGGACGCGCTCAGGCCTGGCCCGACCGGGCGGCGCTGCTTGCCCATCTCCGGCGCTGCATTGCCATCTTTGCCGCGGGCGTCGGCGCCGCCTGACCCGATAAAGCCGCGATCCCTCGACTTTTGACGTCCTGTTGCATTTTGGACGAATTATAGTACCATATAGTTCTATTAAATTGATTCGGCCGCATGAGTGCGGTCCGTATGCGCCATGAGCGGCGGCAAGATCTCAGCAAATATGAAAAGTTTCAACCGTGGCTGCCGGCAGGCTTTCGCGCGCGCGTGCTTATGAAAGGGACAGAAGTTGGTTTCCACCTATGTGAGCTATCTCTCGGTCGCGCGAAATCTGGGCGCCAGTCTCTCGAGTGTAGCTTCTCAGGCAACGGTTGCCCGCGACAGCAGCTATTACAAGGAAAACATTGGCAAGGTCACGACAGTCGATGAATTCATGGGCGATTATAAGCTCTACTCCTATGCCATGAAGGCCTACGGCCTTGAAGACATGACATATGCCAAGGCGTTCATGAAGAAGGTGCTGGAAAGCGATCTCAGCGATTCATCCAGCTTTGCCAACAGTCTGAGTGATGGCCGCTATGCCGAGTTTGCGGCCGCTTTCAAATTTTCCGGCGAGACGGAGACAGCCCAGTCGGATGCGCAGCGGGACAGCCTGCTCGACGCCTATGAGGAATCTTTCGACACCGAGGCTGACGATATCGCAGACCAGACGGATTATTTCGAAGAGAATATCTCGTCGATCACCTCGGTCGACGATCTCCTGTCGAGCTCGAAGCTGAAGAACTATGTGCTGACGGCTTTCGGCCTCAACACCGAATACACCTCAACCAGCTTCCTGAAGAGTGTTCTGACGAGCGATCTCGACGATGCCGATAGTTTCGTCAACCAGCTCGACGACGATGTCTATGTCAACCTGGCGAAGGCCTTCAACTTCAACGAGGATGGTTCGACCGACGGCGACGTGATGTCGGAAGATCAGCTCTCGTTGGTCACAAGCGCTTATGCGGTGGCCTCGGCGACGATCGCTTCCTCGGAAACCGGGGAGGCCTATGACACCTATTTCGCTGCACAACTTGGAAACATCACCTCCGTCGATGAGTTGATGAGCGACGACAAGCTGGTTTCCTATCTGAGAACTGCCTACGGGCTTACCGATAGCGAGACCGATAACTTCATTTCCGCGGCGCTGAAAAGCGCCGACGTCGCCGACGCGATCGGCTTATCCGAACTGCACGATGCCTTTAATTTCGATGAGGACGGCGCGCTTGCCGATGGCGACACGGCCCAGACATCGGAACAGACGGCCGCGACCACGGCGGCCTTCGATGAAAATTATCAGCTGCTGATCGCCAATACCGACACCGAAGACGCCGTCGACAACTATACGACGCGCATCGCCAGCGTCACTTCGATCGATGATTTCCTGGTCTCGAACGATGACGACGACGATGACGACAACGACGATCTCCCGGAACTGTGGGAAATGGCGTTGCGAGCCTATGACATAGACCCGGACAGCGTTTCGAGAAGCGAGGTCCGGAAAATTCTCGAAAGCGATCCCTCGGACTCGAAAAGCTATGTCAACAGCCTCGACGACGATCGGTTCGTAGCCTTTCGCAAGGCCTTCAACTTCGACAGCAATGGCGACGTTACCGTTCCGCTGCAGGCCATGTCGGAATCCGTCATCGACGACTATGCTGCCTATTACAAGCAGAACAAGATCCGATACCTCGAAGGCGACGAGCTGACGGAAGCAACCGACGCGGCGGACGAGGAGATTACCTATTTTCGCGAGCAGATGGCGACGATCACCACGGCCAGCGAATTTCTGGCCGACGATCGCCTGGTTTCCTTCGCGCTCGAGGCGAAGGGGCTCGATCCTGATGATGTCACGTCGGAGGAGTTGGAGAAGATGTTTTCTTCCGATCTCGACGACGAAGATAGCTATGTCAACAAGCTGGACGACAATCGTTTCGCCGAACTCGTCGGTGCGTTCAATTTCGACCAGGACGGCAATATTTCCGACGAGCCCACCGGGACGGTGCAGCAGCGCGGCGACGTGCTGGAGACGATCGACGCCTATGTCAGGCTGACGCTCGAGGATGATCAGGGCGACAGCAACACCGGCGTGCGCCTCGCCCTCTACTTCGAGCGCAAGGCGCCGGAGATCTCGAACGCCTATGACATTCTGGGCGATAGCGCGCTCTTCGAGTTTTTTACGACGACATTCAACCTGTCCAGTTATGTTTCGAACATGGACGTCGACAAGCAAGCCGAGATGATCAGCAATTTTATCGACATCAAGGATCTGTCGGATCCGGAAAAAGTCGACGATCTGATCAAACGCTTCACTGCCATGTATGACATGGCCAACGGCACGGGCACCACCTCGACAGCCCTTTCGATCCTGACCGGATCAGCGACGATTAGCGCTGACACCCTGCTGGCGATGGCGCAATTGAAAAGCGGCTGAGTGGCCGGTAGGCCGCCGGTCCCGGAGAACCTGACGGATGTGCCTCATGGACGCAACGCTGGTTGAAAATAAAATTTACTGCACGTTATATTCATAATTAAATCCCCGTTAATAAGGACAAGCGAATATTCACGACATGGCTGGATCGACGGCGACGAAATCTAGGGGGATGACGCGTGGGTATTCTTGATCGTGGTGCAAATGCTGTCGCGGCTCTTGCCGCGTTATCGAATTCGCAAGCCATGATCGAGTTTGATCTATCGGGCAGGATCCTCACCGCTAACGAAAACTTCTGCAGGGCGCTCGGCTACGAGTTGAGGGAGATTGTCGGAAAACATCACAGCATGTTTGTCGAGCCTGCCTATGCATCCTCAACGGAATACAAGGCTTTCTGGACGAAGCTCGCAGCCGGGAAATTCGATCAACAACAATACAAACGCGTCGGAAAAGGCGGGCGCGAGGTCTGGATCGAGGCATCCTACAATCCCGTCTTCCGACGCGGGAAGCCGGTCAAGGTCATCAAGATTGCAACGGATATCACTGCGCAGAAACTGAGGTCTGCCGAGGATTCGGGCAAGATCGACGCATTGTCCCGGGCTCAGGCGATCATCGAATTCACGCCGGCCGGCGAAATCCTGACCGCGAACGACAATTTCCTTTCCGCGCTTGGTTATTCGCTTGCCGAAATCCAGGGCAAACATCATTCGATGTTCTGTGAAGCCGACTACTCGAGATCGGAGGCTTACAAGGAATTCTGGCGGAAACTTGCGAGCGGCCAGCTGGTTGCCGACGAATTCATGCGTGTGGGCAAGGGCGGACGAAAGGTCTATATCCAGGCTTCCTACAATCCGATTTTCGACCTGAACGGCAAAGTGTTCAAAGTCGTGAAGTTCGCAACCGATGTCACGGCGCGCGTCGAAAATGTCGAACAACTTGCCCGTTGCCTGACGAACCTTGCGGATGGCGACCTGTCGCAGACGATCCAGAAGCCTTTCATTCCTTCGCTGGAAAGGCTGCGTGCCGACTTCAACAGCGCCTCGGAGAAGTTGAAGGGCGCAATGGCAACGGTTGCCGAAAATGCCAAGGCGATATCAGCCGGTTCCAACGAAATCCGCACGGCGGCCGACGACCTGGCAAAGCGTACCGAGCAGCAAGCGGCATCCGTCGAAGAGACGGCAGCCGCGCTTGAGGAAATCACGACGACGGTCAAGGATTCGAGCCGCCGCGCCGAGGAGGCCGGTCAACTCGTGGCGCGCGCCAGAAATCACGCTGAGCATTCCGGCCAGGTGGTGCGTGACGCAATCGGAGCGATGGACCAGATCGAAAACTCGTCACGCGAAATTTCCAACATCATCGGTGTCATCGATGAGATTGCCTTCCAGACTAACCTTTTGGCGCTCAATGCCGGCGTAGAGGCGGCACGAGCAGGGGAGGCCGGCAAGGGGTTTGCGGTCGTTGCCCAGGAGGTCCGTGAGCTGGCGCAGCGGTCGGCGAAAGCTGCGAAGGAGATAAAGAGCCTGATCACAGCGTCCGGTTCCCATGTCGCAAACGGCGTCGCCCTCGTGACGAATGCCGGATCCGCGCTCCAGGAAATCGCCAGTCAGGTTCACGAAATCAATACCAACGTCACAGCGATCGTGGAGGCGGCGCGCGAGCAATCGACTGCGCTTGGCGGGATCAGCCAGTCCATCAACACCGTCGACCAGGGAACGCAGCAGAATGCCGCAATGGTCGAGGAGCAGACGGCTGCGAGCCATGGTCTCGCCCGAGAGGCTGCCGCTCTCTTCGAGCTTCTTGAACAGTTCCGTTTCAATGATGCGCCGAGATCCAGGTCTTCGTTTGCGCAGGCCGATCGTCACCCCGTCGCACCGACGGCTTTGAAAGTCGTTCGTACTTCGCCCCTCGCATCCATCCAGCACGGGTCAGCCTCCGTCGCGCTGAAGTCCGATTGGGAAGAGTTCTGATTACTCTGACTGAGCCATTCTCAGCAGTATTGGCGACAATCAATCGAGCGACCACGAGCCGGGATAGTTCGGCTTGCGACGCTCGATCCACGCGTCGAGCCCTTCGCGCAAATCGTCGGTTGGCGCCATGCGGGCGAATTGTTCGCCTTCGATCAGGAGCCCCTCCGCAATGCTCTGGTTGATGCCGCGCGTCACCGCCGTCAGAATGCTCGCCGCTGCCAGCGCTGAATGACGCAGAATGCGCCGCGCGAGGTCGTGGGCGGCCGGCATGAGAGCGTCATGCGGGACAAGCTGGTTGACAAGGCCGAGTTCGAGGGCGCGCTGCGGGGAGAATGCGTCGCCCGTCAACAGCAATTCGAGGGCGCGCTTGCGCCCGGCCAGCCTTGGCAAACGCTGCGTTCCGCCAAAGGTCGGCGGCATTGCGAGATTAATCTCGGGCTTGGCGAACAGGGCGCGTTCGCTGGCGATGGCGAGGGGCACAGCCTCGGTGATTTCGCAGCCTCCGCCAAAGGCAAGGCCGTTGACGGCGGCGATGACGGGTTTGCGGAAGGCTTCCAGCCGCGCAGTTAATCGCTGTCCGCGCGCGACGAAATCGCGCATGGCGACATCGGCGCCCTGCGCCACGCTTTCCGAGAATTCGTAGATATCGCCACCCGCCGAGAATGCCCGCTCGCCTGCGCCGGTGAGGATGATCACCCGAATTGAACTGTCGGTTTCGATGGCGTCGAGGATCGCGAGCAAGCGGTCTATCAAGGCATAATTCAGCGCATTGAGCTTTTCCGGGCGATTGAGAGTGAGCGTGGCGATTCCGTCGTAGCTGTCGATCAAAACAGTGTCGGCCATTCGGTTTTCCTTTCCGCTATGCTGCGTCAGGAGAAGTATGCCGCCGGTCGATGCTTGTGTATATTCACTAGTCGGTATACATAGCGACATGATCTCACAGCCAGTCCCGACGCGCGAACGCATCATCTCGGCGGCCGCCAAACTGTTTTACAACGAGGGCATCAGGAGCGTCAGCGTCGATGCGGTGGCTGAAGAGGCCGGTGTCACGAAACGCACCCTTTACTACCATTTCGCCAGCAAGGACGATCTCATCGGGGCCTATCTGGAGGCGCGCGACCAGCCTAACCTCTCTCTGTTCAAGCGCTGGTACGCGGAAACGACGGGCGAGCCGGCGGATAAGGTGCAAGGCATCTTTCGCAATCTCGCCCGCGCGGCCCGCCATCCGAAATGGAAGGGCTGCGGCTTCCTGCGCACCTCTGCGGAACTCGCCAATATGCCTGGCCATCCAGCCATGAAAGTCGGGATTGAACACAAGAAGAGGGTCGAGGCCTGGTTGCAGGTTACGTTCGAGGCGGCCGGAATCAAGACGGAAGCGCCGCAGCTCGCTCGGCAGATCGTCCTGCTGCTCGATGGCTCGTTCGCCGTCGTTCTGTTGCATCGCGACCCGACCTATATGGAAGCCGCAGGCGAGGCGGCTGGTTCGCTGATCCGCGCTGCGACCGCAAACGCCTAAGGCGGGCGGTTCCTGAGGCGCTCGCTCTGAAGGCCACATCTTCCGCCTCGGCTTGGCTGTCAGGTCGCCGAACGAGAAGGCATGATGTTGAGCCTCTGAAACAAGAGAACAATGCTGCACTGCCGAAAAAATCACCACACGCACCACTGCGCGTTTTTTCGGCATGACCCATTGACAATTCATCCTTGATGGCACTTCATAACATTGTTCCAGTAAAACAGACATGCGTCCATTATACTGGAACAATAGGAACCATCCATAAGGGGAACGCCATGACCATTTCCTTTCGCACCGGCGTGATGTCGCTGGCTGTCGCCGCTCTGTTGTCCACGCCTGCGCTGGCGGACGGCAGCAAGCTCGATGAAGTGCTGGCCCGCGGCCATCTCGTCCTCGGCACGGGCAGCACCAATGCGCCTTGGCACTTCAAGAGTGCCGACGACAAGCTTCAGGGATTCGACGTCGACATGGGCCACATCATCGCCAAGGCGCTCTTCGGCGATCCTGAGAAGATCGAGTATGTGAACCAGTCCTCCGACGCCCGCATCCCGAACATCACCACCGACAAAGTCGACATCACCTGCCAGTTCATGACCGTTACCGGCGAGCGCGCCCAGCAGGTTGCCTTCACCATTCCTTATTATCGCGAGGGTGTCGGCCTGATGCTCAAGGCGGATGGCAAATATGCCGACTACGCAGCCCTCAAGGCGGCCGGTTCCTCCGTTACCATCTCGGTTCTCCAGAACGTCTACGCCGAGGCGATGGTGCATGCCGCATTGCCGGAGGCGACTGTCGACCAGTACGATTCCGTCGACCTGATCTATCAGGCGCTGGAATCGGGACGCGCCGATGCAGTCGCCACCGACCAGTCGTCGCTCGCCTGGTACATGACGCAGAATCCGGGCCGCTATAAAGATGCCGGCTTCGGCTGGAACCCGCAGACCTATGCCTGCGCTGTCAAGCGCGGCGATCAGGATTGGCTGAACTTCGTCAACACCGCCCTGCACGAAGCCATGACCGGCGTTGAATTCGACTTTTACGCCAAGTCCTTCAAGACCTGGTTCGGCAAAGATCTGACGCCGCCGCAGATCGGCTTTCCCGTCGAGTTCAAGTAGCAGCCATGTGGAGCGGGACTTTTCTCCCGCTCCACTAGCAGGATGATTTCAGGCCGGGTCGGCCTAAAATCTGAATCCTGTTCTCAGTTGAGGAGTGAGAGCATGATGTTGTCCGAAAAGAGCTCACACTTTTCGGCATCATGCTCTGGTCTGAAAGGGCGGCCCGTATGGGTTATACGTTGAATTTCGCCGCCGTCTGGCGCAATTTCGATTTTCTTTTGAGCGGGCTTGTACTCAGCCTCGGTCTTGCGGTGATCTCGATCCTGATCGGGGCCGCGATCGGCTTGGTCGTGGCCTTCGCACTGACGTCCAAAAGCCGTTTTGCGATCGTGCCGGCGCGGGTCTATGTCACTGTCATTCGCAACCTACCGATACTCGTCCTGGTGCTTTTTGCCTTTTTCGCGCTGCCGCAGATGGGTTTGCGCCTCGACAAGATAAAAAGCTTCGTCCTGGTTCTATCCCTCTATTCCGGCGCCTATCTGGCCGAGGTATTCCGCGCCGGGCTGCTGTCAATTCCGAGAGGACTGACGGAAGCGGGTCTTTCCATCGGCCTGACGGGGATGCAGATCCGCAGTTCCATCATCGCGCCGCTGATGCTGCGCAACGTGCTGCCATCGCTGTCCTCGACGATCATCTCGCTCTTCAAGGACACCTCGCTCGCCGCCGCCATCGCCGTGCCGGAACTGACCTTTGCTGCCCGCAAGATCAATGTCGAGAGTTTCCGCGTCATAGAGACCTGGATGGTCACCTCAGCCCTTTATGTCGCGACCTGTTTCCTCATCGCCGCCGTAATGCGCTTCGTCGAGCGCCGTCTGGCCCTGCCGAGATAAACCCGGATGTCCCACACCTTTCTCGAACAACTCTGGATCGCCCGCTACGTCATCATGAACGGCATCGGCGTGACCGTGTCGATCTCCCTGTTGGCCATCCTCGCGGGTTCCATACTCGGCGTTTTCGTCGGTCTGGCGCTCGTCTATGGCGGCGTTGTTTTGCGTCTGGCCGTGCGCGCCTATACGGATATCATCCGCGGCACGCCGGTGCTCGTGCTGGTGCTGGCAAGCTACTATGTCTCTGCCGCCGTCGGCCTCGATCTCGGGCCGTTCTCGGCCGGCGTGCTTGCCCTTGCCATCTTCTGCTCCTCCCATGTCGGCGAAATCGTGCGCGGAGCGCTTCAGGCGATCCCCAAGGGGCAGACCGAAGCCGCCAAGGCGATCGGCCTGACCTTTACCCAGACCTTCACCTCGGTGCTATGGCCGCAGGCCATGCGCCAGTGTTTGCCGGCCTGGGTGAATACGGCGGCCGAGATGGTGAAAGCCTCAACGCTGCTCTCCGTTATCGGCGTCGCCGAGCTTCTCCTGCGCACGCAGGAGATCATCTCCCGCAATTTCATGAGCCTCCAGTTCTATTTCCTGGCCGGTGGTCTCTATTTCATCATCAACTACGGCATCGAGCACTTCGGCAAATATGTCGAGCGCAAGACCGCCCTGCCATCCTGAGGAGACACCCCGATGGCCAAGACCATTCTCGACATCCAGGGCCTGCGCAAGACTTACGGCATCCACGAAGTCCTCAAAGGCGTCGATTGCGCCGTGCAGGAAGGCGAAGTCATTTCCATCATCGGCTCGTCCGGCTCCGGAAAAACCACCTTGCTGCGTTGCATCAACATGCTCGAGGAATTCCAGGGCGGCACGATCAGCCTCGACGGCGAAGAGATTGGCTATCGCGCCGAAGGAGCAACGCGGCGCCGCAAGAGCGAGAAGGAGATTGCACGCCAACGCGCGCTGACCGGCATGGCGTTTCAGCAGTTCAATCTTTTCCCGCATATGAGCGCCGCTGAAAACGTCATGCTCGGCCTCGTCAAGGTGAAGAAAATGACGAAGCCGGATGCGCGCGCAATCGCGGAAAAATGGCTCGATCGTGTCGGCCTTTCCGCCCGCGCGAACCACTATCCCGGACAGCTTTCCGGCGGCCAGCAGCAGCGCGTCGCAATTGCTCGCGCCATCGCCATGTCGCCGAGGCTGATGCTGTTCGATGAAGTGACCTCCGCGCTCGACCCGGAACTGGTGGGCGAAGTGCTCCAGGTGATCAAGGGGCTTGCCGCCGACGGCATGACCATGCTGCTCGTCACGCACGAGATGCGCTTTGCCTACGACGTTTCGTCACGGGTCATCTTCATGAACCAGGGCGTCATCTGCGAGGAGGGCGATCCGAAGGACATGTTCGTGCATCCGAAGACTGAACGGCTGGCGGAATTCCTCAAAACCTCGAGTTTCAACTAATGCATGTCGCCCAAAAGTGCGCAGCGGTTTTGGGATAACGATTTGCATCAACAAAACTTAAAGAATGATCCCGTGACGGTCCGCTCTGCGGATCGTCACGGGCGCTCGGTCCAAGGGTCGACAAGCTCGATCTCAAAGCCCTCGAAATCCTTTATATTGCGAGTGGCGAGGGTGAGATCGTGAGCAATCGCGGTGGCGGCAATCAGGCCATCCATTGACGACAAGCCGCGCCCGCTTCGCTTTGCGAGCCCCATCAAGTCGCCCCAAGCTATCGCAACCGGCTGATCCACAGGGATGACACGCTGCTCGAAGCGCTGCGGCAGGTCCTGGGCAAGCCATTCAGCCAGCGCGTCGCGCTTCCGGCCGCTTTCCATCAATGCAACACCACGCCGGATCTCCGCGATCGATACGACGCTGATGAATGAGCGATCCTCGTCGAGACTGTCCAGCCATTGTAGGACATGTGCATCGGGACGCGGCCTTGTCACCTCGGAAAGCACATTAGTGTCCAGCAGAAGTCTCACAGCTGAAGATCACGCGGTTCGTCGCGCTGCCGTTCGAGGTCCAGATCAGCGCCACGCAGCGGCGATTGCATCAGAAACTCTGCAAGGGTGCCCTTGCGCGCGGTCTTCCGCTGCCATTCCTCGGCCGAAACGACGACGACGCTTGGTTTGCCATTGCGCATGATTGTTTGCGGCGTTGCTTGCGCGCGTTCGATAACCTCAGACAGCTTGGCCTTCGCACTGGCGACGGTCCAACTTTTATCCTCTGGTCGTGATGGCTGCATTCGCTTTATCCTGACTATAGTGACTATCCTGACTATATAAGCCGAACCGGTCTAGCCGCAAGCAACTTTTCGATAGGGAAGGGGCTTTGTCGGCTTTGGGCGGCCGACGCTGATCTGGGTTCGCAAGGCATTGTGGGCTCGCTCAATTTGCGCTCAGTTTGCATTCCCAGCGTGCAAATTCCAGGGGGAGGGATCCGAGACATCTTGGAAATCCTGAACGCAGAATTTTGGCACGAGCTTTGCTTTCCTGTCTTGTATGCAAGATAGCCAGACATCTGAGACCACGCAGAAGACCATCGAGGAGACCATCGTCTCCGGGATTCTTTCAGCCAAAATTCGGCCTGGGACGCGTCTCAGCGAAAACCAGCTGGCAACGCTCTTCAGCGTGTCTCGAACCCGCGTTCGTGAAGCCATGATGCGCCTGGAAACACGCGGCATTGTGCATGTAAGTCCAAGACGAGGCTGGTTTGTCGTCGAGCCGTCCGCTGAAGAGGCGATCGCGGTCTATGAGGCACGGCGTGTCATCGAGGCCGGGTTGCTGCGCAGCATGCGCGTATTGACGGACGAGGGACGCAAAGCTCTCGACGCGCATTTGAACGAGGAAAAGACCGCAATGGCTGCGGGCGACCGCCAGCGCCTGACCTATTTGATGGGTGATTTCCACATCCGCATCGCAGAATTAAGCGGTAACGCCATCATCGTCGATATCCTTCGCGATCTCACCGCGCGGACGATCCTTATTTCGATGCTCTATCAGTCTGAATTTCACGCAGCACAGTCCCATGATGGGCACTGCCGCATCTTCGAGGCCATGCAAGCGGGCGATTTCGTCAGGGCTGCGGAGCTCTCCGTCGAACATCTGGACGAAGTGGAAATGGGCCTCGACCTGACCACGCGCCCGGATCCGCTCTCGGAGCTGCGCAGTTCCCTGTCACTCCCTCCCAAGGCCGTGTCCTCCGGCCCAACTGTCAAACCCAAAAAACCGCAACTTCAAAGGAGCAATTAAAACATGCTGACAAGACGAGTATTTTTCGCAATCGCGACCCTGGCTGCAACCTTTGGCTTCGGCTCCACGTCTCACGCCGATGCTCTCGCCGACATCACGGCGCGCGGTACGCTGCGTGTCGCCGTCCCGCAGGATTTTCCGCCCTTCGGCAGTGTCGGCACCGATATGGCGCCGATGGGCTATGATATCGATGTCGCCAATCTCATTGCCGAAAAGCTGGGCGTCAAGACCGAACTCGTGCCGGTCACCAGCGCCAATCGCGTCCCCTATCTGCAGACGAATAAGGTCGATCTGGTCATATCAAGCCTCGGCAAGAATGCCGAGCGCGAAAAGGTGATCGATTTCTCCGTAGCTTACGCACCCTTCTTCAACGGCGTGTTCGCGCCGGCCGATGTTTCGATCGCCAAGGTGGAAGATCTCGCGGGCAAGAGCATCGGCGTCACGCGCGGCGCTGTCGAAGATCTCGAGCTGACGAAGATCGCGCCAGCCGACGCGACGATCAAGCGCTACGAAGACAACAACGGCACTATCTCGGCCTTCCTGTCTGGCCAGGTCGACACCATTGCGACCGGCAACGTCGTGGCTGCTGCGATCCTCGCCAAAAATCCCCCCAAGCGCCCTGAGATGAAGTTCCTCATCAAGAACTCACCCTGCTACATCGGTCTCAACAAGGAACAGGCAGCCCTTCTGGAGAAGGTGAACGGCATTATCGCTGCGGCCAAAACCGATGGCGCGCTGAACGCCATATCGCAGAAGTGGCTCGGCGCCGATCTCCCGTCGGATCTGTAAGGAACCCGGTCTCACGGATGTCATCCCGCGCCGCGCGCGGGATGACATGACGCTCCGTCACCGCAAGAGGGGACAATTCCTTGAGTTACCATTTCGAATTCGGCTGGCTGCTTGAATATTATCCTGACATCATCAAGGGCATACTGATCACCCTGGAGCTCATCGCGATCGGCGGAGTGCTCGGCATTTCGCTCGGCATTTTCTGTGCCTGGGTGCGCGCACTCGGCCCGGCCTGGCTGAAGCCTGTCGTTGCGACCTATGTCGAACTGATCCGCAACACACCGTTCCTCATCCAGCTCTTTTTCATCTTTTTCGGTCTGCCGTCGCTCGGCCTCAAGCTTTCCGAACTGACGGCCGCCAACCTTGCGATGGTCGTCAACCTCGGCGCCTATAGCTGCGAGATTATCCGCGCGGGAATCCAGGCAACCCCGAAGGGCCAGTTCGAGGCAGGCGAGAGCCTTGCCATGACGCGCTTCGAAACCTTCCGGCATGTCGTTCTCGTGCCGTCCCTGCAGCGCATCTGGCCGGCGTTGTCGTCGCAAGTCGTCATCGTCATGCTCGGCTCATCGGTCGTGTCGCAGATCGCCGCCGAGGATCTGACCTTTGCCGCGAACTTCATACAATCGCGAACCTTCCGCGCCTTCGAGGCCTACATCGTCTCGACAGCCATCTATCTTGTGCTGGCGATCCTGCTCCGGCAGGTGCTGGCGGTGGTCGGCGGGTTCATTTTCCCGAGGAGGGCGGCGCGATGATCGAGTTCACACTCTGGGACATCCTGCGCAACCTGCTGCTCGCCACCCGCTGGACGGTCCTGCTTTCGCTCGTCTCGTTCATTGGCGGCGGTGCGGTCGGACTGGGGCTGCTCTTCCTGCGCATTAGCAAGCGCAAGGCATTCAGGGCGCTTGCGAAATATTATATCGAGCTCTTCCAGGGCACGCCGCTGCTGATGCAGCTCTTCATCGCTTTTTTCGGTCTCGGCCTTTTCGGGATAGATGTGCCGGCCTGGCTTGCTGCGGGATTGGCGCTCACTCTGTGGAGCGCCGCCTTCCTCGCCGAAATCTGGCGAGGCTGCGTCGAAGCGGTGGCGAGGGGTCAATGGGAAGCCTCCGCCAGCCTCGGCATGGGGCGGTTGCAGCAAATGCGCTACGTCATCCTCCCGCAGGCGCTGAGGGTCGCCATACCGCCCACGGTCGGTTTCTCCGTTCAAATCGTCAAGGGAACGGCGCTGACCTCGATCATCGGTTTTGTCGAATTGTCGAAAGCCGGCACGGTGGTCACCAATGCCACCTTCCAGCCCTTCACCGTCTACGGGCTCGTCGCCCTCATCTACTTCGCCCTCTGCTGGCCTTTGTCAAAAAGCAGCCAGATCCTGGAAAGGAAGCTCAATGTCGCTCATCGAAATCACTGAAGTCCGCAAGAGCTTTGGCACCACCGAGGTGCTGAAAGGCATCAATCTCGATGTGGAGGCCGGCGAAGTCATCGCCATTATCGGGAAGAGCGGTTCGGGCAAATCGACCCTGCTTCGCTGCATCAACGGCCTGGAGGCCATCACCGACGGCTCGATCTCCGTGGCCGGCGCGCAGCTCCTCGATGACGAAGTGCATCTGAAGGCATTGCGTCTCAAGGTCGGCATGATCTTTCAGCAGTTCAACCTCTTCCCGCACCTGACCGTCGGCGGCAACGTCATGCTGTCGCAGACCGTGGTCAAGAAGACCCCGAAAGCCGAAGCCGAGGCGACCGCCCGCAAGATGCTGGAGCGGGTAGGGCTGGGCCACAGGTTCGACGCCTATCCCGACGAGCTCTCGGGCGGCCAGCAGCAGCGCGTCGCCATCGCCCGCGCGCTCGCCATGCAGCCGACCGCACTTCTCTGCGACGAGATTACCTCCGCACTCGATCCGGAACTGGTCGCCGAAGTTCTGGCCGTGGTGCGCGAGCTTGCCGCCGAGGGAATGACGCTTCTGATGGTAACGCACGAGATGAAGTTCGCCCGCGATGTCTGCAGTCGCGTCGTCTTTATGCACCAGGGCCGCGTTCACGAAATAGGCCTGCCGGAGGAAGTCTTCGCCAATCCGCAGACGGCCGAGCTGAAGCAATTTCTCGGCGTCAATTAGGAAACGACGACATCTCTCGCTTATACCGGCCGGCATCGTCGTCGGGGATGGCGCGCGAGCGCCGCTTTGCTCGTGCGGAGGCAGACGAGGGAAGAGGCCGCGCATGCCAGACTATTGTGTCCGGTGGGCTGCTCATGGTCGACCGTCCTCAGGACTTCGACCGAGGGTGTCCCATCAACGTTTCATACTCTCTGTCGGTCAATCGTTCGACTGCCCGCAGCTGTGCGGGAATGTCCATCCGCTCGTGTAAGACCGCGGCAATGACGAAGGTTGCATCGTCAGCGACAATGTAGACGGCGTAATGGTGCTCGACTTTGTGCAATCGGAAGAGTGAGTTCCCGACGCGCTCGTCGCTCTTTGTCCTCACGCGGGCATAGGCTTCGGGGATGCCTTCAAATCCTGCCCGCAGCAGGCGGCCGTACGCCTTTGCCTGTTCGGGGGACCATTTGCGCGCCGTTTCGCGGACGGCCAAACGATAGTTATCAAGTGCGGCCGGCAGGATGAGAACGCGTGGAGCCACTAGCGCAGTTCTTCATCCAGTTCCGCGTCGACGGCATCAAGAGCCGAAAGGGGCAGCATTTCTCCGCGCCGGAATTCCCCTTCCGCCCGCAGCAGTGATCGGATGGCATAGCGGCGGTCTTCTTCGCGTGCCATATCTTCGCGAATAAGGGCGCGCACATATTCACTCGGGGTCGTGTACTGGCTCTTCCCGTTGGCGCGCATATCGACAAAGGCGCGCATTTCATCGGGCAAGCTCACATGCAGGCTGCTGGTCATGCCGCACCTTCCTTCAAATTTCTGAATGAATTGTTGTGTATCCATACCTCGATGTCAATATTTGACATCGAGACGTTCGGTTGCAGACCGGGATGCTCGCCTGGATCATGCAGGGACTCGCCAGATCGTAAGGGAATCCGTCTGATTAAGGCATCCAGCCGCAGATAGCGACGATGAATCTTTCCACCTGCTGGCCAACAAGCGAGCAGGCGCTCCAATCCGCAGGCGTGCCGGGAACGGCAGGCAATGCTGCCGTTCCCGGGAATTGTCAGTCTTTGCTGCCAGTAGGGGCGGGCAGCAAGACGGGCTCGGCCGAATGTCTCGGCAGCATCAATTGTGCAAGAATGTAGTCGGCTGAGCCCAAGCAGCTCGGCGGCTTGGACAACACTTAGGCGTCGATCACGGATCTTCTGAATGACTTCGAGGCGATGCAATTCTTTCTGCGACATGGTGATCAAACAGGGCATGACGACTCCGACCGCTCATGGTCTCGACCAGGCTGAAGGTCGTCATCCTTGCTCCCAACGTTGGCATTGACCAGAACGTCGAGAGGCGAGACTGTCGCATCTCTAACTGGCCCAACTGTCGCATTACTAAATAGCCCTGGAGAATCTACACCAAGTGCAACATGGGCGTTTGAAGGGTAGGGGATCAGCCGCATTCACGCAAATGCGCCATGAAGACCTCGGCCGGTGTTTTGTAGCCCAAGCACTTTCTTGGCAGCGAATTCAGCTGATGGGCGAGGTCGACAAGTTGCTTCTGAGCGACATTGGACAGATCCGTATCGCCAGGCATGAAGCGTCGAATGCGCTTGTTGGTGTTCTCGACAGCGCCTTTCTGCCAAGGCGAATTGGGATCGCAGAACCAGCTCCTGGCGCCGATCCCATCTTCCAAAGCCCTGAAAGCGGAGAACTCCGTGCCGCGATCAAAGGTGAAGCTTCGGCGTGCAAAAGACGGCAATGGTGAGAAGGCATGGATGATCTTGTCCATGATCGGTCGCGAGTGACGGCTGCGGTTCTTGATCATCACCGTATAGCGGCTCTTGCGCTCGACGAGAGAGGTGACGTTGGTCTCTCCGAGTTCACGCCGGAAGATCAGGAGATCGCCCTCCCAATGCCCGAACTGTGATCGATCATCAATAAAATCAGGTCGTTGGGAGATTCTGTAGTCGAGCGGGATTAAGCCGTCGCGCGGTTTGCGTGCGCCGCGGCGCCGACGCCTGCGCCGTCGTTCCGGCAGGTGCTGATACAGCCCGAGCGGATAATCTTCCTTGCAATAGATGAAACGATAAATCGTTTCCGGGCAAATGCGCACAGGACTGACGCCATCGGCGAGAAGCCGGCCAGCGATCTGCTCAGGTGACCAATGCGCCTTCAGCCGGTCGATGACGAGATCGCGCAGATGCGGATGGCGTCTGAGTTTGCGCAGCCGTCGTCGGCGCTCCTTGCTCATGTCGTTGGCGATACCGCTGTAATAGCCGCTGTATTCCGGAAATTCGTGATCCTGGAACGTATTGCGTTTAAGCTCGCGATAGATCGTCGAACGATGACGACCGAGTTGGCGGGCAATCTCCGAGACGGAAACCTTGCGTTCTCTAAGATGAAAAAGACGCTTGCGATCAGGCAGGGTGAGCTGCGAATAGCAAAGGGACATGCATATATCTCCAAGGCGAAGCCATTGTTTTTATAAGCATGTCGCACTTGGAAATAGAATGTACCCCCCAACATCAATCGATCGCATAACGTAGTTTATGGAACTACCTCGAGAGAGGTAGAACATGGCTGTTTGCACGCGTGCCCCAAAGGTGCAGCGGGACGAAAACTTCGGCGATCATAGATGTGGCTCCGTGAGTGCGGCCCTGATTTTTCCCTTGCATTCTGCTTGAAGCATCTGCTTCGGGCTAGTGTTTCTATCAGGCGGGGGCCAAGCCCGGATCGATCCCGGTCATCGCAATAGAGACGTCCCAGAGACGCTTTGACAGAGTTGGATCCTGGGCATCGGGGGCACGTTTCGCCTCACCGGACGGACCCCGAATTCCGCCAAACCCGGTTGGCCCGTAGTAACCACCCGGCATCACCTTGTCTGTCGCCGCCTGCAGCGCAGGCCAGGCCCCCTTAGCCGCGCTGTTGAGGAGCAGACCGACGATCGGACCCGCGAGTTGGATGATCCCCATGTGCCGCCCAAGACTGGTACTCGCAACGCCCGGATGGCACCCGACAGCCGTAACTGGAGAATCTGCCGACCGTAGGCGCCGATCCAACTCGAAAAAAAACAGTGCGTTTGCCAACTTGCTGCCGCCGTAGCGGCCGTTCTTGTTATAGCTTTTCTCGGCGTTGAGGTCGTCCCAATCGATCCTCCCCTTCAGGTGCGCAATGCTGGATGTCACGACGACACGCGATCCCGGCGTTTCTGCCAGCTTTGGCAAGAGCAACGTTGTCAGCCCAAAAACGCCAAGATGATTGACGCCGAACTGGGACTCGAAGCCTTGCTCGGTGCGTGTCAAGGGTGGGTTCATGATGCCTGCATTGTTGATCAACACGTCAATGCGCGGCTCTCTCGCGGCAATTTCAGCCGCAGCTCGAACGTTGTCGAGATCGCCCAGATCAAGCGGCAACCAGGCTAGATCAGCCTTTGGCGTGATATGCCTGATCCGCGCTATTGCCTGCTCTGCCCTAGCGCGTTCCCGGCATGCCAGTAGGACACGAGCGCCCCTTGCAGCAAGCACTTGTGAGATTTCAAAGCCAATACCTGCGTTGGCACCTGTGACGATGAAGGTCTTTCCCGTTTGGTCGGGAACACTCGCTTCCGTGAAACCAATAGAATGAGCCATGTCGCTTTCCTTTTGAATGAGTATTTAGGCACTCAATAATGAGTCAAATTTTATGCGGCAGTACCTTTCCAAAACAGGTCGAAACCAGCCTGTCGGATGTTCTTGTCCTGTTTCGGGTTGGCGGTTATCGCGTTGATCGTGATTTCGGCAAGGCCGAACAGGACCGTATCGATATAGAAGTCAATCCTTTCAGGATCGGCACGTCCGGCAAGACATGCCGCTACGATTGCCCGTGCATCGTGGACCATGGCTTTGCTTTTTTGTCTGCTCTGCGCGGTTACCCGATCTGAAACCTTGAGCTGTCTGACAGCCTTTCGAGCGGTCGAATTGGTCAATCCCCAATCCACCAGACGGTCCCACACGCGTCTTAGCCTTTGGCGAGGAGCGTCCCCATCCGGATATGGAGCAAGCATCCGCTCCATCAGATCGATTTCGATCGACATGAAGAGTTGATTGAGTAGATCGTCCTTGGTTGGAAAATAAGTGAACAGCGTTCCCTCGGACACGCCCGCAGCCTTTGCAATCTTCGCGGTCGACGCCTCAGTTCCCAAGCGGGCTACAAAATCGCATGCCGCCTCAAGCAAGGCTTGCCGTTTTTCTTCGCTTAGAGGACGCGCCATATGACCGAGTTCAATTGAGTGAGTTATTACTCATCTAAATAAGTATCCCATTTGGAGAGTCAAGAGGATTTATTGACCAGCGGTTAGAATAGTAGCAGCTATTTTGAACGCATCACTGTGCTGCTAGGTGTTGTGGGCGCTGCCGTCCTTGGTCCTTGCCGTGACAGGACCCTCAGACAGCAAGCAGAGCCGAATGCTGACGGTTGGAAACGCTCGGCGTAGTCATCTGAGCGCTGCCAGCGCTACCCGCCACGCCGAGACTTTGGGCAAGTCCTCGAAGATTTGCTTTGATACCACCGGATCGATCATGTCGGTCGCGGGTGTTGAATCGCCACAGTCGGTTTTAAAGTGCCGCGCCTAGCGCGCAATCGCGGTCATAGCCAACATTGGCGCGGGGGACCGCGCCACTCATCTCAGTTGATTGGCAAACGCGCATCGATGTGACCGGGCGGCAAACTTGGCTGACCGATCCCGAAGAACTCGCGCGCGGTCAGGCAAGCGCCATCCCCTGGGACGCAGGCGCGGCAGACGTCAGGCCGAAGATCGTACACTTGACAGGATGTCTCCGAACCGACGCGACCGACCAGTGCGGAGCAACGCGCACCGTCGCAACGCATTCCCTGCTCGTTCGCGGCTACGAACTGCGCCGGCAGCAAATCGAGAGCAGCTTCTGTTTCGGTGGAAAATCTGGGCCAGGTCGACGAATAGGAGCAGCAGGCTCCGCAGCTTCGGCAATCAAAATCGATCAGTGATGTCATGAGCCGCTCCTACCACACAGCCTGCCAATGATAAAGCTGCCGGCTAACCGCTTCTCTTGGAGCGAGCGTATCCATCTTCATCAGGCTCCTCGTCCTGACGTTGGGCGGTGAAATTCCACCTTAAGAATGTGTTTTCTAAACTAGGGGTCAGTCGCGGGGATATCATGAGCGTGTTAGAACAGCCGCAGCCTGGTCGGCGGCCCGCAACCCGCTTTCCCATGCGCCATGCGCGGTCGAAAAGTCGGACTGGTGCGTCGCCTCGCCGGCGAAAAACAGCCGGTCGCCGACCGGGCGCGCCAGGACTGCGCGCGCGCCCGCATGGCCGGGCCGTGCATGGCTGTAGGAGCCGCCTATCCAATCGGTACGACACCAGGAAGAGGCCGTGAGGGGCCGCAGATGGCGGCGAATGTTGCTGCCGAGCAGCGATGACAGCTGGTCGAGTGCGAAGGCAAATGCCTCCACCAAACCCGCGCGTTCGATGACGACAGCGCCGTTTCCGCCAAAGAAGCCTTCGATGATCGGCCGGCCGAGCGGCCGGATATAATAGCTGCCGGTCTCGGCATTTTGCGGGTCGCCGAGCAGATGGGTTTCCGGCTCCAGACCATGATTGCCATGGAGTTCCAAAAACAGCTTGTCTGCGAGGCCAAGCGGCAGCTGACTTGCGGCATGGAGGTGATCGTCGGCCTCCGGGTCGAAGATAATGGCTCCGCGGGCCAGAACGGCGGTCGATGACGTGATGATCGCGGTACCTGATGTGACCGGGCCGCGGTCGGTCTCCAGCTGAATGCCGCTCCCGGTCAATGCCACACGCCGAACGGGGGTCGAAAGGCGCAAGGCGACGTTCGGAAGGGCAGCGCTGATCAGACTTCCATAGCCTTCGTGCACCCGCCAATTGGCATCGGTTGCCGCATTGTCATAGGCAAGAAAGTCAGCGACTGACAGCCGATCGAGCGGTGCGCCGTTCATATATCCGCTGAGGGACTGGCAGTAGGCGTTCCATTTGCCGCCGGGCTCCAGTGCGTCCGACGCCCTGTCGCTGGCGGGGGGATTTGCCCGCATCCGCTCCTCAAGCGCGTTCCATTCGGCCGCCGCCGCCGCGCGCTCATCCTGCGTGAAGCCGAGATCGCGCCACTGGCTTTGCCACGCCGTCGGTCCGCGCTCGATATTGAACCCAGCGTCACGGCCGATGGCGACGAGAGGATTGCGCTCGGCAGAGTGCAGCCAGCCGCAACCCATATCCAGCGGCATTCCGGCCAGTTCGATTGTCCAGGCTCGTCCGCCTACGCGGTTGCTGGCCTCCAGAATGATGACCGAGCGCCCGGCATCGGCCAGGCTTTTTGCTGCTGCAATGCCGGCTGCTCCAGCCCCGACAATCGCAACCTCGTAGTCCATCGTCGCCCTCCGCCGCTGCGTCATCAGCTTGATACGACACAAGCTTTACATCGGGGTTGCACCCGCTTCAATGTGCCCGAAAGCCTGCTAGTATGCTGACATGACGTTCTTCGAAACACTTGTCGCATTGCTGGCGGTTGCCATCCTGCTGCTGCAGGTCACGCGTCGCATGCGCCTGCCCTACCCCGGCATTCTGGCTGCCGCCGGCGTCGCCGTGGCGATGTTGCCAGGGGCGCCGACGATTCCGATCGATCCTCCGACGGCGCTCGCCCTGTTCATTGCGCCCGTCCTTGTCGATTCGGCCTATGACTTCCCGGTGGGGGCGGCGCGGCGCATGCTGCTGCCGCTGTTCTTCTATGCGGTCGTCGCCGTTCTCGTCACGACAGGCGTGGTCGTGTCGATCAGCATGCTGACCGTCGGGCTTCCGATTGCGGTTGCGGTCACACTTGGCGCAATTGTTTCGCCGCCCGATGCCGCAGCCGCCACGGCAGTCCTTTCCAATTTGCCCGTCGCCCGGCGTGTAGATGCCCTGCTCAAGGGAGAAAGCCTGTTCAACGACGCGACCGCATTGCTGCTTTTCGGCGCCGCGCTGACTGTCCAGGCGCGTGGTGGGCTGGATGCCGGAACGGCACTTCAGGTGGGGATCGCCGCACCTGGAGGGATCCTGTTCGGCATCGTCTTCGGCTTTTTTGTCTCGCGGCTTCGACCGATAACCGAGAACACGGTCGGCGGGACCCTGCTTCAATTCGTCTACGCTTTTTCAACCTGGCTGATCGCCGAACATCTGCATCTGTCGGCTGTCCTTGCCACAGTGGCGAGCGCAATGACGCTCGCCACGCTCTCTTCGGTCAGGGATTCACCGCGGATGCGGGTACATTCCTTCGCCGTCTGGACGACCGTCGTCTTCCTGCTGAACGTTGTGGCTTTCCTGCTGATGGGCCTGCAGGCGCGCCGCATCCTTGAGGCGATGTCGGCCGAAGAGCTTCAGCGGGCGATGGGATTTGCCGTCATCGTGGTGGTCGGCGTGATCCTGGCGCGCATGGCGATGGCTTTCCTGCTTCACGCCGTCGTTGCGTCTCGTCACCGAAGCGGCCATGAATTGGCGCCGTTCACATCCGGGGAGACCTTCCTGGTCGGTTGGGCCGGTATGCGTGGCCTCGTTACGCTGGCGACGGCCTTCGCGCTCCCCGCCGACTTTCCCGAGCGAGACCTGGTCGTGCTCACAGCCTTCGCGGTGGTGCTCGCAACCCTGGTTATTCAAGGGGCGACCTTGGCTCCAATGATCCATCTCCTGAAACTCGGTCGGCAGGCAGAAGTCCGTGATGAACTCAAGGTGGCCCGAAGATCGCTCGCCGAAGCGGCTTTTCAGCGGCTTGAGAAGGAAAACGGCACTGAGGCCGAAGCGATCCGGACGATCTGCAGGGACCATTGGACCGCGTCAACCGAGGCAAACAAGGCTTCGGCGCTCGATCGCCGCCGCGACCTGACGATCGCCGCCGTTCTCGCCCAGCGCCAGCGCCTCGAGGAATTGCGCGACACAGATCAGATCGGCGCGACGCAATATCTCGAGCTGCAGGAGGACCTGGACTGGAAGCAGCTCTCCGTCGGCTCGGATGAGGATCGCCGCATCACAGAAAGCTAGAGCCGATAAGGCATCACACAGTGCTGCTCCGTCAGCCCAGCCTCTCAAATGAGGCGGGACGCATCACTCGATATCCTTCAGCGCATCGAGTGGGCCGGTCAGCGCCGTGCGCGGTGGGACGAGGGTCGGCCGCACCAGATGCGTGATTGGCGGGCCGCGGTCTGCATCAAGGATCGCAAACCCCTTGGTGATCATCGCCTCGCTGTCCTGCCGGATCATGAAGACGGGGAAAGGCAGGAAGGAGCCAAAGGGATCGTAGTCGTAGCAGCCAACGATGATGTCGGCGAAGGTCTCATGCGGATGCAGCGCGAGGAAGCGCATCAGCCCTTCGAGATTGATCGAGGAATTGACGAAAAATGTGCGCGGCAGCTTTCCGTGGCCTTCGTAGAAGGCTTCAAAGGCACGCGCCGTCATGGCCGGGGAATAACCGGTCGGCTGGATGCAGACATCCGGATCCGCGCCCAGAAGTGCGCGCTTTACGTCGCGGAAACCGCGAATTCGCTCGTGGCTGGCATGGTCGTTACGGCCGCCGAACAGGTACAGATCGTCAGGTGAAAGCGGGCCATCCTCCTGCGCGCGTTCGATGATCGCCTGCGTCAGCATGCGCGCACCTTCATAATTGTCGCTGATGACCGACGGCGCCAGCGTGCCCGGCAGATCGATGTTGACGTGCTTCAGCCCTGCCTTTTCGCAGACCTTGTGTACGCCATCCGGATCGGTTGCGCCGGCGATGAAAAGTTCGTCGATCGAATAGGAGATCAGTGTCTCGACGACCTGGCGCTCCTCGTCCGGATCGCGACAGGCGCTGACGACGAGGGGGCACTGGCCGCGGCTTCTGACCTGTGCCTCGAAAGACTGCGCCATGGAGGAGAAATAGCGGTTGTCGTGCACCGGCAGCAGAAGACCGACGAGGCCGGAGCGGGACGAACGCAGGCCGCGGGCCTGCAGATTTGCCGTGTATCCGTGCTCGTTCGCCAGGTTCTGAATGAGCTGGGCGGTCGCCTCCTTGATACGCCTCTTCCGCCAGCTTCCGTTGAGCACGGCGCTTACGGTGGAAGCCGACGCACCTGATAGGATCGAGAGATCGTAGATTGTCGCCTTCTTCTTGCTGATGTCTGCCATATCTCGCCTTTTCCGCTGTCGTTCCCTTAGAAACAAATCCCTCTTGACGAAAGCCCTACCTTGATCGATAGTCATTGCACCATCGATTGTGCAAAAAAGAAAGATCGATTGCGCAAAAATGGTTCGCCGGAGGAGGCGGGACGGGAGGCAAGGGTATTCCCTCGCCAAGAAGCAACCAGGAACAACCTGCCGCAAAGCGGCCGGTGGTCGTCGTTCGCCATGAGCGACCTTGAGGAGGAGTGAAGATGAGGAGACTTATCGTAGCGGCATTTGCCGCATCGCTGTCGCTTGCCGGGGCGGTGGTCGCGTTTGCGCAGGACGCACCGAAGGTCGGCGTTGTCGTCAAGATCGGCGGCATTCCATGGTTCAATGCGATGGAAGCCGGCATCAAGGAACAGGGCAAGAAATTAGGCGTCGATGCCTTCATGATCGGCCCGACCAGCGCCGACCCGGCGCTGCAGGTGCGCGCCATCGAAGACCTGATCGCCCAGGGTGTCAAGGTCATCGGTGTGGTGCCGAACGATGCCAAGGTGCTCGAGCCCGTGCTCACCAAGGCGCAAGCCGCCGGCATCAAGGTCATTACGCATGAATCGCCCTCGCAGAAGGGCGCCGACTGGAATTTCGAACTCGCGTCGTCGACCGGTTTTGGTGAGGCGCATGGCAAGCTGCTCGCCGAAAAGATGGGTGGCAAGGGCGAATATGCCGTCTTCGTCGGCTCGCTGACCGTTCCGCTGCACAATGCCTGGGCGGACGCCGCAATCGCCTATATCAAGGCGAATTATCCGGACATGAAACTCGTCGGCGACCGTTATGGCGTCGCAGAAGATGTCGACAAAAGCCGCTCGACAGCGCTTGATCTCATCGCTGCCCATCCGGATCTGAAAGGCTTCCTCGCCTTCGGCAGCCAGGGCCCGATCGGTGCCGGGCGCGCTGTCGAAGAACGCCGCAAGACGGGCAAAATCTTCGTGCTCGGCCCGTTCTCGCCCGGCCAGGGCCAGAAGCTGATCAAGTCCGACGCGATATCGGGCGGCTTCATGTGGAATCCGAAGCAGGCCGGCGAAGTCTTCGTCACGCTCGCCGATCGCCTGATCAAGGGCGAGAGCATCAAGGAAGGTGATGACATTCCGGGTCTCGGCGTGATCAAGCCTGTTGGTAACGACATCATCGTCGATCAGCTGCTGCCGATCAACAAGGATACGGTCGACGACCTGGCCGCAATGGGCCTCTGAAGAGGCCCCCTCCCCGGGTGTCGGGCCGGTCGATACGTACCGGCCCGGCGTTCGGGAAAAGAGCGATATCCGGCCATGGCTGGACCATTGACCTTTCATGGCATTCGACTGGACAGGCAACCGGCATGAGCATGGCAACGGATGATGGTGTGAAGGCCCAGCCGCTTCTTTCACTTCGCGGCATCAACATGACATTCGGCGGTGTGAAGGCGCTGAAAAACGTCTCCTTCGAAGTCCTGCCCGGCGAGGTGCATTGCTTGGCCGGCGAGAATGGTTCCGGCAAGAGCACCCTTATCAAGGTGATATCAGGCGTCTATCGGCCTGCAGACGGCGCCGAGATCGTCTTCGACGGTGAGACGATATCCCACATGACGCCTGGCATGGCCCAGTCCCGCGGCATCCAGATCATCTGGCAGGACCTCGCGCTCTTTCCGGAAATGAGCGTGGCCGAAAACATCGCCTTCCAGACCCTTTCCGGTTCGCGCCCGCGCTTCGTCAATTATGCCGCGATCCGCGGAACAGCCGAGGAGGCACTCGCCCGGCTCGGCATCACCCTCGACGTCGACAGGCCTCTCAAGGACTTCGCCATCGCGCAGCGTCAGATCGTCGCCATCGCCCGCGCGCTGGTTGGAGAGGCCCGGATCGTCTTCATGGACGAGCCGACCGCGTCGCTCACCCAGTCTGAGACCGATCATCTGCTGGCGATCGTGCGCACGCTGTCGGCTTCGGGCGTTGCCGTGGTCTTCGTCAGCCATCGCCTTGCGGAAGTGCTGGAAATTTCCTCGCGCATCACGGTGCTGCGCGATGGTGCGCTGGTCGGTGTCTATCCGGTGGAAGGCATGACCCAGTCTAAGATCACCGAGCTGATGACCGGGCGCACCTTCGACCAGAATGTTCGCGCCCGCGACCTGTCGCACAACCCGGTCCTGCTTTCTGTCAGCAAGCTTTCCCGGCCTGGCGAGTTCGAGGACATCTCCTTCGATCTGCGCCGTGGCGAGACCCTCGGGATCACCGGCCTGCTCGGCTCCGGGCGCACCGAACTCGCGCTCACGCTGTTCGGCATGCGCGGGCCCGCCGCCGGAACGATCGTGTTGGAGGGAAAGCCGGTGCGCTTTGCCTCCAACCGCGAGGCGATCACCTCAGGCGTCGCCTATCTCTCCGAAGACCGCCTTTCGCTCGGTCTCAACCAGCCGCAATCCATCGCCGACAATCTGGTCATGGCCTCCCTCAACCGTATCCTGGGCCGCCGGCTCATCTCGCCGGAAAAGAAGCGCTCGCTGGTCGCGCGCTGGATCGCCGATCTCGGCGTCAGGATCGGCAAGCAGGACGATGCGATCTCGACGCTTTCGGGCGGCAACCAGCAGCGCGTCGCGATCGCCAAATGGCTCGCCACCGATCCCAGGGTGCTGATCCTCGATGCGCCCACGGTCGGCGTCGATGTCGGCGCCCGCGCCGGCATCTTCGAAATCGTTGCACGCCTCGCCGAGGCGGGGCTGGCGATCATCCTGATTTCGGACGAGGTGCCGGAGGTCTATTTTAACGCCGATCGGATCATCCATATGGAAAAGGGCCGCATCGCCGGCTGGCATGATCCGCGCGCGACTACGCTGAAAGACCTGGAGGCGGCGGTCTATGCGTAAGCTGTTCTTGTCCCATACAACTGAATTCGTGCTGTTTGCCGTCATCCTCGCGATGAGCATTGTCCTGGCTTTCATGACCGACCGTTTCTTCACGCTCGGCAATGTCTTCGACCTGCTCAATATCAGCGCGGTCAATATTATCTTTGCCGTTGGCCTGCTCGTGGTGCTGATATCAGGCGGGATCGACATCTCCTTCGCGGTCGCAGCCTCGATCGTGCAATATGTCACTGCACTTGCGCTCGAGAGGATCGGCGGGGGTGGATGGGTATCCGGCTTCCTGATTGCGGCCGGCATCGGCATCGTGCTCGGCGTGATCAACGCCTTCCTGATCCACCGCTTCCGCATCATCTCGATCGTCGCGACGATCGCGACCTTCAACGTCTATTTCGGCTTGCTGATGTTTTTCACCAAGGGGGTGTCGATCTACAATCTGCCCGACTGGCTGACGAGCCGCGTCATCATCTACGAGCGCGAAATGGCCGATGGGAGCTGGGCTGAGATCACCTTGCCGGTTGTGGTCATGGCCGTCTGCACGCTCGCCACATGGTTCTTCATTACCCGCACGACGACCGGCCGGCAGCTCTACGCCTTCGGCGACAATCCGGAAGGCGCGCGCCGCTTCGGCATCAATATCGGCGCCATGCAGTTCATCGCCTTCGGCTGGCTTGGGTTGATGGCAGGCATCGCCGGGCTCATGCAGGCGCATTATGCGCAGGAGGTCGTGCCGAACGCACTCTACGGCCGCGAACTCGATGTGCTCGCTGCCGTGGTGCTCGGTGGGGCGCGGCTGGGCGGCGGCAAGGGCTCGGTGCTCGGTTGCGTGCTGGGCGTGCTGCTCGTCTCGATCACCCAGAACGGCCTCAACCTGATGGGCGTCTCGCCCTTCGCCTTCAAGATGATCGTCGGCGCGATCATCCTCGTTGCGATCACCTTGTCGAGCGCCCGCATCGGCAATCTGGTGCCAGTGTTTGCGACCCGGAAATCGACCGGTGACAGGCCTGCAGGCAGGGGAGAGAGCTGATGAACGCGCTTGCCGCCCGCTTCAACGCCATCTTCGGGGCCGACATGGCCGGTCCCCTCGCCGCGCTGGCGGCCGTGCTTGTCGTCTTCAGTTTCGCCTCGCCGCATTTCCTGACGGGCGCGACCTTCGGATCGGTCGCCTTTCAGCTTCCCGAGCTGGGTGTTCTGACGCTTGCCATGCTGATGCCGATCCTCACCGGCGGCCTCAACCTTGCGATCACCTTCACCGCCAACATCGCCGGCCTGACGCTCGCCTGGACGCTGCAGGCCAATGGCGGCATCGATGCCGGCCCGGGCGCCTTCCTGCTCGGCTCGGCTCTGGCGCTTGCCGTCGGTGCCGCCAGCGGCCTGGTCATGGGCCTCGTCATCGCCTTTACCCGCGCCCATCCGATCCTCGTTTCGCTGTCGATGATGATCTTTCTGCGCGGCCTCGGCGAGTTCCTGACGCGCGGCGGCGATATCTCGGGCTTCCCTACCTTCATCGCTCCGATCGGCCACGGCAGCATCCTCGGCATCCCGGTACCTTTGTTGATCCTGATCGCCTGCGTAATCGCCAGCCACATTCTACTCTCGCGCTCCAAGCTCGGCTTTTCCACCTACATGATCGGCTCCAATATCGAGTCTGCCCGCTATTCCGGCATCAACACCCGCAAGGTTCTGGTGCTGGTCTATATGCTTTCCGGCGTGATGGCTGCGGTTGCCGGCATCATCATGCTTGCGCGCTTCAATTCGGTGCGCGTCGGCCACGGCGAGTCCTATCTGCTGATCACCGTGCTCGCCTGCTTTCTCGGCGGCATCAATCCTTTCGGCGGCTTCGGCCGCGTCCTGCCCGTCTTCGTGGCGCTCATCGTGCTGCAGCTTCTCTCTTCGGGGCTCAACCTGCTCGGCGCCAACCAGCACCTCACCACTGCCGTCTGGGGTATCCTGCTCATCGTCGTGATGGTGCTGCGGTGGTTCTCGGCCAAGTTCATCAGAATCGTGAAATAGGAGGTGGCATGAAAGAGGCCGCGGCCGTTGAGAGAACGGATCACTGAGATGCAGATGATGATCGAGGGACAGTCACACTTCCAGCCTTTCGGCTTATCTTATTGGGGTTTCGAAGATCTCAATAAGGGAGTTGGAAGCATGACTGCCTCTTATGAATACCATATCGGGGTCGACTACCACAAATCCTACAGCCACCTGGTGGTTCAGGACAGCAGCGGCAAGACGCTGAGATCCGGCCGGGTGAAGAACGACCGACAGTCGCTCGGCGGGTTTCTCGAACGCTATCGGGAGAACTCGCATGCGGTTGTCGAGGCGACGCGCAACTGGATGGTGATCTACGACTGGCTCGACGACATTTGTGATGATGTCGTTCTCGCCCATCCGCTGAAGGTTAAGGCGATCGCCGACGCCAAGATCAAGACCGACAAGATCGACGCGACGGTGCTGGCACATCTGCTCAGAGCCGATCTGGTACCCGAAGCCTGGGCGCCAAGCGAGAGATCGCGGGACCTTCGCGTCGCGCTACGCGAACGGATGTTTTACGTGCGGCTGCGCACGATGACCAAGAACCGCATCGTCACGGTGTTCGACCGCTATCCGGAGCAGACGGCGCAATTGAAGAAGCTTGGCGACCTGTTTGGCAAGGCCGGCCGCGTCCAGCTGGCTCAAGTGAACGTCTCTGAGATCGACCGCATCCAGATTGATCGTGGTCTCGCCTTCATCGGCGACATCGACATGCGGATCAAACAGTCGGAAGCAACGATCCGGGCGATGACCAAGGCCAATGCCAACGTCAAGCTGTTGAAGACGATCCCCGGCATCGGCGAGTTCTTCGCCCGGCTGATCGATGCGGAGATCGACGACATATCGCGGTTCCGCCAACCGAAGAAGCTTGCCGCCTATGCCGGGCTTGTGCCCTCGACCTATTCCTCCGGCGGCAAGACCTTCCACGGCAAGATCATCAAGCAGGGCAACAAGTGGCTGCGCTGGGCCTTCGTCGAGGCGGTAACACCTGCCATCGCCAGCGATCCACAGCTGCGCGCCCAATACGAGCATCTGAAGATCAAAGGAATAAACAAGGCGCGGGTTGCCATCGCGCGCAAGCTTCTGACGATCGCCTTCCAGATCCTGCGTGACCAGCGCGCCTACGAGCCGCGCGGCACCGCCACCATGGAAGGCGCGTCGACGATATCCCGGTTGTCCTGATGGTCGTTTAGCGAGCTCGGCAGGACTGGGCTGCGCTCCTCTAGGAGAATGGGAAACCGGGAGCCGAACGCCACTCTGTGACCGAAGCCCCAGGCATCAGGTCACGCATTGGAGACTGGTTCAAGAACCGAAGGACAGCAAAGCGATCTGTCCGGCGGAAAGAGAGACTTTGCCGATCGGTACGAATGCCGGTCAAAACTTAACCGAACCCAAGGAAAAGCCGCCAAATGCTGGTGTTCTGCCCCTTGCGTTCTTTCATTGGAGATACGATCATGGAAGGTTTCGGCGTTCACACCAGCATGTGGACCATGAACTGGGATCGCGCAGGTGCCGAAAAGGCGATTGCCGGAGCCGTGCACTACAAGATGGATTTCATCGAGATCGCGCTGCTGAACGCGCCTGCCGTCGATGCCAAACATACCCGCGCCCTGCTTGAAAAGAATAAGCTGCGCGCCGTCTGCTCGCTCGGCCTGCCGGAACATGCCTGGGCCTCGGTCCGCCCGGATGCCGCAATCGAGCACCTGAAGGTTGCGATCGAAAAGACTGCAGAAATGAACGCCGAGGCCCTGTCCGGCGTCATCTTCGGCGGCATCGGCGAGCGCACCGGCGTGCCACCGACGCAGGGCGAATACGACAACATCGCCAAGGTGCTCGACGTAGCGGCAAAGCATGCTAGGAAGCACGGCATCCAGCTCGGCGTCGAGGCCGTGAACCGCTATGAGAACCACCTGATCAACTCGGCGCAGCAGGCCGTCGAGATGGTGGAGCGCGTCGGCGCGGATAACATCTTCGTTCACCTCGACACCTACCACATGAATATCGAGGAAAAGGGTGCGGCAAATGGCATCCTGATCGCCCGCGATCACCTGAAGTACATCCATCTTTCGGAAAGCGACCGCGGCACACCGGGCTACGGCAACATCCCGTGGGATGCGATCTATGCCGCGCTCGCCGCAATCGGCTTCAAGGGCGGGCTTGCGATGGAAAGCTTCATCAACATGCCGCCTGAGGTCGCCTATGGCCTGGCCGTCTGGCGCCCCGTTGCACGCGATATGGAAGAGGTCATGGACAAGGGCCTGCCGTTCCTGCGCAATAAGGCGGAACAATACGGTCTCATCTGACCCGGTTTGCCGGATATTCCGAATTCCCCTGTTGGCCGACTGCCATCAACGACAAGCCATAACCGCAGCGGCCGCACGGGTGTCTGGCTGAAGAGTTCTTGCCATCGCCGGCAAGGGGGCGTGACGCCCGTCTCTTCAGCACAGGCACCGAATTTCATTCGGCTCGTGCATGCGAAATGACTCTTGAGAAATATCATACTGTTTGTGATATTGTTATTGATGCTTGTTACTTTCCTCCCCCTATGCCATTTTGCCTGTTAAAATAAGGCGCTTGAACGGCCCGCGCCCGGGCTCTAGTTTCAAAGAGATGGCGGCGGTTCGATCGACCATCGATATGGGGGAATCTTGGATGGCACGCATTACGCTGAGGCAACTGCTCGACCATGCTGCGGAGGAAGGCTACGGCGTTCCCGCTTTCAACATCAACAACATGGAGCAGGCGCTCGCCATCATGGAGGCCGCGGATGCGTGCCAGGCGCCGGTTATCATGCAGGCGTCGCGCGGAGCCCGCGCCTATGCCAATGACATCATGCTGAAGCACATGATGGATGCCGTCGTTGAAATCTATCCGCATATTCCAGTCTGCGTGCATCTCGATCACGGCAACGATCCCTCCAACTGCATGACGGCGATCCAGGCGGGCTTCACCTCGGTAATGATGGATGGTTCACTGAAGGCGGACGCCAAGACGCCCGCCGACTGGGCCTATAATGTCGGCGTCACCAAGATGGTGACTGACATGGCGCATTTCGGCGGCATCTCAGTGGAAGGCGAACTCGGTGTTCTCGGTTCTCTCGAGACCGGCATGGGCGAGGCCGAGGACGGCCACGGCGCCGAGGGCAAGCTTTCGCATGACCAGCTGCTGACCGACCCGGACGAAGCGGTGAAGTTCGTGCGCGAAACCAAGGTCGATGCGCTCGCCATCGCGATGGGCACATCGCATGGCGCCTACAAGTTCACCCGCAAGCCGGACGGTTCGGTACTGGCGATGAACGTCATCGAAGAAATTCACCGCAAGCTTCCGAACACACATCTCGTCATGCATGGCTCGTCCTCGGTCCCGATCGAACTGCAGGAGATCATCAACAAGTATGGCGGCCAGATGAAACCGACATGGGGAGTGCCGGTCGAGGAAATCCAGCGCGGCATCAAGAACGGCGTGCGCAAGGTCAACATCGACACCGACGGCAGAATGGCGATGACCGGCCAGATCCGCCGCGTGCTGCAGGAAGATCCAAGCGAGTTCGATCCGCGCAAATATCTGAAGCCGGCGATGACGGCGCTGACCAAGCTCTGCAAGGAACGCTTCGAACAGTTCGGCACCGCCGGCATGGCCGGCCGCATCACGCCCCTCCCCGTTTCGGAAATGGCGAAGCGTTACAAGTCCGGTTCCCTCGATCCGGCTTTCTCCTGAAACTGGGTTAGCCCGAGGCCGGGCGCGGTGTCTTTTCCGGCTCGGCGGCAACCTTGCCTGTCAGTGCTTGGCCGTGGAAGCGGCCCAGCTGGCTGACAACGTCCTGGATTTCGCTTGCCGTTCGTTCGGCATTCCAATCGAGCGCTGCCCCGGCAACGCCGGCGATTTCCCGCAGGCCTTCCAGCGTCAACCGGCCCTCGATCGCAAGCGTCGTACGACGCATCACGATGTCCGACAGGTGGACGACGATTTCGTTCCGGGCGATCCAGTCGATCTCGCGGAGACTGTAACGCGGCGCACCCGCCAGGCGCTGCTCGTCGGTATAGCCTGAAGGAGAAGAAAGCAGGGCTGCGGCCGTCGTGCCGTAGCGGGCGAGCAGTTCGTCGGCACGCTCGGCGGCAACGCCGCTGCGTGATGCGGTATCCCTGATCCAGGCGCTACGTTGCTGGGCATCAGCCGGAAAGGCCTTGCCGCCGCCGACCGCCAGATAGCGTGTCGACTGGCTGCGGCTGCGCTGCAGCCGGGAGAGAACGGTGTCGGCGACCTCTTCCGCAAAGCCACGGAACGTCGTCCACTTGCCTCCGACCAGCGAAATGATCGGAAACGGTCTGCCGCTCTCTGGCTCCTTCACCGGCGCGGAGTGATCACGGCTGATTAGCCCCGGTGCTGCCGCATCTGACGCCGGCAGCGGGCGGATACCGCTATAGCTGTAAACGACCTGGTCGCGATCGATGCGGAGCGTCGGCAGCAGCGAGCGGACACTTTCGAGAAAATACTCGGTTTCCGGCTCCTCGCAGCGGACATTGTCCGGATCATCCGCCGGAATGTCGGTCGAACCAACAAGTGCCAGCCCGAGATAGTCGTAGACCAGGCAGATTCGGCCGTCGTCGGCCTCGAAATAGATCATGTGGCCGTTGAGGCTTCGCACCAGCTCGGGATGGTCAAGCAGGATATGGGAACCCTTGGTGCCGCCGATCAGGTGCGATGGGGCACCGAGTAAAGTGTTGACGTGATCGATCCAGGGACCTGCCGCATTGACGACCAGTTTGGGAGCAACGGTGACATCGCGACCATCGGGCTGCCGGAAGGTCAAATGCCCCTCTGAAACGGCAGCCAGTGTCGCGAAATTTGCCGCGAGGCTCCGCGCGTTCGCATCGAGACCATCGCTCACGAGCTCATAGACGAGTCGCTCCGGCCTGCTGATCTTGGCATCGTAATAGATGCCGCCGGCGACGATGGCGGGGGTTACATGCGGCATTTCCTTGCGCGCCTGTTTCTTCAAGATCAGCCGGTGGCGCGGCATGACCTGGTCGCGTGAACCGAAAAAGTCATAGAGCCGAAGCCCGATCTTGATGAGCACGGCTCCACGGCTGCGTGGCGCCGTCTTCGACCCGAAGAGCGTTCTGATCGCTGCCCAGATACCGCGGGTCCAGGAAAAGACCGGAATGAAGGTCGGCAGTGGCTCGACGCAATGCGGCGCGTTCTTGAGCAGGAGGTTGCGCTCAAGCGTCGATTGCGCAACCAGTCCGAACTCACCCGTTTCAAGATATTTCAGGCCGCCGTGAATGAGCCGCGATGGTGCGGCGCTCGTGCCGGAACCAAAGTCGGCCTTGTCGACGATCAGGCAATTGACACCCTGTAGCGAGAGGTCGCGGAACAGGCCGGCGCCGTTGATGCCCGCCCCGATGATCAAAACGTCGATATCGTTCTCGCCGGGATTCGAGAAGCGCTGCTGCAAATCGGGGGTCATGCTCGTCGTCCTAAATTGCCCGCCGCAGCAGGCATTTGTCTTTTCAGTTTGCCGATTGTTCCGGCGCAAGCGCGGCAATCCTAGGCCAAAGGGGGATCATCGCGTCGGCAATGTCGCGGAACACCTGGTAACGCTTTTCATAATCCGCGCTGCGCGCCGCATCCGGCCGGCAAGTCTTTGCGATGGCGGCCGTGTCGCGCGGATCGCTCTGCGGATCGGCGAAGACCCCAGCACCCGACCCGGCACAAAGCGCAGCACCCCAGGCGGCCGCCTCATCCGTCTCGGTTACCGTGACCGGCATGCCAAGCACATCGGCAAACATCTGCACGACGGCAGGGTTGCGCGAGATGCCCCCGGCGAGCCGCGCCTGATCGAAGGCAAAGCCGTCGCGAAGCGCGTCGACATGAATGCGATGATTGAACGCGATGCCCTCAAGCACGGCGCGCAGCATGTCGCCGCGGTCGTGCCATCCACCGAGCCCGAAGAAGCCGGCGCTGGCCGCCGCGCCATAGGGCGAGCCGAACAGATAGGGATGGAAGAGCGCGGTCGAGGGGCGCTCGAAGGCGGCCTCGATCTCGGGCGCCAGCAGGGCGTGGATCGAGTTGCCTTGCACCTCGCCATTCTTCCGTTCGGCAGCGCAGAGCGTGTCGAGAAACCAGTCGTAGTTCGCTGTCGATGCCGGGGAGATCGACATGCTGTTCCAGATGCCGGGTGCAATCCCGTTGCGGCAGAACCAGCGCCGGTCGACACGCGGTTCCGACGAAAGCGTCTCGTTGATCGAATAGGTCCCAGCAATGACCGCGACAACGCCCTTGGCATAACCCCCTGCCCCGAGCGCCGAGGCCGTGACGTCGTGCAGACCGGCAACGACAGGCGTTCCTTCGGCGAGGCCCGTCAGTTGCGCGGCTTCACGGGTCACGCGTCCGACGATCTGGTCAGAGCGCGAGGCTGGTGGCAAGGCGTGGACGAGATCCTGCAATCCAAACAGCCGCAGGGCGTCCTCACTGTAGTTCTGCGTCTTGACATTGGTGAAGGAGGTGCTGGCTTCGGTGCGGTCCGTACCGATGGTCCCGGTCAGGCAGAACCGCAGCCAGTCCTTGCAGCTGAAGAAATGGCCGATGCGCTTATAGCGCTCAGTCTCGATTTCGCGGATCCAGGCAAGCAATGCCGATGGCGCGGAGACGTGCGGGATCTGCCCCGTCAGTTCGATCGCCAGGTCGGCGACGTCGCTTTTCGTCCACCGGTCGACGATCGCCCCTGCCCGGCTGTCCAGCGAGAGAATGGCCCGGCCGAGCGGCTTCCGGGCGTGATCGAGCAGGTAGATGCCGTCTCCGTGCGCGGTAGCGGCCATGCCCGCTATGTCGCTTGCCGGCCGCCCGCTGAGTGAAATCGCTTCGCGGATGGCATCGGCCGTCGCGTTCCACAATTCATCCATGTCGCGCTCGATATGGCGGGCCTTCGGAATGAACTGCGTCACCCGGCGCCGGGCGGCTGCAAGCGGCGTGCCGTCGACATCGAAGATGACCGCCTTGGTGACTGTCAAACCACTATCGATCCCGAGCAGTGTCGGCATTCAGGTTTACCTCACGAGGGACAACCGGCCCGTGCCGTCAGGAGCGCCCTCCGGCGCCCTTGGCGATGACCACGTTGATATCTCTGGACCGCATGCGGTCGATGTGCACCGGCTGGGTCTTGTCGTCGACGATAACGACGTCGAACTCATCCAGTGCTGCGAAACTGTGGAGTGCACGCCGTTCGAACTTGGTATGATCGGCAAGCAGGATGCGTTTTACGGAACAGTCGAACATGGCGCGCTTGGTATCGACTGTTTCAGGGGACTGGTGCAGCACCGTGCCATCGCTGATCGCCGACATCGAGATGAACGCGACATCTGCCCTGAGTGCCTTGATCTCGTTGATGGTGATGCGACCCATGAAGGCATTGCACCAATTGTAATATTGGCCGCCGAGGGCGAGCAGCGTCACGTCGTGCAGGCCCGTCAGCGCATTCATCAACGTCAGGGAATTGGTAATTGCGGTGACCGGCACCTTCGAAGGCAGATGCGCCGCCATCTGAAGTACCGTGGTCGAGTCATCGAAAAAGATGGCCTGTCCCGGTTCGACGAATTGCATTGCCGCCTCGGCGATCAGCTTCTTTTCCACAGACTGGCGGTTCGAGCGATAGACGTCGCTGGACTCGATGAGATTGGTCGCCGCCGCCGTGACAATGCCGCGCGTCTTCCTGAAGAGGCCGCGGCTGACGAGTTCATCGACATCGCGGTGAGCCGTCATCAGGCTGATCCCAAAGCGGTCGGTCAGGTCTTCAATCCGCATCGAGCCTTCACCCATCACGGCCTCTGCAATCATGCGGCGGCGCGCGATCTGGCGCGTCTGCCGGCTGTCGCTGGTGAGCTGGTCCAACAGATCGTCGTCCCGGCTGGTCTTCTGTGTCACGGGTCACCCCTGTCGCTGAATTATGGATCCCAGCTTCGTACAGTGATTGCCGCGCCAAGGCAAAAAGGCGAAACGCAACCGGCGGTTGGACCGCGGCCATCGCTTCCAGCATGAAAATGAGGGCGCTCTTGCGAGCGCCCTTTACCGTTTACTGCGCCAGAACGAACGGGCCGGTGTACTTGTCGATGTTGTCCTTGGTGATCAACAGGCAATCGAAGAGCTGCTTTTCGCTCTTGGCACCCGTGTTACCCGTCTTGATCAGGTTGTCTGCCTGCTTGACGGCTTCTTCGGAGAAGACGGCAACCGGCTGGAGGACGGTGTATTGGAGTTCGCCCGCCTTGATGGCAGCAACTGCATCCGGAGAACCGTCGAAGCCGCCGACCTTCACATTGGCGAGCTTGCCGGCTTCCTTGAGTGCGGCGATCGCGCCGAGCGCCATTTCGTCATTGCCCGAGATGACGCCGACGATATCCGGGTTGGCCTGCAGCATGGACTGCATCTTGTTGTGGCCCTGGGTGCGGTCCCAGTTGGCAACTTCCTTGGCGACCTTCTTCAGATCCGGATACTGCGAAAGGACAGTCTCGTAGCCATTCGAACGCGTTGCCGCGTTGTTGTCGGACGGCGCGCCGAAGAGTTCGGCATAGTTGCCCTTGTCGCCGATCGCTTCGACCCATTGCTGCGCGCCGAGGGCGGCACCCTGTGCGTTGTTGGAAACAAGCTGCGCCTTGGCTAGGCCTTCCTGGTTGATCTCGGCGTTGACGAGGATGACCGGGATGCCGGCAGCAACGGCCTTCTTGACCGCACCGACGGAACCGTCGGCGTTTGCCGGGTCGAGGATGATCGCCACCGACTTGTTGGTGATCGCCGTATCGATCAGGTTGCTTTCGGTATTGGTGTCACCCTTGTGGGCGTTGACCGAGGCCGTGTAGCCCAGCTTTTCGGCGGTTGCCTTGGCGACATTGCCTTCCGTCAGCCAATAGGGATTCGACGGATCGTTGACGATGATCGTCATCATGCCCGCTGCCCAAGCGGAGCTTGCAAGAAGCGGTGCTACTGCCGCGGCGGCCAGAAGTATGCGCATGCCTTTCTTAAACATAGTCTCTCTCCCATTTGTGAGTTCAGTTATTGCCGGGGATCCGGCAGTGCTTTCCCCAATCGGCTTCGTGGACTCCAGCCTGCCGTCGTGGATAAGTTTCGGTCTCAGCCGTCAGGACGATTTGACCCGGCGGCCGTATTGGATGCTGTTCATGAGGACGGCGAGAACGATCACCGCGCCGGTGAATACCGTCTGCCAGTAGGCCGAGACGCCGATGATCACGAGGCCGTCCGAAAGGAAGCCGATAACGAAGGCGCCGAGCATGGTGCCGCGAACCGTACCGCGGCCGCCGGTCAGCGCCGCGCCGCCGATGACCACGGCTGCGATCGCCGTCAGTTCGTAGGTTGTGCCTGCCGTCGGACCAGCAGAGGTCAACTGCGAAGAGAGGACCAGGCCGGCGATCGCTGCACAGACGCCCGAAAGCACATAGACGATGATCTTCACGCGCTTGACCGGGACGCCGGAGAGGTCGGCGGCACGCTCATTACCACCTGAGGCGTAGAGCCAGCGGCCGAAGGCAGTGCGGCTCAGCACGATGCCGCAAACGATGGCGAGAACCGCAAGCACGATGACCCCGATCGGGATGCCTGCGAGCCGGTTGAAGCCCAGCCAGTCGAAGCCGGTATTGCCGAGTTCCGGACGGCCGCCGAGATTGTTGTAGGTCAGGCCGTTGGTCATCAGGAGCGCGATACCGCGGGCCACGTAGAGCACGCCGAGTGAGGCGACGAAGGCCGGCACCTTGAGATAGGCGATCAGCACGCCGTTGACCGCCCCTACCAGCGCACCGAGCGCACATGTGATGACGACGACGGCCCAGACCGGCGGATAGAGGATGACGCCGAGATAGGTGAGCGTGACCCCCTGCATCAGGAAACCGGCGATGCAGCCTGCAAGCCCGAGTGTCGAGCCGACCGACAGATCGATGCCGCCATTCAGGATGACGAGCAGCATGCCGATCGCCAGAATGCCGAAGATCGCGACATGCGACGCCATGATCAGGAAGTTGTTCAGCGTGAAGTAATAGGGCGACAGGAACGAAAAGACCGCGATGATGACGATCAGCGCGAAGAAGGCCCGGCCTTCCAGGATGAGACGCACGATATTGGTATTGCGCTTCTGCCCGCTGGAAACTGATTTCTTTTCGGTGACGTTCGTGACTGACATAATCAGTGCTCCATAATCCAGGCTAGTGCGCGACCACGGCTTCGCCGGAGGCGGCCATGATCTTTTCCTTGGTGACATCCGAGCCGAACTCGGCCGATATCCTGCCGCGATGCATGACGATGATGCGGTGCGCGATGCTCAGGCATTCATTGACTTCGGACGTCGAATAGATGACCGCCAATCCCTGCTTGGCGCGCTCCGCGAGCAACTTGAAAACTTCCGCCTTGGCGCCGATGTCGATGCCGCGGCTTGGCTCATCGAGCAGGATGACCTTTGGCTGGGTTGCCAGCATCTTGCCGATGACGACCTTCTGTTGGTTGCCGCCGGAGAGCGAGCCGATCGAAGCTGAACCGCCATCGGTTTTCACATGCACCCGCCGGATCGCGTCATTGACGAGATCGCGCTCCCGATGGCCGGAGGTGAAAAGCCCTTTGGTGAAGGCGCGGATACTCGCAAGCGACAGATTGGAGCCGACCGTCATCGTCCGGACGAGGCCGTCGCGCTGGCGATCTTCCGGCACAAGCACGAGACCGCTGGCAATGCGCCCGGCGATGCTGAGCCCACTGACGTCCTGTCCTTCGAGCAGAACCTGTCCGCCACTTGCGCGCAGACGTCCGGCAATGCATTCGAGCAGTTCCGTGCGCCCGGCGCCCATCAGCCCGTAGATGCAGACGATCTCACCGGCACGCACCTTGAGAGACAGACGATCGACCGCATTATAGGCAGCGCCGGAGGGGCCGGGGACACTGAGGTTTTCGATGGAAAGCGAGACGTTTCCGAACGGATGACCTTGCGGCGGGCTGCCAAGGTCGAAATTCTCGCCGACCATGTTGCGGACGATCCATTCGAGATCGATATCCTTGCGCTCGGCATAGGCGGTCATGTTTCCGTCGCGCAGAACGACGGCGTGATTGGTGATCTGTAGCGCCTCTTCCAGATGATGCGAGATGTAGACGATCGACACGCCGCGGCTCGTCAGGTCGTGGATGACTTTGAAGAGCACTTCCACCTCCGTCGCGCTCAGCGCCGAGGTCGGCTCGTCCATGATCAGGATGCGCGAATTGATGGAGAGTGCCCGCGCAATTTCGACGATCTGCTGCTGGCCGAGGCGAAGATCCTCGACGCGCGTCTGCGGATCGATGTCTTCCTCGAGCTCTTCCATGAGCGCCCGGGTCTGACGCTCCTCTTCAGCGAAGTCGACGACACCACCCTTGATGATCTCCCGGCCCATGAAAATATTGTCACGGACACTGAGATTGGGGGCGAGGCTGAGCTCCTGATGGATGATGGAGATCCCGCACTCGCGCGCATGGGTCGACGAGCTAAAGCTGATCGGCGAGCCGTCGAGAATGATCTCGCCGGAGCTTGGCTGCGCGACACCCGAAAGGATCTTCATCAACGTCGACTTGCCCGCGCCGTTCTCTCCGAACAGCGTTGTGACCTGGCCGCGATGAATGTCGAAGTTCACTCCCTTGAGGGCGTGAACGCTGCCGTAGGATTTTGCGATGTTGCGCGCTGCGAGGACGACCTCGCCTTTCGCCCCGTTGCTACGTTGCGGCTGGCTCATTTGAGCTCGACCTTCACCGGCGTGACGAGCCAGTTCTTCGGGTTGATGAGCTTGAAGACGCCGACGACGGTCGCCTGCTTTCCGTCCAGGGCGTCAGGATCCATGCCCGCAAAAACCGCCTTCTTCATCTCGTTATTGATGGCCGATCCGGCATCCTGATACTGGATCTGGTTGGTAAACTGGCCGAATTCGATGGTGCCGGTTGCGTCGCGGAGGTCCGTGCCGTTGACCGCAGGGCCGGTCTGGACACGGACCACCGTCTCGGGAGGCAACCCATCGATCTTCATTTCGTTGGTGTTCGACTTGCGGGCGCCGAAAACGCCGGTCAGCGTGACGGGAATGACCGGTCCGGTGCTCGTCGCAGTGCCGTATTTCTCGGCCGCCGCCTTCTTGTCGGCGGCAATGGCGGCCGCGAGATCGGCGGCCGCAGCGGCCCGCTCCTCGACATTTGCCTTGATTTTCGGGAACTGCTCAGCGCCGAAGGTTTCCGGAGAGAACGCCTGCTGGCGGACATCGTTTTCGGAACCGATCTTGACGACCGTCGTATCGAACGCGATCGCTGCAACGACGATGACCGCCAACGCCGCGCTGACAAGGAGCCCGCGATTGCCGCTGCTCGGCTTTGATGCTGCATGATCGGGCGAGGTACTCATGTCCGGACGGCCTTTGGCTTGGAATGGCAAGATGGGGAGGGCTAGCGCGATGATGATCGCAGGCGCGCTGAAGCACTGCGTCGCACCGGAACAGAAACCGGCGGGCCACCCGCAAGAGCGCAACTCTGGACGAAAATTCGCATTGGAAGCCTCCTCAACAAGACCGGCAGATGTCTCCTCCAACCGCCTGGGCCTGCAAATTCTCCATCAGGAAGCGCACTTCCGTGATAGAAGTATGTTACTTATGCCGTAAATGATGTTATATATTTTATAAACTGTCAACGGCACTTTCACGCCAACTCGACTGAAATGCACGACCTCACATCTTGTTCATCGCGCTGCGGTGCAGCAAAAAATGACACGCCTTCACACTTGTCATTCTACCGAATTATGGCGGCATCTCTCTGTTTTTCATGCATAATTGTACAGATCAGGCATTGCGCGCATTACCGTTTTCGATGCTGCACGCCAACAGCTCGGCGGCGCGGAAGCAAGCTCCTTGCTCTTCTATTTTAGTTGAAAAAAATTACATCGCTAGAAAAATCTTACTGGCATTATGGTATCTTTATGTTATCTTTTCGAGTGAAGCTAGGGAGGTTTCGGCTGCGCGCCAGATCTGGGATCTGCCAAAGGCGGCGCGCTTGCCGTTGCCCGTGGAAGGGCCGACGTTGGCAGCCGGATGCATCATCCCAGATGAGTTTAGGGTCGGGAGGACTTCAGATGAATTTGATGCGCGTATTTCCTGCGGCGGTGCTTGCGATGGTGGCGAGATAGGCCTGCGATGACATCGACCCAGACGATCATCATTGGCATAGATGCCGGCACCTCGGTCATCAAGGCTGTCGCCTTCGATCTGTCCGGGCGCCAGATTGCCACAGCCTCCGTTCGCAACAGATACACCACCGGAGACAATGGCTCGGCAACGCAGTCGCTGGATCAGACCTGGCTCGATTGCGCCAGCGCGTTGCGGGGCCTAGGCGAAAAAGTCGCTGATCTTGCATCATGCACCGCAGCCATCGCCGTTACCGGACAGGGCGACGGCACCTGGCTCGTCGGCCACGGCAATATGCCGGTCGCCGATGCCTGGCTGTGGCTCGACGCGCGCGCCGCGCCGACGGTCACGTCGCTTGCCGGCGGAACGCAGAACCGTGCCCGCTTCGAAGCGACAGGCACCGGTCTCAACACTTGCCAACAGGGCGCGCAACTTGCCCATATGGACCGCTTCACGCCGGATCTTCTCGATCGGGCGGAGGCGGCGCTGCACTGCAAGGACTGGCTCTATCTCAACCTCACGGGCGTGCGGGCGACCGATCCATCGGAGGCGAGTTTCACCTTCGGCAATTTCAGAACGCGCCAGTATGATGCCGTGGTGATCGATGCGCTCGGCCTTGACCACAGGCGCGGGCTCCTGCCCGAAATCATCGACGGCAGCGAGATCAGCCACCCGCTGACATCGGGGGCGGCGAAGGCCTGCGGGCTTCTTGCTGGAACGCCGGTCTGCCTCGGCTATGTCGACATGGTGATGACGGCGCTCGGTGCAGGCGTGCGCAGCGACGCTCGCAACGCCGCCTGCTCGACGATCGGCTCGACCGGTGTGCACTTGCGCGCCAAGTCCGTTGCCGACGTTCAGCTCAATCGTGAGGGTACCGGCTATGTGATCGCCCTTCCCATCCCCGGCATCGTCACTCAGGTCCAGACGAATATGGGCGCCACGATCAACATCGACTGGATCCTTGAGGTCGCCGCCTATCTCATGGCCGAGGCAGGTAAGCCTGCTTCGCATGCAGACCTTATTGCGCGCATCGACGGCTGGTTTGCAGAAAGCCGACCGGGGGCGGTGCTTTACCATCCCTATATTTCCGAAGCGGGCGAACGTGGGCCTTTCGTCAACGCCAATGCGCGCGCGGGCTTCACCGGGCTTTCGATGCGTCACGGCTTCCCCGATCTGCTGCGCAGCGTGGTCGAAGGGTTGGGGCTTGCCACCCGCGACTGCTACGCCGCGATGGGCACGATGCCCGAAGAGCTGCGGCTCACGGGCGGGGCCACACGCTCCCTCGCCCTTCGCCGTTCACTCTCGGCCGCCGTTAACGCACCGATCCGCCAGTCGCGCCGCGAGGAGACGGGGGCGGCCGGCGTGGCGATGATGGCCGCGGTGGCTGTCGGCGTCTATTCCAGCATGGACGATTGCATAGCCGACTGGGTGACGCCGCTGCTCGGCGATCCGGAGACACCGGATGCCAACGAGGCCCACCGGTTCGACCGGCTCTTTTCCGCCTATACCGATGTGCGCCAGGCAATGGCGCCCGCCTGGGACAAGCTTGCCGAAGCCGCAACGACGTCGCCGGTGGGCGCGTAATTCTGATGCAGCAGGCATCGAAGGAGCATGACATGACCGAACCCGAACTCCTGGATCTCTTCGTCATCGGCGGCGGCATCAACGGCGCGGGGATAGCACGCGATGCTGCGGGCCGCGGCCTGAAGGTCGTGCTGTGCGAAAAGGACGACCTGGCACAGGGAACTTCGTCGCGTTCGGGCAAGCTGGTGCATGGCGGTCTGCGTTACCTCGAATATTACGAATTCCGTCTGGTGCGTGAGGCGCTGATCGAGCGTGAAGTGCTGCTCAATGCCGCGCCGCATATCATCTGGCCGATGCGCTTCGTCCTGCCGCACAGCCCAGAGGATCGCCCCGCATGGCTCGTGCGGCTCGGCCTCTTCCTCTATGATCATCTCGGCGGCCGCAAGAAGCTGCCCGGGACCCGCACGCTCAACCTGCTCCGCGACCCGGAAGGCACGCCGATCCTCGATCAATACACGCGCGGCTTTGAATATTCCGATTGCTGGGTCGACGACGCCCGCCTCGTGACCTTGAATGCGTTGAGCGCAGCAGAAAACGGCGCTCTGGTGCTGACCCGCTCGCCGGCCGTGTCGGCCCGTCGCGAGAATGGCGGTTGGACCGTGGTCACGAAAAGCAACTCCACGGGAGAGACGCGAACCTTCCGTGCCAAATGTCTGGTGAACTGCGCCGGCCCCTGGGTGATGGACATCATCAATCGCGTCGCCGGCTCGAACTCCGGCCGCAACGTCCGCCTCGTCAAGGGCAGCCACATCATCGTGCCGAAGTTCTGGGCAGGTGCCAATGCCTATCTGGTGCAGAACCACGACAAACGCGTCATTTTCATCAATCCCTACGAGGGCGACAAGGCGCTGATCGGGACGACCGATATCGCTTACGAAGGCCGGGCCGAGGATGTTTCCGCCGACGAGACGGAGATCGAGTATCTGCTCAAGGCGGTCAATCGCTACTTCAAGGAAAAGCTGCGTCGCCACGATGTGCTGCACAGCTTCTCCGGCGTGCGCCCGCTGTTTGACGACGGCAAGGGCAACCCGTCGGCCGTTACCCGCGACTATGTCTTCGATCTCGACGAGACCGGCGGCGCTCCGCTGCTCAACGTCTTCGGCGGCAAGATCACCACATTCCGCGAACTCGCCGAGCGCGGCATGCAGCGGCTGAAGCACATCTTCCCGAACATGGGAGGCGACTGGACGGAGAAAGCGCCGCTGCCGGGCGGCGAAATTCCGAATGCCGACTACGAGAGCTTTGCCAACAGCCTGCGCGATATCTATCCCTGGATGCCGCGCAAGCTCGTGCATCACTACGGCCGTCTCTATGGCGCCCGCGCCAGGAATGTGGTTGCCGGCGCGACAGGCATGGAAGGGCTCGGGCGGCATTTCGGTGGACAGCTCTATGAGGCCGAGGCCCGCTATCTCGTCGCCACGGAATGGGCCGAAACGGCCGAGGACATCCTCTATCGCCGCACCAAACACTATCTCCATCTGAACGAAGCGGAGCGCGTGGCCTTTGGCGAGTGGTTTGCGTCAACCCGCCTTGCTGCCGCCTGAAGGATGCCGCCATGCCGCTGACCCTTTCGCTCAATACCAATCCGCTGGTGAACCGCTTCGCCGACCCAGATGATCTCATCGACACGGTTGCGCATGATTTGCGGATCCGCGACCTCCAACTGACCCACGAGTTCATCAATCCGAGCTGGCAGGCGCCGGTGATCCGCCGCCTGACGCGCACGATGAGCGCTGCGCTGACGCGCACCGGCGTACGGGTCACCTCGGGCATGACAGGCCCCTATGGGCGCCTCAACCATTTCGGACATCCGGATGCCGATGTGCGCCGCTACTACATCGAATGGTTCAAGACCTTTGCCGACATCACCGCCGATCTCGGCGGCCACTCGGTCGGCACGCAATTTGCGATCTTCACCTATAAGGACTTCGACGATCCGGCCAGACGCGAGGAACTGATCAAGATCGCGATCGACTGTTGGGCCGATGTCGCCGAGCATGCGCGCGTCGCAGGCCTCGCCTACATGTTCTGGGAGCCGATGAGCATCGGCCGCGAGTTCGGCGAGACGATCGGCGCCTGCCTGTCACTGCAGGAGCGGCTGACATCCGCCGGAATGGCCATCCCGATGTGGATGATGGCGGATATCGATCATGGCGACATCACCTCCGCCAATCCCGACGACTATGACCCCTACGCCTGGGCGCGGGCCGTCCCGCTGGTATCGCCGATCATCCACATCAAACAGAGCTTGATGGACAAGGGCGGGCACCGGCCCTTCACCGCCGAATTCAACGCCAAGGGCCGCATACAGCCGGCACCTCTGCTGCAGGCGCTGGCCGAAGGTGGGGCGAAGGACAATGAAATCTGCCTGGAACTCTCCTTCAAGGAACGCGAGCCGAACGATCGCCAGGTCATCCCGCAGATCGCCGAAAGTGTCGCCTTCTGGGCGCCGCACATCGACACCGGCGTCGCTGACTTGAACATCTGAGGCGGAGATCTTTAAAAGGCAGCACTGCGATACGGCGGAATCGCCGCATGACCTTCGAAAAGGAGCCGTGATGACGGACGCCGATGATACCCTTGCCGTGCGTGCTGCCTGGCTTCACTATGCCGGTGGCCTGACGCAGTCCGACGTCGCACGCCGCCTCGGCGTGCCGTCGGTAAAGGCCCATCGCCTGATCGCCAGAGCGGTCGCCGATGGCGTCGTCAAAGTTACCATCGACGGGGATATTGTCGAATGCGTCGAGCTGGAAATGCGGCTTTCGGAACGCTTCGGGCTTCAATATTGCGAGGTCGCACCCGATCTCGGCGAGGAAGGCTTGCCGCTCCGCGCACTCGGCCATGCCGGCGCCGGCTATCTCAAGCGCGAGATTGAGCGCGGCGACAATACGGTGATCGGCCTTGGTCATGGCCGCACGCTTTCCGCCGCCGTCCAATATATGCCGAGGGTGAGCGCGAAGAACCTGCGTTTCGTCTCGTTGCTTGGCGGCCTGACACGAAACTACGGCGCCAATCCCTATGACGTGATGCATCGCATCGCCGAAAAGACCGGCGCCCATGCCTATGTCATGCCGGTTCCCTTTTTCGCCAATACCGGCGAGGACCGTGAAGTGCTGAAGGCGCAGCGTGCCGTCAAGGAGGTCTTCGACCTTGCTAATAACGCCGACCTGAAGCTCGTCGGCCTGGGAACTGTCGATGCCGAGGCGCAGCTTGTTTTGTCCGGCATGGTTGAACCCGGTGAAATTGACGACATTGCCGCGGCAGGCGGCGTCGGCGAAATCCTCGGACATTTTTTCGACGCCGATGGCCACATCCTCGATACCGCGCTGACGGCGCGCACGCTCTCTGCGTCTTTCCCCAAGACCAAGAAAGAGCGGCTTGTGGCGCTGGCGGGCGGACAGGCGAAAGTGGCGGCGATCCGGGCAATTCTGAATAGCCGCCGTCTTTTCGGGCTGATCACCGACGAGCGAACCGCGCAGGCTTTATTGAAGTAGCGATCGAAGGCAACAACATTTTATCGCAAAATCACATGATTTATGTTGATAATCACGTATATTCTGTTATCTTAACATCAAACGAGGGTGGAGAGCAGGATGAGGCGGGAAGAGCGGCAGCAGTTGATCGTCAACCTGCTCGTCGAAAACAAGACCGTCGATCTCGACGACCTTGCCGATCGCTTCACCGTGTCAAAAATGACGATCCATCGCGATCTCGACGATCTCGAGCAGGCGGGCGTCCTGCGCAAGGTTCGCGGCGGCGCGACCATTGATGCCGGAACGCAGTTTGAAAGCGACTTCCGCATTCGCGAGCGCCAGGGCAACGAGGCCAAGCTGGCCATGGCTGAGACCGCGCTGGAGCTGGTCGAGCCGGGGATGACGGTGATGGTAAACGACGGCTCGATGGCGGCCGTTCTCGGCGAAATGCTGCTGCAGAAGCGGCCGCTGACGTTGATCACCAACAATGCTGCGATCATGGAGCGGCTGAAAGGCGAAACCGGCATCACCCTGATCGCACTTGGCGGCATCTATTCGGCGAAATTCAACGCCTATCTCGGCGTCGTCACCGAGGAGGCACTGTCGCGGCTGAGGGCCGACATTGCCTTCATTTCAACGCCTGCCGTCAGTGGCAGGCTGGCCTATCACATGGACGACAACGTCGTGCGCGCCAAGCGGGCGATGATCGCGTCATCGACCAGGACCTGTCTTCTGGTCAATCATCAGCGCATCGGCCACACCGCCCTGCATGTCATGGCAGATCTGGCCGATTTCGACGCGATTATCACCGACAGCGCACCGGATGCTGCTGTCCTGGAGGAATTTGAGCAGGCGGGCATTACGCTCACCATTGCATCAACGCAGGATCCGACATGACCGAAAAGCCGCACTTCTGGATTGGCACCAGCTGGAAGATGAACAAGACGCTTGCTGAAGCCGAGCATTTCGCCCGCGGTCTAGAAGCTGCCGATGCCGCGCGCGACCCGCGTATCCAGCGCTTCGTCATTCCGTCTTTCACGGCGGTGCGCGAGGTCAAGGCGATGCTTGCCAAGACCTCGGTGAAGGTCGGCGCTCAGAACATGCATTGGGCCGACCAGGGCGCCTGGACCGGCGAAGTCTCGCCGGTGATGCTGAAGGACTGCAATCTCGATCTCGTCGAGCTCGGCCATTCCGAGCGGCGCGAACATTTTGGAGAGACCGACGAGACTGTGGGTCTGAAGACCGAAGCGGCCGTTCGCCACGGTCTCATCCCGCTGATCTGCATTGGCGAGACGCTTTCCGACCGCGAAAGCGGAAAGGCTGCCGACATCCTCGCGGTCCAGGTGCGCGGCGCGCTTTCGAAACTTTCGGGCGCCCAAAAGGCTGCCGAAATCCTGCTGGCCTACGAGCCGGTCTGGGCGATCGGCGAGAAGGGCATCCCGGCGAGCGCAGATTATGCGGATGCCCGCCAGTCTGAAATCATCGCCGTTGCCGAAGCTGTGCTCGGCCGGAAGATCCCCTGCCTTTATGGCGGGTCGGTCAACCCGCAGAACTGCGAAGAACTGATCTCGAGCCCGCATATCGACGGGCTCTTCATCGGCCGTTCGGCCTGGAATGTCGAAGGCTACCTCGACATTCTGGCCAGATGCGCCGCCAAACTCTGAGGAGAAAGACAATGAAGCTTGCCATTGCAGGAGACAGCGCCGGCGAAGGCCTCGCCAAGGTTCTGGCCGACCATCTGAAGGACCGTTTCGACGTGTACGAAGTCTCGCGCACGAGCGCCGGTGCCGATCCTTTCTACGCCAACCTCTCGGACCGCGTCGCCTCAGGCGTCATCGACGGCACCTACGACAAGGCGATCCTCGTTTGCGGCACCGGCATCGGCGTCTGCATCTCGGCCAACAAGGTTCCGGGTATCCGCGCCGCCCTGACGCACGACACCTATTCTGCCGAGCGTGCAGCACTTTCCAACAATGCGCAGATCATCACCATGGGAGCCCGCGTCATCGGAACCGAGCTGGCAAAGTCGATCGCCGATGCGTTTCTTGCCCAGACCTTCGACGAGAACGGCCGCTCTGCCGGTAACGTCAAGGCCATGGATGATCTCGACGCGAAGTACAGCGCCCGTTGAAGAATGCTGAGGGTGATTGCCGGGCCGGAGCGCGTTCGATGTCACTGAGGCCTTACCGGGACGACCAACGCGACGATTGCTCGGCCAATCCAGATCCGGCAGCGATTTCGGGACTTGGAATACGGGAGGCATCGACGCGTTAAGTCCTTGAATCGAGATTCGTTTCGACTCGGAACAATCAGCCGCGTGATTTGGTTGAGTCGCGTTGTTGCCATCGACGCGAAGAAGAAGCAGATGAAAAAGCCGAGCAGGGCACCCGGGGAGGTGTTAGACCTGATCATGAAGCACCCGCGCCGCCCAATACTGCCCTTGCTTGGCGAGTCACAGTCGAAGCTGCACTCTCGTCCGATCCGCAAGCGCGATCCTGACCAACCCAGTCTGCCGTTCGATCCAATGCCGCTGCGCGTCGAGCCTTGCCTCGCGCTGCTGAAGCCGACCGTGCCTGTGGGGCCGGACTGGCTCTACGAGGTGAAGTGGGACGGCTACCGCTTGGCAATCCACATCGAGCCGAAGGGCGTCCGGGTGATCACCCGCGGCGGGCATGACTGGACCCACCGTTTCCCCATTATTGTCGCGGCAGCAAAAGAGCTTGGGGTAACCACTGCCATCCTCGATGGCGAAGCGGTTGTGCTCGATGATCAGGGCCGGTCGGATTTTGGCGCCCTGCAGCGTTCGCTCGGCGGGCGGGGCGGCAAGCGGGTGTCAACCGAGTCGATCCTCGTCGCCTTCGACCTTCTCTATCTCGACGGGCACGATCTCACTAGCACCGAGCTTGACGTACGCCGGCACCTGCTTGAAGACCTTATACCGGAAGGCGGCGATCAGGCGATCCGCATTTCCGAAGAGCTAGAACTGCCAGCCGAAGACCTTCTCGAGCACGCCTGCCATCGTCATCTGGAAGGCATCGTTGCCAAGCATCGCGACCGCCCCTACCGCAGTGGCCGCACGGGCGACTGGCTGAAAATAAAATGCGTCCAGAGCGAGAGCTTCATGATCGTCGGCTATGAGCAGTCGGCATCCGCCCGTGGTGGCATCGGCAGTCTGCTGCTGGCCGGCAGACAAGGCTTCGACTGGGTTTACCTGGGGTCGGTCGGGACAGGTTTCAGTGCCAGGGATGCTGAAGAGCTGAAAAAGACGCTCGACCGATTGAAGACGAGCCGGCCGGTCATTCCCCTGAAGGGCAAACGCCTCGTCTTCGTGCAGCCAACGCTGATCGCTGAAATCGAGTTTCGCGGCTGGACGGATGATGGCAATCTCCGCCATGCCTCCTACAAGGGGCTGCGCGAGGTTCAGGACAATGCCGCTGTTTTCGACATGAAAGGCATCTTGGGCCGTTGAGGACAAACGATTATCAGCTTTCCCGTTTGAGCGGGAATTCGACCCTAACCGCTGCCTATCATCGCCGACGGATCCGGTCGTCTCTGCGAAGTCGCCGACCGGTCTCTGCCGCCGGCACGCTGGCGATCGAGCCGGTCGGCTAAATCGCCGTTTCGTAAGACAAGATAAATAGTCGACGAAGCAGCCGACATCACGTATGCCGCTCATATGTCGCTCCGACAGGCAATAGAAAGTGACAACGATGACAAATCCGCCCCGCCGACCTGTCAATCCAATGGATGCCGCCGAAGCGCTGTTCAAACCCGCGAAGAAGAAGCTGGAACAAGCTGTCGAGCGGCCGGCGTTGCCGAATACCAAGGAGCTGGTTTCGCTGAAGATCGACAGCGATGTGCTGGCCTTTTTCCAGGAAAATGGCCCTGGCTGGCAGGATCGGATCAATGATGTATTGCGGGCCGCGATGAAGAACAGGGTCTGACCCTGTTGCACCCGAGCCGCGCCGCCGGCCGATGCATGGCCAGCTTCATCTATCCTAATGTATTGCTTTAAGGCAATTCGCCGCCAATCCTAGGCAACTGTTCGAGCCGCGGATATGCACTCCGCATGCCAGGCATTGGAGCGCTCGCAAGGTGATCGTGTTGATCGACAGGCTGGATTTCCTCGTCTTCTCGGCGCCCATCCATCGCTACGGGTGGTCGCTGTGATGCCGAATGGACTGCACCGGCTTCTCCGCAGCGGCGTTGTCCATGTTCTCTTCGCCTTTTTGGCAATGGGCAGCTGGGCGGTTTTCGCCAATCGCGCGCACGCCATGCCATTGCCGCTCTATGCCGGCCTTGTGCAGGGTGCGATATCCGCCTGCCTGACACGTTTCCTGAAATCTGTGATCGACTGGCTTTCAAAGCGCTTCGTCGGATCGGTACGATTTTGGGCGCCGCCTCTCATTGCTTGTCTCGGCTCAGCCAGCATTCTGGTGGCGATCCATGCGGCGACCGGTACACCGGAAATACTCAAGACCATCGCATTTCCGCTGCTCGTATCGACGAGCTACGCGGCAATTTACAATTATTCGATCTGGGCAAGACGAGGTTTCGATACATGATGGGAACGCCACCGATCCCATTTAAGCTGCGGACACGCATATCGTTCCTACCGGGCGTGCCCGCGCTAGGCGTTCACTCCTTCACCGCCCCGGTCATCGATGAGACGTAGTAGTCCACGAAGAACGAGTAGAGGATGACCACCGGGAGCGAGCCGAACAGCGCACCTGCCATCAGTGCTCCCCATTCGAAGACATCGCCGCGCACCAATTCGGTCAGCACCCCGACCGGAATGGTTTTGTTTTCCGACGACTGGATGAAAGTCAGCGCATAGATGAATTCGTTCCAGGACAGCGTGAAGGCGAAGATGCCGGCTGAGATCAGCCCTGGCACCGCGAGCGGCAGGATGATCTTGGTGAGAATCTGCCATCTATTGGCACCATCCACCAGTGCGCTTTCCTCCAGCTCGAATGGGATCGAGCGAAAATAGCCCATCAGCAGCCAGGTGCAGAAGGGAATGAGGAAGGTCGGGTAGGTGAAGATCAGCGCCAACCGCGAGTCGTAGATCCCGAGCTTGAAAACAATGAAGGCAAGCGGGATGAAGAGGATCGACGGCGGTACGAGATAGGCAAGGAAGATCACCAGGCCGACTGAACGCGAGCCGGTGAAGCGGACACGCTCGATGGCATAGGCGCCGAAGACCGAGGCTACCAGCGAGAGAAAGGTGGAGCAGACCGCCACCAGCATCGTGTTCCACAGCCAGCCCGGATAGGACGTCTCGAAGAAAAGATATTTGATATGATCGAGCGTTGGCCCGACCACCCAGAAGGGGCTGTAATTGCTATAGTCGGTCAGCTGCTCGTTCGGCTTCACTGCGGTGATCGCCATCCAGTAGAACGGGAAGAGCAGCACGAAGACGAAGACGGCCATCGGCAGGTAGAGCATCACGATCCGCCGCGGCAGCCGGTTCAGATAGCTCATGCCTTCGGCATTGTCGGTCACGACCTGATCGGCGGCGTTTGAATTTATCGACATCATCACTCTCCCTAACCCCAATTTGGCCCTAGCCGTGGCCCTAATCCTGGCCGCCCTGCTGCCATTTGCGCCGTTGCAGGCCGAAGAAGCTGAACATGATTGCGCCGAGCAGGAAGGGCACCATGGCGACGGCGATCGCCGCACCCTCGCCGAGTTGACCGCCCGGAATGCCGCGCTGGAAGGAGAGCGTCGCCATCAGATGCGTCGCGTTGACGGGTCCCCCCTTGGTCAGCACGTAGATCAGCTGGAAATCCGTAAAGGTGAAGAGTACCGAGAAGGTCATCACGACGGCGATGATCGGCGTCAGCATCGGCAACGTTACATAGCGAAAACGCTGCCAGCTCGTGGCGCCGTCGAGCGAAGCAGCCTCCTGCAGCGACGCCGGTATCGTCTGCAGGCCGGCAAGCAGCGAGATCGCCACGAACGGAATGCCGCGCCAGACATTGGCGACGATGACCGATATGCGCGCATTTATGGGGTCGCCGAGGAAGTTGATCGGTCCGCTGATCAGCCCCAGCTTCATCAGCGACCAGGAGATGATCGAAAATTGGGAATCATAGATCCACCAGAAGGCCAGCGCCGAAAGCACCGTCGGCACCACCCAGGGAAGCAGCACGATTGCCCGAAAGAAGGATTTGAACGGCAGGTGCTGGTTGAGCAGCATCGCGAGCCAGAGGCCGAGCGCGAATTTCAGCACCGAGGCGACGGAGGTATAGAGAATGGTGTTGAAGACCGATAGCCAGAAGACGCTGTCGTCCATCAGGAACTGGTAGTTCTCCAGCCCGATGAAGATGCCGTCGCGGCCGATCCTTGTATCGGTGAAGCCGAGCCAGACGCCGAGCCCCAGCGGATAGGTGAGAAAGCAGACGAGGAACACGGCCGCCGGCAGCATGAACAGGAAGCCGAGCACATTGTTGTTCTGCAGGAGCGAAGAGATCGGCCCACGCCTGTCCTCCGAATTCACCATCGACATTGCCTATCTCCCAGATTGCGTTTGAACTCGCAGAGGACTTGCGGCATGCCGAGGGCCGGCACACCGCTTGCTTTGAGGCGTGGCTCAGACGCGATAGTAGCGGTTTGCCCGGCGTTCAGCTTCCTTCATCGCATCTTCGGGCGACATCTGGCCGGTGACGGCCGCCGCATACATGTCGACCAGAACGTAGTCGGCCATGGTCGCTGCCGAGGCATAACCGAGTGGGCCGGCATAGCCGTTCGGACGCAACTTTTCCGAGGCACGCGCATAAGGCGCGTGGATCGGGTCGGATGTCCAGATCGGGTTCTTGGCGAAAGCCTTGAGCGGCTGGCAGCAATAGGCGCTGGAGCCCTGGATCCAGGCATTCATTTGGTCGGCTTCCATCATGAACTTGATGTAGGCCTTCGCCGCTTCCGGATATTTGGTGTGCTTGAAGAGAAGCAGCGAACTCGTCTGGCAAAGCTCGACGCTCTTGCCGACAGGACCGATCGGGAAGTTCGTCGTGCGGATGTCCTTGGCGATCTCGGCGAGCTTCGGGTCGTTCTTGGCGGTGTAATAGACCGAGACGCCGTTGGCGATCAGCGAGACCTGGCCAGCGAGGAAGGCGCGGTTGTTGTTGACGTCCTGCCAGCTTTCCGTGCCCGGAATGAAGGTCGCGTAGAGCTCCTTGGCATAGTTGATTGATGCCAGCGTTTCCGGGCTGTTGATCGTCACCTTGCCGCCTTCGTCGACCATCATGCCGTTGTGGCTCCACAGCAGCCAATGGGCGTAGTTGTTGCCGTCGCCGACGGCCTTGCCATGCGGGAAGCCGGCCGGCGTGCCCTTGGCTTTCATCGCCTTGCAAAGCTCGAGGAAGCCTGCGGTGTCTTTCGGGAACTCGCTGAAACCGGCCGCCTTGACGTGAGTGTCGCGATAGACCACAGCATTGCCGATTGCGGTCAGCGGCATGGCGATGAAGGTGTCGCCGCGCGCGGCATAGCCCTTCACACCGTCATACCAGCCGCCATACTTGTTGCCGAGATAGTTGGCGAGCTCGGTCAAGTCGACCAGCTTGTCGGGATATTGGTGGGCGTCATCGAACCAGCACATGATAAGGTCCGGGCCGGAGCCGACATTGGCCGCAACGGCCGCCTTCGGGCGGATATCTTCCCAGCTTTCCTTGTCGATGCGTACCTCGACGCCGGTCGCTTCGGTGAATTTCTTGGTGTTGGCAAGCCAGGCCTCCTCGTCGCCCTTGACGAAGGGTGTCCAGCGTAGCAGGCGAAGGCTGGCGCCGCTTTCTGGCGTATAGGTCGGTTCGGCCTGCGCTAGGGATGGCCGAATGCCCAGGCCGGCGGCGCCGGCGACGGCAGCCGAGGCGGCAAGAAAGTCACGTCTCTTAATCCTCATGATATTCCTCCTCTTCAAACAGCGGGGGCGAACTCTCCGCCATTCACCTCCCGCTTGGTGAACGACGGTCCTTGCATCCCTGAACCAGGGTGCAGCCGACCTGCGGGTGACGGGGGCTCCTCCGCCCCCGCGCAGCCGCCGGACGGCGTCAGTCGGTCAATCTCCGGCCGCTCTCGGCATCGAAAAGATGAACATGTGCGGCGACGATCGCAACGCGCAGGGTCTCTCCTGGCCGCGCGCTGACGCGTTCGCGGAAGACACAGCTGAGATCGCTGCCGCCGAGCCTGAGGATGAGATGCGTCTCATAGCCGGTCGGCTCGATCACCACGATTTCACCGGCCAGGCCATTGGCATCGAGCAGGATGTATTCCGGGCGAAGCCCGTAGACGAGGTCGCGGCCCATGGCGTCGGCCGGCGGATTGGAAACTGGGAGCGCCGTGCCGTCAGGCGCCTTGAAACTTGTCGGGTTTTCGGGGTCGAGCCTGCCCTTGATCATGTTCATCGCCGGTGAGCCGATGAAACCGCCAACAAAGAGATTGGCGGGTTTGTCGTAGAGTTCGAGCGGCGTGCCGATCTGCTCGACGACGCCGTCATGCATGACGACGATCTTGTCGGCCATGGTCATGGCCTCGATCTGGTCGTGGGTGACGTAGACCGTCGTCGTTTTCAGCCGCTGGTGCAGTTCCTTGATCTCGGCGCGCATGGCGACGCGCAGCTTCGCATCGAGGTTGGATAGCGGTTCGTCGAACAGGAAGACTTCCGGATCACGCACGATCGCCCGCCCCATGGCGACACGCTGGCGCTGGCCGCCGGAAAGCTGGCGCGGATAACGGTCGAGCAATTTGTCGAGACCGAGGATGCCGGCCGCATATTTCACCCGCTTTTCGGCTTCCGCCTTCGGCGCCTTGTTCAGCATTAGCGAGAAGCCCATGTTCTGCTGCACCGTCATATGCGGATAGAGCGCATAGTTCTGGAACACCATGGCGATGTCGCGGTCCTTGGGCGGCAGCGTGTTGACGACACGCCCGCCGATCTTGATCTCACCGCCGGAAATGTTTTCAAGTCCCGCCAGCATCCGCAAAAGAGTGGATTTGCCACAACCCGACGGGCCGACCAGGATCACGAACTCCCCGTCGGCAATGTCGATATCCACGCCTTTGATGACCGGAAATGCCCCAAATGATTTCCGCACATCCGCGAATTGAACGCCTGCCATACTCACTCCTCCCAGAAATCGAGCGCTACATGCTATCTATTTGTATTTTCGTATATCTTGGCCGCGGCCGTCATCTCCTCTAGGCCCTCGGCCGCTTCAATCCCGCATCTGTGGGCCTGCCCGGTCGGGATTTTCCTCCCATGCAACGGCGTTAGCCCAGTTTGATCTCATCCGGACACACCCGGAGCGTCTTCGTCGAGGTAGACCTCAATCAACTCGTCGACGGTGGTTTCGGCGACGAAACCCAGTTGCGTCGCGCGTTCCGGCGCAAAGGACTTCGGCCATCCGTCGACGATCTTTTCAATGACCTCGTCGCGGCGACGATCAATCAAGTCCGCCGCCTGGGGACCAGCAGCGCGGCTCAAGGCGGCAATCTGGTCGGCAACGGTGGCGGCAACGCCCGGCATGGTGAGCGTGCGCCGAACACCCAGCGCCGATGTGTCGAGGGTCGCAGCATGGATCAGGAATTTGACGGCAGAACGCGGGCTCGCCAGCCAGTGTTTGACGGTCTCTTCGACCGGAAGAACAGCCCGCTGGCCCGCGAGCGGTTCACGAAGGATTCCAGAAAAGAAGCCCGATGCGGCAGCATTCGGTGCGCCAGGCCGGATGACGATGGTCGGCAACCGAATTCCGACGCCGTCAATGAAGCCGCGCCGCGAATAGTCGGCAAGCAGAAGCTCGGATATCGCCTTCTGGACTCCGTAGCTGGTGAGAGGTGCGAGCACGTAATCGTCGGGAATGGGATCGGGAAACGGCGAGCCATAGACCGCGATCGATGAGGAGAAAACGAACCGGGGAACATAGGCTTGGCGGGTTCCTTCCCGACGGATCGCTTCCAACAGCGCTCGCGTGCCATCGAGATTGACCCGATAGCCGAGGTCGAAATTGCGCTCGGCTTCGCCGGAAACGATGGCGGCGAGATGGAAGATCACATCGGCCCGGCGAGCCGCGAGGGCTTCCGCCGCACCGCTTTCGGAAATGTCGGCAGCCAGTGCTTCCACCGACCCGGAGACGCCGGCGGGTACCGGCGGCGCCGTGACATCGACGAGCGTCATGCGCGTGATCGCATGGCCGCCGAGGGAGCCGCTGCGCCCCAGTGTGGCAGCAAGCTTCCGGCCGATCATTCCTCCCGCCCCGATAATAAGAATATGCATCGTGTTTCGCCTCCCTGCGAGCTACGAAAAGAGCAGCTTGGTCGTCGTATAAATACGGGTTTCGTGGACCGCGAAGGCAGCGGCTGCGGCATCCGGATCCCGCGTCTCCAAGCCGGCGAGGATCATCCGGTGATCGGCAATGCTGGTGGCAATACTCCCGGGCTGCGATACAACGCGCCTTCGGTGGCTCAGAAGATAGGAATAGAGGTCGGCGGCCATATCAGCCAGCACCGCGTTGCCGCTGGAACGGTAGATAGCCGTGTGAAATTCCCGGTCACATATCAAAAAACGAACAGGATCGTCACAGGCGGCTTCCTGTGCTGCGATCGACTTGTGGAGATAATCAAGGGTTGAAGGCTCCATCTTGAGCGTGGCAGCCCTGACGACCTGTGCTTCGATAAGAAGCCGCGCCTCATGAACATTGTCGAGACTGTAGGCCGCGATGTCGCGATACCGCGCAGCCTGGACAGCCAGTTCGCCGACGTCTTCTGATGCCACCACCGTGCGCGTTCCGTGCACAACCGAGAGAATGCCGTGGGTGGAAAGGATGAGGATCGCGCCACGGACAGTCTCGCGGCTGACCGAGAGTGCGGAGGCGAGTTCGCGTTCGCTGGGCAGCGGATCGCCCACTTTAAGGATGCCGGTGGCAATGAAGGTCGCAATCTTCTGGACGACGAAGTCTTTCATCGACTTCTTCGGCGCTCCACCGAGCGCTGCAACGTCGTCTTCGAGCATTGCTCGAACATCCATTGCCTTTGCCCTCCCCCGCGCTCAGGTCTACTGGTCCGGTTAGTGGACCAGTAGACCTGAGCTGACCAGGGTTGTCAACGCTTCATGGGCATGCGGTAACGTCGGGAATAGGCAAGCCGAGAATTTCGGCATGTTTACAAAGCTTCTGCCAAGGTGCATCGCCGACCGGCACGCCCTGTTCCAACGCCGAGCGGCGCTTTCCTGCTGCACTGTCGCCCGGCATGCGAACGGGGCCATTGTTCCAGGGCGCCGGAGGATTGCTGCGACAGGCAGAGGCGAGAAAGTCAGACTGCGCCGTGAAGGCATCCAGCCCGGCGAAAAAGGCGGGGTCAATGACCTGAAGGAAGGCGCTTTGCGAAAACACACCGGCCGGCGTGTTGGCCCGTCCCTTGCCGGAAAGCCCCTGCCCCAGCAATTCGACGATCAGCCCGAGCCCAAAGCCCTTGTGGCCCTTCAACTGACCGCCGAGAGGCATCATCGTCCCACCCCGTTCGGTCACCTCGCGCGGATCATCGGTCGGCTCGCCTGCGGCGGTGAAGGCCCAAGCCTCCGGAAATTTCTTGCCGGCCTTGGCCAGGTTTTGCGTCATGGTCGTGGTGGTGATCGAGGCCGAGACGTCGATCAGGATCGGATCCGCGGATGTCGGGAAACCGGCAGCCATCGGGTTGGGCGTCAGGAGCGGCTTCGTGCCGCCATAGGGCGCAACGCGGCTTGCAGCGGGATGCGACACCGACAGCTGCACGATGAGGCCCCGCTCGGTCACCTGCCGCATGAAGGCTGAAAGAGCGCAGGTATGGTGGCAGTTGCGGATCGCGGCGGTAACGACGCCATAATCGCCGACGCGTTCGCAGGCCTGGTCGATCGCCTTGGTCAGCAGCCATGCGCCAGGCAAGGATTTGCCGTCCCAAACAAAGGCCGCGCCGCGGTCATTGTCCACCTCATAGCTGCCCGACTTCGCCAGCGAACCGTCTTCCAACGCCTCGACATACCAGTTCAGAAGGCTGACACCATGCGTTTCGTGGCCGATCATGTCGCCCTCCACCAGGACGGCGGCAGTCGTTTCGGCCTTGTCGGGCTCCATGCCCGCACGGGTCAATATCTGCTCGGCGAATTGGGTCAGGGCAATGCGGTCAATCAGGGGCATAGCTATCCCTCCGTCAGGTCATGGAAAGCACGGGCCGCTATTTTCGGGCGACCCGTGCCTAAGTTCGGCTTGCCGGCTTACTTGAAGCGGATCTGCGAGAGCTGCAGTTCGGAATTCGTCGCGATCGTCGGCTTGAAGTCGAGACGCGGCGAGACGCGGGTGAACCCCACCATGTGAAACATCGGGATGTCCGCGATGATCTCGGTGTTCACTTTGGCGAACAGCTCCTTCCAGAGCTTTGTGCGTTCGTCGCCGGTGGCAGACGTCGCCTTGGCGATCAGCGCGTCGACAGCGGGATCCCGGACCATGGAGTGGGAGCCGTCGGTCGCGTATTTCACGAATGCAGTGAAGACCGGATCGCCGGTCGCATTATCGTGCTGCGACTGGGTCAGCGTCGGTCCGGAATCGGCGACAAAGGGTGCAACGAAGTAGCCGTTCCACACGGAAACATCATACATGTCGAGCTTCACATTCAAGCCGACTTCCTGAAGCATTGCCATCATCGCTTCCATCGCTTCGGTGGCGTTTGGATATTGCCCGTTGCGACCGATGATGCGGATCTCGCGATCGACCGGAACGCCGTCAGCTTTCGCCGCTTCGACCAGTGCTTTCGCTTTTTCGGAATCATAGGGCCAGGCGGGGATATCGGGATTGTAGCCGATCGTTGTGGGTACGACGAGCTGCGTCGCTATCTTCGCCTGTTCGGGAAACAGCGTTCCGAGCATCGCCTGACGATCGATAGCGAGGTTCATCGCTTCGCGGATGCGCCGATCGTTAAGGGGTGCTGCGCGCGTATCGATGCGCAGCGATGTCGTTTCGGAATTCGGATAGGCGAAATCGGTTTCCTTGTTGGTGGCATCCTGTACGGATACGGCCGGAACGATATCGGCTTCGCCGGCATCGACCATGGCCGCAGCAACGGCGCTGTCGGAGCGGAACAGATAGGTCGCCTGTTCAACCTGCGGCTTCTCGCCCCAATATTCCGGATTGCGCTTCAGCACGATCGACTGGCCGATATCCCATTTGTCGAAGGTATAGGGTCCGGTGCCAATCGGCTTGCGGGTGAATTCGTCGGCTGGTGTCGCCTCGGCCGATTCCACACCCATCACCGTCATCAGAAGCGGAAGAATGGGTTGCGCCGGCTTTGTCGTAATGCGGATCGTGTTGGCATCCGGCGTCTCGAAGCTGAACTCCGTGCCGCCGAAATATTTGCCGCCGGTCTCACAGCTGAGCTTCTTGTTCTTGTTGCGCTCGATGGTGAACTGGACATCTTTGGCGGTGAACGGCTTGCCATCGTGCCATTTGACATTCGGGCGCAGCTTGAACTCCCAGGTGTCGTCGTCGATCTTCGACCATTCCGTCGCCAGGCGGGGTTTGAGGCCGCCATTGACGTAGTCGAATTCCACCAGCATCTCGTTGACGTTTTCAGAAATGACCCGGCCGACGTCCTGGCGCGCTGCCATGCAGGGCTCGACGACATCGACGGTTTCGGCAAGCACAACAGTGACGTTGCTCTTGGCATCCTCAGCGTGAGCCGAGCCGGCGCTCAGCGCGAGCACCGTTGTTGAAAAGCAGGCAGCTAACAAATGCAACTTCATATCGTTCTCCTCCCATGCGCCTTTGGCGCTCCTCACAGTGAACTGCGTCCCGTTTCCGGTGCCCCGGCATCTATCTCCTCAGTAGTTTCGCAAAAGCACAAGTGCACTAATATACTAGTTAATGACGGCCTTCAACCCTGACGCTCCGAAGCGCGGAGCCTTCAACCGTGGCTGGGATGCGAAATTTTACCTTGCCGAAGCAATCAGTTCGCGCATCATCTCGACTTCCTCATCGGTAAGATCCGTCAGCGGCGCCCGCACCGGTCCCGCCTCGAAGCCGCGCAAACGCACGCCTGCCTTGACCGCGGAAACCGCATAACCGGCCTTGCGATCGCGGATACGGGCAAAGGGATAATAGAAATCGCGCAGCATCTGCTCACAGGCCGCGTCGTCACCGGCAAGGAATGCCTTGTGAAATTTCAGTGCCGTTTCAGGCACGAAATTGAAGACCGCCGAGGAATAGGTCGGCATGCCGGCTCCGCGATAGGCCTGGGCAAACAGTTCATGTGTCGGCATGCCGCCAATATAGGAAAGCCGGTCCCCGAGCGCGATCGTGACACGGCGCACCGTATCGATGTCGCCGGTACCGTCCTTGAAGCCGATCAGATTTGGGCATTCGTCGGCAAGCTGAGCAAGCTGCTCGGCTGAAACCCGCGCCTGGCCACGATTATAGACGATAACGCCCATATTGGTGGCCTTGCAAACGGCTCGTACACGCGCGGCAATGCCATCTGCCGGCGCCTCGGTCAGGTAATGCGGCAGCAGAAGAATGCCGTCGCCACCTGCTGCCTCGATCTCGCGAGCCATGTCGCAGGCAATGCGCGTGCCGTAGCCGCATCCGGCAATAACAGGCGCATCGCCGGACACGGCGCGGGCGGCCTTTACCACCTCAACCACTTCGCCTGGCGTCAGCGAGAACAGCTCACCGGTGCCGCCGGCAACGATCAGGCCGGCAACGGGGTAGGATGACAACCATTCCAGATGCGCTGAAAACGGCCTGGGGGCAAACCGGTCCTCGGCATCGAAAGGGGTGACGGGAAAGGACAGCAGGCCGTTGCGAATGATCTCGCGAAGTTCCGTCGGGGCGATCAATTTTATACTCCTCGGTTTCAGTTGCGCAGGTCTTGCGGCAATAGGTCGGCGGGGAAATTCTGATAGGCGACGGGGCGCAGAAACCTGCGGATCGACATGGTCCCGACGCTGGTCGCGCCGAAATTGGTCGAGGCCGGATAGGGTCCGCCATGCACCATGGAATCGACAACCTCGACGCCGGTTGGGAAGCCATTGACCAGCAATCTGCCCGCCTTCCTTTCAAGGATCGGCAGCAGGTCGCGGGCAAGGTCAAGATCGGCGTCGTCCATGTGGATCGTCGCGGTCAGCTGTCCCTGAAAGCTTTCGGCAAGGGCGACCATCTCTTCAGGCGAGCCGACGCGCACGACAAGGCCGAGAGGGCCGAACACCTCTTCGCTGAGCGAGTGATCGGCAAGCCAGGCCGAGCCGTTGGTCTCGAACAGGTTCGGCGCTGCGTCGCGGCCGGCATTCTCTGCGGTGAGAACCGGCGCGACCGCATTGCTTGCCCGCATCCGGTCGACACCTTCGTGATAGGCGGTGGCGATGCCTTTGGTCAGCATCGTCTGCGGTGCCACCTTTTCAAGAGCCGACTTGGCAGCACGGGTGAACTTGTCCGCCTCCGGCCCGTCGACGACGACGGCGATACCAGGGTTGGTGCAGAACTGGCCGGCACCAAGCGTCAGTGAACCGGCCCAGCCAGAACCGATTGCCTCCGCCCGGGCAGCGGTAGCGGCCGGCAGCAGGAACATCGGATTAACGCTGCCGAGTTCCCCGAAAAAGGGGATCGGCTCAGGGCGCTGGGCGCAAAGGTCGAAGAGCGCACGACCGCCGGCAAGCGAGCCGGTAAAGCCAACGGCTTTGATGGCCGGATGCGTCACCAGAGCCGTTCCGACATCACGGCGGCCCCCCTGGATCAGGCTGAAGACGCCGGCCGCCATTCCAGTGCGCTCGATCGCGGCTGCAATCGCTTCGGCAATGATCTCACCTGTGCCGGGATGGGCTGAATGTCCCTTCACCACGACCGGGCAGCCCGCCGCAAGCGCGGCCGCCGTATCACCGCCGGCCGTCGAGAATGCAAGCGGAAAATTCGAGGCGCCGAATACGGCGACCGGCCCGATCGGCCGTTGTACCAGACGGATCTCGGGCCGCGGCGCCGGTTGCCGATCGGGTTGGGCCGCATCGACGCGGGCGTCAAGATGCGCGCCCTTGCGGATATGGTCGGCAAACAGTCTGAGTTGGCCGGTGGTGCGAGCGCGTTCGCCGTTGAGCCGGCCCTCTGGAAGCCCGGTTTCCTGCGTTCCGATGAGGGTGACGGCCTCGCCGCGCTTGTCGATCTCCTCGGCGATTGCCTCAAGGAAGATGGCGCGTTCCTCGCGTGTCGTTGCCGAAAATGCTGCAAAAGCAGCTTCGGCAGCGCGGCAGGCGCGGTCGACCAGTTCCGTTGTGCCAACAGCAAAGTCATGTGCCTGCCCATGCGCCGGCTCGGAGCGAAATGTCGTCGTTCCGGCGATCCACTCGCCGGCGATGAAATGCCTGCCTGAAGGGGTCCAGCTCATTGTTATTCTCCTCGGCGGAGCCTCGCTCCGTCCTGATGCGTGAAGTGTTGTTCAAGATGCGCCGCCTTAGAACTGGATGATTTTAGGCCAAGTCGGCCTAAAACGTGAATCCTGTTCTAAATTAAAGAGTTAGAGCATGATGTCGTCCGAAAACCGCTCACACCTTTCGGCATCATGCTCTAGCGGCCATTCACCTTCCGCCATTCGGCAAAGAGCGTCAGATTGCTTTCGTCGGTGGCCGGGTAGAGGCCAATGATCGTGTGGCCTTGCTTGACGCGCTCGGTGACGAAATCCTCGTAAGCGGTCATCTCGACCGCTTCATCGGCGATCTCGTCGGCGATCTCGGCAGGGATGACGATCACACTGTCGTCGTCGCCAACCATGATGTCGCCCGGGAAGACCGCAACATCCCCACAGCCTATCGGCACATTAATGTCGATTGCCTCGTGGAGCGTGAGGTTCGTCGGGCTGGAGGGACGATTGTGATAGGCGGGAATATCAAGGCCGCCGATCGTCATGGCGTCCCGGAAGCCGCCATCGGTGACGACGCCGGCGCCGCCGCGCATCATCAGGCGGGTAATCAGGATGTCGCCGGCAGAGGCTGCGCGCGGATCCTTGCGGCTGTCCATCACCAGAACAGAGCCTTCCGGGCAAGTCTCGATGGCAAGCCGTTGCGGATGTTTCGGGTTCCGAAAGACGTTCATCGCGTTGCGGTCTTCGCGCGCCGGCATGTAACGCAGCGTGAAGGCCGGTCCCACCATATTGCGGCCCTTCGGCTGCACCGGCCGAACATCCTGGACCGTCTGGTTTCTCAGGCCGCGCTTGAACAGCGCCGAACAAAGCGTCGCGACGGAGACACCCATCAGTTTTTCACGGGTTGCGGGGTTCATATTTCCTTCTCCTCGTTCTCGTTCAGACGCCGAAGCCGCGGGTTTCCACGGTCCAGTCACGGGTTTTGCCCGTCAGGCTGCAACCAAGCCCCGGACGGGCCGGCACGATCATCCGACCGTCCTTGATATCGAGTTGTTCGTTAAACAGTGGCGCCAGCCAATCGAAATGCTCTACCCACGGCTCATGCGCATAGGCGGCGGCCAGGTGCAGATGGATTTCCATGGCGAAATGCGGCGCCAGGCGCATACGTTTCGCCTCGGCGTGCGTGCAGATGCGCAAAAAGGGCGTGATGCCGCCCACCCGCGGCGCATCCGGCTGAATGAAGTCGACGGCATCGGCCCGGATCAGCGTCATGTGCTCGTCGGCGCTTGCCAGCATTTCGCCGGTGGCGATCGGCGTGGCGAGTTCGCGTGCCAGTGCCGCATGGCCCTCGGCATCATAGGCATCGAGCGGCTCTTCGATCCATTCAAGATTGAGCGGCTCGACCATCCGGCCGAAGCGCAAGGCCGTCGTGCGGTCCCATTGCTGATTTGCATCGACCATCAGCGGAACACGGCCATCGATATGGCTGGTCACGGCATCAAGCCGGCGAAGGTCGATCATCGGGTCCGGCTGTCCGACCTTGATCTTGATGCCGCCGATACCGGCGGCGATCGAACGGTCGATGGCATCGCGGATTTCCTCGACGCTTGATGACAGGAAGCCACCGGAGGTGTTGTAGCAGGCAACACTGTCGCGATGGGCGCCAAGCAGTTTTGCAAGCGGCAGGCCGGCGCGTTTCGCCTTCAGGTCCCAGAGGCAGATGTCGATGGCGGCGATTGCCTGGGTTGCAATGCCGGAGCGGCCGACCGAGGCCCCGGCCCAGCAGAGCTTGTCCCAGATGCGCGCGGTATCGTTGGGGTCTTCGCCAATCAAGTTGTCGGCAAGCTCGCAGGCATGTGCATAAAGGGCAGGTCCGCCTGCCCGCTTCGAATAACTGAAACCAAGCCCACTATGGCCAACCTCGGAGACGATCTCGCAAAACAGAAAAGCCACCTGGGTCAGCGGCTTCTGCCGGCCCGTCAAAACCTTGGCATCGCTGATCGGCCGCGCCAACGGCAGGTAAACGAGCGACAGGGTGACCGATCGGATAGCGTCCAGCTTGGACGGACCGGCAGCGAAGCCAGCCTTGGGCGGCTGTGCGGGGATCGTGCGTCGATTGGGATCAAACATCGTGGTGCCTCAGTTGATAGCCGGTTCCGGCGTCTTGCCGCCGAATTCCGTCGTCAGGAAATCAAAGTCGCAGCCTTTGTCTGCCTGCTCGATATGGCTGGAGAACATAAAGCCGTAACCGCGCTCGTAATGCCGCGTCGGCGCCACCCAGGCGACCCGCCGCGCTGTCATTTCTTCTTCGGAAACCAGCATATTCAGACTGCGTGCCGGAATATCGAGCTCGACCATGTCCCCCGTTTTCAGCAGTGCCAGAGGCCCGCCAACATAAGATTCCGGTGCGACATGCAGCACGCAGGCGCCAAAACTGGTTCCGGACATGCGGGCGTCCGAGATGCGTACCATGTCGCGCAGGCCGAGCTTCAACAGCGCCTTCGGCATCGGGATCATGCCCCATTCCGGCATGCCCGGTCCACCCTGCGGGCCGGCATTGCGTAGAACGAGAACCGTGTCCGGCGTCAGCGGATAGTCGGGATCATCGATGATCTTCTTCATCTCCGCATAACTGTCGGCGACCAGCGCCGGGCCGCAATGGCGATGGAATTTCGGGTCGCAGGCCGCTGGTTTGATAACCGCGCCGTCGGGACAGAGGTTCCCCTTGAGCACGGCCAGCGAACCTTCGTGATAGACCGGGTTCGACAATGGCCGGATAACGTCGTCATTGTAGATCTTCACCTGGTCGAGACCATCCACCAAGGGTTTTCCCGTCACGGTAATCGCGGTTGGATCCAGCCTGTCGCCGAGCTGTTTCATCAGGGCGCGCAGGCCACCCGCATAAAAGAAATCCTCCATCAGGTAGGTCGAACCGGAAGGCCGGATGTTGGCGAGAACCGGCGTCGTGCGACCGATGCGATCGAGATCGTCGAGCTCCAGCGGGACGCCGGCGCGCCGCGCCATGGCGATCAGGTGAATGATGGCATTGGTGGAGCAGCCGGTCGCCATAGCAACCGTGACGGCATTGTCGATGGCCGCCGGAGTGATGATCTGATCCGGCGTCAGATCCTCCCACACCATATCGACGATACGGCGCCCACAGGCCGCCGACATGCGCTGGTGGTTGGCGTCGGCTGCCGGGATCGAGGATGCGCCCGGCAGCGTCAATCCCATAGCCTCTGCGATCGCCGTCATCGTCGACGCCGTGCCCATGGTCATGCAATGGCCATAGCTGCGGGCGATTCCGCCTTCGATGCCCTGCCACTCCTCCTGGGTGATCGTGCCGGCACGGCGCTCATCCCAGTATTTGAAGCCGTCGGTACCGGAGCCTAGCGTCTTGCCGGCATAGTTGCCGCGAAGCATTGGGCCGGCGGGGAGATAAATGAAGGGAATGCCCATGCTGGTTGCGCCCATGACAAGGCCGGGTGTCGTCTTGTCGCAGCCACCCATCAGAACGGCGCCATCGACAGGATGGCTGCGCAGCAGCTCCTCGGTCTCCATCGCCAGCATATTGCGGTAGAGCATCGTGGTCGGCTTGACGAAGTTTTCGGAAAGGGAAAGAGCAGGAAGTTCCATAGGGAACCCACCCGACTGAAGAATTCCGCGCTTCACCCATTCGGCGCGTTCACGGAAATGCATGTGGCACGGCTGGGCATCGGACCAGGTGTTGATCACGGCAATGATCGGCTTTCCCTGCCAGTCCTCCGGTGCGTAACCCATCTGCATGGTCCGCGACCGGTGGCCGAACGAGCGCTGATCATCCGGCAGCATCCATCGGGCCGACCGCAATTGCTCGTAGGTTTTCCTTGCGGTCACGGCTCTCTCCCACCTTTTCGCTTGTTTATCTCAGCGTTTGCACCAACTGATATTTTAGTTTGACATATATATCAATGGAAAGTTTGCGTTCTTGTGCATTAGGTCGTGCAAAGCTATGAATGGACTGAAAAGGATGCATCACCATGAATTCCCAGTTCGCCTCCACATTCGGCCTGACTGCACCCGGTTTTCCGGTCGTGGCCGGCAGCACGGTCCAGCGGGTCTATGATGATCTGCGAAAGCGCATCATCACCATTCAGCTACCGCCGGACACCACGTTGTCGCGCACCGAGCTTACGGAGACTTATGAAGTCAGCCAGACTCCCATCAGGGACGCATTGCAGCTTCTTAAACAGGAGGGTCTGGTTCGTATTTACCCGCAATCCCGCACTGTGGTGACCAGGATCGACGTCCTGCAAATTTACGAGGCACATTTCCTTCGCGTGGCGCTGGAAACGGAGGTTTGCCGCCGCCTCGCAACCGATCCGGATCCAGATCCGAGCGTCATCACGCGCGCCCGGTCGATCATCAAGATGCAGTCGGCAGTCGCTGACGACGCCGATCAGATCGCGATCTTCCAGGAGCTCGACGAACTCTTTCACCAGACGTTGTTCGCAGGCGCCAAGCGCAGCAGCCTCCACCAATTGATACGTGAGCGGTCCGGCCATCTCGAGCGCATTCGTCGTCTGCATCTGCCCGAAAAGGGCAAGATCGCGAGCATTCTCGATGGGCACCACGCCATCATCGATGCGATCGCCGCTAGCGACGAACAGGGCGCGGTCGATGCGATCCGCGAGCATCTCAGCCGCACCGTCGCAAAAGTGGAAGACATGCGGAAGGAGTTCCCGGACTATTTCGTGTGATCTGCCGCGCCGCGGGTTTTGCCGGCGTCAATTGACCGGCGTCAGCAGCGGCCTGCCTGCGAAAAAGGCGGCAAGGTTGTCGACCGTCAATTGCGCCATCCTGTCGCGCGTTTCCTCGGTACCGCTGGCATGGTGGGGATAGAGCACAACGTTGTCGAGCGCTGCAAAGCGCGGATCGGGATTAGGTTCGTTGAGGTAGACATCGATGCCGGCCGACGCGATCCGCCTTTCCTGCAAGGCCTTGATCAAGGCCGGCTCATCGACCACGGTGCCCCGGGCAATGTTGATGAAGCTGCCAGTCGGCCCGAGCGCATTCAGCACGTCCGCCGATATCAGTCCTTCGGTCGAGGGGCCGCCAGGGGTTGCGACGATCAGGATATCGGCCCAGTCGGCCAGTTTTACCGGCGCGTCGAAATAGGCAAAATCGTTGCCGGCTTTCTTCGTCCTCCCATAATAGCCGACCATCAGCCCGACAGCTTCGCATCGCTTGGCAATCGCCATTCCTATGCGACCGAGACCGACGATCCCGGCCTTCTTGCCAGAGGTCGATGTCGTCAGCGGCATCATGCCCTTTTGCCCCCAGTCGCCGGAGCGCACATAGCGATCGCCTTCCGGCAGGCGCCGGCGTGCCGCCAGCATCAGAAGCAATGCCATGTCGGCAACGTCGTTGCACAGCACCTCGGATGTGTTGGTGAGCTTGATGCCGCGCCGCGTCATCGCCTCGACATCCATCTGGTCGTAGCCAGCCGAGGAACAGGCGGCGAGCCTTAATGCCGGCAATTTCGAAAGCAGGGCTTCGTCGATCGTCACATGGCCGTTGCAGACCAGCGCGGAAGAGATCGGGCCTGCTTTCCGCAGGAGAGCATCCCGCTCTTCGCCTTTGACAAGATCCAGCCGGTGCAGCGTGTAGGTCTCTTCCAGCATCGCCATCTGATGGGGCCGGAGCGGATAGGCGACGATGAGATCGGGCTTCATGCGGAAACGAGTCCTTCTTGTATGTGGCGGGCGGCGCGTCGGCTGGCCTGAACCTCCGGATCGGGATCGAGGCTCGCGGCAAGAAGCGCCTGCGTGTAGGGGTGGGAGGGCGCGTTGAAGATCTGTTCCACCGGACCCTCCTCGACAATCTCGCCGGCCTTCATGACGATGACACGATCGGCGAAATCACGAACCACCGGCAGGTCGTGTGCGATGAAGAGGTAGGACAGGCCGAATTCGCGACGCAGGCCCTCAAGCAAGGCAATCACCTGCGCCTGGATCGACACGTCGAGCGCCGAAACCGCCTCGTCGCAGATGATCAGTTTCGGCTCCATCGCCAGCGCCCGGGCAATCGCGATGCGCTGGCGCTGGCCGCCGGAAAACTGGTGTGGATACCTGTCGGCCATATCCGGTTTCAGGCCAACCTTGACCAGCAACTCGGCCACTTTCTCCTTCCATCGTGCCTTCGGCAGGATATCCGGGTGAATGACCCAGGCCTCGGAAATCAACCGGAACACGCTCATCCGCGGGTTCAGTGACTGGGTCGGGTCCTGGAAGACCATCTGCAAATCGCGACGCAGCCCGAATATTTCTCGAGGGGTCATCGCAAGCAGATCGTTGCCGCGGTAGAGGACCTGGCCCTCCTGTGGATCATCGAGGCGAACGATTGCCCGGGCAAGGGTTGACTTACCGGAACCGCTCTCACCGACAACGGCAACCGTCTCGCCGGGCATGATGACGAAGTCCACGCCCTTCAGCGCCTGGAATGCGCCAAAACTCTTCTTCAAGCCAATGGCGCGCAGCAGCGGTTCGCCCTGCCGGTCACGCTCTTGCGCCATCGCACCCTTCCCGGGTGCGGCGGCTATCAGCTTCTTCGTATAAGCGTTCTGAGGATTGCGATAGACTTCGGCCGCATTGCCGGTTTCGACGACGCAGCCGGAATTCATCACCACGACCCGGTCGGCGATCTCGGCAACGACGCCCAAATCGTGGGTGATCAGCAACAGGCCCATGCCGGTTTCCTGCTGCAATTCCTGCAGAAGTTCGAGCACCTGCGCCTGCACCGTAACATCAAGCGCGGTGGTGGGTTCATCCGCGATCAGGATATCGGGCTTGCAGGCGATTGCCATGGCGATCATCAGGCGCTGCCGCTGTCCGCCGGAGAACTGGAACGGATATTTTCGCATCGCCGCCTGCGGATCGGTTATGCCGACGCGCCCGATCAATTCGAGCGCCCTCGCACCGGCACGCTCCGCCGACTGACCATGCGTCGTCATCATTTCGGTGATTTGCCAGCCGACCGGATAGACCGGGTTGAGATGGGCGAGCGGGTCCTGAAAGATCATGGCGATCTTGGCGCCGTTGATCGAGCGCCGCTCCTCGGGCGTCATTTCCAGCATGTTGCGCCCGTTGAGGAGAATGGTGCCGCTGGTGATCTTGCCGGGTGGCATGTCGATCAGGTTCATGATCGCCGAGGCCGACACGGACTTGCCCGAACCGCTTTCCCCGAGGATCGCCAGCGTCTCACCGCGATCGAGATGCCAGCTGACATCCTGCACCGCCTTGACGGTCCCGCTGACGGTGTGGAACTCGACCGAGAGGTTACGCACTTCCAAAAGATGTTCAGCCATTTTTCCTGCCCCTCATTTCAAGGCGCCAGCGTTGCGTCGGATCGAGTGCGATGCGCAGCCAATTCGACAGAAGGTTCAGCGACAGCGTCGTCAGGATGATTGCAAGACCCGGCCAGAAGGAAAGCCACCAGGCATTGGTGAGATAGGGTCGTCCTTGGGCAACCATCAGACCCCAGGTGATCTCCGGCGCCTGAATGCCGATCCCCAGGAATGACAGGGAGGATTCCGCCAGCATGACGAAGGCGAAATCCAGCGTCGCGATAGTCACCAGCGTGGGGAAGATCACTGGCAGGATGTGATGGAAGACAATGCGCCAATACGATGCTCCCATGACCTTCGCCGCCTGCACGAACATCCGCTCGCGCACTTCCAGCACCTCGGCACGCGTGGTGCGCAGATAGATGGGAATGCGGGTGATCGCCAGGACGAGGACGATATTGGTGACCGAGGGCTCGAGCATGTAGAGCACGATCACCGCCAGAAGCAGTGACGGAAAGGACATGATGACGTCGCCGAGGCGCATGATCCATTGAGCCGCGGAAGAGCGGCTGTAACCTGCGACCAGACCAAGCGCCGTACCGACGACAGATGAGGCAAGCACGGCTGCGGCGGCAACCAGGATGGTGTTTTGCGCCGCCACGATGACACGGGCAAGAAGCGGCCTGCCCAGCGCATCGGCGCCGAGGACATAAAGCAATCCGCGGGTGATATCGAACGGCGGCGCATTTCGGCCCCGCAGGTTCTGCTTGGTGGCGATGGCCTCCAGCAGCAACGGGCCAAACAGCGCACAGAGCAGAACGATCAAAAGGAACAGGGCCGCGAAGAAAGCGAGCTTGTCCGCCCACAGCATCGTCAGCCAACGCCCGATCGGGCCGCTTGTTTTTTTCTCGGCGAGGATTTGTGTGTCGGTCATCGTCATCGCTCAATACCGGATACGCGGATCGAGCAGCGCATAGGCGATATCGATCAACAGGTTCATGATGAAGATCGCCAGCGCCGAGACCATGATGACGGCCAGCACGACGGCGAAATCGCGAAGCAGGATGGAATCGATCATCAGCTTGCCGATGCCGGGAAAGCCAAACACCGTCTCGACGACAACCGCACCGTTCAAGATGGCGGCCGCCTGGTCGCCGATGACTGTGATCACCGGCAGCATGGCGTTGCGCAGTCCGTGAATGAAGATGATTGAGTTCGAGCGGACCCCCTTGGCGCGGGCCGTCTTCACATAGGCGGAAGACAGAACACTGATCATCGAGCCGCGGACCACCTGCAGGATCAGGCCGAAGGGCCGGATGAACAGGACGCTGATCGGCAGGATCCAGTGCCAGATAGTTCCCGTTCCTGATGTCGGCAGGACATGCAGTTTGACGGCGAAAATGACGATCGCCACGATGGCCAGCCAGAAATCCGGCGCCGCAGCGCCGATCAACGAGAAGAAGGTGGCAAGACGGTCGAAGATGCCGCCGACGCGAAACGCCGCAAGCGACCCAATGACGATCGCGGCGATCGTGACCAGCACCATGGTGATGACAGCCAGCCAGAAGGTCCAGACGAAGGCCTCCAGCACGACATCCATGGCAGGACGAGCCTGTCGCAGCGACTGACCGAAATTACCTTGTGCAAGATCCGAGACATAACGACCGAACTGCATGATCAACGGATCGTTGAAACCGTTCATCTCACGGAATTGCTGGCGCATTTCCGTGGTCGCGTCGATCGGCAGATAGAGGTCGGTGGGATCGCCCGTCAGCCGGGAAAGGAAGAACACGATGACGATAAGCACCACGAGCGATACGCCACTGGCGATCGCGCGTTTGCCGATGAAACTCTTCATACCACTCCTCCCGAGTGAACCCATAGGGGCCGTGATGTCTCGTCTTCGTCTGTGCCGAAGCCACCTGTCATACCCTCCGGCAACAGGCACGACTTCAAAATCAGTCGCTACAACTGAAATATTAGTTCATCTAAAATTTTTGTGAACCCCAAAAATGATCAGGGCTAATCAACCGGCGGCTTGCGTCGCCATGTGATACCGCGGGTTCCAATAAAGGCCGCGCCAATGATCACCGCCGCGCCGATCCACGTCTGTGCGGCCGGAACTTCCGAGAAAAATGAGAAGGCCATCAGGGCGACGACGGGCAGTCGGAGAAAGTCGAGCGGTGCCAGAACGCTTGCTGGCGCCATGCCGAAGGCACGCGTGATCAGCGTCATGTTCAGTGCTCCGAGGGCTCCTTGCATAGCAAGCAGCCCGAGTTGGCTCCAGGTCGGCATTGACCAGACCGGCAGCATGAGGATTACGCCAAGCGGCACCGTCGCTATCAGATTCCATGCAACCAGCCGGTCCGCACTATCCCTCAATGCCATCCGCCGCAGCATCAATTGGCTGGCCGCCGTCAAGACCGCTCCTGCCAGTGCAAAAAGCAGCCATTGGTCGAAACCAGACGCTCCAGGGCGAATGATGATCATGACACCGACAAAACCTGCGACAATGCCGGCCACGCTGGAGATGCCGACATGTTCCTTGAGCACCAGCCACGCACCGAGAACGAGAAACATGGGCATGGTGAAATTGATCGCCGTGGCATCGGCGAGTGGTGCGTGCGCAAAGGCGACGAACAATGCGACCAGTGAGGCAAGCTTCAGACCCGCGCGCACGACATGCAGAACACGATAGGGTGAGGCTTTCAGGTCGACCCGTGACACGATCCAGGGCGTGACGACAAGAAGTCCGAAAAACGACCGGAAAAAGCCGATCATCAATGGATGCACGTCGCCGGCCAGCAAGCGTACGATGACTGCGTCGAGACTATTTAAGAAAGCGGCGGCCACCATCATGCATACGGCAAGGCCCGTGCGACCAGGCTGCATCACGCTTCCCCTGATCGAAGAAAGGCGAACCCCGCCATATCGACCATTCGATACGGCTGCGCGTTGAACCGGCAATCCATGAGAAATAAAGCCTTCCTGGCGTGTCTGCTAATCTCCGGGCTCCCAACGGTGCCGCGGCGGAGACCGCTCGTTCTCCTAGGGTCCGGCAGCATCCGTTATCCCCAGCGCGGATTAACGGCTTTATCTCAATCCATCAACCGCCGTCCACACTGACAGAGCGCATTGCTGACAGGGCCGCCCTCGCCCTCGGCTAGTGGACCACTCGGTTCGGTTTCGCGCGGTTCGAGAATTGGTGGACGAGCATGATGCCCTGCTCAAGCAGCAACTCGGCCGCCTGCAGATCGCGCGGCGTGAGATCGCCGGATAGTCCGCGAATCGTATTCGCGACGCAGATGGAGTTGGCGACAAAGCGGGCGTCGCCCTCGCCTTCTGCCTCCTCGGCCGTTGCTTCCAAGGCGTCGGCGACGGTGTCGAGCAGGCTCGAGCGTTCGACAAGCGTCATGTCGTTCAGGGTTTTGGAAATGCCGTTCATGATTGTCTCCTCGCGCGTGCCCAAGGCGGATCGCAGCTCCAATTTCTCGATTTCAGTCACATGGCGTGACTGTCAGATAGGATTGCTGTCTTCAGAAGCAACTCATGGCTGCCGCGCACCTCACGCATGAGTGCAGTGAGATGACGGCTCGATCAATAACTTCGGGCCGCTCGTTCCAGATGCGTCAGGAGGTCGGGAAGCATTGGTCGCTGCCCTTTCAAGAGCTTTATGGTTGCGTCGGGCAGGGAAAACCATCCCGCACGATCAACCTCTGGAAAGCTCTTTACCCGCCCTGACCGTGGCGGCCATTCCATTTGAAATTCGGAACTCTGTATCGCATTCACGTCCAGTACCGGATCGGCTTCTATCGACCAAGCGATAACTATCTTTCCGCCAGGTTGTCGGTATTCGCCCAACGGTGTGAACCTGCCATTGACCGCTATATCAAGCTCTTCGGCAGTCTCCCTTATTGCCGCCGCGAGCTCGTCTTCTCCAGCCTCGACCAGCCCTTTCGGGATCGACCACGCAGCCTCGTCTTTCCTAGCCCAGAAAGGGCCGCCCGGATGGACGAGAAGGACTTCGATGTCCCCGGAAACACGCCGGTATATCAAAAGTCCGGCGCTACGGATGACCATCGCCTTGTGCCCCTCTTGTGTCGATCACGAGGCCAGGCATTCCTCACAGATGCCGCAGCCGTCATCATCCATCCACCGACGCCGGCGCTTGCAGCAAAGGCAAGCAGCACCGTCTGGTTGTTCTTTTATGTCTTCCGGAGGAATGATCTCGATCGTCGTGTCGAATAGAGTGTCAGCCACAAGTTCCGCCATCTCATTGCTCCATTAGTCTGTTCTAAATAAGATAGGAGCGGCGATCGATACCGGCAAGCTCTCGACGACGTCAGGCGGTTCAATGAAAGGGTCAGCTTCGACGCCGGTCAGAGCGGCAAATGCCATGCCGAACCACATTCGGCGATCTCAACATCGAACACTGGGCCTTCTTGCGACACAAGTGGTATAGTCAAATTTCGGTCGTCCACCTGGACGATACGACAAAGGAATTATTCCATGGGAGACCAGAAACGCCCGCTGCAACCAGGAGAAACCGCCCCCGCCTTCGCACTTGCCACGGCCAACTTCGACGGAACCGTCTCTTTCGCCGACTTGAGCGGTCGCCCGTTCGTCATCGGGTTCTTTCGCGGGCTGCACTGCCCGTTCTGCCGGCGCCAGTTAGAACAGCTTGCCAGCGTACAGCCGATCTTGCGCGCCGCCGGTGTGGAGACCGTGGCCGTTATCAACACGCCGGTGGAACGTGCCCGCCTGTATTTCCGCCACCGGCCGACGCCAATAACGCTTCTGTGTGACCCCGACTGCCGCACGCATCGAGCCTACGGTGTGCCGCATGGTGAGTTCCTGCCCGAAGGGAGTTGCGAGCAGCCCGAATGGCCCTATGGCGCAACGATGGCGCAGTTCCTGGCGGCACGCATCAACCCCACGGGCGAGCTGCCGGAACCGCTGCACCCGATGGAAGCCAACACGATACTCAACGCCAAGGACGGCTTTGAGCTTGACGAAGCCGATAATGCGATTTTCGCGAACCATGCTACCCAGCTCGTCGGGCACTTCCTGGTCAATGCGAACGGCACCATCGGCTGGGTACAAATCGAGGCGCTCGACGGACCGAACAGCCTCTCCATCTTCCCGACCGCGGCCGAGATCATCGCCGCCGCTGGCAGCCCTGGACACTGACCCGCACCGAATCGTCCGCCAGCGTTGCTGGATGATGTCGAATGAGGGCGACTCTCCGACTTGTCATCAGCTTGAACTCCATGTCACGTTCTGCCGGAAATCATCAGGTTAGACGGACCTCAACCGCCTTTCGGTTCTCGCGTCGAACAGATGCAGTTTGCTGAGATCTGGGGCAATGACGATCTGGTCGCCGGCGCGCAGATCAAGGCGCTCTCTTACCGTCGCAACGAGGTGATCGGCGCCAAACTTCGTGGTTATCTGGATCTCAGCACCAGTAGGTTCAACGAGGACGACCTCAGCTGTAGCAGGACCTTGTCCGATTGTGAGATGCTCAGGGCGAATGCCGTAGATAATCTGCGCGCCGCGTTCCAATGACGCTGCTTCGGGCAGTGGTAACCTACCTCCGCCGTCCGCGATCAACTCCAGCGGCCCCGAAGTGCTGACCTGCCCTCGAATAAGGTTCATCGCCGGCGAACCGATAAAGCCGGCCACGAAAAGGTTTGCCGGTCGGTCGTAGAGATCCAACGGCGAGCCTATCTGCTCGACGAAGCCGTCCCGCATCACAACAATCCGATCGGCCATCGTCATCGCCTCGATCTGATCGTGGGTGACATAAATGGTCGTTGTCTTCAGTCGCTGATGCAGTTGCTTGATTTCTGAACGCATCTGCACACGCAGCTTCGCGTCCAGGTTCGACAATGGTTCGTCAAACAGGAAGACCTGCGGATTTCTAACGATGGCACGGCCCATCGCCACGCGTTGGCGTTGGCCACCCGACAGATTTCTCGGATATCTGTCGAGCAGATGCTCGAGCCCCAGAATTTCAGCGGCCTCTCGAACACGCTGCCTGGTCTGTTCCTTGGGTGCTTTCGCCAGCTTCAGCGAAAAACCCATATTCGCCTCGACTGTCAGATGGGGGTAGAGCGCATAGGACTGGAAAACCATCGCGATATCGCGTTCTTTTGGCGCGACATTGTTCACGACCTTGCTGCCGATCGAAATCCGACCAGCTGAAATCTCTTCGAGGCCGGCGATCATCCGCAACAATGTCGACTTCCCGCACCCGGACGGGCCGACCAGGATAACGAACTCGCCGTCTTGGATATCAATATCCACCCCATGCAGAACTTCGAAGTGACCGTAGCTCTTGCGGGCATTCGCCACACTTACTGACGCCATAACTTTCTCCGGCTGAATATTGATATCTTCGGGACGCAGCCGCTCGTGTGACACGGCTGTCGATTGCTCATGGGCTTGCCGTGGCGGCTGAATAAGGCGCCAATACCGCGTCGACCGCAGCAAGGCAGAGCTCGCGGGCCTTCGGAGCGACCCGCATTGACACCACGTCAGAATATAGTCGGCCGAGATATTGGCTGATCAGAGTTTCGGGAATTTCATCAGGAAGCCGGCTGAACAATTCACCGACCGCGGCGGATGCTCGAGGATCCGGCCAGTAATAGCGAATTCGATCACTATAGCTGAAATGCCGTTGCAGTCGCTGCTCATCGGGACTGCCGCCATAGTGGCCCGCCCAGCTTGCCGGTTGCTCAACCATGATTTTTTCCATGGTCGTCATCAGTCCGGTTCGTGGCGTCTTCCCTGCAAGCACATCAGCGATTGCATCGAGACCGTAGAGGGCTTCGCGCAGCGCGAACGTCAGCCCTGGTCCGACCTTGAGGATTGCAAAGCCGCCGTCAACGAGAGCAGACAAGGCTTCGGCCGGCTGGTAGTCGGTGGAATGTGCTTCGAAAACCAAGCCCGGCATGTCGTCGAGCGAACGAATGAGGCTCTTGGCCCGTTCAGGCTTGTAGAGCGCCACGTCCGTGTTGCCGAATTCCACACCCGGCTGAACCACTATCCCAATGACCCGCTCCATCGCCGACGCCAAACCTGCCTCGGCAAACGACGCCCGGTGAACCGCGAGGGTTTTCATCGCCGCATCGGCTCGCGTAATTTCGATCTCTTCGAGTGCGTGCGTTGCACCACCCGGAGGCGGCACCTCGGTTCCGATGATATAGACCGGCGGACGGCGGCCTGAACGAAGAGCGGCCTCTTCGGCGGCTTTTGCCAATCGAGCGGCCCGCGCCGCGGTCAATTCGTCATCGAGCGCCGTTGGTTCACCGGCACAGCCCATCGACGTGTCCAGGTGAATCTTTTCGAACCCTGCCTCGACATAGGCCGTCACCATAGCCATGGCGCGCAACATTGCCTCCTCGGCCGCCAACGTCCTCCATGGGTTGGGGCCGAGATGATCGCCTCCCAGGATGATGCGTTCGGCTGGAAAATCAGTCGCTGCGGCGACGTTCTCGATGTACCGGCGAAAGTCCACCGGCGTCATCGCGGTATAGCCGCCCTCCTGATTGACCTGATTGCAGGTGGCTTCGATGAGGACCGCCCGGTGCTCCATGCCGGCCCGCCGAAGGGCTGCCTCAATGACCAGCGGATGAGCCGAGCAGACCGAAGTGACGCCATGTGGAAAAGGCAGGTTCCTGGCACCGAAAAGCTTTCGCAGCGCGATCTGCCGCTTCTCTTCGATCCTCGTCATGCGAGCGTCACGACCTTCGTCAGGTGGCGGGGAGAGACCGTATCGATTTGCCGAGCCTGCGCGGCCCGTTCGCCGAGGATCTGCAGCGCCGGAAGGACAACGAGACCCGCAAGCGAAAGATCGACATCAACGGCGAGTTCCAGATCGCCCGGACCACCTACACCAATGACAACCGCGCCTTTTTCCCTCAGTTCTCCTACCAGTTTCGTCTCCGCCTCCCTCTGGTCGGAGCTGTACAGCATGACCGCAACCGTTTTCCCGTCAACGAGGCTGATCGGCCCATGCCGGTATTCCAGCGGATGGAAGGCCTGGGTCATGATCTGGCTCATTTCCATGAGCTTGAGCGCTCCTTCCAGGGCGACGCCGAAGAGCGGTCCCCCACCGAGAAAGACGAAGTGCGACCGGTCGGCGATAATTCCAGGCAGCGCGGCATCGAGAGCGCTCGCGAGCTGGCGGGCCGAATTCACGACAGAGGCAGGAACCTTCTGCCCGATCATCTGCAAACCGAGCAGGACCATGAGGCTCGCCGATACCGTCATGACGATACCTTCGTCCGGATGGGTTTCGGTCGCGACCATCCGATCGCAATTTTTCGCAAGAGAGCTTTCCGGTTCGACCGTTATCGCCGTCACGAAGGCGCCGGCGGCCCGGCTTGCCTTTGCTGCGGCGACTGTCTCTGTCGTCTCGCCGCTCCGGGACAGCGCGACGACGTGCGTGTTGCGCCACTCCGGCCAGAAGGCCGAGGGGCGGTTTTGCCATTCGGCGCCGGGGACCGCGATTGCCTTTCGCCCGGCCATATTGGCATAGGCTGCCAGCGAAAGTGCAAGATTGAAAGACGTGCCGCAGCCGACGAAGACGAGCAGCTCCGCGCGGTCGTCGGCTGAATTCAATTCAATGGCCTTCTCCCAGTAAGGAAATTGCTCGAAAATAACCTTTTCGGTCGTGCTCATGAAGTCTCCGATTATTTGACAGAACCAGCCAACAGGCCGCTGACGAGGTAACGGTTGAGGAAAATGACGACGAGGGCGGGAATGACGATCGCGATCGAGCCGCTCGCCGTGATGAGGCCGTAGTCGATGAAGTTCTTGGTTACGAATTCCGGGATCAGAACGGTCAAGGGCTTCGTTGCCTGGGGCGAAAAAATGAGCGGTACGAGATACTGTCCCCATGCACCAAGAAAGGTAAGGATCGCCGCTGCCGTCAGACCCGGTCCGGCCAGCGGCAGGACGATATTGAAGAAGATGTAGAGCCGGCCGGCTCCGTCGAGTTGCGCTGCCTCTTCCAGTGCGATCGGAAGAGCTTCGAACACGCTGCGCAGCAGCCATAACGACAGGGGCAGGAAGGCCGAGACATAGATCAGCGAGACGCCCACATAGGTATCGACGAGATGCAGCTTGATCATGATCTGATAGAGTGGGATCAAGACCGCGTAGGCAGGAATGGCCAGAGTCGCGACGACGGCGACAAAAAGCACTTTGCGGCCAGGAAACTGAAGCCTAGTGAAAGCGTACGCGCCAAGAGAGGATATCGCGACGCAAAGCAGGGTGGCGGCGATTGATGTCACCACGCTATTGAGCAACGCGGCACGGAACTGTTTGAATACCTCCACACCCCCGATCCGCGCAATATTGATGCCGAGCAGCCGGGAGTAGTGATCGAGCGTAAAGTGCTGCGGAAAGAAGTTGATCGGTCGGGTCGAAAAGTCTTCGCTGGGCGTAACCGAACTCGCGATGGTCCAGTAGATCGGCCCTAGAGACCAGATCAACAGGACGACGACACCGGTCCAAATCATCATTCGATAGGCAATAGTAGATCTCATCAGTCGAACCGTGTGTTGCGATAGACACGAAGGACGTAGACGAGCGAAATCAGCAGAGACACGAGAGTGATCACGACCGATAGCGCCATGCCATACGAGAAGCGGAGATTCTGGAAGGTTTCGAGGTAGATCTGGACGAGCACCGGTCGGGTCTCGAGGCTGGCACCCGCCAGAACCCAGGCCTCGTCGAAGAGATTGAAAGCATTCACGGTTGCGTTCGTCATGGCGACAGCGATCGCACTGCGAACCAGCGGAAGGGTTACCCATCCGAACATCTGAACGCGCGTCGCTCCATCGATTCGCGCAGCCTCATAGAGATGAGCAGGGATACTCTGCATCGCCGCAAGGACGATGACGATCGTCAAAGGCATCATGCGCCAGACGTGGACGATTGTTACGGCGACGATGGCGCTGGTGCGATCGTTGAACCAGACGTGATTTTCGAAGGGGAGCCCGAGCGCCGAAAGAATGCCGTTCAACAGACCCGCACCAGGTTGATAAATCCAAAGCCAAATGACCGAATTTACAACGCCGGGCAGCGCCCAGGGCAAGATCACTGCTGCGAGAACCCACTGCCGCCCGACCTTGATCTGATTGATGAGAGCGGCGGCAAGAACGCCGAACACGGTTTCGGCGACGACGGCCAGAACAACGTATGTGAGCGTGTTGCTCCAGGTGGTCGCGAGCTGGCCATCCGATAGCATTCGGCTGTAGTTTTCCAGGCCGATGAATGGAGTGCCGGCCTGCATGGGGTTGACCCTGTGCAGGCTGTCCCAGACGGTTCTTCCCATCGGGTAGAAGACCAAAGCTGCCATCGTGATGACGATGGGCGACACCAACAGCAAGCCGAGTGTGGCGTCGGCGTTGAAGCCGACCCCACGCTTGCTCGTGGCCTCTTCGGACGCCAAAGCGGTCATTGCGCCATTGCCTGCTTGGCGGCGGAAGCGATAGCCTCCATCGCCTGGTCGACGCTCATCTGTCCCTTGGCAGCGCTATTGATCGCTGTGTTTACGCCGCTGGAAAATTGCGGATACCAAGGCGGCGTGCCTTGCGGGAAGAGCGGCTCAACGGTTTTGGACTGTGCCACGAGAGCATCGCCGCTGTTTAGCTTTCCAGACTCGTTGAGTTCGGAAAGCGCCGACGTGCGGGTCGGCAGGAAGCCGTTCACGGCATTCTTCTTTTGGAAGTCCCTGCTGGTGAACCATTTGACGAAGGCGATCGCAGCCTCCTTGTTGGGAGAGACGTTTGGAATAGCCAGCGCTTCTGGAAGGCCGAAACTGCGCGTTTCACCACTCGCCGTCGGCACGAGGATCGCTTCAACCTGGCCGGCGACTTTCGACTGCTTCGGGTCGTTCATCTGGCCGAGACGACCGGGCTCACCGGAGATCATGATGCTGGTGATGCCCTGCCCGAACATGCTCTCATTGATCTGGCTGTCTTTCAAGCCGGTAGACGCCGGATCGACCAGCCCTTCTTTGAGGAGCATCAGCTCGAAAGCAAGCGCCTTGTAACCAGCCGAATCCGGCGAGGTGAAGAGCGGATTGAAGTCCTTGTCGAAGAGTTCGCCACCGAAGGCCTTGGTCAGCAAGTACCAGCTCGTTGACGCGCCTTCGGTTGCTGAAACCGGCAGGCCGATCGGATACTCGACAATGCCCTTTTCCTTGATCTTCTTGGCTGCAGCGACCAGCGCATCCAATGTTTTCGGCATCTCGGTGATGCCTGCATCCGCGAAATGCTTCTTGTTGACGAGCATCACCCGGAAGTCGTTGGTGTAGGGGATACCCAATAACTTGCCGTCGACGGTGAAGATCTTCGCAACACCGATATCTTTCACGGTGTCGGCGTCGATCACATCGTCAAGCGGCATATACCAACCGGCGGCGCTGAACTGACCGGTCCAGGACCAATCGAATTCGGTCACATCAGCCGGCGCTGTCCCGGCAACCAAAGCCGTCACCAGCTTCGGGCGGATGTCGTCCCAAGACAAGGTCTGCAGGTCGACGTGAATGCCGGTTTCGGCCTCGAAGTCAGAGGCGATATTCGGTCCCTGCGGCGATGGCATGAGCACCGTGATCGACTGGCCGGCAAGCGGCTTGGCGTCCTGGCCAAGAGCGGGTACGGCGATTGCCAGGGCTGCTGATGCAAGTAGAGGCAAGATCAATTTATGCATGTTCCCATCCTTCATTATTCTTGAGCTCAATTCACTGGGATGCGCAGTCACCGCCTTCGGCCGTGGCCACGATTTGCCCCGAACCAGCCGTCGTCTAACGGCCAGTCGAGAAGCTGGGCGGCAGCCAGAAGCGCGCCGCCAATGGGGCGAAGTTTCGGCAAAGCCGGAGGCCTGCCAATACGGCGTTCAAGCGCCTCCAGAAGTAGCCGGCTCGAAAAAGTACCACCAGCATAAGTCCAGTCGGCATCCGGATCACAATGGCCGGCAATTGCCGCATGATGTTTCGCCAATTCATCGGCGGCCTGCTCGATCAACCCGATCGCCCCTTTGTCGCCGCCAAGTGCGACCTGATCGACGAGGGCCGAAATTGCTGCAATGTCTGCCCGTGGGTTCGCCAAGGAGCTGGCCCAATCGCCGAGGCCATTCATGGGATTGCTCGGGTCGATGTGAAGGTGGTCAAACAAGGCCTTTGCGAGATCCGTTGCCGGAGCACGCCCATCCAAGCTTTGGCTGACGAGGTTGAGCGCCCTCTGCCCGATCCAATGACTGCTGCCCTCGTCGCCGACGAGATCTCCCCAGCCGCCAGTGCGCGCCGACTGGCCTTTGGAATTACGCGCCCATGCCATTGAACCTGTGCCGGAAAGAATGAGGATACCCGGCTCACCCGCAAAAGCACCGAGATGCGCCGCGTCGACGTCGTTGAGGACGCGCCGGTGGACGTTTGGGAACAGGCGCTCGATCGCATCCCGTTGTAGAACCGACAGGCGCTCAACCTCCCCGTAGGCGGGCAGCGCTGCGGCGACGGCCGCCAGATTTCCTTCATCGCGAAAGGGAAGGAGATGCTGCTCCAGCTCCTGGAGCCAATTCGGATTGTCCATGGGATTGACCCCGTGGCCGCGGGAACGCCGCAATATCCGGCCACGCTTGTCCGCGAGGGCAACCAGCACCTTGCTTCCGCCACCGTCGATGCCGAGGATCAGCGCGTCGCTCACTCTTTCGCCCTCAGGTCGGCGATCGTTGCGTCGACGCCGAAGTTGACAAGCTCGTCGCGCCAATGCCGCGAAAGCCCGGAATCGGTAATGACTTTCGCGGTGTCCAGCGGCGCGACCTTGTAGGTCGCCGTGGTTCCAAATTTCGAGGAATCGGCCAGGACGAAACGATTGGCTGACCGAGCCAGCATACGCCGGTTGAGGCTCGCTTCCGCACTGTCCACGCTGTAGATCGCACCGTCGGAACTAATGGCGCTGGCGCCAAGAAAGAGCTGGTCGAACCATAAAGTTTCCAGCATTGCCTCCGCCTGAGGTCCGACAAGCGACGCATTCTCGCTACGGAGCTGACCGCCGAGAAGCACCACCTCCAAATTCGGAATATTCAGGAATTCCTGCGCTACCGTCAGGCCGTTGGTGAATATCCTGAGCGGCAGGGGGTTGATGCGAACGAGGCGCGCAAGCTGCAGGACGGTCGTTCCCGCGTCGAGAAAGATTGCCGTACGCGGATGAAGCAGATCGTAGGCCGCGGTTGCAATCGCCCGCTTGGCCGATAGATGGCGCTTTTCCCGCTCCTGAAATGCAACCTCAACCGATGATCCTTCGGCAATGCGCGCTCCACCATGCACGCGATCAATGGCCCCCTCCTGCTCAAGGATCTGCAGATCTCTACGAACCGTGGCAAGCGATGCGCCGATCGCATCGGCAAGCGCCTGGATGGTCGAAAAGCCGTTCGCGTAGAGGTGGCTGCGAATGGCATCCAGCCGATCGACCTTTACTCCGACTGCTTGGCTCAACGAAATTCTCCCTCACGATCCACCCCAATTTCGATCACATTTTCATTTCATATGATCAGTGTCAATCAATTTTCTGACGTTTTTTGATTTATTGGATGGGAGCCGGAATGAGAAGAGGCGCGCCGTGAATTCACGGCGCGCCAATAACGAATGAACTGCCATGCGCAGCAGCGCTTGTGGCTGGCTTATCCGCGGGATCTCACTGATATCTCGGCAGCAGATCGCCGTGCGCATCGATCAGGTCGTCGACAAGGTTCCAGATTTGGTCTGGCGACAATTCCGCAGATGTATGCGGATCGAGCAGAGCGGCTTGGTAGATGCGCTCGCGGTTTCTTGTGAGAGCCGCCTCGACCGTCAACTGCTGAACAGAAACGCTCAAGTTCATGACGGCGGAAAGCTGCGAGGGGATCCGACCGACCCGGATCGGCTGAATTCCGTTTCTGTCGACATGGCAAGGCACTTCCACGATGCATTCATCGGGCAGATTCTCGATCAGGCCGTTGTTTGGCACATTGCCGTATATCAGCGCCGGGTTGCCGGTTACCGCGGCATGAATGATGCCGGCCGCGTATTCATTGCTGCGGCACACCTCGATCGGCTTGTCGCCTTCCAGTTCCTTGCGCAGGGCATGCCACTCTTTGATCTGCACTTCGCAGCGCCGGATGTATTCGTCCAACGGAATATTGAGCTGATCGATCAGATCCCCTCGTCCCTCCTTGATGTACCAGGAGGTATACTCGGAGAAATGCTCGCTGGATTCGGTGACGAAGTGGCCGAGCCGTTTGAGCACATCGAACCGCACCCGATCGTCCGGCGGAACGCGGCCATCGGCGGCGAGAGCGTTCAGTCTCGGATAGAGATCTTCCAGCCGTCCGTCGCTGTGAACTTTCTCATATTTCAGGAAGAAGGCGACGTGATTGATCCCAGCCGAAACGTAGTTTACGTCGGCAATGTCCTCGCCAAGGCATTGCGCGAGATGCCCGGCTGTGTGTTGCACACTATGACACAAGCCGACGGTCCGGATTTCCGGGGCCAGATCCTTGATCGCCCAGCAGTTGATGGCCATCGGGTTGACGTACTGCATCAGAAGAGCCCGAGGGCAAACCTCCTGCATGTCTCGGCAGATCGCCTCAAGGACTGGTATCGTCCGCAAACCGCGGAAAATACCCCCGATGCCAAGGGTGTCGGCGATCGTCTGACGCAAGCCATATTTTTTCGGAATGTCGAAGTCCGTGACGGTAGCCGGCTTATAGCCACCGACCTGCATCATGAGGATCACGAAATCAGACCCGCGTAGTGCTTCCCGCCGGTCGAGCGTGGCGTCGATCCTGACGCTTGAAAGCTTAAGCGACTCGCAGATCCGGCGAGCGACGATTTCTGACGTCTTCAGTCGCTCTGGATCGATATCGAAGAGGCTGATGACGTAGTCGCTCCCTCTCTGCGTGGACAGGACATCTCCCAGAATGTTCTGGGCAAAAACGGTGCTGCCAGCGCCAACCAGACAAATCTTCGGCATTGCAATCTCCCCATGGGTTGTGATTGCTTATTGCTCCTTCTAGATCAGAATTTCTTCCTGACATCGGCCTATTAATTCCGGGATTCGAGTCTCCTACAAATGAAACATAGCCAAAGCCGCGGCGAATGGATTGGATCCAGAGGGCAGTTCCTGATCGAGCGTCACATCGCTGATGCGATGGCCGCACCGCATTGGCACGACCACGTTGAATTAAACCTGCTCATGGCAGGCCAGATGACCTACCTTTTCAATGGAAGGCTGGAACAGGTTGAGGCCGGCCGCCTGGTTTTATTCTGGGCCGCAATTCCCCATCAGACGATCGCTGTTGCCGAAAACGCGCCGCTCGTATGTCTCTATCTTCCCCTTATCGATTTCCTTGGTCTGCCGGTGGACAGAAAGGCGAGGCAGTCGATCATGCAGGGGAGGTTTCTGGCGCAAGCAAATCAGGAAACGATGGATGCGTTGACACTCCCACGATGGGAAAAGGAATGGCAGGGCGGCAGTGCGGCAAGACGGAAATTGATCGTCGAGGAAGTACGACTGGGAATACGACGTCTGATCCTGGACAATGCTGAAATCGACAATTCGCCAAGCCATGTCTCTCCGACATCGTTGGCTGGCCACGCGGTGCGCCACGTCGAGCTGCTGATCGACCTCATCAATTCCCGCTACGCAGATCCGATAAGCGTACCCGATCTCGCCAGGCTTGCGGGCATGCATCCAAGCACCGCCAACAGCGCTTTCCGAAAGGTTCTGGGAATATCAGTCAACGAATACCTGACCCGACATCGGATTGCCCGGGCGATGCAGCTTCTGACAGACACGGAGGATCCTGTCCTCCAGATCGGTTTTGACTGCGGGTTTGGTTCCAGCAGTCGCTTCTACGAGATTTTCAAGGAGCGAACGGGCACGACCCCCCGTCATTTCCGAGAAGCGGTGAACTCCAGGAACACTCCAGCACCTTGATGGGATTCAAACCGACGAGGTGGAGATCGCTCTTGTGCCCTTGGCCGCTGCTGCCGGAGTGACTGCCGATTCGGAGCGGAGTTGCAATTGACGTTTGGCCGCTGCGACGCGCCGTCCGACAAATGTCGGCTCTAGTGGAGCGTGCCGCTGATCACCATTTTTGATACGAATGCGGAAAGAAGCTGGCTGTCGAAATGGCCCGGCGAATTCATCATCATGTTGATTGCCTCCGCTTGCGAGAAGGCGCGCTTATACGGCCTGATTGTGGTCAACGCTTCGTAAACGTCACAAATCGCCGCAAGCCGGGCTACGTAAGGGATCTTCTTTCCGGCGAGCCGACCAGGATAGCCAGAGCCATCGAACTTTTCGTGGTGGTAGCGACAAATGTCCAGCACCTGCTTGGGAACATGCGCGACATGAGAGACCAGCTCATATCCTCGCTGAGGATGCCCGCGCACAAGATCCATTTCCTCGGCCGTCAGTTTACCGGGTTTCGTCAAAATTTCGTCCGGCAGCGCCATTTTTCCAAGATCGTGAACCAGTCCACCGAGTCCCAGGACCCGTACCTCCTCTTCTCCATGACCGAGGCTGCGCCCCAGGGTGATCATCAGCGCGCTAACCGCCAGCGAGTGGAGGAACGTCAGCTCATCTTTTTCTTTCAGCTTCGCGACCGCGATCAGCGCACCGGCATTGTCGAAGGCTGCCGACATGATCCGCTCCACAGCCGAGCTTGCCGCATCGCTGGCAAAGGAGGCTTTGATCCTAGCGTGGGCAAGCATTTGGCGGATCTGCGGTCTCGTATCCTCTACGCATTCCCTCGCCTGCTTGATATCCTTCGCCGAAAACACGGCACGAAGCTGGGCGTCAAACGCAGCCCGGTCGATGTCCTGTGTCGCACCCGGGTCGACATCCGCGCCTTTTCCGACGTCGATCACGACCGTCATCAGGCGGCTTGCCATCAAACTCTCGACCTGACCGGCCGCCGAGATCAGGAACGGCTTGAACCGGCGTGTCCTGTCTTCCCCCTCAATCTCGACGTCCTCGACATACATTCCGACCCGCAATTGGCTGACATGTATCCGTTTTCGCATCTCTGATCCGTTCAAAATGATCTTGGTACTCATGTGTTGTCTCAGGTATCGGGTCTGGCCCGAGCGCGAAAACCTCGCCCAGGGAGGCTATCGGGCTCCGGCACGGGTCTTGTCTTTGTTGGGCCATTGTCCATGCTGCTCTAAAATGGCTGCGGCAGCCGTTCGATCGACTGCTTTCGAAAAGAGGTAGCCCTGTCCGAGCTTGCAGCCGAGCTGGCTCAACTGAGCAGCTTGGGATTCTGTCTCAATCCCCTCTGCGACAACCCGGATTCCCAGCTTGTCAGCTATTCCGATCAGGCCTTCAACGATGAAAGTTCCTGCATCGCCGGGCACCATGCGATCGATGAAGGACTTGTCGATCTTGATGATGTCGACCGGCACCGTCAGCAGATGGGTCAAAGACGCGTAGCCCGTGCCAAAGTCGTCGAGGGCAACCCGTAAGCCCTTGGACCGAAGAGCCTTTATCTCCTCCGCCACAACATAGTCCCGTTGTCCGAGGTAAACCGATTCCGTTACTTCGAGGATGATGTGCTTAAGAGGAACCTCCGCTTCCCCGAAAATGCGGCACAGCCTGTCTTGCAGATTACCGCCACGAAAATCTGCGGCAGACAGGTTGATGCCGACATGTTGAAGAGGAAGGCCTCGGGCGAGCCAGCTCCGGATGTCCCTTGCAACCCTCAGTAACATCCGTTGTGTCAGCTCAGCAGCAATATGGGCGTCTTTCGTGGCCTCATGGAAATGCGCTGCGGCTATGATTTCGCCGGAAGGCGTGGTCATTCGACACAAGGCTTCGAAACCGACAATTTCGCGAGTATCCAGGCGCAATATCGGCTGGTAATGCGCGTCGATCCGATCCTCTTCCAGGGCGACGCCCACATCGCGAACCGCCCTGAAGCGTCGGGTCAGGGCGGTGCCCAGGCCGGGATAGTGTTGCACGTACCGGCCGCGATTGTGTTCTTTCGCATGATAGAGCGCCACATCGGCGTTCTGGCGGATCTGGTTAGGGTTTGGTTCCATCTCAGCCAGCGCACCGCCAATCGTCGCGGCGGGAAAGACGACATGACCGTCGCAGGTTGACGGAGAGGACAGTGCTTTCAAGATGTCGGTTGCCCTGACATTCAGATCAAGGTCCTTGTCGTCCGACACAATGACAGCAAACTCATCTCCACCGAGCCTAAACGTGTTTTTGGGGCCTGCTGTCGCGGCGATCCGGTCTGCAACCACTTGAATCAATGCGTCGCCGGCTGCGTGCCCGAACGTGTCGTTCACGAGTTTCAAGTTGTCGATGTCCACCAGCAAGATGCCCCAGGCGCGCCGGGATCGAGGCAGCTCCTCGGCTAGAAGCTGGTTGAAACGAGCGCGATTCGACAGTCCTGTTAAAGCGTCACTGTATGTCAGCCGCTGACGTTCCATTACACGTTCTTCGCGATCGATGGCGATTATGCAGAGATGGACACAGGCGTCGACGAGGTCCCGTTCGATGGCCTTCGGACCGCGGTGGTCTCGATAGTAGAAGGCGAAGCTACCAATCACCTGCTCGCCACGCTTGATCGGGCTGGACCAGCAAGCCTTCAATCCCAGTGGAAGGACCAGGGACTTGAAGTCCTGCCAACGAGCATCAGTCGAGATATCGGTGACAATGACCGCTTCACCGAAATAGGCAGCAGCCCCACAGGAGCCCGCAAGAGGACTGGCCTCAAGATTGTCGACAGCCGCTGAATAGTGAGGCGGTAGGGAAGGTCCAGCGAGTGTGTGAAGACGGCTCCCGTCGAACGTCAGCACCGAAGCGATGATCCCAGGAACGGCGGCCTCAACCTCGAGGCAAAGTTGCTCCATCGTTGCTGCCAGCGGTTCCCCTTTGGCAATCATTTCCAGAATGGCATTCTGCAACTCAAGGATCATGACGTCACTTCCCGGAAGGAGACCCTCCCTAGCAAACCGACTTTCAGATCAGGTTACGCGGTTGATTAGATTTTGATCGAATAGACGCCGATGATCAGTTAAGAACCCCGTCGTGCCGAGCCTCGCGTGCGAAAGGTTTTATCCATCATTCGGATCTCCTTCTCGAACGGAGTGGGATTGACCGAATGTCGCGGTCATTCTCTAAAGGTGACTGTGAACATACAATCCTCAGTCGTACTTTTGAGGACGCCGAGTAGTGAGCACTGCATAATTTTCGAGAGTCAGAAATCAGCTTATCGGATATGGTTCGGAATGCGTTGCAATGTCCCCGTCTGGCCGTCGCCGCACTATGGAAATTGGCCCAAAAAGATGATCGGTGGCGATAAATACGTTGGCTCGGTAGGCAAAGCATCGCTCGCGATCATCGCGCTGATGTTCCTGTCATTCACCACCCTCTTGTCGATCTGGCTCATATCCAGTTACGAGACAGCTGTTCGCCGGGGCGATGAGGGTGTCAGCGCCGCTTCCAAAATCGTTGCAGCGAACGCGAATTGGTTGAATTCCCTTGCTCGGGAGACCCTGCACCGAATTGATGATGCTCTGGGGCCGAGTACATCTTTGCCCGGCCCCGATCGGGTGCGCGATCTCGACGCTGCCGTCTATGACCTTCCTCCTCAGGCGACAGCCTATGTCATCGGGGCAGATGGAAAAACGCTCTTTTCGAACGATCGCGATATCAAGCCGATCAACGTTACGGACCGCGACTACTTCGTTCGGTTGAGAAACGGCGCTGACGAATATACATCCCCGCTGATCATCAGCCGCCTTTCCCAGCGGCAGATATTCGTCTTCAGCCGCAGGCTCGAACGCAATGGCGTGTTCGCTGGCGCCGCCGTGATTGCCTTCGACGCGAGCATCCTAAGGCCAATATGGGACGCGGTCGCGATAGGCGAGAACTCGATTGTCGGCCTCATCAGGCGCGACGGGCAACTTATCGCCCGATACCCGGAACCCGCCGGACCAGTCGATATGCGAAACCACAAGCTGTTTACCGACTATATGAGGAAGGCGACATCAGGCACATATCGCTCCGTGTCGCCAGTCGACAATGAAGATCGCCTGGTCGCATACCGAATCCTCGAACGCACCCCTTTTGTGGCCATTGCTTCGGCAGATATCAACGTAATCATGCAGCCCTTTTGGGAGGATGCCAAAATCGCGGCTTTATTGGTCGCTTTCGCCCTCGTCGGGGCTTTGGCAGCTGCATTGTGGATTCAGAACCTCATCAAGGTGGACACATTGCACACCAGGCAGCTTGCGGATGCGTTGCGATCGAATGAAACGCTCATGCGCGAGATACACCATCGAGTGAAGAACAACCTGCAGACGGTGATGGCCCTGCTGCGCTTGCAGGGTTTTGAACCGGAAGCCGTTCAAAAATTAAACGAGCGCATCTCTGCGATGTCCGCAGTTCACGAGCAGATGTACGGCTTCGACCAGTTTAGCGGAATATCTGCTCGGGAATTCATTCCATCATTCGTTAGGACACTCGTAGACGTCCATGGTCGCGCCGTTTCCGTTGACTTTGAAATCGACGACATCGTGATTGCGGCCGACAAGGCAACGCCGTTTGCCCTCCTGCTCAACGAGTTGATTGCCAACAGCATGAAATACGCCTTCGACGGCCGGGCATCCGGAAATATTCGCGTCATGCTGCACGCGACTGAAGGAGAGGAATCCCAACTGACCGTCGCCGACGACGGGATTGGTTTTGATGGCCGATCGGACAGCGCCGGGATGGGGACGCGGCTGATTAAAGCCTTCGTAAATCAACTGCATGGCGAGGCGAGATACAATCGCCTGGAAGGAACGCAGTTTACGGCAACCCTCAAGCTTACCGATTGAGCGAGAGCTAATTCGAAGCCACCTCCCTGCCCAAAGCAAGACTTCGGTTATCCCCGCCGCATCGGGAGCGGGACGCGGAGCTACTTTGCGAACTTCCCGAGCGTATCCAGATACACAAGATAGTGGTCCCGCCTAGGCTGCGCTGAAAAGACCCGCCCCTTCGCATATCTCTATGACGTCTCTGCTCGTCTTGAAAGATCATGCGTGCGACATCTGCACGAATCCAAAACGTTTTGGCTTGACTCCCAAAACGTTTTGGAGAATCTTTTTCTCACTTCTGGAGGAAGATCTTGGCCAATCTCAAACAGCTTGCGCAATCGCTGGGACTGTCGATCACCACGGTGTCGCGTGCGCTCGACGGTTACGCCGATGTGTCGGCCGCCACGCGAGAACGGGTGCGCGAGGCTGCCGACAAGGTTGGCTACCGGCCGAATGCTTCGGCCCGTCGCCTCCGCAGGCAGCGCGCCGAGCTGGTTGCCGTCACGCTGCCAAGCGATCCTGGCCATATCGGCCCTCCGCATTTCCTCGATATGTTGTCCGGCTGTGCCGAACATCTTGCCGCTGCCGGCTTCAATCTGGTGGTTGCACCGGTGCCGCGCGGCGAGAGTGAACTCGACATCTGCCGCCGCTTCGTCGATGGCCGCCGCGTCGACGCCATGCTTCTCGTCCGCACCAAGCGGAAGGACGAGCGCGTCGACTTTCTGCAGTCGCGCGGCATTCCCTTCGTCACCAATGGCCGCACCGAAAGCCTGCTGCCCCATCCCTATATCGACGGCGACGGCTTTGCTGGCTTCCGAGCCGCGACGCTGCGCTTCCATGCCGCCGGCCACCGCCGTATCGGCCATATCGCCGGCCCGCAGGAATATTATTTCGCGCATGACCGCTGCCGTGGCTGGCGGGCGGCGATGGAGGAATGCGGCCTTGCGACCGACCTGTGCGCCGAAGGTGCGCCATTGGAACAGGGCGGCTACCTCGCGGCGCTGGAACTTCTGCGCCAACCATCACGTCCGACTGCACTCGTCTGTGCCACCGACGAAATGGCGATCGGGGCACTGAGGGCGCTGCGCGAGGTCGATGGCGGCAACCAGATCAGCATTGTCGGCCATGACGATCTGCCGATGGGCGCCTTCACCAGCCCTCCGCTCTCGACCATGCGCATGACCGGCGAAAACCTCGGCGCGAGCTTCGCCTCGCTGCTGTTGCGCGCCATTGCCGGAGAGCCCGCCGAAGAACTCCAGGAACTTCACGCGATCGAATTCGTCGATCGCGACAGCCATCGCCGTCCCGCCAAGGCGGCATAGACAGAAGTGCATCTCAAACAAAGAACAATGAAGGAGGAGAAGATGAAACATATCATGTCATTTGGAATTCTGGCTTCCACCGTGCTGGCCTTCGCCTCGCCGGTGCTTGCCCAGACGGTTTTCGTGTCCACCCAGCTTCGCCCGATCGAAGAGGCGACCGTCGTCCGCGAGGAGCTGTTGAAGGATGTCGGCTCGGTTGATTACGTGGTCGAGGAGCCGCCGCAATTTGCTGTCCGCATGGAGGCCGAACGTCAGGCCGGCAAGCGCACCGTCAGCCTCGTCGGTGCGCTACATGGCGAGCTCTCGCCGCTTGCCGACAAGGACACGCTCGAGCCACTCGACGATCTCGCCAAGAAGCTGGCAGCGAGCGGCATGCCGCAGTCGTTGCTCGACCTCGGCAAGCTCGGCAAGCCGACCCAGCAGTACATTCCCTGGATGCAGGCGACCTATGTGATGGCTGCCAAAAAGGAAGCGCTGCAATACCTGCCTGATGGCGCCGACGTGAACGCGCTGAACTACGATCAGTTGATCGAGTGGGGCAAGAATATGCAGGAGGCGACGGGCCAGCCGCAGATCGGTTTCCCGGCCGGCCCGAAAGGGCTGATGGCGCGTTATTTCCAGGGCTATTTCTATCCGTCCTTCACGGGGGGTGTCGTGCGCACCTTCCAGAGTGCCGATGCTGCTGCTGGCTGGGAGAAACTGAAGGCGTTGTGGGCCTATGTGACACCGAATTCGACCAGCTACGACTTCATGCAGGAGCCGCTCGCTGCCGGCGAAGTCATGGTCGCCTGGGATCATATCGCCCGGCTGAAGAATGCCATTTCTGCCGCACCGGATGATTATGTGGTCTTCCCCGCTCCCGCTGGTCCCAAGGGCCGCGGCTACATGCCAGTCGTTGCTGGTCTCGCCATTCCGAAGGGCGCGCCTGACAAGGCCGGCGCAGAAAAAATCATCGAGCACCTGTCGATGCCGGATACGCAGCTCCTGACCGCCTCCAAGGTCGGTTTCTTCCCGACCCTGAACGTCAAGCTGCCGCCGGATCTCGACGCGGGCGTTGCCCTTCTCGCCGGTGCGGTTACCGCCACCCAGGCTTCCAAGGACGCGGTCATCTCGCTGCTCCCGGTCGGCCTCGGCGACAAGGGCGGCGAGTTTAACAAGGTCTACATGGACAGTTTCCAGCGCATCGTGCTGCAGAACGAGCCCGTTGCAGACGTGCTGAAGACCCAGGGCGCCACGATGGCCAAGCTGATGACCGACACGAAAGCTGCCTGCTGGGCGCCCGATGCCAAGAGCGACGGCCCCTGCCCGGTCGAATAAATCCGCCCGAGACGCGTCCGGGCGAAATGCCCGGGCGCTCCTTCACCACTCTGCTCGTCAAGGCGGGAGTCGATGACCAATAGCCGACCCTGGATCCCCTATCTGCTGATCCTGCCATCCGTCGCCTTTCTGGCGCTGCTCTTCGTCGTGCCGCTGGTGCAGACGATCTGGCTGGCGGTTTCGGATAATGGTGTGCTGTCGCTTGATAATGCCGAGCGGATGGTCACCGACATCAATTTCACGCGCTCGGTGAAGAACACCTTCCTGCTGACGATCGCTGTCGTGCCGGTGCAGATCGCCATTGCGCTTGCTATGGGCACCATGGTCGCCAAGGTCGGCCGCGGGCGCGAGACGATCCTGTGGATCTGGACGATCCCGCTCGGCATTTCCGATCTCGCCGCCGGTCTCGTCTGGCTGTCGATCCTGCAAAATACCGGCTATCTGAATTCGCTGCTCTTCGGCCTCGGCATCATCGGCAGGCAAGCGAGCTGGCTTTCCTACCAGACGCCGGTCGCGCTCTTCATTGCGATTGCGGTTGCCGAAATCTGGCGCGGCACGGCCATCGTGATGGTCATCATCGTCGCCGGTCTCAACCAGGTGCCGAAGGAATTCAAAGAAGCCGCCGAGATCTTCGGTGCTGGCCCGTGGACGCGCTTCTGGCGCATCACCCTGCCGCTGATCCGCCCGGCTCTACAATCGGCGCTGATCCTGCGCACCGTGCTCGCCTTCGAAGTCTTCGCGGTGGTCTATGCGCTCGGCGGACGCAATTTCCCGGTCCTCGTCGGCGAGGCCTACAACTGGCAGAACCAGAACCAGAACTACAGCGTCGCTGCCGCCTATGCGGTGCTGATCATGATCATCTCGCTTGCCGCCACGCTCATCTATCTGAAGGCCTTGAAAGTCGATCCGGAGCGCCTGCCATGACCACGGACACCATCAGCACGGCCGCAGACACACCCAAAGCGGCCGGCTTCGTCTCTTCACGCCGTTGGCTTCTCTGGAGCGGCATCGCAGCGCTTTGCGCCTGGGTGCTGGTGCCGATCTATCTGGTGGCACTCGGCGCACTTGGCGGTCGCCAAGGCGTCTATATCTGGCCGAAGACCGGTCTTCCCACTGGCATATCGCTGGAGCCCTTCATTCTCTTCCTAAAGACCGAAGGCGTCGCCCAGTCCTTCCTCAATTCGCTGGGGGCAGCCGGCATTACGGTGGCGCTTTCGATCCTGCTCGGCGCGCCGGCCGGTTATGCGCTCGCCCGCTATGATTTCCGCGGCAAGGACAGCTACCGCCTCCTGGTGCTGCTGACCCGCGCCTTCCCGCTGGCAATCCTGGCATTGCCGCTGACGGTCTCCTTCATCCGGCTCGGCCTCTATGACACGATCGTCGGCGTCGGTCTCATCCATACCGTCCTGGCGCTGCCTTTCGCGGCACTCGTTACGCAGGGCATTTTCCTCGGCGTGCCCAAGGAGTTGGAGGAAGCCGCCTGGGTGTTCGGCTGCACCCGCATCCAGGCCTTCTTCAAGGTGGTGGCACCCTTGGCGCTGCCCGGCATCGTCGCAACCGCGGTCTTTGCCTTCGTCATCTCGTGGAACGAGGTCTTTGCCGCCTCGGTGCTGACGGTGCGCAACCGCACGCTGACCGCCTACCTGCTGACCGTGCTGTCGGAAAGCCCGATGCATTACCGTTTTGCCGGGGGCCTGATGCTCATCCTTCCCTCGGTTGTCTTCATCTTCGCGGTCAGACGTTACCTCTTCGCGATCTGGGGCATTTCCTCCAAATAACGGGACCAGAGATATGGCCAATATTGTCATCGACCGCATCCGCAAGAGCTTCGGAGCCTTCCAGGCGCTGAAAGAGGTCTCGCTGACGATCGACGACGGCGAATTCGTCTCGCTGCTCGGTCCGTCCGGCTGCGGCAAGACCACGCTGCTGCGCATCATCGCCGGCCTCGAGACCGCAACGTCGGGAGATGTCCGCATCGGCGACAAGTCGGTGATCGGCTTGCCTCCCAAGGATCGCGGCCTTGCGATGGTCTTCCAGAACTACGCCGTCTTTCCGCACATGACGGTCTATGAGAACGTCGCTTTCGGGCTGCGGATGCAGAAGGCCGACGACGCCAGGGTGAAGGCGCAGGTCGAGAAGGCCGCCGGCCTCCTGCATATCGAGCAATATCTCGACCGCTACCCGAACAAGCTTTCTGGCGGCCAGCGCCAGCGCGTCGCGGTCGCTCGTGCCCTTGCCGTCGAACCGAAGGTTCTCCTGATGGATGAGCCGCTTTCGAACCTCGACGCGTTGCTCCGCCTCGAAATGCGCACCGAACTCAAGACCGTGCTGCAATCGGCGGGGACCACGACGATCTACGTCACCCACGACCAGACCGAAGCCATGGGCCTTTCCGACCGCATCGCCGTCATGCATGGCGGCGTGGTCGAGCAGGTCGGCCATCCTGTCGAGATCTACAATCACCCGGCAACACGTTTCGTCGGCGGCTTCATCGGCAACCCGCCGATGAATTTCATCAAGGTGCCGGTGACGAACAGCCACGTGGCGGCAGGCGCCGAGCAGCTTGCCGCGCCGCAGGGGTCCGGCAATGAAGTGATCCTTGGCCTGCGCGGCGAAGCCGTCGAACTTGCACCGCTGCCGCAGGGTCTCGAAATGAGGGTACGCGTTGCTGAACCGATGGGCTCGCACCTGCTTCTGACCGGCTCGATCCACGACCAGCCGGTGCGCGTCATCCTGCCGGCCTCGGAAACCGTCAAGAGCGGCGACACGATCGGTCTCAAGCTCGACCAGAAGCGCATCACCTGGCTTTCGCCCGAAAGCGGCAAGTCCCTTCCGGCCGTCTTGGCCTAAGAATACCGGAGTATCCGACATGAATATGCATATCGACCAGGCGAAGCGCATCCTCGCCGCCAACGATCGCGGCGGTTATACTGTGCCGACAGACCGGCTCTATCCCTTCCAGTGGAACTGGGATTCAGCCTTCGTCGCCATGGGCTTCGCGCTCTACGACATCGATCGCGCCTATCGCGAGCTGGAACGGCTGGTCGAGGGCCAGTGGGCGGACGGGATGATCCCGCATATCCTCTTCCACGCGCCAAGCGAAACCTATTTCCCGGGACCGAACGTCTGGCGAACGACGCACACGATCCCGACCTCCGGCATAACCCAGCCGCCGGTCTTCGCGATCGCGCTGCGCAAGCTGCATGAAGCCGCGGGCAACGATGCCGAGACGCGCACCCTGCCCCTCTACGAGGCGGCGCTGAGATGGCACCGCTGGTGGTATTCCGCCCGCGATCCCGATGGCACCGGGCTCGTTGCGCTCCTGCATCCCTGGGAAAGCGGCAGCGATAATTCTCCCGCCTGGGACATCGCGCTCGCTCGTGTACCCACCACCACCGATACCCCCGTCGTGCGCAAGGACACCGGCCATGTCGATGCCGACATGCGCCCGCGCGACGAGGATTACCGCCGCTTCATTCATCTGGTCGACACCTATGCCGCCTGTGGCTGGGATCCAGCGAAACAATGGGAAAAGGCGTCCTTCAAGGTCGCCGAGATCCAGACGACCGCCATCCTGCTCAAGGCCGGCGAAGACCTCGAGTACCTTGCCCGCCTGTTCAACCGGACCGAGGACGCGATCGAGATCGCTGCCTTCAACAACCGCACTCGCAAGGCGATAATGGCCCAATGGCGGCCGGACCTTTCGCGCTTCGTCTCGAGAGACCTGATCTCCGGTGAAGATATCGAAGCCGCAACGCAAGCCGGTTTCATCCCCCTCCTCTCGCTGGACCTCGACAAGCAGGTTGCCGACGCCCTGGTTTCGGAAATGAAAGCTTGGTCCAAGGATCTCAAGGTCGCCTTTCCGACGACGAGGCCGGGCATCGCCAGCTGGGAGCCGAAGCGTTACTGGCGCGGCCCTGCCTGGGCGATCATCAATTGGCTTCTGATCGACGGACTGAATCGCAATGGCCACGCGGATGTCGCCGAAGAGCTGCGGCGATCCACCATCGCGGCGATCGAAACGGAAGGTTTTGCCGAATATTTCGACCCGGTCACCGGCCAAGGATGCGGCGGCCTCGGCTTTTCCTGGACGGCTGCCGCCTATCTGTGGCTTGAGCGAGGCGTCGGCGTCGCCTGAGCATCGATCCTCATCAATCCGGCTGCCATGGCTGCATGGTGAGCACATTGCCGCCCAGCTTGGCGAAGGCGCGCTGGCGGCAGGAGAAGACGAGGATCTGCTGGTCGCGGGACTGGCGGTGCAGCGCATCGAACATCCGCTCGATCCGGTCGTCGTCGGAATAAACAAGCGCATCGTCAAGGATGACAGGCGCCGGCCGGCCGTCGCGGGCAAGCAGCCTTGCGAATGCGAGGCGGGTCAGCACCGAGAGCTGCTCCCGCATGCCGCCGCTCAGCCGGTCGACATCCTCGTCCAGGCCGTTGCGGCGCACGATCTGCGGCAGCAAGGTGTCGCCGTCAAACGTGATCGAGATGTCGTCGAACAGCAGGCCGAGCAGCGGGGCGAGTTCGTTCATAACAGGCTTGAGATAGAGGTCGCGCGCGGCCGCCCGCGTCGCCGTCAGTGCCTTGCGCAGGCGATCGAGCACGCCGACCTCCGTCTCGAAACGCTTCACCTGCTCGCGCGCCGCTGCCAGCAAATCCCGGCTTTCCAACCAGTTTTCTTCCACCGCACCGTCCGAGCGGGTGCGGATCTGACCGCCGAGATCGGCAAGCTCTTCGCGAAGCCTGGCAATTTCGCGGCCTGCGGCGTCGGCGACCGAGCGCGCCCTGGCAAGGGCGGCCTCTGCGCCTGCGAGGTCCCGCCCTGTCCTGCGCAAAGGCTCGGCCCGCAGTTCGACAGCATCGACCTGCTCTTTGGCCCTGGAAAGCTTGAGAGCAAGGTCCTGTTGCAATTCAGTTCGGCCGGCTTCGGGGCCGATGACCGCCTCGATGGCCTCGAGTTCCTGGCCAAGCCTGGTGTGCTCCGTCTGCGCGCGCAATATGGCCTCGCCGGCTTCCGTGCGCATCACTGACGCCTCCCGCGCCCGGTTCCGCGATAGTTCGATGCGCCGCGTCGCATCCGCGAGACGGGCGCGCACCTCTTCCGGGTCGGCCTCGAGTTCGACCGGATCCTGGCTGAGTTCGGCAAAGCGTGCGGCGTCGAGGTGAAGCTTGTCAATGCCATTCGGGGCGAGATCCGCGAGCCGCTGGCGCGCCCGCACGAGTTCCTCCTGCTTGTTCCGCGCGGCAATATCGCGCTGTCGCGCCGCTCGCAGACTGTCGACACCGAGCTTGGCAAGCAATGTTTGGCGCGTGGCTTCCGCAGTCTCCAGCGCTCCGTCCTGATCTGCCTGCCGGCTGGAGTGGATGGTCAGGGTGCCGACACCTGTTATGTCGAGCTTCGCGATCCCGGCAAAGCTTCTGTCCTCACCCCCAATCAAGGGCTGGCGGTCCATGCTCACCGATCCGGAGGCATCCTTCAGGTAATCGACCCTGAGCGTGGGAAGACCGATCTCGGCGGCTGCACGCAAGCCGACGATCTTGAGATCCAGCGCTTCAAGCCGCTCGACCGCATCGGCTGGAATGGCGAGCAATGCATGCGCCGCCTCCCCGTCCTCGATCTGCTGGCGCGCCGCTTCCGCCTGTTCGAGACGCAGACGGACCTCGGCCAGTCGCTCTGCGGCGTGGCGTGAACGGAGCGCTGCCTCCAGCCGCGCAAGCAGTTGACGGTCTATCCGCTCCTCCTCTTCGGCCGCCTGCACCTCCGCCGTTGCCGCCTCGCTTTCGGCCAGCGATGCCGTGCGTCGCTTGGCTGCACTCGAGAGTTCTTTCTCCGCCAAGGCGAAACGCCGCGCGAGTTCGCCGCTGCGGTTCAATGCCGTGTGGAAGCGGTCGAATACCTGTTGCGCCTCATCGCGGCGGCTGGCGGCCAAGGTGGCCTCGGCATCGAGCGCTTTGAGTTCCCTGTCATGCAGTTTAGCGGCTTCGAGCACCACCTCGGCATTGGCAATCGCCGTCTTTCGGCCGGCTTCCTCATCAGGGTTTTCCAGTTCGCTCAGTCTCGCCTGCACTGAGCGGCGGCGGTCGAGTGCGCCGTGCAGCATCTCGACCTCCTTGGCCAGCCGGGCCTCCTCCTCCTGCAGCCGGTCACGCTCCTCGAGAGCGGCGGCAAAGCGGCCTCCTGCCTTCGGCCGGAGCGTCGCGGTGACCAGGCGATTGAGTTCGTCCTCGCAGGCTTCGAGCACCGCCGACATGCGGCGTCCGCCCGTCAGCGCCTCCACCTCGCCCTGTACCGAAGACAGCAGGCTTTCGCGCACCCGCTTGTCGTTCTCCTCCTCGCTCTTGCTGCGATTTTCGATGCCGGTGACGCCTTGACGCACCCAGAGCAGGCCTGCCGGGCCGGAGGTTCCGCCGGAAATGAGATCGCCGATGAACGCCTCGGCCTCGTCGGCCTGGGCGACGATCCGGCCGCTGCCGAGATCGGTGACGCTGGCACGCCGTCCGCTATGGAACTGCTTGGTCAGGCGGTAGCGGCCGGCTTCGATCGTGATATCGGCCTCGACGATCGGATTGCCGCCGCTATAGGGGCGCAGCATCTGCACGCTCTTTGGATTGCCGCTGTGCGGTTGGAAGAACAGGGCATGCAGCGCCTCGAAACAGGTTGATTTGCCGTGTTCATTGGCGGCGCTCAGCACATTGACGCCGTCGGTGATTCCTTCGACTGATATGCCGCGGCCGGCGAAACGTTTGACATTGTGGAGGCGAAGGGCGGTGAGTTTCATCGATCGATCGCCTCGCAATAGGAAAACAGGCGGATCAACGCTAGGCGCGCCACGTTCCTGTCGTCGCCGGAACGGGCCTCGTCGAGGCTTTCGGCAAGCAGCAAGTCCGCAGCATCGCGCAGCGCACCGGCTCGATCGATGGTCTCGAGATCATCGCTCTCGCAGTCGGTCCCCAGAAGGGCGGTATCGATCTCCAGATGCGCAAATTCCGGCGCGACCTGCTCCAGCAGGCTGATCATTGCTGTGCGCCCGTTCAACCGGGCACGGCCGGACAGCGCGATGCGCAACAGGGTTTGTCGGCGCGCGAACGGTTCCGGCAACGCGGCCTTCAGCACTTCAACACCGTCTTCCGATGCCAGCAGAGGAAAGTGCAATGTCTGCCAAGAAAAACTGGCGGTCGTCACCGCCGCCGTCGTCGGCATCGCCCCCTGCCCGGCAATGGAAACGACCATCGCCTGCCCCGGCCTGTCATGCTTGAAACGGTCCGGCTCGGGCGCACCGCTATAATACGTCCTGGCGTCCACCGCCACCGATCCGTGCCAATCGCCGAGAGCCATATAGTCGAGGCCGGCCAGCGCCGCGCGGTTCGGCGCAATCACGTTGGTCGCCGTGGCATCCTCCGAAAATTCCTGGATAGGGCCATGGGCGAGGCCGATGCGGATAGCGCCGTCCGGTGTGGCGGCACCCGTCATCCATTCGGTCAGGTCGCGGCCAGGCCTCCTGGTCGTGCAAGGCGCCGGCAGCAGGATGACATCAGGTCCAAGCGGAAGGGGCACCGCTTCCGTCGCCAGGATGACATTGTCGGGCACAACGCCGCGCGCCGCACTCCAGAGCTGGTCCGCCAGCAGTGAATCGTGGTTGCCCGGAAGCAGGACCCAGCGCAGCGGCGTATTCCGGGCCATCTCGCCAAGCGCTTGCCGAAGCACGGCAGGCGTCGGCGTCTCGGTATCGAAGGTGTCGCCCGCGAGCAGGATGACACCAGCGCCATGCTCTCGTGCCGCCGCGGCGAGCCTAGCGATCACGCCATGCCGCGCCTCGCGCAGGCGCCCTCTCAAATCCTCCGGAAGATTGCCAAATCGTTTGCCAATATGAAGGTCCGAACTGTGCAGGAAGGAAAACATTAATCAGCTATGTTTGCGATGCGCTGCGAGCTTTCGAGCATGGCCAAGGACCTCTCGTCCGTAGTTTCGTGATTCCGTTGTTCCATGACAGACCATGCCTCCCGATAACAGGCGAGGCAAGTCGATCCTGGCTGAGCGAGCTGTTATCCAATGCTTGTCTAACTCTCAGCGGTACTCGACATCGCATCGCCCAGCAGCCTCGATGCAAATGCCGCTGGTCCAGCACGCTGGCGAAAGGGTCGTCCATTGTCTTTGTCGGCTGCCAACGGCGACGGAGTACCGACTGATCTTAAGTAACCTGGTTGAACACGACCATCTTGTCGTCGGCCATCTCTTCCATCGTTGAGGGAATGCCGCCGACCCCGTATCCGGACTGTCTGCGTCCGGCGAAAGGCATCCAGTCGGTGCGAAACGCCGTATGGTCGTTGACGAGAACGGCCGATGCATCCAGATGTTTTGCCGCCTTGAGAGCAACCGCTATGTCGGCGGAAAAGACGCTTGCCTGGAAGGCATAGGGCAGCGAGTTGGCAATGCGGATCGCCTCGTCGAGGTCGCGGTAGCCGAAGACGCAAGTCAGCGGTCCAAAGACCTCGAGCACCGACACCTTCGCTTCGACAGGCGGGTTCAGCAGAACCGAAGGCAGAAGCGTCGTATCGGACATCCGCCCGCCGCCGATCTGCTTGGTCCCGGCATCCGTCGCCTCCTTGATCCAGCTCGTGACGCGGTCCGCCTCGCGCGGCAGGATGAGCGGCCCTACCTCGGTTTGTGCAAGCTTGGGATCGCCGACATGCAGGGCCGCAACCTTGGCGGCGAGAGCCTCGGTGAAGGAAGCCAGAATATCTTCGTGCACGAAAAGACGCTGCGCCGACACGCAGACCTGCCCAGCGTGGTAATAGCCGCCCTTGACGACGGTGCCGACAATCGCATCGACATTGGCGCTGCGGTCGACGATCACGGGTGCCGCTCCGCCATGTTCCAGCGCGCATCGGGTGCCCGGCGGCAACTTGCTCTTGAGGTACCAGCCGACCTTTGCAGAGCCGATGAAACTCAGAAACGCCACGCGACGATCGGTTGCGAAGGCTTCGGCAAGCGCATTGTCCTCGGTGATGAGGGTCTGGCACCAGCGTTCGTGGAGACCGGCCTCCCAGAACAGCTTGACGATCTCGATGCAGGAAATCGGCGTCGTTGCCGCCGGCTTCACGATCACAGGGCAACCGACCGCAATCGCCGGCGCGATCTGATGGATGATGAGATTGAGCGGATGGTTGAACGCCGATATCGCCGCCACGACCCCGATCGGCTCCTTGGTGGTGAAAGCCCATCGGTTCGCGCTGGCCGCAGTCAGCCCCATGGGGATTTCCTTGCCGCCGAAATTGCGCAGTTCGTCTGCCGCGTTCACCAGGCCGTCGATCCCGCGCGTTACCTCGATGATTGCGTCGGTCAGCGGTTTGCCGCCTTCGCTGGCGATCATCATCGCAAAGCGGTCGCGGTTCTCCTGCAGAAGCGCCGACGCCTTCCTGAGGATTGCCATCCGCTGATGCGCGGGCAGCCAGCCGTCGCGATCGGCAAAGGTCTTTGCGGCGACCTGAAGCTTGCGCTCGAGCGCGGATGCGTCGTCTGCCGGCAGCTCTGCAATCGGCACGCGGTCGAACGCCTGATAGACCTTCATGGTAGACTGCATCTCAGGCCTCCAGTATCGCGGGGAGCCGCTCGCGAAGCTCCTTCACCAGCACGCGTTCATTTTCCGAGTAGTCGACCGGCACATTCACCAGATGGACGCCACCTCCAGAGAATGCCTCTTCGAGGACCTTTTTGAACTGGCCGATATCGTCGACCCTGGTTCCCCTGGCGCCGTAGGATTCGGCATATTTCACGAAGTCGGGATTGCCGAAGGTCATCCCGAAATCCGGGAACTCATCCACCGCCTGCTTCCAGCGGATCATGCCGTAAGCATTGTCCTCGATGACAAGAACGACGAGGTTGAGTTTCAGCCGGACGGCCGTCTCGAGCTCCTGGGAGTTCATCATGAAGCCGCCGTCGCCGCAGATCGCCATGACACGCCGCTCCGGGTAGAGCATCGAGGCAACCATCGCCGACGGCAGCCCGGCTCCCATCGTTGCAAGAGCATTATCGAGCAGCAGCGTGTTCGCCATCCGCGTCCGGTAGTTTCGGGCGAACCAGATCTTGTACATGCCGTTGTCGAGCGCCAGTATGCCGTCATGCGGCATCACCTCTCTTATATCGTGGACCAGCCGCTGTGGCGTGAAGCGATCCTCCGTCGCCCGCGCGGCGATGCGCTCGAGAATGCGCTCGCGGAGATGAAGAAGCGCCTGCGCGTTTGGCAGCTTGCCCTCGAGGCGATCGGCCAGCGCCTTCAGAGAGGGGCCGATGTCGCCGATGACCTCGGATTGCGGGAAATAGACCTGCTCGACGGTCGCCGGCTGATATCCGATATGGACGACCTTCGGACCGCCCTTGCCCATGATGAACGGCGGCTTCTCGATGGTGTCATGGCCGATCGTGACGATGAGGTCGGCCTGTTCGATGGCTTCGTGGACATAGTCGCGCTCCGACAGCGCCGCGGTGCCCATGTAAAGTTCGGTTCCACCCGGAACCGTTCCCTTCCCCATTTGGGTCGTGAAGAACGGGATGCGCGTGCGGATCACGAATTGCGCGATGTCGGAGGTCGAGCGCGGACGCGAGGCGGCGGCCCCGAACATCAGAAGCGGACGCTTGGCCGCGGTGATGAGCGCGGCTGCGCGGTTAAGCGCCGCCTCACTTGCCGTCGGCAGTTCGAGCTGGTGCGGCGCAATCAGCGCCACCTCCTGGCATTCTTCGGCCGCGATATCTTCCGGAAGCTCCAGATGCACCGGCCCCGGCCTTTCCTCCTGGGCGATGCGGAACGCCTCCCTGACCGTCGTCGGGATCATCTGCGGCGATACGATCTGCCTTGCGAGCTTGGTCAGCGGCTTCATCGACGCGACGACGTCGACCACCTGGAAACGCGCCTGGCGGGATGAGAGGATCCCTTTCTGACCGGTGATCATCACCATCGGCATCGCACCGAGCAAGGCGTATGCCGCACCCGTCGAGAGGTTGAGAGCACCCGGCCCAAGCGTCGTCAGGCAGACGCCGGGCTTGCCAGTCAGGCGGCCATAGGTCGCGGCCATGAACGCCGCCGCCTGCTCGTGTCGGGTGAGCACGAGCTCAATCGACGACTTGCGGATGGATTCGACGACGTCGAGATTCTCTTCGCCGGGAATGCCGAAGATGCGCTCGACACCTTCGTTCTCAAGCGCTGCCACTAGAAGATCGGAGCCTTTGGTCATGGATGTGTGCCCGTGCTGTTTGATTCGAGGCTTCAAAAGGAAGGACCCTTCGAAGATATGTTCTTTTCCGGGCCTGTCCATGCGTTCGGCGGCATCGGCGGTTGTCCTCAATCCCGGTGAGAGTTTGTAGATAGGATTTGGCGCGGGAATAAAAAAGCTCTCCGCAGTTCTGCTGGCAAACAGCTTTGACTGATGATGTGAGGTGTCGCGGTTCGGGCCGGCAGCACAATGGCTTGGCGGCTAAACGGCTACAGGAGCCCCTTGGCCTTGAAGTCGGCGGCGAAGGTGGCAAGCGGCATAACGAGGGTGAGCGGTTTCCCTTGCAGCGGTTCGGCGCCGTAGCTGGCATACCAATGGGCGGCGCGCTCGCTCTTGGCATCGATGATTAGCAGGATCCCGCCGCCCTCGCTGGCGAGCCGCAGGCAACGGAGCGCTGCAGCAGCGATGAGCTGACCGCCTAAACCTTTTCCCGCCACCTTTACGTCGGTTGCCAAGCGCGCGAGCTTGAAGCCTGCGACTTCATGGCGTGCGAGGCCTCTCGTCATCTTCGGAGGCACGGCCTCATGCGTAACGGCAGAGGGCGCGACTGTGTAGAATCCGAGGATGCGATCAGGGTGGGCCTTGTCGATAGCGCAGAAGGTTTTCGCCGCATTCTGCTCATGGCTCTGCCGGGCGAAGCGCCGAATGAATTCGTTCATTGCCGCATCACCGCAACCGAATGAGGCCCGATCATGCGACTTAGCGATCGGCTCTTCATGCCAGACGGGGAGGGTCACAAGGCATCCGGTAGAGCAGAGATCGCGGCGCGTAGTCTCGCGTTTGGTTTGGGCGGGCGTTCAAGCAGGTCGAGGATGCGGATGAAATCGCGGCTCGAAACGGTCTCAACTTCAGCAGCCTGGATGACGGCTTCGGCTTCAGGTACTATCTTATCGAGAATGAAATCGGCCATATCCTTGTTCGAAAGGGCAGCTGCGCGCGCGATCATTGCCTTCTGCTTTGGCGGGATGCGCAGCTGGTAGCGTTCGGATTTATTGTCCGCGGTTCTCGGCATAACTATCTCCTTGATCTCAATATAACGTACACATAGTATGTGTACAAGAAGGTTTAAGGATGATCGCAGCATTCATGGCCGAAATCACCACGGCGGTCTGTTTGGCTGCTCGGATCGACGCTTTCATCGCTCAAAACGATGAAGCCGTCGATGTTTAGCCACAGTTCCAAATTGATCTTGGACTTTGACGGGGGCTTGCGACGTCATTGAGCGCAATTGGCTGATATGGATGCCCCCAAGCGCTCCCTGAAGATGAAGCTGGCAGGAGCACTGCGGGCATTTGTAGCCAGCGCTCAGTCGAAAAATACATCTTGGTCCTCACCTGCGAACCTGAAGTCGCCTTAAGGCCAAGAACAAAATTAAAGATATTTGCGCTGCCGGCTTCACGTGTGAAGCTGAGATAGGAGCCGAATCGTTCGTATTCGACATTTTGAAGGTTTTGGATCGAGGCAAGAGTATCCTCGAAATCACGCCAGCACGCCTGCTTCACAATGATCTCGAAAATGCGTAGGACGGCCGGGGCGAGGCGTCCCTGGGCGTCGGTCGTTGGCCCAATGATCTTGGCGCGGATCTCAAGAATGTCGCCCATTTCATCTCCGCGAACCTTCAGGAAGGTCGAGCTGAGCGGACGCACCTCGTCCCGTTCGTAGATGCGCTGAAAATAGCATTCATAGCTGCGATTGCGCATCGATGCGGCTTTCCATTCGCTCATCTCGATGCCGGCCTCTCGAAGAGCACCGCAAATATTCGGCCCCGAGACGCGCCATATCCGCAGAAACTGACTTGCCAATTCCAGCTTCGGGACCTCGATCAGCTGCAGCGATATCGACATCGGCGGGAGGGTAGAAGGAGCCGCCGGATCAGGGCGGGCGGCTATGCGAGATGATCGGACAGCCTTATTGAGAGCTCGATGTTCATAGGGCCTGACCGGCTCTTTGAGGTGGTGGATTTCGCGATAAAAGACAACGATGCCTGCAAGAAGCAAAACGGGTATCAAAAGCCCCAAAAGCAGAGACCGGCGGTTGCTCAGCAACGGGAAATTCCGGTGCCAAAGCGGGCTGTCGCGAGGAGGATCGACTGCTGATAGCACTTTGTCCACGGCGCGACCTCACGAGAAAAACAGGAGCGGCTGCGAGCTCGAACTCAATCAACCTCGATCCTATTTGCGACCAACCGGTACGGGTCGGCGCGTGGACCAATCAGCCCTGCTGGCGACTCCTTCTCAGGCGAGCAACGGATATGAAAAACGGTACAGTCTGTCCGACTCACCTTCAACACTGCAAGTGTGAAGTCGCGTGTGTCGAGCGTCAAGCAGCAACCCCAGTGGACGGCGTTCGCCCTCTAGGTGTCGAATGACTATTTTCCGTCCGTTTTTCCCGTTTGTTTCGTGGCTGCCTTTAGCATGCCTTCCTGCAAGTCCACCTCGTCGGCAAGAATGGCGGCCGCCTCATCCAGCAGGACGTCTTTGGCGTTCTTGCGGGCATTCTCGATGGCAATATCAGCGCTCAGGCTGCGCTCGCCGGCCTCAAGGCCATCATCTCCAAGATCCTCGCCATCCCCTGCTTCCGCTCGATCCTTGAAGCGTTTCTCGCGAGCCGTCGCTTCTTTGCGACGCTCGGCTTCATTGAGGGAGATGACCCCTTTTTCGCGCTGGGCCTTGAGGTCGGCAATGTCTTTCAACAGGCGTTGGAAGTCCGGATCGCTGCCAACCCGCGCATCATGGCGGCTTTGCAATGTCGGCAGCAGCGTCGTGACAGTGTCAGCGGGCGTGTAGTTCGCGGGCTTGATCTCAGCCCACGGCAGCGCATTGTCATAACTGGTCTCCCCGAAAACAGTCGGATCGGACAGTCCCGGCAAGCCGATATCAGGCGTCACGCCGCGCAGCTGCGTCGTACCGCCGTTGACCCGGAAAAACTGGGCAATTGTCACTTTCAGCTCCCCGAACTCGGGTTTGCTGTTGCGGACGATCTGGTCAAGATCGATGACGGTTTGAACGGTGCCCTTGCCGAAACTGGGTTCACCGACGATTACGCCTCGACCGTAGTCCTGGATTGCCGCGGCAAAAATCTCCGAAGCCGACGCCGAGCCGCGATTGATCAGGACACCCATCGGACCTGTCCAGACAGGCGCTGCAAACTCAGCACTTTTAACCTCGATCTTGCCGTCGCTGCGACGTTGCTGAACGACCGGTCCATTGCCGATGAAGAGACCGGTCAAATCAATTGCCTCGTCCAATGAACCGCCGCCATTGTTGCGCAGGTCAATGAGAACGCTGTCGACCTTTTCCTGCTTCAGTTCGTCGAGAAGCTTGGCGACATCGCGGCTTGCGCTTTTGTAATCCTTGTCGCCTTTGCCCTTGGCTTCAAAATCCTCATAGAATACCGGCAGCGTGATGATCCCGATTTTACGCGTGGCGTCGCCCGCCTTCACGGACAGCACAGTCTTCCTGGCGGCCTGCTTGTCGAGACTGATTTTATCGCGCACCAGGCTGATGACGCGGTGCGTGCCATCTGCTCCGGCATCTGCCGGCAGGATGTCCAGCCGCACGACGGAGCCTTTTTTTCCGCGTATCATCTGCACGACTTCATCAAGGCGCGTGCCCACCACTTCCTTGATCGCCCCATCCTTGCCTTGACCAACACCGGTAATGCGGTCTCCGACCGCGAGCTTGCCGGACAGTTGCGCCGGCCCGCCAGGCACGAGCTCACGGATCGTCGTGTAGTCGTCGCGTTCCTGCAGCACAGCTCCGATACCAAACAGCGAAAGCTTCATCGAGACATTGAAGTCGGCTGAAGCGGCCGCGCCGAAATAGTCCGTGTGCGGATCGATCGACGTCGAATAGGCGTCCATGAACGACTGGAACACGTCGTCGCTTTTGAACTTGTAGGCGCGCTCGAGTGTGTTTTCGTAACGTTTGTCGAGCGTTTCGCGAATAGCCGTGTCGGTTTTGCCGCCGAGCTTCAGCCGCAACCAGTCGCTTTTGACGCGTTTGCGCCAAAGCTCATTGCTTTCGGCTTCCGACTGCGACCACGGCGCTTTATCGCGCAGCACCGCATAATTTTCCTGCGTACTGAAATCGAAGCCCTGCTTCAGCAGGCTGCGCGCGTAGTTCATGCGGTCGACAACGCGCTGTTCATAGGCGTTGAAAATCGCAAACGGGATCTTCAAGTCCTTCCGTTCTATCGCATCGTCGATCTCGTTGCGATCTGACATAAACCTGTCGATATCCGCTTGCAGGAAGAGCATGCGGTCCGGATCAAGTGACTTGATGAACCCATCCATGATCCTGGCCGACAAGGCGTCGTCGAGTGGAACGGGCTTGTAGCTATACCGCGAAAGAAATTGTGCGCTCAACTCAGCGGCTTGCGCCTGTCGCTTTAGCGGCGCCAAAACAGGCGGTGATGCGACTTCAGCATATGCGGACTGTGCAATTGCAAGAAATGCACCAAGGAAAACGTAGGCTATGCGCATGCAGCGTTGATCCAATTCTTTATGCCTGATGTCGATGTGCGATCTATGTGACGCAATCATGGTTTTTTGGCAACCAAGTGGCAAACGATGGTTTGCAAAGCCGCGGAAACATATCCGGCGCGTGGTCGGCGTCTCCGCAGCCGGCGCTCAATCCGCCTGCACGTCTTGCCAGGAGTCGAATGTCGCAGCCTGACCACGACGGTGTCCGCTGCGGTCGACGAGATCCCAGACGATGGCTTTCTCGATATAGAAACGCCGTCCTGACTTGGCGATGCGAAGTCCGCGGTAGTCGGCGATAAAGCCGTTGGCCGCTACGGCATTCAACAACCTGTCACGTTCCGCGCGATCGGGTGCCTCCGCCGAAAGACGCGATGGCAAAGTGATGAACTCGTCCCACGAATATTCAAAGCAGGCCTGAGCAGCGCGGTTTGCGTAGATGAAGCGCGGATCGGCGTCAGTGTTGTGGGCAAGGACAACCGCCGGCGACTGCTCGTAAAGCCATTCGGCACCCTGGCCCTTGGGCGTCAGGCTGCGTCCTACGCTTCGTTCGAAGCTTTCCGCCATCAGTGCGTAAAATTCGAGATCGTAAGACAAGTTGAGGCCGGCGTCGGTATAGTTGGCAGTCATGCTGCCCATCCTGAATTGCGGCGAGAGATCTTGAAGTGATCTTCTCGCTTGAAAAGGGGCTACAAAATCCTTTTGCGCTACAGAAAGTGCAAGCTCAAATGCGACCCGGTCAAGCCCGGCGATCGGGACTTCAGGCGTCGTCCTGCAGGTAGCGCTCCGCGAGCCTAGCCCACATGGCCGCACCTACCGTCAGGCTGGCATCGGCGAAGTCATATTTGGGGCTATGCAGGATGGCGGAATTCATGCCATTGCCGAGGCGCAGGAAGCTGCCCGGCTTGTGCTCGAGAAAGTGCGAAAAATCTTCGCTGCCGGGAATGAGCGGGCACGTCGCGACCTTGTCTTCGCCGATCAGTTCTGCCGCAACGATGCGGGCAAAATCCGTCTCGGCAGGGGAGTTGACGACGACAGGATTGCCGCGATCGTAGTCGATCTCGATCGAAGCATTGTGACCCTCGGCCACCGCGCGGGCTAGCTTCGTGATGCGTTCCTGCAGGAGATCGCGAATGCCAGGCTCGAAGGAGCGCACGCTCAATGCGAGCTTGGCATATTCCGGAATGACGTTGACGGCGTCGCCGGCATGGATCGTGCCGACGGTGATGACCGCTGTCTGGGTCGGATCGAGGTTGCGCGAGATGATCGTCTGCAGCGAGACGACGAGGTTGCACGCCACGACCACGGGATCGATGGTCAGGTGCGGCCGCGACGCATGGCCGCCTTTGCCCTTGATGGTAATCTCGACGGTATCCGACGCCGCCATCATCGGGCCGGATCGCAGCAGGATGGTGCCTTCGGGAGCGCCGGGGTGGTTGTGGAGGCCAAAGATTGCGTCGAACGAAAATCGCTCGAACAGGCCGTCGGCGATCATCGCCTGGGCGCCGCTATTCTTGCCCGCCTCTTCCGCCGGCTGGAAGATCAGCGTCACCGTGCCGTTGAAGCGGCGGGTTCGGGCGAGATATTCGGCGGCGCCGAGCAGCACGGTGGTGTGGCCGTCATGGCCGCAGGCATGCATCTTGCCGGGGGTGCCGCTGGCATAGGCAAGCCCGGTTTCCTCGACGATCGGCAGCGCATCCATATCGGCGCGGATGGCGATGCCCTTGCCACCCTTGCCGGCGCTGAGCCGCGCAACAACCCCATGGCCACCGACATTGCGGGTCACGTCGTAGCCCCAGCCTTCCAGCTTTTCCGCGACGTAACGTGCCGTTTCCGCTTCTTCAAAGGAGAGTTCCGGATGGGCATGCAGATACTGGCGGGTCGCCTTCAGGTCCCCCTCCATGGCTTCGAAGTCGGAAAGGCGGGCATAGGCATTGTCGAGCGTGGGCATGAAAACATCCAGTATTGGTCGAAAAGGACGATTGTTCCGACCCGAGGGCCGAAGCAGCGAGGTGACACCAGTCAGAGAAAACGGGCGAGGAAAGCCTGGGTTCGGGGATGTTGCGGATTGCCGATGACATCCTCGGGCTTGCCCATTTCAACGACATTGCCGCCATCCATGAACACCACCCGATCGGCCGCCTCACGGGCGAAACCGATCTCGTGGGTCACGACGATCATCGTCAGGCCCTGTTTGGCGAGATCGCGCATGGTGGAGAGAACTTCGCCGACCAGTTCCGGGTCGAGCGCAGAGGTGGGCTCATCGAACAGCATCAGCTTCGGCTTGATCGCAAGGGCGCGGGCGATGGCAACGCGCTGCTGCTGACCGCCGGAGAGTTGCCGGGGATAGCTACCCGCCTTTTCCGACAGGCCGACCCGCTCCAAAAGCCGCATGGCGTTCTCGGTTGCGGCCTTGCGGCTTTCTCCGTGCACACCGATCGGAGCTTCGATGATGTTCTGCAGCACCGTCATATGCGGATAGAGATTGAACTGCTGGAACACCATGCCGATCTTGCGCCGCTGGCTGGCGATCCCGTTGCTGGACAGCTTTTCCAGCCGGTTTTTACGAAGGCGATAGCCGATCTGTTCGCCATCGACTTCGATGAACCCCTTATTGATCGCTTCGAGATGGTTGATGCAGCGCAGGAAGGTCGATTTTCCCGAGCCGGACGGGCCAAGCACCACGACGACTTCACCCGGCATGACGTCGAGGTCGATCCCCTTTAGCACTTCGAGCCGGTCGAAAGATTTGTGGACGTTGCGGGCTCTGACGAGAGGTTTTGCAATTTCGGCACCGGTCAATGGCTTGCCTCCTCGGCAAGGGTCTCGGATTTGGCGGCAGCGGCGTTGTTGCGACGTTCGCTGCGCCCGTAATAGGCTTCGATATAGCTCTGGCCGAGATTGAGGATCGAGGTGATGAAGAGGTACCAGAGGACGGCAACCAGCAGCATCGGCACGATCTCGAAGGTGCGATTGTAGATCGACTGGACGGAATAGAGCAAATCGGCCATGGCGATGACGCTGACGAGCGACGTTGCCTTGATCATGCTGATCAGCTGGTTGCCCGTCGGCGGCACGATCGAGCGCATCGCCTGCGGAATGATGATCCGCCACAGCGCCCTCGCCTTGGTCATGCCGAAGGCTTCCGCCGTCTCGAACTGGCCGCGATCGACCGAGAGCAGCCCGCCGCGAATGATTTCGGCCATGTAGGCCGCTTCGTTCAAGGCAAGGCCGACGATCGCCGCCGTCATCGGCGTGATCACCGAATTGGTCTCCCAGCTTGCGAGCGCCGGACCAAACGGAATGGCGAGCGAAAGTTCGGGAAAAAGGGTCGAGAGATTGTACCAGAAGATCAGCTGCACCAAGAGCGGCGTGCCGCGAAAGAACCAGATGAACAGCGATGCCAGTGAACGGGCGAGCCGGTCATTAGACAGCCGGGCGATCGCCAGTCCGAGGCCGAGAACGATACCGATGACCATAGCGACCACCGTCAGGCCCAAGCTGACGTAAAGGCCACTGATCACAGTCGGATCGAAGAAATAGGCCGCGACGACAGGCCAGCCAAAATTCTCGTTATGAGCGACGATCCACAAGAAGTTCGCGGCAATCAGGAGCACGACCACCCATAGGATGAGCCTGCCCGTTTGAAAGGGCTTGTGGGCGTGGGCAACATCGCGGAAGTCCGCACCGCCCAAAGGCGGTGCGCCAATCGAATGGTGATCGCTCATTTCGGCAGGTTTCCGCCAAGATTGAGGCCGGGCTGCTTGATCATGTTGTTCTCAAGACCCCACTTCTTCATGATGGCGGCATAGGTCCCGTTATCCATCAACGCCTTGATCGAGTCGAGCAGAACGGGGCCGAGCGGGGAACCTTTCGGCACGACGGCGCCCTGGTAGAGATCGTCAAAGCCATTCTTCTGGCCAACGCCGCTCAGTTCCAGCTGGCCGTTTGCCTGAGACACGAAATATGTCAACGGTGCCTGCGAGGAGAAGAAGGCATCGGCGCGTTTGGAGCGGACTGCCAGGATCGAGCTCGGCTGGTCGGTGTAGGACTGCACTTCGGGCGCGGGCTTGCCGCCCGCCTTGCACTTTTCGACCTGGGCCTGGATCACCTTTTCGGCGGAGCCGCCGGCCATGACTGCAATGCGATTGCCGCAGGCGCTATCTAGCGAATCGATGGCCTTCGGATTGCCCTTCTGAACGGAGAAGACCACGTATTCCTGAACCCAGTCGATGAAATCATTGGCCTCTTCACGGGTTTTGAAGTCACCGATCGGGCCGAAGGCGAACTGGTATCGGCCGGAATTGATGCCGGCGAGCAATGCGGTCAGTCCGCTGACGGTTTCGTGCTCGATCGTAACGCCGAGCATCTGGCCGATTGCATCGGTCAGATCGGCGCTGGCGCCCGTCAATTTCGTGCCGGTGACGATCTCATAGGGAGGAAAGGAACCATTGTTGACGGAGATCATCTTGCCGTCCGTGCGGATCTTCTCCGGCAGGCGGGCGTGAAGCGCGTCGTTGACGGTCTGTTTTGGTACGGCCGCCTCCTCAGCGAACACCGACGTCGTCATCATCAGGCCCAGCAGGGCGGCGGAAGCGATCAATTTCGAATGCATGTCATTCCCCTTTTTGGTTTTGCGAAAATGGTAGTTCAACATGACGCGAAGAGTTTCACCGGGCCTTGGCGTGCCACGGAAACAGCTCGGCGGGTGTCAAAAGGCGCGGCATGATCTTCTGTTCGTAAAGTTCCTCGGCAAAGTCGGCGATCATTGCCTCGTTCTCGGCAAGCCCGCTGGCCCTCCAGGTCGGCGGCAGATCGGCCGCGCAGCGGCGCAGTTCGTCGATCATCCACGGTGTTGTGTCGGCGTATTTCTCACGCTTTTCCAGCCACAGACGCTGGGACTCGTCGATCAACTCGCTGAGTTCATCCATGATCCAGGGATGCTCCCGGACGATATCAGCCTTGAAGCCGATCAGATGCATGCCCGGGATATAGCCGACCTCATTGAGGTAAGCGACTTCAGCGGCGCGGAAATCATCCAGCACCTGTCGCAGGGGCGATTCCTGATCGAAGAAACCCTTCGGCATGAAAGGCGTGAACACGGCGTCGAGCCCGCGATCCAGCAAAAGATCGACCATCGGACGCTCGCCGGGGACAGCCTCGATGCGGCCAGGCCGTCCAAAGCCATCGAGCCGGTCGACGATCGGGTGAGCTTCCGTCAGGCGCCCGGCATACCACATGGCATCCTCAACGCCGACGCCCTCCCGGCGCAACGCAGCACGGGTCCAGGTATTTCCGGAATCGCGCCAGCCGGTTACGCCGATCTTCTTGCCGCCGAGATCGGACAGCGTGCGGATCGGACTATCCTTGGTGGTGATAATGCAGCGATGGCGGAAGCCGCGCATGATGAAGTTCGGCATGCCGACGATCCGATCATCGCCATCATGACGCATCTGCGAATAGCGGCTGAAGGACATTTCCGCGGCGTCATGCGCCGCGTCATCGGCGAGGCTGGAGACCAGCGTGCCTACACGATCCACTTTGATATGGAGACGGGAAGAACTGACGTCACCGAGCACCAGCGGTGTCATGTAATCCCAGTCTCTAAGGGCGATGCGAAGCGTTACAGGCATGCAAAAAACTCACTGAAATGGCTCGACGAGGGGCAAATTAAATGTTCAAAATAACGAGCACAAATGTTATTACGTTATTGAACATTTAAAGTGAGAAAAAAATGGGCGACGCGGTCGAAGCCTCCTGGTTTGCCGAAAAAATAGCCGATCGCAGCATCAGGGGGATCGCTCTCGAAACAAGCGCGCTGATCCGTGCCGGTGTCCTGCCCATCGGCACGCGCCTGCCGGCGATCCGCGATATCGCCTACGAATTGCATGTCAGTCCGGCGACGATCTCCGAAGCTTGGAGCGAATTGCGGCGGCAGAAGATCATCAGCGGCCGGGGGCGCAACGGCACCTGGGTCAGCGGCGACCGCTTTGTCGCCAAGCCGGAACGCCTCGCCAGCTCGGGAAACTATAGGGAAGGTGTGCTCGACCTTACCTTAGCCGGGCCGGATGCAGCACTTCTTCCCCGCCTGGCCGAAGCAATGGCCTATGGCGCGTCCGTCGACGATCTCAACAGCTATGAGCGGAGCCGGATCGTACCTGAGTTGAAGGACGCCGTTTCAGAGCGATGGCCCTATGAGGCGGAAGCCTTTCTGGCCACCAATGGCGGTTACAACGCCGTCTATACGATATTGCATGCGCTGGTCTCCTCGGGCTCGGCGGTCGCGATCGAACATCCGACCGCCATGCGACTGCTCGATATTCTGGAAGATCTCGGCGTGAAAATCATTCCTGTCGCCTGCGACGGCGAAGGCCCCCTGCCGGATTCGCTGCGCGAAGCTTTGCGGCAACGTCCCGCGGCCTTCCTGTTCCAGCCGCGGTTGCATTCCGTGACCGGCGTTACGGTCAGTTCATCCCGCCTCGATCAGCTCGGAGATGTGCTGGAAGACAGCGATACGCTTGTCATCGAGGACGATGGCGTCGGCGACGTGTCGGCGGCACCTCCGCAGTCGCTCGGTGGCCGATTTGCGGAGCGGACGATCCATATCCTGTCACTCTCGAAAAGCCTCGGCCCGGATCTGCGTCTCGCGGTCCTGTCGAGTTCCGCGGCTATCGTCGACCAGATCCAGTCTTACCGCTCCTTCAGTGCCGGCTGGACCAGCCGTATCCTGCAAAGTGCCGCCGCCTGGTTATTGCGCGATCCGGCAACCTGGCAGCTTATCGGCGAGGCGCGCGAGATCTATCAGCAGAGGCGCGACGCTCTTGCCGAAGCGCTCAGCGAACGGGGAATACCGATACCGCCAGGCCAGGGCCTGTGCCTCTGGGTGCCCGTCGTCTCCGAACCATTCGCGATGGTGACGCTCGCCGCACGCAACATCGCCGTCAACCCGGGCAACAAATTCTCCGTCTTGCCAAGCAGTCATATTCGAGTGGCGACGAGCACACTCAGCGATCGCTGCGAGGAAGCTGCCGATGCAATCGCGCTGGCTCACGCGCCGTGAAAGGCAGTGGCCGCAGCCCACGTCTCTGATCCCCTGTCATTTCGCGCAAGTCCGGAAACTACTTTCCCTCAAGCCATTCCTGCAGCTCTGCCTCCGCCCGCTCCAGAGCGCTGTAATTCAGGAGTTTGCGCAGGAAAGCGACGGTGACGGCGCGGGCGCGCAGATTGAAGCGGCCGTCCTCGTGGTCGTCACCGGCGCTCTGGTAGACGTCGAGCTTATCGTAAAGCTGCTGCAGACGGTTCTGCACGCTGCGCAGCGACAGGCCCCGACGTTTGGCGATGGCCCGGTCGGTGAGGCCGAGCGCGATATCGACGAGGATCTCGTATTCAGAATCGGTGAAGCCGTTCGTCTGGCCGAGGCTCTTCTGCTGCAGGCCCCGCACCTCGCGGTCGATGACGCACTGGCTCTCGATGAAGATCGAGCGCAGCGCAAGCTTCAGCCGCTCATCGGAGGCGGATTTCAGCACATAGCCATAAGCGGCGCCATCCGGCACGATGCGGGAGACGCCACGCACATAGGCCTCATCCGAGTAATTCGACCAGAACAGGATGCGCGTTTCCGGCCGCTCCTTCCAGATGGTGCGCGCCGCCTCGATACCGTTGCGGTTCGCCATCTGCAGGTCCATGACGATATGCGCCGACTTGTGGTCGCGGGCGAGCTTCTCGCCGACGGTTCCGTTCTCCGCCTCGATCACCGTGTCGCATTCCGGCAGAGCTGCGTTGACCGCCTCGTGCAGATAGGACCGGTGCAGCGGGTCGTCCTCGACGATCAGAACCTTCATGGTGCCCTCCTCCTCAGTTTGGCCCGATTGCCGGGTCGTGCGGTACGAGTGGCAGCACGACGCGCACCGCAGTCCCGCGATTGTTGTGGCCCGGCCCGGTCGTGAACCGCGCCGAAATCAGCCGCGCACGGGTCTTCATATTGTCGATGCCACCGCCGATCCGTCCCCGCGCTTTGGTGAGGCCGGTTCCGTCGTCGGAGATTTCGATCGATAGCCGGTCGTCATCGGCCTCGAGCCGCACGGTGACGGCGAGCGGGGCGGCATGGCGCACCGCATTGTTGATCGCCTCCTGCGCGATTCGGAACAGCGCGACGCTGACGGTCGGTTCCAGTCGCTCCAGTGCGCCGTGCGTTTCGTCGACAAGGCCCCATTCGATCCCCGATCCGCTGTCGCGGGTCGATCGGTCCAGATGATGCTCGATCGCCTGGGCGAGGCCGAAGAGCTGGAGCACCGAGGGTTTTGCCTGTTCGATGATCTGCCGCAGATCCTGCATGCAATGCTGCAGGGAACGGGAGATCGGCTCCAGCGCCTCGGGCGCCACCTCTCCGTTGCGCGACAGCCGATCGATCCGGCGGGCGAGCCGCGTCAGGTCGGCGAGCGTCTGGTCGTGCAAGTCCATGCCGATGCGCTGGCGTTCCTGCTCCAGGGCTTCGGTAAGCTTCAGCGCACCTTGCCGCAAGCCCTCCTCGCGGGCGCGGGCTTCTGCCTCGACAATGGCCGAGCGTTGCGCCTGCTCAGCCGCTTGCAGCGCGAAGAAATAGGGCGTCAGCAGGTCGGCGATAATACGGGCGCGTTCGATATCCTCCATCGTATAGACGCCCGCCCTGTGCGACGAACAGGAGAGCGCCGCGATGATCGTGCCCTGCACCTTCATGGGCACATGCAAGCGGCTCCTCAGCGACTGTTCGACGATCGGCCGCTTGAACGCGCCCTCGAAGTGGAAACGCGGGTCGGTCATGGCGTCGTCCGCCAGCAGAAAATCCACCTCGCCCCAGAGCAGCGAGCGGATGGGGCTGTTGACAACAGGAGCACCGGCAAGGCCGCCCCAGGCGGTCTCGATGCCCGTCTCATAGGCCGTGTGGTAGTTGCCGCCCTCAAGCAGCACGCAAACATCGAGATGGTCGTGCGGGATGATATGGGCGACCTCGGCCGCAACGGAACGGATAGCCGAGCGGAAGTCGAGCTGGCCCGCGAGCAGCCGGGAAATGCCGAGATAGTGGTCGAACATGGCTGCGGGTACGAGATGCAGCATCGTCAGTTCCTCCCCGAGGCCGCAGCAGGCTCCTCAACCCGCAGCGTCTCCTTCCCAGTAAGCGCCCGCGGACGCGTCGCCGTCTTGCGTAAACCCGCAGCTTGTTGCGCAAATCCCGCAAACGACTTGCCGCCTTGCCCCTGTACAGGCCGATCGATCTCCCGCATCCTGCCCTTACTGAGAGGAGGAAGCTCAGTGCAAGAACAATTTTCACTCGGACCCAATTGGGCCGGCAGGAGTGAAGCGATCCGCCGACCAGCGCGATCATCAGGGAGGAAGACATGACAATCCGTAAGATGCTTCTGGCATCGGCCGCTATTGCTTGCGCCGCGATGCCCGTTTCCGCCTTTGCCGATACGTCGGCCAAGAAGATCGCTCTTTCCAACAACTATGCCGGCAACTCGTGGCGCCAGGCCATGCTGACGAGCTGGGGCAAGGTGACGGGTGAAGCCGTGAAGGCTGGCACCGTTGCCGCAGCCGACCCTTTCACCACTGCTGAGAACCAGGCGACGGAACAGGCCGCTCAGATCCAGAACATGATCCTGCAGGGCTATGACGCCATCGTGCTCAACGCCGCCTCGCCGACGGCGCTGAATGGTGCGGTCAAGGAAGCCTGCGACGCCGGCATCACCGTCGTTTCCTTCGACGGCATCGTGACCGAACCCTGCGCCTGGCGCATCGCCGTCAACTTCAAGGAAATGGGCCGCAGCGAAGTCGAGTACCTGTCGAAGAAGATCCCGGACGGTGGCAACCTGCTCGAGATCCGCGGCCTTGCCGGTGTCTTCGTCGACGACGAGATCTCGGCCGGCATCCACGACGGCGTCAAGCAGTTCCCGCAGTTCAAGATTGTCGGCTCCGTTCACGGCGACTGGGCGCAGGACGTGGCGCAGAAGGCTGTTGCCGGCATCCTGCCGAGCCTGCCCGACATCGCCGGCGTGGTGACGCAGGGTGGCGACGGCTATGGCGCCGCTCAGGCGATTGCCGCGACCGATCGGAAGATGCCGATCATCATCATGGGCAACCGCGAAGACGAGCTGAAATGGTGGAAGGAGCAGAAGGACGCGAAGGGCTACGAGACCATGTCGGTGTCCATCGCGCCCGGCGTCTCGACGCTTGCCTTCTGGGTGGCGCAGCAGATCCTCGACGGCAAGGAAGTCAAAAAGGACCTCGTCGTGCCCTTCCTGCGCATCGACCAGGATAATCTAGAAACCAATCTCGCCAATACCCAGGCCGGCGGCGTCGCCAACGTGGAATACACGCAGGCAGACGCAATCAAGGTCATCGAGTCGGCAAAGTAAATCTCCCGGCGACTGCCGCGCGGCCGCAGATGGCCGCGCGGCATTTTTTGCAAGCAGGCATGGCGGGCAGCATGGATGAGGTTTTGAAGGCGGTGATCGCCGTCGATGGCGCCAAGGTGAGCTTCGGCGCGGTCAGGGCACTCGATGGCGTGACCCTCCGCGTCATGCCGGGCGAATGCGTCGGGCTCGTCGGGCACAATGGAGCCGGCAAGTCCACCATCGTCAGCGTCATCAACGGCGGCCTCACGCCGCACGAAGGAAGTGTGGCAAGCGACGGCGAGCGGCTGGAGCGCTACGGTATCAACGCGGCGCGTGCCCGCGGCGTGCGCTGCGTCTTCCAGGAGCTTTCGCTCTGCCCCAACCTTTCGATCGTCGAGAACACGCGCATCATGCATCGCCATCTCGGCGGCTTCGGCTGGCGCAGGCGCGCCGCAGAGATCATCGAGAAAAGCCTCGATGCCGTCTTTCCCGGCCACGGCATCGACAGCAGCCGGACCGTCGGCGATCTTTCGATCGCCGAGCGGCAGATGGTCGAGATATCAATGGCCTTTTCCGACGCCGGCATTGCACCCCGTCTGGTGATCCTCGACGAACCCACTTCGTCGCTCGATGCAAGCCTTGCCCGGCAGATGCTCGACTATGTTCGCCGCTTCATCGCGACCGGCGGGTCCGTCATCTTCATCTCGCATATCCTGCACGAGATCCTCGAAACCTCCGATCGCATCGTCGTCATGAAGGATGGCCGTGTCGTCGCCGAGCGCCCGGCGCAGGGCTTCGACCATCACGGCCTGGTGGAAGCGATGGGCACCGTTGCGAAAGAGGAGACCAAGCAGCGCTCGGCGCGCGAACAATCCACTGCCCAGCTCATTCTCTCCCATCAGGCGAAAGGCCTGCCCTTTGCGGCGCGCAAGGGTGAGATCATCGGACTGGCGGGTTTGGCCGGCCACGGGCAGACCGAGCTGCTGCTCGCCCTGCATGCCGCCAAATCCGGCAACTGGCTGCCGGAGCGCGATCCGCTCGTCACCTTCGTCGCCGGCGACCGACGCCTCAACGGCGTCTTCGAGCTGTGGAGCATCCTGCGCAATTTCTCCATCGCCTCGCTCGGTGACCTGTCCCGGCGCGGCCTCATCCTCGCGGGCGAAGAGGAGACGAAGGGCGCTGACTGGAAGCGGCGGATCGAGATCCGCACGCCCGACATGGACAATCGTATCCTCTCGCTTTCCGGCGGCAACCAGCAGAAGGTGCTCTTTGCCCGGGCGCTGGCGACACGCGCGCCTGTCGTCTTGATGGACGATCCGATGCGCGGCGTCGATGTCGGCACCAAGCAGGAGGTCTACGCGATCATCCGCGAGGAAGCGGCGCATGGCCGCACCTTCATCTGGTACTCGACCGAAATGGACGAGGTCCGCCTCTGCGACCGCGTCTATGTCTTCCGCGAAGGCCGCATCACGGCCGAACTCGCCGGCGACGCCGTCAACGAGAAGAATATCATCGCCGCCTCCTTCGAAGGGGTCGCCGCATGACGGTCCGGCTGTCGTCCGACGCCATGCGTCTTGCCATTCCCGCCTTGTCGCTGACGCTGCTGCTCGCCGCCGTCTTCTGGCTGCAGCCGCGCGCCATGAGCTATGTCGGGCTCAATTTGCTGTTCAACCTGGCTGTGCCGATCGCGCTTGCGACGATCGCCCAGATGATCGTGATGGCGGTCAACGATCTCGATCTCTCGATGGGCACATTCGTCAGCTTCGTCGCCTGCGTCACCGCAACCTTTCTGCGGGATGCCCCGGTGACCGGCGTGCTGATCCTTGCCGGCGCGATCGCAACCTATGCGGCGCTTGGCGTCGTCATCTATCTGCGCGACCTGCCCTCCATCGTCGTGACCCTCGGCATGAGCTTCGTCTGGGGTGGCCTTGCCGTATTGCTGCTGCCGGCACCGGGCGGGCAGGCGCCCGATTGGGTCCGCTGGCTGATGACCGTCAAGCCGCCGCTGGCGCCGATGGCGATCGTCGCCAGCATCGTCATCGCCGTGGTTGCCCATCTCCTCATCATGCGCTCCTCGCTCGGCGTGCTGATGCGCGGCATTGGCGGCAACCAGCGCTCGGTCGAGCGCGCCGGCTGGTCGATTGTCGCGGCGCGCGCTGCCGCCTATGGGCTTGCCGGCCTCTTTGCTGTGCTCGCCGGCATTGCCCTTGTCGGCCTGACCACCTCGGCCGATGCCAATATCGCACTGCGCTACACGCTGCTGTCGATCGCCGGCGTGATCCTTGGCGGCGGCGAGTTCATCGGCGGCCGCGTCTCCCCGATCGGCGCCGTCATCGGCGCGCTGACGCTGACGCTCGCCGGCTCGTTCCTGTCCTTCCTGCGGATCTCGCCGGACTGGCAGATCGGGGCCCAGGGCGCGATCCTGATCATCGTGCTCGCACTTCGTCTGATGCTGAACCGCCTGGAGAAGCGGGAAAAGCGCCGATGACCCCTCTCCTTCGCCTCTTTCGCAAACCCTGGATCTGGTCGTGGCTTGCCGCCTTTGTCGTCTGGTTTCTGACGATCATGGTGACGCTCGGCGCCAGCACGCCTGGCCTGTCGCAGGCAGCCCTCACCTTCGCGGCCTTCTCGGTCATCGTCGGCATCGGCCAGATGTTCGTCATCACGCTCGGCCCCGGCAACATCGATCTCTCGGTTCCCGCCACCATGACGCTTGCCGGCACGGTGGCGTTGAAGCTGATGAATGTCGAAAACGGCATGATCCTGCCCGGCCTTCTCGTCGCCATCGTCATCGGCCTTGTCGTCGGCCTCGGCAATTATGCACTTATCAAGGCGCTGCGCATTCCGCCGATCATCGCCACACTGTCCATGAGCTTCATCGCGCAGTCCGCCGCGATCTGGACGAACCGGGGACTGCGCATCAAGCCTCCGAGCGTGCTGGCGGAATTCACCACGTCGCACACGCTCGGCGTGCCGAATGTGGCGATCGCAGCACTCCTGATCTCGCTGCTGGCCTGGTTCTTGCTCGAAAAGACGATCTACGGGCGCTGGATCTCGGCGATTGGCCAGAGCATGCCGGCAGCCCGCATGGCCGGCATTCCGGTCGACGGCACGCGTTTCGTCACGTACCTCTTCTGCGCCGTTCTTGCCTCGGTCGCGGGCTATCTGCTCGCCTGCTTTTCCGGCGGCGCCGCGCTCAACATGGGCTCGGAATATCTCTTGATGTCGATCGCCGTCGTCGTCATCGGCGGCACGGCGGTCGCCGGCGGTGATTCCAACGTACCGGGCATCTGGGGCGCATCGCTCTTCATGTTCCTGGTCGTCTCCATGCTCAACACTTACGGGCTCGGCGCGGGCATCCGCCTGATCATGACCGGCCTCATCATCATCAGCGTCATCATGCTCGCCGGCGGCCGCCGGGCCGGCATGCGATAAACGGAAAGACCGCCATGGCCGAGGCCAGCATCTACGAAATCCACGACCCGCGCTTCCGGCAGATGATCGTGACCAGCGCCGGTCTCGACGAGCTATATTCAAGCTGCCGCTGGGCGGAGGGTCCCGTCTGGTTCAACGACGCGAACCAGCTGCTGTGGAGCGACATTCCCAACCAGCGCATGCTGCGATGGACGCCTGAGAGCGGCGTCTCAATCTATCGCCAACCCTCCAACTTCACCAACGGCCATACGCGCGACCGGCAGGGTCGGCTGATCTCCTGCGAACATGGAACGCGCCGCGTCACCCGCACCGAGGTCGACGGCGCAATCACCGTGCTCGCCGACCGTTTCGAAGGCGCCAGGCTCAATTCGCCGAACGACGTGGTGGTAAAATCCGACGGCACGATCTGGTTCACCGATCCGACCTACGGCATCATGTCGGACTATGAAGGCTATCGCGCCGAGCCGGAGCAGCCGACCCGCAACGTCTACCGGCTCGATTCGACGACCGGCGAAATTGCGGCTGTCGTCACGGATTTCATTCAGCCAAACGGCCTCGCCTTCTCGCCCGATGAGACAATCCTCTACGTGGCGGACTCGGCCGCCAGCCATGACGAAAGCCTGCCGCGTCACATCCGCGCTTTCGATGTGATCGACGGCAAAAGGCTCGCGAACGGCCGCGTCTTCTGCCTGATCGACAACGGCATTCCGGACGGCATTCGCACAGACGTCAACGGAAACCTCTGGTCGAGTGCTGCCGATGGCGTCCATTGTTTCGACCCGACCGGCAAACTGATCGGCAAGATCCGCGTACCGCAGACCGTCGCCAACCTCACCTTCGGCGGCCCCCAACGCAACCGGCTGTTTATTGCGGCGACGCGGTCGGTTTATGCGGTGTACGTTGCGGTGAGTGGGGCGCAGGTGCCGTGAGGTTGGTCGCCTTGCACCAATATGGCGCGAGGCGAACAAAAAGCTCGGCGGCCCACGTATGCTGGCCGCCGATCTCCACATAAATCTCTTCGTCAGATGGGCTGATTGAACCCTCCGCTCGAGTCCGTAAGGCCATGCATGTCCCGGATCAGATCGGCCGCCCGCTCTCCGATGACAACGCAAGGCGCCATGGTGTTGCCGGTGGTGATACGCGGCATGATCGAGGAGTCTGCGATGCGAAGGCCATCGATACCGTACACCTTGAGCTCACTGTCGACCACAGACCTGCTGTCACGTCCCATTTTGGCTGTGCAGGACTGATGCCAGTAGGTGACCGCCGAACGCCGGATAAAGTCGATCATCCCTGATCTGTCGCGCGCGCCCGGAGCCGCCTCGCCTGTCACCAGTGGCGTGAAAGCATCGCTGTTTCCGAGTTCGCGACACAAGTCCACCGCAGCCAAGGCGGCCGCCATGTCTTCCGGCGCGCTGAGTGAATTCGGTTCGATCAGGATAGGGTCATTCGTATTGGGGCCGGAGAGCCGCAATCGACCACGGCTTTTTGGCTGGGCGAGACCGTTAAACATCGTCCAGCCATGTTCCGGCGTTTCGAGGCCCGTCTCGATCGGCGACGGCACAGCGAACTCCAACTGGCACTGAAGAATGTCCGGCTGCGCAAGACGCGAGTCGCTTTTCCAGTAGAGTTTTGCTTCGCAGCCGCTACCACCGACGGCTTCTGATTTTCGATATGCCCAGGTGCAGCCGAATGCGAGGTGATCCTGATGATTGCGCCCAACGCCAGGTAAGTGTTGAACCACGGGAATGCCATGGGCTTGCAGCTCGTCTTCCGGACCTATGCCCGACTGCATCAACACTTTCGGAGTGTTGATCGCGCCTAGCGACAGTACCGTTTCGCAACGCGCCGTGAATTGACGTCGCTGATCATCGACGAGAACCTCGACCCCCGTCACGCGCTTGCCATCGAAGATGAGGCGCGTGACCAGTGCGTAGGTCAGCACAGTCAGGTTTGGGCGCGACATGAGCGGACGGACATAGGATCCGAACACAGATTCCCGCTTGCCATCCCGGATCCGCAGTTCAGCGATCGATGCCCCTCCTGGCCCCTCCATCATTTCACCGTTCGGGCTATCGTAGACGGGAATGCCGATAGTGGATGCCGCACTCAACAAGGCCTCTGCGATCGGTTGGGGCGCCTGCGGCTGCGCTACGTAGGCGGGTCCTCCCACGCCGCGACGCGTTGGGTCCGGAGCGCCCTGCCAATCTTCGATCCGGCGATAGTAGCCGAGGATTGACTGATAGCCCCACGCGTCATCGCCGGCTTCAGCGGCAAAGTGGTCCCAATCTCCCCTGTGTCCTCTGGCCCACACCATGACATTGATGCTCGAACCGCCACCGAGCCCTTTGCCCATGCTGAGAGGAAGACGTCGACCGTCCAGGCCAGGTGCCGGTTGTCCGACAAAACCCCAGTCCCGGATCGAGCCGAGATTGAGCGGCCACTGCGTAGGGTTTGTAACGCTCTCGGCCGCATCGTCCCCGCCTGCCTCGAGCAGTAGGACGCTTGCGTTTCCATCCTCTGCCAGTCGCGCGGCAACAACGGAGCCGCTGGACCCGGCGCCGCAGACGATGAAGTCGAAAACATCACCGACCTCGCTCTGAGGAATGGGCGGATTTTTGGGTGCATTCTGGTCATGACTTTTCAGCTTCACGTGACTACCTCCGTGAATGGATTCAAAATAATAGCGAAAGTGCTGAGGATCCCGGGGCGAATGCGGGCAATGGATCCTAGGCCGAGATCGTGCGGCCTTCATCTGCTCGGCCCGACCTCGCTCGGTTCGACGGGCGCTGCTCTTCGCCATCGGGACAGTGCCGGCTGTCCCGATGAAACTGCGTCTGTCACTACTTCTTCGCCGAGAAGGCCTTGGCGGCCTGATCAATGGTATCCGCGACCACCTTCGGCTGCGTCATGAACAGGGCGTGGCTTGCCGAAACCTTGGTGATCTTCGCCTTGATGCGTTCGGCCATGTGGATCAGCATGGCCTGATCGAATGCCCTATCCTCGGTAGCAATCACAGCCCAGCTGGGCTTGGTGTGCCAGGCAGCATGTTCGAGCTTCGTGCCGAACGCCGACATGTTGATCGGGACTTGCGCGTCTCTCATGAACGCAACATCAGCATCGCTGACGTCATGAGCAAAGCCAGCCTTGAACTTTTCCGGGCTGACATATCCAAAACCATCCTTCGTCGTCTCGATGACGAATTCCGATGCGGGAGCAAATCCTTCGTATTGTTGAGCCGTCGTCTCGCCTGCATCAGGAGAGAGAGCCGAGACGTAAACGAGGCCTGCAACCTTTGCATCAATGCCAGCTTCCGTGATGACCGTGCCGCCCCAGGAATGTCCAACGAGAATGACCGGACCATCCTGCCGTTCCAGCGCACGTTTGGTGGCTGCGACATCGTCTTCGAGAGATGTCAGGGGGTTCTGGACAATGGTAACGCGATAGCCCCGCTTGGTGAGGTTGTCATAAACACCCTTCCAGCCAGAACCGTCCGCAAAGGCGCCGTGGACGAGCACAACATTTCTGACGGATTGGCCTTGAGAGATGGTGTCCGCGGCGTTCGCCGGCAATGCGGCGGCGGACAGTGAGGCTGCAGTAGCAATTGCGGCTATGGTGGTCGTGGTCTTGCGTGGCATGGCTGTCTCCTCGGTAATTGCGATAACTGTTATCGCGGTATATATAAGCTGGCAGACTTCAGATTGCGCGTCAAGATAATTCTTATCGCGATATTTAATTTTGCTATTGCATAGGGTATATGGAGATCTACAGGAGTTCAGAATGACCAAACGCCATAACGACCCACCCCCCCTGCACGACCAACTGTGCTACGCGATTTACACTGCCGGAATTGCAATCCAGCGCGCCTACAAACCTCTTCTCGACGAGTTGGGCCTGACGTACCCGCAGTACCTCGTGCTCAATGTGTTGTGGAGCGAAGATGGGCAGACGGTCGGTGCCATTGCCAACGCCCTTGCCCTGGAATCCAGCACGCTGACGCCGCTATTGAAGCGCCTTGAGACATCCGGGTTGCTGCGCAGGACCAGAAACCTGAGCAACGAGCGCCAGGTGTTGATTGCGTTGACCGACGAAGGCCGGGCATTGCAGCACAAGGCTGGTTGTCTCAGCGACACCTTGCTTGCTGCCTCGACCCAGACGCCACAGGAATTGGGCGCTCTGAACCGCGACGTCCGTCATCTCCGCAACGCGATCTATTCCCAGATCGGCGGGTGGGATGCGCCGACCTGAGTTGCCGTGCATGTCGGCGCCTAGGCTGTTGGCACTGTCCCTCCATCGATCGTATATTCAGTACCAGTGATCGACGCAGCGCGGTCGGAGGCGAGGAAGGCAATTAGGTTTGCGACCTCGTCCGGTTTTGCCGGACGACCGAGCGGAATGCCGCCCAGCCCATCAATAATGATCTTTTTGCCGCCCTCAAGGTCAGTTCCCGCCTGCTTCGCCAGACGCTCGGCAAGACGGACCGAGGCTTCCGTTTCGATCCAGCCAGGCGACACCCGAACGACCCGGACACCTTTTGGCGACACTTCCTTCGACATCGCCTTGCTGTATGTGGAAAGTGCTGCCTTGGCTGCAGCATAGGCAGTCGTCGATTCCGGAAGCGGCAGGACCCTCTGGATGGATGTAACGTGCACGACCACACCGTTTCCTCGGGTGACCATGTCCGGAACGAGCAGCCGATCCAGTCGGACAGCCGGAAACAGATTGAGCGACAGCTCCTTATGCCAGTCGTCGTCCGACAGTGCAGAAAATCCACCTCCGGCTGCTGAAGAGCCGCCTAGCATATGGACGATGACGTCGACGCCGCGGAGACGTTGACGCACGGCGCCTGCGACGATTGCGCAGCCTTCCTCGGTGGTCAGATCTGCTTCGACGAACAGTTCTTCCGGTAGGTTTTCCGGACGGGCCCGCGCTGTCGTCAGCACCTCTGCGCCGAGCTCCCGAAACAGGCTGACGGTCGCAGCGCCGGCACCTTTGGTCCCAGCCGTGATGAGGACGCGTTTGCCTTCCAAATTGAGAAAGTCAGTCATTATTGGATCTCCAGGCTGACGATCTTGCCGTCTTTGATGGCAAAGTCGTAGGTGAGGGTCACCGGGCTACCGGGAAACTGGCCGCTCACCTTGGCTCGGATGAGCGCTTTGTCACAGTCGACCGTGCATTCCAAAGGTTCAGCAACGTACTGAGCCGCCTTGTTCGCAGCCACCCACCATTCTCGGATTGCGGCGACGCCTTGATGGCGCGCTCGTTCGTCTTCGACGAAGGCTTCGACCGCAAAGGTGTCCAGCAGCGCATTCGCGTCATTGCGACGGTCTGCTTCAAAGTACGTGTTAATGATACCGGGCATATCCATTGTGTTCTCCTCATAACCTAACCGATACTTATCCCTCGACCATTGCATAAATAAGTGGGATAAACCGGCATGCGATGATGAACAGGTCGGGACAATGGAGCTAGCCAGCCTGAAGGAACTTGAAGCGGCCATTGCAATTGCTAGGCGCGGGACTTTTCGAGCAGCGGCCATTGATCTCGGCATGTCCACGACCGCGTTGAGCCACACGATAAGCAGGCTCGAGGCGGGACTTGGCGTGCGGTTGTTCAACCGCACCACCCGCAGTGTCTCGCTGACGGACGCCGGCCGGTTGTTTGTGCAGCAGGTCGCGCCCTCGCTTCAGGAGCTCCATGCTGCTCTGGATCTGGTGCGCTCCCATCGCGAGACTCCTTCCGGAACAATACGGATCAACGCAGCGCCATTTGCGGCGCGCGCCATCATCTCACCGCTCGTGCTGGAGTTCCTGCGCCGCTATCCGGACATGAATGTCGATATCGTTACCGAGGGGAAAATGGTCGATATCGTCAAGGACGGGTTCGATCTGGGCGTCAGGGTTGAAGGCCTCGTTCCCACCGACATGATTGCCGTTTCGCTCGGGCTGCCTCAGCGACACGCTGTCGTCGGGTCTCCTGAGTATTTCAAGAAGCACGGTAGGCCCATAGTGCCTCCGGATCTTCTCAATCACAGATGCATCCGCGTGCGGCTGCCTGACGGCTCCTTATTTCGATGGCGGTTCGAAAAAGACGGCGAGCCGGTGCAGATAGATGTACGGGGGCCAATCGCACTCGATGAGGCCAGCCTTACGCGGACTGCCGTGCTCGAAAGCGCCGGCGTGGGCTACCTCTTTGAACAAGACATACTCTCGGAGATAAAGGCGGGGCGCGTTGTTCGTGTTCTAGAAGATTGGACGCCGCCCTATCCAGGCCTATGCCTCTACTATCCTGGACGCCGAAATCTATCGGCTGGCGTCAGAGCATTTCTCGACTTAGCTCGTGAGTTCTCCCGAAAAGCGGCTTAACCCACTGCCTTCCGCCTTGAACGGTCTCGAACCGTTGGCCGGTGAACCCTCCTGCTTCGTTCCTGTCTACCGCCCGCCCTGCTACTGCGCCGGTTCCAGCATCGCGCAATCTTCCCCGTCGGTGCACTCTCCCGAGAGGGTACGCTGACCAAGCGCAATGATAAGGACGGTCGCCATCCCGGCCGCCGCAGACACCCAGAATCCGCTCTGGGGACCGTAGCTGTCGACGACCCAGCCCGAGACGAAGGCACCAAGCGCCATACCGATGCCGATGCCGGTCATGACCCAGGTGACGCCCTCCGTCAGCACCGATTCCGGTACGCGACGCTCAATCAGTCCGAAGGCAGTTATAAAGGTCGGCGAGATCGCGATGCCGCTGACGAAGACAGCGACAGCAAGCAGCATTACCGAGCTGCCGGCGACGAGAAGCGGCAACGAGGTCAGTGCGAGGATCGCAACAGCGATCAGCAACTGACGATGCAAGGGGATGCGCAGATTAAGCGCGCCGAGGGTCAAACCCACTAGGAAGGAACCGAGGGCATAGACACCGATGACCAGGCTTGCCGCATTCGGCTGACCAAGCTCCTTGGTGATGGCGACAACACTCACCTCAGCGGTTGCGAAGATCGCGCCGACGAAGATCAGCGCGAGTGTGATCATCTGCACCGGACGCTGCCGGATCGCGGAGCCGACCGGAGCTGCGCCGGCGACATGCCGCACCTTCGGCTCGGTGCCGCGCTGCACGATGAAGGCGGCCGTTCCTAGCGCTAGAAAAGCTGTGCTCACCATCATGCCGGCTTCCGGGAATAGGGCGACGGCAAGCCCGACGGACAGCGAGGCGCCGGCGATATAGACTAGTTCGTCCGCGGCACTTTCGAACGCGAAGGCCGTGTTGAGCTCGGGCTTGTTGCGAAAGAGTTCCGTCCAGCGCGCCCGCATCAGCGCCGGGATGCTTGGCATGGCCGCCGCGAGGAAGGCCGAGGCGAACAGCGTCCACACCGGCCAATTCTGGTTGGCAGCGGCTATCAGCGCGATGAACGCCAGTACTGACACGATGGTTGTGGGAACGACCACTGCCGTCTGGCCCAGCCGGTCGACCGCTCGCGAAATCTGCGGCGAGATCACCGCATTGGTGAGCGCATAGGTCGCCGACACGGCGCCTGCCAGCCAATATTCGCCATGTGCCTGGGAGAGCATGGCGACGATGCCGATCGGCGCCATGGCGATGGGAAGGCGTGCGAAAAAGCCGGCTGCGGAGAAGCCCTTGGCCCCAGGTGCCGCGAATATCTGTTTATACGGATTTGACATGGGACGATCCTTCCAGCTATCGGATAGAACACTTATATACGAAGCGTATGTGTCTAGATAATGCATACGTCCCGTATGTCAATGAAAAAGATACGCGGCGTATGTCAAAGGAGTAGCCATGCGCAAACCGCGCCAGGAGATGATCGCAGAGACCCGCGGCAAACTTATCGCAGCGGGGCGGCGCGCCTTTGGCACGATCGGCTACGCGGAAGCTTCGATGGACGATTTCACCGGCGAAGCGGGACTGACGCGCGGGGCCCTGTATCACCATTTCGGTGACAAGAGGGGCCTGCTCCAGGCCGTCATCATGGAAATCGACGCGGAAATGACTGAACGGCTGAATGAGGTCTCGGCCGCCGCTCCCACGCGCTGGCAGGGCTTTGTCGATGAGTGCTCCGCCTATATCGAAATGGCACTTGAGCCCGAAATCCAGCGCATCATGTTTCGCGATGGCCCTGCCGTACTCGGCGATATCTCGCAATGGCAGAACACCCCCGGCTGTATCGCCGCCCTCTCTCGCAGCCTCGACCGTCTCAAGGCCGATGGCGAGATCATCGACATCGACACCGAAACCGCCGCTCGCCTCATCAACGGCGCCAGCAGCCATATGGCGCTGTGGATCGCCAATGCGGAGAATCCGGAGGCGGTTTCGAAGCGGGCGGTCGCGGGGTTCAAGGCTATGTTGGGGAGCCTACGCAGACAGGAATGAGGTGTTTGATTCCCCGCTCAGTCGCCGCGGGCAGTTCATTGCGCACCGTGTTGACGTCGAGCGGGGCCGCGCCGCCAACATCGACATCGAGCACGAGCAGGCCTGACGTGGCGATGGCACCGCGTTGCCTATGCTGCACTTACAATCTGCAGCACGGCGGCGTGATCTCTACGCGTGCAGATACGCGCTGCGGCATGGGCGGTTTCGCCCACTGGATTGTGATCCTACTTCGCTGTAGAGCGAGGGAGGTATTTTGATGCCAAGCCCATCCCTTTTAGGTGCGATTCTATGACAAAAAAAGTTTATCTCGCCGGTCCGGAGGTCTTCCTTCCCAACGCCCGTGAAATGCTCGACCGCAAGGCGGCACTTGCCCGTGAGGCGGGACTTATCCCCCTCTCGCCCGGCGATCTGGAAATCCCGCACACGAACTCGAAGCGAGAGCGGGCGGCTGCGATAAACGCGGTGGACGAGAAGATGATGATTGAGGCTGACGCGATCATCGCCAATCTGACGCCCTTTCGTGGCATTGCCGCGGATACAGGGACGGCCTTCGAACTCGGCTTTATGTGCGCAAGCGGTAAGCCTGTGTTCGCCTATACGAATGTGGCCCGCGATCACAGCGGGCGGGTGAGCGATCTTTATGGCGGGGCCGTCGCCTATGATGCTGAAGGTCGACTGCGGGACCCGAATGGAATTGCGATCGAGGATTTCGGCCTGGCCGACAATCTGATGCTGCACGCCGGGATTGAGCGGCGCGGTGGCGTCCTCATCATCGGAGACGCGGCGCGGGATGCGCTCTATACGGATCTCACGGCGTTCAAGGCGTGTCTTGCCGTCGCCGTTGAGAAACTGCGCTAAGGCGCCGAATGATAAGACGTCCCTCTAGTTGGCATGAGCTGGCCGCCCGCTTCACGCCGGCAGAAGGGATCGCTCTCCCTTGAAAACGTTTTTCCCCGTTTCCGTGATCGGGGACATCCACGGTCTCCAAGTGTGCCGAACAGGGCTCGGCACACTTTTCGCTGGGAGCAGCCCGTCGTCAAACCAGCCCGGGCACGACGAACACCAACCAGGCAACGATCGGACCGATGATAGCGATCAAGGCGCTGTAGATCAGTAGCTGTCGCAACACCTGCTCACGGCTGTCGTCCGGCGCATTGGCGACGACAAGGGCGCCGTTGGTGGAGAATGGGCTGGTGTCGACGATCGTCGTCGAGATGGCGATCGCCGCGACCACACCGATGGCGCTGATGTGCCCTTGCAGGAGGAACGGAACGGCAAGCGGGATGATCGCGCCGAGCAGCGCGGTCGAGGAAGCAAAGGCCGAGACGATGGCGCCCGTAAAGCAAAGCAGGAGCGCTACCAGCAGCGGCATGCCGAGACTGGATATGCCATTCGCCACGTAGTCGACCGTACCGGCCTTTTCCATGACGCCGACATAGGTGATGATGCCGGCAATCAGCAGCACGGTCGACCAACTGACCTTGTCGATTGCGGCCTTCTGGGTCTTCGGTGACAGCAGCGCGAGGACGACGGCGACGGTCATGGCGACGAGGCCAACATTGAACTTGAAAACCAGGGCGCCGATGCCGAGCGCCGTCAGGCCGATCAAGGTGGTAATTCTCTCATTGTTCAGACGCAACGTCGTCGCGGTATCGGCCGCCGTACCATAGGCATGCTCTCTGATCGGTTTTGCAGGCGTGCCGCCGTGGCCTCTGATCGACGCCGATACGCCCTCGGGATGGAGTTCGGGCAAGGGGCCAAGTGATGCGGGATCGTGCTTCATCACCCTCGCGCCGCCGAAAACGAAGAAGACCAGCACCGCGATTGCCAGGTTAAAGAAGAAGCTGGAAAGAAACAGCGAGGTCGGAGCGAAAGGCAAGCCGGCCTTCGCAACGATCTGGTTGGTGATTCCGCCATAGATGCTGATCGGCGAGAAGCCGCCTGCCTGCGCGCCGTGGATCACCATCAGACCCATCATCACCGGATGAATGCGGTACTGCACGGCAAAGCTCAACGCGACGGGTGCGAGAATGGCGACCGCAGCAGGCCCAAGTGCACCGAAGCCAGTAATGATGGCGGCGACAAGGAACATCACCCAGGGAATCAAGCCGATCCGCCCACGCACCAGGCGGACCGCACATTCGACGAGCCAGTCGATCGTGCCGTTGATCTGCGCTATGGCGAAGAGGTAGGTGACGGCGACGAGCGTCAGGAACAGATCACTCGGAAAGCCGGCAAATATATCGTTGGTTTTCATCCCGATGATCATGGAGCCGAGCACGAAGGCGCCGGCAAAAGCGAGCGCACCCATGTTGATTGGCTGGATCGTCGCAATGATGAACATGGCGATCAGCAGGCCTATGGACAGTAATTCAATACCCATGATTCCCCTCCCTCCGACGCCTCCGCGTCGCAGTTGCTGTTTTCAAGATTGATGCGGGATGTCGACGCACTCTCCTCCTCCCAGAGAGCGCGGTCGCCTTACATCCTGGTATAAAGATCGGCGTATTGCTGCCGCAGGATGTTTTTCTGAACCTTACCCATCGTGTTGCGCGGCAAGTCTTCGGCAAAGATGATGCGCTTGGGTTGTTTGTAGCGCGCGAGCCGGTCCTGGAGGGCGCTGACGATGGCCTTTTCATCGAGGGCAGCGCCGGGCTTGCGCACGACGACGGCCGTTACGCCTTCTCCGAAATCGGGATGCGGCACACCGATCACAGCGCTCTCAACTACACCCTCGATCTGGTCGATCTCGCCCTCAATCTCTTTCGGATAGATGTTGTATCCACCGGAAATCACCAGATCCTTGCCGCGGCCGACGATGTGGACATAACCGTCGCGGTCGATCTTGCCGAGATCGCCGCTGATGAAGAAACCGTCGGCGGTGAATTCGGCCGCGGTTTTTTCGGGCATGCGCCAATAGCCCTTGAAAACGTTCGGCCCCTTGATCTCGATCATGCCGGTTTGTTCGGGCGGCAGCGCGAGCCCGGTGGCGGGATCGGTGACGCGCACCGTCACATCAGGCAGCGGGAAGCCGACCGTTCCGGCAATCCGTTTCCCCTCATAAGGGTTGGACGTGTTCATATTGGTTTCCGTCATGCCGTAGCGCTCGAGAATGGCGTGACCGGTACGTGCCTGGAACTCGGTATGTGTTTCTGCAAGCAGTGGAGCCGAACCGGAAATGAAGAGGCGGATGTTGGCGACCGCTTGCTTGTCGAGGCGCGGGCTCTGCAGGAGGCGCACGTAGAAGGTCGGCACGCCCATCAGCATCGTTGCCTCCGGCATCAGCGACAGGATCTCCTCCGGGTCGAACTTCGACAGCAGGAACATCGAGGCGCCGGCGAGCAGTGTGACGTTCGTGGCGACGAACAGTCCATGCGTGTGGAAGATCGGCAAGGCATGGATCAGTCGATCGCCGGCGGTGACGCGCCAAAAATCTCGCAAGGTCAGGGCGTTCGAGAGCAGGTTCCCATGCGTGAGCATCGCCCCCTTGGAGCGTCCCGTCGTTCCGGACGTGTAGAGGATCGCCGCCAGATCATCGGCGGAGCGCGAGGCATCGACAAAGTCGGCCGGCTCATCGCGGGCGAGATCCAGCAACGAGCCACTGCCATCAGCATCGAGCGTTTCGATGATCGCACCGTGGGGCTTGGCGATTGTCTCCACGCCCGCTCGAGCAGCCGACGCAACAACCACCAAACGCGGCTCCGCATCGCCGATAAAGTAATCGAGCTCAGCCAGCGTATAGGCGGTGTTGAGCGGCAGGTAGACGGCGCCGCTTCGAAGACAGGCGAGATAGAGGATCAATGCCTCGGCACTTTTCTCGACCTGCACCGCAACGCGGTCGCCGGGGCGAATGCCGAGCGTGTCCATCGCGCCGGCAATGCGGCCGGAAAGAGCGAAGGCGTCGTCATAGGTCCATGTGCGCGTGTTATCGATCCGGATGAATGGTGCGTTACCGGGCGCGGCGGCCCGCATGGCGTCGAAAAGATGGTTGCTCACTTTCGCCCTCCTCCAAGTGTTGAATTCACTATCTGTGCGAATGGCCGGGAGCCTTGCTGGCCATTGCCGCCGCTGCGGCTTTCGTCGTTCTGGTTGAGCAGGCTTTTGACAGCAGGCGAGGCAATCACCTCGCCGCGCTGCGCCAGAGCCTCGTGGTTGGCCACGATGTCGTCGAGCTTGTAGAGATAGTTGACCATCAGGCCGTGTGCCTGCTGCATCGCCTTGGTCGAGTGGTCGCCAAGAAAATTCAGTCTTTCAAGTCGAGCGCCGTTGCCGAGATGGAAGCGGGCGACAGGATCGACGGGGCGGCCCTCCGGCGTCCGTTCGACCAGGAAATAGCGCGCCGCAAGAGGCAGCAGCACGCGCTCCACTTCGGTCGCCGTCTTCTTGTCGTCGGGCCAGTTCGGATCGTCCAGCGCCGTCAGCGTTTCCGGGCGCGCCTTGGCAAGCCAGCGGGCAAAGCCCGGGACGGGCGACAGCGTGACGAAATTCTTCAGACCGGGCAGGTCTCTGCGCAGGTCTTCGACGACCTGCTTGATCAGGAAGTTGCCGAACGAGATTCCGCGCAAGCCATCCTGGCAGTTGGAGATCGAATAGAAGACAGCCGTCGTTGCCTCGTCGGCATTGATCTGCTCCCTGCCCTCGTCGAGCACATCCCCGATCGCCCTCGGCACCGATCTTGTCAGCGCCACCTCGACGAACACGAGCGGCTCGTCGGCCAGTCGGGGGTGGAAGAAGGCAAAGCATCGGCGGTCGGCCGGCGCCAACCGCCTGCGCAACTCCTCCCAGCCGGCGATCTCGTGCACGGCCTCGTATTTGATGATCTTTTCAAGGATGTAAGCCGGTGTCGTCCAGTCGATCGGGCGCAGCGTCAGGAAGCCGCGATTGAACCAGGAGCCGAACAGATGGGTGAAGTCGGCGTCAAGCGCGTGATAACCTGCGGATTGGTCTTTGGAAGCAAGCAGCTGCTGACGCATCCGGACCAGCTTGGCGGTGCCGTTCGGCGCGTGGTTCAATCGGCGCAAAAGCTCCTGTCGCCGCGGCTCGGCTGCCTGATGGAGAGCAATGATCGCGGCAGAGCTTCTGTCAGCGCGGTAATTTTCAATTGCCTGGTCGAGCTTGGTCGTGTCGGGCCCGAACTTTTCATGCAGCATAAGCAGGAATTTCTGCGCGCCCTCGCTCTCGAGTGCGCCCCAGCGATCGAGTATCTCGGCGGCAAGCGCCATGCCCGAGGCCTCGCCCCGGCTCGACAGCAGCATTTCACAGAGTGTCTGGAGATCGACCTTGGCTGCGACCTGCGTGGCGCGCGCGCCGGAAAACAGGAGCTGGCGTCCGCGATCCGTGATGCTCTGCAGCATGTCGGTGAAGAAGGAAGCCTCAGACATGCCATTTCTCCTCTCTTCCGCCGGCCAGCCAGGTGCGGACCTTTTTGACGGCTGCTTCCCATCCTCGGGTTTCACCGGTAGTATGTAGAATGCCACTCTTCGTACACGAGGTCAACAATCGTGTATACAAGAATAGCATTTGTGTATGAGGAAAGTGAAACGAATGTCCGAGAATGTCGGCCGATGGCTTCGGGATGAGATTGAAAATTCAATTCTTTCCAACGAGTTCTCTCCCGGTGAGCGGCTCGACGAAACGGTGCTTGCGACGCGTTTCGGGGTCTCCCGCACGCCGGTGCGCGAGGCGCTGATGCAGCTCGATGCCATTGGTCTCATCGAAATTCGACCGCGCAGAGGTGCTGTTGTCATCGATCCGGGGCCGCACCGCGTCTATGAGATGTTCGAAGTTATGGCGGAACTGGAGGGCCTGGCCGGGTCGCTCGCCGCACGGCGGCTGGACAAGACCTCTCGAGAAGCGATCACGGCCACCCACGGCCGCTGTGAGCAATCAGCCGCTGCCGGTGACAGTGATGCCTATTATTACGACAATGAGGAGTTCCATAAGGCCATCTACGCCGCCGGCCGAAGCGATTTCCTTGAGCAGCAATGTCTGCAATTGCATCGGCGCCTGCGGCCTTATCGCCGCCTCCAACTGCGCGTGCGCAACCGCCTGTCGACGTCCTTCTTGGAGCATTGCGCCATCGTCGATGCGATCTTTGCCGGAGATGGAGATGAGGCCCGCCGGCTGCTGCGGGGGCACGTCGGCATTCAGGGCGAGAGGTTCAGCGATCTGGTCGCGAGCATGGCGGCCAGATAAGACTCAAGCGCATAACCCCGAAAATCGGAACCGAATTTCGGAGAGGATTATGCGCAAATTCAAAGAGATAGAGCGCCCTTAACGCGTCTGAAAGACGCGCGGCGCTCTAGGCGTGGTGCTTCCAGATCGAATGCAACGGTCATCAGATAGGGCGAACCATCTCGCTGCCATCCCGCGAGTTAGTTCTTCATTGCGCCACCGGCGGCCACGATATCGTCTGGCGTATCGACGTCGAGGCTGCGAGCCACATATTCAATGAAGTTGCCTTGGATGCGGAAGCGTCGGCGCAGCGTCTCGTCGATGCGGTTGCCGACCGTGCCTACGCCGGAGGAGTCACGCCCGCTGATGCGTACGAAAAAAAGCAGCGCCATGCGCAAAAAATGATGCTTTTCCGGCTTATCTTTATTCCCTACTCCCTATCGAAGCAGGTGACGAAAAGGGAAGACCGCATGGCTACGCCGTTTTACTGGAACGAGCTCAATACATACGATTTTGCCGGCCTCTCCCCCGAGACCACGATTGCCGTTCTGCCTATCGCCTCGACGGAACAGCACGGCCCGCATCTGCCGATCGCAACGGATGTCGCCATCGCGACCGGCATGCTGGCGGAGCTGAAGAGGCAGCGGCCGGAGGATCTGGATATCCTGGTGCTTCCGACACAGGAGATCGGCAAGGCCAACGAACACATCTACGGCCCCGGCACGCTGTCGCTCAGTGCCGAGCTGCTCATCCCCGTCTGGACGGCGATTGGTGCGAAGGTTGCCGAAGCCGGGCTGCGGAAGATGGTGATCGTCAATTCCCACGGCGGCAATGTCGACATCATGAGCATCGTCGCGCGCGAACTGCGCGTGCGCCATCAAATGGCGGTGGTCTCTACCCAATGGGGCCGTTTCGGTCATCCGGAAGGTATGGTCAGCGATCACGAGAGCAAATACGGCATCCACGGCGGCGATGTCGAGACGTCGTTGATGCTGCACTTCCGCCCCGAACTGGTGCGCATGGACAAGGCCCAAAATTTTACCTCGAAGGCCGAAGGGATGCGGGAGCAATCCAAATTTCTTCAGCCTCTGCCGCCGCATTCGCTGGCCTGGATCGCGCATGACCTCAATCCCTTCGGCGTTGTCGGCGATGCCTCGATCGCCAAAGCCGAAAAGGGCGAGGCGATCTGCCGCCATCAGGTCAAGGGGTTTGTCGAGCTGCTCCAGGATCTCAAGGCCTATCCGCTTTCGAATCTCTATGTGAAATAGGCTCAGCCGCGGGTTTCACATCCGGTGGGATATGACCCTTGGCCTGCAATTCCTGCACCAGGCCGAGCAGTTCGGCGAGCAGATATTCGACGAAAAGGCTGGTGGCCGCGTCGAGGGGCGCGCGGGCGCGGGCAAACAGCTTCATCTGCTGGTAACGCGCATGCGGCTCGGCGATCGGCCGGAAGACCAGTTCACCGCGCCGGCATTCGGTGATGACGTCGAGCGGATTGAGCAGCGTCAGCCCCGTGCCGCATTTGACGAGCTGTTTCAGCATCTCCGATGCATTGGTTTCCAGCACCGGCTCGACCGGGATGGGCAGGCGCGCAAAAGCAAGGTTGATCACCTCGCGCAGGCTGGTGCCCGGCTGCGCCAGAACCAGTTTTTCCTGGGTGACATCGGCGAGGTTGATCGGTCCGGGACCGATCAGGTGATGCCCCGGCGGCAGCACGACACCGATCGGGATATCGAAATTTCCAAGCGTGCGGATGCCCGGCGTGGCGGGGATGTTGAAGCCGAGACCGATATCCACTTCGCCTGATACAACGGGGCTGGCCGTCGTGCCGCCGGTATCGTTGCGCAGCTGGACGAAGACGCGCGGATGTTCTGAAAGAAAGCGCGCGATGATTTCGGGCAGCGGCCCGGCGGCAAGCCCAACGGTCGTCACCATGCGCACCTTTCCCGCCTGCTGCATCTTGAGGCTGCGGATGCGCCCCTCCAGGCGCTCGTAATTCTTCAGCACGTCCCGGATATGCTCGATGCAGAGTTCGCCGGCAGCCGTCAGCCGCAAGCCACGCGGCAGCCGCTCGAAAAGCGGCGCCCCGATCTCCTCCTCCAGCGCCAAAATCTGCCTGTTGACCGCCGAAGACGCCACGTTGAGGCGCGCGGCCGCCTTGCGGATCGAACCGCAACGAGCGATCTCGTTGATGTAAAGAAGGCGTCTGGAGTGCAACATGATCTCTCCAATGCATAAATTTTGCGCAGGACGCACAAATTATCTTCAGCTTTCCCAGAGATGCCGAAAAGGCATCAATGCGCACGAATTTTGATGCTTTTCAAAGCGCATGGCAATGGCTCAAATTCCCTCAAAAGGGAGCCGAGCAAGGCGTCCCTCGACCACAAAAGGGGAACTGCCGACCATGTTGACAGCACTGATGAAGACGCAATTCCTGAGCTGCCTCGGCCTCGCTTCGATGCTTGCCGCCGCCTCGCCGGCGCTTGCCCTCGACAAGGTGAGCTACGGGACGAACTGGCTTGCCCAGGCGGAACATGGCGGGTTCTACCAAGCCGTTGCCGACGGCACCTATGCAAAATACGGCCTCGACGTCACCATCGTCCAGGGCGGCCCGAATGCTGCAAACAGCGCGCTGCTGATCTCCGGCAAGCTCGATTTCTACATGGGCGGCCCTCAGGGCGAAATATCCGCCGTCGAACAGGGCATTCCGCTGGTCGATGTCGCCGCGATCTTCCAAAAGGATCCGCAGGTGCTGATCGCCCATCCGGACAATGGCGTCGACAAGTTCGAGGATCTCGCCAAGCTGAAAACGCTGTTCCTCAGCAAGGACGGCTACCTCACCTATTTCGAATGGATGAAGGCAAACTTCAAAGGTTTCAAGGACGAGCAGTACAAGCCCTATAACTTCAGTCCCGCCCCCTTCCTCGCAGACAAGGACTCTGCCCAGCAGGGGTACCTGACCTCCGAACCTTACGAGATCCAGAAGCAGGCAGGCTTCGAGCCGAAGGTCTTCCTGCTCGCCGACAACGGCTACTCGCCCTATTCGACGATGATCACGACAACACAGGCGATGATCGACAGCAAGTCCGATGTCGTGCAGCGCTTCGTCGATGCCTCGATCGAGGGCTGGTACAACTACCTCCATGGCGACAACAGCAAGGCGAACGAGCTGATCAAGAAGGATAATCCTGAAATGACGGATGGCCAGCTCGCCTACTCGATCGCCAAGATGAAGGAATACGGCATCATCGAATCCGGCGACAGCCTCGACAAGGGCATCGGCTGCATCACCGACGCCCATTACAAGAAGTTCTTCGACGAGATGACTGCCATCAAGGTCTTCAAGACCGACACCGACTATACCAAGGCCTTCACGACGAAGTTCGTATGCAAGGGCACCGGAATTGCGCTGAAGAAATAAGCCTCCCAGGCCAGGTCCGCCGCTCGTCTGGCGGCGGACCGCACTCCTTCGATAAATGAGTGAGAAAATGTCCCTAGCCGAAACCAAGGCGGCGCCTTCCAAGGAAGCGAGAAAGCGGCCGCTGGTCGTCATGCAGTCGGTGTCAAAGGTCTTTTCCAGCGGCACCACAGCACTTTCGGGCATGTCGCTGACCGTCGAAAGCGGCGAATTCATTAGCCTGCTTGGACCTTCCGGCTGCGGCAAGTCCACGGCGCTGCGCATCATCGCAGGCCTTGGCGACATCACCGCGGGCAAGATCGACTGGCCAAGTTCACGCATCAATTCCAAGGGCCTGCCTGAAGGCGATATCGGCTTCGTCTTCCAGGAGCCGACGCTGATGCCGTGGAAGACCGTTTTCGGCAACGTCTACCTGCCGCTGAAACTCCGCGGGATCTCCAAGGCGGAAGCCCGCGACCGGATCACGGAAGCGCTGGCGACCGTCAGTCTTCAGGATTTCGCCGATGCCTATCCGCGCGAACTCTCCGGCGGCATGAAGATGCGCGTATCGATCGCTCGGGCGCTGGTGACCAAGCCGAAGCTGCTGTTGATGGATGAGCCTTTCGCCGCGCTCGACGAGATCACGCGCCAAAGGCTCAACGACGATGTGCTGCGGCTATGGAAGACGACCGGGATTACGGTGATCTTCGTGACGCATTCGGTCTTCGAATCCGCTTATCTCTCGAACCGGATCGTGGTGATGAAGGCAAGGCCCGGCCGCGTGTATGCCGATTTTCCGCTGACCACCAGCCTCGAGCGGGATTCGCATTATCGAACCTCCGAACAATATCGGCAGGCCTGCGAAAAGGCGTCCCGTTCGCTGATCGAGGCGATGGGCGGATCGGAGGAGCACTGATGAGCGTCGAAAGCATCGAAACCGCCGGAGCCGTATCCCCGCCCGCCTCGCAACCGGCGAATGCCCGGCGGCGTGAGCTGGCGCTACGCATCGCCGTGCCTCTCCTCGTCATCACCGTGCTCGTCATCGTCTGGGAGCTTTACGTGGTGCTCTCGGGCGTTCCGCCATACATCCTCCCCGGCCCCGGCGCGGTGGCCGCGGCCTTTGTCAATGATTGGGGCACGCTGGCTCCAGCCCTCTGGGTCACGACCAAGATCACCTTCATCTCGCTGATGCTGGCGCTTGTCGGCGGCGTGGGTTTTGCGATCTTCCTGGTGCAATCGCGCTGGATCGAGATCGCCTTCTATCCGCTCGCCGTTATCCTGCAGGTGACGCCGATCGTGGCGATCTCGCCGCTGATCCTGATCTACGCTCCCTCCACGCAGGTCGCGCTCCTCATCTGCGCCTTCCTCGTCGCGTTTTTCCCGATCCTGTCGAACATGGTGCAGGGCCTGAAGAGTGTCGACCATAACCTCATCAACCTCTTCGAACTCTATGGCGCCTCGCGCTGGCAGACGTTGATCCATCTGAAGATCCCGGCCGCCCAGCCCTATTTCATGACCGGTCTTCGCATCGGCGGCGGGCTCGCGCTGATCGCCGCCGTCGTCGCTGAATTTGCTGCAGGCTCGGCCGGTGCCGGCTCCGGCCTCGCCTTCCGCCTGCTCGAAGCGCAGTACCGGATGAACATCCCGCGCCTATTCGCAGCGCTGTTGATGCTCTCCATGCTTGGGGTAGCGATCTTCGGCCTCACCACCCTCATTGCCTGGCTGAGCCTTCACCGCTGGCATGAAAGCAGCATCAAACGGGAAAACTGATGACTTATTCCTTCATATCCCCGCCAAATGCGGCCCGCTTCGTGCTGAGCAATGCGACAGTGCCCGCCGTCACCCTCGAGCATGTCGACGTGCCAATCACCGAGGGACTGGCCACGGTCGATATCGTCATCAGCGACGGCATGATTGCAGCCATCCGGCCGGCCGGCGCCGCACCCGCCGATTATGCCAGGATCGATCTCAAGGACGGCATGGTCTGGCCGTGTTTTGCCGATATCCATACTCATCTCGACAAAGGCCATATCTGGCCGCGCCAGGCCAACCCCGACGGCAGCTTCGTGGGCGCGCTCGATGCCGTCAGGGCCGACCGGGAAGCCAACTGGTCGGCCGCAGACGTCAAACGGCGCATGGAATTCTCGCTCCGCTCCGCCTATGCCCATGGCACCAGCCTGATCCGCACGCACCTGGATTCGCTTGCGCCCCAGCATCGCATCTCCTTCGAGGTTTTTGCCGAAACCCGGGATGCCTGGAGAGACAGGATTGCACTGCAGGCGGTCGCCCTCTTCCCGCTGGATGCCATGGCAGACAGCATCTTCTTTGCCGATCTCGTCACAACGGTCAGACAGAGCGGCGGCCTGCTTGGCGGCGTCACCCGGATGGGGCCGGAGCTCGTCTGGCAGCTCGACACGCTCTTCAGGACTGCCGCGGAGCATGGCCTGGATGTCGATCTGCATGTGGACGAGACGGATGATCGCGGCGCCGAGACGCTGAAAGCAATTGCCGAGGCCGTGCTGCGCAACGGGTTCGAGGGCAAGGTGACCGCCGGCCATTGCTGCTCGCTCGCCCGCCAGGATGAAGACACCGCCGCGCGCACCGTCGCGTTGGTCGCCAAGGCAGGTATCGCGGTCATCGCACTGCCGATGTGCAACATGTATCTACAGGATCGCTATCCCGGCCGCACCCCGCGCTGGCGCGGCGTCACGCTGTTCAAGGAACTTGCGGCCGCCGGCGTCGCGACCGCTGTCGCATCCGACAATACGCGTGACCCCTTCTATGCTTATGGTGATCTCGATCCAGTGGAGGTCTTCCGTGAGGCCGTGCGGATCCTGCATCTCGACCATCCGCTCGATACCGCCGCCCGCGTCGTCACCACCTCGCCCGCCGCCATCGTCGGACGGTCGGACAAGGGCCGTATCGCCGCCGGCGATCCGGCCGATCTCGTGCTCTTCAGCGCGCGGCGCTGGAGTGAATTCCTGTCCCGTCCGCAGTCTGACCGCGTCGTGCTTCGCCGCGGCAAGGTGATCGACCGCAGCCTGCCGGATTACCGTGAACTCGATAACGTCGTTGGAGCCTGACATGGCCGATTATCAGAAGATCAAAAAAGAACTTGATGGCATCGCCGTCGAGGACAATCCCGCGCTGGTTCGCCAGAAGAGCCGGGATTTCTATTGGTATTCGCCTGTCCTCAAAGCCCAGCTCGACAATGTGACGGCCGATATCGTCGTCACGCCGAAGACCGAGGAAGAGGTCATCCGGACGCTGAAGGTCGCCTATGCCCATGGCGTGCCGGTCACGCCGCGCGGCGCCGGCACCGGCAATTACGGCCAGGCCATGCCACTTTCCGGCGGCATCGTGCTGAACCTTGCCGCCATGGACAAGATCAAGGAGATCCATCCCGGCCGCGTCATCTGCGAACCCGGCATCGTGCTTGCCCAACTCGACAAGCAAACCAAGGCCCATTCCGGCCAGGAGCTGCGTTTCCACCCCTCCACCGCCCAGACGGCGACGGTCGGCGGTTTCATCGCCGGCGGTTCCGGCGGTGTCGGCTCGATCACCTGGGGCGGCTTGCGTGACCTCGGCAATATATTGCGGCTCCGCGTCGTCACCATGGAGGCCGAACCGCGCGTCCTTGATCTCACCGGCTGGGATCTCCAGAAAGTGAGCCATGCCTACGGCACGAACGGCATCATCACCGAGATCGAGATGCCGCTGGCACCTGCATATGACTGGGTCGATGTGCTCGTCGGCTATGACGACTTCATGGAAGCGGTGCGCTTCTCCGACGCGCTGGCGAAATGCAACGGCATCCTCGTCAAGGAGATCGCACCGATCGCGGCTCCCATTCCTCACGATTATTTCACCCGCCACAAGCCTTACATCCGTCAGGGCCAGTCGATCGTCGTGCTGATGATTGCGCCGCACTCCATGGATGCCTTTCTTGCCTTCACGGCGGCGCAGAAGGGCGAGATCATGTTCCGCTCCGACAAAGTGGAAAGCATGCGCGGCATTCCGCATGCCTATGAGCTTGCCTGGAACCACACGACATTGCGTGCGCTGAAGGTCGACCCGAGCTTCACCTATCTGCAGGTGCAATATCCAGGCCCGGACCATGTCGCCAAGGTGCGGAAGATGGTCGAAATTTTCGGTGACGAAGTGCCGGGGCATCTCGAATTCATCAAGTTTGACGGCCAGATCCAGTGCTCCGGCCTGCCGCTGGTCCGCTATACCACCGAAGAGCGGCTGGAAGAGATCATCAAGATCCACCAGGACAATGGATGCCCGATCTTCAACCCGCACCGCTATACGCTTGAAGAAGGCGGCATGAAGCGCACCGACGCTGTTCAGCTTGCCTTCAAGCAGGAAACCGATCCGAAGGGCCTGCTCAATCCCGGCAAGATGATTGCGTGGGAAAATCCCAATTTCGATTTCAACGCCGGCAAGAACTATCTCTTCCCCGGCCTGGCGGCCCTGATGGAGGCTTCATGAGGGTTCTCGTCCTCCACTCTCACCCGGTCGAGGAAAGTTACGGCAAGGCGCTTTACCGGCAGACCGTCGAGAGCCTTGAGAAGGCCGGGCATATGGTGGACGCCTGCGACCTCTATGAAGAGCAGTTCGATCCGGTGCTCTCGCGCCACGACCGGCTCGTCTATCACGACTATCCGGAAAATCTGAAGCTGGTGGCGCCCCATGTCGACCGGCTCAAAGCGGCCGAGGGGCTGGTGATCTGCACCCCGATCTGGAACTTCGGCTTTCCGGCTATCCTGAAGGGATATTTCGACCGTGTGTGGCTACCGGGTGTTTCCTTCCAATTGGTCAACGGCAAGGTAGAATCGCGGCTGCGCCACATCCGCAAGCTCGCAGCCGTCCTGACTTACGGCGCGACGCCCTTCCGCGCCTTCGCCGCCGGCAACCCGCCGAAGAAAATCGTCAAGCGCGTGCTGAGAGCGCAGATCAATCCGGTGAGGCCGGTGACGTTCCTCGCTCATTACGATATGAACAATTGCACGCCAGAGACGCGGGCAAAATTCCTCACCCGCGTCGGAGACGCGATGGAGCGATTCTAGAGCAATTCGAGCAAAAGAGTGCCGCGGTTTTGACAGGCAAAGCGCGAAGCGCTCTTGCCGGGAATTGCGTGAAAACAAAGATGTAGAGCATCTCCGTGCTTCGAAGGAAAAACGGAAATGCTCTACAAGATTTTCGCGGCCGTCACCTCGACCTCGACGAGGAACTCAGGGCGCGTAAAGCCGCCGATGACGAGCAAGGTGGAAACCGGCTTTGGATCGAGCGTATAGCGATCCCGGACTGCCATGTAGGCCGGGAAATCCTCGCGGCGGGTGACGAAGCCCGAAATGCGGATAACATCGGCAAAACTCATCTCCGCCTCCTGCAGAATCGCCTTGATCGCCTCGAAGCAGAGTTCCGCCTGAGCAGTGATGTCGCTCGGAACAGCATCGTCGAGGCCGATACCAAGCTGGCCCGAGGTGACGAGAAGCGATGCGCCGGGGGGCACGAGCAGGCCGTGATTATAATTTCCAAAAGGCCGGCGTACCGACGCCGGATTGAAGGTCTTCTTCATCGCTGAACTTTCCCGTAGGTCTGCAGATGCCGACCCTACAAGATGCAGCGGGATATGAGAATATCGCTGCCGCCCATAATGTCTTGCGACAAGAGGCAGGACGATCGTCGGATCGAGCCGACGACCGTCTTGGGGCCAGTTCAATATCTTCGGCACCCGATCTGACGTCCGCCGCGCGTCATCTTTGCGTCACGCGCCGCGGAGCGACCAAGTGGATCGGCCGGTTGCCTTCGAAGGCCCGTCCGCTGCGCTGTCCGTCCGCCGCGCCTTTATCGCCGTCCAATTGAAACTGGTTGACCAGATCCCGCAGGCGGCCTGCCTCGGAGGACAATGAGGCAACGGCAGCCGTCGACTGCTCGACCATCGCTGCATTTTGCTGGGTCGCCTGGTCCATCTGATTGACGGCCGTGTTGATTTCGGCAAGTCCCGTCGACTGCTCACGCGCCGATGTGGCAATCGCATCCATGAGTTGGTTGATGTGCACGACGTACTCACCGATCGACTTCAGCGACGTTCCGGTTTCGAGAACCAGTTTCACGCCATTTTCCACGTCAGTTGATGACTTTTGAATAAAGCCCTTGATCTCCTTGGCCGCTTGAGCGGCGCGCTGGGCAAGCTCACGGACTTCCTGGGCGACCACTGCAAAGCCTTTGCCCGCCTCACCCGCACGGGCAGCCTCAACGCCGGCATTCAACGCCAAGAGGTTCGTCTGGAAGGCGATCTCATCAATTGCACTAATGATGTTGGAAATCTGCTGTGAACTTTCCTCGATGCGTCGCATGGCCTGTTCCGCCTCCGAGACCACAGTTGCCGACCGCTGAGCGCTGATATCGGCTTCTTTGGCCACATTGCGTGCCTCGTCGGTGCGTTTGGTCGCCATCGTCACATTCGACGTGATCTGGTCCAACGCTGCGGCCGTCTCCTCGAGAGAGGCTGCTTGTTGCTCGGTACGCTTGGAAAGATCCTGCGCCGCCGATGCAATCTCCCCGGTACCGTTGTCTATGCTGTGTACCGTCTGGAGCACTGCGCCGATCGTCGCGCCCAATTGCCGGAGCGAAGCGTTGAAGTCTTCGCGCAAGGCTTCGTATTCGGCCGCAAATTGCTCCGAAAGCTGGAAGGATATGTCGCCTGCTGCAAGCCGCCGGAGGCCTCCGCCCAATGTCGTGGTCGCGAAGCGCAATTGTTCCGCCTCGCGTTCGGCGCGCTGCTGGGCGGCGGCGCGCGCTGCCTCGCTCTCGCTGCGAGATTCGGCGGCTTCCTTCTCGAGCCTGACGACGTTGAGGGCATTCTGGCGAAAGATTTCGACCGCGCCGGCCATTTCGCCGACTTCATCGGCGCGACCGGCATAGGGAATATCACTGTCAAGATCGCCATCCGACAAGCGCCTCATGGCGGAAGCGATGCTTCGGATCGGGTTGGCGATGCCCGATATCGCAAAGAAGATGCCGGCAATGGCAAGAAGCACGGCCAGCCCTGCGATCGCGGCCGTCAGCATGAAAGCGGATTGCGCAGAATCACCGCTTGCGGTCACAAAGCCTTCGGCCTGGCTGAGAATGAAAGCGACCAGATCCGCCACCGCCTTGTTCACCAACTCGGCTTGCGGCTCCATATTTTCCTTGAAGAGGCGGATTGCTTCAGGCGTCTTCCCGTCATTTTCAAACGCGATCATTTGCTCTGACAGCGCGCGATATTTGGCGAGTTCCGGCTTGATCTGATTGATCAGTTCCCGCCCACGCTCGGTGCGCACGCCCTTTTCGTATTCGCTGACAACTTTCTCGACCGCTGTGCCGGCGGCATCGATTTTTTGCTGTCCGACCTTCCGCTCCTCCGCTGTATCCTCCAGGAGATACTGGGCATAGACCAATTTCAGGTCGAGGAAGTCATCCTTGATCTCGCGAGCCGTCACAAGCCGCTGCATCCAGAAGGTCCCGATCTGCTCAGTATTGGCACGAAGTGTGGAAATCGTGCTCAGCGAGACATAGGACAGGCCAACCATGAACAGACTGATGATCGACAGCTTTAAGATCAGGGCTTGCTTGATACTCGGGCGCTTCATGCGGGTCTCCTCGAAGGTAGTGGGACGACCGGCGTGCCGGTTGATGCAAGATCTCGCGCCAGATTCAATAATTTAGTGTTAACTAAACAATGATCCCGCTTTATTTCCTCAGATCTTCTAAGCAGATCCATACTTCCGCGATCAATTCAGCGCCCTGCGACTTAAAGTTCCTGGAAATCCAAGGAAATAGCAGCCATGGCGAGCGAAAATCTCACCACATCAGGTCTCGATACCAAGAAGAGGATCGATCGACATTGATTCGGATCGGCACGATCTGGTCATCTTCGCCACGGAGAACGAACGTTGGAATGTCCGATCGCCTTCAAGACGGGAAACGCCGATCCGTTCACGCAACTCTCCTGCTGTCTGCAACGGCGGCAAGTACCTGCATGCTTGCCAATCGATCCACGGAACACATACTGGGTCCATGCAGCAATCAGAAAACCAACCTGCCGACATTGAAATAGCGCTCTGGCAGTATTCCGAGAGCGGAGGCGACTGGAACCGCTGGATGCAGTCGCTTTCATCGGATGAACGGGGTCGCGCCGCGAGCTATCGGTTTGAACGAGATCGGGCATCGTTCATTGCCGGCCGGTATCTCTTGCGGCAACTGTTGAGCCTGCAGACCGGGATATCGCCGAGCAAGGTCCCATTGTCTCCAGACAGGCACGGCAAGCTGAGGCTTGAGGGTCCTGATAGGCCGCAATTCAGCCTCGCCAATGCTGACGGGCTTGTCGCCGTCGCTGTCGCTTCAGGATGTGATTACGTGGGAATAGATTGCGAGCGCGTCGACGCCGAGATCGAAGAGGCGGCAATGGATAGCTATTGCAGCGCAGATGAACGGCGCTGGCTCGTGGAATTGCCTGCGTCCGAACGCGCGCGCGCGGCCATTGCACTTTGGACCCTTAAGGAGAGCCATCTAAAGGCACTCGGCGTCGGGCTACGCGAGGATCCCCGCAACGTCGCCTTTTCCTGGAGGGATGGCATCCCCGTCATGGTCGAAGGCGGCGATCGCGATCGACGATGGCATCACCGTCTGGTCGAAAGCGGCAGCCAGCACGTCGTCGCGCTGGCTGCTTGCTCTCAGTCCGGGCTCCCCGGCATTTCGACACGCCTATTTCAGGACGATAACATGCCGTCCGAATAGCCGGCTCGGAGCTGATGAGGCATTGCGGCAGCGGTCTCCGTCGCCCAGGCCAGTTGCCCATTGTCGGGTTCAGCATCGAAATGTTGCCGGCCGAGAAGCGTATTGACGATGGTTGCGCTGCGCCAGGCCATGAGGCTGAGCTGAGAGTCGGCGATACCGTGCGAATATCGCCCCGCATTCTGCGCAAACAGCCGGTTGGTCCGCGGACCCGTCCACTGCATCGTGTAGTCGTCATTGAGAAGCGGATAGCCGTTTCTGTCGAGCGTTATCCTTTCGCCCAGCGAGCCGAGAGCATCCGGCAGTCGGAACCGGTAGCCGGTGGCGAGCACCACCGCATCTGCATGCAGCACCTCGATCCCGCCGTCGAATTGGTTCCTGACGATGAGCCGGTAGGCATTGCCGTTCCGCTCCATCTGAATCACATCGCGATTGGGCGCCAGAGAGGCATTGAGCGTGCTCGGTTCCAGATAACGCAACGCATAGAGGCGGCGGTAGATCGAGTGAATCGTCGAAATCGACAGGCCGTCGCTGGTCAGGATCGAGTTCTTCAAAGCGGCCTGCTTCTGCTCGCCGCCGAGCTTCAGATAGGCCTGGACGTATTCCGGTGAGAAGACCTGGTTCGAAAACGGCGTATCGTTGATCGGCTCGAAATTATGACGCCGGCTGATCCATGTCAGCTCCGTCATGGAACCGGGATCGCCAAGCAAGGCTTCGACGACCTCGCCGCCGCTTTGACCGCCGCCGACCACGACGATGCGGGCGGTGCCGAGATCGCCGAGACGCGATTTGGCCTCGCTGTTATGAAAGCAATCGGCCCCTAGAAACGGTTTTGCCCAGTCGGGCACGAAGGGTGAAGATCCCGTGCCGATCACCAGGTTTCGCGCTTCTTCCTGTCCGTTGTCGAACCGCAGGAAGAAGCGGTCGTCGCGGTGCTCGACGTCGCGGATCTCCGTGCCAAAGCGCAGGCCGTCCACGCCGTTGGCGACCCAGGCGAGATAACGTGCAAATTCCTGCCGGGGAACGGCCTCATAATTGGCGTTAAGGAAAGCGTAGAGCCTCTTATGGGCAACCAGATAGGAGACGAATGACCAGCGGCTGGTCGGCAGGACCGGGGTGACGAGGTCTTTCAGAAAGGACGATTGCAGCTCGACGCCGGGCATCATCATGCCGGGATGCCAGTCGAAGGAGTCTCGTCGCTCGAAGAAGCGGCTTCTGATCTCGGGCACCGACTCGAACAGGCAGGCGAGGCTCAGATTGGAGGGGCCGATGCCGATGCCGGCAATATCCAGCGGCTCGGCATCCCTGCGGGCGAAAGCGACGGTCATGCGATATCCTTCTCTGTTTCCTTGAGACGCAGGGCAAGCCTTGAGTGGAAGGCGGGAGACCCGATCATGTGCAGATGGTTGGTGCCGGTGATGATTTCGGCCGCATGCGCCCGCGGCGACAGGCGGCGCCAGTCGATCAGGTTGAGGCCGCGGTTGAGGCTGTCGTCGGCAGCCCAGGGATAGATCGGTACATCGTGAGGAACGAGCTGGTGCTTGCGGAAGATCAGGGCATTGTCGATAAGCACCCAAAACGTATGCTCACGACTGCTGATATCAGGCCCGTCGTTTGGAAGCGGGTCCTTTTCGTCGCCGACAAAACGCAGGAACTGGTCGTAGGTATCCGCGTCCATCGTCGACAGCAGCCGATCCCATTCGGGACGCATCGCCGTTCTTCCAAGCCACGCCTGCACGTCTCGATGAAGTTCATCGCGCTCGCCGGGCCGGAACCTCGGCTTTGCGCCGATCGCGAATTCCGATCCGAGATCGCAAACGTCGACCATCGCCATCATCCTGACGTCGACTTGATCACCGAGGGCGCGGGCAGCCTCGTAGGCCAGAAGCCCGCCCCAGGACCAGCCGAGGAAATAGCAGGGCGCGCCCTGACTATGTGTCCTGATATAATCGACATAGCTCTCGATGATCTCTTCGACCGGAGCGCCGACTGCCTTTTTCTCGGAGAGCGAGTGGCAGATGAAGCCGGTCGCCGGCTGATCGGCTCCGAGATAGTCGACGAGCTTGACATATTCGCGGGTGCTGACGAGAAGCCCCGGGAAGCAGTAGAGCCGCGGCTTGGCGCCGGAAGCGCGCAGCACGATCACCTCGGAGAGATCCCGTTGATCCCCCTGCTCCATCACGCCGGCAAACGAGCGAATGGTCGGGTTGTTGAAGATATCGGCGACGATGAGCGGGGTTTTCGGTCGGCGCTGCCGGAGCAAGGAAAGAATACGGATCGCTCCGAGCGAATTGCCGCCGATCGCGAAGAAATTGTCCTCGACGCTGATTGCTTCCAACTTGAGTACCTGCCGCCAGACATCCAGCACCTCTTCTTCGAGCACGGTTGCCGGCTCGACGATTGCGCGCTTAACCGGTTGCGGCGCCGGCAGCGCAAATCGATCGAGCTTGCTGTTCGGATTGGTCGGCATTTTTTCCAGTTCTACCACGGCAGCCGGCACCATATAGGACGGCAGACTGCGCTCGAGGCCGGCGCGGGTCGTCTCGACGTCAAGCGTCTCGTCTTTCTTCGGGACGACGTAGGCAACGAGCGCCTTTTCACCGCCGGGATCGTCATCGCGCAGGACGACCAGAGCCTCGCCGACACCCGGCTGCTGGAGGAGAGCCGCTTCGATCTCGCCGAGCTCGATCCGGTAGCCACGAAGCTTCACCTGATGGTCGACACGACCGACGAATTCGACGGTTCCGTCATCACGCCAACGCGTCAGATCGCCGGAACGATAAAGCCGGCCGCCCTCCGTGAAGAACGGATCGGGGATGAAGCGGTCCGCCGTCGTATCCGGCTTGCCGAGATAGCCGCGTGCGATACCCTCACCACCGATATAGAGTTCGCCCGTCACGCCGATCGGGCACGGATTGAGGTCAGGGTCGAGCACATAGACGCGCCTTAACCCGACAGCGCGACCGAGGGGAGCATAGACCCCCTGGAACTTCGTGCCCGCCCTCACCTTCCAGACCATCGGCGTCATGATGGTTTCGGTCGGCCCGTAGCCGTTGATCAGCCATTCCGATTTCAGCGCCCGCGACAGCAGATCGAAGGTCGGTTGCGCCAGCCCCTCGCCGCCGAAGGAATAAAGGCGCATTGGGGGCGCGCCGTCTGAAATATCAGCCCATTCCGCCAGCTGCTGCAGATAGGTTGTGGGAATGCTGGCATTGTTGGCGCCGTGCTTGCGCATGGCCGTCAATGTCTCTTCCGGCGTCCACAGCGGCTGATCGGGAAGAATGATACTGCCGCCCTCCATCAGCGGGTTCATCCATCGCTCGTGCCCGCCGTCCGAACTGAAAGGCAGGAACGGCAGCTCACGGGACGCCGAGCTCATGCCATAGACACGCGAGGTGTTCTGCAGATGGTGCGTCAGCGGGCCGTGCTCGACGGCCACGCCCTTCGGCAATCCGGTCGATCCGGAGGTATACATGACATAGGCCAGCTGATCCTTGTGAGTGGGAATATCGAGCGGCGTATCCGGCTCGCCGTCGAGGTCGATCTTGTCGAGGTCGAGGATAATGGCGTCGAGCTCTTCCGGCAGCCGATGGCGAAGCCAGCTGTGGGTCAGAACGATTTTGACACCGCCATCGCGCAGAATGTGATGGTTGCGTACCGGCGGATGGTCGGGCTCGACCGGGATATAGGCGCCGCCCGCCTTCAGCGTCGCGAGGATCCCGACGATTGCCTCTGGCGAGCGCTTGATGAAGATGGCGACCGTCACCTCGGCGCGAACGCCCAGCTGACGCAACCGATGTGCGAGACGGTTGGTGCCGGCCTCCAGCCAGCCATGGCTCCATTCCTCGTCACCGTAGACAATCGCCGTCTTCTCCGGCGTCTGGCGCGAATGGGCTGATATCAGCTCGTGGACCGGCCTGTCATCGTTGACCACCTCATCTTCGTAGGGCGCCGACAACTGGTCGAGCTCGTCGCTGCCCACAAGTTCGATGTCCTTGATCCGCACGTTCGGCCGCGCAACGATCTGCTCGAGCACAAGGATGAAATGCCGGGAGACACGGGCAATCAGGGCGCTGTCATAGAGATCGTGTGCATAATCGATCAGCCCGGATGCAGCACCATCCAGACCTGCTTCGATCACCAGGGAAAGCTCGCTGTCGGCGCGCGCGCCCAGGGGCGCCAGATTTGTTGCGTGCCTGGGGATCGCATACGGCTCGCGGAATTCGAACAGGGCCTTGACCACCGCTTCCTGGGCCGCCGCTTCGTCGACGACCAGTTCCTGGGTGATGCGCTCCAGCGGAACCAGCCGGGCAAGCCCCTCCTGCGTTACCGAAGTGATCGCAGTGATGACATCGTCGAGCGAATTTCTGGATGTTAGCGATAGGGTGAGGGGAAGGATCTGTTCGGCACGGCCGCGGATCGCAAGGTGCTCCTTCTGCGGCCGCGCGATCAGGAGCCCGGTCAGCAAGGCGTAGTTGCCGCTGTAGCGTGCCAGGAGCGCGCAAAAGGCGGCATGCAACACGCGCTCGACTTGATATCCCTTTTGCTGCGCATGTCGATCGAGCTTTTCCCAGAGACCGGGTTCGATCGAAAATCGATGCTGAGCGCGTGCCACGCCTGCCAGCCCGCCACTGTTGAAGCGGGTGGGAAAGGTCGTGGCCGCGTAGTCGAGGCCGATCGTTTGCCGCCAGTAGGAGAGGGATTGCTGCGCCTGCTCTGTCTGCAGCCACTCGGCCTCTCGTGTTCCGGCCAATATATCTGTCAGCTGCGTGTCGCCGGCGGGTCCGCCATCGAGAATTCGCGTTAGGGAGCCGGCGAGAACGGACTTCTCGCGATCGTCTGAGATGATTGGATGAAGCACGATCGTCAGAAGCGACTGTCCGTCGGCAAGCAAGACAATCTGAACACGTGCCGGCGGACCGCTGAGGAGATCGAAGCGTCTGTCGCGGAAGGCTTTCTGTTCGGCCCAAGCATCCGGCTCGGCAAGAGCAGCACCTTCACCGACAATCTCGATCGGCACAGCATTTAGTGTGCCGCAGTACTGTTCGACGCGACCGCCCGCCAGCCGTCGGAATCGGGTGGCAAGGGAGGGATGTTGCGCCACCAGCGTCCGGCAGGCGCCGGCAATCGTCTTGACGTCGACCGCCGGGCTCAATCGCAGCGAAATGACCTGGTCGGGAAAGACCGTGTAGTTGCCGATCTGCTCCAGCGACCAGATACGCTTCTGCGCGATCGTCAGCGGAAAGCTCTCGAAGACCGCGTCCGTTGCGACATCGGTCGGGTAGGCATCTGCGAAGTTTGTGATCTGCTTGTTCATCCGTGCCATCCAGCCGTTTTCAGAGACGCGCGTCGCCGGCGATTGCCGAGCGCAAAGAGAGAGGGCGCGGGTCCGCCCAGACGTCACGGATATGCGCCAGGCATTGCTGGCGCGAGCCGGCAAAGCCCGCCGGCTCCCAGCCCAAGGGAATCCGCTTGTCCTGCGGCCAGACCGAGTAGCGACGCTCGGTGTCGATGACGGCGATCCAAAGATCGTCGTGAGGCTCAAGATTATCCATTCGCAGCTCCTGCGGTGATGATGGTCATGCGCAAGTGACGGATCCGGCAGGCTGCAGTTTAGAAAATTGATGAGAATTTTTTTCTTCGCTTACCCCTAAACCCAGCGGGAGATGGATCGTCATTCTACTAAATCGGCACAGGAGCACGCTTCATGCTCGCAGCGCCGAGAGCCCGACCGGCCCGCGAACCGGCCAAGGAGAACATCATGGATTTCGACGCCGTCAAACAAAGGCGCGCTTTGCAGTCGCGCAGCTACATCAGCCTCGCACCCAATCTCATTCACCTCAAGACCGCCTACGGCCACCACGAAGCCGCATTCGAGGTCGAAGCCGGCATAACGTCGGTGACCTTCTACCATGGAGATCCGGTGCAATCGCCGGAGCTTCTGATGGCGGCCGCCGAAGCGGTGACGGCACAAGATCGCTCGATTACATCAGTCGTCTTCGAAGGGCATCAGACAAGCCTTCCCAGACACATTGCCGGCACAGGCGGAAGGCTCGATTCGGCGATCCTATGGCAATGGCCATCGCTCTGGCTGCCGCAGCTGTCCTATCCGCTGCCGCCCGTGCAGGAGATGACCGCGGGCCGGTATCATCCGCGCCGACCTGCAAAGCCGAAGGGCACGGTCTACCAGCGTTTCATCCCCTGGCTGGAACGGGAAATAGCCTTCACCGTGGCCGATGCCGAGACCGATCTTGCAGCATTTCATCGCTGGATGAACGACGAACAGGTCAACATGATCTGGGAGGATGCAGGCTCGATCGACAAACATCGGGAGATTCTGGAGGAGAGGATCGCCGATCCGCATGTCCTGCCGCTGATCGGCAGTTTCGCGGATATCCCCTTCGGCTATTTCGAAGTCTACTGGGCAAAGGAGAACCGTCTCGGTCCCTTTTACGACGCCGACGACTATGATCGTGGATGGCATGTGGCGATCGGCGAGCCCGATTATCGCGGCAAGAAATGGATCAGCGCATGGCTTCCTTCGCTGATGCATTTCATCTTCCTCGACGATCCGCGCACGAAGCGTATCGTCGGCGAGCCGCGCGCCAGTCACGAGCAGCAGATCCGCAACCTCGACCGCTCGGGTTTTGCCAAGGTCAAGCATTTCGATTTTCCGCACAAGCGGGCGCTCCTCGTAGTGCTCGGCCGCGAGCGCTTCTTCGGTGATCGTCTCTGGGTGCCCGCGTCATGAACGACATGAGCGACGCAAGCGGCAGCTTCCGGAGACGGCAGCGCCTCGCACCGGAGGACCTTGCCAGTCCCCAGCTTTTCAGGCTGCTGCTTCGGCTTGGACTGCCGGCGATGTTCGGCCTGTCGATCAACGCCGCCCATCACACGATCAACATGATCTTCATCGGAATGATCGGTGAAGATCAGATCGCGGCGATCATGATCGTCCTGCCGGTCCTCATGCTCGTCGCGGCCTTCGGGGAAGGGATCGGCGTCGGTGTCGCAACCGAGGTCGGGCGGACGCTCGGAGCCGGCAACCGATCCCGGGCTGGCGCCATTGCCTCCGTCAGCCTTGCTGCCGGCGTCGCCTTCGGCGCGGCAAGCGCCATCGCAATCCTCGCATTTCCAGATTTGCTGCTGTTCGGCGCCACGCCTGCCCTTCAGCCGCTCGCGCAGCAATATCTGATGATCATTGCGGTCTCGGTGCCGCTTACGATGGCGCAGATCATTCTCGATTTCCTGGCGATTGCAGAGGGCAATGCCCGCTTCAGCATGTGGACGCTGGTCGCCTGCTTTGCGCTGAACATGATCCTCGACCCAATCATGATCTTTGGCTTCGGCCTCGGCCTGCAGGGCGTTGCGATCGCAACCATCCTGTCCCAACTGGTGGCACTTTGCATTTATGCTGCTTACCACGCCAGGCGGCTTGGGACGGTCCGGCTGGCGTTTGGCTGGCAGTGGAGAGATATCGGCTATCTCAGGCCTGTGCTTGCTGTGGGCGCGCCGACGACGCTGACCAGTCTCGCGACCGCAGGCGCGATTGCGGCAATGGTGTCGCTCGCCGGCACCTATCACGGAGAAGCCGGCATTGCCGGTGTCGGGATTGCCTTGCGGCTGCTTGCGGTGGGAACGCTCCCGGTCATCGGCATTTCACTCGGGGCCCAGTCGATCCTGAGCTTTGCCTGGGGTCGAGGCGATACGGCCCGAGTGCTATCGGCCGCCCGCATCCTGACAGCGGTCACAACTGCGGTGAGTGGCACTTACGGGCTGGCCGCGCTCGCCTTCTCCGAAGAGCTTTCCTCGTTTTTCACCGACGATGCGACGGTGATCGGGATCGCGGCGCAAGCGATCGTCGCAACCCACCTTCCGCTTCTGCTGTTCGGCCTGCGGCAAACGGTGCTGATCCTCTTCCAGGCTCAGGGCAGAGCGAAAGCGGCGGTTGCCATCGGTCTGGCGCAGAATGGCTATCTTCTGTTTCCGCTGCTGGCTCTCCTGCCGCCGTTCTTCGGTTTTTCAGGCTTGCTGGCAGCAATGTTCCTGGCCTCTGCCCTGACCGGCCTGCTGTCGGCCGTCTGCCTGATGAGGACGCTACGCGCGCTCCGGCAGCGCGCTGCCGATCATCTGACCTCCATCCGTCCATATCCCAGCTTTTGTCCATGAGAGGATGACCATGAACCAGTCGATCAACCCGCACGACCTTGGCGCCCATGCGGCCGCTGACGATCTCTTTACGCCTGTCGATCCGGCGGCATTCAACGCCGTGTCTCCGCCGATCTTCCAGACGTCGCTGTTCACCTACGACAGTTACGAGGCGATGGAGGATGTCTTCGCCGGCCGCACTCGCAACTATATCTATTCGCGCGGCGACAATCCGACGGTCCGCGAATTCGAACTCCTGGTCGCCCGCCTCGAGGGCGCAGAGGATGGGCGCGCTTTCTCGAGCGGAACGGCCGCCATTACTTCGACAATTCTCAGTCTCGTTGAGGCGGGAGACCGGGTCGTTGCCGTTCGCCATCTCTACAACGATGTCTACCGCCTTCTGGTGAAGCTGCTCGGCAGGCTCGGTGTCGCGGTGGATTTCGTCGATCCCGCCGACCACGACGAGGTCCGCAAGGCCCTGTCGGGCGCCAAGCTGCTCTACCTCGAAAACCCCACATCCTTCGTCTTCGAGCTTCAGGACATTGCGGCGCTGTCGGCCATGGCAAAGGAGGCCGGTGTTACCACAATCATCGACAATTCCTGGGCAACGCCGCTCTTTCAAAAACCGATCCAGCATGGCGTCGATATCGTCATTCACGCCGCCTCGAAATATCTCGGCGGTCACAGCGATACGGTCGCCGGCGTCGTCGTCGGCTCGAAGGAGGCCATCGCCAGGATCAATTCAACATCCTACCCCTATGTCGGCGCCAAACTGTCACCGTTCGAGGCCTGGCTGCTGCTGCGCGGCATGCGCACGCTGCGTGTCCGTCTCAAGGAGCACGAGCGCAGCGGGCTTTTGCTGGCCGGGCGGCTGAAGGAGCATTCTGCGATCGCACGCGTTCGTCACCCGGCATTCCAGGAGCATTCCGGACGGGCAACGCTCACGGGTTATGCCGGGCTGTTCGCCTTCGACCTCAATCCCGATATCGATGTCGCCCGTTTTGTGAATAGCCTTCGCGATATCCGCCTCGGTGTCAGCTGGGGGGGACCAGAAACGCTGGTGGTCCCCGCCAAGGTCGCGTTGCAGATCCCCGACCGGATGACCTCCTTCATCCGGTTCGGTGTGAGCGAGCAGACGGTTCGTTTCGCCGTTGGCCTGGAAGAGCCGGAATTGTTGTGGAGTGATTTGCAGCAGGCGCTGCACGCCGCGAAGCGGTAGGGTCCTGTCGGTGCGCATGGTCGGGGCGGGAAGCAGGCTCAGTAATTGCCAGATGGCAATGCTCCTCTGCCGCCTTGATCATGAAGTTGACGAGGGTCCTTGAGACGCCGAGTTCGGCTGCAATATCCTTCTGCGGCACGCCGTTGAGGCGATGGCGAATGAAGGCATCGTTGGTTCGCTTCGGCAACGCCTCGAGCGAGGCAAGCACATTGCGCAAAGTCTCGGCGGCGACAAGCTGGTCGAGCACGGTGGGGATGGGAGCCGTGATCTCCTGAACCTGGTCGATCGACCTATAGTTGTTCATCTGCTGACGTCGCCGGCGGCTCTCGTCGAGTGCGAGATTATAGACCATCCGGAAGGCGTAACCGATCGGGCAACGAATGCCGTCAGTTTTGACCCCATAGGCTTTAATGACTCCATCCTGAAATATATCCTCGGAATATGACTTTGATTTGACAACGCTTTCAATCGTTTTGAGGAGTTTTTCCTTGTTTTCGATCATGGCGTTGACCACGGCATTTCCGTTCACATCACGATGCAATGTGTGCATTGTCCTGTACCCTTTTTACAAATGGAAAATCAGGCTCTGTCGTTGCTGGTCGATGCGGTTTTGGCGTTCCTTCTCCGAGGAAAGTACACGATTTGATTGCAGTGTCTATTTTAAGGTGATAACAAGAGTCAAGTTTAAATCGACCTGATGAAAGCGAGAAAAAATGGGAAGGACAGTGGAGATCCTGACGGGCAAGGCGGAGCTCTGCCGATCGATCATGGGGGCTTTGCCCGACTGGTTTTCAGAACCTGAGATCATCGAAGCGAGCGCCCAGGCGATCGAAGACCTGCCGGTGTTCGGCTATGTCGAAGCCGACGTCGTGACAGCGTTGATGGCCTTGAAGCCCCACCCGCCCGGCGCCGTCGAGATCGCGCTGATTGCGACACGACCCGAACATCACGGTCGCGGCGCCGGACGCCATCTCATCGATGCGGCCGAACGTTTCGGCCATGAATCGGGTGCCCGACTTCTGACCGTCAAGACTCTCGCCCCGCGCGACCGCGACGAACCGCAGTTCGAGGCGACGCGGCGCTTCTATGACCGGAACGGCTTTGTGCGGGCGGAGGTCTTTGCAAAGCTCTGGCACGAGGATCATCCATGCCTGTTCATGGTCAAGCCGCTCGCCGACGTCGAGGCAGGTGAAGCCGTGTTTTGAGGCGACAGGAATTTCTGCCTGGCGCGTTGGCAATGACCAGCGCGCTACATTGGAGCGGCCCTTCTCGTCATCGCCGACTGCCATCCATCGTCTCTTCAGGACCTTGGCGAGCCGACAGGAGCTAATGGCGCCCGTCCGGCAGCGGACAGGCTTCGCCGCAGCCACCCACGCCCGGCAGATTGTAACGCAGGCAGCAGACCTTTCGGCGAGCGAACTCCAGTCCGCATTGCTGTCGTGCAATGCGGATCATGCCGAACATCGGATTGCGCCCGCCGCATGGCCATGCAGCTTCTTCAAGCAGCGCCAGGCCGCCTTCGACGAGGCCGGGCTCGTGACGATGGGCGATCTCCTTGAGAATCCAGGAGAGATATGCCGCGACATTGTTCCAGAGAAGCTTCGGAGCGACGCCGGCATTGACGGCGATCGCCGCGATCACCGGTTCGGCGTGGCGGCGCATCAGCCGGTGAAGCTCGCCGGCGGGCTCGGTGGTAACGTCTGGTCTTTCGGACATCACGAATGCTTCCGGCTCGCCCGTATGCTCGTTGCAGACGAGCGAAAGCCCGTCGATCTCCAACGGCAGCCCGATCCGGTGCACGAACATGTGGAGGCTGGGGGCGATCGTCAGCATGCTGAAATAGTAGAGCGTCCACATGGAGACGATCGCACGACGGTCGCTGTCCGGAAACTTTTGCGCATATCGGCCAATGATTTCGTCAAAGATTGCCCGGTCGCAAATATCCCTGCAGGGAATGACGATGCCCGTCTGCGGTGGAGAACTGAGCAGCTTGCCGCGGCAATAGGAGAACGGGCCGTCGCCCACCAGGCCGTCGAGGTCGACGGCCTGGTGGGCGACGGGATGATCAGCGACCAACGTCGCGGGCAGGAGCGCTCGGGTCGTCTCCGGCGCCATCTATTACCACCGGTATTTCAGGGTCGCCGTCATGTTGCGGCCTTGGCCGAGATAGCAGAAGCCCTCGTTGCACACGGTGTCGCGCTGGTCGGCAATGTTGCGGATATTGAAGGCAGCCGTCAGGCCCTCGTAGTTCTTGTCGATCGCGCCGAAATCATAAGCGGCAGATGCATCGACATAGAAGCTCGACGGGTTCTTCGAGGTATTGGCGGTATCCGTCCAATTCTCGCTGACATAACGGACGCCCGCGCCGACCGACAGGCCGTTGAACGGATTGGTTTCCTGGAAAGTATAGTTTGCCCAGAGGCTTGCGACATGCGCGGGCGTGAAGGCCGGCGTGTTGCCCTCATTGTCGCCTCCGGTCACCTCGGAATGGTTGTAGGTGTAGGCCGCAATGATGTCGAGGCCGTCGGCGATTGCCGCGCGCGCTTCAAGCTCGATGCCCTTTCCCGTCACTTCGCCAAGCGAGTCGTAGGCAAGGGTCAGCGGATTGACCAGCACCGGCTTGTTCTTTTCGACGATGTGATAGGCGACCGCCGACAGCAGGATGTCGGTGCCCGGCGGCTGGTACTTCACGCCGAGTTCGTACTGTTCACCCTCGGTCGGCTCCAGGATCTTGCCGGATGCCGACCGGTTGGTGACCGGGTCGAACGAGGTCGCATAGGAGACGAAGGGTGCAATGCCGTTGTCGAAGAGGTAAAGCGCGCCGGCTTGCCAGGAGAAGGCGTTCTTGTTGACGTCTTCCGAGTCGTTCAACCCGAAGGAGGGATAGGTCGTGTCACGCGTCTGGTTCACCCAGGTCTGGCGGCCGCCGAGGTTGAAACGCCAGTTTCCAGCCTCGATCTGGTCAAGGGCGTAAACGCCGACTTGGCGCATATCGGCATCGGCAACGATGAAGTTATAGTCCGGCGTGGCGCCCGAGACACCATAGGTCGGATTGGCGATATCGAAATCGAAGGCCGAGTTGACGGCGCCGATACCGTAGCCCCAGTTCGACTGGAGATTGGTGTAATCGAGGCCGAACAGCATCGTGTGTGCAAGGGGACCCGTATCGAACTTCGCCTCGAGCTGGTTGTCGACCTGGAAGACGTTCATCTCGTCGCGGATCGAACTCGCGTTACGATGAGCGACAGTCCCGGTCCAGCTGGAAACGCCGAGGTAACGAGCCCTGAGATCGAGATGCGAATAGCGCAGGTTCTGGCGGAACGTCAGGCCGTTGTCGAATTCGTGCTCGAACTGATATCCGATCTGCTGCTGCTTGACCTTCTGGTAGTCGTAGTCGGGATCGCTCTGCCTTATGTCGAGAATTTTGCCGTCGACGGTCGTGATCGCGCCGACATTGGCATCGGTCTCGTCGGACTGCGCCAGGCCGTACAGCGTGAAGGACGTGCCTTCGTCGGGCTTCCAGGTGAAGGACGGCGCCAGGAAATAGCGATCGTCGGCAATATCGAAATTGTTGTCGCCGTGACGGGCAAGGCCGACGATGCGATAGAGGAAATCATCATTTCCTTCGCTGATAGGTCCACCGAAGTCGAACATCGCCTGAGCCCGATCCTTGGTGCTGTAGGAGATGCCGACTTCGTGGATCGGCTCTTCGGTCGGAAGCTTCGATATCTTGTTGACGAGGCCGCCCGGCGATCCCGAGCCGTAGAGAACGGATACCGGTCCCTTGATCACCTCGACGCGTTGCAGCTGATAGGGATCGGTGCGGAACATGCCGTAATTGATATAGGGCTGGCGCAGGCTGTCCCGATAGTCGCCAACCGTCGTGATGTTGAAGCCGCGAATGAAGATTTGGTCGAAGCGCGGATCGAAGCCGTTCGGTCCTGTCGTCACGCCGGCCGAATAGCGCACGGCCTCGATGATGCTCTGGGCGCCCCGCTGCTCGATTTCCTTCTCGGTGGTCACCGAGACCGAACGCGGCGTCTCGACGAGCGGCGTGTTGATTTTGGTCGCCGCCGAGCTGTTCTTAGCGGCAACGGACGTCCGGTCAGCCTTGCTATCAGAGGCTGCGCCGCCTTGAATGACGATCGGCTCCAGCGCTGTCGCACTGGCATCGGTGGCGCTCTGGCCTGCAGCCGGCGATGCCGCAATGCCGATCAGGACGATCGCTGTCGTGACAAATAGGCTATCTCTATAAATTCGCGATACATTATTAGAAACATTCAAAAAAACACGTGCCATTGCTTGGTCCCTACGCCACGGATGCGGGCGGAACCTATGGAGCGAAATTGGCCTTGTCAACATAAGATGATTATTTTAGTCACCTTTAAATCGATAAATCCACGCCTTCAACACTCCCGAACAGGTTGCACGTAGAATCGAGGCCTCGTAACTTTCTGTGCGGGTAAATTGCCAACGGAGGCGGTTCTGCCGCGCGCGAGACCAAGTGCGCACCGAGACGACTGCCAACCTGCCGGTCTTGACGGGGATGGACCCGACGATCTTGTATTGCTGCTGATTTTGAACCACGCCCGCGGCCAGCAGTATCAACTGACTGAGTAGGAGGGGTATTTCGACCGCAGATGCCGCTGAAGTGGCTCGCCGGATAGGTCGGCCGGCGGACTTGCGCAAAACACCATCGCCTCACTTGAGTCAACTGCCACCCCCATTTGAGCCGCCGGCCAATTACGGGAAGAGACCTGTCGCTCGGTAAGCCCGGATCGTCCGGTCATAGATGCCGATGTCCTGGCAGCCCCGCGCGACCAGCTGGGCCCCCTCGATGGCTGCGAAGATCGCCATCGCGTGCTCCTGCAGGTCTTGGTCGCTTGCGGAAGGCTTGGCCCGCGAGAGCACCTTGGATAGCCAACCGACGTTCATAGCGGCGAATTTATCGACCTCGGTCCGAACCTCCGTGGGAAGGTCGTCAAGTTCGGCGCTCATGATTCCGCACAGGCACATGCGATTGTCGTTTGCCAGAGCTGAGCGAAAGATCTCAGTATATCTGTCCATGCACCAGGTCGCGTTTTCGGACGTCGCCAGCAGCTCCGTCAGATAGGCTGCTCCGTCCTCGGTGTAGCGACGCGCCAATGCGGCGCCGAGGGCGCCCTTGGTCGGGAAGTGGTAGTGCACGCTGGCACTCTTGATCCCCACTTCTTTCGCGAGCTCACGAAAGCTAAGCGCATTATAACCGTGCGCCTGCACCGTCGCTCTTGCGGCGCTCATGACCGCCTCGCGCATATCCGTTTTGGTTTTGGCCATCATCGATCCTTACCTATCACTCGATAGATAGTTGTTGACGCCGGAAAAGGGAAGGGATAAACGACGACTGCAATCTATCTATCGATAGACAGATAAAGGAGTCTCCCATGAAAATCTTCGATCGCCCCGGGTTTCCCAATCCGGCCCGCATCCGCATCGTGCTCGCCGAGAAGGATCTCGAACCGCAGGTCGAGTTTGTTTCCGTCGATCTTATCGGTGCCGAACACAAGCAACCCGCCTTCCTCCAAAAGAACCCCTCGGGCGTGCTGCCGGTGCTCCAGCTCGAGGACGGCACCTACATCGCGGAGGCCACTGCCATCACCGAATACCTCGACAATCTCGACGGCGATCCGCGGCTCACCGGCAAGACGCCAAAGGAAAAGGCCGTCATCCACATGATGCAGAAGCGGGCCGAGACCGAGCTGCTCGATGCGGTCGGCAACTATTTCCACCACGCGACCCCCGGCCTCGGCGGCGAGCTACAAGTGTTCAAGAGCCCGGAATGGGCTGGCCGCCAGGACTGGGGCAACCGCCAGCGCGACAAGGCGCTCGCCGGCATGACATATTTCGACAGATTGTTGCAGGACCAGTCGTTCGTCGCCGGCGATGCATTCTCGATGGCCGACATCACGGTGTTTGCCGGGCTGATGTTTGCCGACGCCGCCGGCATTGCCATCCCTGAAGATCATTCCGCGCTGAAGTCCTGGCGCGCAAAAGTCTCCGAGCTGCCGAGCGTCAAGAATCGCAGCGGCCAGATGTTCGTCGCGGAGGATCTGCGCAGGCTCGGCTTCTGATCCCCGCACCCGGCCTGAACATCGCGCCGATACGTCCAACCACATTACCCACTCGCGCCGCCCAGGCGGCATAATCTCACGGAGTTTCCTCATGTCTACGATCTCAACACCCGACAGCGCTTCCCGGCGCAACCTGCTGAAAGGGGCTGCCATCGCCGGCGTCGGACTGGCGGCGGCCGGTGCCAGTGCGAACTTGGCGGCAGCAAAAACGCCCGCGTCAGTCCATGCCGGGAAGCTCACAGGCGACCGCCTGGTCACGAAAGACGGCACCGACCTCTACTTCAAGGACTGGGGCACCGGTCCGGCCGTGGTATTTAGCCATGGCTATCCGCTCTCGTCCGACGCCTGGGAGGACCAGATGTTCTTCCTGTTGCAGAACGGCTATCGCGTCATCGCCCATGACCGTCGGGGCTTTGGCCGGTCGAGCCAGCCGTCCGGCGGTTACGACTACGACACCTTCGCCGACGACCTGGCGCAACTGGTCGAAGCGCTCGATCTGCGCGAGGCAACGTTCGTCGGCCACTCGATGGGCGGTGGCGAGGTCGCGCGTTATGTCGCGCGTCACGGCCAGAGCCGCGTCGCCAAGGTCGCCTTCGTCTCCTCGGTGACACCCTTCCTGCTCAAGACCGCGACCAATCCAAACGGAGCGCCAAAGGAGCTGTTCGATACGTTCCGCGCCGCTGTGCAGGCAAACCGGTCGCAGTGGAATCTCGACGTCACCATGCCGTACTACAGCTTCAACCGTCCGGGCTCGCACGTCTCGGAAGGTCTTAGGGAGAGCTACTGGCGTCAGGGACAGGCAACCGGGTTTCTTGCCGCCTATCACGCGCTTGGCGCCTTCTCCGAAACCGATTTCCGCGACGACCTCAAGAAGATCACCGTTCCCGCGCTGGTGGTCCACGGCAGCGACGACCAGATCGTCCCGCTGGAAATCTCCGCGAAACTGACCGCCGGGCTCGTTCCACATGCCAAGCTCATTGTCTACGAAGGCGGCTCCCATGGGCTGCTGCATGTCGACAAGGACCGATTGAACGCCGATCTGCTGGCGTTCCTTCGCGGCTGATGGCGTGGAAAAGGCCGGGGGCTGGCTGTAGCCCAGCCTCCGGCGCCATTGCGCGCGATCGTATGCGAGTCTGGCAATCAGGACGCCGTGATCTCGTTGACCGACGCGTCGTAAAAGAGATCGTCACCAAACTCCTCCCCGACAATGCCGCCCAGTCCTGCCGACAGCGACAGCGCAGCGTCCAAAGGCAAAAACGTCATCGTCACGCGCCGAACGAGCCCGGTCTCGTCGCGCTCGATGACACCTACCGCTTCCAGATCGAGGCCGGTGCGAAGTGTTGCCTTGTATTGCAGGAAATGGCGCTGATCGATCGCCCCATAGAAGGTCGGCGTCTGCGAGGCATAGAGCGTGCCGACGGCCTCGACCAGGCGCTTGATATTGTCACGGCCGGAAACCGGACGGCGCAGGACCGTCCCTCTCAGTTCGGCGTCATCGGCAAGATCATCGAGGAATGGGTGCTTTTCTCCGTTGCTGCCCGTCATGACGTTTCTCCGGAAGGCGTGATTTCTGGGGTGGCCGCGTGAGCGCGATCCAAACTCAACATCGACCTTGCGGGATATAGTGTGTAATTGCACGTCAAGCAATGAGCCTTGGAATCGGGATGTGGCGAGCATTCTACTTTGTCCGTCGAACGCCGAGATTCGCGCTTGACACTGTGCAATTGCACATTTAGATGTGCCCCATGCCGACACCCACTGGTCCCCATCTCTGTTACGCCCTCGCCGCCCGCCAGAACGCGCGCCATCTGAGCCGTCTTTACGACAATCATCTGGCGCCTGCCGGACTGTCGGTCTCGCAGTTCTCCATCCTGTCGCTGCTAGAAGCCTACCAGAGCCTCAAGATCACCAGTCTGGCCCATATGCTGAGCATGGAGCGTACGACGCTCGTCCGCGCGCTGAAGCCGCTGCAGGCAGCCGGATGGGTTGTCGCCGGGAGAGCCGACAGCGGCCGCGCCTTCGATGTCACCCTCTCCCCCTCCGGCGTCGCAAAGGTGGCGGAGGCTGTCCCCCTTTGGGAAAACGCCCAGGCCGCGTTTGAGCGGGAGGTCGGACAGGACCGCGCCGTGCGCATGCGCGATGAAATCCTGGAGCTGAACCTCGGCGGGTAGCTCCCCTTTTTACCCAAAACTGTGTAATTACACACTTTATGATGCAGCCAAACACAAGGAGATAGAAATGACTGACAAGTTCCTCGTTACCGGCGCAACCGGTGAGACCGGCCGCTACACCGTCCAACGCCTGCTCGAAAAAGGCCACTCCGTCCGCGCTATGGTCCACAGGCAAGACGAGCGCGCCGACGCGCTTCGCAACGAAGGCGCCGAGGTCGTGGTTGGCGACCTCTTCGAGCATGACGACGTTATCCGCGCTGCCGCCGGCACCACTGCCGCCTATTTCTGCTATCCGGTCCGTCCCGGCATCATCCAGACGACGGCATATTTCGCCGATGCGGCCAGGCGCGCCGGGCTGAAGGCCGTAATCAACATGTCGCAGATCTCCGCGCGCGAGGACTCCAAGAGCCATGCGGCGCGCGATCACTGGATCGCCGAGCGGGTCTTCGACTGGTCGGGTGTTCCCACCATCCACCTGCGGCCGACCTTCTTCTCGCAATGGCTGCTCTACCCGTTTGCACGCAAGACGATCGTCGAGCAGAGCATCATTGATCTGCCCTACGGCGCTGGCCGTCATGCGCCGATCGCCGCCGAGGACCAGGCCCGCCTGATCGCCTCGCTGCTGGCCGATCCGGCCGCCCATATCGGCAAGACCTACACGCTTCATGGGTCGACCGAGCTTGACCAGCCGGGCATCGCCGCGGCCATCAGCGAGGTGCTCGGCCGCAAGATCAGCTACCAGCCGCTGACCATCCCCGCCTATCGCGATCGCCTGGAAAAGTTCGGCCTGCCGGAATTTCTGATCCAGCATTTCTGCGCGATCGCCCTCGATTACCAGAATGGCATCTTCTCGGGCGCCGACAAGATCATCGCCGAAGTGACAGGCGTGCCGCCGATGACCGTTCAGGACTTCGTCACCTCGCACCGGGCCGCCTTCAATACCCTGAACGCGGCGGCGTAAGCCGCTCTGGCGCGGCCCGACGAGCATCGGCATCACCGGGTCTGAAACGCCGGCTCCGTCCACAAGCTGATGGCGGCGCGATGAATGCGCCGCCCGGCCAACCTTCCAGGAGAAGCAAGTTGAACATCAACCTTTCAGGTAAAGTCGCCCTCGTTACAGGATCTACCGAAGGCATTTTCCAGAATTTGCTTCTTATTTGATCCATGGCCGGCGGAGATTAAGGTGGCCGTAAAACGTCCAAATTCCAAACTATTTTCTACGAAATCAGTAGAAAGAGAACGACCTGTCTTTCTTCGGCCCATTTACATGCCTATGTTTCAAACGTGGGCTTGTCGACCTTCTCGCTGACGCCACACGCTAGTCCGCCTTGGTCATAAATCAGATTTGGGAAGAGAGATGACACGATACGTTATCGTGGGGGCAGGCGCGGTTGGTGCGAGCCTCGCTGCGCAGTTCGAACTTTCCGGCATCACATATGCGCTCGTCGGACGTGGCGCACAGATCGGCCATATAAAGAGGTATGGTTTGAGCTACCAACGTCCCTCTGGCAAGCGACAGACCGGGCTTAACGCTTTCGACCTCAGCGACCCGCCCAAATTGACCCTCGATGATATCCTGATGTTGACGGTCAAAACTCAGGACGCGGCAAGCTCCCTGGCCTCCTGGTCATGGCGTCCTGTGTCGGATTCGGGAGGTGCAACGGCTGCCAGTCTCCCCGTCGTCACCTTTCAAAATGGCTTGGCGACAGAAGCGATTGCGCTCAGAACTTTCGCCAGGGTTTACGGAGCTAGTATTCTGACGCCAGCACGGTTTACCGAAACCGGCTCCGTTGCAGTGGCGGGTGATCCGCAGGTCGGCGTGGTCACCATAGGGCGTTTCCCGTCGGGTTCTGATGAAACAGCCGAGCAGATTGCGGCGGACCTCACCCGCGCTAATTATCTGGCGGAAACCAGCAATGATATCCGCCGTTGGAAATCAGCCAAACTTCTTCACAACGTCAGAAACGTCTTGGAATTGTTCGTTGGGGCCGAGGATCTCCGCGTCTCCATCGCCGAGGCGCTGGTCAATGAAGCTCGCCAGGCTCTCGAGGCTGCCGGTTATAACCTCGCCTCACCCTCTGAACGGACCACAGATCTTTCAGGGTGGCGTATAGCTCAGGACAGTGGCATCCATCCCGGTCAACAATCGACCTGGCAGAGTTTTACCAGAGGCGCTTCGAGTGAAGTCGATTTTCTCAACGGCGAAATCGTCTTGCTGGGTCGTTTGCACAATATTCCGACACCCTACAATGAGGTTGTCCAGAATCTTGCTGGCAGATTGGAGCATCAAGGCGGCTTCACCAAAGCACTGGCGCTTGACGCGATTCAATCACTTGTCGACAGGCCCTATCGGGCGAGCAACACCGATCTCGCCGCAACGAACTGATTGTCGCCGTCTAATTGTTCAACGATGCAACCACCAACCTGAAGCGATCCAATGAGAGAACCCATATCAGATCAGATCCTCGCCGCAGCCGGCGGGCTATTTTACAGCGAAGGTATTCGGGCTGTTGGGATAGATCGCATTATCGAAGAAGCGAAAGTTGCAAAGGCAACGCTATATCGACACTTCCCGTCCAAGGATCATCTTGTTGCGGCCTATCTCCAGGATCGCCACGAACGTGTTGTTCGCTCCTTGCGGGAGGCCTTGGACGCGACGGCTGCTCCGAGAGACCAGGTGAGAGTTATTTTCGAGCGCCTGTATGAAAAGGCCGACAGCCCGGAGTTCCGGGGCTGCGCATTTGCTCTTGCGGTGGCCGAGCATGGCGACTCAGAACGCGTCGTGTCCGTCGCCCGAACGCATAAGAAGGCCGTGAGCGACATCTTCCGTGCCATTATCTCCAAAGCCGAATTAGGGCCCGACCAGACGGCTGCTCATCTATCGCTTCTCTATGAAGGCGCGCTTGCGACGGTGGCAGTCGGACGTGATCCAACAGCGGTTCTCGTCGCCCGAGACTGCGCACTTTCTGTATTCGACGCCGCAATCCTACGCGACCGGACATCTTGAGAGCACTATAATATGACAAAGATCATCGACTATTTCTTCGGCATTGGCTCGCCATGGGCTTTCATCGGTCTGGACGCGTTCGCGGCACTGGCTTCCGAACAAAACGCTACGATCCGCCCCTATGTCATCCCCCTGATTGAGGATAACGGCGCCATCTATTCTCGTAACCGACCGGAGGCCCGTCGAGCTTATTGGACGAAGGATCTCAAGCGTTGGGCGGCCGTCCGGGGCAAAACGCTGAACTTCGAAAATCGCGCGGCCTTGTCGGATCCAACGCCGGCGGGTTTCATGATCCTTGCCGCCATCGATGCGGGCAAAGACTGGTTCAAGCTGACGAAAGCGCTGCAGGAGGCCTTCTGGTTGCGCGGAGAAAATATCGGTGACGCACAGGTGCGTCGCGCAATCGCGGATGCCGCGGGCTTCGATGGCGCAGCGCTGGATGAGCGTGCCCAGAGCGACGCCGTGTTGTCGATATGGAAGGCCAATTACAAGACCGCCAAGGACGCCGGTGTGTTTGGGCTGCCGACATTCCGTTATGAGGACGAGCTTTACTGGGGGCAGGACAGCCTGCCCTTCCTCGAACGTCATCTCAAGGGCGCAAAACTGGTCGCCTGATCCTGTCGTAAAGTCGAGGTGCGCGCCCGCTCGAACGCAGCCGGGCCGCAAACCTCAGATCGCAATTCCGGGGTTTCTCATGTCTCTTTGCTCGCCGGGTTCCCTGGTCTTCACCGAATGGCTGGCGGCGCATCTCGATCATCCTGGCCACGTCATTCTTGACGGCTCTTTCACGACACCGATGTCGCGCGGAGCGGACAAGTGAGCGCGCTCTCCCCTGCTCTTATCGAGGCGCTATACGACCGTTTCGGTGACCGCTTCTCCACATCGCAGCCCTTGCGGGAGCAGCATGGCCGCGGTGAATCCCACCACATCGCCGCGATTCCGGATGCAATCGTCTTTGCGGAAAACACGGAGGACGTAGCGGAAACCGTGCGGCTCTGCGCGGCCGAAGGCGTGCCGGTCATCGCATTCGGCGCCGGTACCTCCCTCGAGGGCCATCTGAGCGCGGTACGGGGTGGTGTTTCCATCGATCTCTCCCGCATGTCGCAGATCGTCCGCATCAGCGCCGAGGATTTGGATTGCACGGTTGAGGCCGGCGTGACCCGCGAGCAGTTGAACGCTCATCTGCGTGACATGGGCCTGTTCTTCCCGATCGATCCGGGCGCCAATGCCTCGATCGGCGGTATGGCATCGACCCGCGCATCAGGCACGAATGCCGTGCGCTACGGAACCATGCGCGAAAACGTCTTGTCTCTAACCGTCGTTCTGCCGAGCGGTCAGATCATCCGAACCGGTGGGCGGGCACGAAAGTCGTCGGCCGGATACGATCTGACGCGGCTGTTCGTGGGCTCCGAAGGGACCCTCGGCATCATCACCGAGGTGACGCTTCGGCTTTATGGCATTCCGGAAACGACCTCGGCCGCGCTTTGCTCGTTCGAGAATGTCGAACAGGCGGTTGCTGCGGCCATCGCAGTCGTGCAGCTCGGCATTCCGGTCGCGCGGATGGAGTTGATGGACCGCGGTCTGATTGAAGCCGTCAACGCTTATTCGAACCTGTCCTTGAAGATCGAGGACACACTGGCCTTCGAGTTCCACGGCTCTCCGGCCAGCGTGCAGGAACAGGTCGAGATGGTCGCCGGCATCGTCGGGGACAACGGCGGCAAGGACTTCGAATGGGCCAATACGCCGGAAGAACGCAACCGCCTGTGGAAGGCGCGTCACAATGCGTTTTATGCCGTCGTTTCCCAGCGTGCGAATGCCAAGGGCTGGTCTTCCGACGTCTGCGTGCCGGTATCGCAGCTCAGTGCCTGCATTCTCGACACGCGCGAACTGCTGCGTAGCTGCAGCGTGCCGGCCGCCATTCTCGGCCATGTCGGCGACGGCAACTACCATGTTGTCTTCGCCGTCGATCCGACGAGCCAGGCAGAACTCGACGAGGTCGCCGCCATCAACAAGAAGATGGTGGAATACGCGATTTCGGTCGATGGCACATCGACGGGCGAACATGGGGTGGGCACAGGCAAGATCAAATATTTGCGTCAGGAACACGGAGATGCCGTGGATCTCATGGCGGTCATCAAAAATGCCATCGATCCGAAAGGCATCATGAATCCCGGCAAAGTCCTTCCAGACCATGTTTCGCCGGCTACTGCATAATTCCTTAAATCGGAATCGATTTAAGGAATTATGCAGCATTTCAAAGCGTTACAGCGTCCTTGGCGCGTCTTAAAAGACGCGCGGCGCTGTACTCTGAAAACGGCTTGATCGCCGAGGATACTGTCAAATGAATAGCTTCAAGACCCACAGTTCCCATTGGGGGGCATTTTCAGGCCGATACGAAAACGGAGGTCTTGAGGTCCGGCCTCATCCGGGCGATCCGCATCCGTCGCCATTGCTGGGCAACATTCCGGCGATCGCCCATAGCCCTATGCGCATCAGGCGGCCGGCGATCAGGCGCGGCTGGCTCGAAGGCGCGCCGGATCACGCGCAGAATCGCGGGTCGGACGACTATGTCGAGGTCAGTTGGCCGCGCGCAGCCGACCTCGTCGCAAAAGAGCTGCAGCGCGTTTACGGAAACTTTGGCCCGGAAGCCGTGTTCGGGGGATCCTACGGCTGGTCGAGTGCCGGACGCTTCCACCATGCACAAAGCCAGATCCACCGGTTTCTCAACGTGCTGGGTGGTTACGTCGGTTCCGTCAACACCTACAGCTCCGGTGCGGCAATGGTCATCCTCCCGCACGTGTTGGGACCATACGATCATTTCGACCGCAAGAGCGTCACCTGGGATGCCATCGAACGGAGCAGCGAGCTGGTCGTCGCCTTCGGCGGGATGGCGATCAAGAACACCGATGTGCATGGCGGCGGCATCAGCGCGCATATCGTGCCCCGGACGCTGAACGGCGCGCACGCGCGAGGTGCGCGTTTTGTCCTCGTGAGCCCCCTGAAAGACGATTTTCCTGCTGAGGTGAATGCCGAATGGCTGCCCATCTTACCCGGCACCGACATCGCGCTGATGCTCGGCCTCGCGCATGTGCTCGTCAGCGAGGGATTGCACGATCGCCAATTTCTCGACCGATATACGGTCGGCTACGAACGTTTTGAAGACTACCTGCTTGGCCGGATCGATGGTGTCGAAAAGGGCCCGGATTGGGCGTCCCACATCTGCGGCATCGGCGTCGACACCATCAAGACCCTCGCGCTCTCCATGGCGCGCGCCAGGACGTTGATCACCGTCAGCCATTCCTTGCAGCGTGCCGACCATGGCGAGCAGCCGGTCTGGATGGGCATCGTGCTCGCCGCAATGCTCGGGCAGATTGGGCTGGATGGCGGCGGCTATTCCTATTCCCTTGGAGCGTTGGGCAACATCGGCAAACACCAGCTCGCCGTCCCGCTGCCGACGTTCAGCCAATTCAAGAATGCCGTGTCGGATTTCATTCCCGTCGCGCGCATCGCCGACATGCTCCTCAATCCGGGCCACGAGTACAACTACAACGGCCACGCGATGCGTTATCCCGATATCCGCCTCGTCTATTGGGCGGGAGGCAACCCGTTCCATCACCATCAGGATCTCAACAGGCTGCGGGCGGCATTCAAGAAACCGGAGACCATCATCGTGCATGAGACGGCCTGGACGTCGTCTGCGCGCCACGCCGATATCGTGCTGCCGGCGACGACCACGCTCGAGCGTGACGATATCGGTGCGGCGGACCGCGATCCGCTGATGGTCGCCATGAAGAAGCTGATCGAGCCGGTCGGCGAAGCACGGGACGATTATGAGATCTTCTCTGAGATCGCGTGCCGTCTCGGCAAATTCGAAGAGTTCACCGAAAACCGCACCAGCCGGGAATGGCTAACCTTCCTCTTCGAAACAACGCGCAAGGCGCTCGTAGCCGGTGGACACGAAGCTCCCGACTTCGAGACGTTCTGGGAACGTGGAGAGATACGCCTGCCGCTCAAACCCGACGATGGCGGACCGGCGCGTGCCTTTCGCCATGATCCGTTTGCATCTCCGCTGCAAACGCCATCCGGAAAAATCGAGATCTTTTCGCAGACGATCGAGAGCTTCGGCTACGACGACTGCCGCGGCCATCCGCGATGGTATCCGCCAAGGGCGGAGGCGGAGGACGATAAAAGCCGCTTCCCGCTCCATCTGGTCTGCAACCAGCCGCATCAGCGGCTGCACAGTCAGCTGGACTACGGCGATTTCAGCCGCTCCACCAAGATAAAGGGGCGGGAACCGGTTCGTATAAACCCGGCTGACGCGGCTGAACGCGGCATTTCCGATGGCGACATTGTGAGGCTGTTCAACGCCCGCGGCAGTTGCCTTGCAGCCGCGGTGATCAGCGAGGACGTCCGAAAGAGCGTGATGCAGCTTGCGACGGGTGCGTGGTTCGAACCCGACAATGCGGCCTCCGACAAAGCCATGTGCATCCACGGCAATCCGAACATCCTCACCCGCGATGTCGGAACCTCGCAATTGGCCCAGGGCTCGACCGGACAGCTTACCAGGGTGGAGGTAGAGCGGTTCGTCGGCGAACTGCCTCCGGTGCGGATATTCGAGGGGATGACGTTCTTAGACGAGGCTGAGAGGTCCAGCACGAAGGCCAGCAACCAGTAGATCGGCTTCATCAACCACGGCGAAGGATGCACTGCGCCCGGAAAAGCTGATCCTCACACACCCAGAAACCGAACAAAATAATCCATAAAATTAGTAGAAAAAGAACAACTGGTCTTTCTCCCTCCTGTTGCCCTGCTTAGGCTATGCGTCGTGATCTACTTGGCAAACAATACAGGACCGCATTATGATCGAACGCTCTTCCCCGTTCTCCCTTTCCCGGCGTCTGCTGATCGCCACCTCTGCGTTGGCAATCGCCGCCTTGGTGGTAACGGCTGAGTTCAATCCGGCTCTGAGTGCCGATAGCCCACACAACGGCGGTGACATCACCTTCCTGATTGACTCGCTGGGTGATACCTGGATCCCGAACAACAGCGCCATTTCCAGCTTCCAGGGCCACATCTGGGGCCATGTGACCGATAAGCTCCTTTACGTCGATGCTGACGGCAAGGTCAGCCCCTGGATCGCCGAACGCTGGGAGCAGAACGACAAGGCCACCGAGTTCACCCTGCACCTGAAGAGCGGCGTCACTTTCTCCGACGGCACGGCGCTCGATGCGTCGGCCGTCGTCGCCAACCTCGACATCTGGTACGCCGGCCGCAAGAGCGAAGGCATCAACCCGATTGGTCTCTTCCCGAAGACCTACGACCACGCCGAGGCGGTGAACGCGACCACAGTGAAGGTCTTCTTCAAGGCGCCGACGCTCGGTTTCATCCCGACCCTCGGCTATCACGGCTCGATCCTCATTTCCCCGAAGACCCTCGCTCAGCCCGCCGCCCAGCAGGCCGACCTCAGTAAGACCTCCGGCAGCGGCCCCTACGTGGTCGACTCCTGGAAGGAGGGCGACTTCGTCAAGCTGGTCAAGCGCAAGGACTACAACTGGGGGCCCGCGGCAGTCGGTCATACCGGTCCGGCCTATCTCGACACGATCACCTACAAGCTGGTGTCCGAGCCCTCGCTGCGCGTGGCCGCTGTCCAGTCCGGCCAGGCCGACGTAGCCTACAACGCCTCGCCGCAGGAGCTGGAGTCTTTGAAGGCAGAGGGATTCACCACCGCGACACCGCGCTACCTCGGCTTCGTGAACGGTTGGGCAATCAACACCAAGCTTGCACCATATGACGACGTGAAAGTCCGCCAGGCCCTGCAGGCCGGCATCAACCGCCAGGAGATCATCGACACCGTCTACACACCCGACTGGAAGCTCGCGACGTCCTTCATCCAGAGCAACGTGCCGGGAGCGACCGATCAAAGCGCGCTTTTGGCCTACAACCCCGACAAGGCCGAGAAGCTTCTCGACGAGGCGGGTTGGGTCAAGGGCGCAGACGGCATCCGCACCAAGAACGGCCAGCCGCTCGTGCTGACGCTGCATTCCAACCCCTACCTCGCAACCTCGAAATCGGTCGACGAACTCATCGCCCAGCAACTCGGCAAGATCGGCTGGAAAGTCGCTATCCGTGCCTACGATGTCGTCACCTTCGGCCAAAAGGTCAAATACGGCGGTCCGGCAGTGCCGGCCTATGAGGTGACGCGCAGCTTCATCGACGCCGGCACCGTCGCCAGTATCCTGACGAACGCCAACAACGGCGAGAACTGGTTCGCCCTCGACGAGAGCGACAAGACGCTCAACGAACTCCGCGACAAGATCGCCAGCGCCGGTTCCATCGAAGGCCGCAAGCCGCTCCTCGACGAACTGCAGAAGTACATTCTCGATCAGGGCTACTTCATCCCGCGCACGCAAATCGTCCAGCGGATCTACGTCCAATCCCCGAAGCTCAAGGGCGAAGTCTATAACGGCGTCGCCTATGCCAGCTACTACACGGCGACGAAAAGCGAATAACCCGCAATTCAACCGAGCAACGTAAGAAGGTGACGGCATGAGCAAAGCCTACCTAAACTACGCCGCAAAACGCCTCGTACAGGCGATCGTCGTGATCCTATTGGCCTATGTCTTCACCTTCGTCGTCGTCAGCATCCTGCCCGGCGACCCGATCACCAATGTCCTGAACAACCCCCAGAATGGGTTCACACCGGATGAGATCAAGGAGATCATCGCTGCCCAGGGCCTGGATAAGCCGATCCCGGTCCAGTTGTGGACATCCTTTTCCGGCTTCGTGACCGGCGATCTCGGCCTGTCGATGCGGACCAACCGGCCCGTCACGACGCTGATCGCCGAGGTGCTCCCATCGACGTTGGTCCTTGCTTCTGCAGGCCTCGTCGTCGCGCTGCTGCTCGCGGCGGTGATCGCCTATGGCACGCAGTTTCTTCCAAAACACTTTGGCCAAGGCTTGCTGCGGGGCTTCCCGTCATTGTTCCTGTCGGTGCCCAACTTCGTGATCGGCCTGGTGCTGATCCACCTCTTCGGTTTCCAGCTCGGCGTCTTCCGCGTGATCGAGCCCGACAGCTTCTGGGCGACCCTTTTCGCGGCCATCGCGCTCGGCATCCCCATCTCCGCGCAAATCGCCGAAGTGCTCATCGCCAATCTCGATCATGAGTCCGGGCAGGAATACGCTGCCGTCGCGCGGGGCCGCGGCCTCGGGCAAATGCGCCTGTTCGCCAAGCACCTGCTCAAGCCGTCTTCGCTGCCGGTCATTACCGTCATTGCGCTTACCATCGGCGAACTGCTCGGCGGCTCGCTGATCACCGAGACGGTATTCGGACGCACCGGTCTCGGCAGCCTGGTACAGCGGTCGGTGAGCACTCAGGACCTGCCGGTGCTTCAGGCGGTCGTCTCTCTGGCAGCGGTGGTCTTCGTGGTCGTCAACCTGATCGCCGATCTTGCCTACCCGCTGCTCGACCCGCGCGTGAAGCTGCTTGGCACTCCCCAGCGTCGTCCAACTACAGCCGACGAAGGTTCCGTCGGCATTTCCAAGGTGGTGACCTCATGACCCTCGCCTCCACCTACTCTACCTCGCGCGTCACCGCGATCGGGTGGCTGACGGCGCTGCGCGTACCGCCGGTCGTCGCGCTCTCTTTCGCTATCGTCGCGCTGGCGATCGCCTGGTCGCTCGCCCCGAACCTGTTCACGAGCTATGACCCGGTCAACGGCGTTCCCGCTCAAAAGCTGCTGGGCCCCAGTGCGGCGCACTGGTTCGGCACCGATCACCTCGGCCGCGACCTTTATACCCGTGTCGTCTATGGCACATCTTCCTCGGTCGCCAGCGCGCTGATCGCCGTCGTCATCGGCGTTTTCGCCGGTGGCTTCATCGGCCTGCTGGCCGGCTTCTTCGGCGGGTGGGTGGATACCCTGTTTGCCCGCCTGGTCGACGTGCTGCTTGCAATTCCAAAATTCCTGCTGGCCGTCATCGTCGTCACCGCGATCGGCTTCGACACCACGAACGCCGCCATCGCAACCGGCGTCTCGGCGGTGGCCCTCTTCGCCCGGGTGATGCGCTCGGAGGTCATCAAGACCCGGCAAGCGACATTCGTCGAATCTTCCTTTCTACTGGGTGGATCGCGCTGGCACATCCTTTGGCGCCACGTGCTGCCGAACGCCTCGCGCTCGGTGCTGCCGCTTGCGGTGCTGCAGTTCGGCGACTCGATCCTGGTGATCGCCAGTCTCGCTTTTCTCGGCTACGGCGACCCTCCACCGGCCTCCGACTGGGGCCTGCTGATCTCGATCGGCAAGGACTACCTCAAATGGCCGTGGCTGGTTTACGCGCCCGCATTCGTCACGATCGCAACCGTCCTCTCCGTGAACAGGATCAGCCGATGGCTTCGCAAGACAGACTGACTGAGCTTTTCGCCCGTACTGACGTCACCGGGTCGGCGCTCCGGCGATCGTCCCCCCTGCTCCGGATCGACGGGCTGTCGGTTTCCTACGGACCGCAGCAAGTCGTCAGTGACGTTGGCTTTGAACTCGGCCGCGGTAAGAGCCTCGCCCTCATCGGAGAGTCGGGCTCGGGCAAGTCGACCATCGCTCGCGCGGTGTTGCGACTGCTCGCCACTGGTGGACGCGCTAACGGCCGCGTCGAGTTCGACGGCCAGGAGGTATTGGGCCTCTCGGAGCGTCGTTTCCGGCCCTTGCGGGGACGTGCGATCGGGTTTGTCCCGCAGGACCCCGGCAACTCGCTCAACCCGGTGCGGACGATCGGCGCCCAGGCGATGGAGGCGGCAGCACTCGTCGACGAGCCCAATAAGGCAATCCGCAAGGCGCTCATCCTGGAGACCTTCGCCCAGGTCGGCCTCGACAACCCCCAGCGGGTCTATGACTCTTACCCGCACCAGCTGTCCGGCGGCATGCTGCAGCGCGTGCTGATCGGCCTTGCTGTCCTCCCCCGGCCGTTGCTGCTGGTCGCAGACGAGCCGACGTCAGCGCTCGACGTCACGATCCAGAAGCGCATCCTCGACTTGCTTTCCAAGTTGCAGCACGAACTGGATATCAGCCTGCTCCTCATCACCCACGATCTGGCGATCGCCGCCGAGCGGGCGGACTCTCTGGTGGTGCTCAAGGACGGCATCGTCCAGGAAGCCGGCAGCACTACGGCTGTCTTCTCCGCGCCCGCTTCGGCATACGCTAGGAAGTTGCATGCCGACGTCCCAGCCCTCAACCCCGATCGTTACCGTAAGCTACGAGACCCCGCCTTCCATCTCCTCGGGACCAAGACCGACAAGGCACCGAAGATCGAGGTTAGCGGCGTCACGAAGACTTTCACGGTCGACGGCAAGGTTCTGACGGCCGTCAACGACGTGTCGTTTGCCGTCCAGGCTGGCACCACACACGCGCTGGTCGGCGAATCCGGTTCGGGCAAGACGACGGCAATCCGGCTGCTGCTTGGGCTCGAACAACCCGACATCGGGAACATTGCGGTCGCCGGCGAGCAGCTCAACGGTCGCTCGCCCGAGTCGCTGCGCGCGGTATGGCGCCACCTGCAGCTCGTCTACCAGAACCCGTTCACGTCGCTGGACCCGACCTGGAAAGTCGAGCAGCTGGTACGAGAACCGCTCGACCGGTTCAAGATCGGAACCCGCGAGGAGCGCTCCGCGCGGGTCCGCGAAGCGCTGGCCAATGTCGGGCTCGGCGAGCACCTGCTCTTGCGTAAGCCGGAAGCCTTGTCAGGTGGACAGCGCCAGCGCGTGGCCATCGCTCGGTCTCTGGTCCTCAAGCCTGATGTGATCGTGCTCGACGAGCCGACTTCCGCGCTCGACGTCAGCGTTCAGGCCGACATCGTCGAGGTGCTGCTTTCGCTACAAGCCAGGCTTGGCCTGACCTATGTATTCGTCTCCCACGATCTGGCTCTGGTGCGCCAACTCGCGCACACCGTCTCGGTGATGCAGCGCGGGCGCATCGTCGAACATGGGAGCGTCACCGACATCTTCGGAAACCCCCAGCAGCCCTATACGCGGTCGCTGCTGGAATCGATCCCATCGGGCGGCGCTGGTATCGCCCGTGCACCACACCCGCAACCTCGGCGGATCTTCAACGAGGAAAAGATCGCATGACCATCGCTGCGCCTGTAAATCCTCAGCCCGCGTCGTTCCGACCAAAGCAGCGGCTTGGCTTCAACACCCGGGTATCGTTCAATGACGAGGCCGGACCGGCGCAAGGTCTGCGCGACGGGATCGAACTATTCAAGGAAGCCGAGCGGCTGGGTTACCAGTCGGGATGGGCCTATCAGCGACACTTCGACCATTACCTCTCCTCGCCGCTTCCGTTCTTTGCCGCGGCCGGTCAGCACACCAAGCGCATCAACCTGGGATCGGCGGTCATCCCAATGCGCTATCAGGACCCGATCCTGCTCGCCGAAGCGGCCGGTACGACAGACTTGCTCATCGATGGCCGGCTGGAGCTGGCCATCTCGACTGGTGCCAACGCGGCCTTCGACGCTGTGTTCGGTGCAGTCGACACCGACGCTCGCACGGAAGCGAAACGGCGCCAGGCGCGCTTCCTCTCAGCGATCGCAGGCGAAGTCCTCCATACGGTCGTTTCGCCGGGCCAGGGTGCCCCGCAAGGCGCCGAATTGCGCGTAACGCCGCATAGCCCGACCCTGCGCTCGCGCATTCGACAAGGGTCAGCCAGCCTGAACTCGGCGGTGCAGGCGGCCGAGCTCGGGATCGGGCTTATCTCGGGAACCGTGCAGCACGACCATGCCGAGGGCGAGACTTTCGGGCAGTATCAGGCTCGCATTATCGAGGCGTTCCGCGCCACCTGGCGCACGACCTGGGGAACGGAGCCGCCATCGGTCGCAGTCGCCGCCTCCATCCTGGTCGGGACCACCGCCGAACTTCGAGAGAAATATGCTGCCTATGACCTCGAGCGTCGCACCATCGGAATTGCCGCGTCGCGTCCCAAAGGTGCCCTCGCGCCCGCCAGCCAACCAGCCGGCGCTCAGATTTCACCTGTCTTCCAAGGCACGCCCGATCAAGTGATTGAGGCAGTGCTCAACGACCCGGGCCTCGCAGCCGCAGACGAGGTCGTGCTCTTCCTGCCTCCCGCCTTCGGCCTCGCCGAGAATATACGGTTGCTGACCGATCTGGCCGAGACAGTCGCTCCAGGACTTGGCTGGTCACCTGCCTCGTAACCCATGCACAGGCTACACGGCTCGATGCCAGGACAGTTGAAGACATCAAGTGTCAACGCCATGGCCGGGAGCGGGTCCTACTCCATCCGCCGCGATAGCGAATATTTTCTATAAAATCGATAGAAAGAGAATGACCTGTCTTCCTCGCGGCGCTGCCGCGCCTTAACGTCAATGCAATGGTCTGCAACCTGAAGGAGCTCACATGTCCGCGGAATTCATTAGCGTAAGCTTTCCCAACGCGTCGAACGACCTCAACCCCATTCCCGACGCGCCTGTGGATCCTCGTTTCCTGGAGCGGTACGCACGCGCCCTCGATGACTATGGTTTCAACTACACGCTGATCCCCTACTCCTCCGCCTCCTTCGATCCCTTCACGCTCGGCGCCACGGTCCTGGCACACACGAAGCACATCAAGATCATCGTCGCCTTGCGCCCGAACACCGTCTATCCGACGGTCGCAGCCAAATCGCTTGCAACCCTCGATCAATTGAGCGGCGGGCGTGTTGTCGTTCACTTCATTGCAGGCGGCAGCGACGAAGAGCAGGCCCGCGAAGGCGACTTCCTCAACAAAGAGGAGCGCTACGAGCGCCAGGAAGAATATATCCGGATCCTTCGTCTGGCCTGGACGTCCAAGGAACCCTTCGACTTCGATGGGAAATACTACCAGTTCAAGCAATTCCGCAGCGCGGTGCGCCCAACCAGTGGCGTGATCCCGATTTCGGTCGGTGGTTCGTCGGATGCCGCGTATCGCATCGGGGGTTCGCTGGGCGACATTTTCGGGCTCTGGGGCGAGCCGCTTGCAGAAACAAAGCAGCAGATCGAACGGATCTACGCGGAAGCGGCAAGGGCAGGCCGGACGGATCGCCCTCGCATATGGGTTACCTTCCGGCCGATCGTGGCGGAAACTGACGAGTTGGCATGGGAAAAGGCGCATAGAGTTCTCGACCAGCTGAACGAAAACCGCCAGAAAGGCTTGGCCCGTGCGCCGCTCAATGCTGCACGCCCGGCCAATGTCGGCTCGCAGCGGCTTCTGGACATCGCAGCACGCGGCGATGTCCATGACCGCGCTCTATGGTATCCGACGGTGACCGCGACCAATGCTGGCGGCGCCACCACTGCGCTTGTCGGTTCGCCGCGCACCATTGCAGATTCCATCCTCGACTACATCGATCTCGGCTGCGATCTGATCTCGATCCGCGGCTATGACAATTACAATGATGCGGTCGACTACGGCCGCTACATCCTGCCGCTCGTGCGTGAAGGCATTCGCGAACGGGAAGAGGCGAACAAGAAGAAGAGTGCTGCGTGATGCGTGCAGTCTGGCCCGAGCGCCGGACTGCACGTCCCCTTTTTCTCAACGCAGCCGGATCTGCTCGTCCTTTGCCTAGGGATAGGACTGCCTTAACAGCCAGAAAGCGTCGACCCGCATGTCCCATGATACAATCGTTCCAGATGAAACCGTGCGCGTTATCGCGGACGCCGCACCGGATGCGGATCGAACCGGTCAATTTCCCTGGATCGGTATCCGGGCCGTTCATCAGAGCGGTCTCCTGGAGAGCACCGTTGCGATCCGCTATGGCGGTCAAGGCGCGACGCTCGCTGATGCGGCCCACATTCTGGCGGCGTTGGGGCGGGGTGATCCCTCGGTGGCGCTCATCAGCGCCATGACGATCTTCAATCATCTCGGCCAAGCCGCAAAGAACCATTGGCCTGATGATCTGTACCGGCGCCTGCTGGCAGAGGCTAAGCAGAGACCGCTATTGCTCAACGCCGCACGCGTCGAGCCGGAACTGGGGTCTCCGGCCCGCGGCGGCCTGCCCGCGACTGTCGCCCGCCGCACGGCAAGCGGCTGGTCGATCACCGGTCGCAAGCGCTTCGTGACCGGCGCATACGGTCTGACGCATTTCCTTGTCTGGGCGCATACCGACGAAACGCCCGCGCGCGTCGGAACGTTCGTCGTGCCGAATGGATTGCCCGGCATCCACGTGATCGAGAACTGGAACAGCCTGGGCATGCGCGCCACAGGTTCGCACGACGTCGAATATACCGACGTCGAGATCCCAACGGAAAACGTGTTGGAACTCGTTGATCCGTCGGTGGCTCAGCAGGACAATCGCGCCCATGCGGCGATCACGCTGGCGCTGACCGCGATCTATCTCGGCGCGGCTGAGGCTGCCCAGGCTGCCTTCATCCGCTTCGCCCATGAGCGCGTGCCCGCCAATCTGGGCCATCCCATCGCCCGCACGGAGCGGTTCGTGACGCTCTCAGGTGAGATCGACCTGCTTGTCTCCGGCGCCCGGCAGATCATTTTCGGCGCGCTCGACGCCAACCATGGCGACGCGGAAAAGATGATAAGGGCTCGGCTGATCGCAGGCCGACAACTGCGCGAAGCCGTGCAGATCGCGGTACGTGGCATCGGCAATCCGGGACTTAGTGCCGACCTGGGACTTGAACGGCATTTCAGGGATATCCAATCCGTGCTCGTCCACGCGCCGCAGGAAGATACTTCTATTTCGATATTGGGCCGCGCTGCCTTTGATCGATGGAATAGAGAGGAAAGTGTCCGCTCGAGCTATCCGGCTGGGCTGACGGTCCTCAAAACAGCATAGCAAACAGAGCGCCTCGTCCGATGGCCTCCCTCCTCCCTCGCATGATCGAGGCGAACTCGCGAAAGGAATTTAGATGAGCAACGATCTGATCGTCGGCTTTTCGGGCAATCTCTCCCGCCCGTCCAGCACCAGGCGTTTCGTGGAGAGCGTCACGGAATCGCTAGCGAGGCAGGCCGGCCTGCAGCATGCGGTGTTCGACGTCGAAGACCTCGGCACCTCACTGGCGGCCGCAAGATCGGTCGCGGACCTCGATCCGGCAGCAAGAGCGGTGATCCAAACAATCATCGACGCAGAAGCGCTCGTCATCGGTTCGCCAACCTACAAAGGGAGCTACACGGGCCTGTTCAAGCACGTCTTCGATCTACTCGATCCGGCAGACTTGCGCGGCAAACCCGTCATCCTGACGGCAACCGGCGGTGGCGATCGACACTCCCTCGTTGTCGAGCATCAGCTTCGCCCGCTGTTTGCTTTTTTCGAGGCTTTTGTGCTGCCGACGGCAATCTATGCCTCGAGCCGCGATTTCACTGATGGCATTCCGTCAACGGCCATTCTCGGTCGGGTGAACCAGGCGCTGGCTGAGGCCTCCGTCCTTGTGAAAGCCCGCTCGACGGCAGACGCAATTGCCGCGGAATAAGTAGTCGACTGGCAAAATGACAGCACAAAAGAAATATGTCGTCGGCATCACCGATCACATGTTCGGCGCGCCCGATCTCGAGGCCGAGGTGCTCGGCGACGATGTCGAGATCGATTTCTTCGCCACCACCGACGAAACGCTTTTCTCGCCCGAGCGCTTGGCTCGGCTTGATGCCCTGATGGTCTGGGGCGCACGGCTCGGGCCGAAAAGTATCGCCCATCTTTCACGCTGCAGGGGCGTCGTCCGCTATGGTGTCGGCTACGAGAAGATCGATCTTTCGGCTCTGGCTGATGCAGGCATCCCGTTCGCCAACAATCCCGATTACGGCACGGAGGAAGTCGCCGACCATGCGCTCGCGATGATGCTGTCGCTGCACCGGCGACTCTGGGAGCATGATGCCCGTGCCCGTGGCTATACGACAGGATGGCAGGTCCATAGCCTCAAGCCACTTGCCCGCTCGAACCGGACCACGGTGGGCGTGATAGGTGTCGGACGGATCGGGACGGCTGTGGTCAACCGCCTGAAGCCCTTCGGCTTCCGCATCCTGGGCTATGATCCGGGCCAGCCGCCCGGCCATGAGAAGGCGGTCGGCTATGAACGCACCGACCGGCTAGATGACCTCTTCGCCCAGGCGGATATCGTCACCCTGCATTGCCCGGCAAACGACGACACGCGCGGTATTCTTGACTCGGATGGACTTTCCCGGCTGAAGCCCGGAGCCATCCTGGTCAATACCGCGCGCGGAGAACTGCTCGACGATCTCGATGCCCTCGAAGCCTCACTGCGAAATGGCCATCTCGCGGCGGCGGCAATCGACACACTGGCGCAGGAACCGCCGCGCGATCATCCGCTGCTGACAGCATGGCGCGATAGGAGTGACTGGCTTGAGGGGCGGCTGGTGATAACGCCGCACAATGCCTTCTACTCCGATCATGCAGCCATCGAGATGCGCCACAACGCAGCACAGACCGTCAAGATCCTGCTCGACGAGGGCCGGCTGCGAAATCAGATCACGGCGTGAGCGGCGGTCATTCGGAAACGAGACATCAAGTCGAGCGCTTGCTATCCCGCTCTGATCGGAAGGCAAATCACGTGTAGGTCTACCGACTGAAAGGTGATCGCCTTGACTGGAATCGAACCGCTGACTTCTCAGACTTTTGCGACAAAGAGCCTTGCATCTTCACCCCATCCTTCGGTCAAATCCGACGGCCATCCTGGAAACACCCCGACCATCCGCTTAGACGGATGGGCCCGCCTTCGAAAAACGGTCCCTGTGCCGCAGTCGCGGGAGATCATTCTGGCCGGCTGCTCAATGACCTCGTCAATCAATTGACTTGAGAATAATCATCGAAGACGGCCCCATTTGCCAACCTTCTTTCGATTGCAAGTGCTCGGTAGCAGATGCTGAAGACGGCTCTTCAGATGGAGAGCTCATACTCGCGGCTTGCGGACCAAAGACGAGCCGGCCTTTGATGATCAAAGATGTGCAGATCATTGTAGAGAAACGGCGACCGCTGTTTTTTGACAGCCCGCCGTTCGCTCGTCATGACTGTCGGCATATGCTGAATTGCGGCATCGGAGCCTTATGCCTGCCGACAGAGCTGAGTTTGTTATTGCGCTGCTCATCGGATGGTCGCTAAGTCATGCTGCCATAGCAGTGCGTCTTTGTGTCGGACGAGCTATTTCGGCCAGATAGAATTCGAGACTCCAAGGCAATTCCATGACCGAACAACTTTCTCTTCCTCGCGATCGAATTTCCGTGCTTCTGATGGAAGGGATCAGTCAGAGCGCGGTGGACTACTTCGCTTTATCCGGCTACGTCAACCTGACCCATTTGCCGAAGGCTCTGGATGACAAAGATCTCAAAAGTCATATAGCCGAGGCCCACATTGTCGGAATTCGTTCACGCACGCAGCTGACTGAGGAGATTTTCAGCTCCGCCAAGAAGCTGATGGCCGTCGGTTGTTTCTCTGTGGGGACAAATCAGGTCGACCTGGATGCGGCCCGTCGACGCGGGATCCCGGTATTCAACGCCCCTTATTCGAATACGCGCTCGGTCGCCGAGCTTGTGATCGGCGAGATCATAATGCTGACCAGGCGGATTTTCCCGCGTTCGGCTTCCGCTCATGACGGCGGATGGGACAAAACCGCCGAAGGTAGTCGTGAGGTGCGCGGGAAAACGCTGGGCATCGTGGGCTATGGCAATATCGGTTCGCAGCTAAGCGTTCTTGCCGAAAGCATGGGTATGAACGTTCGCTATTTTGATCCTTCGGACAAGCTTCGCCACGGCAATTCAGAATCGATGGCAACGCTTGGCGAGCTCCTCGAAATCTCAGATTTTGTGACGATGCATGTTCCAGAGACCAGCTCGACGCAAAACATGATAACCGAAACTGAACTGCGCAGGATGAAAAAGGGAGCCATTTTCATCAATAATGCCCGCGGAACCGTGGTGGATCTTGAAGCGCTCGCGAAGGTTTTGAAAGAAGGACATCTCGCAGGCGCGGCTGTGGACGTATTCCCGAGGGAACCGGCATCAAACAAAGAGCGTTTTGAAACACCGCTGCAAGGTTTGGATAATGTCATTCTGACCCCGCATATTGGAGGGTCGACCGAAGAAGCCCAAGAACGTATTGGAAGAGAAGTCTCGAGGAAGCTTGTCGAATATTCGGACATCGGCTCGACCCTAGGCGCTGTCAACTTTCCCCAGGTTCAACTGCCGCCACGTCCAAACGGCACGCGTTTCATCCATGTTCATGAAAATCGCCCTGGCATTCTCAACAATCTGAATACGGTTTTTTCGTCTCGTGGACTTAATATTGTGGGCGAGTTCCTGCAGACGCACGGCGATACGGGTTACGTGGTTATTGAAGTCGAAGGCGTTGGCCAAACTGCAAATGATATACTTGATGCACTCCGCCAGATTCAAGGAACGATACGGGCTCGATTGGTTTACTGACGCCGTTGGGAATGCCTTTTCCAGGGTGCTCGCCAGGATCAGGGCTCATCGTGACGTGCCCCGTTAAACATTGTGCAGCAGCCATAGCCATTGCGTTGAAGGGGTTCGAACCGTCGACCCGTAGATTATTGGTATGTTCACGCGGTTGGGGGCAAAGGATCAGTGCCTTCGCCAAGGATCGCGACGCGAGTATGGGTTTCGGCCGCTATTTAAGCAAGCGTGGCTTTATTTAAATAAGGAGAAAGCTAAGGTAAGCGCTCTTAAGTAATCTTCGCCACGTTCGACCGCCTTGAACGGATGTGAACCAGCAACCCGCCTATTTCCAGAACCTCAGTTTCTCGAAGATGCATATATCGCCTTTCGTCGGATTTCAGCGGGCATCCTCCTCAATCTCGCTTCGGGCGAGCTTTGATCATTGGATGGCCTACCTCATCGAGGATGATTGGGGTCTTGAAAGGAGTCGAACCGTGAATTCGGCCTGGCACGCGTGAGACTTTGACCCGATATGACACGTTAACGACATACTGTCGTCTCCTGGTACAAAATCATTAGGGCAAGCATATCGTCTTTTGGGGCGGAATTTGCGGCTCGTCTTGCCTCCGGTCGTCTGCTCCCTAGATCCGACACATGGATACCGAGCGAACCACAGCTCCTATCAAACCGGTAAGGGCGTCTTCGCGGAAACCTCTCCAGAGGTTGAGCCCGGCCATTGTGGAGCAAGTCGAGCGCCTGCTCGGTGGACGCACGCGTGATATCCGCTTCAATGGGGAACTGGCTCAGCTTTTTCGCGAACGCTCCTGGCCGCGGACTGCCAAGATCATCCGCGCGTGGATGGTTTGGGTTATCGTGCTCGACGTTCTGACGTTGGGCCTCAACGCGATCTTGCTTCCGACCGAAACCGTAATGTCGATGCTTTGGCCAGCGTCTATCCTTCCCCCCGCAGCTCTTGTCGCCGCGATAGCCTTCCTGCGGCCGCACGCTTTGTGGGTGCAGGGAGTTTTCCTCCTCTCGGCTGTTTTTCTCATCCTTCTTTCGGTAGCCTTGGTGGGCGTTAACACCGGTGGCGAGTTTTACGAGCGGCATTTGACCATCATGCTCTTTGTGGCCGTCACTGCCATTATCATATTTCCCGTTCCACTCGGTTGGGCGATGACGATCGGTGCAGCTGCCCTCGGTATTTACCTTGTGTTTCAGCTGCGAAATCCGGGCATTGAAGTGGGGAGTGCTCTGGCCGGTACGCTGTTTTTCGCAAGCGGTGTGGCGGCAACCGTCGTTGCCAGACGCACCGCCACCATCTTCGCTCAGAAAACCTTCTTGCTTGAGTTACGAGATCGAACTCGCCTCGTGGAGCTTACTGACGCCAATTCCCAGCTGGAGTTGCTGGCGCGGACCGATCCGCTGACCGGTGTCGCCAACCGGCGTTCGATGATGGAAACGCTCCATCATTTCTGGAACGAGGACCTTAAACGAACGAGCAGCGCGGCGATGCTGATGTGCGATGTCGATGACTTCAAGCGCCTCAACGATAATCGCGGGCATGCCGAGGGCGACCGTTGCCTGGTGAAAGTTGCCGGCATCATTCAGAGCAGCATGAGAGACGAGCGAGACCAAGTCGCCCGGTACGGAGGCGAAGAATTTCTCGTCTTTCTCCCACGCGCCGATGAACAAGAGGCCCGGCTGGTTGCTGAGAGAATTCGAAGCCGAGTAGAAGCTGCGTCTCTTCCAAATCCTACCTCCCGCGTCGGTCCCTGGGTCACTGTCAGCATCGGAATAGCGATATTGATGGAAAACAGTGAATTCGTGTCCGCAGAGCACATGCAGCGACAGGCCGATGCGGCACTCTACCTTGCCAAAAGGACCGGCCGCAACTGCGTGGTGGTCCATGCTGCAGAGGTCGGTCAAGCCTCCGGCTGAGGTCGTTCCAGGAAAACTGAGCTGTTTGCATCTTGTCGTTCTGGCCCCCAGGAACGACCGCCTCAACCAGATGCGAGCGGGGTTCGGTGTCAATCGTTTAAGCCTGACCATTTGACAGATATCCTACAAGTGGATATGTAATATCCATCTTATTGGCGATGCGAGAGAGTGGCCGGCATGACATTGAAATCGATGAAGCCGCTGACGCGCGCGCCGCTGCTGCATGTCTCCGTGCAGGAAAGTCTGCGCGCCTATATCGACGACAATGGCCTTGCGCCCGGAACCCTTCTTCCGGCGGAAGGAGATCTTGCCACCCAGCTCGGCGTCAGCCGCAATTCGCTGAGGGAAGGCATCAAGGCGTTGGAATCGCTCGGTGTGCTGGAGACGCGGCGCGGCGTCGGTATCTTCGTGAAGGCCTTTTCCTTCGAGCCGCTTCTCGACAACCTCGCCTACGGCCTCGGCGGCGCCCTGCGACAGATCGAGGAAGTCCTCGAAATCCGACGCACGCTGGAAGTGGGATTGATCAGCAAGACGATCGACGTGATCGGGGAAGAGGACATCGCCGAACTGCGCGCCACCGTCAATCGAATGCGCTCCCATGCCGAACGCGGTGAAACCTTTGCGGAAGACGACCAGCTGTTCCACCGACTGCTGTTCCGCTGCCAGGACAATGAAACGCTCGTGCGGCTGATCGATGTCTTCTGGCTCGCCTTCTACAAGGCATCGGATTTCGTCAATCTTGAAAATACGGATCCGATGGCGACGTGGCGCGACCATGCCGCGATCGTCGATGCGATCGAGGCAAGGGATCTGGAGGAGGCGCGCAGACGCCTGGATCGTCACTACGAGGGCATCGCCCGGGTGATTGCCAACAACAAGACAAGTTCAAACGTGGGAGGAACACATGAAAAGACTGTCTAGATTATCCGCTATTGCGCTTGGCGCCCTGCTGTCGACGGCTGCCGTTCCGGCTCTTGTCGTTTCGGGCGTTGCAACCCAGGCTCAGGCAGCCACGCTGTCCGGCGGCTTCGATGTCGGCCCCGGCGGTTTCCAGGGCAACTTCAATCCGCTTGCCGCCACCGCCGGCTTCACCTGGCTCAGCGTCTACTACGAACCGCTGATCACCTATGACGAGAAGCTGCAGAAGGTCGTCGGCGCGCTGGCAAGCTCCTACGAGGTCAGCCCGGACCAGATGAGCTACACGTTCAAGCTGGCGGACGCCAAGTGGCATGACGGCAAACCGTTCACCGCCAATGACGCGAAGTTCACCATGACCCTTGCGATGGATGCGAAAACCGGCTCGGTACTCGCCGCCCGATTGAAGGGCATATCGTCCGTCGAGACGCCGGACGATCACACTGTTGTCATCAAGCTCAGCGCACCGAGCAGCAGTTTTCTCGATACGATGACCAAGGTGATGATGCTGCCCGAGCATGCGCTCGCCTCGATTCCGGCCGACCAACTGGCAAAGAACACGTGGTGGTCCACCGCGCCGATCGGCACCGGCCCGTTCAAATTCACCAAATACGTCTCGGATCAGTATGTCGAACTTGCCGCAAACACCGATTATCGCGGTGGCAAGCCCGCACTGGAACGCGTCATCGATCGCTATTTCGCCAACCCGGCCGCGGCGATCGCGGCGCTCAGATCCGGCGAAATCCAGTTCACCTATGTCGATTCCAACGATGTGCCGACCTTCAAGGACAACAAGGACTTCAAGGTCATCGAAGGCAACTCTTTCGTCGTCAACTATCTCGGCTTCAACCACGATTCTCCGCTCTGGAAGGATGTGCGCGTGCGCCAGGCGGTGATGTACGCGATCAATCGCGATGCCATCATCCAGAGCCTCTATGGCGGTGCGGCCAAGCCTGCCAATTGCGCCTATGTCGCCGAACAGCTGACACCGCCTGATATCGACACCTATGCCTACGATCCCGAGAAGGCCAAGCAGTTGCTGACCGAAGCCGGCTGGGACCAGATCAACGGCGGCAAGCCGATCACGCTTCTGACCTATTACACCACGCCGCTTGCCACCAACGTGCTTGCGGCAGTCCAGGCGATGCTGGCCCAGGTCGGCATCAACATCGTCCCGCGCGCCGTCGATGCGCCGACTTATAACAGCATCGTGCTCAATGCGACGCCGGATATTGCCCAGTTCCAGCTGGTTTACGCCGGGCTGCAGAACGGGCCGGATGCCGGAAGCATCAATGTCGGCCTCAACGAGAAGCAGATTCCTCCGGCCGGACCGAATGTCGCCAGGGTTCGCATGCCTGACCTCACCAAGGCGCTCGACAGCGCGCTGGCCGAGCCGGACAGTGCCAAGCGGGATGTGGCCTACCAGGACGTCTGCAAGGTGATGAACACGAACCTACCGTGGGCGACGCTCTGGGTGGCAAACCGCTACGGCATCGTCTCGACCAAGGTGAAGGATTTCGTCTGGACGCCGGCGCCGGGCGGCGGCCCCTACCAGGCCAACCCGCAGAAGTGGTCGATCGCCGAATAGGCGTTTTCCGAAAAGCCTTGAGGGTGGCCTCGGCCACCCTGTCAAGACGGCCTGACAAGACGGCCCGATAAGACGGATTGCCGATGCTCCAATACAGTCTGAGACGCCTGGTGATAGGAATAGGCATGCTCGTCGCCCTGAGCATGCTGATCTTCCTGCTGCTGCGCCTGACACCCGGCGATCCGATCGATGCCTATATCGATCCGAACCTGCCGATGTCGCCGTCTGACCTTGCCGATCTGCGCAGAAGTCTCGGGCTCGATCAGCCCTTGCCCGTGCAGTATCTGGGCTGGCTACAGCAGGCGCTGACAGGCAATCTCGGCTATTCGATCAAGCGTCTCGATCAACCGGTTCTCGGTCTGGTGCTGTCACGGATTGGCCCGACAGTGCTATTGATGGGCACCGCACTTGCCTTCGCCGTCGTCGCAGGCATCACCTTCGGGGTGATCGGCGCGGTCCGCCGCAATTCGCTTGCCGATCTCTCCTTGTCGGTGGTTGCGCTTGCCGGCATTTCCAGCCCGGCATTCCTCAGCGCGCTGATCGGCCTTTATATTTTCTCCGTCCGCCTGCACTGGATGCCGTCTGGCGGCATGCTGACGCCGGGCGAGGAATTCTCGGTGAGCGATCTCCTCCACCATCTGATCCTGCCGGCGGCACTTCTGTCTGTCGCGCAAGCCGCATTGATCATGCGCTACATGCGCGCTTCGCTGCTCGAAGTCCTGAACCAGGATTACGTGCGCACGGCCCGAGCCAAGGGTGTTCGTGAATTCTGGGTCATCAGCAAGCATGCGTTGCGCAATGCGCTTCTTCCGATCGTCACGCTGATCGGCTCCACCATCGGGCTTGCAATCGGCGGCGCCATCTTCATCGAGAGCGTCTTCAACTGGCCGGGCATGGGGCTGTTGCTCGTCGATGCCGTGCAGACCCGCGACTACCCCGTCATCATGGGGGCGACGCTCGTCATCGGCACTTGCGTTATCGTCGTCAATCTTCTGACCGACATCACCTATGCGGTCGTCGACCCGCGCATCAAGGTGGGTTGATATGCTGGCACGATCTCCCGAACGCCGCAGCCCGGGGCCACTTGCCCGCGCCTTCAGTCGATTTCTGCTCAATCGCGCAGCCGTTGCCGGCGTCTGCATTGCCACGCCAATGCTGCTGTTGATCCTTTCCTATCCGCTGTGGTGGGCTTTCCGGCCGAACGACATCGATCTCCTGGCGATGAATAGCGGCCCGACGGCAACGCATTGGTTCGGAGCCGACGGCGTCGGACGCGACGTCTTCGCCCGCGTGCTCGAAGGTGGCCGGATTTCGCTCCTGGTCGCCGTCGCATCGACCGCGCTTTCCGCAGTCATCGGGTTTCTCTTCGGGGCCATCTCGGCGCTTGCGGGACGTTGGACGGACGCCGTCTCGATGCGCTTCGTCGATCTGGTGATGACCCTGCCGCCCGTCATCTTCCTGCTTGTGCTCGCCTCGATCGCCGGTACCGGCATCTGGCCGACCGTGATCGTCATCTCGCTACTTTCCTGGCCGCTGCTTGCGCGCATGATCCGCTCGCGGCTGCTGGAATTGCGTGAACGCGACTTCGTCCTGGCCGCCCGCGGCATGGGCGCCGGCATCGGACATCTGCTGTTTCGCCACGGCCTGCCGAACTCGATCGATATCCTCGTGGTCTATGCGACGCTGCAGATCGCCAATGCCATCCTGCTCGAGGCCGGCCTGTCCTTCCTCGGTCTCGGCATCGCCCCGCCGGCGGCCAGCTGGGGCAACATGCTGAACGCGGCCCGCTCGACCGCCGTGCTCGAACAATATCCGTGGCAATGGCTCTTCCCCGGCGCCGCGCTCATCCTTGCCGTCCTGGCAATCAATTTCATTGGCGATGGCCTCAGAGATGCCTTCGACCCGCGTGCCGAACTGAACTGACAATCGAAAGAAGCGAAAATGACCAAATTCAAGGGTGTCGTCCCTCCCGTCGTAACCCCGCTCAATCCGGATTTCACCGTCGACTATCCTTCCTATACGCGTGTGCTCGAGCACCTGATCGATGCCGGTTGCCATGGCGTATTCGTCCTCGGCTCGACAAGCGAGGTGATCTTCCATGACGAGAAGACCCGGCGGGAAATCATCGAACATTCGGCCAAGGTAGTGAATGGCCGCGTGCCGTTGATCGTCGGCGTCATCGATCCGACCACGGATCGCGTCATCGCCCACGCAAAGGTTGCAAAGTCCGCCGGTGCCGACGCGGTCGTCGTGACGGCGCCATTTTACACAGTCACCAGCCAGTCCGAGATCCTCGATCACTTCCGTTATATCCGCGACGCGGTGGACATTCCGCTGATCGCCTACGACATTCCCGTTTGCGTTCACGTCAAGCTGCAGCGCCAGACGGTCGTCACGCTTGCTGGGGAAGGCGCGATTATCGGCCTCAAGGATTCCAGCGGCGACGACGGCAACTTCCGCTATGCGCTCCTCGACCTTGCCGAACACAAGGACGTCTTCCTGATGACCGGCTCCGAGATCGTCGTCGACACCGCCTTGTTGATGGGGGCCGACGGCGTTGTCCCCGGTATCGCCAATGTCGATCCGCACGGCTATGTCCGCCTTTGGGATGCTGCGCAGCGCGGCGACTGGGTCGCCGCGAGGAAGGAACAGGAGCGCCTCTGCCGCCTCTTCGAAATCGTTTGGGTCGCGCAGGGCCGCGTCAGCGGCGGCGCAGCGGGAATCGGCGCTTTCAAGACCGCCATGCGTAGCCTCGGCATCATCGATTCTGCCGTCATGCCGCGGCCGCGTGCCAGCCTGAACGAGACGGAAACGGCACGGATCGACGAGATCCTGCGTGCAACCGGCCTGCTGAACTGAGACGACTGATGGAACAAACCGCCGAACCCGTTCTCGACATCAAGGGATTGCGAACGATCTTCCGTACCCGCGGCGGCGAGATCACGGCGGTCAACGATATCGACCTGACCGTTGCCGCCGGCGAGACGCTTGCGCTCGTCGGCGAATCCGGCTCCGGCAAGTCGGTCACCAGCCTGTCGGTCATGCGGTTGCTCACCCGCAATATCGGCGTGATCGCCGCAGGCAGCATCCGCCTCGCGACCAGCGGCGGCGCGGTCAGAGATCTCGTTTCCCTCGACGAAGAGAGCATGCGCAGGATCAGGGGCGACGACATCGGCATGATATTCCAGGAGCCGATGTCGAGCCTCAATCCCGTCTTCACTATCGGCGACCAGATTGGCGAGCCGATTCGCATCCATCGCGGCGCCGACCGCAAGGCGGCGATGGACGCAGCCGTCGCGTTGCTTGAAAGCGTCGGCATACCGGACGCTCGACGCCGTGCCGGCCAATATCCGCACGAACTGTCGGGCGGCATGCGGCAGCGTGCGACGATCGCCATGGCGCTCGCCTGCGATCCGGCGCTGCTGATCGCCGACGAGCCGACCACGGCGCTCGACGTGACGATCCAGGCGCAGATTCTCGACCTGCTTCTCAAACTGCAGCGTGAGCGTGGCATGGCCATGCTCTTCGTCACACACAATCTCGGTGTCGTCGCCGAAATCGCCCACCGCGTTGCGGTGATGTATGCCGGCCGAATCGTCGAAGAAGGGCCGGTCGGCGAGGTTTTCCGCAATCCCAAGCATCCCTACACGATGGGCCTTCTCGCCTCCATGCCGCGCCTTGGCGATGCAGCGCGGATGAAACAGGCCGGCGAAAAGCTCGCCGCCATTCCCGGCATGGTCCCGAGCCTGATGAACATCCCGAGCGGCTGCGCCTTTTCCCCGCGCTGCAAATTCGCGGTCGATGCCTGTCGCGTCGCGGTTCCCGCGCTCGAACAGGTCAATTCGCAGCACCGCAGCCGCTGCATCAGATGGAAGGAGATCTAGATGAGCACCCCCCTGCTCTCCGTCCGCGACCTTTCGAAACACTATACTTCCCGTGGCACGCGGCTGAACATTCTCCAGGGCATCTCCTTCGATCTCGGCAAGGGTGAAGTCGTCGGGCTTGTCGGCGAATCCGGCAGCGGAAAGACCACGATCGGGCGTACCGTCCTTCGCCTCGTCGAGCCGTCGTCTGGCAGCGTCCGCTTCGACGGCACGGAACTAACAGCGCTTCCCGCCTCCGCGCTCAGACGACAACGGCCGCGCATGCAGTATATTTTCCAGGACCCCTTCGCCAGCCTGTCGCCGCGCATGACGATCGGCGAGATCCTGACAGAAGGCCTGAAGATCCAGGGGATCGGCACCGCCCGTGACAGGCTCGAACGGGCGCGGTCGGCACTGGCCCAGGTCGACCTGCCCGCCGACGCGATCAATCGCTACGCGCATGAATTTTCCGGCGGCCAGCGCCAGCGCATCGGGATCGCCCGTGCGTTGACGTTGTCACCCGAATTCATCGTCGCCGACGAGCCGGTTTCGGCGCTCGACGTGTCGATCCAGGCGCAGGTGATCAACCTGCTGCGCGAACTGCAGCAGCGGCTTGGCCTGACCATGCTGTTCATCTCGCATGACCTCGCCGTCGTCGAATATATCTGCGACCGGGTGATCGTGCTCTATCTCGGCCGCATCATGGAAGTCGCGCCGAGTGCCGATCTCTATGCGAGACCACAGCATCCCTATACGCGCGCCCTGCTCTCGGCGATTCCGTCGCCCGATCCGGATGCCCGCCGCAACAGGCAGATCCTGAAAGGCGATATTCCAAGCCCGGCCAATCCGCCGAGCGGATGTGTCTTCCGCACGCGCTGTCCAAGCGCGCTCGATGCCTGCGCCGGTACGATCCCGCAATTGCGGGAAGTCGCTCCCGGCCACTTCAAGGCCTGCATCCGCGACGACCTCAACTGATCCGCCAGCCACCGGAGACAATAGATGAACGCGACGACGCCACATCCCGCCATCGGCGGAAACTGGGCGAGCCTGCTTCTACCGATCGCAGCCGATGACAGCATCGAATTCGACAAGCTCGGTGAAGAGATCGATATCCTCATCGATGCCGGCGTCGACGGTATTTATTCGAACGGCACTGCCGGCGAATTCCACAATCAGACGGAGGAGGAGTTCGACACTATCCAGGCAATGCTGGCCGAACGCTGCAAGGCTTCCTCTATGCCATTCGTCATCGGCGCCTGCCAGCCCGATCCGCTGATCATGCTCAATCGGGTCCGCCGCGCCGCCGCGCTCGATCCCCGCGCCATTCAAGTCATATTGCCGGACTGGTGGCCGCTCAACGATGACGAAGCGGTCGACTTCCTGAAACGAGCAGCCGACGCTGCCGACGGAATTCCGCTCATCCTTTATAATCCGCCGCATGCAAAACGGGTGCTGGCGCCAAAGGCGCTGGGCATGGTCTGCGCGGCAGTGCCTGAGGTGATCGGCATCAAGGTCGCCGACGGCGACGACTCTTGGTATGCGGAGGCACGTGAACGTCTTTCCGGTCTGTCGCTCTTCGTTCCCGGTCACCATCTCGCAACCGGCATCAAACAGGGCGTCGCGGCAGGGTCCTTTTCCAATGTGGCCTGCCTTAGCCCCCGCGGCGCTCAGACCTGGACGGTCTCGATGCGAAACGATATCGACGCCGCGCTCGATCTGGAACGACGCATCTGCACGTTCATGGACGCGCATATCGTCCCTTTCCGCCAGCAATTCGGCTATTCGAATGCCGCTCTCGACAAACTCTTGAGTGCCATCGGCAATTGGGGACCCGTCGGCACCCGTTTACGGTCTCCTTATCGCTCGATAGACACGGCAGAAGCGGTCAGGTTGCGACCCATCGCACGCTCCGAACTCCCCGATCTTTTCCCCTGAATTTGCCTAAAGAGCGGGCATGGCACGAAACAACCTGCGTTGGCTCGCCTTGATGGGCGTCGAACCGAAGAGACAAGGTCCGATATGGCGCAGGACGAAAAGTTCTACCATCCCAGCCGGGCCGATATCTTGCTGGAGGCCTCCTTCAGCAGAACGATGAAGCGGTCGACGTCGCTTTTTTGCGTGCGGAAGGCCGGGGCGCCGACATTCACCGCGGCGATCACGGATCCGTCGAATGCCAGAACCGGCACTGAGACAGAGACAAGTTGCTCGCTCACTTCACCATAGCTCACACAAAATCCCTGGCGGCGGATTTTATCCAATTCAGCCACCAACTTGCCGCGATCCGTGATCGTGCGCTTGGTCAGCCGCGGCAAAGTTTCGGGGATCATTTGCAACTGCACCTGGGGCTGGAGATAGGCGAGAAGCACCTTGTACGAGCCCGCCGTGAGCGGCCGTCTTCGACCGATCATCGCCTGCACCCGCAAGTCGCGCATCGGTTCGAACTTTGCAATGCACAGGGATTCCCCATTGTCGATGATCCTGAGCTGGGTCGTTTCGTTCGCCTTCTGACCGACTTCTTCAAGGATAGGATTGGCTATTCTCACCAGATCAACCTGTGTCGATGCAGCGGTCCCGAGAATGATCGCAGTCGTCCCCAGCCGGTAAGTGCCTGTCTCGCTCTTCCGCACCAGGCCACGACGTTCCAGTGTGCGTAACATGCGCAAAATTCTCGGCTTGGTTTCCCCGAGGTTCTGCGCCACCTCAGTCAGTCTGATATCCGGGTTTTTGGCGACATTCAGCAATACCTCGATGCAGACATCAACCGATTGCACGATATCGCTTTTTGATGGTTGTCTTTTGTCCATGGGACAAGAATTTTCTCCGCGACCAGAGCCGAAGGATTGGCATAATTTCAGGTTACGCCTATCGTAACGCACTTGTTTTCCGTTTGACAGTCCCCTTGAGGGCCCCTTACCAATTTGTGTCAAGAGTGGACGGGAACCTGCTCGTACCGACCAGCAGGGTCGGCCTAAAAACGCTAAACCGGGATGGAAGAAATGGCCGCAAAAACATTAACGCGGGCAGCGATCGGGCTGCTTGGAACGATTGCTATTCCTGCAATGGTCGTCGCACAGGAAACCCCGCTGACGATCGGGATGTCGACGACGCCGACGACGCTCGATCCCCATGAAGACAGTTCGGCTCCCAACAATGCGACCTCGCGCCATATCTGGGACAGCCTGCTAAACCTCACGGGAACGTCGGCAAATGCGCCGGAACTCGCCACCGAATGGAAGGTCATCGACCCGACCCACTGGGAGTTCAAACTGCGGAAGGGCGTGAAATTCCATGACGGCAGCGAGTTCAACGCCGATGACGTCATCGCTTCGCTTCTGCGTGCCCGCGACAAGCCCAGCCAGAGCTTTGCTTCTTACACCCGCAATATTGTCAATGTCACGGCCACGGATCCCTATACCATCGTCGTCGAGACGAAGGTTCCGGATCCGATCCTGTTGAATTCCGTCAGCCGAATTCGCATTATCAGCGCCGATTGCAAGGAGGCGCCTGTCCAGGATTTCGACAACGGCAAGTGTGCAATCGGAACCGGGGCCTATTCCTTCGTCTCCTATTCGCCAGGCAGCAGCCTGACCTTGAAGCGCAATGACAGCTATTTCGCTGGCCCCTCGCACTGGTCGAACGTCACGCTGCGCTTCCTGCCCGATGACGGCGCCCGTCTGGCATCGCTTCTTTCCAACGAGATCGACATTGTCGAAACCCTTCCTGCCGATGGAATGGCACGCGTGGAAGCGAGCGATAATCTGCAGATCATCAATGGCCGGTCTTCCCGCTTTGTTTATCTTGGCCTTGATGTGAGCCGCGATGTTTCGCCTTTCGTGAAGTCTGCGGATGGCTCCGATCTCGGCAAGAACCCGCTCAAGGATGAACGGGTGCGTCGCGCAATGCTGATGTCGATCAACCGGCCGGCAATCGTCGACCGCGTCATGCAGAAGAACGGCACGGTGGCCGACCAATTCGTCGCCCAAGGCTATGCGGGCTTTTCCGGAAAAGTCGAGAAGGTGGGCTATGATCCCGCTGCCGCCAAGGCGCTTCTGGCCGAGGCCGGTTATCCGGATGGCTTCAGCCTGACCCTGCATGGCCCCTCTGGCCGTTACGTCAAGGATGCCGAAGTTCTGCAGGCGGTCGGCCAGATGTTCACGCGCATCGGCATCAAATCGAAAGTCGAGGTCCTGCCTTGGTCGATGTATTCGGAAGCCTATTCAAAAGGCACCTACAGCACCTATTTCGGCTCCTGGGGTGTGAACACCGGTGAAACCACCAATCCGACTGTTGCGCTGGTCGCAACGCGCGACGAGAAAAAGGGGACCGGCAGATATAACGGCGGCGGCGTGTCCGATCCGAAGATCGACGAGGTGCTGGCCAAGGCCAGTTCGACGCTCGATGAAGCTGCACGCGCGCCCCTTCTCGAGGAACTGTCGACCGAGACCTTCAACAACCTCTGGCTCCTCCCGATGCACTACGAAAACGTCGTGCTGGGCGCAAAGAAGACCGTGTCCTACACCCCGCGCGGCGATAAATATACGCTCGCTTACGACGTAAAGCCGGCGGACTAATGCATGCCGTCCAAAAGCGTGCCGCGGTTTTGGGACAAATAAAGATTTGAAGTGCGTCGCGTCGATCCATTCGATGCGACGCGGTTTAAAACAGCAGCATGGGGCCGCACCAAGGCCGTCCCGTTCTTCATCTCCCAGGAGACATTCATGCAGGAACTTGGAACGGGCGAAGCCGTCGCCCGGGCGAAGGCCATCTATGACTATGGCCAGACGGCCATCTTCGCATCTCAGGCCGATCCCCGCCTCCATATGGTGCTTTATGTGCCACCGACGGCGGCAGACGGCCGCAAGCTCGACCTCCTGGTCGCGGTCCACGGCACCGGACGCACGTCGGCCATCGACTTCCGCGACGGTTTTGCCGAATTCGGGCTCTATAACGACTGTGCCATCCTTTGCCCGATATTCCCGGTCGGCGTTCACGGCGACGGTGCGCGTTCCGGCTACAAGTTCCTTGAGGAAGGCGACATTCGCTACGATCAGGTCGTCCTCGCGATGGTCGCGGAGATGGCCGACAAATACCGCCAGGACTGGTCCAAATTCGCCATGTTCGGCTTCTCCGGCGGCGGGCATTTCGTGCACCGTTTCGCCATCCTGCATCCGGAAAGGCTCTGGGCGGCATCGATCGGCGCACCTGGTTCCGTCACTCTTCTGGATCCGACGCGTGACTGGTGGGTCGGCATTCGGGATCTGGAGGCGCGCTTCGGCAAGTCCTTCCGGCCCGAAGATCTTGCTAAGGTGCCGGTGCATATGATCGTCGGCGATGCCGATCTGGAGACGTGGGAAATCACCCATAAGCCGGGCGGCAAATACTACATGGATGGCGCCAACGACGCCGGCAAAACGCGGCCGGAGCGCCTCGCCGCCCTGGCGGGCTCATTCCGCGAAGCGGGTGTCGATGTGACGTTCGATCGTGTTCCAGGCGTCTCTCACGACCGGATGAAAGTTCTCGGCCACGTCAAGGCCTTCCTGGCAAAGGTGCTAGAGGGGCGGCGCGCGAAATGAGAAATGCAACGATCGTAGCGCCTCAGCCGGAGGCAGTCGAAGCCGGTGCGGAAGTTCTCGAACGCGGCGGCAATGCCATCGACGCAGCACTCGCCTGTGCCTTCGTCCAAGGTGTGGTCGACCCGCAGATGGCCGGCATCGGCGGCTTCGGCTCCATGCATGTCTACATGCCGAAAAAGGGCGTGCACGAGATCCTCGAATTTTATGCGCGGGCGCCGTTGAAGGCTGCGCCGGACATGTGGCTCGACAAGATCAAGCACCAGAGCCGCGACGGTTTCGGCTATGTGCTTGAAGGCAATATTTCCGATATCGGCTATCTTGCCGTCTGCACCCCCGGCTCGCTCAAGGGCTATGAGACCGCGCTGCGCGACTACGGCACCTTCGATTGGGCCGATCTCATCAAGCCGGCCATCCGCCTTGCCCGTAACGGTTTCATGATCCGAAACCACATGCACTGGTATTGGGCCAAGGACCAGTCGAATGACGGTTTTGCCAACACGCTCGACAAGCTGCGCTTTTCTGCAACGGGCCGGAGAACCTATTTCCACGACGACGGTACGCTCAAGAACGTCGGCGACCTCCTCGTCAACAAGGACATGGCAGAGACCCTCGAACGCATCGCGCGAAGCGGTGGCTCGGACATCTTCTATCACGGCGAACTGGCCGAACAGATCGCCGGCGATTTCAAGGCAAATGGCGGCTTGATCGATCGGGAGGATCTGGCGCGTTACGAATTGTCGAAGGTAGAACCGGTTTGGGGCGACTACCGCGACAACCGCATCGCCACTTCGCCTCCGCCAGGCTCGGGCTTTCCGATGCTGGAACTCCTCCATATCATGGAGCAGTTCGACGTCGGCTCGCTGCAGCATGGCAGCGCCGAACATGTCCGCATCCTGTTCGAGGCCATGAAGCGGATGACGATCGACAAGGACGCGCATATGGGCGATCCCGCCTATGTCGACGTGCCCTATGAAAAGCTGCTGTCGAAAGAGCATGCAAAGGCGCATGCTGGCGCGATCAAGGCAGGTGAGATCGCCAGCGTATCGCGCCTTGATGGATCGCAGCGCGACACCACGCATATCTCGGTGATCGACAAGGACGGCAATGCCGTCGCGATGACCCACACCCTCGGCAGTCCCTCGGGCGCGATCACCGACGGCCTCGGCTTCATGTACAATGGCACGATGAGCCGCTTTAACCCGGTTCCCGGTAAGCCCGGCTCCATCGCGCCCGGCAAGCGGCGTCCAAGTTCGGCTGCGCCGACGATCGTCTTCAAGGACGGCGAGCCCAGCATCGTCATCGGAGCGCCAGGCGGCAGCTATATCGCGCCCGCGGTTGCGCAATGCCTGATGAACATGATCGATTTCGACATGTCCGTGCTCGAAGCCGTCTCGGCGCCGAGGATCGTAGGGGTGTCAAACACGATCGACATCTGCAATCGCATTCGACACTCTGTCGAAGACGAGCTTCGGGCGCAAGGCTATCAGGTGGCGCGGTCGCCGCAGACATATGCGTTCGCCGCAGTCCACGCGATCAAGATTGACGGCGGCATCTCGAAAGGCGCGGCCGATCCGCAGCGCGACGGGATGGCCATCTCCGTCGCCTAGATTCAAAGTGTTACAGCGTCCTTTGCGGTTCTCGAAAAGACGCGCGGCGCTGTAGGGAGAGGTTCAATGGTCACATCCATTATCAGGCGGTTGATACAGGCGCTCTTCGTCATTGTCGCGATGACGATCATTGTCTTCATCGGCGTCAATGTGATCGGCAACCCGGTCGACATCCTCATCAACCCGGACGCCAATCAGGCGGAGCGGGCACTCGTCATCGCGCATTACGGTCTGGATCAGCCGCTGTGGAAACAGTATCTGCTGTTTCTCCAAGGACTTCTGCACGGGGATTTCGGCAACAGCTTCGTTTATGGGCGGCCGGCGCTGGGTCTGATCCTCGAACGTCTCCCAGCGACGCTCGAACTGGCGATCACGGCTCTCGGCATCGCGCTGCTGTTCGGCTTGCCGCTTGGGCTGTATGCAGGGCTCTACCCCAATCGGATTTCCTCCAAGCTCATCATGAGCGGCTCGATTCTGGGCTTCTCGCTTCCGACCTTCTGGGTCGGTCTCATGCTGATCATGGTGTTTTCCGTCGAGCTCGGCTGGTTGCCGACGAATGGCCGCGGCCCGACGCAGGAGCTGCTCGGCGCACAATGGTCGTTTCTGACCGCAGACGGCATCCGGCACCTCTTATTGCCGGCCTTCAACCTCGCTCTGTTCAAGACGTCGCTCATTCTTCGGCTGACCCGTGCCGGCGTGCAGGAGGTCCTTCCCCAGGACTATGTGAAGTTTGCCCGCGCCAAGGGATTGCGAGAGCGGCGGATCATTTCCGTGCACGTTCTCAAGAACCTGATGATCCCGGTGGTGACGATTATCGGTCTCGAGTTCGGCTCACTCATCGCCTTTTCGGTCGTCACCGAAAGCATCTTTGCGTGGCCGGGCATGGGCAAGCTCATCATCGACTCGATCAACCTTCTCGATCGCCCCGTCATCGTCGCCTACCTGATGATGATGGTGCTGCTCTTCGTCGTCCTCAACTTCATCATCGACATCTGTTATACCCTTCTGGATCCGCGGGTCCGGCTGGAAGGAAAGGCTTGACCCCATGGCCGAACCACACACGCAAGACACAAGCGCTCCAACGCCCGAACCCAGTCGTCTGTCGAAAGGGATCGCGGATTTCTTCAGCTCTCCGGCAGCTGCGATCGCCTTCCTCACGCTGGTGATCATCTGTTGCCTGGCGCTGTTTGCGCCATGTATCTCTCCGCAAAATCCCTATGATTTGATGCAGCTCGACATCATGGATGGACGACTGCCGCCGGGGTCCGAATCCATGACCGGGCTCGTCTATCACCTCGGTACCGACAGCCAGGGCCGCGATATCCTGTCCGGCATCCTCTATGGCCTGCGCACCTCTTTGCTGGTGGGTGTTCTGTCGGCTTTCGCCGCTGCCATCATCGGAACCTCAGCCGGCTTGTTCGCCGCTTACATGGGAGGGCGCACGGAAACCGCGATGATGCGGCTCGTCGACCTGCAGCTGTCGTTTCCCACAATATTGATGGCGCTCATGATGCTCGCCGTGCTCGGCAAGGGTGTGCCCAATGTCGTGATCGCACTGATCATCGCCGAGTGGGCGACCTATGCCCGCACGGTCCGCGGCACCGCTCTGGTCGAGCGCGAGAAGGAATATATCGAGGCGGCCCGGATGCTGCGCCTGCCCGGATGGCGCATCCTCTTCAGGCACCTGCTGCCGAACTGTCTTGCGCCGGTCATCGTCATCGCCACCATGCAGATAGCGAGGGCAATCGGCCTCGAAGCAACCTTGTCCTTCCTCGGTCTCGGTGCATCTGTGACCGAACCCTCGCTCGGCATGCTGATCTCGACGGGCTACCAGTATCTTCTGACGGGCCTCTACTGGATCAGCTTCTTTCCCGGCATTGCCCTTCTGGTCACGATCGCGGCGATCAATCTCGTCGGTGACCGGCTGCGCGATGTGCTCAACCCGAGGAACATGTCATGACCCCGTTGCTGCAAGTGAGCAATCTTGTCACCGAATTCGGCGGCGGTAGGGGACGCCCCAGCCTTTGCGCCGTCAATGATGTGTCGTTCACGGTGGAGCGCGGCAAGGTCCTTGGTCTTGTGGGAGAATCCGGATCCGGAAAGTCGGTGACCGGCTTCTCGATCATGCGGCTCCTCGATAAACCCGGCCGGGTTGCCGGCGGCCGGATCATCTTCGACGGCGCCGACATCGCGAAATATTCGGACGAAGAGATGCGGCAGCTGCGCGGCAAGCGGATCGCCATGGTATTCCAGGATCCGACGATGACGCTCAACCCGGTCCTGACGGTCGGGACGCAGATGGTGGAAGCCGTTCAGGCACACGAGCGAGTCCCGAAGGATACCGCCCGGCAGCGGGCGCGTGATGCTTTAGCGCTGGTTGGAATACCAAGCCCTGAAGAGAGGCTTGCCGCCTATCCGCATCAATTTTCCGGCGGAATGCGCCAGCGCGTGGCGATTGCCATCGCGCTTCTTCACAAACCGGACCTCATCATCGCCGATGAACCGACAACGGCGCTTGATGTGACGATCCAGAGCCAGATCATTTCCGAATTCCAGAAACTCACCGAAGAGGGAAATACGGCAGTGATCTGGATCACCCACGATCTGGCGATCGTCTCAAGATTGGCCGACGAGATCGCCGTCATGTATGCCGGCCGCCTCGTCGAGACCGGACCGGTGGGCAAGGTTCTGACTGATCCTCACCATCCCTACACTGCCGGTCTGATCGCGTCGGTGCCATCGCAAAACAGACGCGGAGAACCCCTTCACCAGATCCGCGGCATGACACCGGCCATCAACCGCCTCCCACAGGGATGTAGTTTTCGTACGCGTTGTGATCGGGCAACCGACGGCTGCCTGGTCATGCCAGAGCTCATGCCGGAAGGCGATCGCTCCTTCCGCTGCATTCATCCCGTAACGAAAGAATTAGCATGATGACCGCGACCGCCGCGCCCCTGATCGAAGTGAGGAACGTGTCGCAGCGCTTCGGAGCCAAGCCCGATTTGGCCGCCAAGATCGCGCTCAAGCTCAAGCTGGCCAGACCCGCGCCTGTCGTTCACGCGCTTGACAACGTCAGCCTCAGCATTCGGCCCGGAGAGGTTGTCGGCCTTGTCGGTGAAAGCGGCTGCGGGAAGTCGACGCTCGGCCGCGCCATTGCAGGGATCACCTCGCCGAGCCAGGGTCACATTCTCTGGAAGGGGATGGATCGAAGCGCTATGTCGAAAGGCGAGCAGCATCAGTTTGGTCTCGCCAGCCAGATGATTTTCCAGAACCCGATGGCGGCTCTCAATCCGCGCATGACCGTCGAGGAGCTTATCTGGGAGGCGCCTCGAACGCATGGGCTTGCCCGCTCGGCGGAACGCGACGCCTATGTTGACAGATACTTAATGCTGGCCGGTTTCGACCCGGCCATGAAAAAGCGATACCCGCACCAGTTTTCCGGTGGCCAGCGGCAGCGCGTCAATATTGCGCGCGCGCTCGCCGTGCAGCCGAAATTCCTCGTCTGTGACGAAAGCGTCGCGGCGCTCGACGTTTCTATCCAGGCTCAGGTCATCAACCTGTTCATGGAACTTCGTGACAAGCTTGACCTGACCTACTTGTTCGTCAGTCATGATCTCGGCGTTGTGGAACATATTTCCGACCGCGTTGCGATCATGTATCTCGGCCGCATCGTCGAAGAGGCGCCCGTCGAGGAGGTTTTCAGGCGGCCCAATCATCCGTACACGAAAGCGCTCTTGGCCGAGGTGCCGCGTATCGAACCCGGCAAGCGACAGTTCAAACCCGTCGATGGCGAACTCCCCAGCCCGATAAACCCGCCGAAAGGCTGTCACTTTCATCCGAGATGCCCGTTCGCGATGGACCGCTGCCATATGGAAGTGCCGGTGAAAAGGGAAATTGCACCGGGGCATTTGTCGGCTTGCCATCTCAATGATGAATGATCTCAAACGACAGGATCCTGATTGCTTCAGGCCTAAAATCATCCTCCTCTAATGTGCATGAGCTCCCGCCCGGTCGGGAAACTTTTTTCAACCCGGCTCCCGCTGCAGCGGTGTCCGCCAGGGACGCATCGCCGAGCGAGATGACGCCGGTAAGGCGTTTGTCACGATTGACGACGGGAAGGCGGCGGACCTGGACCTGCCCCATATTGCGGGTCACGTCGTCGACATCTTCGTCTTCGAAACAATATTTGACATCGCGTGACATGACTTCGCGCACCTTTGCATCGCCCCCGAGTCCATCGGCAAGCCCACGCACGACGAGATCGCGATCCGTGATCGTTCCGACGAGCCGGTCGTTGTCGCCGACCGGCAGGAAGCCGATCTGCCTGTCGGCCATGCATCTCGCGATTTCGGCTATCGTCTGATCAGGGTTGGCGATTTCTACATCGCGAGACATGATCTCTGACACTTTCATGGTCTTTCCTCCTGCCTTTTACGGTTAGTGGACGTCGAATGTTCCGGTGAGAGTCGCTTCCGAAACGACGTGGTTGCGGCTCCTGCCACCCTCTCGATGGGGACTGAGTGTCGCTATCCGGATCCGGCCAGAGCGCCTGGACTTCTGCCGGCAGTCCGTGGCGCACTTTCCGCACCTCGCCCGGGCGTCGATGAACGCTCGTCGTTCACCGCAGACTAGCTGCCGATCAGGTCCCTGCTCGGCCATCAGATCGTCGTGCCGCATATTTGTAGTTTGCAGCGTCTTATCGAAGACGGCGACACCCGGAGCGCTCATGGCTCCACCCCCATGATGATGGTTCTATGAAACCGGTCAGGGAGACGAAAGTTCCGGAAGCCATCGGTAAATGCTCCGGTCGCATCGTCAGGAATCCGACGTGCCCTCCTCCTCCACGAATATCCCCCAAGCGGCGATGAAGAGAGCGGCGATCAGCGGCCCGATCACGAAACCATTGATGCCTAGTAGAGAAATGCCGCCAATGGTGGAAATGAGGACAACATAGTCGGGAAGCTTGGTCTCTCTGCCGACCAGGGACGGCCGCAGCAGATTATCGACAAGACCGATGACGAGGGCGCCTACCGCAACCAGCACAATCGCCTTCACCCAAAAGCCGGCCAGAGCCAGGTAAATGGCCGTGGGGACCCAGATCAATGCGGCGCCGACCGCAGGCAGCAGCGACAGGAAACTCATCAGGACGCCCCACAGAAGGGCTGGCTCGACGCCAAGGGCCCAGAAGGCGATTCCGCCGATCGAACCCTGGATGATGGCGATGATAATATTGCCTCGCACGGTCGCGTGAACGACCGAAGTGAATTTGGAGGTGAAGCGAAGTGTATGGGCATCGCTGAGAGGCAGCGCTCTTCTGATGGCGCGGGCAAGGGCGCGCCCATCCCGGAACATGAAGAATAGGAGATAGAGCATCACGCCGAAGGTGACGAAGAACCGCACGGTGTTCTGACCGAGGCTCAAGGCGCGTCCGGCAAAAAAACCGCCGCCCTGCATCAATGCCGAGTAAACGCGGTCCTGAAACGTATCGACGCCGTTCAGCTCGATGCTCCGGAGCCAGTCGCGGAGGAACAAGGGCAATGCTTCCTGCAGATTATGAATAAAGCTCCGGACGTCGATCTCGCCGGTGTCCATACGTTGGTAGAGATGGTTGCCCTGCTGGACGAGTGAACTGAGGACGATCAGCCCGGGAATGATAACGACGCAGAGGCAGATCAACACAGACAGCGCTGCAGCGAGGTTTCCCCGCCCACCCAGCCGCGCCTCGATACGGGCGTGAAGCGGGAAGAAGATGATAGCGAGGACGACTGCCCAGAATATCGCCGAATAGAACGGTAGCACGACGGCGACGAACGCAATAGTCACGAGGACCAGAAGCACATAGAAACTGACACGCTGAAGGAGCATTCGATCTTTCCGCTTCGAGACCGCGATGATGGTAGCACAGATAAGGCGGCAGCGCTGAGCCGCCCGTCCATCCTACTCTAGCGGCTCAATGCCGTAGGCGCCGTCCCGACGGGAACTTCTTCTTCCGATTTAGTTATGCGCCTCATGTTAGTGAAGTCTGTCCAGCCGACGTTCGGAATAACAATTCACGTCGCAGATCAGGACGTTCACATCCTTGGCGGTGGCAACTCACATGGCATTCCAGTCGTCCTCCTGCATGGCTGCGGCAGTCTTGCGCAGGAAATTTTGCTTCCCTTCGACAACAGCGATATCCGGATCATTGCTCCCGACCGGCCCGGCTATGGACTGAGCACGCCGGCTGCACCGGCTGAGCGTGGACCTGAGGGACAGCCCTTCTGGCTTGAACGCCTTCTCACGTCTCTTGACCTGTCGGAGGTGAGGATCGTTGCGCACTCGATCGGCAGCGCAGCGGCGTTACACCTTGCTGCAAGAAGACCAGAAGTGTCGGGCATTTGCCCCATCATGTGGTCCCAGGCGTTGCGCGAGAGATGCTTTGTGATCTTGTGGAGGCATTCGCACAAGAAAAGGAACTGCCGCGTGTGAAGAGCATCGGCTCGCAGGCGGTTGCGGAAAGAGTACATGCCGATTTCAAAGGTGATGAATGCCCGGCCCTTTAACTCGAAGCGCCGCGGCATTCCAGAGTAACAATGGGGCAATACCAGACACAGGAGGCCCGTGAACCGATCTCCGCCTTTAGGGAGGATATGATTTTTCTGTTGTGGCAAATGAAAAATCTGATTTACTGACACTTCGCTGCTTGGCTTTAAGGGGGATATTGCCGATGCCGTGGACACGCAGAAATATTGTGCTTGGTGGATTGGCGTTACTTGGCGCCGGTGCGGTCCAGAAACCGGCATTCGCCGCCGCATCTTCCAATTTTGCCGGCACCGCCGTCGACAATGGCGTGACGTTCCAAAAGACCAACTTCGCCAAGATCGACAAGAAGTGGCACCGCCAGGTTGTCAAATATTTCAGCAGCGAGCCGATCGGCACCGTCGTCGTCGATACAAGGCACCATTTTCTCTACGTGATCATGGAGAACAAGACGGCCATCCGCTATGGCGTCGGCGTCGGCCGCGAGGGCTTCAAATGGTTTGGCCGCGCCACGATCGACGCTAAATCGCTTTGGCCGCGCTGGACGCCGCCGCCGGAGATGCGCAAGCGCCATCCTGAACTGCCCGAATTCGTGGCCGGAGGTTCACCGAAAAATCCACTTGGTCCCCGCGCCATGTATCTGCATCGCGACGGCGTCGACACCGGTTATCGCTTCCACGGCACGCTTGAGCCGTGGAGCATCGGCAAGGATGCCTCCAGCGGCTGTATCCGCATGTTCAACGAAGACGCCATCGATCTTTACCAGCGTTGCCCCATCGGCACCGCGGTGCAGGTTCTGCCGCACATTGCCGACCAGGCTGAACGTGCCGCGCAGGTCAGCCAAATAACTCCGGTCGAATGAGGAATATCCGCTGATGTTTGCTCCGACCGGATACATGAGGCAGCTTATGGCCGCGGCCATGCTCCTGGCGCTTACCGCCTGCACCACAACCAAGGTCGCGTCTCTGGAAGAACCCGCTGCGGCGCCGATGACCGGCCAGACCAACGATCCGGCGCCCGGTTTCGAAACCGTCGCGGCTGGCAGTGAAGAGGATTTCATCCTCAATGTCGGCCGAAGGATCTACTTCAAGCAGGACTCCGCCACGCTCGATTCCGTCGCCATGGCAACATTGGACAACCAGGCCATCTGGCTAAACAAGAACCCGACTTGGCTGCTCAAGCTGCAGGGATTTGCCGACGATTCCGGTTCCGCATCCCAAATGGAGACGCTGTCGCAGAAGCGCGCCGATGCGGCGATGGCCTATCTCGTCTCGAAGGGCGTGGACGCCAGTCGCATGTGGGCCAAGGGCTACGGCAACGACCGCGAAGTGCGCGACTGCACGGAGCGCTCCTGCAAGGTGCAGAACCGGCGCGTCGTCACCAATCTCCGCTCTCAGCCCGACGCGGCCTGATCCAGCTCGAACCAACGCTTGGTGCAGACGCGCCAAGCGCGATCGGCCGGGCTCAGCTCGAATACGATATGGATCTCGCCAGCCTGCCTTTAATTCGAAGATGGCAGTACATATTCGAGTGGTGACGGCAGATCGATGATGAACCTGATATCCGCGGCATTCGCAGCCACCACCAGTTGGTAGTCGCCTGCTTCTGCGCGGAAAGCGCCGGCCCCGACGTCGTAATAGGCGAGGTCGCGCGGCAGGATCCTCATTTCGGCCGTTCCTGTCTCACCGGGCAACAGCGAAAGCTTTGCGAAGGCGCGCAGTTCCTTGTCCGGCCGTTCTACCTTTGACCTCGGCGAACGCACATAAAGCTGGACAAGTTCCGATCCGGCCCGATCGCCGATATTGGTCAGATCGACGCTGACGGTCACGCCTTCGGCACCCATTTCGCTGGCTGAAAGCCGCGGTTCGCTCCAGTTGAAGCGCGTATAGCCAAGGCCGAAACCGAAAGGGAAGAGCGGTTCGACAGCACGCGTATCGTGATGACGATAGCCGACGAAGACGCCTTCGGCATAGCGCACATGCCCATCCTTACCCGGATAGACGGCCGGATCACCTGTGATGGCGGAATTGTCGGCAAGCGTCCTCGGGAATGTCTGCGGCAGACGTCCGCCGGGCTCGACATCGCCGAACAGGACATCCGCGACGGCATTGCCCAGCTCCTGCCCGGGGTACCAGATCTGCAGCACGGCGCGAACCTTGCCGAGCCACGGCATTTCCACTGGACCGCCGGTCTGCAGCACGACCACGGTGTTGGCGTTGGCGGCCGCAACCCGCTCGATCAGCTCTTCCTGCCGCCCCGGAAGCCGCATGTCGGGCAGGTCCAAGCCCTCGGTATCCCATTCGCCGTCGCGGCCGACGAAGAGAAGCGCCACATCGGCATTCAGCGCCGTCTCGACGGCACCCACGATATCGGCCTCGCCCAAGGGCTTTTCGACGCCGAACCGAATGGCCGTGAGGTTGATCCCCTCTCCGTTCGCCACCGGCGGGTCATATTCGACGGTGACGGCATGGGCTTTGCCCGCATCGAGCGCTACCGTGCCGCGCTGTTCGTCATTGGCCGTGCCGAAATAGTTTTCGCCGCGTGCCCAGCCGTCATGGCCGTCAACCGTCAGGCTGCCATCGACGAAGAGCCGCGCCAGTCCGGCATTGGTCATGCCGAAGACATGATCGCCGCTCTCCTCCGGCACGAATTGCATCGTCATCCGTGCCGAGAAATCGGTGGGGTCGAGCTCGGCCGCCGGCAGTTCGAACCAAAAGAACTCACCCTTGTCGACGGTCTCGACATGAAGCGGAGTGCCCCGGCAGCCGCGTCCCTTGAAATATTCGACGGTGATCTTTCCCTTGGCCACCTCGATCAGACGGTTATGGCGGCAGCCGACGGCGTGGCTGACGCTATTGGCATTGGAAAGGGCGGCTCGAATCCCTTCGAGCGGACTGACCACGTAATGCGCCGCGATCTGCGCGCTGCCACCGCCCATGACGCGCGCGCTCGCGGCGTTGGGTCCGATGACGGCGATCCGGTCGAGCGACGTCTTGGCAAGCGGCAGTATGCCGTCGTTCTTCAAAAGGACTGCGCCCTCTGCGCCGAGACGCCGGATCAGCGCCCGGTCTTCCGGCAGGTCGACCGCCTGCTCCGTAAGGTCGGGCTTCTTCTCGAACGCGCCGACCCGCTCGAGTAGAAGCAGGATCCGCTGCGCCGCCGCCCGCACGGTGGCGGCTTCGACCCTGCCCTCGCGCACGGCCGCAACCAGCTTCTCGCCGCGATCGCGCGCCGGGCCGGGCATCTCGAGATCAAGCCCGGCATTGATCGTCTCGGCCGTCGAATGCGAACCGAACCAGTCGGACATGACGATACCGTCGAATCCCCATTCCTGGCGCAGCACCTTGGTCAGCAGCCACTCATGCTCGCTGGTATAGGTGCCGTTGAGGCGGTTATAGGAGGACATGACGGCCATCACACCGGCGCGTTTGACAGCCTGTTCGAAGGGCGGAAAGTAGATTTCGCGCAGCGTCCGCTCGTCGATATCGGAAGACATGGTCTGCCGCTCTATCTCGGATTCATTGCCGGCGAAGTGCTTGATCGTCGCTGCGATCCCCTGGCTCTGCACGCCTTTGATATAGGCGACGGCGAGTTCCGCGGTCAGCATCGGATCCTCGGAATAACATTCGAAATTTCGCCCGTTGAGGCCGGAACGATGGATGTTCACCGTAGGCGCGAGCAGTACGGCGGCACCCTTGCTCTTCGCCTGGTGGGCAAGCGCCACACCCATGCGCTCGACCAGATCGGGATTCCAGGTGGCGCCGAGCGCGATGGCAGTGGGAAAACAGGTCGCCTTGACGCCGCCGACCAGCGAACCGGCGCCGCGGGCGCCATTCGGTCCGTCCGTCACCTTGATCTTCGGCACATCAAGACGCTCGACGGGAACCGTCGTCCAGAAATCGGCGCCGGACAACAGGGAGACCTGCTCCTCGAGCGTCATCTTGTCGAGAATGGAATCGATCATGCAAACCTCCCCTTCAATGGAATTCGGTTGCCGTGAAGTATTGCCGGAGCAAGCGCGGTGCTAACCCATCGGCGGCAAACGCGCACTTCTCAGCAGGTAAGGTAGTTCTTAAACCTACCGATTACTCGGTATTTTTAAGATGTCAACTGGCGAAGCCTGATGTATGGATAAAGAGCGCCGGAGAAACCGACGGGAGAGGCGATGGCAGAGTTTTCCGAATCGAATACCGGACAGGACGAAAAGCGACGACGCAGATCCCGCAAGGGCGAAGCGCGCCGCGCGGAGATCCTGACTGCTGCGATGCGGCGCTTCGCCGAAGACGGCTACCAGAATGCCGCCATCGCGGATGTTGCCCGCGACGTCGGCCTGTCGCTGCCCGGCCTGCTGCACCATTTCCCGACCAAGGTCGATCTCCTGCTCGCCATTCTGGATAAGCGCGATCGCGAAAGCGAAAGCTTCATCGGGCCCCATCGTTCCGATCTCCGCGGCCTGCTCAAGGGCATGGTCGAGGTCTTCCGCCGCAACGCCGATATGGTCGAGGTCATCAGGGCCTTCGCCATCCTGAATGCCGAGAGCCTGATGAAGGATCACCCGGCCAAAGGATGGTTTCTCGATCGCGCCACCCAACTGCAGAATGACATCGCCGCGACCTTCGAAGAGGCCGTCGCCGATGGCTCGATCGACGGCAAGATTGACGGCAGGGCAATGGCGGCCGAACTGATCGCGGTGATGGACGGCCTTCAGATGCTCTGGCTGCGCGATCCCACCCGCTTCGACATGGTCGGCGGGTTGGAAGCCTATATCAGCCGGCTGTTGGCGAGCCTTGGTCCGCAAGGCTGAGCCTTGGCTTACGGCTCTACTCGCGGGCGGTCCAGGATGATGCCTTATCGGAAACCGGCCTCCCATCAAAGCGCGCTAACCAGACCATAATGCGGCTTACAGCTTCGTGATACCTCTGCCCGACAAGCAGACCGGTATGTGTCGTGCCCCAGAGACCTAGATACTCGCTGCCGATGTGACGCGCTGTCGCCCGGCCGCGATGTTCATCGGATTCGTCGTTGATGGCGCAGATGACGAGGCTGGGACAGGCGATCATCTCGCCTTTGATGGAAATCCCCTCGGACCCGAAATGAAAGGAAAATGCGCTGAATGCCTTCGCAGATTCCATGGACAGGTACTTCCGCTGGAATTCGATATCCTCGAATGTTTCATCCACACTGATCTGCTCGTCGCGTGCTGGAGCAGGCACGACGAGGCCGGGCATTCGCAACGCGAGATCGCGATAGGGGGCCTCCGCATGCACTTCCCTGCAAATGCTGGAATCGATCAAGACCAGCCCGGCTATCTGCACACTTTCCGCCAGTTTCTGGCTCAGGATTCCGCCCATGCTGAATCCGATCACGATGGGAGGAGTTCCACATTCTTCGACGATTTCGGAGATCACCAGCCGGATGTCTTCCAGGTAATCTTCAAACAGGATTTTTGTGAAATCCACCGACCTGCTTTTGTAGTGGCCTCGCAGATTGACGCAATAAGACTTCCATCCAGCCGACATGAAATGAGGAATGTATTTGCTCCACATCCAACTCCCGGTAAAGGCGCCATGGACGAAGAGCAAAGGCGGCCGAACGGACTGCCTCGAAGCGCGGTACGCATGAAATATTTCCAGAAATAGGTCATTCTCTCCGACGTATTTTTCCGTGTGTTCGGGTCGTTCTTTTGCATAGTCCCGCATGCGTTCACTCCTTTGATATTGCCAGACGCCGTCCGAATAGGCGGCAATCGAGATCACCCGACCGCTGCGGCTGCAGGCGAAGGATTAGGCCTCGAAAAGCGCCTAGCATCGTGAGACAGAGGATATTTCCTACGCAATATTGATCAATGGTGGCCTGTGGACGTACATAAAGGACAAGATATCTCTAATCGGGTGTTATTGTGGACAGTCTCGCAAGCGTTGTCGCCTTCGTCCACGCCGTCGAACAGCAGAGCTACGTCGCAGCCGCCAGGGTTGGCGGAGTTTCGCCGTCTGCGATCGGAAAGGCAGTGGCGCGTCTCGAAAGCCGGCTGGGCGTGCGGCTCTTCAATCGGACAACGCGCAGTATCAGCCTGACTGAGGAAGGAGCGGTCCTCTACGAGCGCTACAAACGCATCATCGACGACATGGATGACGCAGAGGCCACAATCTCACGAAGCCGGGAACGTCCAAGGGGACGCCTTCGCGTCAGCGTACCACATATCGTCGGGCATCACCTTCTCATGCCGCTTCTGCCCATTTTTGCCGAGCAATTTCCGGAGATCGAACTGGACATCGATTTCGAAGACAAGGTCACAGACCTGGTCGCAGAGGGCCTGGATGTCGTCGTTCGGAGTGGTGAGCTTGCCGATGCTCGATTGATCGCCCGCCATCTTGGCGACCAGCATTTCGTCGTTTGCGGAAGTCCCGATTATTTCAAGCGCCATGGGCAACCGCAGACGCCTGATGACCTCTCCCAACATGCTTGCATTCACTTCAAATACCCATCCAGCGGCCGGCTCGCGCCGTGGGCATTCCGCTCACCATACGATCGGCTAATTTTGCCAAGAAGCCTTACATTCAACAATACGGACGCAGGGCTGCGGGCAGCACGGGACGCATTGGGGCTCGCGCATCTGCCTGTCTACGTCGCAGAACCCCATATGCGAACCGGAAGTTTGGTCCCCGTCCTGACCTCCTTCATGGTGCCGTACGGCTCGCTCTCGCTCGTCTGGGCGTCCAATCGTCAGCTTTCACCAAAAGTCCGCGCTTTCGTGGATTTTGTAGTTGCGAACTTTGCCGCCCGACCCGACGCTTTTCGACCGCTGGATGCGGCTGGCGGCTCATCCAATTCTGGGGGATAGCGGCCGCTTTCAGAAGCGCCCGCCAGTTCTTCAAATCATGGCGCGACATGCTTGCCATAGGCCATTTGATTCCCGGCACGTATGGCGGTTAGGCGTCAGGCATATTTCAGCTTCCAGGTCCGGATTTCGAACGGCATGATGTCGGCAGGTCCCTTCCGCTCCATCGGCTCTTCGAGAATGTTCAGCGGTTGCGATGCTGCCCATCCGGAAGGTAGACCGAGGGAGAGGTTACCGCGCCGGCCAGCTGGTTCGTAAAGGCGCAGGATGAGACCATCGCCTTCTTCCGCCGGCTTCAGGCCTGAGAACGCGACAGGGATGCCGTTGACCACAAGCGGCGCGAAGGTGCCGGTGGAGAGGCCGCTGGCCTCAGCAGCGACGAGCGGTTGATTGAGATCGATCGCCTCGTCGAGGACGCCGCCTTCATGCCAGGTGCCTTCATGCGGCATCAGCGCATAGGTAAAGCTCTGCTCGCCTTCATCGGCCAGCGGATCCGGATAGATCGGACCGCGCACGAGGCTCATGCCGATCACATTGCCGCGGGCGCTATGACCGTATTTGGCATTGTTGAGCAGTGCGACCCCGAAGCCCGGCTCGGTGATATCGACGAAGCGGTGCGCGACGGCCTCGAACATCGCCTGTTCCCAGGACGTATTCGTGTGCGTTGCCCGCTCGACGATGCCGAAGGCGCATTCGAACGTTGCCTTCCGGGCCAATGCGGCGACCGGGTTCAGCGTGCGCAGAAGGGTGCGGCGGTCATGCCAGTCGATCGTCGTTTCGATGTCGAGGCGCCTGGCGTTGGCCGTCAGCACATAGGTCTGCGTGACGCTCGAATTCCGGTAGCGGTAGACGACGCGGATCGCCGCTCGGTGCGGCCCTTCTTCAACGAGCGTGATGCTTTCCGGGGCATCGAGGCGGACGGCCTTTTCGGCATAATCCGCATCGATGTCCCAGGCGTCCCAGTTGCGCGGCTTGTCGCCCGGATAGACCCAGAGCTGATTTGCCGAGCCGTCGACCGCTTCCCGGCCCGTGGCCTTATGGATGAGGCTCACGACCGCCCCGTCCTTGCCGATGGCGACCGAGAGGTGCTCGTTTTCGAGATGGCCGGGGCCGGCCTTCAGCCCACTCGCGGGCTTGAGCGTGCCCTTGTCGAAGACCGCGACGGACAGGGGGGCGACGACATCGGCGGCCGAGACGACCGTGCCGTCGGAGAGCGTTGCGCTGAGCGGTCTGGCCGCAAGAGACGGATTGACGACGACGAGGGCATCGCCAACCCCGCCCTTCGGCAGCTTGGCCGACAGCGCCTGCAATGCCCTCGCCTGCTCGATCTTGGCACGGTCGATGACGCCGCCCAGTTCCTGCTCCGCATCCTGATAGACTTCACGGATGCTCGAGCCCGGCAGAATGTCATGAAATTCGTTCTTCAGCACGACGCGCCAATCGGCTTCGAGGCTCTGGGGCTTGTCTGCTCCAAGCATGTGCCCAAGCGAAGCGATGGCTTCGGCGGTGATCAGCGCACGTTCGGCCTGGCGGTGCTTGCGCTTGACGCCGCTTTGCGACGTCAGCGTGGCGCGGTGCAGTTCGAGATAGATTTCGCCATCCCACACCGGAAGGCTCTTTTCCCCCGCGGTGCGGTGCGCCTGCTCGTAATAGCTTTTGACGGTGCCCCAGCGTGCCTGCGGGATCGCCGGGAAATCGCGCAACTGCACTTCGCGCTCCACCATCTCGGGCGTGACGCCGCCGCCGCCGTCGCCATAACCGACGGCCAGAAGCGAGGTATCGTGCTGCGTCTTGCCGCGGAAATTCTTCCACGTCGGCACGTAGCAATCGGGTTGCACGAAGCCGTTATAACCCTGCATCGGATTGTCGAACGTATGGGTCAGCACCTGGCTGCCGTCGAGGCCCTTCCACCAGAAGAGATCGGAGGGAATATGATTGGTCTCGCTCCAGTTGACCTTGATGGTGAAGAAACTGTCGATACCGCCCTGTCTCAGGATCTGCGGCAGCGCGCCTGAAAAGCCGAAGCAATCCGGCAGCCAGCAGACCGTATGGCGCGTGCCGAAGGTCTTCTCGAAATAGCGCTGGCCATAGAGAACCTGACGGGCGAGACTTTCGCCGGTCGGCATGTTCGTGTCGGGCTCGACCCACATGCCGCCGACGGTTTCCCACTTTCCTTCCGCGACCTTGTTCTTGATGCGCTCGAGAAGGTCCGGGTCTTCCTCTTCCATCTGCGCGTAATAATGGGCGGTCGATTGATTGAAGCGGAAATCGTCGGAGCGCTCCATCAGCGAGAGCGCCGTATTGAAGGTGCGCCGCATTTTCCGACGCGTCTCGCGATAGGGCCAAAGCCAGGCAAGATCGATATGCGCATGGCCCGTCAGCAGCAGTTCTCCGTTCGGCGGAAAGCGCTTCTGCAGCTCCTTCAGCCGCGCCGTCAGAGCCTCGAAGGCCGCGGCTGCCGAAGCGCTTTGCTCTTCCGTGAGGCCTGCCGGATTAGCTTCAAGCTCCGGCAGTTCCCAGATTTTCTGCTGCATGACGGCGCCGGATGTGCGGGAGATATAAGCCGCCGTATCCGACGGCCAATCGAGACTGCGCAGCGCATGCTCGGCGGCATCCATCAGATGCGGAACGACTTCATGTTCACCCAGCGCATCGATTGCCTCGGCAACCTGCTTCAACAGAAGGTGCAGGCGGTGAGCCGGGCCATCGAGCCAGATAAAGCGGGACTTGTTGAGCCGCGGAGCGCGATTGGGTTCGCCGAATGGAAAGCGGGCGACGGTTTCCGTTGCGATCGAAAAGCGGCGACCCCTCAGCGGGAATTCCTGATGATAGGGATCGAGGCCGAATGTTTCGGTCTCACCGCCGGGGTAGCTCAGCGTAATCAGGCTCTCGCCGCCGAGATCGAGCTGCAGGCGAATGTCTGCGAGAGGCCACGCCTCCGGCGCTTCAGCGGTCGCGGCAAAATGCACCACCCCCTGGCGGTGCGGCCAATCCTGCTGAAGCGCGATCGGCTCGCCCTCGAAAGTCCAGCCGTCGATCACAGCACTTTGTCGATCCCGCCAATGAGCCAACTCGGCAATGCGAACTTTGAGACGATCGAGGCGCTGGGCAATGGTCAGAGGCATGGCTTATCCTGTTGAAAATCGACGGCTGACAATTTTGTCGTCATGCTTTGGGGCCGGGGTCATGGTTTGGGGGAGATGAAGATGGCGCGACCGACATCGCGATTGCCCGGCCCCTCCTCCAAGCGGGCTTGCAGAGTCTTAGATTAAGTAACTTTGATTTGGCGTCAAGCCCGGAAGAAGTGAACCGCGCCTGCGAATAGATCAAGCCGATCAACTCGCCCTTTCTAGGACCCTTGTAGTGCGGCAAACGTGGCCACGGAGCTTAGGTCACATGGAATTCAGAACTCGTGATGCGACGCTTTACGAGAGCCTATCCCCAGGGGTCATTTTTACGTCTCATTTCAACTGACCGGCCAATTGCGGGAGCTCTTTTTCTAAGAGGTTCATTGACTTATCGAAATCCTCTTGGGCGACCGCCGCTCTGAGGCGCGGAAAATAAACGCTGTTTGAGATCCCATCGATCACGACGAAATCGTAGGGTATCATATAGGACTCTACGACTCGGGCCGACGAAAGCTCCAACTTTCCTTCGCCGCCGACCGTTGTAATGGTGCGGGCTATCATTGAACCCTTCGTGGCACTTGGTTCGGGCGATAGTTTATTCTCCTCATCGTAGGCGTCCTTGAGAACGATCTGGTTTGCGAAATCCTGAGTAAACTTAATGTTTACGACGCGCGGCATGGCTTTGCTCCTGACTAATTGACTAGTCGCGTGTTAGACGGCTGTCACGATGTGCCATACTCTGAGTGATGGCATATGAATTCGGAGATCTCTTACCGGGTAACTGAGAGTCTAAAATGAGTGACTGTGCGTCACCGAGTTTGGTCGATATCTCAAGAATCTTCGAGGATGCAGTAATGCGCCACATTTGGTAGCCGGTGCCGAATCCGCATCCCACGGCTTCCCTCGCAGTTGAGTCCGTTACCAGAAATACTCGCGCTGAATCCATACGATAGCAGTGACTGTCGAAAGAGTATCCGTACGCAAGCACGACCGATGCGGTAATGCCGACTGTGCTGACAATTTTTAGTTCAAGGTCAGTGGCGATCCCGAGACCAACATCGAAATGCGCACTGGTTTCATTCCCTTTATCGTCGCGAGGATTTATTTCGACACCGTACAAGATAATCTCATTAGCTATATAACGTTTTTTAGAAGGTGCTGGGACATACTCGTCTGTCATTTCCAAGTCTCCCTGTTAATCGATTATTCTACGCCACCTCATGCAGTCCTCGATTTGTTGGATGAAGCTTTGGCCGCGACCGCTGTAACTGGCTTCAACAAATGTAAGCGCTGCTGATTCAAACGTGACTGTGTCAGGCTCCAGCAGGTGCCATGAATGCGTGAGGCCCTCACCAATAATATCCCGCGCCTCCTGCAGTGCAGCTTTGTAGGCAAAGTGCTTCAATTCGTATGACGCGCTCGATCGCTTTAGGCCTTCATAAAGTAAGGCTGGCTCCAGTTGCTGACGAAGGTTGCTGAAGCGCCGAGGATCGAGATCCGAGAGGCCACGTTCAAAAAGCAGCGTTTGGTAAACCTCGATCAGACTGTCGAAAAGCCCCGCAGCAAAAGGTTTTGATCGATCATGAGCCTCATCGCTAACGTCACCCATTCGCAACGAATTGTTGAACGACCGGATCTGCCTTTCGTCGCTCAGTTCGGCAAATCGATCTAGCTCGTTATGGATCAACAAGTTCCCACCGGTGCGCCGAAGAATTCGATCGAGGGCAGTGTCGAACTGCAGCAAGCCAAGGAGAGATATAAAATCGGCTATCGCCTCATGATACGCGAAGAAGTCACAGCCTCGTCCGTCCCCTTCGAGGATTCCGAGTTCGCTTAGGAGAACAAGATGGCCCATCTCATGAGCGATGGAGTCGAAATTTAACCCGAAGCAAGATGTCTGTCGGTTTGGAGCGCTCTCGCCGAGTTCAAGAAATCCGAAACCCGACTGCGCATTGTCCCAGCCCACGATATGAGGCACGATTTCAAGGCGCTGCAAATCCGGCTCGAAGAACCAGTTTATGCTTCGCCCGATGTATCCTTCGCAGACGTCAAGAACTCTCCGCGCACAAGCGTAACTATGTGCCGAGAGAAACCCCGGGGACCCGGGCGTGATGTGGTCAAAGTGACCGTCCGGACCCGGCTCTACAGGTGGTCGCAAAAGGCCGCGATAAGGCGGCAGGAACGGAAGAGCGTACGGACGCTTCGGCTCGACCGGCTCCACCACGTACATGCGATGATCGGAAGGTCCAGCGAGAATTGGTCCTGCTGAAGCGCCAATCCACACAACTTCGGGCTTTTCATATCCTGGTATAAAAGGCGCTTGTGGGAAGACAAGGAAGCGGGTTCCGAGAGCCGCTTGTGTAGCGACGCCACGCCCAGAGCCCTGCGGATGTATGATGGCATCCAATGCTCGCCCCCCATCGCTCAATTACCTAGACTTAAGCGATGGGCAACTATACCAGTACTAGGATGCGCACGGCAAGATATGATCGAAGAGATTGTAGTAATCCATATCGAGGGCGAAAGCTTCCGTAATTTGAAAATTGCTTTGGATTTCAGGCTGAGATCGGTGTGTGCCGAGGGAGATTAATTGCAGAAGGCTCTCTGCGTCGCTCTTCTTCTGTTTCACGACGCCGGACCGAAGCCACGTGGAGAGTGATCCAAGTTTACTGTACTTCGTGTCCTTTCGGGTCGCCGCCGCCAAGATCTTGCTGAAGCTTCTATCTCGGAAATGTATTGACCGGGCCGATGTTTCCAGCAGCCTGCGAAGCTGCTCAGAAATGATGCCGTTCCGTTCTGCGCTCTTTAGCGTCAACCTAATATCAATGAGGGCTTCGCCCAAGGCTTGGGACCCTAATTCAGGAGGAGCCATTGGCACGGTGACGTCAGCATCGTCGGCAAGTGGGTTGCGACGGTAGTACCGATAGATCAGTCCGTGACCGACCATTCCTTGAGGAGCGAGTTCGGCAGCCCTTAGGGCGCCGATGCTTGAAGCTCCGTACATGCGGACGCCCCGAGACATTGCCCAGATAATTTCCTTATGACGAATAGCAGGAGCCTGTCCGAACACACCGTCAATCAGTGCGATGGCAGATGGTGCGTACTTGGCAACAGCACGAACGACATCTCCACTCCCAACTGGAGGAAGAAAGATGGCGTCCAAGTGGTTCCGACCTTCGGCAGCGCTAAGTGTGGGCCCGGAGAATACGACCACATCATTGCGCATAGTAGATCTCTGGGTTCGTTTCCAAGGGTGGTGCGACAACTCGAACGACGTGGAGTGGCACCTCATCGTCGGTATATAGCATAACAAGTGCTACTGCTCTCGCGCCTGCGAGCTGCATTGCCTTCAGAACATGCTGAAACGTGCGGTCGTGATTGACGGGAGGTTCTTGCCAGGTGATAAGTCGACCTCCTGATGCGAGCCGTTTACGCCAAGCGGTCAACTCTGTAGCATCTGCGTTCCCATATAGTTCTGTCCTAATATCCTCTCGGGCTGCTGATATGACACCGAGCCGCGATTGGCATGCTTCCAACAACGCCTTGGTGAGTGCGCGGTCGTGGCTAAGGTCGCACCCAAAGCCTTCGCCAGGCAAAGGCGCGAAAGAAGCTCTATCGGACCCCTCCATTATTTGGCACCAGTACACAGGTAGTTCGTGAGGCGCGGGGATCTGCCAGATACCAACTGTAAAACCAACTGCGTTGAGCTTCTCGAGGATCTCGCCCGCGCTGCCTGAAGTAACTGACCTGCTCGCGACCTGATATCGGTCAAAGAAATGAGGGGTTCTCATAGCTTTGCAGCGAGCGTGCCGCTCCAGAATTTCAAGGCAAGCATGTATGGTAGCTTGGCGGACGCTGGTGCCGGCGGCAAGGCCGGTCGTATCTCTAGGCATCCATCGCGGGTGAGGCGAGGGGAACGTATACGTGGTGTCAACCAGCGCCAATGGAACTGACAATCGGTTTCCACTAAGAAGATCAACTCCCGCGATCCACGAAAGCGGCTCGATACTGTCTCCGGCGTCGAGGTACGACCAGAGCATGTTTTTGTTCAGCTCGGAAAAGGGTGCAGTGGTCACGATGTCGGAACTAATGCGCTCCGATGCCCAACCCTCCAGCGACTCCATCAGGGCGGAAATCGCTGCTAGCGGAAAGGTTAGCCCTTTGCCTTGATTGACCGACACCGACAAAGATTCGGGTCGCACTACCTGGACAACGGGTATCCTGATCCAATCCAACTCTGTCACCGAACCTAGTCGGGTTATTCCATACTGGTGCTTGCGGGCGAGAATGCGCTGAACCGTCTGCCATGGATCGTGAAACTCCAAAGGCCCACCATCTAGGACGCTTTCAAGGACTGATACGTGTTGCAAGATCCCCTCAGATTTTCTTGGACTATGGTTTGATCATCCTATCCATATCAGTCTTAGCCCGTCCAAGAAGCCAAGCCGCACCCTGTCCTTCGGCTATCCGGATTGCGTTTGCCAAGTCCTTTTTGATCGACGACGGTCGTTCGCTTAGGACACGCCTCAGCTTCGCGCTGTGCCTGTACAACTCGGGGAGCCAAAACAGTTGGCCGCTACTACGACCGACATCGACAGCATTTTGCAAGGTTTGCAGCGCTTCATCATTTCGGCCAAGCCGGTGGAGCACTTGGGCATGCATGTCGCTGTGCATGGAGAGATTGTCATCAGTGCCCAGTTGTTGCTGGAGTTGAAGGGCGTCTCCGAACCGCTTTCCGCCAATTCCGTCGGAAGATGTCATCAATTCCGCCCATCCGCAGTACATGTTGGCCCGTGCTTGACTTGCTGCCAGGCCGTGTTCTTCAGCCAGCGACAACATCTCCTCCCCTAAGGCGTGGACGTCATCGTACCTGCCTTGGCATCGACGAAGTACGATCGCGTAATAAAGCCCATGAACCATACTCCCAACGTGTTCAGTCGAGTCAGCCCAATCCAAGCACTCTTGAATTGCTGCTTCGCTGGCGTCAACTTCATTGAGAAGCAGGTAAGAGAGAGCACTTTCGCCCAATCCACATACCTTGGCGTCGTGTCCGCCGAAAAAGGCTCGATTTCGGACGGCTCGGTAAGAATCGTATAGCTCAAGGCCCTTCGCGACGCAGTCGAGACAGAAGTTGTGTTCACCTGCGTGAAAGCTGGTCGCCCACCCGCAGTGATACGACTGAAGCTTTGTTTCCTCGTCCTCGACAGATTGCATGTCTTCGACAAGGATCCGTGCCCGAGATTGTTGAGTCTGAATCTTTGGCGCTGTGAACCACCACCCCCAATACAACGGGAAATGCCTCTCCCGAACGGCAGAAGGTTGTTTTCGCAGGAGCTGCGTCGCTCGCGAATAGATCCGTCGCGCAACTTCGGAGCCTTCTCCTTCGAGCGCAGTTGCAACTACGCCCTGGAGCTTCAGCAGGTTCAACGTGAGGTCAGTGCGATCGGCTTCCCGCGAAGATATGCTACTCATCACTTCGGCGCAGAGTGTGAGGGAAACGTTGGCCTCATGCATTGCGGACCGAAGGACGCTTGCTTCAGCCGCTGCCAATGCGAACCTCGCGGCGGCAACGTGTAGGCCAGCTTCGGCGCACTGCCAGGCAGCTATTGCTGCAGGCAAGCTGGGGGTTCGCTCCTGAATCAGTAAGTCTGCAATCCGCCGGTGTATTCGCCGTCGATCGCTCTTCAGAAGACTTCCGTACGCAGCTTCCTGCATTAGAACATGGCGAAACTGATAGGTGCGGGGAGCCGTAGGCAAGGGTTCGATAATGCCTTGTGAAAGCAGTCTCTCGATGTGGACATCAACAGCTTGACGGCTTGTTTCCTCAAGAAGATACGTGAGCAGCGGGATGCTGAATTCACGACCTATTACGCTAGCAAATTGGGCAACCTTTCGAGCGGGGCCGGTTGACGCCAGTCTTGCGGACAGCAGATCGTTTAGCGAGGTGACGCCACCATCGAGTAGCAGCCCTTTCCATTTCCCAAGTGGGTGTCGCCCCCGGAAGAAATCGGTCAATTCCTCAGCATAGAGGGGCATCCCATCGCATTGGCCTAGAATGAAATCAGACAAACCTGGAGGGGGACGTTCACCCCAGATGGATTCCACCAGATCCCGAATTGCAGTCGGAGCCAAGCCCGTGAGTTCTATTTCGGTTGTGGCCGCCAATGACCTCCGTATTCGGGAAGTTTGTAATATCAGCACCGGGAGCTCGTGAGCCAACGAACCAAGGCGATCCATCAACTCGACCGTCATCCCATCGGCCCAATGAACGTCCTCAAATACGAGGAGCGTAGGGGTAACAACACTGGCATTGCACGTCAACAGATGAGCGGCGGCTTCGATCACCTCCTGTCGAAATGCCCGACCGGAAAGATCCGTCGTACGGATCTGGCCGGGGTTGCTTGATTTTTGCTCGGCTGTGAACGAAAGGATCGTTGCGGCGGAAGCCTCACTTAGCTCTCTGCCGGTTGTTCGGAGAGCCTTTAAAAAAGCTATCGCATTTCCATCCCTCAGAATGGATGTTCCCACGACGGCCTCAAGAAAGGCAACGAACGGGTGCAATGGTTGGCTTTCCAAGCGTCTGTTGCACTGAAACACCACACTATCATGCTGGGTCTTCGCCAATCGATTTGCGAATTCCCGCATCAGTTTCGACTTGCCTATACCCGCTTCACCGACTAGCGCTATTGCGCTTCCGTTACCCCCGCAGGCCGCTTCCCAAGCTTTCGAGAGTGCCGTCAACTCCTTTTCCCGGCCCCTAATGGGCCTGTTGAGGTCTTGAGGCAGCGCCCCTCCAGGTGGCTCCTCCAATCGGCCTTGGGGTCGCCAAAGACCAATCGGTTCGTCAAAACCTTTGAGTTTGGCTTCTCTCGACAAGCTGTATTGAAATTTACTGCGCGTCAGTTGGAAAGTGGACTCGGCGACGAGCGCCGAATTCGGATCGGCCTCTGCCTGCAGGCGGGCGGCCAGAATTGGCGCCGTTCCTATAATTTCATTGCCTTCAGAGGAAAACACGACGAGGCTCGTCGCAACACCGATGCGCAACTTGAATACCAGTCGGGACTTCGCTTTGGATTTGGCGGCAAGCTCGATCAGTTCCAGCGATGACTGAACTGCGCTTTCTGCAGCATCTTCGGCTTGTTCGGGATATCCAAAAAAGCAGCAGCCACCGTCTCCAAGGCGCTGATGAAGAAAGCCGCCATGCTTTTTTATGATGGCCTCAGCGTTTTGATGCAGGGCGGTAACAGAACGGAAGAACTGTTCCGGCTCGCTCTTCAATAGAAGCTCTGTCGATCCAACTATATCATAGAACAGGGCAGTGACTTGCCGTCGCTCGCCTGAAAACCGAAATCGTGCGTCGCGGGTCTTCATGATGGATCGCCCAGCATCAGAGAAGCCATGCAAGGACAGCCGATTTGTGGCTTTTATGCAAGCTTTAAGTGGATCTACTCAATTATCAATTGAGCGGGCGCAGCGCCCGGAATGGCGGATACATATGGCGACAGGTGCGGGAACGGTCATCGATGCAGCTTCTACATTCTCGATGGCTGGTCACATCAAGAGACACTTGACGCGCGTATTCAACATCCAAACGTCATCAGGGTCCGCAGGCGCGATGCGCTGGGTCAAGCAGCAGCCTGCTGGGCTCAGATGCACGGCATAACCATGCTAATGATCGACGGCCTGCTGTCGGACGAAACGGTTGGACCGGATCCTGTCGCCTCTGCACTCTCCACTTTTCTTGAAGGATTGGCGCGATGAAGGCGTAACGTCAGAAGCATCCTGACCACCTGCAGGTTAGGTTTTTGCATTATATTGTTCGAGAAATCTCCGCCGGGACTGCTCGATGTGATGTTTCGTTGCTTTATATGCCGCCGCAGAATTTCTTCGGGACAAGGCTTTGATAATACCAGCGTGTTCTTTGTTGACGTCCTTGGTCGCGCTTGGCAAGTAAAACAACCGGAACAAATGCACGTGCGTATGCAGCCTGGTTAGCGCGTCGTGAACCAGTTCGTTTTTGCTGGCCGAAGAGATGAAGTTGTGCAACTGCCCATCGCTCCGTGCGAAGTCGAGGAACTTTCCCCTGAGATCGCGGCTCTCGATCGCCTGCATCGAATGATCGATCGCGTTCAGCGTCTCTATCGCTTCATCGTCGAGGTTTCCCGCCGCGTGTTCCGCTGCATAGGGTTCCAGCAGTAATCGCATGTCGAACAGCTTTTCCACCTGACTAAGATCGAGTTGTCTTGCCGCGCTGTAGCCCACCAAATGGGTTTTCACGACAAGTCCTTGCGCTTCCAATCTCGAGAGCGCCTCCCTTATCGGTGTGTGCGACACGCCGATTTCCTTGACGAGATTGTCGATGAAGATGCGGCTTCCCGGCGGAATGCTTAGCGACTTCAGCTGTGGGTAGAGGTAGTTATAGACCTCATCCGCCAAAGCGGCCGCTTTGCACCGCTATTCGGATTTTCGGCTGCGTTGTTATTTATCATTGAAGCCCCTTGACTGTATTGGCCACTGTCGGGTCTGACACACCATTGTGGGCTTTCTGAAGTCCACCTGCCGAGCCTTTACCGCAACATAAACGATGACGACGAGGAACAGGATCGCGAACAGGCCTTCTCCGACACCGCTCGTAGGTCTGCTCATTTCGATCTGCCCAAGGGCGATAAGTGAGAGGTAGATGAAAGGGAGCGCCATGACGCCAAGGAACGTGAAGAGGCATCTAACGCTCCCTCGCAGTACGAGAATTGGCTGGGCGGCGTTTGGGTCGCGGCCGGCGGCGGGAGAATGTTCATCAGTCATCGGTTGAATTCAACTCTCTACGCAAGTGATTCCGAGCACATCTTAACTGTGTAGAGCCGCGGCCCTTCGTTAAAAGCATCTACTGGAAAATCGTTACGAACACCTGCAAGCGTGATACAGAACCGAATAGTGCTCTAGGAAAGACGGTCATGCGGTATCTTCGATCAGGGCCGCGTCGGCTTCAAGCCCAGGACATGGGCGCCCCGCGCGCCAAAACAGTCGGTCTGAGGTCGGGCGAGATCGCCGACCGGAATATTCGCGTCATTCTGGAAGCCATCCGCCGCCACGGCCCGCTGACCCGGATGGAGCTTGGCCGGCATTGCGGCCTTACCGGCCCCGGCATTACCAATATTCTCCGCCGACTGGCCGAGGAAAAGCTTGTCACCTCCAACCGCCGCAATGGCCTTGGCGGAGGCGCCACCGCTACCGAGTTTGCCTTGCGCCCGGAAGGTGCTTTCTCGATCGGCGTCAAGCTTCGCCAAAGGCGTGGCGAGGCCGTGCTCATCGATCTGAGTGGTCAGGTCCATGACCGGGTCTATATCGAGCTGGACCCCGCAGACAAAGTCGGCCTCGTGCATGCGGCGGTCAGGGATATGGTCGACCGTCATGCCTCATTGCCGATCATCGGCCTTGGCATCGCCGCCAACGACTGGACGCAGGATCAAAGCGATCAGATCGCCGCGATGTCGACGATCGCGCGTCCTTATGTCGAGAACGAGTGTACGGCGAGCCTTCTCGCCGAACGCACGATCGGCAGCTCCGGCAGGGAAGGCGGACTTGCGATGATCATTATCGACGACGACGTTCAGGCCGGCTTTCTCATTCGCGGTATTCCCTATTCCGGCGTGCATGGTCGGGCAGGCAGCATCGGCGAAATGCTGACCGGCCCGGATAATGTCCAGCTAAACACCGTCGTCGGTTTCGAATCCCTGCGATCGCGGATCGGCGACCAGGACTTCACCCGCCTGTTGCAGGGGGAAGAATTCCCCTCGTCGTCACTGTCGCAATGGATACGGGAGGCCGCTGGTCATCTGCTCGACCCGATCATCGCCATGGCTGGATTCCTCGCTCCGAGCGTCGTCATGATCGGGAGCGATTTGCCACAGGGTGTGATCGAAGCGCTGATCCATCAGCTTTCCATCGAGCGGCGCGACACCTCGACGAGGCCCTTGCTGACGCCCTGGATTTCGCCGATGAAACCCGCGAGCTTCAGTGGCGGCGGCGTTGCGCTCGGTGCAGCCCTCCTGCCCTTCCTCAACACTTTGCTGCTGCCGCCTGCTTCGGCCTGATGGCCGGCTCAGCCGAGTGCTTCATCGGCGTGGCTAAGATCGGAAGCCAGCGCCTTGTCCAGGACTTTCTGGATATTGGCCGCCCGCCGGAATGATGGTTCCTGCGTCTTTCCCGCCCGCACGGCCTGGACGAAACGCTGGTAGTTGGTCTCGACCGGATCGAAGGGAACGTCACGCCAGGTCGCCGTGTGCACGTCTTCTCCAAGGCAGGCGCGAAGTGTCGATTTACCGGTATCGTAGATCATCTCGATCGAGCCGGTTTCGCCATAGACCCTGAGGCGCAGCTGATCCATCTGTCCGGCCGCCGTGCGCGTCGCCTGGATCGTCCCGATCGCCCCATTGGTGAAATCGACATTCATCGTAAAGCTGTCATTCGCATCAAGATCATATTCGCCGATCTTGTGGCCCGGCGCCTTGTCGAAGGTCTTCAGCCGCGCGAAGACATGGGCAACGTCAAGCCCTGAACCGTAGGACGCAAAATCGACGATGTGAATTCCGATATCGCCGAGCGCGCCGTTGGATCCATGCTTCTTGCTCAGCCGCCACAGCCATTTGCTTTCGCTCTTCCAGTCGCCCCAATGACGACCGACCAGCCAGCTTTGCAGATGCGACGCCTCGACATGGCGCACTTGCCCGATTTCGCCGGCGAGCACCATCTGCCGGCCTTTCTGGAGAGGCGGCGAGTTGCGATAGGTGAAATTGACCATGCCGACCTTGCCCGATCGCTCGATGGCTTCGGTCATCTCCATGGCCTTGATCGCATCGGTGGCGAGCGGTTTTTCGCAGAAGACGTGCTTGCCGGCTGCGATCGCCTGCAGCGTCGTCGGGTGGTGAATGCGGTCCGGCGTGACGTTTGCCACTGCGTCGAATTCGCCCCAGGCGAGAGCTTCCTCAAGGGTCGTGAAATGGTTGGCGATGCCATGTTCGGTGCAAAAGGCCGCGAGCCTTTCCGGGACGATATCGACGCCGCCCACGACACTGACGCCTTCGATCGCCTTGAACTTGGCGGCATGCTGGTTGGCCATTCCGCCGGTACCGAGAATGAGTAAACGCATCTTATCCTCCCCTAGCGCATCCTATCGGACGCGGGTGTGTCAGAGCTGAGCTCCGGCGTGCAGCCGGGCAAAATCGCACTCCTGCCATCGCGGCCATCCGCGATCGGCTTCTCTCTGTTTCAGGAAAACTGCGGTCGATGCGCCGTGCGCCCGACAGGACGCTCCATCACGTTAATGGCGCGGATCCTTTTCCGAAAATCGATCTCGATTTTCGGAAATTATGCACTAGCTGCTGTTGATTGTCGCCAGCATCTCAACCTCCCAGGTTCTGGCCTCCCAAGCTGTGGCTTGACATCAAATCAAAGTAACTTAATCTAATTAATGCAGCACGGAAATGAGGAGAGGTCAACCGACCGCCAGGCTGTATCCGTTCAAAATGGGGAGGAGACCCATCATGAAGAGCGCCACCATCAGCGTATTTGCGCTGAGCACCATGTTATTTTCAGCATCTACTTCATTTGCCCAGGAACTTGCCACGAAGGACAGGATTGGCCTTGCCGATGCGCCAAAATCCCTCGTCGTCCGTTTGACGAACGACAGTCCCAACAATTCGGATCCGGCGATCGCCGAGGGCTATCAGAAGCTCTTCGTCGATTTCATCAAGAAGCATCCGGACTGGAAATTGCAGATGCAATTCATGTCCTCTGACATCGGTACGGAACAGGCCAAGATGCTGGAGCAGGCCAAGGCCGGCAACGCGCCTGATTGCGCCGCTGTCGACTCCTTCGTCCTCTCGCAGTTCATGGTCAATCACGTGCTTGCGGACTTCACGCCGTATTTTTCGAAGGAGGAAGTGGATGACCTGTTCCCCTTCATCCGCAGCGGCATCACGGATAAGGACCAGACGGTCCGCGCCTGGTGGTGGGATACGGACCTTCGTGTGCTCTACCGCAACAAGTCGATCGTTGCGGATGCGCCGCAGACATGGGACGACCTGAAAAAGGCCGCGCTCGCCTCCACCAAGGAAGGCATGGAAGGCGTTCTCTTCAATGGCGGGCGCTGGGAAGGGACGACGTTCGACTGGCTCGCGAATTATTGGGCGCTCGGCGGCAAGCTCGTCGACGACTCGGGCAAGCCAGTATTCGGCGAAGGCGAGAACAAGGAGAAATTCCTGAAGGCGCTGAATTATTTCAAGGATCTCGTCGATTCCGGCGCCGCGCCCAAGCGCGTCAGCACGATCGCGAATTACGACGATATGAATGCAGCGGCCGCTGCGGCGACGACAGCTCTCTTCATCGGCGGCAACTGGCAATATGCGCAGCTGAAGGCCACGCTCGACGAAGACGAGTTCAACAACTGGACCTTCTCGCCGATTCCCGGTCCCAGTGCCGATCAGCGCTCGACCGGCACCGGCGGCTGGACGATCGCCTCCTTCAGCAAGGACAAGGACAAGGTCGAGATGTGTGCCAACCTCGCCCGCGAGGTCTATATGGGCCCGGCAAACGCGCTGCAGCAGCAGTTGCCGACCAGGAAATCGCTGTTCGACAAATATGAGGTCTTCTCCACCGAAGCCAACAAGACCTTCGCCAAGGCTCTGGTCGACGGACAGGCGCGCCCTGGTGTGCCGATCTATCCCGAAATCTCCAACCAGATCCAGATCATGATGGGCGACGTGCTCTCGGGGACCAAAAAGCCGGAAGACGCCTTGGATGCCGCCTTCAACGCGGCGCTGGAGGCGTACAAGCGTCTCTAGTGCTTCCGACCGTGACGGCGCCTGCCTGCCAGGCGCCGTCGACCTACGGCGCGCGCCTTTTAATACGCGCAAAGGACGCTGTAACACTTTGAACCTACGCATTCTGCTTTCCGAAAGTCGATTCCGATTTTCGGGCCGATGCGCAAGCCAAACCCGGACAGAGAAGCTTTAATGAGCCCCATCGCCATCGAGGCTGTCAGCCCGCCTCAAAGCAGATCGTTCATGCGCCGTTTTGCCGGCGCGCCCCTGCCCTGGATCGTGCCCGTGATCATCGTCATCGGCATCTTCTACCTTTATCCCGTCATCGACGTTTTCAGACTTTCATTCACCAACGCCACGCTGATCGGCGACAATCAGGATTATACGCTGGGGTCGATCACCAATGCGTTGAGCTCGCCGCAGCTGCCCGACATTTTATGGGCGACCCTGATCTTTGTCGGCGGCAGTGTCATCGGTCAGCAGATTTTAGGTCTTGCGGTGGCTGTCGTGGTCATCCGCGGTGAAAAGCGCGGCTTGTTCGGCACCACCATCCTCAGAACGACGGCGCTGGTTGCCTGGGTCGTGCCCGGAATTGCCGGCGGCATCATCTGGCAGATGCTCTTTTCCGAAGCGCCTTATGGCGCGCTGAACAGCATTCTGAGGCTGATGCACATGCCGACCGTCGCCTGGCTCTCGGACCCTGCTATTGCGCCGTGGTCCACCCTCATCTCCAACATATGGCGCGGCACCGCATTTTCGATGGTCGTCATGTATGCGGCGCTGAAGTCGATCGATCCCTCGCTCTATGAAGCGGCCGAGGTCGACGGCGCGACGGCATCGCAGCAGTTTTTCTTCGTTACCCTTCCGCAGCTGCGTGCGGCGATCCTGGTCAATATGATCCTCATCACGATCCAGACGGTGAATACCTTCGATGCGATCATCACGCTGACGGGCGGCGGTCCGGGGCGTGCGACCGAGGTCATCTCACTCTACGTCTTCAATATCGTCTTTAGAAACTACGACCTGTCCGGCGGCAGCGTGCTCTCCGTGCTCATGCTGATCATCAGCCTCGGGCTCGCCTTCGTCTATGCGTCGTTCCTGCCGAAGGAGGAAGAGCAATGAGCGGACGGACCGGAACGCGGCTCGGCGATGCCATGAGCTATCTCTTCATGCTGGTGATGTTCGTGTTCTTCGCCGGCCCCCTCACCTATCTCCTGTCGATGGCGATGCGTGACAAGCGCGAGATCTATCGCGGCGCGGCGCGATATATTCCAAACAATCCCACCATCGATAACTTCATCACGGTTTTGAACAACAGCTACTTTCCGATCTATCTCTGGAATGGTCTCAAGCTTGCCGCCCTCAGTGGGCTGGGCGTCCTGATCGTCGCACTGCCAGCGGCTTACGCCTTTTCCCGATTTCAATTCCGGGGCAAGGGCCTGTCGATGATGGGGCTGCTTCTCTTCCAGATGATCTCGCCGCTCGTCATCATGGTGCCGCTCTATCGCTACATGAACCGTCTCGGCCTGCTGGATACGCATTTTGCCGTCGTCATGGTCTACATCGCGCTGGGCGTTCCGCTGGCGACCTGGCTGTTGAAGAGCACGGTCGACGGCATCCCGCGCAGCCTCGACGAAGCGGCCATGATCGACGGCTGCAACAGGTTTTCCGTCTTCTGGCGCATCGTTCTGCCATTGTCGGCGCCGGGCATAGCCTCGGTCTTCATCATCACGGTGATCGCCGGCTGGTCGCAATTTCTGGTGCCGTTTCTGTTGCTCACGAAAAATGATCTGATGCCGATCGGCGTCGGCATCTTTAACTTCCGCGGCATGCAAACCGACTCGTCCATCCAACTGCTTGCCGCCGCCTGCCTGATCGCGGTCGTTCCGGCGATCGTCGCCTTCCTGTCGCTCCAGCGGCTGATCCTCGGTGCGATGACCAGCGGCGCAGTCAAGGGATGAGCGGTCAGTCTATGCGCAAGGAAGGATTTCGAGCATGAACCAGACACTCGGCGCCAGGCTGTCCCCGGATCTGACCGGCGCCAATGTCGAAGATGCTGGCGAGCACAACAGGGCGGTCGTTCTGCGCTGCATTCATCGCCAGGCGCCGATTTCGCGCGCCGAAATCGCCAGGCGGACGGGTTTTACCAAACCGGCAATCGCCCGGATCGTCGATCGCCTGCTGGACGAGGGGCTGATCATGGAAGCCCGCCGGCGGCACGGGTTGCGAGGCCAGCCGGCAATCGAACTCGAAATCAATCCGGATGCCTGTTTTGCCATCGGAATCAACATCGATCGCGACCATCTGACGATCCTGGCCGTCGATGCCGTCGGCAATGTCCGCGCCCGCGTGCATCACGAGAAACGTTTCATCCTGCCGGCGGAATTCCTGCAGCTAACGGCCGATGCGATTTCGCATTTCCAGCGCAGCCGGCTCATTGACGACGCGCGCCTCGCCGGCATCGGTCTAGCGATGCCGGATTGGCTTGGCGAGATTTCGCTCCTCGGCAAGCCCAAGACCTATCAGGAATGGACAGCATTCGATGTGCGCGCAGCATTGGAAAACCTGACGCAGCACCCCGTCTTCATCGAAAACGAAGCCAATGCCGCCGCCCTTGCCGAACTCGACTATGGACTGGGTGCCGAAAGCAGCAGCTTCTTCTACATCGCCATCAATCCATGCCCGGGTGGTGGCCTCGTGCTCGATGGCAACGGTCATCGTGGCGCCATGGGCCTCAGCGGCGAAATCGGCTGGCTTCCGATTGCCGACGGCGGGGACGGGAAGGCCCATAAGGTCCAGCTTCTCGGCGAGATATTCTCGCTGTTCTTCCTCTATGATTTCCTCGCGCAGCACGGCGTCGAGGTGAGTGTTCCGCACGATCTCCTGACGTTGGATGCGCATGGCAGGCGCCTCGTGTCGCAATGGCTGAAGGAAATGAGCGCGCATCTGGCAGTCGCAGTCAAGCATATCGGCATGATCGTCGACCCAGACGCCGTCCTCGTCGGCGGCAGACTGCCGATCCGCATCGTCGACGAATTGCTGCGCTACGTGCACGAGCATCTCGATGCCGAGGACACCAGCCTTCCCTCGCTTCATCGCGCCTCGCTCGGAGAGGATGCCTCGGCCATGGGAGCGGCGGCCATGCCGATGGCAGCAGCCCTGATGCTCGCATCGGCGGACGCTGCTCAACGCACACGTTCGCCGCTCAAGAATATGGACCGCCTGAACAGTTGAAACGGCCAGCAAGGCCCCACGGATTTTGGTGAAGACGGGAGGATTTTGGTGAAGATCGGCTTTTACACCTCGACATTCAACGATCGCCCCCTGGAGGAAGTGGTGGATTTCGCCGCATCGGCAGGTTTCGACGCAATCGAGATCGATGTCGGCGGCCATATCAAGACGCCCGATCGGGTGGAGGCAGCCGTCGCGCTCGCACGCAGCCGCGACCTCTTCGTGTCGTCGATCACCTATTTCGGCAATCAGCTCGATGCTGACCGCGCAAAGCGTGAGGCGCTTCGGGCGAAGACCGCCGAATTTGCCGGCGCGATCGGTGAAGCGGGTGTCCCAATCTTTGTGATCTTCCCAGGCCGGGACGACACTGCAAGCGACGAAGCCAACTATGATGACTTCGCCGATTTCGCCAACGGCCTGATCGCGCAGACGCAGTCCTATGGCCTGACCTTCGCAATCGAGAACTGGCCGGGTCCGAAGGACAATTTCATCGGAACGACGCCGAGAGGGTGGCGGGAGCTTTTTCAAAGAATCAGCGATCCCCGCTTCGGGCTGGAATTCGACCCCTCCCACCTCATTCGCATTGGCGTCGATCCCTACCAGGCGATGGCGACGGTGAAGGATCGCATTGCCATCCTTCACGCCAAGGACACGGCAATCGATCCGGAGAGGCTGCAGGCTGTCGGCTATCACGGCAAGGGCTGGTGGCAATACAAGCTGCCGGGGCTCGGCCAGATCGATTGGCCGAGGTTCCTGCGCCAGGCTCGCGGGGCTGGCTTCGACGGCACGTTGTCGATCGAACATGAGGATGCCGCCTATGGCTGGCCGGGCAAGGACTTAGCCGCTCGCAAAGACGGCGAGCGCCTCGGCCTCGATTATTTGAGAAATGTCCTGAGCGGACTTTGATAGCGATTTCGGGAGGACTGTTATGGCCCATGTTTCGGTCAACAATGCGCGCAAGGATTATGGCGCGTTCAAAGCCATCAAAGGCGTATCGGTCGACATTGGCGACGGCGAGTTCGTCGTTCTGGTCGGCCCCTCTGGCTGCGGCAAATCCACGCTTTTGAGGATGATTGCCGGCCTGGAGGGCATTACCTCGGGGCAGATCCAGATCGGCAAGCATATCGTCAACGAGCTTGCGCCCAAGGATCGGGACATCGCCATGGTGTTCCAGAATTACGCACTCTACCCGCATATGACCGTTGCAAAGAACATGGGCTTTTCGCTGCGGCTGAAACGAATGCCGCGGACGGAGATCGATCAGCGGGTGGGCAACGCCGCGAAGATTCTCGGCCTCGAAAGTCTCCTGGAGAGATATCCGAAGCAGCTTTCTGGCGGCCAGAGACAGCGCGTGGCGATGGGCCGGGCAATCGTCCGCGACCCGGCCGTCTTTCTCTTCGACGAACCCCTGTCGAACCTCGATGCCAAGCTCAGGGTGCAGATGCGCTCGGAGATCAAGGAACTGCATCAACGGCTGCAGACGACGACCATCTATGTCACCCACGATCAGATCGAAGCCATGACCATGGCCGACAAGATCGTCGTCATGAAGGACGGTCTGATCGAGCAGTCGGGTTCTCCGTTGGAATTGTACGATCGTCCGAACAACCTTTTCGTCGCCGGATTCATAGGCTCGCCGGCGATGAATTTCATCAGTGGCCACATGACGGAAGATGGATTTCGAACCGCCGATGGCCTGCTCCTGCCGAGCGAGCGCCGTCCGCCTGAAGCCGTGACCTACGGCATTCGTCCCGAGCATCTCCGGTTGGACCCGGGCGGCATCGAGGTCACAACGGTGGTCGTAGAGCCCACGGGTTCGGAAACGCTGCTCATCGCCCGGTTGGGAACGCAGACGCTCACTTGCGTCTTCAGGGACCGGATCAGGGCAGCCCCCGGCGAGGTGCTGAGGATTGCGCCAATCCACGATGCGGTTCATCTGTTTGCCGGAGACGAGCAGCGGATCACATCAGGCGAAGCTCCGTTGAACTGACCCGGCCGATTGCCCCCTCCCCTTCGGCCGGCGCCAGCCGGGGGCGCGTTTTCCGCGCCCCCGGCCCCGAAACTCTCAGTCCTTCACGGTCGGTTTTCCGCGCTCGGTTCAGGCTGCGTCGCGATACGTTCGGGTGTCGGGCTGTGTCCTGCCCAATTCGAACTGCGTAACCAGTTCGCGCAGGCGCTCGGCCTCGCTGGCGAGCGTGATGCTGGCGGCTGTGGTTTCCTCCACCATCGAAGCGTTCTGCTGGGTCACCTGGTCGAGCTGGCCCATTGCCGAATTGACCTCCGACAGGTTCGTCGCCTGTTCGCGCGCCGAGGCCGCCAGCGCTTCCATGCGCTGATTGATATCGGCAATGAAGCGGCCGATATCGCCAAGCGCTGCGCCGGTGTGGCTGACCAGTTCAACGCCGCTGGCGACGTTGGCGGATGCCCGCCCGATCAGGTCCTTGATCTCTTTGGCGGCTTGGGCCGAGCGTTGCGCAAGTTCGCGCACTTCCTGGGCGACAACGGCGAAACCTTTGCCGGCTTCGCCGGCCCGGGCGGCCTCCACACCGGCATTGAGCGCCAACAAATTGGTCTGGAAGGCAATCTGATCGATGACGCCGATGATGTTGTTGATCTGCTTGGAGGATTCCTGGATCTGATCCATGGCCTCGACTGTCTGGGCCACCACCTTGCCCGAAGCCATGGCGCTGCGGTTGGCGTCGTCGGCGACGCTGCGAGCCTCTTTGGCGATCTCGAAAGCTTCCGTGACCTTGGCGGTAACGGCGTTCAGCGCCGCGGCGGTCTGTTCGAGCGTCGCCGCCTGCCGTTCGGTGCGGCCGGAGAGTTCGTTGGAGCCGTTGCTGATTTCGCGAGTGCCTGAATTGATGATCGAAACGCTTTCGGAAACGGAAAGAAGCGTATCGCCGAGTTGCTTGACGGAGGCGTTGAAATCATGCCTCAGCGGCTCGAATTCCGGCGCGAACGCATCCGCCAGCTTGAAGGCGAGATCGCCCTGGGCGAGCCGCTTCAGGCCGGCGGCAAGGCCTGAGGTGGCGACCGTCAGCCGTTCCGCCGCGCTCAGCTCCGCCTGCTCCTGGTCCGCCAGCCGGTTTGCTTCCGCCAGGCGACGGTTCTCCTCGGCCTCGCTTTCGAGTTGTCCGCGGGCGATGGCATTCTGACGGAAGACTTCCACCGAACCGGCCATCAGGCCGATTTCGTCGCGACGCCCCGCATAGGGGATCACCTTATCCGTCTCACCGGCTGCGAGTTCCTGCATGGATTGGGTGATGCGCTGGATCGGGCGCGACACATGCCGGGCGATGGCGATGAGAATGCCGAGGCCAACGATCGCGGCAATGGCCCCCAATGCCAGTTCGATTTCGATCTTCGATTCCAGCGCGCTGCCGGCGGCAGCGACGCTCTCGGTTGCTATTTTGTCGACGATCGTATTGACGGCGGCAATGCCGGTAAGGATCGCCTGCTGCGAGCGCGCCAGCTTCTCGGCCGTCGGGACTTCGTCCGCCTGCTGCAGCCCGAGACTGATCCTGACGTCCTTTTCCCAGGCATCATGGGCCTGGCGGAGCGACCGGACGCCCTCGGTCAGTGAACCGGCGAGATCGACGCTGCCAAGCTTATCGAGCGACTGCACCAGCGCGCCGTTGCTCTCTTCGAACCCGGCCTTGATCTCGGCCGCCGGGACGAAGTTCGTCATCGACAGCACCCGGTCCACCACGGAAGTGGCTTCCTTGAACTGCTGTTCGATATGGGCCGAGGCTATCTTGGCGTTCACCGCCTCCTGCACCACCGCAGCGACCTGGGTCTGGCCGAGGATCGCCTGGTAGCCGATCAGGAATGCGCTGCCGAAGCCGACGACGATCGTGACCACCATCGGAGCGAGAATCTGCATGCGTATGGAGAGTTTCATTGCCTGCACCTCAGTTCGGCAGCGTCGGCAGGGGGATGTCTTGCTTTTCGGCTGTCAGAGTTCCCAAGAACGCGATCAGATCTTTGTTCTCCTGGTCCGTCAGCAGGAAGGGAGACATCGCCCGATCAAGGGACGGACGGCTGACGCCGCCGCTTTCATAATGGACGATCACCTCGTCCATGCTCTTCAGGCTGCCGTCATGCATATAGGGGCCACGGTAGAGCGTGTTGCGCAGGCCGGGCGTCTTGAAGGCATATTTGTTGTCAGGGCTGCTCGCATCGATCTTGTAGCGGCCGATATCGTCGCTCGGCAAGCCGATGTCATGGAACTTGTTGTCGGTGAAGTTCCAGCCTGTGTGGCAGGAGGAACAGCCGGCGGCGCCGGTGAACAGCTCGAAGCCCCGTTTGGCGCTGTCGGAGACCGCCTTCTCGTCGCCGTCCACCCAGCGGTCGAAGGGCGACCAGTTGGAAACCACCGTCCGCTCATAGGTGGCGATCGCCGTCAGCATCGTCTCCTTGGTGACGCCCTTGTCAGGGAATACCTCGTCGAACCACTTCTTGTAATCAGGTATGCCCTGCATTTCGGTCACGGCGGTGTCGAGCTTGCCGTTCATTTCTGCGGCAGCCGTAATCGGACCTGCCGCTTGCTCCTCCAGGTTCGGCGCGCGGCCATCCCAGAAGAAGGGCGAGACCCAGGCAACATTCAGGACCGTCGGCGCCTGGCGCGCGAGCGCGGTATTGGCCGCGCCGATCGGCGTCGTCACCGGTGTCTCGAAGCCGAAGGAAGGGTTATGACAGCTGGCGCAGGTCATGTTCTTGTTGCCGGAAAGCCGCGGGTCGAAGAACAGCATCTTGCCGAGCGTCGCCAGTTGAGGGGAGTAGGCCGTCACGCCCTCGAAAGGGACTGTCAGCGGCCGCTTATACGCGGAAAGATCGGCGGCCGCGCCAGGCTGGACGACGGCCAATGCGAGTAAGGAGGCTGCAATCAGGAAACGCATCGTTCTAGCAAGTCCGAACTTGGTTCTGGATTATGCTAAAATTAGCGTCATTACGTTAAATCTATGTAAAGCAATCAATACCTGAGTTACACACGAAAGTTTGGGGGCCAACGTGACGCTCGCGGATATTGATCGCCCCGAAAGACAATATCATGCTCCAACTATTGCCCTTCAGAATGACGACCACGGTTCCGGCCTTGCTTGGCGCACTCAGGAACGAGCCGAGCAAATGTCGAGATATGAGGCTTTGAGGAGATCGACCAGCTGGAGCCAGCGAAACGATCTATGCAAACTGGAAAAGTTCTCCGCACCATCACGCGGCAAACTGCAAACGACTTCAAGGTAGCTTGTTTGAGCAAACCTCATCCCCGCTCTAGCTGACGGCGCTTCTCTTGCCGAGGAGGGCTGCGCGGATCTGTTCGCTTTTGCTCAACGAGGGAGGAGGAACCGGTGGTGTCGGCTCTGGCGCGTCTGTCTTACCGGTGGTCTGCTTGACGCTCAGGAAGCGTTTTTGCGCGACCATCCGGTCTTCGGACGACAGTGGTTCGACGGGTTCGCCGTCAAGGCCGTGGCGCATGGAATCGGGCTGGGCGCTGGCAAAATAGTAGCGCCGGCAGTGGACATAGGCAGCGGTCGCCCGCCGCAGCGTCGTGACGCCGGCATCGGGCTTCAGGAGCGGTCGGAGTTCATTGAAAAGGCCGACGGCAAAAGGGAGGACCGGATCTCCCGCCTTGGCCGGAAGGACGCCGACTGGCCGGATCAGCAACGTGCTGATCGCGTTTGCCTTCTCCACGTCGAGCTCGGTTGCCGCAATCGGTCCGCGGCTGATCTTCCAGGGCTTGTCCATGCGTCCTCCATGTAACGTCCATAGCGACCGACTGTGATAGTATCTTGACGGACAGGGTGAGCAACGGAAGTCGCACATCGTCGGTTCCACTGCAAGCCTGCGAACGCAGCGCGGGAGCCCTGTGGCGAAATGCCGTTTCCCAGAGCTAATGGAGCCTGGTGTCGTCGGCTGCCATTTGCATCTAATCGTTTTTATCGAGAAATATGCATTGACCTGCCACATCGATTACACTTCATATCCGCGCCCAAGATGGAGTGACCGACCGGGGGAGGATATATGCGGGTTTTCTCGAGCATTGACGAGCTGCGCCATACGCTCGATGCGCTGAGGCGGCAGGGTCGGACCGTCGGCCTCGTCCCGACGATGGGCTATCTCCACGCCGGTCATATGGAGCTCGTCTCGCGCGCTCGCGCCGAAAACGACATCGTCGTCGTCTCGATTTTCGTCAATCCGCTGCAGTTCGGCCCGGCGGAAGACCTCAGCAAATATCCGCGCGATCTGGAGCGCGATGCCACCATGCTGAGGCAAGCCGGCGTCAATTTCCTCTTTTCGCCCGGCGTTGAGGATATGTATCCTCGCCCGATGCTTGCTGTCGTCGACGTTCCCGATCTCGGCCGCGAACTCGAAGGGGCGGTCCGGCCCGGACATTTTGCCGGCGTCGCCACTGTCGTCTGCAAGCTTTTCAACATCGTCCAGCCGCAGACCGCCTATTTCGGAGAAAAGGATTACCAACAGGTCGTCATCATCAAGCGCATGGTGGACGATCTGGCCGTGCCGGTGCGCGTGATATCCGTGCCGACGGTCAGGGATAGCGACGGCCTCGCATTGTCGTCGCGCAACGTCTATCTCAGCGAGGCGGAGCGGCGTGCCGCGGTGATTGTCCCCCAGACCCTTGACGAGGCGGAGCGCCTGGTCGCCGGCGGCCTTGCCGATCCGGCGGAACTCGAGGCAAAGCTCACGGCATTTCTTAGTCGCGAACCTCTGGCAAAGCCCGAGGTCGTCGCCGTCAGGGATGCCTCAACGCTGCAGCCGGTCACGTCGATCGCAGAGCCTGTCGTCGTGGCGCTTTTCGTTCGGGTCGGCTCGACACGGCTTCTGGACAACAGGGTTGTTGTCGACAACCGAGTTGCCGGGGGCAACCGGGTTATCGGCGGGCGGGGCTTGCCGGGAAAGGGAGTGACCAGATGAGCGCGGCCGGAATTCAGAAGCGCCTGACACCAGCGCGCATTTCAGCCATGAAGGGCGGCAAGCCGATCGTCTGCCTGACCGCCTATACGACGCCCATGGCGCGGCTGCTTGACGAACATTGCGACCTCTTGCTGGTCGGGGATTCGCTCGGCATGGTGCTCTATGGCATGGAGTCCACCATCGGCGTCACGCTCGACATGATGATCGCCCACGGCAAGGCGGTGATGCGCGGCGTCGACAAGGCCTGCGTCGTTGTCGACATGCCGTTCGGCACCTACCAGGAATCGAAGGAGATCGCCTTCCGCAACGCTGTCCGCATCCTGCAGGAAACCGGCTGCGATGCCATCAAGCTCGAGGGCGGCGAGGAGATGGCCGAGACCATCGCCTTTCTGACCAAGCGCGGGGTCCCGGTCATGGGGCATATCGGTCTGATGCCGCAGCAGGTCCAAACCGCTGGCGGCTATCGTTCGGTCGGTCATTCCGAACACGAGACGTCGAAGATCCGGCGCGACGCTCATGCCATCGGCGGCTCTGGCGCCTTTGCCGTCGTCATCGAGGGCACGGTGGAGCCGCTCGCCCGCGAGGTGACCGGCGCCATGCACATCCCGACCATCGGTATCGGCGCCTCCTCCGCCTGCGACGGTCAGGTTCTGGTCTCCGACGACATTCTGGGGCTCTTCAACGATTTCATCCCGCGTTTCGTCAAGCGCTACGACGAACTCGGCAAGAGGATTTCGGCCGCCGCCGCCGCTTATGCCGGCGAGGTCCGGTCGCGACAGTTTCCGGCAGCGGAGCACACCTTCAAACGGCGGTCCTGAGACGAGGCGATACCAGGTCCATCACCGCGCGACATACTGTTCGCGCATGCTGTCGGCTGATCGGCGAACCGCCTCTGAAACCTGCACGAGCTGTTTGGCCATGGGCGTCGAATGGCGCCAAATCATTCCGATCGTTCGCGACGGCTGCGGAGACTGGAAGCGCGAAATCGAAACATGCGCCGAGCGCGTTTCGAGAGGAACAGCCATCTCCGGAATCAGGGTGATGCCAATACCGGCGCTGACCATCTGAACCAGAGTGGATAAAGAGCTGCCTTCCATGACTTCCCGGGGGCGGGCCGGCCCTATCTTGCAGAACGACAAGGCCTGATCGCGAAAGCAATGGCCTTCCTCAAGCAGCAGCAACCGCATTTCGCGCAGCGCCTCGCGTTCGGGCACCGGCTTGCCCTCGTCTTCGGGCCGCCGGACCAGCACGAACTCTTCCTTGAAGAGCTCGTGCTCGGCCAGGGAGGGTTCGGACACGGGCAAAGCAACGATTGCAGTGTCCAGCTGGCCTTGCGCCAACTCCTGAACCAGCTTCGACGTCTGCGTCTCACGCACCTCGATCTGGATACCGGCAAAGCTCCTGTTCAGATCGTTGATGATCGCTGGCAACAGATAGGGTGCAATCGTTGGGATGATGCCGATGCGCAGCCGCGTCAGGAAGGGATCGCGCGAGGTCCGCGCCAGCTCCGCCAACTCATCCACGCCACGCAGTATATCGCGGATCCTGAGAGCCACGGTCTGACCGAAGGCGGTCAGCTTCACCTCACGCGCATTACGCTCGAAAAGCTCACCGCCCAACTCTTGCTCAAGTTCTTTGATTTGCATTGACAATGCCGGCTGGGAGATCGCACAGGCGTCGGCAGCGCGTCGGAAGCGGCCATCTCTGGCCAGGGCTTCAAAATAACGTAGCTGTTTCAGGGTAAGGTTCTTCATAACCTCAGCTTATCGCAACGATCAGTAAATCCAACTTAAAATTATGACGCGCTTCCGATATGAAGACTGCCACAAGGGGAGAGTGGGGCGTAAGCTCGGCTCATCTTTTTTACGCGCAGACAGATCAAGCAACGAAGGAGACGATCATGGACAATCCCACTGACAGCGCAGGCAAATGTCCTGTTGCCCACGGCAATACGCCTCGCAGCCGATCGAATCGCGACTGGTGGCCGGACCAGCTGAATGTGCAGATTCTTCACCACAATTCCGGCCGCGCCGACCCGCTCGGGCAAGCCTTCGACTATGCCGAGGAGTTCAAAAAGCTCGATCTCGACGGCCTGAAGAAGGATCTTCACGCGCTGATGACGGATTCACAGGATTGGTGGCCGGCCGATTTCGGTCATTACGGCGGCCTGTTCATCCGCATGGCCTGGCACAGCGCCGGCACCTACCGCATCACCGACGGTCGCGGCGGCGCCGGCCAGGGCCAGCAGCGTTTCGCGCCGCTCAACAGCTGGCCTGACAATGCCAACCTCGACAAGGCCCGCCGCCTGCTCTGGCCGATCAAGCAGAAATACGGCAACCGCATCTCCTGGGCTGACCTTCTGATCCTCACCGGCAACGTCGCGCTCGAATCCATGGGCTTCAAGACCTTTGGTTTCGCCGGCGGCCGCGCCGACGTCTGGGAGCCTGAGGAACTGTTCTGGGGCCCTGAGGGAACCTGGCTGGGCGATGAGCGCTACAGCGGCGAACGCGAGCTGGCAGAGCCGCTCGGCGCCGTGCAGATGGGCCTCATCTATGTCAACCCCGAAGGCCCGAACGGCAATTCCGATCCGCTGGCTTCCGCCCGCGACATCCGCGAAACCTTCGCTCGCATGGCGATGAACGACGAAGAGACCGTGGCGCTGATCGCCGGCGGCCACACCTTCGGCAAGACGCATGGCGCCGGCGACCCGTCCCTGATCGGCGCCGAGCCGGAAGGCGGCGCAATCGAGGACCAGGGTCTCGGCTGGAAGAGCTCGTTCGGCACCGGCGTCGGCAAGGATGCCATCACCGCCGGCCTCGAAGTCACCTGGTCGCAGACACCGACCAAGTGGAGCAACTACTTCTTCGAAAACCTCTTCGCCTTCGAATGGGAACTGACGACGAGCCCGGCCGGCGCGAAGCAGTGGCAGGCCAAAAATGCCGAAGCCTCCATTCCGGATGCCTACGACGCCTCGAAGAGGCACCTGCCGACCATGCTGACGAGCGATCTCGCGCTGCGTTTCGATCCGACCTACGAGAAGATCTCGCGCCACTTCCTCGAAAATCCCGGCGAGTTCGCCGACGCTTTCGCCCGCGCCTGGTTCAAGCTGACCCACCGCGACATGGGACCGAAGGTGCGCTATCTCGGCCCGGAAGTTCCGGCCGAAGACTTGATCTGGCAGGATGTGATCCCGGCCGTCGACCATCCGCTCGTCGACGACAAGGACATTGCCGAACTGAAGGAAAAGGTTCTCGCCACCGGCCTTACCGTGCAGGAACTGGTCTCGACCGCCTGGGCGTCGGCGTCGACCTTCCGCGGCTCCGACAAGCGCGGCGGCGCCAATGGCGCGCGCGTCCGTCTTGCCCCGCAGAAGGACTGGGACGCCAATCAGCCCGCCCAGCTCGCCAAGGTGCTCGGCGTTCTCGAAGGCATCCAGAAGGACTTCAACGCCGCCCAGACCGGGGCCAAGAAGATCTCGCTGGCCGACCTGATCGTTCTCGCCGGTGCTGCCGGTGTCGAGAAGGCGGCAGCGGCCGGCGGCAACGCCGTCAGCGTGCCCTTCACGCCGGGCCGCATGGATGCTTCCGAAGCCCAGACCGACGCGCATTCCTTCGCAGCGCTCGAGCCGCGTATCGACGGCTTCCGCAATTACGTGAACGGCAAGCGCCATCAGTTCATGAAGCCGGAAGAAGCGCTCGTCGACCGCGCCCAGTTGCTGACGCTGACCGGACCTGAAATGACCGCCCTCGTCGGCGGCCTGCGCGTGCTGAAGGCCGGCGCCCCCGAGCACGGCGTCTTCACCTCGCGTCCCGAGACGCTGACGAACGACTTCTTCGTCAACCTGCTCGACATGGGCACGCAGTGGGTTCCTGTCGCCGGCAAGGAAGGCGTCTATGAAGGCCGCGACCGCAAGACCGGCGCTGCCAAGTGGACCGGCACCCGCGTTGACCTGATCTTCGGCTCGCACTCGCAGCTTCGCGCCTTCGCCGAAGTCTACGGCCAGGCCGACGCCAAGGGGAAGTTCGTCAAGGACTTCGTCGCCGCCTGGAACAAGGTCATGAACGCCGACCGCTTCGACCTCGTCTGATCGGCAGCATTTTACCCGGGCGCAGTTTCGGCTGCGCCCGGGCATTTTTTCATCGGAGGCGGGATCTATCGCCCGACCGTCCAGTCCTCGACAAGCAGACCATCGACGCGGCGGAATACCCCGACATTGTTGGTGACGAGAACCAGATCCCGGGTCCTCGCGTGAGCGGCGATCAGAACATCATAGGGGCCGATCGGCGTTCCCTTTGCCGCCAATGCGGCACGGATCTCCCCAGCGGCCAACGCATCCTCCTGCTCGAAGCCGACGACTGAGAAATCCGCCACGAACAGGCGCAGGGTTTCGAGATTGTAGGAAGTTTTCGTGCTTTTATAGGCGCCATGATAGAGCTCGTGCATCACCACGGTCGACAGCCCGATCGATCTCTCGTCGCTGTCGATCACGCGCTTCAGCAGTATTTCGGATTTTCTGCCGATCAGGGCGATTAGCGCATTGGTGTCGATAAGATGTGTGATCACTTGAACAGGTCCTGAAGATCAGGCCTGTCCTGCCCCTCCGGCTGCTCCCGCCCTTCCGCCATGAAATCGTCGCTGAGGCCGCGCTCCAAGGCGCTATGCAACGATGCCCACCGCATGCCGCGATCGGCCCGTGGCCGAAGGATCACAGCATCGCCCTCCCGCGTCACCTCCACCTGGTCGACGTCGAAGCGGAATTCCTTCGGCGGCCGGACGGCTTGCGAATTGCCGGATTGAAAGACACGCGCTTATTGCGGCATAGGGACTCCTCCGCAGTTTGTATATATGCCGTTGTATACACGCGACTGGCGGGAGTGATGCAAGAAGCCGTCTCTGCGCCTTCGAACGGATTTAGATTTTAGGCCGAACAGGCCTAAAATCATCCTGTTCTAGCGAGGCAGAATGCCGAAAGGCGAAAGTGACAGCAGATCGGGATCAGTCGTCGCCGTTACTGTCGCTACCTGGGCATGGCTTATGCTGTAGCCGTAGGTGAGGACGCGGTCACCGTCGATCATGAAGAATTGCGCCTGATCCAGGCCGGGTCGCAGGTTACCCGTCACGGTGACACTCTCGTACATTCTTGCCAGGTGCAATGGCTCTTCCGGAACGACACGAACCAGTTGGTTGGGTGGAGGAGACGGCATGTGACTGCAGGCTCCGGCCCAAGGCACGAGCATGAATTCGTAGACAAGATCGCCGTCCTGGTCGATCGGCAGAACGAAGCCCGTCAATTCGATCGGATGTTCCTCGCCATGCCAGGCGAGTGTTTCGCCCTGTGGGCCGCTTACCGCCTTGCCCGACAGCGGCACTGTCGCTTTGGGCTGATCGGCCGGCCGTAAAGCGCTCCAGAAGATAGGCTGTGCGGCAGCGAAGGCGTTAGAAATTGGCCTGCGGAACCAAATGCCAGCGCCGCGAACGTCAGGAGGAAAGGTTTGTCTTTCATCATTGCATCTCCACCGGGCCGGCCGCTTCGACCACCTTGCCGCTGCAGTGAGGATGCTACTCTCGATCCGGTTCGGCCGTCAAAGCTTCCGGCGCGCTCGGCAGAGGCCCGAGCATGACGAAAGAGACGTTGGCGTGCTTCGTCAGCAGTCAGGAGACCCCGCGTGGGGTGAACACGGGGTCTCCCTGCCGGACCAACAGAACGATGGGGCCTTACTTCTCCGGCATCATCGAAGAGTGGTGCGAGGTGATCAGCCAATTCCCGTCCTTGAACTCATAGGTATAGGTGTAGCGGGCCGGAACCTTCGAGCCGTCCTTCAGGCTGAAGGTGTAAGTGCCGACGTCGACGGCCCAGTTACATCCGATCTGGATGTCGCGGCTGTCGATGTGGCCTTTGGGCTCGTTCGCCAGGAAATGCTCGAAATAGTCGATCCGCTCCGCCTGCGTCAGACGAGGTTTGTCCGACAAGGTCGCGAGAAGCACGGAGTCCTCACTGTAGTTCTTGGCGACCTCCTGGGGGCTCAGCGTCGCGAGCGAGGTATTCCAGCGGTCGAAGAGCTTGGCGATTTCCGGCTCGCTTGTCGGCGCACAGGTTGCGATTTCGGTAGCCGCCGCGGCCGACTGGACCTGTACGAAACCGAGAACGAGGGCGGCAGCAATGATGGTACGCATTTTGACTTTCCTATGTGGCGGTTCCGGCGGACATCGCATCGGTCAACCGCATGACCAGCAATTTAAGTATCCTGTGCTGCCGCCTCATCTGCCGGGTGGCTTCGATCCGATCTGCCGAACGGCATAGATGACATTCCCGCCGGAATGACTATCGTGCCGGCGTCATTCATCTTCGGAGCAGTCCTGTTCGGCATGGAGCACAATACAAGTCCAACGCACTCGCCAAACGTTGCAGAACTGCGGGCTCTTTACCGGGCCGCGGAAGCGCGGGCGGCTCGTCTGCGTTTCATCATCGAAGTGCAGAACCTGCTCGATGCCGCGGCATTCGAAACGGCTGCCCTGGACGCTCTGTCCCGGCTTGCAGACTTCGCGGGAGCATCGCTTGCCAGGCTCGTTTTTCCGTCGTTCCAGGGAAAAGTACCCGTGCAGCTGTCGGTGGGTAAGTCAACGATCCCGGAAAGCGATAACATCTTGTTTGCCTCGCAAGCCGGCTCCGATCTCTGCCTGACGATCATCGGATCGTCAAAAGCGCGCGCCATCGATGCCGACGACCGGCAGACATTGGAGGTGGTGGCGGGGCAGCTCGCCGACGCCTACAATCTTAACCGGCAGGCGGCGGAAAATCAGGCGCTTCTCGGCGATCTCCAGCGGCAGCGCAGTGAGCTCGCGGCCCTTGTCGCGCAGCTGATCCAGGCGCAGGAGCAGGAGCGGCAGCGAGTGGCGCTCGATCTTCATGACGGCTCGGCGCAACTTGCAGCAGGCCTCAGCTATCGGCTGCAGGACCTTGCGGCCCGCATTGGCGACGCGCACGCCCTGAAACCCGAGATCGACCAGCTCGCCGCGCTCGCGCGCCATTCCGTTGCCGATCTCAGGGCGGCCATCGCCGACCTTCGCCCGCCCGAGCTCGATGATCTCGGCGTCGCCGCGGCCCTGCGCACGCGTCTGGATGCGATCGATGATCTCGAGGTGATCGCCGATCTCGATGCCGCCGCCGATCGCTGGCCGGCATCGACGGGAATCATCTTCTATCGTGTCGCGCAGGAAGCGATCACCAATGTCATCAAGCACGCCGAGGGGAGCCGGCTGGTCGTCCGTCTCTTCGAGGATGGCGCGGGCGAAGCGCATCTCGAAGTGATCGATGATGGCAAAGGCATCGGCGAGCTGCGCCATCCCCAGATGCGGGGCGGGCACCTAGGCATTGTCGGCATGCGTGAACGGCTGGCGCTGCTCGGCGGCCGGATCGAGATCAGCGTGGGGTCTTCGGGGGGCACACATGTGCGCGCCACCGCTCCGATTTCGCAGGAGACGACATCAGAATGACGGCATCGATCCTTGTCGCCGACGATCATGATATCGCCCGTGCAGGCCTTATCGCCATGATCGGCGGTGAAGACGATTTTCATGTCGCCTGGGACGTGCGCGACGGCGTGGAAGCGGTGGAGGCCTGTACGCTGCACAAACCGGATCTTGCTCTCCTCGACATCCGCATGCCTCGCCTGGACGGCCTCGCCGCGACGAGGGAGATCCGGCGCGTGTCGCCGGGAACACGCGTCATGATCATCACGATGCATGACAGCCTCGACTACCTGGAAGCGGCGATCGAGGCCGGCGCTACGGGCTACCTGCTCAAGGACGCCAGCCGGGAAGACATTCTCCGCACGATCCGGCGGGTCCTTCAGGATGATGCCTTCTTCGACGGTCCGCTCGTCGCAAAACTATTGCGCCGCGCCGCCACCAAGCCACAGACCAACAGCAGCGCATTGGAGACACTGACGATCCGGGAGCGCGAAGTCCTGTCGAAGGTGGCCGAGGGCCTGACCAACAAGGAGATCGCCAGGGCCCTGAAGATCTCGCCCGGTACCGTGAAGATCCACGTTGAGCGCATCATCGGCAAACTGGGCGCCGGAGACCGGACGCAGGCCGCGGTCATGGCCGTTCGCGGCGGGCTCGTCGAAGCATCGAAAGAGCAGCAACCATGACCGCGACAATGACCCCGACGGGGCGCCTGACGGCGTGGCGCTTTGCCGACCTTCCCCTTCGCGCGAAGGGTATCGTCATCATCACGGTGCCGCTGGCGCTGCTGCTTGCAGCCCTCGCCTCGGTCTTCGTGGCCGACCGGCAGAGCCGGATTGCCGAGGATCAGGTGCGGGTCACGCTCGAGATCCAGTCGGGCATTCAGGAGATCCATGCCTCGATCGCCGAAGCGGCGACCGCGATGCGGGGTTATCTGTTGACCGGCAGAACCGATTTTCTTGATCCCTTTAACCGGGCTGAGGAAAGACTGCCCGTCGTGCTCGACGAAGTCGGTCGCCGGTTGCGGGATGAAGAGCAAAAGAACCGTCTCGAACGCATCCGCACCCTCGTCGTCGCGAAGGTCGATCGTCTCCAACTCCTGAAACAGGCCGACATCCTGCGCGCCGGCGGACGCGAAGACCTTGCGGCCAAACTCATCGAGGGCAAGCAGGTACTCGACGTGCTGAGACAGGAAATCGACGCGATGAGCCGGCGGGAGGCGGATCTGCTCCACGCGAGGACCGAGGCCGCGGACCGGGTTCGCACTCTGTCCCGAAGCCTGATGATCGCTGCCGGTTTCCTTGGTTTTGCCGGAGCGCTCGTCGCCGTTTTCCTGTTTTCGGCAAGCATCGTCCGTCGGGTGCATGCCCTGAAAGCCCAAGCGCACCGACTGTCGCGGGGCGATGTCGTCAGCGTAGCGGATCCCTTCCGTGATGAACTCGGCAGTCTCGAACAGGCGCTCGAAGATGCAAGCGTGCTTTTGAAAAAGCGCGAGGCTGATCTGACAGAAAGCGAGGAGCGCTTCCGGCTATTGGTCGAGGGCGTCAGCGACTACGGTATTTTCGGGCTCGATACCACAGGGCGGGTTGTGAGCTGGAATGCCGGCGCGGAGAGGATCAGCGGCTATGCGGCCGAAGAGATCATCGGCCAGCATTTTTCCCGTTTCTATCCCGCCGAAACCAGGGACGCGTTGCCGGCAGAAGAGCTTTCCAGGGCGGCCCGCGGCGGACGGGCCGAGGCGGAAGGCTGGCGCATCCGCAAGGACGGCTCTCGGTTCTGGTCTCACGTCCTTGTGACTGCCCTGCATGATGAGGCGGGCCGCCTGCGCGGTTTTTCCAAAATCACGCGAGATATTACCGAGCGCAAGCAAATCGAAGAGGCCCTGCTTGCCGCCCGCGAGGATGCTGTTCGCGCGAGCAACGCCAAGAGCGAATTCCTGTCGCGGATGAGCCACGAGCTGCGCACGCCGTTGAATTCCGTCCTCGGCTTCGCACAGCTTCTGGAAATGGATGTCACCGATGCGGATTCCAGGGATAGCGTCGCCCAAATTTTAAGGGCCGGCAGACATCTGCTCAGCCTGATCGACGAGGTTCTCGACATGGCGAGGATCGAGGCCGGGCGCATGGATCTTGCCATCGAACCGCAACGCGTCGCCGATGTGATCGATGAAGCGGTGTCGCTTGCGAGGCCGCTCTGCGGCAAGCAGCAGATCCGCATAGAGGTTGTCGAGCCCGAGCGAGATCTGTCGGTCCTGGCTGACCGGCGGCGTCTCCTCCAGGTGTTCCTGAACCTTCTCTCAAATGCCGTGAAATACAATCGTCAACAGGGAAGCGTGACCGTGAGCCACCGCGAGATTGGCGGCGACACTATTCGGATCGAGGTCAATGATACGGGTCCCGGCATCCCGGCGGAACGCGTTTCCCGGCTCTTCACCCCATTCGATCGGCTGGGAGCAGAACGTATCGGTCAAGAAGGGACCGGTCTCGGGCTGGCGCTGTCGCGGCATCTGATCGATGCCATGGGCGGCGCGCTCGGCTTCAGCAATCGTCCGGAAGGTGGCGCCACCTTCCACGTCGATTTGCCGCGCCCGCCCGTGGCGACGCAGGAAACCCGAAGACGAGGCCTCTCCGTCGAAAGTCCGCCATAGAAGACGTCGCCTATGATTTGATTGCGCGCTGATATCCTCCAACGCCTTTGACGAAACGTTTGGCCCATGACAGACCCCACCGACATCGTGCGACGATCGACGATCCTGATCGTCGACGACGAGCCCGCAAATGTTTCCCTGTTGGAACGCATTCTCAAACGCGAAGGCTTCAACGAACTCATCAGCACCACCGAGCCACGCGAGGCGTTGCGGCTCTTTCGCGAACATCCGGTGGATCTCGTTCTTCTCGACCTGATGATGCCCGATCTCGATGGCTTCGCTTTGCTGGAGACCTTCGCAAGGCTCATTCCTGAAAACAGCTATCTGCCGATCCTGGTTTTGACCGCCGATGCAACATTGCCGACGCGCCGACGGGCGCTTTCTCTTGGCGCGAAAGATTTTCTGACGAAACCGTTCGATGCGATCGAGGCCATCCTGCGCATCTTCAACCTTCTCGAAACCCGTATCCTGACCCTGGAGCTTGCCAAACACGGGCTGGCAACGCCGAAATCGGAGCGTCCCCGGATTGATTGACGGGATCGGTTGATGGCACCAGCCATCTTGGCGTATGGGCGTTAGGCCATCGGCAAATGTTGACCGAGCAGTGCGGCGGAAATCGCCAGCAACGAGAGAGACGGCTGAACCAGGCGCGCTGTGTCGATAATGGGGCCAGCGAGGCAGCCGGCCCCATCCAGCTCAGAACATGGTGTTCTTGTTTGCCGCCTCTTTCGGAACGGCCTGGATCACGTCCCAGTGTTCGACGATCTTGCCGTCCTTGACGCGGAAAATATCGACGATCGCCTGGCCGAGATCGCCTGCGCCGTTCGTCGCGTGTACATGCAGCCAGACCAGATCGCCATCGGCGGCGCTGCGGACGATCTCAGCCTTCGATTGGGCATTGTCCTTGAAGAAGCCGGCGAAGAAGGAAATCAAAGGCTTCTTCCCATCGGGAACTTGAGGATTGTGCTGCCTGTAGTCGTCGGCGACGACCGAGGCAGCCGCGATATCGTGCTTGTTGAAGAACCGGTCGTAGAACTCGACAACCAGCTTCCGGTTGGCTTCTTCGATCTTCAAATCCCGCGTGGCCGATTCAGCAAAAGCGCCGGCCGGCGCGGCGATGCCCGCCAAAATGACGAGTGCGAAAAGCGATTTCCCGAATGTCATGCATTAAGCTCCTTGGTATGGATCGGCGAGCTAGTCTAGAATACAGACTATGACGCTTGGTCTATGAAACCGCTGCATCTCAGGCAAGAAGGCAGTTTCTGGTGCCAAGGTCAGCCGGCGATGACCGAGAATTGCAGGAGAAAGCCGTGTCAGAGACGCATGACCCAAGACAACAGCCCGGCGCTGGATGCCCGATCAGAGGCGTGCTCGATCGCATCGGTGATCAATGGAGCCTGTTGACACTCGATGCGCTGGAAAACGAGAAAAAGCGCTTCAACGAACTGCTGCGTGAAATCGGAGACATCTCGAAGCAGATGCTGTCCAAGACGCTGAAGCATCTGGAGCAGGACGGCTTCGTGCGGCGCACCGTCTATCCGCAGGTTCCGCCTCGCGTGGAATATGAACTGACGGAGCTGGGGCGATCCTTCCTCATCCCCATGAAAGCCTTGGTCGGATGGGCCGAGCAGAACCATGCGGCAATCAGCATCGCTCGGCTACGGCACGAAAACGCCTAGCGGCGAAGCCCTGTCAGGCCAAGAGCACCTTGCCGCCCGTTCGGAAGGGAAGCGCGGACTGCAGGGCTTGCCTGACATTTTCCAAAGGAAACACCTCGCGCACCTCGGTCGCGATGACCTTCGAAACGATCTGCGCCGCAACCTCGGAATAGGCCTGTTGGACATCGCCCATGGTTTGCGAATGAACCCATTCCCGAAGGTGAAAATAGGAAAAGGAAATATCGGGATGGGACGCCCAGAATGAATTCGGGATGCTCTGCCCCGAGAGCAGACCGTAATGCACGAAACGTCCGCCCGGCCGCAGCGCACCGGCGAGGACTGCGGCGCGCGCTCCTCCGACGCAGTCGAGCACTGCGTCGAGCCCATGCCGGCCGGCGAGCCCGGCAACCAGATCGCTTTCGCTTTCTTCCCTATCGATGATGACAGCCTCGACCCGGCCGCGCAGGCGCTCAAGTGATCCTTCGCTGCGCACGATGGCGACCGGCTCCACCCCTGCGGCGTTGGCGAGATCGATCAATATCGCTCCGATCGAAGAGGCGGCGGCATTGACGGCGATGCGCATGCCCGGCCTCAGCCCGATCTTGGCATGCAGCATCAACCAGGCCGTCATCGGATTGACGTAGCTCGTCGCAGCCTCGAAGTCGGTGAGCTCGTCCGGAACACGCAGGCACCAGCCGGGATCGGTATCCTTGAATTCCTGCCAGCCGCCGGCGCTGCGCACCGGCAGCACGCGTGTTCCGGGGGAAAGCCCATGAACCTCTTCACCGCACTGTTCAATCACGCCGAACGTTTCGAAGCCCGGAATGAAGGGCAATGTGGTGCGTCCGCTATAGGCTCCTGATATGGTGATGATATCGGACGGATTGATCGCCCGCGCCAGCAGGCGCACCCTCACCTCATCGCGCCGCAGCGGCGGCAGCGCAGCCTGCTCGAGTTCGACGACATCCTGAGCCGGGCCGAATTTTCGCACGACCGCCTGATATTGCATTGCATCCCCCACACACTGCGGTTAGATCACCCCGTCGAATTTTCGGTGATCGAATGAGCGTTGACGACAGGCCTTTAGCATCGTTCCGGGTCTCGATGCGAGACATCGACATCTATGGTCATGTCCACAATTCCCGTTATCTCGACTATTGCGAGGATGCAGTCGTCGAGTTCCTGCGGCAACGGCAAATTCTCAGCCATTTCCGCCACACCTCTTCCGGCGTCGCCTACCACGTGAAGAAGGCGGAGATCACCTTTCACAGGCCCATCGACCTTGACGATGTTGTCGAGGCAAAGGTGGACGTGGAGAAAATCGGGCGCACGAGCCTGTCCTTTGCGATCGAACTCTTTCGCCAGCGCGATGGCGCCCATTGCGCATCGGCGCATTTCGTCTGGGTCTGCGTCGGCCTCTCCGACAGCCGCCCGACGCCGATTCCCGAAACGACCAGAGCCGCTCTGTCTCCGGGCTGACGGCCGATCATTCAAACCCGCGGGTGTCCATGCCGATCCATGTGCAGCTTCTTCGACATGCAACGGAGACACCGGACAAGCCGGCGCTGGTGATCGACGGGCGTTCGCTCAGCTATGGCGAGCTCTATGTCCGCGCCAAGGCAATTTATCGCTTTCTCCAAGATCTCCCTCGCTCGAACCGCCGCACGCTCGATCTGCCCGGTGTGGAGAAGCTTGCCGCTCTCAGCCTTGGCAACCATATCGCCTTTGCCGAGTATTTTGCGGCGGCCACCGCCTACCCAAATGCCTGCGCGGTCGTCGACCCGATGATGCCGGCGGAAAGAATCGAACGCATAATCGAGCGGCTGGTGCCTGACGTTTTGATTGTCGACGACGATGCTGGACCAAGCGCCGAAATTGCCCGAAGACTTGGCATTCCCGTCATCGCTGCCGGAGCGGAGGCTTTCGACCTCGCCTCGACGCAAGGTGAAGCCGAGCTGCCGGTCGATGCCGATAAGATCTTTCTGATCGGCTTCACGTCGGGGACCACTGCCGAGCCGAAAGCCTATTGTCGCTCGCGCGAGCAATGGCGCCGGAGCCTCGATCGCGGACGCGTCGTTTTCGAGCTCGAAGACGCCCCCTCGACAATGTGCCCGGGAGCCTTGGCTCATGGCCTGGCGCTTTATGCGCTGGTCGAAGCTCTTGATGCCGGGGCAACCTTCCATTCAGTCCGGAAATGGGAGCCTAGTGCGGTCGCACGCGCCCTCTTCTCGGAAGGGATCGAACGGCTGGTCGCCGTTCCCACCCATATAGCCGGGATTGCCAGGGCCTGGACGGGTGAACCGGCCCTGGCCTCCCTGCGTGATGTCCTCACTGCCGGCGCAAAGCTCGATGTCAACGGTGTCGAATCCATGCGCCGCCTGTTTCCGAAGGCGCGCATCCGGGAATATTACGGCGCATCCGAGATTGGTTTCATGACCGTCTCGACCCTCGCGGGCGGCGAGATCGATTTTCCGATCGACCGGGTCGGACGAGCCTATCCCGGCGTGGAAATCTCCATTCGCGACCCCGATGAAAAGGATGTCGGGATCGATGTGGCGGGAACCATATTCGTCAGCAGCGACCTGATCGCGGATGGATATCTCTGGGGCGATGACGGTCAGGCCTTCCGGGTCACACAAGCCGGAGCGACGGTTGGAGATCTCGGCGAACTCGATGCCAATGGCATGCTGCGGGTGATCGGCAGGGCGGGCGGCATGATGATATCAGGCGGCAACAACGTTTATCCCGCCGAAGTCGAGAGTGCGCTCAAGGCCTGCCCCGGTGTAGAGGATGCCGTTGTCTTCGGGCTGCCGGACGCCTATTTCGGCCAACGGATCGTCGCCGTTGTCTCGGGAGAGACGATGGACCCGAAAATCCTGGCCGATCATTGCGCGCAGATGCTCGGGAAGTACAAGATCCCCAAGCAATTCTACCATATAAGGTCCTGGCCGATGACGAGCAGCGGGAAAATCTCGAGGGGGCAAGTGGAGCGGGCCGTGGTTTCTGGAGACGATCTTGTCCTACGCCTTTCAGCCTGACGAGGATTGGCAGCCAGTCGTGGTTGCCGCCTACCGGTCGCCGATCGGCCGGGCTTTCGGATCGCTTGCGACTGTCGCGGCGGAAGACCTGCTTGCGCCGATCATTCATCGGATCCTTTCCGAAACGGGAATTGCCCCCGACACCATAGACGACGTTCTGGTGGGCAACGCCGCAGGTGGCGGTGGAAACATCGCGCGGCTGGCAGCCCTCACCGCAGGTCTGCCCATGGCGGTTCCGGGCGTGACTATCGATCGGCAATGCGGCTCGGGTCTGGAAGCGATCATCACCGCAGCCCGTCTGATCCAGGCGAAAGGCGGGTCGTGCTTTCTGGCCGGCGGCGTGGAGAGTGTCAGCACCGCGCCATGGCGCGTCGAAAGACCAAAGGCGAATGGGATGCCGCCGCGATTTTACGGGCGCGCCCGGTTTTCGCCTGAAACGATCGGCGATCCGGAAATGGGAATTGCCGCCGAAAACGTCGCGCGGCAGTTCGGCATAACGCGCCAGAGACAGGATGAATTCGCCCTGCGCAGCCACCGGCTCGCCGTGCAGGCGGCCGAGGCGGGCATCTTTCGGCCCGAGATCGTTGAAATTCCCACCAGCCATGGTCAGATCGAACGGGACGAATGCCCACGTGCCTCCACATCCCTCCCGGCGCTCGCAAACCTCCGGCCGGTCTTCCTGGCCGATGGTTCGGTGACAGCAGGCAATGCCTGCCCGCTGAACGACGGCGCCTGCCTGGTACTTGTCATGAGCCGCGCAATGGCGAGAAGCATGGGCATCGAAAAGGGCCTTGCCTTCATCGATAGCGCCGCTGCCGGTGTGGATCCCAATCTGCTTGGTATCGGGCCGGTCGCCTCGACCAGGAAGCTGCTGCAGCGTCAGTCCGGGCTCTCGCTCTCCGACATCGATGCCATCGAATTCAACGAGGCCTTCGCGGCCCAGGTTCTGGCATCGCTGGATCAGCTCGATATTCCTGCCGATACGATCAACAGGAACGGCGGAGCGATTGCCTTGGGCCACCCGTTCGGGGCGTCCGGCGCAATCCTCGTTACCCGACTATACAGCCAGCTGATCCGCGACCTCAGCGGATGGGCGCCGGGCGCGACCGGCCTGGCCATGATCGGTATCGGCGGAGGCATTGGGCTGACCGCCATGTTCGAGGCTACCCAGCTTTCCTGACCAAAATAGGGTAACGGCATCCGGCGCGCGACCATACGACGGTATTGCTTTCCCTCACCCTTGAACCAATCGACTACAACCCCGCTCGCGTCATAGCCTCCATTTGCTCGGGAACGACATGTCTGTTGCTGGAGCGGATGAGGAGCAAAGCATGTCGCAGTCAGATACCAACATCCTCGCTGATGAAGCTTACTTTTCCCACACTCGACCGGATGCGATTGCCTTCGATGCAAATTCTGCCGACGGCATATTCGGCGTCGTCCACGATCTGGGCAATCTGATCCAGGTCGCCACCTCCGCGCTGAACATGATTTCACGCAGTCCGGACATCGAGATGGCCCCTACCCTCCTGCCGATCTTCGCCAGTGCCAGGATTTCGCTTCAGCGTGCAGGAACGCTCGTTCAGCAGACGATGCGCCTTGCGAGCGACGGCAATGCCGCCGCCGAGCCGGTCGACATCAGGGCTTGCCTGATGGAGATCGAAGCCCTGGCCAAAGCGACCTGGGATCGCAATATCGCGTTCGAGATATATGCCAGCGAGACGCTTCCGATCTTCCGATGCAGCCGCGTAGGGCTGCAAAGCGCCATTATGAACCTCCTGCTCAACGCGCGCGACGCCATGCCGGATGGCGGCGTGATTTCAATCATAGCCACCTCCATCGACGACGAACGCGCCGCAGCCGGGATCGAATTGCGGATTTCGGACAATGGTCTCGGGATGACAGAAGATGTGCTACGCAGGGCGAGCGATCCGTTCTTCACGACGAAAGCATCGGGGCTTGGCGGCCTCGGATTGCCGATGGTGAATCGATTCGTTCGGGAAGCACGGGGCCATCTCCGTCTGGAAAGCGAGCTCGGCCGAGGCACGGTGGTGACACTGCGATTGCCCGTCGAAGGCTGAGGCCCAGCAATCCCGGGCCAAATTCATGGCATAGCCGGGCGAAGCTTTTCGCCAGGCTCATTCCTAACGCAGCTGTCAGGCGGCGGCGCGTTTGTGATCTGCCGGATGCTGAAGCCGAAAGCCGATCGCCAGCCTGTTCCAGGCGTTGATCATCGCAACACCGATCGAAAGGGCCACGAGCTCGTCATCCGCGAAGTTGGCGTGTGCCTCTTCATAAACATCATCCGGCGCATGGCTTTTCGCGATCTGAGTGAGAGCCTCGGCCCAGGCGAGTGCGGCCCGCTCCCGAGTGGTGAAAAGCTGCGACTCCCGCCACGCGTTCAGAAGCAGCAGCCGGTCATCCGTTTCGCCGAGCTTCAGCGCGTCCTGGCGGTGCATGTGCAGGCAGTGAGCGCATCCGTTCATCTGGGAAACGCGCACCTTGACGAGTTCGAGCAACTTCGGATCGAAGCTTTTGGCAATCCAGCCTTCAACGGCCACGAGGCCGTCGATGCCGCTGTTCTTATGGGCCATGAAGTTCAGACGCTTGATCATTCTTATCTCCATCGTGAGAGCATTGATGACGCAAGCCTCGGCTTGCAGGCAGTGAATACGCCTTGCCTTCCGGGTCGACCATCTGCCCCAACGGTTTATCAAGCCGATGCCTGTTGACGTCATGTTCCGCCATTTCGGCCAGCTGGCCTACTGCGTTGGCATAGGGTGACAGCGACCGAGGAAGAATAGTTTGGGACCGCGATCCGGCGCATCCTCCTGCCCATCGGTTACCGGCCGCACCGGCGACGGTCCCTATGAAGTCGCTTCGCTCATTGGGGACGCGGTGGGCATGCCGAGCAGTTGCCTGCTCACCTTCAGGTCACCAGAGGACATCCTCGTAAAGGACAAGGAGACTAAACATGAAAATCGTCGTTATCGGCGGCACTGGCCTCATCGGCTCCAAGACCGTGGAAAGATTGCGTAACAAGGGGCACGAGGTGTTGGCGGCTTCGCCGAACTCGGGTGTGGACACGATTACCGGCAAAGGCCTGGCGGAAGCGCTCGCTGGAGCACAGGTGGTGCTCGATCTCGCAAACTCACCCTCGTTCGAGGACAAGGCCGTCCTGGAATTCTTCCAGACGTCGGGCCGCAATCTGCTCAAGGCAGGGGCTGCCGCCGGCGTCAAGCATCACATCGCGCTGTCGATTGTCGGCATGGAGCGGCTGCAGGGCAGTGGCTACATGCGCGCCAAGATGGCCCAGGAAGAGCTGATCAAGACTTCCGGCATACCCTACACCATCGTGCACTCCACCCAGTTCCATGAATTCATGGCTGGCATCGCCCAGTCGGGTACCGTCGGCCAGACCGTGCATCTGTCGCCGGCTTATGTGCAGCCGATCGCCTCGGACGACGTCGCCGACGTCATGGCCGAGGTGGCGCTCGGCACGCCTCTGAACGGCACGATCGAGATCGGCGGGCCCGAGAAAGTCCGCCTCACCGAAATCGTGACGCGTCTCTTCAAGGCGACGAATGATCCGCGGCAAGTGGTGGCGGATCCGCATGCCCGCTACTTCGGCGTGGAGCTCGAGGATAATTCGCTCGTGACCGGCGCCAAGGCGCGGCTTGGCCAGATCCGCTTTGACGATTGGCTGAGCCGGCAGCCGCCCCAGAAGAAGAGCGCCTGACACCGGGCGCCAAGCGACCCATTCCCATCAACTGAGGAGACCAGACATGCTCAAAAAAATGATCTCGGCAGCAGCGCTTGCGATTGTCCTTGCCGCCGGCACTCAGGCTTATGCCGCAGGCGGCGACGCGAAGGTTCGCGTCGTTTTCGACCAGAAGCTTCCCAATGTTCCCGGCAAGAGCATGCGGGCGGTGCTCGTCGAATATGCACCGGGCGGGTCGTCGCCCGGCCATACCCACCCGGCCTCGGCCTTCATCTATGCGACCGTTCTCGAAGGGGCGATCACCAGCAAGGTGAATGACGGGCCGGAGAAGGTCTATAAAGCAGGCGAAAGCTTTCCCGAATTTCCGGGCGATCATCACGCCGTCAGCAAAAACGCCAGCAAGACAAAGCCGGCGCGCCTGCTTGCGGTCTTCGTGCTGAATACCGACGAGACGGAACTGACGACCGACGACAAGTGACGTGACCCACGATGCCCGGCACCGCCGGGCATCGATTTCTCCCGCCGCATCAGGCGCCCTGCAGCGCCAGTTCCAGATCCGCCACCAGATCATCCGGATGTTCGATGCCGATCGACAGCCGGATCGTCGATTCCAGAACGCCGATCCGCTCCCGGATATCGGCGGGCACGCCGGAATGCGTCATGGTTGCCGGGTGGCTTGCGAGCGACTCCGTGCCCCCGAGGCTGACCGCGAGCTTGAAGATCTGCAGCGCGTTCAGGAATTTGAACGAGGCGGGCTGACCGCCGCGGATGTCGAAAGAGAAGGTGGAGCCCGCGCCGCTGCATTGCGCGATGAAGGTCCGGCCGGCCGGCGATTCCGGATCGTGGTAGGGCAGGTAGTGAACCTTCTCGACCTTCGGGTGATCTCGCAGAAAGTCTGCAACGGCCCGCGCATTGCTGTTGGCCCGCTCCATGCGAAGCTGCAGCGTTTCCAGCGAACGGCCGAGCATCCAGCAGGAATGTGGATCGAGCTGCGTGCCGATCGCGCCGCGCAGGGCCTTGATCTGTTTGATCACCGCCTTGCGACCAAGAACGGCGCCGGCGATCAGGTCCGAATGACCACCGACATATTTGGTCAGCGAATAGAGCGAGATATCGGCGCCGTGCTCGATCGGCCGCTGGAAGACCGGTCCGAGCAGGGTGTTGTCGCAGACAATGATCGGCATATGGCCCTGTCTTGCACCAATCATGTCGGCCACGCGTCGGATCATCGCGACATCGACCAGACTGTTGGTCGGATTGGCAGGCGTCTCGATCAGGATGACGGAGACGCGGCCCTTGGCCATCGCCTCTTCCGCCGCCTTTTGCACCGATCCTTCGCTGACGCCGTCGGCAAATCCAATGGCGGCGACGCTGAAGTTCAGAAAGGTCTTGGCCAGCAATGTTTCGGTTCCCCCGTAGAGCGGCTGCGAATGCAGGATCGCATCCCCCGGCCGGACGAAGGCGAGCAGAGTCGTGGCTATCGCCGCCATGCCGGATGAAAACAGCACGCCGCTTTCCGTCCGTTCGTAGACGGCCAGCCTGTCTTCGACGATCTCGCTGTTTGGATGGTTGAAGCGCGAGTAGACGAGGCCGGCCCCCTTCCCCTCGGGCGGCTCGCGGCGGCCCGACACGTAATCAAAGAAGTCGCGGCCATCCTCGGCTGTATTGAAAACGAAGGTGGAGGTGAGAAACACCGGTGGCTTGACCGCCCCTTCCGAGAGTTCGGGATCGTAGCCGTAGTTCAGCATCTGCGTCTCGGGATGCAGCGCATGATTGCCGATATGGGTTTTGGAAGGATGCGGGGCGGTCATCAACGTCTCCTGTGTCGGGACTGCAGAAATGGCAGAATACATCAAAACCATATGAGAGGAGCAATCATCGCGGTCAGCTTATGGTCTTGCCCAGAGTGTCGGCGACATAGGCCCCGCGCGATCCCATCGGCAGCGGCGCTCCCGTCGTCGTGTCCTTCGCGGTCTGATGCTCCAGTTCGGCGTTCAGCTCGCCTCCGATGATGAGAATGACGACCGAAAGCCAGATCCAGATGAGGAAGCCGATCAGTGCGCCGAGTGTGCCGTATGTCGCGTTGTAATTGGCGAAATGATCCAGATAGTAGGAGAAGCCGAGAGACATGGCGGTCCAGGCGACCGTGGTCAGAGCCGCGCCCCACGTCATCCACCGGAGTTTGGCAGGCTCCCGGCTGGGGCCGAAGCGATAGACTGATGTAACGGCCACAGCGACGACCAGCAGAAGCAGCGGCCATCGCATGAGAAGGGCCATGTGCTCCTTGAATTGATCGAGCCAGAGATAGGAGAGGACAACAGGCATGACCCCGACGAGCGCCACCATGACAATTGTCAAAAGCATTGCGCACAAGGTGAAGCAAAGGCCGATCAGGTTCAACCGGACAAGCCCCCGCTTCTCCTCTTCCTCATAGGCGACGTTCATAGCGTCGAAGATCGCCAGCGTGCCGCTATGCGTGCTCCAGAGGGCGATGCCGAGACCGACAAAAAAGGTGATGCCGAGCGTAGCGTCGCGACGATCGACGAGTTCCTTGATCTGGTCGGCAAGAAGATCGAACGCGCCTGATGGCAGAAGGCCAGCCAATTCGCGAAGATGTTCGGATATGGTGGTCGGATCTGCAACCAGCCCGTAGAGTGATACCAAAGCCGCCATGGCTGGGAACAGCGCCAGCAGCAGATAGAAGGTCACGCCCGCGGCAATCAGCGTGACCCGGTCGGCGAGGACCTCGTGGAAGACGCGCCAGAACACGTCGCGAAGGCCGCTGAAGGGAATAGCCTCGGGCGTGCTAGCGCTGCGGCCATGATCGTCACCCGCGTGACCGACATCCGCAGATGGGGCAGCCGACCTGCGCTCCGTCGCCTGCATCAAGACAAATGCGCCGATCGCTGCGGCCATGATTGTCGCCGCAATGGGGAATTTCTTGAGGTGAAGCACATCTGGCATGAGGATGTTCTCCGATCTGGTGCGGAGATAACGCGGCGTGCCGCTAAAGGATGCAAGCCGTTGCTTTCCTGCGGACATTTAAGCAGGGGCGAGGTCAGTCAGGTTCCCGCGGTCCGGGTCAGGCGGCAGGGATCGGAGGTGATTGAGGGCTCGTCAAGCCGCACCGCCACTGCGCTCGGTTACCGCCTAAGCAACGGATCTTAGGGAGTTTTAGAAATTACAACGCATTGATATTACTGCGTTCGCCTCCAGCTGCGGAAGTGAACTCGGTCTTTAGTTCCTTTGCTGCGTTGTGCTGTTTCTTTTTCGCAAGTCTACCGATGGGGCGGCTTGGCGGCCGCGAGACCGGTGCGCAGCTCCTATCGAGAGCGCGACTTGGACCTGAATCCCACTGCCGTCCGATGCTGGCGACCGCGACGCGCTGTGTAGCAAGCCCGACAAAACAATAGCGCCGGTGACAATGGCCTGCAATAGCCGTCTGCGTTATCAACGGCCAAATCCAAGGCCGACCCCTGCGAGCCGATTGCTTTCGCTCGGCGCGCCGCGTGGCAAAGCGTCGTCGCGACCTAGATAGTGACCTGCCCGCGGAGGCGAGCTCGATAGCGATGGCGGTTGCTTGATAGCGTCTCGGCAATCGGCAGAACGCGCACCGACCAAGTCGCCACGCGAAAGCAACCGCGTGGCAATGTGGCGGAGACTTAATGCGCGCGTTGCTCGGGACATCGGCCAGCTCGCAGCCTGGCGCCATGAGCCATCGGCGGCCCCTCCCCGACCGCGACTGGAGGCGCTGCTCGGGCAGTTCATTGCTGGGCATCTCGCGCATCCCTTTTGGAGGCAGGGGATCATCTACCGGCATATAGGCCGGGATTAACGCAGGTCTTCCATATGCTAGAGAGCGAGGATCCACATGTCATCAAATGGCGTGCATCGAAGGCGGGCGCCGCCCTATCTGTGGCGGCGCGCCATGGCGTCACGGCCGGCTATCCCAGTCAAGGCGAACTCGATGCTGCCTGCCCCCACATGCGCTCGGCTCGCCACCGCAAGCAATTGGCGATCGTTGTCGCTGGGGCATGTGCGCTGACGGACGGTCGGCCGATATCAGCGGTCGCCCGTTTGGACAACGAGTTGATACGTCGGAAAGCCTCGGCATTGAGCTCCCGATCACGTAGGGTCGAAAGGCAGCCCCTCCCCTGTCGCGTGATCCCTCCGCTCGATCACGTGGAAAGTCGGATGCGACGACGTTCCGTCGGTCGGCCATCGCACGGAAGGTGCAGCTTCAATGACGGCAGGACAGTCGATCCTCCAGTCTTCCCTCAGGGGAATCCAGGAACCCCCGTAGGCCAGTTATCGCCCGATCGTGCCGTTGTCCGCGGACAACCGGTTGATCAGCCCGGCAGCTGTCAGGTCGTTTGCACATGAGTTGGTACCCGCGGCAATTGGTTTGCGCGACCGGGAAAATATGCCCGATATCGCGCTACTGATGGACGCTGTGACCTTGCGGCACTGTGGCCGCCTCGGTGGCTCTGCCTGGTGTCGTAGAGCGGCCGTTTCCTGCACCTCGCCGAGCAGGCGTGGAGGTATTCGGCTCCAGCGCTTCCGAAGAGCCCTGTCGGGTCTGCCGACAGGATCGCGTTCCCCAGAGCCTGCCACCGGTTTGATGAAGAGCAGAATTGCACCCATTCAAGGAGACTGCGCGCTGCGGCTTCACTCTCCGAATGGGATCCGCGACAGGGGTGGCAAGGCGCCGCCGCGGTGTCGTTGTCGCCGCTTTTTCGTCTCGCTGGAGGGGCGGCAATCGAGGCCTCCCGTCCCGCGGCGTTAGGCTGTTTGGCTCATGGCGATGCTTTGGTCCGAGCAGATCGGTGGGCGGCGGCTCCGTCCTTCGAGCCCCTGCGGCGCGTCTTTGGGGGAAGCTGGAGAGGGGCGGCACGTGAGGGCTGCCAATCTGGCATCCTGTGAGCCCGAACTGCATCGATCGGCTCGTCCGTCCAAGCTATATCGATTGGTCCTCCTTCCTGAGTTCCGGTGGCCGGGGGCCGAAGCTTCGAATGATGCAGCGGGTGGCTTTGTGCCGACGTCGGGATCCGCATGTGCCGGGGCGGATAGTTGGAAGTCGAGCTTGGCGATCGCCATGTTCGATATCTCGGCCAATTCGGCGGTCGGTCAGGTGGAGACAAGCGAGGCTACGCCCTTGAGCGGACGAAGGGCTAGGCGAGGCAACTCCAGTGCGCATCGTCGCCGATCATTGCGAACCTCTGGCCTCACGTTTGGCTGCTGGCCCACCAGCAGTGCGATGCCCGATTTCCTTCATCGAGCAATTCGGGGCGGGGCAGGTCAGCCGGCTTGAGGCCGGAGAACCGCGTCCGCCAAGGTCGCTGCTCGGCAAGTTGTCCGCGGACAACACCACTTCCAGCGCTCATCGCGTGAGAGAAGGCCGTATCCGCCTGGCGCCTCCTCTGCGAAATCCGCGCAATCGTCAGGCTTGAATTTGCCGCATTGCGACATTACCTCGTGACGGACCGAAGCGCTTTCCCCTCCTAGCCGCTTCGGTCCGACGGACAGCACTTCTCCTCCCAGGCTGTCGGTCACTATCGAAGCCCGGCGCATCTCTCCCGCGCCGGGCTTTTGCCATTCTGGCAACCTGCCGTCGGACAGGCAACGCATCCCCGCCTTCCATTCGTGTCGATCCGACCTCGCGAGATTTGTCGAGGTCGAGGAGGCTTGGGCCGGCGATGGGATGTCTGCGTCGCCGGTTTATGCCGCGACCGCCGCATCGACTCCAGCAGAAGAGCCGCGCGTGGTTGTCTCGCGAGACCGCTTGTGAACAAGCCGCGCGCCAAGAGCGCCACGACCGACGATGGCGCGGACGCCACCGCTTACTGGCATCTGCTTCCGGTCTGCGCGGCGCCTTCCAGGAGGAAGCGCCGAATGCCTTGGTGATGTCGTTCCAGTCTATTAGAGCGGATCAAGTCAAATGTTGGTGCACCATATCTGACGCACGCCGGCCGCTGCCCTTCATTACGCCGTCGGCACCCAATCCGGTCTCGATCTCAGTCGGTATGCGGTGGCTCGGATCCTTGCCGCGCGCTTGCTGAATTCAAGAGAGGATGGATGGTGATTTCCGCAGCCGGCCCTCCAGCACCGGGCAGGGAAGGGTGCCGGTGGTGGGTCTGGACTAACCCTCGAGATCGCGAGATCCGAGGCCGGCGCTCCGAGCGTGTTGCCGCCTGTGCCTTACGCCGGGTGCTTGAGAGTTGCGCCGTCATCGTGGTCAGAAGTGCGGCTAGCTGATCGCGCCGGTCGAAAGAAGAATGGTGTCGAGGACGTCTCTTCGATGCCGCCGCGCGCCGCATTGCTCTCGTTCCCCATGGAGGTGGGCCAGTTGGTTTTGCGGAACCGGTGCGGATTCCTCAGACGTCGTCATAGCAGAGCGCCCATTGGTCGCCGATATGCCAGCAGCGCCCTATCCGCGGGTCCGTCTTCCAGAGCAGGCTCTTGACGAATTCGATGCCGCCGCGTCTGAAGGCGGCGGTCAGCGCCTCGATCTCGTTATCGTCGATTGACAATCCACCGTTGGCGCAGACGAAATAGGCTACGCCGATCCAACGCGCCGCAAATCCACCCTCGCCGCGCACGATACGAAGCGCAGCGCCATGGGACGCGTGACGGCCGCCTTTCGACGGTCGGTCCTGGCGCGGCACGCCGAGCGGCAGCACCAGACGCCCTCCAGGCCGCAGTCTTTCGATCCAGGGTTCAGCAGGCCGCGCGACGGCGAAATTCACATAGATCGCATCCACCTCTTGCTGCGGCCATTGACTGCCGTCGGCGTTGATGACGCTGACATTGGCTCGATCCGCCAGCGCTGCTTGAGCGTGGGCGGCCAGATCCGGATCCATCTCGACGGCATAGACATGACCAGCAGGGCCGACCAACTCTGCGAGAATGGCGCTATAGTAGCCGGTGCCGGCGCCGATATGGGCGATACGGTCGCCGATTTGTACGTCTAGCTCTGCCAGGAGCCGGGCATGCAGTGAGGGGCTGCCATTGTTGATGCCCTTGTCGGTCAGCAGGGCGAATAGCACGTCCTGATAGGCCAGAACCACGTCGGAGGAGGGGAGGGGGCGATATCCGCCGCCTATATTGGCGATCTGCCATGGCGGCGGACCGAGAAATTTTTCGCGCGGGACGGTGGCAAAGGCAGCTTCGATCCGCGGGTTCGTCGTGGCGGCGGTTGCCACTACCTGATGGGCGTAAGCGCGGCGGATCACCGCCAATTCGTCGGCCGTGAACATCGCAGTCGGCATGGGCAAATCTCCGGGCATGGCTTTGATCTGTTCCCTTTTTACGTCTTTGCGGCTCCAAATCCATCTCTATCCCGATGCCTGATCCTTATGGATGGTGGATAGTCTTACTTGACAAGGAAGCCTATGACGGAAGGTAAGTGTTATTTAGCTTCCATGTAGGAAAAGTACGGTGTCACTTCATAGGGTTAATGTTCCGCAGGCTGCAGAATTTAGCTTCTTCGCCGCACATCAAAGTGTGGCCTGCAAAGAGGCGGCATCGGCCCTTGGATGCCAAGCACTCCCCAGCGCCATCGACACGTTTCAGGCGTCGGGTATCGCGCGGTGCCTAGTGTCTACTCTGAAACGCTTCTTGATCCTGTCGACGGGTGTACCGTCCTGAAGCGGAACCTGGACCAGTCGATCATAGGTCTCGAAGCCCATCTTTGCGTAATAGCCAAGGCCGCTGACGTTGTCGGCGCGAATGGTGGCATTGATGAATTCGAGCCCGAGCTCTTCCGCTGCCGCTCGGGTTGCAGGAAAAAGTGCGCTGCCGACGCCTGCGGTCCTTGGGTTCATGCGGGCAAAGGTCGCAATGTCGGCGAACCCTTTTGGCGGATCGCCGTATAAGCTCAGCGACTGAAAACCGACGAGCGACTGATCGTGCTCTGCGACATGGCAGGTAAGAGGAAACTCGCCATCGATGAACCAGTCCGCGAACTCGGCAGCCGAAAGCGGTGTCTCGAGTGCGGTTGTTCCGCCGGCCCGGATGATCTCGTTCAGGAGACTGCTCAGCTCCTCCGCGTCAGCAGAAACGGCCCTTCGAATGTGCATGTCCTGGCTACCTCGTCTCCGACCAACAGCCTATTGGCAAAATTAGAGAGTACAAGTCACCATGTCGTCTGGAAGGGCAAATTCCGTTCGGCGTTCAACGAACCTGCTTTACGCGCGTGGTGTTCAGGCACTCAAAAGCTTTTGCGTCTTTCGGTCGAAGAAATGAACCTTGGCGGTTTCGAATGAAGACTTCGCCCGTTTTCTGGTGCCGAGCGAGGCCCATTGCAGATAGGAACTGGCGCGATGAGATACGGCGTGGACTCATTACCGCGTAGCCAAATTCGGATTGATGCGAATTTGACGAACGCCAGATAGTTGGCCGCGAGTTTGGTGTATCTGGTCGCAACACGCCTACATTGCTTAATTTTGTTGAAGAACCGTTCGATCCGGTTGCGTGCGCGATAGAGATAGGGGCTGAAGCAGATCGGGTCTTTGCGGTTTCGTTTCGACGGAATGTTCGCCCATGCTCCTTGCTGGCGAGCCAGCTCTCTAATCCGAACGGCGTCACCCGTGTGACACGTTAGCTTAGATGCGTCGCGTGAAGGCGCCGTCAACCACCAGATTGGCGCCGTTGACGTAGCTCGCCGCTGGGCTCGCCGTGAATGCGACGACGTTGGCGATCTCCTCGGGCCTCGCCATGCGGCCCATCGGGATCATGGCAACCGCATTACGAAAATCTTCGGGTTGCTCGCTCTTGATTCGATCCCAGGCACCACCGTCAAAGAACGTCGAACCGGGGCTGACGACATTGGCTCGGATACCCTTGGGCGCGACGGTCCGGGCGAGCGACTTGATGTAAAAGTGCAGCGCAGCCTTTATGGCGCCATAGGATACCTCTGTGTAAGCATTGAGTTCTGAATCCTCGACTCCCCCAATCGAGCCAATGGCGACGATGCTCCCCGCCCGTGATCGCTCAAGGTGCGGCATAACCGCCTCAACTGCCGTCACAGTGTGGATCAGATCGACGTCGAAGGCCGACTGGAACGCCTCGATACTAAGGCCGAAAGATAGAGCGCTGGCATTTGCCACCAAAATGTCGACACCCCCAAGCGCCGCCGCAGCGCTTCCAACCCAGCTCCGAAGTGCCGCTGGGTCTTTGACGTCAACGGCCCGGCCCCAGGCCTTGCCTCCCTTGGATTCTAGTGCCTTGACCGCGTCCTCAACGGCGTCTCCGCTGCGGGCACAAATCGCGACGTCGGCTCCCTCCAACGCAAGACGCTCAGCGATGGCAAGCCCAATCCCCCGAGTCGAGCCGGTTACCAGTGCCTTTTTGCCAGTGAGCTGCAGATCCATTTCATGGGCTCCTCTAGTCCGACATCCATTGGAAATACCGCTTTGTGAGGTTAGGTATGTTCCCTGCAGGCAAACGCGGCAAGACCGGATCGGCATGATGATCATATCAACGTTAGGATGCCATGATCGGTGATGCCTTCAGTTTTGGTGATCTCGGCTGGCAAGCCGGCAGCCGCAAGCCTGCTTTATCGGCAATTCCGCTTTTGGCACATAGCATCGTCTCGCTGCTACGCAGCAACGTGTCGGCCATAGGGGCATAGCGGACTCTGTCAGGCTATCAGTCCAGCAGACTTATGAGTTCACGGCCTAACCATCGTGATGCTGAGCAAATTTGGCCATGGCGGAGATGATGATGACGGCGGACGCGGCACCAGGATCGATGTGCCCGATCACGCGGTCCCCCAATCGCGAAGCCCGTCCCTTGGCCGCCGTCATGTTGCTGGTCGCTTCACAGCCTGCCCGCGCTGCCCGCTCCGCTGCCTCGAAGCATTGGGCGAGGGGCTTTCCCGACTGCCGGGCATCGAGTGCTGCGTCGGCTGCGGGCTTCCAGGCGTCAACCATCGTCTTTTCTCCGGGTTCGGCCTTTCCGCGTTCCTGGATTCCCTGCGCCATTGCCGCAAAGACGCTGAGGAAGTCGTCATCGCTCAATGTCTGCTTGCCTTTGGCGGCCGCTCCGGCGCGCATGAAGGCCGTGGCATATAGCGGGCCGGACGAAGCGCCGACCGCATTCAGGAATGCCTTTGCCGCGACGTTGAATGGGGTTGTCGGGGCAATCCCGGCGTCAAGTTCGCCGACCGCTTTCGCCGCGGCCTGGCAGCCCGCATCCATGGCAAGGCCGTGATCCCCATCGCCAATGGCACCGTCCAGTTCGCAAAGATGATCCCGTTCCGCCGCAATATCCTCGGCAATCCCGGCAAACAAGCGCTGCAGATCTTCGGTCGTAAACGTCATCGATTACCTCGCAAACATCGCGCAATCACAGGGGTGGTCGATCAATCGCTGAAGCTCGTCGTCAAGATGCATGACCGTGATCGACGCGCCGGCCATTTCGAGCGAGGTGCAGTAATTCCCGACGAGCGACGTATGGAGGATGAGCCCGGCATCGTCGAGCCGGGACTTCACGCGCCGCATCATGATGTAGAGTTCCATCATCGGGGTCGAGCCCAGCGAATTGACGAGTACCGCGACACGATCGCCCCGGTCTGCGTTCATTTCGCGAAGAATGCTGTCCATGAGTTCGTCCGTCACCGCGTCGGCCGGCCTCAGCGGCTCGCGCGCCACGCCAGGCTCCCCGTGGATGCCCATTCCGATCTCCATCTCCCCTTCGCCGATCAGGAAGTTCGGCCGGAGGGTCTGGGGCAGCGAACATGGGGAAAGCGCGACACCCATCGTATAGGTTCGCGCATTGGCATGGCGGGCGGCGCGCTCGACATCGTCAAACGAGTAGAGAAGATCGCACGCTGCGCCGGCGGCCTTGAAGATGAAGACGTTACCCGCCACGCCCCGTCGTCTATCCCTTTGATCGGGAGGAGCAGACGCCACGTCATCCGTGGTCAGGACGGTGCGTACCTCGATCTCGTCAAGTGCCAGCATCTCGGCTGCCATGTCGAAGTTCATCACGTCGCCGGCATAATTGCCATACATGAACAGCACACCGGCGCCGCCGTCGACTGCCATGGCGCAGGCGACAATCGGATCGGGCGGCGGCGACGCGAAGACGTTGCCGATTGCGGCCGCGTCTGCAAGCCCCTTGCCGACGAACCCCAGAAATGTCGGTTCGTGCCCGGAGCCACCACCGATGACCAATCCGACCTTGCCCTTTCGCGGCCCGTTTCTGGCGACGATCGCGCGGGGCATGTCCTCTACCGCGTAGAGATGGCGCGGATGGGCCGCCAGGACCCCCTGCAGCATCTCATCGACGGCATCGGCGCCGGAATTGATAAGCTTCTTCGTCTTCACATCGATCCTCCCGAGAGCGAGTTCCCGATCGCATAGATGCAGCAGCACCGCTGGAGGTCAATCCGCCAGCACGTCGCGCTGCAGCGGCAAGACGGTGACAGCCAATGGGGCAAGCAGCAGATCCCCGCTTGAGTCCTTGCCGGTCGGCCCGCATGCGCTGCAATCGACCTTTCTCTCTTTGCTCGTCAGATTGACGACGTACAGCCTGGCGCCTGTAGTATCCCTTGCAACGAAAGACAGGACCTCAGAGGGTGAGGAGGAGACGCATTCCTGCCAGGATGCACCAGTCAAAGCGGAGAGTGTCCGTATGGTGTTGAACAGCGAGCGCCGGCCGCCTTGTTCGGTCGGTTCCGCCGGACCGGCGATCAAACCGAACGGACCGGTCAGGGCCGATAGCGTCAGGCATTCCAGATCGGCATCCAGCACCCGTATCGCGTAACCGAATGCAAAAGCCTCCGCGAAGCGTCCATTGTGGCGTGGGTCGCGGTTGGCCATGGGTATGCGAGAGCCGGACGGATTGTCCATCGTGCGGCTGCCATAGGGGTTTTGCCGCATCGGGATCGTCGACGGGCCGATGCGGTAGGGCTTGTCGCCGTAGATCGCACGCACAGACCGGGTGATGAAGGGCAGGGCTTCCAATGTCTGCATGACGCTGAGATCGTCGGCCGCATGCACGATCGGGTTGGTGCAGTGGCTGACGAAGTCGAGCTGTCCATCCGGGACGCGCTTCCGGTTGAGCTCGGTGAAATAGCTCAGCATGCCGCCGCCAATGCGAATGCCGGGAAAGGCAGCGCGAGCGGCGGTATAGACTTCATCCAAAGGCGGGCAATCCGGCCAGGCGCTGCCGGGCGGCGTCGACTGCCGGTCGACCGAAGGCGAGATCATGATCGCATCGGGCTTGAATTCCGCCAGCTGCATTTGGCGGGCGATCTCGGCGGTCTCGCTTGACGGCGATAATTTGCAGGGAAGGGCAATCTCCAGCGTCGAGCGGCCGCGATGGACCGTCGCGATTGCTGCGAACCGCCTGAGCGCGTCGACGCCGTGCCGGGCACTCGGGTCGAAATGGAAGAGGAGTTCCTGAGGAGCGATCTCCGTCAGGACGGACTTTGCCAAGAGGGTCGCATCGGCCTCTTCGGGTGTAATAATCACGCCGATATCCGGCATGGTGCCAGTGCGCGCACCGAGCTCGAGTTTTATGGCGCCGACTGACAGCCCAGCCGAAGGATCCCGTGTGGCACCGTTGATATCCCTGATAACAAGCGACGTCTTTTGACGGACAGGCTGATTGGCGGCAATCTGGTAGGGCCAGGGCAGGGCGAGCGGCCTGACATATGTCTTATAGGATGCGTCCGACCAGTTCCTTTGATCTTCCATTTCAAAGGTGTCGCCCTCCATCCGGCATTCCGCCTGAACGTCAGGCATGACCAGGTGGGTGATGGCGCGCATGTCCTTGAACGGCTGCCAGGGCTCAATGAGATCGGGAAACCGTGTTGCCACGACCTCCCCGTCGACATGCTCGACCGTCGCCGGTGAACCTGCCAAACCGACGATCGGGTGCAGAATGCAGAAGCCGCAGCGGTTGGTCTCGAAGCCGGTCGAGGCGATGGCCTCAGCCTCGAAGTCGAGCCGGTCCGCAGTTGCGCTGATGCGAACGTCAATGACAAGCCTGGTATCGTCGGGTCCCTCGCAGCGGGCGAGATAGGCGACCTCGAAGCGATCGTCACTCTGCTCGATGCGGAGATCGGTGATTTCAGGGCTGTAGGTGCCCCAGTCCCGGTCGCGAACGAGATAGGAAATCGCTCGCAGCACCTCGGTCCCGTCGTAGCGGATGGTGCGGAGGTTGCCGTTGGCGAGATCGGCTTCCAGTTTTCCCGCTCTCAGCCGAATCGGCGGCGTTTCGACGAGGCGAGTGCCGTAGAGCTGGAACGCATCGACCGTCATCGCAGCATCGCTCCGACATCGATCGTCTGTCCCCTGGCCGCACTGTCATAGGCGGCCTCGACGAGCGCAAAAGTTTTCAGATTGTCAGCCCCTGACGTCGAGTGTTCCGCGCCGCGTTCCAACTGATCGACCCAATGCTGCTGGATCGTATAGACGCTCTCCTGGATGTTGTGCCAGGGCCGCGAGGCCCATGACAGCAGCTTCGGAGACACGTCCGTGGTCGTGGTGCCCTTGGCGTTGGTGACTTCGAGGCCGTAACCCTGGGTCAGGCGGATCGTGCCTTCCGAACCGTCGAGCTCGATCAAGGTCTCGGGGAATGGCTCCCTGGAAAGCTTGGTGGCGTAGCTGACGTCGACGACCGACGTGGCGCCGTTTTCGTGATCGAGCAGAATGGTCGCGACATCCTCGCCCTTGATGATGGGATTGACCCGCTTGGTGCGGGCCGTGAGCGATCGAACGTCGCCAAGGATATAGCGCGCGATATCGAGCGTATGGATGCCAAGGTCTTCAATAATGAACCGTTCGCCCTCGGCGAGATAGGGCTGACCGGAAAAGACGTCGTAGGCCGAACGGAAGGAGAAACGGCCCCAGAAGGGCGTGCCGATGGCATCGGCCTCCAGCGTCTTCCGCACCGCCTGGATCGGCGTCTGCCAGCGAAAGTTCTCGTGCACCATTAGCGGTATGCCGGCGTTGCGGCACGCCTCGACCATCGCCTTCGCATCCGACAAGGTCTTGGCGAACGGCTTCTGGCAGATGGCCGGCACCTTGTTCGCGGCCGCCATTTCGACGAGGGTACGGTGACTTTGGACGGTCGTGGCAATGTCGACGAAATCAAAACCGCCATCGGCGAACAACGCCTCGGCATCGCCATAGCGGCGATTGATGCCGAACTGATCGCCGACGAGCTTCAGCCGCTCTGGGTCGCGATCGCAGATCGCGACAATGCCGGCACCTCGAACGTCATTCCAGGCATGCATCTGGTTTATCGCAAAGAAGCCGCAACCGATCAAAGCTCCTTTTAATTCCGTCATCTCAACCTGCCTTTGCCATCTGCATGAGGGTAACGCGCTGCTGCAGGCGGCGTTGCGCCTGGTCGACGACGACGGCAATGATGATGACGAGGCCCTTGATGACCATCTGCCAGAAGGAGGAAACGCCCATCATCACCAATCCGTCGGAGAGGATGCCGATGACGAAGGCTCCAATGATCGTGCCGCCGATCGTGCCGCGGCCGCCCGACATCGAGGTGCCGCCGAGCACGGCTGCGGCGATCGCATTGAGTTCGAAGCTTTCGCCGGTTGCCGGATGGGCTGCCATCAGTTCGGAGGAGATGACGACGCCGACGATGGCCGCGCAAAGTCCGGAGAACATGTAGACGAAGATCTTGACGACATCGACCCGGATACCGGACATGCGCGCAGCCCGCTCATTGCCGCCGACGGCGAAGATGTGACGACCGATCGGTGTCGAGCGGGCGACATAGGCGGCCAGCAGCGCAAGCACGATCAGGATCCAGATCGACACCGGCAGGCCGAGAATGCGTCCCGCGCCGAAGAAATCGAAGCCGGTCGTTGCATATTCAGGCCGGCCGACAAGGTTCGGAAAGGTCTGGCCGTCCGATGACAGCAGGGCGAGACCGCGGGCGATATAGAGCGTACCAAGCGTGGCGATGAAGGGCGCGACGTTGAGCTTGGTGATCAGCAGACCGTTGATCAGACCGATGAGCAGGCCGATCGACAGGGTGATCAGCACGATCTCGAAAAGGTTGAAAAAGATGGTGTAGCCAATCGGCAATTCGATGCCGTAAAGGATCAGACCGCCCGCGACCATGCCGCAAAGACCGACGATCGATCCGACCGAGAGATCGATGCCGCCGGTGATGATGACGAAGGTCATGCCCATCGCCAGGAACGCGTTCAGCGCCACATGCTTCGACATCAGGATCATGTTCGCCGTCGAGGTGAAGTTCGGTGCGAAGATCGCAAAGAAGATGATGACGGCAAACAGCGCGATGAAGGTCCTGAGCTTCATCAGCGTCAGAAGCACGGAGCCGTTGGCGCCTTTCGGCGTGAGAATAGTTGATGTAGCCGCCATCATGACGCGAGTTTCCCTTGATGTCCGTGTCCCTTGGCAGAAGCCGCAATGATGGCTTCTTCGGTGGCCTCGTTCCGGTCGAAGACGGCGACCAGCTGGCCGTTGCTCAAAACCGCGATGCGATCGGAAAGCGCCATGACCTCTTCGAGGTCGGAAGTCGAAAACAGAATGGCAAGCCCGTTTGCCGCCAGCCGCCGCATGGTGCGGAAGACATCGGCCTTGGCGCCGACATCGATGCCGCGGCTCGGTTCATCCATCAGAAGCACCTTCGGATTGGTCATCAACGCCTTACCGATGACGACCTTCTGCTGATTGCCCCCTGACATCGAGGTCACCTCGAAATCCGGGTTCGGTGCCTTGATCGAGAGATCGCGGATCGCATCACGAATGGCATTCTTCTCCGCACGCCTGTCGATATGGAAGAGCCGGGTGAAGCGGCCAAGGCTCGCCAGCGTCAGGTTGGAGGCAATCGAGAGGACCTGGACCAGACCTTCCCGCTGCCGGTCTTCCGGAATGAGCGCAAGGCCGCGGCGGATACGTCGCGTGGTGTCGCGGGCGCGAACCTGCTTGCCGTCGATGAAGATCTTGCCGGTCGAGTGCGTGTGACGCCCGATCACGCATTCGAAGAATTCGCTGCGTCCCGCACCCATCAGGCCATAGATGCCGAGGATTTCGCCTGCCTTGACCGACAGGGAGACATCGTTGACCGAGAGCCCGCCCGTCGGCCGCGGCAGGCTGATGTTTTCGGCACGAAAGACCTCAGCTCCGATGGCGTGATTCACGGATTTTGCAAAATCCTTGGCATCCGAGCCGATCATCGAACGCACGATCCAGCGTGTATCGATGTCGCGGACCATGGCCTCGCCGGTGATCTGGCCGTCACGCAGCACCGTGATGTAGTCGCCGATCCGCATCAGCTCTTCGAGCCGGTGCGAGATATAGACGATCGCCACGCCCTGGGCCTTCAGTTCCGCGATCACCTTGAACAGGATCTCGACCTCGGCCGCCGAAAGAGCCGAGGTCGGCTCGTCCATGATCAGGATCCGGGCATTCAACGACATCGCCTTGGCGATCTCGACGAGCTGCTGCTGGCCGATCGGCAAATCCTCGACCATCGTATCGGCCTCGATCCCGGCATCGAGACGCTTCAAAAACGCATTGGCCTTTTGGACCTGCGCCTTGTGATCGATGCCGAGGATACCGCGGGTGATTTCGCGCCTGGCGAAGATGTTTTCTGCGACCGACATGTTGGCGAAGAGATTGAGTTCCTGGAAGATCATCCCGATGCCATGCGCTTGCGCGTCCGCAGGGCTGTCGAAGGATACGGGCTTGCCATCCAGGATGATGCGGCCGAGCGTCGGACGCTCGACACCGGCGATGATCTTCATCAGCGTCGATTTGCCTGCGCCGTTTTCGCCGACAAGGACGTTCACTGCCCCGCGACGCAGCTCGAGATTGGCGCGCTTGACGGCGACGATACCCGAATAGACCTTCGACACGTCGTCGAGGCGCAGGATGACATCGTCCTTTTGTGCCTCTCCTGTGGTCATGGGCCGACCTTCAGTTCCGAAGGCGTTATGAGCGGCAGCTCGCCGCTCTTCGGCAGCGGAAAGGCGCCGATCGCGGTTACCGTCTTGCCGGCGAGGCCCTCACGCGGGATGGCGGAGAGAAAGGAGGTATTGGCCTTCTCGTTGAAGGCTTTGCCAAACTGCGCCCACTCGATCTGGTTCTTGAATTCGTTGAAATTGACGAACTCCAATGTGTCGCGCAGCGCCGTGCCCCGCAGCGCCGGCCCGATCTGCACCTTGGCTTCGGCCTTGCCGTCGCCATCTGCGTCGACATCGAGCGTTGCCGCGCGAGAGGCCGTATCGGCCGCGACAATCTTGCCGGTGATCTTCACCGCATAGGTCCATGGCGAGCTGCTCTGCTTGCGGGGATTGCCGTATTTCTCGCCGGCCGCGTCGGGGCTGGAGGCGGAAAGCTGCATGACGTCTTTGAGGTCGCCGGCGCGCTTCTCGAAATAGGGCACGGCCTCGGACTGCCAGATCGCCTCGACCTTTGCATTCGGGTCGAAGGCGGTCTTGGCCGCTGCCGCAGCCTTTTCCTCAGCCGTCGGCGTCTTGATGATCTTGCAACCGGGCAAGGCTGCCGCCACGACGGCAGCGAGCAGGGCGCCCTTCATTCTCAACATGCTTTAAACCTCGACGTCTTGCGAAATGCATTGCGGAGGGCGCAGCGCTGCGCCCTTCGCAATTCGCGGCTGATCAGTTCGTCAGGGCGAAGGTTTCGAGTTTGCCGGCATTGTCGGCATTGATGAGAACGCAATCCATCAACTGCTTCTCTTCCTTTGGCGTCGTCTTGTTCTTGATGTAGGCGTCTGCCTGTTCTACCGCCAACTGAGCCTGCGCATAGGCGGGCTGCAGGACCGTTGCCTTGATGCCGCCCGACTTGATGGAGTCGCGCACGTCGTTGGAACCGTCGAAGCCGACGACAATCACGTCCTTGCGGCCGGCCGCCTGCAGTGCCGCGATCGCGCCCATGGCCATCGTGTCATTCCCTGAAATGACGCCCTTGATGTCGGGATTTGCCTGGAGGATGGTTTCCATCTTCGAATAGGCTTCCGTCTGGCTCCAGTTGGCCGACTGCTTGGCGACGGACTTCAGGTCCGGATAGTCGTCGATGACGTCGTGATAGCCTTGCGAGCGGATGCCGGCATTGGTGTCGGACTCCTTGCCCACCAGCTCGACGTAATTGCCCTTCTCGCCCATCAGCTTGACAAATTCCTGCGCCCCGAGCTGGGCGCCCTGATAGTTATTCGAGACGATCTGGGCGACGGCAACGCCCGTCGCGTTGATTTCGCGGTCGATCAGGAAGGAGGGAATGCCCGCATCCTTTGCCTTCTTGACGGCCGCGACGGAGGCGTCGGCTCCGGCATTGTCGAGAATGATCGCCTTGGCGCCGCGCCCGATCGCCGTGTCGATCATTTCCGACTGCTTGTTGGCGTCGTCGTCATGCGTCATGAGCAGCGTCTCGTAGCCGAGCTCCTTGGCCTTGGCTTCGGCGCCGACGGCTTCGGCCTTGAAGAAGGGATTGTCATGCGCCGGCGTGATGATGGCGATGAGATCGGCCGAAAAGGCCGGAAGAGCCGTACCAAGCGCGAGGGCGCCGGCAAAAGCTGCAAGTGTCAGTCTGCGCGTCAGTTTCATATTTTCCTCCCTGTTGTGAATGAAGCCCCGACTTCCCGGAGCGGCTAACCCCGTCTCCTCGGGGCAGTTGAAGGGGGAGGGCTCGCCTCCCCATGCCGGTTCAGGTGATGCGCCGGATGCTTTCGGCGATCTCCTGCGGTTCGAATACCTTTTTCCAGTCGTCGCGCATCAGCGCCGGGATGCCGAACTCGATCGCCTTGTTGCAGGCATCCGAGAACACGCCGTCGACTTCCTTGAAGATGACCGCGCCGAGCACGTTCATATGGCCGAGCAGGAAGTCGCGGGCAGCCTGTTCAGGCACGCCGCGTGCCACGCATTCGTCCATGGCCTGCCGCATGACGACGAGCAGCGATGCGCAGACGGTTTCCGACAAACCCGGTTCGAGCATGGCAAGCTGGTCGACCGTGACCCGGTGCGAGCGCATGACCGGAGCCCAGATGAGTTTGGCGATTTCCTCGCCAAGCGCATAGGCGCTCTCGGGACCCTGCATGAGCGCCGAGACGATGTGCTGCTTGGCGAACAGGCCGCCGAAATGGTCCTTCTTGGCCTGCATCTCCGTCTCGTCGTTGAAGATCGGCGGATGGCAGGGATGGGTGACGAAGTAGGTAAGATCGTCGCGCTTCGGCAGGTGGCCGGCAAAGGGAGCCGCTGCGTCCAGCGCGATCACCATCGTGCCTGATGTGAGCTTGTCGGCGATGCCTGCCGCCACTTTGCCGATCGCCGTATCCGGCACGGCAAGGATCACCACATCGGCGCCATCGAGTGCGGCATCGACGGGTAGGCAATCAAGGCCGAGATCATTCTTCAAACGGGCCTTGCCTGCGTCGCTCACCTCGACATGGCGCACCTCGAAACGCGAGCCTTTGAGGTTTTTGGCAAGCCGGTATCCCATTTTTCCGCCTGCGCCGAAGAGGGCAATCTTAGTCATGTTTTCCTCACCTGTTCCGTTATCAATAGGATCATACACTGGTATGATGAGTCAATCACCATATCACTACTTAATCGTTGGAATCACGTTTTTCCGCGATCGCACATTTCGGCCGATGCCGGAGGAAACCATCAGTGCTTCCTCCCCTCACGGATCTGGACGAAATAGCCGTCCGTCCCGACCTGGCCGCCTTTGAGCGCAATCTGCAGGCCGTTGGTCGGCTGATAGTCGCCATGCGCGAGGCAAAGCGGAGAACCCGGCGTCTGGGGAAGCGGAAGAAGCGTCGTCAGCGCGTCGATCTTCAACTGCCTGAGTGCGTGACTTGATGTGTCGCCGCCGGCGACGACCGCACGCGAAAGCCCTTCGTTCTCGATCAGGCGGCGCAAGATCGTGCCGAGCGCGCTTCCGAGCCGGTGACGAGCACCCGGAAGCTTGTCGATGTCGGCGCCCCGGTCTGCAGACGGTCCAAGCGCCGTGTAAAGAATGACGCTCTTGCCTTGCCTGAGCTTCTCGGTTCCCGCCTCTACCGCAGCACTCACCGCGCCCTCGCCTTGCTCCGAGACCAGTGCAAGCGGATCGAGCGCGATACTCTCGAAGCCATTCTCGACAGCCGTCCGGATCTGGCGCTCGGTCGTCGGCGATACGCTGCCCGACACGACGGCGAGGCGGTCGGCCGGGCCGATATCGGGAAACTCGGCTTTGCTTTCGCCGATGAAGCCGCTCCGCCGCCATGCGCTGAGCAGGGCATATTCGACCCCCGAGGAGCCGGCGACGAAGCTCCCCGAGCGGCTGGCGACACGAAGCAACTGCCGACCCGCGGCCTCCTGCGTCGCCTCGGAATCGACATCGATGAGCAGAATCCCCTCGGAACCCGACGCCAGACCGTCGATACCCGCATCGGCGTCAGCCGCGGTGATCGCGATAAGATCGGCGACCAGGACGGGAAGCAGGGTTTGCTTCGACAAGTGAACGGCAAGGTCCGCCTCGTCCATCGGGGTCACCGGATGACGGCTCATGACAGGATGGCGATCGATGCGAAAGACCCGGCCCTGGTAAGCGGCAAAGAGGTTGCCGAATGCCGTGTAGCGCTTCAGTTGCGGCGCGCCGACGATGACCGGTACGACGGATTGCCTGAAGACCGTACGGCCTATTTCGATCGCCTTGCCGATATTGCCGATCTCGGGGCTGGAATCGAAGGTCGAGCAGACCTTGTAGTGGCAGATGGCGGCGCCAAGCGAATTCAGCCATGCGAAAGCGCGCGTAAGGTGCTCTCCCATCCATGCGGGCGTCTCGCTGCGGCTTGTCCCGGCAATGCCGATTGCCCGGCAATCGCTAAAGCGTGCAAGCAGTTCCGGCGTCGGAACGTCGAGGAAGAGCACGGTCGACACACCGTTCGAGGCCAGGGCCTCCATCACATCGGTGGAGCCAGTAAAGTCATCGCCGTAATAGCTGACGAGAAGTCCATCCATCGCGGTCACGCACCCTTGCCGTCGCTAAATTTTGCAATCGAGGCGGCGAGTTCCGGGTGCTCCCTGGCGTAGATCTCTAGCGGGATGTCTGCGACTGCGGCCTGCCAGGCCTGCTGCACCGCGCGAACGCCGGCCGCCGGGCCACCGGGGTGGCTGACGATGCCGCCGCCGCAGAGATAGAGAAGATCGACGGTCCGGCCGGTTCGCTGATAGGTCTCCGGCGCCTGCCCTCCCCACTGGCCCGACCCGGCAACCGGAAGCGGGCAATCCGAGGCATTAAACAGCGGCGTACTGACGGCCTTGAAGGATGAGACGAAGCTGTCGTCCGGCTCCCAATATTTGACCCTGATGCCGTTGATCTGGAATTGGTCGACGCCCAGCAGCCGCCAGAACTGCTGGTAGACCTTGAAATCCATGCCGGCGCCGGGGTCGCGTGTCAGCACGTCCCAACCGTTTCGATGCGCGTGCAGCACCAGATTCGAGCGCTTGCGCAGAAAGCTCATGCCGCCGAAGCCGATCGAGTTGATGTTGACGACGGCGCAGTTGCCGCCGGCCTTGGCGACGATATCGTGGTTGCGCATCATCTCGTCGGGGTCGGCATGCGAGATGCCGAAGGCATACATGACCTTCCTGCCGGTCTTCTGCTCGTGATCGAGAATGCGCGGCATGATCGCCGCAACGCGGTCCCTGAGCGGCGAATAGGCCGGGCTCATCAGTTTTTCGTCATCCTTGATGAAGTCCACGCCGGATGAGATCAGCTCGCCGACGAGTTCCGCCGTCTCGTGTGGCCTGAGGCCAAGCGCCGGCTTGACGATCGTTCCGATGATGGGGCGGCCTTCGACGCCGGTGAGGCGGCGGCTTCCAGGAATGCCGAACTGCGGTCCGGGATGCGCGCTTTTGAAGGCGTCGGGCAGCGTCATGTCGACGATGCGGATGCCGGTCATGCCCTTGATGGAATAAACGCCGCCGATCGCAATGGTCATCAGTGCCGAAAGATCGGTCCCGATCGCCTCCAACGGAAAGGCAATGTCGACATCGGCCCGATTGAGCAGCGTGCCGGGGGCGACCTCGGGCCAGGTCGGATGACGCGCATCTTCGAGTGGGCGGATTGCCAGCACGCGGGCGGCAACACGCGACTTCAGCTCTTCGGTTTCGCCGGGAACGGGCACGAAGGTGCCGGTCGACTGGTCGCTCGCGATCTTGTCCGCCATTGCCTCGACGCTGCCGGGCGTTTCGATACGATAGGTCAGGCTAATCATCATGAAACGGACGGTTGCTCCTCTCGCCGCCACATTGCCATGGCGTCAACTCATGATCTGGTATAATGAGTATTCCAACTTATTGAAAGTAGAATCTTCGCACCCGCAATTTTCGCCGGCGGCTTTGTTCTCGACCCGGAAAACTGTTAGGAGGAAACATTTTGAGCCAGCGAGATGTGATGACACAGCCCCTCGAACAAATCGTCCGCCGGAAACTCTCTGACGAAGTGTTTGATCGACTTGAGCGAATGATCACGTCGGGCGAGCTTCAGCCCGGCGACGAAATGCCCTCCGAGCGCGTACTGATGGAACGCTTCGGCGTCGGCCGGCCGGCGATCAGGGAGGCCATGCAGTCCCTTGCCAACAAAGGTCTCGTCAACATTTCGCACGGTGAGCGGGCGAAGGTCCTCAGGCTGACGGCGAAATCGATATTCCGCCAGGTCGATCTCACCGCCAAGATCATGCTGTCGCAATCGTCGGATTCGTTGGAATACCTCAAGAGCGCCCGCATCTTCTTCGAGCGGGGCATGGCGCGCGAGGCCGCGCAGCGGGCGTCCGCAAATGATATCGCCGACCTCAGGAACATCATCGAACGCCAGCGAATGTCGCTTGGACGGGCCGAAGAGTTCATCGACGCGGACATGGAATTCCACACCCGCATCGCGCAGATATCAGGCAACCCGATCTACGTCGCCGTCAGCGAAGCCATGCTTGCCTGGTTGAAGGAATATCATACCGAAATGCTGATCTGGACCGGCAAGGAAAAGTTCACGCTCGCCGAACACGACGAAATCGTCGACCGCCTTGAAGCAAACGACGTGGATGGCTCGGAAACGGCACTTCTCAAGCATCTCGAGCGGTCGCGAGCGCTTTACGCTAAGTAGTGTCGCGCCTCCATCGCTCGTCTCCTGATCCCATCTCACCGTTGATCCTCGGTCGCGCCCGCGGCTTCTGAAGCTATGGCATATTTGTAAGCAGCAACTGCGGAACAATGACGCGCCGGCGAGGTTCTGAATAATCACGCAAAGATCCTAAGGAGGACATCAGATGCGTATGAAACTCGTAGCAGCTTCGCTTCTTTCCATCGGCATGGCCACGTCTGCCTTCGCCCAATCCAATCCGGCACCGGCCGGCGCCACGATCGATAAAAACCAGGCCGATCAGGGTGGCGGTGCAAGCGGCAATATGAAGGCCAAAAAGCCGATGGCGACCGATACCACCACGACGGGCTCCACGAGCACCGGCACAATGAAAACCGACAGGACCAAGTGCCCCAATCCGGTCAACAACTCCGCCAAACTCCAGACACAAGGCGGCACGAGCAACGCGACCCCGATGGATGAGGCCTGCGCCGCGCATAATAATTGATCGGCCGCTTCACGAAAAAACCCCGCTCCGTGAACTGATCCCCGAGGTTGGATGTCCAATTTTCTGGGGTCAGTTCACGGGGCGGGTTTGTTCGTGAGGAACTCTAGGAAGCCGGCCGCCGAGGCGCTGACCGTCACCGGCGTGATGGTTTAAAGCGCTCCCTTCCTAGCGTTTGCGGACGACAGTGCGGCGCTCCGTCGGTTTCCTGTCGGTTGCCTCTTCTTCGGCGAGTGTTGCCTGCGGCTAGGGGAAGGATCGTGCTGCTTTGCTCACGCGATCAACTGCCGTAGGGGGCTATCTCATCGCGCTCGCCCGCGCGGAAGAAATCAGGTCGACCTTAAAGGCGACCGAGCCATCGAACTCCTCCATGATTTGGTCGGCCTCGGCCGACCGAGCGTACTCGGTGATGATCCGAACGAGCCCCTAGTTCCCGAGATCGGCTGCGTTCGACGCAAACGGTGGCAATCGCGGGCAGGCCCTGCGGAGGACGGCGTCTACGGTCCGTTACCGTACGGCAACGATTAGGACGTCCAGAACTTTCCTTTTCATCCAAGGAGAGAAAAATGACGTCTTTATCTGCAGTACACTCTGCTTCTCATAGCAAACAAACTTCCGCAATCGAACTAAAGATCGTTGAGCTGACGCCGGCATTACGCGCCTTCGCCAGAAGGTTCCTGCGCAACGAGGACGATATCGATGATCTCGTGCAAGAAACACTGATGAAGGCCTTAAACTCGCTCCATCTCTACCACCCAGGCACCTCGCTCAAGTCCTGGCTTTTCACGATTCTTCGAAACACGTTCTGCACCAATTATCGCAAGCAAAGACGGGAGCCGGCTGGACTGGACGTGGCGATGGAACAGGTTTCAATCGCGCCAGCCCAGGAGTGGGCGCTACGGGAGCGGGAGTTGCAACATGCACTAACTCTTCTTCCCGACGACAGGCGCCGCGCCCTAACGCTAGTGGCTACCGGAACGAGTTACGTGGACGCCGCCAGGATGTGTGGGTGCCGAATCGGCACATTGAAAAGCCGCGTGAGCCGCGCCCGCGAGTCCTTGCTGTTGATGCTGGGAAACCAACTCCTTGACTAACCACGCTTGCAGCCAGGAGATTCGATCGGGGAGCTAGCGTCACCGAGGTTTTGCACTTCCAGGTGGGCAACTCCTTATTCCACCCGAGGATTGATGGTTCCGCACCAGGCGTCTCCAGAGCCTTCACGTGATGCTATCGGCTTCGTTGTATGCGAGGGCTGGCTGGGCTTAGTCGCCCGGGGGCCGGCCAGCCAAACAAATAGGCCTGTCCCAATGCGTGTTTCAAGCGCAATTCCGACGCGCTCGGCGGATTTGCCACTCCTTGTACGGCTTTAACATTTGTCCAGGGAAACGTCTTTCTATGGCGCTTTCGGTCAGAACGATTTTTGCGAAGTCTTCGTCATGAGGCGAAGGCTTAACCCAGGTTTCACTGCGGATTTCCAGATCAGCCATCATTGTGAAGAGCTCTTCATCCGTCATCGCCTCGAGAGCGGAGGCAAACGCTCGCTCCGCGACAGCCATAAAATATATCACAGTGCACCTCCTGCCGAGCACGGCGTCTGTGCCCTCAATGCACAGCACGCTCACGGCGGTTTGCTTCTCGGTTACTTTCCAGGAAAATCCTTTTCGGTCGTCGCAGCCGCCGGGCGCCTGTTCTGCGATCCTTCTCTATCGGACGCTCGCAGAGGGGCCGTGGGCGCACTGGCGACAAAGAGGCCGAGTCCGACAGCACCGAGTGCAACGACGAAAGTACCTGCGATGGCAGCGGCCGACCGCTGTCCATCCTGCTTGATCATCCCCAAGCCAATAGCAATTCCCAGGAGAGCTGCTCCGCCCGCAACTACAAAAAGCCAGAGGTAATTCATCGGCTCCACTCCAGATGTTCGGCCACCCAACCCTGAATGACGACGAAGGTTCCCGGCGATCTCACAAACGGCTGCCCTCCGGGTGGGGATATTCGTGTCTTGCGTTTATGCGGCGGATTGACGCACAACTCCCGCGATGATATTCATGTGCTAATTGGTCAGGCCAGTTGACCAGCTGCGCGGCTTGAGGAGAAGCCGCCGGGGAGGCCCACGATGTTTTCGCCTGTTGAATCACGCCGTCTTTATAGGCAGGTTGCGGATCAGATTCGCCTGATGATCGCGAGCGGCGAGCTTGCCGTCGGCCAGCGGCTGCCGGCTGAGCGCGACCTTGCGGAGCAACTGTCGGTCTCACGCCCGACCGTCCGCGAGGCACTGATCGTCCTCGAGGTCGAAGGTCTCGTCAACATCCGCATGGGATCCGGCATCTATGTGGTGCGCCAGCATGCTGCGACCGTCGCTGGCGCCGAGCGCGAGCCGGTGGAGGGGCCTTTCGAGCTGCTGCAGGCGCGAGCCCTCATCGAATGTGCCATAGCCGAAGAAGCTGCCGGTCGCGCAAAGCCGGACGATATCGCTCTGCTCGATGAAACGCTGACGCGCATGGGTGGCGTGGTCAACGATGCGAGCGCAGTGCTCGATGCCGATCGCGCCTTCCACACCGGCATTGCCGCCATCATTGGGAATGCGACATTGATCCGCGTCACGGGCGAGATGTTCGACATGCGCATGACCCCTTATTTCGCAAGGCTCGCCAGCCACTTCGAGGGGCCCACGACATGGCGCAGCGCGCTGGACGAGCATCGCGCCATTCGCGACGCGATCGCCGCCGGCGATGCCGCCGGCGCCAAGGCGGCCATGCGCGCTCATCTCACCATGTCGCAGAAGAGGTTTTCCGAGAGCTTCGGGGAGGAGTTTTCGGGGGAAGAGGAGCGCGGACGCAAGAAGCGGCCGTCGAAAGGAACATCCAAGACTTAACCCAAGCTCGGGAGGAGAGAGCAATGAAAAGCAGACTGGCAACGATACTTTGCACCGCAGCCGCGATCATGGCGAGCAGCGCGATCGCGCAGGCCCAGACAGTGCTGAAATGGGCGCATGTCTATGAAACGTCCGAGCCCTTCCACACGGATTCCGTCTGGGCTGCGGAAGAGATCAACAAGCGCACCGACGGGCGCTACAAGATCGAGGTCTATCCGGCATCGCAGCTCGGCAAGGAAGCAGACATCAACCAGGGCCTCAAGCTCGGGACGGTCGACATCATCATCTCGGGATCGAGCTTTGCGGCACGCGACTACAAGCCGATCGGTGTGACTTACTTCCCCTATATTTTCCGCGGTCCCGATCACCTGATCGCCTACACCAAGAGCGATGTCTTCAAGCGTCTTGCCAAAGGCTATGAAGACAAGACCGGCAACCATATCGCCGCCGTCAGCTATTACGGCACGCGCCATACGACATCAAACAAGGCGATTACCAAATGCGCCGATATGCAGGGCTTGAAGATCCGGGTGCCTGACGTTCCGGCCTATCTCGCCATGCCGCGCGCCTGCGGTGCCAACACGACGCCGATCGCCTTTGCCGAAGTCTATCTCGCTTTGCAGAACGGCACGGTCGAGGCACAGGAAAACCCGCTGACGACAATCGAGGCGAAGAAATTCTACGAGGTCCAGAAGAACATCATCCTCACCGGCCACATCGTCGATCACCTTAACACCGTGATCTCGAAGACGCGGTGGGCAAGCCTTTCCGACGAGGACAAGAAGATCTTCGGCGAGGTCATGCAGGAGGCCGCCGAGCGCACCAGCAAGACGATCGCCGGCAAGGAAAACGGTCTTATTGCGACCTTCAAGGAAAAGGGCCTGAACGTCGCCGAGGTCGACAAGGCCGATTTCGAAAAGGCCGTGATGGAAAAGGTCAAGTTCGAGGATTTCGGCTACGAGAAGGCCGATTGGGAAGCAATCCGCGCGATCCAGTAAAACTCGCGGCGCGGCGCCTTACAGCGCCGCGCGTCTTTCAGACGCGCAAGGACGCTGTAACACTTGGTTGCTGCAGGCGCCGCGCTCCTTCATTCCGAACTGGAACAGGGCCGATCATGTCGCAAGAAATTCATACGCAAATCACGGCCGAAGAAATCGGTCACGAGTTCGAAGGGCACGCTCCGACCGCAAACGTCTCGGATTACGCCATTGAAGACTGGATCACGCTGATCGTCTTCTGGCTGATGGCGGGTTGCGTCTTCCTGCAGTTCTTCACGCGTTATGTGCTGAACGACAGCTACGCATGGACCGAGGAAATCGCGATCAATTGTCTGATTGGCGTCGTCTTTCTCGGTTCCGTCATGTGCGTGCGCACGTCGCGGCATATCCAGGTGGATGTGTTCTATCACTATATGCCTGCAAGCCTGGCGCGCGTGCTCGCCACTTTTGTCGATATCGTCCGCATCGGCTTCTTCGCCTATGGCTGCCATCTGATGTGGCGCTACGTCGACATCGTGGCGGACGAGCAGATGGTCACGATCGATCTGCCGCGCAACATCGTTTTCTACGCCGTTCTCGTCGCCTTCGCGCTGATGCTGATCCGCGCAGTCGTCGTCTTCATCGCCAATATGCGCCGCGGCTACTCCGTTCTGGAGCGCCCCGAAGAATTCCAGACCGTCGAGGGTTGATCCGATGCTACTTCTTCTTGGCTCGTTTCTGGTGCTGATGCTGGTCGGGGTGCCCGTTGCCATCTCGATGGCCGTCGCATCCGTGCTTTATATCGTCCTCTATGACGTCGCGCCCGACATCATCGTCGCCCAGCGCATGATCGCCGGGGTCGAAAGCTTCCCGTTGCTCGCCGTGCCCTTCTTCATCCTCGCGGGCAACCTGATGAACTCGGCCGGCGTCACCGGCCGCATCTATTCCTTTGCCGTTGCTCTCGTCGGCTGGATGAAGGGCGGTCTCGCGCAAGTCAACATCATCGGTTCGGTCATCTTCTCCGGCATGTCCGGCACGGCGCTGGCCGATGCAGCGGGTATCGGCACGATCGAGATCAAGGCAATGAAGGATCACGGCTATCCGGTCGAGGCAGCGGTCGGCGTGACGGCGGCTTCGGCAACGCTCGGTCCGATCTTCCCGCCGTCGCTGCCTTTCGTGATCTATGGCATGATGGCGAACGTCTCGATCGGCGCTCTTTTCATGGCGGGCATCCTGCCCGGCGTCGTCATGACGCTCCTGATGATGATCACTGTCGCCGCCTTCGCCTACTGGAAGCGCTGGGGCTCCGACGCGCCGTTCGATGTTAGACAGCTGCTGTCGGCGGGGATGGAAATCGTCGTCGTCCTGGCGGTGCCGCTGGCCATCTACCTGCTGATGCAGGCGGGCGTATCGATGAATGTTGCGGCGGGCATTGCCCTTGCCCTGCTTCTTGCTCTCGACTGGTATTTCCGCTTCTCCGCCGTCATGGCGCTGATGACGCCCGTCATCCTGATCGGCGGCATGACAATGGGCTGGTTCACGCCGACAGAGGCCGCCGTCGCAGCCGTCCTCTGGTCTCTGTTCCTCGGTCTGGTGCGTTACCGTACGATGACACCCTCGACGCTTGCCAAGGCAAGTTTCGATACGATCGAGACCACGGCATCGGTTCTCTTCATCGTCACCGCGGCATCGGTCTTCGCCTGGCTGCTGACGGTAAGCCAGGCGGCGCAGCTGCTGTCCGATGCGATCCTCTCGATTACCGACAATAAATGGGTTTTCCTGATCCTCGTGAACCTGCTGATGCTCTTCGTCGGCTGCTTCCTGGACACGATCGCGGCCATCACCATCCTCGTGCCGATCCTTCTGCCGATCGTCCTGAAATTCGGGATCGATCCCGTCCAGTTCGGTCTCATCATGACGCTGAACCTGATGATCGGCCTGCTGCACCCACCGCTCGGCATGGTGCTTTTCGTGTTGTCGAGGGTCGCGAAACTCTCCGTCGAACGCACGACCATGGCGATCCTGCCCTGGCTGGTGCCGCTCTTCCTGGCGCTAATCCTGATCACCTTTGTCCCCGCCGTATCGCTGTGGCTGCCGCAACAGCTTGGACTGTTGAGATAAGGATGGACACCATGCGGACACGTCTGGCACGGCTTTACCAAAAGGGCGATCTCAGGATCGAGACCGATACGGTTGCGGCCCCTGGTCCCGGCGAGGTGCTTCTCAAAATGGCAGCCGCGGGGATTTGCGGCTCCGACCTGCATTATTATCAGGACGGCGGCTTCGGGCCGGTCCGGGTTCGTGAGCCTATCATACCCGGCCACGAGGCCTCGGGGACCGTAAGCCAAGCGGGCGAGGGGGTCGATCTGAAGGCCAGCACGCTGGTGGCGGTCAATCCCAGCCAACCCTGCGGGCATTGCGAATATTGCCAGAAAAACATGCCGATCCACTGCCTGGAAATGCGCTTCATGGGCAGTGCGATGCGCCTGCCGCATGAACAGGGCATGTTCCGGGAATGGCTGGTGGTACCGGCCAAGCAGTGCTTTAAGGTTGGAGCTGCGACGACGGCAGCGGAAGCGGCCTGCAGCGAGCCGCTATCCGTGTGTCTGCATGCCGCATCGCGTGCAGGAGACATTGGCGGCAAACGCGTGCTGGTCACCGGAGCCGGCCCGATCGGCGCCCTGATGGTTGCCGTCGCCTCCTATCATGGCGCAAGCGAGATCGTGGTGACCGATCTCGCGGATGCGGCGCTCACCAGGGCCGAAGCGATGGGCGCCAGCCGCACCATCAATGTTTCCAAGGATGCCCCGGCGCTTGCAGAATACGAGGCGGGAAAGGGCTATTTCGATCTCGTATTCGAATGCTCGGCCGCCGCTCCGGCCATCCGCGGCGCGATTGCCGCCATCAGACCACGCGGAACGATCGTGCAGGTCGGCGTCACAGGAGACGTCCCGATCCCTCTCAACGCCATCGTTGGCAAGGAGCTTCAACTCCACGGAACGCAGCGCTTCCACGAGGAATTCGCGACCGCCGTCGAGTTGATCTCCAGCCGCAAGATCGATGTGCGACCGATCATCAGCCACAGCCTGCCGCTTGAAGAAGCCACCGCAGCCTTCACCCTCGCCGGTGACCGCACGGCGGCCTGCAAGGTGCAACTGACCTTTTAAAACGTGTCGCGGAACTCACACCTCTGCTCGGCGGGCGATGAGCAATCGAATCCGCTCGGCCGACGCGTCTACGCGCGCCTGGCTGCCCCGACGGCATTGCCGCCGCAGCCTTTCACGACGATCGGAGCAAAGATCTACCTCGCCTATCGCGAGTGGAGTGCAGGATCCGAGCGACGAGGGACGACATCACCATTATATCACCCGACGGCTCATCCGGCTGGACGGTGAGCCATTCCCGCAATGCCGAATCGATCGGTTCGCTATAAATAAACGCTATAGCGGCAGAGTGGAGTTGTGTTGGCCAGCGACGCTTTCCTGAACCTACTGTGACGGTGTCAGCGCTGGGCTGACACAACAAGAACCGCGGAAAGCGGTCAGGAGTACGCTGGGCCATATGCCAAGCGTTTGCACCCGAGAACATGGAGTGGGAACATGAAACTTACCGTAAGCCGCAGAGCACTTTTCATTTCTACTGCAATCCTTTCGCTGTCGGTTGCCGTTTCCGGCCTGCCAGAGATCGCGCTGGCAGCGGACGGGACGATCAAACTCGGGCTTGTTGCGCCGATGAGCGGTCCGAATGCGCGCTACGGCGCATTTTCGATGCATGGAGCCGAACTCGCCGTCAAAGACATCAATGATGCCGGCGGCATCGATGGGATGAAGATCGAACTCCTCAACGCCGACAGCCAGGGCACGCCGGTCGAAGGCGTCTCGGCCGCCCGTCGTCTGATTGACCAGGATGGCGTCGACTTCATCATCGGTGATGTTTCCAGCTCGGTGACGCTCGCCATTCAGCCCGTCGCGGAAGATGCCGAAGTGCTTCTCCTGAATGCGGCGTCGTCCAATCCGAAGATCACCTACCAGGCCGGCGTCGGCGGCTTTAAGTGGACCTATCGCAACTATCCGACAGATGAGAACCGGGCGCTGATCGTCGCCAAATATGCTGCAGAGCAGCGCGGCTTCACCAAGTTCGCCGTGCTCTCGGTCGACAGCGACTATGGCCGCTCGGCGATCACCTTCACGAAGAAATACCTGCCTGACTTCAAGGGAGAGATCCTCAGCGAAGACTACTACAAGGAAGGCGAAGTCGACTTCCGCAGCGTTCTCGCCAAGATCCGCGACAATGGCGCCCAGGCCATCATCATGTACGGCCTCGCCGATACGACGCCCATCATCGCCCGCCAGATGATCGAACTCGGAATAGCCGGCAAGGTCGCGCTGATCGGTAATGGCGAGTTCAACACGGAAAAGACCATCAAGTCAGCCCCTTCGGCGCTCGAAGGTGCCGTCGAAGCCGCCGCTTGGCTTCCACAGTTCGACTCGCCCGAAAGCAAGGCTTTCGTCGAGAAGTTCACGGCCGCCTACAATGAAGCCCCGAATAACCACGCCTACGTTCACTGGGATACCGTCAATCTCCTCGCAACGGCGATCAAGCAGGCCGGCAGCGCGGATAAGGTGAAGGTTCGCGATGCACTCTCGAAGATCAAATATAAGAGCCCGGTTGGCGAAGTCACTTTCGACGACCACAACCAGGCCCGATTGCCGATGATCTTGCTGCAGATCGAGAACGGCAAGCCGAGCATCAAAGGTGCATATACCGCGGACATTCAATATCCTGCCAACTAATCTGCCGGGAGGAGTACGCCCATGCTCTCGACCATAGTTGAGCAATCTATGAATGGAATCGTCACTGGTTCCGTTTACGCAATCGTCGCCGTCGGCATGACCATGATTTTCGGCGTGCTGAGAGCCATCAACTTTGCTCACGGCGAGTACTACATGCTCGGCACGTTCGGGGCCTGGTTTGCGATCGACTATCTCGGCCTGTCCTACGAAGCCTCGATTGTCGTGGGGGTTCTTGCGACAATCGCCGTTGCCTATGTGGTCGGGCAACTCGTCATGCGCCGGATGGTCGGCGCGCCCGCTGAGTCGGGCGTGCTCGCCACCCTTGGCATCGCGCTGATCCTGCAGAACACCATCATTCTCGTCTTCGGCGGAGGCTACAAGTTCTTCGCCGGAGGCTATATCGAACCGGTTTCCATCCTGGGCTTCAGTCTGGCCCAGCAGCGCATTCTCATTCTCGTCGTCTGCCTGTTGGTGTTCATCGGCCTCGAACTGATGGTCAGCTACACCCGCCTCGGAATGGCGATGCGCGCCGTTTCCCAGAACGTCGAGTGCTGCAGCGTCGTCGGCATCGATGTGCCGCAGGTGGTGCTTCGAACCTTCATGCTGGGGGCGGCACTCGCCGCGCTTTCAGGTGTTCTGACGGCGCCGGTCAACGTCAGCGTCTATGGCGGCATGGGCGAACTGATCACGTTCAAGACGCTGCCGATCATTATCATGGGCGGTTTGGGGAATGTGCGCGGCACTTTCGTCGCGGCGATGATCCTTGGCGTTGCCGAGAGCTTGGTCGCCACCTATGTCGGCCTGCAATTCCGCGACACCGTCGGCTTCGCCACGTTGATCCTGATGCTGATGTGGCGACCGCATGGCCTCTTTTCGACGCAGGCGCGCTTCTAGCAGCTGCGCCCGCCGACCTTTCTCGAACGACCGAGGACTCGACATGTCTCTGACGGAAACCGCTCAACAGGCACGCAGGCGCGACCTTCGCATACCGCTCGCCGCAGTCCTGGTTGTCCTAGCACTCGCCGCGCCGTTCATCGGCAGCCGCTACATCACCCATTCCCTGATCATCGCCCTGATTTTCATGCTTCCGGCACATGGGCTCAATCTGCTTGTAGGGTATACCGGTCTTCTGTCATTGGCCCAGGCCGCGTTCTTCGGTATCGGTGCCTATACGGCAGGTCTTCTCGCCGTAACCTATGGAACGCCATTCTACGTCAATCTCATCGCTGCGGGCGCCGTCTCGGGGGCCCTTGCCCTTCCGCTCGGCATTCCCGCCTTGCGGCTGCGCTCGACGTCCTTTGTCATGTGTACCCTGGGTTTCGTGATCATTGGCCAGGCCATCGCCAAGAACTGGATCTCGCTCACCCGCGGCGACATGGGACTATCGAGCATTCCAAAACCATACTTCGAGCTAGGCCCGCTTTCGTTCACGGTGTCCGGTACGACAAACTTCTACTATCTTGCCCTGATCATCGGGACCCTCGCCACCTTCGCCGTCTGGGCAATCGTCCGCTCGCCCGCCGGGCGCAACATGGTGGCGATCCGTGAGAACGAAACCCTCGCCGAATCTCTCGGCGTTCCCACATGGCACTACAAGCTGATCGTCTTCATGATCAGCGCCGTGTTTGCCGGGATCGGCGGCTGCCTTTACGCCTATTACCTGACGGTCGTCAGCCCGCTGACCTTCCAGATGTACTATTCGACGACGATGCTGATCATCGTGCTCGGAGGCGGGGCGGGCATGATTTCCGGCACTGTCTTCGGAAGCCTGCTCTTCGTCGGACTGACGGAGGCGCTGCGCATTACACCGGAACTGCGCATGATCGCCTATGGCGTCTGCCTTCTCGTCCTCGTTTTCTGGTTCAAGAAGGGCTGCGCGCCACTCATCAATCGCTTCTGGAATGCGATCGGAGGCGCGAAATGACCAGTCATCTTCCCCTTCTCGAGATCAAGAACCTCAGCAAGTCCTATGGCGCGGTCAAGGCCGTCGACGATGTCAGCATTCACATCGACCGAGGAGAGATCGCAGGTCTGATCGGACCGAACGGTTCCGGCAAGTCGACTTTCTTCGATTGCAGCACAGGCCTTGCGAAGCCGGACGCCGGCACGGTGGTCCTTGATGGACAGGACATAACCGGCTGGTCCTTGAACCGCATCGCCAGGGAAGGCCGCATGCTGCGATCTTTCCAGAAGACCGTCACCTTCAAGTCGCTCGATGTCGAGGAGAACCTGGTAATCGCCGGTCAGATGTTCACCTTCCCGTCCATTGCATCGACCTTCGGCCTCGGAAAGATGTCCCGCCAGCGCATCGATGGTCTCAGGGAGAGAGCCCGCGACCTGATCAAGATGGCGGGTCTCTGGGATGTGCGCCACCAGCCGGCGGGCAATCTGTCGGGCGGACAGCAGAAGCTCATCCAGTTCGCATCCATGCTGATGCCTGAACCGAAGCTCATCCTGCTGGACGAGCCGATGGCCGGGATCAATCCGAAGATCATCGAACGCGTCGTCGACACCATCCGCTATGCGAATAAGTCGCTCGGCGTGAGCTTCCTGGTGATTGAACACAATATCGATGTTGTCACCAGCATCTGCCAGCGCGTCATCGTGCTCGACCAGGGAGCCAAGCTCGTCGAAGGCTTGCCGGGCGATATCATTCAGGATCAACGCGTCAGGGAGGCCTATCTTGGCGGGTAATTCGAACCTTCTGATCCGCGACCTGCGCGCAGGTTACGGCAATCTGGATATTCTGAACGGCGTCGACCTCGACGTGCCCGCCGGACAGTTCGTGGCGCTCATGGGGCCGAACGGAGCGGGCAAGTCGACGCTTCTCAAAACGCTCTATGGCATGACCACGATCAAGCAGGGCAACATCGACTGGCGCGGCAAGAACATCGCGGGCTGCAAGTCGCGAGCCATTCTGGGTGAGGGGATTTCCTTCGTGCCTCAGGGGCGCTGCAACTTTCCCGTCATGAGCGTCGACGAAAATCTTCAGATGGCCGCCTATACTCTCCGCGACGCCAAGGTGAAGGCCGACCGCGATTACGTCTACGACCTCTTTCCGATCCTCAAGAAACGCCGTGCGACGCTCGCCGGCAATATGTCCGGCGGCGAACAGCAGTTGCTCGAAGTGGCGATGGCGGTGCTGCAGCGGCCGAAGGTGCTGCTGGTCGACGAGCCCTCGGTCGGGCTGTCGCCGGCCGCGATCGGCATCGTCTTCGACGAGCTTCTTCGCCTTCATGCAGACGGCATGACGATCCTGCTCGTCGAGCAGAACACCAAGAAAGCCATGGAAGTGGCCCAGCGCGCGGTCATTCTGAGACTTGGCAAAGTCATCTGGGACGGCCTGCCGAAAGACATCACCCATGATGAACTCGGCGAACTTTTCCTGACCGGGAAGATGCGCGGCGAAACAGAAGCCGTCCACTGAGGCGATTTCGCCTCTCAAGGAATCACAATCGAGGAAATCCCCATGAGCACTTTCGTGCCTGCATCGCGTGTGTCCAGAATCAAGGTTTCGCCAAGCACGGCTGCGGCAGCCCGGGCTCGCGAACTGAAGGCAGCAGGTCGCGATATTGTCGATCTGACCGTCGGCGAGCCGGACTTCGACACGCCTGATAACATCAAGGCCGCGGCGCACGCGGCCATCGACAGGGGCGAAACGAAATATACCGCGGTCAACGGCACGCCGGCGCTGCGCAAGGCCATCATCGGCGACTTCCAGCGCCGGCTCGGCCTCAGCTATGCGGACAACGAAATCTGCGTCGGCGGCGGCGCCAAGCAGATTCTGTTTCTCGCGCTGATGGCGAGCGTGGAAAACGATGCCGAGGTAATCATCCCCGCACCATACTGGGTTTCCTATCCCGATATGGTCATCGCCAACGAAGGCAAGCCGGTTATCGTCGAATGCCCGCAGGAAGCGGGCTTCAAACTGACGCCGGAGGCTCTGGAAAAGGCGATCACGCCGAAGACCTTGTGGCTGGTCCTCAACGCGCCGTCCAATCCAACGGGTGCAGCCTATGACAGGAGCGAGCTCGAAGCCCTTGGCGAGGTGCTGTTGCGCCATCCCCATGTCTTCGTGCTTTCCGACGACATTTACGACCAGGTCTGGTTCAAGGACGAGCCGATGACGACGCTGGTTGCCGTCGTGCCGGAACTGAAGGAGCGTGTTCTGCTCACCAACGGCGTCTCCAAGTCCTACGCCATGACCGGATGGCGTATCGGCTATGCGGCGGGTCCAGCCGCCTTGATCGCAGCCATCAACAAGCTGCAGTCGCAGATGTCGTCCTGCCCATCGTCGGTCAGTCAGGCCGCAGCCGCCTATGCGCTATCTTCGGATCAGTCATTCGTCGCGGAAAGCGTAAAGGTCTACAAAGAGCGCCGCGATTATGCGTGCTCACGGCTCAACGCGGTGCCTGGCCTTTCCTGCCTGGTGCCGGATGGGGCCTTCTATCTGTTTCCGAACTGCGCCGGTGTCATCGGCAAGAAGACACCCGAAGGTAAGACAATCGAGACAGACCTTGATTTTGTGCTCTATTTGCTGGATGGCGTCGGGGTCGCGGCGCTGCAGGGTGCCGCCTACGGGATATCGCCTCATTTCCGCCTCTCGATCGCAACGTCGATGGAGGCAATTACGCAAGCATGCGATCGCATCGAACGGGCTGTTGCCGGCCTGCGTTAACCGCAAAAGGCCGGTGGGACTTGCGTCCCTCCGGCCGCAGGCTTTACGTTTTCTCGTGAAACAAGAAGCCGGTGGCCATGAGCGTCGATTTCCGAAAATTGAAGAGCTTCGTAAAGATCGTCGATACGGGCAGCGTATCGCGAGCGGCAAGCCTTCTGCGGACGGCCCAGCCGGCGCTGTCGCAGCAGATTGCCGCTCTGGAGGCGCACTTCAAGCACAAGCTTCTCATCCGCAGCAATGTCGGCATTACGCCGACGGAAGCGGGGCTCATCCTCTATCGGCATGCGCAATTGATGTTGAAGCAGATCGAGCAGGCGCAGGTCGACATCGATCAGGCCGCCAAGTCGGTGGCGGGCCGCGTCTCGATCGGGCTTGCGACCTATTCCTCGTCAAGCGCCTTGTCGCTGCCGATCCTGAAGGAAATGAAAGCCAGGCATCCCCATATCGTCGTCCACATCAATGACAGTTTCGGCCAGATCCTGAGCGAACTGATCATGACAGGTAAGATGGATATGGCGCTGATCTATGCCGCCGCCCCGATCAAGGGCGTCACCCTGCAGCCATTGTTCCGCGAGGAAATGTTCCTCGTCTCGCCGCCGGGCATCCAACTCCCTGGGGATAGCAACGCGCCGCTTCCCCTCTCTGCCCTCCAGGACATCCCGCTGCTTCTTCCCAGCAAGGCACATCTGCTCCGGCGGCTGATCGACGACGCCCTGGCGAGAGCTCGGGCCACGCCTGATGTCGTCTCGGAAATCGAATCCGTTCCGGCTCTCAGCGCGGCGGTCCTCGATGGGCTTGGATCGACCATTCTCCCGGCTTCGGTGGTCACGGAGACGGCGATCTTTTCAGGCGCACAGGTGAGGGCGCTGACGAAGCCGGTGATCGACGCGACCGTGTCGCTCTGCGTCGCCGATCATCTTCCCTTGTCGGAACCTGCCATCGCTGCACGGTCGGTTCTCCTCGATGTCGTGGGCAAGCTCATGAGCAGTCACCATCCCGGAATCAGGCCGGCCTAGCCGGCGGCCGATCCTCGCAACGGCAGTCTGACGGCACATCTCCGATCCGCCATAAGCAAACCCTATAGCGGCAGACTGTAGTTGTGTTAGCCAACGCGCCGGGCATTCCCCTAACCTCCAAGCAGACACCGGGTCCGGGCATCGGATCCGCATAGCGGCGCCTGCCGCGCCGAACAGTCGCTTCGAGGACAAAATGGCAAAACTGGCTTTCGACACGGGCGGTACCTTTACCGACTTCGCGCTCCTGGACGACAAGGGCGACCTTCACCTTCACAAGGTCCTGAGCACGCCGAAGAACCCGGCGGAAGCAGTCGTACAGGGTGTGTCCGAATTGCTGGAAAAATTCGCCGGCAACATCGCCATCGAGAACCTTCAGGTGCTGGGCGCCACCACCGTCGTCACCAACGCGGTCCTCGAGCGCAAGGGCGTCGAGACGGGCTTCGTCACCACCGACGGCTTTCAGGACATGCTGCGTATCCGCAACGAAGGACGCTACGACCTCTACGACCTGAACATCAAATATCCCGACCCGCTGGTTACCCGTGCAAACAGCTTCGGCGCCAAGGAGCGTATCGCAGCCGACGGTTCCGTCATGACCGAGCTCGAGGAAGAGACGGTGCGCCAAATCGCCGGACGCCTGAAGGAGAAGGGCATCCGCTCCGTCGCCGTCTGCCTTCTCCACGCCTACAAATATCCGCAGCACGAGCAACGCGTCGCGGCGCTGCTGCGCGAAGAAGACCCCGATATCTTCGTCTCGCTCTCCTCCGAAGTCTGCCCTGAGATGCGCGAGTTCGATCGCGCCTCGACGACTGTTGTCAACGCCTATACCCGGCCGCAGATGGCCGGCCACGTCGCGCATCTGCAGCGTGAGTTCGCGGCAAAGCGCATCGATCGCCAGGTCCTCTGGATGACGTCCTCGGGCGGGCTGGTGCCGAGCCGGCGTGCTGCAGAACTGCCGGTACGCCTCATCGAGTCGGGCCCGGCGGCGGGTGCCGTGGCCGCTGCCGAGTTCGGCCGCACGGCGGGCGAGGCGAGCGTCTTGTCCTTCGATATGGGTGGCACGACCGCGAAGCTCTGCCTGATCCCGGACGGTGAGCCGAATGTCGGCACCGATCTCGAGGTCGCCCATTATCAGCGCTTCCGCAAGGGGTCCGGTTTCCCGCTGAAGATCCAGTCGATCCAGATGATCGAGATCGGCGCGGGCGGCGGTTCGATCGCCGCCAAAAACCCTCTCGGCCTGCTCGACGTCGGCCCGCACTCCGCGGGCGCCATGCCCGGACCGGCGGCCTACCAGCGCGGCGGCACCCAGCCGACCGTCACGGATGCCGACATCCTGCTCGGATACATGGGCACCGAATCCTTCGTTGGCGGCTCGTTCAAAGTGTCCAAGGAAGCCGCCCACGAAGCGATGGCCAAACTTGCCGACTCGCTCGAGGTTTCGGTCGAGCGCTGCGCATGGGGCATCCATGACCTCGTCAACGAATCCATGAGCAAGGCGGCCGCCATGCATGCGACCGATCTCGGCGTCGATCCCCGGTCGCTGCCCATGGTCGCGTTCGGCGGCGCCGGTCCGGTCCACGCCTATGGCATCGCCCGCAAGCTCGGCATTTCCCGCATCATCTGCCCGACCGGTGCAGGCGTGAGCTCGGCGATCGGCCTGTTGATCGCTCCGGTGGCAGTCGATCTTTCCGCAAGTCATCCGATGGCACTCGACGCCTGGAATATGGATGCCATGAACCGGCTGCTGGACGAGCTTTCGGCCCAGGGCGCCGAAGTCGTGTCGGCAGCGGGCGTTCCGAAGGATACGATCAGCAACCGCTACACCGTCGACATGCGCCACGTCGGCCAGGGCCATGAAATCACCGTGGTTCTGCCTGACCGGACCCTGCCGAAGGAGGAATTCCTCAGTGAGCTCCGCGGCAATTTCTTCAAGCTATACCGCGAACTGTTTGGCCGTACCGTTGCCGCTCCGCTGGAGGTCATCACCTGGCGCCTACGCGCCGGCGGCGAAAAGGATCAGGTCACGCGCCCGCACGAGACCGTCGTTGCCGACGCGAAGAAGGGCAGCCGCAAGGTCTATTTCCAGGAGATCGGCAGCGTTGTCGAGACTGCGGTCTACGACCACTACAAGCTTCCTGTGGGTAAAGAGGTCAAGGGCCCGGCAATCGTCGAGCAGCGGGAATCAACTGCTGTCGTCGGCCCAAGCGGCGTCTTCCATGTGGATGCCCATGGCAACCTCGTGATCAACATTCACTAAGGGGTACTCAGATGTCGAAACCCGCCACCGATTTCAACGACCCGATCAACCTTCAGGTCATGTGGAACCGTCTGATCTTCATCGCGGACCAGGCCGACAACGTCCTCGGCAAGACGGCATTCTCGCCGATCGTCCGCGAGAACCACGACTACGTGACCGTCCTCCTGGACAACAAGGGACGGGCGCTGGCGCAATGCACCTGGTCGATCCCGGTCTTCATCACCTCGCTCCCGGCGGCGGCCCAGAACTATTTCCTGCCGAAGTTCCCGGCAGACAAGCTCGAAGAGGGCGACGTGCTGGCGACCAACGATCCGGAAATCGGCACCGGTCATCTTCCCGATGTCACGATGATCACGCCGATCTTCAAGAACGGCAAGGTCGTCGCCTATGCCGGGTCCATCGCTCATCTTCCCGATATCGGCGGCGCCCCTTTGCATTCCGAAGCGAGCGACATCTACGAAGAGGGCATCCGCTTCCCGATTATCAAGCTGCTGAAGGCCGGCGTTCCGAACCAGGACGTCTTCGACATCATCGAAGCGTCGGTACGCCTTCCGACCGAAGTACGCGGCGATCTCGAGTCGATGATCGCTGCCAACAACGTCATGGGCCGCGAACTCGTCAAATTCCTGGATGAATACGGTCTCGACGACGTCGAGGGCCTGGCGACCGCCATCCATTCCCGCTCCGAAGCGCAGACCCGCAAGGCGATCCGGGAATGGCCGAACGGCAGCTACGCAGCCGAGGTTCTGCTTGATGGTTACGATGTCGACGTGACGCTGAAGGCTTCGGTGATCATCAAGGACGACTCGATCCATGTCGATTACACCGGCACCTCCGATCAGGTTCTGCACTCGATCAACTGCCGGACGAACTATCGCTATGCCCATTCGGTCTATGCTCTGAAATGCCTGCTCGACCCTGAGACCCCGAATAACGAGGGCTGCATCGTCCCGATCACCGACGAGGCTCCGCTCGGCTGCATCCTCAATCCGCAGCACTGGACGGCGGGCAATTCGCGGAACCTGATCGGGCACGTCATTCCTTCGCTGATCTTCAAGGCGCTCGAAGGCGTCGTGCCCGAGAAGGTTATGGGCGACAGCGGCGGCGCGCCGATCTGGGCCGCCAATTGCGTCGGTCAGCGCAACGACGGCACGCAATATGGCTCCGTCCAGAATTTCCACGGCGGGCAGGGCGCGCGCGCAGAGCTCGATGGTCTGGACACGCTGAGCTTCCCCTCGAACTGCAAGGTAACGGCCATCGAGATGTTCGAGGTTGCCGTGCCCGTGCTGACGGAGCGGAAGGAACTGATCGCGGACTCGGGTGGAGCAGGCAAGCATCGCGGCGGTCTCGGCCAGCGAGTCGTGCTCCGCAACCTCGGCAAGAGCCCGATGAACATCTATCTCGCTTCCGAGCGTGTCCGCCATCCCTGCTTCGGCGTCGTCGAAGGGCAGAGCGGATCGGCAGGAAAGGTCATGAAGGACGGCAAGCCCCAGTTCCCGAAGGGCAAGGTGGTCCTGAAGACGGGCCAGCGCCTCGAGGTAGAGACGCCTGGCGGCGGCGGTTGGGGACCTGCGAGCGATCGTTCGTCTGCACTCATCGAGCAGGATCTTTCCGAAAACCTGATCACGGCGAAGGCTGCGAAGGAAATTTACGGCTATTCTGGCCCGATCGCTGCTGCGGCCGAATAGGGGAAACCATGGGACTTCTTCAAGGAAAAATCGCTCTGGTAACAGGAGCCGGCTCCGGCATCGGTCGCGAGACCGCCCTGCTGCTGGCAAAGGACGGCGCCACCGTCGTGCTGACCGGGCGGCGGATCGAACCGCTGCGCGAGGTGGCGGCCTTGATCGAAGAGGCTCATGGCAAGGCCGTCGCGCGTGCGCTCGATATCGAGACGCGTGAAGAGATCTTTGCGGCCGTGACGTGGATCAAGGAGAGCGTCGGACCCGTCGACATCCTGGTGAACAATGCCGGCAGCGCAAGCAAGGTGCTGAACGCGCGTTTCTTGAGCGAGGCTGAGTGGGCCTCCACCCTTAACATCAATCTGACCGCCGTCTTCAACCTGACCCAGGCGGTCCTTCCGGACATGATCGCGAGCGGTGAGGGAACGATCATTACGGTCTCTTCACTCGCGGTGATCAACCCCAACCTGCTCGGTGGCGCGGCCTATGGTGCGGCCAAGGCCGGCGTGAAAAACTTCATGACCTTCCTGCACAACACCTATCGCAATCAGGGGATCCGGGCGACGACGATCCTGCCCGGCGAGACGAATACGCCGATCATGGACAATCGCGCGCGGCCTCCTCTGGAGGAGGAACGTGCCGTCATGATGGATCCTCATGACGTCGCCCGTGCGATCGTCCTCTGCGCCAGCCTGAACAAGAGCGCCGTGATCCCCGAGCTTCACATCTGCCCGACATTCATGCGGGACACGTCAGCGGATATCGAAATTGCGCGTTGGGTCGGAGCGCCGGCCGATACGCCGGATATGCCGAAAAAATAGAATTGGGAGGACCTTGATGAACGGAGCCAAATTGCGCGCCCGGCTGGTGGCCGGCGAGGCAGTCACCATGTATACGCCGCACCACTCCTCGTCGGGCCTGGCAGCCCGGCTGGTGGAACTCGGCGCCGATTCCGTCTTCGTCGACTGCGAACACGGAACCTGGAGCTTCGACGATGTGCGCATGACTGCACAGATTGTCCGTTCTGTCGGCGGAGCGGCGATCGTTAGGCCGCATTCGCACGAACGCCCGATCCTCATCAGGTATCTCAATGCGGGCGCTGACGGCATCATGGTCCCGATGGTGGACACGGCGGAGCAGGCTCGCGCCATCGTCGATGCCGTCCGTTACGCTCTTCCGTCCGACTTCGACAAACGCCTGGTGGTGGCGATGATCGAGACGGTGGATGCCATCGACAATCTCGACGAGATGCTGGAGGTCGACGGCATCGACGTCTTCTTCATCGGGCCTGGCGATCTCTCGCAGAATATGGGCTATCCGCCGGCTCCGCCCTTCGGCGAGCCGCGTCCCGAAGTGGTCATGGACAAGGTCTCGGTCGCCGTCGACAAGATCCGCGATGCAGGCAGGGTTGCAGGCACGCTTGTTACCACCGATGAACTGCCTCATTGGCTGCAGAAGGGTGTTCAGTTCTTCTACATCCACACCGATCCCTTCCTGCGCCGCGGGATTGCCGGCATCAGGCAGACGCTCGCGCGATAGCAGGCGGAACTGGGCCACCTTTTCTGAGGCATCTGCTGCACGGTTTCGCGCGACATGGTCTAAAGCAATTCCAGGAAAAGCGTGAAGCGGTTTTTCGTCCGGAATTGCGTAAAAACAAAAGGCTAGGGCGGTTCCGCGCTTCCGCCAAAAGCTGAACAGCTCTAGCTTGCTTTCCAGTTCGCATTATCGGGGATCGACCGCTGAGGCACGACGACCTGGATGATGGACGGACTGTTCAGGTTTTCTTTGGCGCCATTTATGGCTTCCGCCAGTTCGCCATAGGTGTCCACCTTCCAGCCTTGGCAGCCAAAAACCTCTGCCAACTTGCTGTAATTCCATCGGTGCAGGATGCATGAGTTGTAGAACGGCTTGTTGCCATGGAAAACCGATGCATCGGCAAGCCATTGCTCCACGCCATAGATGCCGTTGTCCATCACGAAGATGATCGGGTTGAGATTGAAGCGGGTTTGTGTCGAGAGGCATTGAGCGGTCATCTGAAACCCGCCATCCCCCGCAAAGACCAGTAGCCTCTGTTTATCTTGCTTCGCCAGCGAAACGCCGGTCGCGGCCGGGCCGATATACCCGATCGCCGAATAGGATGATTGTACGATGAAACCGCGGCGAGCACCGACTTCAAGAAGCAGGCTCCCGAAATAGTTCAAACTCGCGTCGGCACCAACGATAGTATTTCCGTCGATCTGCTGCTGAATGAAATCGTAGAAGCCCTGATAGGTAATTTCGCCTGCCGGATTCACGACCGGCGCTTGCCGGGCTGTTTTCGCCGGAAGACTTTGGGCTTTGCACGTCAGCCTCTTGTCAATCAAGCCGTTGACGAGATCCGCCAGCGAAACCTCTGCGTTGAAGATCGTGCCATATTTCACTGTATCCCAGGAGGCGAATGCGGTTTTATCGAGATCGATAGGCCAACCCAAATCATTGATATCAGTCAACCAGACGCCCAGCGCCAATACGAAGTCGGAGTCTTTGACCAACGACTGGACATAGGGTGACGACGATTCGCCATCAAACACCCCGGCAAATTGGACATCGTCTTCCGATAGGATGGCCTTGCTCAAAAGCTCGGTCACATAGGGAATTTTGAGGTCCCGAATGAGCCGTTCCGCCTGGTCGTGAAGGCCAAACCGGTCGATCTCGACACCGATCCAGATCAGGGGTTTGGTGGCATTTTGCAATCTTTCGCTGATTTGCGTGATCGACTGATTGAGACTGCCCTCGTCGGATATGTCTGGCGCCGCCTTTAATGCATTCGACGGGCGCGCGCATTCCAGGTCCACCATATCCTCCAGCAACTCGATATAGACCGGACGTCTTTCCGTGATGCACTGCGTCAGCGCATAATCTATGAGCATAGGCGCAAGATGAGGGCTATCGATGCGGACGGCAGCGGCCGTTATGTATTCGAACACCTGAAGATCCGTTTCCCGCCCGCTGATGAAGTGATGCGAACTGTAGCCGGTTTGTTCGAATGTGAGCGTTTTCTTGATGCTTGGCGCACCGTTGATCAGAACGACCGGCACTTTCTCGACGTAAGATCCGGCGATCGCATTTGTTGCGCAAAGCGAGCCTGCGGAATAGGTAACGCAAAGCGCACCAATTCCTTTCAGTCTCGCATAGCCGTCAGCCGCATAACCGGCATTCAGTTCATTCACCTCTTCGATGACCTGAATACCGCTTTTCTCGACATAACTGTTCACCCATTCGATCGAATAATCGCCCGCTACGGAAAACAGGTGCCCCAGGCCCAGTTCACGAAGTCTGTCGACTAGATATTGCCCAACCGTGTATGTATCGCCCATGTTCCAACGGCTCCCCTGTTGACGACAATTGACGTATTAAAACTCGCTCGCGTTATCGAATAAGCGCGGTATGTATATGTCGAATATTCCGGGGCATTTTCGTTCGGGAAATCTTTCCAGCATGAAGCGCTTGAAAGCATCATTGGTGAGTCCGTTGCCGGCGGCCTCCATGGCGACGGACAGATACTCTATATTTTTGGCAACCTCGTTCTTGTCAGCCGGAAAGCCGTGACCGGGAAGGAACAGGTCATAGTCGGACAGCAGCATACCCTGCAAAATCCCAATCCAATGCTCCATGTATTTCGTCAGATAAAGGTGCGTTCCGCTGTAGATCAGGTCTTGCGCAATAAAAACGCCGACGTCCGGAAGACCGATGGTGAGAAGAAAATCGATCTCCGTATCAACGACTTCATCAAATATGTATTTGACTCCGTCGATGATTTCCGCGCCGGCGCGGACAGTTTTTTCGGGGATTACCAAGCTCTTCGGAGCGAGATCGCCCATTTTCCAATGGTCATTGACGGAATCTTGTCCGTGCTGCCTCAGGAACTCTTTCGTTTCCGGCAATGTATAAATCGGAATGTCGCTGAATGCGGCTCCCAGGCCAAACCAGTGGTCGGGGTGCCTGTGCGACAGGTAGATCCGGTCGATCTCCTTGCCGATACTGTTGGCATACTCCCTGAATTGCAGCGCATAGGGAACGAGGAATTGCCCATCGACAAGAACAAGCTTGTTCCTGCTTTCGATTATGTGCGTTGCATTGGCGATGTTGTCATCCGTGAAAGCTGAAATGAAAGTATGAATACGGACATCGCCTGCTCGCCTGACGATTTTAATGGGATCCGGCAATTGCGTGACCATAGGTATCTCCCTGATTGAAGGTCGTTTGCTAAGGTTTGATGTTCACCCCGGCATGGCGGAGATGAGGGCTCCCCTGGCCAACATTCCCGGGTTGTTCCAACATGTGCGCCCGAGCGCCATCACGGATGAGATCAACGGCCTCGGGACGCGATCTTTTCCTCCAATGTCTTCAGGGCGGCGCGCGCAACGTCGTAGGCGCTGTCGACGCCCGCCTCCGGCGCGTCCTCACCGGGCCGCCAGAAGCGTCTGCGCGTCATTCGCATCGAGCTCTCGAAGGGTGGAATCGCGTTGAAGACTTCAACGAGATAGGGGCCGGAATAGACCGGCTCGATTTCGTCCAGCATGATCTCCCAGGGAATCCAGCTATCTCTAACAGCGCCCCGGTCCGGCGCTGAGATGTGAACGTAATTCAGCCGCTTCCGCTGTACGGCACGGGCGACATTTTTCCTGAAGATTGCCGGCCCCTGGCTTTCCATCACGACCTGGGCTGTATCGATCGTGACGCCACAGACCGGAATGTCGGCGCTTTCGAGAAAATCCAGCGCTTCCGAGACCATGGTCGGCCCGGGCGTTTCCCAATTCTTGACGGGTTCGATGGCGAGCTTCACCCCTTTCCGCGCAGAATATTGCGCCAATTCCTGGAATATGGAGGCCGCCGCCGCGTATCGTGGCTTCATCCAATCCTGAAGCGCATCGCTCCAGATCCCTTCGCCGTCATCCGTCAGCGGAAAGATACCATAGGGGTACAGGAACGGCCCTGACATGATCGTATTCTCCCCGCCCAGCACCGAGGTGATGTCGACGCGGGATTTGAGATAGGACAGAGCCTGCTTGCGCTGTTCCTCGTAAGGCGAGGTCGGATCGAAGGTTCGCGTGGTCCCCACATTGGTTGTGAACTTCACATCCCGGAAGCCCGCCTGATCGAACGCCCTCTTGAGGCTGATATAGCTTTCGACCTCGGTGTGATGACCGACATGGGCCGGTCCTGGGGCGATATGCACATCGAAGCCGGTGTAGCCGATCTCGGTCAGAGCTTTCAGATGTCTGACGAGAACCTGGGTATAGCCCGCGTCATTCGGCCTCAAATCGGCTGTAAACATAAAGAAGCTGAAATATATATCTCGCCTGCGTGCCTCTTCCATCTTCATCGCTCCAGCTGTCGCTATCCAGTAATGCGTGGTTCAGGATGATGTCTCGCCCGACATTGTCATGAGGCGAGATCCGTCCCCACCTCCTCCACATCGCCATCGGGCTGAAACAAACACTCCGCGCCGGGCTACCATCCAAGCAGCTTGCGCAGATATTCGCGGCCCATTTTCGCGTATTGCAGCGGATTGGCCTTGGCCGGGTCCTGCTCTGCTTCGACGCAGATCCAACCGGCGAAATCCGCCTCGGCCAACGCATCGAGGATTTCCGGAAAGGTCTCTATGGAGCCGTCGCCCGGGACGGTGAAGATCCCCGCCTCGATCCCTTGCTGGAAGGACAATTCTCCGGTGTGCATCTCCCTAACCACCTTGGCGCGAAAGTCTTTCAGGTGAACATGCTTGATGCGGTGGGCGTATTTTCTGGCCAGCGCCAGCGGATCGACACCGGCAGCCGCCTGGTGCGCGGTATCGAGAAGCATGTTCACCAGGCGCGGATCCGTCTCGTCCATGAGCCGGTGGATCGCTTCCGTCTTCATCACCCCGGTCCCCAGATGCGGGTGATAGCAGAGCCGGCGGTTACGGGCCTTGGCTTTCTCTCCCGCCTCATGCAGGCCTTCGATCAGCTGCTTCCACTGGTCCTCGGAGAAATCGGGGCAATTCGGAAACAGGGCAACGGGGAGCGGATTGACCGCTCCGCCAAACTCGGCGACGACCAGATCGGCCCTGCGTGGATCGTCGCTGCCGCCTTCCATGGCTTCGAGGAAGTCGAGCTGAGCATCGACATTATCAAGCGTATGACGCTTCATCGCATTGATGGTGAAATAGGTGCTCACCCAAGGCTCGGAAATCCGCAATCCCCTGAGTTCGAGGACAGGCCGCAATATTTTCGGATCCGTCGGATATTTATGACCGACACCGCATCCGACATAGCCGGCGAGTGCCATTTCACTCAGAGCCTGCTCGTAGGGGATGCCGATGTCGATATTGATGAAATCGTCATTCCACCAGAGCGTGGGGATGACGCCGAGCCAGACCTTGGCGGGCGTCAGTCGATGCAGATGTGTTGTCATGGCAATCATCCAGTTCTTTGAAGACAAGCGGAAATGGCGTCAGGTCAGGTTTTGGAATCGAGAGCCGCAAAAGCTGGAATTTTCGGTGGAAAGGCCCAGGAGCCGAAACCAGGCCCCTTGGCGCCTGCGGGGTGGGCTCCGATCGCCTTCCAGAGCAGACCCTCGACATAGGCATCGGGAGAAACGACGAAGGTGGTATTCGCAGCCCTGGGGCCAAAGCGCTCCGTCCAGGCGGAGGACAGCTCGAACCAGGTGCCGGAATACCAGAGCTTGATCAGCGCGCGGGCCACGTCTCCCAGCAATTCATTGCCCAGAATGGTCGTGCGCACTGCCTGGATACGGGCCTCACCTTCCGGCGGTGGCAGGGCGGTGAAAGCGGCCAGCAGCGCCTCGGCGACCTCGCCGCCGACCACCTTGTCGAGCGTGGCGAGATAACGTTCCGCCAGGCCCGTTCCCAGAAGATCGAACTGGGAGAAGGCCGTCAATTCGACGGAAAGACCGAGAAATGCCTCGAAACGGTTGCTCATGCGTTCACCTCCGCCTGCCGGGTGACGGCTGACTGTTTGATACCGCCGGGGATCTCATAGGTGGGGCTGCCGTTCTTGTCGGGATGTTTCGGCAGGGGATTGCGGATGAGTTCGAGGATCATGTTGCGGAATTCGAACATCATCGGAACGGCTTCCAGCAGCAGGCTCGGCTGACCGTTATAGGCACGCGTCAAAAGCTGGAGAAATTCGCCATAGCGCGTGTTGAAGGCGATCGCCGCCTCACGCAGTTCCGAGCCTTCGTATATGTCCTTCACTTTCAGGTTCTCTTTTATGGGATAGGCGCCTTCCCAATCGACCTGCAACTGCGGACCTGTGGGGTGTCCGGGCTGGTCGCCCTTCTGGTAGTAGCGGCCTTTGACCAGTTCCTCGAAACGGTAGTAGTGGGCCAGTTCGTGGTCGTCATCGTCGTAGATACCGCCACCGTCGCCTTCGCCCTGTTCAATGATGAGGTCGATGGCTTCCAAGGCGCTTTTGAGATCGGTCACGGGAAACAACTCGCCGCCGCCGGAATAATAATATTCCGAGCTGATCTGGCGCGAACTGTCGCCGGTAAAGATGGTTGTGCCCGCCCCATGCGCTTCGGCTTCCAGGTATTTGATGCCCTCCGCGATGGTCGAGTAGAACTCACCGATACTGAAGAAATGGAGGTCCTCATGCCTTGGGTGGCTGGCAAGCGCGGTGATATCAGGGGGAGTTTTGCGATATATCAGGCCCTTGCCGACGAGATGTTCAGGACGCTGAGCCGGCCGCTCGATTTTCAGGAAAGTCGCCAGCGCCTCACGGCTGAAAGCCTGGATACTGACCTTGAAATCGGTCTCACCGTCCGGCAGGGCTGCGGGATAGCGGGCTACGAAGTCCGGCCTGACAAGATCCGGCGTGCCGCCGATGGCATTGAGAATATTGGCAGCAATAGTCAGATGCAGCATTTCTTCTACGACGATCACGCGCAGAACCTGGGTCGCATCCTTGTTGACGCCGGGCTTGATCGAGTAAAGCGCCGTCAGATACGGCGGAATCGTCGCATGTTCGAGCTGCATCGCCCGATAGAGAAACTCTTTCAGCTCATCGAGCGTCTTAATGCTGTAGGAATACATGCTCAAGCTCCATGAAAGATAAGTTGGGTGCACAGGTCGGCTTCGTGTCGCTTGCGTCGAGCCCATCGGTTCGTTCCGCGCAGCGGATGCCGGTCTTCATTCAATGCAGAGACTTCAGAATGTCGCGGCCGCTTCGGAAGCACATGGCGGCCAGCGTCAAGGTGACATTGGCCGTGCCAATCGTCGGCATGCTGCCGCCGCCCACGAGATAGAGGTTTTCGTGGTCCCAGCTGCGCTGGTTCTTGTCCACGACGGAATTGGTCTTCGTCGTTCCCATGATATGGGTGCCGGCCAGATGATTGCCGCCGCGGATCGCATAGCCTTGCCCCTCATAGGCCACATAGCCGAAATCGCTGGGGTCGTATTTGGTATGATCCTGCGCGCCCAGACGCGTAAAGACGGTGCGCGCAAACTGGCGGCCATAGGCGGCACCCTTCATGGTATATTCCGGAACCGTGAAGGACAGGATGGGCCGCATGTTGCCCAGAGCATCGGTATATTGCGGATCCACCGCGATGCGGTTGCTTTCGACGGGCATGACCTCGATCATGAATGCCAGCAGTAACTGCCGCGAAACCTGGTCGATCATGCCGCGCCGAAGATCCGCCCCGTAGAGGTTGTGATCATCCACCAGTTCGAGAAGGTCGGAGGTCGGCGCACCCGTGGCCCAACCCCAGCCGTCGTTATGGATATCGATGGCGAAGGCGGCCTGCCTTTCCCGGAAAGGGCCGTCCCGCAGGTCCACGATACCGCCCGTCGAACTGGTTCCGCGCATCGTGCCGCAGATTTCCGGCATCAGCGCCCAGTTCAGCAGATAGGCGTGGTCCATCAGATTGCGTCCGACAAGACCGCTGGTGCTGCGCAGGCCGGAGGCCAGCATGAGACGCGCCGTTTCGATCGCGCCTGCCGCAAGCACGAAAACCTTGCCCTTCACGGTGATGGTCTCGTGGGCCGGTGAGGCCGGGTCCTTGTAAATCTTCACCTCGAGAGAGCGGACTTTCCCGCTATCCGGATCGATGTTGACCTTCGATGCGACCGCCTGCGGCAACAGTTCGACAAGCTGCTCGCCCCTTTTCCCGTTTACCGCGAACGCCTTGGCAAGCGTTTTGCCGGAGTGGTAGCGCGCTTGCACGGGACAGAGCGGTACGCAGTTGGTGTTGCCCTGGCAGCGACCGCCCTCTTCGACCTGATGCGTATCGACTGCGCCGATGGGGCGGTAGCCCTTCCCACCGTCATAGGCCGGGTTCGGTATGCTGTTGCGCCCCTGCGGATAGGGCCTGACCTTCAGGGGATAGGTCTTGTCGTAAAGTTCGACACTGGTGCCTTCGATGCCCTTGTTGACCTGCTGATCCAGATAGGAAAGCGGCAGGCCGCGCATGGGAAAGACATAGTCGCCCGGGAAGGTCTGCCCCAAATATTGCTGATCTTCGACATCCGCCGATACGCCGATTTCCCGCTCGGCCAGGCGGTAATCATCCTCGACTTCCTCAAAGCTCAGCGGCCAGTCCAACCCTTGGCCGAAAATGGTGCGCGTTTTGAAATCCGAGCGAAGCAGGCGGGGCGTTTTCGCCTCCCAGTGCATGGTCGTTCCGCCGAAAATGCGGGTATATGTCGTATCGCTGACATAGGGGCCGGATTGAACGATATAGGTCGAGCTATTGGTTTCCCCCGCCTGCAGCTTGCGAAGCTGAGGGCTGCGGGGCATGGCCGCGTTGGCATTCAGCGGAAAGGGCGACTGGTTGTCCTTGGAGGCTGCCGAATAGAACGTCGTCAACAGATTGTCATAGCCTGCCAGAGTGCTATTGGCACCGGTTCCGGCTTCAAGGATAAGGACACGCTTGCCCGCCTCCGCAGCCTGCTTGGCAATGATTGCTCCGGAAATGCCGCTGCCGACGATGACGATATCGTAGTCGTCAGACGTAGCAACGGTCTTGGCATCGGCTTTTATCGCGGATTCGAGGGGAAAAAGCACGTTGGTCCTCCATTATTCCCGGAAAGCCCGCATCAGGCTTTGCGGATCATGCCGTTCTGGATTCAATCGAGATTTCAGGCCGGACGGCCCGAAATCGTCATGACCTCGCGCCGCGGGAGTTTCGGGGTTTGGATTTGGCAGCGGCCGGGGCGGCGGCGGAGCGGGCTCTGACTGCCGAGAGAAAGGAGGCGTAGCTCCAGGTCAGATTCCGGACGCTTTTCTCGTAGCCAACGGTTCCATCGAACTGTTCGCTCAGCTCATAGTGATCGCTGTGATAGACGATGGCGCGCAGCATGCCGTCGGACGAAGCCCGCAAGGCAGCGGACGCGTCGGCGGCGCTGCTGGATGCGCCAAGTCCCAGTTCCGCGAAGAAGGGTTCGGAGAATTGATCGATGGGGATGGCGCCGCTGGCCGCGATGGCATTGGCGAGCCGGTATTGAAACTCGGCGAAGTTGGCGGTGCACAGAGCCCAGGGATGCCCACCGACCACCGGGGCCGCCACATCGCCATCGTAATGGTCGCCTGGATAGCGCCCGAAGAGTGGTCCGAGCCCTTTGGCCGCGTCGGCGCCATTGATCGGGTAATAGTTCGAAGATGAAGGATCGGCCCACTGGCGCCGCAGGATGGCCGCCGTTGCCAGAAGCTTGGTATCGGTCGGCTCGATCCCGCCATAGCAGACCGAAGAGACGATATCGATATTCGCGTCGTAACCGGCTTGCTCCGCGGCGTCCAGAATGCTCACATAGAGCTGCCCGTTCCAGTGGGTGGCCAGCTGGCTTTCCAGCCAGGAGATGGCATCGGCCACCCCGGCAGACACGGCAATACCGATCGTGTTTGTGGAAATTTCCCGGAAAAAGCGCAGCTGTACGGCTCTTGCGAAAAAGGAATAGCCCTCATATTCCTCCCAGAGATTTGTGGTCTTGTTCTGGTAAACTTCGAGAAGATAAGAGAGGTTTGTCTCGACCAATTGTTTGGCGATCGTCTGCGTGGCGCCATCCAGCTGATCGAACAAGGTCAGGATCGCAATCGACTGAATAGCCGGCCCGTCATTCTGCTCCGACCACGGACGAACCTCGCCGGTGATGGTGAAGCAGGCATGGCCAAGTGTGACGGTCGCGGAATTCTTCGCATTCGCCTGGCAGAGTGCGGCGAAGTTCACGTAGTCGACCAGGCTCGGCAAAACCCCGCCCGGAACGGGCAGCAAGCCGGCAAGCGCGATCTCGATGGCCGTAATGGCTCCGTCGCGGACCCAGTTGAAAACATAGTCCTGGTCGACACCCGGCGTGTTCGCGGGATAGGAGGGGGCGGCGATGACGCAGCCGGGGGCCGAAAAGACGCCGGGCGATGCCGGATCCTCGATGACATAGCCATCGCTTGTGATGTTGCGCATCATCAGAAGAGAAAAATAGCGCGACAATGCAACCAGATCGGTCTGCGCGAAGGCAGGCTGCGGTTTGACTGCAGGCGCAGTGGCGCCGATATGGGCCGGGTTCGCCCCTGTCATTGACTGACTCCAAAGCGCAACTGTCATTGACTGACTCCAAAATCGGTTGAGACTTGCTGGGACCAGATCGAGGAAATATTCCGGATCCGGATGGGAGAAATATTGCGGCCTTGCGCACAGCGTATTGATAGGTTCACGTCAAAAGCCGACGCCAACGACCCTTCTGCGTTGAGAGTGAAAACAAGGTCTCTGCGGCGGCGAGGGCAGGGCGGGCTGGCCGCCCTGTTGTGCCGCCGTTGAAGCTTTAACTAGAAAGATCGTCGACGATCTGCTTTTTAGCAACCTAAACGTGTTGACCTCAGGTCAAAAAATCTCACAGAATTGCGCTTGGCGTTACGGGTGCTCAGGAGGGATGGATTCGACCAGCCCAGCGAGATTGGACCGTGTTGCCGCAGACCGGTTGCGCAACGCCAGAACCATTTGCAATTCCGTGGCGGAGATCGCGCTGTTCCTATGCCAGTCCATGGTGCCCCGCCCGAGCAGCAGCCAGTCGAGGGAGACATCCAGCAGGTCGGCGAGCGCGCAGGCGCTTTCCAGCGAGGTATGGCCACCATTCTGCCAGCGGGAGACGGCGGCGACGGACACGTCTAGTTCGGCCGCCAGGGCGTGAACTTTCCGGAATTTGCCCCGGGATATCGCCTCTCGAATACGTTTGCCGCGTGCCATGTCGTGGGTCATCAAGAATCCTCCCGTTGGTTGCGTTAAAATTGGCAATTACCAAGAGCTTTCGATCGACGAACATCAGAAACTTCTTATGAAAGGGGAAGGCAAAGCGAAGCACCGGTCAACCTGGTGAAATATCCAGATTGCGCCCGGTCGACCTCCTGTTGTGAAACGTCAGCACATCAGGAGGGACGGATATGTTGCGGATACTCACCAAAGACATGCTCGAGACCGATCGACGTGCTTTCGATGAAATGTTCCGGGCACGCGCCGCCGTTTTTCGCGATCGGCTAGGATGGCAGGTCGATGTCCGGGACCAGTGGGAAAGGGACCGATACGACGAGGCGGAAGATCCCGTCTATCTCGTCACGCAACGACCTTCCGGCACGCTGACGGGTTCGCTGCGCCTGCTGCCGACCACAGGAGCGACGATGCTCAAAAGCGAGTTCCGGCATTTCTTCGATCAGCCTATCGACGTCGATAGCCCGACGACCTGGGAATGTACCCGCTTTTGCATTCATCCGCTCGCCGGACAGATAGACCAATCGCGCACGGTCGCCACCGAACTGCTCTCAGGGCTTTGCGATCTTGCGTTCGACACGGGTATCGAAAGCATCGTCGGCGTCTATGATGTCGCAATGGTCGGGGTGTACCGCAGGATCGGCTGGAGGCCGACGCCGCTTGCCCGATCCCGGCCCGAGATCGGCAAGCTGTATGTCGGACTATGGGACGTGACGGCGGACAATTGTCGGACACTTCGGGCCAACCTGTCTCGACTTCTGGAGCAAGCCTCTCCCAATCCTGCCAGAGCTCTCGCCGATAGCGGCATGCGGTAAGCGTCGTCGCTGTTCTGCCGCCCAGCAGTGGGATAGGTCTCGCCAGCTCTTTAACCTGTTCTTCACATCGCGCCATGGTTGCCATAAAATATGCTGTTCTCGGCAACCGCGAAATGTTACCACTGCGAGCAGTCAGGAAAACACGCAACCACGAGTCCATCTCATGCTGAGCAGTTCTCGTTTTTTCTACAGTTTGGACCGAATTTCCGCATCGCCGACATTGCGGGATCTCGAAACGACGCTGGATGAAGTCCGCCACATCTATGCGATATCGCACATGGTTCTGCATGTGACCCGCTCCTCGGGGGCGACGGCCAGCAATCCATTGCTGATGTTGACCTACCCGCCCGAGTGGGTGAAGCAATATCTTGAGCGGGACTACTTCAGCATCGATCCCGTCGTGCGCCTCGGCCGGCGCGGCTTCCTGCCCGTGGAATGGTCTGCGTCTAAATGGGATTCAGGCCAGGCATATGGCTTCTTCAAGGAGGCTATGGCCTTCGGTGTCGGCCGGCAAGGCGTTACCCTGCCGGTGCGCGGACCTCACGGAGAGCGATCACTGTTTACGGTGACCTCCAATCACCCGGACGCCTACTGGCGACAGTTCCGCATGGACAGCATGCGCGACCTCCAGTTTCTCGCCCACCATCTTCACGACAGGGCAATGGTTCTGTCGGGGATGAGAAAAATAACCGATTTTCCGCAATTGTCGCGCCGCGAACTGCAATGTCTTGAGATGACGGCCAATGGCTTGCTCGCGAAGCAGATTTGCGCCCGCCTGTCCATTTCGGTAAGCGCGGTGCAGCTCTATCTCGCCTCGGCGCGGCGGAAGCTGACCGTCGCCACGACGAGCGAAGCGGTCGCCAAGGCCACGGCGCTCGAACTGATATAGGCTTGAAGATCGCGGTTCAGCGCCGGCCCCTCGTGCGCGTCGCCAGAACATTGCGGATCGAGAAGCTGGAATGGATCCTGAGGACGCCGGGCAAGGTCGAAAGGATCTCTTTGTGGATCCGCTCGAACTCGCCCGCATTGGCAACCTCCACCCGCAACAGATAGTCCGAGCCACCCGTCATTAGAAAACATTCCCGGATCTCGGGATGCCGGCGAACCGCCGCCTCGAGGCGATCAAGATAGTCCTCCGTCTGGCGCTCTAGGGTGATGTTGATGATCACGGCGATCATCTCATCTGCATTGCCGGTGTCGACCAGCACCGTATAGCCGCGGATCACGCCTGATTTTTCCATGATCTTGATGCGCCTGAGGCAGGCCGAGGGAGAGAGGCCGATCTCGGCGGCGAGCTTGGCGTTGCTCATGCGCGCATCGAGGCGCAGCAGTCTCAGGATATTGCGATCGATCGCGTCGAGAGCGGGCATGAGAGATTGTTCCAAAGTTTCGTTGATGATGCGGTTAATAAGCAAATCAAGCAATAATCGACTACTGAATGATAGGCAATTTCGCTCATTATTTCATAAACTCCTTGAAATCGAAAAGGGGTGGACATGGATAGCGATATTTTGGCTTCCCGCACACGCATCGCTACGACCGCGCAGGGAGCCACGGGCTATCTGACGATCGATCTTGCCGCCCTCGGCCGCAACTATCGCAAGCTGGTATCGATGCTGGGGCCGGTCCGTGCGGGCGCCGTCGTCAAGGCCGATGCCTATGGCCTCGGCGCCGAGCGGGTCGCGAGAACGCTCTACGGCGAAGGTTGCAGGCATTTCTTCGTCGCCCAGTTTGTCGAGGCCGTGAGGCTCCGGCCGGCTCTTGCGCAGGACGCTCAGGTTTTCGTGCTGAATGGCTTGCAGCCGGGCAACGAGATCGCCTGCGCCGAGATGGGCATCGTCCCGGTTCTCAATTCGCTGGCGCAGTGGCGGCAATGGTCGGCGGCTGCGCGCATTCTGAAGCGCTGCCTGCCTGCTGTCCTGCAGTTCGACACCGGCATGTCGCGGCTCGGTTTTCCCAGGGAAGAGCGAGCAGAGCTGGCCGCGGCCCTTCGCGATGGCACCAATGTCGAAATCCTGTTCATCATGAGTCATCTGGCGTCGGCCGATGACATGGATAGCGAGCAGAACGGCGAGCAGTTTGCCGAGATGTCCCGTATTGCCGATGAATTTCCGGGCTTCGACATTTCCTTCGCCAATTCCGGCGGCGTTTTCCTGGGCGAGGCCTATTACGGCGTGCTCGCCCGCCCCGGCATCGCGCTTTATGGCGGCGCTCCGAACGCCGGCGAGAAGAACCCGATGGAGCCGGTCGTCAGCCTTGATGTCGCCGTCGTGCAGACGCGCAGCGTGCCGGCGGGTGCTAAGGTCGGCTATGGCGGCGCGCATGTCACGCAACGCGAAACGCGTCTCGCCACCATTGCCGCCGGCTATGCCGATGGGTTGCCGCGGAGCCTCAGCGACTGCGGCGCCGTTTATTTCAAGGGCATTCGCCTGCCGATCGTCGGCCGCGTGTCGATGGACAGCGCGACCGTCGACATATCAGCGCTGCCCGAAGGCGCTCTGACCTTCGGTAGCCTTGTCGAAGTGCTAGGCCGCCATCAGACGCTCGAGGACATTGCCCGCGACGCCGGCACCATTTCTTACGAAATCCTAACCGGCCTGGGCGATCGTTATCACAGGCAATATCGCTGAGAGCCGGCGGCTCCATCATTGGGAACATCATGAAGGTCATCGTTCTAGGAGCCGGCATCGTCGGCGTCACATCCGCTTATCAATTGGCCAAGGCCGGCCATGACGTCACCGTCGTTGACCGGCAGTCGGGTCCGGCGCTGGAGACGAGCTTTGCCAATGCCGGGGAAGTCTCCTTCGGCTATTGCTCGCCATGGGCAGCGCCCGGCATTCCTATGAAGGCCATGAAGTGGCTGTTCATGAAGCATGCGCCGCTCATCCTGCGCCCGAAGTTAGACATGGCTATGCTCTCCTGGATGGCAAGGATGCTGTCGAACTGCACCTCCGAGCGCTATGCGATCAACAAAAGCCGCATGCTGCGCCTTGCCGATTACAGCCGCATCGCGCTCGCCGAACTTCGCGCGGAGACCGGCATCGCCTATGACGAACGCATGCAGGGAACCCTGCAGCTGTTCCGCACGCAGCAGCAGCTCGAGGCCTCGGCAAAGGATGTCAAGGCGCTGGCTGCCGACGGCATTCCCTATGAGGTGCTGGACCGGGACGGCTGTGTCCGCTTCGAACCGGCGCTCAGGCACGTGCGCGACAAGATTGTCGGCGGTCTGCTGACGCCGAAGGACGAAACCGGCGATTGCTTCAAGTTCACCAATGCGCTGGCTGCCAAGGCCGAGGCGCTCGGCGTCCGCTTCGCTTACGGAACGACGATCAAGGCGCTGGATGTCGAAGCCGGCCGGGTGCGTGGGGTCATCACCGATCGTGAGCGGATGAGCGCGGAGGCGGTGGTGATCGCGCTCGGCAGCTATTCGCCGCTGCTGCTCAAGCCGCTCGGCATCCGGCTGCCGGTCTATCCTGTCAAGGGCTATTCGCTCACCATCCCGATCACCGATGCGTCGCGCGCGCCGGAATCGACCGTCATGGATGAGACCTACAAGATCGCGATCACCCGGCTCGGCGACCGCATCCGCGTCGGCGGCATGGCTGAAATATCAGGCTATACCAATGATCTCGGCTTGGCCCGCCGCAGCACGCTGGAACATTCAGTTACCGATCTCTTCCCCGGTGGCGATATTTCCAAGGCCTCCTTCTGGTCCGGCCTGCGGCCAATGACGCCTGATGGCACGCCGGTCATCGGCCCGACAAAAGTCGCCGGCCTCTTTCTCAATACTGGCCACGGCACACTTGGCTGGACCATGAGCACCGGTTCGGCGCGGCTCATCGGCGACCTCGTCAGCGGCCGCCAGCCGGAAATCGACGCGAGGGATCTCGCAATCAGCCGCTACGGCTGAAACCGCCCGGGTAACGCAAAACAAGATGAGCATGATTGCGCAAATCCATTATCACTTGTGAACATCGTCTTTAGAGGTCCCGTATGTCGGTTAATTCTCATATCCAGAACAATGGCGGCCTCACCCGACAGCTGGCGGCGCAGAACATGTCGTTTCGGGAAACGGCGCACAGCGGAACAGACCCGGACGAGCTCTCGGAGATATTGTCGACACCAAACTCCCCGATCAAGGTTTCGGCGGAAGGCAATATGCCCATTGCATTCCACTGCAATTTCATCTCCGTCGGAGAGGTAGCAGTTGCCGACTGCACCTATGAAGGCACGGTTCTCGTCAGGCGGGAGGCGCCCTGCGACAGGATGATCGTTTTTCTGCCGATGGAGGGAAACGCATGCTTCGACGGCATGAGGGAGCAAATATATTCGGTTCCCGCTCGTGGCACGATCCTTGAAGCAGGTCGTGCCACAGGTGCTCGCCTGTTTGGCCCCCGCCGTCATTTCGGCCTGTTCATCGATCAGGCAAAGATCATCAGCCACCTCACGCAGATGTTCGAGCGAACGATCAGCGGCGATATCGATTTTCATCCTCACATCGATCTGACGGCCGGCCCGGGGCTTGTATTGCAGCAGCTTGTCTCGAGCCTCCATCGCGGCCTTAGCGGCAACGGGCCGCTGCAACGGTCGCCGCTGGCCGTCGGCTCGCTCTTCGACGCGGCGGTCTACCTGCTTCTGGAAAGCTGCCCCAATCGCTATTCGAACCAGCTTGCGCTCCCTGCTCCGGCACCAGCCCCACGCCATGTGAAATGGGCGATCGACTTCATGCAGGAACACATCGCCGAGCCGATTTCGCTCAACGATATCGCGATGGCCGCCAAGGTAAGCGTTCGCACTCTGCAACAGGGTTTTCGGCAGTTCAGGGATACGACTCCGATGGCCTACCTGCATGAACTTCGCATGGCCGCGGCCCATCGCGATTTGCTCGCGTCTGATGCGAAGCAAGGCATTGCCGACGTCGCGCTCAGATGGGGATTTACGCATCTGGGGCGGTTTGCTGCCGAATACAGGAAGCGTTTCGGCCAACTACCGTCACAGACCTTGAAGCGCTGAGCTCCGTCTCGGTGTGCCGGATGGTTCCGTCGACGATGGACCAGGCGTCCGATCGCCGACGGGAGCGGCACGCGGGATGCGGATCTATGCCGCGCGCTTCAGGGCATCGCCAAGTGTCGAAACAATTCTGTCGATCTGGGTTTTCTCGATAATGAGCGGCGGGGAAAGGGCGATAATGTCGCCGGTCACCCGGATCAGCAGGCCCTTGTTGAAGCAGTCGACGAAGATTTCGTAGGCGCGGGTTCCCGGCGCGCCGTCACGAGGAGCCAGTTCGACTGCGCCGACCAGTCCGAGATTACGGATGTCGACGACGTGAGGGAGGCCTTTCAGCGAATGGAGGGCCTCTTGCCAATACTCGGCCAAATCGGCTGCGCGGGTCAGCAGGCCTTCCTCCTCGTAGATCTCCAGAGTAGCGAGCCCGGCCGCGCAGGCGACCGGATGGCCGGAATAGGTGTAGCCATGGAAGAGTTCGATCGCATTATCAGGTCCGACCATCAGGCCGTCATAGACCTTGCGGCTGGCAAAGACCGCGCCCATCGGGATCGTGCCGTTGGTGATGCCCTTTGCCGTGGTGATCAGGTCGGGCACGACGCCGAAGTAGTCGGTTGCGAAAGGCGTGCCGAGACGCCCGAAGCCGGTGATGACCTCGTCGAAGATCAGCAGGATTCCGTGCTTGTCGGCGGTTGCGCGCAGCTTCTCCAGATAGCCCTTCGGAGGCAGAACGACGCCTGCCGATCCCGACATCGGCTCGACGATGACGGCCGCGATGGTTTCGGCGCCGTGCAACTGCACCAGGCGCTCGAGATCGTCCGCCAGTTCCACGCCGTGAGCGGGAAGGCCCTTTGAAAATGCATTGCGCCCGATGTCGAGCGTATGGCGCATATGGTCGGCCGGTATTTGCGGGAAGACCCGCCGGTTGTTGACGAGACCGCCAACGGAAATGCCGCCGAACCCGACGCCATGATATCCCTTCTCACGCCCGATGATCCGCGTGCGGGTGCCCTGGCCGATCGCCCGCTGATAGGCGATGGCAATCTTGAGCGCCGTATCGACCGATTCCGAGCCTGAGCCGGTGAAGAAGATCCTGTCGAGCTTGGCTTGCGGGCCGCCCGGCGCGTTCGCAGCCAGCTTCGAGGCAAAGTCGAAGGCGATCGGATGCCCCATCTGGAAGGTCGGTGCATAATCCAGCGTTGCAAGCTGTCGTTCGACGGCTTGGGAAATCTTCTTGCGGCCGTGGCCGGCATTGCAGCACCAGAGCCCGGCCGTGCCGTCAAGCACCTGATTTCCATCGATGTCGGTGTAGTACATTCCCTCGGCTGCTGCGAGAAGCCGCGGTGTGGCCTTGAATTGCCGGTTCGCAGTGAACGGCATCCAGAAATTTTCAAGTACGGGTGCGTTCGTTTTGCTGAGCTGGTCCATCCTGGCCTCCTTTGGGGTGGCGCCGAGAATGGCAATTTCTCCCTTTCAAACAAGTCCTTTTCTTTGTCGGCGCAAACTGTTGAAATTCAAAGGATGTAAAGATATAATTTTGGATATTCTGGACAACACAAACGAACCGCATCATGTCAGTCGATATCGGCAACCGTCTTCGCCATCTCCGCATCGCCCATAAGCTTTCCCAGCGTGAGCTCGCCAAGCGCACCGGAGTGCCCAATTCGACGATCTCGCTGATCGAATCGAACGCCTCCAATCCCTCGGTCGGAGCCCTGAAGCGAATTCTGGACGGCATCCCCATCGGTCTGGCGGAATTCTTCGCCTTCGAGCCCGAGCGTCCAAGGAAGGCCTTCTATGCCGCCGAGGAGCTGGTGGAGATCGGCAAGGGCGCAATCTCCTACAGGCAGGTTGGGGAAAACCTGTTCGGACGCAGCTTGCAAATCCTCAAGGAATGTTACCAGCCGGGCGCCGACACTGGAAAGGTTCCCCTTGTTCACGAGGGCGAAGAAGGCGGGATCGTGCTCTCGGGAAGGCTCGAGGTGACGGTCGATGACGAGCGGCGGATCCTCGGGCCGGGTGACGCCTACTATTTCGAAAGCAGGCGCCCGCACCGCTTCCGCTGTGTCGGGCCGGTGCCCTGCGAGGTCATCAGCGCCTGCACGCCGCCGACGTTCTAGTTCCTGCCCTCGATCCGGGCAAGTACTCCGTCGAGTGCAGCGGTCAGGGCGGCAAGGCCGCCCTTCTTCTCGAAGTCTGAGTAAACCTGCTCGTTAAGTCCGCCCTTGGTCGCAAATTCGCGGCTCAGCGCGCTGAACGGTTCGTTGCCGGGGCTGTTCGCTTTCTGCGCCAGGCTTGCAAAGAGCGGGGCAATGTAGGCCTGTCCCTTCGCCTTTTCGAGGCCGCTTCTTTCCAGCCAGACGGCAACCTGCTCCATGATGCCGAAATAGGTCGACATCATTGCGCTCGCTGCCGCGAGAAGATCATATTCCTTCCTCGACTGGCATTGGACAGCCGTTCCGAGCGCATCGAAAAGCGCTGCGACGGCGGTATCGGGCGGATAGATGGCCGTGACGCCTTGCCGGCCGGCGACGAAGGGCAGGGGTATCGCCTGCACGAGATGCACGTCGGCGCCGATCCATTCGGAGAGGGCCTGGCGCTCCGTTGCCGCAACGAGGCTGACGACCATTTGGCCATCCCTGAACGATAGCGCGCGCACGACCTCCTCGGCGACCTGCGGCCGTATCGCCAGGAATACCATGTCGCTGCGCTCGACGACGTCCTGATTGTCCTTGGCAATTCTCACGGCGGCGAATTCGTCAGCCAACGTCGCGGCGATGTGAGCGCTGCGTGGAGACACGTGAATCTCGGATGCATAGGCCGGCTCAGTGAGAAGCCCGCGAACCATCGCTTCGGTAATCGCGCCGGTGCCGACGAATCCAATACGGTCGATTTTCATTTGATTGCTCCGCAGCCCGCAGCCGGCCCTACGCGACATCACCGCGCCAAACCAGATAGCCTCCAACACGACGAAGGCAGCGGTTGCCGTCTTCACCCAACTCCCCCGCGACTATGCACCCAGCAAGCTTTGGGTCAATGCCGTCCGCCGTAGCTGTATGGCGGACTGTTGGGAACGATCGGCCCGCAGAGGACGAAATCCGACAGACTCTGGAGCTTACTTGTAAGTGATCTTGTCGCCGACCCTCGGGCGATTGAAGTAATGGCGATCGAAGCTGTAGCCATTCTGCCCGGTGAAGTTTGAAAAGAACGCCGAGACCGGCGTCGTCAATGTGTACTGCACCCTGGTCAGCACCACCTGTACGCCGTCATCCTGGATCTCCGAAGGGACCTCGATCGTGCTCGCCGTGCCGGAGTTCAGTGCGGAGGTGTTGAGTGCTGCAGACCAGTTGACCGTGGCGCTGCCGCTCTTGGCAATATCGTCCACCGCGACGGTGATCGTGAGCCCTGTCGTCTCATAGGGCTGCAGGATGAAGCTGGCGCCGGAGAGAAGTTTGGCGACATCGGACTTCGTCCAGGAGCCCTGCTGTGAAATCATATCGCCTGTGGAAGAGGCGATCTCGTCTATCTTTCGGCTGACCGTGAGCGCATGGCCGAGATCGACGGTGCCGAACAGCAGCATCACCAGGATCGGCAGGACCAGCGCGAATTCCACGCCCGAAGCCGCCGACCGGTCGCGCATGAGATGACGGGCGCGGGATTGGGCGAGGCGGAAAAGGGACTGGCTCCGTTTCATCATGTCAGAAAGGCTCGTTGCGGAAGAGAACGGAAGATCCGAGTAGGTAGCGGCCGTCGGAAAGCTTGGCGCTCGACAGGCTGAAGAAATTGACGACGGCTGTCCATGGCAGGAACGTCTGAACCAGGATGTAGTCGCTGCCCTTGCCGATATCATAGGTCTCGGTCACAGTGAGATTGCCGCTGTCATCGATGGGATCCGTGCTGGCGGCGGACGAGAGGTCGGAAAGCACGATCACCTTGACCAGGAGACCGCTGGAGCAGCTGAACGAGAGAAGCATGTCGTTGCAAATCCTGGCTTTGAAATCGGCCAGCGTAATCTTCGAAGATGCAACCTCGCCGGTGCGGATCATCCGGGAGATCTTGTGAACCGAAGCGTCCAGCGCCGAATTGACGAAGAACATCAGCGACACTTCGATAATGCCGAAAATCATGATGAAGAGCGGCAGAGCCAGGATCGCAAATTCGATCGCAGCGACCCCTTTGCGATCGCCAAGCAGCCGGCGCAACGATGCGAAGCGTTTCCCTCGTCTCATTGGGTCAGCCGGACGGATGCGAGATATTGGGTGAATAGCGCCGACAGGCCTGCCGTGATCTCGGCCGACGACGAGGCTGAGAGGAACAAGCTCTTGGACGATGCGCAGTCGGAAAGCGCATAGGGGATGTAGTCGCGCCTGGTGATGCTGGTCGACACGCCGCTTTGCATGGTACCACCATAGGTGCCCTTCCAGTTGGCGCTTGCCATGGTCGAGCCGACGGTTGCGTTGTAGCCCCAATCCGAAGTGAGCGGCAGGTATTCGGTGTAGAGAACCGCCATGGTGGCGGACTGGTTTTTGACGTAGGCGCACCAGTCCGGATTGAGAGGCGCCACCTTGTTCCAGTATGCCCCATACGTCGCCTGCCCGTTCTTCCATGTCACCTTGTCGGTCACCCATTCGCGCTGCGATTGAACGCCGTCCGTCAGCAAGAGAACCAGCTTGAGCGGCGAGTTTGAGGAGGTTCCGTCCCCGCCGGTCCCGACCTTCTGTTTGAGCGTTGCAAGCGACACGTCAAAATAGGTGGCTGCCTTCGAGGTCGCGCTTGTGAGGCCGTAGCTTGAGGTTGTGAGCCGGTTGCGCGCCGTGTCCGTGCTCAGCGTCGGGGCGAGAACTTCTGTGAGCGTATCGCCGAGGCTATATAGTCCGACCTTGATCCGTTGATGGTTGCTGTCTGAGGTGTCGATCAGGGCAAGCACGTCCTTGACGGCATCGCCGGCGACATCGGCGCGCAGCTTTATGCTCTTGGCCGTGCTGTATTCATAGTTGTTGTTGTATGTCTTGTTGCCGATTTTGTGCGCATCGCCCGTGTGGCAGGCGAACTGGCAGCCGATGCCGGAATACATGGTCGACTGGCCGGCCGTTGTTGCTGCTAGAAGCATCGACGGCGATGTGTCGATGACGATGTAGACATTGAGATAGGAGGTGGCCGGCCCCTTGACGGCGCTTGCCACGCTGACGTCAACGGTGTCGATGTTGGCGATCTTCATCAGCGTCGTCGGAACCGTGCCGCTGGCCGTCGCCGTGATCTTATGGTTTGACGTATCGATGTCGATGTCGCCAAGCGTATAGCTGTTTTCGACCTGCGCGTGGAACCAGTCGGAAACCTTTTGCTTGAGAGCGACGGCGTCGTCGGTATCGATCTCTTTGACTGCGGCGATCAAGGCCGTGTCCAGGTCGCTCTGCATCCTCTGGCGGACATTGTAGGTACGAATGTAGTCAAAGCTCGCGCCGACTGCGACGATCATCGGCACCAGGGTGAGGGCAACGACGATCGCGACATTGCCGCCCCTGTCCCTTCCGAGACCGCGAAGGGTTTTGAAGACCCGATCAACTGAATATGAAAGATCCGAGCGCAAAAAGACCACCGTCAATAAGTCATACTAATGTGCAAGAAGTATCAAAATTGCTTAAGTCTTTGTTAATTCCTGCGTTTTCCGATGGAATGCAGACCGCAAAAGCACTGTTTCGTGCGCAAATTGTATATGTTTGCGAATTTTGGATAGCCGTGGAATGACATCTCTCTCATTCATGATTGCGGGGATCCGCATGCGTGAGTGAAGCCGGAAGCGGGGACACGCCCGGCGCCATCCGCGACCTGGCGGTTTCGTTCGACAGAATGAGCTATCCAATCATGGAGATCAGCGCTTTGGCGGCAGTTTTCTGCTCTTTCTCGGGCTGAAGACCTGCACAAGACCTTCGATCAGGCCGTGGGTTTCGTCGCGCTGCAGCAGGAAGCCTGCCTTGCCCTCTTCCGACAGGGCGGTGCGCCGTCTTCGGTAGGACCTTCAGGATTTGATTTCCGCGAAATAGATGGGCTTCAGATATCAAGGAAAAGTTCGTTGGGAGTTTTCGTGGTTGCCATCGTGCCTCCTGTTACTGGCCAATGAAGCCGCCCAGCGCGGCAACAGTTCACTTTCTCAGACTACGCCGAACTGGTCGGGAAGCTCACGTAACGCTCGCTTCGTTGGACACTTTTGCAAAGGGCTTGCCCTCCTAGGGCGCAACTCCATTTTTACCCGAGAACCAAATGTAAGGAGGACAACCATGCCACCTCGCAAGTCCCCTAAATCTGCTACCCTCGAAGCCGCCGGCCCGAAAATCGGCAGCCCGGTACCAAAGGGCATCGTGAATACTGCGACGGGAGAAGTCGGGGCCGCTGTCCAGCCCGCTTATGATCCTGGCGAAGAATTCGCAGCCGTTCGCAAGCAGCTCGAAACGTTGCAGAAGCAGGTGTCGGATGCTGCCCAGTCTATCAAGAGTGGCGCGCGGAAAGCTGCCAGGCAGACAGAGGCGACGGTGAATTTGTATCCTGTTTCGACGATGATTGCGGTCGCAGCCGCCGTCGGGGCGATCGCCTTCGCAATAGGAGGGTCCCGCTCGGCGCCGCCCCGCTCGCGTTACGACCGCGTGCTCGATGAGATGCGCGATCTTTACGACAGGGTACGAGATCGGATCTAGGTCGTTTCGGGATTGCGAATAAGGTGATTCTCCGCCACGCTTGACCTGCAAGCGAGGGGAAAACGCATGCTCGACATGATCATCAAGAATAGTCTCGAGGTCGTTGATCGCACCGAACGCGTGATCGATGCGGCGAGGCGACTTCTGGGAGCAGGACTCGACGAGGTCGAAGCCTATCGGCTTCACGTTGAAATCGAAAAGTTGACGGACGTCGTCTTTGTCATGGACGAGGCTGCCCGGCTTCTGCGACGGACCTTCGAGCTTCGGCCAGAAATTGCCCGCTACGCCATGGTGAATTGGACGATCCACTGAGGGTTGAACCCCTCGGATGAGGGCAGGAACAGGCGCGCCTCACGCGGGTGAGGTGCCCCCGCAAGCCTTCGTTTTTCTGTTCAGTCGGGCGCCGCCTTTATGCAATTGGAACGCCTCCCCAACGGCAGGATTCTTTCCCTTTATGAGGAAGACGGCGCCTGAGATGGCTGGATTGCCATCCGATCAAACGGTGTCATCCTCGGCAGGAAAGGGATGATCCATCGCCTTCCATTCTTCAGCTGGCATCGATCGACCGCCACCATGGGTCGCTGCAGGCGTTGCACCGATATCTTGAGCGACGGACTTTAGACGACAAAAATCGTCACTTAAATCGGTCATTCATCCGGCTCCGAATGAGCTCAGTTTCTCCAGGAGCGCTTGTGAAATCTCGAACTGGCGTGCTGTTCCACGACCCATCGAGTTCTTCACGATCGTCTCGTCGAGCATCCCCCGTTTCACCAAGAGATCGACCGTCTCCTTGACGCCGGTGCGTGTCAGAGCGGTAATTTCCATGATACTGGAAAGGGTTAACTTCTGGTGTGCCTGGTTCATGCTGTAGAGGACAGTCATCATGCCGACCTGTTTCAGCCTTGCCTGAGGTGTCTCGTCTTCGAGGGGATGATCGAGGATTTCGTGCAGGATGAGACCTGAGAAAGCCAGATTGCGCCATTGGGTTTCGAGTGCTCTTGTCATGCCGTTTTACTGTGTTATATAAATCAGTATAGATTGTTGTACAGGCAAGCCACCTCTTCCGCAACCGAATGTCCTCTGGAGGGTCGTGCTCATGAAAAACCTTCTCGTCAACTCGGTCGTCGCGGCCTGCTGCCTGGCGCCACCCTACCTTACTTCACCTGGCAAGGCGCAAGCAAATGAGTGGGGCTGCGAGGTTATCCTGTGCCTTTCCAACCCCGGAGGCCCAACGCAGTTCGCGGCATGCCGGCCGTCGATCCAGAAACTGTGGCGTGAGCTTGCCGAGGGGCATTCCTTCCCGGCATGCAGCGGCGCCACCTTCCACAGTTCGCGCCCGGGCTATGAGCCCTATTACTGCGAAACCGGATACCGGGTGAAGACCGATTATGGTCCGCGCGGGCAAGAAACCATCTGCGTGTCGGCGGCCCTCCAGCCAGTGAGCGACGCGTTATGCCACGATGTCGGTGAGAGCCGCAGTTCCGGCGACGGCTCGGTTTTGTCCCCGCGATGGCAACGGTCGGATGGTGGGCGCCGATGCATGGGCTATCCGACGGCCCGCCCGAAGGTGAGAGCGCAGCCCCACTATGTCGACGTGACGATCGATGGGATGGCGACGCAACGGGTCTGGTACTGATCGATGGCCGTCACTTTCATGGATCTCGCCCAGGATTGCGCGCCCATGGTGGAGGTCAGGACGCTCGCCGCCGTCATCAGTCTCGAAAGTGGTTTCAAGCCTTTCGCCATTCGCATCAACAGCGGCCCGCCGCTAGAGCGTCAACCCGCATCAAAGGCTGAGGCAATTGAACTCGCGACCTCCCTCGTTGCCAATCGTCAGGACATTCAGATCGGTCTTGGCGGCATTGGCGAGGCGGAACTGCGCAGGCTCAAGCTATCGATTTCGGATGCGTTCGATCCCTGTGTGAACCTCAAGGCGACGGCCACCCTGCTCGACGGCTATTATCGCCTTGCCTTGCGTTTCGGCGCCGATGCGAAGCAGGCCGAAACAGTGATGCTTCAGTCCTATTACGGGCATGACGATCCGTCGGTTGGCAAGATGGTCAGATATGACGAGCAGGTCCGCCAGGAAATGGGGCGACTGCCTGCCAGCCTGGGGTCTCTCACCATCGTCGAGCTGCGTGACGAAGCGCTTCGCGCCGAGCCGTCACCCAGCCGGGAGGCGTCCGCGGTCGAACAATTCCCTCCCCAATCCGGTGAAGCCGCATCGTGGGACGTCTTCAACGCCCGGCGCTCATCCCAGGTTCTCGTGTTTCAAAAAACTCGATCGGAGCAAAGCCAATGATCTCGAAAGCAAACCTTCGCCCTGTGGCGGCCCCTCTCCTGATGGCCGCAGCCATCGTCGCCTGCCTGGTGGAGCCTGCCTTTGCCCAGGCAGCCGGCGTCGAAACCGTCCTGCAGAATATCGTCGACATGCTGACCGGCAACATCGCTCGGTTGCTCGCGGTCATCGCCGTCATCATCATCTGCATCGCCTGGATGTTCGGCTACATGGATCTGCGCCGCGCCGGCTTCTGGATCATCGGCATCGGCGGGATTTTCGGGGCGACGGAACTCGTCAATACGATCGTCGGAAGCTGATCATCATGCCGACCACCGCCGCGATTGAGGAGGACACCCTGTTCCTTGCCTGTACCCGCCCGGCGATGATCGCCGGCGTGACGATGGAGGCGATGGGCTTGAACGTCATGCTGACGACGATCCTTTACATCACCGCCGGATCGATCGCCTACGCGCTTGTCGGCGTCGTCTTCCATTTCATATTCCGAACACTCGTCAAGCACGACCACAACATGTTCCGCATCCTGATCTCGTGGATCGAGACCCGCGGCCGGTCGCGCAACGCCGCCTTTTGGGGCGGCGCGACCCTCTCGCCCCTGACGCTCATCAGGCGCTATGACGAAAAGGATCTGAGCCTTGCCTAGCATCGCAACGCTTCGCTCGCGCGAACTCGGGCCCGAGACCTTCATTCCGCACGTCCGTCATGTCGATGAGACGATGATTGCCCTCGAATCCAGGGCGCTGATGGTGATGCTCGCGCTCGAAGGCATATCGTTCGAGACCGCCGATGTCCTGGATCTCAACAGTCTGCACCGCGATCTCAATACGCTCTACCGCAACATCGCCGATGAGCGCCTGGCGCTCTGGACGCATGTCATTCGTCGTCGCGACAACACCTATCCGGAGGGAGAGTTCGCCAATTCTTTCTCGCAAGGGCTGAATGCGCGCTACCGCGACCGCATGGTCGCGGAGGATCTGTTTCGAAACGATCTTTACCTCTCGCTGGTCTGGCATCCGGGCCGGGATCCCGCCGAAGCAGCAGCCAGGCTGCTTTCACGCCTGCGCAGGGCGCGCCGCGCCGGCATCGAACTCGACGAAGATGCCTTGAAGCATCTCCGCGACAAGCTATCCGACGTGACCGCCGGGCTGAAACGCTTCGAGCCCCGGGTGCTCTCCCTCTACGAGCAGGACGACATTCTCTTCTCCGAGCCGAGCGAGGTCCTGCATCAGATCGTCGGCGGCCGGCGGGAGCGCGTTCCGCTGACGGAGGGCCGGATATCCTCGGCGATCTATTCGGATCGGGTGATCTTCGGGCGTGAGACGATCGAGATCCGTCATGAGGCCGAAAGCCGCTATGCCGGCCTATTCGGGTTCAAGGAATATCCGGCGACGACCCGCAGCGGAATGCTCGACGGCATCCTGACGGCGCCGTTCGAGCTCATCCTGACGCAGTCTTTTGCCTTCGTCTCGAAAGCCGATGCGCGCACGATCATGGGTCGCAAACAAAACCAGATGGTCAGCGCTGGCGACAAGGCGGCGTCGCAGATCGAAGAGCTTGGCGATGCCATGGACGAGCTGGAGTCGAACCGCTTTGTCCTTGGAGAGCACCATCTGGCGCTGTCGGTCTTTGCGCCTTCGGTGAAGGAGCTTGCCGACCACATGGCGAAAGCACGCGCCTATCTCACCAACGGCGGGGCGGTCGTCGCCCGCGAGGATCTTGGGCTCGAGGCGGCATGGTGGGGGCAATTGCCGGGCAATTTCCGCTATCGCGCAAGATCGGGCGCCGTCACGTCGCGAAATTTTGCAGCGCTCGCCCCCTATCATTCCTACCCCACCGGCAAGAAAGACGGCAATGAATGGGGACCGGCCGTCGCCATGCTGAAGACTGCTTCCGGCTCGCCCTTCTATTTCAATTTTCATCATAGCGACCTCGGCAACACCTTCGTCTGCGGCCCGTCCGGCTCCGGCAAGACGGTGCTCTTGAACTTCATGCTCTCCCAACTCGAAAAACATGATCCCCACATGGTCTTCTTCGACAAGGACCGCGGAGCCGACCTCTTCGTGCGGGCAGCAGGCGGCACCTACCTGCCGCTTCGAAACGGCGTTGCCACCGGCTGCGCGCCGTTGAAGGCACTTGAACTGACGCCTGAGAACAGAGTTTTCCTCGCCCGCTGGGTCGGCCAGCTGGTCGGGTCGGCGAAGCGCGAACTCACGGTCTTGGAGCTGCGCGACATCGCCTCTGCCATCGATGGCCTGGCGGACCTGCCGGTGGACAGGCGCTCCATCGGCGCCTTGCGCACCTTCCTCAACAACACCGATCCCGAAGGCATTGCCTCAAGGCTCAGGCGTTGGGAGAGGGGAGGACCGCTCGGCTGGGTGTTCGACAATGAGAGCGACGACATCGGGATCGGCGCCAAGTTCATTGGCTACGACATGACCGACTTTCTCGACAATGAGGAAATCCGCACCCCGTTGATGGCCTATCTGTTCTTCCGCATCGAGCAGCTGATCGACGGGCGTCGGATCATCATCGTCATTGACGAGTTCTGGAAGGCTTTGCAGGACGAGGGCTTTCGCGATCTCGCGCAGAACAAGTTGAAGACGATCCGCAAACAGAACGGGCTGATGTTGTTTGCGACCCAAAGCCCGCGCGATGCGATCGTCTCGCCTATTGCCCACACGATCATCGAGCAGTGCCCGACGCAGATCTTCCTTCCCAACCCGCGCGGCGACCATGGCGATTACGTCGACGGGTTCAAATTGACGGAGCACGAGTTCGAGCTTGTCTCCCGCGAGCTTTCGGTCGAAAGCCGCCGCTTCATCCTCAAGCAGGGTCACAACAGCGTCGTCGCCGAATTGAACCTCAGGGGTTTCGATGAGGAGCTCGATATTCTGTCCGGCCGCACAGCCAACATCGAACTTGCCGAGGCGATCCGGGCGCAGGTTGGCGACCGTCTTGAAGACTGGCTGCCGCTGTTTCAGCAAAGAAGGAGGACGGGTTGATGGAAAGGCTCAAAACAGGGTTTGCTCTGGTGTTGATGGCGGCACTCGTGCCTGTTGGAACGGTGTCGGCACAGGGCATTCCAGTGATCGATGAGACGGCGATCGCCAAGCAGATCGAGAGCATCACCCAGCTGAAATCCCAGCTCGACACGCTCAATCAGCAGCTTCAGCAGGCTCAGCAACTTTACGCATCGCTGAACAAGGTCACCAATATGGCCGATGTCGCCGGGCTGCTGAACGATCCCTCGATCCGCAAGGCATTGCCGCAGGATTTCAATGCCATCGAAGGGCTGCTCAAGGGCAATGGCACCGGTGTCCTCGGCAATTCCGCCTCGAAATTCCTTGATGATAATTCCACCTATCGCACCAGCGCCAATGATTTCTATGCGCAGGAATTGGCGCGCGCCCAGAACCAGAATGCCGGCCAGATGAGCCTCGGCCAGCAGATCTACGATGCCGCCACCAAGCGTATCGACGGCATCGATCAGCTGCGCCAGCAGATATCAGCTGCCGCGGATGCCAAGGATATCGCCGATCTTCAGGCACGCCTGCAGGCCGAAACCGCGTTTCTGCAAACCGACGTGCTGCGCATGCAGGCTCTCCAGATGGTCCAGCAGGCACAGGTTCAGGTCGACGACCAGCGCAAGGCCGAGGACTGGCGAAAGCGCCTGGATGCCATGGGGGAGGCGCTTAAATGAAACTTCTCCTTCTTGGCATCTTCACACTCACCCTTTCCGGCTGCTTCGGCCAGGGAGACAGGATTTATACCGTCGACGAGCTGATGGCTGATGAGGCCCTGCTGGCGAAGATCACAAGTGAATGCCGCAACAACCCCGGCACCCTCCGCCAGACGCCGAATTGCCAGAACGCGGAGGCGGCGCACTGGAAGCTGTGGCTCCGCACTACGCCTGGAGGCTGAGCCATGTACCAGGTCTTCAGCTTCGTCGATGGCCAGTTCAAGTCGCCTCTGGAGAATTTCATCTCGTCGGGCACGTCGAACATCGCCAGCTGGATCAGCGGTCCGCTGACTGCGGCGCTGACGCTCTACGTCGTGCTCTATGGCTACCTTGTCCTGCGCGGCTCGGTCCAGGAGCCCATTCTCGAATTCGCGTTTCGGGCGATGAAGCTTGCCATCATCGTCATGCTGGTGCGCAACGCCAGCGAGTATCAGACCTACGTCACCAACATCTTCTTCGAGACGCTGCCCCGCGAGATCTCACAGGCGCTGAACTCGGGAACGGCGCCGAGTGCCTCCACTTTCGACAGCCTGCTCGACAAGGGCCAGAAATGCGCCAAGGAAATCTGGGCGCGTGCCACATGGCCGGCCGACATCGTCACCGGCATCGGCGGGATGATGGCGATCGGCGCGAGTTTCACCGTGGCGGCGATCGGTTATATCGTCTCGCTCTATGCCCGGCTGGCGCTTGCCATCGTGCTGGCCATCGGCCCGATCTTCGTCGCGCTTGCGATGTTCCAGTCCACTCGTCGTTTCACCGAATCCTGGATCGGTCAGCTTGTCAATTTCGTCATTCTCCAGGTCCTGGTCGTCGCAATCGGTTCACTGCTGATCAGCTGTATCGACACGACCTTCACGGCGGTCGAAAGCTATACCGACGTCATGATGCGCCCGGTCGCCCTTTGCGCCATCTGCCTTGCGGCCCTTTACGTCTTCTATCAGCTGCCAGGCATTGCCTCCGCGCTCGCGGCGGGCGGGGCGTCTTTGACCTACGGCTATGGTGCTGCCCGAGACGCACACGAAGGCACGCTTGCCTGGGCGGCCTCGCATGGTGCCCGAGCGGTTGGACGAGGCGCCCGTTCCGTCAGCCGCCGCCTCAGATCCTGAGGAGCCGAATGATGACTTCTCCACGAAAAACGTTTCAGAGGTTTACGTTCAAATGATCCGCATCTTCTTATCGCTTTTCATTGCCATGGAGCTCACGGGCTGCGCTTCGGCCTCCCACCCCTTGCCCAAATGCGACGGCTATTCACGCCGGCCGCTCAACCGCGCCATGTGGCAGTGGGAGGACGACAAGCCTGCCAAGCAGAGTGGCTCTGATAATGTCCCGGCGACGGCGGCCGGCCAGGCGACTTCCTATAGCGAAGAGCCGCCGACGGAGGAGCCTGCCGCCTTCGCGCATTTCGATGCCGTGGGGTCCTATCGGCCGTGCCGGGGGCGGTGACATGGTGAATACGGACAGTCTGAAAGACTATTTCGACAAGGCGCGCCGTTTCGATCAGGATCGGCTGGTCCAGGTAGAACGCTCGGCGCGCATCGCCTGGTCAATCGCGATCGCCGCCAGCGTGCTTGCCGCCACTTCGATCTTCGCCGTTGCCGGGCTGACGCCCTTGAAAACGGTCGAGCCTTTCGTCGTTCGGGTCGACAATTCGACCGGCATCGTCGACGTCGTCTCGGCGCTGACCTCGACGGCCGGCAGCTATGACGAGGCGGTGACCAAATACTTCGCTGCCAAATATGTGCGCGCCCGGGAAGCCTATGTCTGGAGCGAGGCCGAGGAGAATTTTCGCACCGTCGCGCTCCTCTCGACCCAGCCGGAACAGACGCGCTTTGCTGCGATCTACCGCGGCGGCAATCCGGACTCTCCGCAGAATATCTATGGGCGCAGCGCAACGTCACGCGTCAACATCGTCTCGATCTCGCTGCTCAACGCCAATGTCGTGTCGGTGCGCTATACCAGGACGGTCACCCGCGGTGACGATGTCCGGACAACCCACTGGGTTGCAACGCTCACCTTCTCCTATGTCAACGCGCCGATGTCCTCGACCGACCGGCTGACCAATCCGCTTGGTTTTGCTGTCAGCGACTATCGCGCCGATCCGGAGGCCATCAATTGAAGCAGAGTTCCCTGATCGCCCTGGCCCTGGCCGCCGGCTTTTCCCAGGCAGCGTTCGCGCTCGACATCCCGCGCGGCGCATCGCAGGATAGCCGTGTCCGTTTCATCGACTATCAGCCCTATAACATCACCAAGATCGTCGGCACCTTACGCTCCTCGGTGCAGATCGAGTTCGCGGCCGACGAGGAGATCGCCCATGTGGCGCTCGGCAACAGCGTCGCATGGGAGGTGGCGCCGGCCGGCAACATCCTGTTCCTGAAGCCCCGCGAAAACCAGCCGGTGACGAACATCTCGGTTGTGACGACAAGGCGGGACGGCTCGACACGCAGCTACCAGATGGAGCTGACGGTTCGCGACGGCACGGTCGAGGCGGGGCAGAACACTTATTTTTACGTGAAGTATCGTTATCCCACTGACGAGGCCGAACGCAGGAGACTTGAGACCGCTGCCCGCGCGCAAGCGGCTCAGGCCGGCGAAGCGGACAAGGTTCTTGCCCTTCACGAAGCCTATGGGCCACGCAACTGGCGCTATTCGGCTCAAGGCTCCGCGGCATTGGAACCGCAGGCGGTCTACGACAATGGCAAGGTCACCACCTTCGCCTTTGCAGGCAACCAGGAAATGCCGGCGATCTACATGGAAAATTCCGACGGCAGCGAGACCCTCGTGCCGAAGTCCGTCGAGAACAACGTGGTGCTTGTGCACGCGATCAGCCGCAAATTCATCCTGCGCAGGGGAAGCGACGTCCTCTGCGTCTTCAACGAGGCCTATGATCGTATCGGCATCAATCCCGATACCAATACGACCTCACCCTCTGTCGAGCGCGTCGTGAAGACGCAAGCTGCGACAGGGCAATAGGAGGACGTCATGGCCGAGGAAGACAACAGCACCCACATTCCTGGTGAGCGCGCCGAAACGAGCACGGCTAGGGGCCTCGAGAACAATCCGGCGGTGAGACGTGGCGTGGTGGCGCTGGCGATCGTCGCTTTCGTCGGCTTTGCGCTCTGGTCGATGCGCGGGCAGGAGAAGCCCGCCGACGGGGTCCAGCCCGAGCGCGTCGTCATCCGTCAGACATCCGATTTCGAGCCGGCCAAGGAGCCGGTCCAGCCGGTCGCCGCGCCGCCGGAAAACCTCCTGCCAACGCCCGGCATGCCCGAGCAGACGGGCGAGGATGAGAAGCTCCTCGACGCCGCCCGCCGTGCGCCGGTCATCGCCTATGGTGGCGAGAAATCACCGCCGGCCCATCGTCAGGACGAAGATGCGAGCACTGACGCTAACTCAAACTACCTGCCGCTGGGAAACAACCCGGGCAATCTCTCTGCCCAGGCGGAAAACGAGGACCAGCGCTTCAATCGGATGTTGACGCCGACCCAGTTGCAAGGCTCGCGCGCCGGCACGCTCGGAAATCGCGACTTCATCGTTGCAATGGGCACCTCCATTCCATGCGTCCTGGAGACGGCATTGTCCTCCGACCAACCCGGCTTCACGAGCTGTGTCATCAACCGCGACGTCCTGTCGGACAATGGCCGCGTCGTGCTGATGGAGAAGGGCACGCAGGTCGTCGGCGAATATCGCGGCGGCCTTCGCCGTGGCCAGAAACGCCTGTTTGTCCTCTGGAACCGGGCAAAGACGCCGAAGGGGGTAATCATTACGCTGGCGTCGCCGGCAACCGATGCCCTCGGGCGTGCCGGTGTCGACGGCTACGTCGATACCCATTGGTGGGAGCGTTTCGGCAGCGCGATCCTGTTGTCGATCGTCGGCGACGCGACTTCCTACGCCAGCAGCCAGCTGCAGGATAGCGATGTCGAGGCAGACAACACGACGAGCGCCGGCAAGCAGGCAGCGACCATCGCCGTCGAGCAGTCGATCAATATTCCGCCGACCCTGTTGAAGCATCAAGGAGAGCTGGTCTCGATCTTCGTGGCGCGTGATCTCGATTTTTCGAGCGTCTATCGGCTTCGCGTGAGCGAACCGCGCAACCGCATCTACGATCGGGCGGTTCTTGGTGACTTCAGCCGCGCCTCCACCCTGGTCACGAAATAGACCGCCATGAAAGAGGGAGCCGATTCCGGTGTCGTGCGCGAGCTGCTGGTGCCGCTGTCGCCCTTCCTGGGTGACAAGTCGCTTTACGAAATCATCATCAATTGGCCGACCCAGGTGGTCACCGAGGGCACAGCCGGTTGGCAATCCCACGATCTGCCAGAGCTGTCGTTCGATAAGCTCATGCGGCTGGCGCGGGCTGTCGCGAGCTTCTCCAACCAGGCAATCGACGAAACCCGGCCCATCCTCTCGGCCACACTGCCCGGCGACGAGCGGATCCAGATCGTCATCCCGCCTGCCACGACGAAGGGAACTGTCAGCATCACGATCAGAAAGCCGTCGTCCGTGTCGCTGAGCCTGAACGATCTTGATCAAGGCGGCTTGTTCGCCGAGGTGGCAAGGGAAGACGCGGACGTTTCTGCAATCGACCGTAGGCTCCTGGATCTGCATCGAACCGGCTCATACCAGGCATTTCTTCGAGAAGCGGTCTATGCGCGCAAGAACATCATCATCTCCGGGGCAACCGGTTCCGGCAAGACGACGCTTTCGAAGGCGTTGATCCGCCATATCCCTTCGAGCGAACGCATCATCTCCATCGAAGACACGCCCGAGCTCGTCATCCCGCAACCGAACCATGTCCGTCTCTTCTACTCCAAGGGTGGCCAAGGGCTGGCAAAGGTCGGGGCAAAGGATCTGCTCGAATCCTGCCTGCGCATGCGACCGGATCGCATTCTTCTGCAGGAACTGCGCGACGGCACCGCGTTCTACTACATTCGCAATGTAAACTCCGGTCATCCGGGCTCGATCACAACCGTGCACGCCGATTCTGCCCGGCTTGCTTTCGAACAGCTGACACTGCTGGTGAAGGAATCCGAAGGCGGGAGAGATCTGGAGCGAGACGACATACGCGAGATGCTGAAGATCGCAATCGACGTCATCGTCCAATGCAAGCGTATCGATGGCCGGTTTCGGGTGACTGAAATCTACTATCGGGCCGCCGCGGGAACCAAGACCGTCGATGTTGCTCGCAGTGATCGTTGAAACTGCTGACGCCTTCCCACACGCCAGGACTGAAGCAAACTGGACTCTTGAAAGTCTCCCAGCTAGCTTGCGCGGGCTTCGAACCGGAGGCGGACAATGCTCAACGAAGACGCCCAGGCGGAACTTACGAAAACCCTGTTTGGTCGCGATGTCGCGCAGGCTGGTGCTCTCTGCTACCGTAGGACCGAAGGCGGTGGACTTGATATCCTTTTTGTAGGCAGCCGACGGAACGGCCGCTGGGGCATTCCAAAGGGGCGCGTCGAAGATGGTGAAGCCAGCAGCGCTGCGGCGCTAAGAGAGGCGTTCGAGGAAGCCGGAGTGGTCGGCATCGTCGACGAGACCGTGTTCGGTTCATTTTCGTATCGAAAGGACACGGGTCCCAACCACTACCAGGTGGCCGTCCATCTTCTGCAGGTTTTAAGGATCGCGGACGAGTTTCCCGAGAAAAGCATTCGTAAGACACGATGGTTTCGACTGAAAGACGCCGTGCGCGACGCCGCCCAGCCAGGTCTGCGAACGCTCTTGTCGCGGGTTGAGAACCTGGACCCATGAAGCTCGGTTTCGGCAGATCGCTGTTAAAGGCCCTCAGAGCCCAAAAGAAAATCAGCAAGCAGATCGAGAAAGTTGTCAAAGCGACCCGAGGCAGAACGAAACGTAAAACATCCCGTCCCCCGAAACCGATATTAGTCGAGACAACCGCGTTTGGAAGCAATCCGGGCCGCCTGGTGATGAAATCCTCTGTCCCGACGACGCGGCTGCCGAAGAACCCCGCTCTTGTCGTCTTGCTTCATGGCTGTCATCAGACTCCCGAAAGCCTGGATGCCGCGGCCGGCTTCTCCAAGCTCGCGAAAGAACGCGGTTTCGTTCTTCTTTATCCGCAGCAGAAGAGAGCAAACAATCCGCAAAATTGCTTCAACTGGTTTCGACCCAGCGCGGTGGCTCGAGACCGCGGAGAGGTGCGTTCAATCAAGCAGATGATCGAGCACATATGTGAGCGACATCGCGTTGACCGTTCGAGGATCTTCGTCGCTGGGCTGTCCGCCGGCGGGGCGATGACGGGCGCCCTTGTAGCTAACTATCCCTCCTTGTTTGCCGGCGCCGCGATCATCGCCGGCATGCCATTCGGATCTGCCCGTGACGCGATGTCGGCCCTGCGCGCGATGAAGTCAGGTGCGATGCCGCCACTAGGCGGATGGGGACGACCCATCGCTGAGATTTCCCCGGAAGCCAAGGCATGGCCTGCGATAACCATCTGGCAGGGCATGGAAGACCGGGTGGTCAAGCCGGTCAATGCGCTCGCGTGTGTTGCCCAGTGGCTCGAAGTCCAAGGCATTGGAGAGAGCAGCGGCCGTTTGGAGGAAAAACCCTGGGGCAGGTTGCAGTCGTGGAAGATGAGCGGCCAGCTGAAAGTGGCCCTCTATTCGGTCGCCAATATGGGCCACGGGCTTCCGATCAAGAAGCGCAAGAGCGTCACCGCGCTACGATCTGGAGACCCCTACGTGATCCCGGTTGAAATCTCAGCTCCAGCGGAGATGATGCGGCTGTGGGGTTTGTCGAGGTTTCGAATATAAGCAGCTTGCAGCAAGTTCGGCGGTAGCTGGCAAATTCGCTCCCAGGAAGGGTGCTACGAATACACCGTCCCGCGGGCAACGAAACGCCAGGCTTGCATTCGAACAGCTGACACTGCTGGTGACCCGCGCCCTCCTGCAACCCCTCGCTATAGGCGCCCGTCCGCCATGGGGCTTCGGCCAACCACGCCGCCCACGCTGACATAACGCGTGATCGCTTCCTGTCCCCCTGCTTTGAGCCCCGAACCAGGGCATCCTATTCGATCGGGCACCTTTCCTCGCCATACGAAGATGATACAAATCCTCGGATAATAGGTCCTGTGTACCGAGCTTTCGTATCGTGCCACCTTCGATGTTCCAACGCCAGATTGCCCATACCGTGCTGACCGCGCGCGGAATTTCGCACAGCGCCCCGGCGGCGGATGGCCGCCGAGGCGCTGGCGGTTATGCCGCAATGATGTAGACGATGGTGAATGCAGAAGGATCGACGATGACGATCCGCCCGTCGGCAAGGATGAAGAAGCGGTAGCTTTCATATTGCGGAACGATCTTCACGATGCGCGGCGGTAGCGGTTCCAGCCGTACCTTTTTCGGGATCTTCACCCCGACGGAAACCGTGAAGTCGACTTCCTTCACCGGCTCGACATGGACCTCCTTCACCACAGTGCGAATTTCAGTCTGCTGCTCGACCGAGATGTTGACGTTGGTCTTGGTGTTCGTCTGATTGTTTGTCGTGTTATTGTTATTGACGTTTGTTTCAGACGAGCTTTTGTTGGTCGTCGACGAATTCTGATCGGTCGACTGTTTGGACGCATCACCGCTCTGCGTGGGGGTGCCGCTATCCGTGCCCTCTGCAGGCTTGGCATTTTGCGTGCTGCTCTTCGTACCTGAAGTGGCTGCGCCGCTGTTATCGGTGGTGCCGGACTTGGCGGTGGGCTTCTGTTCGGTCGTCGTGCCGCTACCGGCGTCTTGCGATCCAGGCTTGGTTTCCGTCGAAGCCTTGCCGGAGGCGCTTCCACTCGTCGAAGACTTGTCCTGGGAAGGCTGCTCGGCGCTCTTCTGGGTATCCGAGCCCTGGCCAGATTTCTGCTGCGATGATTGGCCCTTGCCTTGCGGGCAGGCTCCCGACGCGTCGGGGGTGCAGTCGGTGCCGGTTCCGGCGGCGCTGGAGCCGGACTGCGAACCGGAGTCCGTGCCCGTCTGAGAACCGGATTGGGCCTGGCCGCTGCTCTTGGTGTCCTGCTGGGCTGCTGCCGGCAATGTTGCAAGGGGCGACACGCTCAGTGACAACGCTGCCATGAGCATGGTGAGATGGTTGCTTTTCATGATCAATCTCCGAGAATTCGGGCACGCGATGCCGCCTCGCATTCTCATGCGTCGCATGCGTGCCCTCACTGTTAGAAAAACGGCCTAAGCCGGTCCGTCGGTCATTGGATGACCTGGACGACCTTTCGGGAAGAAGGTTCGACGATCACACGCTGATCGTTGACGATCGCGTATGCATATTTCGGATCATCGGGGACTGGTGTCACGACAACGGTCTCCGGCAGGGGCTGTCCTACAACCACCTTCTCCTTCACCACGACGCGTTCGGTCGGGGCCGGAGCCTGCTGGACATAAGTGATCACTTTCTGAGGCGGCGGATCGATGACGCTGCCTGCCACGCCGCCGACGATGCCACCGACAGCAGCACCCACCGGACCACCGACAATCGCGCCCGTGGCAGCTCCGCCTACCGCACCTGTCACCGTTGACGACTGCGCGAAGGCTGACGTCGATACCAACAGGATGCTGGCGGCAATTCCTACTGCTTTGATATTCATCTGTTTTTCTCCTTTGACGCGGTTGGTTCCGGTGGAGGGCGAAACCGTCAAACAGAAAAACTGTTCCAGAGCTGGGACTTCGTGCCGGGGCTACATCGGACCTTGGTCTCAGCCCGTATGGATACCGCCACTACTGCATGGGGAAACGGCTCAACATCCGGTCCTGGACGTTTTCCTGGCCGACGATCATCGCTGCGATTGAGATGGCTTTGTCGCGGTCTGGAGCATTTGTTATGTAGCCTTCGAGCAGAACGACGGGGCCAAGCATCCTGATCTCGATGGCACTGCTGTCAATGTCAGGATCGACGGAAAGAGCTGCTGATATCGTTGCGATAGTGGAGGCCGCACTGTGGCCTTCCGAACAGCGGTCTTCATGACTATTGGGGCCGAACTTCATACTCTCCTCCTGTTCCGCCCCTCCACGGAACTTCATGTTACCTCAAGCCTGATATGAGAAGCAGGTCCTGGGCCGGCCAGTCCGACTTAGGTCCGTCTTCCACTCGGCGCTATCCGACTTAAATTTTGCTCATCCTTGTTGAAAGGACACCAGGGAGGTTTTAGCGATGTTGCTGTATCCAGTCAGAACCTCCCTGGTGAAGCGTTGCCGATCCATGTCCGGCGTCGCATTTTAGGAATAAAGGCGGCTATTCGTGCAAACGGTCGGTATAGTGGATTGGCATAGAAGCGAAGATTTCGCTCCCCTGATGCTTGTGATGAGCGGACAAGAAAAGCATCGGCTGATACGATCACTCCGTGAGGTTGCCGAGGCTCTTGTCGCCGCCTGGCCGACAGACGATGGCAAGGAATACATCGCGGCGGTAAGAACATGTCTCGATGCCATTAAAGGTAATATCCCAGCAAAGGCAGCGCGTACCGCACTCCTTCGCGCTGCGGAGGAAGCCGGAATTCCGGTGATTGCCGTCGTCCGCTGACGGGAAACCTTTGCCGACAGTCGGCGCCAGTGTTGTCGTCGCAGGGCCTTTTTTATTTCGGTTTAAGATGATCGGACCGTAACCGCTGCTCCGCTCCCACCTTGTCCTCGCCGCCCCAATCCGTGATCGCCTTCCATGATGAGCAACCGGAGTTTCTCCATGGAACTGCACGCGGCACAGTGGGCACGATCTCTCATCCAAACGGATTATTGAAATCACCGGTCAGGTCTAGATTTGGAGCAGATTTCCGGCGACCCCACACGAAATGGTCGTGGATTGGGCTCGATCTTCGCGACGGATTCTCTCTTTTAAAAGCAGATGTGGCGGTGCAAAGGAGCCCTCATGGCTGGATCCATGTCGTCGGATGACGCTTGAAATTCAGCCCAGGCGTAGGTTCACCCTCGGGCCAATTGAAGCCATCTTTAAGCTTGGATCTAGCCTTCGGCCTTCCACCTATCGCGACCCGGGGCGTACTGAGGGCAAACGATTTCACCGATCAGTAACGTGAGCCACACCACTGCTAGTGGCTGTCGTGTTTGAGCTTTTCGAGGTGCTCGGAGCAAACGGCCCCGACCAATTCAAGCAGGACGGTCGTCCGCTCACCGAGCCAAATCAGCGCCTCCTCGCTGATCTCGTAATGTTTCGAATAGCGCGCCTTCACATAGGCCTCGTTCAATGTATTGAACCAAGCGCGTTCCTTGTGCTGATCACGTGGAAAGGCTTCGGCCAGCCGGCGGTCCTGCTCCTCGGCGAGTGAGCGAAGGAACTTGATGTTGTGCGATGGCGGGCCATAGTTGGTGAGGGTGAGCAGAACGCAAGAATATGCTTGCTCGAGGGATTGATGAAGTTCGAAAGCAGCATTCTCTGCATATCCACGATCTATCGCCAAGTGGCCTATTTCCAAGAAACGAGTTGCCGCTCGAAACCGTTGGTCAAAATGCTCCTTCGCGACGCGAAGCCGATCCTCTATCGAAAGCGGCTCGGGCTCCGCCAGTGGCTCATCGTCCAATTCATAGAGAACGATGCCCTCCTTGCGAATGTCCGAGAAGAAATACTGCCCCTCCTTAAGGTAGGTATTCACCTCGCGTCTGGAGTGGACGATGAAGCTCACCGGCGTTTCGATCGACTTGTCCCGGATCAGCCGATCCGCTGCCTTGTGCCAGTATTCGGCGAACTCGCAGAGCTTGCGGTTGTTGACTATGATCAAGAGATCGAAATCGGAGCGATACCCCTTCATGGTGAAGGGTTCATCCACCCATCCGCCCTTGGCGTAGGAGCCGAACAGAAGAATCTTCAGGATCCTGCCGCGCTTCTTGAAGTCGGCCGTGCCTTCCTTCAGCGCGTCCTCGAATTCCTCATGCAGGATTTCGAGGACCCGGCCGAGCTCTCGATGCTTGCGAAGCGGCATATGATCAAGCGACGATTTCATGAGCAATCGATAGGCGAAAGATTTCGTAGCGTCTACTCGCAGTTTTGAGAGGCAATCTACAGGAAGTAATCCACATCTAAGATCGCGTCCTTTCGAGGATCGCGTTGATCGAAGGTGACCATGAATGCCGATCCCTGGGCAGGTCGACGCAAACACTCCCCGAGGTGACCCTGGCGGACGGCGGCGTCGCTTTGGCTTTACCTCCCGATTCATTCATCGCACGTTTTCGATCTAACGGCTTCACGCAGGCAGGCGGAGCGCAAGCAGTTCTCCCATTGCAAGCACGGGAGACGCCCACGTTTGCGCCCGATTTGGGACCGAGTTATATCTTGCGACGACAGGCTGGTGAGGGGCAGGACGGGAATGGCTGTGGACTTCAGCGAGCTTCTGGACGCGTTCGAATTCGTGAGCTCCGTCGGAATCGGCGAAAACACGGCTTTTCTATGCAAGGAGACAGGCAAGATCTACTGGCATTCGGACTGGGCGGACGATGTTGAGGAAATACCTGACATCGAGGACAGCGAAGAATACATCCGCATTCCGGAGAAGAAAGAACTGGATCTTGGCAAGCCGCTCGTGCTGAAGTTCGCTCGCCACCACTTGCCCGGCGATAGCGATAAAGTTCTGGAGATCTTCAGCCGGGAGGGTGCCTATGCCCGCTTCAAGGACCTGTTGGAGCAGAGGCACGCCATCGATCGGTGGTACGCATTCGAGAGGAAGGCCACGGAAGAGGCTTTGAGGACCTGGTGCGACGACAACGACATCGAAGTCAGTGGTTGAGGTTGGCTCAGGATCCGACTGGCCCCCAGCGAACAGGAGCCTGAAGTGTTTCCCGCACAGTTTACTGCGTCACGTGGCATGAATCGAACGTCGTGCGACGGAAATCTCTATTGCTCTTTGACTCACGAATCGACTCTGAGCAAATACAAATTGCTGAATTTGCCAGCATAGCCATCGATAACCGGTACTTATCGATGGTTACCTATCACGGTTCAGGCCGTTATCAGTGACGGAAATTAGGGGTGAGATGGCTTCCGCGACAGAAAATAACATCGTTAATTCAGATGGTTAATGAGGCGCAAACGTCACCAGCTTGCGCCAAGTTGGCGATCACGGCCGCGCAGAATGAGACCACGTGCAATCGAGGCAGACCGAACCTGCCCGCGCGTCGGCGGCAGGCTCGGCCGAGTCACTGAGCGGACCGGTACTGTAGGCAAACGCCCCGTTCCGGCCTATGCCGCCTCCCAAACCTGGTTCAGGATTTTTGCCGCGAGCGCCGCCTTGTCCTGCGGCAGGAACCGGCCATAGTGCTGCTGCACCACGTCCGGCGTATCCTGGATCGCATAGCTCGCCTGCTCGTATGATCCTGTCCGCGTGAGGATATGGGTCGCGAGAATATCCCGCACATTGTGCGGCCCGTGCGGCAAAAGGCCCTTGATGGCGCCGCGACCGGTGTACGGGTTGTAGATCCCATAGCGTTGAATGACGGTCCGCCAGGCCTCATAGAAGGTCGTTGAGTCGTAAGCGGCGTCGGTGCTAGTCGTCTTGACCGTCTTCACGAACAGGGTGCCGGGATCCTTCGCGCCGGCGAGCAACACACCGCGATGCCGGTCTATATAGGCGTCCAGGTAGTGGTAGAGGTCGAGCAGATCGGGCAGGATCAGCCGGAACGGTTTTTGCCCGAAGAAGGACGAGCCGGAATTCTTGAAGGCGACCGAGGGGATGAGCACTTCCCAGCCACGCTCGCGCTCGCTCCAGCGCAGTTCGCCGCACTTCATGTCTTCCAGCCGCCGCTCCGCCGTCGGAAAATGGCCGCGCGGGCAGAGAAGCAGCTGCCGAAGATTCTTCTGCCGCAGTCCCAGATGAAGTCCGAGCCGAAGCATAAGGAAGGAGCGGACGGCTTCGGCGGCCGGCCGCGGATAGAGATGTTCGTCCGGCATGCGCTTCAGGATCTCGTCGGTGACCTTGCGGTATTCGGCCAGCGGCCTGTCCGCCTCCAGGATCACCATGATCGGTTCGAACGGATCGCGATGCACGCGCATGACCCGTTGAACTTCCTTGGAGCGATTGGCGGCATGCCGATGAAACGCGCCGCAGGCGCCGTGCCAGTCGCGTGAAGCGAATTCGATCTCCTCTGGCGCGATCAGCCCTTGATAGGGCGAACGTTCTTCAGAAGCTCCGGATGCTGCCGGATCCAGCCGACCTCGGCACGGGTGAGGGCCTGCGCCACCATCAGCATATCCTCTTCCCATTTGGTGTAGAAGCCGCGCCGCTGCTCGCGCCATTGCAGATACCAGTCCCAGACGCCCGGGAAGATCAGCAGACCGAAGGTTAGCTGGCTGAGTGTCACGCCGCGGCCTTTGACGATGCCGGCGGGTGAGGCGGCGAGAGCCCCGAACATCAGCCCGAGATGCTCGACCTTCTGCGATGCCGTTTCCTCGCCCCAAACACCGTTGCGCTGAAAGCCGATCTCCGTCAGTGTCGAGGTCTTGAACCGGGCAGGTCCGCCATCTCCATCGCCAGCCGCGGCGGCGCGTCGACCACGCCGGAAAGAAGGTCCGGATCCTCGAAGGGTTCTTCTTCTCTGCGGTTGGCGCCGCTGGTCAGCACGGCCGATCGCGGAGACAGGGATCCGCCGCCATAGGTGATGCCGGGAAAGCGGATGGCATAGCGCTGCTTGCTGGCCGCCGCCTGGTATCGACGATAATCGGTGGAGCCGGAGATGATGACGCGACGCACCCAGTCGAGGATTTCCTCGCGCTTGGAAAACGGCAGGCTGCCAAAATTATCCGGCAGATGCCAGGCCAATCGCCGCCGCTCGGCAGGACTGATATCACCAAGATCGTGACCATTGATCGAGCGGGACTGATGCGGAAGCTTGGCCTTGAAATATCCCGGCGTCAGTCGGTAGCGGCGCTCGATGCGGGCGAGGATATCGAAGCTGGCAATGGACCTCGGCGCGCGTTCGCCCTGCATCCACGACAACAGCGTCTTGTGGTCGAAAGTCTCGCCGAGACGAATGATTGCGCGATAGAGTTGCCAATAACTGTCGCCGAAGCGGCGCATCTGGTAGACGAGCGCGTCCCGAAAATTCTCTGGATCGTCGGCCGCCTCGAACAGCGGTTCGGGAAACTCCTGGATCGGTTTCGGCTGCGGACCTGGCGATGCTGAGGTGGGTTGAGCCGGGGGTTGTCGCTGCCCGGCCGTTGCGGCTTGCGGGTGGAGGATGCGGTCGGTGCTGGCGCCCGTTGAATGGGCTTGGTCGGTTTTCGTTTCTGCTTTGAATGCCGTATGTCTTCGGCCGCGGGCGGCAGGCGGAGCCATCGGAGGATGGCGTCGAGACAGGGGCGCAGCTGGTTTTTCAGCTCCGCTGTCATCTCGTCCTCGATCCCACAGGCTTTCGCGATCGTCATCCAGTCAACACGGCCATTCAGCAAAGGCGGCGACTTGCGGTAGATGATGAGGCTGATGAGATAAGGCCGGATGTTCGCCAGGACCTGTTTCGATGCGATCGGCGCAATCCGCACCTCGCAGAAGTCTGAGATTTTTCGTTGAAAATGGCGTGAGGAAACATCTTGTCTTGGCATGCTCGCATTCCATAGCTATCGGCCCCAATGCCGAGGGCGAGCGGAAATAAAAGCTGTCCTTTAAAAAATCATGTATCCCTCCGGTCGGGCCTCCTCAAGGAGCGCGGCCGGCCGGCGATGGCACGCGCTATCATGGAGCGTAAGCTAGGCGGGCGCCGAATGTCCTCCAAGCTGCTGGAGTTGTCGAGCTCGTCATGGCGCGGCGGCCGGCCGCCGAAGATGCTCGATGAGACGCCGCAGGCGTGCGGCGGTTGTCGGCGAGTTGCGGCTTAGGGAGATGATGGCGCGGGGGAGTTTCGGGCGTGTGGTGTGCTGTAAGAGATCGGGTCCTCGCGGCGGAGCAGGCGCGGCAGGGTACGTGTGGGAGATGAATGTGAGAGAGGTCGGAAATTTGTCAGCCAAACCCGCCTAGGCGCAGCGGGTGTGTCGTGCCTATTACCAATGGAAAACAGCCGGGGTCATTATGAGTTCAAAGCAGGTTCCCAAAGACATCCTTGCCGCTATTCGCAAATATACTGAAGACTATTGGGATGATGATGCGGACATGGTTCAGCATACCGTTGATGAGGAGATTGCCGCGTACATAGCGTTGCAGGCGGTTGAATTTGGCGCAGCCGCGTCTGTCAGACAGAAGATCATCGACGGCGCCGCCGAGGCGACGGAAAGCTGGCAAGAGCGGCTGGCGATTGTCGAGGGCGAGGTTGCCGCGTTTCGGGAGCTGCAGCAGGATTTCGATCAAGTCCCGCCGGCGCTGATACGTAAGCTGAAGGCGGAAACCGCACGGGAGCACCCGGCTGATTATGGCAGCCAGCGCGATGCCGTGGTCAGCGGCGTCAATACCTACCTCCACACAGAAGAGGTCAAGGCCCAGATCGGTCCGATCAGTGAACTGCTGGTGAAAATGGAACAGATCATCGGCAACGAATGCTACAACAGCAAAATACAGAACTACGGCCCCGGCGGCGTCTGGCAGGGCGAAGGCCGGTCGTTCCGCTATCCGGTGAAGTTTCTGGATGGCGATGAGGTCGTGAAGCGCTGGTCGGTTTACGATATTCCGCCGGAAGTCCTCATCACCGGCCGATATCAATTCGGCAGCAACGAACTCAGCATCTTCAGGGCACTGGCCAAGGTCGTCGAAATGATCGAGCGGGAATATGGCGTGCGCCTTGCGGATGCGAAGCCGAAGGCGAAGTCGAAGGCGTAGGCCGGACGAGGCTCTAGGCTTCGCCCCGAGCCCCTGTTCGCCGATCCCGTTTGCAGGGTCTCGTCCCGCGCGGGTGACGATCCTTCGCGCAAGGATCAGGAGGGCTCGGGAGCCACCACCAAAGCAGGCCCTTGCTTCGCTGTTTCCGCCGCCGCCCTCATCGGGTGAGGGTGACGGACGGCTCCAGACGAAGCAGGCTGACCGATAGCATGATCTATACAGATCCGGGCCGCAGTCGCGGCGGACCTTGACGGTATCGTCAGCGCAGGAAATCGAAATTGGCCACCGGCTGATTGTGCGCCAGGCCGCGGGCGCGCAGCGAAGCGTCGGCGCCGGCATAGCCGGATTTGAGCAGCAGGCGCTGCTCGTCATCGGAAAAGGGATTCAGGCGGGTGCGCAGGGCGGCGGCCGCCGCGGCCTCCTCGGCGGAGAGCGGGAGCGGGTCTGGCACGGCGTAGTGGGCGGGCGCCGCGTCGATACTCCAGTAGGCGACCTGCCGCTGTCCCCGGTTGGCCATGCCGAACAGGATGCGCCGCCGGGAATGCTCGGCCTGCTGCTGAATCAGACTGAGCGTCCTAAACATCTGGCCGATCCAGCGTCCCGAGGGGCGGCCGACTTCCGGGATCGTGCGGCCGGCATTGCTGACCAGGATGGTCCGGCACCGCTTCCATACGCGTTCGAGACCGAGATTGTCATAGATGCCGCCATCGGCAAGAACGGCGGTCGTGGTGAAAGGCGCCCGGTGGAGGTCGGCGCCGGCCGTGCCCCGCACGGACTCGCCCGACAGGTCGATACGCACCGGTGACAGGATCGGGGGGAAGGCCGACGATGCCGCAACGACGCGCGCCAGCGGAATGACCGGCCTGTCGATCAGGCCCACGCGGTAGTCGGCCGCGTAGCTCTTTCCGAAGCGCCAGCCGCTGCCGGTTTGCAGATTCGTAGCCATGAAGGTGAAGCGCGGGGAATCGGTGATGTCCTGCAGGCACGCCCCCTCGAAGAGATGGCGGTCATAGGCGCGGACAAGGCTGTCACCGGCGCTGCAGCCGGGCAGCAGACCGTAGAGGGCGGCCTTGATATCGATCCCCTTGCCGGCAAAACGCAGCAGGGGCGAGACAAACAGCTCATCGAGATTGACCGCGCGGCCATCGTCATCGAAGCGCAGGGCGGGCCAGCGCAGCGCCAGCAGGCCGGCGGTGATCGAACCACCGGAGACGCTGGCGACCTCCGCGAGACGCGGCAGGAAGCTGAGCTGGTTGAGGCGAATAATGGCCCCGACGTGGTAAATCATCGCGCGGTAACCCCCGCCGGACAGGCAAAGGCCGATGGTGTCTTCCAGCTTGCCGGCCTGCAGGAAATCGTCCTGTGCGGCGTGGGCCGCGAACAGGCTCTGGATGTCCTGCGCCAAGGTGATATCGTTCATGCGGCATCTCCGCCGGGGAGCTGGATGTCCCTGCCCGCGAGCAGAACAAGCAGCTGTCCATCATCCCCCGCGATAGCCATCAGGGCCGGAACGCCCTCGCTCTCCAGCTCCTCGGTCAGCCAGCACAATTGCCGGATGTCGGTGGCGCTGGGGCCGGTTGACGAGCCCCGCGGATGGGAATGCCATTCGCCCACATAGCGGACCTGATACAGCGACCGTTCGGCGGCGGCCGTGACCGCAGCCGCCAGCCCCGACACGCCGCGTTCGAAAGCGGTAACGCTCCCCGTGCTGTCCTGCGGTGCCGGTAAAGCAAAGACGACGTGAACCGCGCGGCGGCTCGTGTCGGTGATCCCCAGAAGAACGCCGCCGGTTTCACGCGGCAGGCCCGCCGCACGAAGAGCGGCAATCTGGCGCGCGAGTTCCTGGTCGTACGACACGGTCCAGTCGCCGAGGGCGATCCGGCGCATGGGAGAGCCGGGCTGCCCGGACAGGCTGACGGTAAGGTTGTCGCCCAGCGTCCAGACGCGGACGGCCGCTTGCGGGGTGGAAAGCGCGTCGGTGATCGCCTGCGCAGCGATCGCACTCAGCAGCGCCGCCCGCGCCGCCGGGATGCGGTTCGTCGCGGCGCGGCAAGAGCCGCTGTACCGGATGCCGGCCTCGGCCTGAAGGTGTGCCGCCAGCTGCGGATCAGTCTGGACGAGGCGGTGATACTGCGCTTCCAGGTCGCGCAGCGTGATGTCCGGATCGGCGCCTTCGGCCAGGAGCACGACCGCCGTTCCGGCGGGGTTGAAAAAGGCGGACAGGCGGCGCGCGCCGGGGCGCGGCAGATCGGCAAGATGCCGCGACACGGCGACGGAGGCCGAGGCATCGATGATGATCTCCGCGCCGGCCAACGCGGCGTCGATATCCGCGGCCAGCTCTTCTCGCGGATGGAGGATATTCGCCTGAAAAAACCTGACCGGCTCGCCGAGCAAGGCGCCGACGCGGTGCGCCAGGCCCAAGCCCTTGGACCTGCCGACATCAATCGGGTAGAGCGCATGGCGGGCAAGGTTGTGCGGCAGCAGATTGTCATGATCGATCATCGTCCAGTCGAACCGGCCCTCGCGCGCGAGGTTGACCGCCAGCTGCGATCCCAGCGAGCCGGCACCGACCAGGACGCAGCGGCCGCCTGTCAGGCTGGGCCTGACGCCTGTCAGGCTGGGCCTGCCCACTGATCATTGCGCCGACAGCGCGGTCAAATCCCAGATGGACATCGGCGGGCGAGATGGGAAGGCCGGGCATGGCCGTGCCGGCAGCCACGCCGACCATCCTGACATAGCCGCTGCCTGAGCCCACATTGCTGTCATTGCGCGCGAGAACGCCGAGGGCGACGCCGACATCTCCGGCGGAATCGTGGGTGATGAAAGCGCGCAGGTCGTCGGCCTGGCGGCCGTCGTCCCCGGCGACCGGGAAGGCGATCACAAGGGCGATCCGCGCCTGGAGGCGGCGGACGGCCGTGGCATCAAGCCCGGCCCATTCGATGACGCGGGCGCGGAGTTCGACGCCAAGATCGATCCCGCAGCCCTGCAGCTGCCGCGCAAGCGCATCCAGCGTCTGCGGGGCGTGCTGCAGGCGCTGCATACCCTGCGGCGCGGCGCGCAAGGGGACGACCACGAACTGCGGATCAGGGCTGTTCCCGCCCGGCCGCACGAACTCGGTGACGATGATCGTCTCGTGCTCATTGCGGAGATGGCCGACCAGTTCGGCAGGAAGGTCGGCCGGCGTCAGGGCGGCCGCCGGCAGGATGATGGTCGCCGGGTTGCGGAAGAAAAGGGGTTCCAGCGGCTGCGCCGTATCATGAAGCTCGCCGCGGGCCGCCTTGGCGAGCCAGAGCTGGATGCGACGGATAAAGTCCGCGGGCGTGAAGGCCAGCCGCGCTTCCGCCCATGGCCGGTCGTCGATGCACAAGGCACGCGGCGTGTCGTCCGGCGTCCAGTTCTGGTGCATGGTTTCCGGGAAATCAGGGCGCAGCGCCAGGACCGCCGGCTGCTCGCCGCCCGTCCCGAAGACCACGGCCACCGGCTCCACGCCGCGGATCGGCGCGGCCAGGTCCTGCGGGCGCTCGACCTCGATGTCGAGGTGAAGCGCTGCCAGTGCGCCATCGTTGGACTGCCGCGCGGCGACCAGCGTGACGGATGGCACGAGGCCGGAGGCGACATGCGCGATAAGCGCCCGCGCGGCATCGGGCGCGACCGCGTCCGGTGCCACCGGCTGCCCGAAAGCTGGCCACCAGGGATGAAGCGCTGCCGTCATCCTCAGCCCGCCCGCGCCGGGGTGGAGATGATGCTGGCCGCGCCGGCCACGGCCGAGACGGTCAGGAGCTGCGCGCCGCGGCCCGTGACCTCGATGCTGAGCGGCTTAGGGCGGGCCGTCGAGGGCGATTCCATGGTCACCTTGAACGATCCGTCGGCGCGGCGCGCGACCTCCTTGTAGTAGTTGCCGGCCTGCCGATGGGGCGGCTGGACATCGGCGTCTTCATCCGTCCCCTTGAGCGGCATCGGCTTGCTGGTCGACACCATGATGTGGCGCTCGCGCCCCTGCGTCTCGCACAGCCACTCGACGTGCTCCGTGGGCTCGGTTTCATCCTCGCCCTTGGTCCAGCCGATCGCCGTGTAGGAGCAGTGATGCGGGACCTTGAAAATGTCCCACAGCAGGCGGTCTTCACGCCCGTGGCGCTTTGTGTTCAGGACGATCTGGTCGATGGAGTCGGCGTGGATGTCCGACATGAACAGCGCATAGGTCTCGCGGCCGCCTTCGAGGAACGTGGCCTGGAAGACGACGCTGTCCTGATTCCGGTCAACAATCCCATTCTCGTTCTGACGCCAGCCGAAAGGGCTGTGGATGAAGAACTCGGCCTGTTCCGTCCCGTACTTGGAAAAGCCGGGAACGACCTGGCCCGCGTCGGTGATGAGGTGCGCCCGCGATTCCAGCGAGAGACCCTGCTTCGCCAGCCAGTCGGCCAGCTTTTTCGGGCGCGAGAAAACACGGATGCCGTAGCCCTGCCGCAGCCGGTGGCGTGCTTCCTGCCGGACAATTCGGGCGCTGTCCTCGCAGCCATCCTCCAGGATGGCGGCCGCGGGCACCCACAGTTCCTTGATCTTGATGCGTCCTTCGCCCTGGTATTTCGCGGCGTGGTCGAGCCAGAAGAAATCGCCCGCCCCGCAACAGTGATCGTCGTCCAGATGGGTGAAGCAGACGACGTCATAGTTGTCCCGGCCGGCGGCCCGCAGGTCGGCCTTCAGTTCGACGGGAAGGTCGATCCGCTTGTCATAGGGGTCGTTGTCGTTCCGCATATCGGCATAGTCGACCAGCATCTTCTTGCCGTCGGCAAAATCGATCCGGGTGCAGTCGGCATTGCCGAGAGCGTGGAAGGTCAGCTTCGCAGGCATATTCATCTCCTGTGGTCCGCAGCTCTGCCGGGACGGTTCGGTGCTGGTCGCGGCAGCGCCGGGCGGTCACGGGAGGGGAAAATCCCCGAATCTTGTTGACCACGGCCTGCTGATGGGATAAGAAACTATATTCGTATAGTTTTGATGTCAATATAGTTTCTATACCCTTTTATGGTGGTCACAATGGAGAATGAAAACCCCGGCATCCGATGGGGTGTGGAGCAGCGGCTCGAATTCATCGAGTTCCGTCTTTTCTGGGAGGGCGGGGTCAACCGGTCGGACATCATCGACGTGTTCGGCGTGTCGGTGCCGCAGGCCTCGAAAGACCTCTCGCTCTATCAGGAGCGCGCGCCGGGGAATGTGGAATATGACAAGAGCGGCAAGCGCTACGTCGCCGCCAAAGATTTCGAGCCGCGCTTTCTGAAACCTGATCCAGATGCCTACCTGTCGCGGCTGCGCTCGCTGGGCGAAGGGCTGTCGATGCCCGTTGAGTCCTGGATCGCCAATCCCCCGAAGACCGACATCGCCCTCACCCCGAAGCGGGACATCAATACAGACGTGTTACGGGCCGTGCTCGAAGCGGTGCGCGACCACCGGTCGATCGAAATCCTGTACCAGTCCATGAGCAAGCAGCGGCCCGACCCGGTCTGGCGCCGCATTACGCCCCATGCCTTCGGCTATGACGGCTTTCGCTGGCACGCGCGGGCCTTCTGCCACATCGACGGCAAGTTCAAAGATTTCCTGCTGCCGCGGGCGCTGGAAGCCCGCGCATCGGACGAGCCAAGGGCGTCGGGGGACGAGGACAAGCTTTGGCACGAATATTTCAGTTTTGAGATCGTCCCCCATCCCGATCTCACGCCCAGCCAGCAGATTGTTGTGGCAAAAGATTATGGAATGATCGATGGAAAATGCGTTCTGTCGGTGCGATACGCTATGCTGTTTTATGTTCTTCGCCGACTCGGTCTATTGGGAGATGCTTCAAAAGAACCAGCGAGACGACAACATATAGTTGTTTCAAGCCTCAGTGACGTGCAAACTGCGCTGGCGCGCGCGGAATTCTTTGAAAACAATACGGAAAATGCGGCGGCGCGCAGGGGTATTTATGATTCGGCTTAAAGATATTAAAGGGGGGGCGTTCGTTCGCGGTGTCGTGCCGCAGCAGCCCGTCCAGATCATATCGGTCGACTGGATTGGCCAGCAGGCCGTCAATGTCGTGTTCCGGGATCAGAACGGTGCCGTTGCCGAAGGCACGCTGTATCGCGATGACGAGCATCGCCTTGAGCTCGATGCGCGCGGCCGGCTCTGGACGTTTGAAGCCGACGGCGGGCTTCTCCGCCTCGTCACCGAAGCCAACCGGATCAAGCTCGCCCACTACTTCGATCCTTATCTGGCCATTCACACGAGTCTCGTCGATCCGCTGCCTCACCAGATTTCGGCGGTGTACGGCGAGATGCTGCCGCGCCAGCCGCTGCGGTTCCTGCTGGCCGATGATCCGGGCGCGGGCAAAACCATCATGGCCGGCCTGCTCATCAAGGAACTCATCGCGCGCAGCGACCTGGAGCGCTGCCTCGTCGTTGCGCCGGGCAGTCTTGTCGAACAGTGGCAGGACGAGCTGGGAGAAAAGTTCAACCTGGAATTCGATATCCTGACCCGCGACATGATCGAGACCTCGCGGTCGGGCAATCCCTTCAACGACCATAATCGTCTGATTGTCCGCCTCGACGTGCTAGCGCGGAACGAGGAGCTGCAGGACAAGCTGCTGAAGTCGCAGGAATGGGACCTCATCATCTGCGATGAAGCGCACCGGATGTCCGCCACCTATTTCGGCGGCGATGTGAAATACACCAAGCGCTATCAGGTCGGGCAAAGGCTCGGTCAGATTTGCCGCCATCTCCTGCTCATGTCGGCAACGCCTCACAACGGCAAGGAAGAAGACTTCCAGCTGTTCATGGCCTTGCTTGACGGGGACCGGTTCGAGGGGCGCTTCCGCGACGGCGTGCATTACGCCGATACCGAAGACATGATGCGGCGCCTCACGAAGGAGGAACTGCTGCGGTTTGACGGCCGTCCACTCTTTCCCGAGCGCCGCGCCTACACCGTCAAATACGAACTCTCACCGAAGGAAGCGGCTCTCTACAGCGCGGTGACGGACTATGTCCGGACGGAGATGAACCGGGTGCAGCGGTTTGCCGACGGCGACAACAAGAAGCGCAACAATGTCGGCTTCGCCTTGCAGATTCTGCAGCGACGCCTCGCCTCATCGCCGGCGGCCATTTACCAGTCGCTGAAACGCCGGCGGGAGAGACTGGAGAATGAACTGGCCGAGGCGCGCCTTGCGGTACGCGGCCGTCCGGGCGGCGCCATCGGCGATACCGGCGTCAGCAGCGAAGTTCTCCGCAATATTGAGGAATACGGACAGGAGGAAGTGGACGAGCTGGAAGACATCATCTCCACCGGCGCGACCACGGCGGAGACCATCGATCAGCTCGCCATCGAAGTCAAAACGCTCAATGGCCTGGAGCAGATGGCGCTGGGCGTCCTTCGCTCCGGCGAAGACACCAAGTGGACGCAGCTCAATCGCATCCTCGACGATGATTTGATGATCGATAGCCACGGCAATCGTCGCAAACTCATCATCTTCACCGAACCCAAGGATACGCTGCACTACCTCGTCGACAAGGTGCGGTCGCGCCTAGGCAATCCTGAAGCCGTGGACGTCATCCACGGCGGGGTGACGCGCGAGGAACGCCGCAAGGTCATCGAACGGTTCATGCAGGACCGCGATATGCTGGTCCTCATCGCCAACGATGCCGCCGGCGAAGGTGTGAACCTCCAGCGCGGGCATCTGATGGTCAACTATGACCTGCCATGGAACCCGAACAAGATCGAGCAGCGCTTCGGCCGCGTTCACCGTATCGGCCAGACCGAGGTCTGCCATCTCTGGAATATTGTCGCCGCCGACACCCGCGAGGGCGAGGTCTATGCGCGGCTGCTTGAAAAGCTGGAAGCGGCCCGCGAGGCGCTGGGCGGCAGGGTCTACGACGTCCTTGGGGAGCTGTTTGAGGGGGTCGCGCTCAAGGATCTTCTCTTCCAGGCCATTCAATACGGCGAGCAGGAGGATGTCCGCGCGCGCCTGTTCCGGCAGGTCGACGGCGCGGTCGATCAGCAGCACCTGCTGGAGCTTCTGAAGCGCCGCGCCCTGACCAACGACACTATGCCCGAGGCCAGGGTGCATGAACTGCGCCTGGAGATGGAACGGGCGGAGGCACTGCGCCTGCAGCCGCATCACATCCAGAGCTTTTTCGTCGAGGCTTTTCAGCATCTCGGCGGGCGTCTGAAAAAGCGGGAGGAAGGGCGATGGGAAATCACTCATGTGCCTGTCCGCATCCGCGAACGAGACCGGCAAACAGGCAGCGGCACGCCCATTCAGAAAAAGTATGAGCGCATCTGTTTCGAGAAGAGCGCCATCAACCAGCAGCCCGTCGCCACATTCGTATGCCCGGGCCACCCGCTTCTTGAGGCCGTGATCAGCATCGTCCGCGAGGACTACGACCAGCTGATGAAGCAGGGCGCCGTCCTTGTCGACGATACGGACATGGGCTCGGAGCTTGCGGCGATTTTCCTGCTTGAGCACAGCGTTCAGGACGGACGCCTGACCAGCACCGGCAAACCGCACATCATCTCGCAAAACCTCCAGTTCGCTTCCGTCGACAAGCAGGGCCGCACGACGAATGCCGGCATCGCGCCCCACCTCAATCTCCGCCCGGCCACGCCGGACGAGATCAGGCTGGTCAACGATTGCCTGGACGAACCCTGGCTGACGGCGGACCTGGAGCGCACCGCCGTGCAGTTTGCGACGGTAGAGCTGGCTCAAGGCCACGTTGCCGAGGTGAAGGCGCGCCGCATCCCCGAGATCGACAAGGTCGAGCAGGAAGTGAAGGCGCGCCTCAAGAAGGAGATCAATTACTGGGACAGCCGGTCCTTCGAGCTGAAGGAGGAGGAGAAAGCCGGTAAGAAAACGCGCCTGAACTGGCAGAATGCCGAGCGCCGGGCCGAGGACCTGGCAGAACGGCTCAAGCGCCGTCAGATGCAGCTTGAACAGGAGAAGTTTATCTCCTCGCAGCCCCCCCGCGTAAGGGGCGGCATGGTTGTGATACCGCGCGGGCTGCTCGCAGCGCGTGGTGGAGTGGCGGCACAGAATGGGGGAGCGCCTGCCGGCTTCGCGGAGGACCCTGCGGCGCGCCGGGAGATCGAGATACTGGCCATGAATGCCGTCATGGCGGCGGAGCGCGCTCTCGGCAACTCGCCGAGCGACGTGTCCGCCCAGAAGATCGGCTACGATATCGCCTCGCTCGCGGCGAACGGCGAACACCTCAGGTTCATAGAGGTGAAGGGCCGTATCGACGGTGCCGACAGCATCATGGTGACGCGGCAGGAGGTTATCACCTCGCTGCACGAACCCGACAAATTCATTCTCGCCGTTGTCCAGGTTGAGAATGGATTCGCCCGGGAGCCGCGGTACGTCCGCAGGCCGTTCACGCAGGAGCCGGAGTTCGGGATAACCGCCATCCAGGTGAATCTCGACGGCCTGCTGGCGCGATCGGAGCCGCCCCGATGACGGCTCCCTTTTCGCAGTTCGCCATTCTTGCGCCCGTTCCGCTGGAGCATCTCCAGTCTGGGAAGCTTATCGCCGACGCGGAAGGGTTTGTCGCCTTCGGCTCCCGCAAATGGGAGCTCTTCCGCAAGGTGGACGAACTCCGTAACGGGGCGGCGGTGCCGGTTCTGATTTATCCCTCGCACGAGGACGTTCCGGCCAAGGACAGCTTCATCGTGTCATGGTTCGGCCTGTATGTCGGCGCGCAGGAGACAGGGAATGGCGCTCATCCCCTCGGAATGAAGCACCGCCCGCCGACCACCGGCCAGTACGGCGCCGACAATAAAGGCCACTGGGCCGTGTTCTGGCACGTTAAGGACCTGGCCGAACTGCCACACAGCCAGAAGATGCCGATTTCTGCGGTTCAGACCGTTAAAGGCGGCTGGCGCAAAGACAAACCTCCCAGAGGGCCTGAGCTGGTGGCCATGCCCTCAACAATTAACTTTCCGGTGTAGATGATGAGCAAGCCATACAAGAAAAAACTGATCGAAGTCGCCATTCCGCTTGAGGCGATCAACACCGCGTCGGCGCGGGAGAAATCGATCCGGCATGGGCATCCTTCGACGTTGCATCTGTGGTGGGCGCGGCGGCCGCTGGCGGCTTGCCGTGCGGTGCTGTTCGCGCAGTTGGTGGATGATCCCTCCAGTCATCCGGATCAGTTTCCGACTCCCGAGTCGCAGGAAGTTGAGCGCAAGCGCCTCTTCGCGATCATCGAGGACCTGGTGAAGTGGGAGAATTCGACCAACGAGGAAGTGCTGGAAAAGGCACGCGCGGAGATTCGCAAGAGCTGCGGCGGTGAACTGCCGCCCGTTTATGACCCGTTCTCCGGCGGTGGGTCGATTCCGTTGGAGGCACAGCGGCTAGGCCTACCGGCTTATGGGTCCGACCTGAACCCGGTCGCGGTGATGATCGGCAAAGCGATGATCGAGATCCCGCCGAAGTTTAAAGACCACCCGCCGGTCCACTCCGGGGTTAAGGATCGGTCTTTCTATCGCAATGCCGAAGGTCTTGCTGAGGATGTAAAATACTATGGCGAATGGATGCGCACGAAGGCATGGGAGCGGATCGGGCACATTTATCCGCAAGTGGACTTGCCTCGGGAGTATGGGGGCGGCAAAGCCGACGTGATTGGGTGGATTTGGTCGCGATCCGTGCCGAGCCCAGACCCCGCGTTTTCAGACGTTCAAGTTCCTATTGCGTCAAGCTTTCTGCTGAGTTCCAAGGCAGAGAAAACAGCTTGGCTCGAACCCGTTGTTGACCGGGCAAGTAAGACGATTTCTTTCAAGGTTCGCTTCGGCGGTACGAAGTTACAGCTTGACGGCGCAAAGAACGGGACGAAAGAAGCTCGTGGTGCCAATTTCCGGTGCCTGATTTCAGACGCAGCCATCACGCCGAGTTACGTGAAGCAATGTGCCCGAGATGGAAAAATGGGCCGCATTTTGCTCGCTGTCGTAGCCAGCTCCAAGGCTGGTCGGACGTTTGCGGAGGCAAGACTGGATCAAATAGACCTCGCTAACTCTGTGGCTCCCAATTGGAAACCAGAAACTCGTCTGCCGAACCATTCTCAGTACATTGGCGTGTTAGGCTATGGATATGAGACCTTTGGTCAGCTTTTCACGGACCGACAGCTGGTTGCCTTGAATACCTTCTCTGATCTTCTGGACGAAGTCAGGGCTGAAATTGGAGGCTCAGGCGCCTATTCAGCTGCCGTGATAACTTATCTCGCACTAGCGATCAGCAGATTAACCGATAGCTGCAATTCGCATTGTCGCTGGGCCGCAGACAAGATTCAGCTCAAAAATATGTTCGGGCGCCAAGCAATCCCGATGACTTGGGATTATTTTGAAGCTAACCCCTTTTCTGGCACGGCTGGTGATTTCCTAGTAAGCGCAACAACCGTATCAAAGGCAGTTGAAAGATGGTCGGGCGGACCACAGGGCAGCATTAAGAATATTGAAGCGCAGAGCGCATCCTACACAAAAGAAATGGTTATTTCTTCAGATCCACCATATTACGACAACATACCGTATGCTGATTTGTCTGACTTCTTTTACAGTTGGATGAGGAGGATGCTTCGACCGATCTATCCTGACCTCTTCGAGACTGTTGCTGTGCCGAAAATGGAGGAGTTGGTTGCGGACCGCGTGAGACACAACAGTGCCGAGAACGCGGAACAGTTTTTCCTGTCCGGGATGACTGCCGCGATCACCCGTATGGCTGTCGATTCGAGCGATAATTTCCCGGCTACGATTTACTATGCGTTCAAGCAGAGTGAAATCGAACAGGAAGGAATTAGCTCCACCGGCTGGGCGACATTCTTGCAAGCAATCTTGGATGCAGGATATTCTGTTGTCGGTACTTGGCCTATGCGAACTGAAATGGCCAATCGCATGAGGGCATCTGACTCCAACGCCCTCGCCAACTCGGTTGTTCTCGTCTGCCGCAAGAAGGAAGCCACGGCTGAGGTCATTACCCGTGCCGAGTTTATCCGTGCATTGAAGCGCGAACTGCCTCCGGCTATCGCTGAACTTCAGGTCGCCAACATTGCCCCCGCCGATATGCCGCAATCGGCTATCGGTCCCGGCATGGGCGTCTTCTCGCGCTACAAAGCCGTGCTCGAATCCGACGATAGCCCGATGACGGTGAAGGCCGCACTGCAGTTGATAAACCGGGAACTAGACGAATATCTCGGCGGTATTCAGGGAGAATTCGATCCTGACACCCGTTTTGCCATTACGTGGTTTGAGCAAAACGGACTAAAGGCCGGCGAGTATGGGATCGCCAATAGTATTGCAACCGCACGTGGCATTTCGGTCGAGAGCGTTAAACACGCCGGAATCGTTGAGAGCGCTGCGGGAAAGGTGCGCGTGTTCAAGCGTGATGAGCTTGCCCCTGATTGGAACCCAGACACTGATACACACCTGACTATTTGGGAGTGCCTTCAGCACTTGGTCCGGCTGCATGAGAAAGACGGTATCTCGCATAACACCGCGGTCGTGCTGAAGAAGATCGGAGACAAGGCTGAGGCGGTGAAAGACCTTGCCTACTGCCTGTACGATATCTGCGCGAACAAGCGGCAGGATGCCAAGGAAGCCACGGCTTACAATGCCCTTATAGCGGACTGGACCGAACTGACCCGCGAGGCGGCAACTATCCATGACACGCGCGGCGACGGCCAGACGCGGATGAATTTTTAAGGGGCGTATTTTATGGCTAAGAGCACGCGTCAGCACGTATTTGAAGGTATGGAACTGTTGCCGGAGGGGCTGATCCCCTTCGTTGAGAAGCGTTTGGAATCTTCGCTGTCCGGCCATTGGCAGGTCGAAGTTGTTCAACGTGTTCAGGGATTGAAGCCGAATAGCCAGGGCACGGCTATCGCCTGGGACCAACAGGGCTTGCTCAAGGCCATGATGGCGTTCTGGAAGGATGCCTTCGGAACGGTGCTGGGCCATCCCGAACGCTCCTATGTGTCAGAGCTGTTGGACGTCCGCAACAAGCTCGCCCACAACGAGAACTTCACCTACGACGATGCCGAACGGGCGCTGGATACCATGCGGCGCTTGCTGGAAGCAGTGGGTGCCGGCGAAGTCGCTGAGAAAATCAGCGCGTCGCGCGACACCATTCTCCGGACCAAGTACGCAGAGCTTCAGCGGAACGAGGAACGGCGGAAGACGCAGCGGACCGAGATTTCAGTCGAAACCGTGGCAGGGCTGATGCCCTGGCGCGAGGTCGTGGAGCCGCACCAGGACGTGGCGACAGGCGGGTTTCAGCAGGCCGAATTTGCCGCCGACCTTGCCAAGGTGCACAACGGCAGCGCCCCGTCCGAGTATCGCAATCCGCGTGAGTTTTTTGCGCGCACCTATCTGACAGAAGGTCTGAGCAATCTATTGGTCGGCGCCGCCAAGCGGCTTTCCGGCGCCGGTGGCGACCCGGTTGTCGAATTGCAGACCAATTTCGGAGGCGGCAAGACGCACTCCATGCTGGCGCTCTACCACATGGTGAGCGGCACGCCGGTAGGCGACCTGCCGGGACTTGACCAGCTCCTGTCGCGCAACGGCCTGACCGTACCCACGAAGATAAATCGCGCGGTGCTCGTGGGCACGTCGCGCGGTCCCCAGGACGTCATCAGCCTCGAAGGCGGCAGGACGATCCGAACGACATGGGGCGAGTTGGCATGGCAACTTGGGGGAGCGGAACTCTTCGACATGGTCGCCGAGAACGATGCGCGCGGCATCGCGCCGGGCTCGAACTTGCTCGAAGCGATCTTTAAGAAATGCTCGCCATGCCTCATCCTGATCGACGAATGGGTTGCCTATCTCCGGCAAATCTACAAGGTTGACGGCCTGCCTTCTGGCTCTTTCGACGCCAACCTGTCCTTCGTTCAGGCTCTCACCGAAGCAGTTAAGGCCAGCCCCGGCACGCTTCTGGTCGCCTCGCTGCCGGCATCGCAGATCGAGGTCGGCGGTGAAGGCGGGCATGAGGCGCTGGCTCGTCTGAAGCAGACTTTCAGTCGCGTCGAGTCGTCGTGGCGTCCGGCCTCGCAGGAAGAAAGTTATGAAATCGTCCGTCGCCGCCTCTTCAAGGAAATCGCCGGCGACAAGTTTCATCACCGCGACAACACGCTGAAGCAATATGCCAAGCTTTATCGGGAAAACTCAAACGACTTCCCGCAGGGATGCGCGGATGAGGACTATCGCCGGAAGCTGGAGAAGGCCTATCCGATCCACCCCGAACTGTTCGATCAGCTGTATACAAGCTGGGGTTCATTGGAAAAATTCCAGCGTACTCGCGGCGTCTTGCGCCTGATGGCCCAGGTCATCCACGAACTTTGGATGGGGAACGACCCTTCGGTCATGATCATGCCCGGCAGCGTTGCGATCAGCTCCGCGCGCGTGGAGCCTGAGCTCCTCCACTACCTCGACACAAGCTGGCAATCGATCATTGCGGGGGATGTCGATGGCATCACATCGACACCTTATAAGGTCGATCAGTCTGCGCCGAACCTCAATCGCTATTCGGCGACGCGCAGAGTTGCTCGCGCCGTATTCATGGGGACCGCGCCGACCCACGGACAGGAAAACAAGGGACTCGACGACAAGCAGATCAATCTGGGAGTGGTGCAGCCTGGAGAGCGTCCGGCCATCTTTGGTGACGCCCTCAGACGGCTGACCAATCAGGCCAAGTTCATGCACAGTGACCTCGGCCGCTACTGGTACTCGATGTCGGCCAGCCTCAATCGAATAGCCGCCGATCGCGCCGGCCAGTTCGAAGAAGCGCTCGTGTTGATGGAAATCGACAAGGCTCTGGTTAGCTACATTAACGGGCTGGGAGATCGAGGGTTTTTTGATGCTGTCCAGATTGCGCCCAGCAGCTCATCAGACGTTCCTGATGAACGCGGAGGGGTCCGAGCGGTCGTCCTTGGCGTCGCGCACCCCCACACTGGGCGCGATGGCTCGGAGGCGCACACAGAGGCCAAGGACATCCTGATGCAGCGCGGCAGCACACCGCGCGTCTACAGGAACATGCTCGTGTTCCTCGCGGCAGAGCAGCGCCAGCTGGATAACCTCAAATCGGCTACGCGGTCATCCCTAGCCTGGGCGGAGATCGTGCGGGAAATCGACCGTCTTAACCTTACGCAAAGCGACAGCGCTTTGGCCAAGTCGAAGCTGGCCGAGGCGAATGAAACCCTCAGGACCCGCATGAAGGAAGCGTGGTGCTATCTGCTCTATCCTGTCCAGGAGAGCGCGCAAGCCGACCTTACATGGACCTCTGCGAAGATACCGGCGCAGGACGGATTGCTGGCCCGCGCGAGCAAGAAGCTGGTCAGCGATGAAGGATTGTTGCCGGAGCTTGGCCCAACGCGCCTGGACCGCGAACTCCAGAAATACATCTGGAATGGCAAATCGCATCTTTCCCTCAAGGATCTGTCGGAATACCTGAACCGTTACACCTACCTGCCCAGGCTGCAAAACCAGCAGGTATTAACAAGGGCCGTTCAGGTAGCAATCTCGGGGATGCTGCCTGGGCCCTTCGCCTACGCTGAGCGTTGGGATGAGACCACGCAAACCTATCACGGTCTGGCCATTGAGAAGGCGGGCAATGTTCCCGTCGTAATCGATAGTGACAGCGTCATCATCAAACCCGATGTTGCGCTTAGTAAGCTTGTTGTCCCGAAGCCCGCGGTATCAGCCGGAATTGATGACGACATTCACGGTCAGACAAGTGAGCCATGGACGGGCGGGTCGACCACCGGCGCTGGCGGCCCGGCAGCGCCGACTCCTGAAAAGCTGCCGACGAGATTCATTGGCACTGTGATGATCTCGGCAGAAAGACCTGCTAGGGAGATTCACCAGATCGTTGAGGCTATCGTCGAGCAGTTGACAACGATGGCGGGCAGTGACGTCTCATTGAAGCTGGAAATTGACGCCGAAGTGCCCGGCGGTTTGGATCGCGCCAAAGTTCGCACTCTCTTGGAGAACGCGACGACGCTTGGTTTTATCGACAAGGTCGTGAGCTAGGCAAAAGGGTCTCGTTTGAAACAACCGTGATCTCATTACTAGGGAGGTGCGGTTGTACGCGGCCAAGAGGTCCACCTTCGTAGGCAAAATCCAAAGGCAGGTACGATCACCCATATCGTGTCTGCCTTATCGGCTGCCGAGCGGCCATAGCTTCGGCTGCTGGGCGACACCAATGGTGTCCCGATACACAGGTACTTCATCGCCATGGCGAGACCCTTCATGCAAAGCAGCGGTTGAATCTACCTTGGTTTCCGATGGTGACCAAACGATTAAAGTACGAACAATTTTTGCCGAAGCAGCTGGTGACTGGAACCAATTGAACGTTCGATCTTCGCAACTGCGCGCATTGGCGACGCTCTTGCGTCGTGCGAACCTGCTTAACCTGAGATTGAAAAAAGTCGTCGGACCTTTATGGTTACGCGGTCGCTCGAATCGAGCTCATGCCGCCCGAGGTTTTCAGTGCTAGTCAACTTATACGAAGTTTCTCAAACCAACGTACGAAGCCCACGGCTCCAGAGAGTGGGAGGAAAAGACGGGATCGCAGGCAATTTTTTTGTTCCTGCCTATCAACGAGGTTACCGCTGGGGGGACCACGAAGTTGACGCTCTGCTGAGCGACATTTACGCTGATGGCAGCCGCGCACCGGCCGACAACTACTGCCTGCAGCCCGTAGTGGTGAAACGGCGTGCTAGCGAAGGAGCCTATGAGCTGATCGACGGCCAGCAACGTCTCACAACGCTTTATCTGATCTACGGCTATCTCAACACTGAAGTCGGGTTGGAGTCCGGTCACCGGTTTTCCCTCATGTACGAAACGCGGCCAGCCAGCCAGGAATATCTGCGGTGTCTCGATGCGGAGCGCATGAACGACAACATTGATTTCTACCATATGCACGAAGCCTACGAGTGCATCAGGGCCTGGTTCGCGGAGACGGCCGCTCGCGTGGGGATGTCTTCTAAACTCATCGCGTTCAAGGTCCTAGATTATCTCGAAAACTTGGTTTACGTCATCTGGTACGAACCAGACAACATCGATGCGACCACGCTCTTCATTCGCCTGAACGTCGGGCGTATTCCCCTTACCAATGCAGAATTGGTCAAGGCGCTGCTGCTTTCCAAGGATCTTGACGCCCACAATTTTCAGCGGCGTGTAGAAATCGGGTCGCAATGGGACGCTATTGAACAGGACCTTCAGCAACCGGAGTTCTGGGCTTTTCTTAGCAATAGCGATGGTGCGGCCTATCCGACTCGTATCGAACTCCTGTTCGATCTCATGGCGAAACGCCGGCCAGATGAAAAAGACCGCTTCTTTACGTTCCTGCATTTCAAGAACGCGTTGGACGGGCGAGCCGAGGCGAGCTCATCGAGCGTGTGGGAGGCGATCGTCCAGTGCTACCAAGTCCTCCGAGAATGGTATGAGGACCGCAATCTCTATCACAAGCTGGGCTATCTGATAACCACCGGGACTTCCCTGCGCCAGCTGCTGGATCTTTCGGAATTGGAGGAGACGAAGTCGGCCTTCGGGCGCGCCGTCGATCAGTTGATAACCCGTTCGATCGGGCTTACCCCGGCAGACATCATGGAGTTGAACTATGAAACCGGTTCCCGGAAATGCGAGAATGTGCTGCTCCTGTTCAACGTCGAGACCGTAAGGCGCCTCAAGCATTCGACCGAGCGATATCCTTTTCATGCCCACAAGAGCGAGAAGTGGTCTCTGGAACACATTCACGCTCAGAATGCTGAATTGCTGACTACGGCCGAGGAATGGCGTCATTGGCTAGTGGATGGCAAGGCGGCGTTGGAGAAGGTGCGCCTTGACGAACTAATTCTAGATTCCGAAAGAAAAGAAGTGATCTCGGAAGTGGAGAAGGCTCTGTCCACACAACTGACCGAAAGCAGGTTCACGAGGCTTTCTCGGAGGGTGACCGCTCTGCTCAGCCCGGAGGGTGATGACGACTCGATTCACGGAATCGCCAACCTCGCTCTTCTTTCCAGGTCCATCAATAGCAGTCTCGGCAACCGAGCATTCGCCGTGAAAAGATTGAAAGTTGTCGATCATGATCGCAAAGGCGCGTTCATACCGATATGCACGAGGCAGGTTTTTCTGAAGTATTACGTCGACGCGGGAAGCGAACAAATGCACTTGTGGAGCCGGGACGATCGGCAAAGTTACTTGGAGGCGTTGATCTCGAAGGATCGGGGCGTAGGACAATATCTGGTTGGTGCACAATGACGAAAAGCTCGTTCCGAAATATGCTTCGTTCTTCGGATATCGCGACGATTGAAATTCCGATAATCCAGCGAGACTTCGCTCAGGGACGGCAGACCATCGAGGTCAAGCGGATACGACAATCCTTCCTTGATGTACTCAAGCACGCGCTGACGGGTGATGAAGAAATCAGCTTGGACTTCGTGTACGGAGATACCAAGGAAGGGCGCTTCATTCCGCTTGACGGGCAACAGCGGCTGACGTCGCTGTACCTGTTGCATTGGTATTTGGCGGTCCGCTGTCGTGTCTCTAATGAAGAACGGAATTTCATCAAGCAATTTACCTATCACACACGCTTTTCGTCACGCGACTTTTGCGCGAAGCTCGCATCGATCAACCCCGTACTGAACGCCGGTCCGATCTCTGAATGGCTTCAGGACCAGCATTGGTTCGCCGGTTCGTGGAGGAAGGATCCCACGATTCAATCTATGCTGGTGGTACTCGACGACATCCAGGCCCTGTTCGCCGAGGTCGGTGACGAAGCCTGCCATGTTGCGTGGAACGGCCTGACGTCCGAGGCCAACCCGAGCATCACGTTCGAAATCCTCTCGCTCGAGGAGATGGGACTTACCGACGAGCTCTACATCAAAATGAATTCGCGCGGGAAGCCGCTCACGGAATTCGAGCACTTCAAGGCGCAATTCGAGCAGGTGTTGAAAGAGTTCGAGGAAGCGTTGCCTGCGACTGGCGAGCAAAGCGGCCACTATTCGGAGTTCACGAGGAAGATCGATCAGGACTGGGCGGATCTGATCTGGCCTTTTCGAGGTGAGAACGACAATGCCGATGAAGAGTTCCTGCGCCTTTTTAGGTTCATTACAGACATCACGATTTGGCGTCATGGCCTTGACGCCCGTCCTGCGGACGAGGGTCTGGAAGCCATTGCCAAGGCGACCTATGGGGGTCCCGAAACGGAAGTCGCGCTTGCTGCCCAGAATTGCCTGTTCTCGGTACTGGACGGCCTCCATGCGGAGTTCGCTTTCGCAACGACCATGGCGGATATCGATAGGTGGTTTCGAGCGCTATTCGCGAGCGACGAACACAGGGCGGGCAGCGTCACCATCTTCGGCGACGTCAATCTCCTCAACGATTGCTGCAGAAGCTACGGGCTTAACCAGGGGCGCAACCGCGCCTTCAGCTTGCCGAGAACTCTCCTGCTTCATGCAGTCATTGAGTACATCGTCGCCGATTTCAGGCCTTCGCGGGACGAAATAAGCGTGAGGATGCGTTGCCTGCGGAACGTCATCTTTGGGTCTCAAAACGAAATCCGCGTCGAGATTTTCCGCGCACTTCTCGACGAAGTCTCTGCCTATATTGTCAGCGGAGATCTGGCGGCGCTCAAGAGCTTCAACCGAGCACAGGTTGAGGAAGAAGTGGCAAAAGCGTCTTTTCTGTCGGCGAACCGATCGGTCAAACTGGGCGAGGCAATGTACCGGCTCGAGGACCACGATCTTCTTCGCGGCAATCTCGCAATGTTCGACTTGAATGTAGACGAGCGGGTGTTCATTCGACGCGCTCGCTCGTTCGACGCTCTTTTCGCGGGAAAAACGTCGTACGAGGAGATAGCGCGAGCACTTCTGGCGTGCGGTGATTACTCGCAAAAGATCGCTGGCGACCGTTTTCAATTCGCAAGTCCATCGCTTCCGAGCGTCTGGCGCGACCTATTCGTGGCGCGGAGCAGACCGGGGGTCGATAACACCAAGACCACGCTTATGAAGCTGTTAGACACAATTCACGACGAAGGCCTCGTCGACATCGAAGCTACCCTTCGAAAGATCGCAGAGGATTATCTGCGGGAGGCTGCGGCGTCGAAGAAATACGACTGGCGGTACTATATGACCAAGTACGCGGCTATGCGCTCGGGGAAGAGCGGTATCTTCATTTCGTCGAGCTACGAGATGGGCTTCGACCTCTGTATGATGGAGCAAACGCGGCTGAGCAGTTACTACTCCGACCCTTACGTCCGCGCGGTGCTGGAACTGGCTGGAGTGCCGCAAGATAAATACTTTTCGGTCTGGCATTACGGTTATGCCGGGTATGAAGCGGATAGTCGCTGGAGTCTTTACTCGTCTAACAATCGGCACTTTGTGCGGGTTACTCAAGAGGGTTTCGAGATCAAATCCGGTCGTAAGTCGAGGATCCAGGCGATCTTGGACGGACACGGTGTTGACGGCGACGGGAGTCTGAACGTTCGTCAATCCACTATCGCTGGTATCGTGTTCGACAGAAAGGACCGCGTTGTGATGGCCGCCGATTTAGTCAGAGAAATAGTCAAAGGCGAAGACTAGACTCGGTGCGACAGCCGCAACGACGAGGTGTCTGTACGAGCGGCGCGACCTTTGGGACACCAGCGTTAATGGCTTCTACGGAAAGTGTTACCCATGTCTCCGGTACAAAACGTCACCTATCTCTCAAGTCGGGCACTTCTGGGTCGGATTCGGTGCGACAAAAATTCTCGGGAGCTCAGGGATCTTGCAACAGAGACACTCTCGATCCTAGAAATCGACGCGCTCAATCCTGCTTCAAGCGCCATGCGCTGTTGAGAAAGCCCGCGATTAACTGGTGTTTGTGACCCGGAATGCGAGAAAGAAAGTTCGTGTGTCAGTCTGCCTTGCCTGCGAAAGCCAAGGCCGTATCAAGCTTGGTGTCTTGTTTGACGCTTTGCCTTCGTATCCAGAGGTGATTTCGTTCCATCATATGTTGACCGAATCTTCGCATCACATGGCAGAGAAAGGCATTGAATGGCCAGATGGTACTGAACGGCAAGATGTGACTCGCATAGCAACGAAACAACTCGTCGTCGAGCGAAACGATTGCCTCGAAACTCCCAGGGTCGCCCTGACGGGCACATCTGCCGAACAGCTGGCGATCGATCCGGCCGGACTCGTGGTACTCCGTCAGTATCACATGCAGGCCGCCGCGCTTGACGACGTCAGCGGAAAGCTTGATGTCGGTTCCCCTTCCGGCCATGTTTGTTGCCACTGTTACACTTCCAGCACTTCCAGCGGCGGTGACGATAGCGGCTTCACCGGCATCTTGCCGCGCGTTCAGGACCGTGTGCTGAAGCCCCTGCGCTCTCAGGACAATGCTGAGTGCTTCGGACGCTTCTACGGAACGCGTGCCGATGAGCACGGGGCGGCCGCTTTCGCTGACTTCGCGCACGCGGCGGGCGACATGTCTCCATTTTTCACCGGTCGTGACGCAAAGACGGGCGCCAAGGTCTTCGCGCCGCACTGGGCGATGCGTCGGAATCCTGATGAATTTCAGGTCGTAGACCTCGTCCAGTTCGGTTGCGATTTCCGCAGCTGTGCCCGTCATGCCTGCCAGCCAAAGATAACGCCGGAAGAACCTTTGATAGGTTATCTGTGCGAGGGTTTCACGACGTCCCGACGGTTTGCAGTCTTCCTTGGTTTCAATCAACTGATGCAAGCCACGCTCCCAGGAGCGGTCCGCCATGACGCGCCCTGTATATTCGTCGACGATCTGCACCTTGCCGTCGACAACGATGTAGTGCACATCCCGTTTGAACAGATGAAGGGCAGAGAGGGCCTGTTCGACGAGTTCGAGACGAGCCCGTCGCGCCGCCCATAAGCCTCCGGTGGGCGATGACGCATCGGCCACGATCTTACGACCGAGCGGCGTCAGGTGAATGGTCTTGTCTCGCGTCGACAAGCGATAATGGTCTGCGGCCTGCAGATCCTTCGCAACGTCAATGGCTGCGCGGTAGGTTTCGGCGCCGACGGGATCTTCAAGTTCGCGGGAAATGATGAGGGGCGTTCGGGCTTCGTCGACAAGAACGCTGTCGGCCTCGTCGACGATCGCAAAGTGAAGGCCGCGGAGGTACAATTGCGGACGATCACGAATGTCGCCGATCGTTTGATCGAGCAGGACGCGCGCCTTGCTCCTTTTTCCACGCAGCGCGATCGTGTCGCGCAGATAGTCGAACGCCAGTTCCTTGTTCGTACAGTAGACGACGTCGCATGCGTAGGCAGCCCGTCGAGTGGCTGGATCCTGACCGTGCTCGACCAGGCCGACGGAGACCCCGAGCCTGTCATAGACCGGTTTGAGGTGGTCGGCGTCCCGCTTGGCAAGATAATCGTTTACCGTCACGATATGAACCGGCACCCTGGCGAGGGCTGCGGTCGCTGCTGGCAGCAGGGCCGTTAGAGTTTTGCCTTCGCCGGTATTCATCTCGGCAAGCCTGCCCTGCAGGAGCATGTAGCCGGCGACCAACTGGACTGGATGATGTCTCATGCCAAGCAGGCGACAGGACGTCTCTCTCACGAGTGCGAATGAGCGTGCGATATTCTCGGCGGTCAGTCCTGTGTGTAAGAACTGTCGGCGAACCTCGTCGGAGATTAGCGCATAGTCGGTCTCGTCCATGTCTTGTAATTGGGTAGCGTGCCGTTCGATCCTTTCCAGAAAGGGGCCAAGGCTGGCCAGTGTCGCTGTCGATCGTCTTTTCAATGTAGCCTGAAACCGCGCCAGGATGCTGTCAATTGCCCCGGCCGTCGGAGCTCGCCTCTCGGGAAACGGCATCATCTTGAGGTCGCTGAGCTTCCAGGGATGAACGAGTTCGTCAAGCATGGAGCTGAGCCAGGAACAGTTGCCGGACGCGGCGCGCGATCTGCGTGGCCGCCGGTTCCCATTCGTGTTCGAACCGCACGTAGACCCGGCTTCCGAATACCGGAGGGGCGGGACTTTCTGAAATATCCAGATCGATCTGGAACCAGCGCCTGAGGGATTTCAGTCCTTCGGTATCACGTGGATCGGTGGTAATCGGCCCGCCGCCGACCGACGCGAGGGCCTTGCTCGGGAGATGGTCGATGGCTGCGGGTGCTTCATGCAGGATCTTTGCCGGCAGTGAGATCTCAGCTTGTCCCGGAATGCGCACGCTGACCCGCACGAGCCGTTTTCTGACGAGGTCGATGTCGTCCTGGGAAACCACGACGCGGACTGTTTGTCCGTGTGCTGGCGTTACATAACCCAGCACGTCTCCCTCCCGAAAATAACGCTCCGGCAAATCGCTGATACGGTCGACAACGAAGGTCCCTGCGGTTGCACTGTGGGCGATCAGACGTCTTGATCGCTCTCTTGAACGTTTGAGCTCGGCGCTCGCCTCTTCAAACTCCCTGGACGTCACCTCGGCTTGCGCTCGGTTCGTAAGCCACTCGGCTTGGAATTGCGTGCCGAGTTCTCGAACGCGGGCCTCGAGGATCGATAGCTGCATGGTGAGAACAGGGTCCGAGGATTGAAACAGTGGCGCACCTTTTTCGACATGCGATCCCGCCGGCGCGGCAACCTTCTCGAGGAAGCCATCCGCTCCCGCTCGCACATAGGCCTCCTCCGGGAGCCAGATCGTCCCCTGGGACAGGGTGTTGAGAGGAAGGGGAACGAGCAGGACGGGACCGGCGACAGCCGCAAGCGCCAGAGAGGTGATCCCAACGGCCCTGACGCGGTGGCGGCGCAGCTGAGGACTTGCAACGACATGCCACAGCATCTTTGCGGCCGGCATCGCGATGCCGGAGAAAAGCCCCCACAGCGCCAGCAGGATCCCGATAACAAGATAATGGGTCGCGACGAAAAGCGATATCCCGAAGAGAACGATCATCCGGTAGACGTAGGAGGCCGGTGCAAACACGAGCAGCCAGACATGCTCCCCGAAACTTAAAGGGTCGCTCTTCTTCTCCACGCCGAACACCCGGCGCTCGATCAGGCTTGCCCAGTATTTGGTCGATCGGGGGGCAAGATTGGGCATCTCGATGAGATCAATCAGCACAAAATATCCATCGAACTTGAGAAGCGGATTTCCGTTCACCAGCACCGTCGACAGGCCGGACACCAGCATCACGTCGAAGGCGACAGCACGCACCGGGCCGGCCTCCACGGCCAGCCACAGGTAGAGGCCACAGGCTGCCAGGAATGTCTCGACGATGATTCCTGCCCCGGCGACGGCCGCACGCTGGTATTTGCTGCGGAAGCCTGCCGAAGCGGACGCATCGACATAAGGAACCGGAAAAAAGACTAGAAACATCAGGCCCATCTGATGCACTTCGCCGCCGAATGCCTTTGTTGCAAGACCATGTCCGAATTCGTGCAGCAGCTTGACGATAGGATAGACCAGCGCAATGAGGAGCAATCCTTCGGCCGCAAAGACGCGGTCGGATAGGTTTCCAGCCAGTTCTTTGGCGTGGAGTGTCGCAAGATAGATCGCCGGTGCGATTGTTGCGAGCCAGAGGAATAGGCAGGTCCGGCTGAACAGCGGACGAAAGAGCGGAAGCATGCGCTTCAAAAAGAAGTCGGGATCCCAAAGGGGCAGGGTTATCGACAGCGGGCTCTTAAGATTGCGCTTCAGAAGCGACTGGCTCTGCCGCGAATAACGGTCGAACAATTCCAGGGCGTCCGGCTGGGTGTCGAGGCGCAGAAGGTCGGCTGAGTGAAGCTGCGTCAGCAACCGGATGACGTCGTCCTGGCTTGGTGCCTCATCACCGAAGGTTTCGGCCATTTCGTTCCAGACAGCATCGACCGAAAGGCGGCCGTCGAGGCTTGCTATGAAATAATAGGCGATCGGCGTGAAACGGTGGGATTTGCCGCTTGCCGCATCCTGGAGAACGTACCAGACGCTGCCGCGGAAGCGATGGCGATGGATAAGCACGTGGGGTCGCAGCCGCGGCCTGAGATTGCACAATCTGTACCAACTCTGGCTGAGGAAGGGTTCCACCATGATAACCTCGCTGCGTTCAAGGGATCCAGGACCAGACGAACAGCCTGGTCCGCTCGATCAGACTGCGCGTGGTGACCCACAGAAGCGATCGTTGGCCGATACCGATCTTGCCAATCCCTTCCATGCCCGGTCGCAGCGGCAGGTCGTTTTCGAGAAGGTCTGCCTCGACACGGAAAAAATTTCGGCCTTCTTCGGCCGCGGCAACCGAGGTCAACCGAGAGACACGGAACGGCACGGTCTGACCGGCCGCACCGGTGAGGGCGAGCTGCCCTTGCTGGCCGAGGCTGACGTGCCGGATGTCCTCCTCGTCGACATGCAAAACCACCCGGTAGGAATTGAGGGGAGCCACTTCGAAAAGAACCTTTCCCTGCTGCACGGGCGCCCCGAGCATCTGGCTGAGGTCGCCGCTGACGACAAAACCGTCGATGGCAGCGCCAATCCTGCTCCTGGAAAGTTTGTCGGCGGCTAGCGCTCTCTGCGCCTCGGCCTGGTCGATCTGCGCTTGAAGGAGCTGCATGGTCAATCGGTCGTGCTGGGATTGTGCGTCACGATATTTCTGCTGGAGCTTTCGAACCTCGATTTCCCATCGCGTCCGTTCGAGCATGAGGTCGCGGTCCTCAAGGACCGCCAGGGTCTCCCCCTTGCGAACAAGATCGCCGGGACGAACAAGCGCCTGCGCCAGGAATCCATCGAACGGCACAACCGCTGCCCGTTGCACCGAGCCTTCGAGAACCGCTTTACCGGATACCCGAAATTCGCTTTTGGCAAATGACAGGAACACAATGACGCACAGTGAGGCAAGCACCGCGAGCTTGACCGCGGGACGGCGCGGACCGAAGACGGCGGCAAGGCCGGAGCGCGCATTTGCGATCGCTCGACCCGTCAGCAGACGTTCGGCATTGCGCTGGAGTTCGAGGATTGGGCCGGCGAGCGACCCCAGGAGTTCAAGGGTCTGAAGCGTTTCGATGTCGAAGGGTTCTGGCGTTCGACGCTCGAGCGTTATGATACCGGCGACACCGTTGTTTCCGGAAAAGGGGACCGAGAGAGCACTACCGATCGGACCGGGCGCGACAAGATCCTTGTGAGCAATTGCGATCCGCTTTTGGGTTCCCGGTATCAACGGGTAGGATGTGGACTGCCGTTGATCGAAGGCCTCATCCATTGCGCTCTCAATCCGGCCGATCAGTTCGGCCTTCCGCTGAAACCAGGCCGAATGCGACATTGCCCGCAGCCGCATCCCGCGGCGTTCATGGAAACCGAGCGAAACGCGCTCGCAGTCGTAACGTGCGGCGAGTTCGTTGACCAGCGCGGTCGCCGCCACCTGCAGTCTTGTGTGTTCCTCTGTGACCGCGAGCAGATCGAGAGCCGCGTTTGCGCGAGCGAGGTTCGATGCATCGCCGGAATTTTGCCGGCGCCGTAGGGCGGCCTCGAGCCATCCTGAACCCCACTGCAATTGGCGAAACACTGCCTGCAGATCAAGCCCGGCATTGGAGGCGATATCGACGGCAACAACGCCGATGACACTCCCTTGGACGGCGATTGGAAAGGCGACGTGAATGCGCGCGGCTGCGCCGGTGCTTGCCAGGATAGAGCGGACAACGCCGCGACCGTCGCAGACCGCTTTTTCCGCTCCCGGTGTCAGATAGGTAACATCGCTTTCGGCATCAGGCCAGATCGCAGCCGGCCCATAGGACCCGTCAGGGCTTTGGAGAAGCAGAAGTCCGGTGCTGCTGAAGGGGATCTGACTGCATTGCAGGGCAAGCCAGGATGAACAGAACGCTCCTATACTGTCGGCGGTCGCAAACGACGCCCAAAGCGCAGCGTTGTCTGAGGTTGCCCCGACGCTGAAGTCTGGTGCACGTTTCCGCGCGGTGTTTGTTTCGGCTTGCTCGACGGAATCCATCGCTACTCTCACACCTGCATGCCATTGAGTGCGCCCGACTTAAGGGGCGGCTGTATGAAATTACGCACCTGTCATTCCATCGTTTCTCGCATCACATTGACATAGGCGGCGCCATTGCCCTCCGACCCCTCGGCGGCAGGGCGGGCATGAAACTTCACGGTGCATTGAAGTCCGGCCGGTATCTTCCCATCGGGGTTGTCGAGCTTCAACCTGACGCCGAAGGTCGCGCTCGCTGCATCGATGAAGGGGTCGACCAGCAAGACGCTGGCAACGAACTGTCCAGCCACTTCCTTCGGAGTTACCTCAGCGAGATCGCCGAGCTGCACGTGGCCGAAGTGCTCCAGCGGCAGATAGACTTCCACGTAAAGTGGATCCACGCGAAGAATGCTGAGGACATGCGCCTGATCGTGAAGATACTCGCCAGGCGATAGCGACCGTTCAACGACAATCCCGTCGAAGGGGCTGCGAATGATGCGCTGCTCGACAAGCGTTTCGGACCGCGCGGCCTCAAGTTGCGCCATTTGGAGGTTAAGTTCGGCCTCGCGCACCGCCTGCACCGAAAGCTTAAGATCCGTATCGGTTTCGTCACGGCTCTCCTCCGGCGCTGCGGCTGCCTTGGCAAGCCGGGTCAGGCGTTGTGTCTTCCTGGAGAGAAATTCGAGCCGGGACGTGGTGGAGCGGATTTCGTGGTCGTTTTCGGCGCGGGCACGGGCGACAGCAAGCGCTGCGCGCTCGACGTCGGCATCAAGCTCGGCAACGATCTGACCGGTTTTCACATGGCTGCCGCGGTCAACATAGACGTTTTTGACAAGTCCCGATACCGAGGCGCCGAGCTTGGCCTGCGCACTCGCCTCGATGAGACACGACGCGTTGAAGGGCGCTTCGTCCTGCGCCAGAGCTGGGTCTGGTACAACACTAACGGCGGGCAGCGCCAGCGATGCCGCCATCGCCAAGCCGGAAATGCGCGAAGATCTGTATCTAGTGCAATTCTCCATAGCGCCTCTCGTGCTCGTCGATGAGTTTCGTCATGAGGTCCCTGAGGCGCTTTGCGGCGAACGGGCTCAAGACGATCCGGTGGTGCAGCTCGATTTCGAGATCCCGCCGGGGACGATCCCAATTGTGATTTGTCCCGAAAGGTGTCGGGTTCTTCGCCAGACTGTTCATATTCGCCTCCTGTCCTGTTCCGAGGTCGACGCAATTCTGATCCCCGCGTTCGGATTGTGAGCCGCAAGCGCGTTCACAACGAAAGGAAAGGCCCATTTCGGATCTGCCACGGGCGGCGTGCTTCCGGGTGCTGGTGCCGACATCGGCGCATTCAGCTTGATTTGCGGGCCACCTGCGTCTGAAGAGGGCGAGCCTCCGCCGCCAAACAGGCTCCAGCCGGGCATCGCGCCTGCGGCATCCGGGAGCGAAAGCTCGTCGGTATGCGGCGATGCCGCCTTGATGGCAGAACTGACCTCGGTGCCGACGGTCGCAGCTAATTGTTGCGGGGGTGTTGAAGCGACGATCTCGACCGCACTGAGTTGCCCCGATGGGCTGGCATCTGGCACTGCGGGTGCAGGAATCTTGGCTGAAACATCGTCTCGAACGGAGCGCTGTTCCAGGGATGTCAGTCGTATTGTGTCGACGCTCGGAAACTGCACCTTCACTTTGCCGGGGATTGCCGGAATCTCGCGCTGATCACAGCCATCGATCTCCAGCTGCAGCGTAGTCGCATCGGATTTCGTGATCGTCCCGCTGAGATCGAAATCGGCGATGGTCAGCGGATTGATCAATGGCCAGGCGGCAAATCCGCGCCCTCGGTTTGCTGCTTCGCCCGAGATGAGCTTCACGTCGGCTTTGGTGTAGGTCGCATCCCTGTTTGCGTCGCCGATATAGCCTACGACTTGCAGTGCGTCGTCGCCAATCACCTTGCCCTGCGAGCTGTTGACGCTTTCGACCGTCACATGCAGGAGCTGCGCTTCTCCGTAGAAGGCTGTGACCGGCACGTAGGCCGTCAGCGAGACGATCTCAAGCGAACCGCTCTTGAGAGCCTTTGTCGTCGAGATCGTGACACGGGCCTGCCTCGTTCCATCCGCCTTTGGCTGGTCGCTAAAAGTAAGTTTCGAGCCCTTCGGCAGGTCGGTTCCAGAGGTGGCACCGGTGATCGTCAACAGCGCCGGATCGTAGTCGATCGCGAAAACGAGGGATTTCACGCCGCCGACACTGCTGAACGTGACCGGGAGGCCCATTTTGCGTCCCAGGATGTCGATGATCTGACCCGGACCGCGCATGAAGTCGCTGAGGCTGATGAAGCCGGTCGCCTTTTCCCGCTTGACTTCGAAGGTAGCGATGAAATTGTCGCCGGGCGTACCGTCATGATTGCCGTCGAGGTTGCCGTAGCCGTCGTGCAAAGCGTTGGCGCCGCTGCGCAACACGACGCGATAGCAATCTTCCTGCAATGGCCCGGATGGGTCGCAGGAGTAATCCAGGCCGCCGGTCTGGATGAAAACAAAGCCCGCGCCGTCCGCATCGACGACGATGGAGCCATCGATGGTCCCGGACCTTTGCCCGATCAACTGAACATCGGCGGGACCAAGCGTCTTGCCTTCTCCGGGATAGAGGTTGAACGTCGACAGGTCGAAGGCATGGTTGAAGCGCACCTCAAACCCGGAGATGGTCGGCGTGAAGCGTTCGACCACCAGCCAGTCCGCCTCTGTCGTGACCTTCAGCACCGTTGGCGCCTTGAACGTTCCGTCTTCGTTGACGACACTGGCGCCAACGGAGAAGGTGCCGGCCCTGCGATAGACATGCGTCGCATTGGACGGGCTTTCATTCAGCGTTTCGATGAGGCCGTCACCCCAGTCGATCGTCCAGGAACGGATCGTGTCTTGCCCGGGATCAGATGCGGCAAGCGCGATCGTATACTGCTCACCCACGATCGCGCGGGCCGGGCCCGCAATCGTGATAACGGGCGCGACGTCGGCGACTTGGATGGAGAAGCTTTTCTCACTGGCCGCGCCCTTCGAGTCGATAACCCGAAGCGTGACGGCATGGGTGGCGTTGCCGTCGCGCGCCGCCCAGCGGAATGCGCCAGTCACGGCGTCGACCGTGGCGCCGTCCGGCCCGGTAACCAGCGAATAGGCGAACCTCTCTCCATGGTCGGGGTCGCTCACTGTCGGCATGAAGGCAATCGTATCGCCCTCCTTGACGCTGAGGTCTGGAAGGGGCCCGAATATCGGCCCGTCGTTCAGCCCCTTGATCGTGATCGTCACGCGTGCGGTCGACATCGTGCTGGAACGATCCTTGACCGAATAGGTGAAGCTGTCGGTCGCGATTCCGCCGGCGGCAAGGGCGGCAAAGGCGCCATTCGGATCGTAGGTATAGCTGCCATCGGCTGCCATTTTCAGCCGCGCACCCGAGACCAGGACGATCGTCTGGCCGACGGCCTGGCCGGAACCGTCGACGGCAACGACGTTCAGCGCATCGCCGTCGTCGGGGTCCTTGTCATTGGAGAGAACCCCGTTTTGGGCCGACACTGCGAGGGCGGTGTTCTGGTCCGTCGAAGCACCGTCATCGGCGGCTTGAGGAGCATCGTTGCGGCCGTTGATCGTTACCGTCACCATTGCGGTGGAGGCGGCACCTACGGCATCGCGGACGGTGTATCTGAAGACATCCTGTGCCTTTGCACCCTCTGCAAGATGTTCGAAGGCACGGTTCGGGTCATAGCCGAAGGTCCCGTCGGCATTCAGCGTGACCATTCCTTTCGTTCCAGTCGTATCGATGTTGACGACGAGGCTCTCGCCGGGATCGACATCGGAATAGGAGGGCGTCACCAGGACGGGTGGGCCGTCTTCCGATACCTCGCCGGAGAGAGCCTGCGCGACGGGCGCGTCGTTCACCGGTGTGATAGTGAGCCTGAATTCGTCGAAGGCTGAGAACTCGCCGTCGCTTGCCGTCACCCTGATGTCCAGGAACCCGTTGAAATTGAGGGGCGGCGTGCCCGAGAAGGCCCTGGTAACGGGGTCAAATGAAAGCCAGGCCGGGAGCGGGTCTCCATTTGAAAGCGATGCCGCAAAGCTGAGAGCATCGCCGTCCGGGTCGCTGAATACAGACGCAGGAAGGGCGAAGGTCCACGCGGTGTCTTCCGGCGAGGCCTGGTCGGCGATCGCAGCCACAACGACCGGCGCGCCGTTTGTCGACGTGACTTCGATGCGGACGGTCGCAATGTTGCTGACAGCCGTTCCGTCGCTGACGCGGTAGGAGAAACTGTCGCTTCCTGTGAAATTCGCGGATGCGGCATAGGTTACGGTGCCATCCGGATTGACGATCACCGTTCCCGAGGCGGGGGCGCTCATTATCGTGACTGCGAGCGCCGAACCTTCGGCGTCGCTATCGTTGGCGAGGATGGCAATGGCCTTCGATCCGTTCCTGGCGACCATTGCCGCATCGTCGACTGCAACCGGCGCGTCGTTGCGGCCGCGGATCGTGATCGTGACCCGTGCCGTCGATTGGGCACCGGCGGCATCAGCCATCGTATAGGCGAAGCTGTCGATTGCGGACTGGCCGTCGTCGAGGACCTCGAAAGCATCATTGGAATCATAGGCAAAGGTGCCGTCGGCGTTCAGGGTCAGCCTGGCGCCCGAGGTCAGCGTGACCGGCTGGCCGACTGCAACGGCAATGCCGTTGACGGCGACGACGGCCTTGCCGTCGCCGGTATCGACGTCGAGATCATTGGCAAGCACACTGTCCGGCAGGGTGACCGAGAGAATACTATCCTCATCAATCTCCGCGACATCGTTGACCGCGAGCGGCGAGTCATTCTGCCCGGTTATCGCGATCGTCACCACTCGGGTCGAGGAGAGGCCGCCTTGGTCGGTGACCGTATAGTGGAAGCTGTCGGTGGCGACGGCGCCCATCTTGAGCGTTTCGAAGGCTTCGTTCGGATCATAGGTGAAGGTGCCGTCAGCGTTGAGGGAGACGCTGCCCTTCGTGCTGGCTGTACCAAGGCTGAGAGTGTGGACATCACCCGCATCGATATCGGTGAAGACTGGCGCCACGATTACCGCCGGGCCGTCCTCCATCGCATGTGCGCTCACATCTTCGGCGAGCGGCGCATCGTTGACCGGCGTGACGGTCAGCGTCACGGTTGCGACGTTGCTCACGGCAATCCCGTCGCTGACCCGATAGGTGAAGCTGTCGGCGCCGAAGAAATTGTCCTTTGGCACATAGGTGAAGGTGCCGCCTGCACCCAGTGTCAGTGTCCCATTCGCCGGCCCTGTGACGAGCAACGGCGTCAGGCTGTTGCCGTCTGCATCCGTGTCGTTGACAAGAACCGGGATCGCGATACTGCTATCTTCAGCCACGGTAGCCGCGTCGTCTGTCGCAACAGGGGAGTGGTTTTCCGGGGCGTTGCCAGTGACGAACTCGACGTCGTCAATAACGATCTCACTGGCGACCGTCCCGAAACCGATCAGGTCGAAGTAGAGTTTCAGGGGGGTGTCTGTCGCGATTCCCGTGAGGTCGAACTCGACCGTGACGGGGCCGTCGGCAGGCACTCGACCATTCTGGTCAACGCCGGTCAAACGAATGCGCGAGGAGGCAAAGACGGTCCCGTCAGACTGGATGTTGAGGCTCGCATCGCTCTTCGAGAGGCTGTTGGCCGAAATGGGTTTTCCATCGGCGCCGATCAGAGCAAACTCAAAGGAGTCGCCAGGGTTGGCCTGGTTTGCGGTGAAACTAGCGCTTTTCAAGGTAAAGCGTATTGCCCGTGCGCTCTGGGGGACAGTGAATTCCTGTGTCGCCCGCGCTCCCGCGCGATCGCCCTCCGTCAGGGTCAAAGCGCCCGACTGGATCGCAGCCGAGCCGGTTAGCGTCCAGCCGAAATCAGGCGAGGGAGCATCAGCTTCGGCGAACGACCCGTTGACAAGGGCTTTGGGTTCCGTGTTGGCTGGGCCAACCAGCTCGGCGAGAAGCGCACTGAGGTGATATTCGGCCTCGATCGCATTTGCGACCGCTTCTGGAGCTGCAGTGAGAGCAGCTTTTAGTGCCGCGATGTCAGCAGCCGACGGGAGGCGCCTGACGCCGACCGGAAGGGTTGCTCCCATCACGCTGTCGGGTGCCGACGAGTGGCCGAGGCCGAGGACGTGACCGATCTCATGAATGGCGACGGTCAGCAGATCGATGTGCTTGGCTGCTTCAGTGCCGGGTTTGGCGAGGAAGAGGTTTGGATCAGCTGTTGCCTCGAACTCGCTGTTGTCCTCGGGGGTCGGATCGACGAACCAGCCGAGGCTAGCGGCATTGGTGTCGAAGGTTATGGAGTTGCCTGATGTTTGGGCAAGGCGGCCGGGAAGAAGATCCCTTACAATAGAAGGGCGTAAAGCTGAATCGGCGCTGAGATAGCCGGTGTATTCCCAGGTATCTATTGCGGTCGCTACGTTATCGGAGGCATCGGGAGCTTCAGTCGAAACATCCGGTAGAGTCAAATCGGGTGAAAGCTCCGCACGTAGTGCTGTTTCCAACACGGGTATCTCATATTCCCCGTTCAGGAGAAATTTTTCTACGTTGTAGACAGATGCCCAAGTCCATCCAAAATAGACTATCTCCCATCCATCTGCCGTCTCCCTTCTCGCCACCGCACCAACATTGTTCGGAGCCGCGATAACGTTCAGTATATCGCTTCCTCCTCCGCCATCGATCACAATTGGTGATCCGAGGGGAAGAGTGGGGGGCGAAAGTCCTAAGCTTTCAAGAGATATTGTGTTGTTATTCTGATCTCCAAACGCAAATCCAGACTGAAATTTTATTTTTGAGGAAGTGGTAATATCAATAGAATCTCCAGAGTATATCTGTCCTTCTTTTAATGATTTGCCGAAGGAGCTTGTTGAGAAGGGGCTGTGGCTGTTGGCGTCCATCGCGAATGAAGATATTTTGACTATATCTTGCAGATAGTACGTCTCGTTGTGTTGAGGACCAAAGATTGATTTCGGGTAGTCGATAAGTCCGAGGTCGGCATCGATCGTTATCTTGGTAGTAAAATTGAACTTTGGCATGAGGAATGGAATTATCCCCTCATGTCCTGCTGAAGACAGGGCACTCTTTAGCAAATATACGCTTGGATCGTCATGGCCAACGACGTTTGACGCAATTGGTGACAGAAGTCCTAAAAATGGAACAGGGTCCAATTTGTGGTTTATTGTCGTTATGCGATTATCTCTAGTGTTTATTTCGGCGCCAGGAGAGCCAATAGAAATTGCCATAACGTTGTACATTGAGCTTGGAAGATCACTAAGCAGGTAGTGAACCATAGCTGCGCCCAAGCTATGTCCTGCTACCAAAATGTTCACATCAGGGTTGTCATTCAAATATTTCTTAATGGCCGATACTAGTGGTTCAAATTTTTCGTAGTGAGTCTTGAAATCAAGGTAGTCAAGAAAGTCGCTCGTTTGATCTGAGCCACGGAAGACAATTGCGAGAGTTTCAGTGCCATTGATGTTTCCACCCAGCAAAAGTGCATTTGCCTCGGGAACTTGCTCTTCAAGTCTCGTCCCCAAATACGAGTCAAGCTGCTGGCTATTTTCGAGATCCGAGCGAAAAGCAGCCTGATAATGCCCGCCGACGAGTGAATATCTTATATTGCCAATGCCGTAATCAGCAGGCAGGAGCCCAAGCTCCGCTGCGGAAACCGCATGCCAGCCGCGAACGACAGCATTTCTTGCCGGTCCGAGAACCAGCTTTTCGAGTTCGTCTTCTGTCGCTTCAGTGGCTAAAGGATCTCGAGGAGCGAATTTATCCCGCGCAGGCCCATAACTTTCAACCAATAGTCTGGAAAGTTCGGAGTCAATTCCGTCCGGAAGAGCAATGATAGTTTGTAACGGCTCGCTGTAAGCAATTTTTTCAATATTCTTTGTTTGAATTTTTACTTCAGGTCGATTTGACGTCGCTGATTTTACAATGGTAGTCAGCGTGTCATTCCAGGTTTCTCCATATTCGACGTTTATTTTGTAATCATCCGGTGATCCTGGAAGTATTAACGTGTCGTAGCCATTTCCGCCGTCGATGGTGTTGGAAAAGTTGAACATTCCGCCCGCATTAATGGGCTCCAGAGAGATTGTAACCTCGTCGTTGCCGTCCTGCCAGTTATACAGATCAGCGCCGCGCTGAATTGCGGTTCGCTGGGAGGGCGTCAAGCTTTGGATATCGGTGAAATCAATTCTATTCCAAGCCGACGTAAAAAGCGCCCAATCCTGAATTGCCATTCCTTTCGGCGTCCCGCCCAGCAGGATCGGCCCGTTTTTGCTGTCCGACGCGGAGGCGCGCAGCACGCCGGACCACACGGCGAGATCCGCCCTTGTATCTATCTGCGTGTTCACGCCGGTCCGCACACCAGTAAATGGGTCAAATAGGACAGCGGTTGGCTCCAGGTCGTCTATTGCCCAGTTATAGGTCGGCAAGCGGCCCCCGACGGGGCTTTTCAGGGACTGTTCGAGTTGCGCTAAGAGTGCCGGGACATCGAAGCCCAGAACCGCACCGTTGCCTGTATAGGTTCCGTACAGATACTTGCCGTCGGCCGACAGCGCAACGCTGCTGCCGAAAGAGTAGGGGATCATTCGCGTTGCGGCTACCAGTCCCTTAGGCCCTGTCATGGTCGGAAAGAGGGCAAAGGGATCGCGAATGATACCGATGTTGCTGCCGGCGGGCTCAAGAGGATTGGCGTCCGGATCGTGGGATGGGTCGCCTTGAATAAAGCGATTGTAGCCGTAGACGAAGCCGTAGCGAAGATCGCTGGTGAAGACGACATCGCTCGCATTGTTGACGTCGAAACTATCGGCATTGTCCGGAGCGAACGGTGACTCGAGGGTGATTGGAACCTGCCCCTGAAGCTTCCAGATGTTTCCATCCTTCTTCAAAAGCACCAGGCCGGTGCCGTCAGAGGACCGGTTCGTCACTGCAATAAGCTGCTCCCCATTTGGTCCACTCACCGTTCGGACCGCAAACAGCTCCTGGAGACCCGGCGCGCTTAGCTCGGTGTATCGTCCCTGCGAGAAGACGCGACCGACCTCACCGGCCGCTGCGACGAGAGCTGCCACATCGGGCAAGTCCACTATGACCAGCTTACCTGGCGCTGTTGCGGTACTGGTGCCAGTCAGAAAGCGGTTCGGAGCGGCGACCACGAGCTGACGCCCATCCGGGGTGAGCTTGAGGTCCCGCAGCCCAAAATGCTGAATGCCACTTCCAGTTTCGCTGCTGACGTCTTCGACGACGATGGTCCCTACATGCTGGTTGTAGGTCGCTGACCTGGGATCAATGTCGATGACATAGATCGCTCCGCGATTCATATCGCTCACATAAGCCCATCTGTCCGTTGGATCGATGGCGATATCCCACGGTGCGGCCCCGGGTGCGTTGACGAGCGTGATGGAGTTAACGCCATCGGTGGACGGCTTCGATGGATTGTCGGGAAGCACGTCTATCTGACGCAATTGCATCGTATCGACAACCGCGATACCACCGCTGCGTAGCGTGACATAGGCGCGGGCGTTGTCGCCCGTGATTGCGACCCGATTCGGCATCACATTGTTTCCGGCGATGGGCTTTCCGCTATCATCGAGACGACCGAGCGGGATTCGAGCAATCAATTGTGGAAGAACGTTGTCTCCTTCGCCCGTCGGACGAATGACGGCCAACTGATCCGCGGTGCCATTTTCGTACGTACCACCTGGCACAGCGACGAAGACATTCTGGACCTGGGGCTCAAGAAGCTGCCAATCCGAATAGACAGTCGTTGCGTCCCAGAAGGAGCCCGACAAACCGCTGTCTTGCGCGTAGCTCGAGCGAGGTCCGGTGAGTTCCTCATTCGTGAGCACATAATTGAGGCGGGCCACCTGGAATGGCGTTGAACCCAGAGCCATGGTTGGCGGGACCCGCACCCAGAGTTCGCCGTTCTCCATCCGCGTCGGACGGACCAGCATGCCTTCGCTGATCGAGATGAATTCTTCAGCCTCTCTGCCCAGAATGATGTCGCGCACTTCCAGTTCATCGGCATAGCCGAAGAGTACCCGAAGATGGTCGAGTGATGCACCGGCAAGTTCCGGAGCGCCCGGCTCATTCCAGACGAAGCGATCCCCTTTTAGAACCAGCCAGGACTCCATTCCATTTCCCTTGTCCGCGAGTTCGACGCGTGCAGAGGTAATGGTAGGAGTATGATAGAAGTCGTCATCCGGATCGATGTCGATGTTGAAGTTGGTGCCTACGGTGTTGACTGCCCCCGGAACCACTTGCACATTAATTGTCGTCGTAATCAGGTTTCCGTCCAGTGCTCGTGCGGCGGCCGTGATTGCCTTGTTGCCGCTCGATAGTGAAATTGGCACCAGTTTGCCAGCGGCTCCGACCAGAACGTCGCCAACCTGCGTATAGATGTATTGCTGAACAACGCCGAACGAGGCGCCGAGGTCGGCCACAACCGTACCTATCATTGTAGGATCAATTGCGGCGGCCATGTAGGTACCGCCGAATTCGATGCCGCTCCAGATCGGAGACGCGGTACGAGCGAAACCGTTCTCGTCAACAAACCCACTATCGACCTCAAGCCAGCCCTGCTGGACGCCCTGCGCGGTTGCAAAGTCCGTCAACCGATAAAACCGAACCTCGCGCCCTGCTGCCAGCCCGGTCGGGATCGCAAGCTGAGCCGGTTCATTCAAGACCGCACCCTGCATGTCCAGGACAAATGCGGCACCGAAATCATAGCCCTGATCCTGGGGCAGGACAGGAATAGGCAGGCTTTGGCGGGAAATTCCAGAAAGCGCTACAGTTATCTCGCGATTGAGTGACCCGGATGCAATTGCAATCTGATGCCCCTCTGTACTCTCGATCACAGCGCCTTCGTGCCCAACCAAGGTCGCCCCAACTTGTGCCGCCATGACTTTGACGGAGATCTTGGCTTCTGCCATCTTGTAGGTTGCGGTGATGGTAACCTCGCCGGCAGCAAGGGCCCGTATGAGACCATCGGCCGAAACCTCGACGATGCCGGGCTTGTCGACGAAATAGCGGGTACCATGCGTTGCAGCGGCGACATTTGAGCTTGCGTCTTGCGGGTCAGTGAACAGCTTGATCTGCCTAGTACCGCCGTTCGCTGAGAGCGTTACTGAGTCCGGATAGATGTCGGCGCCGAACGAAGATAGCAGGTAGTCGTCATAGGTCTCAACACTTCCGACCATATAGGCTGTTGCTGCCGTCAGTCCGCTTCGCGATGCTACGATCGTCCCAGAGCCGCTAGCCTTGCCGACCAGAGAGCCGTTCAAGACACCTGCGGTCGGACTGGTCGTGAACACGTTCAGATACGACGCGGGCAGTAGTACGCCTGTTTCATCGGCGAAGTCACCCAGCCATTGCAGTGCCAAACGCTCGCCGACGTTTATGCGGGGCTGGGGTGCCTGGAAGGCGAGTTTCAGTAGCGCGGCATCCGACACATTGATAGCAATCGTGACAGGGGCCGAGCTTTGATAGCCGTCGTCGGCAACAATGGTGAAGCTTGCCTGGCCTGCAAAACCTGTCTCTGGCGTAAAGAGGATTGACTTCCCATCCGAGGCCATATGGGCCGTGCCGTGTGTTGCGCCGAGCAAGCGCACGAAAGTCGCATCATTCTCTGGATCGTCGATGAGATTGCCGACGGAAGCGACAAGTTCGAGATCCTCGTGCGTTTTGAAACTGCCGGCGATGACAAGCGGACGCTGGTTCGGGCGGTATCCGAGATTCTGAAAGAGCAGCTGGGTATCGGCGCTGTCGATCCTGCCGTCCTGGTTGGCGTCGGCGCTCGCGACATAGCCTGCCTGTCCGGCCGTCGTCCCCTTGGCTGCGAAGGCGAGGGCGGCATCGGTTCCGTCGACCTTGCCGTCGCGGTTGGCATCGCCGGCAACGAAGAGTTCCAGGGTGTAGGCACCCGCGCTCTGGGCATTCGCACCGCGGATGCTGAGAAGTTTGAGGCCGGCCTGGTCGATCTTGTAGAGCGCGAAGGCGCCGGCGGCATCGGTGCGGCTGGCGACCAAAGTGGCCCCCTGCAGCTCCGGCAGGGCGAATGCAGCTCCGCCGCCGGCGCTCGGTTTCAGGAGGACGCCGAGATAGAGGGAGCCGCCGTCGGTCGCATCGAGTTCGGACGGACGGATGTTGAAGGTCAGACGGTCGGTGCCGCCTGGCGCGAGAACGCCGGAATGGGCGCCGGCAAGATAGCCGGTCGCAACACCGAGGTCGGCGGTGACGGGAAGGGACGTTCCTGATGCGTCGATCACGACGCCGGGGGTGCCGGTGCCGCCTATCAGCACAAGCCGATGATCGGCATTGTAGCCATAGGTTCTCGACGTCGCCCCGATCAGGTCACGGACGAGCGTCAGGTTGCCCTCGCCATCGTAAAGATAGGCGAACGAGCGCCCGTCGGTCGTGACCGCACGCGTAATGCCGTGTTCGCCGCCGGTGAAGGCGATGCCCTGGCCGTCGGCGGCAAAGATGCCGCTATCGGCGACGTTCAGTCGCACGCTATCCGCGAACTCGATCGAGGTCACGCCGGCGGCACCATCGACGGCGTAGACCGTTCCGTCGGGGCCGGTGAGTTCGAAGTCGTCGCGACCGTCGAGTCCGGATGGGTTGAAGGGCCGCCCGCTTGCCAAATCATAGAAGCGGTCACCGACGCGCGAGAGTTCGCTGTTAGCCACCCGCAGGCTAAAAGCCACGCCGGCATCGGCGCGGAAGGATGGCGTATAATATGTGAGGCCGGGGATGCGATGCTCCTCGGCCTCGAAGGTGAAGCCCACGCGTTCGCCGGTCGGCAGCGTGACATAGACGCGCGTTCCGTTGCGGAACGCGGCGGCAGGACCGGGACTCTGCTGGCTTGCAGGCGCCACGTCGGTATCGACGCGCACGTCCTTCAGTGCGAGATGCCAGCCATTCCCGAAACTGCCGGCCTCGTTGCGTCCCAGCGGATCATAGACGCGCGTCAGCGCGACCTGGTGGCCGGACAGCGTGATGGTGAGGTCGGTCTCGGCTCGGGGCAACGGTTTGACGCTGTTGATTTCGATCTGCGTTTCGACGCGCGCTGTGCGGCCGGCGATGTCGACCGCGGTGAGCCTCAGGCTGTAGGTGCCATTTGAAAACTGTGCAGGATCGAGCTGGGCAAGCGCGGAATTGGCAAGCGGGCCGCTTCCATCCGCGATGCTTCGCCAGTTGGCGGTCCCGAATTCTGCGATCTCGAGGCGCCAGCTGTCGAGGTTCGTATCGACGATGGAACCGAGAATATCTGCCTTGCTGTCAAACCGCTTGCCGGCGATCGTGGCGCCGAACGAAACCTGGGGCGCAACCATGTCAGCCGGATCGCGCACTCGGAGAATGGACGTGCGGGTCCCAACGAGGCCGTCGGCATCGGTTGCGGTTGCGACGATCTCGCTCTGCCCGGGCAGGCCTGCCGTGATACGCGCACGCCCCTGGCTGTCGATCGCGAGCAATTGTCCGTTGTGACGCAGCTCGAGCTTGGTGATGTCGGCAAATCCGGTGGCGATCACATGCACGAGGATGTCCTGGCCCGGAACGGCCGGGAAGCTCGGCGTCTGTTCGATGACGATACGAGGCAGGTCTGGCATCGTCGTTGCGCGCAGGACAACCGGCTCCATCACGCTCGTCTGCCCGTCGGACAGGCTTGCAAGCACGAGATAGTCGCCGGCCTGGCCGGGTCCCGGCGTCCAGCGGATCTCGCCGGTCGCCGCATTGAGGGTTGCGCCTTCGGGGAGACCGGACGCGGCATAGGTCAGCGTGTTCTGGCTGTCTGGATCGGAACCCGAAAGATGGAAGACGAGTTCGCTGCCGAGCACGACCTGGTGGTCGGAGACCTTGAGCACCGGCGGGCGGTTAGTGTCTGCAATGCTGATCTCGAGATCAAGGGTCGAAAGCGCGCCCGACGGGTCGGTGGCGCCGAAGCGGATCGTGTAGTCTCCGGCCTGGCTGTAACCCGGCGTCCAGGTGAACTTGCCGGTCTTGCGATCGAAGCGGGCGCCTTGCGGCAGGGGAGACAGGACGGAATAGACAGCCGGATCCTGGTCGATATCGCCCGACAGAATTGAAAACGCCATCTCGGCGCCTTCGCGGCCGGCCTGCGGGAACATTGGCACCAGTTCAGGCGCACGATTGACGTTTTCGACCTTGAACGTGATCGTCTCCGAACTCGATTTGTTGCCGTCGGAGGCGGTGATCACAATCCCCGCATAGTCACCGGCGGCAAGATAGTTCGGGGTCCATAACAGGAGGCCTGTCTTGGCGTCGAACGATGCTCCGCCCGGCAGGTTGGTCACGGAGAAGGTGATCGCGTCATTGTCTGGATCGATGGCCTTGAGTTGCAGGCTGAAGGCGCTGCCTTCGGTCAGTGATTGGCTCCCGACGGGCAGCAGCACGGGGGCGGCATTGGCGCTGCGCACGACGAGCCGGATCGCCTGCTCATCAAACAGTGGCGCATAGGCGCCGCCATTGCCGTCGTCGGTGATCCGGAACGTGACTGTGCGTTCGCCGATGTCGCCGGCCGACGGCGTCCAGTCGACCCTGGCCGTGCCATAGGTGGCAAGCGGCGTGATCGACATGCCGGCAGGCATGTTGGTGCCCGAGAAGATAAGGCCCGCCTGATCGGGATCGCGCGCCCTGATGACGAAGCTGAGCGTCTGGCCGGCGACGGCGACCTTGTCGCCGATGACGTCGAACAATGGTCTCTCGTTGGGTGCGACGACGGAGGTTATGAAACTTGCCACTGTTGTTCGGATATCGGCCTTGCCCTCGACGCCGCCGTCGTCGGTTGCCCGAATAGTGACGAGATAGTTGCCGCGGTCGTGGTCGCCGGGCGTAAAGCGGATGACACCGTGGTTTGCCGCGGTCTTGACGAAGGTTGCCAGGCCTCCGGCTGTCGTCAGTTCCACCGGGGTCGTATCGACTGCCAGTCCGCCTGCCGTCGGCTGGCGGCTGAGATAGACCGACCAGGTCAACGGGTCTCCGTCGGGGTCCGATACGTCGATCGGGATTTCGAGAATATCGCCGCGATTGACGCTCTGGTTGACCGGCGTCGGCACGACCGGTGCACGATTGGCATTGACGACATCGACAATGATATTGCGCACGGAGATAGCCGGCGCCAGGCCGTCACCGCTGTCGGTCGCCGTCAGGCGTAAGGTGTAGCGCCCGGCCTGGGCATAACCGGGTGTCCAGCTGAAGAGACCGGTCACCGCATCGAAGCTTGCGCCTTGCGGCAGACCCTCGATGGCGTAGCTGACGGTCGGTGCGGCTCCGTCGAGAGGCGTCAGGCTGCCGTCGGTCTTGCGATCCTGCGGCACGAATCCCGGATTGTCCGGATCGAAGGCGAAGGCGCGGAAGGCCAGCGGTTGATTTTCGAGCAGGCGGAACGGTCCGAGCTCGTCGAAGACGGGGGCTCCATTGGCATTGACAACGGTAAAGGTCGTGGTGATCTCGGTGGTGTTCGTCCCGTCGCTGACGCTGAAGGGTATGATATAGGTGCCGGCCTGCGTGAAGCTCGGCGTCCATTCGAAGGCGCCGGTCGCCGGATCGAGGAAGGCGCCGCCAGGGAGAAGGGCGCTGGAGAAGGTCAGCGCGTCGCCCTCTGCATCGTCGGCACGCAGGCGAATGCGGATCGGATCGCCTTCGCGCATAGTGCGGTCGACGACCGGAGCGAAGGTCGGCGCCTGGTTGCCCGGCTCGACCAGCAGTGTGAAACTGCGCAAGACGGTATTGACGCCATCGGTCACGCCGAAGACCACGCCGTCATAGGTGCCGGCCTGGTTCCAGCCCGGCGTCCATTGCAAAAGGCCTGTCTCGGCATTCAGCACCGCGCCCGGAGGGAGCCGGTCGGCAAAATAATGCAGGCCGTCACCATCCGGATCAAATGCGTTCAGAGCCAGCGCAAAAGCCTCGCCTTCACGCAGGCGGATTTCGGCCGGAAGTTCCTGGACGACCGGCGTCTCATTGCCGCCGGCGACCAGGATCGCAAAGGCCTGCGTTGCATAGCTGCCGCGATTGTCATAGGCGCGCAGCACGACGCTGACCTGGGCGGGGCTGGCTGCCGTTGGCGACCAGGTCAGCAGGCCGGCACTGTCTAGGCTCATTCCGTCCGGTCCGTCGAGGAGCAGATAGGTGAAGGGATTTGCATCGGGATCGGCTGCTGCCAGTTGATAGGAATAGGCCTGACCGGCGGTCGCTGTCGTCACTGGTACCGAGGAGATGATTGGGGCGCGGTTGGCGGCGGGCACCGCAAAGACGCCATGCCCGATCGACAGATGCTGCAGCTGGGCGTTGCCGATCGTGACCGTCTGGATCGTGGTCGACGCGCCGGGCGGCAGGCGCCCATTCGTCAAGGCCTCGCCGAGATTGATGAACCAGAGCCCGCCGGCCTGGAGCGACGCGCCGATCGGCTGGCCCTGGAAATATTGCGATGGATCAAGGACGAGCGTGAGCGGCGCCAGGATGTCCGCATCACTGATATTGGTGATCCTGACGTCGTAGGAGACCGTGCCGTCAGCCCGGCTGGATCTGACCGTACCAAACTCGATCGACAGCAGTGCCGACAGGTCGCTGATGGCGGTGAACTCGCTTTCGAAGGCGGTGCCGAGTTCGCTACCTTGAATGCTCTTGACGTGCGCGCCGACGCTCAGCGCGTAATCCCCGAAGTCGAGAGGGTTGATCGAGAGATGAACGGTGCGTGTGGCGACATCGTAGCCTGCACTCTTGATCACGACGGTGCCGCCCAGCGCTTTCGTCAAAGTATAGTTGGCAAGATTGAGGACGGAACCGGCGTCCGTGCCGTCTCCTGACAACATGTCCTGGTCGAAGGTGACCGCAATCTCCGCAAAGGGCAGGGGGACAGCAGAGCCGTCCGCCGGGTTCGTGAACACCACTTTGGGCGCGACGATCGGGCTGATGACGTCGATCTGCTGGGATTGGGCGACGAGAATCCGGCCGTCGGAGGTGGTGGCGACTGTCTCGCCCCAGCTGCCGTTCAACGCGATCGTGACCTGCTGCAACGTGGCCAGATCGACCGCAATCAGCCTCGAACCGGATGTCTGGCCGTCGGCGAGATTGTTCGAAATGAACAGAAGCCCTTCGAGCGTCGTTCCCGTCTTGCCAAAGGCAATCGAATCCACTTCGGTTGAAAGAGACAGGATCCGGGTGGCGCGTCCCTTCTGATTGAAAGTAACGACGTCGCCGCGGTCTGGCCAGGTGGTGCCCCAAAGCTTGCCGTCCGGCCCGAAGGCGAGATCGTCGACACGCACCGCGCTGAACGCCGTGAACGTGTGCTTGACGGGATCGAAGATTTCGATCCCGCGTCCCGACGAGACATAGATCTTGCCGGTCGCCGGGTCGATTGCCAGTGCCTGGGTGATGCCGTCGCCGAAGCGAGCCTGGATGGCTCCCGTCGAAGCATCGAGGAGCAGCAGCGCGCCGCCGCCAGTCGTTGCCCAGAGCTGGCCCTCTTCATCGAAGGCGAGGTCGAAGACCGGTTCATTGAGGATTGCAATCGGCTGCCCGGCCTCGCCCCCCGTGCGGCTGAACTTGTAGATAGAGCCCCGATTTGCGCCCCCGCTTGCAAAGATGCTGCCGTCCGGGGCAACGACGATGGCGAGCGCGCCTATGCCGGCGTGGCTCTGGGGGATGTTCGATGCAAAGACCTGCGCACTGAAGGGCCGGATTGCTGTCCCGAATTCGGAGGGATTTGCAATCGGCGCCGGCGCCGGAATGGCCTGCTGGGCCTCGAGGAAGAGCGGGTTCGTCGACGGGGTCGGGGACGGTGCCGGCGCTTCGCCGAGATCCTCGCTTGTGTTCCCGACGTCAGGCAGAGCACCAAGGTCGGGTCCGGACCCGTCGTCGGGTGCCAGCACGCCAAGAGGCGGCTTTTCGGTATTGCCGGCATTGTCGGTTGCGAGCGCCAGGAACTCGTAAGCGTGGCCCTCGCGCCCCTGGAAAATCGCGAACGACCCCGTTGTCTGGCGCTGCCAGATCTGGAAGTCCCCGCCATCTTCAGCGACATAGACGGTGACGTGCTTGACGCCGGACCCGCCGGCCTCGTCACTTGCGCTCCAGCGCACCTCGTAATTGGCTCCTTGGATGAGCTTTGCCGTCAGCGCCGTCTGTGGGCCGGCGGCATCCAGGGTCTGGACAAGCTTCACCGTCTCCTGCGGCGCCATCGTGTTGAACAGAACCCGGGCCTGGGCCGCAATCGTCGTGCCGGTGGCCAGGTCGTCCTTGGGGCGGACAGAATAGCTGACCGAGCCCAGTCCCGCGCCCTGCGCATTGTTGGCGGGCAGGAGCCCGCGCGACATATCCTGGATCACCTCTCCGGTTTCGGGGTCGATCGCCTGCAGCACCCATTTCGCCGTCGCAGCGCCAATATCGATGCCTGCGGACACCCGCAGGATGAAACCCTTCGAACGGGTGAAGTCGAAATCTCCCTGGAAAAGGGACCGGTTGTCCGGGATATGGACGCTGATATCGCCGATCTTCAGGTCGCCGAGACGGAACGAGTAGGGATCGAGATTGGGATCGAGTTTGGTGACGATGGTAATCTCGCCGGGATGGGCCGCGGCGTTCTGCGGATTTTCGAAGCGGATCGAATAGGGAAGGGCCACGTCCGCAGGCAGAAACTGCTTGTCGCCGACCCCTTGCGGGCCGACAATGGTCGCCAGTTCGCCGACGGCTGCCGCCTGCTGGTAATAGCGGGAAAAATCAAGCGGTGTGAGTTCGTTCGAACCGGCCACCGAGCCGAAGTCCGGCAAGGCGATCGTGCTACCGCCTGCTCCTCGCTGGTCGAAGCGAATCCAGGGCACGAAGACATTGAAGTTTTCGAAATAGGTCCTTTGCGAAAGGCCAAGGTCGAAGTCGGAATAGTTCGACAGCGCCGGGACCGGGATTTCGAGCGTGTAACAATCGTTCTCACGCTTATCCCAATGGTCGATCGCGGCAAGCGTGCCAGGCTCGTCGCCGTACCATGTGTGGATCTGCTCGAAAAACGAGACCAGGTTGCCGTCGCTGCGGATTTCGTTGCCGGCCGCGCCAAACAGAACGCCGGTGGACAAGAGCGACAGCAGGCTCTGGACGGTCGGATCCTGGACGATCGGCGGAGCCTGGTCTACTGGACGCAGTATGCCGGCAAGCTCGAGCGCCGCAAGATAACCGGTCTCCCACGCCTTTGCGTCGCCAGCGAGATTGAGCAGGGCCGCATTGGCGGTTCGATCGGCAAGGATCTTCGTTCTAAGGTCCGCCGCATCATGCTTCTGCTGCGCTATGAACTCGTCGCGTGTCATTGGTGTTGCCGCGGCCACGACGTTGAACTGGAAGGGGATGAAAAACTCCCGGCATTCGTCCGGAATGGCGCCAAGCTTCATGTAGAGGTCGTAGAGCCCCTGATACAGAATATCGAGGGTATGGGGACCGGCGTCGAGCTTCCCTTGCAACTCGGGCATTGCGCTATAGACCCGCTCCTTAAAGGCGTCCCAGGCGCGATCATGCATCTCGCGCAATCCCGGATAGGTCGCCACATTGAAGCTGAGACCGGTGAAGGAGCCGGCCGGCATGTTGTAGACATAGCCTGGCGCCAGGGTCGTGCCCGTGACGTTGGCCTGCGACTCCAGGTTTGCCCACGGCACGTCCTCACCATCGGCGGGCTGGGTGCCGCCGCGCAGGTTGGTCTGGAACGTCACATAGGGAAGATTGTATATAACGGCGTTCGTCTGCAGTTCCGGAATGCCATAGGTGAAGTACACATAGGGGGTGTCGACATTGGTCAGTGACTGGAACGAGATTCCATAGGTCCCTGTATCGCCTGCTAGCAGCACGCGGGGCCCACCGAGCCCGATGGTGACATCTGGCTCGAGAGCCCGCTCGATCAGATAGCGATAGGGCTCGATCGCCGTTGATCCGTCAGGATTGATGACCTTGACGTCGTAAAGCCCATGTGGAGCGGCGGTGAAATCGAAGGTCGCCCTGATATGGGTTGAATCGATGATCTCATAGCGCGCGGGTTCGAATTCGGCGATGCCGGGCCGAACCAATTTTACGATGGCGTCCTTCGAGAATTTGGCGCCGTAGACGTCAAAGGTGACCCAGCGGCTGTCACCGCCTCTGTCGACCTCGACGCGGCTGATCGCGAAGGGTGCGATCTCGGCGAGCAGCGTGACCGCCGTGTCATTCTGCGGCTCGCTATGGCCACGAACCACGACATAGTATTCGCCGGCTTTGGTCGACGCGATGACTGCCGTCTGGTCGGCACGCAACGGATCCTGGTACATGGCATCGAAGAGGCTGCCGGTCGGCACGTCGCCGTAGCGAATGAACAGTTCGTTCGACGCGTTAGGATCGGATCCGGTCAATCGGACCTTCAGGGTTTCTCCTTGCGGAACGACGACGCGGAAGACGCGCACCTGATCTGTGCTGAGCGTCGTCTGCAAAGGCACGCCGACATGCATTTCATCAACGGTGACGGACAATGCATTGAGGGAGGGTGCGGTGTTGTTCTTTTCGGCGGCCGCGTTGAAGGGCCCTTCATAGAGTTCGTTGTAGATGTCCGTGCGGACGATCAGCCGGTATTGCCCGACCTTGCTTGCGGGCAATGCAGCCGTGAGGCTCGACGTATAGGTATCGTTCGTTAGAAGCGATCCCGTGAACGTCACGCGCCCGAGAAGCCGGTCGTTGATATCCCATGCCCCATCCTCGGACAGATAGACGGCGTCCGTCCAGGATCCTTGCGCCGGATTGGAGCCCTGGTTGCGAACGCTCCAGCTGATCGCCAGTGCGTCTCCCGCCTTCGCGGCCGACGGTGTCGCGACATTGCTGTCGACGACCAGATCCGATGGCGGCGGCAGCTCGAAGATGACCGGCTGGGCACTGGCCCTTGCATTGTTGGTTTCAAGCTTGCCCTCGAATACCGCGCTTCGACCCGTGGCGCTCGTCGGATCGGTGACGACAAACACATAATATGGGCCCTCGAGACCGGCCGGTGCCTTGAGCTCTTTCGAGAGCGTATAGTGCTGGCCGGCAGGAAGGCCGCCGGAATGGTCGAAAGCTGCGATGAAGAGATCGCTCTCCAGGTCCAGATGCTGGTCGCGGGAGAGATAGACGAGGTCCGACCATTGACTCTGGGAGGCGCGCACGTCACCCCGACCGGCGTTTTCGACCGTGAACGTCACCGTGAAGGCCTGTCCGACGGTGACATGTTCAGGAGCTGAAACCGCTGAGACCGTCAGGTCGGGCGGGTCTCGAAGATCGATCAGGAGCGGCTTTCCGGTGGCGTTATTGCCTTCGCCCTGAAACTCGGGGACGGACCCGCCGACCGGCATGAGGCCTGGCAGGTCGGGTGCGATCGTGCTTGGAAACGCGAGTGAAAAAGCCTGCGCGGACCGGGCGTCGGTTTCGACGATGATGTGGAAACTGCCCTCGATGAACTCCGGCAGGTTAACGTCCAGGAACGCGCTGTAACTGGCGCCGATGCTAAGCTTGCCTCTCCGCGCGAACGAGCCCAGCTCGTAGTCACCGGTGTCGAGCGAGCCGTCGCGTGACAGGAAAACACGATCGATCCATTCACCCTGCCGGGTTTCCCGCGTCCCGGCATTTTCGACCTGCCAGGAAATTCTGATCGTAGCGCCTGAGATCGCCGAAGCAGGGATAAAGAGGTTGCTGACCTTCAGGTCCGGTTCGCGATAGGTGACGGCAATGTCCTGCCGCGCAATGTTATTGGTATTATTAGTCCCTTCGAACACTGATTCGAGATAATGGCGCCGCACCTGGTCATCACCGGCCTTTGCCTCATCGAACTCTTGACTGACGGCTGTTCCTGCGGGCGTCGCATCGGTCAACACATAGATATAGTAGGGTCCCTCTGTGCCGGGCGGCAGGACAACCTCCGCACTTTCACTGTAGCTTGCACCCGAACGCAACCCGCTTACGTTGCTGTGGACATAGGTCGTCAGTAACTCTGCGCGCGGCGGTGTATTGGCGCCGGAGCCATTCTGGAGGTTCGGGTTCCAGACCGGATCGCGCGAAAACCAGACGGAATCGATCCAATAGGCGGTGTCCGGCCAGACATCTGCACCCTCATTCATGACGGTCCATTTGATGGTCGTCTTCTCTCCTGAGAAATTCTCTGCCGGCACTTCGATCCGCGTGACCTTCAGATCGGCTGGATTGCGCGTGATCTTTGAGGAGGTGACGGCGCTGTTGTTGAGTTCGTTCGTCTCTGCGATGCGGCCGGTGCCGTCGGGATAACGGGCATCGACGTCGACGATCAGATACATGCCCTGGATGGCGGGAGACAGATTGTAGGTGCGTTCGGACGTTGCCGTTGCGCCGACCGCCAGTCCTCCGCTGCGCTCGAACGTTTCCAGCAGCCATTCCTTGGCGCCCGTCTCGCCGAGCGTCGGGCGGTCCGAAATCCAGACCCGCTCGCTCCAGCTCACTTCGCCGGTATCGCCCGGACCGGCGTTCCCGACCGTCCATTTGACGGTATACTGGCCGCCGGCATCGATCTGCGCCGGTCCTTCGAGCGATATCACTTTGAGGTCGGGCCGCTTCGCAACCGTCTCGGGGCCGAAGACCTGGATCTGGCGTGCCTTGTAATTGTTGTTGTCGAATTCGAAGGGATCGTCGGGATTGGTGTTGTTGGCGAGCGTGTCCTCGAGGACAACGTCGTAGGCATCGCTCCAGGGCGTGATGAAGTAGAGGCCGGATGCAAGATCATCGGGGAGCTTGACCTTGATGATCTGATCGTAGCCTTGCCCGACGGGCAGCGCGCCCGTATGCGCCACTGTGCCCAGCAGGATGCCGCCATTCTTCGACGGGTTCGGGCGGGTGCGATCCTTGGTCAGCCAAACCGTATCGAACCAGCTGGCCTTGTCGGTCGTTGCCGAGCCATTGTTGGTGACTGTGAATCGCACCTCGATTTCCGAACCGGCGACGGCCTGGACCGGAGCGACAACGCCACCTGTCACGAGGTCCGAAAGTGGCTTTGGTTCGACAAAAAACGCAAAGGCGCGCTCGTTGTTTGCGTCGTTCGGATATTCCTCGACCTGGTCCGTCGCATCGGTGCGGACGATCAGATAAGCGTCGCGCCGGAAACGGATCGGGATTTCGATCGGTCCTGTGCTTGTCGTGTAGCGGCCGCCCGGATCAAGCGCCAGCCCATTGTCGTAGGTGCCAACCAGCATGTCGCCGGCGTCGATCTTGTTATCCAGGGATAGATAGACCTGATCCTTCCACCGGCCCGCCGTCGGCACGGTCCCCTGGTTGATGATCGTGAATTGAATGGAGGCTGTTGCCCCCGCCGGCACGCGCGCTGGAACGATCGCAGCATCCACCTGCAGGTCGGCCCTCGGCTTGAGCTGAACCCTTATGGTGCCATCGTCGCCCGTGCTGTTGTTCGTCGCAGCCGCGCCGTTTTCGTAGAGGAAATATGTCGGCTCGGGGATGGTCGCATCGTCGGCAGTGGGGACCAGCGCGTTGGTCACGATGAAGGCGCGGTAGCTGCCTTCGATCTTGTCCGGGAGGCGGAAACGCTCTGTCCGTGTGTAGGACTGACCCGAGCCAAGTTCACCGCTATAGGCAAAGGTTCCGACCTGGATGTCGGGCAGGTCTGCGGCCGACAGCGGACGTAGCACGATGCGGTCGCTCCAGGTCCCCTTTGCCACCCCTGGGCCAGTATTGGAAACCGTCCAGGAGATGTCGATCATGTCGCCTTCGACAGCGAGTTCCGGGACCTTGATCTCGGTAATCGTCAGGTCTGGGCTCGGAGAAAGCGCGATATCGACAATATTGGATGTCTTCTCGTTGTTTGCGGTGTAGACGAACTCGTAGACACCGCCCGTCCGGGCAACGACCCTGTAAGGGCCCGAAAGCCCGTTCGGCAGGACGATCTCCGCCGACCTCGGGTAGCTGGCATCCTTCGCAAGGACACCGAGATGGACGAAGCGTGCCTCGGCGATCTCGTTGCCCGTATTATCAATCAATGTGATCGTGTCGACCCACTGGTCATTGTCCGTGACGCCGATGCCCTGGTTCTTGACAGTCCAGCTCACCTTGAGCCTGCCTCCGCTCGTTGCCGTGGGCTCAACTTCCACGCCCGTGACGGTCAGGTCGGCATAGGGAATGGGCACGATGTCGACGGGATGTCCCGGCGTGGCCGCATTGTCGGCTTCCGATCCGTTCTCGAACACCGCTGAGCGGGCGTCGGTGCGCACGAAGAGCGTATAGCGTTGCGACAGGTCGCCCGGCAGGACGATCACCTCGCTGCGGTCATAGTGATCACCGACCGCAAGAGCTCCGTCATGCGCAAACTCGGCCAGAACCACATCATCGCTGTTGCCGAGAATATCATCCTGCGACGCGATGATCGCGTCATGCCAGGACAGCCTCTGCCCGATGCCTGTACCGCGGTTGGTGACCGTCCAACCGACCGTGATGCGCGCCGGATCACCGACTGTCAGGGTGGGCGCCGTGACATTGCTGACCGAAAGGTCGGCAAATGGCGCGAGCGTGACACTGAGCGGGCTGCTCGCGCTGTTATTGCTCTCGGCCTCGGGTTCACGCACGAGATTCTGCAGATCCGTGACCACCACCAGTCGGTAGGTGCCTGCAGCGGAAAGCGGCACCAGGACTGTGGCTTCACCGTCATACTGCTGCGAGATGCCCAGCCCGCCGGCATGGCTTATCTCGGCAAGCTTGATCGCATCCGCATTCAAGGTCTCGCCAGTGGAGAGGTAGAGAGTGTCGGTCCAATTGCCGAGTGCCGGTCCAGTGCCGGCGTTGCGCACATTCCAGCGGACCTGGATCATGCTTCCCGAAACGATCGCGGCTGGGGCCTGAACGTTTGAAACAACAAGGTCAGGATGGGTGAGCGTGAATGCGGAGCTGCCCGCATTGTTGTCCTCCCTCTCGATCTCGTAGACCTCGTGCCCAGCGTCCGCGACGACCAGAATGCGATAGCCGCCATCTGTGGCATCGGGAAGGGTCGCCTCGATCGCTGCGGTGTAGCTTGCGCCGCGGGCGAGATCGAAATTGCGCCGCAGTTCGCCAATCAAGATGGCGTCCGACAAGGTTCCGGTCTTGGAGAGATAGACCTGGTCGGTCCATGGCGAGCGGGCGTCGCCTTCACCATCGTTGCGGACCGTCCATTCGATCCTCTGCCGCTCGCCGGGCACGCCCGCTGCCGGCGCGCTGACGCTTGTCACGGCGAGGTCGGCCACCGGCGTTGACGACACGGCAATCGTCGATAGCGATCGGCCAATATTGTTTTCGGTCGCCTGGCGTTCATAGACTTGCGCCTGCGCGTCCGTGACGACGAACAGAAAGAAACTTCCCTGGAGGCCGTCGGGCAGGCGCACGCTCGCCCGTCCTGCATAGGTGCCGTCTTTGGCGATTGCGCCGGTATGGGCTACATTGGCGAGGATACGATCGGAAGCATCGAGTGTGTCGTTGGCCGACAAGATGATCCGGTCGGTCCAGGCCGTCACATCGGTGGCATTTTCGCCCTGGTTGCGCACTCTCCACGAGATATCGATCAATTCGCCGCTGCGACCGGTAACCGGGGCGGATACCGCCTCGACGACGAGATCCGATGCAGGGGACTGCAAATCAATCGAAACGGGAACGCCAGTATTGTTGCTTAGCGTGTCAGGTTCGATGTTCGCGCCTGCGGCGTCAGTGCGCACGGTCAGCAGGTAGCCGCCGTCGAGGCGTGAAGGAAGCGCGATCGTCTCCTTGCGCGAATATTCTCCCTCGGGAGCGAGTCCTCCCGCCCTGTCAAAGCTTGCGATTACGATGTCATCGTTATTTCCCCATATCGCATCGCGGCTGAGGATGACCGTGTCCTTCCAGGCCGTCGCGCCCGTGGCGACCGGTCCCTTGTTGGCAACGGTCCATTCCACCTCGATCTCTTGCCCTCCGATCCCGATGGCGGGGGCCGAAAGGTTGGTGACCGCGAGGTCGGGATAGAACCTCGACTGCGACAACACTTCCACGAAAGCGTTGTTATTTGACTCCGCGTTGACCCCATCGGCTGCTTCGATGATACCGCCGCTACCATCCTGATTACGATCCGCCGTGACAGTGATGACGAGCGTGCCGGCGCCCTTTGAGCCGTGCGGAAGTTGTATGCTCTGGCTGCGCAGTCGGCTCTGTCCGCTTGCCAGCGGGCCATTCCCCACCGCGGCCGGATCGTAATATGCAAAAGTCGTCGACACCGTCTCGCCGGTCGCGGCATTGACCACAGCAATCTGCGTATACCAGCCTGTCGTCACCGCGAGCGCGCCGCTGTTTATATCCTTCCATTCGATCGTGACCGTACCGCCGGCCTCGACATCCGTGGTGATGACACGGAGATCGGCAATCCTGAGGTCCGGCGCCGATGCGATCGTCAGCTGCGCCAAGTTGTTGGCTTCGGCCGTTCCGGTCGAATTGGTCTCGGCAACCTGGTTGCCGGCATCCGCCGTGATCTCGAAGGAAAACTCGCCAGCGCTTGCCAATCCGGAGGGCCATGTCAGGCTGTGATGGCGCGTCTGGCTGGCACCGGCCGCAAGGCCGGCCTGGCTCTCGGACGCGACATTTTCGACAAGGACAGTTTGTCCTGTGGAGAGATTGCGAATGCGGATCTGATCTGCCCAAGCGTTTCCGGTGGGCAGATTGCCGGTGTTGCGGACGGTCCAGGTGAGATTGACCGTATCACCTGGACGCCAACCCGTAGGCGGATTGACCCCGATATCGTCAACGACGAGGTCCGCGCCGGGGCCGTCTCCTGATGAAGGAATGGGAGCAGGCGCCGTATCGGTGACCTTTTGGATGGCGAAGGTGACGTCGAGGGGACTGTCGGGATTGGAGACATAGCCTTCGACGGCAAGCGTATAGGTTCCCGACAGGGCGAGCGTCTCGACGTCGCGATCGCCGAAGCCTTGCGACCAGACGTCTTTGCCAAAGGGGTCGATGAGGCGCCAGTTGGCGGCGTTTGTGCCATTCCTCCAGTCGAAGAAGAAGCGCTCTCCGGCGGCAGCATCGAAACGGTAGAGCAGGGTCTCGCGGCCGGTCGCAAGATTGCCATCGACCAGTTGGCCCGACGTGATCGGATTTGCGGCGGCAAGATCGAGCAGGCGGAAATCGTAGGAGCCGGTGGCGTCGTTGTAGCCGTCGACGATGAGCGTGTAGGATCCGGCCAAGAGTTCGAGCACCGGGCTGCCGGAAAGGCTGGCGGCGTCCGAATTGGTGAAGGGACGGGCGTCGATCTCCACACCGCGCGGGCCGATGAGGCGCCATTGCAGGTTCGGATCGTTTGTCAGGCTGTCGAAATAGAAGCGGCCAGCGGCTGCAAGGGAGAAGGTGAAGCGGTTCTGCTGACCGGCATGGGTGATCTCGCCGCCTGCCGGGGCACCGATCGCCATCGGCTTCGTTGTATCGGTGACCTTCTGGATGGCGAAGGTGACGTCGAGGGGACTGTCGGGATTGGAGACATAGCCTTCGACGGCAAGCGTATAGGTTCCCGACAGGGCGAGCGTCTCGACGTCGCGATCGCCGAAGCCTTGCGACCAGACCTCTTTGCCGAAGGGATCGATGAGGCGCCAGTTGATGGAGCCGGTGCCGTCCCGCCAGTCGAAGTAGAAGCGCTCGCCGGCGGCAGCATCGAAACGGTAGAGCAGGGTCTCGCGGCCGGTCGCAAGATTGCCCTCGACCAGCTGGCCCGACGTGATCGGATTTGCGGCGGCAAGATCGAGCAGGCGGAACGCGTAGGAGCCAACCGAGGGGCCATTGCCCTGCACCCGCAATCGATAGATGCCCGGTACCTTGAGCAGGAGGGTGGCATCACTTCCAATCGTCCATGCATCGGAATTGGCGAAGGAGCGGGAGGAGACCACCTCGCCCTGCGGACCAACAAGATCCCAGAGCAGGTCAGGCGTGTTGCTCAGGGTATCGAAGAGGATTTGTTTTGGCTGGGTGATGTTGAAGACATAGTCGTCCTGTTCGCCCTCTGCGGTGATCTCCCCTTGTTTGGTCTCACCCAGGACGATGTCTGCGCCGGTCGGCGCCGGCAGCTCGACATGGCCTTGCGAGGTGACGTTGAATGTATATTGCATCGCCCCGGTGGCATCGACCTGCCCTTCGAAAAGAAGGGTATAGACGCCGGTTAGAGGAAGGGTGAGTGTCGGGCTATCATTGAAAAAGCCACCATAGACCTGGCCGCCATAGGGGTCGATCAATCGCCAGTACGGACTGCCGGCGGTGAGGACCTGTCGATTGAGCAGGATCTGGTCGCCGGCTTGAGCGCTGAAGCTGTAGATCGCTGTCTCGTTTCCCGAGGCGAGCGTCCCAGGAACCTGCTCGCCCCGGATAATCGGATTTGCGGCGGCAAGATCGAGCAGGCGGAAATCGTAGGAGCCGGTGGCGTCGTTGTAGCCGTCAACGGTGAGCGTGTAGGCGCCGGCCAAGAGTTCGAGCACCGGGCTGCCGGAAAGGCTGGCGGCGTCCGAATTGGTGAAGGGACGGGCGTCGATCTCCACACCGCGCGGGCCGATGAGGCGCCATTGCAGGTTCGGATCGTTTGTCAGGCTGTCGAAATAGAAGCGGCCAGCGGCTGCAAGGGAGAAGGTGAAGCGGTTCTGCTGACCGGCATGGGTGATCTCGCCGCCTGCCGGGGCACCGATCGCCATCGGCTTCGTTGTATCGGTGACCTTTTGGATGGCGAAGGTGACGTCGAGGGGACTGTCGGGATTGGAGACATAGCCTTCGACGGCAAGCGTATAGGTTCCCGACAGGGCGAGCGTCTCGACGTCGCGATCGCCGAAGCCTTGCGACCAGACGTCTTTGCCGAAGGGGTCGATGAGGCGCCAGTTGGCGGCGTTTGTGCCATTCCTCCAGTCGAAGAAGAAGCGCTCTCCGGCGGCAGCATCGAAACGGTAGAGCAGGGTCTCGCGGCCGGTCGCAAGATTGCCCTCGACCAGTTGGCCCGACGTGATCGGATTTGCGGCGGCAAGATCGAGCAGGCGGAAATCGTAGGAGCCGGTGGCGTCGGCCGATCCACCGACGGTTAAAGTATAATCTCCGGCAACAAGATCGAGTAGTGTGGAACGAGAGGCGGAAGCCTCCGAGTCGATGAACGGACGGTCTGTTCCTTCGGAACCGCTCGGGCCCGTCAAGCTCCACGTCAAATCACTATTTTCTAGAGAGTCGAAGTAGAGCTGTGCGTGTTCAGCTAGGTGGAACGTGAATTTGTCGGTCTCACCGGGGGTGTCTATCGACCCATGGACTGGCAAAAAATCGGCCGAAAGAAGCAGTCGTGGCTCAAGACTTTCGAATATGATGCCCGCAGTTTCGCGTGGCTCTGCTGCATCGTTTTTCTTTCTATTGTTTTCTTTCGATGAGGGCGAGTTGGAGGCTGACGACATGGCGTGCCCCGAACAACTGGTGCCCAAACGTTTAAGGCGAGTTGCAATATTCATTTACGCCCCCCGCGCAATGAGATCGATACAACCACTCCGGCTCAAAATTACGTTACCGTATATTCTAGATATATAAATTTCACCTTTAGAGGTACTAGTGGTAGGCAGCGCTACCTTCTGACGCGAACAGCGCAACCATAAGTTATGGCAGCATCCGGAGTAACGCTTTATTGGATGCGCGAAAATGTTCGACTGCTCTGCGGCAGACTTGAGTTCGCCTTCTCGCTTGCGTTCACGATCATCGTTCTGTGGAAATTTGCCAACCAGAGCGCCGCCGATTGACGGGGTAGTGCAGGCAATGACCACAGCAAGCGGACTGGCGCAGTTTGCCGGTGGAATTTACGTGTTTGTCAGGATAGCGAAAGCTCCCTAACTTCTGGCGACGATGACGCAAAGACAACAAGCCACCGCTGAAGCTCTATGGATGGCCCCCGAAAAGTGGTGCGGTTCACGCGAGAAAATGATCAGCGCGTCAGGCCAAATCCCTGGCTTCATCCCAAGGCGCCCGCATCCAAGTGCATGCGGATCAGCTCCTCGAGATCGAAAGCCTTGCCCTTGGCAGCAAGTTTCTCGGCCTTGATTTTGGCCGCCTTCTCAAGCGCGAAGCGCGGGGAGGGCAGTCCCCAGCGCGCATGGACCAGCTGCGTCTTCCCGTCGGCGGTGTTCCGGACGATTGGCCCCATCTGATCGGGGTTCATCTGGTAGGCGGGCATCAGGTTAATCAGGCTTTCGGCCCATTTTGCGACCCAGTCCCTGTCTTCCATGCGATAAAGGTTGCACATTGCAAGCCATCTACTCCGCTTCAGCTCGAATGACGGACAATCTAGCGCATGGCGGCGGTTTCGCTAGTCGAGCCGAAAGACCTCGGCATTGTCCTGGCGTTCTCGCAAGCCTTTGTACGACGGATGACGGAGTTTCCCGTCCGCCGTCCAGGCGCGAAACTCGATCTCGGCGATCAAGGTCGGTTCGACCCAGACAATATCGGCGCTTCCGGAATAGGACAGGGGCGGCTGCTTTCGCTTCCATCGCAGCGTGTCCAGCATCTTCCGCAACCTGATGACCTCGGCTTGCCTGAATCCCGTGCCGACGCTTCCGATGTGGACGAGCTCATCACCACGATACGCAGCCAGAATCAACGAGCCGAAGCCAGCAGCGAAGGTCGCCGACCTCTCATAACCGACGATGAAGAAGGCCTCGCTCTGGACGCATTTGACTTTCACCCAATCTCCGGTTCGGCCGGAACGATAGGGCCGATCGAGGTGCTTGCCGACGATGCCTTCCAGCCCGAGGCGGCAGACATGCTCAAGCAGGACAACTGGTTCGCCATCGAGTGTTTCCGATAGCCTGATGGCGCCGACTTGATCATTCTTTGGCCCGTTCAACGTGTCCTCGAGAAGGTGTCGGCGCGAACGGTATTCGACACCGCGCAGATCGTGCCCGTCCAGATAGATAAGATCGAAAGCGTAAAGGACGGCGTCGGAGGCACGGTTGCCAGCTTGTTTGCCGGATGCGCCAAGCGATTGCTGCAGCAGACCGAAATCCGGCCGGCCCTCTTCGTCGAGCACGACGGCTTCGCCATCGATGATCATCGTCGCCGGCCCGAGTGCTCGGGCGGCCTGCTCTATGGCCGGAAACCGATGCGTCCAGTCATGGCCGCCGCGGGTGAGGATCCGGATCCCTTGCGGCTCGATATGGACCGCAAGGCGATAGCCATCCCATTTCAGCTCCCAGCTCCACTCGTCTCCTTTTGGGGGATGAGCCTTCAGTTGCGCTAGCGCGGGTTCGACGCGCTCAGGCATGGGATCGAAGAGCAGCTGGGGTTGGGCTGGATTGCGCTTCCTGCGCGGCCGGGAACGGATCGGGGCCTCGGCGTCATGAAGGAGGGGTTTTGATCTCGGAGGCTTCTTCATCACCCCAGTTCAGCAGAAAAATCTTAAAGACACTGTGACGATACCGACTTGTCCCCGCAATTCACACAAAGGGAGTAGCGCTCGCGAATGCTCGGAAAAAAATTCGCAGGCTTCTATTGCGCTGATTCCCATGGGTATTCTGTTGATTCCTAATGTTCAGGATAATATTCCCAATCCTCCGGTTGCTTGACTCTTTTATTTGGTCGGAACAGAAAGGGAACATCCGCATTTTGATCGACATGATGTCGGCCGCCAACACGACCTTGAAGGGAGCCGTGAACGATGACTGCTGCCCGTGAACGGGTGATTACCGACCTGCGCGAGCGCATCGCCTCGCTGGAGGGCGTGTCAGCCAGAAAGGCTGGCTGTCTGTCCTTCGGCGTGCCGGAAATCGATGCGGTCCTGCCGGGCGGTGGTTTGGCCTATGGTGCCCTGCACGAATTTGCCGGCGGCGGGTCGGGCACGGTTGATGGCGCGGCGGCAGCGCTTTTTGCGGCGGGGATAGCTGCCCGCACCAAAGGTCCCGTTGTCTGGTGCCTGACGCGTCCCGATCTCTTCTTTCCTGCACTCGCCCAGGTCGGACTGCATGCTGACAGGGTGATCTTCGTCGAGTCCGACAAGGAAGAAGATGTGCTCGCCAACATGGAGGAGGGGCTGTCCTTCGGTGGGCTCGGCGCGGTCGTCGGTGAACTCGTTCGCCTGCCGATGGTCAGCTCGCGCCGGCTGCAGCTGGTGGCCGAGCGAACGGGCACGATGGCGCTCGCCGTCCGGCGATGGCGTCGGCAGACGGAGGCCAACGATTTCGGACAGCCGACGGCGTCGACCACGCGATGGCGGGTGAGCGTCATGCCGTCGGAGGAATTGCCAGTGCCGGGTGTGGGAAGGGCCCAGTGGTTGCTGGAATTGATGCGCGTGAAAGCGGGTGAATGTGCTGAGTTTCTCGTGAGGGCGTGCGATGACAAGGGTCGTCTCGATCTATCTTCCGGATCTGCCGACGGATCGTATTCGTCGCGCCGATCCGTCAATTCCGCCTGAACAGGCGATCGCCGTGATCGCCAGGAGCGGCTCGAAACGCTGGGTATCGGCGGCCGACGCGGCCGCCCGAAAGGCCGGCGTGCATGTCGGCATGCCGGCCGCCAAAGCACAGGCGCTGTTCCGCGGCCTGATGCTGGTCGATGCGGATCCTGTAAAGGATGCCGCAGCACTCGAACGCATTACCCTTTGGGCGCTGACGCTCTATTCTCCGATCGTCGCAGTCGATGGGGTCGACGGGATCGTCATGGATACCGAGGGTGCCGACCATCTGCAAGGCGGCGAGCTGCCGATGGTGACGAAGATCGCCAATCAGTTCCTGGCAAAAAAACTCACTCCCCGTGTCGCGATCGCCGACACCTGGGGTGCAGCCCACGCCTGCGCCCGTGTCATCAGCCGCGAAACGGTCATCGTGCCTTCAGGTGAGACCGTCCGCGCCGTCGAAAAGCTGCCGATATCGTTGCTGCGCCTTCCGGGAAAGGTTGTCAGCGATCTGCGCACGCTTGGCTTCCAGACGATCGGCGAATTGGCCAACATGCCGCGCGCGCCGCTGACGCTTCGTTTCGGTCCGGAGATTGGCCGGCGGCTCGACCAGATGTTCGGCCGGGTTCCCGAACCAATCGATCCGATCCGCACCGCCGAAACGATCGAGGTCTCCAGAGCCTTCGCCGAGCCGATCGGTGCTGCCGAAACCATCAACAAATATGTCGGCCGGCTGGTCGTACAACTGATCGAGGAACTGCAGAAACGCGGCCTTGGTGTTCGGCGCGCCGACCTGATCGTCGAGAAGGTTGACGGAACACGGCAGGCGATCCGTGCCGGCACGGTGAAGCCGGTGCGCGATGTCGGGTGGCTGACGAAGCTGTTTCGCGACCGGACGGAAAAGATCGAACCCGGCTTCGGGATCGAGAAGCTCAACCTGGTTGCGGTGATAGTCGAGCCGCTGGAGGAGCGCCAGAAATCCTCCTCGCTGGTCGAGGAGGAAGTGAAGGACGTGACGCCGCTGATCGATATCTACGGCAATCGCGGCCAGCGCGTCTATCGGGTGGCACCGGTTGCCTCCGACGTGCCAGAGCGCTCCGTTCAACGCATCAGCGCCGCGGCCGACCCGGTCGAGGTCACCTGGGTCAGCCATTGGCGCCGGCCGGTGCGGCTGCTGGCCCGTCCCGAACTGATCGAGGCCATCGCCTTGCTGCCGGACCGCCCGCCGGTCTCGATTACCTGGCGCGGAAGGCGCCGGAAGGTCAAGCGAGCCGATGGGCCTGAGAGGATTTTTGGCGAGTGGTGGCAGCGTGACGCAGAGATGGAGGCGGTGCGGGACTACTTCGTCATCGAAGACGAGGCCGGCGAGCGTCTTTGGGTGTTTCGCTCAGGTGATGGCATCGATCCCGAAACCGGAAGCCACCGCTGGTTCTGCCATGGGATCTTCGCATGAGTTATGCCGAGCTGCAGGTCACGACCCATTTTTCCTTCCTGCGCGGCGCAAGCTCGGCGCAGGAACTGTTCGATACCGCCAAGGCTCTTGGCATCGAAGCCATCGGAGTTGTCGACCGCAATTCGCTTGCGGGAATCGTTCGGGCGCTTGAAGCATCGCGCGCCACGGGATTACGTCTCGTTGTCGGTTGCCGGCTCGATCTGCAAGACGGCATGTCGTTGCTGGTCTATCCGACCGATCGCGCTGCCTATTCCAGGCTCACCCGGCTGATCACGCTCGGTAAGTCGCGCGGCGGCAAGAACAACTGCATCCTGCACTGGGACGATGTCATCGCCTACAACGACGGCATGATCGGCGTCCTGGTGCCGGATCTGCCGGATGACGTCTGCGCGATCCAGCTGCGCAAGATGGCCGAGCTTTTTGGCGACCGCGCCTATGTGTCGCTTTGTCTGCGGCGTCGGCAGAACGATCAGCTGCGGCTGCATGAGATTTCCAATCTTGCAGCGCGGTTCAAGGTGAAGACGGTCGTCACCAATGACATCCTCTTCCACGAACCAGGTCGCCGGCAGTTGCAGGACATCGTCACCTGCATTCGCACCCGCACCACAATCGACGAGGTCGGCTTCGAGCGCGAGCGCCACGCCGACCGCTATCTGAAGCCGCCGGAAGAAATGGAGCGGTTGTTTCGGCGGTACCGGCACGCCCTCGCGCCAACTATCGGTGGCCTTTGTATTGACACCGTTCCTTGCTGTCCAGGATCACCGGAATTTGGCCGGAATGCGACAAATGCAGCATGCGCACTATCAAAGTGCCGCCTTCGAGCGAGTGGCGTGTTACGCATTGGCTCGGGACGCTGCTCCGCGTAATACCTCTGAGACCAGCGCAAGCTCATCCTCATTGCTGTAGTAGTGAGGCGAAAAACGGACGGCGTCGTTCCTGACGCTGCATTTCACGTCGGCAGCATCTAAGTCTGCAAACAGGACGCTGGTGGCCATCTTTGGATTCTTCAGCAGGATGATGCCCGACTGGGATTCTTCCGGCCAATCACTCATGATTTCGTACCCTGCGGATTTAGCCTGCGTCCGAATTCGCGCTCCGAGTTCCATAACATAACTCTCGATCTTCTCCATGCCGATGGAATCGATCTCTTCAAGCCTCTTGGCCAATCCGAAGATGCCTGCGCCGTTCTCGGTGCCTGGTTCGAACCGCTTGGCGTCTGGAAGAAAATCGAGAACGCGATGAAAGGCGAAGGCGTCGTTCACACTCAACCAACCGACGATGCGCGGCTTGATGCGTTCGAAAGCCCTTTCGGAGAACGCGGCGAAGCCGATTCCGACTGGTCCGAGCATCCATTTATGCGCGCTCACAACGAGGACATCTACGCCTTCGCCCTCCATGTCCACGCTCAGCACCCCGACCGACTGCGTGCCGTCGACGACCAACAATGCGTCGTGATCGGCGCAGATTTGCGAGAATCCGGCGAGATCGACCCGGAAACCGCTGTAGAACTGAACATGGCTCACTGCGACCAGTTTCGTCCTGCTGTCGACCAGGAAACGAAGATCATCTGGAGCAAGCGCTCCGTTGCGCGCCTTCATCGTGCGGATTTCCACACCTTGCTGGGAAAGCGTCTCCCAAATGAGAAAGTTTGAGGGAAATTCGAGCTCAGGAACCACCAGGTTGTCACCAGGCTTCCAGTCGATTCCCAAGGCGACGAGCGACAGGCCATGCGAGGTGTTCTGGATGTAGGCAATCCGTTCCGCAGTCGAGCCAACAAGTTTGGCGGCAAGGCTGCGTCCTTTGTCGCATGTCGGCGCGCTTGCCACCATGATCCCGGACGTGTCCGTGGCATGGAGTGTCGCCTGCCGGGCGATCGCATCCCGCACGCCGATCGATATAGGGGAAACAGCGGCGTTGTTCCAATAGATGCATTCTTTGACGATCGGGTATTGGCTGCGGATGACTGCGAGTTCGGCCGCGTTCAGATAGGTCTGGTGCCTCGTTGAAGCGTGTGCGTTCATACATGATCTCGGTGAAAAAATGGCGCAGTTTCCGTCTGCTCCCGTCGCTCGTGAATTTGGTCACGGCAAACAAGCCAAAGCGAGGGTGAAAGCGAGCGGATGGCGCTCATCCGCTCGTAAGGGGCTTATTCGGCAATCTGATCGACAGAGGTGATGATACGGGATTTTTTGACCGCCGCGAGCGACATGCCATACTTGTCGAGGACGGTCTCGTACTTGCCGTTGGCGATGAGTTCCTGAAAAATTGCCTGCATCATTTCAGCTGAGGCCTTGTCGCCTTTCTGGACGGCGACGCCTAAAGGTAGGACATCGTAGACTCCCGGAGCAACGACGAGCTTTCCATTGCTGGTCTGCTCGTAATATCCAGCTGCGGTGGAGTCGTCGAAACGAGCGTCGGCCCGACCTGTCAGCACCGCCTGGATCGTGTCTTTCTGCTCGGGATAGATGACCTTGTCGATCTTGGGCAGGTTGGATTTCGCGCAGTCCTCGCTCAGCTTGTCCGTGGTGAAATCGGCCGCCGATCCGGTCTGGACAGCCACCCGCTTGCCGCACAGGCTCTTCGCATCCGAGATGGAGTCTTTTTTGTCAGGGAGAACCATCGCCACGGTTCCTGACTGGAGGAACGTGACGAAGTCGACCTGCTTCAAGCGATCTTCCTTCACCGTGAACGTCGCCCACGCTACCTTGACCCTTCCGGCCGAGAGCGAAGGAATTTGAGAAGCGAAAGGTATGCGCTGAAGGTCGAGTTTAGCCGTGATGAGCTTCGCCGCCTCGTGCGCCAAATCCACGTCCAGGCCAGCCGGCTGGCCGTTTGCATCGACGAACTCAAATGGTGCGTAATCGAGCCCATTTGCGATTGTGAGCGTACCGGACGACTTGACGGATTCCGTGACCGGAACCTCCGCTCCGATGGCGTTCTGCGCAAGCGTGAGGGCGACGAAAATACCCAGATGCGTGGCTTTCATGATGATCCCCTTTTTTGGACGTTGGCGTTTAGCACGGGTAAGGAAGCACATCCTGGACAGTGAATCGAATTGAAAAGATGCATTGACAATATGAGCTGCGTTCATGATCTTCTGCGGACCGCCGATATCTTTTGACGGCGAGCAAAAGCACCCGAGGGTCCCGATATGGCCGAGTTCTCTTTGAACCAAATCGATCTCAACCTCCTAAGGACCTTCGACGTCCTCATGCGGGAGCGGAGTGTGACCAGGGCTGCAGACAGACTTGGGCGCACCCAGTCAGCCATAAGCCATTCACTGGGCAGGCTTCGCGACGTGTTTAAAGACGACCTCTTCACCCGAGAAGCGGGGATCATGGAGCCGACCGCACGGGCGAAAGAATTGGCGGAGGTCATTTCCCAGGCCCTGCACGAAATTCGGGTGGCGGTGGACCGACACCTCAATTTCGATCCGACGACCACCTCTAGAAATTTTCGGATTGGCCTTTCGGACTATACGGCCGTCACCTACTTGCCCGAACTGATCGAGAATTTCTCGATGCTCGCGCCCAATGCTTCGTTGAATGTGGTCCACGCCAGGGAACCCGACGCACTCGGATCGTTGAAGAACCGCGAAGTGGAATGCGCGGTGCTTGGCAACCCCAAGCTCGATGCCGAGCACTTCGAGGTCGTGGAGCTTTCGAGGGATCGGATGGTTTGTGCTGGATGGACTGGAAATCCGGCGATGGCCGACATGTCGCTGGATCGTTACCTCGCGTCGCCGCACCTTCAGATATCCGCGGACGGCATCGCAGCCGGCGTCGCGGACATAACCTTGCAGAAGCTCGGCCTTCATCGAAAAGTGGTTGCAACGATACCGCACTATCTCGTTGCTCCATGGGTCATTAAAGGCACGGAGCTGATTTCGGCGTTCGGTGACGGCGTGTTGCTGGCACTCTCTGAAGAAAGCGAGACAGCGATCGTTCCTCCGCCGCTCGAACTTCCCGATGTCACTATTTCGTTAATCTTCGATAGATCGAATGAACTAGACCCCGGGCATGTGTGGTTCCGGAACCTGATCAAAGACGTGTCTGACAGGCAGAGGACGCTCAAACAAGGCGTCTATGAACGACTGGAGCTTTGAACGCGCCTGCGGTCTGAAAAGCCGCGTTTGCGACAAACCGCCGAAGGGGGCATGCAGGCATTTGTCAGTCTAGCTCGAACAGGGCTTCGACCTCGACTGCGGCCTGCAATGGCAGGGAAGAAACCCCGACGGTGCTCCGCGCGTGCCGCCCTTGCTCGCCGAAAATCTCAACGATGACGTCCGAGGCACCGTTCATGACGCGAGCGTGCTCGGAAAACGCAGACGTCGCAGCGATGAACCCACCCAGTCGAACGACCCTCTTGATCTTGTCCAGGCTTCCAAGGCTGGCTCTAGCTTGAGCTATGACATTGATCGCAGCGGCCCGAGCAGCTCGTATTCCGTCTTCGACAGAGACGTTTTCCCCGAGCGATCCCAACGCCACGAGTGTGCCGCCGGGAGACACGCAAAGCTGCCCTGAAATGAACAGGAGGTTCCCGACTTGATGAGTCGCGACGTAGTTCGCGACCGATCCGGGCGGTTTCGGGAGATCGATGGCCAGTTCTATGATGCGCTGCTCGAAAGAAGAGTTCATTGGCAAGTCCTGTCCTTCAGCTTCTGTGGCTGTGGATAGATGAATTTCGGAGGGCGGTCCGGGAGTTTTTCCGCGCGTCAGAGGACGCGCGCCAAAAACTCACGTGTTCGGGGAGACTGCGGGTTGGCAATCATCTCTCGCGGGTTGCCGGATTCGACGACAAGCCCGCCGTCCATGAAAATAAGCTGATCGGCAACCTCGCGGGCGAACCCGATTTCATGCGTCACGACTACCATGGTTATTCCCTCGCGCGCCAGACTCTTCATCACCTCGAGCACCTCGCCCACGAGCTCTGGATCGAGTGCGGATGTCGGCTCGTCAAAAAGCAAGACCTTTGGGTTCATCGCGAGCGCCCGTGCGATAGCCACGCGCTGTTGCTGGCCGCCCGACAACTGCCTCGGGTAAGCGTCCCTCTTTTCGGCAAGGCCCACCCGTTTGAGAAGTTCAATCGCCTTTGCCGTCGCCTGCGCAACCGGCTCCCGCTTCACGCGTAAAGGAGCCTCCATAAGATTTTCGATCACGGTCATGTGAGGAAACAAGTTGAACTGCTGGAAAACCATTCCGATCTCGGCCCTGCGCTGGCATATCGCGCTCGGCGGCAGTTCGTAGAGTTTGTTGCCTTCTAGGCGATAGCCAACGAAGTCTCCGTCGACGAGCATCAACCCGCCATTGATTTCCTCGAGGTGATTGATGCAGCGCAGGAATGTGCTCTTTCCCGATCCTGAAGGGCCGATGATGCAAGCGACCGAGCCGGACGGCACCGTGAGGTCCACGCCTTTGAGCACCTCGAGATGGCCGTAGGATTTGCGGATGCCTTTGGCATGTACCATCGTCGTAGATGCGATCCCGAAGCGCTCGTGATGTGTGCCGGGTGCAGTCATGCCAGCGCCTCCTTCCGACCGATCTTGGCCAGGTTCCCGAGTATTGCCCTCGTGATTCCGGGATTGATGCGATGCTCGTCGCGGCTGAAATGTTTTTCCAGGTAGAACTGACCGCCAGACATGATCGAGACTACGGCGAGGTACCAGAAAGACACAACAAGGAGCAGAGGGATGGTCTCGAACGTCCGGGCATAGATGGACTGGGCCGAGTACAGCAGATCGCCCACAGCGATGATACTGACCAGAGAGGTCGTCTTGAGAAGGTTGATCGTCTCGTTTCCGGTCGGCGGAATGATTATTCTCATCGCTTGGGGAAGGACAATCCTCCTCAGCGCCAGGCTAGGATTCATCCCAAGACATGCCGACGCCTCGTACTGGCCCTTGTTGACCGACTTCAATCCGCTCCTGACGATTTCGGCCATATATCCCGCTTCATGAAGCGAGAGTGCGACGATGGCCGAGACCAGTGGGGTCATGATGTCATTTGTAGACACCGAATACACTGTGCCGACCCCCGGCAGCCAAAGCGTGATATCTTTGACGACGATCGACAGATTGTACCAGATGATCAACTGGACGAGAGCTGGAGTGCCTCGGAAGAACCAGACGAAGGCCGCAGCGGGCACAGAAAGCAGCTTGCTCGGAGACAGCATCATCAATGCGGCGATGGTTCCCCCGAGAGTGGCTAGGGCCATCACGACCGCTGTGATTAGAACGGTTTGCCAAAGACCATCGAGTATGAGTGGGTTGAACAGATATTGCGCGACGATGGGCCACTGAAACTCGGGATTGGAAATTGCTGACCTGATCATGCCGGCGACCGACACTAAGACCAAGGCGACGGCCACCCACCTCCAAGGGTGTCGCAGTGGAACGATGGTCAGTTGTTCCGGGTCGATCTTGTCGGCCGATCTCCTTGTGGATTGACTACCAGTCATACTCGCCTCCGCTTGACTAGATGGGCACATTCAGTTCCCGATATCTGGGTTGTCCCCCGATTAGCGCGGTCACCCACGTCTCGAAAATTTTGATCTCGCCTCCCTTCGTTGTGAGGCCCGACGGTGCATTCAATCAAATTAATAATTCGCATCGTGAAAATGCACGCGGTGCATGAGGATTAGAAACGTGGCGGGACCACCCGCAGGCCAATCCTCAAAGGCAAGGGGCTCGCCCTTAAAACGGGCGAAAAAGCTGCGACGCCGCGTCTTGCGGGTTCGTTACGATTCAGGGATTCCGTCTGGGCATCATGTCCTCGCTCAAAATACGAGGACAAATTGCCAGATCGGTGCTCACGAAAAATCGATCTAAATCTGACGCGACTTTTGTCCGCGACTTAGTGAAATCGCCGTCCCGAACTTTGTGCAACCCGCAATCCTTGCGAAGCGGCTGATAGCCAGTGACGCCCTGGGGCGAAGAGCAGACCCTTGCGCGATTGACATGCCTTACCCGTTCCGCAATCAACACTTCCCCGCAAATGCGACTCCGATCTTCATCGTCTGGGCCCGGCGTTTTGACCATTGCGCATACACGTGGCTCGCCGCGCTTGAACGCAAGCAGTGCTCGGAGCAGGCCTCACCATCAATCTTATCGTCAAGGCGGCTCGTTCACGTCCATGAGGCGCTGTCGAAGGAGACTTGTATTTTCCGCTGCGGCCTTCTGGTGCTTCCTCTTATCGACTTCTCGTGCTTCCTCTTATCGACTTCTCGGAGTCCCGTCGTGATGGTAGACCGATCTGCGACTGGTTGTTGGCGCGGCCTGCCGGTTCCACACGTCGATCTCGCAGGCGGCCGCGTCGTATAGACCACCGCCCGCGGCAAACACCCTTGCTCCCGTCAGCCCTCAACCCATCTCTCACATATTGACGTAGCCGGAAAAAAGGTCCTCCGCGATTGCCACTGGAGGCGTTTCCCCACATCGTTGAGTGGAAACGCCGGGTCAGAAAACCGGCGGGGTCGCGGCATCCATACGATCTGATGCCGGGTACAATGCGCTTTCACATGCGCCGATCTCGGCCGTTCGGTAGAAGTTCGACTGCATTGGTCGGTGCACGCATGTTTCGCAGTTTCTTAACAGGGCTCATAAAGGCTCATTGGAAGCTGCCGGATTTTGGCCGCGGCGAACCTCATCCCTCCGCACAACGGAGGAAAGAGCGAATGCCGTAAGGGTGTCCCGTACGCCCGGGAGCTCGGATATCAGCTGCCAGATCTGGCGAATTCGATCGGCTCGCGGAGATTCCACTCTGACGACGAGATCGAAATCGCCCGTCATCACATCGCAAGCGACGACCTCGGGAATTGTCCGCAGAGCTTGGATGATCTCGCCACCCCTCATACGGTCCTGGCGGTAGACAAACATCAATGCGGTGGTGATCGGGCTATCGTCTCCGCCATCCCCAGTGACGATCGTGTAACCCTTGATGAAGCCCTCGCGTTCTAGCCGTTCTATCCGAACGCGAACAGCATTACGGGACAGATTGACCTTGCTCGATAGCTCAGCGTGAGAGGCCCGTGCGTTGGTCCGCAGCGCGCTTAGGATTTGTTCGTCGATGCGGTCGAGAAGATATCTCATGCCCGACAGGCCGGTTGCCGGGCAACTTGGCCAAATCCCGAAGATTCAAATGCGCGTACAGCCGCCTCAAGCATATAAATCTTTTCCTTTTTGCTAGCATAGTGTCTGGCGGCGGATGCGAGGACGAACGCGGGAAGTGCTTTCTTTTCCGCCTCAGTCAGCTGTCTTACACTCTCATAGCCTGCCAAGATGGCCCGGGCTTTCTGTTCGTCCAGCTCTCCAGCCGGCTGGCTCGCCCAGCTAATGAGAACGTCCGCAATCTCAGAAATCAGCACGTCATCGTGCCGGAGCCGGAAGTTAATCACACCGCTGACGTTCTCTCCGAGGAAGAAGACATTGGAAGGTACCAGGGCTCCATGCAGGGCACCCGTTGGCAGCTCATCCAGAGAATGTTTTCGGCCCCCTTGCAGGATCACGTGGATCCGCGCCATGAGGCGGCCGAGATTTTCGCTCTTTTCTGGCGTTGGATTGTTTGTCGATGATCCCGCTACAAAGCTCACGATGGCAACAAGGCGACCGGCGGCCTGGAAGGTGGCGTCGCCATCAACCGTCCGCGTCGGTTTAGGACATGGAATACCCCTGTTGTTCAGCTTCTCCATCGTTGCGAACGCGCGTTCCAGATCCAGCGGCTCGGCGCCGTTTTCGAAAAGCGTGACGATGAATTCACCGCCCGCTGTCCGGAAAAGATAGGTCGTTTCCCTGTCACCGTCGGCAATACCGATCACCGACGACAACGATGTCATACCGTAGGCTGCGGCTATCGAGTTTCGGTCTTCGTCGGATATTTCAGTGAAAACGGCCATCTTTCCCCTCCGTCCAACCACTTCTTGAGAAATTCGCAAACTCCGCGGTATCTCCATAAATCTGATGAACCTGGCTTTCCGTCAGACCTCTTTCTTCTTCGACAACATCTCGTAAGTTTCTCTTTTCGACCAGCGCCTTTTTGGTTAGATCTGCCGCTTTGCTGTATCCGATCAACTTCGCCAGCGGCTTAGCAAGAACGATAGATTGGTCGAGCAACGCCTGGCAACGATCGACGTCAACTTCGATGCCATCGATGCAGCGTTCCATTAAGATCACCATGCCTCTGGTTAGCATGCGCATCGACTGCAGGATATTCAAAACGATGACCGGCTCCATCGCGTTCAGCTGCAGTTGACCGGCACTGGCGGCGAGCGTCACCGTAAGATCATTGCCGATAACCTGAAAGCTAATCTGGTTCATCATCTCCGGGATGAAGGGATTGCCCTTGCCAGGCATGATCGACGAGCCGGCTTGGACCGGCGGCAAGCGGATCTCTCCTAGACCGCCACGGGGACCGCTACTCAACAGCCGAAGGTCGTTGCAAATCTTCGTCAGGTTGAAGGCAATGCCTTCAAGCACGAAGGAGACGAACCCGCCCGTGTCCGATGTGGCTTCGATGAAGTTGCGGGCCGGAATTAACCGGTAGCCGGATTTCTGGGACAGGTGATCGCATACCGCCTGCGCGAAGCCTGAGGGTACGTTTATTGCCGTGCCGCTCGCCGAACCGCAGAGGTTTATCTCCTTAAGAAGCTTAGAGGCGTACTGGACTTGAACGATATCCTCGTCAATGAATTCAGCAAACGCTTCGAATTCCTTCCCCGCGGTCACGGGCGCAGCGTCTTGCAACTGTGTCCGGCCGACTTTCACAGAACTCGCGGCATGACTGAGCGTCGGACTTTCCCCCGTCGTTCCGCACGGAACAAGGCCGAAGGACCCTTCGTCGATCTGCCATTCGATGAGATCGCGCAGCGCGCCCTCATCCACATGGCCATCAGCAAATGGCGTGACAGGCGCAGTGATAGAACCCTTGAACATTGTTTACCCCGACATTGCTGATGGCATTGAGCGTGGAAAGAGCTGTTAAGGCTTCAACCGGTTGATGCACACGACCTTCGGCTGGGTCATGTCCTCATAGGCAAACCGCACACCCTCGCGGCCCATGCTGCCATATTTGAAGCCGCCAAACGGCATTGCATCGAACCGGTAGTCGGAGGAGTCGTTGACCATGACGCCACCGGCCTCGATCTTGCTTGCAGTTTCGAGCGCCGCTTCGAGGTCATTGGTAAAAATGGCGGCGTGAAGGCTGTAGTCAGGGCCGTTTGCAAGACCGATTGCATCAGCCAATCCATCGAAGGGCTGAAGAATGACGATCGGCGCGAATACTTCTTCGCCCCACACGTCGCAGGATATCGGAACATCCTCCAGGACGGTCGGCGGGTAGAGATTGCCGGCTGGCCTATGGCCGCAAAGCAATGTCGCGCCGGCAGCGAGCGCCCGTTCGACCATTGCGATCGCTCTGCTGACAGCCTTTTCGGAGATCAACGGGCCGACATCGGTATCGGCATCCAAGGGATTGCCAGTCTTGAGCTTCTTGGTATCTGCGACGAATTTTGCCTTGAATTGCTGATAGATCGGCCGCTGGATCAGAATTCGCTGCGTGCCAATGCAGTTCTGACCGGCCGCCCAGTAGGCTCCGGATACGCAGGCCTCGACGGCCGCATCGAAGTTGCAATTTTCCATAACGATGACAGGCGCATTGCCGCCGAGATCCATGGCAAGTTTTTTGAGGCCCGCGGTCTTGGCAATCGCTTCACCGGTGGCAAAGCCGCCAGTAAACGAGATCATGCGAACGTCTCTCGCCGCAACAAGAGCCTTTCCAAGCTCAGGGCCACCGATCGCAACCGTTATAATCTCTTCAGGTAGACCGCTTTCGATCATGACCTCGACGAGCTTGACGGCAGAGAGTGGGGTAAACTCGGACGGCTTCAAAAGCACTGCGTTGCCACCGGCAATCGCGGGACCGAGTTTGTGGGCAACGAGGTTGAGTGGGTCGTTGTAGGGCGTGATGGCAGCAATAATCCCCAGCGGTTCTCTCGTATACCAACCCTGGCGAGACTCCGAGCCCGCGTAAGCATCGAACGGGATGACTTCGCCCGCATTGCGTTTGGCCTCGTCGGCGGACAGCTTGAGCGTATTGACGCACCGGATTGTCTCTTTGCGGGCCTGCGTAATCGTCTTGCCCGCCTCTTTGGCGATCAGGAGCGCGAACTCCTCCCGCGAGGCCTCGATTGCTGCTGCGGCCGTTTCAAGGATCGCCGACCGCTTGTGACGGGGCAGGGTTCTGGCAATCTGCGCGCCGCGCCTGGCTCGCTCAAGGAGCGCATCCACGCTTGCAGCACAGGTCTCCACAACTGTTCCGACCAGCGTACCGTCGAAGGGGCTGGTGACGGCAATTTCTTCGAGGCCTGTCGCTTGGGTGAGTGCAAGGTTGTGCATCATGCAGCTTCCTTAGCGGTGGAAGAAGCGCCCGCGGAATGAATGGCGACGATATCGGAAAGAAGAGCATATGCAGTTTCGATGCGGCCAGCGCCAGGTCCGGTGATCGTCACGGCGCCCAGCAGTTCGGTGTCGAGTGAGACTGCATTAGTGGCGCCGTTGACGCCTGCCAGCGGATGATCGAGGCCAAGCCGTTTGGGGGAAACACTGCCGGTCACACTGCCGTCGTCATTGCGGACCGCAGCCCCGATGAGCTTCCAGCGGCTGTTTGCCTTGGCGGCTTCCTCGATGTCGGAGAGTGAAAGACCGGAGACGCCCTTGCAGCTTATATCCTCAGGCTTGAGATTCGCGCCAAGCAGTTCGTTTGCCAGGATGACAACCTTCAGACGAACGTCGAAACCTTCCACATCTGCGGTCGGGTCGGCTTCGGCATAACCGAGTTTCTGTGCTTCCTTGACGGCGGAGGCGAAATCCAGACCGCTTTCCATGCGACCGAGGACGAAGTTGGATGTGCCGTTGAGGATCCCCTCGAAGCCCTTCAATTCGGCGCCGGCAAGGGTTCTTTCCGCCATGCGAATAACAGGTGTGCCGCTCATCACGGCGCCTTCGTACTCGAAGCGCACGCCGTTGGTTTTTGCGAACGCCTTGAGCGCTGGGGCAGCGATGGCTACAGGGCCTTTGTTGGTGGTTACCACGTGTTTGCCGGTCTCAAGTGCCCACCTGCAATGCGAGACGGCGGGTTCGCCATCCTTGGGATTGGTGTACGTTGCCTCGACTACGATGTCTGCCGGCGCCGTCTTGATGATGGTCTCGTTGTCAGCTTCAGCACTTCCACCCGAAAGTTGTCCGAAGCCACCCTTTTCGAACTTCGCGTCGACCAGAGTTTTTGCATCAAGACCATTTGGCGAGATTACCGAACCCAAATAGAGGTCGCTCACAGCGACAATATTCAGGCGGAAGCCAAGGTCGCGTTCCCAGAGCTGGTTCTTGGCGGCGATGAGTTCAGTCAGGGCGCGATTGACGCCGCCAAATCCGATCAGAGCGATATTGTAAATTGTCATAACGATCCTCCGTGAAGTTTATGGCGTAATCATAGGATGCGAAACGATCCACCGGAACGTGGCAAACGAGCCAAAGGGCAGCGCACTTTGCTCAATTTGCTGCCGCGCTGGTCAGGTCCTTGAGAGTTTCATCACGGGCATCCCGGACACGATCAAAGCGCCGTCTGCCAGACGCATAGGTGATGCTTGTTCTCCAAGGATCGTCGTTCCGAGCAGGCACGATCTCGCCGGCTGTAATTGGAGCCGGCAATGCCGTACACGATGCAGGCGACCAAATGGGGCCGCAAATTTGCGTTGTATGTTCGGTTCGCTAAACGGACTGGGAACTTGAATTGCCGGTAGAAAGCCATCCGGACTTGATGAGTCCGGGCAAGCCGCGGTGCGCGTGGCCATCTCCTCGACCCAGCGGCCACGCTTTCCAAGCGTGGCCGTCGCCGCCATCGATGAGGCGGTTGGCCCTGACTTTCCGACCATCATTAGCGTAAGCCAGTGGAAGCAGCAGGATTCCGCGGCACGGCTATGCGAGACCAGCGCTGATGCACATTTGTTGCTGCCGTTGGTGGACGCTGGGTAGATCTCCTACATCACCTGCAGCGGCGTTTCTGAAACCGGACTTTCCTGCGATCGATATCGAGAAAGGCGTAAACCTCGGCGGACGCGGCCGAGAACTCACCCGTGCTACAACATTGGCGGGGTCTTATTCGGCTTCGACGCAGACTTCCTGAACGCCTTTACAGGTCAAGGGGCGGAGACAAGGGCTAGAAAGATTGATCGGAACGAGCGCGACGAGTGCGATTTAATCGCCGTTGACAGAGCTCTGACTAGCGATCAGGCGAGTGTGGACCCTGCGACGCTGCGGCCCTTTCTGAACTCGTAAATTTTAAATATCACGGTGGAAGTGATGATATTCGCTTGCCTGCTATCTTTCTCGCGCGATACATTACGACGCCACCACCAACCCTGAAGTCGCGAACTGCCACTTCTCCGACATGTACCCCCGAAGCCGGTGTGGGTGGCGCCAGAGGCACTCTTTTAAGGCCAGGATGAACAAAACGACGATGAAGTCTGCTCGCCGCCTAGATGGGACGTTGCCCGTGTTCCCGCGAAGAAGCCTCACCAATAGCCGAACAAAATGGCATTATTGGTATCCAGTTGATCCAGTCGCGCCGATCAGTTACGCGGCAATACCAGCAATTGCCTCTAGGAATGCCTCAATTTCCTCCTCCGAATTGTAATAATGTGGGGAAGCTCGCACCACCGGCGGGAGTTGTCGCGTATACGCGTCCACGGGTGTACTAGAGGGCGGGGAAACCGAGACGTTGATTCCCTTGCCAGCCAGATAGGCCATGACGGCTGGCGAATCCCAGCCGTTAACGGTGAATGAGATGATGGACGCGAGCGGCGCCCCAAGATCATGTACGGATACGGCACGCATCCCCCTCAGACCTTCCCGAAGCCTTGAAGAAAGGTGACTGCAGCGCGCTTCGATGTTTTCGAGCCCTATTTCGAGCGCGTAATCCACTGCTGCCCGCAAGCCGAGACGAACCGAACAGTTCTTTTCCCACGTTTCAAAACGCCTGGCATCAGGTCGCAACTCGTATCGATCGGGTGCGGTCCAGGGCGCGCCGTAGAGATCGATCATCGCTGGCTCGATCTTCTCCAGAACTGATTTTCGCATGTACATGAAACCCGTTCCCCGCGGCGCACGGAGAAACTTCCTGCCGGTAGCGGTGAGGATGTCGCAGCCGAGAGCATTCACATCGATCGGCGTTTGACCCGCAGCTTGGCAGGCGTCGAGCAGATAGAGAATGCCGTTGTCTCGCGCTATTCGACCGATCGCTGCTGCTGGATTGATAAGCCCGCCGTTCGTCGGGATCCAAGTGACCGCTATCAATCGAACGCGCTCATCAATCATTTTCGTCAGCGCGTCCGGATCAAGGACGCCAGAGGCGTCATTCGGAATGACTTCGATCGATACGCCGGTGCGCTTGGCAACCTGCAGAAAGGCCACGTAGTTGGCCGCAAATTCGGCACTTGCCGTCAGAATCCTGTCTCCAGGTCCAAAAGAAAGGGAATAGAAGGCGCGCTGCCAGGCGATCGTCGCGTTTTCAGCTATCGCTATCTCGTCGCGAGCGCAGTTTACGAAAGTGGCCAAGCTGTCATAGGCTCCCTCCAACAGCGAGTTGGCCTCCGCTGCTGCCTCGTAGCCACCGATTTCGCCCTCCCGGCTCAGGTACCCAATCACTGCGTCAATCACCGGACTCGGCATCAGCGCCGCCCCAGCATTGTTGAGGTGGTTTCTGTTTCTTGTGCCGGGAGTATCAGCACGCAGGCGAGGAAGGTCCAAAGCCTTGCGGGCGTCGCGGTTGATTTGCGACATGAGGAGTTCCTTCCTTTAATCTAGCCACCCATCTTGTTGACGCAATCAAAACTGCGGCGGAAGCCGATACTTTTGCAACCTACTGTGCAGATTTGAACGGCGTGGCGTGACCCGGCGCCAGTTAACAGGCCAGCCTGCTCGGCGGGCAGCAACGTGCGCCTTTCACCGTGACCAGGGTACGTTTCCCAGAAGGCGTTGTTCGTCCCGACGAACCAGCGCTTTCACGAACTGCTTTACGGCTCTCACTCTCGGCAGATAAGCTAGGTCCTGATGTGCCGACATCCAGATCTCACGTTCGCCGCTCAACTCTTCAAGCACTGGAATGAGCCCGAGTTTCAGACTGCGTGCGAATTCAGGAAGCGCTACAATTCCTGCGCCCGCAGACGCCGCGAACATCTGCGACATCATGCTGTTTGAGCTGAACGCCATCGTTGGGGCGGGTACGAGTTCCTCTAGCCATAGAACGCTTTCGAGCTGAACTAGCTCTTCGATATAGCCGACAAAGCGGTGCTCGCGAAGATCCGCCGCTTGAGAGGGAACGCCATTGCGTTCCAGATAGGCCTGCGAAGCGAATAGGCCAGTCTTGAAGCGTCCGATCAGCTGACTGTCGAGAGCAGTTCCATGTGGCTTGAAGAAGCTTAGGAAAAGATCTGCCTCCCGGCGAGCGACCCGAACGGTTTGCGGCGATGTCACAAGCTCGATGTCAAGATCAGGGTACCGACTACTGAGTTCAACGAGGCGCTCGGAGAGATAAAGCGTTGCGATGCCCTCCATGGTGGCTAATCTGACCGTACCGCGTACCTCGTCTCGATTGCTCACGTCGCTGCGAAGCGCATTCACCCCATTCTCGATTTCCTCCGCTCGCCGCATCGTAACAAGCCCGGCTGGGGTCAGCAGAAGTCCATCCCTGGTCCTTTCGACGAGTGCGCCGCCAACCGTGTATTCCAGGCGAGCAAGCCGACGGGAAACAGTGGAGTGGCTGACTTTCAGTTCCCGGGCGGCTCCGGTCACGCTCTTGCACCGTACGACGATGAGGAAAAGTTTGAGATCGTCCCAGTCAAGATGATCGATTGCAGTCGCCATGCGACCCTCCGTCTATTTTTGCACAGAGTAGTGCATCCAATTCGGGTTGGCGCACAAATTCGTTTTGATAGTTTCGAGCGGGCTGCAAAGGCGAACATGCAGCATATCATGACGCAAACCACTTGCGGATATGCTGGTCGCCAGCAGGTCGCGCTGCTTAACCTGCCTTGGGAGAAACCATGTCTAGACGAACTGTGAATGCTTCGAACGCTGCGGCAGTAGGACCATATTCGCACGCGACATGGGCCGGCGACCTGTTATTTTGCTCGGGCCAGACGCCGCTCGATTCCAGCACCGGCAACCTTGTCGACGGAACCGTCGCCGATCAGACACGCCAGTGTTTCGATAATCTGTTTGAAGTTCTTGAAGCAGCAGGCTTGGGGTCGGATGATGTCGTATCCGTCAACGTTTATCTCACCGACATGGACGACTTTGGTCAGATGAATGAGATTTACGCCACACGTTTTTCATCGCCCTATCCTGCCCGCACCACAATCGGCTGCGCCAGCTTGCCGCTGGGTGCACGCATTGAAATCGGTCTAACGGCAAAACGGCAATCGTGACCCGGTCATTGGCGAGCTTGTCGAAATGGCTAGTCGCCAAAACTTCATGAGTAGAGGAATGTCGATGGGAAACATGAATTTCAAAGCCGCCGCTGCTCATGTCGCCCCGGTTTGTCTTGATCCGGTGGCGAGCGCGGAGAAAGCTTGTTCGGTAATTGCAGAGGCTGCTCGAAATGGCGCATCACTTGTGGTTTTTTCAGAGAGCTTTCTTCCCGGGTTTCCCGTCTGGGCGGCACTTTACCCACCCATTCAATCGCACGGACATTTCAAACGCTTCCTGAACGCCTCGGTATATGTGGATGGGCCAGAAATTGAGCGTGTGCGCAAAGCTGCGTCCGATAACAGTGTATTCGTTTCAATCGGTTTCTCCGAGCGCAACCCGGCAAGTGTTGGAGGACTGTGGAATAGCAATGTCTTGATTTCCGATACAGGCGAAATCCTCATCCATCATCGGAAGCTGGTCGCAACGTTTTTCGAGAAACTGGTTTGGGATCCGGGCGATGGCGCGGGTCTGGTCGTCGCAAATACAAGAATAGGCCGTATCGGCGGTCTCATCTGCGGGGAAAACACAAATCCACTCGCGCGCTACAGTCTGATGACGCAGGCCGAACAGGTTCATATAAGTAGCTATCCGCCGATCTGGCCCACTCGTGTTCCAACGGAGAGCGATAACTACGATAACAGGGCGGCCAACCGCATTCGGGCCTCAGCCCATTGTTTCGAGGCCAAGTGCTTCGGCATCGTTGTCGCCGGTCGGTTGGATGAAAGCGCACGCAGATCTATTGCTTTGGATGATCCTGCGATCGCAGCGATCATAGATGCCAGTCCGCGGGCCAGCAGCTTTTTCCTCGGACCGACTGGAGCGCCATTTGGTGACGAAATGATTGATGAAGGTATCGGCTATGCCCATATCGATCTGGACGAGTGTGTTGAACCGAAACGATTTCACGACGTCGTTGCTGGTTACAACCGCTTTGATATATTCGACGTCACTGTCAATCGGACACGCCGCAAACCGATCCGGTTCCAAGAAGGCCGGGAGGAAAATGGAACCCGCCTCGATGCACCGGCCCTAGAGGAGTAAGGCGATGACGCGGACGGGTATGCACATGATAAAGAAGGGTTTCTCCTTTCAAGGTCCGGCAGAAGGGGTTCATGCCCTTAACTCCTGGATCACCCCGGAGGACGATCTTTTTCTGGTCACGCATATGGGGTTTCTGAACATCGACCCCGACCATTGGCATCTGGATGTCGATGGCCTCGTGGGCACTCCAACGAGGTTGCGTCTCTCGGATCTTCAAGCGATGCCTCAGCGCGAGTACATGTCATTTCACGAATGCGCTGGAAGTCCGCTTGCCCCGACAGTCGCCAGGCGCAGGATCGGAAATGTGGTTTGGAAAGGCGTGCCGCTGTCGCTTGTTCTGGAACGTGCAAAGATCAGCACCGATGCGTCATATGTATGGACTTCCGGCCTCGAGTGGGGCGAATACGCCGAAATTGAAGAAGCCTATCAAAAAGACCTGCCTATCGAGAAAGCACTCGCGGAAGAGGTTCTTCTTGCACTTGAGATCAACGGCCGGCCGCTCACTCCGGAGCGTGGAGGTCCGGTTCGACTGGTTGTGCCGGGTTGGTATGGCACGAATTCCGTAAAGTGGGTTGGTTCCATCACGGCCGCGAACCGGCGCGCAAGCGGCGCCTATACGACGCGGTTCTATAATGACCCCACCGCGTCGGGAACGAAGCCGGTTTGGGACGTGACCCCGGAGTCCGTTATCGTATCGCCGTCCCCAAATGATCTGCTGTCAGCGGACATGCCAACGAAAATATGGGGCTGGGCTTGGGGAGATCGCCAGATCTCTAGCGTCGAGGTCAGCGTGGACGGTGGAGGCTCATGGCGGACTGCCTCAGTAGGGCCGCGCGAGGGAAGAAGTTGGCAGCGGTTCGAGTTGACTTGGTCGCCGGAGCCAGGCCCCCACCTCCTGTTATGTCGCTGCAAAAACGAGCTTGGGGAAGAACAGCCGGTATCTGATGCGAGAAACGCGGTGCACTCGGTTCAAGTTCAAGTTGATTTCTAGTGCCCCGCTTCTACAGCAATCAGGAGGTGACACGGCACCACGATTTTTCCGATGCAACCGATGCCGATCTCGCCATTTATCGCGGAGAGATCTCTTCGGTTGTCCAACTCCTCATCGCACCCACGATTGCAAGCTTGGCGATTGGAAATCGGCACGCCTTCTGGGTTAGCGCTGCGACCCGTTCTCAAGCGAGCCCAGGCACGAAAAACTAAGGTCCACATGAACATTTAGGAGAAGTGCGTTCCGGCTCGTTGAGTCCTGCTTCAGAAAGATCGCTTTTCATGCGGGCGGAGTGCCGAACCCACTTCGACTCCTAAGCGATCGAAGCACGCATCATCTTGTCGTTCAGTGTTTGGGCCAAGTCGGCCGAGAGGCAGCCGAACCTACAGGCCGCGGACCAGATCTCGCCCGGCGCCAGGATGGGGACATTGTTTTCCTGCTTTTCCTTTAAGATAACCCTCGATCCCCGAGGCGCACGGCAGCGCCAGGCCCAGTGCGTTCTGGTCCGGGGTGCAGGACATCAGCGCACGGCCCTCGGCAGCTCGGCCATCCGGAAGCCCATAGGGTCGGCCACGCCGTCACTGTGGTTTTGGAGCGATTCGGCCCAGCCGTCGTTCTTGGCGGCGAACTGGAAAAAACGGCGACGAAAATTATCAATCAACCCTCGGACTTCTGAGCAAGCTGAGCATCTGACGCGCAGCGCTTTCATCAGTCACCAAAGTATTGCAGCCGATTCGCCTGATAGCTGCCAAGATTGCGGCGGCTCGTTGTTCTCCCCCCGATGCGATAACCACGTGCCGTGCGCGTCTCACTGTATCGAGATCGACTGACATCACCCGATCGTTTACCGGATGGTCCACCGTGCGGCCGTCTCGATCAAGAAAATTGCACAGAACATCGCACATTGCTCCCTTGCCGATGAGCGTCTCCAACTCCTCTGGCGCAAGAGATGCGACCGACAGCGATGTTGAATGGGTGCCGATATCGCCGACGCTCACCAGTGCAATGTCCAGATCGGCGGACAGCTTCATGATCCGATTCAAGCCGCACTTTTCGATTAGGCGTTCTTTGGTGTCGGGAGAGTCAACCAGCAGCGGCGCCATCAAAAGAAAACATTGCGCCCCGAGTTGATTGGCGAGCTGCCAGGTAAAATCGATCGGGTTTTCATGCTGGGCTTCCACTGTACCTCCAAGCAGAGACACAATTTTTACCCCTTCGCGCCGCAGCGGGCGAAAACTCGAAAGCGCGGCACTGAGTGTTCGTCCCCAGCCAACCCCGATCGTCGCGTTGTTGGGAATGGTGTCGGAAAGAAACTGACCCAGCGCTTGCCCAACGGCCCGGGCCGTTCCGTCGACATCTTTCGCCGGCGGCGTGACGATCACTTCGTCGAGATTGAGCGCGGCTTCCAGCTCAGATGCCAGCTCCAACTCGCTTGCGGCCTGCTTCACCCAAATCTGGATTTCGCCCCGCTTCAGCGCCTCATCGAGGAGCTTAACGATTGTGCTGCGGCTGACCCCCAGTTTTGCGGCGACTTCGTTTTGGGTAAGTTTCTGATTGTAATAAAGAAAAGCTGCCTTCAACCTGAGGCTTTCAGCGTCCAGCAAGCTGGTGGGGGGCATCCTTGTCAGTTTTGTCATCCAATCCGCCCCTCCGAAAGTGTCGGCAGCCCATAATTCTACCAACTTGGATAATCGTTGCGCCCACGATGCGAACGGCGCCCGAATCCGTTCGCAGATCTTCGAGTAAAGCATCTCTAGACGTGGCGATTCACCCTTAACTGGCGCGGCTAACCTCCGCAATAGCTTGCGGTGCTTGGCGTCACATTTGACTGCTCTCGTCGTATCCAGCCACGATGATTTCTCTGCGCCACGGCGGGTCACTTCCGCGGTGCTCGCAGGCAAGACTTGCAACATGTGCGGCAAACTCGAGAGCTTTGCGAGCCCGGTCACCCGTCAAGGCACCGATGCTATCGCTATGCAAGTCGCCGCTCTGCTGGAGATGGGTGAGAAAGCCTGCAATGAGTGCGTCTCCGGCTCCAACGGTATCAACAACCCTTGCAGGGTGTGCTGGAACTTCAACGACTCTGCCACCCGCAAGATAAACCGTTGCGCCGCCCGCACCCCGGCTGACGAGGACGATCTTGGCCCGGTTTGAAAGCCAACTCTCCGCTGCTGAATGCGGCCCAACACCCGGCTGCATGAATCCGAGATCCGTCACCGACAGCTTTACGATATCAGCCATACCGCAGAGGCGATTGAGACGCTGGCGATATGCCTCTGGATCCTGCGCCAGACCGGGCCGGCAGTTTGGATCGATTGAGAGCACGCGCTTACCCTGTTCGTTCTCGAACAGCGACTCGCAAGCGCTCGAGACAGGGGGGTGAATCAACGTGACCGAACCGATGTGCAGGACGTCAACCTCGGTGCCCAAAGATGGTGCCCCTTTCAGCGTCCAGTGCCGTGCCGCACTGCCGCTGTCATAGAACGCGTACTCAGGCTCGTCGTCGCCCAGACGCACAAAAGCCAACGTCGTGTCGAAAGGCAGGCGGGTTGCATAGCGAAGATCAATCCCCGCTTCGTTGAATTGCTGAACCAGCATGGCGCCAAAAAAATCCTCGGACAGCCCTCCCATGAATCCGACTTTCCCGCCTAACCTGCCAATCGCTGTCGCGATGTTGCAGCAGGATCCACCACAGACAGGGATGTAGCCACTGCCACCTTCCGGGAGCGCGACCGGCAAGAAGTCAATCAAGGCATCACCGCAGACAACGATCATGAACTCATCCCCCCAATTCCAATACGGCACTCTTCAGAAATTCACAAAGATGCCGGCTTACGGCTCTGCTTGCCTCAACGTGAGGAAGATGCCCGGTATCCGGCAGAGTAAGCACTTGAGCGTTGAACCTCGACAGTCTCGGACGGTCGATCGGATTTATCGTGTCTTCCTCTCCCCAAATGACGATCCGCGGAACTCTGCTGACGGCTATGGAGGCCACATGGGGTTCAATCGAGGTCTCGACATGGCTTAACTCCGAAGCCAGGGCTCTAAGAGCGGCACGAATGCCCGGTCGTTCCAGGTGATCGAGGAGCCGTTGAGCGATCGGTGGCGTTATCAGGCGCGGGCGCGAGACCAAACGCTGAAGTAGCGCCAACGCAGAGCCCAACTCGTTAAGTTCAGGCAGTTCGCTCAGAAATTCTCGACCGACCTCTTTGCCCAGACCAGCCGGTGCGATCAGGCCAAGGCCGGCGACCAAATCCGGTCGGCGGGCTGCCAGTTCGATGGCGATTGCGCCGCCCAGTGAATGCCCCACCACTACAAAGCGATCGTTCTGTCGCGCGAGTGCGTCAATCAGTTCATCGGCCATCTCCGAGATTTTCATGCCATTCCTGCCAGGCGGTTGACCGCCATGCGCAGGCAGGTCGCAGCTAAAAACCGCAAACGACTGCATGAGCGCGTCCTGATTGGCTATCCAGCTCATTCGATCAGCTCCGAACCCGTGGAGAAGCAGAAGGTTCGGCCCCGACCCACCCAAGCGGAAGACTGGAAGCGGTAAGTTTGCGGTCGCGTTTGTCATGTCTCGATGATCCCAAGCGTGGAGCCCACTGCCGCAAGCTCGTCTGCGGGAATCAGGATTTTCTTCAGAATGCCTGTCGCTGGGGCTTCGATTTCCATGGTGACCTTGGGTGTCGTGATCAGGACGAGTTGTTCACCTTCGGTGACCATGTCGCCTTCCGTCTTGAACCACTCGTCGATCTGGGCCTCGTCGATTTCGTTTCCGAGATTCGGCATGATGATCGGGATATCCATATGTGTTCCTCGCTCAAAAATGTGTTGGTTCACAGACCGAGACGGGCAAGTTCCCGATCGTCCCAGTCACGTATGCTGCGGCGGTTGCTGCGCTGGCCTGGAAACAACTCGCTGGTGATGACATCAATGATGTCATCTTTCTGGGGAAAGTAGGTTGATTCCATCTCAGCGCCGGGCACGATCCAATTCGGAGAGCCGATTACACGAGGCGCGGCGTGAAGAGTTTCATAGCCGAATCGCGTAATGTTTGCGGCGAGCGTCATCAGGAAGCTGCCGCGCTCCGAGGCCTCCGATACCAGTACGATGCGTCCGGTTTTCCTTATCGAGGCAAGCACGGGTTCATAGTTAAATGGAACAAGCGAACGCGCATCAATCACTTCGACCGAGATGCCGAAGGTGCTTTCGAGTTCTTCAGCAGCAGCGAGCGCGGAGTAAAGCGAAGGTCCCACCGTCAGAATTGTGACGTCTTCTCCAGCGCGCTTACAATCGGGTTCACCAATGGGAAGTTGGTAGTAGCCGGTCGGCACGCCTTCATTGCGGAACTCTTCCACGGTGTCGTAGAGGCGCTGGCTTTCAAAGAAAACCACCGGATCGTTGCCTGACAATGCGGAAGCCAACAGGCCTTTCGCATCATACGGCGTTGCCGGATATACAACTTTGAGGCCTGGAATATGGGCGCATAATGCCGTCCAGTCTTGACTATGCTGGGCGCCGTACTTCGAACCGATCGAGCAACGCAAAACGACGGGAACCTTCAGCTCACCTCCGGACATCGATTGCCATTTTGCCATCTGATTGAAGACTTCGTCGCCCGCCCGGCCTAGAAAGTCGCCATACATCAGTTCCACCAGCGCGCGGCCGCCCTCGAGCGCAAAGCCGACCGCCGTCGCAACGATCGCAGCTTCGGAGATCGGTGAATTGAACAACCGATCATGCGGTAGGATTTCGGCAAGCCCCCGGTAAACGCCGAATGCGCCACCCCATTCCCGGCATTCTTCCCCATAGGCGACAAGACTGCCGTCGTGCGTCATGTGGTGCAAGACGGACTCGAACAACGCGTCACGCAATGTGATAGCCCGCATGGGTGACAGCTTGGCTCCGTCCTCGGCAAAGCCGTATCGACTTTTCTTCGCGTCCTGACGGATCCGGCTCACCTCGTCGACAGGCTTGAGGAGCGAAACTTCTTGCGAGGGCAGCTCTATGTTGGTGTTCGAGAACATGAGCTTGCCGATCAGCGTTGGATCTGCATGAATATCAACGGGAGGAGTAAGTGCCGGATCGACCGCGATCGCAGTAATCGAGCGCATGCGATCCGTTGTCTGTTCGCGCAGTTCGGCGACCTGGCCAGCGGTCACAATCCCGGCCTCCTGAAGGCGATTGGAGAACAGAATGATAGGATCGTGCTGTTCCCACGCCTGCATCTCGTCCTTCGTCCGATATGAGTTGATATCTGTCGTTGAATGACCCGAGCTGCGGTAACATTCTACGTCCAGCAAGGCGGGCCCGCGGCCTTGAACCAAAAGCTCGCGCTTGCGTGCGACGGCGTCAGCAACGGCGAGCGGATTTGTTCCGTCGACGGTTTCCGCGTGTATGGCTTGCTGGTTGACCGCCAGCCCTATGCGAGACAGGCGGTCCCATCCCATTGTTTCACCGATGGTCTGACCGCCCATCGCATAAAAGTTGTTGGTGAAGAAAAACAGGACCGGCAAACCTCCTTTGAAAGCATCTGCCCACAGCGTCTCGAATTGTGCCATAGCGGCGAAATTCATAGCTTCCCAGACGGGCCCGCAGCCAGTAGAGCCATCGCCCGCGTTGGCCACAGTGATGCCGCTGGCCCCCGCAAGCTTCTTTCGCAATGCGGCCCCCGTGGCTATTCCGGCGGACGCGCCGACAATTGCGTTGTTCGGATAAGTCCCAAAAGGCGGGAAGAAGGCATGCATCGACCCGCCCATGCCTCGGTTGAAACCGGTTGAGCGCATGAAGATCTCTGAAAGCAGGCCGAGCAGTAGAAAATTCTCCGCGGTCTCGCTTGTTTTCGGACCCTGCAGAGAGGTCTCCACGGTCCTGAGAAGCGTACCACGCTCATGGCTCTCCATAATCAGACGCAAGGCATCATCCGGGAGCTTTCGGATCGCAGAAAGGCCCTTCGCGATGAACTCGCCATGGCTGCGATGACTGCCGAAAATATGGTCATGCGGCTCGAGTGAGGCTGCCGCTCCGACGGCAGCAGCCTCTTGCCCGATCGAAAGGTGAGCCGGCCCTTTGTAGTTAAACTCAATGCCGCAATATGCTCCCTTTCCCTTTAGCGAAGCCAAAATCGTCTCAAATTCGCGTATGATAATCATATCGCGCAGAATTTGCAGCAATCCTTCGTCGCCATACCGGGCACGTTCCGCCTCGATATTCTCATCGTACGCGTGGATAGGAATTGAGGGTGCTTTCAACGTACTGCGCACCTTGAAGGTCCTGGGGTCGATGTGGATTTCCTTGGGCATTCTGACCTCCGATGGGATTTGCCGGGGTCACAATCCCCTTAGCCACTAGACATATATCGTCACAACAAATGTATTTCAAGAAAGATTTTTGTGTTAGGTTCTTTTAAGCGATGATCGTACAAATGCGACGGAACGGCAATTTGTGGCGTGGCATGGTGTTGGAGCCTGTAAACAAATGTGTTTCACAAGATATATTTGTGTTGACCTTTGCAAATTTTTCGATGACTATTCCCATAATGATCAGCGGTGAAGAAATGTCGCGCTGACGCTGTCTGGTCCAGCGTTCTCGTTGGCTCTGCAGCGGATTACGGGAGGATAAATGCAATGGCAAAATTTGGAATGCACTTCAGTCTGTGGGCGCCCGAGTGGACGACAGAGGCGGCCAACGCCGCTATCCCTGAGGCGGCGCGATACGGGCTGGAAATAATCGAGATCCCTTTGTTCGAGCCGGCCAAAATCGATCTGGATCACGCAAAGTCGATAATCCGAGATCATGGTCTTCAGGCAACCGCGTCGCTTTGCCTGCCCGAAGACAAGATGGCTCACCTGGCTCCGGAAGCCTGTACGCAATATCTGTTTCAAGTTCTCGACGCCGCTCACCACATTGGGTGCTCCATGCTGACTGGCGTCACCTACTCGGCGCTCGGCTACAAGACCGGTGTTCCCCCAACAAGTAGCGAGTACGAAGCGGTGGTTCGGGCACTGAAGCCGGTAGCCCGGCGCGCTGCTGGACTCGGCATGACGTTCGGTGTCGAACCTTGCACACGCTTCGACACCCACATTCTCAATACGGCCGCGCAAGGAATATGGCTGCTTGAGCAAATCGATGAACCGAATACCTTCGTCCACCTCGACACCTATCACATGAACGTAGAGGAGAGTGGTTTCGACGACGGCATCCGCCAGGCCGCGGGACGCTCTCCCTATATCCACCTTTCCGAAAGTCATCGCGGTGTCCCAGGCACCGGTACCGTAGATTGGGAACTGGTCTTCCGGACATTGCGCGACACCGGATTCGATGGCGATCTTGTCATTGAGAGCTTTGTCTCGGTACCGCCACAGCTTGCTGCGGCACTCTGCATGTGGCGGCCGGCCGCGCCCAATGCTGGCGCTGTACTTGATCAAGGGCTGCCGTATTTGCGCGGCTTGGCGACACGCTACGGCCTCTGAGGCGACAGCTGGCGGCGACGGACCGCAGACGCAATTCCGAAAATCTAGAGTCTACAACGCTCACAGGAGGAGAAGAGCATGAAACGTCGTGACATTTTGAAGTTTTCTTTGGCCGCAGGCGTGGCATGGCTGATTGCCACGCCAAACCTCGCGATGGCGGCCGACCCAGTCATGGTGACTGTTGTCAAGATTGCCGGCATCCCGTACTTCGGTGCCCTTGAGCGCGGCCTGCAGGAGGCAGGGAAGCAATTCAACATCGACGTTTCCATGACCGGTCCGGCAAACATCGACCCGGCTCAGCAGGTCAAGCTGCTGGAAGATCTGATCGCCAAAAAGGTGGACGTGATCGGCCTTGTGCCCCTGGACGTCAAGGCGTGCGAGCCTGTGCTCAAGCGGGCTCAGGCGGCAGGCATCAAGGTTATTGTCCACGAGGGGCCGGAACAGGAGGGCCGCGACTGGGACGTCGAACTCATTGACTCGACCAAGTTCGGCGAAGTTCAAATGCAGAGCCTCGCCAAGGAAATGGGCGAGGAAGGGGACTATGTCGTCTATGTCGGCACCCTGACTACCCCGCTGCACAACAAGTGGGCCGACGCGGCCATCGCCTATCAAAAGGCACATTATCCCAAGATGAACCTCGTGGCCGATCGCTTCCCTGGCGCCGACGAAATCGACAGCGCCTACCGCACGACCATCGACGTGCTGAAGGCCTATCCGAAGCTCAAGGGTATTCTCGCGTTTGGCTCGAACGGTCCGATCGCCGCCGGCAACGCCGTGAAGGAAAAGCACCTGAGCAAGCGGGTTGCCGTCATAGGCACGGTGCTGCCGTCGCAGGCCAAGGACCTGATCATGGACGGCGTCATTCGGGAAGGTTTCATGTGGAACCCGAGAGAAGCTGGCTCTGCGATGGTTGCCGTCGCCAGATTGGTCCTCGACGGAACGAAAATCGAGGACGGGATGGATGTTCCCGGCCTCGGCAAGGCTACGGTGGATGTTCCCGGAAAGCTCATCAAGGTCGACAAGATCACCCACATCAACAAAGAAACCGTGGATGGCCTGATCGCCCAAGGTCTGTAGCCGTCCTTGCAGGAAATACCGCAGGCGGGTGCTCGCTCGCCTGCGGCAGGACAGATGGCAGCGACTAAGGGTAAAGCCCACTATGACCACATTCCTTGAATTGACCCATGTCTCCAAGCATTTCGGCGGAGTTCGTGCGCTTCGAGATGTCGATCTGTCGCTGGAGGCCGGCGAAGTTCACTGTCTTGTTGGCGAAAATGGTTCGGGCAAATCCACCCTGATCAAGATTATTGCTGGCGTGCAGGCGCCCGATCCAGGTGGTAGCATCGTTCTGGAGGGTCGCGAACATGCTCGTTTGGACCCCATTCTTTCCACCAAGAGTGGCATCCAGGTTATCTATCAGGATCTCTCCCTCTTCCCCAATATGTCCGTGGCGGAGAACATCGCCATCGGCAGCCACATGGGCTTGCCTCGGCTCGCGAATTGGAACCGCATAAATGACATTGCGGCGAAAGCCATGGCCCGCATCAACGTCAATCTCGACCTGGAGACGATGGTGTCGGACCTCTCTATCGCAAACCGGCAACTAGTTGCGATTTGCCGCGCCATGGCCGCCGACGCAAAGCTGGTCATCATGGACGAGCCCACCGCCTCGTTGACCCGGCATGAGGTGGATTCTCTGCTGCGTGTCGTCAACGACCTTAAGAGCAGAGACATTTGCACGGTGTTCGTATCCCACCGTCTCGATGAAGTAATGGAGATAGCCGAGCGCGTAACGGTTCTGCGTGACGGCGGTAAGGTGGGGACCTTCGATGCCAGCGAGATCACTTCACGGCGGCTCGAGACCTTGATGACCGGTCATGAGTTCCACTATGCGCCTCCGCGGCCCGGAGGCGAGGCTGCGGAGGTTGTGCTGGCGGTTCGAAACCTGACTCGACCAGGCCACTACGAGGATATCAGCTTCGACATTCGCAAAGGAGAGATCGTCGGCCTTACCGGGCTTTTGGGCTCCGGACGGACAGAACTCGCACTCAGCATCTTCGGTATGAATCCACCGTCCCGCGGCACGATTGAAGTCTCCGGAAAGCCGCTGATAGCCAGCTCCAATCGTGTCGCAATAGCCAGCGGTGTGGCTTACGTCCCGGAAGACAGGTTGATGCTCGGCCTGGCGCTGGGGCAGCCCATTTCTGCAAACATCCTCGCGACGGTCCTCGACAGCTTGGCCGGCAAATTCGGCCTCATCAACCCCGCCAAACGTGTAGCCGCAGCCGATGAATGGATCGTTCGCCTGAACACGAAAGTGTCCGACCTCGAAAATCCCGTCGGAACTCTGTCAGGAGGCAACCAGCAACGGGTAGTGTTGGGCAAGTGGATGGCCACAAAACCCCGCGTGCTGATACTCGATAGCCCAACCGTCGGCGTGGACATCAAGGCCAAGGACGGAATCTATGAGATAGTGCACCGATTGGCGGCAGAAGGCGTCGGGGTACTGCTCATCTCCGACGAAGCCCAGGAGGTCTTCTACCACACCCATCGTGTCCTGGTCATGCGGCAAGGCAGGCTCGTCAGCGAAGTGCATCCGCTTTCGTCGACCGAGAGAAATCTGCAGGAGGAAATCTATGCCTAAGACAATTCAACGCTGGACACGAAGTCACGAATTTTGGCTGCTTGCGGTCGTCATCGTATTGTCCATGTTCCTCACGGCAGCGACGGACAGTTTTCTGACGCTGCAAAACCTTTTCGACCTTCTCACCTCCACTTCGTTTGCAGGCATTCTTGCAGCCGGTCTGCTTGTGGTCTTGGTGTTCGGTGGGATCGACATCTCCTTTACTGCCATAGCCAGCGTCGCTCAATATGTGGCTCTCATGATTGCCAAGACCTATCCAATTGGGTGGTTCGGAGTGTTCCTTGTCGCCTGCTGCACTGGTATACTATGTGGGCTATTCAATGCGGCTATTATTCATAAGGTTCGCATCTCTTCGGTTATTGTGACTATATCCACTCTCAATATTTTTTATGGATTGCTAATATATATCACCCGCGGCGACTATATCACCTCGCTTCCCAGCTATTTCCGCGAAGGGATCTGGTGGTTCGAATTCACCGACAGTAATGGATTTCCTTATGCGATCAATTTCCAGGCGCTGTTGCTAGTGGTCGCATTCTTTATGACCTGGGTCTTGCTCAACAAGACAAACATCGGTCGTCAAATATATGCCATGGGGGGGAATGAGATAGCCGCCGAACGCCTTGGTTTTCATGTCTTCGGCCTGAGGTGCCTTGTCTACGGTTATATGGGGTTCATGGCTGCGATCGCATCAATATCGCAAGCCCAGCTGGCCCAATCGGTTACGCCGACGACGCTCATCGGCAAGGAACTCGAAGTGCTTGCGGCTGTCGTTCTTGGCGGCGCGAGTCTGGCCGGTGGCAACGGCTCCGTGTTTGGCGCCGTACTCGGCGTGATGCTCATCGCAATTTTGCAGAACGGACTGATATTGCTTGGCGTGTCCTCATACTGGAATCAGTTCTTTGTCGGCTGCGTTATTCTGCTTGCGGTCTCGGCGACTGCGCTGTCTCAGCGGCGTCGGCATGCTGGACTCGCGTCCTAGGGAGGAAATTACCATGAAGCCGTCCGCCAATCGATCTCTCATATCCCGTTTCGTTCGAGAGAACGCCACAACGATGACGCTTGCTTCCATTTTCATGGCCGTTCTGGCGGTGTTTGGCCTCATTCTCGGCGATCGGCTGCTGAGTGTGGGAACATTTCAGTCGATAGCGTTTCAGACCCCGGAACTTGGCATTCTTGGTCTTGCGATGATGCTTGCGCTCCTTTCCGGCGGGCTGAATTTGTCGATCATTTCGACGGCCAATCTCTGCGCTTTGACGATAGCGTCGGTGTTGCAGTTCACAATTCCGTGGGGCGATGCTGGAAGTGTGCTTTGGCTCACCTGGCAAGTAGGCGCGGTTGCCGCGGGCCTCGCCGTCGCAATTCTGATAGGCCTGTTGAACGGCTTCATCATCGCCTATCTCGGTGTATCCCCCATTCTGGCCACACTGGGGACCATGATCGCCTGCAAAGGTCTTGCCATTGGACTGACGCGTGGAAACGTCTTGTCAGGCTTTCCAGATCCAATCGTTGCGATTGGAAATGGAACCTATCTGGGCGTACCGCTTGCGTTCCTGCTGTTTGTTGCCCTTTGCGTGTTCGTGTCGGTGGTTCTTCGGCGATCATCCTTCGGTCAGAAGGTCTACCTTGTCGGCGCCAACGAGAAAGCTGCCCAGTTCTCGGGCATACATGTCAAACGAGTTTTGCTTTTGACGTATGCCTTATCGGGCGCGCTTGCAGGATGCGGCGGGCTTGTAATGATGGCCCGATTCAATTCTGCCAACGCGTCCTATGGCGAGAGCTTCCTTCTCATCAGCATCCTGGCGGCGGTTCTGGGGGGCATCAATCCATATGGCGGCACCGGAAAAGTATCAGGGTTGTTTGCTGCGTTGCTGCTCTTGCAGTTGATCTCCTCCGTGTTCAATTTGATGAACTTTAGCCAGTTCCTGACAATTGCCATCTGGGGGGCACTTCTGATCGGCGTTTCCGCGCTCCGCTCAGGCACAGGCATATTCGATCGGTTGCACCTCTTCGAATTCTGGAGAGCAAAGAGCGCCGTGTCCGAAAAACCCTGATCTGTTCGCGGCCTCCGCCGAAGGCGCGCTATACCTTCGCCGCGCTGTGGATGTGAAGAATATCTGGATCCCCTACGGAGATTAAGGGCTCCAACTCTGGTCATGCGGGCGGGGGGAGAACCGCACCGGCAGGCGAGATCGACGGAATTTGAGGGAATCGCAGAGCTGTAACGGAGCTGCGATTATGGGCTCTGTTTTGCGGCACGAGGTGCTGCGAAATGGTGCAACTAAGGGAGGATTTTCATGCTGAAAAATATCGATCCGGCTCTAAATGCGGACGTGCTGCACGCGCTCCAATCCATGGGGCATGGCGACACGGTCGTCGTTTCCGACACCAATTTTCCTTCGGATTCCATTGCCCGGCAAACGGTGCTCGGCAAGCTGTTGCGGATAGACAATGTGTCTGCTGCCCGCGCCATCAACGCTATTCTTTCGGTAATGCCGCTGGATACGCCGCTGCAGCCGTCCGCCGGGCGAATGGAAATCATGGGCGCGCCGGACGAGATCCCTCCAGTGCAGCAGGAAGTCCAGGCCGTTATCGACGGCGCCGAGGGCAAGCCGGCGCCGATGTATGGCATCGAGCGTTTCGCCTTCTATGAGGAGGCAAAAAAGGCCTATTGCGTCATCACCACGGGCGAAAACCGCTTCTACGGCTGCTTCCTCTTCACCAAAGGCGTCATTCCGCCGGAAACCGTTTGAGGGGAAACGATAATGAAGGTGGGTGTTTCGATCCTCGGGATTTTCGTCGGCGGCTTCTCGGCAGCGCTCTCGCGGGGCGCTAGTTCGGTCGAGGCCGTGCGTTTCGGCTGCGCGACCGCCGGTATTGCGGTGACGCGCCGGGGTACCGCGCCCGCCATGCCGACGATCGAGGAAATCGAGGCGCTTCTCCAGAAAGGAGGCGCTGCATGACCCGCAACGATCCGATCAAACACTTCTTCATCTGGCCGGCGCTGCTGATCGTGCTGGTGATCTCGATCTTCCCGCTGATCTATTCGCTGACCACCAGCTTCATGAGCCTGCGGCTCGTGCCGCCGATCCCCGCGCGTTTCGTCGGCTTCGGCAACTATACGGAACTGCTTCAGAATCCGCGCTTCTGGAATGTCGCCTGGACGACGACGATCATCGCTTTTGTCGCGGTGACGCTGCAATATGTCATCGGTTTTTCCGTGGCGCTGGCGCTCAGCCGTCGGGTGCCTGCCGAAGGTTTGTTCCGGGTCAGCTTCCTGGTGCCAATGCTGGTGGCGCCCGTTGCCGTTGCACTCATTGCCCGCCAGATCCTCAACCCGACGATGGGCCCGCTCAATGAGTTGATGACCGCCTTCGGCTTTCCCAATCTGCCGTTTCTGACTCAGACCAGATGGGCTATCGGCGCCATCATTTCCGTCGAAGTGTGGCAGTGGACACCCTTCGTCATCCTGATGCTTCTTGCCGGGCTGCAAACCCTGCCGGAGGACGTCTACGAGGCTGCCGCGCTTGAAAATGCCAGTCCGTGGCAACAGTTCTGGGGGATCACTTTCCCGATGATGCTGCCGATTTCGGTGGCTGTGGTCTTCATCCGCCTCATCGAGAGCTACAAGATCATCGACACGGTGTTCGTCATGACAGGCGGAGGGCCCGGCATTTCGACCGAAACGCTCACCTTGTTCGCGTATCAGGAAGGCTTCAAGAAGTTCAACCTCGGCTACACCTCCGCCCTCTCCTTCCTGTTCCTGATCGTCATCACCGTGATCGGGCTCGTCTATCTCGCCATCCTGAAGCCCTATCTGGAGAAGCACAAATGAGTGTGCGTGACCTCAAAGGACCCGGTCGCTGGTGGGCGCTCGCAGGCTGCCTGCTGTGGCTGGCCTTCACCTTCTTTCCGCTTTACTGGGTCGCGATCACCTCGTTCAAGTCGCCGCTTGGCGTCGTCGGCGGGCCAACCTATATTCCATTTGTCGACTTCGACCCGACGCTGACAGCCTGGAGCGAGCTTTTGTCGGGCGCGCGTGGCCAGTTCTACAACACCTTCATCGCCTCGACGATCATCGGGCTTTCCGCATCGGTGCTGGCCACCTTCATCGGATCGATGGCAGCCTATGCGCTGGTGCGCTTCACCTTCGAGGTCAAGCTGCTGTCCGGCATAATTTTCGTCGTTGTTGCCTTTGGCGGATATCTTCTCGGCCGTCATGTGCTGGGCTACGGGCAGGCTATTTCGCTGATCTTTGCCTTTGTTGCAGCGCTTGCGCTCGCCATCGGCTCCAGCCGAATGAAGCTTCCAGGGCCGCTCCTCGGCAATGAAGATATCGTCTTCTGGTTTGTCAGCCAGCGCATGTTTCCGCCGATCGTCGCCGCCTTTGCCTTGTTCCTGATGTACACGGAAATGGGCAAGTTGGGGTTCAAGCTGGTGGACACCTATACCGGGCTCACCTTCGCCTATGTCGCCTTCTCGCTGCCGATCGTGATCTGGCTGATGCGCGATTTCTTTGCGGCACTGCCGGTTGAAGTCGAAGAGGCGGCGATGGTCGACAATGTGCCGTCGTGGAGAATTTTCTTCGGTATCGTCCTGCCCATGTCCAAGCCGGGCCTGATCGCGACATTTATGATCACGCTCGCCTTCGTCTGGAACGAGTTCCTGTTCGCACTCTTCCTGACCAGTTCCAAATGGCAAACCCTTCCCATTCTCGTCGCCGGGCAAAACAGCCAGCGCGGCGACGAGTGGTGGTCGATATCGGCAGCCGCCCTGGTCGCGATCATACCCATGGTCGTCATGGCGGGCATTTTGAGCAGGCTGATGCGGTCTGGCCTGCTTTTAGGAGCAATAAAGTGACCGTTCGACAAGCCTAGTCATTGTTCAATTCCGGGGAGGAAAACATGAGAAGATTGCTATTGAGTTCAACGGCCGCAGGACTACTTGCTGCGGCGGGCGTCACATCCGCGCTCGCGTGCGAACCGGACTACACCGGTGTCACGCTCACCGCTACGACGCAGACAGGCCCCTATATCGCCTCTGCGCTACAACTCGCGGCCAAGGGCTGGGAAGAAAAGACCTGCGGCAAGGTGAATGTCGTCGAATTTCCGTGGTCGGAACTCTATCCGAAAATCGTAACCTCGTTGACCTCGGGCGAAGACACGTTCGACGTGGTCGCCTTTGCGCCGGCCTGGGCACCGGACTTCACCGATTTTCTCTCGGAAATGCCCAAGGCGATGCAATCCGGTGCCGACTGGGAAGACATCGCGCCGGTTTACCGCGAGCAACTGATGGTCTGGAACGGCAAGGTCCTGTCGCAGACCATGGACGGTGACGCCCATACCTATACCTACCGCATTGATCTGTTTGAAAACGCGGAAAACCAGAGCGCCTTCAAGGCGAAGTATGGCTACGATCTGGCCCCGCCTAAGACATGGAAGCAGTATCTCGACATCGCTGAATTCTTCCAGCAGCCGGACAAGGGCCTCTGGGGCACGGCGGAAGCCTTTCGACGTGGTGGCCAGCAATTCTGGTTCCTGTTCAGTCACGTAGCGGGATACACCAGCCATCCCGACAATCCCGGCGGCATGTTCTTCGATCCTGACACGATGGATGCGCAGGTCAACAATCCGGGCTGGGTGCGCGGCCTGGAGGAATATATTCGCGCTTCGAAGCTGGCGCCGCCAAATGCGCTGAACTTCTCGTTCGGCGAAGTGAACGCGGCCTTTGCCGGTGGCCAGGTCGCCGAGTCGATCGGCTGGGGCGATACCGGCGTCATTGCCGCCGACCCGAAACAGTCGAAGGTTGCAGGTAGCGTGGGCTCGGCATCACTGCCGGGATCGGACGAAATCTGGAACTACAAGACCAAGAAGTGGGACAAGTTCGACAACGTCATCCAGACCTCTTTCATGGCCTTCGGCGGTTGGCAGGCAGCCGTACCGTCGTCTTCCAAGAACCAGGAGGCCGCCTGGAACTATATCCAATTCCTGACGAGCCCGGCAGTTTCTGGTCAGGCGGCGATCACCGGCGGCACAGGCGTCAATCCTTACCGTCTATCGCACACGACAAATACGGAGTTGTGGTCGAAGATATTCACCGAGCGTGAGGCAAAGGAATATCTTGGAAGCCAGAAGGACGCGGTGACCGCCAAGAACACGGCGCTCGACATGCGCCTGCCGGGCTATTTCTCCTATACGGAAATTCTTGAGATCGAGCTTTCCAAGGCATTGGCTGGAGAAGTGACGCCGCAGCAGGCGCTGGATACCGTGGCTGCCGGATGGAACAAGCTGACGGACGAGTTTGGCCGCGACAAGCAACTGGCAGCCTATCGCTCGTCGATGGGCCTGCCTGCGAAGTAATCCATCCTCGACACGTCCCGTCCCGGCGGTGCCGGGATGGGATCAGACACCGTTGAAAGAAGAAGGAACCATCGCCGCTTACGGCAGGCGATGGAATTCTGATGAAAAGGTTACAGCATGTCCCAGGTGCGTTTGGATCAGGTCACCAAGTCCTTCGGTAGCGTTGCGGTCATTCCTCCGCTCGATCTGGTGATTGCCGACAAGGAATTCGTGGTTCTCGTCGGGCCTTCCGGTTGTGGGAAGACAACCACGCTGCGAATGATCGCGGGGCTGGAACAGGCGACGTCCGGAGAAATCCGCATCGGCGAGCGAGAGGTTACTGCGTTGCGCCCGGGTCTGCGCAATTGCTCGATGGTGTTTCAGAATTATGCCCTCTATCCGCATATGACGGTCGCCGAAAACATTGGCTACGGCATGAAGGTGCGTGGAACGCCGAAAGAGGACATCGACACCGCCGTTGGGAATGCCGCGCGCATTCTCAATCTCGGTGCTTATCTAAACCGCAAACCGAGCGCGCTTTCTGGCGGTCAACGTCAGCGCGTCGCCATCGGCCGGGCGATCGTGCGTCAGCCGGATGTCTTTCTGTTCGACGAACCGCTATCCAACCTGGACGCCAAACTGCGTATCGAAATGCGCACCGAGATCAAGCTGCTGCATCGCCGTCTGCAAACAACGATCGTCTATGTGACCCATGATCAGGTCGAGGCGATGACCATGGCCGATCGCGTCGTGGTCATGAACCAGGGACGTATCGAACAGGCGGCAGACCCGATCACGCTGTATGAATCTCCCAAAAATCTGTTCGTTGCGGCCTTTATCGGCGCCCCCAGTATGAATTTCGTCGAAGGGCGGCTGGAGGCCAGCGACGGCGGCGTTGTCTTCCGGGCGGAAGACGATGTCGCCATTCCCGTTCCAGCAGACATCGTGGAGCACCTTTCGGAGGGCATTGGCAAGGCCATCGTTCTCGGTATTCGGCCTGAGCACACCATGACCGCGGACCCCACCTTTCCGACGATTCGTGTGCACGTCGCCGATATCGAACCTCTCGGCCCGCACACGCTTGCCATCGGGAAAGCTGGTGCGAGCGCGTTTACCGCTCAGATTCATGCCTCATCCAGGATCAGACCCGAAGACACGTTCGATGTTCCGATCGATCCGGAAAAGATGCATTTCTTCTTGAAAAGTACTGGTGAGGCTCTAAGGCGCTGAACCTGCGGGGTGTCACCGTTCAGCCAGGTCTGGTGACATCGCCATCTTTTTCTCTCAAAGCTGCAGTTCCATAAATATGGGTTATCCAACTCCAACCGATGATGAGGTCTTCGGGTCGCATCCTTTCAAGGCGCTCGACTGGGGCGTACGCTTATTTAAGAGCGCTTACCTTAGCTGCTTAGTTATTTAAGCCAAGGCCCACTTGCTTAAATAGTAGCTGAAAATCATAATCAGCGCATGTCTGATTCCGAGCTAAATCAGCGGTCCGGCCGCTTTGTCGAAACAGCAGTTGCTGGCGAAACCGTGCGGGCATTCGTACCTCCGCCATTGCCGCCTATGCCTGCCATTGATGTGCTTTCACTTCTGGAGCGTCTTAGCTTGGCGGAGCGAGCTCTCGGACGGCTAGATGGTATCACGATGCTGCTCCCTCGTCAGGAGCTCTTTCTTTACATGTATGTCAGGAAGGAAGCTGTTCTTTCCTCGCAGATCGAAGGAACACAGTCAACGCTCTCCGATCTTCTGCGTTTTGAGACGGAAGCGCAGGCGGGACAACCTATCGATGATATCCGCGAAGTTTCGAACTACGTCGATGCCATGATGTATGGTTTGGAACGACTGGAATCTCTGCCAATGTCCCTACGCCTGATCCGTGAAATGCACGCGCGATTGCTGCAAAGTGGGCGCGGGGGTACCAAGAATCCCGGCGAATTCCGGCGCTCGCAGAATTGGATCGGGGGGACACGACCTGGCAATGCGCTCTTCGTGCCGCCGCCTGTCACGGAGATGGACACCTGCTTGGATGCGCTCGAAGGTTTCATGCATGAAGATCGGTCGCGGCTGCCCGCACTCATCAAGGCCGGCCTTCTGCACGTCCAGTTCGAAACGATCCATCCATTCCTGGATGGCAACGGTCGTATCGGCCGCTTGCTAGTCACGCTCTACCTTTGCATGAACGGGGTTCTGCGTAAGCCACTACTGTATCTAAGTCTTTACCTGAAGACCCATCGAACGGAATACTATCGACTGCTCCAGGAGGTCCGCGAACACGGCAGTTGGGAAGGTTGGCTCGACTTCTTCCTTACCGGCGTCGCCGACACCGCAAACCAGGCATTTGACGCCGCCACTCGGATCGTCGAGGTGTTCAAGGAAGACCGCGAGCGCATCACAACTGAAAGCGACCGAGCCGGTTCAGCGCTTCGCATCCATGATCTTTTTCAGCAAAATCCGTTCCTGACGGCAAATCAGCTTGTTCAAAAGACGGGCCTATCGGCCCCTACCGTCAATGCGGCACTCACCGATCTGGAGCGGTTCGGCATAGTTGAGGAGGTGACCGGCCGCAAGCGTGGTCGCGTTTTCAGCTATAGACGGTATCTCGCGATCCTTAGTGAAGGCACCGATCCTCTTCCCGCAGCAGTTTGAAAACCAACCAATTCACCGGTCTGCGGTTCGAGTCCCATCAAGGCGAAGGCAAGCGAGCCGCGCCTTACCCGAGACTTGCAGCGAACCGCTTGGCGGCATCTCTCTCCCGCTGAAACAGCTTGGCGATAAAGTCGACGAGCACACGGGCCTTCAGGGGAAGCAGGTTCGGTTCGCGTAATAGATCGAGATGAACCCTAAAGACGGGCAGTTCGCAGAAATGCTGAAAACCTTGCCGCGCTCGGTCGCTATGGGCAGCCGGAGGATTTCGCGGCGGCGGTCGCATTCCTTGTCGGCCGGGGACGACCGGCTACATCACCGGCGCCACTCTGAACGTCGATGGCGGTCAGTCCGCATAAATCTCGCTTCCGCACATGAAAACCCAAAAGGAAGAAGACAAGTATTGGTATCACTGCGGCGGAAAACATCGGCGCTGCCTTCGCACGGGCACTGGCCCGCAACGGCATTGCAGCGACGATTGTGACCTTGGAGATGGCTGCATCACCGATCGGGAAGAACGGGGCGCCAGCCACCCTGCCTACTCAATTTAGATTAGGTCTCGTTCCCGGCGCCGTCGAAGGCAGTCGTCAAACCTGAGCCATACCCCCGTCAACGACAAGTTCCGCACCTGTCGTGAAACTGCTCTCGTCGCTTGCAAGGAACAGAACCGCAGCCGCGACCTCAAGATGACCACCAGATGTTGCTCCCCCGGTGACGTCGTCTGCCCACTGTCTCCAGACTTCGATCGGACTCCTACCGTCGGATTGTCTATTTCCTTGAGGCCAGGATACGAGAACAGGGCAGCGAAGTTTGCGACCTTCCCTGCGAGCAGCCCGATCATGTTCCAGATCCTCCTGCAATGCCGATCGATAGTCTTCGACGATGGCGTGTCGTACGCTCCGTCGGCCGAACGCCTCGTGATAGGCATCAGTGGCCTCCTGCTCCAGGAAATCACGCCCCTCTGTCATCCTGGCCAGGACGCGCTCGAGATAGCCGCGTGGATCCAAATCAAGCAGATGCTCAGCAAGGCCATCCGGTTGCGCGAATGGATAAGCAGATCAAAAGGCGGCGCGGCGGGCCTCGTACATTCAACCGTGAAGAGGCGATCGACATCGCCATGCGGCTGTTCTGGCGGCACGGCTATGAAGGCGTATCGCTCAATGACCTGACGGCCGCGATCGGGATTGCGCCGCCGAGTCTTTATGCTGCGTTCGGGAGCAAGGCTGAGCTATATCGTGAGGCTCTGGACCGATATGCCGGAATTCCGGGCGCGCTTCTCAACCTAGATGCAGCATCGACACAGGATGAAGTTGTGGCGGCGATCTTGCGTCAAGGCGCTGATGCCGTGACCGATCCTGAGGGAGAAAGAGGATGTATGGTATCAAGCGGCACGCTCCAATGCGCCGAAGAACACGCTTCCCTTGCGCTGGCCGTGTCGAAGCGCCGAGACGCGATGCGGGAAGCGATTTCTGAAGCATTAGGCCGATGGCTCGATCCGGACCGTTCGAAATCCCTCGCCCGCTTTCTGGTCGTCGTGCTTCAGGGCATGTCTGTCCAAGCCCGAGATGGTGCCACGCGCGGGGAACTGGAAGAGGTCATTGAAGAGGTATTACGGATCCATCGAGTCGGCTAATTCGCACTGCCCAAGGCTGCAATCTCATTGCTCAATTAGGCTGCTCTTGATGGCCTCGGTTGCTGGGTGGGCAAAGTTCCCCGTACAATGCTTTTCCGCGACTTCGATCTCTTATGACGTGGGATATAAAAGCCCGAACCAGTTCAGCGGGAATATGCGCGACTGTTCGGATTGCCGCCGTCGAGGGACCTAGAAAGGGTGCTTACACCGAATCCACCTCAACGTGGAAGACGCAAGGTGCGCGTAAGCACGATCCGACGCGGTTCACGTGTCTCCACGCCGAACCGCTCTAGGGGCTGCGCTCCCAGGCCAGGCCGTGAGTGCGAGATCGATCAGCCGCTTCAGCCGCGCATTGCAGGCGCCATCGCAGGCCTGTGCAGACATGCCCTGGATAATAGCCCCGTAGAAGCGAGCGAGCGTATCGGTATCGGTCTGGGGCGGCAACTCGCCTTCCTCGACGGCACGGTCGAAGCGAGCTTTAAGGGTCTGCACCGACGCCTCGCGCAGGGCCGCTGTCATTTGCGCGACGGATGCGTTTTCTTCGGCATGCTGCAGGACGGCGGTCGAGACCATGCAACCTCGCGGCTTGTCCGGTTGCGTATCACCGTCTGCGATGTCGTAAAGGAAGAGGGTCAGGGCTTCGTATACAGGGAGGTCTGATGCTAAGATTTCCAACCGGCGGCTGGTTTCACGGGCGATGCTGAAGTCGAGCGCCTGACGGTATAACTCTTCCTTTGAGCCGAACATCGAATAGAGGGTCGGCGGATTGATACCCATGGCCTTCGTGAGATCAGCGGTCGAGGTCCCTTCGTAGCCACGTTCCCAGAACAAGCGCACCGCGATGTCGAGCCCGACGTCGCGATCGAGCACGCGCGGCCTTCCTCGTTTACGGACTGGACTCTCCATTAAAATAGCGATCCCTATTAATGTCGTTGACAGGTGGCTTAAGCCTCTTATTATAGGGATCCCTATTTAATTTATCAACGGAGTGTTCCCATGTCCCAGAGACTAGCAAACAAGATAGCTCTCATCACCGGAAGTTCGCGCGGTATCGGCCGGGCGGTTGCTCTTGCGTTTGCGAAGGAGGGTGCGGAGCTAATTGGCGTGCACTACACGGCCAACGTGGATGCGGCCAATGCCACCGTACGCGATATCGAGGCACTTGGTGTCAAGGCCGTCGCCGTGAAGGCCGATCTCAGACAGGGCAAGGAGGCGGCCGACAGCCTCTGGGCGCAGTTCAGCGAAGCCGCGCGTACCGAGACGGGCTCGTCAGCTCTCGATACTCTAGTGAACAATGCGGGCATCGCGCCGGCACTGCCGCTGAAGCAGACGAGCGAAGCTGCTTTCGACGAGGTCATGACGATCAACTATAAAGCGCCGTTCTTTCTGATCCAGGCAGTGGCCGACCACATTCGCGATAATGGTCGCATCATCAATGTCTCGACTGGATTTACGCGGATCGCGGCGCCGACGCATCCCGCCTATGCGGCCTCCAAGGGGGCGCTGGAGACATTGACACTGGCGCTGGCACCTGAATTTGCAGCTCGCGGGATTACGGTCAATGCCGTGCTGCCGGGTGTGACGGAGACGGACATGAATGCCGAATGGCTGGCATCGCCGGACGCGCGCGCCGGCGCCGAAGCCCTCTCGGTCTTCTCACGTGTAGGACAGGCGGAGGACGTCGCCGACGTCATCGCTTTTCTTGCATCGAACGATGCGCGTTGGACGACGGGCCAGATGATTGATGCGACGGGTGGCGCCCGGATCTGATCAACCCCGAGCCTCCGCTATGTGTGCAGCCATTCAAATCGCTGCAGAGGATGAATGCTTGACGAAGTGCCGGTTGAGGTCCGGTTCCCCGTCACCAATGAGACAAGATCGCGCTCGCGAGCGCGATCTTGCATTCATCCACTCGGCGGGCGCCTACCTGCGAGGTTAGCGGGCCAGAGAGCCACGCGGACCAGTTGCCATCGGCCACGAGCGCGGCAGAACGGCGACCGCAACGACGCCCGGCGCATTATTTCGATAAGCAGTCGATGATCGCTCGGTCGGAGCCTTCGACTCCTGGGCCTCCTCGACGAGTTTGATCACGCGGGCAACCGTATTGTCAGAAGCTTGGGCAGTTGGTGCCTAAGTGACATTGTCATGCATCCTAAGACCTTTAATCTGCCCACACGCTCGATCAGGGTTGACTCAAAATCCCCCATCATATTTTCCGTCATTGCCCGGCATGGTGAGAACCTATTCTCAGGCCTCGGGCATTACGCTCTATGCAAACCGAGTTGCCGCGACGTCTTGCGGGACTGAGTACGAGGGATTTTTTGGGCCAGTGGATGATCATGCAGACCAGGGTTCTCCCTTCGAAGTCTTCCGAGTGTTCCTGAAACTCGGCCTCATCTCGTTCGGGGCCTAATCGCGCATCTCGGTTACTTCCGTGACGAACTGGTCGTTCGAAGACAATGGATCGACGAAAAGGGGTATGCGGACCTAGTGGCGCTCTGCCAATTCCTTCCCGGACCGGCGTCGAGCCAGGTTGGCTTTGCCCTAGGAGTTTTGCGGGGCGGCGGCGGAGGCTTTGCCGCCTGGCTCGCCTTCACCATGCCGTCGGCCATTATCCTAGTTGCTTTCGCGCTTGGTGCAGCCGCGTTCAAAGGTCCTCTTGCCGAAAGTTTTCTCCATGGCCTGAAACTGGTCGCTGTCGCGGTCGTCGCCCAAGCCATTTGGGGAATGGCCCGAACGCTCACACCAGATCGAGTGCGTGCAGGCATCGCGCTTGCCGCGATTGCTATCGTTGTGGTCTTCACCGGTTCTTTTGGGCAGGTCACGGCCATCGGCATTGGAGCGTGCGCGGGCCTGTGGCTGTGCAGTGCTGACGCGACACCGATTTCCGGACAACTAAACTTCCCTGTCTCCCGGCGGGGCGGCGGCGTGGCACTCATTCTTTTCGCATTACTTCTCCTGCTGCCCCCGCTTGTCGTCAGTGCAACCCATTCTCAAGGTCTCGCTCTGTTCGACGCTTTTTACCGGTCGGGCGCATTTGTCTTCGGCGGCGGGCATGTGGTGCTTCCTTTGCTTCAAGCAGAAGTCGTTACGCACTGATGGGGCAGTAACGAGGAATTCCTGGCGGGTTACGGCGTCGCGCAAGCAGTGTCGGGTCCGCTTTTCACGTTCGCCGCCTATCTCGGCGCGGTGATGGGACCTTCGCCAAATGGCGTTGTCGGTGCGGAGGTGGCGCTGGTGGGGTTGCTACTGCCGGGCATGTTGCTGGTCTATGGCGTGTTGCCGTTCTGGGACGGACTCCGCTCCAAAGCTGCCCAGGCTGCAGTGCGGGGGGCGAACGCGGCTGTTGTCTGCATTCTCGGCGCGGCCCTCTACAACCCCGTCTGGACAAGCGCTGTCCTGACGTCGTACGATTTTGCGCTTGCGCTTGCGGGCTTCCTCCTTCTGGCCGTCTGGAAGTCGCCTCCATGGATCGTAGTCGTTTTGTTAGCTTTATCCGGCACAATTTTGAGCATCTGAGAAGGAATCCCGATGTCGCACGACCCTGTCATCGAGCCAATCGCACTTCCGTCCTTAGGGGGCTTCCGTCTGCTCGACGTGCGCGAGCTGGCCGCGTTTGAGGGCGATCATCCGGCCAGCGCCGTCCGCGTGCCTATCGAGGTGTGGGAGGCGGCGGCGAAGACTGGCGAGACGTCCTTCGAAAACGTTGACTATTGGGAACGTGCAATCGCCACGCTCGGCGTGGATGGTCAAATGCCCAACGTCGTTTATGATGATGGCCGGATGACCGAAGCGGCACGGGTATGGTTTATCCTCCAATATTTTGGCGCAAGAACTTTGATTTTGAACGGTGGATGGCCCGCGATCCGTGGGCATGAGGACCTGCTGGCGACCGCCGAGAGGCCTGCCGGCACGGCAACGTTCAGGGCGCAACCAGGGTCGGGACCGGTCGGGTTGGTAGACCGGAAGTCACTGGCGGCCGAGCTTGACAGGGATGTTCGGATTTTCGACGCGAGGACCAAGGACGAGTTCGCTGGCGAGGACCTTCGGCGCAACGCTCGCGGCGGTCATCTCCCAGGCGCACGCTTGCTTCCGCATTCCGATTTGCTCGACAGTGGCCTCGTGAAGCCTGCCGAAGACTTGCGCGAGCTTCTGACCGCTGCCGGGTTCCAGCAAGGCGACCATGTCGTCACGCATTGCGATGGCGGTGGCCGAGCGGCGCTCGCGGCCGCTGCCGTCGCCCGGGCCGGATATGAGGATGTCCGCGCCTACTATCTCAGTTTTGCCGACTGGGCGAAAGACGAAAGCTGCCTGATTGTTCGAGACTGAATGACTTGGAAGCCAACATGGCGACTGTCAGCGTACGTTATATCGTGGACGACGTGGATGCAGCAATGGCGTTCTATGCAACGCATCTCGGCTTTTCCATCGCCGCCCATCCTGCTCCGAGCTTCGCGATCCTGGTACGGGGAGATTTGCGCCTGCTTGTGAACGGGACGACGGGGCCGGGCGGAGCGTCTCAACCGATGCCGGATGGCCGCAAGCCCGCGCCTGGCGGCTGGAATCGGATTCAGCTTGAGGTCACGAACCTTGACGTCGAAGTCGCCCGCCTACGGTCGGCGGGAATTCGTTTTCGCAACGAGATCGTGACCGGCATGGGTGGAAAGCAGATTCTGGTCGATGATCCGGCTGGTAATCCAATCGAGTTGTTCGAGCCGCCACAGAAGTAGTCCCGACCAAATGTCACCTCTCAGTGGCGCTTCCGCGCGTAGGGCCGCTTATCGATTGACGTTAAGGCAAATAACCGAAGCCACCCAGCTGGATCACGGAAGGCCCTGGTGGTGCCGGGTTTGTGGAAATCGCCGATGCTGTAATCACTGCACGGACTGGAAGTTAGGAACTGGTTGCACTCGATGTTCCTCCCTTGTCGCACGCTCGGACGATTTTTGCGGCGTCATCGATCGCGATTTTGCGTTCAGCCTGCCAAGGGGCGAGGTGGCGAGTTCGCCTGTGGGGTTCGCCGGTAAGCCGGCATTCACGAGAGCGTGCCACCATCGACAATTTTCTGCGTTTCCATCTGCCATACCGACTGTCCTGCTGCGTGATATTTATGCATACATATCGCCCATGACTGACACCGCCAACACACCACTTCCCCGTCATCCTGCTGCTGCTTTCGGTGGAGGAGCCATTATTGGTGCCCTCGGAGGTCTCATCGGCCTGGGAGGCGCCGAGTTCCGCCTTCCGATCTTGATCGGGTTCTTCAATTTTGCAGCCCTAGAGGCAGTCATCCTCAACAAGGCCATGAGCCTCGTCGTCGTCGCGACCGCGCTCCCCTTCCGGGCTGGTAGCGTGCCCTTCGGCGCTATAGCCGATAACTGGCCGATCGTTCTCAACCTCCTCGCGGGGAGCCTGATCGGCGCTTGGTTCGGCGCAGGCCGGGCGACCAAACTTCAGTCAGAGACGCTCTACAAGGTCATCGCCATCATGCTCGCGGCGATCGCGATCGTTCTGATGCTTGGGCACGACGCCTCAGCCGGCCGACCTCTATTGACGGGCGTCTCCCAGCTCGTTGCCGGCGTTATTGCGGGCTTCATCATTGGCATCGTCGCCGCGCTGCTTGGCGTCGCGGGGGGCGAACTTCTGATCCCGACGCTGGTGCTTCTGTTCGGCGCGGATATCAAGCTCGCCGGTAGTCTCTCGCTCGCGGTGAGCCTGCCAACCATGCTGGTCGGCTTCACCCGCTACAGTCGCGACCAGAGCTTCTCCGTCGTCGGCCGCAACAAGGCTTTCCTGCTCATAATGGCTGCTGGATCGATCGTCGGTACGTTTATTGGCGGGCTGCTGCTTGGCATCGTTCCCAATGCGGTGTTGCTGCCGGCATTGGCAATCATTCTCCTGGTTTCGGCGTTGAAGGTGTGGCGACATTAGGCGATGGGCGGAACGGACGGTTCATAATTTCATCACGCTGTTTCGGCATCCAAACCATAGGTCGAGCCCCGGATCATCCTAGCGGCCGCTCGCTATGCTTGCCCAAGCATGAGCCTATTCCGTCCCCCTAGCTGCCCGCGTGGTTGCCTATGTATTCGAGCGCGGCGCGTCGTCAAAGCCTTTGGCGACTTGTGAAAGCTCTCTACGTCTCAAGCCGGGAACGACTTGCCGTCAGCCTGTTTGCGATGCCTGAATGGCGGTCGGTGACGCAAGCGGCGGCAGCTCCAGATTGGAGCGGAAATCCTCTCCGACATAATCGGTGTCGATCAGTTGACGGCGCCGGAGTTCAGGAAGCAGACCGTTTACCAGCAGATCCTCCTGGTCGGGATTGCCGAAGCCATGCAGCGACAAGACATCGAGAACGCCGGCAATGACGCGCTCTTCGATCGCATCCACCAGCTGTTCCGGCGTGCCGGCAACCGACCAATGGCCGGTCTCTTGCGCCTGAATGATCAGTTCGCGCAGCGTCAGTCCCTGGCGCGCGTAGCGACGAAAGATCTCCACTCTCCCGCGCCTGCGGTTGATGCTGGTCACCTCCGGCAGCAATGTCTCCGGTAGTGGCCTGTCCAGCGGCAGACCGGAGAGATCGAGATCGCCGCCCAGCATGTCGGCAAGCTTCAAGCGACCCTGCTCGTAGTCAATGCGCTCGTGTTTTTCCTTCAGGCGCCGCGCCACGTCGGCGTCGGACTCGCCGATCACCGCGTGGAAGGAATTCATGATGAAGGGCAGATCGCTTCCACGACCGAAACTCACTGCGCGACGGCGTAAATCGGTCGCGAAGGCAATGGCGTCCTCGAGCTTGGGCTGTGAGGTGTAGACGACCTCTGCGTAGCGCGCGCCCACCGTCACCCCGGCTTCGGACTGTCCGGCCTGAAACTGGACCGGGCGGCGCTGCGGCAAGGGCGGCACGTTCAAGGGGCCTGCGACACTGAAGTGCTTGCCGCGATAGTCGATGCGGTGGAACTTGGCCGGGTCGATGCCGACGGCTCCGGAACCCTTGCGCTGGGCTGCGTCCCGTTCATTGGCATCATAAAGCGCGTTGACGACCTCGATGAATTCGGCGGCGCGCTCGTAGCGTTCTTCCGGGCTCGGTAGCGTCTCTCCGAAATTCTCTTCGCCGACGGAGGAGGTCACCGCGTTCCAACCGGTGCGGCCGCCGCTGGCGTGATCCAGCGTGCCGATCTGGCGCGCCAGATTGTAGGGGTGATGGAAGGTGGTCGAGACGGTGGCGATCAGGCCGATCTGCGATGTCGCCTGGCTGAGCGCCGCAAGAGCAATGATCGGCTCCTGTATGCCGGCCGTGCCGGCAAGGCCGGCCGGGTCGATATGCAGAAGATCGGCGGTGAAGAGGCCGGTGATCTTCTCGGCCTCGGCTTTGCGGGCAAGTTCGACGGCGCGCCTGGCACCCGCCGATGGCTCGGTGTCATTCGATGCGGAGATGACGCTGCTTGCGCCGGTCAGGGTCTTCAGGCGACGTTTGCGGGTAGGGGTCATGACAGATGTCTCGCAGATTGAATTCGTGTCTCCGGCAAACTCTTGCCGGATGTTCTTGCAAGCGCCGGTTAGGCCAGAGCCGGGACCGCCTCCAGGAGGGCACGTGTATAGCTGTGCTGCGGTGCGGAAAAGACGTGCTCGACGCCCCCCGCCTCGACGATCCGGCCGTCCTTCATCACCAGCACGCGATCGGTGAGATGATTGACGACACCGAGATCATGGGAGATGAAGAGAAGTGCCGTACCGGACGCGGCCTGTAGTTCGGCGAGCAGATCGAGAACCTGTGCCTGCACCGAAACGTCGAGCGCGCTGACCGGTTCGTCCGCCACCAGAAGCCGCGGTCGCGGCGCGAAGGCGCGGGCAATTGCCACCCGCTGGCGCTGGCCGCCGGAAAGTTCCCGCGGATGACGGTTGAGATAGGCCGAACCCAGGCGGACGGCATCCAGCACTTCGAGCACGCGTTCGCGGCGGGACGCACCGAAGGTGCCGACGGAGTCGAGGCTCTCGCCGACGATTTTTTCGACCGTGTAGCGCGGGTCGAAGGAACTGAGGGCGTCCTGGGCGATCAATTGCATGCTGGCGCGCCGCGAGCGACGTCGAGCCTCCGGGATATTGCTCCACTGCTCGCCGTCGATGAACACCGCGCCGTCGTCCGGCTCGACCAGACCGAGGACTATTTTCGCAACGGTGGTCTTACCGGAACCGGATTCGCCGACGATCCCCAGCGCTTCACCGGCGGCGAGGTCGAACGACACGTCGTTGACGGCAAATGCGCCGCCGGCTCCCCCATAACGCTTGAAGAGATTGTGGGACGACAGGACGCGGTTCTCCTGGTCGATATGTTTGGCCGGCAGCGGGATGCGTAACCGCTCGGCTGGTGCGGCAGGCACACGCGCAATCTGTTGTTGGGAATCTGGCTGGCCGGAAGGAGACAGACGAAAACCCCGCGATCCCGCTGACGGCACCGCATCGAGCAATTGTCTCGTGTAAGGATGTTCCGGATTACTCAGGATCCTGCCCGGCGGTCCGTCCTCGACGATCCTGCCATTGTGCATCACCAGCACGCGGTCGGCCAGGCGCGAAACCACAGCCAGATCGTGGCTGATCAGCAGAAGCGTGTGACCGGCCCTCCGGCGCTCGGCCAAGAGATCAAGGATTTGCTTTTGTACGGTGGTGTCGAGCGCCGTTGTCGGCTCATCGGCAATCAGCAGCGATGGCTGCCTGGCAATCGCCGTGGCGATGAGGGCGCGTTGGCGCAACCCACCGGACAGCTGATGCGGATATTGCGGCAAGCGCCTTTCCGGGTCGGGGATGCCGACCGAGCGCAGCAGCGCATGGCTGTCCCGGCCGACATCCGGGCGGGCGAAGAAGCCGCGTCTGCCGAAGGCATCCGACAATTGCTGGGAAATCCGCCGCAGCGGATCGAGCGACACGAGCGCATCCTGAAGAACAAAGCCGATCTTTTCGCCACGCAGGCGTCGCCAGTCCCTTTCGCCGAAATTGAGGACGCTTTCACCATCGATGTCGAACCGGTCGGCACGCACATTGGCGCCGACGCCGGAAAGGCCGATGAGCGAACGGGCCGTCACGGATTTGCCGGAACCGGACTCTCCGACCAGAGCAACGGTCTCGCCCTTGTTGATCGTCAGGTCGATGCCATGGACGACGGCATTGGGACGTTGGTTCTGCGGAAAGCCGATCGTGAGATTGTTGATGTGAACGACGGGGGTCATAATTGCCTCCTGCCTTCGAAGGCGAGTTGCCAACGTTTTCCGAGAACGCTGATGGCAATGACTGTCAGCGTGATGGCGAGACCGGGCCACACCCCGATCCACCAGGCGACGCGAAGGTAATTGCGGGCTTCGGCCAGCATCGCGCCCCACTCGGGCGCCGGAGGCTGCGGCCCCATGCCGAGAAAACTCAGGCCGGCGGCCTGGATGATCGTCGTGCCGAGACCGATCGTCGCCAGGATGGGAACCTGGGCTATCGCATGCGGCAGGATATGGCGGATAACCAGCACGCGCGGCGTCAGTCCGAATGTTCTCGCCTGCTCGACATAGCCGCTTTTGGAGATCACGAATGTCTGGGCACGCACCACCCGTGCGAAACGGGGCACCGATGCGACACCGAGCGCGAAGATAAGATTGACCGTGCCTGGACCGGTGAACGAGATCAGCACCAGCGCAAGGAGCAGATCCGGGAAGGACGAAACGACGTCCAGGAAACGTGAAATCGCTTCATCGATGAGACCGCGGGCGAGGCCTGAGAGAAGGCCGAGCAGCGAGCCGATGACAGCGGCGATGGCGACGGCGCTTACACCGATCAAAATGGAATAGCGGGTTCCATGCACGACGCGGGAAAGGACATCCCTGCCGAGATGATCCGTGCCGAACCAGTGGTCGACGGAGGGTGGCAGCTGCGCCTGCAAGGGATCGGCCGCTATCGGATCGGCGGCGGTCAGCACATGCGGCCAGACGGTTGCAATCGCCACCAGCAACAGGAAAAGCGACGACACGACAACGCCGGGTCTCGACAGGGCCCCACGGAGGAGCCGGACAGTTCTACCCCTCTCTTGCTCCGGCACTGTGGAGGAAATACTCATCGGCCGGCCTCCCTGGCGTCGTTGCGCAGGCGAGGGTCGAGCAGCAGATAGAGCACATCGACCAGCGTGCTCAGCACGACGTAGATGAATGCGGAGAGTACGGCGACCGCCAGCACGACCGGCAGGTCGTGCGCCAGAACGGCGTTGACCGTGATGCGCCCAAGGCCCGGCCGGCCGAACACTGCCTCGGTGATCACAGCACCGGACAGCAGGTTACCGATCAGCCAGCCCGTCAGCGTGACAGCGGGCAAAGCGGCGTGACGCAGGCCATGCCGCAGCCGCAGAACGAGGTCGCCGACACCCCAGCTTCGAACGGTCAGGGCGAACGGTTCTTCCAGAGCCCGCTCCAACCCCTCACGCAGGACCTGACCGATGACGGCGCCGAGAGACAGGCCGAGCGACAGGGCGGGCAGCACCAGTGCCGAAAAGTCTCTGTCGCCGGAGACAGGAAAAAGCTTCAGCGTGAAAGAGAAGACGAACAGCAGCAGGATGCCGAGCCAGAAGGACGGCGTGGAGATCAGAATGAGCTCGAGCCCGCCGGCGATACTGCGAGGCAGGCGCTTGCCGGCGGTGATGACGGCGCTGGCCACCGCAAATACCACCGCAACCACGAGTGCCGCCGCCGTCAGTTTCAATGTCGGCAGCATTTGCGACAGGACCAGGCCGGAAACATCGGTCTGCAGGATGTAGGAGCGCCCGAAATCGCCATGCAGGATACGCGTGAGATAGGAGAGATATTGCGCCAGCAGCGGCTCATCCAAACCCCACTCGGCACGGATGGCGGCCTCCACCTCCGGTGTTCGCAACTGTTCACCGATCAGGAGGCTGACAATATCACCGGGGGCGAGCTGAAGACTGATGAAGCTCAGGCTCACCGCCGCCCACAGAACCAGAATGGCGGAGCCGAACCGGGCCAGGATCTGCGACCCCAGGCTGTTGCGATTCAGCCGGCGCCGCCGTGAGAGAAAGGCGGCAGGCGCTTCGCCCAAGGCCGTCGTGTTTTCGGCAGTCATTGTCTGTCACTCCTGCATTCACCCTGCGGCCACGGCCGCAGGGTTGCGTTGACGGGACGGAGTTATTCACTGCGCCAGATGTCGTAGGCGCTTTCGGGCAGTTGCTTGAAGGGACGGAAGGTGATGCCCTTCACATAATCCGCTGCCGCCACCTGATCCTCAGGCTCGTAAAGCGGCAGGGCGTAAGCCTGGTCGACAATGGCAAAGCGCTGGAGGCCCGCATAGAGTTCGAAGCGCTTCTTGTTATCGAGGGTCGAGGCGGCCTCGTTCAGCCATTGCAACAGCTCAGGCGCGGCCGCGCGGCTGTAGTTGATGGTGCCGCCCTTATCCAGGGGCAGGTAGTGATATTCGATGTCGATGGCGTCAGTCGGCGTGTTGGAATTGGCGATCGAGCCAAATTGGCCGGTTTTGCGCCGGTCCGTATAGGTCCCCGCATCCACGAAGACGATGGCGAGATCGATGCCCGCGTTCTGGCGTGCCTGCGCCTGCAGTGCCTGCAGCAACACGTCGCGCTGGTCGCGCACCGTGGCCTGAGCCTGAACGACCTCGATGGTCAGTCGCTTGCCGTCCTTCGAGCGGAAACCTTCCGCATCGCGCGTCGTCCAGCCTGCTTCGTCCAGGAGGCGGTTGGCAAGCTTCGCATCGGCGCCGTAGGTCTTTTCGATGCTCTTGTCGTAGAACTGCGGATCGATAGGGGAGGTAATGCCCCAGGCCCTGGTGCGCTCGCCGCGATAGACCGCTGTCAGCACGGCATCCACATCGATGGACGCGACGAGCGCCTTTCGCACGGCGATATCCTGGGTGGGACCCCAGGTGACGTTCAGGAAGAGCGAATAGGGCGTGCCGGTGTTCAATGCGGTTTGATAGCTGAAATCGGCATTTTCCTTAAACAGCGCCGCATCGTTGCCGGATATGCCTTCGATCACGTCCACCTGGCCGGAGGTGAGCGCCCCTGCCCGCACCGAGGATTCCGGCAGAAAACGATAGGTCACGTCGTCGAGATAGGCCGGCCCCTGATGGGCAGCATTTTTCGGCGCCCAGTGATATGAGGGGTTTTTGACAAACTGGATTTCCTGGCCCTTGGCGTAACGCTTCAGGATGAAAGGTCCAGTGCCGGCGATTTCAGGTCCGCCGGACTTCAGCTGCGAAGATGCAAAAGCGGCCGGAGACAGGATTTCCAAGCTGGCGACATAGTCGAGGAAGGGGGCATAGACCCGCTTGAGCGTGAAAGAGACCGTGTCATCGTCCACGGCCTTTACTTCCTCGATACGCGAGACCGGGCCGGCGCTGACGCTGCCGGAATAGGCCGCGTCCTTGAGCTTGGTGAAATTCGTCACGACGGCTTGAGCGTTCAGTTTCTGGCCGTCGGTGAAGGTGACGTCGTTGCGCAGCTTGAACGTATAGGTCTTGCCGTCCTCGGAAATCTTGTACTCGGTTGCCAGCCACGGAACATATCCACCGTCGGCCGTTCGGGCGAGCAGCGATTCATAGGCGTTGCGCAGAAGGAGCTTGGTCTTGTCCTGGCCGTTCAGTTGCGGATTGAGCGTGGCGGGCTCCGTTTCGACGCCCCATGTCAGCTTGCCGCCGCTGACAGGCTTGGCATCCTGCGCAACGGAAAGACCCGGGAGCATGGAGGCCGCAAGAACGGCTGCGGTCACGGTCAGGAATTGTCTGCGGATAGGCATTTCGAATTTCGTCTCCCTTTTGAAAGCCGACGGAGGTCGGCTCATGCCGGCTGCTGCAGCCAGATGTCGTATGCGTTTTCGGGAAGCCGCTTGAACGGCCGGAAGCCGACGCCCTTCACCGCGATGGAGGCGGCAATCTGGTCGTCCGGCACATAGAGCGGCAGGCCCAGCGCTTGATCGAGCAGCGCAAAGCGCTGCAGTTGCGCGTAGATCTCGAAGCGTTTCCTGGCATCGAGCGTCGAGGCCGCTTCATCAAGCCAGGCGGAAATTTCAGCCGCTTCCGTTCGGCTGTAGTTGATCGATCCGCCCTTATTGCGCGGCAGATAATGGAAATAGATGGTGACCCCGTTTTCCTGGGTCGTGGTCGAATTGGGTATGATGCCGTACTGCCCGTCCTTCTGACGGTTCGCATAGGTCCCGGCATCGACATATTGCAAGGCAAGATCGATACCCGCGTTCTGGCGGGCTTGTGCCTGGACGGCCTGGAGCAGAATGTCGCGCTGGTCACGCAGTGTCGCCTGGGACTGCACGATTTCGATGGTCAGCCGTTTGCCGTCCTTCGTGCGAAAACCGTCGGCGTCCTTTGCAGTCCAGCCCGCCTCGTCGAGAAGGCTGTTGGCGAGCCCAGCATCGAAGCCGTAGCGGCCCTCGATGCTCTTGTCGTAGAAGTCCGTGTCGGCAGGCGTGAGAATGCCCCAGGCGCGCTTGCGTTCGCCGCGATAGACCGAGGCGATCACCCGCTCCACGTCGATGGCCGCCAACACCGCCTTGCGCACCCTGACGTCGGTGGTCGGGCCGATCGTCACATTCAGGAAGAGCGTGTAGGGCGTGCCGGTATTGATCGCGCTTTGATAGGTGAAGTCCGGATTATCCTTGAACAAGCCGGCGTCATTGCCCCCTATGCCTTCGATGACATGCACCTGTCCGGAGGTTAGAGCGCCCGTTCGCACAGCCGACTCCGGCAGGAAACGGTAGATGACTTCGTCGAGATAGGCAGGCCCCTGATGGGCAGCGTTATCAGGAGCCCAATTATAGGTCGGGTTTTTCTTGAAGCGGATTTCCTGACCCTTGATGTAGCTGTCGAGAATGAAGGGACCGGTGCCTGCGATTTCCGGGCCGCCCGACTTCAGCTGCGACGACGAAAATGATTTCGGCGACAGGATTTCTATGCCGGAGGCACCGTCGAGGAAGGGCGAATAGACGGCGGCCAGCTTCAGCACGACCGTGTGGGAATCCACCGCAACCGCTTCGGAAACATGCGAAACGTGACCGGCACTGATGCTGCCGGAATAGGTCGGCTCTTTCAGCTTGGTGAAGTTGAGCGCCACCGCGGCCGCGTCGAGCTTTTCGCCGTCACTGAAGGTCACATCGTCGCGAAGGGCGAAAGTGTAGGTCTTGCCATCGTCGGAGACCGAATAGCTTTTCGCCAGCCACGGCACGTATCCGCCATCCGGCGTGCGGGCCAGCAGTGTTTCATAGGCATTTCGCAGGATCAGCTTCGCCTTTGCCTGGCCGTTCAGGTGCGGATTGAGCGTGCTCGGTTCCGTTTCCACGCCCCAGCTCAGCGAGCCGCCGCTGGCCGGTAGGTCCTTGGCCTGCGCCTGGGAAAGCCGCAATCCAGCCGTCAGGGAGAGTGCCGCAATGCCGGTGCCTGTTAGAAAATCTCGTCTTGTTACCACGGTGATGGCCCCAATTTTGTTGTCCGATGGTCAGGCAGCGATGGCTGTGCGCCCATCGGCCAGGAGTTCGATCGTTTTCAGGCGCTGCGCGCCATCCGACAGCGGGCAGTCGATGATGAATTCGTCGACGCCATAGGTTTCGTGCAGTTGCTGCAGTTCGACGTGGACCTTCGACGGTGTGCCGCGAATGAGGCGCGGGCTTCGCTCCTCGATCTGGTATTGCGTCTTGCCCGACTGGCGCACATATTCGAGCGCCTGCTCTTCGCTGCCGACATTTACCGCCTGGGCGCCTTCGACCTCGACCCGGAACCGGCGCGTCTCACCGCCGAGGCTTTCGGCACGCGAATTCGTTTCCGCGGTGATGACGCTGACGGCCAACAGCGCTGACGTACCGCCTGCGGTCCGGTAAGCCGACAATGCTTCGGTGATCGCAGTGGCATCACCGTGGATATGGGCCGCATAGACGAAGCTCCATCCGAGGCTGGCCGCTAATGTTGCGCTCTGCGCGCTTGCGCCGAGCAGAAAACGACCGGGCGGCTGATCCGGCACGGGAAAGGCGAGAGGACTTTCAGTCTGTGATTGGCCGACGTCTCCGTGGCTGAGGAAACCGTCCAGTTCGGCCAGTTGCGCGGCGAAGGACGGTTTGCGTTCCGGGTCGTAGGCCTGCTGCAGGGCGCGTGTCGACAGCGGCAGGCCGCCGGGTGCCTTGCCGACGCCGAGATCGACCCGGCCCGGCGCGAGAGCGGAAAGCAGGTTGAAATTTTCTGCAACCTTGTAGGCACTGTAATGCTGCAGCATGACGCCGCCGGAGCCGATGTGGATGCGGCTTGTGCGGGCGAGAAGGAAGGCGATCAACACCTCCGGCGACGAGCTTGCGAGGTTGGGCGAGTTATGATGCTCCGCGACCCAAAACCGCCGATAGCCCAGATCCTCGGCCCTTTTGACCAGATTCAAACTGCGCTGCAGCGCCGCCGTTGCCCCTTCCGGGCCGTGGATTGGACTTTTATCGAGAAAGCTGAGGGCGTATGACATATCTGCTCCGACCCGACCGGTCGATTAAAACATGTAATCTATATTTTTAGTGAACTATTAAATCGAGCAATGATCTTTTAATATTCGGCGGCAAACGCAACAATCATGCCGTGCAAACCGATCCGCCGATCAGGCATGCTGACGATGTTAGGTGCGCCGGATGAGCTTCAGGGCATTTTCTTGAAACCGCATCCGGAACGCGGTCAGACCTTCATCGGAGGCGTGTTCATGACTGATATAGTTGTCCGATCGTCACTGCTGGAGCCTGCGGCCCAGCCCCTGATCGACGGCTTGGTCAGCGAATATGACGGGAGATATGGAGCAGCGAGCCGCCCCGGCGGGGCGCGCGCGGAAATCTTCCGTTACCCCGTTTCGCTGTTTTCCCATCCGCTGGGCGATTTCTTGCTGCTGCAGCGGGATGGCGAAACCGTTGCCGGCGGCGCCTTCATGAGCCATGACGATGAGACTGCCGAAATGAAGCGGATCTGGACACATCCGAATTTGCGGCGTCAGGGACTGGCCCGCGCTATTGTTCTGGCGCTGGAGGAAAGCGCTGCCCAGCTTGGTTACACCAGATCCTATCTTTCGACCGGGTTCCGCCAGCCCGAAGCAGTCGCCCTTTATCTGTCGCTCGGCTACCGCCCGCTCTTCGATACGTCAGCCGATCCCTCGCTCTATCGTTCCCTGCCTTTCGAAAAGCATATCGGTCAAAAGGCCGGGCAGGTGGGGACAACACCGATCTACCCGCCCGCAGCCTCGTTCGAAGAGGCGACTGCGCGGGTCACGGCGCTGAAAACAGGACAGGAAGCGAAGATCAGGGACCGGCTGTCGAGCCACGACGCCTCCGCCGCATGACGATGCGCCTTGCGACCCGCACGGATGACCATTCACCATTTCAACGGAACAGATCATGACGCTTCCAAATGGACTTCAAGTCGGCATCGGCGTTGATGCCGCCGCATACCCGCAGGGCAGCCACATCTTCCAGCGCGACTTTTGGCGAACCTTGATTTCTCGTCTCGACGACGTGGTCGAATTCATCACTTTGGAGGACAGTTTCGCCGCAGCCGGCGGCGACGGACTGGATGCCATTCTGCTTGCCAACTGGCTGGCGCCGCGCAGCCGCAAAATCGGTATCCTCGCCGGCGCTCCAATCAACTATCTGGAGCCTTTCCACGTTTCGACCGCAGTCGCGACCCTGGACTATGTGAGCGAGGGCCGGGCCGGTCTTTTCGCCCAGCAGCTTCGCGGCAATCGTGTTCTGCAGGCAGAGCAAGCGATCGGCGCACTTAGCGGTTTTCCGACGACAGACGGGCCGGCGCTGGAACAGGATGCAAGGACGGGATCGATGTCATCCGCCGCCTGTGGGACAGCTGGGAGGAAGACGCCATCATCCGCGACCGGGAGAGCTTTCGCTTTTTGGACGGCGCCAAACTTCACTACATCAATTTCCAGAGCGCGGGGTTTAAAGTCCTCGGACCGTCGATCACACCGCGTCCGCCGCAGGGCCAGCCGGTCGTGGCCGCCGTCCAGATCGAGGGCGACGACGCATCGGCTACGGCCGATGTCGTCTTCATCGGCTCCGATCTGCGCGGTCTTCCAGATGGCCCGAAAGCACAAGCCTTCTTTGTCGATCTCGACATCGATGCTGCAGCGGCTTCCGTCACCGACTTCGTCGCTGAGGTCGGCCGGATTGCGACCTCCGGCGCCAATGGCGTCCGTGTGATCGTGCGCGATCCGAAAAGGCAACTCGATCACCTCGTCAATGAGCTCCTTCCGGCGCTAGAAGGCGCGTCGCTCTTGCGAAAGCCGGGAAGCGGGACGCTTCGAGAGCGCTTCGGCCTGCCCGCCGCCGTCAATCGCTACACCTCTGCTGCATGAGCGGAAAGGACCATCCCATGACCAAAAAGCAGGTTATCCTGGGAGCCCAGTTTCCCGGCGTCAACAACTTCACAGTCTGGAGCGATCCGGCGGCCGGAAGCCAGATCGAGTTTTCGTCGTTCCGGCATTTTGCCGAAACCGTGGAGCGCGGAAAATTTGACTTCATCTTTCTGGCGGAGGGTCTGCGGGTCCGCGAGCAGGGTGGCCGCTTCCACGAGCTTGACGTCGCCGGTCGCCCCAATACGCTGGCGATTTTGACGGCGCTTGCATCGATCACCGATCATGTCGGGCTGATCGGCACCCTGACCACGACCTTCAACGAACCCTATCCGCTCGCACGGCAACTGGCGACGCTCGATATTCTGTCCGGCGGACGCGCCGGCTGGAATGTCGTGACCTCGCCGGGCGCATTTACCGGCGCGAATTTCCGTCGCGGCGATCACCTGCCGCACCAGGAGCGCTACGAACGTGCCCGCGAATTCATCGAAGCCGCACGCCAGCTGTGGACCGATGGTGATTTCGCTGCTAGTTCCAGACATTTCAACATTGCCGGGCAATCCGCATTGTCTTCCCTTCCGCAAGGCGCTCCGGTGATCGCGCAGGCGGGAGATTCCGACCAGGGGCGGGAGCTTGCTGCCAGCCATGCCGACCTGATCTATTCCCGCCACGGCTCGCTCGAAGCCGGGCAGGCCTTTTATGCCGATGTGAAGCGTCGTCTGACGAAATACGGCCGAAGCCCGGATGCGCTGAAGATCCTGCCCGGCGCCAATTTCGTGATCGGCGACACGCAGGCGGATGCCCAGGAGAAGCTGAGAGCAATCCGTCTTCAGCAGGTCAGCCCAAGGAATGCGATCGTGTTTCTGGAGCAGGTCTGGAACCGGGATCTTTCGAACTACGATCCGGACGGACCTTTGCCGGATATCGAGCCGGATATTTCCGAGACGCGGTTGGCACAAGGACGCGCCAACAATCAGGACGTCGCCGGCAGGCTGGAAATGGCGCGTTCATGGCGTGAGCTGGCCGAGCGCGACAAGCTCAGTATTCGCCAGTTGATCATTCGCGTCACCGGCCGCCAGCATTTCGTCGGCACGCCGGACGAGATCGCAACCGAGATCAACCGCTATGTGCAGGCAAAGGCTGCCGACGGGTTTGTCTTCGCACCGCACCTGACGCCTGGCGGCTTCGACGAATTCGTCGAACGGGTCGTGCCGATCCTCCAGGAAAGAGGGGTCTACCTGACCGACTACGTGGAGGGCACGCTGCGTTCCAACCTTGGGCTGCCGGATCGGGCTGTGCAATATTCAACGCCGAATCTTGCCGCCGCCGTTTAGGGCCTTGGCCCTTGTCTCACGTTCCAGCGGGCGCCAATGAGCAAGCAAGGACGCATGCGCCGACGAGGTGACGACTGTGACGATTTCAATCGCCGCTCAAACCGACGGCCTTCGTTTCACATTTTGACCACGGCGTCGGTGAAGAAGCCGCTTTTCCAGTGGCCGTTGACAAGATTTTTGCGGAACGGATTTTTTCATCCGCAGGCTCAAATGGACCAGAATGCCTTTAGTCTATAAATTTTATAGACAATAAATGCTAACGCGCTGATTGTTCATCGACGCATGAACAGCCGCCGGGCCAGACCTGAAGCATCACCAACTCCGGGACTAGATATGACCGTAAAGACTTTCAGACCATTTCCGAGGCGACATCCCATTGCCTTTGCGCTGACATTTCCCCTTCTGGCATTTTCCCTTCTGGCATTTGCAGGCCCACAGGCGCATGCGGCCGAGAGCGCAAAGCCGGTGGAAGGCGGCACGTTGACCGTCGGGCTCGCCACGGACACGGCGATCATAGATCCTTCGATTACCGGCAGCTCGATCACCGCCGTCATCACTCGAAACCTCGTCGATTCCCTCGTCGGGCAAGCCGAGGACAATAGTTTTACGCCGTGGCTGGCCGAGCGCTGGGAGATCAACGGCGACAACACGGTCTATACGTTTCATCTCAAGCAGGGCGTGACCTTCAGCGACGGCACGCCTCTCGATGCCGCCGCGGTCAAGTACAATTTCGAGCGGATCCTGGATCCGAAGACGACGTCGAGCTACGCAAAATCGTTGCTCGGTCCGATCGACAAGATCGAGGCGATCGATGCCGGCACGCTCATTATTCACTACAAGAAGCCTTTCGCGCCGTTGCTTCAGGGGCTGAGCCTGCCTTATCTCGGAATCCAGTCACCGACCTATCTGCAGAAGGCGACGAGCACGACCAATACCGTCGTCGGCTCCGGTCCCTATATTCTCGAAAGCTTCGTCAAAGGCAGCGGCAGCAAACTCACGCGCCGCGCCGACTACAATTGGGGACCGGGTTATGCCAAACATGCCGGCCCGGCCCATTTCAACGGGATCGACTTCAAATATCTGCCGGAATCATCGGTCCGCCTCGGTGCCCTGGCAAGCGGCCAGGTTCAGGCGATCGACGAAGTACCGCCTGCCAATTACCGCTCCGTGCAGGGCGATGAGAAGCTCCAGGTCGTGACCAGGGAGAATCCCGGCGTCAACACTTCCTATTTCCTCAACACCTCCAAGGAACCTTTCCAGGACGCCAAGGTCCGCCAAGCCTTCCAGAGCGCCGTGAACGGGGCGGCGGCAGTAAAGGCAGCCTATCTCGGCACGCTCAAGCCGGCCGACAATATTCTTGGGCCGTCGACGCTCTATTACGATGGCGGTGTGGCCGGCGCATGGGGCTTCGATCTCGCCAAGGCGAACAAGCTGCTCGACGAGGCCGGTTGGACGAAAAAGGATGCCGAGGGATTTCGCACGAAGGAAGGCCGCCGCCTGACCGTGCATTATGTCTATGACAGCGCGTCCGTCGGCGCATCGAACGTGACGCTTGCGCAAGCGGTGCAATATCAGGTCCGCCAGGCCGGCTTCGATTTCCAGCTCGATCCGGTCGACGCCGGCGGCTACACCGCCCGGGCCAACAGCAACGACTACGATCTGGTCTCCTTCTACTATGTGCGTGCGGAGCCGGACATACTGCGCACCGTGTTCCATTCGACCTATATGCCGCCGAACGGATCCGATTACGTCCGCGTCAACAGCCTCGATGAGAAACTGAGCAAGGCCATCGGGGAAAGCGATGCGGAACGGAAGCGGCTCTATGGCGAGATCCAGTCGGAAATCGTCGGACAGGCCTATGCGGTGCCGCTCTTTGTGGCAGCATACCAGCTCGGGGCGTCGAAGAAGCTTCACGGCCTCAGCTGGGCAACAAACGCAAAGCCGCTTTTCTATGATGCCTGGCTCGAGCCGTAATATGATCCGGGCCGGGCTGAAGCGGCTCGGTGTTGTCGTTGCGGTGCTCTGGGGCGCGGCAACGATTGCCTTTGTTGCCGTAAAGCTCATTCCCGGCGATCCCGTCTCGGTGCTGTCGGGCGGCGAGAATGTGGTCGATGCGGCTGAGCGCGCCGTGCTGACACAACAATACGGACTGGATCAGCCGCTCTACGTGCAATATGCGCGCTACGTGCTCAACGCACTGACCGGCGATTTCGGTGAAAGCTACCAATATCGCCAGCCGGTTACGGAGCTCATCTACGAGGCGGCGGGGCCGACATTGCAGCTCGCCGGCACTGCGATTTTTATCGCCTTGATCCTGTCGTTGAGTATTGCTCTGGCGACCGCCGGGCGGCGCAGGGGGATCGCTATTGCCGTCTCCGGAATCGAGCTGGTCCTGCTCAGTACGCCCGTCTACTGGATCGGCATCGTGCTGCTGTCGGTCTTCAGTTTTCGGCTGCAATGGTTTCCGGTGACCGGCAATGCCGGATTTTCCGCGCTGGTCCTGCCGGCCACTGCGCTCAGCCTGCCGCTGGCGGCGCTGCTGACCCAGGTGCTGCGGGACGGACTGGAGGAGGCGCTGCTTCAGCCCTTTTCGCTGACGGTTCGCACGCGTGGCGTCGGCGAGACGGCGCTCCGGTTACGGCACGGCCTGCGCCATGCGGCTCTTGCCGCTTCGACTTTGACGGGAACGCTGTTTGCAAGCACGCTCGGCGGCTCGATCCTCACCGAGACCGTGTTCGGCCGCTCGGGCATCGGGCAGATTACCCTTCAAGCCATCAAGACCCGCGACATGCCGCTCGTCCTTGGGCTGGTGATGCTGTCCGCCTTCGTCTTCGTCATCATCAACCTTCTGGTCGATGCGCTCTATCTGCTGATCGATCCGCGCCTGCGAAGGAGTGCAGCATGAGCAGTACGGAATTGTTCGATACGGTGCTGCGAGGCCGCACGGCTGCCGGTTCTCGTCGCAGGCATCCCTGGCTCGCGCCGGGGCTGCTGCTGCCCCTTGCCGCGGTCATCGTCCTCGCCTTCGCCGTCTGGATGCCGCAATGGTTTACGGCGTTCGATCCGGACGCGATCGACACCAATGCCATCTTGGAAGCGCCAAGCGGCATTCACTGGTTTGGAACCGATGAACTGGGACGCGATCTCTTTTCTCGCATCGTCTACGGAACATCGCAGTCGCTGACGATCGGGATCGGGGCCACGGTGATCGCCTGTTTCGGCGGCGTCATTCTGGGGACGGCTGCAGCCCTGTCGCCGAAGCCGATAAGCCGGCTTCTGATCCGCGTGATCGACATTCTTCTGGCGTTTCCGGAAATTCTGCTGGCGCTGCTGGTGATCGCCGTGCTCGGGCGCGGCCCCCTCAACACCCTGCTGGCCGTCGGCCTGTCCTCGATCGCCGGTTACGCCCGCCTGATCCGCTCGCAAGTCTTGCAGGTCAAGCTTTCCGGCTATGTCGAGCATGCCGTGGCGCTTGGTGAACATCCCTGGACGATCATTATCGAGCATATCGTGCCGAATGCCGTCCGGCCGCTGGTCATCCTCGCGACGATCGGCGTTGGCGCCTCGGTGCTGACCGCCTCGGCCCTGAGTTTTCTCGGCCTTGGTGTCGTACCGCCTGCCGCCGAATGGGGAGCGCTCTTGGCGAACGGCCGCAATTTCATCGATATTGCCCCCTGGACAAGTCTGCTGCCGGCCACCGTGGTCGCGGTCTCGGTGATTTCGATCACCCTTGTCGCCAGGCGATTGCAGACGCTTCTGGCACGGGGTGATGCCCGATGAACATACGACCCGGTCCGAGCCCGCCCGCCTTCGCCTCGTCCGGCCCACCGCTGCTCGAGATCGACGGGCTGCATGTCGCCTTCGATACGCCACAGGGCGTCGTCGAGGCTGTTTCGGATCTTTCCTTGCGGATCGCGCCGGGCGAGATCCTCGCGCTTGTCGGCGAATCCGGATCGGGAAAATCGGTGACGGCGCGCGCGCTGGTCGGCCTTGCTGGTGCACATGCGCATGTCCAGGCCCGCAGAATGGTGCTGGAGGGACATGATGGCCGGCCGCTGGATCTGCTGCGGCAGTCGCAGAAGGCCTGGCGGGAGATCCGCGGGCGCGAGATCGGTTTCGTGCTGCAAGACGCCCTGGTTTCCCTTGACCCGCTGCGTATGGTCGGGCGCGAGATTGCCGAGCCGTTGCTCGCGCATCGGCTCGTGGCGCGATCGCAGGTGGCCGCGCGCGTTGGTGAACTGCTGACACGCGTCGGCGTTGCCGAGCCGGAGATCCGCGCTGCCCAATATCCGCATGAGCTTTCCGGAGGGCTCCGGCAGCGGGCCCTCATCGCATCGGCGCTCGCGGGCGAGCCGCGTTTGCTGATCGCCGACGAACCGACCACGGCGCTCGACGCGACCGTCCAACAGCAGGTTCTATCGCTCTTCAAGGGTCTCGCGAGTGCCGGCTTCGGCGTTCTTCTGATCACCCATGATCTCGCCGTTGCGGCGCAACTGGCTGACCGCGTCGCGGTTATGCAGAATGGCCGTCTCGTTGAATCCGGCCCGGTGCAAGACGTGCTGTCCGCTCCCCAGCACGCCTATACCCGCCGCCTGCTGGCTGCGGTCCCGACCGGCGCCACGCGCGGCCGGCGCCTAAGCGCGCCCGATGCCGCACCAACCTATAACCGCACCCCGGTGGACGGAGAGCCTCTGCTGCAGGTCCGCAATGCCTCTGTCAGTTTCAAGCGCCCCGATGGAAGCCTCCTGGAAGCGGTCAGGAACGTGTCACTAAAGATTGGTCCCGGAGAAACGCTGGGCATTGTCGGCGAATCCGGCTCCGGCAAGACGACGCTCGGCAAGATCGCCCTGGCGCTGCGTAGGCCGGATAGCGGCGACGTGCTTTTCGACGGGCGCCCCTGGAGTGCGCTGACCGAAGCCGCCCGCCGGCCGGTACGAGCCGGCATCCAGACGATCAGTCAGGATCCTTTGGGTTCATTTGATCCACGCTTTACCGTCGAGCGCATCATAGAGCAGCCGCTATGGCTGCTCGGCAGCCTCGACAAGGCGGCACGCCGGCGGAAGGTGGCGGAGCTGATCGAGATGGTCGGCCTCGCGCCGGAATTGCTCGCCCGCCGCCCGACCGCGCTTTCCGGCGGGCAGCGCCAACGTGTCTCCATTGCCCAGGCCCTGGCAGCACAACCGAAGCTTTTGATCTGCGACGAGCCGGTTTCCGCGCTGGATGTGACAACGCAGGCGCAGGTATTGGATCTGCTGGCCGATCTTCAGCAGCGGCTGGCGCTTTCAATGATGTTCATCTCGCATGATCTGGGTGTCGTGCAGCATATGAGCCACCGGATCGCCGTCATGAAGGATGGGGTGATCGTCGAAAGCGGATCGGTGGAGCAGGTGTTCAACCATCCGCAGCACCCCTATACCCGCTCGCTGATCGCTTCCGTCCCGAATTTGGCGGCGCATCAGGCGCATTTCCGGGCTCCTCAAACCGAAGGCAAGTTCGCCGAATAGCAGTTCAGTTTGCCGAGAATGCCGCACCCTGGTCCTGATGGACGACGATATTCCTTCCAAAGGGATTGAGCGCGACGAGGCCGAACATGGCCGCAAGCAGGATCACGGTTATGATCGAAGACATGCTCAGTTTCATGGGCGGCCCCGCGCCAGATGTGTCGATCCCGGCGTCCTTTGGTGAACGCAGGGTGGTCAATTCTGTCTTGCTTGCCCGTCCAAAAGGTCCGCGTGATGCTCCCGCGCCACGTCAGGATGCGAGCGCAGGCGCGATTTCAGCACGTTTCGGCCCACCTCGCGGAACAAAGGATTGAGCGGATCCTGCGTCACGCCCCGCACCTCTGCAAGAAGCGCCGGCGGTAAATCGAGAACAGGGATGGTCGCAGCCAGGTTCGCGCCGAGGAAGAACGGAATGGATAGCCTGTCACCGCCGGCCGGCGGGGTGACGACGCGATGGATATTGGCCTTGAGGTAACCGTTGGAGGCGAGTTCCAGCAGCTCGCCGACATTGACGACAAAGGTGCCGCGGATGGGCAGCGCGTCGATCCAGCCGGCTTCGCCGTCATCGACCTGCAGGCCGCCGATGACGTCCTGCAACAGGATGGTGACGAAGCCGCCATCCTTGTGGGCGCCCACGCCCTGGTCGCTTTGCGTTTGATCGCGACCGGGATACCGCACGATCTTCAGAAGCTGGTTCGGACCATTGGCATAGATCGGCGCGAAGACATCCGGGCTCTGGCCAAGCGCCTCGGAAAATGCCTGGAGGACCTTGAGGCCCACACCGGTCACCTCTTCGATCCATTCGAGCACGGCTGCGCGCATTTGCGGAAGCGCCGAGGGGAATTGGTTCGGGCCAAACAGTCGCTTCCATGGAGGATCGCCCGGGCCGATCTCCAGCCTCTGGCGCTCGGGACCAAAATCAACCTGCTCACGCCAATCCTGCTTGCCGCGCGTATATTCGAAGCCAGCCCTGTTATAGCCGCGAAAATGCGGCGACTTGCGCATCTCGATTTCCAGCTTCTGCTCTTCCGGCAACGAGAAGAAGCGGCGCGCGAGTTCGGTCAGATCGTCAATCCGTCGCTGCGGAATACCGTGTCCGGTGAGATAGAAAAATCCGAGCGTCCGGCTGACGTCGCGAAGCTCCGCGAGCGCCTGCTCTCGTTCCGGATGAGCGGATGCAAAACGCCCGAGGTCGAGTATCGGAAGCGTCCTTGTTGCAGCGGCCACGGCATTATCCTTCTTGATGAAATTATTACGCCGGAAATGGTGAGCTCAGATCTTGAAGATGGGCATCCGCCTTACCCTTGCGGACAATTCCGCAGTCGTCATCTTCTTCCTAGAGCGTACGTGCTCCCGCATCAGCTTCTCCGGGATTCGCTTTTTTTGTTCTGTCCCGGCAGCGAGCAAAAAGAACTGCGCCAGCAATAGATAACGCCAAGGCTATGTTCAGGGCGCGACACGCACGATCAGCTTTCCGAAATTTTTCCCTTCCAGAAGGCCAAGGAATGCGTCCGGAGCGTTTTCAAGTCCGTCGACGATATCTTCTTTGTACTTGAGCCGCCCTTCAGAGATCCACGCTCCGGCCTGATGATAGAAGTCAGGACGCTGGTCGGCAAATTCGCGCTGTATGAAGCCTCGTATGGTGAGGCTTTTCCGCAGGATGGCACGCATCACCGCAGGAAGCTGATCATGTCCACTCAAGACAGAGGACCCTTCGTTGTAATGCGCGATGAGCCCGCAGACCGGTATGCGCGCGAAGTCGTTCAGCAATGGAAACACCGCGCTCCAGACGTGGCCACCAACATTCTCGAAATAGATATCGATTCCGTTCGGACAGGCGGCTGCAAGTTGTGCCGGAAATTCGCTCGAATGATGGTCTATCGCGACATCGAAGCCGAGCTCCTGGCGTAAGTGGTCACATTTCTTGGACCCGCCTGCAATTCCGACAACACGCGCACCGTAAATCTTTGCCATCTGCCCAACTGCCGAGCCAACCGCGCCGCTCGCTGCTGCGACCACAAGTGTTTCCCCGGCTTTGGGTTTGCCGATATTGCGAAGGCCGGCATAGGCCGTGAAGCCGGGCATTCCAAGAATGCCGAGCGCTGTCGTGATCGGTGCGGTTTGCGGATCTAGCTTCTGCAAGCCCCTACCATCTGAAATCGCATAGCTCTGCCAGCCGGAATGCGAGAGGACGATATCCCCCGCCTTGAACGCCGTGTTGCGGCTGCGCGCGACCTGCGCAACCGTGCCCCCTTCCATCACACCGCCGATTTCGACCGGCTTGGCATAGGACTTGGCATCGTCCATGCGGCCCCGCATGTAGGGATCAAGGGAAAGATAAAGCGTCTGGAGAAGAATCTCGCCCTCGGCGAGATCCCGAACCGTCTCCTGCTCGAGCCGGAAATTCGCAGCCACCGGCTTTCCGGATGGGCGCGATGCAAGGACGATGCGGGTGGTAACGGGTTGACTAGCCATGGGTGTTCTTCTCTTCGGATTTTTCCTTGGTGTCTCAGGAATTTGCTTCAAGCAAACTGAGCGCTCGCCATCTGGGTTCTACCGGAGCACCGCTTGTCGCCGTACCACGGGCGCATTTTGAATGGCCGCATGATTTTATCCTTCAACCGATACCAATTTAAGGAATTATGCAGCAACCGACCTCCGACGGTTCCCCACACGAAACGAAGTCGAGAACACGTGCTGACGCATGACTATACGGTCATCAGTCGGCGCTCGTTGTCTGATGGCCAGGCTGCTGGTGATCCAACTGCCCGCGCACCTCGTTTCCGCGTTTCAGCAGATTGAGGATTGGACAGATCTTTTCCACGGTCGCCTGCAGTCTGGCGATGTCCGCGGTGCTTGCGGGAGATACCAGGGTGACCAGGTAGGTGATGTCCTGGGGATAGACGGGAATGTCTTCAAATCCTTCTGCACCTGCACGCGGATCGATCGTGGCGGAGACTTCGGCATGCAGCGACTCAAGCGGCACGCCCCGATCGGAAGCATGGATCAGAAAGGTATGGGTCAGGCAGCTCGAAAGCGCGCCGAGCAGCAGTTCTGGAGACGACGGACCCAGATTGTAGCCGGCGAAATCGGGCGGGCTGTCGGAAATGACCTGAAAATCCCGTATTCGGATACGACGTACGCCGCTGCGGCCCTCTGCGCTTGCACTGGCCTTCAATGTGACCGTGCCCAGTTCGCCTTTTCTGACTCGCGCCCGCCGATCGACTAGTGCTTCGCGCTTCTGTCGGAGATATTCATTCAAAGTTGTCATCGCTTGCTAATATTCCCTGTTGTCAAGACCGATGCCGGGATGGCCGAAGCGGATGGTCGTTTCTTCGCCAGAGACGGATCCAGGCGAGGCAATAAGCGCGGCAAGCACCTCGCGGATATAAAGCTGCATGGTCGTCCCCAGCATCCGCGGGGCGTTCGAAAATCTCATTGTTAAAATAGACAGGGCTATGGAACGGTTTAATCCATAAAATCGATAGACAAAATTTTCTAATTTTGTCCGCTTGCCCGAAACAGCCGGCTCCACCATCAAGCCGTTTGTGCGTGGGCGCCTCGCACACGCCCTCATTCATCTCGGTTCCAGCCCTTGCTTTCAGCTGTCTTTGCGACGAGGGATGCATAGTCTTTACTGATCTCGTCGAGCTTTTTCACCAACTCACCGTCCGGTCCGCCGAGCAGACTTTGATAGTCCTCGCCTCTCTTCGACGTCTCCCAATCATTCCCAATAAAGCGTGCGGTTGCCTTGCCAGAAGAATACACTTCCAGTGCGGGATCACCAAAGGATGCGGCAGCGCGTTTCAGGCCGTCTTGGAAGGTTGCGTCATCAAGGCCGCTATAAGGCTTTCCTTCGGAGTTCGTCACGTTGAGGAAGATCTGTTCATCTCCAAACGCGGTGTATCCGCCGCCCAAGCCCTTTTCCGTTGCGTCTGCTGCCTCGAAGAATTTCTGCGCGACGGTGGCGTTAAGGCTGTCTTGGTGAAACCGCACGACAACAAAGCCCGTCTTACCTGTTGTGTCGTTGAGGCGAGAGGCAAGGACGCTATGTTGGCGGAAGACGTAGCCCAGGGAGCCGGCAAGCCGATCAGCCGCGGTGTCGTCAAGATCCCCCTCGGTCTGAAGTGACGCATTGGTTTTGAGGAGATACCCGCCGGGCGTCACCTCTGTCTCCAAGGTCGCAGGGTCGATGCCATTGGCTGTTATGATCTTCGGCACGATCTCTTTTAGCACTTCGGCTGAAAATGCCGCTCGATCATCATAACTGGCCTGAGAAAGCCGCGGCAGATGAAAACCCGCGGAGGGCGTCGCCTCGTAGGACAGAAGCACCTTTTGGCTCGCCAACGCCGTATTCTGGAATGCAAACGGGATGATGGCAGCCAGAACGGCTGCTCTCAATGTGGTTCGCAACACGACGGCTCTTTGGGCGAAAAATCTGCTTTGCATGCCTTGTAGTCCTGGTTGAACGTTGCAATGTTTTGTTGTCGATGACGATGTTGAAGATCACCTGTTGAGGGCTGACGGCGCTGTTCCTGCCATGGTGTGAGGAGCCAGAAGCTCTTTCAATGGCAGTGCCGATACCGGCGCGAAGAGATTTCGATAGTGAGCTCGGCGCATTTCGATTGGAGTTCCTTGTCCGTGCCGTCTTCGAAATGGTCGTCGAGGAGCAGGGAGCGATACTCTCGAGCGAGCAACCTCGTTTCAAGATCGTCGCGTAGTGCGGACAGCCGGAAGAATTGGCGGAGCCTGCCCATGGTGTCTCTCCGATTAGGCGGCGCGATGAACGCCAGCGTTTGATGTCGACATCAGTTTGTGGATTGCCCGCAGCACGTCCGACGGCGAGGCAAAGTGCTGGCCGTCGAGGTCATGAACATGAAACTTCACGGCGATGAACTTCAGCAGGTCCTTGTCTGGAACGACGATACCGACCGGAACGCCGGCGTATTCGATCACCTGTTTGGCCATTGCGATCATCCGATAAAATCGGCCCTCTTGCGAAGTGCACTCGGCGGAGGCACGTTATAGTCTATTAATTTTATAGACTATATAAGAAGGAAATACGGGAGACCATTCCCATCGATGCCAACTTCTCCCTGTAATTTGAGAAAATATTTCTAATTTGAGAGCGTGGCGGCTTTCGGGCATGGGTCCAAGTGGCACCCGGGCCTTGATGTCCGACGGCATCAGCATCAGCAAACAAATTATTCTTTTCCAACGCAAAAGAAATTCTGCCTTCAGGCCAGCCACATCCTAAGGATAACTGAACGGGCCGCGGCGACTGCATAATTCATAGTGTGCAGAATCCTCTGTACGTCCAAAAAGACGCGCAGCACCGTAGTCCCGAGCAAGGCAGCGCAGGCGGACACGTTATTCATGCAAAAGCGACTTATCCTTACGGCTGGTATCAACAGTACCGGATATCTTGCCGATTCCTGGCGCCATGTCGGCGGTTCGCCACTCGTCTTCGCGGAGTTCGACCATTATCTGCGCACGACCAGGATTGCCCATGCCGGCACTCTTGATGCGGTGTTCTTTTCAGACCATCCGGCGCTCGGCGCCGATCCTGCGCAGCGGCCGCTGCACAGCTTCGAACCGCTAACCCTGTCGACGGCGCTTGCTGTTGCCGTGCCGGATATCGGCTTCGAGATTACGGTTTCCTCCACCTACAGCGCGCCCTACGATCTGGCGCGCCGGCTGGCGACCCTCGATCACATTTCTGGCGGCCGCGTCATCTGTAATATCGTCTCGTCCTTCAACCCTGCCGTCGCGGCGAATTATGGCTCTGCACCTTTGCCGCCGCGCGAGGCGCGCTACAGGCAGGCACATGAATTCATGTCGGTGATCGGTGCGTTGCTGGATAGCTGGGAACTGCGTCGGCCAGCCGATCCACAGGCTGGGCTTTGGGATCCGGATTTTGCCCGTCCGATCGGGCACAGGGGCGAATTCTACAATGTCGCCGGGCCGCTCAACGTGCCTCGCGACCGGCAGGGGCGCGCCCTCATCGGCCAGGCGGGAGCCTCCGGGCCGGGGCTCGATTTTGCTGCCGCCTATGGCGAGATCATTTACTGCTCGCTGCTGTCGCTATCGGCGGCTCGCGCCTTTCGTGACGAGCTCCATAAGCGGGCCATCGCGAAGGGGCGTGACGTCGGCTCTTTGCGGGTTGTTCCCGGACTGGTTCCGATTATCGGGCGCAGCCGGGAAGAGGCGTTGGAGCGGCACGAGGCGGTGTCGGGCACAGGCAGCGAGGAGGGGCTGTTGCGGCGCTTCGCCAGGGATGCCGGGATCGACTATGGCGCGCTTGATCCCGATGCGCCGGTCTCCGGCGATCTCTTTAAGACGACGGCCGATCAGCAGCGCCCGGCAGGTTTCTCGCAGGCTCTGGCCGAACTTGCGCGCCACGAGCGTATCACGCCGAGGCAATTCGTTCGGCGCGTGGAGGGAGGCCACAGGCTCGTGGCCGGCACGGCTGACGATGTCGCGGCCGACATTATCGCCTGGTGGCGTTCTGGCATCGTCGACGGTTTCAACATCCAGGCTCCGGTCCTACCCGACGATCTCTCTGACTTCGTCGAACAGGTAGTCCCACGCCTGCAGGATGCCGGCATATTCCCGCGGCATTATGAGAGTGGAAGCCTGCGGGAGCGCTTCGGGCTGACGCAGGAAGCATCATCATCAGATCGTTATCTCAAGGAAAGCGGCAGCGCATGAGCGGCAGATTGGACATCGTCGATATTCATACTCACCTCTGGCCGCGAGAATGGGGCCTTGATGGCGCCAGGCGCCTTTCCTCCGGGCTTTCCGACGATAGCCTGAGGAAGGTCGTCGATCCGGCCGCGCTGCTCGACGAATTCGAGGCGGCGGGTGTATCGCTTGCGGTGTTGAGCACGACGGTTGAAAGCCTGTTCGGCGTTGCGGGATCGATCGATGCCGAGGTGATCTCCAATGTCAACGATTGGCTGGCCGGACTGGTTAAGGCCAATCCTGGGCACCTTGCGGCATTGGCGACCGTCGATCCTTTTTCAGGCGAGATCGCTGCGCGCGAGGCAGAGCGAGCGCTTGGCGAACTCGGCCTGTCAGGCCTCGTCATCGATTCTTCCCGTGACGGCAAATTCCTGGGCGACGCCAGTGTGCGGCCGACACTTGCGGTCGCAGCCAGGTTCAAACGACCGGTCTTTGTGCATCCGGTCAACGCACCGCAGGCGGATATTCTGATCGCAGGCGCCGGCAAGCTTGGTAACTCCCTTGGCCGTGGGCTGATGAACGGCGTCGCCTTCCTGTCGGTGTTGGAGAGCGGCCTGCTGGACGAATTTCCCGACCTCGATTTCGTTTTCGCGACCCTTGGCCTCGGCGCCATCGTGCAGGCATCACGCGGCGGCCGTTACTCCCGGCAGAACCGCGCCGAGGGCCGTAGGCCGAATATCTATTTCGATACGATGGGTGACGATCCCTCGATCATCGCCATTCTCGCGGAATTCTTCGGTCCCGACAGAGTGCTTGCCGGAACCGACTGGCCGATCCTGCCATCGCTTTCGCAACAATCCCTGGGCAGGAGTTTCAAGAGGGCCGGCCTCGACGCGGCGGCGCAGGCGCTTATTGCCGGCGGCAATGCGCGACGGCTTCTCGGCCGCGCCGACCGGTAGATCGACGGTTCGGCAGATGCTCGATCGTTGCAGCGATCCGGAGACAGGCTCGAAACGCTGACAAGCTTTGCTTTCAAAGAACGATAGAAAATCTGCCTTTGAGTTAGAGGGCTGTACAGGGATCATCCGGACAGCGGGGCATGGGGCTCCGTCCGCGGCCTGCCGTGTTTGTGCTTTCGGAGCAGCCTATGTCGATCAATCGTCGCCAGTTCAATCAGTTGCTACTTGCAAGCGGGGCGGGCCTCGCGATCGCCGGCATGCCTCGTTTTGCTGAAGCGGCCGCTGAAACACCGGTCAGGGGTGGTACGCTCAATTGGGCCTATTATCCCGACCCGAGCGCACTGATCGCCATCAACACGTCATCGGGCACCGGTCAGGCGATCGGACCGAAGATCAATGAGGGCCTGTTCGATTTCGACTACGACCTCAATCCGATCCCGCTGTTGGCGACGGAATGGTCGGTCAGCGACGATCAGCTGCGCTATACCTTCAAACTCCGCGAGGGCGTGAAATGGCATGACAGCGCAGACTTCACCGCTGCCGACGTGGCCTTTTCGATTCTTCGGTTGAAGGAAGCCCATCCCCGCGGCCGCATCACCTATCAGAACGTGACCGCGGTCGAGACGCCCGATCCGCATACGGCGATTGTCGTCCTCTCCAAACCCGCGCCTTATCTGATCACGGCACTCAGCAGTTCGGAATCGCCGATCGTACCGAAGCATGTCTATGAAACCTTCAAGCCGGAGGAACAGCCCAAGCTTGCGCAGACGATCGGAACCGGACCGTTCATCCTCAAGGAGTGGGTGCCGGGCAGTCATCTGATCTTCGACCGCAATCCGAACTATTGGGACGAAGGCAAGCCCTATCTCGACCGGGTCGTCCTTCGCGTCATCCTCGATCCCTCGGCTCGCGCTGCCGCGCTCGAAACCGGTGAAATCGACATCGGCGCCAACCCGGTGCCCCTGTCGGACATAGAACGCCTGAAGGCCAATCCAAACCTGGTCGTGGATACGACGACCTACGCCTATTCCGGCCCGCAGCAGCAGCTGTTCTTCAACTATGAGAACGAGATTCTCACCAAGCGCGAGGTTCGGCTGGCAATCGCCCATGCCATCGATCTGCAGAAATTGCTGGATATTGCGCTGTATGGCTATGGCGCCGTTTCGCCCAGCCCAGTCAGCACCGCATTGCCGAAATGGTATGATCCGAGCATCAAGGCCCGGACGCCAGATCCGAAACTCGCGGAAAAACTGCTGGATGAAGCTGGCTATCCCAGAGGCGCTAACGGCAGCCGTTTCAAGCTTCGCCTCGCCTATAACTCTTTCCTCACGCCTTCTTACGCCGACTTCATCAAGCAATCCCTCGCCGTCGTCGGTATCGAGGCGGAGATCCTCAAGTTCGATCTCGCGACCTACCTCAAGACCGTTTACACCGACCGCGCATGGGATCTGGTCATCGAATCTCTTTCGAACACCTTCGATCCGAGCCTCGGCGTCCAGCGCGCCTACTGGTCGAAGAACTTCAAGATCGGCCTCGTCTTCTCCAACGCCAGCCACTACGTCAATCCCGAGGTGGACCGGCTTCTTGAAGCGGCGGCAGTCGAGCCCGATGAGGCGAAGCGACGCGACCTCTGGTATCAGTTCCAACGCATCATTCACGAGGATGTTGTCTCCGTCGATCTGGTCGCGGCCGGCTCGCAGATCATTGCAAGCAAAAAGGTCAGGAACTTCGCGCCGGGTGCGCAGGGCATCAACAACAGCTTCGGCCAGATATGGCTCAGCCCGGAGAGCTGATGCTGGTGACCATGCGATGACGCGGGTGGAGAGACGTCGTCCACGTCTCTCCACCCGCCCCAATATCTTTCAAAGATCAACATCAATGCGTGATGGAGGTCCAGCGTGACCCAGAAGACAATCTCCCGAGACACATTCCGCAACTGGCTCGCAGACGGTGAGGAGCTGGCGGTGTTCGACATCAGAGACCCGGCAGCTGTCGGCTATGCGTCGCCTCTCTTCGCCACCAATTTGCCGGCCGAACTTGTGGAAAGCGAGATCGGCCGCTTCGTCCCGCGCACCGTCGTGCGCACCGTTCTTGTCGATGGAGGCGATGGCGCCGCTATCCTGCTTGCCGAAAATCTGGGGAAAGCAGGATGGGCGAATGTCTTCGCGCTCGATGGCGGCATTCCCGCCTGGACGGCGAAAGCAGAGGCTTCCCTTCCGACATTCGACACGCCAGGCGTCGATTTTTCGCTTGCAGTGCGAGACGAAAGGAACACGCCGGTCATCTCGGTTGAAGAATTGAAGCGCTTGCGCGATGCCGGTGAAGACGTCGTCGTCATCGATACGCGCACTGTTGCCGAATTCAGTCGCGATCATGTCCCCGACGCGGTCAGCGTGCCGGGTGCGGAGTTGCTATTGCGCTTCAAGGACGTCGTGCCGTCGGATAAGACCAAGGTCGTCGTCTCCTGCGCCGGCTTGCCGCGCGCAATCCTCGGCGCCCAGACGCTGATCGACGCGAAGGTCGCCAATCAGGTCTCCTATCTGCATGACGGGACGAAGGCCTGGACCGGCGCCGGCCTGGAACTCGAAACCGGCAGGAGCCGTGTCTACGGCGAGGCAAGCCCAGCGGCGCTCGATTTCGCGCGCGCGCATCTCCAGACACTGAGCGCCGATGACCGTTTTCCCGAGATCGATGTCGCCACCGCCCGCAAGTGGGCGCACGATCCCGGCCGAACGACCTATCTTCTTGATGTGCGCACGCCCGAGGAGTTCGAGAAGAGCCATCTCGACGGGACGCTTTCGTCGGAGGGCGGCCAGTTGCTCGGCGTCGCCTACCGCACCATCGCCGTTCGCGGTGCGCGCGTCGTCCTCATCGACGACCCGCTTGGGGTGCGGGCGCGCACCGTTGCGCATTGGCTTCAGCGCCGTGGCTTCGAAATCGCAATATTGCTGGTTGATTTCTCGGCTCAGCAGCTGAGCGCAGTTGCTTGATGTGAAATTCAGGGGAGCTTGCAAAAGCGAGGTCTCCGCAGCGGTTCGCTGGGAACCATGCGAACGGCTGAAACCGCCGCAATCCCCAGCCTTCGTCAGATCCCCGTCGCCGCCAAACGTGCAAGGGCATTCTTTGCGGCGATCGTTCTGATCATATGGTTCTGTGGCGCATGCGAGCGGGCGGTCATGGCATCGCGATGCTGGCGTTCGAGCTGGAAGTCGCGGTTCAGACCGGGATTGCCGGCCAGGTCGAGGGCCAGGCTCGTTACGGCGACGCTATTGTCGATGACGACATGGCGAACGTTCATGCCATCCATGCCGACGGCCCTGCCGGCATCGACATCTTCGCCGAGCGATCTGAGCAGTCTGGCGCTGGTCGCGAGCCGGACTTCGATCTCGCCCAGTCCGTCCTGGATGCGGGGCACCGTCGCAATCGGCGCGCCGAGGCTTGCCGGCGTATGGCGGGCGGCAAAGGACAACACCCGGTCGCGCGCGGACAAGGCAACGCCGTGATAGACGGCGCCGATCAGCGAAAAGAAGAAGGCCGTCGCATGCTCTTCACGCCGTATCGGTTCCGATGCGGGCTGCGCCTCGATCACATCTGAAAATGGGATGACGACATCGTCAAGAATGATGTCGTCGCTGGCCGTCGCATGCATGCCGGCCGCGTTCCAGGTTTTTTCTATCTGCAGGCCGGGACTGTCGGTCGGGACGAGGAAGGACGCCAGACGTGGCTCCGGCTCATCGGTGAGCGCCAGCAGCGATACCCATCTCAAGATCGGAATACCCGTGACGTAAGTCTTGCGACCGGTGATCCGCCAAGTGTCGCCGTCGCGCCTGGCGACCGTTTCGGGAAGCGCTCCATGGGCGGGCGAGCCGATGCGAGGTTCGGCCTGAGCGGCGTTGATGAGGGCAGGCCCGAGACGATTTGCCGACAAGACCCGCTGTGCCAGATGGTTCGGCCAGTTTCCGAAGCGGCGCAGGCTGTAGTGACTGTTGTAGTGCATGGCGAGCACCAGTGCGGTCGAGGGTTCGCCACGAGCGATCTCGCTGATGACGGCCTGTGCTTCGACCAGACCGCCGCCATGGCCACCATGTTCTCTGGCCGTCACGAGGCCGAGCAGACCGGCCTCGTAGAGATGGGTGAAGTTTTCGAAGGGAAACTCCCCCGTCGCATCGAAATGGGCCGCGCGCTCGGCAAAGTCGATGGCCAGCCGCCGCGCCTTGCCGACGGGATCGATTGCTTCCTGCAACATGGTCTTACACGCCTTTCTTCTCAGGCTACGGCGCGCTTGGCGAAAGCTTCGAGATGACGGCGATCGACCCACTCGGCAACATCGAAGTCGGCAGCGAGGAAGCCGAAATCGCGCAGGAAATCCTTGTAGTGGCTGACGGCCTCGACCAGTTCGGGCTGCAGACCGAGGCCGAGGTGGCGGTGAACCTCCGCACCATTGGCGGCGAGCACCTGTTCTTCGGTCGCGCCGGCTTCGCGGGCGACGAAACGACGTGTCTCTTCCGGATGCGCTTCAGCCCAGGCGCTGGCCTTGAAGATCGATTCCAGCAGCCGGTGAACCAGATCGGGACGTTCTTCGGCAAGCAGCTCGTCCACGGTCAGCACACGAGGTGAGCCGGAATTGATGCGGATCTTCGGATCGGGATGGAAGCCGAATTCGGCGACCTGAACGGCGCCGACCAGATTGGCAACGTTAATGCCCGCCGTTCCCTTGACGTAGATCGCATCCACCTCGCCGCGAATGAGCGAAGCGATTTCCTCGCCATATGCCTGCCGGCGCTTCAACCCGAAGAGAGAAGGGCCCTCCTGGCTCGCAAGGACGGAATCGGCAAGCGCGATGTCGACGACCTCGACGTCTGCAAGCTCCAGCCCTTCAAGCGAAAGAGCGGAGATGAGGCCCTTCAGCGCGGTCGCCCGCATGAAGTCGACAATGCCCTCCGGGCGGCGGGCGATGCCGAAGCGGCGGCCTTTGAGATCCCTAGTGCTCTTGATGCCGGTCTGCGGCAGCGTGATGATCGCCTGGAACTCATCCGTCCAGGTAATGCCCACCAGTCGGGTTTTGCGGCCTTCCGATCGGGCGCGGATCGGGGGCACGTTGCCGCCATGGCGGAATGACCAGTCGAGCGTGTGGTTGAAATGGCTCTGGCGGATGCTGCGATCGGGCGAGTCGATGATCGATCTCAGCGTCACGCCTTCCTTGCGGAAGTTCTCCTCGAGATAGCCGAGCTGTGCGGCAAGCCCGACGGGCGTCGGCACCGGGCAGCGGGTATACCAGATTTCCGAAATGGCATTGCTCGTCATGATCGTCCCTTTCAGTGGCGCAGCCCCGCCTGTTTCATCAGCGGCAGCACCTCGCTGCCGAAGAATTCGAGATCGTCGCGGAAATCGAAGAAGCTGAGTTGCAAACCGTCGACGCCGGCTGCCTTCAGCTTGACGAATTGGTCGACGACGCTCTCGGGCGATCCAATCACCCTGATATTGCCGCCGACAAAACGATAGGCGTCCTGCGGATCGCGGCCCTTCCACGCTTGCGCGTCGGAATTCAATGACTGGAAACCCTGTGGCGAGCGCTGGTCGGCATGCGCGACGATGCGGTCAGCGAAGGCCCATGCCTCCTTCTCGGTCGGACGGCAGATGACCATCGGATTGAGCAGCGTGCGCACGGTGCGCCCGACATCGGTCGCAGCGTCCTTGACCCTTTTGGTGTGTGCCGGCAGCGACTGCAGCGCGCTGTCGATGTCGGCACCCGTCGGACTGGTGATGAAGACGATGTCGGAGTAGCGCCCGGCAAAGGCAATGCCGGCATCCGAACCGGTGGCGTTGACGAGGATCGGACGGCCGAAATTCGGTTTCGGCGTCACGAAGCCGCCGCCAAGTTTCCAGCTGCTTTCGCCTTCGAAGGAGAAGTTCTCGGTGTCGCTCCAGAGACGCTGGACGACTTCGAGGAATTCGGCCGCAAGTTCGTAGCGCTTGTCGTGTTCGATGCGCGGCCAGCCGAACATCTCGTGTTCGACCGCGCGATGGCCGGTGACGACGTTGATACCCCAGCGCCCGCCGGTGATGTGGTCGAGCGTCGCGCCGAACTTTGCCAGATGCAGGGGATGCCAGGGGCCGTAAAGAACGTGCATGGTCGAGATCAGCATGATCTTCTTGGTCAGGCCCGCAAGTGCCGCCGTGGAGACGAAGCTGTCGAGCGCCTGGCCGTCGAAGACGCCGCCATAGCCGCCCTTCGGCAGCCATTGCGACAGGGCAAAGACAAGATCGAAGCCCAGTTCCTCTGCTCTGAGAGTAAGGGCCTTGTTGTAGTCGAACCGCCAGTCCGTCGAGCGTTCGAGCGTCGACTGCGTCCAGCCGCCCGCCTGGATCGGCAGGAAGAGACCGAGAAGAACCGGCTGTTTGAGAGCCTGCGACAGCGGGCTCTCAGGAAAATCGGTCGGGGCGGCGAATTTCGGCAGACCGACGATGGAGCCGGGAAGATGTTGAACGGACATGGTTGTCCTCCGCTTGATCGTTGGCTCGTCGCTCAGGATGCTGCCACATAGGCGTAGGCGAGGCTGCTGGAGACCCCTTCGCCGCCGACCGTGTGATCGGCGATGCGCTTGTTGTAGATGGTCAACTCCGGCTGGCTGACGATATCGATCGCAGGCAGGTCTTCGACGAGGATCCGCTGGATCTCGCGCCACTGTTCGACGCGCTTGTTCGGATCGACCTCGATTGCCGCGGCTTCCAGCAGCGCGTCGACCTTGGGATTGCTGTAGGCCGAACCGTTCGAGAAGGGAACGCCGGGCTTGAAGTTCTTGCTCCAATAGAGGCGCTGTACGCCGACGGTCGGATCGAAGAGGTTGCTCATTCCCTCGAAAGCGAAGTCGAAGTCGCGATCGGTATAGATACGCTTGGTATAGGTGGCGAAATCCTGGCTGCGCACCGTCGCGTCGATACCGACCTTGGCGAGCGCCTGGCGGATATATTCGGAGCCACGGGGGTAGCTTTCTCCGCTCGGCACATAATCGAGATTGATGCGCGCGCGAATGCCGTCGCTGCCGCGCGGGTAACCCGCCTCATCAAGCAGCTTTTCGGCTGCCGCTAGATCGATCGGATAGGTTTTCAGATCCGGATCGTACCATTTCGTCAGGTTGGGACTGATCGGGCCGGGAATGGCGCTGCCATAGCCGTAGTTGATGGTGTTGAGGATGACTTTCCGATCGATGACGTGGGCAAAGGCCTGCCGCACGCGGATATCCTTGAAGAACGGACGCTCGAGATTGAATTCGATGCGGCTGATACCATTGGCATACTGATAACCGCGCGGCTCGAAAGCGATATCGGGGAGGGACTTGAAGCGTTCCAGGTCGCTGAGCGGCACGGGTGTGGAGGGCGCAAGATCGATCTCACCGGTCTCAATCGCGATCGAGCGTGCTGCTGCATCGGGAATGAAACGGACGATAAGCTGATCGAGATAGGGGCGCGGCTGATCCCAATAGTCGGAATTACGCTCGTAGACGATATGGCTGCCGCGGATCCATTCCTTGAACTTGAAGGCCCCGGTGCCGATCGGCGCAAGATTTGCCGGGTTTTCGGCCACCTTGGTGCCCTCGTAGATGTGACGCGGCACGATAGGCGTTTCGGACGCCGCAAGCGCCGTGATCAAATAGGGCGCCGGCTTGGATAGCGTCAACACTGCCGTCAGCGGATCGGGGGTCTGGACGTCCACCAGATTGAGGAAAGTGTTGCGGCCGCGCGGGTGAACTTCCTTCAGCGTCTTGATGGAGAAGGCGACATCGGCCGATGTGAACGGCTGGCCGTCGTGCCACTTCACGCCGTCGCGCAGCTTGAAGGTATAGGCCAGCCCGTCCTGGCTGACCGACCATTCCTTGGCCAGAAGCGGCTTCGGATTGAGATCGAAGTCATAGGTCAGCAGTCCTTCGATGACTTTCGGCGAAACATAGACCGAATTGAAGGCCGTGTTGGCGATGGTCGTCAGCACCGGCGGTTCTGCCGAAAGCAGCAGTGTTGCCGTGCCGCCGCGCGCAGGTGCTGCGAGGGCTGGGATGCGGGCTGTCGCGGTCACGCCGAGTGCGACGGAAGCCAGGAGAAAGCTGCGGCGCGTGGATGCCGGAAATACTGCCATAGGTTCAACCCTCGTCTGCGGGCCGCGTGATGCCGGGCGGCCCTTGCTGTTTCGACTTTCCAACGACAGGCCCTCTCGTAGAGTTTTTTACCCGGCCGGAAAGCATCCTTGATCTTTGATTCCGAAAAGAGACTTATAGACAGTAAATAATTCCAAGATGCGCCGTTAATTGCAGGCAAGTTGGAAATATTTACCAATACGGATTTGACAAAACCCACCGATTTAGTCAACTACTATTGCATCGCAAAGCCGAAATCTTCTCAAGCGGCGAGGAAAAACAATGCCAACTTACGGGCGGCTCGGCCGCACCATCAGAAAGACGATCCTCCAGGCCGTTCCGACGATGCTGGGCATTGTCGTCCTGAATTTCTTTCTGCTGAAGCTCGCGCCTGGCGATGCCGCAGATGTCATGGCGGCGGAGTCGGGATCTGCGACGGTCGAGACCATGGCCGCACTGCGTGAACGTTTCGGGCTCGACAATCCGATTCTCGTTCAACTGGCCAACTACCTCAACAATCTCGCGCATTTCAGCCTCGGCTTTTCGCCGCGCTATGGAATGCCGGTCGCCGATCTCATCGGTCAGCGTTTGCCGGGCACGCTGATGCTGATGCTGGCGGCGCTCGCGATCGCCATCATTGTCGGCCTCCTGCTTGGGTCGCTGATGGCGACATTCTCCGGCCGGGTTGCCGATCGCGCAATCTCGATCGTCTCGCTGCTTTTCTATTCCATCCCAGGCTTCTGGATAGGGCTGATGCTGATCCTGCTGTTCTCGGTCAAGCTCGGCTGGCTGCCGAGCGGCGGGGATAGCACCATCGGCTCACGGCTGACCGGACTGCCTGCGCTCCTCGACCGTGCCCGCTACATGGTACTGCCGGCAACATCGCTGGCCCTCTTCTATCTGGCCATCTATGCACGCCTGACACGCGCTGCCATGCTGGAAGTGAAGTCGCAGGATTTCGTTCGCACGGCCCGCGCCAAGGGCGTCTCGCCATTTTTCCTGACCACACGCCATATTCTGCGAAACGCGCTGATCCCGATCACCACGATGGCCGGCATGCACTTCGGCGGCATGCTCGGCGGCGCCGTCGTCGTCGAAACGGTCTATAGCTGGCCGGGTCTCGGCCGACTTGCCTTCGAGGCCGTCATGGCGCGCGACTTCAGCGTTCTCCTCGGTATCCTGCTGCTTTCGTCCTTCATGGTGATCGTCGCCAATGCGGCTGTCGATCTTCTGCAGGCCTGGATCGATCCGCGAATTGGAGCAAGTCGATGAACAGCCATAAACTTGGAACCTATGCGGCAGAGACGATCGATCTCGCGCCGCCGGCAAGGGCAGAGGCCGCACGCCCCGCAACCCAACCGGCAGCCCAACCGCGCTGGACTCACGTCCACGCACCGGATGTGCGCGCTTCCGCCGTTCACGGCACGGCCTGGCGTGGCTTGCGCCGCGAGTTCAAGGTTTTTCTGTCCAATCCGAATGCATTGTTCGGCGTTGCTTTCCTGCTCGTCGTTGCCGTGTCGGCACTTCTCGCTTCGCTGATCTATCCCGGCGATCCGATGGAAATGGTGGCGAGACCGTTTCTCTGGCCAGGCCAGGATGCAGCTTATCCACTCGGTACGGATTCGATGGGCCGTGACGTGCTTGCCGGAATCCTGCATGGGGCCCGCATCTCGCTGACGGTCGGCATCGCCGCGACACTGCTCGGGCTTTCGGCCGGGATATTGATCGGTGCGGCCGCTGGCTATTTCGGCGGATTGGTGGACGACATCCTCGTCAAGTTGGTCGAGATCTTCCAGACTATTCCGAGCTTCGTCCTGCTCGTCGTGCTGGTCGCCATCGCTCAGCCGACCACCGGAACGGTGACGGTGGCCATCGCCCTCGTCAGCTGGCCGACCGTTGCACGCCTGACCCGGGCCGAATTCCGCGCGATCCGGGAGAAGGATTACGTGCTTGCCGCGCGCAGCCTCGGCTTTGGCCATGCGCGCATCATCTTTCGGGAAATCCTGCCCAACGCCCTGCCGCCGCTGATCGTCACATCGTCAGTCATGGTGGCCAGCGCAATCTTGATGGAGTCGGCGCTCTCGTTCATGGGACTTGGCGATCCCAATCGCGTCTCCTGGGGTTCGATGATCGGCGCCGGCCGCGACGTGATCCGCACCGCTTGGTATCTCACGGCCCTGCCAGGCCTGGCGATCGTCTTCACCGTGCTTGCCCTCAACCTGATCGGCGACGGCCTCAATGACGCGCTCAACCCGCGTTTTTCGGAGGAGCGCTGATGGCAGCCTTGCTTGACGTTCGCGACCTTTCCGTTCGCTTTCCCTCGGCCGAACCCGTCAAGGGCGTAAGCTTCACCGCCAATCCCGGCGAGATGCTGGCGATCGTCGGCGAATCCGGATCGGGAAAGTCCCTCACGGCATTGGCGCTGATGGGGCTTTTGCCGAGGCAGGCGCGGGCTGGCGGTCAAATCGCCTTCGACGGCCACGACCTGCTGTCGCTTCGCGAGCGGGACCTGCGGCGCATTCGTGGTCGCGACATCGCAATGATCTTTCAGGAACCGATGACATCGCTCAATCCGGTGCTGACAATCGGCGATCAGATCGTCGAGGTGCTGCGCATCCATGAGGATCTCAGCCGCCGGCATGCCCGCGCCAGGGCGATCGAACTTCTGGAGCTTGTCAGTATCCCGGAACCTGCCAGGCGCATCGATGACTATCCTCACCAGCTCTCCGGCGGCATGCGCCAGCGGGTGATGATTGCGATTGCCGTTGCCTGCAATCCGAAGCTCCTGATTGCCGATGAAGCAACGACCGCGCTCGACGTCACGATCCAGGCGCAAGTGCTGCAGCTGCTCGACAATCTCCGCGTCAAACTGAACATGGCCGTCATCCTCATCACCCACGACCTCGGCATCGTGGCGCAATGGGCCGATCGTGTCGTCGTCATGTATGCCGGACGTAAAATCGAGGAAGGCTTTCCAGGCCCCGTGTTCGACGCGCCGTACCATCCTTACACCCGCGGGCTGCTTGCCGCCTCTCCGCGACTGAAGGCCGACTATCACTACAGCGATGGTCCGCTTTCCGAAATCCCGGGTTCGATCGTCTCGGCATCAGGCGAAAAAGGCTGTTCCTTCCGCCCGCGCTGTCCCGTCGCCCGGCCGGCCTGTGGTTTGGCGGTACCGGAACTGCTGTCGGTTTCCGCCGAGCGGCAGGTCGCCTGCCCCTATGTTCCGGTCCTTTCGGAGGTAGCCCATGTCGCTCCTGTCGGTCGATAGTCTCTCGACCCATTATCCCGGGGCCGCCGGTACGGTGAGAGCCGTCGACGGCGTATCGCTTGAGATTGCCGAGGGCGAAACGGTGGCATTGGTCGGTGAATCCGGCTGCGGCAAGTCGACGCTCGGCAAGTCCTTGATGCGCCTCGTCACGCCTTCGTCCGGCCGCGTCCGTTTTCAAGGACGTGACGTCACGGCGATGTCGGCGAAGGAATTGCAGTTAATTCGCCGCAGCGTTCAAATGATCTTCCAGGATCCCTTCGCCTCGCTCAATCCGCGCCAGACGATCCGCACGATCCTGACGGCGCCGCTCGCTGTCCATGGCGTCAGCGGCCGCAAGCGGCGCGAAGCAATCGCCGCCCAGATGGCAGAGCATGTCGGCCTGCCCGCTGATGCGCTTGATCGCTTCCCGCATGAATTCTCCGGCGGCCAGCGCCAGCGCATCGGCATCGCCCGCGCGCTGATCCTGCAGCCGCAGCTGGTGATCTGTGACGAGCCGGTTTCGGCGCTCGATCTCTCCATCCAGGCGCAGATCCTCAATCTGCTCGTCGAGATGAAGACCGAACTCTCGCTTTCCTACCTCTTCATTTCCCACGACCTGTCGGTCGTTCGCTACTTCGCCGATCGCGTCCTCGTCATGTATCTCGGCCGCATCGTTGAAAGTGCGTCGACGAGCGATCTCTGGCGCGGTGCAAAGCACCCCTATACGCAGGCGCTGCTTGCCGCCGTTCCCGACCCGAGCCGCCGCAAGCAGGCGGCTCCCATCACCGGCGATCTGCCGAGCCCGCACAATCCGCCGGCCGGCTGTCGTTTCCACACCCGTTGTCCGCTTGCCACCGACATCTGCCGGACCGAGGACCCAACGTTTCGCCAACTCGCCGACGGCCACGCCGTTGCCTGTCACCACGCTCAATGAATGGAGAATGAAATGGTCGATTATCGCTACCTCGGACGCAGCGCGCTGAAAGTCTCGCCGCTCAGCTTGGGAACGATGATGTTTGGTGGGCCGACACCGGATGACATCGCCTTCCGCATCATCGACAAGGCGCGCGAACAGGGGATCAACTTCATCGATACCGCCGACGTCTATCACGACGGCAAGTCGGAAGAGGTGGTCGGGCGCGGCATCAAGGCGCATCGCGATCACTGGGTACTGGCGACAAAGTTCGTCAATTCCCACACCAAGGGGCCAAACCTTGGCGGCCATTCGCGCAAGTGGGTAATCGAGACGGTCGAGAATTCGCTGCGCCGCCTCAACACCGACTATATCGACATTCTCTATTTCCACCGCGCCGTCTTCGACGCACCACTGGAAGAGCCGCTGCGTGCCATCGCCGACCTCATTCGCGCCGGCAAGCTGCGTTATTTCGGCGTTTCCAACTTTCGCGGCTGGCGCATCGCCGAGATCTCGCATCTTGCCGATCAGCTCGGCATCGATCGTCCGGTGGCAAGCCAGCCGCTCTACAATATCGTCAACCGCACGGCCGAGGCCGAGCAGCTTCCCGCAGCGCATTATTACGGTCTTGGCGTGGTCTCCTATTCACCGCTCGCCCGCGGGGTGCTGACCGGCAAATACGAGCCTGGCAAAGAACCGGCCGCCGATACCCGTGCCGGCCGCGGCGACAAGCGTATTCTCGAGACCGAATGGCGACCGGAATCGATTGCCATCGCCAAAGAGATCGCAGCACACGCGACCCGCAGGGGCATCAACCCGACCGAATTCGCATTGGCTTGGGTGCTGAACAACAGGCTGATCTCAGCAGCCATCACCGGTCCGCGCACCGAAGAACACTGGGACAGCTACGTCAAGGCCCTCGGCGTCAAGCTCGATGCCGAGGACGAAGCCCTGGTCGATCGGCTGGTCGCGACCGGCCACCCCTCGACGCCCGGTTTCAACGATCCGAGCCACCCGGTCGAAGGCCGCGTGCCGCGCAGCCCGGCATCGGGCGCCGACAATGTGGTGCCATTGACACGCGCCGTCGCCTGACAACCCCGGCTGGACCCGCAGATCGCGGATCCAGCCGGTCCTTTCCAATTGGTGCTGAGAAGGTTTCCACCGCATGCCGAACACCGCCCCTTCTGCCCTGTCGCCAGTCGCCGGGTCCGCATCTGTTGCAACCGACCTTGCCGCACTGCTCGCCAAGGTGCCGGAGCTTGCGGCCGAAATTGCCAGAGAAGCGGCAAAGCGCGATCTCGAGCGCGAGCTGCCGTTCGAGGCCTTTCGTCGGTTCAAGGAGGCAGGGCTCGGGGCGCTGCGCATTCCAGTCGCGCTCGGCGGACCGGGGGGCTCCGTCGTCGACTACATTGAGACGATCATGACGCTTGGCGCGGCCGACTCGAATGTCGCCCACGCACTGCGCAGCCACTTCAATTTCACCGAAAGCCTGCTTCTCAACCCGAATTCGGCCATCGACCGCACCCAGCTCGGACGTGTGCTTGCCGGCAAGCTCTTTGGCGGTGCGCACACCGAGCAGGGCACCAAACGGCCGGGCGAAGTAACGACACGACTGACGAAGTCAGGCGAAAGCTTCCGGCTCAACGGCCGCAAGTGGTACGCGACGGGAACCGCCTTTTCCGACTTTGCCTCCTTCAGCGCCAGGAATGACGAGGATCAGCTGGTCAGCCTTCTCCTGCCGGTCGACCGGAGGGGCATCACCATCCTCGACGACTGGGATGGGATGGGCCAGCGGCTGACGGCAAGCGGCGGCGTGTTGCTCGAGGATGTCGAAGTGCTGCCGCACGAAATCTCCACGCGCGGCCTCAATACGCTGGTCGGGCGCCACACCTCGACGCTGCGCCAGCTCCATCTCGCCGCTTGCATGGCCGGCGCCGTCCGAGGCGCCGTGGCCGAAGGTACCGACTACGTGCGGCGGCAGGCGCGTTCCGCCGCCCATAGTGCGGCCGAAACCGCCAATGCCGATCCGTTCGTTCAGAAGATATTGGGCGAGATCGCCGCCGGCTCGTTTGCTGTCGACACGCTGATCCGCGAGAGCGCCCGTGCGCTCGACCGCTCAGTCGAGGCCTTCGGTGCTGGAGATCCGGACAGGCTGGAGGCGGCGCTGATCGAAAGTGCTTTGACGACGGCACGCACGCAAATCGTCGCCTCGCAGATCGCCCTTGCGGCGGCCACCAACGTCTTCGAACTTGGCGGCGGTTCGGCCACGTCCCGTCATCTCAATCTCGACCGGCACTGGCGCAATATCCGCACGGTTCTGAACCACAATCCGCTGCTGCACAAGGCGCGCGTGGTCGGCGATTATTACATCAACGGAACGACGACACATTTGGAGGAAGGCAGGGTCTTCTAGCCCCGTCGTCTCGTGGGAAAGGCTGTTTCATGACTTCGGAATTCATCGGGCATGTCTCGAACCGCGAAGGTTCGGATATCGTGCCACCGCAGGGGTCCGTTATTGACAAGGACTATATCCTGAGACATGCCCGGGCGGCCGAAGGAGCCGGCATAGACCGGTTGCTGATCGGTGCATTCTCGACCTGGCCTGACAACAACCAGATCGCGGCGCATGTCTTTTCCCACACCAGCCGCATCGGGGCGCTTCTGGCTCACCGCACCGGCTTCATGGCGCCGACACTGGCTGCCCGTCAGCTTGCGACGCTCGATCAGTTTTCCGACGGCCGTCTCTGGGTCCATATCATTACCGGCGGCTCCGACGCCGACCAGCAACGCGACGGCGATTTTCTCGATCACGACCGACGCTACGAGCGCACCGACGAATATCTGACCGTGCTCAAGAAGGTCTGGGAAAACGAGGCGCCTTTCGACCACGAGGGTGAGTTCTACAAATTCAAAGGCGCGTTTTCGCAGGTCAAGCCGGTCCACGGCACGCGCATCCCGATCTCTTTCGGCGGCTCGTCGGAGGCAGCCTTCAAGGTGGCGGGAAAGCACGCCGATATCTATGCGCTCTGGGGCGAGCCGCTGGACGGCGTGCGTGAGACGATCGGCAAGGTGCGGGAAGCGGCAGCGCCGTTCGGCCGGGCCGATGACATCCGCTTCACGCTCGCCTTCCGCATTGTCGTTGCCGAGACCGAGGATAAGGCATGGGAAAGGGCTGACGCCATTCTCGAGCGGGTCAAATCGGTCGCGCGGCCGGGCGGCAATGGCGAAAAACTGCCGTCCAATGTGGGTTCGTTGCGGCTTCGCGAAGCCGCAACGCGCGGCAAGGTTCTCGACAAGCGGCTCTGGACGGAGGTTGCCGCGGCAAGCGGAGCGGGCGGCAATTCAACGGCCCTCGTCGGCACGCCAGACCAGGTCGCCGAGGCGATCCTCGACTATTACGACGCCGGCGTTTCCAACTTCCTGATGCGCGGGTTTTATCCGACCGAGGATACCGTCGCCTACGGGCGCGATGTCGCGCCGCCGGTCAAAGCGGGCATCGCGGCACGCCAGGCGCGTGCTGTCGCGGCGGAGTAATTGGCCAGGCAACGATCGCCATCCGCAGCTTTCATATTCCAATCTGATCCCCTGCCGCCGGCGGGAAGGAGTTTTCATGCGCATAGACCATCGTCCTCACCATTCCATTATTATCGTCGGCGGCGGCTTTGCGGGGGCGTTGACGGCGCTCAACCTCCTCGATCGAACGGCAGTGCCGCTCGCCATCACCATCATCGAACGGCGGGAAGAGCTCGGTCGCGGTGTCGCCTACAGCACGACCGAGCCCGCTCATCTGGTAAACGGACCGGCCGACAATTTCTCGCTCTACGTCGATGATCCCGGGCATCTGTCCCGATGGCTTTCAGAAAAGCCCGCCGCCAATGGCTGGCAGCCGCCGGAGAATATCGGCTCGAGCAGTCCGCCGCGTTACCTTTACGGAACCTATGTGCGCGACGAGCTGAAGCGTGCCGTCGGCGAGGCCCGGTTCGGATCGAGCCTGCGCCATATTCGCGCCTCGGCGTCAACTTTGTCGTCCACCCCGCATCGGATCCAGGTTTCGACGAGCGACGGCCTTGTCGTGGAAGCGGACGAGGCGGTGCTGGCGCTCGGCGTTTTTGCGCCGGATCCACCGACGCATGAGGTTGCCGGCCATCCGCGCTTTGCCGTCAATCCCTGGGATGCGGCAGCACTCGACAGGCTGAAGGACTGTGAAGAAATCCTGCTCATCGGCGCGAGCCTTTCGATGGTCGACGCCGTTGCGAGCATGGAGGCAAGAGGGTTCCATGGCCACTACAGAGTGATATCGCGGCGCGGCCTGTTCGTCGAAGGCAGGCGGGACGTCGCGGCCGCACGAGACTTCCTTGCCGACAAACCGCTGCCCTCGACCGCCCGGTCTCTGCTTTCGCTTGTTAAGACCGAACGACGTGCGATCGCGGCGAGCGGCGGTGACTGGCAAGGCCTGCCGCTTGCCATCCGCCCGCACATCCTGTCTCTCTGGCAAAAGGCGGAGGACTTGGAAAGGCTGCGCTTTGCCCGGCACCTCCGAGCCTTCTGGGATGTGACGGCGCATCGCTCCGCTCCGGAGAGCAACCTGATCGTCGAGAGGGTTCTTTCGCAAGGTCGCCTGTCTCACGGCGTGGCGCGGCTCATCGATCTGGCCGTCGACAAGAAGGGCATCGCCGCTAAACTGAAAACGCGGACCGGCATCGAAAGACACGTGTTCGATGGCGTCATCGATTGCCGCGGTCACCAGTTGCACGACTGGCGGCGCATCTCCGATCCCTTCATACGCCAGCTGCTTGCGAGCGGCGAAGTGCGCCCCCATACCACCGGCTTTGGCATCGACGCCACGCCCGAGGGGGATCTCATCGATGAGGAGGGACAGATCCACCGCAATCTCAGCGCCATTGGCCATCCGCTGCGCGGCGTTGCCTGGGAGTCGAGCTCGATCACGGAACAGCGAGCGCAAGCGATCGCGCTTGCGGATCGTATCCTGCTGAAATTCACGCCTGCCCGAGCCGCATCCTGACGGCGCCGTCGGACAAGGAGAAAACCTGACAAAGGAAGGGGCGCATCGCCGATGCGCCCCTTATCCTTGCAAGCCGGCCGCCATTGCCCACTCAGCCTTGCCCGTCCTTGATATAGACCTCGGCGAAATTCGCCTGGACACCTTCGGCGCCGATCGTGTGGTTCTTCACGCGTTTGTTAAAGACAGTGACGTTCTCGAGCGCGATGAGGTTCACGACCGGAACTTCGTCAGCGATGATCTTCTGGAACGCGTTGAATTCCTGCTTGCGCTTGTCCTCGTCGATTTCGACCGACGCCGTTTCCAGAAGGCGATCGACCTCGGGATTGGCATAGTGGCTGGCATTGGAGAAGGGCAGGCCGAGTTTGAAATTCTTCGACCAGTAGACGCGCTGCACGCCGAGCGTCGGATCGAACTGGTTGCCGAGGTACTCGGCCGTCACGTCGAAGACGCGCTCCTTGTAGACCTTCTGGATATAGGTCGAGAAATCATAGGAATCGATCGTTCCGGCAATGCCGATGCGTGCCAGGTTCTGCTTCAGATATTCAATGACGCGCTTGAAACCCTCATTGTAGGAATTGTGAGTCAGCCGCAGCTTGAAGCGGATGCCGTCTGCGCCGCGCTTGTAGCCGGCCTCATCGAGCAGTTGTTCGGCAGCCTTGAGGTCGAAGGCATAGGGCTTGATCGAGGGATCGTAGTAGCGCGGCAGGAAGACGCTGATCGGTGTCGGAGAAATATGGCCGTAGCCATACCAGACGGTGTTCAAGATGACGTCGAGATCGATGGCGTGGGCAATCGCGCGTCTGACTTTGACGTCCTTCAGATACTCGTTGTCGAGATTGAAGATCAGCTGGGTCAGGTCACCCTTGGTTTCGTATCCGCGGGAATCGACGCCGATGTTCGGCAACGCCTTGATCCGCTCGAGATCGCTGAGCGGTATTGGATTGTCGCCGCCAAGGTCGAACTCACCGGTTTCGAATCCGGCCGCGCGCGCCGCGCCGTCCGGCACGAAACGGATGGCGATCTGATCGAGATAGGGCTTGCCGGCATCCCAGTAATCGGGATTGCGCTCCAGAATGATATGCGAACCACGCACCCACTCCTTGAAGACGAAGGGGCCGGTTCCGATCGGTGCGCTGCCGTTCGGATTGACCGGCACGTCGGCGATCGCGACATTGTCGTAGACATGCTTCGGCACGATCGGCGATTCTGCTGCATAAAGCGCGCGCAACAGATAGGGTGCCGGTTTGGAAAGGCGGATGATCGCCGTCAGAGGATCCGGCGTCTCGACTTTCGTGACATTGGCAAAAGTTCCCCGGCCTCGTGGGTGGACCTGTTTCAGGAGCTCGATGGAATAGGCGACGTCGTCTGCGGTAAAAGGCTTGCCATCGTGCCATTTGACATTCGGACGAAGCTTGAAGGTGTAGCTGAGCCCGTCATCGGCGATCGACCATTCGGTCGCAAGCTGCGGCTTAGGCGTCAGATCGAAATCATAGGTCAGAAGTCCCTCGGTGATCTTGGGACTGATCTTTTGGGTGCCGCCTGCCGTATGCGCCAGCGCAAGGATTGTCGGCGGCTCCGGCTCGACGATGAAATTGAGTGTTCCGCCACTCCGTGGCGACTGGTCATTTGCTCTGGCGGCGAAGGACGGCAGAAGCGTGCCGGCCGTCGACAACAGCAGCAATTGGTTGAACCGGCGTCGATTGATGCTCATCGGACCATTCCTTGTCAGCGTCAGGCGTTCTTGAGGATGTAGGTGGAGGAAAGGCTGCCGGAGAGGCCGTCTGCGACGACCGTATGGTCCTGCACCTTCCTGTTGAAGATCGTCAGCTGCCGGAAGGAGACCAGCGTGATGTCGGGCAGGTCACGGGCGATGATCACCTGCATGCGGTTGAAGAGTTCGACGCGTTTGGCGTGATCATTCTCGACCGCCGCCTGTTCGAAGATCGCATCGATTTCCGGATTGCTGTAGCCGGAGCCGTTGGAGAAGGGCACGCCCTTCTTGAAGTTCTTCGACCAATAGAGGCGCTGGACGCCGATCGTCGGATCGAAGGTGTTGCCCATACCATTGGTGACGAAGGCGAAATCGCGATCGGTATAGACGCGTTTCAGCCATGTCGGCACGTCTTGACCGCGCAGGCTGACCTTGACGCCGATTTTCGACAGCGCGTCGCGCAGATAGTTGCCGATCCGCGTGTAGGTATCGCCATAGGGCATGACGTCGTGCGGCACCTCGAAACGGATGCCGTCGGCCCCTCGCGGAAAGCCGGCCTCGTCAAGAAGTTCTTCCGCTTTGGCGGGATCATAAGCATAGACCGGCACGTCGGGATTGTAGAAGGCCTTGAGGAAAGGGCTGATCGGGCTTGGGGCCGGAACGGCGTAGCCGTAGAAGGCGATATCCGCAATCTTCTGCCGGTCGATCGCGTGGGCTACCGCCTGGCGGACCTTGTCATGTTTGAAGTAGTCGTTGGCGAGATTGAACTCGATGCGGTAGACGGTCGGTGAATAGTCGTTGCCGCGGTCGTCCACGGCAAGCGTCGCCGACGCCTTCAAACGATCGATTTCGCTGAGCGAGACGGGCGTGTCGGGTGCGATGTCGACCTCGCCGGTCTCCAGTGCCGCGAGCCTGGCGCTCGCATCGGGAATGAACTTGATGACGATACGATCGAGATAGGGCTTCCCTTTGTCCCAGTAATCAGGATTGCGATCGAGAATGATGTGACTGCCGACGGCCCATTCCCGGAAGATGAACGGCCCGGTTCCGATCGGCGCGCGGCCGTTCGAATGGGCGGCGAAGTCTTTCGTGCCGTCATAGACATGTTTGGGCACGATCGGCGACTCGCTCGCCTGCAATGCGCCGATCAGGTATGGCGCGGGCTTCGAAAGCCGGATGATCGCCGTATACGGATCGGGGGTCACAACCTCCTTCACACTGGAAAAGGTGGCACGACCGCGCGGATGGACCTCCTTGAGCGCCAGGATCGAAAAAGCCACGTCCTCGGACGTAAAATCTCTCCCGTCATGCCACTTGACGCCCTCTCGCAGCTTGAAGCTGTATTCCAACCCGTCGTCGCTGACATGCCATTCAGTGGCGAGCTGTGGGATCGGCTTGAAATCGAGGCCATAGGCGAGCAGGCCTTCGGTGACCTTGCCGCTGACACGGGTTGTCGGGCCTGCCGTATGGGCAAGCGTGACCAGCGTTGGTGGCTCGGGCTGGACGAGAAGGTTGAGCGTTCCGCCCGCGACGGGTTGTGCGGCTTGCGCAAAATCCCTGAAGGGCAGGATGGCACCGACCGCGCTCAAAGCGAGAATCTGGTTAAGCTGACGTCGGCGAATGTCCATTCATACCCCTTGATCCGGAACGAACCCTTTCGGGCAATGCTTTTTCGCGACCATCATCGGGCGGGAAAAGCCAAATCGCGAAGAATGTTTTTCTGCCAGTGACCGAAAGAAAAGCTTGCGTTCGCTCGCGAGCCGCCGGCACGCACGCGCCTATAGTCTAGTGTTTATATAGACAATTCGCGGGTTTTAGTTTTTGCTCCTCATCTGAGCGGCTTAGGGAGAAGAAAATGTCCACGCCTGCAGGCCTCGCGCAAAGCGGATGCTCGTCTAGCCGGGCCTGTTTGTGGTGCAATCGCCTCATGAACACCTCCGTCCAATCTCGCAAGACAGTCATCCAGCCGACGCTCGCGCGGCTTCCGCCGCTGACGTCGTTGCGCGCCTTTGTTGCGACGGCGCGGCATCTGAATTTCATCCGCGCAGCAGAAGAGCTGCACGTCACTTCAGCCGCCGTCGGTCAGCAGATCAGGCTGCTGGAAGATTATCTCGGTCAGTCGCTGTTTCATCGTGCGCGCGGCCAACTGCAGCTGACGCCAGCGGGCCTGGCATTGGTCCCTGGTCTCACGGCCGCCTTCGATGCCGTGCTGTCGGCGATGACGCAGTTCGTCACGAGCGACCACGAACAGCCGATCCGTGTGTCCGTCGCTCCTTCCTTCGCCAGCAAATGGCTGATTCCACGGCTCGATGCTTTGCGTCGTGCAGCGCCCGGCCTGCAAATCCTCGTCGATGCCTCGACACAGCTGACGGATCTCGATGCGGGCGATGCCGATTGCGTCATCCGCTACGGCAGCGGAGCCTATTCCGGCCTCGCCGTCGACTATCTCTTGTCCGAAGCGGTGTTGCCGGTCTGTAGTCGCGAATTCGCCGATCGCCACGATCTCTGGAAAGGGGCGGAAGCGATCGAGGGGGTGCCGTTGTTGCACGAGGAGGGTGCCGAACACGACCACTCCTGTCCCGATTGGCACAGCTGGTTGCGCGCAGAGGGGCTTTCGTATCGGCTGTCGCAGGGCGGCTTTCACCTCAATCAATCCTCGCTCGTGCTCGATGCGGCAATGGCGGGGCAGGGGCTTGGCCTTGGCAAGATAAGGCTTGCTGAAGCCGAAATCCGGTCCGGCCGGCTCGTCAGTCCTTTTGGAGCGCCGCAGCCGGTGAGCTTTTCCTATTTCTTTGCGACAACGCAGCACAAATCTCGGCTTATGCGCGTTGATCTGTTTCGTAATTGGCTGCTTACTGAGGCGCGCGCCTCGCAGACGATCGATGCGATCGCGATGGGCAGCATCCGTCCGGCGCTCGGCATGATCGCGGCCGAATAAGAGCCTGCGTCAAGCCGGGGCCGATCCGTCTTCACTTCAGTTTGAAGCCCAGCCTGCGCGCGACATCAACGAGGACATGACGTCCCTTGAGGGATTCGACCGTAGCGATGCGGCTGCTCACCTGGTCGGTCCAGTCTACCAGAGGCATTGCCTGCTCGCTCTGGAAGCTTTGGAGCACACGATTATAACCGGCAAGATCTTCCTGCGGCAGCTCGCCGTCATAGCTCTCGCGATGCAGCACCGTGGTCTGCGGCAGGCGCGGCTTTACACCTGCAGGCACCGCCGGATCGGGAAAGCCGACCGTGAGGCCGAACACCGGGAAGACGCCGTCCGGCAGGCCGAGTTCACGGGAGACGGTCTCCGGATCGTTGCGGATCGCACCGATGTAGCATGTCCCGAGCCCGAGCGATTCAAAGGCGACGACGGCATTTTGCGCAGCAAGAGCTGCGTCGATGACGCCGAGAAGGAAGCTCTCGACATAGTCGAGACCCTCTGCCGTCGAGCCGCGCTCTGTCGCGATTGCGCGCGGGCGGGCCAGATCGGCGAGCCAGATGAGCAGGAGCGGCGCCTGCGCGATCTGCCGCTGATTGCCGGCAACGGCATTCAGTCGGCTGCGGCGATCCGCATCCTCGACGGCGACCACGCTCCAGGCCTGCAGATTGGATGAACTCGGCGCCGACTGGGCGGCGGCAATAGCAAGTTCGACCGTTTCGTATGGCACCGGGGTGGGCAGATAGTGGCGTACACTCCGATGACTGAGGATGGTATCGACCGTCTCATTCCAGCGTCTGCCCAGGCGTTGGTCATTGCGATAGCGCTCTCCGCCAAGCTCCCTCAGGCGATCGCTCTCATCTGTCTTGGTCGCTACGGAAGGGGTCATCTCATTCTCCTTGTTGATCTCGTCATTCCGCCGCTGCGGCATAAGGGTTGGCCGGACGGGCGAGACCAAGATGCTCGCGCAATGTCCTGCCGGTATATTGCCGCCGGAAAAGGCCGCGTTGACGCAGGATCGGCACGACCTCGTCAACAAAGACCTCCAGGCCGTGGGGCAGCACATCCGGCATGAGATTGAAACCGTCAGCGGCCCCCGCGCTGAACCACCGCTCGATATCGTCGGCGACATCCTTCGGCGTGCCGACGATGGTACGATGGCCAGTGCCGCCGTTGAGTGCCCGGATGAGGCCGCGCACGGTCAGACGCTCGCGCCGCGCAAGCGCCAGTGTCGCCCGGAAGAAAGTATGGCCGCCGTCCGGCGGGAGCGGAATATCTTCCGGAAGCGGCGCATCGAGATCGAGGCCTCTCGGATCGAGCTGCAACACCCCTGCAAGGCGCGACAGGCTGTATTCCAGTGGGATCAGTTCGCGGAGCTCCTCCTGGCGGCGGCGCGCCTCTCCCTCGGTGCTGGCGATGATCGTTGCAAGGCCGGCCAGGACCAGGATGCCGTCCGCCGGCCGGCCGAAGCGGCTGGCGCGCCGCCTGAGGTCGGCAGCGTACTCCAGGGCTTCCTCGAAGGATTGCGAGGCGGAAAAAACGGCTTCGGCGTGTTCGGCGGCAAGTTCCCTTCCGTCATCGGAGCCGCCGGCCTGGACAAGGACCGGGTGGCCCTGCGGGGGGCGCGGGATGTTGTGCGGCCCATGGACGGAAAAGTGCTTTCCGCGATGGGCGATGGCATGGACCTTTGCCGGATCGACAAAACGCCCCGTCGCGACGTCGCCGACAAAAGCATCCTCTTCCCAGCTGTCCCAGAGGGCCTTGACGATTTCGGCGAATTCGCCGGCGCGCTCATAGCGGCTGCCGTGGGCGACCGGTTTTTCCAGTCCGAAATTGCGGCTTTGAGACAGGTCCGCGCTGGTGACGATGTTCCACCCGGCCCGCCCCCCGCTTGCATGATCGAGCGTCGCGAACCGCCGCGCGAGATTGTAGGGTTCGTTGTATGTCGTCGACGCCGTGGCGATCAGACCGATCCGCTCCGTATGGGCCGCGACCAGGGCCAGTACGATGGTCGGCTCCAGCGACGTCAATGGCCGGAAGTCCACCCGGTCCGAGATCGCCGCCTGGTCGGCGAGGAAGACCGCGTCGAAAGTGCCGCTTTCGGCGATCCTGGCGACATTGATGTAGTGGTTGACGTCGAATGAAGCGCGCGGATCGCTGCCCTCCATCCGCCAGGCGGCGGGGGAGAAGCCGGAATGCAGGATGTTGATGTTGAGATGAAGATCGCGCCGGCTCATTGAAAGATCCCAGGCTCGGGATATTCGCCCGTCAGAAACCATGTCCCGACATTGCGGGTCTTATACTCTGCCGGATTGTGCAGCGTGTGAATGCGGACGTTGCGCCAGAAGCGGTCGAGGCCGTAGGGGCGGACGGCCGAGCGCGCTCCCATGACCTCGAAGATCTCGCTGGTCACTTCGAGCGCGACGCGACCCGCAAGGACATTCGCCGAGGCGACGGCGATCGCGGCCGTCCCCCGGTCGGCCTCCGTCAGATCCTGTCCTTTTTCATAGACCGCATCGACCGCTGTCAGGGCGCGGTCGGCAAGCGCGGTTGCCGCCTGGACCTTGATCCAGAGTTCGCCGTACTGGCGTTTGATCCAGGGATCGTCCTGATGACGCTCGACACCGGAAAAAATCCAAGGGCGCGATCTGGAAACAGTGTAGTCCCGCGCGGCGATAAACGCTCCCTGGGCGCTGCCGATGAAGACGTTCAACAGCACGCTTTGCTGCTGCAGCGGCGCAAGCAGCGCGATCGGATCGCGCGGCCGCTCGGGCACGATCTCATCGGCGTGGATTTTCACGTCCTTGTAAAAGACCCGGCCACTTCCCGTCTGCCTCTGTCCGATGCCGTCCCAGTCGTTGGCGATGGTGACACCTGCGCGTGTGGGCGGGATATAAGCGATGCTGCGCGCGTTGGTCTCTTCGTCCTCCCAGGCAACCAGCAGATAATCGGCCACATGCGACCCCGAGGCGAACGGCCTGAACCCGTTGAGGACAACCCCATCCGCTTCGCGCCGCCCGAAAAGGCTTTTCGAAAAGCTGTTGCTGGTATTGCCCCAGAACCAGCGTCCTGCCGCCGAACGACGGAGAAGGTCGCGGGCGTGAGCGTCTGGTCCGGAGTTGATCGCATTTTGCAAGGGGCTGAAATGGTATCCGAACAGATGTCCGAGCGATCCGTCGGCCTTGGCGAACTCGCGAACGATCCGCATCGCCGTCGAGTAACGCTCGCCGATGCCGCCGAATTCCTCAGGGATCAGCAGGTTGACCAGTCCGCTTTCCTTCAACAGCCGGATCTGTTCTTCCGGTCTGCCGCCGGTTTGGTCTCGCTCGATCGCATCCCTTGCGAAAATATCGCGCAGCTCCGTCGCCTTGGCGATATGGGGGTTCGTTCTGTCCGGCTCGAAAAGCTCAGGCGAGGGGGTGGGTCGTTCGAAGCTAGCGGGTTTTACGGTCATGGCTCGTCACTCCTCATTTGTGCAGGCGCGGAAAGCCGTGCCGCTCGGAAAGCAGCTCGAGAATGCGATCGATCGTGTTGACAAAACGCTTGCCGTTCCAATCGCCCGCATCAGGCGGGGCTGCCTCGGCAAGAATGAAGACCGGCAAGGACTGGTTCTCTTCACCGACCTCTTCGATGACTTTGCGACGCGGACGAGGGAAGGGTACCCGCTCGACATCGATCGTTGCTGCAAGCTGCGGAAAACTGGCAAGCAGCCCTTCGATCGCGTTGCAATGAGGGCAGACAAAGGTGATGCCGGGATGTTTCGGATCTGAAAAGCCAGGCTCGATCAGGTAGAGTTTGTCACGCGCCATTGATCTTGTCCTATTCCGCGGCTGCCGCATTGTTGACGGCAAAGCGATTGACTGGACGCTTGAGGCCGAGATTTTCTCGAAGTGTCGTACCCTCGTACTCGGTGCGGAAGAGGCCGCGGCGGCGCAGCTCCGGCACGACGAGTTCAATGAAATCGGCAAGGCCGCCCGGCATCATCGGCGCCATGATGTTGAACCCATCCGCACCGTAGTTTTCGAAGCGCTCTTCCATCACGTCCGCGATCTGAGACGGCGTACCGACGACCTGCCAGTGTCCACGGGCGCCGGCGATCCGCAGATAGAGTTGGCGGATGGTGAGGTTTTCCCGGCGGGCGAGATCGAGCACCAGTTCCTGGCGGCTCTTGCCGGCGTTGGTTACCGGCAGATCGGACGGGATCGGCCCGTCGAGCGGATAGGGGCTAAGGTCAACGCCGCTCAGCTGTGACAACAAGTTGAGGCCAACCTGCGGCTGGATCAGCTCCTGCAGTGCTTCGAACTTCTCCTGAGCTTCCGTCTCGCTGCGGCCGACGACGGGAAAGATGCCGGGCAAGATCTTGAGATCGTCGGGGGAGCGGCCGTATGTGCCGAGCTTTCCTTTGACGTCGGCATAAAAGGTCTTGGCCTCATCAAGCGTGATGTGCGCGGCGAAAATCGCTTCTGCGGTGCGGGCGGCAAGCTCTTTGCCCGGCCCCGATGCGCCCGCCTGAACCAGGACGGGGCGTCCTTGCGGCGAACGCGGAATGTTCAGCGGGCCGCGCACCTTGAAGTGCCGCCCCTTGTGGTTGAGCCTGTGCAGCCTTACCGGATCGAAATAGCGGCCACTTTCCCGATCACGGATAAAGGCATCGTCATCCCAGCTGTCCCAGAGACCGAGCACCACGTCGGCGAATTCCTCGGCCCGATCGTAGCGGTCGGCATGCAGGATCTGCGCCTCATGACCGAAATTATAGGCGGCCTCCGGGTCTGACGACGTCACCAGGTTCCAGCCGGCGCGGCCGCCGCTCAACCGGTCGAGCGATCCGAACTGGCGGGCAAGGTTGTACGGGTCGGAGAAACTGGTCGAGGCCGTGGCAATCAGGCCGATGTTGCTCGTGACGCTTGATAGGGCAGACAGGAGCGTGATCGGCTCAAAGGGGTAGACGCCGCTATGCGCTTTCCGGCTTGCGGCTTCGACATCCTTCAGCCGAGCGGCCACGCCGTCAGCGAAGAATATCGCGTCGAACTTTGCCGCTTCGGCAAGCTTGGCGAGTTCGAAATAGTCCTCGAAATCGGTTCCGACCGAAGCCTGCGGATGACGCCATGCCGCAACGTGATGGCCGGTAAACAGCAGGAATGCGCCAAGCTTGATCTTATCTTTACGTCTACCCATGAGATGTCCCTTCAGCGGTACATTGCCGGCACCGGGAATTCGCCCGAAAGGAGCCAGGTGCCGATCGTCCGCTTTTTATATTCAGCTGGATTATGGAGAGTGTGGGTGCGGACATTGCGCCAAAAGCGGTCGAAACCGTTGGCATTGGTTGCCGAACGCGCGCCCATGACCTCAAAAATTTCACTTGAAACTGCCAGGCCGGCCTCGCCCGCGTAGACGTTGGCTGTCGCGATGTCGATTGCCGCAGCACCCCGATCACCGGCAGTCAGACCGGGCCCCTGGTTGAAGGCTTCGTCGAGGCTGCGGGCAGCCTTGTCTGCGAGTTCGGTCGCGGCGAGCGTCTTGATGTAGAGTTCGCCATATTGCCGTTTGATCCACGGATCGTCGGTGTGTTTTTCGACGCCGGAATAGATCCAGGGACGCGACAGGGTCGAGCTATATTCCCTGCCTTCGTCCAGAGCGCCTTGGGCGCTACCGACGAAGACATTGAGAAGGACGCTCTGTTGTAGCAGCGACGTCAGCGAGGTATAGGGCGTCAAAGGGACCTGCGGCGAACTGATCAGCTCTTCGTCGAGGATCTCCAGATCTTTGAAGCTGACGGTGCCGCTGCCTGTCTGGCGCTGGCCGATACCATCCCAGTCGTCTTCGATCACGATGCCGGCCCGGTCAGCCGGAACAGCAGCAGTCAGCCGCTCTCCCTCCGGATTTTCCCATGACACCTGGATGTAGTCCGCAATGTGGGATCCGGAGGAAAACGGGCGCGAGCCGTTCACGACCCAGCCGGTGTCGGTGCGCCGGCCCGACGAGGTTTTCGACATCGCATTGCCGGAGTTGCCCCACATCAGATTTCCGGCGGCTGACGCGCGCAGCCAGTGGTCTTTCTGCGCGCTCGAGCCACGAAAAAGCACGAGGTTGAGGGGAAGATGATGATAGCCGTAGAGATGGGCCAGCGAGCCGTCGGTGCGGGCAAATTCTCGCACGACACGCAGGATCGACAGCCAGGAGGCTCCCCGTCCGCCGTAGCCGACCGGGATCTGGGCCGACGGCAAGCCGCTTTCTTTGAGAAGCCGGATCTGCTCAACCGGCCTGCCACCCTGCTTGTCGCGCTTGACCGCGTCTTGATGAAAAATCGTCTTTAGCTCGATGGCCCTGGCAATGAAGGGATCCGTTACATTGCGTTCGAAAGACATTTCAGCCCCATACCTCTCCGCCATGTGGCAGCGCTTCGGGCTCAAAGGTTCGGCGAATGTCGGTTCAAGTCCAGCAATATCTATTTGAGTTCACGGCAAGAGATTCTTTCTCGCGCCAGGTCGCGACGTGGCACGCGAGTTGCCATTGACGTCGGCTCGATGGTCGAGTCCTGCCAAGAGCAAGTACTCGAACACTCAGCGGTCGGGCATTCGACTGCCGAGGACAAATTGGTACCGCTCTGGTCGAATAAAAAATTCAGACTTTTCGGCGCAAGCGCCCGTTTCGAAATAGGAGCTCCGTTCCAGCACAAGCAGGACCGCATGTTCAGCCGCTCCGATCAGCGACGTTATCCGAGGCGAAACAGCACGCGCCCCGATCGCAATCTCAGCGGAGACAATGTCGGCGCCGGCTTTGTCTTTCAGTAGTGCATAAGTTGGTTGCTGTTCGGCGATCTCTCGCTCCAGCTCCGACATGAATGCCGGCAAGAAGCTTCGGCCCAATGCAATCGGCTCGTCGTTCACCACATGAAGCCGTTCCAGAAGTGCGCATGTCGTTCCGAACAGCGGGATGAAAGCAGACGGTGTTTCAATTGCGGTCAACTCGACAATCCGCATCGTAGCATCGAAGCCCTGGACTTTCAGCGATTCATGAAAGCTACGCAGTGTATCAATTTGATGGCGCACCTGCTTGCCGGCCACGAAAGTGCCTTTGCCTTTCCGGCGTTCAATCAACCCATCTCTATCGAGCTGTTGGAGCGCCAGCCGCACGGTGACGCGACTGACTGTGAAGCGTGCCATAATTTGCGATTCCGACGGGAGCCGTCCGGACGGCTCATAGGCGCCTTCGGTGATCTCGGCACGAAGCCGATCGGCGATCTGCTGGTACATGGCCACCGGGTTATTGCGTATGAGACTCATCTATTTTCCATAGGGTCGAAAACACCACGAAGCAGCGAAGCTTTGGAATAGCGTTCCCTTTTGCTGCCACACAAGGGGAACTCTTCACGTTGATGACCTGTATTATAATGTATTAGAAATTGGGACAACTCCAATCCAGGGTCGTCCTAACGCAACATGGCATCTCCAGTTATCCCAAGGCAGGTTTCATCCGGTGCCGCCTTCTCGGTGGACCGCATGGCTTTCGCCTATCCCGAAAGCCGACGCGCCGTGTTCGAACGGTTTTCGCTGAAGGCTCGGCCGGGAGAATTCGTGGCGATCCTGGGTCCGTCCGGTTGTGGCAAGTCGACGCTCCTTAATCTTCTCTCGGGCTTCCTGCGCCCGCAATCTGGGCATATCACCATAGACGGTGTGGCTGTTGTCCCGGAGCATCCGGTCCTCGGATATGTATTTCAGTCGCCAAACCTCTTCCCTTGGTTGAGTGCCCTGGAAAATGTTCGCTTTGGCCTGCGCATGAATCGCCGTGGATCTGCGCAGGAGCAGAGAGCCGTCGCGCTTAATTTTCTTCGACTTGTCGGTCTGGAAGAGCAGGCACATGAGCCACCTCACCGATTGTCGGGCGGCCAGCGTCAACGGGTTGCGCTGGCGCGCTCACTGGCGCTCGAGCCGCGCCTCCTGCTCATGGACGAACCCTTCGCAGCGCTCGACGCCCTGACGCGCGCATCCCTTAATGACGAATTGCTGCGCATCTGGTCGGGCTTGGGGAAGACCGTACTGTTCATCACCCATGACATCGACGAAGCGATCTATCTTGCCGACAGGGTTCTCGTCCTTGGGCTACCGCCGACGGGCATCACCGCTGAAGTGGCGATCGACCTGCCGCGTCCTCGCGATCAGCGCGGCACGAGAGCCAATCCTTTATTCGCGCAACTTCGCGAACAGCTCTCGGAGGAAATTGCCAAAGTCATGATCAGCAATCAACCCGTTACCTGAAGGGAGCATCCGATGAAACACATTCTACCTGCAGTTCTTCTCGCCCTTGCAGCCGCTTTGCCTGCCCATGCCGAGGACCCGCGGCCGCTTCGCATTGGCTGGGTCCAGGCTATGGCGAATGCACCTGCCCTGATCGCCGAGGAGAAAGGTTATTTTCGCGACGAGGGGTTGAACGTCGAGCTCAAGGGTTTCGGCGATGGTCCCGTCATCCAGCAGGGGGTGGCTGGAGGCGAAATCGATGTGGCCTATATCGGTGCGCCCCCGGTCTATCAATGGGCGGCGCGCGGTCTTGAGGCGAAAATCATCGCCAAGGTCAACTATGGTCAGGCAGCGGTAATCGCGAAGACTGACGGTCCGATCCACGCCCTTTCCGATCTCAAGGGCAAGAGGCTTGCCGGCGTCAACAGGGGCAGCGGCATGGACGTGCTGCTGCGTGGCTACGTTCTCAAAGAGGCCGCCGGCCTCAGCCCGGACGCAGATCTTGCGCTGTCGCAAATGCCCGTGGGTAACATGAACGCTGCCCTCGATACCGGCGTCGTCGATGCAGCCTTTTTGTGGGAGCCCTTCATCAGCCAATCGGTGCTCCGCGGTACAGGTCGCGTCGTCTTCGACGTGAACGGAGCTTTGCCCGGCTATCCCTGGTACGTCATAGCAGCGCCTGCCAAGACGCTGAAGGAACGCCCGGACGATCTCGTGAAATTGTTGCGAGCGAATTCGAAGGCCATTGCGTTTCTGCGTGAGCATCCCGAAGAGGCCGACAGGATCATCGCCCGGAGCTTTAAGCTGGAATCCCTGACGGCCGCGGACGGACGTATCGTTCCGCCGGAAGCGATCGTCACGGAGGCGAGGAAGCGCCTTGGGTGGTCGGCGGAAATCGAGCCGTCCGATCGTGCCTTCATCCAGCGGCTCATCGACTACTCGGTGGCCCTCGGCTTTCTCGAAAAGCGCTTGAATGTCGACGACATCATTGACGACAGCTTCGCCGCAAAAGCGGCCGCTCAGCGATGAGATCCGATCGATGAAAAAGTTGGCAGCGCGGCTGCGTTTTCCGCAACCGTCCTGGCGCTGGGCAGCGCTTCCGTTCCTCCTTGTCGTGTGGAGCATCGCGGCAAGCCGCGTTCCCTCCTATGTGCTGCCGCAGCCGTGGGACGTCGCGGCCGAGGGGGTTCGCTGGATCCGGTCGGGCGAGTTGGGTCGCCAGGTCATGGCGAGCTTGTTGCGCGAATTCGGCGGCTTCGGCGCGGCCGTCGTGGCCGCTGTGCTCATCGGCGTGTCTGCCGGACTTTGGCGGCCGTTTCGCGAATTCGTCCAGCCGCTGCTCGGTCTCTTCATGGCCATCCCTCCGATCGCCTGGGCGCCGTTGTCGCTGATCTTCTTCGGCCTTGGATATCTCTCCATTGCCGTCGTCATATTCATCGCATCGGCCTTTCCGATGGCCCAGACGATTCAGGAAGGCGTGCTTTCCATCAGCAGCGGCGAGGTGCGTGCAGCGCGCATGCTGGGTGCCAAAAGGCTGCAATTGCTGGCCCATGTATATCTTCCCGCCTCTCTCCCGTTCCTCACTGCCGCCTTGCGCATCGGTTTTGCCCAAGCGTGGCGGGCGCTTGTTGCAGCCGAGATGATCGGCGCATCTCAAGGTATCGGCTGGATGGTCGCCATGGGCGGGCAGGTTGGCAATTCGGCGCAGGTGCTTCTCGGCATCGCGCTGATAGGAGTTACCGCGTGGCTGATGGAGAGCCTCGTGTTTCGACGGATAGAGCGCCGCTACGAAGGCTGGCGCGGACAATAACGGACGTTCCCCATGACAAAGATTTTGCCAGACAAGACGATTCAAGCCAGCGCCCATTCTCCGATGGGCCTTGCCGATCATTTCGATACTCTGCCCTTCCTCGGCCGTCTAAGCTGTCAGAGGCAGACGCTGACGGCGGGCGAGTGGACCGAATTGGAGCTCGTTTATGAGGTCGGAGCTGTCGGTCTCGCAGACGGAGCGTGGCTGAAGCTTGCCTTCAAGTTCTATTCCGACTGGGCGCTGTTCCAGACAACGGAGCCGACGGGCGCCAACTATATTTCCGCCGAATACCACGCCGGTCCTCTGGTTTCGGGGCAAAGCCCAGGTACCGTTCAAGCACTGAAGGTGCGTTTCGATCAAAAGGGACACGAACGTCCCTTCCAGAAGGCGGTCATCATCGACGTCGTCGACGGCTATCTCAACCCCGGCGACAGGATCGTCATCCGTCTGGGCGATCGGCGGCAGGGCGGCGCCGGCACACGTGTGCAGACTTTCGTGGAGAAAGTGTTCCGTTTCCGGCTGTTCGTCGACCCGCTGGGCAGCTCAAAATTTGCGGAGGTGCCAGGCGACTGCAAATTGGAGATCGCGGCCGGGCAGCCGCATGCCCTTCAGGTCATCGCGCCGCGGCTGGTTGGCAGCGGTCACTTCTTCGACGCTATCGTGCGCGTCGACGATATATGGGGAAACACTTGCCAGGACCGCGACCTGCATGGTGCGCTCGTCATTACTGCCCCGGATGGCGGGCAACGAACGGAGCTGGTGGCCTTCGCCACGGAAGGCTGGACATTTGCGCGGATTTCCGCCCTTTCCTTCGCTGCTGCCGGCGAGTGGAAATTGGAAGCATGGCTGAATGACGAACCCGGCGTTGCCCCGGGCGTCGCTTATGTCCAGAGCGAAGAGGGAGCCTTGCGCCCTCTCTATGCCGATCTGCACGTTCATTCCGACGACACCGTTGGCACCAATGATGCCACCTATAATCTCACCTATGGGCGCGACATCGCCGGACTTGACGTGGTGGGCTACACCGTCAACGATTTCAACATCACCGAGACGAACTGGGACGCGGCCGTCAAGACCATCCACGAACTCAACGAGCCCGGCCGCTTCGTCTGCTATCCAGGCACCGAATGGTGCGGCAACTCCGCTGCCGGTGGTGACCGAAACGTCGTCTTCCTGCGCGACGGTAAGCCCCGGTTTCCGTTCGACGAGCAGGGGCGCTCACTTCGCTCTTTCGAATGGAATGAGACGACGGCGGGAGCGATCCGTCCTGGGATATGGCCGGTTGACCGGCTCTATGGAGCCTATGAGGATGATCCGGAAGGCCATTTGATGATCCCGCATGTGGGTGGCCGGCGCTGCATTCTGGACTGGAACCATCCGGAGCTGGAACGCCTCATCGAAATTGGCTCCGCCTGGGGACAATTTCATTGGCTCTACGCCGAAGCTCTAGCTCGCGGACACAGAGTTGGCGCTTCCGCCGCCAGCGACGAACATCAGGGCCGATGCGGCGGTGGTGCGCCGGCCACCGGAACCTTCGGTGCACGTGGGGGACTCACCGGCGTCATCGCCGACGGTTTCGACCGTGCTGGCGTTGGCGCTGCACTTCGGGCGAGGCGCACTTTTGCCACGACTGGTGAACGGAGTTTTGCGGTTCTGTCCCAAGGCAAACATTTCATGGGCGAGGTGTTTGATGCCCAGCCCAATGAGCCGCTCTCTTACCGCCTGCTCGGCCACGCCGGCTGGGAGGAAGTTCAGCTTTTCGACGGCGACCAGATGGTGTGGCAACGCGATCTGCATGCCGAAGCTGGCTTCAGCGAGCGCAGTATGCGGATCCGTTTCGGCGGCGCGCGAATAAAGGATCGCTATCGCGCGGCCTATTGGAGCGGCGAGGTGGCTGTTACCGGTGCAGCGCTTCTGGATGTGCGCGGCATCGGCTTCGATCATCCCGAACAAAGCGTTTGGCGCACTGGGTTAGGCACTCTCAGCTTCAGGACGGCAACACATGGCGACGTCGACGGAATCGAAGTCAAGCTTTCGAAGCTGCGCGACGCGCGCATCGTCGTCGCCGCTAAGCTGCACGGCTACAGCAAGATCGGCGATCCGCTTCAGCCGCCGCCACATGTCCATGCTCCCGAGGTGTTGCTAGAGGCATGCGGAAACGAGCTGATCGCAAAGGGCTCCATCTCGGTCGATCTTCCGGGCGTCGAGCTTAGACTTCTGTTGGAGCGTGTCACCGATCGTCCCCTTCCACGCGATCTCTCAGGCGAGATACCGCTGTCGGGACTAAAATTGAGCCAGGGCCGCGAACACCCTCTTTTCCTGACAGCGAGACAGAGGGATCAATCCCGCATTTGGACGTCACCGCTGTTCATGACAGCTTGAAATGAGCATAAGCTACAATCCGGAAGGTGGTGACTGGCTTCCACTATCGGAACGTGAAATGCTGCCAAACGGCCGATGCCTGGAGAAGGCGTCCTGGTACCCAATACGGTCGCCAGCCGGACTGGCTTTGACTTCGCCTTGGAAAAACGCTGCGGAATCCGTTACTTTGACATTGGTCGGATCAAAATCAGGACGTTGGACTTGGCGCATCGTGTGGGCGATCTGGAAATCAATCTTTTGCTCACGCTCGACGCGCTGCTGCGCGACGAAAACGTCACGCATGCGGCCGCAAGGCTAAATATTACCCAATCTGCCTTGTCCGGTCGGTTGAACAAGCTTCGGCAGATCCTCAATGACCCGCTGTTTCTTCCGGCGTCGACTGGACGGGGCGTAACGGCGACGCCGCATGCCCTGGCAATGAAGCCGGAATTGGAGCAACTTCTCGAGCGCTTGAAGCAATTCGCGCAGAGGGCCCATCTCTTCGATCCCGCATCGAGCGATCGCACATTCAGGATCGCAGCTTCGGACAATCCTGCGGCAATCCTCGCTCCCGACCTGCTTCCTCTTATTCATGATCGGGCGCCCGGCCTCAGGATCGCGTTCATCTTTCCCGACAGGAGCAGGATCGGCGAGCTGTTGGAGCATGGCGACCTCGATCTCTACATCGGCGCACCGGATGATGCGCCCCAGGATCTGATTGGCCGCAGCCTGTTCGACGACGAACTGGTAACCGCCCAGCGGATCGGTCATCCCCGCGGAACCGGACCGTTGTCCCTCGATGAATTCTGTTCGCTTGACCATCTGTTGATTTCGTCAAACGGGGGCATGTTTTCGGGGATTATTGACGGAGCCCTGGCTGAGCACGGTCGAAGCCGCAGAGTGACGGTGTCCGTTCAAAGTTATGCGCTCGCTCCTCTCCTCGTGGCGACGACCGACTGCCTGTGCACGCTGCCGAGGCGGTTGCTCCAACGCTTCACCCACAGCCTTGACCTTTTCGAACCACCACTCGCCCTCGGCAGGTTCGCATTGAAATACTTCTGGCATCCGAAGATGGCGGCGGACCCCGCGCATCGCTGGCTGCGGTCCATGGTGGCTGAAGCGGCGCTTGACAAGGCCTGAGGCGGAATGCAGCCATCAGGCAAAGCGATAGGTCACATGATCCATTGCGATTGGTCCTCGACGTCGGAGAATGGCACTTTTGGGTCGGCCGCAAGAACGGCCGCCGAGAGCTGGATCTCGCTTTAGACGTCGAGCCGATCGACATCGTCCAGCGTCATTCAGTTCAAGCATCAGATGAGCGGTCGCAAGCCAGCTTGTCTTCTCGCCACTGACGTTTCCGGCCCGCATTCCAGGCCACTCGCTCACTCTTTGTCGCTCCTCGCCGCCATCTGTCCGGCGACGGGTTTCAACGTCCAAAAAAGCAGGAATGAAAGAACATGACAACTGCAAGAACCCTACTCTTCTCGACCGCCGTGGTCCTTCTGACCGCGGGTTCTGCACCCGCCTTCGCAGTCGACAACGCACCGGCGACGGCGAGCTACCAGCAGGTCACCGACGGCTACTCCTTTCCTTTTGGTGATTTGCGGATCACAGCCCTTTCGGATGGCACCGTCCCGCAGGATCTCTATAAGCTCCTGATCGGAACATCCCACGCCCATACCGACGATCTCCTCGACAAGGAATTCCTCGCAAACCCCGTCGAGGCATCGATCAACGCCTTTCTGATCCAGGACGGGACGCGCACCATCCTTGTCGACACCGGCTCCGGCGACCTCTTCGGACCGGGGAATGGCGGCAAGCTCCTCGACAGCCTTTCCGGCGTCGGCGTGAAGGCCGGTGACGTGACGGACGTTCTCATCACGCATATTCACACGGACCATACGGGCGGCCTGGTGCGCAACGGTCGACCCGCATTCCCCAACGCCACGGTCCATGTGAGCGCTCCGGACCTGAAATTCTTCCTCGATCCCTCCAATGCCCGGAAGACAGGCTATGCGGATCAGTATTTCGACGAGGCGGCCAAGACGATTGGTGTCTATGAAAAGCTGGGGAAGGCGAAGACATTCGGCGACGGCGACACGATCTTGCCCGGCATCGCGACCTCCTTACATCCAGGCCACACGCCAGGCAGCGCCTTCTTCACCGTCACGAGCAAGGGCCGATCCATGACTTTCATCGGTGATGTGATCCATGTCGCAGCGGTCCAGTTTCCCGATCCGAATGTAACAATCGTCTACGACGTCAATCCACGGGACGCCGCGGCCGTGCGGAAGGAAACCTTCTCAGATTTTGCCGCGCGACGCGAACTCGTCGCCGCGCCGCATCTTCCCTTCCCTGGCGTCGGCTACATTCGTGCTGAAGGCCCGGACTCGTTCTCCTGGCATCCGGTCGAATATCGCAACCGCGCCGGCCAATAGAGCCTGACGAAACGTGCCGCCCCCGATTGGATTCAAAGGCTTGAGCCTTGCCAGGCCAGTGAACGAACCGGGGCGGTGCGCCTATCCGAACCTCCATGTAATCCTCGGGCATTGGGGCGAGCTGGTGCTCTTCTATCTGAAGCGGCTTGTCATGCTCGATCGGGTGTCCTGCTGCTAACTGACTCGGTCGATAGCTTCTGGGTGGTGAACGCGCCGGAATTCGAAGGAAAGGCGTTCAAATCGATCACGCAGGGAACTGTGGATCTGGCGCAATATCCAAGGCCCGACAATCAAACGCCGCCGGAGCAGGACAGCGCCGGTTTGGCGACATTTATTGGCTTCGCAAGAGAAAAACCGGCCGTCAAGGCGCCTATGTTCGGGCATCCCGACCGCTTGACAGAGAGCGCGGTCTGCCTAGTTGCGCCGGTGGACGGCTACGACAGGCAGATGGAAAAGATCCTGCAAAACGCAGGTCGTCTCCAGGGAGCCACCAAACCGATCCTCGAAATCAACTTGGCGCATCCCGTGATTAAAGCCATCGCGGCCGTAGAGGACGATGCCTCTTATCAAGAGGACGCAACGTTCCTATTGCTCGACCAAACGCGCATCCTCGACGGCGAACGGCCACAAGATCCCCGAGAATTCGCGCAACGGCTGGCGAGGGTTTTCGAGAGGTCAGTTCGGTCGTAGGGTTAGCCTGTTCACACTTTGCTTACCACTCGACGTGGCGATCTCGCTCGGCTCCATGTCAGGAGCCGAGCCTTCCCGGCCCCTATGGCTAAGGGTTACATTAGCTTGCTGTCGCGGCCCTCGCGGCTCGGGACAATGCGCATCATCACCGGCTGGCTGGGGTTCGATGGCTGCGAGGAGTTCTGTCAATGCTCCAAAGTGCTCCCGCGCCGTCCTCAGTACATCAGCGCCGGCAATAGGAAGATCGATGACGGCTTCAAGCGCACGAACGACACGGCGGGCAGCTCGGCGGATTTCACGAGAAGACATATCGGATTTCAGGATCTCCGTCGCCAGGATGAATTTGGCGCGGTAGCTCGTCGCGTTCTGGGAGGAGAGCTGCCATTGGCGGTAAATCTGTTGCATCTCGTGTTAACGCGTCAGCTGCCGAAAACGTCGCTCATCATCTGCAAACACAGTGAATCGCATTTTAACTAAAACTTAAGCGTAAGTTAGCAGAGTTTTATTAAACTGTTGCGCTTGGAGGCCGGCGCTCGCATTGTTTCAGTGCCCTTCTAATAGCCAGATAGGGCGACGGCCGCCGCGGGCACGCCTCGATGAGAATCCCGTCACATAGGAAGTCGAAACGTGCCGTGTCCGCCGGACGGCTGGGCGCCAGTTCGCCAGCCTACGGCGTCTGGGTGTCCGGGAGATTTCGCTTCGAGTCGCGGACGCCCTGTGCTGACACGAAGCATCAATCACCGCCACGAATGACATGAGTTCCATAAATAAGCGTTATCTTACACGATTGAGATTACGCTCGTCAGTTCAGATACATTCAAGAGCAACTAAAAGAAACGGCGGTCTAAAGCGCTATGGCATTTGTCATTCATTTGCATTATCATTCCACCGAAATGTGGAGATAGCTATGGCTGCAAATGCACTGGTACAAACTCGTATTGATGCCGAGGTTCGGGATCGTGCCTCCGCAGTGCTTGGAAATATGGGGCTTACGGTATCGGACGCGGTTCGGATCTTACTCACCCGGACGGCCAATGAGGGTGCGCTGCCGCTGGAGCTTCTTTCAGGCAGTGAGGCCCATGACGCTTGGTTTCGCACCAAGGTACTTGAAGCCCTGAACGATACTCGACCGGACGTTTCGGATGATGAAGTCGAGGCACATTTTGCTGAACGTCGAGCGGCAGCCCGCCTTAACGCGGGTGCTCGCAAATCGTGAAGCTTACCTGGTCGGCGTTCGCGCTATCGGATCGCGATGCCATCTTCACATACATTGAAGCAGAAAATCCCTCAGCCGCCATTCTGGTCGATGAACGGATCGTTGCTGCCGTCCGTCGGTTGGTAGATTTTCCCGCGAGCGGTCGTGTTGGCAGAATTGCTGGCACCCGCGAACTGGTAATTAACGGCACGCCGTACGTCGCGGCGTATGCAATTACCGAAACAGCGGTCCGCATTCTTCGCGTCCTCCATGGCGCGCAGGAATGGCCAGACTCTTTGCAAACGAGCTAGGCTTTGCTCTCAATGCTGAGAATCAAAGGGTTGTTGGTTCGAACTGTTTCAAGGCGATCGTGCGAACCGCATGCACGCAGCCCAGAACGTGGACAGGCTGGCTCGCCCCCGAGTTGCAACTTTTAGGCGCGCCCAGCAATTGCCCGCTACTTCCCCGCTCGCTTGGCAAGCTCTTGCAGTCTTGCGAAAACACGATTTTTGGTGGTGCTGTCAAACGGGCCGTGTTGCAGCGATCAGCTTTTTGACGTGATAGCCCTACCCTTTGGATTTTTCATGCAACGCGACTGAACTCGGGATGGCCAAGTTCAGTCATCCGGTTGAGAACTCGGACGCCGATTTTTGCTTCGGTCTTCTGATTGTCGAGGTTCCTGGCTTTGAGTTTCGGCCCAATGACCGTCTTCCATCGGCCCATTTGGGTCTCTACCCGGCTGCGCTGATTGTAGCCGGTGGATTTCTGCCAGGCCATCCGGCCGCCCTTGGTCTCGATTTTGGCGATATGCCGGTCGCGAACCGTCGGATTGAGCGCTGATTGAGAACTGGCAACGGCGGTCTTGGGAGGCGGGATAATGACCTCGACGATCTCACCAAGGCGTGTCGTCAGAAGATCACGGGTCGCCGCGCCATCATAGGCGCCATCGGCGATAAACTTGCCGACCGGACCATCAATCTGGCCCAGAAGATCTGACAGGGCTGTGGGATCACCGACATCGTCTGTGGTCAGATCGGAGCAGACAATCTCTCCGCTTACAAGATCGAGACCAAGGTGCAGTTTGCGCCATCTTTTGCGTTTCACCTTGATCTTGTGCTTGTTTTCCAACCATTCGCCTTCACCAAAGACCTTCAGACCGGTGCTGTCCACCACCAGATGAACCGGCCTCCAGCAGGCCGTTCGCCGCCGCACTGGCGGCAAAGCCAGTCCCTTGCTCCGGCGCGACAGGGTGGAGAAATCCGGCACGGTAATTTCAACTCCCATCAGCGCCGCGATACTGCGCATCAGGCCTTGGGTTTGACGCAAAGGCAATTCGTAAACAACACGCACGGTCAGGCACATCGTAATCGCCAGGTCCGAGTATTTCGGCTGGCCGCCACGAGACGTCCGGCGCTGGGCCGACCATTGAGAAAGCGCCTCATCGCTCACCCAGACAGTCAAATCACCACGCTGGCGAAGGCTTTCATTATAAGCCGCCCAGTTCGTGACCTTAAACTTCTGCTTGGCTATCTTGTGCCTGCGGTCTTCATTGAACTTATGCGGCATCCAAATATCCTGGGACCAAAAACGGTCGCCTGGTATCAGATCCGCGCCGATCCACGCAACACGGCCGTGAAAGCCTTGCGATGGCCGCCGCGGACCTATCTGCCACGTTGTAATGTGTCATGCAATCTAGACATTCCGGACAATCTGTACTATTTATCGTCGCAGATGATAGGAGCAGGAACATGGTTACATCCGTCAGGAAATCGTCAGCAACCTCCCTGTCCGGCTTAAACCCGGCGGCCATTGCCGATGTCGTCGAGGTCCTCGCCCGTCATAATCCACGTCTTTCCAAGACGGCACTTGCCGCGACGGGGCGTGTCGTTGCCGCAGTCACCGCAGCGACCGCACGTCTAGCCGCCGACCAGCAACGCCGGATCGTTGCCGACGAACGCGAGCTGGCGCAAGCTGTCGCGGTCGCGGTCGCTGGTCTCGTCGCGGAAGCGGACGTTCGCCTCGCACCGCTTGCGGTTGGCAAGTCCGTCGAGGTCAGTCACGGCTCCGGCCTTCCAGCACCTATCGATCTCGATGAAGGAAGGCGCAGACTTGCAGCTTTTGCAGAGCCGACGCGTCTCGAAGACTGGGCCGGTCCTGTCGCGGGGCCGGCCGAGATCGAAAAGACATTTGGCACGAAACGGTCGACCCTGCACGACTGGCAGCGGCGTGGCGCGGTGATTGGCCTGCTGAAGGGTGAGCGCAAGCATGTCTTTCCATTGGCACAGTTCGTCGATGGACGCCCGGTAGAGGGCATGGCCCAAGTGACACGGATCATCCGCAATCCCCGTGTTGCATGGCAGTGGTTGATCCGGACAAAGCCCGATATCGGCGGCTCGCCGCTGGATCTCTTGAAAAGCAGCCGTCTGGACGAGGTCCTTGCTGCGGCCGAGCGTGATTTCGGCTGAAACCGTGCGACTCGATCCCACAACAGTTGCCGATCTCGCGCTAGCGTTTCGGCCGAATGCCTGGCTGCGCGTTTTGCCACGTAACCACATGGCGACGCCACTCGGCATGGGCTTTGGCAATAGCCGCTTTTCCAGCCCTCACAGGCGATTTCGCCTGGCCTACATCGCACAGGATCTGTCGACGGCGATTGCGGAAACAATCGTGCGCGACCGCTTCGAGGGGAGCGCCGACCGGGTGCTTGATGAAACAGAGTTCGAAGACTGGGCGATTGCCGAGGTTTCCGCGGTCGATCCCTTGACGGTCCTCGATCTGAGAACCACCGGCCTCCTGAAGCTCGGGGTCAGCACCGATGCTGCCCGTGCGAAAGCCCACAGCGATGGGCAGGCGCTGAGCGAGGCCGTCTACGGGGCCTTCGATGCCGATGGGTTATTATACGCATCGCGGTTGACAGGCGCGCATTGCCTTGCGGTCTACGACCGTGCGGTGACGCGCAAGCTTGCGACGACGCCGGCAATCGAGCTTCTCCGACACCCAGGTCTGGTCCCCGCGCTGAAGGAAATTGGTGTCTCGGTCCGGAGTGCCCGCTCTCCATGACAGCCATCCTCACTCTCTTCAGCCGGTGTTTCCACAATTTCTTGCTGGCGTATAGTTTCTTTTTCTTTTGTGCCGTGCCAATTCGAGAAAACGCGAGATCGCATCCCTTTCCGTGCCGAAGAGTTCTGTCATCTCCCTGCCTGCCTTACCGATCCGTCCCCATGTTCGCACGACCGCCGTCCCTCCGAACAGGGTTTGCTGGATCGAAAGCGAGTAATATCGGGCCATGTTCCGGCTTGCATCGATCAAGCTGGTAGTGGTGAATACCCATACCCAATGATCGTTGATGTTCACGCTATGGTCCAACGACAGTTCTGAATCGAAAAGCCACTTTCGATTCATTTTCGTGATGCATATCTGCATCTGTCAGACGCTGTGACTGACGTCGGAATATTTACGAGGGGCCAAGACATCGGAATGCCTCGACCCTCGCTGGGAGGAACTTAGCTGCCCTTGCGATCCGCAAGCTGCGGAACGAACATATCGCTCCACTTGCTTGGAACGGTCTTGATCAGGCTGGCGCGGTGCATGAAGTCGGCGAAATTCATCACTCCGTTTGGCGTCGTATCGAACTTCGCGTCCTTGTCCTCGATCATCTCCTGCGCATCCGCCGGCTCAACCTTGACCTTGGAGCTGCTGGAGAAAATTTCCGCCGCCTTCTTTTTGTCCTTGGCAATCAGGTCGTTGGCTTCATCGAGGGCATCGATGAAAGCCTGCGTCATCTTGGGGTTGGCATCGACGAACTTCTTCGGTGCGAAGGTGACGTCGAGCGTAATGTTGCCGAGATAATCCGTCGAGCTCAGCACCCGATGGACATTCGGCGACTTGGCTTCGATATACTGGAAGGGAGGCGACGTGAAGTGGGCGTTGATTTCGGTTTTCCTGCTCACCAGAGCGGCGAGCGCTTCGGGATGAGGAAGGCTTACGGTGAGAGGATCGAGTTTCGCATAGTTTTCTTCGCCGAACTCCTTTGCGACAATCATTTGCAGCACGACGGCGGCAAGCGACGTCTTGATGCCGGGAAGTGCGATCTTGTCGCTGCTTGTGAAGTCCTTGAGCGACTTGATTTCGCGAGCATCTCACCGTGCCTGGCGCATAGGTGCTCCGCCTATTTCCGCTCAAGTCGAACCAACAATTACGCTTCTCAAATCATAGGAACGATCATGACCACGAACACAACGTCCAATAACGGACTTTCATGGAATACACTCAACATCAAGCGCCCAGGGCTCAGCCGCGACGTTCCTCCCGGCCACGAAGATCTGATGTGGGTGGCGAATTCATCGACGCTGATCTACGGCAAACGCGACGCGGTCCTGGTCGACACCTTCCTCACCACCGAACAGACACAGACGTTGTCGGATTGGGTTGCCGCCAGCGGCAAGAACCTGACGGCCATCTACATTACGCACGGGCATGGCGATCACTTCTTCGGGCTAGCGCCGCTCCTCGATCGCTTTCCGAACGCCAGAGCCGTCGCGACGCCGGCCGTGGTGGAGGCCATGCACGAGCATTTGTCACCGGCCTCGGTCGAGAACTTCTGGCGCAGGCTCTTTCCGGGCCAGATCCCCGACCGGCTGTTTGCGGCCGAACCCTTGGAAAACAATGAGCTGGAGCTGGAAGGGCACAAGCTTGTGGCAGTGAACGCGGGGCGCACCGATACGGCGGTGTCGACAAGCCTGTATGTCCCGTCGGCGGGGCTGATTGTCGGCGGCGACGTCGTCTACAACGGCATTCACCTCTATCTCGGGGAAACCACGACCGAGAGCCGGCTCGAATGGATTTCCGCGCTGGACAAGCTCGAAGCCCTTGCCCCTCGGGCGGTGATCGCAGGGCACAAGGTCCCGGAAAATCCTGACGACCCGCGCATCATTGGCGAGACACGACAGTATATCCGCGACTTCAATCGCCTGAACGAGGTGACCACGACCGCGCGCGAACTCTACGACGCCATGCTGCAGCTCTATCCCAATCGGGTCAACGTCGGCTCGCTCTGGGGGGCCGCAAACGTCGCCAAGAGGCAGGCTTGAAGCCGAAGACCAGCCGGTCGTCGTCGCCGGTCCCTCTTTGCGATTCGAACACCTCCAACTGCTCCATTTCGAAAAGAGAATAGACAATGCAGAAAATGCTCTTTGCCGCTACCGTCGCATTAGCGACCGCTGTCGCGACCGTAGCCTCGGCAGCCGACAAGAACCCGCTGGACGCTCGCACCATCGGCACGATCCAATCCCGTTTCGGCGAGCTCATGGAGCTGGCGAACAAGCATGACATTAAGGGTCTGCACGCAATGTTCTGGCAATCGCCATCCGCTCTTCTGGTGGCGAAGAGCGCCGTTCCCTCCGAAGGCAATTGGGCAGGCTTCTGGGGAAACAACGCGATCGATCATAAACTGCACGACATAGCCGCCTCTGGCCCTGTCGTGCTGACACCCGATCTCTCCAAGCTCAAGGTGGTCGCGTTGACCCCGGATGTCGCGGAATCCTACGCGCCGATGGAAATCACCGTGTCCTATGCCGGGCAGGACGGAACCCCCAAGCCGTTCCTGATGATCATCACCTGGAAGAAGATCGCGAAGGATTGGAAGGTCGCGTCGGAAATCATACTGCCCGTGCCGCCGAGCCCGGCATCAAGGGACGGCAACCGAGGATAATAAGCCGTTGTGTTAAGTTCGATCACGGGACCAATGCCACGGCTATCTTCGTCGAATATCCTCCTCCGACGAGGATCGAGGGCGACCTCCAGCAACTACAGGAGTCACACATGGTACCGCGCTTTGGCAGATGATAACGGCTGACGTGGCCGGCCCGGACCGACGAGAGGCAGGTGAACCACTCGCTAGCACACCATGGTTCCTGTTTGCAGGCCTTTGGCGCCGGCCGACCTTGCGTCTTCGACGGTGCCACGGACATCCTCCGATTCACCGATTTGGTCATTGATATCGCGCGTTTGGGATCGTGCAGCTATCTCATGATTGAGCGGCGCCCAAGCCACGAAAGAAGCATATGACGAGCAGGATGCCGCGCCCAACCAACTCGAGAGCTTAACTCTAGGGTGCCGACAAAGCCGGCGCCGGGATCATGTTATGTCTTTGTTGTATTTGTATCGAGAGAGCCACGCGACGTGTTCAGCACGATGCGAATCACTTCCCATGTACTGATTCGAAGCACTCAGGAGTCATGCGTATGGGCAGCTCTCACATTCCGGTTCCGGTGCGTCCGCTCCACGTCGAGATCGACGGGACGGCTCGATACCGGCAGGCATACTCGGTCGAGGATCTCGCAGCTCCTGCTAGGCAATGGCCGCATCGCCAAAGTGTTCAGACGAGTAGCACTTCCTCGGCATGGCGCTTGGAGCCTCGAGCATGACTCCGCCGTGTCTTGCCAGGCGCCGGCGGTCGACGGGCTTCCCGCCCGCGGGTTGATCGGTACGCCGGCATCAGGGCCTGGAACGCTCTTCGCGCCCTCGCCGGAGACGTCAAATGTCAAAAAGAGCGACAGCGCTCAGGACTGGGAACAAAGGCCTCCAGTCGAGGTTTAGGATTGCGGCCAGAGCCGCTTTTGTTAAGCCATGGGAGGCTACAGTGCCAAGCGAATTCACAGAATTAAATGGCCCGCCAAAGCCGTCATCGCAAACATCCACGCCATCTCCAAGAGCGCCTGCGCCCCCGCAGGCGGAGCCTTCACTTGCGGACTTGAAATCTAAGTTGGCCGATGATGTCACCGCGGCCAGAGTCACCATAAAGGAAGGCGCCGATACCGCCGTCGAAAAGGTCAACGAGGCTATTTCCGAGCAAACCTACTTCGCAGCCCGCCAGGTTGGCGGCATCGCGACGGCGCTTGAGATGGTCGGCGCGGAACTGGAGGCATCCGACCAGCCAGAGATCGGACGGTATGCCAGGCAGATCGGACGAAGCGTCCAGACCGCGGCCAAACGAATGGAAGGCAAGGACCTCGGCGAAATCGCGGTGATGGCCGAGGAATTCGGCCGCAAGCAACCGCTAGCATTTCTTGGAATTGCGGCACTTGCGGGCTTGAGTGCAAGCAGGTTTTTGACTGCCTCCGCCAAGCGATCGCCCACGGAAGCGATTGGCCAAACCGTTGCAGTTGGACGCTCGGGGTCTTCGGCGACGGGAGGAGAAATCAATGGTTAAGTCTGTCGATAGTACCCCTCTCTCAGAGCTCGTTGGCGGTCTCGTGGCCGATGTCACGGGGCTGCTTCGCAAGGAAATCGATCTCGCCAAGACCGAGGCGTCCGAAAAGTTCTCGCAGGTGCTTAGCGGTGTCGAAGTGCTTGTTTTCGGGCTTGTCCTGGCGATTGGCGCTGTCGGCGTCCTGTTGGGCGCCCTCGTTGGAGGGCTTGCGGCGTTCCTGGTGACCGAGGGTTTTACAGAGACAAGTGCCAGTGCCCTCGCGTCCCTAATCGTCGGCGTCGTGATCGCAGTCATCGCGTGGGCGTTGGTTTCCCGTGGTCTGGCCGCACTTCGTGGAAGCAACTTGAAATTGGATCGAACCGCGACCTCGCTTCGCCGTGATGCCAATGTTGTCAAGGAGAAGATCTGATGGAAACGACAGTTGGAAGAACATCTGCTGACCTTCAGCAGGAGATCGATCAAGATCGCCGGCGGATCGGAGATCGCATCGACGCCATTCAGGAGCGAATGTCGCCAGGCCAGTTGATCGATGAGGTCTTGGCCTATGCAAAGAGCAGTGGCGGGGGAGAGTATGTCAGCAACCTCGGCAAAGCCCTCAAGGAAAATCCCCTGCCTGTCGCCTTGATGGGGGTGAGCCTCGCCTGGCTAATGGCGAAGGGGAGCTCCTCTTCAGATGTGTCCACCAGTTTCCGGACCGCGACTGAGTATCCGCTGTACCCGGTGAACGGAACGGTCCGCCGTCTTGGCCCTCCCGAGATCGAAAACGGGATGCGGTACAGCCATTTCGCGGACAGCTCCGGCAAGAGGCTGAAAGCGCTGACCGATGAAACGGGACGCCGTGCTGGTCACTTCGTCGACGAAGCTGGCAAGACCTATCGAGGGTTTGTAGATGCCAGTGGCAGGCAGATCGATCAGATCAGCGACGAGGTGGGTGCGATGTTCGACGCGGCAACGGGCTGGGCAGCGGAGAGATGGGAGCAGGCAAAAGACGCCGCAAGTGCAGTTGCCGGCTCGGTGTCTGACCGATCTTCTTCGGCGGCGACAAGCCTCCAGGAACAAACCACCAAACTCAATCAGACGATCCTTACCCAGTTTCGCGATCAGCCGCTGGTCGGCGGTGCATTAGCTTTTGCGGTGGGCGCGGCTATCGGCGCGGCGTTGCCACACACCGACACCGAAGACGAATTTCTCGGTGAGGCCGCCGATTTCACGAAAGAGCGGCTCACCGCCGAGGCATTGGATGTTGTCGACCAAAGCAAAGAGGTCGCCTCGGAGGTCTACGAAAAGGCCGCATCGGTCGCGTCAGATGCCCACGACGCGGTTAAGGATCGCCTGATCACGGAGGTCGATGCGTTCAAGGCGGGTGCTCAAGGCAATGATCGCACCCCATCGAATTGAGGAGTGCGAGGAGACAAGTTATGTGATTACAGACGAAACGCCGTCGCGGTCGCAGTGAAGGCATTTCTGCCGTCCACGATCGGCATTGCCCTTGCCGTCGTTGTGATAAAGGCGACCTCGGCCCGCTGCATCTCGGAAGACCCGGATAACGAGGCGATAGGGGCTCCGGTTTGGCTCCGCGCGCCTACTTCTTCAGGCTTGTTTCAACCTTCGCGCGACTGTTGCCGACCTTCTTAACAGCCGCCTTCACCTTCGTCTTCGAGAGCCCTCCCCTTCCGCTTCGTATCGGACCTCGTAATACTGTCCTCCCGCGACACGGGATCCGTCTTGGGAGGGCCTCTGCTGGTGCCATCGGAAAGTTCCTCCTAATGGGTTGCTCATCCTAAACGACTGATGAATCATGAGGTTCTGGCACCGGCTAACACTGCCGACAGGGCTTTGTCGCCGCCCACGACGGTCTTTCGGAGTTTCCGTACCCCATGTTGCTTCAAGGAGGATATGGCTATGGCAACATCTTATGACTATGCACCGCTGTTCCGCTCGAGCATCGGCTTCGATCGGGTCTTCAACCTGCTGGAAAACGCCCAGCGCGCCCGTTCGATCAGCGACTGGCCGCCCTATGACATCGTCAAGACCGGTGACACCTATCGGATCTCGATCGCGGTGGCAGGTTTCGCGCAGGACGATTTGGATATCACCTTCCAGTCCAATCTGCTGACTGTCACCGGCAAGAAGCAGGAGACATCCGCGGGGCTATCTGCATCGCGGCATTGCCGGCCGTCCGTTCGAACACCGGTTCCCGGAGGCACTGAAGCCGCGCCAGATCTCCATCCAGAGCGCTCCTGCTTTGACCTCTGCTGCTCCGACGCAGATCGAAGCGCAGAAGGCGGCTTGAGCTATATTGTCCGCAGTACATGGGCGCCGTGACGACGGCGCCCGTCAACATTCCGGGTTGGGAAGGAGAGAGCGATGAAACCCGATATGTTCAGACAGCCTGTTTCCATTCTTGTCGGTCTCGGCTTTCCGGCAGAGGTTCGCAGCGTGATGGACGCCTACCGACATCTCGTCGAATGGCCGGCGTCAATGCGAGACGCCGCACATTCGATCGCACTCAAGGCATGCAGTGCCGCGTTGCGCGGCGAAATCGAAGCGGAAACCGCGCGCGGCCTGTTTGCCGCCTTTGCCGGGAAGCATGATCTTCTCACGCCGGAACCCGATGTGATCGCCGCGTCTCGCCTTCGACGCGAGATTCGCCGTGCGATAAGGTAGACCGATGATGCACAACATGCTGCATCAGGCTGCCAGCAACGCGATGGCGATGGGGCCAGCCGTTCTGGTTCAGGGCATGCAGCTTCAGCGCCCAATGGACGTGGTGAAAGCGCCGGCCCTTTCCGTCGATGACAAGCACGCGATCCTCGCGGCCTGGGCGTCGGACTTTTACGCTGTTGATTCGAAGCCGGCGAAGCGCCGGCTTCCTGGAACGCCGGAACCTGTTTCAATCGATGAGGTACAGTCTGCCCTCAAAGAACTCGATCGGCGCTGGTATCTGACAGACCGCACTCTCAAGCGGCCTATTTCACCACCTTGGTGAGCCGTTTGATCGCCTGTTCAAGCGAGCGCTGTCCGGCTTATGCGGTGGCCAAATGGAGCGCCGTCTCTTCGATTACTTTTATCATGGTGTGTCTTGTCGCGGCGGAGCTGTTGCCATTGAGCCCCTTAACACTGGTTGCGTCCGAACCTGGGGTAGCGCATGACAGGTCAAGCCTCAGCTCGACGTCAATCGTTACCATGTCCTACGCTGAGGCGAACCGGACCGGCGGCTCGGCCACCGTCCCAGTCCACGAACTACCGCCCGCCCTCGATCTTGCGGTGGCGCTGATTGATACCGCCCTTGCCGTAGGGGTAGTCGAAAGGCTGAGGCGCGCTCACCTCATTGAGCCTCGCCATGTCGTCGTCGGAGAGCTTGAGTTTCATGGCGCCGAGATTGTCGGCGAGCTGTTCCGGCGTGCGGGCGCCGAGGATGACTGAGGTGATCGCCGGCTGCGCCGCCGTCCAGGCGAGCGCTACCTGCGCCATGCTAACGCCATGCGCCTTGGCGATTTCCTCGACGACGCCGATGATCGCCCAGGTTCGCTCCAGCGCATTGCGCGGCGCATAGGATTCACCGCCGCGATTGGGGTTTTCACCGAGGCGGGTGGCGCCCGTCGGCATTTCGTCGCGCTTGTATTTGCCGGTCAGCCAGCCGCCGCCGAGCGGCGACCATGGCAGCAGGCCCATGCCGGCATCCTGGCAGGCTGCGACAATCTCGAGCTCGATGTCGCGCACCAGCAGGTTATATTGCGGCTGCAGCGTCACCGGACGGGTATAACCCCGCGCCTTGGCGATCTCCGAGGCCTTGGCGATGTGCCAGCCGACATAATTGGAAAAGCCGTAATAGCCGATCTTGCCGGAGGAAACCGCATCGTCGAGGAAGCGCAGCGTCTCTTCGATCGGCGTCAGCGCATCCCAGGCATGCATCTGGTAGAGGTCGATCTGCTCGAGGCCGAGACGGCGGAGCGAATCGTCGAGCGCCTGACCGAGATGCCGGCGCGACAAGCCGATATCGTTGGGTCCGTTGCCCATCGGAAAGCGCCCCTTGGTGGCAACGATCGCCTGGCGGGCCTCGGTCGGGCGCGCCTTCAGCCAGCGTCCGATGATCTCTTCAGACTTGCCGGCGCTGTAGACATCGGCGGTATCGATGAAATTGCCGCCCCAGGCGAAATAATCGTCGAGCAGCTTGTGCGAGGCGGCCTCATCGGCCTCCGCGCCGAAGGTCATGGTGCCGAGGCAATAGGCGGTGACGACGGTCCCGCTGGGACCGAGCTTGCGATAGTCCATATTCATCTCCACTTTGAACACAACCGCGGCATCAAGGGCGGCTGTCATTTCGATGTCGACGGCGGTGAAAGAAGGAGCAGCGAACTGCCTTCACACGTCCCAAACGGGGCACCAATCGCCGTTTACCAGTCGCATGCCCTTCTCGAGGCCTTCGATCCGTTTGATCTCGGCCGGCGTCAGCGTGATCTTGCGGGCTTCGAAATTCTGCATGATGCGGTCCCTCTTGCTGGAAGACGGGATCACGACATGCCCCTTGGCGATCAGGAAGGCCAGCGCGACCTGGTCGCTGGTGGCGCTGCGGGCCTTGCCGATCTCTTCAAGAACCGGGTCGCCGACGACGGCGCCGCGCGCGAGCGGTGAATAGGCCGTGACGGCTATGCCGAGCTTTTGGCAATAGTCGATGATCGGCCGGTTCTGCATATAGACGTGGCACTCCACCTGGTTGGTGGTGATCGTGCGGCTGCCGAGCAGGCGGATGCTTTCGTCGATCAGTGCCCTGGTAAAGTTCGAAACGCCGATCTGCCTGGCAAGGCCGGCATCGAAAACCTCGGCGAACTGGCCGAGATAGTCGGCGAGCGGATATTTATTGTGCGGCGACGGCCAGTGCAGGAGCAACAGGTCGACCTGGTCGACGCGGAGCTTTTCCAGGCTTTCCCTGACCGATGGCATAACGGCGCCGGGGCCGTAATTATCGGGCTTCACCTTCGTGGTGATGAAGATTTCGCTGCGCGCCACGCCGGCGTCCTTGATGCCGCGGGCGACATCCTGCTCGTTGCCATAGCCCTGGGCGGTGTCGATGTGGCGGCAGCCGGCTTCAAGCGCCCAGATGACGCCCTGATGGGCTTCATCGGCCGAGCGGTTCCATGTGCCATAACCCATCTGCGGGATGCCGGCGACCATTGGTTCTTTCGTCACGTTCTCTTCCTTGCATCTGCATAATTCCTTAAATCGGATTCGATTTAAGGATAAAAGTATGCAGCAGTTTCAAAATGTTACAGCGTCCTTTGCGCGTCTTGAAAGACGCGCGGCGCTGTAGTCAGAAGCCGCCCACATGCAGCGGCTTGTAAGGGGCTTCGAGCGTCTTGATGTCATCGCCGGTGAGTTCGAGCTCGACCGCGGCGATCGCATCTTCAAGATGGCTCATCTTGCTGACGCCGACGATCGGTGAGGTTACGACCGGCTTCTGCAGAACCCAGGCCATCGCGACCTGCGCCATGGAGGTGCTGCGCGCCTTGGCGACGGCTTCGACGGCGTCGACGATGTCCCGGTCGCCGGTCTTCTCATACATGCTCTTGTTGTAGCGGTCGGTGGTGGCGCGCTTGGTCTCGGTACCCCAGGGACGGGTCAGCTTGCCGCCGGCAAGCGGGCTCCACGGCAATACGGCAATGCCTTGATCGGCGCAGAGCGGCAGCATTTCGCGTTCTTCCTCGCGATAGGTGAGGCTCACCTGGTTCTGCATCGAGACGAACTTTGTCCAGCCGTTGAGCTCGGCGGCATGCTGGAGCTTGGAAAACTGCCAGGCCCACATAGAGGATGCGCCGATATAGCGGGCCTTGCCGGCGCGCACGAGGTCATTCAGGGCCTCCATCGTTTCTTCAACAGGAGTGAATGGGTCGAAGCGGTGGATCTGGTAGAGATCGACATAGTCGGTGCCGAGGCGGCGCAGGCTGTTGTCGATCTCAGTAAGGATCGCGGCGCGGGACAGGCCCTGGCCGTTCGGGCCGGGACGCATGCGGCCGAATACTTTGGTCGCGAGCACAGTTTCCTGGCGGGGCGCCAGTTCCTTCAGCAAGGCGCCAGTTATCTCTTCGCTGGTGCCCTGCGCGTAGACATTGGCCGTGTCGAAGAAATTGATGCCGGCGTCCCAGGCGCGCTTGTACAACGGCCGCGCCTCATCGAGCCCGAGAACCCATGGGCGTTCGTCAGTCTGCTTGCCAAAGGACATGCAGCCAAAGCAGATGCGGCTGATTTCAAGCCCGGTTTTACCAAGTCTCACGGTCTTCATGATCTTTCCTCCGAGTTGATGATTGTCAGTCCTGACAGATGCGCGGTTGCGAGATCACAGGCCGGCCACGTATTTCCGCCAGTTGTGTTCTTCCTTGAAACCGAGAACCTCACGAATCTTCCGGTTTGAGAGAGGCGCTTCGAATTCGCCGAGCTCTCGAACGATGGGCGTGTTCGGCGCCCATCTGGCGAGGAAATCACGTGTCGGCTCCGCCGCCGTGATAGTGTCGTTGACGGCGTTGAAAACCTGGAAGCCGAGGCCGTCGGCCTGCAGGCAAAGGTCGACGATCTGCCCGAGATCGCGGGCATCGATATAGCTCCAGGCGTTCCGCTTGCGCGATGCCGGATCGGCGAGAAAACCGGGAAAACGGTCGTATTCATGCGGCTCGATGACGTTGGCGATCCGCAAGGCGTAGATGTCGATGCCGCTACGCATCGCAAAGGCGCGGGCCGTCTTTTCGTTCACGACCTTGGAGAGGCCGTAGCTGTCCATCGGGTCGGTGTCATAGTCTTCCTCGAGCGGGTAGGAATGGAAATCCTTGTCGCCCTCGGCAAAACAGACGCCATAGGTCGTCTCGCTCGACGCGATGATCACCTTCTGAATACCGAGCTTCACCGCGGCTTCGATGACGTTGTAGGTCGAGATCGCATTGACCGCGAAGGTCTGGTTGTCGGGCTTGAGGAGAAGGCTCGGTATTGCTGCGAAATGCACGACGGCATCGACCTTGGCTGGTCCGCCTGCCGTCTGCAGATCCTTGCCGCTGAAATGCATCGACAGAGCGTTGAAGGTCTGGCCGCTGTCGGTCAGATCGGTGATCAGCGTCTGCACGCCGGGGCAGTTCAAAGGAACGAGGTCGAGATTGCGGACCTTGTGACCCTTGTTGACCAGATATGGAACGGCATGACGGCCGGCCTTGCCGCTTCCGCCGGTAAATACGATCCGCTTGCTCATGTGATTGCTCGCTTCTCCACGAAGGTTCGAAAAAAGCGGTACAACGTGGGAAAGCGATGAATCAATAGACTGAAAATCACTGAGCCGATGAGTTTGATTCATCGATCGGAATTGGCCGCTACAATCCGTTGAGGCTGCGGACGATCTTGATCAGGGCCTCGACGCCGAAGGGAAGCTGCCGCCTGCTGGAATAATACATCGAAAACGGCGGGCCTATTGACGCCCACTTCGGAAGAACGACCTCCAGGCGCCCTGCCGAGACATAGGGGCTTGCAAGCCTTTCCAGGCAATAGCACAGCCCGGCGCCTTCGAGCGCCGCATTGATGGCAAGATCGGTTTCGCCCGAGATCAGTGGTCCGGGAACGTCGATCTCGCGCCGGTCGTCGCCGCGTTCAAATTCCCACTTGTAGATCTGGCCGCGGCCCGTCCGTATCCGGATGCAGCGGTGGGAATTGAGATCCTCCGGCATCACGGGGCGGCCGTGGTTCCTCAGATAGTCGGGGGCACCGACCGCGACCCATTTTAAAGGAGCAGTGAGAGGAACTGCGATCATGTCTTCCGGAATGGTGCCGCTGTACCGGATACCGGCATCGAAGCCGTCCGCGGTGACATCGACGAACTGGTCATCTACGGCGACCTCAAGTTCGACATTGGGGAAGCGCTGCTGGAACACCGGGATGGCTGGCCGCAAAAGCAGTACGGCGGCATCTTTGAGAACATTGATGCGAATGCTGCCGGCGCCAGCTTGATAGTGCCCGTTCAAGTCCTCCAAGCCGGAGTTGATAAGCTCGAGCCCGGCAGAAATCTTCTCGGCAAGCGCCGTTCCGGCGGCGGTTGGCGCAACGCTGCGGCTGGTTCGATTAAGGAGGCGAACGCCCAGCCTTTGCTCAAGCGCCTTCATGCTGTGGCTCAGGGCGGAAGCCGTTACCTCTAGGTGATCCGCCGCTTTCCGAAAACTACGGTACTGGACTATCGCGAGAAAGATCGACAGCTCGTGAATTTCATTGCGCTTGAACTGCATGTTGATCTCAGGAGGCTAGTTCGGCGATACTTCGCAACCGGTCTTAAAGGCTCTGGCTCGTTTGGTGCAACTCAGCACTCGGATGCTGGTTTGCCGGCTCGGATTCTCCACTGCCGATCACAGAATTACCCCGTATCATAGTGCCTTTCAATCTCCGGCAATGGTATCGAAAACGTGAGGGCGCTCCACGACCTGATGTCGGAGCGCCCTGAAGGGACGGCCGGTCCATGCCCCGGACTGCCGTGCGACGGGTCCAGGCCGGTGAGCAAGGCTGCCTGCCCTTGATCGAGCGTGCCGAGTTCGGGCATGTCGATCAGGAGCGCGAAGGCGGTGACTACAGACACGCCCGGGATCGAGACAATGATGTCGAAGCGCCCCGCGAGGTCGGGATCGTCCTTAATGATCAGCATGATCTCCTTTTCGATCGCGATCATCTGACGCTCGATCTGCCTGAGCTGCTCGGAGTTGTGTGGCTTGAGGACGGCCAAGGTCAGGTTTTTGCCGTGTTTCTGGCCGCAGTTCCATCTTCCTCCAATCATCGCGTCTCTTACTGAAGTCACTAATGAATCCATTGGACAACTCGATTGCCGGAGCAGATCAGCTTATCGGCCGAGCGTCGGTCATCGACGGTGACACGATTGAGATCGCCGGGCAGCGGATCCGGCTGAATGGGATCGATGCTCCGGAAAGCTGGCAGGCCTGTCGCGACGCGGCAGGGAGGCCATACCGCTGCGGCAAGGATGCCGCGTTCGCACTCGACGAGTTTCTTTCGAAATCGCGCCCGATCCGCTGCGTGGGCCATGGCAAGGACAGATATCAGCGCGTTGTTGCCGATTGCTTCAGGGCAGATGGGCAGAGCGTGAATTCCTGGCTGGTGAGGCAGGGCTGGGCCATAGACTGGCCTAGATATTCCAAGGGAGCATTTCAGGACGATCAGGTAGCCGCCCAAACTGCTGACTTGGGCATCTGGCGTGGAACCTTCGAGGTTCCGTGCAAGGCGAGAGCAGCCCGACTAAAGCGGCGGTCGGCCTGCTGATGTGCGGGATTCGCGGATGAATCCGCGTCAGTAGGAGACATCCGCCGCGCGCAGAGTGGGGCCGATTTGGGGCCATTGAACGAACCCGCTGCGCGGGAGGGCGTCCGCGGCTGAGGTAGAGGGCGCAGGCCGGACATACACTCACGCATTCCACGGGAACAAAATTGACCAGTGGTATGTCGTGTCGTCCTCCATGAGCGGAACCGCTTTCATAGTTGGGCGTTTTTGCCAGTTAGATCGGGTACTGCTGGCATTCCGCCGGCACTGCCGAATGGGAGAAAAATCATGAGAACGATATTGATCGCGATAGGTGCGTTAACTGCTTTAACCGGGTCTGCTTTTGCGGCCGAGCCGGCCAAGATGGTCGAGACGAAAATGGGCAAGGTCCTGGGCACTGAAAAAGGCATGGTGCTTTACACCTTCGACAAAGATACGAAAGGCAAATCCAACTGCGATAGCGATTGCCTGAAGAAGTGGCCGGCGTTCCACGCTGGAGCCAAGGCCAAGGCGGAAGGCGAATGGTCTCTAGTCAAAGCTGCGGATGGCAAAGAGATGTGGGCCTATGAGGTTAAGCCGCTTTACACTTATGTCGAGGATAAGAAAGCCGGTGAAGCCAACGGCGATGGCGTTGGAGGAGTGTGGCACGTGGCCAAATAGCTCACCGGGGACGGTTCGAATGGGCGGTCGTTGGATCGCCCTGAAACCCAAGACCAACTTCTGGAACGACCTATCTCTCTGTGGCTTCGCCGACAAACCCGGCCTGTCCGATGACCGCTGGCAATCATGTGATCGACTGAATTGTGCAACAACGATTGCAAGCGTCTCATTAAAATCCGCCTGGCGATTGGTGGCTGACTGCGCGATCCGTATTTCAATGACCGCAATGTACCGAAAGCGATCATTGGTGCCATCGAAAGCGATATCATAATCCCCGTGCTGCCGAGGCCCCTGCCTCCGCGAGGTGCCTCCGAAATCTCCGGCAAAGATTGAAACTCCGCCTGCACGAAAGGGGCAATGACCAACTGAGCAATGCGGTCACCGGAACCGCTGAAGGGCGCGTTGGAAGTGTTGAATAGGATCACCTTGAGCTCGCCCCGGTAGTCGCTGTCGATCGGGCCGGGTGAGTTCAGGACTATGATTCCATGTTCCGCCGGCAACCCCGAGCGAGATCGGATCTGAGCTTCCCCGCCCAAAGGCAACTCGAGCGCGATCCCGGTTGTGCTGACCTCGCGGGTTCCTGGCGCCAGCTCGATGGCGGGGCCATCGAAGGCAGCGAAGACGTCCGCCCCGGCTGGCCCAGAGGTCTGATACTCTGGAAGTCTGGCTCGATCGGTCAACAGCAGAACTTTGACACGGGACCTATCCGGTGTGCTCTTCTCCGGTCGGAAGTCACCGCACATCAATGGGCTCGACAATTATGCCACGATGGGCACCGACAGGAAAAATTCGGCAAGTGTCTAACTAAAGTGCCAGCCGCAACTGCGGCGTCGATTCAAGCCTCCGCCGTTCCAACGAAGACAGCGACACGCCGAGCAGACGGACCCCTTTTTGCGGCGGGAAGAGCGGCATGAGAAGCAGGTCGACCAACTCCTCGAGATCAGTGATCGCCGACAGGGGTCCCGGAGCGGTCTTGCTGCGGGTGATTTGGCTGAAGTCGGCATATTTGACCTTGAGCGTCACCGTCTTGGCGCCGATCTCATTGGCCTCGCAGTATCCCCAGACTTTCTCGACCAGCGGCTGAAGCCCTTCGCGCGCGGGTTCGTAGGAATGGATGTCCTCAGCGAATGTGTCTTCGGCGCCGACTGATTTCCGCACTCGGTCCGGCTTGACCTGACGATCGTCGATTCCGCGAGCAATCCCGTAGAAATAGGGTCCTGACTTCCCGAAATGTTCGACGAGGAAGTCGAGTGTTTTCTCCTTCAGGTCTGCTCCCGTTTCGATCCCGAGCCGATGCATCTTCTCGGCCGTCGCCGGTCCGACGCCATGAAACTTCTTGATGGGCAGGCGCTCGACGAAGGCCGGACCATTCTTCGGCGTGATGACGAACTGGCCATCCGGCTTGTTCTGGTCGGATGCCATCTTTGCGAGGAACTTGTTGTAGGAAATACCGGCGGATGCGGTCAGTCCTGTCGCCGCCTTGATCCTGGCGCGGATCTCCTCCGCGATCTCGGTGGCAATCTCCATCCCTTTGAGGTTTTCGGTGACGTCCAGATAAGCCTCGTCAAGCGACAACGGCTCGATCATCGGCGTGTATTCGGCGAAGATCGTTCGGATCTGCAACGACACGGCTTTGTAGACGTCGAAGCGTGGCTTGACGAAGATGAGGTCCGGGCATTTCCGCTGCGCAGTCACCGAGGGCATGGCGGAATGGACGCCGAACCTTCTGGCCTCATAACTGGCGGCCGCCACCACGCCGCGGGCAGCAGGACTGCCGACGGCAACCGGCAGGCCACGCAGCTCCGGATTGTCGCGCTGCTCGACCGATGCGTAGAAGGCGTCCATGTCGACATGCACAATCTTGCGCGGCCGTTCGCGGTTGTCTTCGCCTGTTATCATCTAGCCTCCATCAGCGAGACCATGACTCAAACATGGGAAGTGCGCCCCACACTTGTCACCGTGGGGCGTCTGCATCCGCTCGCAGCCCATGGCCATGCGCCGGCGGATTTCCGCGAAGGTGACGCTTGCGCCAAACGCTTTCACCAACAGTTTGCGCTCATGTGCACAATGGCGATCGCAGACCCGGCAGATGAGTTCGACCACCGGGACTTTATGATCTTTCAGTCTAGGGGGCGCATCGTCCACAACCCGCATTCGGCGCATCCGAAAATATTCCTTTCCCACCATCCGATTGAATCCGCTGGCGATTTTTCTGCCTTGCACCCGTGCTCAACTTCAGCGGGTCACATGCGCATTGACTCATTTACTCTATAAGAACAAATACAGAACATATTACTGTTTCTCAAGCTGAAAACGGGTTGCCGTCGAAGGAGATCATGAACTCAGCCGCCGCCCCAAACGCCGTCCTCGACGGCCTGCGCGAGCAGATCGCGCACCTGGAAAGCGCCCGTCGGCGCAACCGTGGCGTTTTGCCTTTCGGTGTAGCGCAGATCGACGAGCGGCTTCCGGGTGGTGGATTGGCCTATGGGGCGCTGCACGAGTGCGCCGGCGGCGGGACCGGCACCGTCGACGGGGCGGCGGCCGCCCTGTTCGTGGCCGGGATAGCCGCTCGCACCAAAGGCAAGGTCGTCTGGTGCCTGACACGTCCCGACTTGTTCTTCCCGGCCCTGGCGCAGGCGGGTCTTCATCCGAACCGGGTCGTCTTTGTCGAGTCCGACAAGGAGGAAGACGTCCTTGCCAATATGGAGGAGGGCCTTTCATACGGCGGCCTCGGGGCGGTGATCGGCGAGATCGTCCGGCTGCCGATGGCGGCGTCCCGGCGGCTGCAACTCGCAGCCGAGAAAACCGGCACGATGGCGCTCGTGGTGCGGCGATGGAGACGGCAGACCGAAGCCAGCGACTTCGGCCAGCCGACGGCGTCGACCACGCGCTGGAGGGTGAGCGTCATCCCCAGCGAGGAGCTGCCAGTTCCGGGCGTCGGGCGGGCGAGGTGGCTTCTGGAGCTGATGAGGGTGAAAGCGGGCGAATGCGCTGAGTTCGAAGTGGGGGCCTGCGATGCCGAGGGTCGTATCGATTTTTTTTCCCGATCTCCCTACGGACAGGATCAGGCGGGCCGATCCCGTCATTCCGGTTGAGGAGGCGATCGCCGTCATTTCGAAGAGCGGCTCCAAGCGCTGGGTGTCGGCCGCCGACGCCGCGGCCAGGAAGGTCGGCCTCCATGTGGGCATTCCGGCCGCCAAGGCGCAGGCGCTCTTCCAGGGTCTCCGTATGATCGACGCCGATCCCGCCGCCGATGCAGCGGCGCTCGAGCGCATCACCATGTGGGCGTTGAGCCAGTATTCGCCGATCGTCGCCATCGACCCGCCGAATGGCATCGTCATGGATACGGAGGGCGCGGACCATCTACAGGGTGGCGAGGAGCGCATGTTGACGAGCATCGCCAACCGCTTCCGCGCCAAGGGCCTGACAACACGGGTCGCCATAGCGGACACGTGGGGTGCCGCCCACGCATGCGCCCGTGCCATCAACCGGGAAACCGTCATCGTCCCGAGTGGGGAGACTATCCGGGCCGTCGAGCGCCTTCCGATCTCGCTGCTTCGGCTGCCCGAGAAGATCGTGAGTGATCTGCGCACGCTAGGCTTTCGGACAATAGGGGAGCTTTCGGCAACGCCGCGCGCTCCCTTGGCGCTTCGCTTCGGACCGGAAGTGGGTCGCCGTCTCGACCAGATGTTCGGTCGCGTCTTCGAACCAATAGATCCCATCCGTAGCCCGGAACTCGTCGAGGTCAGCCGGGCGTTCGCCGAACCGATCGGTGCGCCGGAGACGATCAACAAGTACGTCGGACGGCTGGTTGTTCAACTCGTCGCCGAACTCCAGCGGAGGGGTCTTGGCGTCCGTCGGACCGATCTCATCGTCGAGAAGGTCGACGGTACTCGCCAAGCGATCAGAGCGGGAACCGCCAAGCCCGTGCGAGATGTCGCCTGGCTGACGAAACTGTTCCGTGACCGGACGGAAAAGATCGAACCGGGGTTCGGAATCGAAAAGCTGACCCTCGTCGCGGTGATGTCGGAACCGCTCGAGGAGAAGCAGAAGACCTCATCTCTTATCGACGACGAGGACGCCGACATCACCCCGCTGATCGACGTCTTCGGCAATCGAGGCCAGCGCGTCTTCCGGGTCGCGCCAGTCGCATCCGACGTTCCGGAGCGTAGCGTCCAGCGGATCGCCGCCGTCGGCGAGGAAGTGACGGAGGGTTGGGTCCACCATTGGCGGCGGCCTGTGCGGCTGTTTGCGCGTCCGGATCCGATCGAGGCGATAGCTCTGCTGCCGGATCATCCGCCTGCCAGCATCACGTGGCGCGGCAAGCGCCATCGGGTGAAGCGTGCGGATGGGCCGGAACGCGTCTTCGGCGAATGGTGGATGCGCGACAGCGAATTCGAGGCGGTGCGCGACTACTTCGTCGTCGAAAACGAGATCGGCGAACGATATTGGATCTTTCGCTCCGGCGACGGCATCGATCCCGAAACGGGCTCCCATAAATGGTTCATGCACGGGATATTCGGATGAGATACGCCGAGCTCCAGGTCACGACGCACTTTAGCTTCCTTCGTGGCGCGTCCTCGGCCGACGAGCTCTTCGCGACCGCCAGGGAACTCGGCATCGAAGCTCTCGGCGTGGTCGACCGAAACTCTCTGGCAGGCATCGTCAGAGCGCTGGAAGCATCCCGCGCGACGGGCGTCCGCCTCGTCGTGGGCTGTCGACTCGATCTGCAGGACGGCATGTCGATCCTCGTCTATCCCACGGATCGCGCCGCATATTCGCGCCTGACCCGCTTGCTGACGCTCGGCAAGGGCAGGGGCGGCAAGGCGAACTGCATCCTGAACCTCGAGGACGTCGCCCTCTATTCCGAAGGGCTCCTCGGTATCCTCGTGCCCGACCTCCCAGACGATGTCTGCGCCATCCAACTTCGCAAGATGGCCGAGGTCTTCGCAGATGGGGCATACGTCTCGCTCTGTCTCCGGCGTCGTCCGAACGACCAGGTAAGGCTTCACGCGTTGTCGAACATGGCCGTCAAGCACCGTGTGAAGACGGTTGTCACCAATGACGTCCTGTTCCACGAACCGGGCAGACGGCAGCTTCAGGACGTCGTCACCTGCATCCGTCACAACACGATCATCGACACCGTCGGTTTCGAGCGCGAGCGTCATGCCGACCGGTTCCTCAAACCGCCGGAAGAGATGGAGAGACTGTTTCCACGCTACCCCGAGGCGCTGGCCCGGACGATGGAGATCGTCGAGCGATGCAGGTTCTCCCTGGAGGAACTGACCTACCAGTATCCCGAGGAGGCGATCCTCCCAGACAAGACCCCACAGGAATCCCTCGAGCACTATGTCTGGGAATGCGTGCCCAACCGCTATCCGGAAGGCTTGCCGCCGGAGGTTCTCAAAATCGTCCGTCACGAACTCGATCTCATCCGGACGATGAAATACGCCCCATACTTCCTGACTGTTTTTTCGATCGTCCGCTTTGCCCGGTCGCAAGGCATCCTCTGCCAGGGGCGGGGGTCGGCGGCGAATTCGGCCGTCTGCTATATCCTTGGCATTACCAGCATCGACCCTTCGACCAACGATCTCCTGTTCGAACGCTTCGTCTCCCAGGAGCGCGACGAGCCGCCGGACATCGACGTTGATTTCGAGCACGAACGCCGCGAGGAGGTCATCCAATGGATCTACAAGACCTACGGGAAGGACAAGGCCGCACTCTGCTCCACCGTCACACGCTACAGGGCCAAGGGCGCCATCCGAGACGTCGGCAAGGCGCTCGGCTTGCCCGAGGACCTCATTAAAGCCTTGTCCTCGGGCATGTGGGCGTGGTCGGAAGAGCTGGTCAGCGACCGCAGTCTTCGCGATCAGGGCTTGAACCCGGAAGACCGCCGTCTGGCGTTGACCCTCAAGCTTGCACAGCAGCTCATGGGCGCTCCTCGGCATCTGGGACAGCATCCAGGCGGCTTCGTCCTGACGCACGACCGCCTCGACGATCTCGTCCCGATCGAACCCGCCGCAATGGTCGACCGGCAAGTGATTGAGTGGGACAAGGACGATGTCGAGGCGCTCAAATTCATGAAGGTCGACATTCTGGCGCTCGGCATGCTGACCTGCATGGCGAAGACCTTCGCTCTCATCCGAGAACACAAGGACGAGCACCTTGATCTCGCGAAGATCCCTCAGGAGGACCCGCCGACGTATGCAATGATCCGGAATGCAGACACTTTGGGGACGTTCCAGATCGAGTCCCGAGCACAAATGGCGATGCTGCCCCGGCTCAAGCCACGGACATTTTATGATTTGGTCATACAGGTCGCAATCGTGCGACCTGGTCCGATCCAGGGCGATATGGTGCATCCTTATCTCCGTCGCCGGGAGGGCAAGGAGCCGGTCGTCTATCCGACGCCGGAGCTCGAAGCCGTTCTCGGCAAGACTCTCGGCGTTCCGCTCTTCCAGGAGTCTGCCATGAAGGTCGCGATGGTCTGCGCCGGGTTCACCGGCGGCGAAGCCGACCAGCTTCGAAAATCGATGGCGACCTTCAAGTTCACTGGCGGCGTCTCGCGCTTCAAGGACAAGCTCGTCTCAGGCATGATCAGGAACGGCTACACGGCCGAGTTTGCCGAGAAGACCTTCAGCCAGCTCGAAGGATTCGGCAGCTATGGATTCCCGGAATCCCATGCGGCGTCGTTCGCCTTGATCGCCTATGCCTCCAACTATGTGAAATGCCACCACCCTGACGTCTTCTGCGCGGCGCTGCTGAACTCGCAGCCGATGGGATTTTACGCGCCGGCCCAAATTGTCGGCTGCGCCCGGAACCACGGGGTTGAGATTCGACCCGTCTGCATCAACAATTCCCGGTGGGACTGCACGCTTGAGCGCATCGGCAATGCTGACAGTCACGCAGTCCGCCTCGGGATGCGCATGGTGCGCGGCCTTGCCGCCGCCGATACCGCGCGTGTCGTGGCTGCTCGCATGGATCAGCCGTTCGAAAGCATCGATGACATGTGGCGACGGTCCGGGGTTCCGGCGGCTTCTCTGGTCGAGCTCGCCGAGGCCGACGCCTTCCTGCCGTCGCTGGGACTTCAGCGACGCGACGCCTTGTGGGCGATCAAGGGCCTGCGTGACGAACCGCTTCCGCTCTTTGCAGCCGCCTCAGAACGTGAGGCGAGGGCGGTCGCCGAGCAACAGGAACCCGAGGTCGCTCTCCGTCAAATGACCGAGGGGCACAACGTGGTCCAGGACTACAGTCATATCGGGCTGACGCTACGCGATCATCCTGTCGCATTCCTTCGGAAGGCCCTGACGGAGCGCCGGATCGTCACCTGCGCGCAAGCTATGAACGCGCGCGATGGTCGCTGGTTGATGACCGCCGGCCTTGTTCTCGTCCGGCAGAGACCTGGCAGCGCCAAGGGCGTCATCTTCATGACGATCGAGGACGAGACCGGTCCGGCTAACGTCGTTGTCTGGCCCAAGCTCTTCGAGCAGCGCCGTCGCGTCGTCCTCGGGGCATCGATGATAGCCATCAATGGGAGAATTCAGCGTGAAGGCGACGTCGTCCATCTCGTGGCCCAGCAGGTATTCGATCTGTCCGGCGATCTATCCGGGCTGGCCGACCGCGACGCCGAGTTCCGGCTGCCGACCGGCAGGGGAGACGAGTTCGTGCACGGCTCGCCCGGAACGCCGGATTCGCGGGACAGCGTGGCCGCCGCAAAGCCGAGGGACATCTTCATTCCAGATCTTCATATTGATCAGCTCAAGGTGAAGAGCCGGAACTTCCATTAAAGGAATGTACCACTTGCGGCCTACCGCTCAACCGAGCACGGCTTTTAAATGGCAACTGTGCGCCCAATAGCGAAGTAAGCGTTATCCGGCGCTCAGCGCGGGCTTGCATCCCAAGCGATGCTTTTCCTCCAACATCCGCGTTCATAGCAACGCGGATGTTCCTCGTGCGAACCGGTTGCGTCGGCCGCCTTTGACGCATTGCAGCCGTTCCACGTGCCAGCCGTGGGTGACTGCTCAGGGCGATAGGTGTAAGCTGGATATCCTCGGCCCGGTGGGAAAGCGTCTCAGGAGCAATCCGAATTCGACCATGTCAGAGGATCCTAGATCATGTCCGACATCGGAGACTGGCTCGCCAGCATCAGGCTTAAGCGGTATCGCCAAGCCTTCGTGAAGAACGGCATCGATCTCGATGTCGTCGACGATCTCACCGATGCCGACCTCAAGGAGCTCGGACTGTCCCTTGGTGACCGCAAGCGTTTTCTCAGGGCGGCCGCGACTCTGGCTCAGCAGTCGCCGCCGCTCACGGCGGCACTACGTCCCTCCGTGTCACCGATCCGCAGCGAGGCGGAACGGCGACAGCTTACGGTGATGTTTTGCGATCTCGTTGGATCGACAGCACTCTCAGCTCGCCTCGATCCAGAAGACCTACGGCAGTCGATCGTTGCATACCGTGCTTGCGCCACCGAGATCGTCGGCCGGTACGACGGTTTTGTTGCCAAGTATATGGGCGACGGCGTCCTCGTATACTTCGGCTATCCCCAGGCCCACGAGGAAGATGCCGAGCGGGCCGTGAGGGCCGGCCTCGCGGTCATTGAGGCCGTCGACCGGCTGGATGCGGCAGGCGAGCACCTGGCTGTTCGGATCGGAATCGCCACCGGCCTAGTCGTGGTGGGTGACATCATCGGCACCGGCGAGGCCGAGGAATGCAGCGTTGTAGGTGAAACGCCGAACCTGGCGGCCCGTCTACTGGAGTTGGCCGGATCCGGCACAGTGGTCATTGCTGAAGCAACGCGCGCACTGCTGCGGGGCCAGTTCAAGCTGGAAAGCATCGGACTGCGGCCGATCAAAGGTTTTTCCGGGGCGATTGAAGCGTTTCGGGTGCTCGGCGAAGTGCGTAGCGACGACCGTTTCGAGGCCGGTCACGCGACCGTGCTGCCCTTGGTCGGCCGTGACCCGGAACTCGCATTGTTGGTCGATCGCTGGACTAAGGCCAAGGCCAAGGAAGGTCAGGTCGTCCTGCTCGAAGGTGAGGCCGGAATCGGCAAGTCGCGTCTCGCCCTGGCCCTTCGCGAGCGTCTCCTTCGAGAACCACACGGGTTGCGCCGTTACTTCGCCTCGCCATACCACATCAACAGCGCGCTTCGTCCGGTGATTGGCCCGCTCGAACAGGAAGCAGGATTTGAACGCGAGGATTCATCGGTCTTGAAGCTCGCCAAACTCCAGGCGCTGATCGCGGAACAGGTGGGTGAGGTGAGCGAAGCGCTCCCATTGTTGGCCGAGCTTCTCGGAATTCCAGGCCCTGGCCGCTGTCCAATACTGGATCTCGCGCCCCGACAGCGTAAGAAGCGAACCTTCGACGTGCTCATCGCCCAGCTTGGCAGATTGGCTGCGAAGCAGCCGGTGCTCCTGGTGCTTGAGGATGCTCATTGGCTGGACGCGAGTAGCCTTGAGTTGTTCGGCTTGTTCGTGAACCACATCCGGCAGCTCCCGGTGCTGCTGGTCATTACCCACAGGCCCGAGTTCGTCCCGCCTTGGCGTAGTTACCCGCACGTGACAAAGGTGGTCCTGAATCGCCTCGACCGGGTGCACGCGCAATCGCTGGTCGAACGGCTGACCGGCGGAAAGGCACTGCCTGCCGGAGTGCTCGATTACATCCTGGCCAACACCGATGGCGTACCGCTGTACCTTGAGGAGTTGACCAAAACCATGCTCGAATCTGGTCTCTTGGGAGTGGCCGGCGATCAGTTTGGACTGGCTGCACATATGCCGCCGATGGCGATCCCGATAACGCTATACGACTCGCTGATGGCCCGCCTCGACCGCCTCGGTAGGGCCAAGGTGGTGGCCCAGATCGGCGCCTGCATTGGGCGCGAGTTCTCCTATGAGCTGATTGCCGCGTTAGCAGTGCTCGATGAGCATGAGCTGCAAAGAAGCCTTGATCAACTGGTTGCTACTGAGCTAGTTTTTCGGCGCGGAAGCCCCCCTAACGCGGTCTACAGCTTCAAGCACGCGCTCGTCCGAGATACTGCATATCAGTCGCTCCTCAAGAGTCGCCGCCGGGAACTACATCACCGTATTGCGCAGGTCTTCGAAGAACTCGCCCCACATGTCGTGTCCGCTCAGCCGGAGCTCCTGGCCTATCATCTGACGGAGGCAGGAGAGCTGCCGCAAGCCGTCGTGTTCTGGCATCGGGCCGCCGAACACGCAAACGAGCGGGCGGCGAATACCGAGGCCGTCGGCCATTTGGCCAAGGCACTCGACCTGCTCGCGCAGATGCCCGAGAATCCGGAGCAACTCGAGCTTGAGCTGACGTTGTTGATCACCATGGGACGAGTTCTTACCGCCGCAAAGGGCTATGGCCACCCGGAGGTCGAGCGTGTCTACAGCCGTGCTCTCAACCTGGCGGAGCGGATCCAGGAAACGCCCAGGCTGTTCCCGGTGCTCCTGGGTCTCACGATTCATCATGCGGTGCGGTCCGAGCTTTCCGCGGCGCGGGACCTTGGCGAACGGCTTCTGAGGTTAGCGCAGCAGATCTCGGATCCTGTGCTCGTGGTGGAAGCGTCCTATGCTTTGGGCATTACCTGCTCCTGGCGTGGCGAATTCGCCTCGGCATGGAAGCACTTCGAGCACGGGATCAGCCAATACGACATCGCCCAGCACCAGGCCCATCTAGCGCTCTATGGACAGGATGGAGGACCGATCTGCCTGTGCCGTGGCGGCATGGCGCTGTGGTATCTCGGCCACGATGACCGGGCGCTGGAGCTGATGGACGAGGCGCTCGCCATGACCGCGAGCCTCAGGCATTTGTTCAGCCGTGCATATGTACTGACATGGGCGGCGATTTTGCAGGTGCATCGACGCGACATCGCCAAGGCGCAAGAGGCGGCGGAGTTGGCGTTGGCGTTCGCGGCCGAACACGAATTTCCATTCTGGCACACTCAGGGAGTCTTCCTGCAGGGGTGGGTGCTGGCGGAGCGGGGCCTGATCGCGGAAGGCATCGAGCGGCTGCGAGACGGGTTGGCTGGGATGCAGGCGATCGGATCAGGAATGACGGCGCCTTGGGCGATGGGCTTACTCGCGGAGGCGCACGGAAAGGCTGATCGTTTTGCCGAGGGTAGCACCTTGATTGACGAGGCGCTTACCATTGTCGCACGCACTGGCAACCGCTGGTGCGAGGCGGAGCTGCATCGGCTCAAGGGCGAACTCATATCATCGAGCTCAGAGTGCGATCCTGCCGAAATCGAGGCGTGCTTCCGCCGTGCGCTCGACGTCGCTCGCATGCAGGATGCGAAGATGTGGGAACTGCGCTCGGCGGTGAGTTTGGCCCGGCTTTGGCGAGCACAGGGTCTTAGAGCACAGGCCTGCGAGCTGCTCATCCCGCTCCTCGGCTGTCCCTCTAACGGGCACGGGACGCTCGAACTTCAGGATGCTCGAGCGGTCGTTGAGAGCTGCGGAGGTAGTAAATTGAGCACCTGAACACTTGCTGACCGGCCTTCACGTTCCAGCGTCCAGAGATAACGTGTCGTTATGTCCCGGACTTACGCCGAGGGTCGCATCCATACAAGGCCGTCTCGACGGCTTCCACAAGCTGCTCAGGCGAGGCCGGCTTCATCAGAAGTTGACCTTCTGCGAACGCGGGTTCCAGCTCGGAAACGGATTCGGTCTCGCCCGAATAGACAATGAACGGGATGTCGTAATCGACGAGATGCCGCGCGACGGCAGTGCAGACGCCGTCCGAGAGGCGAGGGTCGACGATTGCGGCGGACGGCGAGTTTTCCTTCAGCCAGGAAACGGCGCCCGAACCGGTCGAGAGCGTTACGAAGCTGCGCTGGCCACATCCCTCCAGAACCGTTTCGATATCGAGCGCGATGAAAGGTTCGTCTTCAAGGATGAGGATCGTAGGCATATTTCTCCTTCTGGGGCAGCGCAAGAGTATCGAAAACGCCCGTGCCTGTCACTTCCGACTGAAGTCCGAAAGTCCGTTCGGAGTGGCCGTCAATCAAAACTTCGTGGGTATCCACTGCTTTATTTAGCATTTTCTTATCTATCCGTCGTTGACTTTCGTTGTCGCTGAATCATGTCCGTTACAGAGGTAGGAGAGGCGGCTCCATGCAGAAGGCAGTCCCGGTAGTGGAGGATGAAGCGCTCATTCGCTTCGTCGCGGTCGACGTCCTCGCCGACCCCGGTTTCGGGTCAGGCACCTGAGCAGTGGTCGAAATTCTTCCAGTCCATGGTCCTCTCGGTAATCGCGCTGACGGATCGCGTTCTCCCCGGAATGAAGTCATCGGGCTGGGGGCGCGTCATCACGTCGACATCGTCGGGGGTCGTGTCGCCGATCCCGAACCTTGGGCTTTCCAATGCGTTGCGCAGCACGCTCGTCTGCTGGTCAAAGACGCTGGCTAAGGAAGTCGGCGGCGCAGGCATTACGGCCAATATCGTATTGCCAGGCCGCATAGCAACTCCACGGATCACCTTCCTCGATGAGCAGAAGGCGAAGCGGGAAGGACGTTCAGTCGAGGACGTTGCTGCCGAAAGCACCGCGACCATCCCGGTGGGACGCTACGGCAAGCCGAAAGAATACGGAGACACGGTAGCCTTCCTGGCAAGCGACCGCGCCTCTTTCATCACCGGAAGTATCGTCCGCATCGACGGCGGCATGATTGCCAGTATCTGATAACGAAAAAAACGAGAGGTAATGCCAATGGCAACCGATGCAGAAAATCAAATCCACCCTCGCGACAGTCACCACCGCTACGCTCACGACCATCCTTTTAAAGAAGGGCTTGCGCAATGTCTGGATGCGTGGAGCCATGCCCATCAAGCCGGGTCAGGGTCGCATCGTCGGCCGTGCGTTCACTCTTCGCTTTGTCCCGGCCCGCGAAGACCTAGCTACCCCGGAATCCTGGTCTTCCCCGAAGTCCACCCGCGCCGCTATCGAAGCGATGCCGGAAGGATGCATCGCGGTTGTCGACGCCATGGGCATCAAGGACGCCGGCATTTTCGGCGACATCCTCTGCGCGCGTATGGCTAAGCGGAACGTAGCGGCGCTCGTTACGGACGGCGTGGTACGCGATCTCGACGGCGTACTCGGTACGAACCTTCCTGTTTGGTGTTCCGGCGCGGCCGCTCCTCCGTCCGTGGCTGGCCTGACGTTCGTCGACTGGGACCAGCCCGTTGGCTGCGGCGGCGTAGCCGTGTTCCCTAACGACGTCATCGTCATCGACAACGACGGTGCCGTTGTCATCCCGGCTGCTATGATCGACGACATTCTCGACGCCGCTACCGAGCAGGAGCGTCTCGAAGGCTGGATTATGCAGGAAGTCAACAAGGGTGCGGCGTTGCCGGGGCTATACCCCGCGAATGCCGAAAACAAGGCGCGCTACGAAGAGTGGAAGAAGAGCAACGCCTAATGATGAGGGCCCGGTAACCCATTTCGGATCCCTGGAGACGCCAAGGTTCGCGCCCCAACCGTGGCGTCTCTGAACACGTAAGGAAAGTCGAAGAATGGAAATCGTGTTTATCTGCGCGGCCTTCCTGGCTCTCCTTTTGCTACGCGTCGGAGATGCCGCTTTGTTGGGCCACCGACGCCGAAACTGGCACCGCGTTCAGGGGAGGGTTCTAACCATGCGATATGTTGCATACGGTGAAAACGTCTATCCGACTGCAGTCGTCTGTTGCTTGTCAGACAGCGGTCGTACGGTTCAAAAGAACGTGGGGCTCCCCGGAGTCGATTTCGACGGGGGTCGAAGCAGGAAGCGTTCTCAAGCTCCTTTTGAAGGTTCTGTCGCAAAACTTTTCACCGGGTTTGCAACCAGTATTGTAGGCGTAGATCCGGGGTTGAGATGAGCAGGCAGATTGAGTTTCACGATCATGGTCGATTTCAAAGGCAGTCATTACCCGAAAGACGTGATTTTATACGCGGTATTTTTCTACGTGAGATATGCGGTCTCCTATCGTGATCTGGAAGAGATTATGGCCGAGCGCGGCGTTACCGTTGACCACGCGACGCTGAACAGATGGGTCGTGAAATACTCGCCCCTGATTGCCTGCCAGGCCCAGCGGCGCAAATCCGCAACCAGCAGCTCCTGGCGGATGGAGGAGACCTATATCCAGGTCAAAGGCAAGTGGACCTATTTCTATCGGGCTGTCGACAAATTCGGCAAAACCCTTGATTTCATGCTGTCTGAGCACCGCGATGAGGCCGCGGCCAGCGCGTTCTTCGCCCGCACGATTAAGAACAATGGCTGGCCCGAAAAGGTCGTCATCGACAAGAGCGGCGCGAACCTGGCAGGATTGCAAAACATCAACTAGCGGCTGCTGTTGTATGGATGGTTCTGGCTGATCGAGATCCGGCAGGTCAAATACCTCAACAACACGATTGAGCAGGACCACCGGTTTATCAAGAAGCTGACCCGCCCCATGAAGGGGTTCAAATCCTTTCAGTCTGCGTCAGCAACACTGGATGGTATCGAGGTGGCTCACATGATCCGCAAGCGCCAATTTTCAACCAGTGGCCAATCGGCATTTCAGCAATTCGCCGCACTCGCTGCATAACTGTGTCCAGCGATGGCCGCTTCTGCGGCCTTTTAAAAAGTTTGCGACAAAACCGCTACCTATCATATTCCCTGGCGAGCATAAATGGACGGATTGATAATTTTCAGGATGCGGCGATAACGACAATTGCGTCCTGTTCATATATCTAAATGAGTAGTGGTTAATTCCGAAGGAAGTTCGGAACTTCCAAAATACGCAGCTGCCGGTGCAATGTAGTTTCGAGGCGCCGGCAACTTATGTTCAAAACAAAACAAGCAAAAATAGGAGGATAGGTCGTGAACCATCGGAGGATTGTTCTTGCGCGCTTTGCGCAAGCGTTGGCTTGCAACAGGACTCATCCCGCGTGCATCCCTCAGGCGCCGGGAAGAATTCCACCACCTATTGTGCAGATTCATGCGAGACGCTCCTGATGCCGGACATCGGCAAATAATGGCGCGCGAGGGGTTGCGCGCAGCCGAGGCAATCTGTGTCGATGTGTAATGGCTCGAGGCTTGCATGCAACCCCTACCATATCCACCCATTGTCGAAATTGTTAACGCTGCCTTTCATATGGCAGAGCGGAGGCTACGATGACCACGGCATGTGATGAGAAACATATCGAATTGAAGCCGATTTCGAGCTGCAGACGAGAAGTCGAAGTCGCGATGGTGGAAATGCTCGTCAGTTTGCAGAAACGTGGATGGTCGGCTGCGGAATTGGCACTGGCGCTCGCAGATGCCTCCGAAGATCTCGTCATGATGATTGCGACCAAAAGGCTTCGACCGAATTAGGTCGTGGTGACGATTTAACGATTTGGGATTCCGCCGGAGGCGCAAATCAGATTCAAGGCTGACTTTTGGAGATCGGCCGTGGATTGTGATGCGCTTCGGGATGGCCAGTGGGAACGGATCAAGGATTGTTTGCCGGGCGGCACGAAGGGCAAATGCGGCCCGCGCACGAACAACCGGGGGTCGGAACAAGAGCGGTGCGAAATCGTACGATAGGGCGAACGGACCGGGAACCTATGCGGCGCGCCGCAGCCCAGCCGGAAGGCGGAGCGACCGAAATCCGTTGTGCATCTGGTGTTCCGCATCCCAGGTGTAGATGCCTGTCAGGTTGATATGTTCCCAACTCAGTGGCGAGATGTGTTTCAACAGAGTATCTGGAACGCCTCGGCCCGCTCGTTTTAGCTTTGTAACCGCGCGATCAAGATAGACCGTATTCCAATGTACGATCGCACTGACGACGAGATTGAGCCCCGAGGCGCGGAACGCCTGGCTTTCGAACGACCGGTCACGGATTTCTCCTCGCTCATGGAAAAAGACAGCGCGCTTCAGCTTATGCGCGGCCTCGCCCTTGTTGAGGCCCGCCTGGCAACGTCGCCGCAATGCCGGACTTGAGTACCATTCGATCATGAAGAGCGACCGCTCGATACGGCCGAGTTCTCGCAGCGCCCTTGCGAGATGGCTTTGTTTTGGAGATGCGGACAGCTTCTTCACGATCGTAGACGGCACCACGGACCGCGTCGTGATCGACGCCGCGAGATGGAGCAGATCGTCCCAATGGTCGAGAATGAGAGTGGTGTTGATCGGCGCCCCGATGTGGTTCGACAGGGCCGGATATGCATCGCCCTTCTCGAACGTGTGGAACTTCCGATCTTTGAGATTGCGCAGTCGTGGTGCGAACCGCTTGCCGATCAGGGCGAACAGCCCGAAGATGTGATCACTCGCACCGCCCGTGTCAGTAAAGTGTTCCTGGATGTCGAGCACCGTGTCCTGATCGAATGATGCTATCGAGATGAACTGTTCCGCATCTCATCGGAGCGTTCGAGCTTTTGACAAACTTTGCCAAAATCGGCTAAGTTGCCTTCAAGTGGAGGTTATCAATGGCCACGATGAACGTATCTCTTCCAGGCCCGATGAAGGATTGGGTGGAGGCCCAGGCCAGGACCGGGCGATATTCGAATGCTAGCGACTACGTGCGCGACCTGATCCGACGCGACCAGACGCGAAACGATAAGATCGCCGCCATGCAAAGCTTCGTCGAGGCCGGGCTCCAAAGTGGTGTCGGCATCCGATCAAAGGATGAACTCTTTGCTGAAGCGATGGCTCGTGCCAGCAAGTCATGAGTTTTAAGCTTTCTGCCGAAGCGGAAGAGGACATTATTGCGATCGCCGAGCAAGGTGTCCGTATGTTCGGGGCAGGCCAGGCAAAGCGATACCACAATGAACTTTTCGCATTATTTGATCTGATAGCTGTCAATCCACGCATCGGCGCGAACGGGATGAGATTGATCCGCCCGTTAGAATTCATCCCTTCAAAGCGCATCTAATCGTTTATCGGATCGAAGATGATGAGACAATTTTTGTAATACGAATTCGCCACGCGCATGAAGATTGGGCAAGTGAATCAATTTAGCGCACCTCGGATGGAGCTGTGGGATTTGGTGTGTCTCAGGTTCGAATCGGGTCAAGAGCTTCCGGTTCGAACGAATCTTCCAAGAGGATTCGTCTGGATCAGGTGTTGCGCCGCCAATTGCCAGGCGTGGTGCCGACGATACCTGCAAAGACGCGCGTGAAATGGCTTTGGTCCGCGAAGCCGCAGGCGATGGCCACTTCGGCGAGCGGAGTCTTTGAGGTCCGTAGGAGGTTGCGGGCGCGGTCTATTCGCTCACGAAGAACCCATTGATAGGGCGTCATACCGGTCGTCTCACGAAAAGCGCGAATGAAATAGCCGCGCGACAGATTGCACATCTGCGCGACTTCGGAAATTGACACGTTGCCGTCGAGGTTCTCAAGAAGCAGACTTTTCGCCAGATCCTCATGCGTCCGCGAAAGGCTACCCGACCTATCAGAGGCTACCGTTGGCCGGCCGCCATAACGCTGGACCAGGTAGGTTCCGATGGCCGTCGTCATTTGTTCGACGAATAGTGCATTGGCCTCGTCTGGCTTTTCGAGTGCCGGGATCAGCGCCCGAGCGAGATTGGCAAGCACAATATCTTTTGATGCGGTTTCAACTGACAGCGACGTCACGCCGGGCATTTCAGCATCATCGGCAATCTTGCCGAGGGACGCTGGTGAAATTTCAAACAGCACGAAATCGAAAGGACCGCCGAGATCCGCCTTGTAGGCGTCCGAGAGATCGCGAATATAGATCGAATTCTCGGTAAAGTCGTGAGCTTTCGCACGATGTTCGTGGAAGATGCGCCGCGTGTGGCCACCGAGCGAGGAAACCCCCACGACGAAACCTCGATCGCTTGCCGGTGTCATAACCTGATCGAGTTTAGTGTTGACTGTCGCCTTCCGAAAGATATCGATGTCTGAACCAAATAGGCTTTGGTTGATCGACAACTGCTTCAACGAGCACCCGAACCCGTCGGCCGAGTTTCCAGTGGAAGATTGGTGGCGGAGGGGGAGAACTTGGACCACGACGCACTTCTTTCATTTTTAGACACTCGAACACGGGACATGCCGGCTTGGTAGCTTTCCCACGCTAAGTTGCCACACGACAATTTGTTAAATCGGCCCCGCGAGGATCCTTTTGTTCAATATTGCCGTTTGAAACCTGTGTAGGAAACTTTGAAGCGCAGCATCTCGTCGGGACGGCTATACAGTCCCCAGCCAGGATGATCGAGACACATGTGAGTGAAGCGTTGACCGTCAGTGAGAGAATTGCGGCGTGTTTTGGGATTAGTGCTGCAAGGGCGCTGGCAATCAGGCCTCTTTACGAGGCAAAGCTCGCTGTCGTCCATCTCGAGCACTCCTATGACAATGGCGAACATACAATCCTCCTGCCGGCTGATGACGCCTTTCTGGTCATGCTTTATCTCGTCGACGTTGATCATTGTGACGTCCGCCCGGACGGTGCACGGACACCTCTGAAGGCCTATTCCAGAGGTTCTATGTGTCTTATCAGTCTGAGGAACGGCGCCGCAATTTCCGTTCGTGGCCGCTTCGAAGCACTCGCGTTTCATATCCCAAGCGCGCTTTTTATCGAGCTCGCTGAGGAAGCAGGCGAGCCGCGTATTGATGACCTCATAACCTGCCGCGGGATTGACGATCAGGTGGTCCGCAATATCGGCGCTGCACTGATACCGATGTTCGACATGCCGGACGAAGTCAGGGACACACTGCTTCCTCATATCGGATTAGCGCTAAGCGCCCATCTTACGCATCGTTATGGGCGGTCCCCCATCCAGCACCTTTCGGGCACCGGTCAACTGTCTCTGCTGCAGGAAAAGCGCATCAAGGCGTACATAGCTGCGAACCTATCAGGCGGCACACCGGTCGATAAGATCGCCGAAGCGTGCGGGTTTTCAGTCGATGAGCTCTGTTCCGGATTTTTGAGCACGACCGGGCAGTCAGTTTCGGAATGGATCGCGTCATATCGAATGAGCAGAGCCCAATCGCAACTGAGCAGAACCGGTGAAACTATTGCCCGGATCGCTGCAGAGTGCGGCTTTCCTGACGAAAATGAATTCGTCGCAACCTTCACGAGGGCCGAGGGAGTGCCTCCTGCGGCTTGGCGCTTGCGCAACCGACACTGACGGATACACAATCGCGCAGCACTGCTCTTGAGCTAAGCTTCAGAACAGAAAACTCACGGCGATGGCCATATTGGTCGAGCTTGTGTGGCCGGATCCGGGTGCGGCCGAAACGGCCTCACCCGGACAGTCCAATTAAGCCTGGACAAATGCCAAGAGGTCGGCGTTCAGGACATCGGCGTGGGTTGTCAGCATGCCATGCGGATAACCCTGATAGACCTTCAGGGTGCTGTTCTGCACCAGTTTGACGGAAAGCTTGCCGGCATTGTCGATCGGCACGACCTGGTCGTCGTCGCCGTGCATAACGAGCGTCGGAACAGTGATTGCCTTCAGGTCTTCCGTCTGATCGGTCTCGGAGAAGGCCTTGATCCCGTCGTAATGGGCCTTGGCACTGCCCATCATGCCCTGCCGCCACCAATTCTGGATAACGCCCGGATAGACCTTGGCGTCAGGGCGGTTGAAACCATAGAACGGACCAGTGGGAAAATCGACGAAGAGCTGCGCGCGGTTCTCAGCTACGCCCTGGCGGATGCCATCGAACACTTCCATTGGCAAGCCGCCCGGATTTGTCTCGGTCTTGAGCATCAGCGGCGGGACGGCGGAAACCAGAACGGCCTTGGCAACGCGGCCAGCGGGCTGGCCATATTTTGCAACGTAGCGGGCAACTTCTCCGCCGCCGGTCGAATGGCCGATATGAACGGCATTCTTCAGATCAAGCGCTTCGACGACAGCAAAGGCGTCGGCAGCGTAGTGGTCCATATCGTGTCCGTCGGAAACCTGTGCCGAACGACCGTGACCACGACGGTCGTGGGCGACAACGCGGTAACCCTTCGACAGAAAGAACAGCATCTGTGCGTCCCAATCGTCCGACGAGAGCGGCCAGCCATGGTGAAAGACGATCGGCTGGGCATCCTTCGGACCCCAATCCTTGTAGAAGATTTCGACGCCGTCCTTGGTGGTGATGTAGCCCATTCTATTGTCTCCTTTGATTGAGGTGGGGGTGGAAGAAATGTTGGCAGCAAACCCGAAAGATGTGGGGAGTGCCATGGCGGCTGCGGTGGCAGCGCCGGAAAGCAATGCGCTGCGGCGGGTGATGGAAGGGAAATTCTCGGTCATTGTCGCGTACCGTGATCCTTTGATGGCTATGATTCGAAGGTAGTGGGGGATGCCGCTCTCCCGCGTTGCTAGGCGGCCCCCGGCCGGTTGATTGTGAGGAAATGCCGGACGACCGGCTTGTCCGTTCCTGAGTGATAGGCGAGGACCTGGCCTTGCAGATCAGCATCGGCATTTGAAACCCGCTTGTGCTGGCGAAGATGCTCTGCCCAGGATTCGACCATGAACCATTCGACGATCTTTTGCGGATCGGCGGAGTCTTCCGTCACCCCCCATCCGTAGGCGCCGTCCCGGCGCCGCTCGTGGGACATCTCATCCAGCGCATGCAGGAAGGCTGTGCGATGATGTTTTTCGACATGGTATTCGATGAGGATCAGAACAGGTCCGCGGTCGTGGGCGACAGGCTCGGCGACCAAGGGTTCTGGCCAGTGATTGGACGGCACCATATCCGCGTCGCCGGCCGGCAGCTTTAAACGATGCATGATGAAGCCTGCAACGAGCAGTCCCACCGCGCCGATCAGCAGCGCTCCCGGCACCCCAGCAGCTTCACCAACGGCACCCCAGCCAAGGCTACCTGCCGTCATCGCACCATTGAAGACGGTGAGATAGACCGCCAGTCCGCGACCGCGGACCCAGTTCGGGAGCACGGCCTGCGCTGCGCCATTCAATGTGGTCAGGGCAGTGATCCAAGCGCCTCCGAGAAAGAGCAGAACAATGATGGCGACCCATTTCGGCGGCGCGAGCGACAAAGCGCCCATGACGAGTGCTGTGATAACAGCGGCACCGAGCAGCAGGCCATCGGCATTAAAACGTTCGCGCAGTTTAGGCATGAGCAATGCGCCGCCGATCGCGCCGGCGCCAACGGCGCCAAGCAGGATACCGTAGAAGCCTGCGTCACCGCCGAGCAATTCTCGGGCGACGAGCGGCAGGAGTGCCCAGATGGCACTGGCGAAGGCAAAGAAGATCGCCGCGCGCAAAAGTACGACATGCAAGGGCTTGCTGGCGCGGGTGTAGCGCAGGCCTGCACGGAACGCGCCGAAGAAGCCTTCCGCCAACGCATCATTCGCGTTCTTTGCCCGCGGCCACCAGACGAGCGCCGCGATGACGACGAAATAGCTCGCAACATCCGCGCCATAGGTGACGCCCGCGCCGAAGGCAGCAAGGATCAGGCCGCCGGCAGCCGGCCCAATCGACCGGGCGATATTGATGCCGAGCGAGTTGAGCGCGACGGCGCTCTTGACGTCTTCTCTCTTCACCAGTTCGGGCACGATCGCCTGCCAGGTCGGCCCCATCAACGCGGCGCCGATGCCGCCAAGGAAGGTCAGGCCGATCAGCGCACTGACCGAAAGCATGCCGGTATTTGCCAGGATCATGAGGCTTACGCTGACCGACGCGAGCAAGATCTGCACGGCGATCAGGAATTTGCGGCGATCGAGAATATCGGTGAGCACGCCTGCAGGTATCGCCAGGAGGAAGATCGGCAGGGTTCCGGCCGCCTGCACCAGCGCGACGGCCGCCGGCGACGCCGATAGATCGGTCATCAGCCAGGAACTGGCGACATCGCGCATAAAGCTGCCGGTATTTCCGAGGACGGTTGCAGCCCAAAGAACTGCAAAGACGGGCTGGGCAAGGGGAGCAAAGCTGCCCCCGGAGGATTTGGTAGTGCTCATTTGCCAGCTCCCTTGGTCAGATCAATTGTCGCGACAATGATGAAAGCGCCAGCGAGCCCGAGATGTTCGAAGAAGGCATTGGTTGCCATCATGCGGTCCATGCCCGGGGGCAGCTCCCAGAAACGAAGGGCGATAAGGGTAGCAAAGAGTGTGAACCCGGCGAGCGCCAGCGCACCTGCCCAGCGAAGGATCCCCGATACCACCATGGCCGAAGCCGCTAATTCGAAGGTGATAACGGCGACCGCGAAGAATGCCGCCGGATACAGACCGAAATGGTTCATTTCAGCGATTGCGCCCTGGAAATCGAAGAGCTTGGTGAGCGGCCCCTGGATATAGGCCGCGCAGAGAGCGAGGAGTGCGACGAACCGTGTCGCTGGTGCAGTGATGATCCGCGCAAGAGGAGAGCCCCGGTGACGGCTGGACGAAAAATGATCAATCATGTCTGCTCCTGTCATGTTGTCGATCAAAACAAGCGGCTTTGTTTGCCGTTGGTGGAGCGATATTGGCCAGAAAGATTATCGCCAACAATTGCATCAATTATTTCGATTTAATTGCGCTTTTCGCAATAAACGATCTGATAGAGCAAATTGGGCAGCGGAGGCCGCTGCCCACTCAATGCGGGCGCGATACCGTGCGGCGTCAAACGGCCCAGCAGGCACAACCAAGCGCGCCGAAGAAGCCCTTGAGATCGGCAATTGGTAGCTTCGATGTCCAGGCGCCGGCGTGGTCGTGACCATGGACATTGCAGGAACTGGCGCAACCGCACGTCGAGATCGCGGTACGGCGCAAGGAGTTCATGCCTGCGCCCTGCGGTTCGCCCCATGCCGCGTAGCCGCCGAACGTGCGCACGGGAGACCAGTCCGGCATCGCGGGAGGCACGTCGTTCTCGTCGAGTGACTTGAAATCGCCCGCACCGAAGACGATCTTGCCGCCGACCATGGTCAACTGCGAGGACAGAAACGAGATCTCATCCTCTGGGCAGGTGAAGAAGTCCCTATCCGGCACGACGAGATCGGCGAACTGGCCCTTCTCGATGCGGCCCTTCTTGCCTTCCTCGTTAGAGAACCAAGTGACCTTCTCGGTCCACATGCGCAGCGCCGTTTCACGGTCGAGGCAATTGGCGCGGGGATAGAGCTGCATGCCGCCGACGGTCTTGCCGGTCACCATCCAGGACAGCGAGACCCAGGGGTTATAGGAGGCGACGCGCGTCGCATCGGTACCGGCGGAGACGTTGATGCCCTTATCGAGCATGCGCCTGATCGGCGGTGTCGCCTCTGCAACGCCGTGGCCGTATCGCTCGACGAAATATTCGCCCTGATAGGCCATGCGGTGCTGCGTGGCGATGCCGCCACCGAGCGCTGCGATACGGTCGATCGAGCGATCGGAAATCGTCTCTGCATGGTCGAAGAACCAGTTCAGGCCCTCGAGCGGGATGTCCTTGTTGACCTTCTCGAACACATCGAGCGAGCGGCTGATCGTTTCGTCATAGGTGGCGTGAAGCCGCCAGGGCCAGCGGTTTTCAGCGAGGACTCGAACGACGTCCTCCAGTTCTCCTTCCATTTCCGGCGGCATGTCCGGGCGGGGCTGGCGAAAATCTTCGAAGTCCGCGGCGGAAAACACCAGCATCTCGCCGGCGCCGTTGTGACGGAAATAATCGTTGCCCTGCTTGTATTTGACCGACTGCGTCCAGTTAAGGAAATCCTGCTTCTCTTCCTTCGGCTTCTGCGTGAAGAGATTGTAGGCCAGACGGACTGTAAGCTGGTCCTCGTCCGAGAGCTTCTGGATCACCGCATAGTCGTCCGGGTAATTCTGGAAACCGCCGCCGGCATCGATAACGCCGGTGATGCCCAGCCGGTTCAGTTCCCTCATGAAGTGGCGGGTGGAATTGACTTGATATTCGAACGGAAGCTTGGGCCCTTTCGACAAAGTCGAATAGAGAATGCCCGCATTCGGCTTGGCAAGCAAAAGGCCCGTCGGATTGCCGTTGGCGTCGCGGGTAATCTCGCCGCCTGGAGGGTTCGGCGTGTCCTTGGTATAGCCGACGGCACGAAGGGCAGCACCGTTGAGCAGTGCGCGGTCATAGAGATGCAGCAGAAAGACAGGCGTATCCGGTGCAATAGCATTGATCTCGTCGATCGTCGGCAGGCGTTTTTCCGCGAACTGGTGTTCGCTGAAGCCTCCGACGACACGCACCCATTGCGGAGCAGGCGTGATCGCCACCTGTCGTTTCAGCATGTCCATCGCATCGGCGAGCGACCGCACGCCGTCCCAGCGAAGCTCCATGTTGAAGTTCAGGCCACCGCGCACGACGTGCGTGTGGTTGTCGATCAGACCAGGCAATACACGCTTGCCCTTGAGGTCGACGATCTTCGTATCGGGTCCGGCAAGCACCATGACGTCCCGGTCGGTGCCCACGTCCATGAATAGGCCGTCCTTGACGGCGATTGCGGTGGCGTTCGGATTCGCGCGATCAAGCGTCGTGATCAATCCATTGTGAAGAACGATGTCTGCGTACATGGAAGCGGCTCCGGTCTTGTTGGGATCGGCGGCATTGGCCGGTGAAAACAAGTTTGAAAAGGCGAGGCTCGATGCTGCGCCCAGGAATGTGCGGCGCGTCGTCATCAGCTTTTCCCCGATGTTGAATCTACATGGGGTGGGTTCACCGCCACCACGTTTTTCCCGCCCTTCGGAAGGTGACCGAACATGTGCGGCTTGACCTGATGAAGCCAGGAGACGGCGGCAGGTTCGCGAGCCCAAATGCTCTTTGCCAGCGGCACGAGCTGCTCGCCGACAAGGATGCCGAGCAGCCCGATGAGCGCGACGACAGGCGGGGCAGGCGAGCGAACATTGAGCAGGCTGTAGATCACGCCCACCAGCAGGCCGGCACCAAGTGAAAGAAGATAGAGTTTCATAGGGGAACCTCGCGTGGTGAAAGAAAATCACTCCGGCAGGACGCAGCCGGCCGGAGTGATTGACGGTTTACTTGGCAGGGTTCGGGCCGATCCGCTTGCCATGCTTGACGCGTTCGGCTCCACCGTGGACATGCGTAACAGCATAATCGATGCCCATGCCGTAAGCGCCGGAATGCTCCTTCACCAGCGACGTGACCGCGTCGTAGGTTTCCTTGCGGGCCCAGTCGCGCTGCCATTCGAGCAGGACCTGCTGCCAGGTGACCGGAACGACGCCAGCCTGCACCATGCGGTCCATCGCATATTTGTGCGCATCGACGGAGGTGCCGCCGGAAGCATCCGCAACCATGTAGATTTCGTAGTCGGTATCGTTCATGCAGGAGAGCGCGAAGGTGGTGTTGCAGACCTCGGTCCAGAGGCCGGCGACGACAATCTTCTTGCGGCCATCGGCAGCCTGCTTGGCAAGTGCGTCGCGGACGTTCTGGTCGTCCCATGAGTTCATCGATGTGCGCTCAAGGATGTCGTTTTCGGGAACGACGGCGAGCAGTTCCGGAAACGTGTTGCCCGAGAAGCTGTCGGTCTCGACGGTGGTGATTGTGGTCGGGATGTTGAAAATCCTGGCGGCCTTGGCAAGACCGACGACATTGTTCTTCAAGACCTGGCGGTCGATCGACTGAACGCCGAAAGCCATCTGCGGCTGCTGGTCGATGAAGATGATCTGACTATTCTGCGGGGTGAGGACCTGAAGCTTGCTGGACATCTCGTATCTTCCTTTGACTGAGTTGAAGGTAGGTAATGGGGCAGGGAAGGCGGCACGTCTTGAAAGTTATGCCGCCGTATTGTTGGAAAGCGACGTCAGGCGGCGAGCGGTGCCAGCCCGGCCTCGATCTGGTCACGATAAGGCTCGTACCGTGCCGGCAGCTTCAAAACCTCGCCAAGGTGCGCCGTATCTTCATCGCGGTCGAAACCGGGTTCGTTCGTGGCGATTTCGAACAGGACGCCGCCGGGTGTCCGGAAGTAGATGGCCCAGAAATAATCACGGTCGATGACAGGTGTTACCTGGTAACCCGTGTCCATCAGGGCCTTGCGGACTTCGAGCTGCTTTGCGCGGTTCTCGACGGCGAAAGCGATGTGGTGCACCGAACCTGCGCCCTGCCTTGCGAAAGGTGTTTTCGGAAGGACCTCGAGGTCGATTGTATCCGCACCATTGCCGCCGGGGATGATGAAGCGGGTGACGGCACCATCCGTTTCGGCGCGCTGGTAGCCCATGAACCCAAGCAGTTCGGACGTGGCAGCGGTGTCATGCAGGCGGAACTTAGCACCGGTGAAGCCGCGGATGCCAACGCTTTCGTCGATGCCGGCACCAGTCCAGGCCTTGCGGCCATCATTTTCCGTTTCGACAAGGGCAAACCCTTCGCCGTCCGGCCCGTTGAACAGGAGGCGGGCAGCGCCGAAGGCAGTGTCGGTAAGCAGGTTGACGGCTCCTTTTGCCGACAGGCGATCCTGCCAGAAGGAGAGTGAGCCCTTAGGCACTGCGAACTGTGTTTCGCTGACTTCGCCAACGCCTGGGCGGCCGCGCATTACGTCGGGAAAAGGGAAGTAGGTCATGACGGAGCCGGGGGTGCCGGCCTCATCACCGTAATAGAGGTGGTAGACGTTGGGGTCGTCGAAATTCACGGTCTTCTTGACGCGGCGCAGGCCAAGCGTGTCCGTGAAGAACGCGTTGTTCTGCCGGGCATCCGATGCCATCGACGTGATGTGATGCAGTCCCTTGATATCCTTGATCATAATGCTCGCCCTTCCGCGGCTGCGTTGGTTTGTCTGGTGTGATTGAAAACCTACGCCCGTTGATCACCGGTCGGAATTGCAATAATAATTGTCAGTGAATTGCCTCAGGTGAAATAATCAATGAACGACTACAAGCTGCTTCGAACCTTTCTGCTGGCCGCCGAGAAACGGAACTTCGCGCAGGTCGCACGCGAGCTCGACATGACCCCGGCAGCCGTCACGCGGGCGATCGCGGCCCTGGAAGAAGACCTGGGCGTGCAACTCTTCGTGCGGACCACGCGCCAGGTGTCGCTGACGACCGACGGCGCGATCTTCGCCGCCCAGATACAGCCGGCGGTGCAGGCGTTGGACAACGCGCGCAAGGACATGATGAATACCCACAAGGCCGATCATGGCCGCCTGCGAATCAGCGCGCCGACCTGGTTCGGCCAGCAGGTCCTGCCGCCCATCCTCTCGGCCTTCAAGGAACGCTACCCGAAGATCAGCTTCGAGATCTCGCTTGCGGATGGACTCGTTGACATCATCGATGACGACTATGATCTGGCAATCCGCATTTCCGCGGCACCCTCGGACAAGTTCACGATCTGGCGCAAGATCAGCGTCGTGCGCCGTATCCTCGTCGCAGCGCCAGGCAGCCGGTTTTCCGACATGAAGCATCCGAACGAGCTCATTCCAGACGATTGCCTGGCCTATAGCGGTGACAGCAAGCGGGAGACCTGGACGCTGTCGGACGGCAGTGGTAGCGCCACGATTTCTGCGGGCCGGGCATTCAGCGCCAATAGCGGAGAGGTGTTGGCGAGGATGGCGGCCGACGGCGTCGGGGTCGCCATGCTGCCCAAGTTCCATGTGGCCGAGCACCTCAGGACCGGACGGCTCGTCCACGTCCTGCGGGACTGGGCGCCGCCAGACTTATGGTTGACCCTGTATTACCCCCCGTATCAGGTGCTGCCGCCCCGTATCGCCTCGTTCTCGAAGTTCTTCGAGCAACAGATCCCGGCGTTTATATCGGTAATTGAATGAACTGAGTTTTTAAAAGGTTTTCGAAAGGGATATTGCTGCACCCGACGGGCTTGGCTTTTCAACTGGCTCTATTGTCCACCAAGGGGCCGCAAGTTCGAATCCTTTCAAGGCGAAGGCATTTTCGCCAGCGATCTCGCGTTCGGAAGGCGTCATACGGATTTGCGACCCATAATATCATTCTGACTGTTGTTGGTCGTGTTTAGCGAATATGGTCGGCGGTGCATTAGCGGCCTCGGCCGTCTCGATTTCTTGAAAAATGCATTGATTGACGGGCGTAAATGTCGATTTCCGATAACCAGCAGCACGAGGACCAGGCCCAGCTCCGTTTACGACAGCTGGAGGCGGACATAGAAGCTGCGCAGCACGGACATAATGCTGCAGCTTTTCTTGCGGCGATTGTCGAATCCTCCGACGATGCGATCGTCAGCAAGAGCCTCAGCGGAGTCATCACGACCTGGAACAAGGGCGCTGAGCGTCTTTTCGGTTATACGGCAGACGAGGCTATCGGCAACCCGATCACGATCGTCATTCCACCCGATCGCCTGAACGAGGAGCCTGCCATTCTCGCCCGCATTCAGGCCGGCGAGCGCGTTGATCACTTCGAGACGATACGACGACGTAAAGATGGTAGCCTGATCGACATTTCTCTCACCATCTCGCCTATTCGGGACGGCAACGGAAAGATCATCGGCGCATCGAAAATTGCCCGCGACATATCAGAGCGTAAGCGCGCCGCCGAGCGTCAGGAACTTCTGCTGCGCGAGATGCATCACCGGGTAAAAAACCTGTTTGCCATTACCGGCAGCATCATCACCCTTGCAGGAAGGACGGCAAAGACGACTGCTGATCTAGCCGCGGGAATGAAGGACAGGTTGATGGCCCTCTCGCGGGCGCATGAGATGACATTGCCGAGTTTAAACGGTGAGACCGCGACCGGCGCTCCGGAGACCACCCTCTTTCAGCTTCTGTCAAATATCCTCGCGCCTTATGAGCGGGACGGTGCCAATCGTTGGCAACTGATCGGAGATGACATCGACATCAGCGGCACCAAAATTACAAACTTCGCGCTGCTCTTCCATGAATTCGCAACCAATGCCGCGAAATATGGTGCGCTGTCCATTGAAGAGGGGAAGCTGGAGATAGCAGCGACGATGAAGGGTGAGATCCTGGAGATCGTCTGGCTTGAGAGCAGCGGTCCTCCGCAGGCTGCATTGGAGCCACGTTCGATCGGTTTTGGAAGCCGGCTTGAGCAGATAATAAGTCAGAGTCTCGGGGTCGATATCGCGCGCGACTGGATGCCGAACGGACTCTCGATCCGACTGTTCGTCCCCCGCGGCGCCATCGGCGACTAAAACGAGGCAGGGCAGCCAGTCTCGTGTCTCAACCGGCCGGTTCGAGTTGCAGGATGTTGGCGCCAATCGACGCGTCGGTGGTCCGTTCGAGCCGATCTCTCAGGATCATCACATGGAGCTCCATCGAACCGCGACCGACCTCGAGCGCCAACAGGTGACCGCCGACCGCTTCGAAGGAAGCGCTGCCGGCGGTTGCGTGCAGATGCGGCAGCGGTTTTCCGTCCTTCCAGGCAAGCGAGCCCGTCAAGTTGGTCACCTCAAGGTTTTCGTAGCTCTTCGGCTTGTATTCGCGGGCTTCGAAATCGAAGAAGCCGAAGGTGATTTGGCCAGCGAACCCGAAGCCAGAAAGCATGGCCGAAGGTATGTCTTCATCGACCATCAGCGTTTCCAGGCGAGCAAGCACGTCGTCTCCTTGTCTCAAGACCATCAGAAATCCGTCAGGTGTTGGGATGTAGCGTTTCTGCTCCGTCACGGGACCCAACCGATCAATGATGGGCGCTATGCTCGGCTTTCCGCTTCCGCGTCGCGGCCGCCTTCTTTGCCGAAGCCGAACGGTCTGCGGCCGATCGTGACGCTGCCGCCTTGCCGCCTTTCTCGCCGCCTTTGTGGGCGGCCGGATGACCGGTATGCTTGCCTTGCCCGGAACCGCCGGCCTTCTTGCCGCCGCCATCATCCTTATTGACGGTCGCCCAGGCTCGGCGCTCGGCTTCCTTCTCTGATACGCCACGGTCTTCGTAGCTTTCGGCGATGTGGTCTGCCTTGCGTTCCTGCTTGTCGGTGTACTTGGACTTGTCACCACGGGGCATGACATTTCCTCCTCGTTGATAATCAGGACGAACGACAACGCAAAAAGTTTGTTCCGAGCCGACGGCTTCATAGGAACAAAGGGATGAAACGGACGTTCGCGGACATGCATTCGCCATGCAATTCCGAAAAACCTTAGGTGTCATTATGAGCGACAAGACCTCCTTGAACGATCCTCGCACGATTTATCCAGCACCGCCTTTCCCAAACCAACCGCAACAGGCGCCTGGCCTCGCCCGCAAGATGGATCCCACGCCGGATCACGGCGAGGAGAGCTATCGCGGGTCGGGGAAGCTCACTGGCCGGAAGGCACTCGTCACCGGCGGAGATTCGGGCATCGGCCGTGCCGCGGCAATCGCTTTCGCGCGCGAGGGCGCCGATGTCGCCATCGCCTATCTTCCGGATGAAGAGGTAGATGCAAAGGAAGTGATCGGACTTATCGAAGCCGAGGGCCGCAAAGCCGTCGCCCTACCCGGCGACATCAAGGAGGAGCCATGGTGCAGGCAACTGGTCGACAAGGCGGTCTCCGGTCTTGGCGGTCTCGATATCCTCGTCATCAATGCCGGTCGTCAGCAGTACCGCGAGAAGATCGAAGATCTGTCGACGGAGGATTTTGACAAGACGATGAAGACCAATCTCTATGCGCTACACTGGATCGCACAAGCCGCCGTTCCTCATATGCCGCCGGGATCCGCGGTGATAACGACCGCTTCAATCCAGGCTTATCAGCCATCGCCGATCTTGCTCGACTATGCCACGACAAAGGCCGGCATCGTCGCCTATACGAAGGCCCTTGCCAAGCAGCTGATTGAGCGTGGCATTCGCGCCAATGTCGTCGCACCCGGACCGGTCTGGACGGTTCTCCAGCCGAGTGGCGGGCAGCCAGACGAGAAGGTGAAGAACTTCGGCAAGGATAGCGACTTCGGCCGGCCCGGCCAGCCGGTCGAGCTGGCTCCCGTATTCGTCCTGCTTGCATCGCCAGAAGCAAGCTTCATCAACGGCGAGGTCTATGGTGTCACCGGCGGCAAGGGCGTCGCTTGAGCGGACCGTCTTCACAGGTTGTCATCGTCCAGGCGACGCTGATTGCCTCCGGGGCTGGACCGACGACGGCTCTGCGTCACGCCTTCTACAAAGGCTTGCCCGAAGTTCAGGATAATGCGGCCGTTTATGAAATGGTTTGAGCGGGTGGCAGAAGCCGAAAACGAGCAATTTTTTTCTGCCGCAGCTCTTGAATCCGAAATTCTCAAAAACCAAATCGATTGCCGCCAGCCGCTCAATGAAGGGCTGGCCTTGCTGGGAGCGCCGTCTTCGGCGCTTCCGTACCCATGTTGCTTCAAGGAGGATATGGCTATGGCAACATCTTACGACTATGCACCTCTCTATCGTTCGAGCGTTGGCTTCGACCGGGTTTTCAATCTTCTGGAAAACGCCCAGCGCGCCCGGTCGATCAGCGACTGGCCGCCCTATGACATCGTCAAGACCGGTGACGACAGCTACCGGATTTCGATCGCGGTGGCGGGCTTCACCCTGGACGAACTCGACATTACCTTCCAATCCAATCTACTGACGGTCACCGGCAAGAAGCAGGAAGCGGCCACTGACGGCTACCTGCATCGCGGCATTGCCGGCCGGCCGTTCGAGCACCGGTTCGAACTCGCCGATCATGTCAGGGTGAACGGAGCTGACTTGAGCAACGGTCTCCTGTCGATCGATTTGGTGCGTGAGATCCCGGAGGCGTTGAAGCCGCGCAAGATCTCCATCCAGAGCGCTGGGGCAGTCGCTCCCGCGCAGATCGAATCGCAGAAGGCGGCTTGACCCCGCATTGACCGCAGAACAGGGGCGCCGTGGCTACGGCGCCCATCAACATTCCGGGTTGGGAAGGAGAGAGCGATGAAACCCGATATGTTTAGACGGCCTGTTTCCATTCTCGTCGGCCTTGGCTACCTAGCGGAGGTTCGCAGCGTCATGGATGCCTACCGGCATCTTTCCGAGTGTCCGACGTCACTCAGGGACAGCGCGCATGCGATTGCGCTGAAGGCCTGCAGTGCGGCACTGCGTGGCGAGATTGATGTAGAAACCGCGTGTGGCCTGTTTGCGGCCTTCGCCGAGAAACACGATCTGCTGGCGCCGGAAACCAATATGATCGCGGTCTCACGCCTGCGGCGTGACCGGGATCCACACGTACAGTGAGGTGGTCAGATGACGCACGACATGTTGCAGCAGGCGGCCAGGAACGCGATGGCGATGGGACCGGCGGTTTTACTTCAGGGTATGCAGCTTCGGCGGCCAATCGATGTGGTGAGAGCGCCGGCTCTTTCCGTCGATGATAAGCGAACGATCCTCGCGGCCTGGGCCTCCGACTTTTACGCTATCGATTCGATGCCGGCTCTCCGGCAGGTGCCGGGAATGCCAGAGCCGATTTCGATCGATGAGGTACAGTCCGCGCTGAAAGAACTCGATCGGCGCTATGGTATCTAACGAACCGCGCGTTCAAGCGGCCTGCTTCGACGATTTGGCGAGCCGCTTGATCGCCTGTTCGAGGAACGCTGCCCATCGAAGTAATCGTGCCAAGCGCTCGCCGCATCTCCCCCGCGGCAGGCTGTTTTGTTTTCGGCGCAACGCCTCCAAGCCGGTAACTGATTTCACCTTGCATGAGCGACATACCGAAACCATCAGCTTCCGGTTCGGAAACCACCGGTCCACCCCGTTCGCTCCAGGCAAGAGCGAAGCGATCATTTCGAACATTCCGCCGGACGTCTATCTGGCCCTAAACGCCTGCGCTTGAGCGTTGGTGCGGGGATCGGCAAATATGCGGAATTTAGTCTTTGATAGGTCGCTTATTTCGTTGCGGGCGCCGATGTCTCGCAGCGAACGGATTTCGGGCGTCCACAGGCAAGCATTCGGTTAAGAATGGTGACGCCGATCGTAGCTTCTGTCTGCTGCGCACGGAATGAACGAGCACGTAGCCGCGGACCGATGACGCCCTTGTATCGACCCATCGCGGTTTCAACCAAAGCTCGTTTGCCATAGCCGGTGGATGTCTGCCATGTCAGCCGGCCATCTATCTGCATGGAGGCGATGTGGTCGTCTCTCTGGCAGCATGCTTGGGCGTTGGGCCGTTTAACAGCGTTCGAGCGCGGTGGAATGACGACCCTTGCGCCTGGGCTGTGAAGTAGGACAGCGTCATAGGTGGGAGTGCCATCATAAGCTCCATCGGCAGTGAACTGGTCGATCTCTTCGTCGATCTGATCCAGTAACGGCTCCAGCTGCGAGGCATCGCCGACTTCCTGATTTGTCAGACTATGTGCAATGATCTCGCCACTGTCGGCATCAACAGCCAGGTGCAGCTTTCGCCAGCCACGTCGGGACTTTGCACCATGTTTTTCTTCCAGCCATTGGCCGGCGCCATAGATCTGCAGTCCAGTGCTGTCGACCAGAACGTGAACGGGGCCATCCGCCACATGCTGCTGGTCGTTGCTTCTGGCCGATGGCTTCCAAGTTCTGGCCCGTCGGCTCAGCGTGGTGTGATCGGGCACTGGCAAACCCAATCCCATCATGTCGAGCACCGAACTCAGAAGCCCTTCGCTCTGGCGCAAACGCAACCCGAATACCATGCACAGCATCAAAGTGGTTTCGATCGCCAGATCAGAGTAACGCGGCTGGCCCCCTCTCGTCTTGCGACGTGGGGCGGCCCAACCGATAAGTGCTTCCGGCGTCTCGCCCCAACCGGGATTGAGATCCGGCGAAGGCCCCGCCACCGAGCGGGGCCTCTCCCGCTCTGACTTTTCTCCGCCGTTCTTCCTTATTGGGTGAAAATGGATGGAAAAATGGAGCCTAGTATGTCATATCCCATTCGGATGGAAACGGATGGGATAATGGATGACGGCCCTTGATCTCGCGAAATTGCGTATCACGCCTGAGATCCTGTCGTTGATCGCCGAGATCGACGAATTCAAAGGCGCATGGCGAGCGCTCGGTCGTATCGCGCCAGATCGGCTCTCCAGCTTGCGCCGGGTCGCGACGATCGAAAGCATCGGTTCTTCGACCCGTATCGAAGGCGCAAAACTGAGCGACCGAGAAGTCGAAAGACTGCTCTCGAACCTCCGTATCGGCTCGTTCACCAGCCGAGACGAACAGGAGGTCGCAGGCTATGCCGAGGTAATGGAAACGATCTTCTCCGCCTTCGACGCGATCCCGCTTGACGAAAATCACATCCGCCAACTCCATCGCGATCTACTCGCTCACTCGACTAAGGATGAGCGACACAGGGGAAACTGGAAAACCCTTGCCAACAACGTCGAAGCCTTCGACGAAGATGGACGAAGCCTGGGCGTCGTCTTCGCGACAGCATCCCCCTTTGATACGCCAGGCCGGATGTCGGAACTGGTGTCCTGGCAACAGGCCCAGGAGAAGGATGGGACGTTCCACCCTCTGCTCATCGTCGCTGTCTTCGTGGTGGTCTTTCTGGAAATCCATCCTTTCCAGGATGGCAATGGCCGCCTGTCGCGAGCCTTGACCACTTTGCTGCTCCTTCGGGCGGGTTATACCTACGTGCCATACAGCTCTCTCGAAAGCGTTGTCGAGCAGAACAAGGAAGCCTATTACCTCGCGCTTCGCCGAACGCAGGGCACGATCCGGACAGATCAACAGGACTGGAACCCGTGGATCGAGTTTTTCCTCCGGAGCCTGCAGCGCCAGAAGCAGCGACTCGAGCGCAAGATCGAGCGTGAACGTATCCTGCTGGGCGACCTGCCGGAGTTGTCGGTCTCGATCCTCGAACTTGCGCGTGAGCGCGGGCGCGTTACGGTGATGGACGCGGCCAAGGCCACAGGCGCAAGCCGCAACACCGTCAAGGATCATCTTCGGGTGTTGACCGAGCAGGGGCATCTGACCCTTCATGGAGCGGGTCGCGGGACCTGGTACGGCCTAACTTGAAGCCGGAGTGATTGGTCCGCCGATGCGCCGGGATCGGAGCCATGGCCCAACTGGGCCGTGTTGCGTGGATCGGCGCGGATCTGATACCAGGCGACCGTTTTTGGTCCCAGGATATTTGGATGCCGCATAAGTTCAATGAAGACCGCAGGCACAAGATAGCCAAGCAGAAGTTTAAGGTCACGAACTGGGCGGCTTATAATGAAAGCCTTCGCCAGCGTGGTGATTTGACTGTCTGGGTGAGCGATGAGGCGCTTTCTCAATGGTCGGCCCAGCGCCGGACGTCTCGTGGCGGCCAGCCGAAATACTCGGACCTGGCGATTACGATGTGCCTGACCGTGCGTGTTGTTTACGAATTGCCTTTGCGTCAAACCCAAGGCCTGATGCGCAGTATCGCGGCGCTGATGGGAGTTGAAATTACCGTGCCGGATTTCTCCACCCTGTCGCGCCGGAGCAAGGGACTGGCTTTGCCGCCAGTGCGGCGGCGAACGGCCTGCTGGAGGCCGGTTCATCTGGTGGTGGACAGCACCGGTCTGAAGGTCTTTGGTGAAGGCGAATGGCTGGAAAACAAGCACAAGATCAAGGTGAAACGCAAAAGATGGCGCAAACTGCACCTTGGTCTCGATCTTGTAAGCGGAGAGATTGTCTGCTCCGATCTGACCACAGACGATGTCGGTGATCCCACAGCCCTGTCAGATCTTCTGGGCCAGATTGTGATGGTCCGGTCGGCAAGTTTATCGCCGATGGCGCCTATGATGGCGCGGCGACCCGTGATCTTCTGACGACACGCCTTGGTGAGATCGTACCGCCTCCCAAGACCGCCGTTGCCAGTTCTCAATCAGCGCTCAATCCGACGGTTCGCGACCGGCATATCGCCGAAATCGAGAATGGGCCGATGGAAGACGGTCATTGGGCCGAAACTCAAAGCCAGGAACCTCGACAATCAGAAGACCGAAGCAAAAATCGGCGTCCGAGTTCTCAACCGGATGACTGAACTTGGCCATCCCGAGTTCAGTCGCGTTGCATGAAAAATCCAAAGGGTAGGGCTATCACGTCAAAAAGCTGATCGCTGCAACACGGCCATCCCGCGGCGTCAACATGTAGTCGATGAGCGCGTCACTTCGGATCGAAAATTCATGGCGAGAGGATAAAATTAACTTGATTATTTTATTCAGGTTTAATACCAATAAAAATGCAACTGCCGGACACAGTTTGCCACCACCGAGGCCGGAGTTCGTCGCTCGCCTCATCGATTGTTCACGGATGTCCAAGGAACGAAAATGTCGATTCAATCTACCAGACGTTTAAATCAGGAAATACTGGAACTGCCGGCGTCACGCTTCACGAATGGGCAAGGCGGCGGCGCCATTGTTGAAGGAAGCTATGCTGTCTACAGAGATCTTACCGGCCCCGGGGACGACGATTGGTGCGGCGAAGGTTACTTCGTACCATGGTGCCCGAATACCTGGTGACCTAGATTCTGATTTGCTTCCTTAGTAACGCAAGTAGCTTTCCGCTCATCCGGTCTTCTAGCGTGAGCGGAAAGTCCATCATCTGGACTAGGACACCGCCGAATACAGGCGGAAATTACATCGCCACGGCGATCCGCTACGAGATTCCTGCCAATGTACAGATCACGTTTTATGGGGCCGCTGCGGATATGCGCCGGAGACGGGCGGCTTCAAGTGCAGAAGCTGTCCTTCACGAAAAAGGATGACGCGTTAGCATTTAATACCGCTGATATCCAAGGCGAGAGTACCGGCGCGTCCATAGGGGTAACCGATCAGCGTATAGTAATAACGAATGCTTTCGGCTCCGATGCCAGGGTGTACATCCACAGCGATGAGGGCGGTATCTCGATATACAGTTCTCTGTCGGACGTCATGGCGCGTCATAGGCCCGGAATCAGCGCCGATTCTCTGCTCAAAGATTGCTTAGGCGTCGTGGAGTACGAATTCGGAACGCTGCTGGAAAACGTTAGCACTTTGCCTGCCGGCTCGACGGTCGAGATACATCCGGACGGAGGCAATATCCGCCTTATCTATTCCGCAGATGCTTTTTCGGATGACGTTGAACAGCGAGACGATATCGCCGAAACATTCGAGGCAACCGTTGAGAGCCTGATCCGCAATATAGAGCAGCCTATCGTTCAGCTTTCCGGAGGCACCGACTCCACCGCGATTTTACTTGCCGCAAGGGCGGTGAAGAACCCCAAAAACATTCTCGCTGTCACGTGGTATGACCCAAATGGAAGCGCGCATCAGGACCTGCATTATTCGCAAAACCTATGCAGCCGCTTGGGCATTCGCCAGGAAGTCATCACGGTAGACCCCAGTCTCTTGCTCAGCGTTCCAAACGCTGTCGAATTACCGCCGCGTGTGTCGACCAGCATGGCGTTTGCGGAATTCCAAAATTACAAGTTCGACCTCCTGAAGGAAAAAACATCTGCGAAAGATATCTGCGTCCTGAACGGGCATGGTGGAGATCACCTGTTCTTCGACCCATTGCCATCCTCTGTCCTCATTGACGCTTTTGGTCAAAATGGGATCGCATATGCGCTTAGGAAAGCCAGGGAATATTCGAGGCTATATTCGATAAGTTTCCCGCAGATATTGGGTAGCCTCTTCCGATCAGTTGCGAGAAGGCAATATTCAAACGGGTACCCGTTGCCCTTCAAACGTGATCTCCAGATGATCTCTTCGATCGGACGCGGAGAAACAAGCTCCCGCAACAAGCGGATACCCGCCAAGGAACAACATATCCGGACAATCCGCAGGGCCGTTTACGAAAACTCTCTGTCGATCACGCCTCAACATGGTGTTCGTGTTCGACACCCCTTCACCGAGGGCAGATTTCTGGCGGCGTGCTCTCGCTTTCCAGTCCATGAGCTATTCAACGAAAAACACACGAGGCTTCCATTTCGTGAGTCGCTTCTTCGCAGATACAACGACACCGCGATCCTGAGAAGCGACAAAGGTCAAATAACCAGCGCGTTCCAACGTTCGCTAAAACTCAAAAGAAAATGGATCGCCGATCTAATACTGAACGGAGTTCTCGCCAGATCCGGTTTCCTAGAAGAGCAGGCCATACTTAACATGATCGATACAAGTTCGCTCGGCGTGGGCGGATTTAGCAGCGCGCTTTTGAGAATTATATCGGCAGAGCTCCTCGCGCTCTCAATCTATAAATAGTTGGGCATCCGGATGCAATTTGGTTTTGCAGAGCACGTACATCACCTGCTGCTGGTCGACGAGTACATACTGCTGGACGAGGTGCGAGACCGGTACGTCGTTTTGGACAGGGAGTGGAGCGAGCGGCTGTCGCTGATACTTGCCGATTGCGAATCCGATCCGGATGGCGCCGCGATGTTTCTGAACCGCGGGCTTCTTCACGCAAGAACCGGCGGCCACCAATTCGTATCGACGGTTAGCAGCGCCGATTTCGGCATCGACAACTATGAATGGAGGTCCACTTCGCGGTTTCGAAGCGACCAGCGTGAACTGAGGGCGTTTCCGGCAATAGCATTCGCGATCGCTCGCAGCTATTGGATGCTGAAGAGGCACGGCCTGCACGGCGCTCTACAGAAGCTGCGCCAGCTCAAAAAGACCGCCCTTTCCAGAGACGTTGTACAGACTGCCCATGCTATCGAAAAAGCCAAGATCGCCGCAGATATGGTCGCCCTCTGCGCAAGGTGTCTTCCGTTCAGACACCAATGCTTGGAAGCGTCGCTGGCGGCATCAATGTATCTGCTCTCCGCCCGTGTAAACGTCGATTTCAAGATCGGCGTTCAGCGATACGACTTCCTGGCGCATGCGTGGATTGAAGTTGGGGGTCAAGTGATCGGCGACGATCCTTCGCTTCCGCACCGGATGCCAACACTTTTAGCCATATAAGGTTGAACATGAACAGATTGCTTAAGACATTCAAGAACGATTGGCTGATACCTTATCAGCGCGCTCTGACCCTGGTCAAAAAAGAGTACAATGGATTTCCGTTACATTTCGGCCTGGTGTCCTTGTTCTCGTTGGCCTTAAGCGCGGCCGGGATGGCTGTTCCATACCTGCTCCGATGGACAATCAATCTTATGAGCCTGCCGCCGCAGGAAAGAGGCGCCTACCTCGTATTCCTTGCCGCCGGCGCTTATGCTGTCGTTTGGACTAGCACCAAAGTCTTTGAGTTTCTTAAGGGGACGCTATCCGCAGCGGTTCTGGCTCGATGCGATGCCGCAATCAACCGCGGCATCTATCAGCACATTGTTCAACTCCCGCACGAACAGCAGATTACGCTCGATAGCGGAAGGGTTCTAGCAGATATCAAGAGCAGCGAGAGCAGTTTCAGCCTCATAAGCCATTCAATATTTTGGGTTTTGCTTCCTGTGCTCTTCCAGGTGGCCTTCGTATTCTGCATCCTTTGGGGTGTAATGGATTTACTGTTCGCGACCACATTTACGGCGGCGATGGCCGTGCTGTTCTGGATCTCCTATTGGGTCGCCAAGAAGACGAGATCGATCCACTCGAACATGTACGAAGCGCAAAACGCGATCTCAAGATATCTCAGCGAGCGGTTGAACGCACTGTACGACATCAAGATCAACAACGCCTACGATCGAGAACGCGACTCGCTGAATATCCTTCAGAAAAACAATGTCGACACAATCATTAATTCCAACAGGCAGATGGGCTGGTTATTGGCGTTCCAGTCAGTTTGTGTAGGCGCCGTGCTGCTGATATTCACGCTTTACACCGTTTATTATACGCAATCGAGTTTGAGCAATGTCGGTGACTATGTATTGGTCGTCGGATATGTCGTCCAGATTACCGGGCCGTTCACAATGATCGTCGGGTCGCTGCTCCAGCTCGAACGCAGTTACATCGCTCTGGACCGCGGGTTCCGTTATCTCGACATGCCGAAGGAGAGCGCCGACCTCTTGGAGGAGGATGTGAAAGCCAATGGTTTGTCACGAGGATTCGCGGGTGAATACCTTGATATCAGGCAACAGGACCGCGTTATTCTTCAGGATGCTTCGTTCGAGTTCCGTGCAGATAGGTTCTACGCAATCTCGGGCGCGTCGGGTTCCGGAAAAACAACCTTGCTGAATGCGCTGCTGGGCTTGATCCGGCCATCTGGAGGCCAAATCCAATTCAATGGCCTAGACGTTGCCCGGATCGGCTCTCAAAAGGTCCTGGAACACGTCGCCGTCGTGCCCCAAAATCCTCTGGTTTTCTCCGGAACTCTTCGTGAGAATTTGTCCTATGGTGCCGGCGCGTCGATTAGTGAGCACGACCTGAAGGACGTGGTTGCGCGCTTGAAACTCGATGAGCTGAGAGACGTGAGCGCCGGGCCAATTCTGGATATGGTCGTTGGCACGCAAGGGAAGGAACTGTCGGGGGGGCAGCGTCAGAGAATCGCAATCGGTCGAGCGCTCCTTAGACGACCGCAGATTATCGTCCTGGATGAGCCGACTTCCGCGCTCGACCTACAGAGCGAGCACGAAATAATCGCTGCGATACGGGCCTATGTGCCGACCGTGATTGCCGCCAGCCACCGTGAAGCTGTTTTCGAGGTGGCCGATGAGATCTTCGTTTTCGATGGAAAAGGCAATTTGACAAAGTCCGCGCCTACCGCTTCAGAGTTTGACCCTGACACGATCCGATCAAGCGGTGCGAGACAAAGTCCCGCGGATCAAGCTGCTTATTGATCAGGCGCCGGCAGAACGTCTGGTGGCAGGCCTTCCGGATAGCGGTCGGGAATGCATTGCCAGATATAATGCTCAAGCGAGGCCTGGGCGTCCTTGCCCGGCACGATCGCCTCCTCCGGATATTGATAGGTGAGCTCCTCAAGCGAAAACTTGGCTCTCGCGACGATCTCCACCGTTCGTGCTAGCGCCTCGCGGTAGCGCGGAAACAGGCGCTCCATTTCTTCCGGTGGCTTCAGATAGCGATCGGCATGGCGCTCGCGCTCGAAGCCGACCTCGTCGATCGTCGTGCGGGTGCGAATGCAGGTGACAATGTCCTGCAACTGCCGGCGGCCTGGTTCATGGAAAAGGACGTCATTGGTGACGACCGTTTTCACCTTGAACCGGGCCGCAAGATTGGAAATCTCGTGCAGCCGCAGCTGATCGTTTTGGCGACGACGAAGACAGAGCGACACATAGGCGTGATCGCCAAACACCTCGGCCATCTTGCGCAGCTGGATCCCACAGGCGTCATCCGGCAGATCCGGCACCAGGATGCCGATCATGCCTTCGGCATAGGCGATGACGTCGTCCCAGTGAAGGATGCAGTTGTTCTTGCCGCCGCGCGACTTGCCGAGCGTGATAAGACGGGTCAGCCGGGAATAGGCAGCCCGGTCGGTCTGCGATCCCCGCCGCAAAAAGTGCTGCCGCTGCACCATCCACCGTACTCGCCCCGCCGCCGGCAAATTCATGCAGGGCGCCGTAGGCAAGGCCACCTCCTGGCAGGACCGCATCGATTTCCGGCACGCCGAAGGAAAGACAGCCAGCCTTTCTGGCGGACACGCCCTCCACCGAGGCGATGCGCTCGCGCAGGTCGGAAATCACCCGTTCGCGGGCAGCAGTCATCGTTCACGGCTCCCTTCAAGGTCGTGTTGGCGGCCGACATCATGTCGATCAAAATGCGGATGTTCTCTATATGTTCCCGCCGACTTGTGCGTGGACTGGCCGCAGTCGATGCGGCACGCATCGTGGCCGCCCGTGCCGATCAGCTCTTCGATAGCGTCGATGACATGTGGCGGCGCGCGAGCGTTCCGGCAGCATCGTTGGTCGAACTCGCGGAGGCCGATGCTTTCCTGCCATCGCTCGAACTTCAGCGACGAGACGCGCTGTGGGCGATCAAAGCTTTGCGCGATGAGCCGCTGCCACTCTTTGCTGCTGCGGCCGAGCGCCAAATGAAGACGATCGCCGAGCAGCAGGAGCCTGACGTCGCACTCCAGCAGATGACAGATGGGCACAACGTCATCCAGGACTACAGCCATACCGGTCTGACCCTGCGAGAGCACCCGATCGCCTTCCTGCGCAAGGACCTCGCCGCTCGAAGCATCGTCACCTGCGGAGAGGCCATGTCGGCCGGAGATGGCCGTTGGTTGATGATCGCGGGCCTCGTTCTTGTCCGTCAAATGCCCGGATCGGCAAAAGGCGTGATGTTTCTAACGATCGAGGACGAGACTGGTCCGGCGAACGTCGTCGTCTGGCCGAAGCTCTTCGAGCGGCGCCGGCACGTTGTTCTCGGATCGAGCATGATGGCGATCAATGGCCGGATCCAGTGGGAAGGGGAGGTCGTGCACCTCATCGCCCAGCAACTGTTCGATCTGTCGGGCGACCTATCCGCCTTGGCGGATCGTGACGGGGAGTTCAAACTGCCGACGGGTCGTGGCGACGAGTTTTCCCATGGGTCGCCGGGAAGTTCGGATTCGCGAGATCGGGCGCCGGCGGTCAAGCCGAATTCGTCCTGTCGCTTTCTGTGACCCGTGAAACGTGCTCTTATCAAAGTCAGCAGTTGGCAGCTTTTCTTGTACGCACGTTAGTTCGGTTTAACATTCGCGGTGTCTGAAATAGGAACTGACGGTGCTTGGCATCTTAGGAGAACCTGCATGAAATACAATTCTAGCCCCGGTTATGAAGATGGCGGCCAGAAGCGCGTTCCTCCGATCAGTCCAAGCTTTCCTCTCGCGGACGACACAATCTACAGCCTTCGCCAGTTTTAGGATCAGCCTGCAGCGACCGTTAATCGCTGCCAGTCCCCTCCCATTCGCCCGTTGGGATCGAGGGTGAATGCACGTCCCCAGGCCAGATGCGCCTGCATACTCTTGCGCGACTTATCGATCTCACCTTCGCGTATTGCGCGTTGCGGAGGGTATTGCGCCCGACTGTTACAACCTCAGTTTGAGCTAGCCATGGCGCGAACAACGCCAAATTCGCTCGACAGCCTGTGCTCAATAACAACGAAGCCATCTAACTGATCGTATGGTCGCTGATCGACTGCCTAAGCCGGCGAACGTCGCGGACGGGCGGAGCCCCGAATTGCCGCAGATATTCGCGGCTGAACTGAGAGGCGCTTTCATAGCCGACCGCATAGGCGACGTCGGAGGCACTATGGTCGCCGGCGAGCAGCAACTGGCGCGCCTCCTGAAGGCGTATCTGCTTCTGATACTGGATCGGGCTCAATCCAGTTAGCGCGAGAAAGTGGCGATGCAGGCTCGCACGGCTCATGCCAGCAGCTTCGCACAGAGCCTCGATCCGCAGCCGCGTATTACCGCGGTCGCGGATCCATTCGACCGCGCGGCGGATGCCGCCGATCGCGCCTTCTGGGCGGGCGATGTGACGCAACAGTCGCCCCTGCGGACCTTGCAGGAGACGATAAAGCAATTCGCGTTCGGCCATCGGCGCGAGCGCCGGGATGTCCGCAGGCGTGTCGAGCAACGCCAGCAGTCGCAGCAGCGTGTCGCGCAGCGGCGGAGTCATCGGATTGATCGCGATGCCGCTGCCTGGTGCGTCCGCGTCGCGCACCGCCGGCATCGTCGATGCGACCTCGGCCAGAAGTGCCGGATCAAGGACTAACGAAATCGCCACATAAGGACTGCCGTCGTCAGCGTCATGGATCTGGCCGCTCAAAGGCAGATCGAGTGCGCTGACCAGATATTGAGACGCGTCGTAGCGCAGGAGGTCGTCGTGGATGGCCACCTCTTTCGATCCCTGCAGAATGAAGCAGATCATCGAGCGGTAGAGACACGGTGACGTTCCCGAGGTCGTTTGTCCTACGCCGATTTCCAGGCGCGGGATCGGCGTCAGGGTCATTCCGGTCCGCCCGTGGCGGAGCGCGATATCGCGATGCGGCTGTAGGTTGTCGGTCATGCCAAGGAGTATGACATTATTTCTCCCATCTGCAAAGCGCTTGAGACAATTAGGCAAGCAATTGAGAGCATTAGGCGGGGCGTCGGACTCACCAATCGCCTATTTGACTGGCAGCGAATGCGGCGCCCCAGCGGCGTGCCATCCGATAATCAGAATCACAAGGAATGTAGCCATGTCTCAGAAGATCGCACTCATTACTGGTGCCAGCCGCGGCCTCGGTCGCAGCATGGCGCTGCATCTCGCCAAGCGTGGTGTGGGCGTCATCGGTACCTACCGAAACAGCGCCGCAGAAGCCCAGACGCTGGTCGACGAGATCGAAGCCCTGGGCGGAACGGCGGCGATGCTGGCGCTCGACATCACCGATACGGCAAGCTTTTCCTGCTTCGCGCAGGCTGTCACCGACACGCTTAGGACGACCTTTGGGACCGACCGGTTCGATTATCTGGTCAACAACGGCGGCGAGGGCCTCTACGCAATGGTTGCCGAGGCGAGCGAGGAGCAGTTCGACCAGATGGTCGACATGCACCTGCGCGGGCCGCTGTTTCTGACCCAGAAGCTGCTGCCGCTGATCGTCGACGGCGGGCGCATCCTCAACGTGTCCTCGGGTTTTGTTCGCACGACGATGGCAGGCTACGGCCTCTACGGCGCCGCCAAGGCGGCGATGCAGACGCTGACCAAGTTCATGGCGGTCGAACTGGGCGCACGCCAGATCCGCGTCAACGCGATCGCGCCGGGCGCCATCGCCACCGACTTCGCCGGCGGCCGGGTGCGCGACGACAAGCAAATCAACGACTTTGTTGCCGGTAATATCGCGCTCGGCCGCGTCGGCCAGCCCGACGACATCGGTGGCGCGGTCGCCGCAATCCTGTCCGATGATCTCGGTTGGGCCAACGGCACGACGTTTGACGTGTCGGGCGGCCAGTCGCTCTGATCTCCATTCCAGCACATCGAGACACCGTCATGACCGAGCAAAGCCTCACTCTCGTCAGCCACCCGCTGTGCCCATTCGTTCAGCGTGCCGCGATCGTCCTCCTCGAAAAGGGGGTGGCGTTCGACCGGGTCAACGTCGAACTATCGGCCAAGCCTGACTGGTTTCTGGCCCTGTCGCCGACCGGCAAGGTGCCGGTGCTGAAGGTGCGCCAGCTGAACGGTGAGGAGGCGATCCTCTTCGAAAGCGTGGTCATCTGCGAATATCTGAACGAGACGCAGGGTGGCGCGGCGATGTACCCCGACGATGCATTGCTGCGTGCACGGCATCGCGCCTGGATCGAGTTCGCCACCCAGACCTTTACGGAGGGCTGGCAGTTCCTCCACGCCAAGGACATGGCGACCGCCGACGCCAAGCGGGCCGCCTTCCGTGATCGGCTGAGCAAGATCGAAGCGGAACTGGGCGACGGCCCGTATTTCGCCGGGCCGGACTTTGGTCTGGTCGATGCGGTCTACGCACCGCTGTTCCGCTATTTCGGGATCATTGATCCGGTAGTGGCGGACCCGATCTTCGCTGGCCTGCCACGTGTCACGGGGTGGCGCGCGGCACTTGCCGAGCGACCCAGCGTCAAGAACGCCGTGATCGACACCTATCCCGACCTGTTTCGCGACCACCTGCACCAGCAAGGCGCGATGATCGCGGCTTAACAACCAGAATTCCAAGGAGTATACCATGACCGACCCATCCAATAGCGCGCTGATCCTGATCGAATATGTCAACGACTGGCTCTCCCCGACCGGCGGCATTTATCCGGTGTTTCAGGACCGGGAGCAGGTCGACACCGCGATCGCCAATTCGAAGATCATCCTCGAAGAGGCCCGCCGTCGCGGCCTGCACGTGATCCACGCCTCGCTGAAGTTCGAGCCGACCTTCAAGGTGCTGGGCGAGGCCAAGTACGGCCTGCGTAAGATGACGCGCGACCATGGCGCGTTCCTGGGCGAGCAGGCCGATTTCTTCCCCGGCTTCGAGCCGGCGGAAGGCGAGCATGTCGTTCGCGAGCGCGCCGGCGGCAGCAGCGTCTTCGTCGGAACCACGCTCGACGGTTACCTGCGCAACAACCGCATCAATGAGATCTACCTGTCGGGCTTTTCGCTGCGCCAGTGCGTCGAGTCTTCGATGCGCAATGCCCACGACCTCGGCTACCACACCAACGTCATCTACGACGCGTCGGCCGGCTATACCCGCAAGCAAAAGGACGACTTCGTGGCGGAGATCGCACCCTTCTACGCCAACGCTATCACCACGCAGGAATTCGTGTCGCACGAGTGAACTACCACCGCCCGGCCCTTTCAGGGTCGGGCCTTGGTTTATCAAAGCTTCGGAGGCACTACGATGATTGGATTGATGGTCGAACTCGCAGTCACGCCTGACAGCGGTGCAGCATTCGAACGTGCCTTCGCCGTTCAGGCGGCTGCGGTACAGGCCAACGAACCGGGCAGCCGCCTGTACGAACTGTTCAAGTCGACCACTCTGTCTGACAGCTACACGCTCGTTGAAATCTACGAGGATGATGCCTCGCTTCAGGCGCACCGCGCATCGCCGCACATGGCGGCCAATCGACCGCTGACCGCGCCCTTTCTGGCCGGGCCGCCCGCCATGCAGGTGTTCGAGGTCATCGCGCACCGCCTCTGACCGGTGCGTTGGCCGGGCCTCTTTTACCGAGGCGAGCCCATAGCTGACTTACCCGAAAGTCGCATCGGTTGAGTTTGCCGAACCGTCGCTTACATCTGGGCGTGGTTGCCCAATACTTGGACGACTATTTCTCGCATAGAACGAAGGTAACCTTAACTTAAGAGTTCCATAAATATGCTTACGCCTGAAAACGCATGCAATCGGTACATTCTATTTCCAAGTGCGACATGCCAGTAATTTCAATGGCTTCACTTTGGAGATTTTGGCATGTCTCGATGCTATACGCAGATCACCCTTGCCGATCGCCGACGCCTACATCAGCTGGTGGCGGCAAAAGTTCCAGTCAACGAGATGGCCCGTCAGCTTGGCCGTCACCGCTCGACGATTTACCGCGAGATCAAGCGCAATACGTTTTGTGATCGCGAACTGCCGGACTACGACGGCTACTACAGCACGGTTGCTCACGATATCTCCAAGGAGCGGCGACGCCGGCTGAGAAAGCTGCGGCGCCACCCGAATTTACGCACGGAGATCATCAACCAGTTGGAGGCACGCTGGTCTCCAGAGCAGATCGCCGGGCGCCTGTTGTCGGAGGGGCTCAGTCTTGTTCGCGTCTGCAAAGAGACAATCTATCGCTTCATCTACAGCAAGGAAGAGTATGGGCTAGGCCTCTATCGCCATCTGCCCGAAGCGCGCCGCAAACGTCGTCCATTGCGCTCCAGGAAGCCCCGCGACGGTGCGTTTCCAGCCACTCACCACATATCCCAACGGCCTGATTTTATTGGTGATAGATCGCAGTTTGGGCATTGGGAGGGCGACCTCCTCATCTTCGAACGTCCACTTGGCCATGCCAATGTCACTTCCCTTGTGGAGCGCAAGAGCCGCTATACCGTTCTCATCAAGAATCCGAGCCGGCACTCGCGCCCAATCATGGACAAGATCATCAGAGCGTTTTCTCCTTTACCGGCGTTCGCGCGTCAAAGCTTCACATTTGATCGCGGGACCGAGTTTGCCGGGTTCAGGGCTTTGGAAGAAGGGATCGGTGCCTGCAGCTGGTTTTGCGACCCAAGTGCGCCTTGGCAAAAAGGAACAGTCGAGAACACCAACAAGCGCATTCGACGCTTCCTGCCAGGCACGGCAGATCTGGCAATTGTGTCGCAAAGCGACCTTCTCCACCTCACGCGCCATATCAACGATCAACCGCGCAAATGCCTCGGATACAAGACGCCGACCGAGGTGTTTATGGCGCATTTGCACGAAGATAGGTGATCCCCTATCCTGCAAAACAGGCATGATGCACTTGGGTTAGCTTCTCCAATCCGAGATCTTATATGAGGGGTACCGCGAGCCCGCCGTTATATAATCACTTTGGAGGAAATCTTTCTGCGCCCGTGCAGGACGCGGACGATTTCAATGGCCCTGCCACTGAGCCGATAAAGAGTCAGATACTCACCTGAAACGAGATGCCGAATGCCTGGCGCGATATCGTCGCGCGCAACCCCCGAGTAGGGGTGTCGGGCGAGATTGTCCCAGCGTGCTTCAATCGCGTCAAGAACACGGTCAGCCGCAGATATGTTGTCAATGGCTATGTAGGACCATATCTCGATCAGGTCCTCGTCCGCACGATTGGTTCGGATAATTGGAAGCATGGTTAGCGTTCGTGTCGTGCAGATTTTAATCGCTCGAGCGCTGCAGCTTTTACCTCTGCCATTGTCGTGCGGGAGCTTGGGCCGCTTTCGATGCCCTCCTGTACGAGCGCTCGCAGATCCTCGACGGTGTAGCCGAGCAAATCTCGTCGCTCCTTCCATTCGCGGACGGCATCACGGATGGCTTCACTCGTCGATGCATATTCGCCAGCATCGACCGCGCTTCGCACAAAGCCCGCCATTTCGGATGTCAGTGCAATCGTAATTTTCTCGACCGTCGCCATAGTTTCCAGCCTCCGATTTTACTGCTGAATGGTATGCGATTAGCGTACCGTACGCAAGTCATGACCATTTCATTCGAAGCAGCACACAACGCCGGGAGCCGATTGATTATCCATTCCGTCCCAGTCGCCAACCAGTGGTCGTAGGTTCGAATCTATTCAAGGCGTGGGATTTGAACCGACGACCTTGCTGTTACAAGACCTATCTGTTTCAAATGCTTTAGTAATCAGACATGGCTGGTTGCGTTCGCTTACTTCACAATGCGATAGGCGATATGCCGAGCGAGCGGCGTGTCGAGCATGCTGGTGGGCTCAAGCGTGATCTGATTGGGCATCGTGTCGAACAGCCGAGTCCCAGCACCAAAGAGCACCGGCACGATATGCAACTCGATTTCGTCGACAAGCCCGCCGGCCAGTGCTTGGCGAAAGACGTCGGCTCCACCCATGAGGCTCACATCCTTGCCTCCGGCCGCCGACTTCGCCTGCTTCACCGCGTCGGGAATTGAACCAGCCGCGTGATAGATTCCAGTGCTGTGCGAGGCGAGTAAAGGCCGGTGGGTGACGACGAAAAGCGGCAGCTTTAACGGCCCCGTCGGCCCGTTCTCGTCCCAGTATGGGATCGAGTCGTCATAGCATTTGCGCCCGCAGATCACGGCGCCAACATTGCTGGTGAGGCGCTGCACATATGCATCGCCCTCTGCACCGCCGTTGAAGAACCATCCGTGAAGAAATTCGCCGTTCTTGCCGAGCGGTTCCTCCCTGGTCTGGCTTCCTGCGGTAATAAAGCCGTCGAGCGACATGCTGATATTGAAAGCGACCTTGGTCATGTGCGTTCTCCGTGACCGGTTGAGGTTACGCCTTCAAGACGTATGAGTGTCGGTCAAATCTACATCTGGAGCAACGAATAACTCGTCGCGGCCTTTTGATGCGTCCGAACTCCTCGGCCATTTCGGGCTTACGGTGTTGATCCGGATGCTGCGGGTCGAGGCTAAGAGCGGCGGAGCGGACGGGGCCATCGACTTCGCCGTTTGCGACCGGGAAGCCGGTCGCTGCTAGGGTCGGATCGTCGAAGAGGTAATCCGACATAGGGCGCACCTTCGTCCGAGATCAGCGGATGGTCCTGCGAGGTGATGCGAACAGTTAAAAGAACCGCAGCGGTGTCCCCCCACGCCTTTGGCCCATCGCAAGTACCGGCTGTAGAGCGTCTTCTTGGGTCCATAATCGGCCGGCGCGTCGATTAGCCAGCGATATGCGTCGGCGTCGTACCATGAAACCTTCAAAGGTGCAGGCGGGCCGGTTCCTATCTCATCAACTGCATGACTGTGGAATGGCTGATCCGCGCGATGACACTGAGACGAGGGTAGCCGCTTAGCTCGGCTTTAGTGCGCGAGGTCGCCCCGGATCTACCCATTAAATTATTCGCCGAACAGGATTGCGCCATAGTCCGTGGCGCCGTGCAGGATATGGACGATGATCACCTTCGCGTTCTCGACGCGGTAGAAGATCAGATAGTTGCCATGAACGCGTCGGCGGATACCATGGTGCTCGTAGCGGGGAACGAGGGCGAAACCGTTGGGGCTGTCGACGAGGTCTTCGCAATTGCTGCGGAGCTCCCGGACGAATGAAAGGGCGCGGCGTGGATTGTCCCATGCGATGCAATCGGCAATCTGCTCAAGATCGTTCTCCGCCTCGTCGGAAAATTCAAGGATCATGCCGATTTTTCGGCCTGATCAGCCATCACACTGTACTTTGCCTCGAGCCGGTCGAAGACATCGCTCGCTGGCTTGGTCCGGCCCGCCTCGGCATCGGCAATGCCGCGCATGATGGAAGCATCCAGTGCGGCAAGCCGGGTCTCCCGGTCCTGAACCAGTCGAACACCTTCGCGGAGGACTTCGCTTTTCGAGCCATAGCGACCTGTGTCGACAAGTTGCTGGATATAGGTTTCGAGCTGCTTTCCCAGATCGGCACTAATCATTCTGCTCTCCATCGGTTTTGATGGAGACAAGATATGTCGTTTATCAACTATTATCAAGCGTGATCGTTCTCTCTCTCTCTCTCTCTCTCTCTCTCTCTCTCTCTCTCTCTCTCCTGCTGTCCGCGCCGGCCATTGCTACCTCAGCAATCTGGCTGAAGCACCTTGACCGCAGGACCATCGCTCCATCCGCAAAAACAATGCAGGCGTCGTCATCGGTCGGGTTTGGGCGGCATCAAATTGCCGAACTCCATCGGAAAAGGAAATATGATCGTCGAGGTCTTTTCGCCGGCGATGACGTTCAATGTACTCAAATAACGAAGTTGCATGGCCTCGGGTTTCCTGGCGAGGATTTCGGCTGCTTCAAGCAGTTTGGCTGCAGCCTGCTGTTCGCCTTCGGCATTGATGATCTTGGCGCGCCGCTCGCGCTCGGCTTCCGCCTGCCGGGCAATTGCGCGGATCATCGATTCGTTGATGTCGACATGTTTGATCTCCACATTGGCGACCTTGATGCCCCAGGCATCGGTCTGGGCGTCGAGGATTTCCTGAATGTCGATGTTGAGCTTGTCGCGTTCCGCCAGCATCTCGTCGAGGTCATGTTTGCCGAGCACCGAGCGCAGTGTCGTCTGGGCGAGCTGGCTCGTCGCCATCATGAAGTCTTCGACCTGGATCGTCGATCTCTCGGGATCGACGACCCTGAAATAGATCACCGCGCTGACGCGGACCGAAACATTGTCATGCGAAATGACATCCTGGCCGGGCACGTCGAGCACCCGCGTGCGCAGGTCGACCCGCATCATCTGCTGGACATAGGGGATGAGCAGGATCAAGCCAGGCCCCTTGACACCGGTGAAACGGCCAAGCGTGAAAACCACGCCGCGTTCGTATTCGCGCAGGATCTTGATCGCAGATGCGACGACGACGAGCAGAATAAAGATGATCACAAGATAGAAGGCGAGATCTGCAAACATGCCCATGACTTTTTCTCCTGCATTCTGAAGGCCGTCAGGCCTCCTGCGAACTGCGGACCACTTCGAGCGTCAACCCATCCCGGCCGGTCACTTTCACACGGTCGCCGGTGGCGAGCGGCTCAGTTGAAATGGCCTTCCAGCGTTCGCCATGAGCGATGACGAAGCCCGAGATGCCCGTCCAGCTGTCGACCCTGCCTGAAATTCCGATCATCTGCTCGCCGCCGGTGACGACATCGTGCCGGCGCGAGATGAAGGCGAGACGGGCAATGACAAGGCTAAGAGCGAGGCAGGCGACGGCGATTGCGCCAAGCACCGACCAGGAAACCTTAAGCCCGGGTATGTCCGTGTCGAACAAGATGGTAGCGCCGAGCACCAGTGCGATGCCGCCGCCGACGCCGAGCGCGCCGAAGGACGGCGAATGCGCCTCGGCCACCGTCAGACCCACGCCGAGAATAATCAGCCCGAGGCCCGCAAAACTCACCGGCAGCAAGGCCAAAGCATAGAGACCAAGCAGCAGGCAGATGCCGCCGATCGTTCCCGGCACCAGCGTCCCGGGCGTCAGAAACTCAAAGATCAGGCCGTAGATACCGACCATCATCAAGATCAGCGCGATGTTCGGATCGGTGATCACCGAAAGCAGGCGGGTTCGCCAGTCTGGTTCAAGTTCCTGGACGATGAGACCCGATGTTTCGAGCCGGACATCCGTTTGACCTACCCGCACGACCCGGCCCTGCGCCTGTGCGAGGAGATCGTTTATATCGGCCGCCGAGAAATCTATGACCTTCTCACGCAGAGCTGCGGCGGAGGAAAGGCTCGCGGCCTCGCGCACGGCGCGCTCCGCCCAGTCGGCGTTGCGATTACGCAGTTCCGCAAGACCGCGGATATAGGCCACCGCATCGTTGATCGCCTTTGCCTCGCCGGCATCGCGCGGCACTTGCCGCTGCTTGCCGGTCGTATCAGGGCTGTCGTTTCGGTCACCATCGGATGGTCGGCCGCCAAGTGCGATCGGCGTCGCCGCACCCAGATTGGTGCCTGGTGCCATTGCCGCGATATGGCTTGCGTAAAGAATATAGGTGCCGGCGCTGGCGGCTCGTGCTCCGCTGGGTGCAACGAAACTCGCGACCGGTATCGAGGAGGCAAGGATCGCACGAATGATGTCGCGCATCGACGTGTCGAGACCGCCGGGCGTGTCGATCTGCAGGACAACCAGGCTGGCGCCACGTTCATTGGCCCGTTGAAGGCCGCGTCTTACATAGTCGGCCGTCGCCGGGCCAATCGCCCCGTTCATCTTCAGGACTATGGCGACACGCTCAGCTTCAGATGCGGGCGTCGCCAGGCCCAAAGCCGAGAAGAACGTCAGCAGCAAAGCAAGGATTGACGGCATCCACCGCCAAAGCTCCAAACGCCACACAATCGTCCGCCGGACTCTCATATTCTGAAATATATGGCAGAACTGCGAAACGGTAAGAGACAAGTCTTTTCTCTGCGCCAGTCAAGCGCGGCTAGAAACATTGCAAGCGCCCCCCGCAGCACAATCCCATCCGCATGTGATCAGTTCGAGCGCTGCGACAGAGCAGGTCTCGGACCTCCGAGGGTTCGCCGATAGCGAAAAAAAGCCGCTCGGCCGTTAGAGCCGAGCACGATGGCGCAGGACATGATTGAACCGATGGACGCCGAAGGTGTTGAACGCTTCCATATCCTCAGCCATGACCTTGGTGGCCCGGCCTCCGTCGCGCCGGCCTATTTGGCAGGTGACAGGGCAATCTCCCATTTCGTTCTTCGGGCTTTCGCGTTTTGTCAATCAGTTATAGGTAACGCCAACTCGCTTATGAGATTGTCGATCATCCACCTCCCACCCTGCCCGGGCGGCCGTGATCGCTTAAAAGCAATTGACAGGGGTATTGGCTTCCACCCATCCGGTGAATTCTCAACTTCGGTCCGAGGTCTCCGGAGGCGTCCTGTCTTCAAATCCTCTTCGACGAGATGGACTGGCATCAACCCCCACCCGAGGCCAGCACGCAGGAATTCCTGTTTCGAGCCCAGGTCGGCCACCCGCCAGACCTTCTGCGAAAACACCCCGAAAGATAGCCCAGTTGATCGAGAAGTCTTGTCTGATATTATAAGCTGGTTGTGCTGAGTTAACGCCGAATGCGTGATCGGTTCTCGTTCCATTGAAAGAGGATGGCTACTTCCGACGACGAGACACATGGGTATGTCGCAAAGCGGTGTCGTCACGAATTCGGAGGGCGCGTCGGGCAAGGTGCCAATGACCGCAAACGAAGCCTGGCTGTCCCAGACGGTTTGCAATGTCGATCCGAGCGACTCCGAATATACCGAGAGAGTGGTATGGGGAAATTCCCGCCTGAACCTGTCTATGACGGCTGTCAGTCTCGATGTTGGCAGCATCACATCCACCGCGAACGCAAGTTCCGCTTCTATGTGACCCTGAAAGTTCGCCGCCTTGGCTCTGAACGCATCGGCTGCATCGAGCGCAGCCTTAGCGTCCGGCAACAATGCCCTGCCATGTTCAGTCAGTTCGGTGCGCCTACCATTCTTCCGGAATAGGGCATAACCAAGTTGCGACTCCGTGGCTATGACGGCCTCGCTGACCGCCGACTGCGCCTTGCCGAGGAAGCGTCCGGCCGCTGAAAGGCCTCCCTGCTCCGCTACGGCGACAAATGCCCTTAGGCGCTCAAGCGAAACGTCTTTCATACCAGCCCCATCGGAAAGTCCGATAAAACATATCGAGTTTCATCGGCTTCTCAAGCGACCTCTTGATGCTTATTCGAAATGAACAGCAGCGCCGAAAGCAATGGAGACATCAATGCCAGACTCTACACCAATTGAGATCGCCGAGACGTTTTTCGGCCACTGGAATGCCAACCGCGTCGACGAGGCCTTGGCAATGCTCGCTTCCGACGTTGTCTACGACAACGTCCCGCTCCCTAATATCGTCGGCGCTGACGCCGTCGCGAAGTTCCACAAGGAGTTCGGCATCGGTACCGCATTCACCTTGGATTGGCAGGTGAAAGCGATCGCGGCAGACGGCAACGTCGTCCTGAACGAACGTGTTGACATCTTTCGTCACCAGAGTGGTGGTACCATTACGCTCCCCGTCATGGGGACCATCACGGTGGTTGACGGGAAGATTACCGTGTGGCGCGATTATTTCGACGCAGGTGATTTCGACCGGCAGCTGTCGCAGATCAAACTCTAAGCAGCAGAGCCAAGTCCATAAACACATCACCCTCCGCCGGGCCTTTCCAGCCCCGGGGCGCGGCCGTGCGCCCTCGCGCATCGCTAGGAGAACACGAATGACCCCTCCGATATAGCTCGCCGTGATGTGCTAACGCTGATGGCCGCTGGAGTCGCCGTTTGCGGCCTGCCGCAACTGGCAGCAGCGACTTCGGCCGCGAAGGGCGTTTCCAAATCACAGAAGGCGTCTCCGCAAAACGCCGTTTGGAATCACGACCAGGTGGCTCTGCTGATCATTGACTATCAGCCCGAGATGTTCGCCGCGATCCTTCGGGAAAAAGACCTCACAAAGGGAAACACTTTCGCGCTCTGCGCAAGAAACAGCCCGGCTGTAGGTGCGACGCTACGCAGCGCCGTTAAACCGATGCCGCTTACGTTGAAGCTCACGTCCAGACTTCCTGGTTGTGAGAAGCTCCGATGTAGTCTCCATGGAGAAACTTCCATTGCTCGTCCATGGAAAGAAGATCACAGATTAGGACGGCGAGGGCAACGTGGGGCCGGAACAGCGGTTACGCAACAGCTCGGGCGCGCGCTGGATTTCGTCGATGATCGCCCGGTCAAGACCGCGGACGAATCCGGCGGGATCGGACTGCGCAGCGGCGAGGACCGTCTGGTCGTCCAGCGTGATGTAGCGGTGGCTCTCATCATCCATCTTTCGCACGAGCGTGGTTTTGCCCGCCCGGCGAGGCCCGACGATCAGGACAATTGCGGTGGAATCATTTGCTGACATGCTCGCTGCCAACGCGGATCTCGAAGCTATCCGCTTGTCGTCGGACACCCCGTATGGCCTTCAGGAAAAGGACATCTCGGGCACGAGAAAGTCCTATCGTCGACAGACGAAAAATTCGTCGCCCGATCCCTGCTAGCGAGCGAAAGCTCTCGCCTTCTTGGGGACCGAGATACCGCTTTCCCGCTCAAGTTTTTTGCGAGCCAGCTTGCGGACACGCCTGATACCCTCGGCTTTTTCACGAGCACGTTTTTCGGAGGGTTTTTCAAAACGCTCCCGAAGTCTGGCCTCCCGGAAAACGCCCTCGCGCTGCAACTTCTTTTTCAAAAAACGGAGCGCTTGCTCAACGTTATTGTCACGTACCATAACTTGCATTCTAAACTCCCAAGGTCACTGACGCGCGCCTCATTAGATCTATGCACATTGATGATCAAGCCTTGCAAGACAGTTTGTCTAGATTCTCTGTCGCAACCGCTTTCAAGAGCACGGTCGCAAATGGCTAGAGTAAGCTCTGCGCGCGATTGGCGGGTCAGAAGTTCATATCCTCTCAAGAGCTAGGTTTTGTCAGGCCGCTGCGCATGAGAAACGCCAACGGTGATTGGTCTCGTTGCGTAAGTTTCGGATGCAAGATCACAACCGAATCCGCCGGGATTTTCCTCTGACCTGAGTCCCCCTTCAGTTTTCGGGGATCAGGGCATGAACGTCCATTACAATCGCAGCTCCTGTCGGCGCGGCTGGCGGGTCTCATAAACCATATACTTGGATCGTTCGATACCGGCAGGCGCGGAACGTTGAAAGCGGCCACGATAGTGGTTAGGGCTCACTCCGATCGTTCGCGCAAAGGCGCGGCGCATCGCATTGACGTCGCTAAAGCCGCACATGGCGGCGATCTTCTGCAGCGGCTGGGCGGTATCCTCCAGCAGACGGCGGGCAGCGTCGGTTCGCGCCGCCGTGACGAAATCCGCTGGCGTCATGCCGAGCTCGCGGCGGAACACCCGGGCGAAATTGCGTTTGCTCATGCCGATTTTCTGCGCCAGATCATCTACAGCGAGCGAAGCGCCGAGGTTTGCCAGCACATATTCCTGCGCCTTTTGGATCAGCGTCGTTTCCGACATCTGGCCGACGAGATGGGCGCTGAACTGCGATTGTCCGCCTGGACGCTTCATGAACATCACCATGTAGCGGGCAACGATCATCGCGACATCGCGCCCGTGATCTTCTTCGACCAGCGAGAGCGCCAGATCGATGCCCGATGTGACGCCCGCAGCCGTTATGAGTGCACCGTCGCGAATATAGATCGCATCGGGATCGAGATCGATTGCCGGAAAGTCCCTGGCGAACTTGCCGGCACATTCCCAATGCGTCGTTACGTTCTTTCCGTCGAGCAGCCCCGCAGCCGCCAACAGGAACACGCCGGTACAGATCGACCCGAAGCGCCGGACCGTCGGCACCCGCCGCTGCAGCCACGCGATAACCTCGGGATCGATCGTCTGGAACGACGGATCGCCAGCGACAAGCAGCGTGTCGATCGGCTCGTCCGGGTCGAAGATCGTCCGGTCGGCGAGGAACCGGAGTTTGCCCGTTCCGTTGACGGACGCCGCTCCTGTCGACATGATCTGTATGTCGTATGCATCCGTGTCGCCAAGCCTTTGGGCGGCTTCCCAGAAGACCTCGGCGGGGCCGACGATATCTAGAGACTGGACCCCGGGCGGGGAAAGAATAACAATGCGCATTGCCTTGACCCCTGTTGCGATGCGGATCCGGAAACGCCCGCATGTTCAATCCATGCAATTAGCCTGCCAGCTTACGAAAGGCTGCGGCGGATCTGCCGGCTGTCGAGATGAAAATTCCGCTGTGCCGGTGCCTCGCCGGCCTCGATCCTCTGCCGGGCGGCACTGAGCAACGCAGGGGCGTTCCGCCTGGCGAAGGCGAGGCATTCGTCCGGCGAAGGCCTGGCGCCGAGCAATGTCCGCAGCGCAAACCGGTGGACGAAACAGTGGCCGCCGTTGCCGGCGTCAAACTGCAGCGCGTCGATATCCTCGCGCCATGTCAGGTGCAACTCTTCCACCCTATGCCTCGAAACGCCGGAAGAACGTGCCCGTCAGCGATCCGAGCAGCGCCCAGAAGACGAGGCTGGTCATGGCTGCGGCGGCGATGAACTGATGTTCGAGCGCTTCCGGAGCCAGCGCATGCCGGCCCTCTGGCGCGGCTGGCGCACCGATCACATGCGGAGCCGCGATCAGCACGATGGCGGCGACCGCCGTCCACGGCTTCCTGTGAAAGGCGATCAGGGCGAGGCCGCAAGCCGTCGCAGCCGCCGTCGCTATCCACCAGACCTGCCGGTCGGCAAGCGGCGCGGATGGCGTGCCCGGCAGTTCGGGCGGCAATCCCAGCAACGGCGCGATCATCACGCAGGCAAAACCCGCCAGCCCCCACATCAGCCCTTCGCGCCAGCCGAGCGACTTGCCGCGCATCGAGATCAGCCCGGTCAGCGCCAGCGCATAGCCGATGGCAGTGAGAATATTGGCGGCCAGCGTGAAGGCCGTCCGCTCGACGCCGTCGGCCGGCTCCCAACCTCCCTCTTCATGGTCATGAGCGGCCATCGCCGCATGATCGTGTCCGGCGGGAATAGCGCCTGCGGCGCCTGCCGCCGGCAGTGCCTCACCCGCTTTCTCGTAGACTTCAGCCTTGGCGATGAGCTGGCTCGTGCCGAAGAACTGGACGGCCGTGACAGCGGTTCCGACGATACTGCCGACGAGCACCGCGGTGAAGACGATCGAGCGAAACAGCGACATTGTCATTCTCCTCTCAGTGGCACGGAAACGCGTTGGCGTGGCGCGTGTCATGCGCAGCATTGTGGACGATTTCGATATGCGAGAAGCCGACAAAGCCGACGATCATGAGGCCAAGGCAGGCGGCAATCGCCGACTGAAGCAGCCTCGTGGCGGAAGCGGTGGCAACAGGTGCCGAGGATGAGACGATATAGGGCGTGGACATCGGAAAACCTTTCGACATGGCGCCTTTGGCGCCGATAACATGTTGACTGAAGGGCCAGCGCATAACCCCGAAAATCGGAATCGATTTCGGAAAGGATCATGCGCCAATTCAAAGTGATAGAACGTCCTTGGCGCGTCCTGCGGGACGCGCGGCGCTCTATGGTGATCAGGCCGCGAAGGCGGCCTTGATCTCGTCTGCGTCGATGACGCCGGATTTCGCCACGGCCTTTTCGAGGGCGGCCAGGAACTGGTCATAATAATTCCAGGAGGATCGATCGACTGGATGGGCCGCTTCCCATGCGCTGATCGTGCTGATCAGCTCGTCGCGGAAGTCGTCCCATTCGAAGAAGCCGTCCTTGGCGAGCGCAAGCGCCATGCCGAAGGCCTTTCGCTCCCACTCGCTGCCGAAGCAGAGCGAGCCGTTCGCCCGCGGCGGGTTGTCGGTGCTGCCCATCATCTCGGTGACGGCGAAATGCTCGAATTGCGTCAGCATGTCCCCTCCTCACGCTGCCCTGGCGACGGCGACACCCATCATCGCTTCGGGCGTGACCAGGGCCTCGAGTTCCGCTTCGGAAAGCCCGTCCGTGCCGGCCGGGCGTTCCGGCACGACGAACCAGCGGATCTGGGCGCTGGAATCCCAGACCTTGATCTCGACCGCATCGGGAACCGCCAGCCCGAACTCCGTCAGCACGGCGCGCGGCTCGCGGGCGGCACGGCTGCGGAAGGTCGGGTCCTTGTACCAGTAGGGCGGCAGGCCGAGCACCGGCCACGGATAGCAGGAGCAAAGCGTGCAGATGATGAGGTTATGGACATGGGGGGCGTTGGCCACCGCGCGCATGTGTTCGCCCTCGGCACCCGCCATGCCCTCGGGCAACTGAAGTTCGGCGATGGCCTTCGGCGTGTCGGCGACGAGCCTGTCCTTGAACGCCGGGTCGACCCAGGCGCGCGCGACGATCTTGGCGCCGTTGAACGGCCCCATCTTTGTCTCGAAGAAATCGAGGACTGTATCGACGGTTTTGTCGGTGATCACGCCCTTTTTGATCAGCAGGGCTTCCAGGGCTTTGACGCGGGCGGTGCTGTAGGCTTCCCGGTCCTGGCGATAGTGAAAACGGTCCATCATTGTTGTGGCTCCTTGACTGGAATGGCGGCGACTGGTGTGCGTCTCAGGCGGCCTTGGAGGCTTCGCCGGCTTCCGGTGCCTCGACATAGTGGGCGTAGAGATCGGCATAGAGGCTGAAATTCTTCTCGGCATTATCGGGCCAGAGGTCACTCGGTTCGAAGCGAACGCAGTAGACCGGCATCGCCGCGCCGACGCCGTCGGGGCCGGTGTCGCAGAGATAGGTGTAAGCCCCGTCATAGACGGTCTCGATCGTTCCGAACTTGTTGCGGAGGAAACCGGGCAGCCTCGTATGCTCGACGGTCGGCACATCGCGGATCGCCACCGTATCGCCGACTTTGAATTCGAAGTTCACGCCGACGTCGCGCTTGGGGCTGTCGCCTTCGACTAGATATTGCACGACGCGCCGGTCGATCGCCTCATCGCCGGCCTCGTGCAGCGGCTTCGACGGCTCGTTGTAATATTCCTCCGTCAGCGCATCGAGCTCTTCTGCCGTGATATAGCCGTTGTCGATGAAGTATCCCGATATTCCGCCGAGCCACTTCTCGTAATAGCGAAACCTGAAATAATCGAAGGGATTGAGGGACTCCGCCCCTTTCCTGAGGTCCGCCCAGGTCCAGATGGTCTTGAACGTCGATGGCGTCTCGGGAAGCGGAAGCTGCGGCGACAGCGCCATCATCGCCGTATGGATGCCGAAGATCCTGGTTTCCCAGACATCGACGAAAACGCGCGTTTCGGTGCTCACGGGCCCCAGCCCCTCAAGGCCGCCAAGATAATGCTGAAGTTTCATGGGATCGTTCCTTTATGGTGAATGATGACGATGACGCTCAGGCGGTCGCGGATTTCTTGCCCGCCAGAAGCTGGGTTCCGATTTCCGAGAGCAGGCCGAAGACGCCGCCGAGCAGCATGGCGGCCATGGCGACGAGGGTCGGATGATTGAGACCTGAGGTGACGATCGTCGTGTCCGTCGCCGCGCTGGTGCCGACGAGAGAAGCGAAGCCGAAGACGATCGCCGGCGGAAAGTTCAAGATCGGGATGGCCGAGGCCAGGATCATTGCTGAGGTGCCGGCGCCGACCAGGATCGCCGCAAAGATCGGGTGGGCCGGGCCATACTGGATGATCAGCAGCGTGATCGAGGCGATGCCGATGCCGGTCCAGTTGGAAACGATCGATTTGACCAGACCCTGGTTTCCGCCGCCGCAGGCGAAGAACGACGCCCAGGCGATGAAGGTGACCCACACGGGAACGGGAAATATCGTCGCGGTGATATAGGTGTCGATGGCGCCGAGCACACCGAGGCTGATCATTGCGGCAACGAGCGGGGGCATGGGTCTGTCTCCTTGTTGAGGGGTTGGGCGGATGCGCATCAGGATGCCAGCGCGCGCTGCTGGCTGAGGCAGCTCATGAAGCCGTCTCGAAGCATCGCGTCGTCGAGGTTCCTGCCGATGAAGACGATTTCGTTGAGCCGCTTTTCCGATGGCCCCCAGGCCTTTCCGGGGCGTCCTTCAAGCGTCATGTGCACGCCGTGAAAGACATAGCGGCGCTGCTCGCCGTGGAGATTCAGCACGCCCTTCATGCGGAAGAGGTCCGTGCCGATCTCCTGAGCCAGGCGATTGAGCCAGACGTTCAGCGCCGCTGGATCGAGCGGGCCGAAGTCCTGGATCGCCACGCAACCGATGCTCTGGTCGTGCTCGTGTTCATGGTCCTTGAGAATATCGGGGTCGATAGACAGGATGTTCTTGAGGTCGAAGGCGCCGACGTCGAGCACCGCGGAGAGCTCGACCTTGCAATCCCTCGTCCGGATGATCCGGGCAAGCGGATTGATCCCGCGCAATTGCTGCTCGGTGGCGGCAAGGTCCTCGGCGCTCTCCAGGTCGATCTTGTTGAGCAGCAGCACGTCGGCAAAGCTGATCTGCTCCCTCGCCTCGTCCTGAGAGAGCTGTTGCTTCATATGGCGGGCATCGACGACGGTCACGATCGCATCAAGCTGCAGCCGCCTGGCGAGCGTTTCGTCGAGCAGGAAGGACTGGATAACCGGCGCCGGATCGGCAAGACCCGAAGTCTCGATGATGATGCGGTCGATTGGCCGTCCGGAGCGCAGCAGTTCGCCGATCGCGGCGATGAGATCGCCCCTGACAGTGCAGCAGATGCAGCCATTGTTCAGCTCGATGACCTCGTCCGCCGTCGGCACCACGAGCTTTCCATCGATGCCGACCTCCCCATATTCGTTGACGATCACCGCTACGCTCTCGTTTTCGATTGAGGTGAGCAGGTGATTGAGAAGCGTGGTCTTGCCGGTCCCGAGAAACCCGGTCAGAATTGTCGTCGCAAGCTTTGCCATGCCTCATCCCCTTGCCGTCCGAGCACGCCTCCGCCGTCTCGGCCAAATGACCGGGCTGAAAAGGCGGCTCCGCTGCTGTTTGCTGGTCTGATTACGCCGGAAGCGCCGATCAGACGAGGAGAATTACACTTGCAATACCGTCACGAGGCAAGAGACCTGATGTTTCATATTCGGCCAAATAAACCGCAGATTCTGCCAAAATGATGAGCTTTTTGATTTTTGATTAAAAACTGATCATACCGTCTAATTATTGATCTTATTGCCCCTTTCCCGATCATTGACAGGATGGGCATGAAAAACAGTCTGGTTTGCGCAGCTTTGGCGAGGGACGCCATGCGCAAGTTGGCTTTTCGAGGGCATTCTATTGTCGCCGGCGAAAGTGGTGCCGCTAGGGGTGGTCGGGTGACAGCGGATGGGCACCGAGCCGTTGGCGACTGCTTTGCGTTCCTGGAGGTTCTGGCGGGGAATTGGGCCGGCGCTGAGCATGCCACATTCGCTAAACTCCATGAAGCCAGTCAGCCCAGCGGCGCGATGAACAGAACTCAAGCGGTCGGGATATGGGTTCTGAATGGTGCCCTAAGGGCTTGACGGAGCGGCATTTCTCACAATAGCTTAGCCCTATTCACCAGGGGGGTCCCGCCAAGGGGCTGAGATACTGCTGGTCGGATCGGCTTTGGCCGCCCGAGGCGCAGTGACCCGTTGAACCTGATCCAGTTCATACTGGCGTAGGGACGGTGCGGGCGCTGCGGCAGCGAGGGCGGGTATCCGTCCTTCGGAATCCACGGCGTTTTTTCATCATTCCAACACTGGAACTGGGTCTCCAAACGTCAAAACTTGGAGCCTCGAACCATGAATATTGCAGCCACCAAACTCACTCCGGTCGTCACCACAGGTCCGCTTCCCGCCTCCGCGAAAGTCCTGAAAGCAGGCACCATTCATCCGGATATCCGCGTACCGATGCGTCAGATCGCATTGCATCCGACCTCTGGCGAACCGCCGGTCACTGTCTACGATTCTTCCGGTCCCTACACAGCAGAAGGCGCTGCAATCCGCATCGATGCAGGCTTGCCACGCATGCGCGAAAGCTGGGTTCTTGCTCGCGGCGATGTGGAATCCTATGCCGGCCGCATCGTCAGGCCGGAGGATAACGGCTTTGTTTCCGGCGACCGGCTGACGCCGGAATTCCCCGTTCGCAACCAGCCTTTCAAGGCGAAGGCGGGGAGGGCCGTTACCCAGCTCGCCTATGCGCGGGCCGGCATCGTAACGCCGGAGATGGAATTCATCGCCATTCGCGAAAACCTCGGCCGAGAGGCGGCCAAGGATGCTCTCATCCGCGACGGCGAAAGTTTTGGGGCCCATATCCCTGACTATGTCACGCCCGAATTCGTCCGCCAGGAAATCGCTGCCGGTCGGGCAATCATTCCCGCCAATATCAACCACCCGGAACTGGAGCCGATGATCATCGGTCGCAATTTTCTGGTAAAGATCAATGCCAATATCGGCAATTCGGCTGTCACCTCGTCGATGGAGGAGGAAGTCGAAAAGATGGTCTGGGCCATCCGCTGGGGCGCCGATACGGTCATGGACCTGTCGACAGGCCGAAACATCCACAATATCCGCGAATGGATCATCCGCAATTCGCCGGTGCCGATCGGTACAGTGCCACTCTACCAGGCACTCGAAAAGGTGAACGGCATTGCCGAGGACCTCACCTGGGAGGTCTATCGCGATACGCTGATCGAACAGGCCGAGCAGGGCGTCGACTATTTCACCATCCATGCCGGCGTGCGGCTCGCCTATATCCCGCTGACCGTCAATCGCGTCACCGGCATCGTTTCCCGCGGCGGCTCGATCATGGCCAAGTGGTGTCTGCACCACCACAGGGAGAGTTTTCTCTACGAGCATTTCGAGGAGATCTGCGACATCTGCCGCGCTTACGACGTTTCCTTCTCGCTCGGTGATGGCCTGCGCCCGGGATCGATCGCTGATGCCAATGATGCGGCGCAGTTCGCGGAACTGGAAACGCTCGGCGAGTTAACGAAAATCGCCTGGGCGAAGGATTGCCAGGTGATGATCGAAGGTCCCGGCCATGTGCCGATGCACAAGATCAAGGAAAACATGGACAAGCAGCTTGCGGTCTGCGGCGAGGCGCCCTTTTATACGCTCGGACCGTTAACCACCGATATCGCGCCGGGCTACGACCACATCACGTCCGGCATCGGGGCTGCGATGATCGGCTGGTTCGGTACCGCCATGCTCTGCTACGTGACGCCCAAGGAACATCTCGGCCTGCCGGACCGCAACGACGTCAAGGTGGGCGTCATCACCTATAAGATCGCGGCGCATGCCGCCGATCTCGCCAAGGGCCATCCGGCGGCGCAGGTGCGCGACGATGCGCTGTCGCGCGCCCGTTTCGAGTTCCGATGGGAGGACCAGTTCAACCTCTCTCTCGATCCGGAAACCGCCCGTTCCTTCCACGACGAAACGCTGCCGAAGGAGGCGCATAAGGTGGCGCATTTCTGCTCCATGTGCGGCCCGAAATTCTGCTCCATGCGGATTTCGCACGATATCCGCGCCGAAGCGCAGAGGGAGGGGTTGGAAGCCATGGCCGCCAAATATCGCGATGGCGGCGATCTTTACATGCCGGTCGAAAACCTTCCGGGTAACGCATAGTGTCTGCGTTTCTCGTCAAGGGGGCCGGCGTTGCCGGCCTGGCGGCGGCCCATGAACTCGTCAAGCGGGGCTTTTCGGTTGAGGTGATCGAGAAGGCCGGCGCGGAGGGGCTTGGCGCCTCGCATTTTGCTGGAGGAATGCTGGCACCCTATTGCGAACGGGAGGCGGCCGAAGAGGTTGTCCTGACATTGGGCCTGGGCGCGGCCGGGTGGTGGGAGGAGGCCGTGCCCGGCGAAGTTCGCCGCCGCGGTACTCTTGTCGTGGCGCAGCCACGCGACCTTCCGGATCTCGCCCGGTTTGCCACGCGCACGACCGGTCATGTCTGGATTGATCGCAAGGGCGTAACCGACCTGGAACCTGCCCTTGCCGGCCGCTTCGAAAAGGCTCTTTTCTTCGAGCAGGAAGCGCATCTCGATCCACGGCGCGCACTGGCCGGGCTAGCCGACAGACTCCGCGAGCGCGGCGTGTTCTTCCATTTCGGCGGACAAGAGCCGCAAGACCGGCGATTTGTCGGCGTGCTCGACTGCACCGGGCCAGCGGCGATACCGCGATTTTCCGGCCTGCGCGGCGTGCGAGGCGAAATGCTCTATCTGGAAACTGCGGATGTGACGCTTTCCAGGCCGATCAGGATGCTGCATCCACGCCATCCGATCTATATCGTGCCCCGCGACGATCACCGTTTCATGGTCGGGGCGACGATGATCGAGGCCGAAGATGACGGACCGATTACCGCGCGTTCGCTCATGGAATTCCTGAACACGGCCTACACGCTGCATCCGGCGTTTGGCGAGGCACGCGTTATCGAGACCGGGACTGGCATACGTCCGGCGTTTGCCAACAACATTCCGCAAGTAATCGAAACGGAGGAGGGGCTCGCCATCGCCGGCATGCATCGGCATGGCTTCCTGTTGGCACCCGCCATGGCTGTGCGGGCCGCCGATATTCTCCTCTCGCGACATTCACGTCTGAAGGGCTAACCCCGTGAAACTGATCATCAATGGCGAAACCCAGGTCTGCGAGGCCGTAACCCTGGCCGAACTTCTTCATGTTCTCGAATACGAGGGCGACTGGTTGGCAACCGCCGTCAACGGAGATCTCGTGCATCGCGAGGACCGAGCCGGCCACCGACTCGACGACGGTGATCGTATCGAAATCCTGTCCCCGATGCAGGGAGGTTGATCCATGCTTTCTCTTTATGATGCTGAGTTGTCTTCGCGGCTTCTGCTCGGTACGGCGCGTTATCCGTCACCGGCCGTCCTTGCCGAGGCGGTAAACCGGTCCGGTGCCGAGATCGTCACGGTCTCGCTTCGCCGCGAAACGGCCGGCGGAAAGATGGGTGGAGCCTTCTTCGAACTCATCCGCCAGCTCGCGGTGCACGTCCTGCCCAACACCGCGGGATGTCACAGCGCATCGGAGGCGATTCTGACCGCCAAGATGGCACGCGAAATATTTGGTACCGACTGGATCAAGCTCGAGGTGATCGGTCATCACGACAGTCTCCAGCCGGATGTGTTCGAACTGGTCGAAGCCGCACGCATTCTTTGCGCGGAAGGGTTTTGCGTATTTCCCTATACGACGGACGATCTGGTGGTCGGTGAAAAGCTGGTCTCCGTCGGATGCCAGGTCTTGATGCCCTGGTGCTCGCCGATCGGTTCTGCGGCAGGTCCGCGCAACCCGTCCGCGCTCACCGCCATGCGGAGCGCCTTTCCGGACATCCCGCTGATCGTGGATGCGGGTATCGGGAGACCGTCGCATGCGACAACGGTGATGGAATTCGGTTACGACGCGGTGCTGCTCAATACGGCGGTCGCCGTCGCGGGCGATCCGCCTGCCATGGCCGAGGCGTTTGGCAAGGCGATCGAGGCCGGACGGCTCGCTTATCTTTCCGGCATGCTGGAGCCGCGCGACATGGCGGTACCGTCCACCCCGGTTATCGGAAAGGGCGTTTTCGCATGAGACTCGATCCTTTCTATCTCATCGTCGACAGTTCCGAATGGATCGAACGTCTCGTGCCGCTGGGCGTCAAACTGGTGCAACTGCGCGTGAAGGATCGCCCGGACGAGATCCTGCGCCAGGAAATCCGCCGTTCGACGGCCGTTTGCGCAGCGGCGAATTGCCAGCTGGTTGTCAACGACTACTGGAAACTGGCGATCGACGAGGGATGCAATTTCATCCATCTGGGCCAGGAGGATCTGGTGGAAGCTGACCTCGATGCTATTCACAGAGCCGGCCTGAAACTCGGTCTTTCCACACACGACGAGGCGGAGCTCGACACGGCTTTGGCTGCGAAACCTGACTATGTGGCACTCGGCCCGATCTATCCCACCATTCTCAAGCAGATGAAATGGGCGCCCCAAGGTCTGGAACGGATCACGGATTGGAAGAAGCGTGTAGCACCCTTGCCGCTGGTAGTGATCGGAGGGTTGAATGTCGACAGGCTACAGGGCGTATTCGACGCGAGCGCTGACACCGTGGCCGTGGTCACCGACATCACGTTGAACGCCGATCCCGAAGCGCGGACACGCGAATGGATCGAACGCACGGCACCGTGGCGTTATTGAGGGTACCACCACGCTTCCGTCGTGCGCTCTCCAGGAAGTCCACGTTGTTTTTGGCGCAGTATCCCGATATCGACGTGGAAATTAGCGTTGATGAGGGCCTGACCGGTATCGCAGCCGCGGCCGCAGGCGTAATCCGCCTTAGTAGCGTCTGTTGAGGTGGCTTTGTCCAATGCAAGCGGTGCAACCGACGCCGCTTCGCGAATCCGCTATTCATCCAATATGGCGGCTCAGGGCCGGTGCGCCGGCGCCAGTCTGGAGGTCTTTTCCGAATGGATTTCCGGCCACTTGCTATTCGGCGCCGGTGCAGTGCCAATCGCCGAAATGGACACCACGATCGCCGTTACCGCCGAGAAAAGCACGAGTGCATAGGTCATAGCTTTTGATCCTTTGAGGTTGGTTCCCAGCCATCCCGGCCGCAAACTGCTCTGGGAGGATGAATCAAAGGCTAATCAACATGGTTAAGCGCACGGATTTTTTCCCGCTTAGGGACAGAGCTCTGGATGAAACTTCCATCGCCACGGTCTTCGGGACCTTTGGCTTGCCGCGAGTTCCATTTTAAGCGCGATTGTCGGCCGCGGTTATTGGCGAAGTGATCGCAGCCGTTTGCGGATGATCAGAGAGTGGTTCGGAGGAAACATGGCCTGGAGAGACGTTCTGTTATCTTTTTAGGGCCAGTTCATAGCGCGATAACTTGGCCCATCAATCGCCAGCACCGCGATAACGGTGGCGAGAGAGATTTTTTAGGAGACGTACATTGAAAGGCATCACATGACCCAGCATGACGATTACCGCATCGAGCCCCGCGTCCCGGGCATCGACGATTACCTGCGCCTGCGATACCTGTCGGGCCTCAGCCCCTTTTCGAAAGAGGCGGCCGAAAGGGGGCTGCCCAACTCGATCTTTGGTGTCTGCCTGATGAGCGGCGACGCGGTAATTGGCATGGGTCGCATCATCGGCGACGGAGGCTGCTTCTTTCAAGTCACCGACGTCGCGATCATGCCCGAACACCAGGGCAGGGGGCTTGGCAAGATGATCATGGCTGCGCTGACGAACCATATCGAGAACCAGTTGCCAAAGACGGCCTATGTCAGTCTGATCGCCGACGTCCCGGCGAACCGCCTGTACCGACAGTTCGGTTTCGCTGAAACCGCGCCGCGCTCGGTCGGGATGGCGAGGAAAGTTGCCTGACGACAGGCCGTCCGGCGAGCCTTCCCGTCTTCTGCCGGCAGGCTTAGACGCGCAAATCCGCCGGGCGGCAATCATGGGATAAACCTCTCGATGTTCCACGACCATTCAAGACGGCCACGATGACCGACCGCGCAGCCGCGCTTTCTCGCATAGTTAAAAACAGAACAAGGATAGCTGCGACGATCTGGCGGCCAGATGAGGGGGGTGGCCATTCGAGGCAAATCGTCGGTGAGAGAGACGCATGAATCAAGTTTTATCGATGTGTTTCAACCCATTTTAAATTGATGAGCTCATAGCAGTTTCACTTCGTCACGGTGGTATTGATGCGTCGTATTGTCGAAAAGTCTATTTTAACTGGACTGCTTTCAGTGTTCGCCTCGCTGGCACTTTCGTTCATCATTGTTCCACTGTTGGGCGGACAAGTGGCAGGCGCTGGCCTATTCATGACGATTTTTTGCCCGCTGGCGATATCGATCCCGGCTTCGGCGCTGCATTTTACTCAGTCGGAAAAAGTCCGACGCGCTGAAGCTGCGACAAAAGAGGCTTTGAACAAGCTCGCGGACGCTTATGACGCCCTTCGCGTCCAATCTCGCACGGATGGCCTGACGGGCACCCTCACTCGCAGCGCCTTCCTTGAAGAGCTAGACGCGACCAGTCAACACGGTGTATCCGGCGCCTTGCTGTTTCTGGACCTCGACTATTTCAAGTCGATCAACGACCGATATGGTCATGCAACGGGCGATGAAGCACTCCACTGCACCGGTCTTATCCTCGCCCGCTACCAAGGGCAGTCAGGGTTCGCAGGACGCCTCGGGGGCGAAGAGTTCGGTCTGTTTCAACGCAATTTGACTCCTGCCGAGATGCTTATACGTAGCGAGGAAATCCGGGACGAGGTCGCGCGTATTGATCTGCGATCTCCTTCGGGTTCGAAAGTGCTAATCTCGGCGAGTATCGGTGTGTTTCATTGCCCGCCGGGGTTTCATCCACACTCTTGTTTGAAAGCCGCGGACGAAAACCTTTATCAGGCTAAAGCCTCGGGTAGAAACATGGTGATCGGGTAGCTGTCGAGCATATGTCCGAGGACCTTTCCACGATCACAGCTAGTGCTGAGAGTCCGAGAACCGGATATTCATGAATCGCTTGGGACACTCGGCCCCGGCGGGGCGCTGGGCGGCGCACATCGTGACGCGGACCGCGAACCAGCAAAAAGCTATTGATCCAGCGTTGATCCTGGATTGACATTGCGCGGCCATCCTTTGCCGCCCTGACGGACATCTCGTCATACTGACAAATGTGCTACTGAGTAGCAAATTAGGTTCAAAGGAGTTAAACCTATGAGTGTCAAATCGTCGATCTCGCTGACCGACCAGCAGGATGCGTTTGCCCGTTCGTTGGTGGAGAGCGGCCGGTATGCCAGCCTGAGCTCCGTTCTTCAGCAGGGCCTAGAACTGCTTCGCCAAAAGACGGAAACCGAGACCGTCGAAACGGCAGCGCTTCGCGAATTGGTTCAGCGGCGATTGAATGGACCTATGATTACTGCGACGGAAATGGAAAGCCGCGTCTCGGCAATGATTGAGCGGAAGCGACGGGTTCGTGTGGACTCTTGAATATTCTGAGGATGCCGAACGCGATTTCGAGTTGATCTTCGATCATCTGTTCGGCGCCTATGTCGAACTCGGGGACTCGCCTGACGAGGCGGTGGAGCGTACCGCTGAACGGATCCACAAACTGCGTGTCAAAATCGATCGTCTCGCCGATACGCCTTATATCGGGACTCTGCGGCCCGATATTCATCCCGGGATCCGGTTTCTTCAGCGGGACAAGGCAGCTATTTGGTTTCTACCGGTAGAAGATAGCCGCAAAATCATTGCCGCGGCAATTTTCTACAGCGCGCAGGACTACATCAGAAATATGCTCGCACGTATGCTGGCCCGATAAGGTCCCTACAGCCCTGTAGCTTTTACTCCCTGATTTCAATTGAAGCGCTAAGCTGAACACCCAGCCGGCAATTTTGACCGCTTGGGGAGGGCCCTTAAAGCCCAGACGCTTGGTGAGGTTGCTGCGGAAGCGGCCGCGCCGCCGCTGACGTTTGCGCGTCAACTCAGCCGAAGTGTGCCCCTGCTGTTTTTCAACATAGCGCTCCTCGACATCGCCCGAGGAGGGCAAGGCCGGCGCGCAGCAAATGGCCGGTCAAGTTGCGTTCCTATTCATGGTCCGAGGGATGGAGCCCGAAGCGTCGAGTTTTCTGAGGATTTTCGCCGGTTGTGCAGACTGGGATAGTACACTTGTCACGCTGCTCATCGCGAGCGGCCAAACACCTGATAAGCCCCAGCACCTTTCGGAGCCTGCCTCTTTGCGGTCGGATGATATTGAATTTGGACTTCAGAGATTGTCGGATCTCGATGTGCTAACGCCGCGCCCTGCCGCCACTGGCCAATGCCGCAATCACCGCAAGCGGCGCCCAAAGCGGCCGTGAATGTCGACGATGTGTTCCAGTTCATTGCCCTCGACCCCTCAAGGCACGGATGCTGTGATGCCAAGCGGACTATACGCGTGCATCTAAAATTCTGAATTAATGATTTTTGGCTGCTACGTCGTGCAACCAAAGTTTGCCGCACGAGAGGAGAGGGCGCTCGAGGGCCTGAGGGGTAGGCCGCCACTTGGCGCGATCACGCATGAAGTCGTCATTGGCCTTTGGGCAGATCGCTCCACCTTATCCTCAGGAGAGGTTTGGTCGTTTTCGGAAGCTTCGAGCGGTCAACCATCCGCGACGACACTTCAAAGTCGCCGTTGATTTTCACGACGAGCAGCTTGCTGAAATTACTCGACACCTTGACGGAAACCTCGTCCTTGGACTTGAACGGCGTGATGGTTTTGATCTCCACGTGGTCGTTGCCCAGCCGCCCGTCGGCACCCTGCGCGTAGTTCTTATTCAGCTTTATTCCGTAGGTGATTGCTCCGAACAGTTCACCAATGACGCCGTACACATCAAGATGACGACCTGTCTCACGGTGGTAGCTTTCGGCCAGTGCCAAGAGGTCCTGAAAATATGGGATCAGAGGTCTAATCGCTTTGGGATACTTGGCACGCCACTCTTGATATTGGAGTTGTTCTTCCACGTCGGACCAGGAAACCCACTCGCCATCGTCATAGAAGGCTCCATTCCAGATATCAGCATCCATTTCGAACCTCTTGGAAGTCCAATTTTCGCGACGCTGCCCGTGCGATCTTATGATCTATCCATGCATTAAGCTCGTTCCAGAGCGCTCGGTCACGGCCGACTTGGCAGGCGATCGCAATGATCTGCTGGTATGAGACAGGCGTTATCGCCCCTTGGCCGGCGAGGCTAGGATCCACCAGGCCTCGTTTCACTTTTCGCGCTGTTGGAAAACTTGGATGATCGGCAAAGGCTGCTAGGGCAGCCGCTTGAAGATTGCGGTGTTTGCCTAGCGCAGCCGCCAACACGGCGTTGCGCATCCACTGATAGGCGTCTCCCTTAAAGGGGCAGGGCGTATGGTCCACACCTGGATCGAGCTCGAAGATCTTTGGGATGTATTCCCAGTACCGGATGCTCTTGCCTGTCAGAGCGCATCGCGATCGCACGCCATTGCCTGGGTTGATTTGGTCTTCGTAGTTTCCGTTGCATTGGCGTTCGCCCGAGCGAGAAACGGCCGTTTGGCTACATTGTCCTGCGGGCTCGGTGAACTTGCACTCGATGACAAGTGCGGCCGCAGAGCCGACGGCAAGTGCATCCACTTGCGTCGGCCTAGGTTCTCCCAGAAGCCGATCGGTATCAGTCCACTCGAGTATTACTGCCCATGGGCCACCCCGTGCCACCCCCACGCACTCAGCGATGGCGTCGAAAATGCGATCGCGATCTCTGCTCATCTTCAGTGTGCCGAAGACATCGATTGCGATGGCTTGCGACGAATGCGCCTTATAAGCCTGAATTTGATTGGTTCGATCACGATGCCAGGGGAACTTGCTCCAGTCCTCGATCGCTCCGTGACTCGCCGGAAACAGATTTTCGCGAACTGCCTCGAAGTCGGAGATCATCTCGGGTGCGCCTCAATTCCATTAAGGCACGGCAATCTGCTTATCCACTCAGAGAGGCACGAGCGTGCAGTCATGCGTGTTGAGATCGCTTTAAGTGACACTCGGCTTGTCCACCAGCTTCTCGACCAATCGCCTGAGTTCCGACGGCGTCGTTTGACCAGCCACCACTTCATAATAGCCGATCCCGGCGCGTCGTAGCGCCTCCTTCTTTACCGCGTCACGCGCGGCCGTGGCTCCTTGATGGTGCGCTCCGCCCTGGTATTCGATGACGTGCCGCGGTTGGCAGTTACCGTCCACGAGGAGCAGGTCGACACGTTTGGAGTTGATGCAACTGTAGGCCTCCGGATCGGCACTTCGGAGGATCTCGCCCAATGAAACCTGCGCCATCACCTGCCAGGAGGAATTGCAGCCGATCACGACGCTGTCGAGCTCCCAAAACACCCGGGCTTCGCTTTGGTTCAGCAATGGTTGAATCGTGAAATTCGAGCGCATCACGATACGCAGTTGATCCGCAGCGTCGACCGGTCGCAATCGCTCCGCAACTGGCGTCTGAAGCCAGGGCCTCGGTACGATGCGCTCGTTCCGGCGCCGGTTCTCCCAGCGTGATCTGCCTCTCTGCCGCCACGCCTGTTTGCTCATCGTGGCGAGGAACTGCTCAACGGCCATTCCGATGATAATGCCGACAAACAGTGCGGCGACTAACAGTTCCGGCTTTTCGAAGTCCGCAATCGTTATACCGCTCGAAGCGCCGACTGCGGCAGCTCCGATGATCAGCCAAGGTGCTGCGAACAGCACCGACCTTTGGCGATATTGCATGCCCCTCTCCGGATTTCCCGCCAAGATAGTATTACGCTTTTACGATGCGCGAAAAGCTATCCAAAAGAATGAGGGAGCGCAGGCATGAAGCTTCCCCCGAGGAACCGATATTGGCTCTAGCGGTCAGTTAACATCCGCCTCGGCGCAGGACGTTCCTACGTCCCTGGCACAAGCAGCGGCGCGGGCGGAGAGTTTTCATGCAACTGCGGAGGAACTGAAGCTGACGCCCTCCGCCGTCGACGGCTTCCAGCCCTTGGCCGTAATCAGCACCCGAAGCCTGGGTCGATAAAGGCGGAAGAAGCAATTGTCCTGCCAGCCCGTCGGGTTGGCTTCAAGATCAAACGAGACTTTCTCGGATTTAGTATCGAACCGTAAGCTCAATGGATCAGCCTCAAATGCAAGTCTAAGTCAAAGCGTTGTGAAACTGAACACCTCTGGCGCCTTGCAGCGGTTCAGGGCATCCTATGATGGCTGAAAATTGTGTTTATGGCAGTTGGAGGAAGACCGATGCGCTGCTTTACCGTGCTTGGACCCTCGCAGACCGGAAAATCGACAGTCGTGGAAAAGCTCGGCTCCTTGGAGGGGGCGCCGAAAAAATCCAGCTCCCCCTATGGATTGAACCTAACGGAATTCACCTTCGGAAACGAGGCGTGGTGTGCGCTGGATGCGCCAGGACCCAACGAAGCGTTGGCGCATGCGCAGCACGCGCTTCTTGCCAGCGACGCCTGCATCCTGTGCGTTTCATCGGCACCCGAGGAGGCTGTGCTCGCCGCGCCCTATCTGCGGATAGTCGAAGCCTCGGAGACGCCGTGCATCCTCTTCGTCAACCGGATGGACGAACCGAGAGGGCGGCTGAGGGACGTGATCGCCGCGCTTCAAGACTACGCCAACCACACGCTTTTGCTTCGCCAGATCCCGATCCGCGAGGGAGACAGGATCATAGGCAGTTGCGATCTGATTTCGGAACGGGCGTGGCGCTACCGGGAAGGCCAGACTTCGGCGCTGATCGCAATCCCCGAAAGCGCCGCCGAGCGCGAGCACGAAGCGCGCAGCGAGCTCCTGGAACACCTGTCCGAATTTGATGACTGGCTTCTCGAGGAACTGATCGAGGATCGCGAGCCGCCCAGCGACGCGCTCTATGCCATTTCATCACGGGTTCTCAGGGAAAACAGAATTATCCCGGTCCTGATCGGTGCTGCAAGTCACGGCAACGGCATGACGAGGCTGATGAAGGCGCTGCGCCACGAGGCGCCGCCGTTAGGGGTTCTTCGGCAGCGTCTCGCTCATACGGGAACTGTCGATGAAGGCAAGCTGGTGGCCGTGAGCTTCCATGCCTATCATCGCCAGAATGTCGGCAAGACGGTGCTCGTGCGCGCACTTGGCGAGGGACTGCGGCAAGGCGCATCACTGGGCGGCTCCAACCTCGGCGCCGTACAAAATCTCGCAAACGGGCGGTCCAATTCGGCGGTTCTGCCTGCGCCGGGGGATGTCTTCGCGACGGTCAAGTCCGACCACCTGCCCGTCCCTTCGCTACTGACCTCCGGCGCGGTGGTCGCCCCGCCCGAGTGGACGGATCCACCCACGCCGATGCTTGAAAGGATCCTAATTCCGGGCAGCGAGCGCGATGAAAACAAACTTTCCGAAACGCTGGCGAAGCTTTCCCAGACGGATCGCGGTCTGAAAGTCTTGCAGGAGGAAGGCACGGGCGCTCAACTCGTGCGCGCCCAAGGGCCGGTCCATCTGCGTGATCTCTGCCGAACGCTGTCCGATGTCTTTCATATCTCCGTGACCGACCGAACGCCCAGCCCAGTCTACCGCGAGACGATCACGAAACCGTCGGAGGTTCACTACCGCCATCGCAAACAGACCGGCGGTGCCGGGCAATTCGCGGATGTGAAGTTGAGCATTCACCCCAACGAGCGCGGCCAGGGCTTCACCTTTGGCGAAACCATCAAGGGCGGCGCCGTTCCGCGCAATTACATCCCCGCCGTCGAAGCGGGCGCGCGCGAAGCGATGGAGAAAGGACCGCTAGGCTTCGAAGTCATCGATGTCGGCGTAACGCTGTTAGATGGTCAGCACCATACCGTCGACAGTTCGGAACACGCCTTCCGGACTGCATCGAAAATGGGAGTGCGACAGGCGCTTTCCGAAGGGTCGACCGTCTTGATGCAGCCGGTCTTTCGCAGCGAGTTCCACATCCCGTCGGTCTATTCAGGCAGCCTTGTCCAGATCGTCGCCGCTCTCAACGGTCAGGTTCTCGGTTTCGACCGTGATGAAACCGCCAAGGGATGGGACATCTTCCGGGCGCTCGTTCCGGGCGGCGCGCTTAACGATCTGGCGCGGGCGCTGCGCTCGGCGACGCAGGGCATTGGTTATTTTTCCAAGACCTTCGATCACTTCGAGGAACTATACGGCAAGGAAGCGGACGCCATTGTGAGGGCAAACGAGAAACCAGGCACCGCACACTGAAACGTTCGCGCCACTTCATGCTCGTTCACAGAGCCGGGCTCACGTCCGCCCTTGCTCGCGATTGTTGATGTAAACTTGGGCCTGTCTTTCCGAGAGGGTAAGCCAATCCTCGTAAGCGGCAGGATCAGGCGCAAGGGCTTCGGTCGTCCGCGCCATGGCATTTTTCGCTTCGTGGAAATTGCTGTACCACCCGGCACCCACCGCTGCCGCAATGCCTGCACCAAGTGCCGATGCCTCATTGGAGAGGCTGCGATGGACAGGAAGCCCTGTAGCATCTGAAACCATTTTTCTCCACAGCACACTCGAAGCTCCGCCGCCGATCACGAAAATTCGCTCGGCTACGAGCCCCGTGGCCCTCATCTCCTGCAAGCTCCTTGCAAATTCGAGCGTGATCGCTTCAAGGGATGCGCGATAGAGATGACCCATTCCGTGATCCGGCCCGAAGCCAGTAAAACTCGCCCGCGCATTTTCATCCCAGTAGGGATCCATACAGCCCATCAGATATGGGCACACCGTCAGCCCGTCAGAGCCGACAGGCAGGCGCATGGCTTCCGCCTCTAGTCGTTGAAAAACCGCCACATCCGTGCGTCCGCCAGCGAAATTATCGAGCAGCCAGTTCACGAAAAAAGCACCGCCCCGCTGTACGCTTTCCAGAACATAGCCGTCGCCAGTGGGAGATACCAGCGTGCGCCAATGTCCGCTCAATTCCGGCGTGGCCGACCAGAGGCCACCCACGACCGCTGTTCCGAGATTAAGATAGACTGTCCCCGGTTCGATCGCGCCTACGCCAAGAGCGGCGCAATGACCATCTCCGCCGGCAGCAAAGATTGGCGTGCCTGGTTTCAGGCCCGTCTGCGCAGCGGCTTCCTGGGAGATGGAGCCGATTCTGGAGGCGGGCGGATTGAGCGACGGAAGCTTGGCCTCGTCGATCATGAGGTGGCCGAGGATCGTCTTCGACCAGGTTTTACTGACGATATCGAAAATTCCGAACGGATCGGCGCTTGTCCATGTCGCCTGCGGTGTGCCGCTCAGCTGCATCGTCAAGTAGTCATGCACGGACAGAATATAAGCCGCCTTATCGAGCAACTCCGGCTGATTGGCACGCATCCAGCGCAGGCGATAGACGCAAGGAATAACATCGACCGGCTTTCCGGATATGCCGTGCAGAACATCCGCGCCCAATTCGTCAGCAAGGAGGGCGGGCATGTCCCGCGCACGCCGGTCGAGCCAAACCGTGGCGGGCGCCAGCGGACGTCGCTGGTCGTCCAGCAATGCCATTGTCTCGCGCTGATTGGAAATCGCTATGCCATCTATGCGGTCGGGATCGGTAGCTCCGGCTACAGCTTTCAAGGCAGTGATCGCTGCGCTCCACCATTCGTCGGGATCCTGTTCTGCCCGGTGGGCGTCAGGCGTTATAAGCGTGTGCGGCGCACGCCCTTCGAAACAAGGCTGACCGTCTTTCGACCAGGCAATGGCCTTCACCGATTGCGTCGATGAATCGATCCCTATGACATAACGTTCCTCCGACTGCATTAAAGCGGCTCCTCTCCGCTGAGTGATCCGCGATACCTCGGTACGAACCGATGTGATGCGGGTGGGTCCATTGAATACCTCCACAGGCAGCGGCCCTTCGCCACTGCTTGTGATTGTCAAACCCCCAACAAGGCCTCTCCCGTGGCCATGTCTGTGACGAAATGCGTCGCGTAACCGCCTTCGAGTGTTGCGGTAATGGCCTCTATCTTGCCGGCCCCACCTGCCACGCAAATCCTATTGGGCGTCTGAATAAGCTCTTCGAGTGCGATTCCGACCATTCGTTCATCGTGCTCGCCGCCTACCGCGCGACCGTGCGCATCGATAAACCGACCGATGATAACCGCGACCGCACCATGTTCGACATATGTGTCGATTTCCCTTTGGCTTGCGATCCCGGACGCTCGCACGGTGCTTTTAGGGCCGACATCGCCGACACCAAACAAAATGCGGTTTGTCGAGTGTATGAGGTCGAACTGCTTTTTCAGGACTGGTTCGTCGAGCAGCATCGCCCTGAGTTCCTTGGTCGATAGAATGGCCGGTGCCAGAAGGTTGACGCAACGCGCGCCAATACGGCTCGACAGAAGCGAGGTGCACAATTCGGGCGAGAAATCCGGTTCGCCCGTAGAACTTCCCGAGACCTGGACCACGGTGAGATTGGAGACCGGTTCAGGAAGTGAAATCTGATCGGCGACCGAAAGCACGGTGCGCCCCCAAGCCACCCCAATTACATCTCCCGTCGTCACCTGGTCGGCCAGAACACGGGCTCCGGCGTCCCCCAACCGACGCACGAGGTCTCCATTTCCGGTCGAGGGGATGACCAGCGCGCCTTCAAGGCCAAATTTTTCCTTCAATGCACGGGCGATCTTTGTCCGTCCGCTCGCATAGGTGCTGATCCGGATGGAGACAATGCCACGGCTGCGCGCCTCTTGAAGGTAATTGACGACTGTCGCGCGGGAGACGTTGAGCGTTTTGGCGATTTCGCTCTGGGTCATCTCGTCGGCGTAATAGAGCCATGCGGCCCAATTGACGGCGTCGTCGAACTCCGTGGGCAGGGTGACGCCTGCGTCCAGCATGTGTTTCCTCGGTGTTTCCTTGTTTCCACCTTATCTGATGATACCGGATGGCAAATGTCAAGGCAGTTTGATTTATGTATTGACAAGTGTCAGTAGCTGGTGTCTTTTGTTTTCATCACAATAAGACTGGACATCAGGAATGGAAACGACAGGGAACCAGGGCGGCGCCGCAAGCGCTCCCCAGGGCGGCTGGACCGCGTTGATTGATGATATCGTCGCCGGGCGCTGGGTGGATCCGGAGACCCGCAAACCAGCAACTGTGCCTTACGAATCGATCGTCATCGCAGATACCCTTGAGGGACGGGAAGCCGAACTGGTTGCCGGACTAGGGCTAGGCAACACATTCACAGTCGTGGCCGATCACGCCACCTGGGATGCGATGGGTGAACGCATCGCCCATGCTCTCCAATCGCTCGGCCCCGTCAAGACCGTTCTTCTCGACCATCCGCATGCCGATATGGCGAATGTGGCTGTGTTGACCGAAAAACTGAAAGGCGCCGAAGGTGTGGTCGCCGTGGGGTCGGGCACGATCAACGATCTGGTGAAATACGTGACCGGCCTCGATGGACGGCGGTATTGTGTATTCGGCACCGCCGCCTCGATGAACGGCTATACCTCGACCACCGCGTCTATAACCCTCGACAACGGTCTCAAAGTGTCTTTGCCATCGCATGCGCCGGCGGGTTTCTTTGTCGACCTTTCTGTCGCCGCTGCGGCGCCCACCTATCTATCGGCTGCCGGCTTCGCCGATTGCCTCGTTCGGTCTGTGGCGCAGGTGGACTGGTGGCTGTCGCATCGCCTCTTCGGGACGGCCTACGATAACGCGCCTTATATCATTCAGCATGAGGACGAGGCGGAGCTAAACCGGCGCGCCGAGGGGATCAACCGCGGCGATGTCTCCGCAAACGGCTACCTCTACCGTGTTCTGACGATGTGCGGTCTCGGTGTCTCCTTTACCGGCATGTCGAACCATGGCTCCATGGGCGAACACCAGATCTCCCACTACATCGATTGCTTCGCGGGAGACCGCCATCCGGGGACGCTTCATGGCCAGCAGGTTGGCGTCGGCGTGCTGACCATGGGCCGCTTACAGCGGCACTACCTGGAAAACGCGTCACCGCCGAAAATGAAGGCAACCAGGATCGATCTTCAGGGAATGTCGCGTCGCATGGGCGCAGATATTGCCCAACAATGCTTCAATGAGATTCAGCCCAAGATCTTCGATGAAAAAGAAATCGGCGCGCTCAATGAAAAGATCGCCGAGATCTGGCCGGTACTGCGGGAGGAACTGAAAGCCTTCGTCATTCCGGTCGAAGAAATGACGCGGCTGCTCAAGGCAGCAGGTGGTCCCACGACGGCACAGGAACTCGGCGTGCCGGTCGACTTTTACCGTGAGGCAGTGGTTCACTGCCGCGAGATGCGCAACCGGTATTCGTTTCTCGATATCGCCGCCGACGAAGGCATTCTCGAAGACTTCTCGCGCGGGGAGGTGTGATCTCATGCGCGCGATCGTCGAAATGCCGTTGGAAGATGCAGGCAGGATCCATACGCTGTTTGCCGATATAGACGACACGCTGACCACGGACGGACGTCTGCCGGCCTGCGCCTATCAGGCGTTGGAGCGACTTCTGGACGCCGGCATTGCTGTAGCTCCCATCACCGGCCGACCCGCTGGCTGGTGCGATATGATTGCGCGGATGTGGCCCGTTTCAGGCGTTGTAGGTGAAAACGGCGCATTCTATTTTTCCTATGATCAACACAGCCGGCGCATGCGCCGTGTTTTCGCGATCAGTAGCGATCAGCGCGCCGATGATCGTAAACGGTTGGAAACAGTGCGCGCTCGCATCCTGGCCGAAGTGCCCGGTACCGCCATTTCGGCCGACCAGCTTTATCGCGAGGCCGACCTCGCCATCGACTTTTCTGAGGATGTGCCATCCTTGCCGGCCAGCGCAGTGGACCGCATCAAGCGGATCTTCGAGGAGGAGGGTGCGGTTGCAAAGGTTTCGTCCATCCATGTCAACGGCTGGTATGGTGCCTATGACAAGTTGACGATGACGCGCCGTTTCGCGGCCGACGTGCTCGGGCTCGATATCGACCGGGATAAGGACAAGGTCGTGTTCGTCGGCGATAGTCCGAACGATGCGCCGATGTTCCACTTCTTTCCCAACGCCTGCGGCGTTGCCAATGTCCTGCATTTTCAAGGCCGCATCGAGGCTGAACCGACTTATGTAACGGCCGCTGAAGGCGGACAAGGTTTCGTCGAGGTTGCAGACCGTCTTCTGGAAGCCCGCAAGGGGAGACCGACTGCATGACGATGGCGACGTACGACTTGGCGATCATCGGTGGCGGAATCAACGGCGCTGGTCTGGCGCGCGACGCGGCCGGTCGCGGGCTCCGCGTCTTTCTGTGCGAACAGTCGGATCTTGGCTCCGCCACGTCATCGGCGTCGACCAAGCTCATTCATGGTGGCCTTCGTTACCTCGAACACTATGAATTCGGGCTCGTGCGCCATGCGCTGCGCGAGCGGGAGGTTCTGTGGCACGTAGCGCCGCATATCATCTGGCCGCTCCGTTTCGTGCTGCCGCATCGCAAGGGGCTGCGGCCGGCGTGCCTGTTGCGGCTCGGATTGTTCATCTACGATCATCTCGGCGGTCGGAAAAAGCTTCCGGGAACACGGACACTCAAGCTTTCGCGTGATCCCGTCGGCGCACCCCTTCGCGACGTGTCCGCCATCGCGTTCGAATATTCCGATTGCTGGGTACAGGACAACCGCCTCGTCGTCCTCAATGCGCGCGACGCGGAAAAACGGGGCGCCGACATTCGCACGCGCACACGTTGCGTGCAGGCAAGCCGCGAGAACGGGCTGTGGCATGTGACCGTGGAGGATGCTGAAACCGGGCGATGCGAGACAATTTCTGCCCGGGCGCTTGTCAATGCCGCCGGTCCGTGGGTGGACCAGGTTCTGGCCATCGTTTTGAACCGGAAGACGCAAGCAAAAATCCGGCTCGTCAGGGGCTCTCACATTGTCGTACCGCGCCTGTACGCACATGATCGCTGCTACATTTTCCAGAATCCCGATGGACGTATCGTCTTCTCCATCCCGTACGAGGACGACTTCACACTGATCGGCACAACCGATGTCGATCATAAGGATCAACCCGAAAACGTCCGTATTTCGGATGACGAGATCGACTATCTGTGCCAGGCAGCCTCTTCCTATTTTAAGGCCGGGGTGACGCGAGAAGAGGTCGTCTGGACTTATTCCGGCGTTCGGCCACTTTACGACGACGGTGCTGCCAATGCGCAGGAAACCACGCGCGACTATGTGCTGGAAGTCGACGGCGCGGAAGACGAAGCACCGCTTCTGAGTATCTTCGGTGGAAAGATTACAACCTATCGCTGCCTTGCCGAGAATGCGATGCAGAAGTTGGCAACGCGGTTCCCAGAGTGGGGTGTAAGGGCGCACTGGACGGGCAAGCATGCCTTGCCCGGCGGCGACTTTCCCGCAGGTTCAGCAGAGTTCCTGGCTCAGGATCTTACGCGGGACTATGGATTTCTGGACATACGCGCGGCGCGGCGCCTTGTCAGGCACTATGGTTCCGAGGCGCGCGCCATTCTGGCCGGTTCCCGCACACGAGCTGACCTGGGCCGGTCCTTCGGCGCCGACCTGACGGAGGCGGAGGTCCGTTTCCTGATGACCCGCGAGTATGCGCGCACGGCCGAGGATGTGGTGTTTCGCCGGACAAAAGCCGGCATACGCATGGGCTTGAACGAGATTACCGAACTGGATGCCTGGATGGCAGAGCAACGCTCCGCGACAAGCATGCACAGTGAGAAGAAAGCAGCGGCACACTGACCGGCCGCAGCTTTGAAGACGCATGCCGGCTTGCGCCGGCGTAGAGAAACAGGATCGAGCAGAGCTGAACCGGCAGAGGAGTGCGGGTTTGGCAACGGTGACGCGCGCTCATGCCGGGCGCAATAGCCGCAGTCCGCTGGAGGGTACGGAATGTCCGTCGCACAGGTGAAACGCATTGCAATATCGGACTCGCCGATCCCGTGGCTCCTGCCACTGGTTTGCTTGCTCGTGGTATTCACAATCTATCCGCTGATCTACAACGTCTGGCTGAGCTTTCATGAATTCGTGCCGACAAAGCGCGCGTTGAAATTCGTCGGCATGGCGAATTGGGTTCAGCTCTGGAACGACACGCGTTTCTGGAGCGCGCTGGGCGTCACCTTCCTCTATTTCATTGTCGCGCTGGTGTTCGAAATCATCCTCGGCATGGCAATCGCGATGCTGTTGGATGCCGAACTGCCGGGCTTCAGCGTACTGCGAGCCACACTGTCGATGACATTGGTCATCCCCCCCGCCATCGCCGGTATGATGTTCCTGTTGATGGAGGATCCGCAATTCGGCGTGCTCCCCTATCTGCTCAGCACGATGGGTCTGCTCGACAAATCGACTCCAATCCTTGCCACGTCATCCCTTGCTTTGGCCGGCGTGCTTGTCGCTGAAATCTGGCAGTGGACGCCCTTCATGGTGCTGATCTTCATGGCCGGTCTCCGCTCGCTGCCGGCCGAGCCCTATGAAGCAGCGATGATCGATGGCGCCTCGTCCTTCCAGATGTTCCGCCGGCTGACGCTGCCGATGATGTCGAAGGTCATCGCGGTCGCCGTGCTCCTGCGCGGCATCGATCTCTTCCGGGTGTTCGACTATGTCTTCGTCATGACCTCGGGCGGCCCTGGAACGGCCACCTATACCGTCAGCCTTTACGCCTGGCAGCAGACCTTCTCGTTCCTGAAATGGGGGTATGGCGCAACGCTGAGCCTCGTCAGCCTGGCAATGGTGATGATCATGGCCAACGTCTTCATCAAAGTCTTCAAGGTGAGGTGGTAACATGCACCAGAGCGCTGGCACACGAACACTTCGCACGATCGCCGGCTGGATCGTCGTGGGAGCCTTCTTCTTCCCGATCTACTTCTGGACGTCGGTTGCTTTCCGCAACGCCAAGGACATCTTCAACTGGCCGCCGAAATTTTTCGTCTTCGAACCGACGGTCAAGAATTTCGAGCAGGTATTCGGCATTTCGCTCGGCTTCGGTTTCGGGACGCAGGAAACGGTCAATCCCGGTGGCGGCAATTTCTACATGGCGCCCCGGCTTTGGGATTCGATCGTCGTCGCCTCGATGTCGACGGTGCTCGCCATCATCGTCGCGACGCTCGCCTCCTATTCGTTGTCACGGATGAATTTTCGGGGCCGGCACGAGTTCGTCAACTGGGTGTTGTCGACCCGCATGATGCCGCCGGTCGCCGTCGCCATCCCGATGTTCTTCATCTTCAAGCAGTTCAGCCTGCTCGACACCTATATCGGCGTCATCCTGATCCACGGCCTGATGAACCTGCCGCTGGCGGTGCTGCTCTTGAAGAGTTTCTTCGACGATATCCCGGCCGAGATCGACGAAAGCGCGCTGCTTGACGGCGCGTCGCGCTGGACGATCTTCCGGCGCATCGTCCTGCCGATGGCCAAGGGCGGCATCGCCGCGACCGCGGTTCTCTGCTTCATCTTCAGCTGGACGGAATTCCTGTTCGTACTGACGCTGACGCAGACCGGCCTAAAGACCGTACCGGTGGTGTCGTCGACCTTCGTGACATCGATTGGAACGGCCTGGGGCAACATGGCGGCGCTGGGTGCAGCGGCCATCGTACCGGCCTTTATCGTGATCCTGCTGGTCCAGCGCCATCTGGTGCGTGGCCTGACGATGGGGTCGCTGAAACAGTAATTCGGCGCGGAGGCGCTTGAATATCCGGCCGGCAATTCTGTCGTCCGTTTAAAAGTGGAGGAGAAGAGGATGAAGGACAGTATTAGAAAGATGCATCTCGCATCGATCACCGATAGGTTCGTCAAGGGCCAGATGGCCCGCCGCGACTTCCTGATGGCCGCCGGCAAGCTGGGCCTGGGTGCAGGCGCACTCGGCATGGGTTTGGGTCGCCGGCCGTTTGGCGGGTTCTCGCAGGCCAATGCACAGGAAGCACTGCAGCCGTCGCCGGAAGTGATCAAGTGGCTGCAGGACGTCGGCAAGCCGTTTGCCGGCACCACGCTCAAACTCGCCACGGAATCGACACCCCCGTCAAACGCCATCAACTCGCAGCTGAAGAAATATTTCGAGGAAGCCACCGGCATCAAGGTCGAGATCGAGGTTCTGCCGCTGGAGCAAGTTCTGCAGAAGCTGACACTCGACGTGGCCTCATCGCTCGGCACCTATGACCTCTATTATATTGACCAGAGCTGGGCGGCATCCTTCAGCAAGGACGTCTTCGATCCACGCGAGCAGATCGAGGCCAAAGCCGACCTGGCGATGCCGAACTACAATATCGATGACTTCCTGCCGGCACTGGTTGACGGTATCGCCAAGTATGAGGACCGCTGGGTCGGCGTTCCCTACGACATCCCGATCTTCATCATGATCTATCGCAAGGATATCTACGAGAAGCTCGGCCTCAAGGCACCGGCGACACTCGAGGAACTGTACACCAATTCCAAAACCATTACCGACGAGATGGGCCCGAACGTCTACGGCACCAGCGGCCAGATGAAATCCGGTCATTACAGCCTGGAATGCGACTGGACCGCATGGCTCTGGGGTCACGGTGGCTCGATCTTCGGACCGGACGGCAAGTTCACCGGTAACGACGAAAAGGGCGTTGCGGCGCTGGAATACTGGACGAAGCTCAAGGCAACCATGCCTCCAGGCGTCGATGGCTGGACCTGGGATGGTCAGGGCCAGTCGGTGGCACAGGGTGTTGCCGCGTCGATGCTGTCTTGGGGCGAATTCTTTCCCTATTTCGACGATCCGACCCAGACCAAGGTTTCGGGCCTTTGCGAAGTTGCAGTGCCGCCGCAGCCGATTGCCCTTCGCACCGTCAAGGAAACCGGTTACGGCGAAATCCCCGGCGTCGGTCACCAGGGCGGGTCGTCTCTTGCCGTGTCGAAATACTCAAAGAGCCCGGATGCAGCCTGGCTGTTCATGCAGTGGGCGACTTGCGCCGATACACAGGCCCTCATCACCACGCTTGGTGGCGGTACGGGTCCGACCCGCACCAGCGTCTATGACGATCCGCGCGTTCTCGCCAATGCTCGCGTCGGTGCCGGCACCACCCGTCACTTGCCGATCGTGCGCGAGACGATTGCGAAATACATGGGCTCCGAACCGGACCTGCCAGAATGGGCACAGCTGTCGAGCGACACGATCCCCGTTGGGCTGGGCAAGTATTTCGCCGGCAGCTACGGCTCGCCAAAGGAAGCCCTCGACGACATCGCTGCCCAGGTTGGCACCGTGATGAAGGGTTGATTGGACGGGCGGCGGTTTTCCGCCGTCTGCCAAACAAACGGTTCCTGGGGTTGCGATGCCATCTTGCCCTCTTCCAGTGGCATTCGCATCCCGGGGATCGACAAAAACAAAACCGGGAGGCTGAAACATGGCGGACAAGCCGCTGATTGCAATTACAGGTGCGAGCTCCGGCATCGGCGAGGCGACGGCGCGGGCCTTTTCGGCCGCCGGCCACCCGGTGCTGCTGATGGCACGCCGTCTCGATCGCCTGGAGGCACTGAGGCTGCCGAACGCCGTGCTGAAACAAGTCGATGTCCGTGACCGCGCCGCACTGACCGCAGCCGTCGTCGACGCCGAAAGTCAATTTGGCCCGGTGGACATGATGTTCGCCAATGCCGGCATCGCCCGTCTCGGCGACATCGCCAAGCAGCCGCCGGAAGAATGGGACGAGATGATCGACATCAATACCAAGGGCGTAATGAATTCCGTCCATGCGGTGATGAACGGCATGATCGCTCGCCGCCATGGCACGCTGATGATGATGAGTTCGATCGCCGGCCGCAAGGTCTATCCGGATCACACCGTCTACTGCGGCACCAAATATTTCGTCCATGCGGTCTCGGAAAGCTTCCGCGAGTATCTGGCACCGCACGATGTGCGCGTCATCGTTCTGTCGCCTGGCATCATCGACACCGAGGTGCTCGACCATGTGAAGGACGAGACTACGCTCGCCAATTACAAGGCCAACAAGGAGGCGATCGGCGGCGGCATTTCCGCCGATATCGTCGCCGAGTTGATCCTCAATGCCTACAATCTGCCTCAAAAGGCGATCGTGCAGGAAATCGTCATCACCCCGACCCGGCAGAAATACTGACCGGCACGCGACCGTCAGCAATACTAGAAGACGAGTGGAGCAGAAATTTATGGCAACCGTGGAATACAAGAGCATCGGCAAGTCGTTTGGTGCCTTCAACATCATGCGGGATATCTCGTTCCTGATCGAGGATCACCAGTTCGTCGTGCTGCTCGGGCCTTCGGGTTGCGGCAAGACCACCTTGCTGCGCATGACAGCCGGGCTCGAAACCGTCAGCGAAGGTGATCTTTTCATCGGCGGCAAACGGGTGAACGATATGCATCCGCGCGACCGTGATATTGCCATGGTGTTTCAGAACTATGCGCTCTACCCGACAATGAAGGTCTACGAAAACATTGCCTTCAGTCTCGAAGTGGCAAAGCAGCCACCGGCCGAAATCAAGCGGCGGGTCGAGCATGCCGCCGAAATCCTCAATCTGACGCCGTATCTCCAGCGCTATCCGAAAGAACTTTCCGGCGGCCAGCGCCAGCGGGTCGCCATGGGCCGCGCCATGGTGCGCGAGGCGGCGGTCTTCCTGTTCGACGAGCCGCTCTCCAATCTCGATGCCAAGCTCCGTGCGCACATGCGCACCGAAATCCGGCAGTTGCACAATCGTCTCAAGACGACAACGATCTATGTGACCCACGACCAGATCGAGGCGATGACGATGGCCGACAAGATCGTCGTCATGCGAGCCGGGAAGATCGAGCAGATGGGCACGCCCGACGATGTCTATGATAGACCCGCAAGCAAATATGTCGCCGATTTCATCGGTTCATCGGCGATCAATTTCCTGACGGGCACGATTGTCGCGGACCAGGGAGCGCCAGCTGCGGAGACCAAGGCCGGCCTTATCCGGCTCGAGCCGTCCCTCAAACTATCTGCAGGCCAGCGGGTGATCTGCGGCGTCCGCCCGACAGATGTCACGGTCGATCCGCAGGGATCCATTGTAGCCCGGTCGCTGCTAATCGAGCGCATGGGGCATGAAGCTCAGCTCTGCTGCGAGGGGCCGGAAGGTCAGTTCCTAGCGATCGTCGACAAGTCTGCGCATTTTGACGAGCGGATGGATGTCCGTTTCTCGATTGCGCCCGAAAAGGTCCACGTCTTCGACGCCGCAACGGAAAACCGGGTCTGACACATACGCATCTAGATATCTAACGTTTGTAACCCGGTTCGCCAACAACTCGGGAAGAGAGGTGATAGTCATGAAATCGAGATGGAACGACAGCGAGTTTACATCCGTGGTCGAGGCTTATGTCGGAAAGGGCATCAACCGCGATCTAGCGATCCGAACCTATACAACGCGACTGCTCGGACAGGATCCGGAACTAGTGCTGCACGGCGGCGGTAATACATCGGTCAAGACTGCATGGACTGATCGGGACGGCACCTCGGTTGATGTGCTTTGTGTCAAGGGCAGCGGTTGGGACATGGGCACTATAGAGCCACAGGGCTTGCCGGCCGTGCGGTTGGACCCGCTGAAAGCGATGGTCGGTTTCGATGAGCTGAGCGATGATGAGATGGTGATGCTGCAGCGGCGGCTGCTGATGGATCCGAACGCGCCTAACCCTTCGGTCGAAGCCATCCTGCACGCCCTGTTGCCATTCCGGCATATCGACCACACCCATGCCAACGCGATAGTCTCTCTGACAAACCAGCCGCATGGCGAAGACCTTATCCGAGAACTGTTCCCTGATACGATCGTCGTGCCCTATGTGATGCCTGGCTTCCTTCTCGCGAAGGCTTGTGATGCAGCCTTCCGCGCCAATCCCAAAGGCGACGGCATGGTTCTCCTGAAACACGGAATTTTCACTTGGTCTGACGATCCGCGCGCGGCCTATGAGGACATGATCGCTAAGATCGACCGCGCGCAACACAGGCTGGCGAAAGGTCGGGCAAAGCCGTTTACTTCCGCCAAAGTGCCAAAATCGCTCGCCAGTGTGGCGGAAATCGCACCGATCTTGCGCGGCGCCATCGCCATCGATACCGGCTTAGAGGGCGCACCGAAACGTTTGATACTGGAACACCGCTGCACAGAGAGCGTGCTCGACTTCTGCAATGCGGAAAATGTGGAGAGCCTGGTCAGGCGCGGCAATGCGACGCCGGAGCATGTCATCCATATCAAGCGCCACGGTGTTGCGCTGCCGGCACCGGTGGCAGGCGAACTCGATACCTGGAAGGACATGGCCCAGGTCGCCGTTGATGCTTATCAGGCGGACTACCGGGCTTATTTCGAACGCAACAATGGTCGCGTCGGCGGCGGAAAAACGATGCTCGATCCTATGCCGCGTGTCTTTTACGTTGCGGGTGTTGGATTGTTCGCCGCGGGCGCCACGCGCAAGAACGCACTCGTCGGTGCAGATGTGGCAGAAGCAACGGTCGATGTTATCACCAAGGCGGAGGGCATCGAATCCTTTGAAGCGCTCTCCGAGGCTGACCTATTCGATATTGAATACTGGTCACTCGAACAGGTCAAGCTGACCAAGCAGGTGGAAAAGCCCCTGACCCGGCAGATAGCAGTCGTGACAGGTGCCGCCGGCGGACTAGGCCTCGCCATCGCCGAAGCACTTCGCTCCGAGGGCGCCGAGGTTGCGCTGATCGACATTGCACAGGACGCCGTAACTCACCAGGCAAAGCGGCTAGGAGGGTTCGGCGTCGCCTGCGACGTGACCGACCCGGCCGCAGTGGATGCCGCCATTGCCAAGGTGGCGAGCCATTTCGGCGGGGTGGACATCCTGATCTCCAACGCAGGAGCAGCCTTTCAGGGCTCGCTAATCGACGTGCCAGAGGAGACGTTCAGGAAGGCGTTCGAATTGAATTTCTGGAGCCATCATTACATGGCCCGAGCCGCCGTGCGTGTGATGGAGAAGCAGAAGACCGGCGGCGCCATCGTCTTCAATGTTTCCAAGCAGGCTGTCAATCCAGGTGCGGATTTCGGCCCCTACGGCACCTCCAAGGCCGCGCTGATGGCGCTGATGCGCCAATATGCAGTCGAGCACGGCGCATCCGGCATCACATCCAATGCCGTCAATGCTGACCGGATCCGCACGGGTCTAATGACGGACGAGATGGTCACTGAAAGAAGCCGCGCGCGCGGCCTGACACCCGAAGCCTATATGCGCGGCAACCTTGTTGGCCGCGAGGTAACGGGTGCCGATGTGGCAGCCGCCTTCGTGCATCTCGCTAAGGCGCGCTCAAGCACCGGCGCGGTTATCACGGTCGATGGCGGCAATGTCGCTGCTATGATGCGGTAGCGGGTCGGCTTTCCGTTTCGAACCACACCAAGAGGAGGATTACCGTGGCAAAAATCGTTGTACTCGGTGCGGGTGTCATGGGCACCGCGCTTTGCGTACCCGCTGCAGACAACGGCCACAAGGTGCTGCTCGTCGGCACGCCGCTCGATCAGGACATCGTCGTTACCATGCGGCGTCCGGGCGGGATCCATCCCAAACTCGACGCTGCCCCGCCCGCCGGCGTCGAGGCGATCCGCTTCGACGAACTGCGATCGGAGCACCTCGCGAACGCGGATATCATTGTTGTCGGAGTGAGTAGCCCAGGCATTGGCTGGGTGACCGACATTCTTAACCGGGTCATGACGGAGGCCTGTCCCATAGCCTTTGTGACAAAAGGGCTTGAGTCTGCGGGTTCCGCCGTATCGACCTATGCCCAAACGCTTCCCTCCCGTATTCCGCTGATGAGCGCTTTCATCGGGATCGGCGGACCGTGTATCGCCCGCGAACTCGCCAACCGTCTGCCGACGGCATGCATCTACGCCTGTGAGGATATTTCGGTCGCCGAACAGCTCGCCGCGATCATGCAAACGGACTATTACCGTCTGTCGGTGACGACGGACGTCACGGGCGTCGAAGCTTGTGCCGCGCTCAAGAATTTCTACGCGATCGGCGTGAGCGCCATGCAGACGCGGTATCCCGATCAAAGACGTGCGGACGGCCAATCTAAGAATCCGACGGCTGCAGTCTTCACCCAGGCAACTTTGGAAATGGCCAGACTATGCGAGAGGCTGGGCGGGCAAACCACCACGGCATTCGGGCTGGCCGGATTGGGCGATCTGCATGTCACTGTTGGCGGAGGGCGTAACAGCCGCCTAGGCCAAGGATTGGGAACTGGCCGCACAGTCGTTGAAATGTTGTCGAGCGACCTGTTTGGCGAAACGGTCGAAGGTGTGGATACAGCGCGGGTTCTGGCGAATATGGCGCTTGAGAAGCAACATACCGATGAAGGTCCGCTCGCTTATTTCCCTCTGGCGTCTGCCATCATGGACGCCGTTCTTCAGCAGAAACGCTTCTCGTTGGATTTTTCAAACCTCATTGTCCAGTAAACCGGGTCGTTGATTTCCAGTGAAATCTGCGGCTTTTCGCAGAGAGCCCGTTTGCCGGCTCTTATCCAGGACAGCGACAAGGGCGCGTGCGTGAAATCGGGGCTTGCGATGATAACTGCGTCCACGTCCAGACGAGCGGACACCCGGTCGGGTCTGAGTCGACGTCGTGAGCGCCGTAGGCGTCCGCCACCTTGCGGGCGCGATCTGCATCCATGTCGCAAACGACCTGGAGGCTCGCCCCCGGCAGATCCGCTGCTGCATCGGCAGAACCACGAGCGATGTGTGCAAGCATTCATCGACGAGAAACTTCACGTAGCCGTGCCGAGGGCTTTTCGGTGCCGGCCTTTCCGAGAGGCAATCGCTTCACCGACTTCACTTTCAGTCCCTGCTCCGACAATTTTCGTGGCCGCCCACGGGCAGGATGAGCCGCTACCCAGATTTCGGCCAGGTCCACCATGCGCGCAGTGAGAGCCGGATAGCCCTCGACGATCTCCTCCGTGGGAGCGCCTTGCGACCGGTATGGCGGGCCGACGATTAAAGAGCGCTCGCGCTTTGCTGCGGAGATTGTTGGCGCCCTGCGCGAAGGTGAGCATCCTATCTTGCGACCTATCCTCTCGACGGTTATACTGTTTTTGAAAAACAGTATAACGCCGGAGTCGAACTTATGAAGTCCATCGACCTCATGTATCAGACGATGCTCGCCGAGCTCGGTCAGCGCTCGCTCGACGCCGCCTGGACGGCCGATTTCCCTCCAGAGGGTCGGTTCACTCCGGCGAACATCAAGGGGCGCAAGTACTGGTACTTCGACATCCCAGATGGACATGGTGGTACGAAACGTCGTTATGTCGGTTCTGCTGAAGATCCGGATATCGCGCGGCGCGTAGCTGATCATAAGCGGGACAAGGACGATCTACGCGCTCGCAGGCGCTTGGTAAATACCCTGACCCGCGAAGGCGGGATGATCGCCCCTGATGCCATGTCGGGCGACATCGTCGAGGCTCTTGCCGATGGCGGTCTCTTTCGGCTCCGAGGTGTTCTCATCGGCACGGTGGCCTTTCAATGCTATGCAGGACTGCTGGGCGTCCGCCTCCCCATGGCTGCGATCCTGACCGGCGATGCGGACATCGCCCAGGACCACGCCATCAGTCGCGAGGTTGAAGACAGTCTGCCTCCGATCGTTGAGCTGCTGCAGGGCGTCGACCCCAGCTTCCGGCCAGTTCCACATCGATCGGGGTCCGCGGCCTCGTCGGCGTTTCAGAACGCCAACGGCTACAGGGTTGAGTTCCTGACGTCGAACCGTGGTTCTGATGACTACATCGACCAGCCGGCGAAGATGCCCGCCCTTGGTGGCGCCAGCGCGGATCCACTACGCTTTCTCGACTTCCTCATAAGGGAACCCGTCAGGACAATGCTGCTCCACCGAAGCGGTGTCTCAGTCGTCGTCCCTGATCCGTCCCGGTATGCGGTCCACAAGCTCATAGTCGCCAGCCGCCGACACACTGACCGGCAGGGACTGGCGAAGCGAGAAAAGGACGTTCGTCAAGCTGCGCTGCTCTTTGAAGCCCTGCAGCAGACAAGGCGATCTGCCGACTTGGCGCTCGTCTACAACGAAGCATGGGAGCGCGGGCCTGCCTGGCAAGAAGGTATTCGAACCGGGGCGGGAATGCTGCCGGCACAAGATGCCGAGCGATTCAACACGGTCCTGATCGAGGGCGCAAAAAGAAACCGCGAAGAAATTGAACTTCCGCTTGGAGTATAGGCTGTCTTCAGCTTCGACAGCCAAGCTGTTGATTTGATTCGAAGAGCCGAAGACAAATATGGTGCCGAGAGTTCGAGGCCCAAGGCGATTTGCACGAGCGGGACAGCTAGAGAAAGCACGTCCGCATCTCGTTTGTTCAAAGACATATCCCGCACAAGCGGGGAGCGGCCGTTTGCAGGGTCTTCTTCTTGACCGCAATCCCAATCATTGAGCGCTGACGCTATCCCCAGCCCAGCCAATTCAGGTGGCGGATCGTGGCTGACGCCGATGAGCACCGTCGCAAACGTTCAACACTTTCAATATTTCTTCTTGCGGACGATCTTGTTGCCGCGGGGTCCGCTCACGACCGGTGTCCGGTCGCGATTTTCTGTAAGCAGGTTCCGCCAGCGTTCCAGGCGATCGGCGACCAGGGCACCGCTTGCGACAGCTGCCTGAACGGCGCACCCCGGTTCATGGGCATGGGTGCAGTCGCGAAAGCGGCAAAGCGGCGCCAGTTCGGTTATTTCAGCAAAGAGGGTGTCGATACCGTCGGTAACATCACTCACGTAAAGCGTCCTTATTCCCGGGGTATCGATGACCCAGCCGCCGCCTGAAATTGCATGCAGGGATCGTGCGGTGGTTGTGTGTCGGCCCTGCGCGTCATATTCGCGGATGGTGCCTGTCTTTTGCTTTGTGTCAGATTCGGGCCCGGTCATGGTGTTCACCAGTGTTGATTTTCCGACACCAGAAGACCCCACCAACGCAACTGTTTGGCCGATGCCGCACCAGGGCCTCAACAGGGAAACTGCGTCCGCGGAGCGCCCATTCAAGGCAATGACAGGCAGGTCACGCTGCAAAGCCTCGGCTTGCGCCTGGAACATGCCGGCATCTTCCGCGGTGTCGGCCTTTGTCAGCACAATCACCGGATTGCTCCCGGCCTGGTTGGCCATGATCAGGTAACGTTCCAGCCGAGCAAGATTAAAATCGGCATTGCACGAGGTCACGATCAACAGGGTGTCGACGTTGGCGGCAACAAGTTGCTGGCCACGCCCGCCTTCCGGTCGTCGCTGAAAGACGCTTTTTCGGTCGAGACGTCTGATGAGCATGTCGGTCAGTGGATCGGCAAGAACCCAGTCGCCGACCGCGTAGTCACCAGTATTGGTATTGGCTGGAAATTCCAGTCCGACCGGCCCGGTGACATCGATTGCCTCGATGCGTGCCCGGTGAACGGAAGCAATGCGTCTGGGGATCAAGTCAGCTTCGCTGGGCTGGACCTGGTCCGCGAAGAATTCTGACCACCCAAGCAGTTCCAGCGGCGGAGAAAGTTGGGAGCTGGTCAAATCCTGTTCCACATTCGTTAAGGCTGCCATAAAGGGTTTTCAATGATCTTCCGCGGCTTCTCGCCTAGCTGCGTGGATGATCCCGTTTTGGCAACGAGGTTGCGTAAGCAGCAGCTTCGCCGGGGTAGGGGAAATCGTCCCCGAGCTGACGGTCGCCATCGTAGACTTTGAAGCTGGGCCCTTCAACTTCAACGATCTTATAGCCATTCACGTATTCGATCTTCGGTGTTTTCCAGCCCATCAAAGCTCTCCGATCCGGTCCGAGGCTCTCTGAAGATGGTGCCAAGACCTCATACTCGGCGGTCCTATCAGGTGCTTCACGATTAGCCAACGCCGGGTCGATCCTGTTCAAGGCGAATGTCGATTATTTAATGAAGCGAGCTCATCCTGGAGGAAGAGAAGGAATTCAACGCCCGCATGGCCCGTTTCCGGTCGGAACAGACCATTCTCAAATGGCGCCTTGAACAGCTAGATCAAACCTTATCTGGCTTACGCGAGCAGGAAGCTGCAGTTCAGAAGCAGGCCGAGGTCGTAAAGGACGAGCTGCAAGGCAAGCAGTCGCCGGTCGAACGGGGGCTGATCAATCGATCAGATTACACGGAGCTTCTGGGCATCGACGCCGATCTGTTGGGGCAAGCGCTGCCATCGCCTCTGAACAGGCAACAACCGGCTCGCAAATCGCGGAAGCCAAGGAGCAGGTGGAACGCCTGCGAACCCAACGCACGGAAGAAGCCGTTACAAAACTGAATGAAACAGTTACCTGCCCCGATGTTAGAATTTTCGTGGCAGCGATATCACCTGACCCGACAGGGCTCACATCGTCCGGCCAAAAACTGTGACCGGGGAGCGACCGCAATTTGCGGACGATCTCCATCACGAGTGACGGTGAACCGGGAGAGTTGGGATATTTGGGGTTGCCGACAATCCGGATGACACCATTTTCGGTAATGGGGCAGGTAGCCCACGCGGTCTGACCCATCGCCGCGAACCATTCGTGCGCATCATCATGGGCTACATGGCCCGGATCGATTAAGGCAATCAGCACATTGACGTCGAGCAGGAAAGTCACTGCAGTTCGTCACGCAAGGCGTTCACGATTTCGAGGGTCACTGGAGGCGCATCCGGCCGAGCTGACAGGAGAGGAATGCCATTGCGCTCGCGGCTGCTGGGCGGTCGGCGCAGAGAACGTCTCGCCAGCTCAAAAATGACCTCGCCGACGCTCCGGTGCTGCTGGGTTGCCATCGCCTTTGCGGCGATCAGGACATCGTCGTCGATTGCCAAGGTCGTTCTCATATCCGCCTCATCACGCATCATATAAAGCAGGTGGCCGGCCTTCTCAAGGTTGATACCGAAAGGACGCACCATTGCGCCAACCTGTTCACCGGCGAAAACGATTGAAAACGCATTCTCAAATCTGTGCGCGAACCACGGGTCTCCGGTTCGAACCTGCTCAAGGCGAACGATCGGATAAATGCGAAAGATCGGCAGAACTATTTAGGTGTTTAGTTGCGAGCATTGGCCGGCTTATGCAATGAAGCGCCTGCCTTTTTGGCCGCCGCCTGAAGACGCTTGTCCCTGGTCCATAACGCCGCTCGCCGATCAAGCAGTATCGAGGCGAGCAAGTGGGCATCTGTATAGCCGATGCCCATACTGAAAATGCCGTGACGATCAATCATTGTCATCACTTCGTCATGCGTTGCGACGAACGCTTGGCGCTGGGCTGCCAGAAACGCTATCACGCGCCCGCGATCTCGAAGGCTGCCAAGCGCCAGTTCGCCAACTACAGCCGGATGGCAGAGTAGACGATCGTCCTCAATGATCGTCCGAAGTTCCGCATCAACATGGCGGAAATGATCGATCCATATAGAAGTGTCTGCCAGTATCACTTGGCAGCTGCGCTCCGGCGACGTGGAGCTGCCTCTGCATCGGGCATAGTTCCGCCGAGCGCGATGAGGCGTTTTCCGGACTCTACTCGAACAAGCGTCTCCAACGCCTGGCGGACTATAGCAGCGGTTTCTTTTGTGCCGGTCAGGGACCTGGCCCTTTCCATGAGAGTGTCGTCTAGATTGATAGTCGATCGCATCGTTTCTTATCCTGTTCAGGCGCTTTAACTAGCACCATTTGGTGATAAAATCTACGCCTAGTTCCCACATCGATACCTGAGGACCGCCGAGTGAGAGCGGGAGCTGCGCGACCGCGTGGCGGCTACCGTAGCCGATCAGGTCACTAGCGCTCGCTTGCTTCGACCTATTTCGACATCTTCTGAATCTTCTCGATCTGGACGTCGATGATCGTCTGCGCGGCAGGCGGGACAACATCCCACTTCATCAACACGACCCCGGCCGAGCCACTCCGGCAGGCTGTTGCCATAGCTGATGGAAAGCCGGTCAGGATTGGGGGCGGTGCCAGTGTTGTGCGCGACTTCCTCTGAGGCAACGGCCAAAAAGATGTCCGGATGTTCGACGCGATTGTGTAGGTGATCACCATTGGGGTCGCCTCGGGGAAAGCGGCGAACATGCGCTGCCGAAACGACGTGACATCGCCTTTTTGGACTGTTGTGAACCGCCTCACCAGCCATAGCTGAAGGTGGCACCACTGCCGTTATCCCCATCCTGCACCCTGGGCGGGCAAACCACAACGGCATTCGGGCTGGCCGGACTGGGCGATCTGCACGTCACTGTTGGCGGAGGGCGTAACAGCCGCCTCGGCCAGGGATTGGGAACTGGCCGCACAGTCGTTGAAATGTTGTCGAGCGAACTGTTTGGCGAAACGGTCGAAGGTGTGGATACAGCGCGGGTTCTGGCGAATATGGCGCTTGAGAAGCAACATACCGATGAAGATCCGCTCGCTTATTTCCCTCTGGCGTCTGCCATCATGAACGCCGTTCTTCAGCAGAAACGCTTCACGTTGGATTTTTCAAACCTCATTGTCCAGTAGACCGGGTCGTTGATTTCCAGTGAAATTTGTCAGTATTTATCGGAAGTCGCTAATGGAATGCACAAAGCAACTCGGGCAGCATATGTGCATGGTGAGATTCTGTTTCGATGGATCGGATTTATCGTAAGCATCCGGTGAAGGCCGCAGATTAGGCTGCTTGAGCGTTCAGTCCGTGTAGCTGCCAATTCCACGGAAGCAATTGCACCAGCTTACTGATTGGCGTGTCGGCGATGCGGGCCAGGACGTCAGCAAGCCAAGTCTGCGGATCGATGTCGTTGAGCAGCCACATTGCGAATTACCCGTGAATCATATATATTCTTTCGAAGGAGAATATTAATTATGGCTGCAGGACTTCGCGAATACACACCCACTGAGGCGGCTGCCGTGAGTGAGATCGGCATTAAGTCGGTACACAACGCGATCGACAAACGAATCATTGGAAGCCCCTCTACCGGCCACCGAAGCCGAGCGATCACTGACGACGATCTGCTGCGCCTGAAACTCTGGTTCGGCGTCGGCTCAATCCTTTCCGCCGAGCGCCGGAAGCGCCTCTTTGCCGCCATCGACGAAAATCCTGAAGCCGACACGGTCAGAGCAGACGACTATCTGATCGTCGACGTCGCGAGAGCGAGGGAGCACTTGGCCGCGCGTGGCGAAGCGCTCAGGGAAGCGGACAAGATCATCCACAGCGTGAAAGGTGTGGTTGGCGGTGAGCCGGTCTTCAAAGGAACGCGCGTTCCTGTCCGAACAATCGCTGCGATGAAATTGCAAGGCGCTCCCACGGACGAGATCGTCGAGGGCTATCCGGCTCTCACTGCGCGCATGGTGGACCTCGCCGAAATCTGGGTAGCGGCTCATCCTGCCCGTGGGCGGCCACGAAAGTTGTCGGAGCAGGGACTGAAAGTGAAGTCGGTGAAGCGCTTGCCTCTCGGAAAGGCCGGTACCGAAAAGCCCTCGGGCACGGCTACGTGAAGTTTCTCGTCGATGAATGCTTGCACACATCGCTCGTGGCCGTGGCTCAACATCACGGCCACGATTGCTTCCACGTCAATTGGCTGGGCCTGAGCGGCGAGACCGATTGGGATCTGATGCCTCGGATCGTCGCGGAAGATTTTACCTTCGTGACGAACAATGCCCGCGACTTCAGGAAACTCCATGCGCGAGAGGATCTGCATGCTGGCTTGGTGATCATCGTGCCGCAGGTTCTGCCGATGCAGCAGCGGGAATTGTTCACGCTCGTTCTGCGGGAACTCGCCGGATCTCCGGATCTGGTGAACGAGGTGATCGAGATCGCCATCGAAGAGGGCGAGGCTCTGCTGACGCGCTATGCACTGCCAGAGTGAAGATCAATTTCCGCCAATGCGGGACAGATTGGTTAGAATCCGCGCGCGCCCTATTCGCCCGGCTTCGGGCATCAGGCGTCCAGCCAGACACGCGTCGCGACGTAGCCGTTCGACATATCGTTGCCGATGTCGTCGACATAGCCCTTCAGCGTCTTCGAAGAGGCCATGATGTTGTCGTTGAAGACGGGCAGGATCAGACCGCCATCGTCTCGCACCATCAAAGCCAGCTGTCGATAAAGCACCTTGCGCTTGGCTTCATCGAGCTCAGACCGCGCCTGCAATACCAACTTGTCGAAGTCAGGCTGCTTGAAATGCGTGTCGTTCCATTCGGCGGTCGATAGATAGGAGGTGGAATAGCGAGAATCCTGTGTCGGGCGACCGCCCCAGAAGGAGGCGCAGAAGGGCTGCTTGTTCCAGACATTAGTCCAGTAGCCGTCTTCCGGTTCGCGCTTCACGTCGATCGTGATCCCGGACTTGCGCGCGCTTTGCTGGAACAGGATCGCCGCATCCACGGCGCCCGGGAAGGCTGCGTCGGAGGTGCGCAACAGAATTGGACGGTCGAGACCCGATTTCTTGAAGTAGAAGGCGGCCTTGTCGGGATCATAGGGCCGTTGCTCGATATCGGTCGGCGCCAGGGGGTAGTTGGAGTTGACCGGATAGTCGTTGCCGATCGTTCCATAGCCGGCGAGAACCTTGTCCAGGATCGACTGACGATCGATGGCATATTTCAACGCGAGACGAAGGTCGCTGTTGTCGAAGGGCGCCGTGTCGCAATGCATCAGGAAGCAGTAGAAGCCCTTGCCTGCATTCCGGATGATACTCACAGTCGGTGCCCGCTGCAGCATGGGAACTGTCTTCGGGTCGATGCTGTTGACGAAATGGACCTGGCCGGAGGCAAGCGCCGCAACGCGCGCGGTGTTGTCGTTGATGACGAGTATTTCGACGCTGTCGACAAAGCCGCGGTCGGAGCGCCAATCCTTTGGGTTTTTCTCGAATGTGGCGCGGACCCCGGGTTCGAAGCTTTTCAGAATGTAAGGACCGGTGCCGACTGCTGCTGCCGGATTTTCGACGCCGCCCTTGGGTTGGATAATCAGGTGGTAGTCGGTGAGAAGGAGAGGCAGATCCGCATTGCCTTCCGAAAGCGTCAGGACAAGGTCGCCCGCCTTTTCTTCAATGCTTGCAATTGACGCCATGAGCCCAAGAGCGCCCGACTGCGAGTTTTTGTCCGCGTGCCGCTTCAGCGTCGCAACAATGTCGGCGACGGTCATCTTGCTGCCGTCGTGAAACCGTACATCGTTCCTGATCTTGAAGGTCCAGATGGAAGCATCCGTCGACGGCGTCCAGGAAGTTGCCAGCGAGGGCAGGGGTGCGCCAGTCTTGGGGTCGGATTCGACAAGTGTGTCGCCCCAGAGGCGGCCAATGACGAACAGTACCGAGGCACTGTATGTTGCCGGGTCGAGCGCGTCGCTGGTGGCGCCGCCCTTGAGGCCAAGCTTCAGATGGCCGCCACGCTTGGCTTCCTGCCCCCGTGCGTCACGCGGCATCAGGAGGCCCGAGGCGAGGGCCGGCAAGGCGCCGAGCGCGACGGCACCGCCGAGGAAGTGGCGGCGGCCGATTCTCGGCTGCGAAGATCGATCCTTTTGATGCGTCATAACGGTCCCCTCTTTTTCATTTGTAAGTGGGAACGTAGAGGCTGGGTCGGCTCACGCAATTTCGCGACTTGACGCATCCTTAAGCGAGTTTACGCTAGTTCACGAGAAGACGGAGTTACGGATGCCTCACCTGGTCGAGAACCTCAAAATCGCCTGCGCAACGCAACGTTCAATTTCGCATCTGTGCCGTGCAATCGATATCAACCGGCAACAATTCAATCGATACATCAACGGCCAGACGAGGCCTTCCGCCCATAATCTGGCTCGCATCGCCAACTATTTCGATCTTGATGCAGCCGACTTTGACCTCGCTCCCAAACAGTTTCGCGAGCGACTTCACAAACCCGTCCTCGGTATCAACGGAGGTTCAGAGCTTCTCAAAGCGTTTCCCGGAAACCTAACCGCGCTCAGGCGTCATATCGGCTATTTTCAGACCTATTATCGTTCGCCATCCTGGCCCGGGATGGTTGTCTGTTCGTGCAGCCGCCTTATCGAGCAGGGTGGATTGGTGCAGGCCAAATCGATGGAGCGGCTTCGAGACCTCGGAAGCGGCATTCAGCAGTTTTCGAAATATCTGGGCTTGGCGGCCTTCTATCGGAACCGGATCTTCATCACGCAACGTGTCGTCGGACCGAACGCCATGCTGTCGCAGACGATCCTCCTGCCATTCGACGAGTATCAGCGCGTCTATCTGCGTGGGACGACGATGGGAATTTCGTGGCGAAGGGAAAACCTCCCCTATGCCTCGCGGATGATCTGGCGGCATGTCGGCACCGAGCCAGACTTGCGTGAACTACTTGCGCGCTGTGGACCTGTCCCGCTATCGTCCCGCCAGCTACCACCGACGGTGCGCTCATTCCTCGAGGATCCAGCTGCAGAAGTATATGAGGTGCCCGCAGAGTATTGAGAAAAGGCCAGGGGGCGATGTCACAACGGCCGCCAACGTATCACCAGGCAGTTTTCTTAGATATTAGTCGCTGTGTAGAAGTCGAAGGGTACAATGTGCTGCGACACGGTCGGTGATCGGTCGGTATCGAGAGCTTGCGCCATTGCGCGCACCAAGGTCTCCCCCAACTGCTTTGCCGGGTGAGATAGGACGACCTTGATCAATCCTTCAGCAAGACCGGCTTTTGTTTCATTCGTGAGCTCGTGTGCTATGACCACAAGGCGTTTGGCTGCCGGTCCACCATCCTCCCGCAGAGCTCGCATCACACCGGTGATGCCGCCGCCGGCAACGTAAAGCCCGACCCAATTTGGTTCGGTCTGTAGAAGGTGACGCGTGGCCTCATAAGCAATTTCGGGCTCTTCAAGGGTTGCAACCGTCTCCAGCATCTGAAAGCCCGGCGCGCTCTCCCGGAAGTATGATCGAAACCCCATTTCGTTTAGTTCTTGCGCAAGATATCGGTGATTTCCGACGAAGACGGAAACCTTGCCGCCATTGCCATTCAGCCCGGCTATGAACCACGCGGCCGTGCGGCCCTTTTTGACGCAGTCGTTGCCGACATAGGCTGCGCGGGAGGCAGTGGAAATATCGGAAATCATGGTCACGACCGGAATGTTCTCTGCTGCAAGACCATCGACGGCGTGGTTCACCTGCGGGTGGTCGGAGGTGATCATTCCAATGACGTCGGCTTCGCGACTGAGAGCGTAGATCGCCTCGGCAGCCTTGTCGGGCGCAAGATCGTCCATGAATCTAACGATGGCCCTTCCATGGGCGTCGGGAAATGCTTCGGTCGCCGCGACGAGAACATCGCCCCACATTTGATAAAGCTTGCGGTGAGACTGCTTGAGAAGAAAGCCAAATTTGATCACCGGCTTGTCGTGCTCGAGTCGCCGGGCGATGGCCGTCACGCCATGGAAACCAATCTGGCGGGCGGCGTTAAGAACCCGCTCCGCCGTCTGTGGGCGCACGGGGTCGCGACCGTTCAACACGCGGTCGACTGTTGAAATGCTTACATTCGCGGCTTTTGCCAAGTCGGGGATCGTTGGGCGTGACATAATAAGCCTCTCATAATCTGACGCTATTTATGAGAGGTTTTGGGAGAAAAATCCACAGCTTCGTTGACAGCTGGCGGAATTTTCGCAATTTCATCTTTCAGCAAAAGCCAATTTGGCGGGAGGGCTTGGGAGAGCTCTCTCATTTGGAGGAAATACTCTCATGTCTGCGACCTTGCAAAAGGTGGCGCCGCTTTCAGGCGGCGAAGGCCATCGCACGCCTATAGATAGCGGAGCCGGCTTCGTTCTTGAAATGCGTTCAATCACCAAGGCCTTCCCTGGTGTTCTCGCGCTCGATGGCATGAGCCTGAAGGTTCGTCCCGGCACCGTCCATGTCCTCGTCGGGGAAAATGGCGCCGGCAAGTCGACGCTCATGAAGATTCTGAGCGGTATCTACGCGATCGACGGCGGAGAAATCCTTTTCAGAGGCGAAAAGCTCGACCACCAAAGCGCCGCAGCCGCACTGGACCGAGGGATCTCGATGATCCATCAGGAACTCAGCCCGGTGCTCGACATGACCATCGCCGAAAACATCTTTCTCGGCCGCGAACCCACTTACGGCCGGACAGGCATTTTGTCCCGGTTTGTCGATTTCGATCGCATGAATTCAGATACGCAGACGCTCCTGGATCGGCTGGGTCTGAAATACAGCCCCCAAACCAAGATGCGAGACCTGTCCATCGCGACGATGCAACTCATCGAGATCGTCAAGGCGATTTCGCGCGAGGCCTCTCTGGTGATTATGGACGAACCGACGTCGGCGATCAGCGACACGGAAGTCGCGATGCTCTTCAGACAGATCGCAGACCTGAAAGCAGCAGGCGTCGCGATCATCTACATCACACACAAGATGGACGAGATCTTCCAGATCGCCGACGACATCACGGTGATGCGTGATGGCCAGTTCATCGCTGCCGCCCCGGCCAGCGAATATGAGCCCGCAAAGCTGATTTCCCAGATGGTCGGCCGCACGATCTCCAGTATTTTTCCGAAAGAGGAAGTGCCGATCGGCGAGATTGTCCTTTCCGTCGAGAACCTCTCTCGTGACGGCAGCTTCGAAAATGTCAGCTTCGAGGTGCGCGCCGGCGAGATCATTGGCCTTTCCGGCCTGATCGGCGCAGGGCGGACAGAGGTCGCCCGGGTGATCTTCGGCCTGGACGCGGCGGACGCGGGCGTCATCCGTCTGAACGGAAAACCGTTAAAGCTCATGTCCCCGAAGGATGCCATCGCCAACGGCATCGCCATGGTCTCAGAGGATCGCAAAGCGGAAGGTCTGGTGCTTTGCCGGTCCGTCGGCGAGAACATCTCGCTTGCGAACCTCAAGAAGTTCGCTTCCGGCCTTTTCATCAGCGAGCGGCAGGAAGAGACAGCTTCCCAGCGCATGATCAAGATGCTCCAGATCAAGACGCCCGATACGGCAATGATCGTTGAAAACCTCAGCGGCGGCAATCAACAGAAAATCGTTCTCGCCAAGTGGCTGCTGGGTGATCTGAAGCTGCTCATTCTCGACGAACCCACACGAGGCATCGACGTCGGGTCGAAATCCGAAATTCACAGACTGATGACCGAGTTCGCTCGTCAGGGGCTGGCGATCGTCATGATCTCATCTGAACTGCCCGAGATCCTAGGCATGAGTGACCGCGTGGTGGTGATGAGCGAAGGCCGGGTGACCGGCGAACTAACAAGGAACGAGGCCACGCAGGAAAACATCATGCGCCTCGCCACGGGAGGACACTGATGAGTATCGAACGCGCAGAGGCGGCCGTGAAACGAGGAGGCCAGGTGATTTCAGGCTCTCGAAACATGAGCTTTTCCCAGATCTACCGGCAGTACGGCACGGTTCTCATCTTCGTCGGAATCTGCATCCTCGCGTCGATTTTGAGCCCGACGTTCTTGACGGAAGCCAACCTGACCAACGTCCTTCGTCAGGTTGTGGTGGTTAGCCTTCTCGCATGCGGCGTCACCTTTATCATTATTCTGGGACATATCGACGTATCGCTGGGATCTGTTCTCGCGCTCTGTGGGGTCATCGCCGCGAGCGTAATGGCCATCACCGCCAGCGTCATCCTCGCGGTCGTCGCGGGCGTAGCAGTCGGCATTCTGACCGGCATCGTAAACGGTTTCGTCATCACCTTCTTCCGCATCCCGTCGTTCATCATGACATTGGCAATGACGACCGTCGCACGCGGCGCAGTGCTCCTTTATACGGGTGGATCGCCCGTGACGGGCTTGGGCGACTTCAAAGTGATCGGGCAAGGCTCGCTTGGCCCAGTACCGATCTCCGTGCTCATCCTCGCGATCGTCATCGTCATTTCCTGGATTCTTCTCAACAAGACCAAGTTCGGCCGATACGTCTATGCGGTAGGCGGCAATGAGCGTGCCGCGCGCGCTTCCGGCATCAATCCAGACAGCATCGTCGTGAAGGCTTTCATCTTCAACGGCATTCTGTGCGCCGTCGCAGGCATCGTCCTCATGTCTCGCATCAATTCCGGTCAACCGGCCGGCGGCGTCGGCTATGAGTTCGACGCGATCACCGCGGTGGTCGTTGGCGGCACCAGCCTGATGGGCGGCACCGGAACCATTACCGGCACAATTATCGGATCGCTGATCATCGGCGTCATCAACAACATGCTCAATCTCATGAATGTCAGCTCGTACTGGCAGCAGATCATCAAGGGTCTGATCATCGCGATCGCCGTGATCCTCGATGTCTGGACGAAGTCTGCCCGCAGCAAAAAGAAGGCATGACCGATGTTCTTCGGCGGGCTAGCGCCTGCTGAGGAACCACCTCTTTGTCGGCGGGATTTCCCGCATCCGGAATGAATCTGAAACTCTATGGGAGGACCCAATGAAAGCCATTTCCAAACTCGCTCTCGCCTGCGCCATATCCCTTGCCGGGATCTCCACCGGCGCTGCATTCGCCGCGGACAAATTCGTCGTCGGTTACGCCAATATGGCGGATACGGACGTCTTCGTCATGGCGCGCAAAAACGCCTTCATCGAAGCGTCGAAATCCGATCCGGCAGCCGAAGTGAGCTTCTCCGACGCCAACAACGACGTCAGCAAGCAACTCGATCAGATCGACAACTTCATAGCGCAGAAAGTCAATGCGATTGTCGTCGTGCCGGTCGACTATCAGGGCATCGTACCGGGCGTCGAGAAGGCGAACCAGGCCGGCATTCCCGTCATCGCTCTCGGTATCCAATCGGCAGGCGGCAAATACACGTTCGTCGGCTCGAAGAACATCGATGCCGGCCGTCTTCAGGGCGAATACATGAAAGAACACCTGCCCAAGGACGCCAAGATCCTCTACCTCGAAGGCACGCCGGGGCTTTCGCACACGCAGGAGCGAAAGAAGGGATTCGAGGATGCGCTCGGCCGTTCCGACGTGGCCACCCTCGCCAGCCTTTCGGCAAACTACGACCGCGCTGAAGGCATGAAGGTCACGGAAGACTGGATCCAAAGCTTTCCGAAGTTCGATGCAATCGTCGCAGCCAACGATCAGATGGCGCTGGGCGCGCTCGAAGCACTTCAGGGTGCCGACCGCCTCAAGGGCGTGATGATCTCCGGTGTCGATGGTACGGCCGATGCTCTTAATGCGATCAAGGCCGGCACCATGTCGCAGACCATCTTCCAGGACGCCGCAGGCCAGGCGAAGGCCGCCTTCGAGGTCGTGGAAGGCCTGAAAAAAGGCGAGGATGCGCCGGCCGAAAAGCTGGTGCCGTTTGCTTCGATCACCAAGGACAACGTTGACCAATACGCAAAGAAATAAAGCCCTCCCAAGGGTGCGTGTCGGGATGGGGTTCCCGGCACGCATTTCGCACGACAGACGCAATGCTTGCCGCAAATCGCTGGTTCTCTAACGACAGGAAATATCGAAATGACAATAAGGATCGCCGTCATCGGGGCAGGGTTGATGGGAGCCGATCATGCGAGAATCGTCGCAGAAGATCTGCCGGGGGCGAGCCTCCAGGTCGTTTGCGACATGGATGCGGATCGCGCCCGCAAGGTGGCGGACGCCTACAGCGCTCACGACGTCGACTCAGACCCCGACCGGGTGTCCGCTCGTCCGGACGTGGACGCAGTTATCATCGCAAGCCCCGATTTCACGCACGCGCCCTTGTCGCTGTCCTGCATAAGAGCCGGCAAACGGGCTCTCTGCGAAAAGCCGCTGTCGCAATCTTCCAAAGAATGCTTGGAGATCATGCAGGCGGAAGAAGCCGCGGGAAAGAAGTTCATAATGCTCGGCTTCATGCGCCGCTTCGATCAATCCTATGTGGAGATGAAGCAGGCTCTGGAGCACGGTGCGATTGGCCGCGCCCTGATGATGCACAACTTTCATCGTAATGTCGCGACGCCCGCGTCGGACTTCACCGGAGCGATGGCAATCACCAATTCCGCCCCGCACGAGTTCGATGTCGTCCGACATGTTCTCGACACCGAATACGTATCGATCTCCGCCTTCCAGCCGAAGCGCTCCGACGCGCTCGTCGCACCGGTTTATATGGTGCTCGAAACCGCCGATGATCAACTCGTGAATATCGAGATCAACAATAACGCGGCCTACGGATACGACGTGCGCGCGGAACTGGTGGGCGAGAAGGCGACCATCGCCATGAACGCCGTCAACTACACCCGCGTCGACCGGGAGCTCGGCCAGAGCACAAGCTACGAAGCGGATTGGCGCGGCCGCTATGCCGAAGCCTATCGCCGCCAGAACCGCGCTTTCATTCGGTTCGTGGAGACCGGAGTGTTCCCGCACATCGCGTCGAGCAGTTGGGACGGATACTGCGCCGCAAGGGTCGCCGAAGCCGGCGTCACGGCCTTGAACGACGGCTGCAAGGTTCCCGTCGAAATGATTTCCAAACCGGAGTTTTACGCATGAAGCTTGGATTCGTATCAGACAGCCTCGGCGGCCTGCCCTTCGAGGCAATGCTGGATCACGCGCAAAGGCTGGGCGTCTCTGGCGTCGAGGTCAACACCTGTGGCTGGTCGACGGCGCCGCATTTCGATCTATCGACGATCCTGCGGGACAAGAACGCGCAGAAGGCATTCCTCAGAGCTTTCGCCGACCGGGAACTGGAAGTGGTAGGCTTGAACGCCAACGGAAATCCCCTGCATCCGACCGATCATGGCCAGGGGCAGGGTCTTGAGGATACGATCCGCGCAGCCGGCGAGCTGGGTATCAAGACCGTCTGCGCGATGTCGGGACTTCCAGCCGGGAATGCCACCGACACCATGCCGAACTGGGTGGTCTCCTCATGGCCGCCGGAAACGCAGGCTATCCTTCGCTACCAGTGGGAGGAGAAGCTCCTCCCGTACTGGACCAGGATCGTGGCACTAGCGAGAGAGCACGGTGTGGAACGCATTGCGCTGGAACTGCATGGCAATCAGTGCGTCTATAACGTCCCTTCGCTGCTGAAGCTTCGCGAAGCCGTTGGCCCGGTCGTCGGAGCAAACCTGGACCCGTCGCATCTCTTCTGGATGGGTGCCGATCCTCTTGTCGCCGCAGAAGCGCTCGGCGGAGCCGTATACCACGTTCATGCCAAAGATACCCTCCTCAACACTCCGAAGCAGGCCGTCACCAGCCTTTTGGAGAACGGCAGCCTAATGGATATCCCGGCGCGTAGCTGGTCCTATATAACGCTGGGATTTGGCCACGGCGAAGAATGGTGGCGGCAGTTCTGCTACAGGCTGAAGATGGCCGGTTACGATGGCTGGCTCTCGATAGAGCATGAGGATGTGCTTCTGAACAGCCTCGAAGGGCTGGAGAAGTCCGTCGCTCTGTTGCAGGGCGTGATGCCGGTCGAAGCCAGCGATTTCAAGCCGCAGGCGATCTAGTCGGAGCGAAACGCGCCCGACTTCACTTTGCATATCTTATGTGTGGCGCCGCCTGTGTGCGGGCTTCGGCTGAGTTGCGTGAAGTCAGCTCTTTTGAAAGTGAGCGCAATGCTACAGGATCGGAACTCTCCTCCTCCCTCAACACTGCAGGAGCTGAAGCGCCTGATCGCCAGCCGGCAGCTGGTATTTCCCGTCGGTCTCGAACGGGTCGCAAGGGAGATCCTGGAAAGGCCGGAAATAACGGCCTTTGAAAGTGCTGCCGCGGTGGCGCGCAGGTGCCGCGTTTCTCCAACAACGGTCCATCGGCTTGTCCGGCACATTGGATTCCAAAGTTTCGGCGAGCTTCGTGTGATAATAAGAGAAGATCTCTGCAGCACTGCCGCTGGTCATCGCTGAAGATCCGCGATTTCTGCGGCCCCATCGGCGTTGATCGGCGGAGTTTCCTGGCGAACTTTACGACAAGGAGATCGACGAAGCACGGAATGCAGCTAGAAATGGCGACGCGCGGGCCAGAAAGGCCCCGAAGCTAATGTTCGATAAGATGAAGTTTCCCAAGGTGGCAATTTTCGTATTTGCGCGCAAAGGTGATCGGGAGAATGCGCAGCCTTTATGGGCAGCATCCGGACTGTAGGGACATCTCCGGATGCCATTCGCGAAGTCTCTTGGGGCGGAAACTTCGGAAGATGAAAAGGGATGCTGTCGAGGAGACCGCTTGCTTTTGTAAGCTATCGGATCCGCAGGCAATGCCATTGCACAATCCGTACGAATGCTTTCGAGATCCTGCCAATCGGTCTTTGCGGGTAGGTGCGTGCAACCCGGCGATTCCGTCAGGTGAGTTCTTACTTCATGCTGTTCTGAAATCGGCAGGGCGCTCCATCCGCCAGCGCCCCTTCTATTTTCTTTCGCGCCGGGGTGAAAGATCGAGAACAGATGGGGCTGCAAGAACGCATCGCGCTTTCGAGAAGTACTGACAGATCACGGTTCCTCCGCCGGCGGTGGGAAGAAACAGCAGAATGCCCGGATCAATTGAGTTCCGGGCATCCATAATCAGATTAGGCTGTCAAGCTGCCTCACGGAAACCGATGATGGCCTTGGTCTCAAGGAATTCAGCGATCGCCATCGGACCCCATTCACGTCCGTTGCCGGACTGCTTGTAGCCGCCGAAGGGCGCAGCCAGATCAAGATTAACATTGTTCAGGTAGACTTGGCCGGCACGCAGGCGACGCGCGACAGCTTCGGCCGCAACCCGCTCACCCTGGACATAGGCAGCAAGGCCGTAGGTCGTGTCGTTGGCGATCCTCACCGCTTCCTCCTCGTCGGAATAGGCGATGATGACCAGGACTGGCCCGAAGATTTCTTCGCGCGCGATCGTCATGTCGTTGCGAACGTCAGCGAAGATCGTGGGCCGGACGTAAACGCCAGCATCAAGTCCGTCGGGACGGCCGAGCCCTCCAGTCACAAGCGTGGCGCCTTCATCGAGACCCGACTGGATCAGACGCTGGATTTTGTTCCATTGCGCTTCCGAGGCCACCGGTCCCATCTTTGCATTAGAAGAAGGATGGCCGACCGACCACGTTTCGGCGGCCGCCTTGGCATAGCTGATTGCTTCGGCAACCTGATCGACATGGACCAGCATCCGAGATGGTGCGCTGCAGTTCTGTCCGCTGTTCAGCATCATCTGGGCCACGCCCCCTTCGACAGCAGAAGCGAGGTCCGCGCTACGGAGAACGATGTTGGGTGACTTCCCCCCCAGTTCCTGATGTACCCTTTTGACTGTGAGCGCACCGGTGCGAGCCACCTCGATCCCAGCCGCAGTTGAGCCGGTGAAGGAGACAAGGTCCACCTCGGGATGGCTCGTCAAAGCATTGCCGACAACGCGGCCATTTCCATGAACAAGGTTGAACACGCCCTTGGGTATTCCGGCGTCATGGAGGATTTCGGCAAGGATCGTACCTGAGAACGGCGCGATTTCAGACGGCTTCAACACCACGGTGCAACCCGCAGCAAGTGCAGGTGCCACCTTTGCGGCCATCAGCATCAAGGGCCAATTCCATGGCGTGATCAGCGCACAAACGCCGATCGGCTCGCGCACGACTTCACTTGTGCCAAGAGGCTCATCAAATCGGTAGGTCTCAAGCGCTGCTCGTGCAATCTTGAAATGGGCAACGCCGACGGTCACCTGCAATTGCTCTGAAAGCCATTGCGGCGCGCCCATTTCATCCGTTACCGCGAGGGCTAGGTCGCTCACTCGCTTGTCGTAGGCAGCTATAATCCGGTCGAAGAGCGAAATTCGCTCCTCAATCGAGGTGAGTGAATACGGTTCAAATGCCTTTCGCGCGGCTGAAACCGCGTCGTCCACATCACTTGCATCGCCTAGCGCGACTTGACCAACGACGCTTTCGTCCGCGGGGTTGATAACATCGATCACGGCCGTGCTTTTGGGCTGTACCCAGGCTCCGTTGATATAGAATTGAAGATTGTTGCGCATGAAAATGCTCCATCATTGTTGACGGAAACACAAGTATATTTTGTACACCTGGCGTCAATTAGGCACTTAAAGTAGCCCTGGTAGGGCACAGTATACTTGGTCCGAGTTCTCTTTCCCGAACCGCCGCGAGCCAGTATCGGACCTCCTGCAGTCGCTCTCGTCGCGTTAAAGACGTAACTGGATTAGCGATCTGTCCGCGCCCTTCTGCCCGCCATCGATGCTGTCGAAAGCCTCTCTTGCTGCGGTGACCTCCGGCAGTTTTACCAGTGTCCATTTGTGAAGTTCCTGGAGTGGCTCCCGTAACGTGCGGCCCAGCGGCGTCACCTGATACTGAACGGCGACCGGCGAGAGTGAAATCACCTCTCTCGCTATTAGGCCGTTGCGTTCGAGCCGGCGGAGGCACTGAGTGAGTGCCTTTTGCGTGACACCTTGCAGCCGACGGCGAATGGCGTTGAAGCGCTGCGGTTCGTCGTCGAGTACGGCAAGCACCATCATTGACCACTTATCAGCAATCTGATCGAACAAGGCCCGGCTCGGGCATTCAGAAGAAAAGCAGAGCGGTTCAAGTTCGAGCATGATGGTTTCCTTCGATATACCTAGGCGACTTGAAGTGCCTGATTGACGCTAGGTTTACCTAATATACCGGTGGGTCCGTTAAACGCAACGGAGTTCTACTGAGGGCCAGTCCCGATACAAGCAGTCTTTTCCGCCCCATCGCCAACCGATCGCTTGAACTCAAAAATCGCATAGTTATGGCGCCGATGACCCACCTTTTTGCGCCGCCGGGGTCAGCGAGTGCTGACTACTATCGGCGCCGGGCAGAAGGTCGCGCCGGAATGATACTGTCTGAAGGGGCGGTGATTGTGCAGAGGCAATGAACGCAAGGGCATTGGGTCTATACCGCCGGACTTGTGCTCGTGCGGCAAAAGCCGGGATCGGCCAACGGCGTCATGTTCATCACCATCGAGGACGAGACAGGGCGGGCCGACACTCTTCGAAAAACGCCGGCGGATCGTTCTCGGATCGTCGATGATGGCGATCAATGGCCGGATCCAACGGGAAGGGAAGGTCGTCCATCTTGTTGCCCAGCAGTTGTTCGACTGGTGTCAAGCGATTTGGCCGCTCTGCTGATCGTGACGAACAGTTCAAGCGAACGGCGGAGAGGGCAACGAGTTCGCGCATTGCTAACCAAGCCGACGCCACGCTTTGGAGTTCGCCTTTTCGATGCCTTACGCGCGAAAGACGTAAGGGTCGTAGGTTCGAGTCCATTCAAGGCGGTTACCTGTTATCGATCTAAATTATATTGCAGGCAGGCCATCTGTACCACCCACGGCATTCCAGCCGGAGGGCTGTGGCTGGTGGAAGTCGCCCGTCGTGAGCACGTTGAACAACTGGTACTAGATGATCCTTTCTGGCCAACCGGTCTTCGCCGTGACGTACGTATACTCGCCTGGCACCGGGTCTTCGCCGATAGTATGCGCCTTAAGGCGCAAGGGGTAAGATGAACTTCCTTAATCATGCCCGTCGCGGAAATCCTGACTTTCGCACGCCGTAAAAGTGTGCGATTCATTCGCTACCGAAGCCTGGTAATGGAGGATATGACGATGGCTACAGCCCGGTATTTGGTCAACGATGTCGATATGTCCGTTGCCTTCTATACAGAGCATCTTGGTTTCACCCTCCAGCAGCAGTTTGGCCCGGCAATGGCGATATTGTCACGCGGCGATCTCACATTGTGGCTCGCCGGGCCGATGGCATCGGCCGCAAAATCTATGGCAGATGGGCGCAAGCCGGAACCCGGCGGGTGGAACCGCTTCGTCTTGGAGGTTCCGGATCTGTCGCAGCTCGTCGCTGATCTGCGCAAACGAAACATAGTTTTCAGAAACGAAATTGTCGAGGGGCCAGGCGGGCGACAGATCCTGTGCGATGATCCCTCAGGGAATGTTATCGAGCTATTTGAGGCGGCCTGAACCACCCTTTTGAATGTCACATAAATCTGACGTTTGTGACAGGATTTTTCCTGGATTTTCAGCGCAGTCTATTTCGTCGCTTAGCTCCGGGAGACCTCTGAAAACTCAGCTGCCTGCTTCAGGGAGAAGTGAATATAGCAGTACGCGCCGACGGCCTCCGCAGCCCCCGCGGGCAGGCCGTATTCTTCGCGTCCTCCACGGCGCGCAGGAATGACCAGAGACTTTGCCAGCGAGCTGGGCTTTGCTCTCGATGCTGAGAATCAACGGGTCGGTGGTTAGAACTGGTTCAAGGCGAACGATGTGCACTGAAGCTACGCCTCTCAGGTGCGCGCGAATTCTAGCAGCGGCGCGACATTATGGTTGTCGGCTGCGCGAAGGGCTGCGACGTAGCGAGTCCGCAGCTCACCGACATCGGCCAGAGTTCTGCCGCCCCAACTGAAACGCTCGCTGCCAAGGCGTTCGATCAGAAGATCGGCCACCAAGCGAGCGTGACGGCCATTTCCGTTTGGAAATGGGTGGATCGCGACCAGGCGATGGTGAAACCTGATCGTAATTTCATCCGGCGAAAATGTCTCATGCTCCACCCAATATCGGACGTCGCTTAACAGGCTCGCGAGCTCCGCGCCGATACGGTAGGCTTGTACACCGATGTTGCGCTCCGTCATTCGGAAGGCGCCGGCCCATTCCCAGACTTCGCCAAACATCCACTTGTGCAGTGTCCGCATAAAGTCCTCGCTGAGCATTCGTTCAAGCGATACGCGCCGGCGACCGCGCGCCCAGGCCGCACCCTCGACGATGTTTTCTTGCTCTGCCTCGTTGAGATCACGGCGGTGCGTGATCCATGTCTGAAGCAGCCCCTCTCGTTCATTCGGTTCAAGGGGCGTTGCGCCCTCAGGCTCCTGAAACAGGTCCGTCATGTCTCGTTCCAGAGGTCGCGTTCGGAGAGCTTGTCGCGAATGTATGCCTGGACGCGCGATTCGAAGTTCGCTTCATCCGTGCCCTGAGCTTCGAGCCGCATTGTATGCGCGACGCGCTGAAGCTCGCGCGTTGCGATTTTCCTCGCGCGCGCCTCGACGACAGCCCCGAGTGAACTGTTTGGTACCAGTGCGTAGACGAGGGTGCAATCCATCGCCTCAGCTGCACGACGTAAGGTGTTAAGTTGGATCGTGCCCGCGGCTTCCGACTTCTCTATCGCTTCTACGGTTTGGGGCCGCACGCCAATGCGCGTGCCGAGCTGCGCACCCGTCATCCCGAGTGCGTCGCGCAACGCACGCACCCATCCTTTCGGCGGCGCCTTGAACTGCTCAATCGGTTGGAGCGCCCGAAGTCTTTCATCAAGCCGCAGGCGCCCCCTCTTTCGACTGTCGTTCTTCATCCATTTCTCTCAGGCTGCAGACTGATCCAGACAATCTCTATCAGTATACAGGCTGATTGTAAATAGCACGACTCATGCTATAGTCTGATTTTATGTCGGATAATATCAGCTTGTAGCCTGTGAATAAGAAATCAGGCTGTAGCCTTCGATCTGAAGGCTGTCAGTTGCATCGACTTCAGGATCGGGCTGGGCGTTGCCTGGAACAAGATCCTATGGGGAGTGGATAGCGGCCTGCACCCGGGGCACAGTGGGTTCGCTAAAAGTCGCTCTGGAGGCTCATCATGCTTACGACAGCCGATAAACCCGATGCACCCGCCATCCGCGTCGATCTTGGCGTAATCTTCGTTTCATTAGATCTCAGTAAATCCAATCGCGACCTGCTCCGGCAACGGCTTTGCCGTCCTCCACTTCATTGCGGCCCTGCGGGTGCAGGCAGCGTTTGCAGCATCGCTTTCGGCTCCGAATAACGCGCTCTGTCGCAGCATCACAGGGTCAGCGGCTTTGCAACGACTGGCAATGAAGAGGAGAGACTGAGACGAGCCTTCTCAGCAGGAGCCGTTTGCACGGACTGTAACGCGTCTGCGGTTCGTTTCCCTCAAGAGCAGGGACCCCAATCAACACCTACTGATCAGTCTCATCGTCGGCGATTTTGCGCAAGAGATACAACAACGCGATGCGTTCCGCCGGATTGAGACGCGCGACAGTCTTTTCACTGATGAGGTAGGCTTGCGGATACATGTCCTGCAGCAGGGCTTCCCCCTTGGGCAGCAAAGAGATCACCACCTTGCGGCCGTCGGCCTCGTCCTTAGAGAGATCGATCAGTCCGCGGGCCTTCAGCCGCTCGACGATGCCACGGATGGTCGCCTGGTCGACGGACGTTGCCTTCACGAGCTCGACCTGCGAGCTGGGACCGAGATCGTGCAGCGCGCACAGCGTCACGAACTGCACCGACGTCAAGTCCGGATCGCTGGCATTGGTCTGGAAAATCGACAGATGGCGCTGATAGGCCTTGCGCAGGAGATGCCCGACTTGCTCCGTCACTTGGTAGCCATTTTGAGGCGCCGGAGCTTCTGGCAGCTGTTCGGTCTCTTTTGCGGTCATCGTCGATGTGGTCCATCAGTTACGGCGTCTTTGGCGGGAATGCAGGAAACACCACAGCGTGTTGCGACGGTCAAGGCGTGGCACACCGCAACCCGCTCCGCGCGATTTAACGCGGAGCGGCTGGCAAGCCCGGTTATTTGAAGTTGTGCTTCATTTCCTTCACGGCGATGTCGCCATCCAGAACCATTGGCTCATCATCGAGGAACAGCGAGCAACCGCGCATCGGGATATCCAGATGGCACGCGGTGTCGTTCGGGCCGCCGAGCTCGTTGTTGGGGCCGGTTGAAAACATCACGTTGCCGTAGAAGGAGCGTGCCTCCATTCCCATGCCACCGGGGAATTCGCCCGGTACCATGCGATGCCACTTGGCGTTCTGATTGAGACCCCAGCCGACATGGCTCATGCCCATGCCACGCGGGTCGTTGAAACCATCCATGTAGGACTTGACCAGCTCGGCATCGAGGCCGCCGCGAATATCGGTGATCCATCCGTTTTCAATCGTGTAGATGATCGGGTCGCGCACGTAGATGTTCTGCGGCAGCAGGATGTCGCCCGGAGCAACGACGATTGTCCCGTCGACGCCATCGTCGTCACCGCCGGTGAAGACAAAGCCGGACGGCCAATGATCCCAGCGGCCCGGCTCGTCCGTGCACGCATATTCGGTAATGGCGGGATAGGTGTTGAGCTTGTAGGTGACGTCCGTGCCGTGCGGAGAGGTAATCCGCATCACCTTCGCCTTGGACAGCAGGTCTCCGGCAAATTCGACGCGCTCGCGCAATTCCTTGGTCGGCAGCATGCGTGCCAGAATTTCCGGCGGTTCGACGGCAGTCAGGATACGCGTGCCGGCCGCCTGGATCGCCATCTGTTCCGGACTGAAGAGCAGGAAGATGCAGTCGATCAGCATGTCGGCGGCCTTCAGGGCCTCTACCGCTTCCGGCATGGCGGCGAGGCCCGTCTGGCCGACCGCCCAGGCACCTGCCGGTGGCACCGGCGGCAAACGCATGTGATACATCTTGGCGCCAAGACGCATGCCTGCCGCCATGAAGGCGTCGGCGTAATCGAGGCGTTCGCTGCCCTGGGTCAGGACGATGAGTTTTTCGCCCTCGTGGACACCCGACATCTTCAACTGATGCAGGCAAATTTCCGTGAAACTGAATTGATCCATGCTCGTTCCCCTATCTTGTTTGAAGGCTTAGGTTTGAAGTCTGGGGCGTTTCCCCCAAATTATGCGCGGTCGGACCTGACTTTGGCGATTTCCGCGATCGCCTCCTCCCTCGAAACGACATCGCCATATTTGCTGTCGATGTCGAAGAGATTGGCATTGTGCGGATCTGGGTGCCGGTCGCCGACGCACTCGCGCACCACGATGCCGCGGAATCCATGCTGGACCGCATCCACGGCGGTGGCGCGAATGCAGCCGCTGGTCGAACAGCCGGCCATGATCACGGTGTCGATCCCCTGCGCATGCAACTGGGAGGCAAGACTGGTGCCGAAGAAGGCGCTGGCATATTGCTTGACGATGACGAGTTCGCCGCTGGCAGGCTCGACACCGTCGCAGAATTCGGCCAGCACGTTGCCTTCGACCATTCCTTTCATGACAGGCGACTTCTTCACCCACATCCCGCCATCGGCGCAGTCTTCCGCAAGATAGAGGATGCGCGTATGGATGATCGGGATGACGGCCTCGCGGGCGGCATCTATGAGCGCCGGCGTCTGCGCGACCGCGTCAACCACGCCAGGGGCGTAGAGAGGCGCGCCCTCGGTGGTGTACCCCTTTAGGAAATCGATGACGAGGAGGGCAGGGCGCTGGCCGAAGCCGATGCGGTTGCCCCAGACGCCCTGATAATTGCTTTGCGCGCTCTGCATGATCGGCCCCTCTTCAGTATGCGCCCGATAAAAGTGCGCCGGCGCCTGGCACGACGGCTTCCAGACCGAGCTTCTTGAGCATGCAATAAGTGGTCGCGACGGCGGCGGTCAGTACCGGTTTGCCTGTCATGGCTTCGACCTTGGCGATGACGGGCAGCGATGGCATCTGCACGCAGGCCGATAGCACGATCACGTCCACATCGGTCAGGTCGAGCGTCTGCACGATCGCCGGAAGATTTTCCGGGTCGTGGCGCGCCACATCCAGATTGTCGGGGATCTCGAGTGCCCGCCAGTCCACGACCTCGAAGCCTTCCTCGCGAATGTAGTCCACGACCAGCTCCGTCAGCGGTTTCATATAAGGCGCGACGACGGCGATCTTCCTCGCCTTCATCACCTTCAGGCCCTCGATCAGGGCGCCGGCACTGGTCACGACGGGAATATCAGTGCCATTCTCCTGGGTGCGACCCATCAGGCGCTTCTCCGACTGGCGGTGATAGCCGAGGCCCATCGCCATGATGGCGACCAGGCACGCGTATCCAAGAACATCGACGCGGGCGTCGGAGAGCTCGACGGCGCAACGGTCGGATTCGGCGTCCATTGCCGCCAGTTCTTCCTTCACCACTTTCTTCATCCGCATGCGGCTGGAGTGGAAAGTGAAGCGCTCGGGCCGGATGGACTGGCGTGCCGTCAGCATGGCGGGAATTTCGGTCTCCATCGTCGTGTTGGAGCTCGGAACGATCTGGCCGATTCGGTAATACTTCTGCACGGGTGAAATCCTTTGCTTCGCAAAAAAAAACGGCTCTCAAACAAACGGCGGTGGATCATCGCCCCACCGCCGCTTCAATCAACGGGAGAGAAAATCTCCAAGCGCGGCAAAGAAGCCGTCGAAATCATCCCATGGAATCATATGCCCTGCATTTGGCACCCGGGTAATTTCCAGCCCCGGATAAAGCGAGCGGGCCTCGTCCACGTCGACGCTTTCGATCACGCCGCCACGGCCGGCGACCATCAACATGGCCGGCTGCTTGAGCTTCGGCAGATCCGGAAAGATGTCGTCCTTGTGGAAGTCCTCGAAAGCGGTGACGATCGCGGGCTCGTAGCAGCTGTGCAGCCATTCGGCGCGCAGCTTCAGTTGCTCGTCGGTCCATGTCGGACAAAACGCCTTCATGCCCTCCGCGTCGATGCCCTTCAGCGCCAGGCGGATGCTGTCGACATACCAGGTCAGCTTGCTCGGGTAGGCGCGGCGTCCGGGGCCGGAGACCGGCGGATCGATCAGCGCCAGCCTCGAAAACGCCTCCGGCGCCGCAACGGCGGCACGAATGGCGATGCGCGCGCCCATCGAATGGCCGAGCAGGGCGGGAGTAGCTAGTCCAAGTGCCAAGGCGAAGCCGACGACGTCGGCAGCCATGGCGTCGAGGCCGTAATCGAGGTCGGGGCCAGTCGACGACAGGCCGCGGCCGCGTACGTCGATCACATAGACGTCGTAACGCTCGGCCAGGCGTTCGGCGACGAAACCCCAGGTGATCGCGGGGCTGGTGATGCCCGGGATCAGGATGACCGCAGGGCCTTTGCCGCCATAGCGCAGATAGTGCTGGCGGATGCCGTTGGCGAAGACATTCGCCCCGTACAAGGCGCCGCCGCTCATGCCGCAGTCTCGCTCTTCAGGGGGGCGGCATAGATATCATAGCCGTAGACCCAGGCCGGATCCTCCTGTTTGAGCAGGAAAGTGTTGGCGTTCGAAACGCTCTGGACACGCGTCGCGCGATCGCGGCGATTGGTCTCATACAATCCGAAAGCGGTGCGGAAGTCGTTGACGCCGGTCTCCTGCAGGCAGCGGGTCAGCATGGCGGCGTCTTCGATCGCCATCGCGGCACCCTGCGCCATATGCGGCTTCATCGGATGGCACGCATCTCCAAGCAGCACAAGACGGCCCTTGCTCCAGAGCGGCAGCGGGTTACGGTTGAACAACGGCCATTTCGTCACCCCATCGGTGCTTTCTATCAGCGCCTGGATGATCGGATGATAACCCTCGAACGCCGCCGCCATCTCGTCGCGGCTGCTGTCGACGAAAGCCGAATCGAATTCCCAGGCCGGATGCGGAACGCCGGTGACATAGTAATATTCGTCGCGCCGAGCCGTCGTGTAGTAGACCATCATATGACGGTCCGGCCCCCACCACTTGACGCAATCCTCGAATGTCAGATCGTATTTCTTCAGTTTGTCGGACGAGATCAGGGCGCGATGCCCGACCCAGCCGCTGTAATTCGGCTTCTCTTCGCCGAGCAGCGTTTCGCGAACGCGCGAATTGATGCCGTCGGCGCCGATCACGATGTCGGCGCGTATCGAGGTTCCGTCTTCGAATTCGATCAGCACATCGGTGCCGCTATCGTCGAGGCGAGCCAGCTTCTTGCCGAAATGCAAGGTGCCTGGCTGCAACGCATCGCACTGGATGGCCTGCAGGTCGCCGCGGTGAACGGTGCAATAGGTCTGGCCGTAGCCTTCAAGCGAAACCCGGGCGGTGTATTCGCCGGTAATGCCGTCGCGGCTGAACCAATGGCTCGGCGTGCTGCTGATGCCGATCACCTTCTTGTCGACGCCGATGCGCTCGAAAATCTTCAGGACGTTCGGCCCCATATGAATGCCGGCGCCCAGGCGCGAGAATGCCGGTGCCTGTTCATAGACGTTGACGTCGAAACCTGCGTGTTGGAGCAGCGCACCCGCGACAGCGCCGCCGAGGCCGGCGCCGATAATCGCGATCTTTTCTTTTCCGTTAGACATAGCGACCCTTCTTAGCTGTCTTTCGACGCATTGTTCCCACGATTGGAGGCTTGGCAAAAATTCTAGCGCATACGCTCTAAATTGCAATAGCGATGTTCTGATTTTTATCAAGACGACACAAAAAACGCCTTGCTGATTGGATATACTAGCAAAATCCCGATGATGAAATCCGACTTGTCTTTTGTCATTATAAAGCGTATGCACTTCTTAATAATAAAAGGGGCAATAGATGCGAAGAGTCGGTGACTGTCGCATCGTTATGGTTTGCGGACGTCCGAGTGATGTCTGCTGCGTAGCGGTACGGCCGATGGAAAGAGGCGAGGTCTGTGTTTCGTTCTCCGGGGCGGAGGGCCTGCTTTGACACTGCCAGTTTGCTTCAGTTTGAATGTGAACGATGCCGTCGAGAGCGTCGAAGCAAGCCCGGAAACACCACTCCTCTATATCCTCAGAAACGATCTCTCCCTCAATGGCCCGAAATACGGTTGCGGCCTCGGTGAATGCGGCGCTTGCGCCGTTCTCGTCGATGGTCGCTCCGTGCGCTCCTGCACCGTGCCTCTGGGTGCCGTCGGCACTCGCCGCGTCACTACGCTTGAGGGTCTCGGCACGCCCGAGCATCTGCATCCAGTCCAGGCGGCGTTTATCGACGAGGCCGCCGCTCAATGCGGATATTGCCTGAACGGCATGATCATCGCCACCACAGCCCTGCTCAATCGCAATGCCGATCCCGACGAGGACGCGATCCGCGAGGCGTTGCGCCATCATCTGTGCCGTTGTGGAACGCACATGGAAATACTTGCCGCGGCCAGGCGGGCGGTCGCCTATTCCAGGGCCGAACGGACGCGACGATCCACGCCGGACGATATCTCATCAAAAGCTGCGAAGGAGGTCTCCCCGTGACCGACCACCGCCAAATGCCGAAATCCGCCTATATGTCGGCCGCCGACATGCTGCTTGTTGTCAACGATACAAGGCTTGGCGACGGTGCGGAACTCTACATCGCGGTGGGCGCCGATAGCCGTGTGACTGCGTTCAACGGCCATGTTGATCTAGGGACGGGCATCCGCACCTCTCTGGCGCAAATCGTTGCCGAAGAGCTCAGCATGCCGTTCGAGCAGGTGGACATGGTGCTCGGCACGACCTCCGCCGCGCCCAACCAGGGCGCGACCATCGCCAGCGAAACGATCCAGATCACCGCAGTGCCGCTGCGCCAGGCCGCCGCCACCGCCCGCCATCATTTGCTCGCCAAGGCGGCTGAGAAGGGCGGCGTGCCGCTTGAGCGGCTGCGACTGGAAGACGGCATCATCCGTGCCGATGGCGGCGAGAACTGGCAGCTCAGCTTCGGCGACATCGTCGCCGGCAGCCATGTCAGGCTGTCGATCGATAAATACGCGGCCCTTAAGCCGGCCTCGGACTATAGACTGGTCGGCTCGTCGCGGCCGCGCGTCGATATCCCCGAGAAGGCTACGGGGCGCTGGACTTATGTGCATGATGTGCGCGTGCCGGGCATGCTGCATGGCCGCGTCGTTCGCCCGCCTTATGCGGGGTTCGATCACGGCGATCATGTCGGAAACAGCCTGATCTCCATCGACGAAACATCGGTTGCGCACATCAACGGGCTGGTCGGCGTCGTCGCCCTCGGCGATTTCGTCGGCGTGGTCGCGACCCGCGAGGAAAACGCCATCGAGGCGGCCAAGAGCCTGAAGGTCGTGTGGCGCGCGCCGCCCGAGTGGCCGGATCTCAACGCGCCGGAAAAGGCGCTGCGCGCCAATCCGTCGACTGCGCGCAAGCTTGCCGATCTCGGCAATGTCGATATGGCCCTGGCCGGCAGTGCCCAGCCGATGAACCGCACCTATGTCTGGCCCTACCAGATGCACGGCTCGATCGGGCCGTCCTGCGCGGTAGCCGATTACAGTGACGCAGGGCTGACCGTCTGGTCGGGGACGCAGAACCCGTTTCCAATGCGCCGCGATCTGGCGCTGCTGCTCGACATGCCGGAAGAGCTGATCCGGGTCGAGCGGTTGGAGGCGGCTGGCTGCTATGGCCGCAATTGCGCCGATGACGTCACGGCCGACGCCGCCCTGCTGTCGCGCGCCGTCAAGGCACCTGTCCGGGTGCAGCTGACGCGCGAGCAGGAACATGCCTGGGAGCCGAAGGGCGCCGCCCAGATCATGGATGTGCGCGGCGGTATCGACCTGGAGGGCGGTCCGTCCGCCTATGATTTCGAAACCCGCTATCCCTCCAATCTGGCGCCGACCCTTCCCTTGATCCTCACCGGCAAGATGCCGCCAGTTTCCGACGTCGTGCAGATGGGCGATCGCACCGCCATCCCGCCCTATGCCTACGGGAACCTCCGCGTCACCGTGCACGATATGCCGCCGATCGCGCGTGCTTCCTGGTTCCGTGGCGTGTCGGCAATGCCCAACACCTTTGCGCACGAATGCTACATCGACGAACTGGCAGCCGCCGCCGGCGTCGATCCGGTCGAGTACCGGCTTCGCTACCTCCACGATCCGCGCGCCGTCGACCTGGTGCATGCGCTGGCCGAGCGGGCGAAATGGGTGCCGCATACGACATGGGGCACGCTGGGTGGTGAGGGCGACCTGCTCTACGGGCGCGGGTTTGCCTATGCCGTTTACGTCCATGGACCGTTTCCGGGCAAGGCCGCCGCCTGGGCCGCCTGGGTCGCCGATGTCGCCGTCAACAAGAAGACCGGAGAGATCGCGGTCACCAAAGTGACCTGCGCGCAGGATTCCGGGATGATGATCAATCCCGACGGCGTGCGCCACCAGATCCACGGCAATATCATTCAATCCACCAGCCGGGTGCTGAAGGAAAAAGTCGAATTCTCCTCGACCGCCGTGCAGTCGAAGGAATGGGGCGGCTATCCGTTGATCACCTTCCCCGAGGTGCCTGATATCGACGTGCTGATGGTGCCGAGGCAGGACGAGCCGCCGCTCGGGGTCGGAGAATCCGCCTCCGTTCCCAGCGCCTCGGCCATCGCCAATGCCGTTTACGATGCCACCGGCATTCGCTTCCGCGAACTACCGCTGACGCCGGAGCTGGTACTCGCCGCGCTGAACGGCAAGACGGATGAAGCGCCGGCTGCCCCGGTGGCGAAGAAGCGGAAGTGGTGGAACATCGGTCTGTCGGCCGTCGGTGCCGTCGCCGCTTTGTCCGGTATCGTCACAATGGCCTCGCCTTGGCGTTCTGCTATCGGCACTATTCCGCGACCCGATGCCAACGTCTACAGCCCGGCCACCATCGAACGCGGCAGGCTTGCGGCCGCGGCCGGCGCCTGCAATGTCTGCCATGTCGGTGATGACGGCACACGCTTTGCCGGCGGCCGGCGCTTCGACACGCCGTTCGGCGCCGTCTATGCCACGAACATCACCCCGGACACTGAAAGCGGCATCGGCGCGTGGTCGTATCCAGCCTTCGAACGGGCCATGCGAGAGGGCGTCAGCCGCGACGGCCATCACCTCTATCCCGCCCATCCCTACACCTCGTTCGCGGGCGCCGAGGAAGCCGATCTTCAGGCACTCTACGCCTACATGATGACGCAGGCGCCGGTCGCCGAAAAGGCGCCGGAGACAAAGCTCAAATTTCCCTACAGCATCCGCGCGATGATGGCGGGCTGGAATGCGCTGTTTCTGAAAGCTGAGCCGTTCAAATACGTCGAGACCCGTGGTGCGCAATGGAACAGGGGCGCCTATCTCGTCGAGACGCTCGGTCACTGTTCGGCCTGTCACACGGACCGAAATGTGCTGGGCGCGGAAAAGAGCGGCAGCGCCCGGCTCTCGGGTGGCTTTGCCGATGGCTGGGAGGCGCCGGCTCTCAATGCCTTCGCCAAGGGCCCTGTCAGCTGGACGGCGGACGCCTTCTACGACTATCTGCGCACCGGACATTCGCGCGATCACGGCAGTGCCGCCGGCCCGATGGCGCATGTCGTCGAAGTCATGCAGCCGCTGCCGGATAACGATATCCGTGCCATGTCAACATATCTCGCCAGCCTCAACGAGGCCCCCGCCGATAGCAACGCACAAAGCGAGGCCGCCATTGCCGCAAGTGAAGCGGCCAAGGCTGTCGCCGCTCGGGTTTCGCCGAAGGGCGAGCGGCTGTTCAACGGCGCCTGCGCCACATGCCACACCGGAAACTCGATCCTGTCGTCGCTGGCGCTCAACAGCAACCTGCATGCGGCGACGCCGGACAATCTCATCCAGGCGATCCTGAACGGTGTCGAGGCGCCGGCGATTCTGGCGCAGACCACCGGCCGTGAGGCCCCGGAAGTAATGTCGATGCCGGCCTTTCGCCAGACGCTGAACGAAAGCCAGATCAAGGATCTTGCCGACTATCTGAGAGCGCGTTTCGCGCCCGACAAGCCGGCCTGGACGGAAACGACCAACGCCATGCAACGCGTGACGGCGGCAACCCACTAGGGAGCAGACGATTGGAGCAGATCCGAACCGGGCAGGACATCGATCGCCGCGACTTATTCGAGAACCCGACAACAGCGTTCCGGCCGTCGGCCTACTGGTTCTGGCATTCGATCCCGACAGAGGAGGTCTGCCACGCGCAGCTTGCCGATTTCAAACAGAAGGGGATCGGCACGATCCTGATCCAGGCTCGGCTTGCGATGTCGCGCGACGACTACCTGTCGCCGGCCTACCTCGTCGCCTATCGCGCCGCGGCCGGCATCGCCGCCGAGCTGGGGGTGAAGCTCGGGATCTACGACGACTATAACTGGATCAGCGGGCACGCCGGCGGCCGGACAGTCGTGGACCGCGACGACCTGCGCGAGCGCCATCTTTTCTGGATGTCCTCAGGAGATCCGCGGGGTGAGATCAGTGGCATTCATCCGCCTTTCACTCGGAAGATGGGATCGGACATTTTCGAGTGGCAATATGAAGGCGGTCGGGTCGAGTGGTGCGAATGGATGGTCGCGTCGGCCCTGCTGCATTCCTCCGGCGAGGTTGGCAGTCTGGACGAGATTGTCGATGTGACCACGCAGACATCAGTCGTTAGAAGCGACGGTGTTTCCTGCACCTACGCATTCGACGGGGAGATTAAAGACGGCCAGACGATAACGGTATTCATCAGCGCGCGCTCCACGACGTCCCGGCTGATCAACTACCTCCTGCCGGAAGCCGCGGAGCGGTTTATCGACGTCGGGCTCGATCCGCTCGTCGAAGCGCTTGGTGATCTCGTGCCTGATCCCGTCGGTTTGGTCTTCTATGACCAGCCGGCGGCCGGCTTTTACAAATGGGATCAGATTTCGGGCAGTCTTGGCAACAGTCTGCTATTTGCTTCGACGCTGCCGGATGCCGTTTTGCAAAACACGGGCCAGCCGTTCGCCAAGACGCTGCTGGCGCTGCTGCGCAATGTCGGGCCTGACACCTTGCGGCTGCGCGCGCAATTTTATGCCGCTTATTCAGCCCTGATGAACGATGCCTTCTCGGGCACGCTGCGTCGATGGGCCGAACGCAAGGGCATCGCACTCACGGGGCACGAAATCCTGCCGCATATCAGTTCGTGGGCCTTGAACGGGGGCTTCACCAGCATTGACCCCAGGGTCGCGCTTGCCGTGGATTTCTTCGGCATCGATGCCTACAGGCATGAGACGACGGTCGACTCCAACAATTTCGTCGCACAGCTGGCGCCCAAGCTCGGCGATTCCGTTGCCCGCTCGAATGGCCGCAGCCGCTGTGTCGTCGAAACCTATGCCAGTGCCGAGCGAACGCCGGTGCGCGCCGCCGGGCAATGGGAACTGACGCTGGAGACGATGCGGGCGCAGGCAATCCGGCTTTATTGCCTCGGCACTCGCCAGTTTCTATGGCACGGCGTCTACCAGACGGATGGGCGCGACAACGATCCGACGCCCTTTACCAATCCGCGTTTCGATTTCGCGCCGGGCATCAACTTTGAGCCCTGGTGGGGCTATCATGACCTGTTTTCGCAGGAGACCGCGCGTATCTCAGCCTTCATCGAGCCGGCCACACCCCGCACCCCGGTCGCAATCCTCTATCCACTTCATACCGCCTTCGCAGAAGGCCCACGCCACGGCCATGCCACCCACATCGGTGCATGGTGCGAAGGGCTTCTGGCCAAGCGCTGCGACTTCATGTTCGTCAGCGAGGCCGATCTGGCCAAGGCGAGGATCGAGGACGGCCAGATGCTGGTCTCGGGGCTTGTCTTCGATGCCCTGATCCTGCCATCGGTGACCGTGCTGGAGACGAAAAAAACGGTGCGGGCACTGGAGACCTTCCGCGCCGCTGGCGGTGTCGTCTGGTCCTCCGGAGATCGCCTGTCGACCGTTTGCGATGCCACCGATCCGATGGCTGCGGTGGCGTCGACGCATATCGATCGGATGCCCGGCGGCAGCGATATCGACGCGCTGCTGGCAGGGCTTCCGCCGTCCGGTCCTGTCATCACCGGCCATCCCGCGGACCGGCTCTGGCAATGGGCCGGATACGAGGACAATGGCTGGTGGCGGATCGTTCTCTTCAACGATGGTGAAGCCGCGCTGGAAAGTGAGATTTTCTTCAATGACGGTTTCGACTGCGAAGTCTGGTCCGCCACGACAGGCAAGATCGAGGAGGCCGCTGCCTTCAGTCAATTGACCGTCACGCTCGAAGCGCAGGAAGCGCGCTGCCTCCGCCTGCGTCAGACAACGCATGGGGGCGCAGGCGATGGCCATCTCTCGAACCAGCCAGCGCTTGACCCCGCGCGCGCCGTCTCACTTGTCGATGGTTGGAGTTTTGCGCCGGCGGCCAATGCGGCATTCGTGCCGATTTCGGTTGAGACCGGATGGGAGACGCAGGGATTTGCCGATTTGTCCGGCACCGGGATCTACCGGCTGGCGCTGGAGATCGGCGACGAGGCCGACTGGTTTCTCGAGTTGCCTGACGTCGCGACCGTGGTCGCCGCCAGCCTGGACGGCCGGCAGATCGATCGGCGGGGCTGGCGGCCCTATCGTTTTGCGCTCGGCCGGTTGCGTCCTGGCGTCCATTCGCTCGAGTTGCGCGTCGCCAACACGGCGGCAAACCGATATTACGCCAACACGCCTTATCTCGGCGATACGGCCGACAAGAGCGGCCTGTCCGCAGTACCGAAACTTATTCCGCTGACACACTGACCGGAAGTTACAGAGCCATGCTACAACATTCGACAATCCCCCTGATGCGTGCCTGGAACAGCTGGTCAAGCCGGCCGGCCGAAATGGTCTTCCTGCCGCTCGGCGTGCGGATCACGCCGGTTCTGTATTCAACGCGTAGCAGGACGACCTCCGCGATAGAGCCGCGGCGCGACGCCGTTCGCCTCGGCCGTCACACCATTGACGGCTCGTTGATCGAGCTGGAGACAGACCTCAGCGGTACGACGGTCTCGTTTTCGACGACCAAGACCGACCCCTTCGCCGTACGCGGCAGGTGGACCGGCAAGGTGTCGGCCGAATGGGGGCTGCGATTTTGGGTGACGCTGGCGATCTCCTCCGATGGCGGTGAGGTGGCGGTCCATGATGCGGCACGCAACATTACGCTGCTGAAGGTTGGCACGCGATTCGTGGCGGTCGCGACCGCCGAGGCGCCGGTGCACGTCACCGGCCACGACACGATCGACGCGCTGCGGGCGGACTTCGAGGAGAACGGCTATTTCTACACCGCCACGCGCAAAAACGAAGCGCCGGTGATCGCCCTGCGCTTCAATCTTGAGATGATGCGCCAGGGCGCCTATGCGGCGGGCGTCGCCGACAGCGCCGAGCTCGCGATCGCAAAGGCGAAGGCCTGCCTTGCGGCCGGCGCGCCGGCTGAGCTCGCCGTGGCGCAGACCGGCCTGTTCGAGGGCGCCCTCGACGCAATGCGCGACGTGGTCGCCTGGAACACCATCTGGGACGAGACCAACGCGCGGCCCTATACGGCGGTGACGCGGATTTGGAATCTCGGGAAATTTGCCGTCTGGTTCAACGACCAGATTTTCGCGGCCCTTCTCGCCGGCGTGTTCGACGCCGATCTGGCGCGCGAAAACATGGCGACCGCCATGGCCGGCGCAACGCCGCAGGGCAATATCGCCTGCATCGTCACCTCCAACGATGCCTGGGTCGATCGCACCCAGCTGCCGTTCGGCGCGCTCGTCGTCTGGCAGCTCTACCAGCGGACCGGCGAACGGTCGATGATCCAGGCAAGCTACGACGCGCTGGTGCGCAATCGGCGCTGGTGGCAGGAGAATCGCGATCCCGACGGTTTCGGCCTGCTGTCCTGCGGCACCTCTGATGTAGGTGAGGGCCTGTACAAGGGCACTGCCTTCGGCGCGCGCAACGAGACCGGCATGGACAACTCCGCGACGCATGACGAAGCGATCTACGATCCCGTCACCCGGACGCTCTCGACCTTCGACCTCGGCCTCAACTGCGCGGCCGCTCTCGATGCCGAAATGCTCTCAAAAATGGCCGTCGTGCTCGGCAAGCATGACGATGCCCGCCAATTCGCCGCTTTGGCCGAACGCCACCGGACGCTGATCTCGGAAACGCTCTGGGATGAAAGCCGCGGCATCTTTGCCAATCGACAGCGGCGCGGTGGTTTTGTCCGATCGCTGTCTCCGACCAGCTTCTATCCGCTGCTTTGCGGCGCCGCGACGCCGGCTCAGGCGGCGCGTCTGCTTAAACATCTGAGCGACGAGACCACTTTCGGCGGGGACTTCGTGCTGCCGAACGCGACGCGTGACGATCCGGCCTTCGCCGACAACGTCTACTGGCGCGGCCGCATCTGGCCGAATGTCAACTACATGGTCTGGCTCGGCCTGCGTCGCTACGGCTTCACGGCCGAAGCGAGCAAGCTCGCCGGCCAGAGCTACGACCTGTTCATGAAGAACTGGCGCGAGGATCGCATCGCCTCCGAAAACTACAATGCCGTGACCGGCGAGGCACTGGACCAGGGTGACACCGACCCGTTCTACATCTGGGCCGCCATGCTGCCATTGATGGCAACCGGCGAAATCGTCGAATTTGATCCGTGGACGGGCTGGACAGTGCGCAACACCGGCCGCGACCTGGCGCTCGGGCCAATGTTGTCGCCATCGGGGACTTTGCATCTGCAGGTCGAGGCCGCTGCTTTGTCGATGACGCTCAATGGCCGCGTGATGTTGCGGACGGACCTGCAAACGACGCTGTCGCGCATCGTCATGAGCGATGGACGACTGGCCTGCACCATCGCGCCTGTTGCCGCAGCTGGCTACATCGATCTGCCTCGGTTGGATATCGGCGATGTCCTTGCTGTTCGTCTTGATGGGCGGGGGATCGGCTATGTTGCAAGCGCAGAAGGCATACGCCTCACGATTGCTGAAAGCGCGCAGGACCGCCGACTCGACATCTATTTTTCCGCTGCAGACGCAAGGTAGCGCTTGACACCTGTCAATTCGTCATTAATAGTTTGTATGCAAATAAAAAAATAAAAAGACTGATTTCAAAGATCAGAGGGTTTGAACTAAAGGTCCACCGACAATCGAATGATTTAGGTGGGTCATTATCGAAGTACGGCACCGATATCTCGGTTATGAAGTCATGTTCCGCTCTTTGCGGCGCAGGCTTTTGCTCGCCTGGAAATCATGCGCCTCGAGCCTTCGCTCTCCTCTGGTTATAGTTGGTACACAAATTAGTTGATGTGCATTTGGCATGTCTTCTGTTTTCGGCCTTGCCGATCCGTTGAGGTCGCTGACCGCGGTCACGATCGTCCATAACTGTGTATGTTCAAGAGGGGTGCCACAATGACTGAACTCACCAGACGCAACACGATGAAATTAATGTCCGCGGCGCTTGTCGCTGGCGTCAGCTTCTCTAGCCTTCCGCGCAAGGCTTTTTCGGCGGGCACCATCACGGTCCTGAACTGGCAAGGCTACGGAACGGACGAAAAATGGTCTGTCGAGGCTTTCGCGGCAAAGACCGGCATCACGGTCGTTCACGACTACTATAGCTCGGAATCGGAAATGCTCACCAAGCTGCGCACCAATCCGGGGACTTATGATCTCGTTATCCTCAACGCTGCGCGTTGCGCCCAGGCGGTTGCCGAAGACCTGCTGCAGCCGATCGATTTCAGCAAGGTTCCAAACGCCTCAACGGTCGATGAGACCCTCCGCGCCAACCCGAACTTCAGCAAGGACGGCAAGGGCTATGCCGTTCCTTGGGTCTGGGGCATGACCTCGCTTGCCATCCGTGAAGGCATGACCGTTCCCGACAGTTATGCGGTCCTCGCAGACCCGGCCTATAAGGGTCGTGTTGCCATGGACGACGACGCCATCATCAATGTCGGTGTCGGCGCGCTGATGAGCGGGCAGGACATCAACGATCCCAAGGATCTGGCTGCTGTCACGGCCGCGCTGAAGTCCATCAAGCCGAACGTCAAGTTGCTGTGGTCGACGGAAGACCAGTGGAACAAGTCGTTCGCCGCCAAGGAATTCGACCTGTCGCTGTTCTGGTCGGGCGGTTCAGTACGCTCCAAGCGCGTTTCCAAACTTCCGGTTCAGTTCGTAGTGCCTAAGGAAGGCGGCGTCGGTTGGGTCGATGGTCTCGGGATTCCGTCATCGGCGCCGAATCCAGAAGGTGCTCTTGCCTTCATCAACTGGATGATCGATCCGACATTTTATGTCGAGTGGGCAACCAAGATAGGGGCGCCCGCCTCGTCGAATTCGGCAGCCCTTTCGGCACTCCCGGCCGACGATCTCACGCGTTTGGTGCACAAGACCGAGTACTTAAAGACGACGTCCTTTGTCTCGGGCATTCCCGACGACCGCCGTGAAGCCTTCAACAATATCTGGCAGGAAGTGAAAGCCTTCTATGCAGAATGATCGAGTGATTTCAGCGTCAGAGCGCGGACCTTCGGGTCCGCGCAGCCGGCGTCCGCTCCCCCCATGGATATCGACGACGGCACTGCTGCTGCCGACCTATGGATGGCTGACACTTGCCGTTTTCCTGCCGCTGCTGACCATGCTCGTGTTCAGCTTCATGTCCGCGACACCGATGGGCAAGGCCCCGATCGTCTTTACGCTGAAGCAGTACCGCGCGTTCATCGACCAACCCTATCTGGTGGGGATCGGCATCACGTCGCTGCTGATCGGCTTCTGGACGACGCTGTTCTGCGCAGTGCTTGGTTTCCTGGCGGCTGTGGCTTTGGTCCGCTCGACCTTCGGCAAGACGCGTGAGATGTTGTTGATCCTCATTCTCCTGCCATTCTGGACCAACGGTCTTGTGCGCGTCTTTTCGTGGACGATGGTACTCCGGGAAAACGGCTTCCTTGACAATCTCCTGCATATGATCGCGCCCGATGCCGGATCGATCGGTTTTCTTTATACGCGCTATGCCATCGTGGTCGGTCTTGTCCACGGCTATCTGCCCTACATGATCCTGACTTGCTACATCGCGCTTGTGGCTATCGATGACGCGATCATTGAGGCTGCATCGAGTCTCGGCGCGCGCTGGTGGACCATTTTGTTCAAGATTTTGGTGCCGCTCGCCGCACCCGGCCTGATTTCTGGCTCCGTCCTGATCTTCATTCCGGTGATCGGCTCGTTCATGGAACCGCGCATCCTGGGCGGACGTGTCGGCGTCACCATGGGAACGGTGATCGAAGACCAGTTCACGCAGGCCTTCAACTGGCCGCTAGGCGCATCTTTGTCCTTTACGCTTCTGGCCGTCGTGCTCGCCATTTTCGCAACCTTCTCCGGCGCTCTGCGCCGTGGCACGGTAGCTTGAGGAGAGGATCATGAAACCGCTTGGCCGTATCTATCTCATTGCGATCCTTATCTTCCTCTACACGCCCATTCTCGTGATGATGGCAATGGGGTTCAACGCATCGCCGCTCTATGAACTGCCCTTCAGCTTCTCGTTGCAATGGTACCAGGCTCTGTCGAGCAACACCGTGCTTCTGACGGCTGGCCTGAACAGCATCGTCATCGCCACGATCACGGCAGTGCTGGCGACGGCGCTTGGGACGATGGCTTCGGTGGCGCTGTCGCGACGGACATTCCGCGGCAAGAGCCTGCTGCAGCTAATGCTACTGCCGCCGATTGCCATTCCGTGGCTGATTACCGGCACGGCGATGCTGATCTTTTTTTACTGGAGCGGCATCGGGCGTGGCATGCATGCCCTGCTGATCGGCCACGTCGCACTCGCAATCCCCTATGTGGTTCTGGTGGTCGGGACCGGCTTCCGTACTATTCGTGCCGATCTGGAAGAAGCAGCCATGAGCCTCGGCTCCACACCGGTTCACGCCTTTTTCTCGGTGACATTGCCGCTGCTCTATCCGAGCATCCTCGGCGCCGCGCTGTTTGCCTTCGCGGTTTCGCTCGACCAGTTCGTGATTTCCTACTTTCTCGCAACGCCCGGCTACACCACGCTGCCGGTGCAAATCTACTCCTCGATCCGCAAGGGCTTCACCCCCGAAATCAACGCGATCTCGACCGTACTTCTGCTCGGCTCGATGACGATCATCCTGATTTTTGCGCGTTTCGCCAAGCCTGGAGACACTCGTGACAAACGTTAAAGTCAATTCCGTCGCCAAGACCTACGGCACCACGCCCGTCCTGTCGGATATCACCACCGAGTTTCCCGAAGGCTCCTTCACCAGCCTTCTCGGCCCATCCGGTTCCGGCAAGACCACGCTTCTGCGCATCATCGCGGGCTTCATCAAGCCCGACCAGGGTATCGTCAGGATCGGCAACAACGATGTCACCGACATCCCTGTCTGGGGCCGCAACATTGGCATGATGTTCCAGTCCTACGCACTTTTCCCGCACATGACGATCGCCCAGAACGTCGCCTTCGGTCTCGAACGTCGAGGCATCAAGGGCGCCGCCGCGCGCAAGGAAGTTGATCGGGCTCTTGAGATGGTCCGTCTTCCCGGCTTCGGCGACCGCACGCCCAAGCAACTGTCCGGGGGTCAGCAGCAGCGCGTCGCACTGGCCCGCGCCATCGTCATCAAGCCGAGCGTACTTCTTCTCGACGAGCCGCTGTCGGCGCTCGATCGCCGCCTTCGCCAGGAGATGCAGGTCGAACTGCTTCGCATCCAGCGTGAAAGCGGCCTGACGACGATCTTCGTTACCCACGACCAGGAAGAAGCGCTGACGCTGTCCGACAAGGTGGCCATCCTCGACAAGGGCCGCATCGTCCAGATCGGCGAGCCGGAAACCGTCTACGAACGGCCACTGACGCGCTTTGCAGCGGAATTCCTCGGCGATTCCAACTTCCTCACCGGGACGGTGGATAATGGAGCCGTGCGTCTGGCCGATGGGACGGTCGTCCGGACAACCGGGACGTTGCCATCAAGCGGATCCAAAATTACGCTTGCGGTTCGTCCGGAAAAGATGTCGATCGTATCTGGTCCGACGGACGGCAATAGCCTAACGGCACGCATCACCACGGTCATCTATGCAGGTCCCGTGCTTTCCTATCTGCTAGAGACTGCCGATGGCCTGCCGCTGAAGCTGTTTGCGCAGAACCGCGATGGGAAGATTCTGAGCGATGGAGACAGCATCACCCTGAGCTGGGCCCCGGAACACACCGTCTCGGTGGCCGACTGATCATGGCAACCGCGCCGCTCTCCAAGAATACGTTGCATGTCGTCATCGACATGCAACGTCTGTTTGCCGAGGAAACGGCGTGGCATACACCAGCAATCACCGATATTCTTCCGAACGTGCTGGCGCTCAGCCAAGCGCGCCCGTTCGACACGATCTTTGTCCGATTTGTGGTTCCGCAGAACGCGGAAGATGCAAAAGGCCGCTGGAAGAACTACTATCGCCGCTGGTCATCGGTGACGCTGGATGAGCTCGACGCGACCGTGCTGGATCTGGTCGCGCCGCTGGCGGCGATCGCCGGTCCTGGCTCCATCGTCGACAAAGAAACCTATTCCGTCTTCGGTTCGCCTGGTTTCGCCGGCCGCTTGCAGAACTCGGGAACGGACACTCTGATTTTCTCAGGCGTCGAGACAGACGTCTGCGTCTACGCGAGCGTTCTCGATGCGGTGGACGCCGGCTACCGGGTCATCCTGGCCGAGGATGCGCTGGGAAGCGGTGACATGAAAGCGCACGCCATGGTAACCGAGATCTTGGTGCCGAGGCTTTCGGAGCAGATCGAAATCTTATCGACAGAAGCCATCCTGGATTTATGGCGAGACTGAGTTCGACAATGCGATTGCCAATCACGACGAACAGGCAGATTTGAGAGATCCGATGGATGTTCCCTTCAAAGACAAAGGCGGCCGCAGGAAGGCGGCAGTGCCTAAGGTTCAAGGCCAGCAGGCCGAGTATGCGCTTGGCGAACAGATCGGCTTCTATCTGCGGCAGGCAAACCAGCGGCACGTGGCGATCTTTGCGAGCCTGATGGCGGAGAAACTGACCACGACCCAATGGGCAGCGCTGGTCAAGCTCAACGAACTGCAGCCCTGTTCGCAGGGCAATCTCGGCCGCGAAACCGCCATGGACATGGCGACAATCAAGGGGGTCGTCGATCGACTGGTGAAGCGCGGGCTGGTTCACACAGCACCCGACGCAACCGACGCACGGCGGCTGGTGCTGACGCTGACGCCGGACGGCGAGGCGACGGTGGCTCGCAACCTGTCGGTCGCACTGCAGATTTCGCAGGAAACACTGAGTAACCTGACGGTTGCCGAGCGCATGATGCTAATGGAACTCCTTCAGAAAATCTGCTGAGCCGACGCCTGCCGTAACCTCGGAGACTACCCATGTTCCAGCTCAGCGAAGACGAAATCCCATCGCTCGTTGGCCAAATGACCGTCGGCGAAAAGGTCGCTCTACTGAGCGGACGCGGGCTGTGGAAAACGGCATCGATCGAAAGGCTCGGCATCCCTTCGGTCGTCATGACCGATGGTGCGTATGGCGTGCGCTATTCGACCACCCAGATCGATGCCGGCGACAACGACGAAGACAGTCTCCAGGCATTCCTCGATCTCGTCGGGCAACAGGGCGATGGGCCAGGCGGCATGTTCGGCGCCACCCGCCCGGCCACATGCTTTCCAAACGGCAATCTGCTTGGCTGTTCCTGGGATATCGATCTTGCCTACCGCATGGGGGCGGCACTTGCGGCCGAGTGCCAGGATTTCGGCGTTCATCTGCTACTTGGCCCCGGCATCAACATCCGGCGCACGCCATTGGCTGGGCGGGCCTACGAATATTATTCCGAGGATCCCGTCATCAGTGGTGAACTCGCTGCTGCTGTCATCTCAGGCCTGCAGGATCATGGCGTCGGCGCCTCGCTGAAGCATTTCGCCTGCAACAATTCGGAAATCGAGCGAACCACGACCAGTTCCGATGTCGACGAGCGGGCCCTGCGCGAAATCTATCTGGCGGGCTTCGAGCGGGCAATCGAAAGGAGCGCGCCGTGGACCGTGATGAGCGCCTACAATCCGCTGAACGGCATCCAGGCAGCCGAGCATCATTGGCTGCTCCGTACCGTGCTGCGCGAGGAATGGGGTTATGACGGGCTGGTCGTCTCCGACTGGCATGCGATCAAGGATCGTGGCGCCGCGCTCAATGCCGGCACCGAACTCGACATGCCGGAAAGCCAGCCGCGCAAGGCGCGCCTTCACGCCGCGATCGAAGCCGGCGACGTGCCGACTGAGTTGATCGATGCCGCCTGCGCCAGGGTTCTGGCGTTCGTGATCAAGTGCAAGATGCACGAGAAGCGCGGCACCGCGGCGGATCTCGACGCGCACCATGCGCTGTCACGCGAAATCGCGGCGGAATCGATCGTGCTGCTGCGCAACGTAGGCAAGGCGCTGCCACTTGATCCCGGCCGCCTGGGCGAGCTTCTCATCGTCGGCGATGGCGCTGTCATTCCGGTCATCCAGGGCTCCGGCTCGGCCACCACCAATCCTTATCGCGTCGACAGTCCCTTGGCTCAGATCGCCAAGCGGGCGGGAGACACCTTGACGGTGCGGCATCAGCCCTTCTCCTGCGCCGCGCAGGGGGACCTGTTGGCCTCGATCGAGGCGATCGTTGAGGCTGCGTCACGCGCCGATGTCGTTGTGGTGTTCGCGGAAAACGAGAAGAGCCGCCACGGCGAAGGCAATGACCGCGACACACTGAAGCTCGCCGCTAGCCACGACGCCCTCATCAAGGCACTGGCGTCAGCCGGTCGCAAGATCGTCGTCGTGCTGTCGATGCCGGATACCGTCGAGATGCCGTGGCTCCACGATGTTGATGCCGTGCTTGCCAGCTTCTATGCCGGGCAGGGCGGCGGCGAAGCGATCGCCCGTATTCTGTTCGGCGAGCAGAACCCTTGCGGTAAACTCTCTGCCAGCATGCCCGCGCGCGTGAACGATATTCCAGGCTGGCACACCTACCCGGGCGAGCACGGGCGGCATGTCTATAGCGAGGGTATTTTCGTCGGGTATCGGTTCTATGATTTAAAAGAAATCGTCCCCGCTTTCCCGTTCGGGCATGGGCTCAGCTACACCTCGTTCACGTATGAGAATATGGAGCTCGACAAGAGCGAGATCGGCGCGGATACGAGTTGCGCGGTGCGTGTTACTGTCCGTAACAGCGGATCGGTCGCCGGCAAGGAAGTGGTCCAGCTTTATGTGCGCCCGCTTGCGCCCGGCCTGAAGCGGCCAATCCGCGAGCTCAAGTCCTTCGCCAAGCTGCATCTGCAGCCTGGCGAGACGAAGACGGTGAGCTTGACGCTGAGGCAGCGCGATTTCCGCTATTTCGATACGGCACGCTCCGCCTGGGTTCTCGATGCGGAGGCTTTCGTGATCGAAGCTGCGGCATCCTCCCGCGATATCCGCTTGTCAGTTACTCTGCCATGTAAATTGCCCGCTCCCGTGTTGCCACTGATTTCGCCCAATTCTCCAACAGCCCTCGTCTTTGCCCACCCTAGGGCTGAAGCTGTTCTTGTCAGTTTCTTCGTCGCCAGGCTTTCGATCTCAAGTGCAGAAGCTACGGCGCTCCTTGCAAAAACGAAGGGGTCCTTTCTCGGATTTTACGACACTTTGAGCTGGTATGTCGGAGATAGCGTCAAAGAGACGGATATCGCCAAGATCTTTGCAGGGCTAAACGACAATTGACCTGAGGGCCGAAATGACAACCGCAATACACGCAACCGACCCACTTTTTGCTGCCGAAGAATGGATAGCGGCTGGTCGTGATGTTTCGATTGCGACCGTGATCGAAACCTGGGGTTCGGCGCCGTGTTTGGCGGGCAGCCATCTGGTGGTCGACGCTGATGGCAATTTCGAAGGCTCGGTCTCCGGCGGCTGCATCGAAGCTGCGGTGATCACGGCGGCCATCGATGTGATTGCCGACGGCAAGGCGCAGATGCTGGAATTCGGTGTCGCGGACGAAACTGCCTGGCGAGTCGGCTTGTCCTGCGGCGGGCGCATCCGCGTCTATGTCGAAAGGATCGGCTGATGCGCCTCAACAGTCTGCAAAGCCTGAACGCCGCGCGTCGAAAACGTGTTGCCGCAGTGCTTCTGACCGATCATCATGCCGACGAGGAGCATGTCATCCTGGAAGGTGACCCGATCGAGGAACCGTTTGTCGCACTCGTCGAACGTGCCTTTCGGTCCGGCCGCTCTATAGCCTTCGACAGCGCTTCCGCAAGCGGCTTCGTCAACGTTTACATGCCCGCCCCGCGTATTGCCATCATCGGCGCCGTCCATATCAGCCAATGTCTGACGCAGATGGCAAGGCTCGCTGGCTTCGATGTGCGGGTCATAGACCCTCGCACGGCCTTTGCGACGCGGGATCGCTTTCCTGACGTGCTGCTGTCCGCCGATTGGCCTGCCGATGCGCTTACGGCCGATCCGCTCGACCGTTACACCGCCTTGGTCGCGCTCACCCACGATCCGAAGATCGATGATTTTCCCCTGGCCGCGGCATTGCGCACCGGCTGCTTCTACATTGGCGCACTCGGCAGTCAAAAGACCCACGCCGCGCGGACCGAACGCCTTGCCGCGGACGGCTTTGGCGCCGATGCACTTTCAACCATCCACGCTCCGATCGGGCTTGATATAGGTGCGTCCAACCCCGCCGAGATCGCCGTGGCCATATTGGCTCAGGTCATCCAGGCGCTTCACTCGCGCCGCCCTTCGCTCTCCTGGGATGGGCCGCAATGAAACGCCCTCAGTTCTTGCCGACGACGCTGGCTGGTCGCCTCATGCGCTACGACCTACGGAAGAAGCCCGTTCGAAGCGGCATGTACTATGCCAAGGCGACCTTGTGTAGCTGGAGCGGGCAGGCCTTCGTCAAGGTGACGGCAGCCCGCATCGGCGATACCATTCGGAGAGATGCCGCCGCCCATTGCCGATGAAGCCCGCGACTGATCATCGTCGTCGGTGCATGGCGATTTCATTCCCGCAGTCCTGCGCGTCGACATCCCGATGGATCCGGGAAACCTCATGGTTTTTCGGCGAGATCGGTACCTGTTATGCCGTCGGGGATCCGGGGTTACGCCCGCGGCCCAAAACGGAATGGCTTCGATCGACTGCCGGAGCGGATTCTAGCAGGGGAACATCCCAACGGGTACGATATTGGTCGCATGGGCGTGGGTGGACTGCTAATGGAAATCCAGACAGGGTCGATGCCGCGTGAGACCTTGAAGGAGACGTCATTGCAGCCAAAGGTCGCAATCGTCCTGCTGGCGGCAGGAATGGCAACGCGCATGGGCCCGAATGGTGGTCACAAGCTGCTGGCTGCTTTTGACGGCATGCCGCTTGTTCGCCGGTCAGCCCTGATCGCGATGGGTAGCGATGCCGCATCGGTCACGGTTGTCGTCGGCCATCGTCAAGATGACATCCGCAAGGTCCTGGTCGATCTCCCGGTGACGATCATCGCAAATCCGGCCTACCCGGCGGGCATGGCAAGTTCGCTTACGACGGGCTTTGCCGCTGCCGCGGCCGACGACACGGAGGGCGTTCTCGTCATGCTCGCTGACATGCCGGGCGTGACCACAGACGATTTGAACAGAATGATCACCGCGTTTCGAGACGCCAATGGCGCATCTATTGTTCGCGCCGTGTCGCAAGGCAAGCGCGGAAATCCGGTCATCCTGCCGCGGTCGCTGAACGATGCCGTTCTCCGCCTGGAGGGAGATGTGGGCGCCCGCCATCTGATCGAAACCTCCGGGCTGGCGGTGACAGACGTCGAGATTGGTGATGCAGCGCAGATCGACGTCGACACGCCGGAGGCGATCATTGCGGCCGGCGGGACACCTGCTGGAACAGTCTGAAGGCTTATAATGTTGACTGAGCCAACCTCGGCGAGCCGTGATCTCGTCGTACGGCTGTCAATGACGGCTATCTGCCCGACAAGCTAGCCAGGGACGGCGCCTGTGTTCGAAGGGCTATGTCACGTTGTTCGCTTAATCGCCGACGCAGTTGCGCCGGTCACGACTTTCCAATGCGCTGATGCGATGACTATGGGTGCCAAGGGCTGAGCGTTTCTGGTGAGACGGGACGAAATAGTTCTGGTTGCTGAAAAGACCGAGATGAAACGTTGAAAGCCGCCGGCAGATCGAAATCCATGCATCATCCGTTCTCGTTTTCGAGGTGGCACATGAGAATTCTCAGCGCGATTGTTCAGGCCCATATTGCGAAGCAGGTAATAGTGCAGTGCGTCCTTGGTCTGATAGTACTCCACGAGGCCCATCGATGCCGTTGCCCGCCGATTTTCCGATCTTTCGCCGTCTACCGTTAGGTAGCCATGAACGAAGATCGATGACGGGAGCAGCACTTCGGCAGACAGGAGTATCGCTGGCCATTAAATCGCGTGAAACTTGGAAATTTCCTTGCCGACAAAGTGGGAGGGCTCGCCTTGCTGTGCCCAGTTTCGCCAGAACAGGGTTTCGTCGGAACCGTAATCGAGCCTTCTGAGATAGTTCGCCAGAGCATCGAACCAGACATAGATAACGTCGTTGCTCCCAGGCACGGGCACGCCCCAGCCGCGTGCTCGTTCAGCACTACGCGAAGGCGCGCAAATTCATCGCAAAATTCTCGAGCAGCTCTGACACGTATAGCGTGGTGAAGGGCGAATACATTGCCATGCGCCTGGCCGCGCTTTCAGGTCTGAATGTATCGCCTGTAAAGATCGTCCGAGCGTCGGGGAAGGACGTATTGCTTGTCCAGCGCTTTGACCGCATTCGCGCTGGCAACGCTTGGTATCGCCGGTCGATGGTATCCGCCTTGACCATGCTCGAGCTCGACGAAATGCACGCGCGATATGCAAGCTATCAGGATCTGGCTGAAAGCGTACGCGTTTTACCTCCGTTCCTGAAACATTGAGAGAGCTGTTTACTCGCCTTTGCTTCAATGTCCTCGTTGGTTGGCAGACGGGTTGCCGACACTGGCTATTGCGCCTTGAAACGTTGGCGGTAGAGTGGGCGGCCAAGTTGCCGACGACGCTATCCTCGAACGGCCGCTTCAATTGCCGCGACGTCGATCTTCTGCATCTTCATCATCGCGTCGAAGGCTCTTTTTGCTTCAATCCCACCAGTTCTCATGGCATCCATCAAAACGCGCGGCGTGATCTGCCACGAGATTCCCCAACGGTCCTTGCACCACCCGCATTCGCTTTCCCGTCCGCCATTTCCAACGATGGCGTTCCAATATCGGTCGGTTTCCTCCTGGTTTTCTGTCGAAATCTGGAATGAGAATGCTTCACTGTGTTTGAAGGTTGAGCCGCCGTTCAATCCGACGCAAGAGACACCGGCAACCGTAAATTCGACAACCAAAACGTTGCCGACTTTTCCATCCGGATAATCGCCGGGTGCTCGAATAATGGCTCCGACAGCGCTATCAGGGAAAGTCTGCGCATAAAAGTTTGCAGCTTCCTCGGCATCTTTCTCGAACCAAAGGCAGATCGTGTTCTTGGCCATTTCAGTCCCTTTCATGATTTGGTGTGAGGGGTCTAGCAGTCGTCATGATTGAAAGACGGACGAGTTATCGAGGAACCGACATCATCCCAAAAAGATTCTTTGGTCGGCAACGGTAGCGATATCGGCGCGGGAGATGACGGCGGAGAAAATCGTCGTCTTCAAGCGATAAGGTTCGTCATCCAAATCTTATTTGCCCAAGGCGACGATGGGGCTCTTGAGACGATATGAACTTCTGACCCGTCAAAGATCAAACCGCTGCCCGCGTCCATCGAACAGGACCAGCGCACTCCCGGTTTAGTGCTCAATGACCCGGTAAACTGCGCTCGGCAAGGTGACGCGCGAGCGTCTCTAAAAAGCAAGGTTGCGACGAATGACTTCAGGCGCTCGGCAAATTGATTTGGGCCAGCCGACTCGTCCCAGCCGGGCTGAGTCAGGCGCTTAATTGTCCCTATAAGCTGTACCAGCATTGGACGGCTTCCCATTGAAGCGCGACCTCTACTCAATGAGCTGCGGCAGGCACTCTCCTTGAAGTAGCTGTGTAACGATGTCAGCGCGTCGCGCGTCTCAAATCTTGTCTAAAACCCCTAGAGCGGCTGCGGTTCTTCGGATCCTCGACGCGTCGAAATCCGCGTCGTTCTCCAGAGCTGTCACCTCCGCAACAGTCAGACCAGTAGTTTCTGCGACGTCGTCCAGCGAATAGCCGCGAGCCTGGCGAGCCTCTGCAAGCAGGGCGCCGATGGACGGGACAACAGGGGATTTCGCAATCTTCGAGGCCATGTTCATGTCGTTGAGGCTCCTTTTGGCGGCCGGAAAACGTGCAAACCGTTTTCTAGTTCCACCGCTGCCGACCGCGTCCGGCAGCGGACGATTTCTCGATTTCCGCGGGCGCTCTTTCTATCAGTTTGTGCGACGGAGTACAGATCTGACGTGATGAAGGAGCGGACGCCCCTTGCATGCGGCCGACGAGAGGTATCGTAGATGCCGCCTCAGGCGAAACAAACAGATCGAACTGCTGTCTTTCGCTACCTCGGGTTCATTCTTAAAACGACTCTTCAGACTACATCGTCCGACAGATCCGCTATAAGGGATCGCTCGTACAGATCAGGAGAAAACATGGAGACCGTGGAGATCAGCAACCGCAGTGACTTGGCGCTCTGGGCAATCCAACGCGCGCAAGCAATCGTTGCGGCCGAAGGTGCGGCCTTCGCGATGGCTGCTCGTGATATGAATGAGGAAGCGCTGGCGGAGACTGCCGCCGCACTTGGCAAGGCCATCAGCGATGCCATGCTCGAGGTCTTCGACGGCCTGCTAGAAGAATAGTCTCAAGCTTGAGTCTCGGGATAGCAGGCGCTTTCTGACCAATATTTTAATATAATTTTTGGTCAGTAATCGAGTGAAAAGCCAACTGAAATCCAAGGGTTGAGATGCGCGGCTGATTGCGCGCGGTATCGGGCTGCGCCAACGCGTGGATCGAAGTGAACAAATCTGAAATCTCGGAGCTGCTTGGTTGTTCCGGTTGCGCCGAGCCGGCGTCGCACGCGAAATTGAAGGCGCCTCCCCGGCATTCGATCCAGTGCTCGACCCATCCGGTACGGCGATGCGGGGCATACCGGTGCCGGGCACCGGGAAAGAGCAGGAAAATAGAGCCTTCGGGTATCGTTGTCGGTCTCCACCCGTCCGGTGCCCGCTCCCCGTCGTCATTCCCATGGTGGATTGCCGCGAACTCCTGGATCGCAACCCCTACTGCTATTGAACTTCGCCTTCCTGTTCAACACAATCTATATTCTGCTCAACACGGGAGATTCTTATGGCTACCCAACCACGAACTGTTGCGGAAAGCGAAGCGGAAGTCGCGTTGACTCGCAATAGGCTCGTACTTGAGCAAGCGAAGGCCGTCGGTCTCCTTGGTACGGCGAAGAATACCCGCTTGTCGGGGCGAGTGCCGTCGGAGTTGATCGAGGCAGCCAAGAAGCGTGCCCATGTTACATCTGACACTGAGTTGCTGGAATTGGCGCTTTCACGGCTGGCTCTCGAAGACGACTTTGGCGCACGTCTGGTGGGCCGCAAGGGCCGCATCCCGACGGATATCGATCTTGGGATTTGAACTCTCTGAAATCCCGCGATCACTAAAGCCCCAGAAGCACGTCGGGACGCTCGAGCGCAGGCCCCGACGAAGATCGTCCTTGGGCTGCCGACGAACCGGCAATCGGAGGGCCTCTGTTCCTGGATACGAGCGTCTACCTGGATGTGCTTCAAGGGCGCTCGCCGGTGGAGGTCGATAGGCTGATCACGTATCGCCTATGTCACCATTCGGCGGTCTGCCTGTCTGAGCTGACCCATGCCTTCGGCCGACTGGACCCTAGCGGAATAGACGGGGGGCGCTGGCAACAGATGTAAACTGCCTGCAGCTCCACGACAACGCCGCGCGGTTTTGTCGGGTCTAGCCGTCTCGGTAGCCGCCGAGAACGTCGGCTGTCGCCTGCACCGCATACTGATGCTGTGAGGTGCGGGCAAAGCCCGCACCTTTTGCTCATCGCCTCAGTTCTTGGTGACGAAGTCCTTGACGTTGGCAGGCGTCACGAGCTGGAAGGGAATGTAGACCTTCTTGTCGATCTTTTCGCCCTTGGCGAGCTTGAGCGCTGCATCGAGCGAGCCCTTGCCCTGGCCGGCGGCATCCTGGAACACCGTGACGTCGAGATCACCCGCCTGCATGGCGGCAAGCGCGTCCTGCGTGGCGTCGACACCGCCGACGACAACCTTGGTCATATCCTTGCCGGCTGCCTTCAGCGCCTGGATGGCGCCAATCGCCATTTCGTCGTTGTTGGAAATCACGGCGTCGAATTCGATGCCGCTGGAGAGCCAGTTGGTCATCAGGTCGGCGCCCTGGGTGCGGTCCCAGTTCGCCGTCTGCTCTTCGACGATCTCCAGGCCCTTGCATTCATCCGTCTTGATGACGTCGTGAACGTCCTGGGTCCGCATGCGCGCAGCCTGGTTGGAGAGCTCTCCCATGATCACGACGGCCTTGCCCTTGCCGCCGAGAATGCGGCAGATTTCCTTGGTTTCCAGCGTGCCGGATTCCTGCTCGTTGGAAGCGACGAAGGCCTGCTTGTCCGGCAGCGTGTCGACGTTGACCGGCTGACGGTTGACGTAAACCAGCGGAATGCCGGCATCGGCCGCGAGCTTCGACATTGCCGTGGTTGCATCGGTATCGACAGGGTTGACGATGATTGCATCGACCTTGGAGGCGATGAAATTCTGGATCTGGCTCTGCTGCTTGGAAACGTCGTTCTGTGCGTCTTCGACCTGCAGCGTCACACCGCTGAGTGTCTTTGCATAATCGGTCATGCCGTTGCGCAGAACCGTCAGGAAATTGTCGTCGAATTTCGCCATCGAGACGCCGACAGTTTCCGCGTGAGCCGCCGTCGACATGACGAGCGCCATCGCAGTGCCCAGGATAAACTTTTTCATTTTACTTCCTCCACAAAGCGGTGCCCGGCTGCACCCTCCTCACGCCGGAACTCCAGGCATTTGCTCTGAAGCCTATTCTATCTCGCGATCGATCTCGTTACTCACCGCTCTGACACACAGTTTCAAAGCGCCGACGCGGCCGCCAACGCCCCATAAGCGCCGGACTCGTGTGGCTCAGCGCTTCAGTTGAGCCTTTTCGGTTTCACCGCGCTGGCCGAATCCTTCAAGTGAGCGCAAAGCGCGTGGATGGCATTCGCTATCTCCTCCTGAGTTCCGTTTTTCCGGTGGAGCGAAATTGACCGCTTCACGAATCTCTACGCGAAATTCCGCAGCAATCCATCATTCTGGCGAGGAGCTCACTTGCATTCTTGAAAGAATGTTGAGGGAAATGAGGGAATCCCATCATCCCTAGATGATTTCCGGGATGAAGATATCGAAGGGTACGAGCTGGCCGATCTCGGTTGAGAAAGTGATCGTTATTTCCAGGTGCCCCCCGACGAAATCCGGAACCCGGCAAGACGCCAGCGCGTCCCGAAGATTGGCGGATTGCAAGCCTCAGAACGCTGGAAATCGCTCGCGCCCTAGCCTCCAGCCAGGTCACCCAGATCTTCTCTAATTTTCGAAATACCTTTGGGGTGACGTTCGTCCTTTTCGCTCAGTGAAACACCCTTGTTGTTGCAAGGTGCAGGGGTGCTCCAAACTGCGCTTCAAGGGTTGCTCCGCGTCGTCCGTCGGCGCACGCGCGCTCCAACGGAAACGCTGAATGTCATTGGCATCTGTGACTGGGCCTGGCGTCGCAGCTGCCGCTACGGCAGCATAGTCTGTGATCTAGAGAGGCGGAGCATCGTGGGGTTGTTGCCCGACCGCGAGATGGCAACGGCGGAAGCGTGGCTTGCCGTTCATCCAGGCATCACGGCCGTGTCGCACCGTTTCAGAACGCGTTCTGCGATAGCGAATGGCGTTGACGCTTCAATGTGCAGATTGACCCGTTCAAGTTAGCAGAAGACGCCCACAGCTTCGCCCACTGAACTGGCAGGTCCTTGGGCTCAGAGCACCGAAACAACAGCCTTGGCGAGGTCGTCGAGCCGGTCTTCCCTGAGGCCCGCGACATTGAAGCGGGAATCACCAACCATATAGATGCCGAACTCATCTCGCAGGCGGTCGACCTGCGCTTCGGTCAGGCCGAGCCGCGAGAACATACCCCGGTGGTCGGCAATAAAGTCGAAGCGCGAGGTGTTGGACTGGCGACGGAGCGCTTCGGCAAAGCCCTTTCGCAGGTTGAGCATACGAAGCCGCATAGCTTCTAGTTCGGACTTCCAGTCGGCGCGCAGTGCATCGTCCTCGAGGATAAGGCGGACGGCGGCGGCGGCATGGTCCGGCGGCATGGAATACAGCACGCGAGTGGTGGCGAGCGCCTGACTGCCAGCGATCTTTACACTTTCTGCGTCCCTGCCCATCAGGATGACGGCGCCGACGCGGTCGCGGTAGACCGAAAAGTTCTTCGAGCAGGAGGTGGCGACAGCCATTTCCGGCACCTTGCTTGCGAGCAGGCGAACGGCGGCGGCATCTGCCTCCAAACCGTCGCCGAAGCCTTGATAGGCAAGATCGATGAAGGGAAAAAGGTCGCCTTCGACGAGAAGATCCGCGACTAGACCCCATTGCTCGATCGTCAGATTGGCGCCGGTCGGGTTGTGGCAGCAGCCATGCACCAGAATGATGTCGCCGGCCTTTGCCTGCTTCAATCCCTTGAGCATGGCCTCGGCCTTCACCGTGCCGCTGGCGGGATCGAAATAGGGATAGGTCGCGATATTGAGGCCTGCAGCCTTCAGGATCGGTACATGATTCACCCAGGTCGGGTCGGAGAGCCAGACGGTGGCGTCCGGCCGGGCCTTTACCAATAGGTCGGCGATCGTGCGGAGTGCGCCCGAGCCGCCCGCTGTCTGGCAGGCGAACATGCGCGAGAGATCGGCCTTCTCGCCAAAGACCAGCTTCAGCATGGCCTTGTTGAAACCCTCATCGCCTGCCATGCCGACATAGGTCTTGCTCGTCTGGCTTTCATAGAGGCGCTTCTCAGCGTCACGCACGGCCCGCATGATGACGGTCGCACCCTGCGAATCCTTGTAGACGCCGACGCCGAGATCCATTTTCGTCGGCCGTGCGTCATTTCTGTACAGAGCCGAGAGGCTGAGGATCTTGTCTGGCGGCGCGGCAGTGAGGGTTTCGAACACGGCTTTTCCTTTGAATTAAGGTCGAATGCGGAGACGCTGCCCCGCGTCGGCTGAATCAATGCTCGAACTCGCTTTGCGACCCGGAGCGTATTGCGGCAAGAACCTGCTTTTGAAGAGCAACGAATTCCGACGTTGCAATCATGTCCTGGTTTCGTGGACGGGAAAGCCCGACGTGGAAAGTCGCGTTGATGCGTCCCGGATTGATGCTCATCGCCACAATTCGGTCGGACAGATAGACGGCTTCTTCGACATCGTGCGTGACGAACAGGACGGTCAGCCGATGCTCTTCCCAGATTTGGGTCAGCAGTTCCTGCATCTGGTGTCGGGTCAGAGCGTCGAGCGCGCCGAACGGCTCATCCATCAATAGCATTTTCGGTCGATAGGACAGGGCACGTGCAATGGCGACGCGCTGCTTCATGCCACCCGACAGTTGCGACGGAAATGCATCGGCGAACTTGGTGAGCTTCACCAGTTCAATGTGGTGGCGGGCGACATCCCGGCACTCGGCAGTCGGCAACCCGGCCGCCTGCAGGGCGAATTCAACATTCTGCTGCGCGGTCAGCCACGGCAACAGCGTGTAGGATTGGAAGACAACGCCGCGATCGAGCCCGGGACCGACGATCGGCGCTCCATCCGTCAGAAGAAGGCCATTGTCGAAGCCCTGAAGTCCGGCGACGATCGACAGCAGCGTACTCTTGCCGCAGCCGGAAGCACCGACCAAGGAGACGAATTCGTTGTCAGCGAGTTCCAGGTCGATACCGCTGAGGGCGTGGACGGGGCTCTTCCTGCCACCATACCATTTGTTCAGACCCTCGATCTTTAGTTTGGGTTCGCTCATCTCAATGCCTTGCAGCGTAACGGAAGAAGATGCGCTCCAGGGCCTTCATGCTTTGGTCTGTGATCAGACCGAGCAAGCCAAGGAGCAGGATGTAACCAATGATCGTCTGCGTCTGGAAATATCGCTGAGAGACGACGATCCGATAGCCGAGGCCGGACGTCGCCGCCACAAGTTCTGCCAGCACAAGCCAGGTCCAGGCCCAGCCGAGGCTGATGCGCAGCGTGTCCCAGATGCCGGGGAGGGCAGACGGCAGGACGATGCGGCGCAGGATCCTGGTTTCTGACATTCCGAGCGTACGGCCCAGTCCGACGAAGTCGGTCGGCACACGCTTGACGCTGTCCATGACCATCAGTACCTGCTGGAAGAAGGTTCCGATAAAGATGATGACGAACTTCTGGATATCGCTTGTTCCTGCCCACAGTATGGTCAGCGGAACGAAGGCGACAACCGGCATGTAACGAACGAAGTCGACAAAGGGCTCAATAGCCGCTTCCCACGTCTTGAAACAGCCGATCATGATCCCGATCGGGATCGCCAGGGCCGATGCAATAAGAAATCCGACGAGCATGCGATAGATGCTGATCCCGGCATCCGTCCACAGCGTGCCATCGACCGCCAGTTCCATCATCTTGGCCCACACCGCTCCGGGCGAGGGCAGAAAAATCGGTTTCACCCAGCCGGTGATGGTAGCAACCCACCACACGGCAAACAGCAGCGCAAAGACGGCAACGGCAATCAGAAAAAACGACCGGCCGCTGATCGGATCCCCGATCCGAAAGGCACCAGGTGGTCTACCGACGCCCGCGCGCGATGGCGCGCGGGACCTTTCTTTCGTTGTGGACGACAATTCTGAGCTAGACATTACGGTCCCGTTGGTGGCCAGAGGTCACTTGTTCGCTGCATCGACAAACGATGTGTCGATCATGCTGTCGGCGGAAACGTCCTGGGTCACGAGGCCGGCTGTTTTGGCCGCCTTCAGAACGTCGGCGAAGGTCTTGGTCTTGAAGTCACCGGCAAAGGCCTTGGCTGCTTCGGCAGAGCTGTAGTATTGGACACCGTCGAAAGCCGTTTTCAGATCATCCGGGGAGGCGCCTACGGCCTTCGAGATGATGGTGCGGTCCTCCTCGGTATTGGCCTTGTAGTCGGCCAGAGCCATGTCCCAGGCCTTGATCATGGCCAGAACCTGCCCAGGCTTCTGCTTCAGCACCTCCTCGCGAACGACGAGAACGTCGGAGACTAGGCCCGGATCCTTGCCGGCTTCAAAAAGCAGCTTGATATTCTTGTCCTGGGCCAGCGCCGTTGAAATGTAGGGCTCGTAGGTGACCGCGACGGGAACACGGCCTGCAATCAGTGCCGTTCCAGCATCAGCTGCCGGCATCGGCACGCGGACGATATCGTCGATCGTCATACCGTTGCTGGCAAGCGCGTAGTTCAGCAGGATGTCGCTTGTCGTGCCTTCCTCGAAGGCGATGTTCTTACCCTTGAGGTCAGCGACGCTCTTGATGTCGCTTCCGGCCAGGATCGCGTCCGCCTTCAGGCTGAAATCAAGAAGCGAGACGATCTTCACCGGCAGGCCGGCGGCAACCATGGCCATGGCCGTATGCGTGGCGATATTGGCAGCGTCGAGCTGACCGCTGGCAAGTGCCGCGTTGATGTCCTTGTCTTCGCTGAAGTTGACAAGTTCGACATCCTCAAGGCCTGCTTTCTTGAACAAGTCCTTGCTGGCGGCGACGTGCCATTGACCGTAACCGAGCCAGGGCTCGATGCCGATCTTGAAGGTACCCGGCTCCGGTTTGGACGGGATTTGATCCTGGGCGTTAGCCTGCGCACTGGCAAGAATGCCGACGATCCCGAGCGCGATCGCTGCGCGGGAAAACTGCTTGCTGATGGATTTGTAGTTCATTGGGAACCCCTCTTTTGATGATTTTAACGGATCACAAAGCTTGCATCTTCTTAGGTTTGACGCCCGACCATCAAGCTCTTGGTGGCGGACATTGCGTACTTGTCTCCTTTCGCCGGCGTTAGCGGTTACTGTTTGAGTATGAGGTGCGAGCCACGTTCCTTTAAGTCGGCGATGGAGCTCACGCCCATCAAAGCCAAGGTAATCGAGATCTCCCGGCGTAATGTCTCGATCGCACGGTCGACGCCGGCCTGGCCTTTAGCTGCGAGACCGTAGGTATAGGCCCGACCCAACATGACACCATCGGCGCCCATTCCAAGTGCCTTGACAATATCGCTTCCCCTTCGCACGCCCCCGTCGAGCATCAGCGTGAAATCCGGTCCGACTGCGGCCCGGATGTCGGGAAGCGCTGCAATCGTGCTCATGGCGCCATCGAGTTGGCGACCGCCATGGTTCGAGATCACAATGCCGTCGACGCCGATCGCCTGTGCCTTTTTGGCATCCTCAGGTGAAAGGATGCCCTTAATAATCAGTTTGCCTTTCCACCGGTCGCGCAATGCCTCGATGTCCTTCCATGCGAGCCTTTTGTCGATGCGCCTGGAAAGATTGGCGGCCTGTTCGAGCGCTCCCCTCCCGAAGTCGGTGCGATGCTCGACCGCCCGAACGGAGGGCATGCCGCCGCGACCGATATCGAACAACCAGCCAGGCTTCCGGCATAGACTGGCGAACAGTCGAGGTGTGACACGCGTAAGAGATCGGAAGCCGTTTCGCACATCACGTTCGCGGATGGCGGTGATGGCCGTATCGACGGTCACGTACAGCGCCTCGACACCGGCCTCTTCCGCAGCGCTTAGAAACTCCTCGCAAAGCGCGCGGTCGTCGAGCACGTAAAGCTGAAAATGTAGCACACCGTCTGTCGCCTGCCGGAGGTCTGCCAGCGACGCGATCGAGAAGGTCGAAAGACAGAAGGGGATGCCGGCAGCGTGAGCGGCACAGGCTGCCTTTTGTTCTCCGTTTCTCGTGTAAAGGCCAAGAAAGCCGACCGGCCCCAGCATGAATGGAAGAGGATTGCGTTGCCCGAGGTATTCGGTCGCCAGATCAGGCTCGGCATAGTTGCAGAGAACGTTCTGACGCAGTTGCAAAAGCGAGAAATCGTCCCTGTTTCGACGATAGGTTTCCTCCGCAAAGGAGCCGCCGTCGATGTAGTCAAAGAAGAGCTTCGGCAATCGCTTGCGAGCGGCCAGCCGGAGGTCATCGATATTGACGATCGTCACGATCTACCCCTCCGGATCTATCGTTGCGAGGAAGCGGGTCATCAGGTCCTCGCCCTCATCAGGCTCCGAGCCGACCATCATGGCCACAGAAAGCCCGATCAGGGAGGATGTCGGATTGTGGCTTGTCGCACCTGCGCGCAGGTTCATGACAAGCGTCGGGCATAGGAAAAGCCCGAGCCGGACAACTTTTCGCCAGTCTTGAGGAAGCATGTCGCGCCGTTTGAGGGCGGCAAGCAATGGCTTCCACATTGCTTCGGCCTTCGTTTCCAAAAGCGCCTTGCGAACCGGGGTCAGCTTCCAATCGAAATCCGCAAAGAGACGGCCGTTCTCGTAGTTGGCTGTGGCCTTGAATTTCTGTTCGGCAAGAGCCGGATCGTAGAGCCAGTAGGGATGGGCGAGGATATTGTGGAAGGTCGTCTTCACCTCCGCCAGAAGCGTCGGGATGTGCTCGCCGGCAAAGGCTGGGTCAAAGAAGGACAGGCTCGCGCGCCCTTCGCGCCGTTCGAACCAGACATTGGCGTTATGAGCGTCGCCGTGTGCCGTCACCCCGCCACTATCGGCCAGACGGACAGGGTTCAGTCTTTCATGCGCGGCGTCGAAAAGTTGGCCGAGAGTTTCGCTATACTCGATGCCATTGATGACAAAGCGGGCTTTCGAGAGCGAATCCCAGGAAAGCGTGACGCCTGGAAAGTCAAATGTCTTGCCGACATAAAAACTCTCCAGCCGCCCTCCAGGGTAGGTCCCTTTCGGGGCTGTCACCAGTCGATCGCGGAACAGGCGATGAACCGGCTCCTTCATGACCGCATCTGGAGTGACAGGATGCAACGTCCTCAGATAGACCGATAGGACGGTCTCATTGAGCCGGCGCTCCGCATCCACGGCCTGGCGTGCCATTTGCTCATCATGAAGCCCGTCGAGGGTACGCAGAGCATCGGAAAAGCGCGGATCGGTCCTGCGCCTGTAGACGAGGATCTGCTCGCCTGGAAGGGTCGACATCATAAGCGGCTGATCTACCGGCAGGCCGGCCTTGGCAAGAATGTCGGCGCGATAGTACTCACCGCTCATCTCCTCCTCGTTTTCCTCCTGATGGAATTTGAAGAAGTAGGGCTTTCCGTCGGCCTCGAAGAAGCCATTCAGTGAATTGAGGCTGTATTGATCGTGGTTGATCGCCAGATCGCGTGCGTCGACCCCAAACAGATCTCGCAACAGGTCGGCAAGAAGAGCTTCGGCACTGCCGTCGCCCCTCTTGGCATTTTCCCGTATGGCTGCCGTCCGACTGTTGGGCTGCCCCATGCTCTCTCACTCCTGCAATGACGCGAAGGTTTTCATTTTTTGGGCGGTAAGTATCTGCTGCCAAGCGAATAGCGGCTGCCGACATAGGTGAAGGTATTGACCGTTGCGATCGCCTGCCCCGTCCACGTTTTTCGGTTGAGGACCAGGCAGCTATCGCGCTCACGAATGTGCAGGAGGCGTGCATGTCTCTCCGTCGCCGGGATGGCGCTGATGAGATGCTCGACTTCGGTTAGGGGTGTGCTGTGCTGAAGGTAATCGTAGGTGCCGATGGACGTAAAATCCTGATCGAGATAGTTCTTTACCAGCTCTGTATTGACATAGCGCTCCTCCAGCTGAACAGGGACGCCATTCTCGTAGTGAACGACCATCGAGTGATCGACGGGGCAAAGCTTTCTGAACTCGAACGCGTCCAATAGCATTTGATCCGGCCGCTCGATCCGCTCGAGCAGGATCACCTCCGCGCGGTGTTGGCTTCCACGCGCCTTGATCTCGCTGATGATGTTGCTGATCTCGATGAGTGTCGACTGTGCTTTGGGAGGCGAGACGAACGTCCCGACCCCCTGGACCCTGCGCAGATAGCCTTCGGCGGTCAGTTCACGAAGCGCGCGATGGACCGTCATGCGAGAAACGCCGAGCGAAGACGTCAACTCGTGCTCGGACGGAAGCTTCTCGTTCTGTGGCCAGTTGCCGTTCCCGATATTGTCGAGCACGAAGTTCTTGACCTTTTCGTAGAGCGGCAGCGCGGTGTTTGAAAGGCCGGGCAATTTCTATCTCCGTCTCACGCCGAGGCGTGTGCTCGATCAATCGGCTATTCGAATGATCGTCTTTATTTTGGTTGAACGACCATCGATCAGTCGGTGGTATGCATCAGGAATTCCGTCGAGTGAGTTCAGGATCTCGCTAAATTGCAGAAGTGCAGGCTGCAGCTTTGGCAACATCGCGATGGCATCGGCGAGTTCGTCTTCAAAGGCATGGCAGCCAATCAGGGAAATCTCACGCTCGACGAGGACATTGGGATCCAGATCCAGTTTCCCATGACTAATACCCACAAGAGCGAAGGCGCCGCCCCCGTCCAGAAGTTCGATGCCTTGCGCGATGGCTTTTGTACTTCCCGTTGCATCCACCGCGTAACGCAGTCGCGCGTCGCCGAGTGCGGTTCTTGCTTGCGACTTATCCAGTGCGACCACCGATCCTCCGCAAATTGCGGCCACCATCTCGGCACGGCTGCCATTCAAATCCGCAAACAACAACTTTCCATCGTGGAGATGTGAAAGCAGCAAACCGCAGAGACCGCCTATCGTCCCGCAGCCGACTAGGAGAATCGCCTCGCCTTGGGGTGGGTTAAGCCGTCGTATCGCATGAAGGGCGACAGCCAAAGGTTCGGCCATGGCCGCCACTGCAGGATCAAGTGACGGCTCGTGTTTGAAAACCAGACGAGCGGGTAGTTGGGCCTGCTCCGCAAATCCTCCGTCGCATACCTCGCCGACGAAACCGAGATGTTCGCAGATATTGGTGCGGCCTGATCTGCATGGTTCGCATTGGCCACAGTAAAAGCGGGAGTCAGCTGCGACGAGGTCACCGATCGCGAGACCTTCGACACCCTCACCAAGCGCGGAAACGCGCCCGCAAAACTCGTGTCCAGCGGTGGATGGGCGCCTGCTGATCCATTGACCGGTTCGGTAGTTGTGAACGTCCGAGCCGCAGATGCCCGCGGCGCGAACGTCGATCGTCACGTAGCCCGCGGGCGGCGACAGAGGTTTGTCGACTTCCTCGACCCTGAGATCAAACGCGTCGTAAAGCCGAACCGCCTTCATCCTGTCAGCCTCGCTTTGGCAGATAGTTGTCGCGGACCGCCGAGACTGCGTGCGCGTGGGATGAGAAGCCTTCATATTCCGCCAGCTTGTGGGCACGCTTCGCAAACTCGGGATAGGCCGACGCTGTCACGTAGCCGATCGAGCTGCGCTTCACAAAATCGGTCACCGACAGCGGGCCGAACGTGCGCGCCCAGCGGCTCGTCGGCAGCACGGCATTTGGACCGAGGCAGAAATTGGCGATGCTGACAGGCGTATGCGGACCCATGAGGATTTCTGCAGCCTCGGTGATCTTTCCGAGATGGGCGAAGGGATCCTGCGAGAGGATTTCGAGATGCTCCGGCGCGTAGGCGTTGACGAAATCGTAGCTTTCCTCGATCGAGGAGGTGAGGATGATCCCACCGCATTTGCCTGAAAGGACAGCGCTCGAAAACTGAACCCGCTGTTCGGTCATACGTGCCCAATGCTCCGGCAGCGCGGCGAGGGCCTCCTCGGCCACGCGGCGGCTATGGGTCACGAGATAGGCGGAAGAGTCGGGACCATGCTCGGCCTCGATCAGGAGATCGAGCGCGGCAAGGCCGCCATGGACAGTGTCGTCCGCGAAAATGATCGCTTCCGAAGGGCCAGCAGGCAGGCCTGTGTCGATGATACCTGACAGGCTCCGCTTGGCTGCGACCACCCAAGGGCTTCCCGGTCCAACGATCTTCAGTGCCGGCTTGATCGTTTCCGTCCCGTAGGCAACAGCTGCGACTGCCTGAGCGCCTCCTACCTTGTAGACAGTTTCCACACCGGCCAGACGCGCTGCCACCAGCGTTGCGGCGTCCACGCTACCGTCCGGGGCAGGCGGAGTGACGATCGCCAGATTGGGAACACCTGCCACGACGGCCGGGACGGAGGTCATCATCGTGACCGACGGAAACGAACCTTTGCCGCGTGGAACGTAAAGCGCGGCGGACTTGATCGGGGTGAAGCGGTCGCCGGCAAAGGCGCCTGGCTTGATCTCCTTCAGCCACATGGCTTCAGGCTTCTGCTCTTCATGAAAATTGCGAATATTCTCAATGCCGAAGGTGATGGCCTCGATCACATCCTCGCTAACGAGCTTGAAAGCCGCATCGAATTCCGCCTCCGTTGCTTTGATCGTTGCTTCTGTAATATTTGCCTTGTCGAGGTCGCGGCCGAAGCGGGCAACGGCGCGGTCACCCTCGGTGCGCACGGCCTCAAGGATTGGTGCCACCTTCTCGATGAAGCCCGAGATGTCTGTTTCGGACCGTCGCAAGAGTGCGGCCTGCTCATCCGGTCCAAGATTGGAATATTCATGAAAGGTGACGTCGGTCATTGCTCATACCCTTATTGGCGCACAGAGGCGCTGACAGCCGCTGTCGTCCGCGCCCTGCCGGCGCGACGATATATCGTCCCTACAGGTCATGCGGAAACGCACCGCAAGTCGGTGGCAACCGGGCAATACCCTGCAAGCTGTTCGTGCGAGGATGCCGGATATGGTTATCCGGCAAATTCCCAGGAAGTCGAAGACTTCGTTCCCGTTTTATTGTCTAGAGTTGTCTATACATCTATAGACAATATGATCATTCCCGTGCTGTCAAGCGTCAATTTCCGTTTCTATATCGATGCCAGAAAGCCGCCGTCGACAGGAATGCATTGGCCGGTAATGTAGGCCGATGCGCCACTTGCAAGGAAGACGACGGCGCCGCCGATGTCGGAACCATCACCGAACCGCTTCTGTGGGATCTTGTCGAGCATTTTCGCAGACCAGCCCTTGTCCTGATAAAACCCTTCGGTCATCGCTGTTCGGAAATAGCCCGGAGCCACCGCATTTACGCGGATCCCTAGCGGCGCCCATTCCGCCGAAAGCGCGCGCGTCATACCCAGCAGTCCCGACTTCGAGGAGCCGTAGGGCACAGCGGTCGGGATACCGACGTAGGACGTGAGGGAGCAGAGATTGATTATGCTTCCACCGTGGGGTCGGCGCGACATCCGGCGTGCTGCGGCCTGCGACCAGAAGAACGCGCCCTTGAGGTTGGTGCCGATGATCTTGTCCCAGATCTGTTCATCGACCTCGAGCGAGGGAGAAGTCTGTTCGTAGCCGGCATTGTTGACAAGGATGTCGACAGCGCCAGTGATGTTTTCGAACTTGCTTAGCGTCTCGTCGATGGACGAGATGTCTGTCACATCCTGGGCGCTCGTGATGCAGGTCCTGTTAAGGGCCTCAATCATCTCTTTGGTTTCGCTCAGCGAATTTTGATCGCGTGCCGTAACGCAGACATCGGCACCCGCTTCGGCAAGCGCCAGCGCAATCCATTGGCCCAGGCCGCGGCTGGCACCGGTTACAACTGCCACTCTTCCTGCCAGATCGAACATCTTATTGGCCATGATGATCCCCTTGCTTCTGCAGGATAGAACCATCGTTCAAGAACGATGTCTATACATGCATTGACAAAGAGGCATTCCCATTCGTGCCAGAAAGACGCATGCCCCGCCTAGTAAGCGTAGGCGGCATCCTAACCCTACAATGTTGTCAGGTCGCTCTTTCCGCCAGTCGCTCCCTGCGCATGTAGGCCCAGTCAACAAGTTCGGCCATCGAGGGTCCCAGGGCTTTGCCCATCTCGGTCAGCTCGTATTCCACCTTCGGCGGCACCTGAGGATACACGGTACGGGTCACGATTCCGTCCTTTTCCAGTTCCTTCAGTTGCTGGATGAGCATCTTCTGGTTCACGCCTGCGCAGCGCCGTTCGAGTTCGGAAAAGCGAAGAGCCTCTTTCGCTCCGAACAGTTGGCAGATGATCACGATCTTCCACTTGCCTTCCAGCACACGCAGGGCGTCCGTAGTCGCTTCCGCCCATTTGAGATGCTGTTGCGGGTCTCCGCACTTCCAGTCACGATCCGCTGCCATACTTACCTTTTGGTGGGTAACCCACTTATCAGTCAGTTCTTGTTGATACTGCAGTATCTACTATCTTGTGGTGCAGAACAACAGGAGCATCAGCATGAAAATCGGCATAATTGGCATTGGCAACATCGGCGGCACCATAGCTCGCAAACTCGCGTCTGCGGGGCATGAGGTCAGGGTGGCCAACTCCAAAGGCGCGGTCGCTGTGCGGCCCTTTGCGGAGGAGATCGGAGCTACGGCGACCGACACGAACGGAGCTATCTCCGGAGCGGATTTGGTCATCATGTCCATCCCGCTTCCCGCTATCGAAAGGCTGCCGAAAAACCTCTTCAAAGACGTCCCCGCGAGCGTGCCGGTCGTTGATACCAGCAACTACTATCCGGGGCTGCGCGATCCGCAGATTGCCGACCTTGATGCAGGCGAGGCCGAAAGCGTGTGGGTCTCCAAACAAATCGGCCGTCCCGTCATCAAGGCGTTCAACAACATCCTTGCGCATTCTCTGGCGGAACTGGGTCAACCTGAAGGGACGGACGGTCGGCTGGCCGTAGCGGTCGCCGGAGATGATGACGCAGCGAAGCAGCTTGTTATGGGGATCGTGAACGAGGTCGGATTCGACCCGGTTGATGGCGGTACGCTTGAAGAGTCCTGGCGCCAGCAACCCTCGACGCCTGGCTATTGCTGCGATTACGATGCAGTCGCCATGCGCAGGGCACTCAATGCGGCGGTAAAGGGTGAAGCACCCAAGAAACGTGAACAGCTCACGAGCAAAATGGCAACTCTCGGCCCGAGCCCCACCCATGATGATGTCGTGGCGATGAATCGCTCCCTCAACCCACTAACCTGAGGTGGCACCATGTCAAAAGTCGTGTCAGAAAACCCGTAGGAGGATCATATCCGCCGGGTCCGCCAAGATGATGGTTACGTTTTGCAATGGAGCGTCGAGTATCTCCACGGAAGAAGGCAATCGATCCGCCTTTGCTCATGGCCTTTAGCGATGGCGGTGAGGGTGCTGGTTAAATACGCAAGCGGATCGACGTCATTTAAGTTGCTCGTTTATGCCGACCGGCGAACTATGCCGAGTGCGTCTTCTGGCAGGAACGGCAAACCGTGCGTTCCGAGCCAGTTTGGCGGGTCGCCGTTGTTTGGCACTCGGCATAGTTCTCATGCTCAGAGGGTGTTCAGGAATTCCAGAAGCCGGTCGCTTGGTCGAAATCGCTCGGCCTTGGCGCCTTCGTACGGCTTCAGCTTTGCGAGTGCAGATTCCTTCAGTTCGAGATGCGCATGAAGATAGGTCAACGTCGTTTCCATCGCTTCATGGCCCAACCACAGGGCAATGACGGAGCAGTCGACGCCCGCCTGCAGCAACTCCATGGCAGCAGAGTGCCGCAAGACATGGGGCGACACCCGCTTTGAGCGAAGGGAGACGCAGTGCTCACGTGCTTTGGCGACATATTTGTTCAGCAGTGCCTGCACGCCGTCGGCGCTGAGCCTGCCACCGTGCGTATTCGGAAAGAGGGCTGTTGAGCCTCGCTTCCCTGGTTCCTTGAGCCAATAACGGAGGGCTTGCTGTGCAACCTTTGTGAGCGGCGTACTTCGCTCTTTGCGGCCCTTGCCGATGCATTGCACATGCGCACCGCGGCCGAGCATTACCGAATCTCGGTCAAGGTCGATGATCTCCGAGACCCGCAGCCCCGTTTGGGCGGCCAGTAACAGCAGAGTGTAGTCGCGGCGTCCCAGCCACGTGCTTCGATCCGTGCAGTCCAGGATCGCTTCAATCTCGGGCCTAGTTAGAAACTGAAGCTGCCGCTTGTCACATCGCTTGCTGGGGATCGCGAGCACACGCTGAATGTGGGCGCTATGTGCCGGCTCCTCGAACGCCGCATATCGGAAGAAAGAGCGGATGGCTGTAAGGCGGAGATTCCGGGTCCGCACCGAGGCGGATCTCTTCGTCTCAAGATCCTCCAGGAATGCGCCGATGAAGGGAGCGTCCAAATCCCGCAGCGTCAACTCCGATGGGGATCTCCCAAGGCGCGTCTGTGCGAACGCAAACAGGAGCCTGAAGGTGTCGCGATAGGAGGCGATGGTGTTAGAACTTACACCTCGATGCTTCATGAGCCGATCTGTGAACCACCGCTCGATCAGCACGGCCAGGTCTTTCGTGCGTCTCATGACCGTACCTCCCAGCGCTTATTCAATCGCCGTACGGCATGGTTCATCAGTTCCGGCGTGGCGGACAGATACCAATAGGTGTCGCGAACATTCGCATGGCCGAGGAAGGTCGAGAGAACCGGCAGCTCGCGTTCCACATCTTCGCCGGCGCGATGCCAGTTGATCAGGGTCTGGACGGCGAAACGGTGACGAAGATCATGAATCCGTGGGCCATCTCGTTTCCCCTCCTGCCGTAATCCGATTTGCCGAGATAGTCGCCAGAACACGCGGTGCACGTATTGATGCAGCAATCTGCCGCCCTGTTCGGCGACGAAGAAATAGGGACTACGCGGCGTACCAAGGTGTGCATCGCGTCGGGCGGCATAGCCTGAAAGGACAGCAATTGTCGTGGCATGCAGCGGCACCAGCCGTGACTTGCCAAACTTTGTCTCTCGGATGGTGAGGACGCCCTGGTCGAGATCTACATCGGCCCGGAGCAGGCTGAGCGCTTCGGAATGGCGCAGTCCGGCGACCGCTATCAGCCCGAACAGGCAGTGATATGTCCAGCGCCGCAGGGCGTTGGCCGGCGGCAACGACAGTGCTGCCGCCAGAAGTGCCTGAATCTCGACCTCACTATAGATGTAGGGTTTTGTCCGCCGTGCCGGCGCCACAGCGTCGCTCGGTGGCACTTCCGTCAAAGGATCGAAATGACTGAGGTGCTGGGCAAAGCAGCGCACATCAGCCAGTCGGATTGACCAACTCGGCTGCCGGCCCATCGAGGTGACCCACTCCATTGCCAGGTCCGCCGTGATGGTCTCGGCGCCGCGGGCTTCCATGAAAGCGACGAACTCCGACAATCGTTTTGCCGGACCGTCATATTTGTATCCCAGCCCTTGGCGCATGCCGATGTAGCGCTCAAGCGCGGTGCGAAGCCGGCTCATTGGACACCTCCCGGCCAGGGTAGGCTCAGTTCCCGCAGCTTCTCAATATCGAGCTTTGCATAGATTCTTGTACTGTCGATGCTTCGATGGCGGAGCAGTTGACCGATCTCGGCAAAGCTGGCGCCCGACCGCAAAAGGTCGGTCGCAAGGCTGTGGCGGAAAAGATGGGCACCGTGATGCGCATAGCCGTCAATGCCTGCCCGTTCGAGTGCCTGCTTCGCGATCATCGTGATGGCGCAGCCGGAGGCAAAGCCCACATGCGGCGCAAGTGTTCGCAAGAAGACTCGCCGACATGCCGAAGCTGGGCGCCCATGCCGGATATAAGCGACGATCGCTGTTCCGACGTCGTGACGCAGCGGCATAGTCGCTTGTCGTCGTCCCTTTCCGTGTACGAGGATCGTGCCCGACTGCCAGTCGATATCGTCAAGATTGAGGGTGGCCACTTCGCTGGCGCGCAAACCGAGCTTGGCGAGGATCATCAGAACCGCATAGTCCCGACGACCCATTGCCGTCGTCCGATCGCAGGCATCGAGAACCTTCTGGACTTTCTCGGGCGGCAGGAAGGTTGGAAGGCCGGCAAGTCGCCAGCGGCGGATGGACGGCACACAGTCAGCGAGCGGCGTCGAGATGAAGCCCTTCAGATGCAAATAGCGCAGGAAAGCACGCACAACCCCGCACATGGCTTTGCCACTGTCGGCGGAACCGTCGAGCGCATGTCGCTCGACATAACCGATAACGATCTCCGGGGTGAGCGCTGCAAACTCGTCTGCGCCGAAAGGACACACCTCCCGGAGAAATCGAAGCGACAGAAGCTTGTGGCTCCCCACTGTCGCGGCGGCGAGCCCTCTCTCATTCGAGAGATATTGCCCGAATACATCGACGATCATCTCGTGCTCACTGCGCTGAATCGGAAGCGCGGCTGGTATTAAGCCTTTCTCCCGTAACGCCAAAAGCAAGCGGCGGAGCGCCGATCGATCGCCCGAGTCGGGCTTCCAGTGTTTGAAACGATGCTCAAGAAAGCGGTCGGCGTGAACCTCATTCAAATCCTGCGGAGCATGTCCATTGCCAACATGCCAGTCCATCAGATCCCGAAACAGGCTCAGCGACCGCCACGTGCATTGCCGCCCCAAACCTTCGTTCGACATTTTGGCGGCGTAAACGCCCGCAAACTCCCGATACGGACCGTAGACCAGCTTCCGGTATAGGGCGCTGCGATTCAAATAGTCAGTTGCGTTCATGTGTCCTCTCCTTCGCGACAATTGCGACGGAGAGACCCTAAGCTATGCCGACTAGGCGGCCGCTATGGTGCTGGAAACGTTGGCAAAAAGTTGATTAATCGGCATAGTTCGCCGGTCGGCATAAACCGCCTTATGCCGCGCGCGGCATAAGGCAGTCTCGATGAGCGAGGCGATGGTCGCCCAGTTGTCCGCTCCCGCGTCATGCCCGGCAAAAGTGCGTTCTTGTGGTTGAGGGCAATCGGCCGAATGGTCCTGTCGACGCTGTTGTTGTCGATCTCGATGCGACCGTCCAGACCCTTCCCAATATTTGGCGTCCGGACCAGGTCACCGAACCCAGCGATAGTCTTTAGGTGATGCCATCACCGCGCGCAATGCGCCTGACTTCGCCAGCGGCTGCGTCGAGGATGCCTTGCGACAAATTCTCATCCTGCAAGATGCGCGACAGCGTGACGGCGCCCACCATCAGAGACAGTATCGCCATCGCCTTGCCGCTGGGATTTGAGCTCTTGGCGTCGTCCATCAGCTCATCCAGCACCTCAAAGTGAGCGAGGATACCATCCTCAAATGGACGCCTGACCTCTTCACTCTGCCGCGCCGCGTCCGATCCCAACGCCACTAGAGGGCAACCGTCACCCTTTTCTCCAAGATGTCCGGGTGAGAGGTAGAACTCCATGACTGCTTCGAGGGGATCGGAACTTGTCGCAGCCGCCGTCGACCATCTGCGTGTAGCGCTTTCCAGCGCGCGCCTGGACGCCTGGGCTGCAAGATCGTCCTTGGACGAGAACTGCTTATAGAACCCACCTTGTGTAAGGCCCGCCCCCTTCATCAGATCTTTGAGGCCAATACCGTCGAAGCCGTGCTCTCGAAACAGACGGCTTGCGACGTTGATCACCGTTTCCCGGTTCTCCTCGGCCTGTGCCCGGCTCACTCTCATACTGATCTCCGATTAGATTTCATTTGACATCTATAACGCAATTAGATTTAGATCGCAATCTAAATCATCCGGATCGCTGGTCAAGAAGAGAACTTAAGATGAAACGCAAACATGTCCTGACTCTCGTGGGCCTCGCGGCAGCGGCGGGTGCCGGTGCCTATTTCGTGGTTTTCGGAACCCCTAAGTCGGAGGCAGAGGCTGCGGACCCAAGGACTGCCTCGCCACTGGTCAGGGTGGCAGAGGCGACAAGGACTGAAACGGCAGAGCGATCTTTTACCGGCACGGTTGCTTCGCGAGTACAGAGCAATCTGGGCTTTCGGGTTCCGGGCAAGATCGTTCAGCGGATGGTCGATGTGGGCCAGCAGGTCAAGCAAGGCCAGGCTCTGATGCGCATCGATGAAACCGATCTTCAGCTTGCTCTGACGGCGAAGCGCAATACGGTTACCGCAGCGCGTGCTGTCCTGATCCAAGCACAAGCAGACGAGAAACGGTATGCGGCGCTGGTCAAAAATGGATTGGCCGCCACCCCGCAGCGTTATGAACAAGCGAAAGCGGCCCTCGATACGGCCTCGGCACAGCTTGCCGCGGCTGAAGCGGACGCCGAGGTTGCGGAAAACGCCGCCTCCTATAGCGTTCTTCTTGCAGACTCGGATGGAACGGTCGTCGATACGCTCGGAGACCCGGGACAGGTGGTGTCAGCGGGACAAACGGTGGTTCAACTGGCGCAGGCGGGGCCGCGTGAAGCCGTTGTCTGGCTACCGGAAACCCTGCGGCCCGAGACAGGATCCGAAGCGCAAGCCAGTGTCTATGGAGGCGAGGGTCTAAGTGGAAAAGCCCTTTTGCGACAGATTTCCGATTCTGCCGACCTGCAAACCCGGACCTACGAGGCGCGGTATGTTCTCGAAGGCGCCGCTGCCTCTGCCCCGCTTGGTTCGACGGTGACGATCAAAATATTCGACGCGAACCGGCGATCGGAGGTCGCCGTACCAGTCGGTGCCATCCTGGACGACGGCAGCCGGACAGGTGTGTGGGTTGTCAACGGGGCCACATCGACCGTGAACTTCAAGCCTGTCGAGATCAAGCGGATCGGCGAGGAAATGGCATTTGTCACCGGAATAGGGGTTGGTCAGCAGGTTGTCGCTCTGGGCGCGCATCTACTGGAAAATGGCGCGACCGTCAGGACGGCTGCGCAGCAAGAGGTGACAAAGTAATGAGCTTCAATCTTTCCGCCATCGCGGTTCGCGAACGCGCCGTTACATTATTCTTTATTGTCCTGTTGGCCGCCGCCGGGGTCTATGCCTTTGTCAAATTGGGCCGCGCCGAGGATCCCTCCTTCACCATCAAGACCCTGACGGTAACCTCAGTTTGGCCGGGCGCCACCGCGCGTGAAATGCAGGATCTTGTCGCAGAGCCACTCGAGAAGCGTATCCAGGAACTCACCTGGTATGACCGCGTCGAAACAACGACGCGGCCTGGCTACGCATTCCTTACAGTCACACTCAAGGATAATACTCCGGCGTCCGCAGTTGAAGAGGAGTTCTACCAAGCGCGCAAGAAGCTCGGCGACGAGGCTCGAAATCTTCCGCCCGGCGTCATGGGTCCCTTTGTCAATGATGAATATTCCGACGTGAGCTTCGGCCTTTACGCATTGAAGGCGAAGGGGATGCCGATGCGGGACCTCGTTCGGCAGGCGGAGGTCATCCGCCAGGATCTGCTGCATGTTCCGGGCGTCAAGAAAATCAACATCCTCGGGGAGCGCCCCGAAGAGATATTCGTCGAATTTTCCTATGCCAAGCTCGCGACACTTGGAATATCGGCGCAGGATGTTGCCGCAGCCTTGCAGAGGCAGAACACGGTGACGCCCGCAGGCTCGATCGACACGCGCGGGCCACAGGTCTTCATCCGTTTCGACGGAGCCTATAATAGCGTACAGGCAATTGCCGACACGCCGATCGTAGCAGGTGGACGAACGGTGAAACTCTCCGATCTGGCGGATGTACGGCGTGGCTATGAGGATCCGGCCACTTACGTCATCCGTCACAATGGCGAACCGGTTTTGATGTTGGGCGCCGTAATGCAGCAGGGCTGGAATGGCCTTGACCTCGGCAAGGCGCTTGAAGCCCGGTCCGCCGCGATCGCGCAGACACTGCCGTTGGGCATGACCCTTACAAAAGTTAGCGATCAGGCCGTCAATATCGACGAGGCGGTCGGTGAATTCATGCTGAAGTTCGCCATGGCGCTTGGCGTCGTGCTGTTCGTGAGCCTTGTCGCACTCGGCTGGCGCGTTGGCATTGTCGTGGCACTCGCCGTGCCGCTGACGCTCGCCGTCGTCTTCCTCATCATGCTGGAAACCGGTCGGTTCTTCGACCGCATCACACTCGGCGCGCTCATTCTTGCGCTGGGCCTTCTCGTGGATGACGCCATCATCGCCATTGAGGTTATGGTGGTGAAGATGGAGGAGGGCATGGATCGCATTAAGGCGGCCGCTTATGCCTGGAGCCACACGGCGGCACCGATGCTGTCCGGCACACTCGTCACAATCATCGGACTGATGCCCGTTGGTTTCGCCAAGTCGACTGCAGGTGAATATGCCGGCAACATCTTCTGGGTCGTGGGATTTGCCCTGATCGTTTCCTGGATCGTCGCGGTGACTTTTACGCCCTACCTCGGCGTGAAGATGCTGCCTGACATCAAACCGGTGGAAGGTGGACACCACGCCATCTACGATACGCCGAACTATCGCCGCTTGCGCTCATTCATCGCGTTTGCGGTTCGCCATAAGTTCATGACCTGCGCCGTGGTCGGCGTGACGATGGCTGTCTCGGTCGTCGGGATGGGAGGGGTAAAACAACAGTTTTTCCCGACATCAGACCGGCCTGAGGTTCTCGTCGAAGTTCGCATGCCTGAAGGTACGAGCATTCAAACCACGACGGCCGCGGTGGAGAAGGTCGAAGACTGGTTGCAGGCCCAGCCGGAAACAAAAATCGTCACCAGCTATGTAGGGCAGGGCGCTCCCCGCTTCTTCTTTGCCATGGCGCCCGAGTTGCCCGACCCCGCCTTCGCCAAGGTTGTCGTGCTGACGCCCGATGCGCATGCACGAGAAGAGCTAAAGCATCGCCTTCGCGCCGCAATCTCTGACGGCCTTGTTCCAGAGGCATCCGTACGCGTCACGCAGCTCGTATTCGGTCCCTATACGCCGTTCCCGGTCGAGTTTCGGATCATGGGACCGGATCAGGAGGAACTCTATAAGATTTCCGAGCAAGCTCTGGCAATTATGAAAACTGTGCCCGATGTCCGTCAGGCCAATCGCGATTGGGGCAATCGAACGCCTGTGTTGCGCTTTGTCCCTGATCAGGAGCGGCTCAATCTGATCGGTCTTTCACCGTCCGAGGCAGCCCAGCAGATGCAGTTGCTGCTGAGCGGCATCCCTGTCACGCAGGTGCGCGACAACATCCGCAACGTGCCCGTCGTCGCACGCAGTGCTGGCGAGAACCGCCTCGATCCATCACGCCTTGCCGACTTTTCGCTGATGAGCCGGAATGGTCGCCAGGTTCCCCTCGATCAGATCGGGCATTCCGAAATCCGGTTCGAGGAACCGATCCTGAAACGGCGCGATCGGACACCGGTCATTACGATCAGGTCGGATATCAACGAGGCGACGCAGCCGCCGGAGGTCTCCCAGCAGGTGATGAAGGCCCTTCAGCCGCTTATCGCATCGCTTCCAGTGGGATATCGCATTGAGATGGGCGGCAACATCGAAGAATCGCTCAAGGCCAATGTCGCACTTGTTCAAGTCTTCCCGTTGATGATCGCGGCCATGTTGATTGTCATCATCCTCCAGGTACGCAGCCTTTCGACGATGACGATGGTCATGTTGACCGCGCCTCTTGGACTTGCAGGCGTGGTCCCAGCGCTGCTTCTGTTCAATCAACCCTTTGGATTCAACGCCATTCTCGGTTTGATAGGACTGGCCGGCATCCTCATGCGCAACACGCTGATCCTGACGGAGCAGATCAAGGAGAACCAGGCTGCAGGTCTCGACGACTATCACGCTGTCATTGAAGCAACCGTCCAGCGGACTCGTCCTGTCATCTTGACCGCGCTCGCAGCCGTACTGGCCTTTATACCGCTGACGCATTCGGTGTTCTGGGGATCGATGGCCTATACGCTGATTGGCGGAACGGCAGCCGGGACCGTGATGATACTGCTCTTCCTTCCAGCCCTTTACGCGGTGTGGTTCCGGATCAAGCCTGCAAAAGAAGAGAGCCACGAGGAAGCCATTGAGCGTCTCGAACCGCCGATAGCACTGGCTGCGGAGTAGGAATGTTGTGCCCGACCCGACGAGCCCTCCGCACCCGTACAGAAACGCATACCGATCTCTGGCGGGAGCGAATCCTCGATGTGGCGGAAGAACACTTTCGGCGCATCGGGTACAAAAAGACATCGGTAGCCGACATAGCATCCCACCTCGGGATGAGTAGCGCCAATATATATCGCTTTTTTCCTTCAAGGGCGGCGATCAACACGGCGATTTGTGGTCGCATCATCGGACAAACAATGCGGTCTGCAGCTTCGATTGCACAGATGGAGGGGCCGGCTTACGAGAAGCTGGTAGAACTTTTCAATCAGCTTCACAGGGAACGGAAAAACACCTTCCTGCACGAGAAGCCGGTTCATGATCTGGTTGTCGCCGCAACGGCACAGAACTGGGCGATCATCGGTGCGCATAATAAGCATCTCGTGGCGATCATCGAGGCGATTGTAAATGATGGGATCGACACAGGCGCGTTTCGTGTTGATGCGGCGAAGGCCGCCCGATCTCTGATGAACGCCCTCATGCCCTTCTACCACCCTGTTCTCATAGAGCAGGGGGTCCGAGACGGCGTAGATACCGAAGAAGGTCTGCGTGATCAGATCCACTTTATTCTGAAAGCAATCGATGCGTGAAGCGCTCGAATATCTCCATTCGCCATCAACCCCGAGGGAATCAAACATGGGGGGTCAGGTCCAGTTAATTGACAGGAAAACGAATGCAACACAGTGCTGACACGGGAACGCAAATCTCCGTCGTGGAAAAAATTGATGGCGCTCCCGGAAAACGTGCCCTGATCACCGGTGCGTCAAGTGGCCTTGGCCTCGAATTTGCTGAACTGCTCGCGGCGCAAAAAGTCAATCTCGTACTCGCGGCCCGGCGCAGGGAGCCAATGGAGAAGCTCGCTGCCGAACTTCGGCGGAAGCATGATGTCGATATCGTTGTCGAGCCAATCGATCTTGCCGCTCCAGGCGCTGCTGCCCGTTTGAAGACCAGCCTGGATGAGAAGTCGCTACAGATCGACATCCTGGTGAACAATGCCGGATACGGGTTGCACGGCGATTTTCTCGAAACACCGATCGAGCGCACCACCGATATGATCCAGCTCAACATCACGGCGCTCACCGAACTGAGCTATGCTTTCGGACGTGACATGGCCGCCCGGGGATCGGGCCAGATCCTTCTCGTGGCAAGTCTCCTTGCGCTTCAGCCGGTTCCCAGCTTTGCTGCTTACGCTGCGACGAAGTCTTATGTACTGGCGTTTGGAGAAGCCCTGCACGAAGAGCTCCGTCGGCAAGGCGTGGTCGTCACCAGCCTTTGCCCAGGGCACACCGAAACGGGTTTCGATACAGCTGCCGGGGCTCCGGTCTCACCCATACTGCGCCTTTTGACAATGAAGCCCCGTCCAGTCGCCGAAAGCGGCCTTCGAGCACTCTCTCAGGGGAAAGCGTCCGTGATCGCCGGGTTCATGAATAACGTCGTTGCCTTTTCAAATCGCTTGACGCCACGTTCGATGCAGCGAGCCACCATGAAAAGAATTCTGGGGCCATAGAATGATCATTGTTGCCGCCCCATACCGATATCCGGACAGGCCGGTTTCCAATCCCCAGCGTGCAATGCTTCATCGACATGGCATCTACCGCCGCAGCGGTCCCTTCAGTCGATTAATGCATCCAGAATACCCTGGCGATCATCAATGGGTATCGACAAGAGGAAGAAAGGCTCGCAGCATATCGCCGTTCCATATAACGATGCGCGTGCCGCTGATCTTCGATCAGGATGACTATCCCCCGTGGCCGAGTTCTTGAAGTAGGTTACAGTAAGATACGACCGCGGAATTCGATCCGCATTTGATCGCCAAGGAGCGGAGCTAGAGTGGTGTCGCTTCCTTGATCAACGAGTAGTCGTGGCTAGGAACCGATAGACTCCCAAACCTTGCGAGGACCTATGGTACAGCCCAGTGTCAAACCTACCGCCCACTCCGCGCTACCCATCGTCAATTGGGTCCGCGGCTACCAGCATGACTGGCTGTCGCATGATGTATTCGCCGGTGTCGCGCTCTGGGCGGTCATGGTTCCTGAAGGAATGGCTTACGCCGGTATCGTCGGTGTCCCGCCGATCATGGGACTTTACACGATAGTCCCGGCACTCCTTGCCTACGCACTTCTCGGTAGCTCATGCCAGCTTGTTGTCGGACCCGATACGGCGACCGGTTTGCTCTCTGCGTTGACCGTTGGTGCCATCGCGACCCAGGGGACGGCGGATTTCAATTCGCTGACGTCAACACTGGCGGTGCTGATCGGCTTTCTCTTCCTGATCTTTGGTTTCATGCGGATGGGGTGGATCGCCAGCTTTATTCCTGCGCCGGTTATGCGGGGGTTCATAGAAGGTCTCGTCTACGTGACGATCATCGGCCAAGTGCCTCATCTGCTTGGTATCGAAGGCGGATCGGGGAACTTTTTCGACAAGCTCTCCAACATCTTGGCACACCTGCCGGACGTCCATGTTGCGCCTGCCGCAACCGGTCTGCTTTCGCTCGCTACCATGTTATTGCTTCGCCGTCTGGTGCCGCTCGTACCGGCAGCTCTCGTCGTCATGGCCGTTGCCACGATCGCCATCGGCGTGCTTGGCGGAGAGGCTTTCGGCGTGCATGTAGCGGGCCACATCCCCTCAGGCTTGCCAAGTCTGGCCCAGCCAAACCTTGATCCAGCAATATGGTTGCAACTTGCGCCAGGCGCGCTTGCGATCGTGATGGTCGGATACGCGGAAGCTCTTGGGGCGGCCAAGGCGGCCGCACTGGAAAGCGGCGCCGAGATTGACCCGAACCAGGAACTCATCGCACACGGACCCGCGAACATGTTAAGCGGGCTTTTCGGCGGTTTCCTCGTAGTGGGCAGCCTCTCCAAGACATCGGTGGCAATGGCAGCAGGCGCACGAAGCCAAGCAGCTAACCTGGTCGCCGCTGCGCTCTGCTTCCTAACGCTGATTTTCTTGACCCCGCTTTTCCGCACGATGCCGCAACCGGCGCTAGCGGCCGTTGTCATCGCGGCAATGCTGCATCTGTCGAAGCCAAGCTACTTACGGCAGCTGTTCTTGCGCAGCCGCTGGTCTTTCGCGAACGTTCTCATTGTCATTGCGGGTGAGTTGATCCTTGGCGTGCCACAGGGCATCGCGCTTGGAGTCGTGCTATCTCTCCTGACGCTTATCTATCTCGTAAGCCACCCACTCAGCGCCGAACTTGGTCAAGTCCCAGGGGTCGAGGCCTATCGGGATGTGGAACGCCATCCAGACGCAAGGACGTTTGACAGGCTCTTGATATGGAGAGCTGGCGGTGACCTTTTCTTCGCGACCATCGGACGAATGGCCGGCATGTTGAAAGAAGCTCTGAGCGCACGACCCGAGGTCAGATGCGCGCTGCTCGACTTTAGCTCGGTAAACTTTATCGACGTGACTGCAGTGGACGGGCTTTCTGTCCTTATCAAGGACCTTCGGAGCGTGGGCGTCACCGTCGCATTCTCCCACGTTCGGGACCCCGTACGAGATGCCATGCGGCTTGCCGGGATTGAGGAATTGGTGGGACCGGGCAGGTTCTACGAACGGACAACGGACGGAGTGAATGCATGGCTGGAGGAAAGCAATTCCTTGGCTGGCTAAGTTACGGCATGGGATAGAAAGATGCAGATTTGCCACATGCAGCGTTTCTCACGAATGGAACCTATACAAGTCTGGTATGCCAGCACAGACAGCATGACCGTGTGACCAGCAGCCCCGATGGCCATGGCATCTTTCGTCGAAAGCGATTCGATGAGCTTGACGAGGCAGTCGCCGTTTAACCTGGCTCTGTGCGCATATCCGCCGTGATGGGTCTGACTCAGACCCCAACTTTGGCAACCACCTGGCCGAGCGAGGCAGCGGGCGACCAAAGCCGATCCGGCCAGCAGTATCTCAGCCCCTTGGCGGCGCCCCGCTGGTGCACCAGCGTGCTGATGGGCGCCGATGATGATGGGCTCATCGATCACATATTCGAAGTCTGGATCGTGCGAGATAGCGGCGAACGTGCGCCACGAGATACCCTTCCGGCTCCCGCTGCTGAAACGGCGGAAGACATTGTTACACTCGCCGAATCATTCCGGCGGGTCGCGACAGGGCGAGCCGGTACGCACCAAAGCACTGCTTCCACAAACATGCGGTTGTCGCGGCCGGACGAACTGCGTGTGCGGCAGCTTTGAATCTGATTTGCTCATGGCAGACCGTCTTGCAAATAACCTGCGACGTGAGTTGGAATTAGCCAGATCACATCTCGTTCAAAAAATGTTGCGCTGCAATATGGTGTGGAGCTCTTTTTTTCGGAGTTCCTTTCCCTTTATCTACGCTTGCGAAAAGATCGCTTCTGCAACCCGCCGGATGAGCGACAACCTCCCAACCCGATGTCCGGCTAGAAAGAGGATCCGAATATGGGTGATCTCCTGAAAGGTATCTCCAATTTTCGCGGCGCCGTGTTTCCTGGTCACTCGGCGCTTTACCGCAAGTTGGCTCGCGAAGGCCAGCAACCACATGCCTTGATGATATCTTGTGCTGACAGCCGCGTAATGCCGGAAACGATAACGCAGTCCGGTCCCGGCGATCTCTTCGTTTGCCGCAATGCAGGCAATATTGTTCCGCCCTTTTCGACCCTCAATGGTGGCGTCTCGTCGGCTATCGAATACGCTATCCTCGCGTTAGGTGTCAGCGACATTGTCGTTTGCGGTCACTCCGATTGCGGGGCGATGAAAGGGCTGTGCCGGCCGGAAATGCTGGAACCGATGCCGAATGTCGCAGCCTGGCTGCGGCACAGTCACGCCGCCTTTTCGATTGTTTGCCAAGCCTATCCCGACAACCTTTCCGAAGCCGAACGCGTGCGTGCAGTGGGCATGGAAAACGTCGTTGTTCAGCTCGACCACTTAAAGACGCATCCGTCCGTGGCTGCAAAGCTCGCGACCAACGAGATCACCCTGCATGGCTGGTTCTTCGACATCGAGACGGGCGAGGTCCAAGTCTATGACGGGGCTTTGGCAAGTTTTACCGAGGTGCAGGAGGGTGAGGCGCTGCCAGTCGCCTTCACAGGGCGAAATCACCCGCATGTCATGCCGCGGGTTTCTGCAACGCTTGCCGGGGAATAGTGACATCATGAAAAACAGCTCTGCATTTTCGCGCGACCTGGCTTCGTCTCTGGTCGTTTTTCTTGTCGCCATTCCGCTCTGCCTGGGCATCGCCGTCGCCTCCGGGGTACCCGTGGCCATGGGACTTGTCTCCGGTATCATAGGTGGCCTCGTTGTCGGGCTTCTGGCGGGCTCGCCTCTTCAGGTCTCAGGCCCTGCCGCTGGTCTTACCGTCATCGTCTTCGGCTTCGTCGACCAGTATGGAATTGCCCTGCTGGGGCCGGTCCTGCTCGTCGTCGGTCTCCTGCAGATCATAGCGGGTTTCCTCCGGATCGGCTCTTGGTTCAGAGCAATTTCGCCAGCCGTGGTTCATGGTATGTTGGCCGGCATCGGCATTTTGATCATCCTCGGGCAGGTCCATGTTCTGATGGGCTCAAAGCCCGCGGCGGGAGGCATCGAGAATGTCACCGCTTTCGACGAGAGCGTCGGCAGACTATCGGGCGCCAGCGTGACCAACGAGGCCGTCGCACTGCTGGTTGGTCTCATCGCTCTCCTCGCGATGGTCTGCTGGGAGAAATTTCGCCCCAAATCGCTGCCACTCGTTCCTGGGGCGCTTGTCGGGGTTGCAGCCGCCACGGTCCTGACCACCGCGCTCGACCTCCCAATTGCCCACGTATCTGTGCCTACCTCACTCCTTGAGAGTATATCGCTGCCGACCGCTGAGAATTTTGCCAACTTGGTGCAGCCCGGCGTCATCTTGGCGACCCTGATGATTGCCGTCATTGCGAGCGCCGAAACACTTCTTTCGGCAGCGGCAGTCGATCGGATGCATGACGGCGGACGCACGCGCTTCAATAAGGAGCTGTTTGCCCAGGGCGTCGGCAACGGACTGTGCGGCCTGCTCGGTGCATTACCTATCACGGGTGTCATTGTCCGGTCATCGGCCAATATTCAGGCGGGGGCACGCACGCGAATCTCGGCAGTATTGCATGGCCTATGGATCCTGGGCCTGGTGGCGCTTTTGCCGGATCTTCTGGAAATGATACCGTTGACGGCGCTCGCCGCTGTCCTGATTGTCACCGGCTGGCGGCTGATCAGCCTTCATCATGTGCGCCACCTGTTCGAACACCATGGTCTCATGCCGGTCGGAATCTGGGCCGTCACAGTGGCGATGGTCGTCCTGCAGGACTTGCTGGTTGGTGTGGCGCTCGGACTTGCGCTGTCGATCCTCGAAGTTCTTCCCTATCTGCGCCGAAAGCAGGCGATCCGGCATTCCGAAGTCAACGGCGAAATACATGTTCGGCTGCGCGGAGCGGTCACCTGCAAGGACGTGCCAGCGCTACTTAATACGCTCGAAGGGCTGCCTGAAGGTCGTAAAGTCAGTATCATCGGCAGTCACCTGCATTACATTGATCACACGAGCGCGGAGACCATCAGCGAATGGCTCCGGCGCGAGACGAAATCCGGTCGAACGGTTGAGATCCACCCGCCCCAGGCAGCGCGTCATCCCCGCCTCAAGCCGCTATTTGAGCGATTCTCCGCCGAAGCCGCCTGATCGTCTTCGGGCGGGCGATTGCGTTTAAACGAGCAGGCCTGCTGTGTAATGTTGCAGAAAGATGAAGGCTCTTGAGCAGGGAACCGGGACCTTCTTCAGGCCCACGAGATCTTGCGCGAGATGTATGCTCATTTCACGAAGGCGGACCTCGACCGCCCATTGAAGCGATGATCGTTCATCGACGAACAGTGTTCGGGGTCGAGCCGATCTGCAGGCTACTGCCGATCGGCTCGTCAATCTGGTGTGAGACTTCAATGAGGACGGTAGCGGTATTCTTGGTGCCGTTAAAATGCGCTGAGGGTCAGCACGGCCGAGAACACCAGCAGGGTTGCGGATCCGCATCGCCGGGCCAGCAACGGCATTTGTTTTTCACTTCCCAGAACAATTCTGCCTGTCGACAGCCAGATCGAGGATGTAAAAAGGACGACGAAGGCGAGGGTCGCGGTGGCGGCTATCCCAGACACATCCTGCGCGGGGGCATCATCGTGAGCCCGATGATAAGTGCCTTGTGGCTTGGCCGAACGAATGGGAAGGGGTGCCTAGAGTTCGAGTCCACTCAAAAGCATAACGGCTCCAACACCGCACCACCAGGTAGCGGCCGTTGGCGCCTGAGAAACGGCTTGCCCTCGCTGCACGCCTTCTCTATTCGTCCAAAATGCCTCCTCCACCCATGACGAAACGCTTCCTTGTCAAAAGGAGCGCCAGCGTGACGGGGCGAAGTCCCTGCCCATCGACGCCGACGTCGTACTGGCGGGGAAGAGGCTTCAATCTGCCATGCGAGTGGCCATGCAGATTGATCGACTTCTTGCCCATCTGGTTCCAGGTTCGAAAAGCGTAATGGCACAGGATAAGATGACGTTCCTCGTGGCGGAGTTCCGCGTAATGCTGCACGCTTTCCCAGCCCGGCGAATTCGTGGTCGTCGCCGGGTCATTGTTGCCGATGATCAGGTGCTTTCGACCGTTCAACCTGGCAAGCAGCTCGGTACAATCGCCCGCTCTTGCCGACATGAAGTCTCCCAGGTGCCAAACCTCGTCGTCAGGCCCGACCGTTTCGTTCCAAGTGCGGATCAGGGCGTCATCGTGTTCGACCACGTCGGAGAATGGACGTCTGTCGAGACGAAGGACACGCGGGTCGCCGAAATGAGTATCGCCGGTAAAATGGATCATGTGCAATAACTGGCGTCTGGCGTTCGAACGTCGATGCGAGGGTGCTTCATGAACAATACGGGCGCCCTACACGACTTCGAGCGGAAGCAATGGTGGGACGGGAAACTCGATGGCAATAGCGTCGCCGGGAACGACGACTCCGCCCTTGAGCACGATCGTCATGACGCCGGTCTTCCGAATGAGTTCGCCGTTCGGTCCTCTGCCGAGGACGGCTTTGAGAAGTCCCGGCTGGAGGTTGTCGATCTGCGAGCAGGGATTGCGCAGCCCCGTGACCTGAAGCTCGACGTTCGCACCGAGCTTCAGAACCGTTCCGCGCGGGAGCGCCAGAAGGTCGACGCCGCGGGTGGTAATGTTTTCGCCCAGGTCGGCCGGACCAACCTTGAAACCTTGATCGGCAAGCTCGTCCAAAAGCTCCGCCTGGATCAGATGAACCTGTCGCAGGTTCGGCTGACTGGGATCGGCCCGGATCCGGGAGCGGTGCTTGACGGTCACGCCCAGGTGCGCGTCGCCCTCGACGCCGAGACCCGCGAGGATGTGGATCTCATTCATCTGCCTCTTCGAAAACCGATGTTTATCATCCGTCGCGACTGCGATCACCTGTCCGCGGTCCATGCGATCCTCCTCAAATTTCACCGAGACGTTTCCATACCTTCATGTGCATCGCCGGGGAAGCCATGGCAGAATTCCTCCTGAAAATCCGGGGTCACGCTGCGGACCAAAGCCGATTCATCAGCCACGAGTCATCTTCACCAGGGACCGCACATCGATACGTTGAAGGTCAGGGCGAGGAATTTCCAGGAACCTGAATGTGAAACAGGCTTGTGCTCCTGGGCGCCAGGACAGCGAATATGGGGTGGGTTCACCGAAGAAGGCCGTCGACGTTGAATTCTTCCCAGCCGCGCAGCTTCGTCGCTGCATCGTCCGGATGTCGTTCGATCGTCTTAGAAGACTTGCCAGCATTCTTCAGAGATCGCGTCAGCTTCGCCTTGTATGCTGCCCTGCGTCGGTTCTCCGCGGTCGCCGCCAAATCCTCCTCCCGCCATTCATCGACGACGCCCCGATTGAGAAGGTCTTCCACGACGCGCGGGTCGAACACGTGGAAGGTGATCTTTCGTGCTCGACCGCGCAGTTTCACGGTGCGCGTGCCAGCGCTCGGCAGACGGCCGTCCTTGAGCCAGCGATGACGCTCGCTCGTCTTGATCGACAGGATATCCTGGATCTCGCGCGGGATTACAGGCATGCTTTCGATGTCTTCCAGCGCAGTGGCGACAACCGACGCCGCGCCATGGAATTCTGCCTTGGCACTTGCAGGCATCGCCAGCGTGAGTTCTCCTTGCTCGATATCCAGCGACTTTTTCGAAGCGATCGGCAACCGCGCCCGCAGCTCGAGGAGAATTCCCTTGACGCGGACCGAAGATCCCAGGGTCGCTGATGGCGGCAGCACCCACGTCCTGACCAGCTCCACATCGTTCTTTTCGTGTTTCGGCATGAACCCTAGATGGGATAAGCAGTGTTCCACGTCAACGAGTAGTATCACCAGGATAAGCCAACATCGGGATCGTCGTCGAAGCCATTGGGGGTGGCGATAGACTTCTTTCGCGAGCTCGGCCTCGAACTCGAAGGCCGCGCGACGATCGAGGGCGAATGGGCTGGTCGCGTCACTGGTCTGGGCGACCACCCACGATCGGTGGGTCGTAGGTGCGCTGGTAGGCATGCCATACCGCCTGCAGCGGTAGGTCGGTGGAGTCAGAGCGTGTCGATCAGCCCTCCGTCCACACGCATCGAAGCGCCCGTCGTTGCGGACGCCAAAGGGGAGGCCAGGTAGGTGACGAGGTTGGCGACTTCCTCCACGCTTGCAGCTCGTTGGATGATCGAACTGCCGCGGTGCTTCTTGACAAAGTCCGCCGCGACCTCCTCGATCGGTTTCCCGGTCTTCGCCCGCTCATCGGCGAGCATCGCCTCGACGCCTTCGGAAAGTGTGGGGCCGGGGAGGACGGAGTTCACCGTGACGCCCGTGCCAGCCATGCGCTTGGCAAGGCCGCGGGCAACGGCGATGTCTGCCGTCTTGCTGACGCCGTAGTGGATCATCTCGACCGGAATGTTGAAGCCGGATTCCGACGCGATGAAGATGACGCGGCCCCAGTCGATCTTCTGCATGCCGGGTAGATATGCACGTGAAAGCCTGACGGCGGACATGACGTTCACCTGCCAGTGACGGTCCCATACCTCGTCGTCCGCGTCGAAGAAATCGAGCGGCTGAAAGATGCCCGCATTGTTGATGAGGATGTCCACATGAGGAACTTTGGCGAAGAGTGCGTCGCATCCTTTAGCGGTTGCGAGATCGGCTGCGACAGCGGTCACGCTTCCCCTGGCACCTTCGCCTTTCAGGCGTTCGGCGGCATTTGCGGTCTTTTCTTCGGATCGTCCGTTGACCACCACGTCTGCGCCCGCCCTCGCGAGCTGGCGGACGATCGCGTATCCAATGCCTTCGGTCGATCCCGTGACTAGCGCGGTCTTGCCTGTGAGGTCGATCTGCATCTTCTGCTCCTGTGAGGTTGGATCACAGAACGTATGAACTGGCGAGCGGTCTCGCAACCGTCCAGGATGCGGATAATCCTTTCGGGTAGGGGAAGGAGCCGATCGAAACCAATCAGGTTTGTTACCGGGCGGCCCGGTCGGCCGCTTCCTCGTCTTCGCCGCCCGGTCTCCCAAGCCTGAAGGGATTGTCCCCGTTTATCGAGATCAAACGCGAAGATGGACAGTGAGGTAAACGAGCCTAGCATCGGCCCTCGCTCCAATTTGCCGTGAGGCTTCGCGAAGTATTCGTCGATTTCCGTCTTCACCTTTGCTCGCGTAAGATACTGAAGCTTCTGACGAAGCTTTTCGACGTCTTCGTCGGTAGCCGGGCCTGGACTGCGCGATCGCGGAACCTTTCGCGCGATCGTTCTGTGCTCGATTTGACCACAAGGCTGTTTGCGCTCGTCTTTAATTCTCTACCTTTATTCAAATAAACTGAAAAAACAACTTTGGATACACTTCCGGCGGAGCGTTATATAGTGGGAACTTTTGAATGCCTTTGGTGGTTATTTATACGGTCGCTCGGCGATTGTTGCTTACCCCAAGCAGACAACACTCCTGTGCGCCGGGCGGCCACTTCGCCCGAGCGTTTACTTGTTTGACTGAAAGCTCTCGAATGACTAGCGGACGTAATAATCGTGGGCAGGGAGACGTTCCCCCAGAGGCAGGCTTCGCAAATCGCCTGCTAGTCCGTATTACCCGCCTGCCTAGACCGTTTCGTCGGGCGATTGGATGGACTGTTTACCTGGCCCTCGTGCTGGTAATGTTCGCGGTGACCTTGTTGCCGGTTTGGTGGTCGCAATAAGTTCCCGACAGGCCATCGGCCGTTGTGCAGGCGAGACGGCGGTCCGTCTGATTCGCGGAGCTTCTTGCCGGGCGACTTGAATTAAACACAATCCGACGCTATTTAACGGTCATCGGCGTTGCTGGTGAGTGCTCCACGCGAGTGTTCGCGACTGCCGAAGTCGCTTATCTGCTTTTGACCACGGATGTACTGGCACTGGTGTGAAGAGCGATGTTGGAAAGGTCGGTGCGATTTCGCCCCGGCCTTTTTTATTTGCCCGTTGGGCGGGCAGGCAGGCGTTCCATCTAACGACATCAGTATCGTTGCCAACAACGCTGGCCGCGTCACCAGGGTTCAAACTGGGTCGACCCGGTCGAAAGTCGACGTTCCTACAGCGAGCGGGGTGGATCCGGTTGGACGACACGCTCGATCCATATTCCCTGAGCAGATCACGCAAGAGCGCGACGGGTACCGGTATCGGCGCGCTCTCGGTGGGTACAGGGACGTTGGACGTGTCTGGCGTTCGGAGGGATGGTGAGGTCGAAATCGGTTGGAGGGAGCAGGGCAGCCCCGTCGTCGAACCTCCCGCAAGTTCCGATGGGTTATGGCAAATTTCTCCATCGGGCAGTTTGGCGGTGTGAACGCCCGACAAAAAGGGTGCCCCGTCGAGAGCCTTCGGTCGCTTGCCCGATAAACGGTCTCACTCGGCGGCTTGCCGGACAGGGTATTCTTCTGGGAGCTCCGCCGGAGCGATGATCTCGAAGTCCGCGGGCATGGCGTGCTGATCGGTTCCCAGGAGCGCCAGCGTCCAATAGTCAGGATCCTCCCCGAAGACCGTAGAGACCCGAACGATCGTTGGTTGTCCGTCGAAATACTTCGAGGACTTCGCCCAGTAAAATGCATGCGGAACCAAACTCACTGCCATGACGCCTACTCCCGTGACCTGTGGACGATAGCAGAAAACCCAGAAATGAGAATGCCTGAGCTCGTCCAGGTCGTCATCTGGTGGAGAATGATCACCCGTCGACCGATCCGGCTTCCAATTCACGTCTTCGCACGACGACTTTCCGGCGCGGAGACGCGGCACGGCTCCGAAGCCGCTGTTCGTCGTCGGGCAATACCTTCAAATGGGCGGCTCGAGCTGCAGACACGAAAACTTGTCTCGCCCTCGTGGGCTGCAATTCGCCTTGAGGCGACCGCATACATGAGGCAAGCGCGTGCTGCCATGTCGGACCATTTAGATGCCTGGGCCATCTCTCCGACATCAAGATGCCCATCAGGCCCGATATCGTGGATGCCGTTGCGAAGTGTTCTCGATCGGGCGAAGACACGGCAATTTCCATGATTGGTATCGCGCTCACGTCGTGCATGATGTCACCGGGCCTTGCCCGATTTCAGCTCTGCGGCCACGGACTTTTTCAACGCGTCCATGATGTTCACGACATTCGAGCCCTGAGTGGCGTCCGGCTTGCCCTTCGCGGCCTTCTTGGCGGGCTTGAGAGCCCTCTTCTTCTCCGCAATGATCTTCAGCAGGCTTTCTTGGATCGGGTCGCTGACCATGTCCGAGGACCACCGGGAGGTCTTCTGCTTGATTAACTGCTGGACTAGCGGAATCAGTTCGGGGTCAGCCTCTTCATCGATTCCTTCGAAGTAGGATTCCTCGGGACGCACTTCGTCGCCGAACCGCAGCGTCCAGAGAACGATGCCTTCGCCGCGAGGTTCGAGAACGACCGCACGCTCCCGACGACCGATTACGAGCTTCGAGACGCCGACGACTTTGTCCGATGCCATCGCATCTCGAATGACGGCAAACGCTTCATGTCCGACCGGGTCGTCGGGCATAAGGTAATGGGGCTTCTCGAGATAGACCCATTCGATGCTCTCGGCCGGCACGAACTTGTCGATGTCGATGGTCTTCACCGTATCAAGAGCCACGGAGTCGAGGTCGTCGTCCGTCAGAATGACGTAGTCGTTCTCGCCGCGGGCGTAGCCCTTGGCTTCGTTTTCGTCCTTCACCGGCTTGCCCGTCACCGAGTCGACGTACTGTGAGACGACACGATTTCCTGTTTCCCTGTTGAGCGTGTGGAAGCGAACCTTTTCGCTGTCGCTTGTCGCCGGACTCATTGCCACGGGACATGTAACCAGCGACAGCTTGAGATAGCCTTTCCAGTAGGGGCGCGGCATGGCTGGTCTCCTCAGCTCGCTTTACGCTGCGCGGCCGGCGCCGCCGCGGATTTGCCCGAGGCGCGACGGGCCTTGTCGCGGCTGGAACCGGCGTTGGCATTGGCGGCCGTCCGCTTCGGCTTGCTCTCCGCGGCCTTCACCATCCTGGCACTCTCTCGAAGCGCGGCAAGAAGGTCGTTCGGTTTCGAGACCTTGACTTCCTTGCGCTTCGGAAGCGCCTTACCTTCGATCTTCGCCTTCACCAGTTCCGCCACGGCGGCTTCATAGCGGTCATCGAAGGTCGCAGGATCGAACTCGCCCTTCTTCGTCGAGATGATGTGCTTTGCGAGATCAAGCATCTCGCCCACGATTTTCATCTTCGGCATTTCTTCGAAAGCCTTCGCAGACGAGCGGACCTCGTAGTCGTAGTTCAGCGTCGTTGCGATCAGACCCTTGCCGTGCGGTCTGATCAGGACCGTGCGCATCCGTCGGAAGAGGACCGTGCGGGCGATGGCCACGACCTTCGACTTCTTCATTCCGTCCCGCAACGCGGCGAAGGCGTCGCCGCCCATCTTGTCGGGCGTCAGATAGTAGGGCTTGTCGAAGTAGACGTCGTCGACATCGGCGCAAGGAATGAATGCCTCGATCTCGAGCGTCTTGTTGCTCTCGGGGATCGCTGCGGCCACTTCTTCGGGGTCGATGATGATGTACCGGCCGTTCTCGATCTCGAAGCCCTTCGTCTGAGCTTCTTTCGGAACAGGATCTTCGGTCTCGCTGTCGATGAAGACGCGATTGACGCGATTGCCAGTCAACCTGTTGATCGTGTGGAACGTGATGCGTTCCGAGGTGCTAGCGGCGGTGTAGAGCGCGACGCCGCACGACACCTCGCTAAATTTGAGGAAGCCCTTCCACTGAGCACGATGACCACCCGCCATGACCCTTCACTCCCGAATCACTGAGTCGCGACTCAAGACTCGACGAGCTGATTCGTTCCGACTTGAAACGAATCATTTTTCAATGGCTTACGCCTGTTGCTTAGGAAACTGATTCCGGTCGCGGATCACCATTTCGATAAAGCCTGGTCGGCAGTGTTAGCCGTTGCCGGAACTTCCTGATTCATCAGTCGTTTAGGAAGAGAACTCAACAGGAGGCACTTCCCAACGGCAAACACCAGCCGAGGCCGCGCGCAAGATCGAGCCCGTGTGGCGGGAGGACAGGATCACGAGGTCCAGTATGAGGCGGAAAAAGAACGGGTCTCGAAGTCGAAGGTCAGGGAGACTGTCAAAAAAGTCGGCAACAGCCGCAAGAAGGTCGAAGCTAACCTGGAGAAGTAGAGGCGAGTTCACATTCCAAGAGGAACTCGTCGCTGACGAAAGGCGGAACGGGAATTCCCCACATCGATAATATGTCCGCGACCGATCGAGCTAGAGGAGTCGTCCCGCACGCTTGAACATCCGTCCAAACTTGAGCAGTAGGCGCTCAAGCTCCGGTTCGTCTACGCGGCGGGCGGCCTCCATTGGCGTCAGCCACACGGAGTCTCGCTCGGCCATCTCTGGAAAGCGCTTTCGGTTACGGCGGACCTCCAGTAGGAAGACGGCAACGACTGGTCGCGCTCCACTTCCGTCCTGCATAAGTTTGTCATAGAAGAACTCGCCGAAGGGCTTCTTCTTCGCCCTTCCGATCACGCCAGCTTCCTCCCAGGCTTCACGTTCCGCCACCTTGCGCGGCTTAAGACCTGATATCGGCCAGCCCTTCGGGATCATCCAACGTCTCGTCTCCCGCGTCGTGATAAGAAGCACCATTGGCCCCTTGGGTGTGTTTCGGAAACACAATGCACCATATTGCTGGATCGGCTTCGGATAGACGTCAATGTCATTCATCGTGTCTGCTCATGTTCATCGACGTTCTCGACCGTGCCGGATAGGCTGAGGTTCCTTCGCTTGAGGTTCATGGCGTCCTCATGTCAGCGCCAGAAGCGCTTCGTGTCGATGACCTCATCTACTGAGGACTGCGCCATGCGGATCAACGCATTCTTGTCATCGTGAGAAACGACAGAATCTCGAGCAGGGTGGTTGGCCAGTCCATGCTGCGCGAGCACCTTCGGTCCGGTTGCCAGATCGTTCAGTGCTCCAAGATAGTCCTGCAGCTCCTCCATCGCTGCGATGAATTTCCGGTGCCGGCGCGTGCCGCGCTTGTCGTCGAACAGCGATCCGAAGAACTCGGCCGCGTAGCGAAGCTTTTTAGCGTCCTTGCGAACCTGGTGACGATGCTCGTCGTCGGTCTCAGCCAACGCACTGCCATGCTTTTTCAGCTTCTTACGCATCTTCTCGATGGCCCTCGCGGCAAACTCCGAGGCCGATGTGTCCTCGGAAGTTGCGCTGCCGCCAGTGCGATCGAGGTCACATTGAAGCCACTCGTTGAAATCGATAATGAGCGCGCGCGCTCGCGCCGACCCCAGAGCCTCGACAGCGTCGCCGTATGCCTTGTTGCGGGCATCCTTGAGCTTGGCCCGAAGATCGGAGTCCTTCGCTTTCATAAGCAGGACGTCGAGATTACGTGCTTCGCCGAGGACGCCGGCGAGCCAGCGAAGCTCCTCTTGGATCCTTTTCGGCTCGTCGCCCATCAGGAGCGGCCTGAACAGAGAGAACGCAGAGCGGAGACGCCGCAGAGCTACCCGCGCTTGATGAAGGGCTTCCGAATTTCGTCGCTGGAGAAGGATTTCTTCGTTGAGACGGAACTGCCGAAAGCAGGACGCGGCGATCTCTCGAAAGGCGCTAGACGCCTTGATGTTTCGTTCGAGATCGAGGCGCTCTGCCTTGAACATGAATTGCTGCCTGTCCAGAAGCGCGAGGCCCCGATCTGACTTGGACTGAATGCCGAATCGGAACGGCGCGATCGCGTCGATCTTGCGAATGAAGATGAATAGGTCCTTCGGATCGCCGTCCTTCAGTTCAACCTCGATTTCCTGAACAGGCGAGCGCCTGTTGCCAGACACTACGTCTCCCCGATCAACGACCACCTCCAGCCGAGAGCCGTTCAACTCGATGTTCCAGACGCGACGCTCAATGAACACGGTGAAAGCGGCTTCCACCTCAAGTTCCGGTCCGAACTCGCTTATGAGAGGGCTCGTATGGTCGAGGACGGGTTCATTGCCTTCAATGGACGTCTCCCATTCTGAACGAACAAACAGTGATTTCGCCGGCCCGGATGCCTTCACAGTCTGGACGTGGGACGCGCCGGTAGAGCGGACACGCAGAGAGAACCCCTTCTCCGACAGCCGACGATCGTCCGTCTCGAAGTAGGTCGAAGACTGCTGCAGCGCCTCGTCGGGCTGTCCGAGAAGATCGGAACCCAAAAGGCTCTCAAGGGCTTCGCTAGAGAGGTCGAGCTTGATTTCGATTTCTGATGGCAAGGCAGGCTCCATTCTGATTGGATGCTCATCAACGCTGGAGGCCCTGTCATAGTTCGGTCGCGTCACGACGTGATGAAGCAAACTGGACTCTTCAACTTTGTCCAGCTAGCTTGCGCGGGCTTCGAAACCGGAGGCGGACGATGCTCAACGAAAGCGCCCAGACAGAACTTACGAAAACGGTGTCTGGTCGCGATATCGCGCAGGCTGGTGCTCTCTGCTACCGTCGGAACGAAAACGGTGGAGTTGAAATCCTTTTTGTAGGCAGCCGACGGAACGGTCGATGGGGCATTCCGAAGGGGCACGTCGAAGGTGGTGAGGTCAGCAGCGCCGCGGCGCTGAGAGAGGCGTTCGAGGAGGCCGGGGTCTCAGGCGTCGTCGACAAAACCGTGTTCGGTACGTTTTCTTATCGGAAGGACACGAGTCCCAACCAATACCACGTGGCCGTCCATCTTCTTAAGGTCTCGATGATCGCGGACAAGTTTCCGGAGAAGGGTGTCCGAAAGACACGGTGGTTCCCCTTGGAGACCGCGTTGCGGGAAGCGGCGCAGCCGGGCTTGCGGCTGCTACTCTCAAGCATCAGGTCCATTAACCTCTGACTACCGAGTGTCGATGATCCGAACGACACCGTCAAGCCGCCAGATCGGGAGAGATGCGACATAGGACTTCGTGATGGTCAACGGTCCCGTCGTCCGCTGGGCGCCTTGCGCCCGGACGGGACGCTACTCGCCCTCTTCACCTGTCTTCGGGAAGAGATGAGTGACATTGGAACCAGGGGTCGGAACCCTCGCTGCCGTCTTCTTGATGCCGTTGCTGCGTTCGCCAGCAGCTTGTACGACCGAGGCAAATCCATCGCGTTGCCTGTAGTAGTCAGGTTTTTCCGGAAGACTGAGATCAAAATCGGCAAGCAGTCGCTCGATGAGGTCCATCGCCTTCGCCGCGATCACCGCATAGCCCTCCTGGCGCCGCTCGAAAAAGCTGTCGAAGCCTAGGCCGGAGAGATCAAGGTTATCCAACGCGTTCCCAAGGTTCGTCACCCGGTTCGATAACCATAAAGCTTCGTGGAAGAGCTCGTCGCCGAGGAGGCTCAAGTCTTCAGCCCGTGGGAGGACAAGAACCGGATCCGCTGTGTGGAAGACGAACTCGCCTTCGTTGACTGGGTTGAATTCAGGCGTATCGTGAACGGCAGCGTATGCGGCGCCGACAAAATCGTCTAATGCCAGAGCTGTCAGCATTGCCGCGCTGCGCGCTTTGGCTTTTGGGTTCCGACCGCGTTCGGCAGCCGTCCACCGCAGCACGCTCGGTATGATCGTGCCGGCGGCGAAACAGCCAGCCCCAATCATCGCTCCGACTAGCATGATGCCTTGAGTTGTTTCGAAGAACTGCGTCAACACTTACCTCGTAGAGTTCGAGAAGCGATTTGCATCGGTCGCACGCAGAACGGAATCAGTACCGGCTGTTGCAGTGTGCCTCGCTTGAAAGCGATTAGGAATGCTCTCCCGAAAGATGAGATCTCGACAGAGTATATTCAAGGTTTAGTCCGTATGCCCCCTTTGCGAGGGAACCACACCGATAGTTGGGACAGGTGGTTCCTGTTGCCGCATTTTGTTGTCTTGCTCGTCACCGGGGCTAAGTGCGTCGCGCACTTCATCGTCTTCCCAACCCGCCTCGATGGCGGAAGCCACAAGCGTCTCGATTTTCTCGGTTTCCGACGCATGCGAAGTCTCATCCAGGCGGCGTCTGGCGGTCTCGAGGCACTGACGGAGGTTCGAAGCGCGACTGGGGTCGTTACGGTCGTAGCTTGGTGATGCGATGTAGGTCATAGGAAGCTCCCTGCTGATCGAGAGGAACACCTGAACAGAACTCCGGTTCCACACTACGCATCTGCGGTAAGCGCCGCCGTTTGCCGCCGGCGCTTACGTCACGCATTGGCGCTGATCCGCCTGCATCCCCTTGGCCTTAGGCGTTCATCAAGCGTCATCCTGGCGAATGGCCGGTGGCTGTGCTGCAGATGGACCATATGCTCTGACCACGGCAGTCTGGCTGTCTTGGAACTTTCGATCTCGCAAGTCTGTTCGTACTGTTGAATGGAGGTACTGGCCATGTCCAAAAAGAATAATGACAAAGGGGGCAATCCTAAAGACCAGCCGGTCAATCACCCTGACCGTAAAGAAGTGCCACCGGAGCCTGACGATCACAAACACCCGGCTCGAGATACAAGGGAGGCACCGGTGCCCAACCCAAACGATGAGCCTGTCGACAAACCTTAGCAACTGCCAGACCGTCGTGAACCGACTTTTGGATCGTAACCGATGTTCTCATCCCACGGCTTATGTCGCCAAATACTGGGATGGTCTTTGTGTTTTCCTGACCGACGGTCCATCGAGATCGATTACAACACCGTCGAGAGAACCATCCGGCCGATAGCGCTTAATCGTAAGAATGCTCTCTTCGCCGGACACGATGCTGGAGCGGAGAACTGGGCGATCATCGCCTCCCTCATCGAGACCGCCTTATGCCGCGCGCGGCATAAGCTCGTTTATGCCGACCGGCGAACTATGCCGAGTGCGTCTTCTGGCAGGAACGGCAAACCGTGCGTTCCGAGCCAGTTTGGCGGGTCGCCGTTGTTTGGCACTCGGCATAGTTCTCATGCTCAGAGGGTGTTCAGGAATTCCAGAAGCCGGTCGCTTGGTCGAAATCGCTCGGCCTTGGCGCCTTCGTACGGCTTCAGCTTTGCGAGTGCAGATTCCTTCAGTTCGAGATGCGCATGAAGATAGGTCAACGTCGTTTCCATCGCTTCATGGCCCAACCACAGGGCAATGACGGAGCAGTCGACGCCCGCCTGCAGCAACTCCATGGCAGCAGAGTGCCGCAAGACATGGGGCGACACCCGCTTTGAGCGAAGGGAGACGCAGTGCTCACGTGCTTTGGCGACATATTTGTTCAGCAGTGCCTGCACGCCGTCGGCGCTGAGCCTGCCACCGTGCGTATTCGGAAAGAGGGCTGTTGAGCCTCGCTTCCCTGGTTCCTTGAGCCAATAACGGAGGGCTTGCTGTGCAACCTTTGTGAGCGGCGTACTTCGCTCTTTGCGGCCCTTGCCGATGCATTGCACATGCGCACCGCGGCCGAGCATTACCGAATCTCGGTCAAGGTCGATGATCTCCGAGACCCGCAGCCCCGTTTGGGCGGCCAGTAACAGCAGAGTGTAGTCGCGGCGTCCCAGCCACGTGCTTCGATCCGTGCAGTCCAGGATCGCTTCAATCTCGGGCCTAGTTAGAAACTGAAGCTGCCGCTTGTCACATCGCTTGCTGGGGATCGCGAGCACACGCTGAATGTGGGCGCTATGTGCCGGCTCCTCGAACGCCGCATATCGGAAGAAAGAGCGGATGGCTGTAAGGCGGAGATTCCGGGTCCGCACCGAGGCGGATCTCTTCGTCTCAAGATCCTCCAGGAATGCGCCGATGAAGGGAGCGTCCAAATCCCGCAGCGTCAACTCCGATGGGGATCTCCCAAGGCGCGTCTGTGCGAACGCAAACAGGAGCCTGAAGGTGTCGCGATAGGAGGCGATGGTGTTAGAACTTACACCTCGATGCTTCATGAGCCGATCTGTGAACCACCGCTCGATCAGCACGGCCAGGTCTTTCGTGCGTCTCATGACCGTACCTCCCAGCGCTTATTCAATCGCCGTACGGCATGGTTCATCAGTTCCGGCGTGGCGGACAGATACCAATAGGTGTCGCGAACATTCGCATGGCCGAGGAAGGTCGAGAGAACCGGCAGCTCGCGTTCCACATCTTCGCCGGCGCGATGCCAGTTGATCAGGGTCTGGACGGCGAAACGGTGACGAAGATCATGAATCCGTGGGCCATCTCGTTTCCCCTCCTGCCGTAATCCGATTTGCCGAGATAGTCGCCAGAACACGCGGTGCACGTATTGATGCAGCAATCTGCCGCCCTGTTCGGCGACGAAGAAATAGGGACTACGCGGCGTACCAAGGTGTGCATCGCGTCGGGCGGCATAGCCTGAAAGGACAGCAATTGTCGTGGCATGCAGCGGCACCAGCCGTGACTTGCCAAACTTTGTCTCTCGGATGGTGAGGACGCCCTGGTCGAGATCTACATCGGCCCGGAGCAGGCTGAGCGCTTCGGAATGGCGCAGTCCGGCGACCGCTATCAGCCCGAACAGGCAGTGATATGTCCAGCGCCGCAGGGCGTTGGCCGGCGGCAACGACAGTGCTGCCGCCAGAAGTGCCTGAATCTCGACCTCACTATAGATGTAGGGTTTTGTCCGCCGTGCCGGCGCCACAGCGTCGCTCGGTGGCACTTCCGTCAAAGGATCGAAATGACTGAGGTGCTGGGCAAAGCAGCGCACATCAGCCAGTCGGATTGACCAACTCGGCTGCCGGCCCATCGAGGTGACCCACTCCATTGCCAGGTCCGCCGTGATGGTCTCGGCGCCGCGGGCTTCCATGAAAGCGACGAACTCCGACAATCGTTTTGCCGGACCGTCATATTTGTATCCCAGCCCTTGGCGCATGCCGATGTAGCGCTCAAGCGCGGTGCGAAGCCGGCTCATTGGACACCTCCCGGCCAGGGTAGGCTCAGTTCCCGCAGCTTCTCAATATCGAGCTTTGCATAGATTCTTGTACTGTCGATGCTTCGATGGCGGAGCAGTTGACCGATCTCGGCAAAGCTGGCGCCCGACCGCAAAAGGTCGGTCGCAAGGCTGTGGCGGAAAAGATGGGCACCGTGATGCGCATAGCCGTCAATGCCTGCCCGTTCGAGTGCCTGCTTCGCGATCATCGTGATGGCGCAGCCGGAGGCAAAGCCCACATGCGGCGCAAGTGTTCGCAAGAAGACTCGCCGACATGCCGAAGCTGGGCGCCCATGCCGGATATAAGCGACGATCGCTGTTCCGACGTCGTGACGCAGCGGCATAGTCGCTTGTCGTCGTCCCTTTCCGTGTACGAGGATCGTGCCCGACTGCCAGTCGATATCGTCAAGATTGAGGGTGGCCACTTCGCTGGCGCGCAAACCGAGCTTGGCGAGGATCATCAGAACCGCATAGTCCCGACGACCCATTGCCGTCGTCCGATCGCAGGCATCGAGAACCTTCTGGACTTTCTCGGGCGGCAGGAAGGTTGGAAGGCCGGCAAGTCGCCAGCGGCGGATGGACGGCACACAGTCAGCGAGCGGCGTCGAGATGAAGCCCTTCAGATGCAAATAGCGCAGGAAAGCACGCACAACCCCGCACATGGCTTTGCCACTGTCGGCGGAACCGTCGAGCGCATGTCGCTCGACATAACCGATAACGATCTCCGGGGTGAGCGCTGCAAACTCGTCTGCGCCGAAAGGACACACCTCCCGGAGAAATCGAAGCGACAGAAGCTTGTGGCTCCCCACTGTCGCGGCGGCGAGCCCTCTCTCATTCGAGAGATATTGCCCGAATACATCGACGATCATCTCGTGCTCACTGCGCTGAATCGGAAGCGCGGCTGGTATTAAGCCTTTCTCCCGTAACGCCAAAAGCAAGCGGCGGAGCGCCGATCGATCGCCCGAGTCGGGCTTCCAGTGTTTGAAACGATGCTCAAGAAAGCGGTCGGCGTGAACCTCATTCAAATCCTGCGGAGCATGTCCATTGCCAACATGCCAGTCCATCAGATCCCGAAACAGGCTCAGCGACCGCCACGTGCATTGCCGCCCCAAACCTTCGTTCGACATTTTGGCGGCGTAAACGCCCGCAAACTCCCGATACGGACCGTAGACCAGCTTCCGGTATAGGGCGCTGCGATTCAAATAGTCAGTTGCGTTCATGTGTCCTCTCCTTCGCGACAATTGCGACGGAGAGACCCTAAGCTATGCCGACTAGGCGGCCGCTATGGTGCTGGAAACGTTGGCAAAAAGTTGATTAATCGGCATAGTTCGCCGGTCGGCATAAACGAGTAAGCTCAACGGTGTCGATCCGTTCGCCTGTCTCACCGCCACTCTCAACGCCATAGCTAACGGCCACAAGCAGAGCCGAATAAAGGAACTCCTGCCGTGGAATAACCTGGCACGGCAATATGCATTCAAAGCCTTCTATCCGGCACATTGCGGACTTCTCCCGACATTTGATCCGTCGTTTTAACCCGCCAAAAACGACCGGCGTCTATGGATGTCTCAAGTACCGTGCGAGGTTGCCGTTGAGTGCTTTAACTCGTCAAGGTTTGTTGGCCTCGTGCGCACGGCGAAGAGCCGTCGTCGTCGCGGCTCCACTCCTCGACATCAAGCGAGAAAACTCGTCAGTATGGGAGCAGGGCACCGCTTACCCCAAGAACTCGGTGCCAGCGAAGGTTTCGAACCATTCCCAATAAGCGGAGACAGCTTTGAAAAAATTCAATCCCATTCGAACGCGGGAGGTGATGGGCGGCACTATCGCCCGCGCACTTCGTGCCGAATACGATCCCGCGATGCCGATGGGGAATGTTGCGGTGCATGAGATCAACGATGTTATCTCTGCCTGGCTGGTGCGTCATGACAAGGAAATAACACCCGTTCTTCCACGTGCGCTCCAATGGTTGGACAAGGCCATCGAGGGAAAAGAAGAGGAAAGGTTTGGTCCTTTTCCCTGTTCCCACCGCAGGACTTTGCACTGGGCCAAGGCCCTTGGCCACTGGATGCACGGTAAAGGAAACGACGAAGCATCGTGGAAAACCGCTCAGGATGCAGAGATTGAATACATGCGAACCGGCTTTACCAAAGTACTCGGTGTCGACAAGTTTGACTACAAGCTCCAACGTTTCGTTCCTCAGGAAATCAAGGGCCTGCCGTATAGTTCACGGAGACTGCTCGTCGACGGAACTCTCGACGATTTCATGGCGTTCAGCCTCCAGGCTGGTCAATACGACACCGCAGTCGAAGAATATGAGCGACATCTAAAGCCGAAAAACCCATCACTCAAAACAACGTTAAAGCCACGGGCGTTTGCCTATGCGCTCTGTCTGAAAAAATTAGGGCGGGCGCGATTTGGCGACAATGACCTGTTGGAGGCCGGGCAGCGAATGTTGCGGGCCAATCTCGAGGAAACATGGTTGGGAGTCGGCCAATATGAGCGTGCGGCCACATGGTTGAAGATCGTCTATTGGGACCGCGACCAGACCCTGACGCCACTGGAGACCATCCTTAAAGCCTATGACAACATGCCAAACGTACCGTTGCCTGATTTCATGCTGGCAACCCGGTCCGAACTTGAGCCAAATTCCCTTCGAATGAGGTGGGCACAGTTAGTCAAAAGACTTCGGTTCAAATGAGGTTTTGCATTGATAACGTGAGCACTGATTTCGTAAGCGGTGTCCCGCTTACACGTTGACCGAGCTGCGTTTTGTAGTGCCGAGTGCTTTAGGATGAGGGGATAGCCCTGCGGAGATTTACTCGGCCTCAATAATTCCACGGCAGCAACCTATCGATCTGGCTCTGAGCCTGGTTCATAGGTCCTTCCTCTCAAGCGAGCAGACTTCGAGATCGTCTTCGTCGAAAACCACCTCGGCCACTCCAAACGGGGGGCCATCAAACCAGCCCATCGCATCTGCCTGCTCATAAGTAGGCGTTTCGTGCTCTTTCGTGCCACCAGCCTGGACGGTCGTCATCTCAACCGGATGGACGCGAATCGCGACAACTGTGCGCGTTCCGACGTCGGTACACCGCCACCGCCTCTTCCCGCACCAGAACTCCAGACCGATCTGAAACTCCGAGTGTTCCATGCATGATCTCCCTGATTTAGTATGTGATGATTACAAATAGCCGAGTGTCGGGTCTTCGAGGCTGCTGCTATCTTGTAAAAGTCGAATCAGGAGGTCACAAACCTGACTCGCGCCGAACAAGGCGCTCTCTCCAATCCAGCCACGCACGGTTTATGATGGTTGTTTCCTCAACCGGAGCGCCCATGGTCCAATACTGTCGGCCGTCGATGTCAAGGTAGACAGAGCTTCTACTAGTTGGCTCAAACCACCTTCGTTCGCCCTGGGTACGGATGAATGAGACGGCTTCCTCAAACAGGGCCTGGTCCTCCGGCGGATCGTCGAATTGCCGTACCGAGTATTCGTGCGGCCACTGCGGCATGGTTTTCGCGTAACGCCAGTGGCGCGTGCCGATGAACTTCTTGAAGTCATCAATGCTATCCATTAGGTCTCGTCTTTGCTCCTGAAGTTCAAGAGGCTAATCATGCGACTACTCATGAGCCACCTCGCCCAATTCAGCTCGCTCTCCAAACAGGGAGAGTTGCTGTGCACGCAGGGGCTTGCCTACCTTCTTCAGAATTCGGATGCACGCAAGAGCTTTGGGGACCATATCTCCAAGATGGTGGGCAGAACTATCAACGCCGACTTGACTTGGCGAGCCGAGGCTCGACAGAAAGACGGTGCCCGCCCCGACTTGGAGGGCTGCACGGCTGACGGAAAGCTCGTGGTCAAGATAGAGGCGAAATTGGGCGCGGCGTTTGGCGAGGGCCAACTCAGTTCGTACCTTGGCGACCTTCAAGAAAGCTCTGATAGTGGAATGTTGCTGGTGCTGGTACCTCATTATCGGGTTGCTGCGATGAAAGCATCGGTGCCGTGTGTGTCCGCTCCTACCGAGGATGGTCCTTGGCAGCGGGGTGCAACGTCCGACTTTTCGGTTGCGGTGATCGATTGGGAAGGGGTCTTGGTCGCCCTGAAAGATGTTCGCTCCGAACCGTTCCGTGGTGACCTTGCCCAATTTCGGGCCATGTACAGGGTCCTTCAGGGCTACGACATCGAGCCACTGAGGAGTGTCTCTGAACTGTTCGCTTGGCGCGAGCGGAAAGAGGTATTCGTCAATCTTGTGGATCGCGTTACCCGCCGCTTGGCGCAGCAGAGCCGAGTCCTCCCAATGGGCAAGGACGGTCCCGACGACTACCAGCGTCGATATGTCTGCCTACCGCTTGGCGCAGACGAGCCCTGCTTCAGCGTGGGGGTCCGCGATCCTTTTCCGGGGTACACGACGCCTATCTGGCTGCGTTTCCACCGTCTTACGCCCAAGTTCTCGGTTATCCGCGAACGTCTTGTCGCGTCTGGCTTCGCGCAGCGATTAACTGAGTGCGGTGGCCACATCTGGATACATCTCGATGTTCCGCTCAATGCCGACGGCGAAAGTCTGGTTGATTCGTTGGTTGAGCAAGCACAACGGGTTATCGAGGTCGCGTACCAGCCATTGTGACACACAGACGTGTGTCCCGCAAAATCTCTGAGAAGCGGCAGTTATGCTTGCCCCGGCGACGACTGGTGAATGAGTGACTGCCCCGGTTTTCTCACAGCACCTCTGCCGTGCTGGGGACAATGCCTTCATCGAAGCATTCAACGGCCGCTTCCGAGCCGAATGTCTGAACCAGCATTGGTTCCTGACCCTTGCGGATGCCCGCGAAAAGATGGAGGATTGGCGCAGAGACTACAATGAGGTTCGGCCACATGGTGCCATCGGCAATAAGGTGCCAGACTTACTAATGAATCCGGGAGGCGCAACCAGCCCACCTCCTTGAATGAAGCCGGAAAACTCCAGTCTCCGGTGGTCCAGAATCCTGGGGCGGTTCAAAAACCGCCGGGGCTCTACTCGCCGCCGGATGAAAGTTCAGTGGCAGGTCACTAGGACTTCCGAGTTCGGCGTTACCTCACAAGACGGCCCTCACCGTGGGCTTACGTGGGATCAGGACAGCGCTTACTTTGGATCGGGTTCGCTGTTGCCTGGAACAAGGAAGATCCAAACGTCTCGCGATGACATCATCGATGTCTTTGATTTCTCGAGCGCCGGCCATCCTAGCGTCGCAATCAAACTATTCCTCGGCGTCGGAACAGTTCTTATATTGCAGCTTCTGAAGTGGCGCATCCAGCCTCAGGATGAGCCCGGTCGGGGCGTAATCAAGAGAGACCTCCCCGAAAGCGGACAGGCTGGAGCTGACGAGCCGCGTGCCGAACCCCTTCTTGGTTGGAGTTTCCACCGCCGGACCTCCAACCTCCTGCCAAGTGAAGTTCAGGCTCGGGGCGCCCGCCTTGTCGCCTACCGACCACTCGATTGCAACAGTCCCTGTATCCTCCGAAAGCGCACCATACTTATTGGCGTTGGTGACGAGTTCGTGCAGCACGAGGGAGAAACAAAGGGCCGCCTGTGGACTCAATTCAACGTCGGGACCGCTTGCTTTGAAACGTCCTGACGTCTGAAGTCCGAGATTAATCGCGGTAGCCTCGACAATCGTTCCCATGGTCGTGCCCAACCAATTTTGCTGCAGCAAAATATCGTGTGCTTTCGAGTAAGCATTGATCCGCGCAGAGATCGATTGTTCCGCTTCCTCCAGAGAGCTGGCGTTTCGAAAGGATTGACTGGTGATAGCCTGAACGACGGCCAGCGTGTTTTTCATGCGGTGAGAGAGTTCGTGCATCAGGACGCGCTGTCGCTCCTCGTTTTCTCTCTGCTCGGTGCGATCTCTCAGAATCTTCACAAAGCCCTCGACTTCGCCATCATCCGACGTCAGCGCCATCATCTGACCCGACGCCCAGAACAACGATCCGTCCTTGCGAACGTGCCAGCGTTCATCGTTGCCATGGCCTTCCGCTAAAGCGGCGGTCATCTCCCGTTGGAGAATCCCCGCCTGCAGGTCTTCCTGCGTGAAAATGACGGCTGCGGGCTTGCCGATAATCTCAGCCTCGTCCCATCCGAGGATCCGTCGCGCACCCTCATTCCACGTAGTCACCAGGCCATCGAGATCCATGGAGATGATCGCATACTCGATCGCGCTCTGCAGAATGGCTTCGAGAAAGCGCTCTCGGGAGCGGCTGGAACTGGAAAAGGGTTTCATGATCATATTATACGCGCGAACCTTTCAAGGCCTGCAAGGCTGAAAGGCCTCATCCTGATTTTATACCGGACGCCGTCGCGTTGGCAAAGGCCGCAGCCGTGACACGTTGTCGGGCAAGTCCCGGAGGAGCGATCGCTAAAGCCACACAACCTTCTCGGAAACAAAGATACGCGAGCCACGTTATCAAGCGACGTCTTAGTGAGCGTGGAAGCATGACAGGCCATTCGAGAGAACAACTCCACGGGGATTTGCCTTCCGCATCTTCAAAAGCAGCTTCCGCCGATCGGAAGGAGTTGGCAGCGATCGCATTTGAACGCACCCGGATGCCGATGGTCGTCACCGATGGGCGAAAGCCGGATCTTCCGATCGTGCTCGCAAACAAGGCATTCCTCGAACTGACAGGTTATGCGGCGCCTGAAGTGCTGGGGCGCAACTGTCGTTTCCTGCAGGGTCCCGCGACGTCTCCGATTGCCGTCGCCGAAATTCGTGCGGCTATCGCCGGCGAGCGTGAGGTCAGCGTCGAGATCCTCAATTATAAGAAGAGCGGTGAGCAGTTCTGGACGCTTGCATCTAAGTCCCGTCCATGGGGATGACGGAAGGATCCTGTATTTCTTTGGCTCTCAAATCGACATGACGGAGTACCGGCGGATCGAGGCACTGGAGGCCTCCGAGCATCGCCTGCTGATGGAAGTCGACCACCGATCCAACAACGTCCTGGCGATCGTCGACAGCATCGTCCGCCTGAGCAACGCCGATGACCCGGCCCTTTATGCCGCCGCTATTCAGCATCGGGTGCAGGCGCTCGCCCGTGCCCATACCTTGCTTGCTGAACGAAGATGGACAAGCATTTCTGTTGAGGAGCTTATTCGTCAACAGGTGACGCCGTTCGCGGCCACCCGCGCTTTTTTTGCCGGGCCGGATATCAGAATGGATGGGCCGGTCGTCCAGCCCCTTGCGCTCGTGTTCCATGAACTCGCTGTCAACGCAGCCCAGCACGGTGCGCTCGCCGCTGCGCGAGGCAGACTTTCAATCAGTTGGAAGCCCAAACCGTCCGGAGCAGGCTTTAATATCCGGTGGCAGGAGGTGGGCTCGCGCCCTCTGCCTACATTCGCCAAACGAGGTTTTGGCACGGTGATTGTCGGCGCAATGGTCGAAAGGCAGCTTAAAGGGCGAATTGAGAAAACTTGGTCGGAGGATGGGCTGCTTATAGACATTGAGATCCCATCGGCAGGCTCGACCTATGACGGCACCTTGGCACCGGAACACTGATGTCAAGAACCTGCCATCGGGATCGAACGCTTAGCGTCCGCCAACGATGGGCTCCTAACGATGCGGTACCGTGCCTCGACAAGATTATAGAGTCCGAAAGCCGCCAATCCAACGGCGACCGCGACATACAGAAAGGATCCTAGCGGAAGCTGGCGCAGCCATTCCAGGGCGTCGCCCATGCTACCGGCTTGTCCAGGATCCACCCTGAAACCTGCATAGGCGAAAAGTACTCCGGTAGCCGCAAACACCACGCCGCGGGCGACAAGGCCATAGATGCATACCAACGTCACGATACCCTTGTGATCAGGTATCTGAAGGTGGCGCTCGAACTTCCTGGTGATGCCCTTCACGGCCGTCACGACGCCGCCGATGATGAAGCCGGCGCCGACCGCGATCGCAAAGTAGGATCCAAACGGCTGCGACATGATCCATCCTGCCAGATCCTTCTCACCAGAAGCTTCGCTACCTCCTCCCAGGAAAAAGGCGTTCCCGAGCGCATATGCGGCAAGCCCGAGATAGGTGATGGCGCTGCCAAAGAGCGCGGATCGGATCGCCAATGCCTTCCCGTCCCTACCGTGGCCGTCGCTGTCTGCCAGGGACTGCGCCAACCTCCAGGCAACAAATCCTAGAAGGCCGAGCCCGATCAATCCGACCCATACGCGACCGAGCGGCTGTCCAAGGAGTGCTGAAAGCGCGGATTTCGTTTCGGGCCGGCCACCGGCCACGCCGGAGAAGAGAGCAAGCCCGGCCACAAGGAGAAAGACAACGCCGCGCGCCGCATAGCCGCCTTTGGCGAGCACATCAAATCGATTTCCCTTGGTCATCAGCGGTCCCGTCGGTTTCAGCGCGCCATATTCAACGCGCCAACTCGCTGAAAGTTTGCTGGAGACCGGCAACGATGCAGCCACAGAACGGCGGGGCCATATCCTGGTGACGGAACGCCACAGGTGGGCTGGTTGTTGTCGGCGACCATTTGAATGCGACAATACCGAAGCGTTGCCATCATGTGGCAACCTCGCTGCCAATACAGCGAGATTGGCAGCAGGGCCTGACAATCGCATGCCACTGCTGCCAAACAACGCGCATCACCCCAAACACATCTCTCTTTTAGCTATTGATCGTGATGCGCTTAGCAGTCGATTGTTCCGACCCCGAGCGGGGCAGAGTGACAGTCAAAACGCCATTCCTGAAGGAGGCCGAGATTCTGTCTTCCTCTACCTCGCTGTTTAAGGAAAGACGGCGTTCGAAGCGGCCATAGAACCGCTCGGAGAACTGCCGGTCTTTGTCGTCGTTTTCGCCAAGCTTTTCACCCCGGATGGTCAAGACGCCGTTGTCGAGCAAGACTTCAACGTCTTTCTCGTCCATGCCAGGAATATCAGCGGTGACGCGGATTTCCTTCTCGGTTTCCGAGACGTCGATCTTCGGCCAGGAGCTTTCAAACATGAAGCCAGAACCGCTGGCCGGGAACCGATGCTCGAAGCCACGGAAGACATCATCAAACAGCCTGTTCATCTCGCGATGAAGCGCCAAGAACGGATTATGATCTCTGCCTGCATAGTCGGTCGGAACCGTACTCTTGCCGCGGCCCCGCGAAATTAGATCACGAACACTCATCTGTACCTCCATGTCTGGCCGCGCCGGCAAGTCCGGCGCCGGCCGTCATCTAGTTCGATTATGCAACCTGCTTTCCGCCTTCGATCTGAAGCGGTGCAGTCTGCTTTTCAACCTGCTGGGCTTCGCTGGCGCCGATGGGAATGCGCCGCGGCTTCATCTCTTCGGGGATCTCCAGTTTCAACTCGACCGACAGAAGACCGTTTTTCAGGCTTGCCCCAGACACCTTGACATGGTCGGCGAGCTCGAAGCGCCGCTCGAACGACCGGCCCGCGATGCCGTGATGCAGATATTGCGCGTCCTCCTTATCGGCTTTCTCACCAGCAATAATGAGCACGTTTCGCTCATGCGTGATCGAAAGGTCCTCCTCGCCGAAACCCGCGACAGCAATGACGATGCGGTAGTCGTCATCGCCCGCCTTGACAATATTGTAAGGCGGCCAAGTGTCGACAGGTTGAACCCGCTGCGCATTGTTGAGGAGGTTGAAAACGCGGTCAAAGCCGATGCTGGACCGGTAAAGGGGGGCGAAGTCGAATTCGTTTCTCATAGCCATATCCTCCGTAAAGCAACATGGAATGAAGACGCATTGGAAACTTGCGTCTCCACCAATTCAGCCCCGTTAGTGGCGGCTGACGAAACTGATTTGGTTGCGGAGTTTTCAGGGTTCAAGAGCACCCCAGACAAAAATTGGCACTCTGGACACTAGAGTGCTAAAATTGGGTGTACCATTGATGAGCTGCCGTTTTCTGAACGGCATTTTCTAAGGCCGATTGTTGAAAAGGCGCTCTCATAGTCACGCCAACAGGCGCGCCGTTCTTGACCGTGTGATGCCCATCGACTTTTCACGCATGTCCCCGCCGGGCAATCGCAGGCGCAATGGTGAACGGCCCGTTGATCACCAAGGGGATTTGTCTGACGGGCCTTGAACGATCGGCTACCCCCCACAATATCATTTTCATCAGGACCATTGGTGGCATGAAAGGAGGAAAAGATGCCGCTGAACGATGTTCTATGGACCCAGCCGGTGAGAATCCGGCTGCAGTGCGGTTTGGAGCGCACCTTCGCAGGCGCATACGACGCCTTGGATTTTCTCGAGAACGAATGGCCGCTGCGTCATGGTGAGCGCCATCAACGCGCAGTGAAAACGTGTCGTGGCGTCCTCAACGGCAGCATTCCCAGCATCGTCGCGCGCGAAGCCTTCGTGGCGGCTTGCCTCGAAGCGGGCATGCCATCCGTTCTGGCCCCGTGGAAGAGAAAGCCGACCACGCATCCGGCTCGGCCAGCGCGTCTCGTTGCCAATTAAAGGAGAATCGATGACCTCGCCTCCGATGAGGCGAGGTCTAGCATAAGCGCCGCTTTTCCCGTTATTTGGCTGGACGAACGCCGTGATGGAACTTCTGAGTGCCAGCCGGCATTTCGCTGTCGGGACTGTTTCGGGAACGACCATGGCCAGCGATAAACTGTCGACCTATCGATCGAAGCGCGACTTTCAAAAAACGGCCGAACCGAGCGGCGAAAAGCGCCTCGCGCGCAGCAACCGTCGTCGTTTCGTCATCCAGAAGCACGACGCGACCCGACTGCATTACGATTTGCGCCTCGAACTCGACGGCGTCTTCAAGTCTTGGGCTGTCACCAAAGGCCCGTCCCTCGATCCGCACGACAAGCGGCTGGCCGTCGAAGTGGAAGATCACCCGCTGGACTACGGTGATTTCGAAGGCACCATTCCGAAAGGCCAGTATGGCGGCGGCACTGTCATGCTCTGGGATCGCGGTTATTGGGAGCCGGAAGGAAAGAAGAGCCCGGAGCAGGCGCTGGCGAAAGGCGATTTCAAATTCACGCTGGAAGGCAAACGCCTGCATGGCAGCTTCGTGCTGGTGCGCATGCGCAACGACCGCGACCGTGGCAGCCGGACAAACTGGCTGCTGATCAAGCACCACGACGAATTCTCGGTCGAGGAAAACGGCGCGGCCACACTTGAGGAAAACCAGACATCAGTTGCCTCTGGCCGTACCATGGAAATGATTGCCGCCGGCAAGGGACGAAAGCCCAAGCCCTTCATGGTCGAGGGCGGCGACGTTCAAGCCGATGCCGTCTGGGACAGCAATCACGGACTGGCTGCCGAAGAGCGAAAAGAAGACACTGGAGCTGATCGGAAGGCGAAAACGGCCACAAAGGTTGATCTACCGGATTTCATTGCGCCACAGCTCTGCCAGACCCTGGAGCGTCCGCCCGCCGGCACCGGCTGGATTCACGAGATCAAGTTCGACGGCTACCGTATCCAGATGCGCGTACTGGACGGGGAGGCGACGCTGAAGACCAGGAAAGGGCTCGACTGGACGACAAAATATCCCGAGATCGCCGAGGCGGCATCGACACTGCCCGATGCGATCATCGACGGCGAGATCTGCGCCCTCGACGATAATGGCGTTCCTGATTTCGCGGCCCTGCAGGCGGCCCTTTCGGAAGGCAAGACCGGCGAACTCGTCTATTTCGCATTCGACCTTCTCTATGAGGGTGGCGAGGACGTGCGATCTCTACCGCTCGTCGAGCGCAAGGCGCGGCTTCAAAGGCTTCTGTCCGACGCCGGCAGCGATCCGCGCATCCGTTTCGTCGAGCATTTCGAAACGGGCGGTGATGCAGTTCTCCGGTCTGCCTGCAAGCTCTCACTGGAAGGCATCGTCTCGAAAGAGGCCGATGCACCCTATCAATCCGGCCGCACCGAAAACTGGGCGAAGTCGAAATGCCGCGCCGGCCACGAGGTGGTGATCGGCGCCTATGCCAAGACCAACGGGAAATTCCGATCCCTGCTGGTCGGCGTCTATCACGGCGACCACTTCGTCTATGTCGGCCGCGTCGGCACGGGATATGGCGCAAAGAAAGTGGAAACGCTGCTTCCGAAGTTGAAAGCGCTCGAGACGGCGAAATCGCCCTTCACCGGCATCGGCGCGCCGAAGAAGGAGGCCGAGGTCACGTGGCTGAAGCCCGAGCTCGTGGCGGAAATCGAATTCGCAGGCTGGACGGCCGACGGTATTGTCCGGCAGGCGGCCTTCAAAGGGCTGCGCACGGACAAGCCGGCCAAGGAGGTCAAGGCCGAACGGCCGGCGAAACCCGCGCAGACAGACGTGCCGCAGCCGGTGGCGGAGACGAAGGCCATGCCGGTCCGGCGAAAGGGCGCCAAGGCCGAGGTCATGGGCGTGACGATTTCCAACCCCGACAAGCCGCTATGGCCTGATGCCAATGATGGCAAACCTGTCACCAAGGAGGAACTGGCCCGTTACTACGAAATGGTCGGTTCCTGGCTGATCGAGCACATCAAGGGACGGCCATGTTCCATCATCCGGACGCCCGACGGCATCGGTGGCGAGCAGTTTTTCCAGCGCCATGCGATGCCCGGCACCTCCAACCTGCTTGAACTGGTGAAGGTCTTCGGCGACAAAAAGCCTTATTTGCAGATCGACCGCGTCGAAGGCCTTGCTGCCGTCGCGCAGATCGGTGGCGTCGAGCTGCATCCCTGGAATTGTGAACCGCATCAGCCTGAGGTGCCGGGCCGGCTCGTCTTCGACCTTGATCCAGGTCCGGACGTGCCATTCTCCGCGGTCGTTTCGGCAGCCCGCGAAATGCGGGACCGTCTCGACGAGTTGGGCCTGGTCAGCTTTTGCAAGACCACTGGTGGCAAGGGCCTGCACGTCGTCACGCCACTCGCAATCAACAAGCGCAAGCCGCTTTCGTGGGCGCAAGCGAAGGGTTTTGCCCACGACGTCTGCCAGCAGATGGCGCGTGACAATCCCGATCTCTATCTGATCAAGATGACCAAGAGCCTGAGGGATGGCCGGATCTTCCTCGATTATCTGCGCAATGACCGGATGGCGACGGCAGTGGCACCTTTGTCGCCCCGTGCCCGGCCGGGTGCCACCGTCTCGATGCCGTTGACATGGACACAGGTCAAATCGGATCTCGACCCGAAGCGCTTCACCATCCGCACCGTCCCGACCATCCTCTCGAAATCATCGGCCTGGGACGATTATTGCGATGGCCGGCGGCCACTGGAACAAGCGATCAAGCATCTCGGCAAGGGGCGAGTTGCCGTATGATCTCGCCGCTCTTCGAAAAGGCCTGACCGGCAAAAATCAGGCGGCGATTGCGGCGAAGATGCTAACATATAATAGCCCTTGTGCCCGGCAGCGGCAGCATCGGCAGATGCTACTCGGCCTGCACACTCTGGTCCTTCGGCAGCAAAATCGTCATCGCCGCCGCGACGGCGGCCGTAACTGCAACGGCGAGATAGATGCCGCTGAAACTCTGGGTCGATGTCTTGATCACGGCGCCAAAGAAGTTCCCTGTGGTGCCGCCGATGCCTTGGAACACGGTGCAGATGCCTAAGACAGTCACCGCGACGCGGGGCGTGGCGCGATGTGAGACGTAGGCCGGCAGCAGGCCATAGATCGGATAAAAACCCAGCGAAAAGAAGATGCCTGACAGGAGCGAGAGTTCCATGGAGGGATCGAGGACTACGAGGGCGCCGGCGGCGAGGAAGCTTGAGTAACAAGCGAGCATGGCATGGCGCGCTCCGAGGCGCGACGATATTGTGCCAATGGCGAAGCCTGCGCTGATCCCCACCGCCCCGATCGTTGCCCAGAGCCATGAGGCAAAGCCGACGGAATAGCCGAGTTCCTCGCGCAGGAACGGCGAGAGATAGGTGAGATAGGGATATGGCATCAGGCCGTTGATGAAGCCGAGCGCGAAGATCAGCGCCACCCATGGCATGATGGAGCGCAGGCTTGCTGAACTGCCGGCAGTAGGCGCGCGCGTTTCGTGACTTGTCCCGCTGTCGAAGAGGCCGGCCCGCCCGAAGAGAATGTGGGTGACAATGGCCAGTGTAATCGTGGCCGCGCCCGTGAGGTACCAGACCATCTGCCAGTGGCCGCTTCCGGCGTATGCGGCCACGAGTGCGCTGTTGATGAGGACGCCAAAGGCCGGCGCGCTGGAGATCAGGCTCATGGCAAAGCCGCGCTGTTCAGCTCCCACCACCCGCGAGGCGAGATTAATCATCGGCACGAAGGTCGATGCGCCCGTTGCGCCGGCGACCATCAGCAGCCCGGCAACAACATAGAGATTGTCGATGATGGGGATGCCCGACAGGCAAAGCCCGCAGAGCGACACGGACGCCACCACCGTCCGCGCTGCACCGATGCGATGGACGAGCCAGGTGCCGAGCACGGCAAATGCCACCGTGGAAAACTGGACTAGGCCGGTGACAGTGCCGACGAACGCATAGTCGAAGGCAAGATCTTTCCGCATGTCGGGGATGATCTGGGGAAACAGGCTGAGGCCGAAGCCGTAACACGTGCCGACGCAGGCGATCATGACGGCGACGAGAACGTTACTCGGGATTCGCACGCTAGTCATGATGATCGGCCTTTGTTGGCAACCGCGTTCCCCCCGCTCGACGCGATGATCATCTAGCATGGGCAGCCGGTGGACTGTCGGGTCTGCGACGCCTGTTGCCGATATTGCCGCGCTTCGGGTGCCCCGGCATTGAGCGCGCCAATAGTCTTGCGCGCGCCCGGGCATGGTCGTGACCGCGTCTGGTGCAAGGCGGCCATCCAGCCTGGCTTGCAAATCGCAGAGGCTAATGTTCGAGCGGCCATCAAGGCAGTCGCAACATGCTTCGGCAGGCCCTCCCATCTGGCCGCGACGAGACCTCCCGCCTAGCAGAACCCGTTCAACTTGAGAATCTTATGGGCGTCGATTGCCGCCCGGAGTTCATCTTCGGAGTTTCGATCTCCTCGGTTAGCATCTGGATGGTGCATCTTCAGCATCTGCTTGTAGCGTCGTCTAATCTCCTCAGACGTCGCGTCCTGCGAAAGGCCGAGCGTTTCGAAGGCTTTTGCTTCCAATACCTTGAGCTTACGTCGCTGAAGATCAGCTTTCGTTGTTTGATGTTGAGCAGCAATCTTGCGAGCGTTAAGGGTTTTTGCCGTACCGGAGCGAACGGTCGAAGGAAGCGGCATCTCTGTCGCCTGATCAACGCGGGTCCCCCACGTCTTACGGCTGCCGTTTGCTGCTTCCCTCTGATAGCGGGCGGTCACTGGATCAGACAGATTGCTCGCGAAATTATATCCCTTATTGTATTCCCTCGCATGTTGCGCGCAGAACACCAGGTATAATCCTTCCGCATCTCGCCCGACGGGCGCACGATTGGTGCCGCCGCTTTCGCAACCGTCCCACTGGCATTTCGACTGGTAAGGCTCGCGGAGCGGAGCCGATTTTTTGCTCGTTGGCCTCAGGCCGACGAAAATCTTCGAATCAAACGTCATCGCGCGTTATATGGCGGTCTCATCGAGGCGGCAAGCAAACCATCCACGAGATTTCAGAAAGATGACGATGGAGGCGCGCCGATAGTCGGGACAGGTGGTTCCTGCTCCGGCTCTTTACGCCTTGCCCGTCACCGGCGCTCAGTTGCCTCGCGCACTCCATCCTCGTCCCAACCCCCTCAATGTCTGAAGCGCGATGAGCGTCTCGATTTTCGCCCTTTTCCACTACCTGCGAAGTCTCATTGAGTTGGCGCCTAGCAGCTCGAGACATGACGAGGTTCGGAGCGCGATCCACATCTTCACGGTGGTAGCTGGGCGATGCCATACAGGTCATTTGGCAGCACCTTGCTAATCAAGAGGTTGAGATCGATGCCTTGGCTGCCCCTTGATCTGGGCTCGCCGATAGAGCGGGTCGGCGTGCTTGGACACTAGGACATGTGCGATGGTCGTCTCCGTCGGCAATCCAGCCTGGATCAATCCTGCAGGAGCCTGAGCCTGAACAACACCATCGATCCAGACACGGCAGGCGTATAGGGGCGACGGGTGACGATCACGCGGAACTGCGCCGGGATGACATCCAGCCGCTCGGACGGACATCAAACGTATACATGTCAAGGGAGCACCGAGCACGCCGCTACGGCGTGCTCGCCTATGCTTTTCGCTGAACCAATCGAGCCGCCGAAACCGGCAGCTCGATCCGTCACCCGTTGACCCTCCGAACGCTCGCAACGCTGACGTCGCAGGCAGCCCGGCGCGTAGCAAGCACCTTGACCGAAAAGAGCGCGTAGATGATCAACGGAAGGCAGACGAGATAGGATGTCCTGATGCCCGCATGTTCGGCAATGAAACCGAGCAGCGGCGGCGCCAGGAAGAAGACGACGAAGGTCATCTGGCCAAGGGCAGCGACGTTGAGATGGGCCGCGCGATCTGTGCGCTGGGCCGCCGCCGAGACGGCGAGAGGATAGACCGCGCTGCAGCCTGCGCCCATCAGGGCAAAGCCCGTCAGCGCGACATAGGCATGCGGCGCGCCCCAGACGGCGCAGATGCCGATCGCCGAAAGAACAAGCAGCATCGTGGCGACGGCCCGCGCGCCAAACCGATCGACCAATGGATCGACGAACAGGCGCGCCAGCGCCATGCAAAAGGTAAAGAGTGTCAATCCCAGTCCGCCGATGAAGGGCTCGGCTGAAAACACGTCGCGCATGTAGATCGCCGACCAGTCGATCCCGGCACCTTCGACGAGAAAGGCCGCGATGCCGATTACGCAGAGCGGCATGAGGCCCCAGGTGGGAAGCGCTACCAGCGGCACCTTGCCTTCGTTCAACGCGATCCGCGCCGGCGCATTGCGCATGCCGGAAATCGCCCACATGCCGAGCACAAGCACCGCGGCAAAGGTCATGGCGAGATGGAGCTGCATCGAAATACCGGCTTGGCGGACCACCGAAGAGACAAGCGCCGTGACGAAGAAGCCGAGGCTCCAGAAACCATGCGCCCTGTTCATCACGCCGCGTCCCAGCTGCGCTTCAATGCGGTCGATCTCGACGTTGAGATTGATCTCCAGCGCCCCGGCAAGCAGCCCCTCGACGAAGAGCACACAGAACACGACCGGAGCCGCACCGATCCACGGCACCAGCGACAGCAACGCAGACGTGCCGAGAACGGTAATGAATGCCGTCGTCCGCGCGCCGAGCCGGGCGATCAAGGGCGAAGACAATGTCAACGAAATCAAGGCGCCGATCGCAGCCCCTATCAACGTCAACCCAAGCTCTGACTTGTCGACGCCAAGCGCCACCTGCAAATCCGGCATCCTCGACAGCAGCGCCCCAAGTGATACGGCGAAGAGAAAAAAGCAGACATAGATCCGCTGCTGCGGCGCGATTTTCATGATGCAACTCCGGGTATCGACGCTCGAAGCCGAACGCGCGCTTTTGGATTTGTGATGTCTATCTCACAGGGCCAAAGATCGAAACTTGTTTCTCACGGAACGCCTCGGAGAAGGTGATTAGAGACCGGCGCGATTTGCCTAGCCGCGGTGAGGTCCGCGTGCCGTTGTGATCGGTCTCCGCTCCAATTTTGCGGTGAGGACGTCCAGATCTACCGCCTGAGGGCTTCGCCGGCGGCTGAGAGGCTTGTTCTGCGCGAGTACGTCTCCGACGCAAACGGCCCTCGCGGCCACAGGGTTGAAAGTGATTGATCCCTGGTCCCGATAGCGACTGTGTGTTCGCGTTGGTTCAAGGGGAGGAACATCGACGCTAAGTGCGTTGCTTACTTCGTAAGGTCATAGGGCCGCCCCGTAGGAGCGCAATTTGTTGGTGATCATACGCTTTGGCAGCATGCCCTGCTTCTTCAGGCGTCGCGCCAGCAGGCGCTTGGCCGCCTTGGTGTTGCGGCGCGACCGCACGATCTCATCGAGCACATATCCATCCTGATCAAACGCTCTCCACAGCATTTCTGGCCATTGACGCGCACCACGACTTCATCGAGATACCAGACATCGTCTTCAGTCGACGCCTTATGGCGTGTGCGGCGCCCATAATGGCCGTTCTTTCGGCACCATCGGCGAATGGTCTCATGCGAAACGACGATCCCGCAATCGAGCATCATTTCCTCGACATCGCGCAGGCTCAGATTGAAGCGGAAGTAGAGCCAAACAGCGCGGGCCACGATTCCGATCGGCCCCTCGCCTGAGGGCGGGATGACCGACCTTGATCTTGAATGACTGGTAGCCGACCGGCCGCCGCGGGCGAAAACAGTGCGCAGAATGCCTCGTCGCTAAGATGAAAGTCCAGACCACTGGCACAGGCGCGGACCCCGGTCACGGCGGCTTCCTAGCAGCTAATGCCGACTGCCTCGCGCGATGACATCGCCGATATCGCCCGGTCATTGGCGCGGCCGGCCAGCAAGCGATCTGCGCTGCGGTTCATCGGCGATATGAGCGACATGATGCCGACTCGCTGATCTGCCACTTCCGCCTCCGTCAAAACCTCCTACTAAGATTGCAGTCATCGCGTCCTGCCCCGGCTCTGGTCCTGCCAGGCTCGCGCCGCCGGCAACGGCTTTGCCGTCCTCCACTGCGTTGCGGCCCTGCGGGTGCAGGCAGCACTTGCCGCCCGGCTTTCGGACCGCCGTAGCAGGTCGCGATGGCCGCGACCTCGAAACGGAGGTTCAGACATGAGCAGGCAACCATCCAATCAACGATCCGATATCTACAGCCGCATCACCACCAGGATCATCGCCGATCTCGAACAGGGTGTGCGGCCATGGACCAGGCCCTGGACGACGGGACAGGCGGCAAGTGAGGTCAGCCGGCCACTGCGCCACAATGGCCAACCCTATACCGGGATCAATGTCCTGCTCCTCTGGTCCGAAACCATCGCCCGCGGCTTTGCCTCATCACGCTGGATGACGTTTCGCCAGGCAATCGAACTCGGCGGCGCCGTCCGCAAGGGCGAAACCGGCACAACCATAGTCTTTGCCAGTTCGTTCATCCGCACCGAGACGACCGAGACAGGCACGGAGATCGAACAGGACATTCCATTTCTCAAGACCTACACCGTGTTCAACGCCGATCAGATCGCCGGTCTTCCTTACCGCTTTCATGAGATCGCACCTGTCCAGGATCCGATGCGCCGGATCGGCGATGCCGGCCGCTTCTTTGCCAATACCGGCGCACTCATCCGGCATGGCGGATCGGCTGCCTATTATGCTGCCATTCGTGATTACATCCAGATGCCATGCTTGGATGCCTTCCGGGACGATGCCGCCTATGTCGCCGTCCTCAGTCACGAGATGACGCACTGGACCGGGGCACCGCGACGGCTTGATCGTGATCTCAGCCGCTACGCAAAAGACAGGAGCGAACGCGCCCGCGAAGAACTGATTGCCGAACTCGGCAGCTCGTTTCTCTGCGCCGATCTTGGCATCGTCCCCGAGCTCGAACCACGCCCCGACCACGCAAGCTATCTCGATGGCTGGCTTAAGGTTCTTGGCAACGACAAGCGCGCCATCTTTTCCGCGGCAGCGCATGCGCAGCGGGCCGTCGACTACCTGCATTCCTTGCAGCCGGAGTTCGACGAGGAGGCGGCGGCGTGAGCCGTCTCTTCCTCAACCATGCAGACGGGGACCACTGTAGCGCCGAAAGCCTCGCGAGCGCGGTGCGGGGCCCTCTGCCTAGGGCACTAGACCGTCGATCCTCCGTGCCGTCGGTGTGGAGCATATGCCTGATGATCAAATCCCCTCGTCAGCATAGGCAAATCAAGACTTTTCGCTTCAGGGGAGCCTCGGCATCTCCCCCTCCGTGACGTGCCAGATCCAGGGTGTGATTTCCGGTATTGCGTCGATCATCTCAGCCAGCGCATTCTCGAAATCTTCGCTGGCGCCGGGAGGCACGATGAACATTGCAACGGGAGCCGGGCGTTGTTCCGGCAGGGTTACAGAAACGACCGGTTGCTCGCGGGAGAGATTGAAACGCAAGCCTTTCACGCTCTTTCGCTTCAGCCTTGAAAGCCGTTCCAGGAGATGTTGCTCATGGACGCTCTCGAACGGAATCCAGTTCTCGTTGACCACCATCATGGCGATCTCCTCGATGGATGCGATCCCGGTGTCTGATATCCCGAAGGTCGCAATCATGATAAGATGGAAGTCTTCGCTCGATCGCCAGAGCTCGAGATCCGTCTCGTATCTGGCACCCAACCGCTTCCACGTACCCTCCTCGATTATGAAGGGGAAGGGGAGGTGGCGGACGACGATTTTCCGGCTAACGCGGGCTGCGGCGAACCCCTTGACCTCCGCCACGGTCACCATCAGCTTCCGGGGCCCCGGGCGGGAGGCGTGGGCACCAGCAAGCGCAGCCGCCCGCCGCGCCGCTATTCCCTCGCGGTCCTCCTGATGAAACACTTCAGGCACGAACAGGATGTCACTTAACGGGTCCCCTTGCGCGGTCATCTGCAAGGCGGCGTTGAGAAGACTTGCCCGCACCCGGCTCCAACCGCGCTTGCCGGTCCACGACGCGCGCCATTCCGTAAGTTCCCCTGCCTCCCAGAGATAATGCAGGACGGCGCGCAACGAGAGCTTCTTCGTCTCGTTGCGGAGCGCGGCTTCAGACGCGTGCGTTGAGAGCGCTGGCGTGTTTCGTACACTTTTCTTTGTCAGAGGAAAATCGAGCCTCAGGGCGGCTTTCCCATTTGCGTCGATATGGATCGCGCTGCCGATCAAGGATCCAAGGCCCGATAGCTCGTAGGGCGGCTCATAGGAAGGGCAGGCGGGGTGATGACGATGCCCCGAAAGCGGCATGCGCTTGATGACATGGAGAGCGTCGACGCGCGCGATGTACATAGGGAGCGGCGGGTCTTTGCATTGGCAAAGTGGCCGGACGTTGTGCGTGTAAGCCTGTTCGAGGCGAGCCCGAAGCTCCGGAGCGTCTTCATCGAACGCCTGTTCGCCGATCAGAAACTTTCGCACATCGCCCTCAATCACTTTTTGCTGAGCCGAGCCGGGTGCGAAAATGTAGCACGGACTCCAGTTTCATACTACCTTAAAAAAGTCAGTATATTGGAGATGAGGCTGCGCGCCTAGAAGCGCAAGGGTGGCTCGCCGAAGGGCCTGAGCGCGTCGCCGCCTGCTGGGCCGAAGCACGCCAAGGCCGCTCCTTTTCGTCGTAATGACGAGATGCTCTCGGTCATGCCGACCGGCGTTATCATCTTTCCCGGCTCCGGCATCACAGGTAATCGCGCCGACAAGGCCCGCCGGCTCGGACTCCCGGTCTGGCAAGCCGCGGAGGATGGCAAGTGAGCGCTTTCCTTCGTGCGGGGGAAAGCCGGATGGTAATGAGATCGCGTCGCAGGTTGCGGCGACGCAATCGGGCTCGTTCATATCGTGGGTGGATGCAATCGTGTATCGAGAGCAAAAGCATCCTGGAACTTCAGCGCATAGGCGCCCGCCGCGCCGCCTGCCAGAAAAATCAGGTTCCAGCTATGCGGCGAGACCGCGCTCGGGATCGCGACGAAACGATGCTGTCGAAGCAGATCGTTTCCGAAGGCTTGTTGTCCCGCGCCGGGAATGCCCAGGCGCAGCCAGCTGGGATTGGGCACGCTTCCCGGATCGACAACATGGACATCGCCGGCATCGGCAATGACAGCTGCCGTCATCACATGTGCCACGGTGTCGAGCGCCCGGAACCCCTTGTGGACCGCAACTTCAAGGATCGCCGTCGCGGGATCGAGCGAGCAGTAGACCGCGTGAATCCCCTTGCTGTTCCAGCGGCCGCCAACCCGATAGGCGCCTTCCCCGCTATCCCATGTCGGCGCATGGACAACCTGATCGAGCCGCCACGCGACCAGTTCGGTCCCGCCGAGCGCGATTGGCAAAAGAGTCATGCATAGACGCCGTATTCCAGGCGGTCGAGATGATCCTCGACAAGCTCGACGCCGGCGGGCGTCCCGAGAAGATCGATCGGGCGGCGCTGATCAAGCGCGACCGCGGGACGCTCCAGCCATTGTTCGGCTTCTGCCTGCGATCCGAAGATATCCGTTGCCTTTGCGAGGATCTCAGCAAACTTCCAAGCGCGGCCGCTCTGTTCCTGGCTGAGCGGCTTGGAAGGCGTGTCCTTCCGCCGCTGCCAGGTGCGCAAGCTCATGCCCACCGCCTTTTCGAGGGACTCATTCTTGGCGATGACAACGAGATTGCCGACAAGGTAATCCAGCGCCGAGGCAGGCAGACCATGCAGAAGCAACTCATGCGCGTCGAGCGCATTGGTCAGGCGACGCGACAGAATGCGCGAGCCGCCGAGCAGTGCTTCAATTTTTTGCAGTTCACCGCCTGCTCCGGAGGAAGGTGCTTTTGCGGCGATGGCCATGATCTTTCTCCTGCGTCATCTGTCGTTCCTTACATGTCATGTGTCGCCATCAATTTCAAGGGCCGAGGGGCGCATCCGGCGTTTTCGCCGGACCGGGCTCTATTGCGCCGGCGAGCCAGCTTCACGAAGCCTGCGGTGCAGTGTTCGCGCCTGAAGGCGTGACGATCCTTTGCGCGGGCGGCTACCGCGCTGCTCTAAGACGCGAACGCGCGGATATGCATCGCGCGATCAGATCAGATTCCCGATGGCATCGCAGCCTCGGTCCGGCCTATAGCCCTTCCGACGCTTCCGGCGCGCAAGTTCGAGAAAATGCGCGATGGCTTCCCGTTCGGTCTCGAACACGTCGGTCCTCTCGCCGCCGCGTCTGCCGATCCGTCCCCAGCTGCGCACGACCGCGGTTTCGCCGAACAAGGTAGGCTGGATCGCGAGCATGTAATAGCGCGCCATGTCGCGGCTGGCATCAATGCGCTGGCAGTAGAGGTGGAACGACATTCGGCTCATGCCGGGGATCATTCCCGTGGGGACCGATCCTGTCCAACGAGAGTTTTGAATCCTTTGCAGCCGATGGATTCCGTTTTGTGATGTGTCGGCGCGTTTGGGACGGCGCAGAACGCTCGACGAAGCCGGCCCTAGTCGCTCGGTGTGGCCGGGCGCTGACGGTTGGATCTCCCGATGGAATACTGTCGGATGCGTCAACCGGGACCAGGGCAAGTCGACGAAGGATCACGTGTTCGACCCCTCGAGCTAACAACTCCACCCGGCATGCCCTGCGGCCTGCAGGAAGCGCTGCGGTTCCAGCCCGCGCCGATCTCACCGACTGGCAACGTACCATTGGGCAGTTGGCGCGCGCCTCTCGCTTGCGGTGATTAGGAGCGGGATGAGAGCTTTACGCAGAATGGCGGCGAGGCACTCTAAGAGCTCCTAGCCCTCTTGTAGAGCCGCGACCCGGGCTGACGTGATGGTTTGTCCCGCCCTTCGGTTGCGTGAGACCATTCCCTTTCTCCATGCCGCCTTTCTAAGGGACCGGCCGCCATCAGCGTCAACCCGCAAGGGGTTCCCCTGCGCTGGCGCTCCGGTGACGCCTACGGCTCGGCCCCTTCTTCGGGCGCCATCGGGAATGGTCCCGAGCAACCGAAGGAGACAGTACCATGGCCACCACGATCGCAACCCTCACCGCAAAGAGCGACGGCACCCTCGAAGGCATCTTCGCCACCATCCGGGTCAACGCCCCGATCGCCATCGTCCCGAACGCCAGCAAGGCGAACGATGAAGCACCCGACTACCTCATCATCCACCGTAAGACCGGCTTCGAGATCGGCGCGGGCTGGAACCGCATCGCTCGCCTGACCGGCGAGGAATACCTCTCGGTCAAGCTGGAGGCCCCGGAGATCGGCGTAATCTTCGGCAATCTCGCACAAGCCCCCGGCGGCGAGCCGAACCGCAAGGTTATCCTCTGGAACAACCCGAACTGAACGACCAGCAGCCGGCCTCGAGCGATCGGGGCCGGCTTTCGCAGTGGCGGCTCCTGAGGCGGTCGGCTTTGCCCACCGCCTGTATTCGGTGCCAAACGAAACGTGGATTGTCTGCTCAGTTCGCCAAGTCTGCCATGAGGACCGTGCCGCCTCAAGGTCGCGCTGCCCCTCCAATTTTGCCTTCACTGCGGTTCCCTCCGCTGCGGAAAAATTGGCACCTCCGCGCGCCGGCTCCGCCGGTCGCTGACGCGAACCTTGACCCGACCCGATCCTCACGACCGCCGGCGTCATCTTTCACGTCAACAAGGAGATGACGATGACGAACGAAAACGCCTTCAACATCGAATGCACCATCGAGGAACTGCGCCTTGAAGCCAGGGAAGCGCCGACCGCTGAGGAGCGTCGCCGCATCGAGGCGGAGCTGGAAGCCGCGCGCGCCGAACTTGCAAAACAGACCGGAGAGGAGTTGCCGTAAGGCGGCTCTTTCTCACTGTACACCGAGGCAGCCAGCCCGGATCGACCGGCCCGTCCGCCTGTGAGGGTTCCCCTCGAGATCCCCGCCGGCTGACGCCGGAAGGGTCGCAACCCCTTTGGGGTCGCGGGTCTCTTCTCTCTCTGACGTCCGATTTTACTCTAGCAAATCCGGCGTCAAGGACGGCACTGTCTCCCCCCTCTTTGCCAGGGAGTGGCCGATCTCCGTCATCAAGAAGGAGATCACATTATGACAACCGATCAGAACCTCATGCCCTACGCCAAGCTTGCCGGTTTTGGGCTTGTCGTCGTCGCAAACCGCTTCGGCTACAACAGCGGTTTCTCTCAAGAACTTCATGATCGCCTGATTGAAGGGCTCGAAGCTGCAATCGCTCGGATCCTGATGGTGATGGCATTGGAACGAAGGTTTCTCACCGGAGAGGATGAATTCGCCGAATATCAGATGCAGGGCGAGAACGAGATTTTCGGGCGTTTCACCATCAATTTGCTGGACGAGCTAGAAATTGATTTCGACACACATGAGTACCGCATCAACGGCGGCGACTGGATCAACGTTTTGACGGCGGATGAGGGTGGAGTCGAGATCCGGCTTCCGACGTTGGTTAGGTTGACCGACGAAGAATTCGGTCGATTATTTAGGACATCACCCTGGGAACTGGCATCCCCGTTCATGCGGTGCGCACTGCTGGACGCCGCAATTCCCTCCTAGGCAAGGCCGCAACTCGTCAAATCAGCAAATTTGCAACATTGTTGTAAATGCTGTATGTTGCAACAAATACAGCAACTAAGAGACCCAAAGGAAACCCATATGCCTAAGTCAAGCGGTTCCTATTCAACCAGCGACCTCTCCCGTAAGTCTGGCGACATCATCGCCGAGGCTCTACGCCATCCAGTGACCATCACCCAGCGGAATAAGCCCCGACTGGTCCTCCTCAATATCGAAGACTACCAACGGCTGATGAAGCAGTCGGACCGGCGTACCGTGGGGACCATCGAAACGATGCCTGATGAACTGGTTGCCGAGTTCGAAAACGCCGTCGAGGCATACGCAGGCGAGGACGAGGCAGGCCGCTCATGAACTACGAGTTGATCCAGACCGCAAGCGTCATACGCTATCCTTATCTGTGGGCGAGAGAGGCTGGGCGTGGAGAGACGGAAGGACGCAAGGAGCGGCCGGTAGCCGTCGGCGTGAGAATGCCGCGGCCCGATGGTGATCTGGTTCTCTTCTTTCCCGTTACCACCAAGCAGCCGGAGGCGTCGCGGTTTGCCGTGGAAGTGCCGGCTATCGAAAAGCGCCGCGCTGGCCTCGATGCTGATCGCAGGCTCTGGATTATCTTCGATGAGTTCAATACCGACATCGTCGGAAACTCATACTATCTGGAGCCTGAGCCGCCAACCGGCCGCTTCAGCAAAGCCTTCTTCCTGCCGCTGCTGCGTGAATTCATCCGTCGCCGCAAGTCGGCCACGGAGGTCAGCCGATTCCGTTGAGCAGGCCCTGAAAACTCGAATTAACGTTTGCGTACGAACTCGGTGCACAGAACGATAATCCCGAGAAGATCGATTGCCGCCATGATGGAATCAAGGGTCTCGCATCCGCCCAACGCAACTCGGGCGGCGGCGCTGAACGTGTAAGCTCGTCAACTCCGCACGAAGCGATTGGCCTTTGCTTGCTCGTCCATATCCTTCCGCCGGAAATAGATCGCCCGGCCGCAGCGGATCGGGCTATGGCCTTGAACGATGATGATCTGCTCGTCCTTGCGCATCGACTGGGTGATCTCGTGCGGCATGATCAGCGGCCGGCGCTGGAAATTGACGCTCTCGGATTTGCGCGTGCCGCCGCCTTTCGTGTCCCAGCCGATGTTGCGCGACCGCCCCTGAACCTCGACGGTCATCTCCCCGCATTGGGCAGAAACATTGCGCGCCGTATCGAGGGCCTTGATCGCCGCATAGGAGGCGAAGGCGCAGCCATCGATCCATGACGTCGCGCCATCCTTCCCGAAGTGCCGTTCCAACTGGCCGACCGATTGATAGAGCAGCATCATGCTGATGCCATACTTGCGGCCGCGATCGCGTGCCTCTTCCAGCACGCGCATGTAGCCGAGCAGGTCGACCTCATCGAGCATGAAGAGCGCCCGACGGCTGAAGCCGCCATCGGCTTGAACCATGGCGTTGATCAGAGAGCCGATGATGACACGCCCGATGCCGGGGTAGGAGCGCAGGATCGACGCCGGGATATTGAGGAACACGTCCGTTTTGGCCGATACGATATCGCTCGACCTGAAGGCGTTGCCGCAGACAAGCGCGGCGTAACTATCCAATGAGAGCCATTGCGTATCCTTCGACGCCGTCGAATAGACACCGGAGAAGGTCTGTTCGGTCATGTTGGTGAAGACACCAAGCGTTTCACGGATGAAGGCAGATTCCGAGTGCTCCTGAATGTCGCGCAGCATAGCGAGCACGGAAGGTTCAGGCTCGGAAACGATCTGGCGCAGGCTGCGCAAGTTTCGCCGGCCGGCATATTCCGGCGACAGCATGACATGGGCGAGCAGTCCGGTCAGGAGATTGTGCGCCTGGTTCTGGAAGTAGGAGCCAGTTGAAGATTCAAAACGCAGGCTTTCGGACAGAAGCATGTGGGCGATGCCGACGATATCCTCCTCTTTTCGCATCGAATGCTCGATGCCGTCGAGGACATTGAAGCTCATGATTGGGTTGGTCGGATCGAGCACCATGACATCGCGCCCGAGAATGCGGGTGCGATGCTCAACCACCATCGGCGCAACCTCGGTGGAAGGATCGAGGCAGATCAAAGGGCCGGAATAACGCAGTGCGGTCGGCAGGACGTTGCTGGTCGTCTTGTATCCGCCCGATCCGGCAAAGAAGAGCATATGGGTGGAATCGAAATCTTGGCTGTAGGTCAGGAGTGGCGCCTTGCCGCCCTGTCCCCACGTGCTGCGATCCTTCGGATCGAAGGGCACTTGGTGGACGGTTTCCTTGTCGACGCGGTAACGCTCGCCGACAACGATCTCGCCGTCGGGCGGAAAGAGCCTTGCTGCCGCCGACATTGAAAGCCAATCGGCATCGCCAAAGGTTCCGCCCCTTGCCCGTTTGACTGCCTCGGGCACGACGACGGAGATCCGGGCGGCAACCGCCACAGTCATGAAGCCCGCCAGGGCGCCGATGACGGCAACAAGATCCAGATAGGAAAGCGCCTGGTCCCAGGTGACGATGCCGCGCTCCACCGATGGCACGAGGCGTCCATATTCGCGCAACGCGTAAAAACCGGCGACGACGAGAAAGCACAAGAGGCTGGCCACGGCGATTGGCCGCCGGCGATGCAGCGGCAACGCCCAGACGGTCAAAAGTCCTGCGAGCGGCCCAAACAGGAGCGCCGGCACGGGTGCCGCTTGCAGGAACCAATATTCGATCTTGCCGGAGAGGCCGTGGGCCAGTGCCGGCCATCGCCAGCCGATGATGTAGACGCTGATCGCTGTTACGGCGATCGGCACGAAGACCAGCAGCAGGCTCGGATGCAATCGACCCTTCAGCGCCATCCGGCGGTCTCCTCGACGCGCGGTGTGGACGGACTGAGCGAAGGGCGCCTGAACGCCTCTTTGCCGATATCGCGCAACCGCCTATGTTCGGCCGATCCCGCTATCACTCTTGCCAGTTCGATGAGGCCACCCAGAAGAAAAGCCCGGTCGGCCGTCGACAGACCAGCCTTCACGACGATGCCGCCAAGCAGGAGTTTCTCGCGTGCTTCCTTCTTGCGGTCAGCCGTCATGTAAAACCTCCGACGTCGATCCAGTGCCATCAACTGCTGGTCGACGCGTTTGAGGAGATGCAGCACTAGTGCCTTTCTTCTCCTCTTTGCGAAATCGAGCGGCGATCTCTTCGAAGATCCGCTCGACCTCCTCGTCGGCGATCTCCATTTCCGCCAGCCCGGACTTCGTCGCCGCGCGGGCAAACCGCTCCGCCGATTTAACTATCAGAATTCGCCGACGTTCTCGCAACTTCTCCATCTGCGCATCGAGATCAGAAATTGATGATTTTACGGCCATTGGTGAATCTCCCTTTCCCGAAAATAGCCTCCGAAGACCGATTATACTAACTACAAAACGATAGTTAAATAGGCTATTTTCGACCAGCCCCAAAACGTCGCAGCCGGAATTTCGGCCGATGGCCGTCTTCCGGAAAAGCGGCATCGGCCCTGCGTTCCGATTGGTTTGAGGGCGCAATATACGTCGCTGTCGCGACGTGCTCGGGTGAGGTGGAGACGACAGTGGCGATCATGTTCGTCAGAGCACAGGTGATCGGCAGGGGCGCGGGACGCAGCGTCGTCTCGGCCGCCGCCTATCGCCATCGCGCCCGGATGATGGACGAACAGGCCGGTACGTCGTTCAGCTATCGCGGCGGGGCTTCCGAACTGGTGCATGAGGAGCTGGCTCTTCCGGACCAAATACCGGCCTGGCTGCGGTCGGCGATTTCTGGTCAATCCGTCGCCAAGGCGAGCGAAGCGCTGTGGAATGCCGTCGATGCTTTCGAGAAACGCGCCGACGCGCAGCTGGCGCGCGAGTTGATCATCGCGTTGCCGGAAGAGCTGACGCGGGCTGAGAACATCGCGCTGGTGCGGGAGTTCGTGCGCGACAATCTGACTGCGAAAGGGATGGTCGCCGATTGGGTCTATCACGACAAGGACGGCAACCCGCATATCCATCTGATGACGACGCTCAGGCCGCTGGCGGAGGAGGGGTTCGGGCCAAAGAAGGTTCCTGTCTGTGGCGAGGACGGAAAGCCGCTGCGGGTCGTCACGCCGGATCGCCCGAATGGCAAGGTCGTCTACAAACTCTGGGCTGGCGACAAGGAAACCTTGCAGGCGTGGAAGATCGCCTGGGCGGAGACGGCCAGCCGGCACCTGGCGCTTGCCGGTCACGAGATCCGGCTCGATGGCCGCTCCTATGCCGAACAGGGCCTTGATGGCATCGCGCAGAAGCACCTCGGACCGGAGAAGGCAGCCCTCTCCCGCAGGGACGCGGAGATGTATTTTGCTCCGGCCGACCTTGCCCGTCGCCAGGAGATGGCCGACCGGCTGCTTGCCGATCCTGCGCTCCTGCTGAAGCAGTTGAGCAATGAACGCTCCACCTTCGATGAGCGCGATATCGCCAAGGCGCTGCATCGCACTGTCGACGATCCCGCGGACTTCGCCAATATCCGCGCGCGACTGATGGCATCGGACGATCTCATCATGCTGAAGCCGCAGCAGATCGATGCCGAAACGGGAAAGGCGAGCGAACCTGCCGTCTTCACCACGCGGGAGATGCTGCGCATCGAATATGACATGGGGCGGTCGGCGCGGGTTTTGGCGGAGCGCCGTGGTTTTGCCGTTTCCGATCGGGTGGTTGCAGCCGCGATCAGGCAGGTCGAAACGCAGGATCCGGAAAACTCCTTCCGGCTCGATCCGGAACAGGCGGATGCCATCCACCATATCACCCGGGACAAAGGTATCGCCGCCGTGGTCGGTCTTGCCGGCGCCGGCAAGTCGACCTTGCTTGCCGCCGCCCGCGTTGCCTGGGAGAGCGATGGTCGCCGGGTGATCGGTGCTGCCCTTGCGGGCAAAGCCGCCGAAGGGCTGGAAGACAGTTCCGGCATCAGGTCGCGGACACTCGCCGCCTGGGAACTCGCCTGGGCCAGCGGACGCGAATTGCTCGAACGTGGCAATGTGCTTGTCATCGACGAGGCCGGCATGGTGTCGTCGCAGCAGATGGCCCGCCTGCTTGACATCGCCGAGCAAGCCGAGGTGAAGGTCGTGCTGGTTGGTGACGCGATGCAGCTGCAGCCGATCCAGGCGGGCGCGGCATTCCGGGCGATCACTGAGCGGATCGGTTTTGCCGAACTTGCTGGCGTGCGCCGCCAGCGCCAGCCATGGGCGCGCGAGGCGTCGCGGCTTTTTGCGCGCGGCGAGACCGGGAAGGGCCTCGATGCCTATGCCCAGCAGGGGCATCTGATCGAGGCAGGGACACGGGCGGAAACGATCGATCGGATCGTCGCCGATTGGAGCCAAGCGCGCAAACAGGCAATCCAGAACTCAACCACGGCAGGCAATGACGGTCGTCTTCGTGGTGACGAACTGCTGGTGCTCGCCCACACCAACGAGGACGTCAAGCGTCTGAACGAGGCGCTGCGATCGGTGATGGTGGGAGAGGGCGCGCTTGGTGAGGACCGCGCTTTCCGGACCGAGCGCGGCGCGCGGGAATTTGCTGCCGGCGACCGCATCATCTTCCTGGAGAATGCCCGCTTCGTTGAAGCGCGCGCAATGCGTCTCGGCCCGCAACATGTGAAGAACGGCATGCTCGGCACGGTCGTTTCCACCGGCGACAAACGTGGCGACGCAGTGCTTTCGGTCCGTCTCGACAGTGGCCGTGATGTCGTCATCAGCGAGAGCAGCTATCGCAATGTCGATCATGGCTACGCCGCGACCATTCACAAGTCTCAAGGCGCCACGGTCGAGCGAAGCTTCGTGCTCGCCACCGGCATGATGGACCAGCACCTGACCTATGTGTCGATGACGAGACACAGAGACCGCGTCGATCTCTATGCGGCGAAGGACGATTTTGAAGCAAAGCCGGAATGGGGACGAAAGCCGCATGTCGATCATGCCGCCGGCGTCACCGGCGCGCTCGTGGAAACAGGACAAGCCAAGTTCCGGCCGAATGACGAGGATGCCGACGATAGCCCCTATGCCGATGTCAGAACGGATGACGGCACCCTCCATCGTCTATGGGGCGTCAGCCTACCGAAGGCGCTCGAGGAAGGTGGCGTCTCAGAAGGCGATACCGTCACGCTGCGCAAGGACGGCGTCGAGCGGGTGACGATCAAGGTTGCGATCGTCGACGAACAAACCGGCCAGAAGCGGTTCGAGGAAAGAGAGGTCGACCGCAACGTCTGGACAGCCAAGCGGATCGAAACCGCCGAAGCGCGTCAGCAACGGATCGAGCGGGAAAGCCATCGACCGGATGTGTTCAAGCAGCTGGTAGAGCGCCTGTCGCGTTCCGGCGCCAAGACGACGACGCTCGATTTTGAAAGCGAGGCCGGTTATCGCGCCCATGCCGACGACTTCGCGCGCCGCCGTGGTCTCGATCACCTTTCGCTTGCCGCAGCCGGGGCGGAAGAAAGCCTTTCCCGGCGGTGGGCCGGGATTGCCGAGAGGCGCGAGCAGCTGGCGAAGCTGTGGGAGCGGGCAAGCGTTGCGCTCGGCTTCACGATCGAGCGGGAACGGCGCATCGCCTACAACGAGGAACGGGCTGAACCCCAAACCGTCTTGGAGGCGGATGTTGCTCGCGGCCGATATCTGATCCCGCCCACCACGGGCTTTGCCAGGAGTGCCGAGGAAGATGCGCAGCTGGCACAGCTTTCGTCTCCTGCCTGGAAGGAACGGGAAGCCATCCTCCGGCCGCTGTTGGAGAAGATCTATCGTGACCCGGATGCAGCCCTTGTCGCCTTGAACGCGCTTTCATCGGATACAAGCGTCGATCCGCGCAGGCTTGCCGATGATCTTGCCAAAGCACCCGAGCGGCTCGGCCGCCTGCGGGGTTCCGAGCTGATCGTCGACGGTCGTGCGGCACGCGACGAACGAAATGCCGCGATCACTGCCTTGACGGACTTGCTGCCGCTCGTCCGCGCCCATGCCACCCAGTTCCGCCGGAATGCCGAACGCTTCGAAAGCCACGAGCAGCAACGCCGCGCCCATATGGCATTGCCGATCCCGGCGCTCTCCGAAAAGGCGATGGCACGTCTTACCGAGATCGAGGCGGTGCGCAGGCAAGGTGGTGACGACGCCTACAAGGCCGCCTTTGCGCTTGCCGCCGAAGATCGCTCGATCGTCCAGGAGGTCAAGGCGGTCAGCGAGGCGCTGACCGCCCGCTTCGGCTGGAGCGCGTTTACCTCGAAGGCCGACGCGGTTGGCGAACGCAACATGGTCGAGCGTATGCCAGAGGACCTCGCCAGTAGCAGAGGCGAGAAGCTGACCCGGCTGTTCGAGGCCGTGAAGCGCTTTGCCGACGAGCAGCATCTCGCCGAGCGCCGGGATCGTTCGAAGATTGTTGCCGGCGCCAGTGCCGATCAAGGGATGGAGAATGTCCCCATGCTTGCCGCCGTCACCGAGTTCAGGACCGGGATCGACGAGGAGGCGCGCTCGCGTGTGCTCTCAGATCCTCTCTATCGCCAGCAGCGAGCAGCGCTGGCGGCGGTGGCAAGCGCGATCTGGCGCGATCCGGTCGGCGCCGTCGGCAAGATCGAAGAGCTGCTTCAGAAAGGCTTTGCTGGCGAGCGCATCGCGGCCGCGGTGACCAACGATCCGGCCGCCTATGGCGCATTGCGCGGTTCCGATCGCCTGATGGACCGGATGCTGGCCGCCGGCCGGGAGCGGAAAGAGGCGGTGCAGGCCGTGCCTGAAGCCGCCGCCCGTTTGCGATCGCTCGGTCCGGCCTACGTCAATGTGCTCGATGCCGAACGCCAGGCTATCGCCGAAGAGCGACGGCGCATGGCGGTTGCCATTCCTGCTCTGTCGACGGCGGCGGAAGACGTGCTGATGCGACTGACTGCCGAGGCGAAGAACAACGACCGCAAGCTGACGGCTTCCGCTGCCCCTCTCGATCCCAGCATTCGCCGGGAGTTCGCCGCCGTCAGCCGGGCACTCGACGAGCGCTTTGGTCGCAATGCCATCATTCGCGGCGAAAAGGATCTCATCAATCGTGTGCCACCAGCGCAGCGCAATGCTTTCGAGGCGATGCAGGACAGGTTGAAGGTCCTGCAGCGGACGGTGCGCATGGAAAGCAGCGAACAGATCATCTCGGAACGGCACCAGCGGGCTGTCAGTCGTGGCATTAGTCTCTGAGACCAATGAATGAGCTGCGGGAGAGCTTATGGACGGCAGGAAATCGCTGCAATGCGATCGCCCGCGCCTATATCGCGATCGAGATCAAGAACCAGGCGCGCGGTCGCTCGCTCGCCCGTCAGCTGTGGGCCATCCCTCGGCTCATGGAGTATTCTGTCAACCCAATTACTTGGCGGAGGCAGCGAACGGCTTCAAGCAGCGTGTCGATCGCGGGTGCATGACTCAAATAAGCTGACTTTGAGGATGCGCCCCATTTCCTCGAACTCAGCCGAGCTGCCCTTCAACGCGTCTGAAACTCCTGGTGCAGGATGCGGCAGGCGTCTTTCATGACAGGACTTTTGTAGCCATCGTATTCAGATAAAACTAGTCCCCCTGCTCTGCGTGTTGATCATGAACCCTTCGCTGTGGGGACACCCTGCTGCCCCTACACGTCCCGCTCCCGAAATCTGCGTTCAACCGAGCGGCTGGCATGATCACCGCGAATCTGTCCGACCTATAAGGCCGGACAGATTCGTAGTGTCGGAATGCTGTCGGAGTAAACATGCGTGCGACATCAAAGCCGATGGCCCTCGCATTTGTTTTCGAATTTCCCCAACTGCTGGAAAACTCGGACCCAAAACTTGAAATCGCCTGAGCGACCGTCGGAGCGAGCGCTTATGGCACACCAGGCTGCCGCGGTTTTCGCATGTTGTCCGTAAAGCGAACGGACAGCAGTACTTATGTCCCCAACATCTGCATCACTCCAAAAATCCGGTGCGGTTGCGGCGCAGCCGGCTGAGAACCTTTCGAACATTTCGCGCATTAAAAAGCCCCGTTACCGTCCGGAAACAGGCCATCAAATTATGCCGGACGTCGATCCCACCGAGTGGGCCACGATCACGTGCCGTCCCTGGCAAATACGCGCTTCAGTGCGAAGTGCTTCTCATGCTCAACATTATGTTGTAACAAAACCGAAAGGCAAGCTATAAAAACACCCGCAATGAGAGCGATTTTCGCGATATTTTACGAATCAGGCTTGAGGTGTCACTTAGAATGAGGCAATCCGGTGAGAGTTTTGTCGTAGCAAACGTAGAAATGGTGGGGTCAACAGCTGGCGGTGCGAGCCGATGAGCGCACTTCTGGCGATCGTATCCCGGGATGCCGACTATTATTTGATGCTGTCATACATCTTGAGGGGGGCCGGATACAGGACGGTGCTGGTCGATATTCCAAACGAGGCCGTGGCGATCGCCGAGGAGCGCGGCGCTGCAGCTATCATCGTCGACTGCCAGCCGGGTTCACAAATTCTGGCTGATATCGCGTCGAGCCTGGGAGAAAAGGGGCTTGCCGACGAACTGACACTCATCGCACTCGTCGCCGAAAAGGCCGCTTATCTCGACATCCTGAAAGCCGACGTCGATGAGAGCTTCACAAGGCCGATGCCTCCGGAACGGCTGCTGTCTTATCTCCACGGTGAAATAGGCAATTCCTCCGACGAAGCGTCTGGCCGCTTCGTTCCAATATATGACGATCTGAAGCTGGACGTCAGCGGCCGGCGTGTCTTGGTAAGGGGTATGCCGGTTAATCTCAGCCCGATCGAGTTTCGTCTGCTGAGCGCTCTTATGGGTGACGCGGGGCGTGTTCTAAGCCGCGCGGAACTGATCGCGGTCGCTTGGCCGAAATCAGCTTTCGTCGAGCCTCGGACAGTCGATGTTCATATCGGCCGGCTCCGGCGTGCATTGAGGCGGGCGCTTGGCCGCGATTTGATCCGCACCGTGCCAAAGGAAGGATATGCAATCGACGTTGCGTAAAGTATGTGACTTCCCCACGTTCACATGTTCATCGAAACTTCCCGAAAACTTGCTGTCGCCTTCGTTGCATAAACGACGATCACGCGCATAGCTTGAAGTCCGTTGAACATTTGGGAGCACAACATGCAAGAGGCAGCTTCGGGCGCCGGATCGGCGAAAACATCCCACAGAAACACCGCGGGCCTGATCAGCCACGCGAGTCCCCACTTTGCCGCCGCCCAGCTCAACGGCTTGATGGCCCTCTATGTCCATCCGTCTGACGGTCGAGCGGTGGAGCTGCCGGTTTCGGATCGCCGATTGAAGCGCGTCGTCGACTTCGTCCGCTGCTCGTATCTCGGGCTCGACAATCACCCCTCAATCATCGAAGGCGCAATAGAGACAGTTCGGCGCTACGGAACACTACACTGGTCCTGCGCCCGGACGCGGCTCAATTTTGCAGTCCTCGGAGACCTCGAGGATGCTCTTTCTGATCTCTTCGGCGCGAGGGCTATCACCTACACAACAGTGCTTGCCGCCAACTTAAGCGCGCTTCCGCTGATTGCGTCCGGCGTTCTGACGGGCGGCAAAAAACCAGTCATGGTATTCGACCGTCTCGCGCATGCAACGCTCGCCTTCAACAAGCCCGTCGTTGCTGAAGAATGCGAGGTGCGCACTATAGGCCACAACGATCTTCAGGCGCTCGAAGAAATTTGCCGCCAGAACGAGGCGGTCGCCTATGTTTGCGACGGTGTCTATTCCATGGGTGGCTGTGCCCCGATCAAGGAGTTGCGGGAGCTTCAGGAGCGATACGGCCTCTTCCTTTACATCGATGATGCTCACGGTATATCGATTTTCGGGGAAAGAGGCGAGGGGTTTGCCCGTTCACAGATGCCAGAAGGTCTCGGTGAACGGACGATCATCGCCGCCTCGCTCGGGAAGGGCTTCGGAGCGTCGGGCGGCATGCTGATGCTCGCAACGGCGTTCCAGGAAGAGATCTTCCGGCGCTTTGCTCTCGCGCATGCCTTCTCGGCCTCCATCAATGTTGCGGCGATCGGTGCAGCTCTGGCCTCTCAGTCGATTCACCGCACACCGGAACTTGGTGTGCGGCAAAGGACGCTCGCAGAACACATCTCTCTTTTCGACGAGCTGGTGCCGACCGCACAGGCAGGGTCCCGACTCCCGATCAGGACCGTCGTCGTCGGTGACGAGCTTGCGGCAATCGGCGCTGCCAGACTTGTACTTGATTCTGGTTACTACACGTCGGCCATTTTCTTCCCGACTGTGGCCAAGGGAAGGGCGGGGCTGCGAATATGTCCGACTGCCGGCCACACGGCATCCGAATTGCGCGACGTCGCAGCTGCCGTCAATCGTGCTCTCAAGGGATAAAGATCTGTCTCCGCCCCTTCGGGCGGAACCACCGCCAAAGGGGGATCGTTATCGGATCCAGGCATTCCAACGCTCGAGCATCATCGCAGCATTGTCGTTGATCCATTTGGCGTCCGGGATGACGATGTAATCCCGGATGTCCTCGTCGCTCGGCAGTGCCGCGCGTGCAGCCGGCGACATCAAATCGATCGCCTTGCGGCTCGGCGGCGTGCAAAGGAGTTCGTTGCACACCCCGGCCTGCGCCTCCGGATGATCAAGCCAGTAGCCGATCAACTTCAACGCGTTTGCGCGGTTCGGCGCATCCTTGATAATCGTCAAGCGATCGCCGACGAGGAACGAGGCCTGTTTGGACCAGGCGATCTGGCGTCCTTCCGCCTTCAGTGTATTTGCGCGCGTCAGCCAGATCTGCCCGATTCTGTAGTCGCCGTTGCGAAAGCCCTGAACGCTCTGGTCACCGGTCTTCCACCAGAGCGATATCGCCGGGCGGATCTCGTCGAGCTTGTTAAGGGCGCGATCAACGTCGAGCGGAAAGAGTTTGTCGCGCGGAACACCATCGGCGAGGAGCGCGGCAGCCATTACCCTCCACGGATCGTCGAAATTTGGAAACGAGCGACCCCCAGGAAATTTTGTCTGGTTCCACATATCGGCCCAGCTCAACGGATTCCCATCCTTGAAGGCAGTCGGGTCGTAGGCCATCAGCGTTGCGGTTGAAAAAAGCCTGGCCCCAGCGCTGACGCAGGCATCCTCGACCAGATCTGGCCGGCTCTGGAAAGACTTGCAAAAGTCGGTCAGGTCTTCAGATGTAAGCCGATGCGCTTCAGCGCTCGCCTGGATCTCGCCGTCCGGATAAAGGTCCCAGGTCACGTTGCCGGTCTTGACCATGGCCGCCGCTTTCGCCCGCATCTCGGCATTCGTTGCCGCGACGGAAACAACTTTGATGCCGGTCTTTTCGGTAAACGGCTCGAACCAGAATTTTCGAAGCGCGGCATCGTAGGCGCCGCCTGTGGTCGCAATGATGACCTGCTCCTCGGCTTGCGCCGCCCCCGCACCGGCAAGCATGAGGCAAGCCGCAAGCAGTGGCTTGATCTTCGTTCGCTTTTTCATCGGTTCTTCCTCTCTCCGATTGATGTGATCATGTTAATCCTCCCCGCGGCCGGTAAGGAGATGAATGGTCCCCATGAGCAGCAGCGATACCGCGACGAGCAGCGTCGAAACCGCCGCTATGACCGGGGTGAGATTGAAATCGATGTCCTCGAACATCTTGCGGCTGATCGTTTTTCCGCCCGTATCGGAAATGAAGAAGGCGACTGTTGCCTCATCGAACGACGCCAGAAACGCAAAGACCGAAGCCGCAGCCACCGCCGGGGCGATGTTAGGAAGCACAACGCTGATAAAGGCGCGGCTCCGGCTTGCCCCGCAATTCAGTGCGGCAAGCTCGAGTGACGTGTCGAAGCGCTCGAGTGCTGCCGACACGGTGATGATCACGTAGGGAACAGCAAGTACGGTGTGCGCGATCAGGAAACCAGCGAAATTGCCGGTCAGACTGAGCGGGGAAAAAACCAGATAAAGGGCAACGCCAAAGACAACATGGGGAACGATCATTGGCCCCAACGACAATGCCCGCAGAAGCGTCTTTCCCGGCAGATTACCGCGAACGAGCCCGATGGCGGCCAATGTACCGATAACCGTCGAAGCGACCGTCGTCGCCAGCGCAATCTGCAGACTGAAGATCGTTGCTGCGCGCCAGTCCGGATCGGATAGAAAGTCGATATACCAGCGAAGCGTCAGGCCCCTCGGCGGGAACTCGATATAGCTGCTGTCGTTCAGCGAAATCGGGATGACGAGCAACGTCGGCAGAACCAGGAAGAACAGGATTTCCCCGATCAGGAAGCCCCCAAGGAGCCGCAATGCCGCTTTGCCGTAAGGCCGATGGGTGCTGTTGACGGGAGAGGGGGCGAATGAGGCGGTGACTGCGGGCTCAATTGACACTGTTCATTCCTTTGCTGACGGAAAGCGCCTTGCGGAACACAAGGACAAAGATCAGCGTCGTGGTCAGAAGGACGGTCGCGAGCGCTGCGGCAAATGGCCAGTCAAGCAGAACGGTGGTTTGCTGGCCGATCAGCGTTGCCATCATCAATGCTCCAGGCCCGCCGACGAGTGCCGGCGTGATATAAAAACCGATCGCCAGGATGAAGCACATGACGCATCCGGCAAAGATTCCAGGCAAGCTGAGCGGCAAGGTCACGCGCCAGAACGCGCTAATCGGGCCGGCGCCGAGATTGCGGGCGGCTTGAGTGTACTCTGCAGGAATAGTGCGAAGAACGTTGTAGACCGGCAGGATCATGAAGGGCATGAGAACATGCGTCATCGCAAGGATCACCGCGCCTTCGGTGTAGATTAGCTTCAACGGACTGCCAATGAGGCCGCTCTCGATCAGCAGACCGTTAACGATGCCGTTTCGCTGCAGCAGCACGATCCAGGCATAGGATCGCACCAGCACTGAGGTCCATAGTGGGACCAACACCGCGGCCGATACGAGCATCGCCATCCTGCCTTTGGCATGCGCCATGAGAAAGCTAACCGGAAATCCAAGCAGCAAGCTCGTCACTGTTACGATGGCGCCCGTCTGCAACGTCCGAAGCAGGACTTCCATGTAGAGTGGCTCGGTGACGATCCGCTCGTAATGCTCCAGCGTGAATCCCGGCGCCATTAAGCTCAAAGAGACGAGCCGTCCAATCGGATAGATGAAGCCTCCGGCCAGTAACAGCATCAACGGCGCAATAAGCAGGAACGTCAGCGCATGCGAATACTGGCGCGCCGAGCGTGAGAAAAACCAGCTCGCTGGACGGGTTGGTACAACGCGTGGATTATCGACGGTCGTGGTCATTTCATCCCTCCTCAACCGTAAAGAGCCGGAGGCCGTCGCGTTCGGCGACGACGTCCACGAGTGCCCCCATTGCGAAGGGCTCCCTCTTTCCATCAGCAGGGATCTGCACCTGAATGATCTCGCCGCTTCCGAAATCAGTGCGAACGAGATGAAGGTCGAAGGAGCCGGCAAAGACCGACGTTTCGATCCGACCGGGGAGGGCGTTCTGTCCTCCTGCGCCCCGCGCTGCAAGGCCGAGGCGCTCAGGGCGCAGCGCGAGCCGAACGCGATCACCTATCTTTGCCGAACCCTCGAAATTATGGGCGGCACCGGGCGTATCAATAACCACGTCGTCACCCAGTCTGATGGTGTGACGACCAGCGGTCTTGCCCAGGAATTCTCCCGTTAGGAAATTCATCTTGCCGATGAAGTCGGCGACAAAGGCACTCTCCGGATTACAGTAAAGATCCGCCGGGCTTCCAAGCTGCACGAGTTGCCCCTTTGCCATGACAGCGATCCGGTCGGACATCGTCAACGCCTCCTCCTGATCGTGCGTCACGTAGATGACCGTTGCACCGAGGCGCCGCTGAAGCTGCTTGATCTCGATCTGCATGGATTCGCGCAGCTTCTTGTCCAGTGCCCCGAGTGGCTCGTCCATCAAGAGAACAGGCGGTTCGAACACCATTGCTCGCGCGACTGCAACCCGCTGCTGCTGGCCGCCGGAAAGTTCGTGGGGATAGCGCTTGGCATAGTCCGGGAGTTGGACGAGGTCGAGCGCCCGGCTAACGCGTTCTGCCCTGAGGTCCTTGCGGATGCCGCGCATCCTCAGGGGAAAGCCGATGTTTTCGGCGACGGTCAGATGCGGGAATAAAGCATAACGCTGGAAGACCATCCCGATATTGCGGCGATCGGGCGATACGGCGGTGACATCGCGCCCACCAATGATAATGCGTCCGGCAGACGGACTTTCGAAACCGGCGATCATTGTCAGAAGCGTCGTCTTGCCCGATCCGGATGGACCGAGGATCGACAGGAATTCGCCTGCTGAAATGTCCAAGGTCACTGCGCCTACGGCAGTCTGGCTGCCGTAGGCCTTTCCTATGCGATCGATAAAAACAGGCGCACCAATCAAACTGATATCTCCTTTGCTTTAAGATGCATTGATCCCTCCCGACTCCGCCCGCGCGGCGCCAGGTGGTGTGAGTGTCGTGCCGACAAGGCCGGCATCTGTTCAGGCATGGCCGCACGGGGCCAAGGCGTTGCTAATATTCACGATCCCGTTATGCTGTCACATTGCGTGATCAATTTTTACACAATGCATTTTTGTTGCAACAAAAATGTGAAGAAGTCAACTCGTGGGGAGTTAATTTTGAACGAGAATACAACTGAAGAGGAATCGCCGGCGTCGGAATTGCACTCCGGGCGTCTCAGCGACTTCGCCTATTCATCCATCAAGGAGCAACTTACGCGGGGCGTATACAAGCCCGGTCACAAGTTGCCGATCCGTTCGGTTGCCGAAATGCTGAAGGTTGGTGCGACGCCGGCGCGCGAGGCGATTAACCGCCTGGTCTTTGAGGGTGCGCTCGTCATGGTGGGTCCTAAAACCGTCATCGTCCCGCATCTCGATCTTTCGGCGCTTTACGAAGTCACGCAGATGCGGCTTGCCCTCGAAGGATTAGCGACCGAAAAAGGCGCACTTCGTGCGACCAATGATGTGCTTGACAAGCTATTGGTAATACAGGAAAAAATCACACTTTCGCTCGAGGAAAAGCGCTACGGCGATGCTCTTCACGACAATAAAGAATTCCACTTTACCATCTATCGACTGTGCGAGATGCCGCACCTTCTTTCGACCATCGAGGCCCTATGGTTAAGGATCGGCGCCTCGTTCCACGACCTCTATCCTGAGTTTGCGGAAGCGAAATACGGTGTCCACAACCACCTGGCCGCGATTGAGGCTCTGGTGGATAAAGATCCCTCCGCCGTCCGAGCGGCAATGGAAAACGACATTCGAGACGGCTATCGGCGCCTCAAGAAAGCAGCGCAGGAGCGTCTCAAGCGGCAATAACATCGTGGCCGGATTTTTTTGTTGCAACTTCTTCGGGTTCATGATTTTTGTAATAACAAAATTATGAAGGGTCGCGCCGTGACCCATTTGCCGGAGAAGATCGAATGTTTCACCCTTATATCTTGCGCGACGGCCGGGGATTTCCCCGGTCGAGGTCCGAACATTTCTTCAAAAAGGGTCGCCGCGTGTTTCCAACCGGGATCACGCGCGTCACCGTCGATCATGAGCCCAGCCCGCTCTACATTTCGCGCGGGGAGGGGGCCTATCTCATCGACGTCGACGGCAATCGCCTACTCGACCTAAACAATAATTTCACGACGCTGATTCACGGCCATGGTTTTCTTCCAGTTGCCGACGCGGTTGCAGATCTTCTTCATCGCGGCACATGTTTCTCTAACCCGACCGAGCACGAAATCACGCTGGCCGAGCTGTTGATCGAGCGCATTCCGGCTATCGAACATATTCGCTTTGTCAGCAGCGGGACCGAGGCTGTGATGTTTGCGATCAAGGCCGCTCGCGCCTTCACTTGCCGGCCCGGCATCGCACGGATTGAAGGCGCCTATCACGGCGCTTACGACTGGGCGGAAACGGGGCAGGCGGTGTCGCCGGCTATATGGAACGATCCCTCGGTGTCTCAGGCCGTACCGGCCTATCGCGGAATGCCCCGTTCGGTAAGGGACGAGGTAACGGTTATCCGCTTCAATGACATCGCGGATCTAGAGCGCCGAATTGCTTCGGCTGCCCCTTCACTGGCTTGTATCTTGATCGACCCGATGCCAAGCCGCGCCGGGCTGATAGCGCCTGAGCCAAGCTTTTTTGCCGCTGTCGAGGCGATCGCGAAGCAATACGGGATTCTCATCGTGGCCGATGAGGTCCTTAATCTGCGGCAGTCATATGTTGGGGCGTCGGCCCGCTATGGTCTCCACCCCGATTTGGTCGCCGCCGGCAAAATCATCGGCGGAGGTTTTCCCGTCGGGGCGATCGGCGGGCGCAAGGACGTGATGCGGGTGTTCGCAAGCGACAGCGGCAAGCCGCTGCTGCCGCAAGGCGGCACGTTTTCGGCAAATCCCGTATCGATGGTTGCGGGCCGGGTTGCCATGGAGGCGATGACGGATGGCGCTTTCGCTGCACTCGAGAGCCTTGGCGATAGAATCCGGGCTGGACTTCGAAAGGAAATCGCGCGCCACGGGGCAGCCTTCAGCGTGACGGGGGCGGCATCCTTGTTTCGTATCCATCCGAAAGGAAAGCAGCCAACGGACTTCCGCGAGGCGTATCTCGCCCCGGAAGAGGCCGAGTTGATGGGGCGGCTCTCCAGGCATTTCCTCAGTTGCGGCATCCTGCTTCCCAATGGCGCTGCGGCGTGCCTTTCGACGGCAATGACAACTGCGGACGGTGATGCGGTCGTCTCAGCCTTCGCAGACTTCCTTTCAATCCTCGAAGCAACTTCAACCGAAGCAGGCATGTGACCATGGCAACTGATCATCTAACCGTCGCCGAGCGGATCGCTCTTTCCCTGAAGAGGCACGACGTCACCCATATCTTTGCTCAGAGTCTGCCTTCGGCGGTTATCCTTGCGGCCGAAGCAATCGGCATACGTCAAATCGCCTACCGTCAGGAAAACATGGGCGGGACCATGGCCGACGGGTATGCGCGGCTGTCAGGCAAGGTCGGCGTTGTAGCAGCGCAGAACGGACCTGCGGCAACGCTTCTCGTTCCGCCGCTGGCCGAAGCGCTGAAGGCTAGCGTTCCGGTCGTTGCTCTCGTTCAGGATGTGGAACGAGATCAGGCTGATCGCAATGCATTCCAGGAACTCGATCATCTCACCCTGTTCCAATCATGCACGAAGTGGGTGCGCAAGGTGCTCGTTGCTGAGCGGATCGACGACTATGTCGATGCTGCTTTCACGGCAGCCGCCTCGGGCCGGCCGGGACCGGCAGCTCTCCTGCTCCCCGCCGACCTCTTGCGTGAGCAGATCTCCCCTTCGCTGTTTCGTCGTGAGGCTGTGCTTGGCCACTGGCCACTCGATCGGTTGCGTCCACGCGATAGCGACATCGAGCACGCAGCCTCGATGATCGCCGCAGCCCAGGCGCCCATCGTCATCGCCGGAGGAGGCGTCCATGCAAGCCATGCCGCCGGCGAGCTTTCGGCGCTACAGGACGAAGCCTCGCTTGCCGTCCTGACGACCAATATGGGAAAAGGCGCGGTCGACGAATACCACCCGCTGTCAGCTGGCGTTCTCGGTGCTCTCGTCGGGCCGAGATCGCTTGGACAGCACGCGCTTGCCCTCGTCGAAGAAGCCGATCTCGTCATTCTGGTGGGGACGCGAACCAATCAGAATGGCACTGACAGTTGGCGCCAAATTCCCCGGTCCGCGTCAGTCATCCACATCGATGTCGATCCCACCGAAATCGGACGTACCTACGAAGCGGTCAGATTAGCAGGCGATGCGGCCGAAACTATCAGCGCGCTTCGCCGCGCGCTTGCCCGACGCGATCTCTCTTACCGCGCATCGCAGCGCGACAAGTTGACGGCTCGGATTGCGGGTTTCTGGCGCGCGTTTGACATGGAGCGACGATCTATTGCCCGTTCGGAGAACAGTCCGATCCGTCCCGAGCGAGTCATGTCCGACCTGCAACAAGTATTGACGGCAGAGACGACCGTTGTTGCCGATGCGAGCTATTCCTCGATGTGGGTCGCGGGCCAGCTCCGAGCCCTTTCGGCCGGCATGCGCTTCCTATCGCCGCGGGGCCTTGCCGGACTTGGGTGGGGCCTGCCACTTGCGCTCGGCGCGAAAGTGGCAAAGCCCGACAAGCCGGTCGTTGTCATCGTCGGGGACGGCGGTTTCGCGCATAGCTGGGCGGAGTTGGAGACCATGGTGCGGAGCAAGCTTCCGGTACTCATCATCGTGTTGAACAACGGTATCCTTGGCTTCCAACGTGATGCGGAAACTGTCAAGTTCGGCAGCTTCACGACTGCCTGCAGTTTCGCGGACGTCGATCATCGGCGAATTGCGGAAGCTTGCGGCTGCCCAGCAGTACGCATCTCGGATCCCGCCAACCTTTCTCAATACCTTGAGCGCGGTCTCTCTGGAGACGGGCCCTTGCTGATTGAGGTAATAACAGAGGCCGCCGCCCATCCGCCCCTTTCGCTGTTTACTGGAATGGATCAAGCGGCATGAGCCCTGGTGGCAGTTCGCATGTTGCGGTCATCAGCGGTGGCACGACTGGGATCGGTCTTGCCACTGCGTTTCGACTTCTCAGGGCCGGTCATCGGGTTGCGGTCTTCAGCCATGGTGAAGCAAGCGTCATGGCCGCGGGCTCTGCGCTTGCCGAGGCTTTCGGGCCAGAGCGCTCGCTTACGAGAAAGGTCGATCTCCGCGAACCGGCGGCGATCAATTCCTTTTTCGGCGAAGTCACCCGTGTCCTAGGCGCACCTGGGATCCTCGTTTGCAACGCGGGGATTTCGCCGAAAAGTCCTGACGGCCCTCTTCACGTCGCCGACCTTACCCTTGAAGAGTGGAACGACGTGCTCGCCGTCAACCTGACAGGGACGATGTTGTGCTGCCGAGCCGCTCTGCCCGCCATGAAGGAAAGCGGTTTTGGACGGGTCATATTCGTTGGATCTCTTGCCGGCCGGACGATACCGCGGATCGCCGGCGCGAGCTACGCGACGTCCAAAGCCGCACTTTCAGGATTATCCCGCGTGCTGGTCTCTCAATATGGCTCCTACGGCATAACATCGAATGTCGTGGCGCCAGGTCGCATCCTGACGCCACTCACAGGCTCCCCGCAAAGCAAGACCAACATCGACGCGCTCGCCCGTATTCCGGCGGGGCGGCTCGGTGCACCGGACGACGTCGCCGCGGTGATCGCGTTTCTGGCATCGGAGGATGCACAGTTCGTCAACGGAGCCATCATAGATGTCAATGGCGGCGAGTTCGCAACGAGTTAGGGCTTGCCGCATCGTCAACCGACAGAAGAGGCGATAGACATGACCCCGGTCATTCTGGTCTGCTCACAGGACGCCGAGCTTTATCTGCTCCTCGCGCATATTCTGCGTAGTGAAGGCTTTGAGGCTCGTCTTGCTGCAAGTGACGACGATGTGGTGGACGCCTGCACATCAATAGAGCTTTCCGCCGTCGTACTGGATTGTGCAGGTTGGCCGAGTGACGTTGCGCCCCTGTGTGCGCTCTTGAAGGGCTCGGGGCTTTCCGTGGGTGCACTCATCGGCGAGGATATGCGCACGCAGCACCTGCAATTGATCAAGGCGGGCCTCGACGAAGGCATCACGCGTCCTCTGTCGCCTGCAAAGCTTCTCGCCTTTCTGCACGACATAAGCCCTCGGCCGGCGGTTTCGACTCTGCCAAATTGCGCTTCCGCCGCCGAGATTGTCTTCGGGCCGCACGCAGTCGTGGTTTCAGGCAAGATTGTAGCGCTTGCGCCTATTGAAATGAGAATCCTTAAATTCCTAATCGAAAGGCAAGGGCAGATCAGTACCCGCAAGCAACTCATCGAGGCCGTTTGGCCAGTTCCGCACGCTGTAGAAAGCCGGACCGTTGACGTGCACATTGGCCGGCTGCGAAAAGCGTTTGCAGGACTCCGCAATCTGAGGATTCGCACTGTCTATGGCGCGGGTTACGCGCTCGATACCACGATTAACCTCCGCATGTTTTAGCGCCCCGCGACTACCATGGCAGGCGTGCGTGGCAAGCTGCCCGCTGATATTGCGAGACATCATAACGTCTTGTGACGAAGGGCAGCGATGACGCGGTCGGCCATGAAAGCGCAACGGGCGCCATCGAACGGGAACAGGGCCGAGAATGCGCCGGAGAGCTGCTTTTCGATCGAATGGCGCATCATCTTGCGCGCCCGGTGCAGCCGGGTCTTGGCGGTTTCGGGTCTTATGCCGAGGTAAGACGCGGCCTCGTCTGTGCTCATGCCCTCGACATCCCGGAGCACGAACACGGCGCGAAAATCATCCGGGAGTTCGTCGACCGCATTCTCGAGGAGATGCCGCGCCTGGCTCCTGGCGAGCTCGGTTTCCGGATTGGTTGCTGACAGGGAGGAGGGAAACTGTAACACTTCGCCACCTGGCGCCATCGTCTGCATATCGATTTCCTCGAGCCCGGTGGTGTTCTTTCGGGCCCGCACGCGACCCAGCGCCTCGTTGAGCGTAATGCGGGTCAGCCATGTCGAAAGTTGCGCCTCGCCCCGGAACGTCGCCAGATTAGTGAATGCCTTGATGTAAGCGGCCTGGACGACATCTTCCGCCTCCGCATCGTTACGGATGACGGCGCGCGCCGTCCGGAACAGGCGCTGATTGTGACGCTGAACTATGGTGCGGATGGCGGGCTCGTCGCCTGCTTTTGCCAAGGGCACGAGATCGGCGTCGGACAGTATCGACATCTGCTGCCGGTGTCGCTCGGCCGGAATCGGAATGGCTATCATGGGGAATTCTCCGCCCGCTCGCGCATCTTTCGATTGGAGCCCGGCCTATGGCCGGACGTCCAGCTTGCCCGTCATAGCGGGATGAAAACGACAATAAAAATCAATCGCTCCCGCTTGGGCGACCGTCATGCGGGCTTCCGATGTCGGCGGCAGGTCGATATCGAAGCTCTTGTCGCGAGCGGTTGCCGTGTGCCGGAATATATCATCGTTTCTCCAGACGATCACATCGCCCACATGCAGCTCGGGAGGCGGCGAGCTGAATTTCATGCCGGTGATGGTGATCTGATAGTCCGCCGCCGAGGCAACCCCGTTGCCTGCCCAAAGTAGTGCAAAGAGCAGCGGGAGCCGTAGGGATTTCATCAGCAAGCCCATTGCCATGTCTATTTGGTCTTCGAAGCCAGATGCTCGGCATGCATCTGGTGCTCCTTGAACAGGGTCAGGCCCGTTTCCAGCAGCGACTTGAGCTCTTTATTCCCAGCCGACGGGATCAAGATGTTGGCAAGCGCGTCGTTGACCGACTTGTGATAGGCGACTTCGTTTTCGACATAGGCCTTGTCGAACGCCGCGCCGTCGAGCGCCTCCAGCGTCGTCAGTTCCTTAGCTGCTTGTGTCGACAAGGACTGGCTGACGGGGTTGTCTTCGGGTGTCACCTTCAGCATCTTGACGAGAGCGAGCGCCTGATCGTTGACGGCCTTGTGGTCGCGCTCCATGGTTTTGGCGAATGCAATGACTTCGGCATTCTTGCTCTTCTTCAACGCCTGTTCTGCCGCGGTGACATCGATCTGTCCCGCTGTGTAGGCGATGTGGGCGATCTGAGGATCGGTCGGCTTGGCATCGGCGGCGATCGAAGCCGTGCCGAGTGAGGCTGCCATCAGAGTGGCGCCGAGAATTCGCTTCAACATGATCTGTCTCCCTTGTGTCGTGACCGATGCCTTCCGGCGGCAACGGTGGTGCGCCTTCGGAAGCGAACATTGGATGCAGGTTCGTCGAAAAGGTTCCCGGAAATTTCGGACACGGAAAGGGCGTGTGTCATCGACGTCGGTCACCGACGCGTCAGTCTTTGCCGATGAAGCGCTGAAGCACGATAGCGTGATTGTGGTCCACGTCTTTCGCAGCGTAGAGAAGCGTCGTGTCCGCTTGTCCGATCTGGCGTTTCAGCTCCTCCAGCAGCTTCCAAGGGAGGACTCATTTAGGAACCTTGCACGGCCTCTATGTGCTCGAAGGTTCTCGTGTGAGACTGCTCACGAGCGGAAAGCTGGACGGCAAGACACAGATCATCGGTCTCGACAGTGTGTCTGATAACACTTTGTGGATAGCGATCGAAGGGGAGTGCCTTCGGAGTTCGGATCTCTGACGAAGATTCGCGGCCAATTCCCTCGCCTCCCCATGATCTTTGGCTGAAGCTTGCTGACGCCCTGGACGGTTTCTCGATCTGAAAGGTCGACGCGGGGCATCGGCGCATGTCGCCGGTCTAAGTCTGATCGCGCCACAAACGTGAAGCCGGCGTGGCGCGATGATGCCTCGGGAGCTGATTGCCATCCGTAGCGGAATTTGCCCGCCGCTCAGAAGGGATAATGCTGGGCGGAGTCCTCAACCGTGATCCAGCGCAGGTCGGTGAATTCGGCGATTGCCGCTTTGCCGCCGAAGCGGCCGTAGCCGCTGCCCTTGACGCCGCCGAAGGGCATTTGCGCCTCGTCGTGCACGGTCGGGCCGTTAATGTGGCAGATGCCGGATTCGATCCGCGCTGCAACCGTCATTGCCCGCTGGACATTCCGGCTGAAGACGGCGGAGGACAGGCCGTATTCGGTGTCGTTGGCGATGCGGATGGCTTCTTCCTCGCCGGCAACACGAATGATCGGCTTGACCGGGCCGAAGGATTCTTCCGCATAGACGCGCATCTCGGGCGTGACATGATCGAGCAGCGTCGCCTCGACCACGGTGCCCGAGCGCTTGCCGCCGGCCACGAGCTTTGCACCCTTGGCCGTCGCATCGGCGATCAGCTCTTCCATTTTTTTCGCGGCGTCGAGGCTGATCAGCGAACCGAGAACGACGTGGCCACGCGGATCGCCGGCCGGGAGCTGGCTGGCGCGGGCGGCCAGTTTGGCGACGAACTGATCGGCGATGGTCTCGTCGACGATGATCCGCTCCGTCGACATGCAGATCTGGCCCTGATGCATGAAGGCGCCGAAAATGGCGGCATTGACGGCACCGTCGATATCGGCGTCGTCGAGGATAACAAGCGGCGCCTTGCCGCCCAGTTCAAGAAGGGCGGGCGTGAGATGTTTGCCGCAGGTCTCGGCGATGATCTTGCCGACCTTGGTCGACCCGGTGAAGTTCACGCGCCTGACGGCCGGATGGGCAATCAGCGCGGTGACGATCTCGGGCGCATCTTCCGGCGCGTTGGTGAGAACGTTGATGACGCCGGCCGGCAGGCCTGCTTCGGTCAGCACTGTGGCAATCAGCCGGTGCGTGCCGGGGCATTGTTCGGATGCCTTGAGGACGACGGTGTTGCCGCAGGCGATCGGCATGGCGATGGCGCGGGTGGCGAGGATGACGGGCGCGTTCCAGGGGGCAATTGCCAGGCAGACGCCGACGGCCTGGCGAACGCCCATGGCGAGCGTGCCGGGTTTGTCGGAAGGGATGATTTCGCCGGTGATTTGCGTCGTCATGGCGCCGGCCTCGCGCAGGATGTTGGCGGCGAGCATGACATTGAAACCGGCCCAGGGCGCGGTAGCGCCCGTCTCCTCGATCATCAACTGGGTAAACTCGCCCACTTTGGAATCCATGATGTCGGCAGCCTTCATCAGGATGGCGCGGCGCTGGCCGGGGCCGGTCTTCGACCAGGCGCCAAAGGCAGCGGAGGCGGCATTAACGGCCGCGGCAACATCGTCCAGGCTTGCCGCTGCGGCGCGGCTTGCGAGCTTCTCGGTGAAGGGATCGATGCGATCAAAGGTCCGGCCGCCGGAGGCTGCGCGGTCGGCGCCATTTATGAGGAGGGAAATATTCATCGGAGATCTCCTGGGGACAAGAACTAGAAGCCGAGAACTTCGGCGTTGATGGAAGCTTCGAGGCCGCCGTCGACGGCAATGTTGGTGCCGTTGATCCAGCGCGCACCATCCGAGCAGAGGAAGAGCACGGCGGGTGCGATATCGGCGGAGGTGCCGGCGCGGCCGACGCGGGTGATGTCGCTATCGACCCTGGCGTCGCCGAGCACGGCACGGAACTGCTTGAGGATCGGCGTTTCCACCGGCCCGGGGCTGACGGCATTGACGCGGATGCCACGGTTTTTGAACAGCGGCTGATGGGCGGCGCGCATGGTCCAGAGCAGCAGCAGTTCCTTGGAGAGCGGGTAGGCTTCCTCGTCCTTGAGGCCGTGCTCGGCGACAATCGCCGCCACCTCGGGAAAGCCGTCTATGCCGGCGAGCGACTTTGCCCGCTCGAGATTGGCGCGCCAGCCGTAGCCGGCGATCGAGGCGACGTTGACGATGGCGCCGCCTTCGCGCAGGCGGGGTGCCACGGTTTCGGAGAGGGCGCGAAGCCCGTAGAAATTGACGGCGAGCGTCGAGACGACGCCGGTGCTGCCGGAAAGGCCGGCGACATTGGCGAGCGCGTCGAGGCGCACCGGAAGCTGCGCAACGATGTCGGCAACGCCTGATGCGGTGGACAGATCACCCTTGATGAAGGCGGCACTTCCACTGGCAGGCTCGCGGACATCGACGCCAATGACCTCGGCGCCCATCTGGCCGGCCAGTTCCGCCGTGCGGGCGCCGATGCCGGAAGCCACGCCGGTCACCAGGATCGTTTTACCAAAAAGCATGAACGTCACCTTTCGCAAGAGATCCGGACGCAAGCCGGCTCATTCTTCCCATTGGATTTTATGCGGACCGGGCAATTTCAGCCGATAGCCGACGGGCAGAAGTTGAAAATCGAAACGGCGCTCGATTTCGCCCCAAAGGCCGCGCGGCAGGTAGAGCGAGAAAATCACGGCGGTGGCGCCGAGGCCGATCAGGTACCAGACGCCGGCTGCGCCGAAGAAGGTCTCGATCACGAAGAACAGGATGGCGCCAAGGATCGCGCCTTCGAACTTGCCGATCCCGCCGACCAGCACCATGAAGATCATGTAGGCCGTCCATTGGACGCTGAAATAGGTCTTCGGCTGGAAGGTGGTGGCGGTCGCCAGCCACAGGCCTCCGGCGACCGCGATGCCGAAGGCGGCGAGCACGAAGAGCAGCCGATTGGTGGCGATCACGCGCACGCCGAGCGAGGTTGCCGCCTCCTCATTGTCGCGGATCGCCTGCATGGCGGCACCGGCGCGGCTGCGCATCAGGAGGAAGAGAGCGCCGAGCAGGGCGGCCATGGCTATCAAGGCGAGCCAGTAGATCGTTGCCCGCCGCATGTTGCCGTCATAGACATTGAGCGAAATCAGCGAGGTTCCCGTTTCCCCCTGGATCAGCCGGTCGAGATTGACGAGCAGATGGGCAAGTTCGGCTATGACCCACATGCCGATCGCGAACTCGCCGCCCTTCAGGCGCAGCATGAACAGCGAAAGCGGGATTGACAGGACGCCGGTCACGACCGCGGCGGCAAACAGCGCGACGAAGGGATTGAGCCCCGCATCGGCCAGCCGGATGGTGAAATAGGCGCCGAGGCCGAAGAACACCTGCTGGCCGACCGAGACGAGCCCACCGAAACCGGCAAGCGCATTCCACATGGCGGCAAGGATCACGTAGATGAACAGGGCTGTCATCCGGTCGATCGCACCGGCGCCGAGCACGGCGGGGGCAAACATCAGCAGGGCGAGCACCGCGGCCATGCAGCCAAGCGCCACCCGCGACGATTTCGTCCAGCGCTCTATCGATATTCCGGTGGAGGCAAGGGTCGCGTTGGGGCTCATGTCGGGCTCCGGAGACGGGTGCGCAGTTTGAGAGAGGCGCCAAATTTATCGAGAACCGGCATGCCGAACCGGGACAGCCTGACGAAAAGCACCAGCAGGAACACGGCATGGCCGCCGATCAGGAAGCCTTGCGGATGCAATTGCGCGCCGAGCGATTGGGCAAGACCGAGAACGATGCCGCCGGCAAGCGTCCCCCATAGTGATCCCGCTCCTCCAATGACGGCCGCCTCGAAGGCGAAGAGAAGCTGTGGGCCGCCGGCATAGGGGCTGAAGGTTGCCCGCATCCCGAGAAAAGCACCGGCGATCCCGACCGTGACCATGGTGATCGCCGTGGCGACGGCGTTTACCCTGCGGGCATCGATGCCGACCAGCCCGGCCGTATCGGGATCCTCGGCCGTGGCGCGGATCGCGCGACCAAGCGCAAAGCGGCTCAGGAAGAACTGCAGCCCGCCGAGAATGAGCATCGCCGTCACCATCATCAGGACGGCAAGCTTGCCGACGAAGATGTGGCCCGGAAGCTGCCAGGATGCATAGGACAGGTTGCCGATGAACGGTGCGAGCGAGCGGGTGTCGGCGCCGAACTGCTCGAACAGCAGGTTGTCGATGACGATCGACAGGCCGAAGGTCGTCAGGATCGGCAGCAGCGTGCCGCCGCGGGCGCTTCGTTCCAGGATGAAGCGCTGTAACAGCCAGCCGACGGCCGCCATGACCGGCAGCACGATCAGCAGGCCGGCGAAGGGCGGAATGCCGAATTTGGCGGCGAGCAGCCACAGTCCGTAAGCGGCTGCGACCGCCAGGCTGCCATGCGCAAGATTGATGATCCGCATCACCGAGAACATGAAGGACAGTCCGCAGGCGATGACGGCGTAGTAGCCGCCGAGCAGGATGCCCTGGAGCAGGGTGTTGATCACGATGCGCTCCTTTCGCCGGCTGCCCGGTGCAATCCGAAATAGGCCTGGGTGACGTGCTCGCGCGTGACGGCCGCCGCCGGCCTGTCGAGGACGATGCGTCCTTCCAGCATGCAGATGACACGGCTCGCCACGCTCATGGCGCGGGCGAGATCCTGCTCGACGAGCACGATGGTCGTCCCCGACGTGAGCAGTGACTGCAACTGGGCATAGACGCGATCGACGACCAGAGGCGAAAGTCCGAGCGAGACCTCGTCCAGGAGAAGAATATCGGGATTGCTCATCAGCGCCCGGCCGATGGCGGTCGCCTGCTGTTCCCCGCCCGAGAGGTGTCCGGTTTTGGCGTGACGGCGGGGTTTCAGGTTCGGAAAGGCGTCGAGGACACGATCGATGTCCCAATCGCCCTTGCGGCCGGAGGTCTTTCCGAGAAGCAGGTTTTCCTCCACCGTCATCTGTGAAAACAGGCGCCGGCCTTCCGGCACCAGAGCGATGCCCTTGGCGATCCGCTTGTGGGACGGGACGGCGGCCAGATCTTCGTCGTTAAGAAGGATGCTGCCGGAGGATGGCAGATGGGCGCCGGCGATCGATCTGAGCAGCGTCGTCTTGCCCGCGCCGTTCGCGCCGACCAGCGCCAGCACCTCGCCCTTGCCAATATCGAAACTGACCCCGCGCACTGCCTGGAGCAGGCCGTGGCGAACGTCGAGGTCGCGGATGGAGAGAAGGCTCATGCGGGTGTTCCTCCGAGATAGGCCTTGACCACCTCCGCATTGCTCATGACCATTTTCGGTTCGCCATCGGCGATGATCCTGCCGGCATCCATGCAGATCAGTCGCTCCGCCACCTGCAGGAGGATGTGAACGATATGTTCGATCCAGACGATGCCGATGCCGCGGCGGCGCAATTCGAGGATGGTTTCGACGAGCTCGCTCGCCTCGCCATCGGTCAGGCCGCCGCCGATCTCGTCGAGCAGCAATAACCTCGGTTGCGTGGCAAGCGCACGAGCAAGCTCCAGGCGTTTGCGATCCAGCAGACCGAGCGTGTCGGCAGGGCGGTTAGCCACCCCGAGCATGCCGCAAAGGGAAAGTGAATCCACCACACGCTCATAGGCCTCGTCGCGGCTTGCGGCACTGCCGTGCGATGCGGCGACGAAGACATTTTCGAAGGTCGTCATGCCGCTGAAAGGCTTGGGAATCTGATGGGTCCGGACGAGCCCGGAGCGGCAGCGTTCCGCCGCCGTCCGGCTCGTGACGTTGGCGCCGTCGAAGGTAATGCTTCCCTCATTCGGCGGGAAGGCGCCGGCGAGCACGTTGAGCAGGGTCGTCTTGCCCGCGCCGTTCGGCCCGACAATGCCGACCGCCTCGCCATCGCCCATGGAAAAATCCAGATTCTCCAGCACCACAAGCGCGCCGAACCGCTTGTGGATCCCCTTGGCCGAGAGAAAGGCTCCCCCCGGCCGCCTTTGCGCTTCCTGTCGCTGCACTTGGTTATCCATTGTAAGCGGTAAGCTTGGCGCCGACCGGGACATTGGGGTCGGTGGCATTTTCGGTGACGACGTAGTCGAGCGCGAATTTCGAGCCCTCCGCCGCTTTCACCCATTGCGTGCCGATGATCGGTCCGGGAGAGACGTTGGCGACGGGGCCGCTGGTGAAATCGACCTTGCCGGCGATCGTGGTGGTCTTCAGCGTGCTGATCGCCTCGGCGACGGCCTCCTTGCTTTTGACGTCCGTGCTGGCCTTCAGTGCATCGAAGCCGGCGTCGAGAAGCGCAAGGCTGGCGCCGAGCTGCTGCGTCCACTGCTTGCCGCTGGCCGTCTCATAGCCGTCGGCGAGTTCGGTTCCGGATACGCCTGTCAGCGTGGATTTGTAGGGGAAGGCCTTGTGCCAATAGGCGGCGCTGCCGATGTTCAGGCCGAGGTCGCCGAGCGCCTCGATGTCGGAGGGAAACAGGCCCGTCTTGGCGATCTGGCAGATCTTGATCTGCTGGGTAAGGCCCTGCTGCGCAGCCTGGCGCCAGAAGGCGGCGAAGTCAGGCGGTATCGGGAACGAATTGAAGATCTCCACGCCCTCCTGCCTGAAGAGAGCGATTTGCGCGGTAAAGTCGGTGGTTCCGGTTTCATAGGCTCCCGGATCGACGATGGTGAAGCCCGCCTTGGCAAGCGCCGGCGCCAGATGGGTGCGGATCGCATTGCCGTCGGCGTCGTTGGGATACATGACGCCGACCTTCTTGTTGGTCTCGATCAGGTTCCACTGCGACACATAGGCCTTGTGGAACTCTTCGACGCCGAAGCCGAAATGATAGGTCCATTTGAAGGGCGACGGCGCGCCCGGCTTGGCGCCGCGGCCGAAATACCAGGCTTCCCAGGGCATGACCGTCGAGAGGCAGGGAATACCGGCCGCTTCGCAGGCGTCGGCCACCGGGTTGATGGTTTCGGGCGTCGAGACGGCGAGCATCAGGTCGATCGCCTGGTTGTTGATCAGGTCCTTTGCCAACTGGCCTGCGCGTGAAGGGTCAGACTGAGTATCCTGGTCGAGAATATCAACCTTCCAGGTCTTGCCGCCCGCCTGCAGGCCGTTCGCCAGCGCCTTGCGCGCCAGTTCGAGCACATAACCGTCCGTCTCGCCGAAGCCGCCGAGAGGGCCGGTGCGCGGACTGATGAAGCCGACCTTCAGCGTATCGCCGCTCTGAGCGAAGGCCGTGCGGCGGGAAAGCGCCAGCGCTGCACCGCCCGCCACGGTCGATGCGATGAAAGAGCGGCGGCTCAGCGATGCCGCGTTGAATTTTCCGCTGCGGAAAATGCCGTTCATGAATTCATTCCTCCCTCTTGATGCGGGCCTCCCAGCCCGTTCCCAGTGTTCATCCCGACCGATCTCAATTCAGATCGGGTAGTGCCGTTTTCCCGAGGCCATGGTGATCCATCTGAGCTCGGTGAATTCATCGATCGCGGCCTTGCCGCCGAAGCGGCCGTAGCCGCTTGATTTGACGCCGCCGAAGGGCATTTGCGGCTCGTCGGAAACTGTGGCTTCGTTGATGTGGCAGATGCCGGATTCGAGCCGCATGGCAACGGCAAGTGCTGTATTGACGTCGGCGCTGAAAACGGCCGCCGACAGCCCATATTCGTTGTCGTTGGCAACCGTCACAGCCTCGTCGACGCTACCGACCCGGATGATCGCCGCCACCGGTCCAAAGCTCTCCTCGCGGTAGATGCGCATGGCAGGCGTCACGTGATCGATGACGGTTGCGTCCATCAGCGTGCCGTTGGCCTGGCCGCCGCAGACGAGAACCGCGCCCTTCTGCAGGGCATCATCGACGAGCGACCTGACACGCCGGACGGCCTCAGTGTTGATCAGCGTGCCGAGCGGCGTGTTGCCGTCCTTGGGATTGCCGGCGACAAGGGTTGCGGCCTTCGTTCGGAATTTGCCAACGAAGCCGTCGGCGATCTCGTCCATGAGGATGATCCGTTCGGTCGACATGCAGATCTGGCCCTGGTTCATGAAGGCGCCGAAGGCGGCAGCACTCACGGCCTCATCGATATCGGCGTCGGCAAGGACGATGAACGGCGCCTTGCCGCCGAGCTCAAGCAGGCAGCGCTTGAGATGCCTTGCCGCGGATTCGGCGATGATCCTGCCGACACGGGTGGAGCCGGTGAAATTGATGCGGCGCACGGCCGGATGGGCGATCAGCGCGTCGACGACGGCGGCGGCATCGCTCGGCGCATTGGAAACGACATTGACGACGCCGCGCGGGAAACCGGCGTCACAGAGGATGTCGCCGATCAGGCCATGGGTCTTCGGGCAGAGTTCGGAGGCTTTCAGGATAACCGTGTTGCCGCAGGCAAGCGGCATGGCAACGGCGCGGGTGCCGAGGATGATAGGTGCATTCCAGGGGGCAATGCCGACGCAGACGCCTGCCGGCTGGCGGACCGCCATGGCGAGGCTTCCCGGAATGCCTGAAGGAATGAGCTCGCCTGATATTTGCGTGGTCATCGCCGCCGCCTCGCGAAGAATATCCGCGCCAAGGCCGCAATTGATCGCCGCCCATTGCGCGGTGGCGCCAGTTTCTCCAGTCATGGCGGCAATGAGTTCGGGCGTGCGGGCCTCGAGGATATCGGCTGCGGCATTCAGGAGCCTGCGCCGTTCGCCCGGGCCGATCTGGGACCAGTCCGGAAAAGCGGCCGCGGCCGCATTGGCTGCCCTTGTCATGTCGCCAACGGATCCTGCCGAAGCGATCGTTGCGACGTCGCCGGTCAGCGGATCGATGCGTTCGAAGGTGGCCCCTTCGGAAGCATCCATCGCCTCGTTGTTGATCATCAGCTTTGCCGCGAACACTGTTCCATCCATTTGCCAGGCATTGGCGCCACGTACTGGCGCCACATGCCGGTTTGCGTTGTTGCCATGGGAGAAAACGAGCGGACGCGGCGCCACGAGGGTCGCCTGACGGTTCCTGCATCTGTTGAAGAGCCTCCTCCCAAAGGCTGATGAGAAAAGGTTACGCCGATCTGGCGCGGATGGAATGCGATTTATTGGGTTAATATTGTAATTATCCGGCGATTACAGCATTGTTTGACTTGGGGAGTGGAGGAGAAGCTTGGCAACGGACGGAGGGATTCATCACTATGCCAGGGGCGAGTGGCACGGGCCGTCGCTGTCGCACCGGCGTATCCGTTTTCAAAAAGGACTCTATGCCGATTTCCATCATTTCCTTCTGCTCGGCGAGGGAAGCGGGGAGCTTCATTTCGACAATGGCGACCATCGGCCGCTACACGGGCCGCTGCTTGCCTTCCTGCCTCCGCAGGCGCGATGCGACCTGTCGATATCAGCCGGAACCGCGGCCCATCTGGTCGGAGCTTCGCCGCAGATCATGGTCGATGCGATCGGCGACAAGGTGGAATCCTATTCGCTGCGCATCTTCACCGAGCAGCGCAAGCTGGTCGAGGCATTGGATCCCTCAGCTGTGGCCGAAATCAGTCCGCTGATTTCGGGCTTCGTGCGGGAATTGGGCGATCCCACCCGCTCCTCCTGGATGGTCGCATCCGCCTATATCAGGCTCATTCTGATGGCGCTGTGGCGCGGTTCCGATGGTGAGAGAAGCGAGCAGCGCGGGCAGGGCGAAACCGGATCGATCCTGCAGAGATACCGGCAGCTGGTCGAGGCCGGCTTCCGCCGGCACCGGCCGATCAGCGATTATGCCGCAGAGCTGGGCGTCACGGCCGACCGGCTGCATTCCATCTGCCAAAGGGCGCTCGGCCGCTCGCCGATCCAGCTCTTGCACGAGCGCGTTGTGCAGGAGGCAAAGCTGAGATTGGAGCGTTCGGCCCGCAATATCCAGGAAATCTCCGACAGCCTCGGCTTTCGCGACCCGACCTATTTCAGCCATTTCTTCAAACGCAAGACCGGCCTTTCACCCGCCGGCTACCGCGAGATCGCCCGCGCGTCGGCCGGCTCGGAAAACAGCATGCTGTCCTCAGGTTACGCCGATTGGCCTTAGGCTCGGGCTCATTTGGTCAAGGCTGGAATTTGCCAGACTTGGATCGGAGATCATGCTGATGCGGAACTCCAAGCCGGCGTAGGCCTGCGATGCGCCAAGAAGCGGTCGTTGCCCCGGCGTGAAGGCATGACAGATTTGGGGCCGGAAGGTGGAGATCGCCTGGATATTACCTCTTACGATTTGTTGACTCACCTGCGGTTGAACAATAACTTGCTAATCTGGTCATTAGGCTTGTCCTCACATGACGGATCAATCTATTCAGCGTCGCCTTGCCGCCATCGTCGTTGCCGATGTGGTGGGATATACACGCCTGATGGAGGCTGATGAAGGCGCAACGCTGGCGAACCTCAGGAAACTCCGTTCTGGCGTTATCGAGCCGGCTGTGATGCGCCACAACGGCCGCATCTTCAAGGTTGTGGGCGACGGCTTCCTGATCGAATTCAGTAGCGCGGTGGAAGCGGTCGCAGCAGCGTTGGAAATGCAACGGGCCACCACCGCTGTTGAGACCTCCGACCGGCGCCTGCTTTTGCGTGTCGGCGTCAATCTGGGTGATGTCATTGACGACGGTTCAGACGTCCTCGGCGACGGGGTCAATGTCGCGGCGCGCCTCGAGACGCAGGCCGCGCCGGGAGGTATCTGCATTTCAGCCAGCGTTCACGGCGAGATCGTCGGCAAGATCGGCGACCGGTTCTTCGATGCAGGCGAACGCTACCTGAAGAACCTGACTCGCCCAGTCCACGTGTGGCATTGGCCGGATGCGCTGCAGAGCATATTGCCGCTGCCCGAAATGCCCTCGATCGCTGTATTGCCGTTCACGAATATGAGTGGGAATGAAGCGGACGCGCCTTTCGTCGACGGCTTGACCGAAGACCTGATCACTGACCTTTCCCGAACGGCTGGCCTGTTCGTCATCGCGCGCAATTCCGTGTACGGCTACAAGGGCAAGCCGGTCAACGTACGGCTGGTCGCCCAGGAACTCGGCGTCCGCTACGTCCTGGAGGGGAGCGCCAGACGCGCAATGGGCCGTGTCCGCATCAATGCCCAATTGGTCGACGCGCTTGGCGGCCGGCACTTGTGGGCCGACCGGTTTGACAGGACGGTGGAAGATGTTTTCGAATTACAGGATGAAGTTAACGCCAAGATTGTTGAAGCCCTCGTCGGCCGACTGACCATCCCGCCGCAGCGCAATCGGCCGAAGAACTTTGAGGCGTACGACCTGTGTGTGCGCGCCCGCCTCCTGACGGAAGAGTCGCCGCAAACTGAGCGTGAGGCCTATATGCTGCTCCAACGCGCGGTCAAGCTCGAGCCATCATATGCCGAGGCGCTTGGTCTGCTCGCCTATAATCGTTGGCTTGCCTGGACTCATTTCGGCGAGCCCGAAGATCCCAACCGTCGGATGGCGGTGACGTCCGCGCAGAAGGCGGTCGACCTGGATCCCAACGATGCCGGCTGCCGTTACGTTCTGGGGACCATTTTGGCTTATGAGCGGCGATGGGAGGAATCGGAGGCCGCCTTCGCCAAGGCCCTGGAGCTGGACCCCAACCACGCCGACACCTGGGCCGCCATGTCGGACGTATCAGTGCTGGACGGCAGGGTTGCCGACGGACTTGCGCAGATCGAAAAAGCTCTGCGGCTCAATCCCTATCCAGCGTGCTGGTATCTTTGTCATCTTGGGCAAGCGCAATACGCCGCGCGTGACTATGAGGCGGCAGCCGCTACACTCCGCAGGGAAGACACGTATCGTACCAACTCACGCAAATTCCTGGCCGCTACGCTTGCACAGTTGGGCCACCATGAGGAGGCGCTGCGAGAAGCAGAATTGTTCCTGATCGCCCACCCTCATTTCACGATTGGGCATTGGCTCAGCTCCCAGCCGCTGCGCGATGCATCTGTACGAGACCACTTTGTTGACGGCTTCCGAAAGGCCGGCCTGCCAGAGATGTGACAGCGGGTGGGGACAATTCCGACGCGTTCGAGGACTTGATCGACGGATATGCGCTGCGCGAGAACGGCGGTCTCGATCGCAGTGCCAAGCTTCTTCAGACGCTTCACAAAACGCGTCAATCAGCCCCAGTCTTACATGACTTTTCCGCTGAACCGCCTTGCATCGTGGTGGCGATGAGCCCGTAGCCCAGAATGAAGACAGGATGCTTTGCAAAACATTTAAGCAGCTTCGCCGAGACATGAAGGCCACGACGCCTGCTTCCGCTATCGGCGGCGCAAAGATGCCGTTACCTTGAAACTAGACAATGGCTGCTTTCCGGCAGGTGCAAGGTCTGTTTCAACGGCAAAATTAGGCGCAAAGCAGCCGTGTCCTTCGACAACGAAAAAAGTCCACTTAGGGCCGACCGTTACCGGAAACTGCTGAAGTTAATTTGACCACGAAGACCAAACTCACGACAGCGCAAAAATCCTCACCTCTCTCCCGATGCCCTGAAGCTCCGCCATCCGGGAGGCCGATGAGATGCCGCTGTCACGCAGGATCTCTGAAACTTGGGCATCCTCGACGATCGCCTCCGTCGTCATGATGACATTGGGATCGGCAAGGCCCTGGACGCGGGAGGCGATATTCACCGTCTGGCCGAAGTAGTCCTGCCGGTCGTTGAGGTTGACTGCGAGGCATGGGCCCTCGTGGATGCCGATCTTCAGCAGAAGGTCGTCGCTGCCGTGTTCGGCATTTAAGCGAAGCATCGCCTCCCGCATCTTGAGTGCGGCCGCTACCGCACGGTCCGGGCTCGGGAAGGTCGCCATTACGGCATCGCCTATAGTCTTCACGACCGCTCCGGCCTCTGTGGCGACGATCTCATGAAGAACCCGGAAATGCGCTCGCACTAGATCGAAAGCGGCAAGATCTCCGACGCGCTCATAGAGAGCGGTCGAGCCCCTCAAGTCAGTGAAGAGGAAAGTCAGGCTGGTGATCTTGAGGCGCTGGTCGACGTCGAGTGTGTCGGTCCGATAGATGTCGCGGAAGCTCTGGTTCGTCAGCAGACGCTTGGCTGTCAGGAAAGGCCGCCTGCGGCCCAAGAGGTCGTGCAGTTCGTCTCCTGCGATGCAGACGTTCGGCACCACTCTGCGGTCGGTGTGGTTCTCGAGGGTGAGCCGCAGTGAGCCCGGGCGCAGGGTCAGCGTTTCGTTCAGCGCATGCGTCCGACTGATGATCATCGAGAGGGTTTGCCGTTCGTCGGTGGGCTCACCCTGCACGTCGATGAACTGCGCCGAGTGTGTCACCGGATCGAAGATGATGACGAACTGCGCCGGCAGTTGCAGGGAGACGAAGGCCTTCTCGCCCGGAGCCAACTCGATCATCTCCAGCTGGATGCGCGAAAACCTCGCTTCGAGATCGTCAGGCAGGTCCACTCCGGAGCTGAAGAAGATCTGGCGATAGTACTCGAGCGGCGGCAACCGATCGGGATCGTGAGCGGCAATCCTGCGCACGCGCGGACTGACCGTGAACGTGACCTCGACCATCTCGTCGAGGGTCGGCTCGTATCCGGCTGCGCAGAGCGCGCAATGGTACGTCTCGTGGACGACGGTTTTGAGGGTTGCGCCGCTGTCGAGGACGCCGCCGCATCCTGGGCAAAGGACATTCCAGGTCATCTCGAACGCGCCTATGCGGGCTGCATGGAGAAACGCGGCGATGGTTTTCTCTTGATCGAGATGGTGCTTATCGGCGAAAGCGAGCGCATTGATGCGATTAAGCTCGCGATCCGAGCCATGCGTGACGACCTTCTCGATGCACTCAACCGTCGGCGGGTCAGCCGCCTGTCGCAGGGAGGCAAAAAGGACGTCCACTTCGCTCATTAGACAAGTCTCCGTGTGCAGAACCCACGGCGGACGACGCCAGGATCGGGATCATAACACGGGAACTTCCCAATAGAAATCTATAGGCTTGGAGCTGCCTGCTGCCCAGCGAAGCGGGTTCATTTCCCCTTGTATATTCGCTTCAGCGCCACCAGCAGCGCATCCAGTTCGTCGCGCGAAAACAGGTCGGTGAAACGCCGCTCGTGCTTGTCGATCAGCGCACGCGCCCGCGCGAGCATCGCGCGTCCGGCCTTCGTCAGATGAAGCTCCTGGCGCCGGCGGTCCGCCGCGGAGGGACGGCGCTCGATCAGGTTGCGGGCCGTCAGCCGGTTGACGAGGGCCATCATCGTTGCCCGGTCGGTGCCGAGCGTGTTGGCAAGGTCGATCTGCGATGCGCCCGGATTGCCGGCGACGAGTTCTATCACCGCCAGCTGCTTCTGCGTCAGCGCCAGCTCCTCCATGGTTTCGGCGAAGTCGCGATAGATTGCGACATGCGCCATGCGTAGATGAAACCCCAAGAGATCGCCCAGCCGGCCGACGTCGAGGCCTGGCGTCGCGGGCGCATCTTCGCCCTCGAAATCGTCCTGCGGTGATTTTATCGCCATCGTTCGTTCTCGCCTCGTCCAGGCGCCATAACCATCAAAATCAGCAGGTTAGTCAATATCCGTAGTGCGGATTTCCCCGCGCCATTCGATCGATCGGATTTGCCTCAAACAGCCTCTTGCATCGCGGGGAAAAGATATTAGTATGTGTTACATACAAAATTGATGCCTGTTGCGGGGAGCGGTAGGCATGGGAGGAGAAAATGGCGCATTCCTTTTCCGGGATGGCTTCGTCGGCGGATTGCGGGCTGGTGACGGATGATCCGATCCTTTACCGCGCCGGCGTCGCACCGGACCGTCCGGCTCTGTTCGAAATCGCTACCGACAGGCAGCTCACCTATGCCGAGCTCGATGCGCGGATCGCCTGCTGCGCCGGCTTCCTGAGCGATGTGCTCGGAGTGCGCCGCGATGGGGCGCGTGTCGCCATGCTGGCGCGCAACTCGATGGATTCGATCGTGCTTGCCTTTGCCTGCCAGCGTGCCGGCGCCATCTACGTGCCACTCAACTGGCGCCTCAACGCCGCCGAGCTTCGGCCGATCCTTGCCGATTGCGCGCCGGCTCTGCTCGTTCATGACGAGGAGTTCGCGGCAACGGTGGCCAGCGTTGCGAACGCCGATCCCGAGATGGCGGTGATATCGACGGCAGACGGTTCGGCCGGTCTCGCCGCGGTGATCGAGGCGAGCCTTCCGGCCGCTCCCGTGCCCGCCGATGCCGATGGACCCTGCGTCCTTCTTTACACCTCGGGCACGACGGGACAGCCGAAAGGCGTCGTCATCACCCGCCGCAACGCCTTTTTCGCCGCCATCAATTTTTCCGTGGTCGGCGAGATCGGGCCGAGATCCGTCGCCCTATGCGACCTGCCTTTCTTCCACACGATCGGTCTGATCGCCGTCGCACGAACCACATTGATGCTGGGCGGCACACTCGTCGTCTCCGATCGCTTCACGCCGGCGCGCACACTCGCAGCCCTTGCCGACCGGCAGCGTGCCATCACCCATTATTTCGCCGTGCCGCAGATCGTGCTCGCCTTGCGCAACGACCCTGCCTATAGCGCCGCGGCGCTCGCCGGCCTGCATGCGCTCTTCGTCGGCGGTGCACCGCTGACGCAGGCGCTGATCGAAAGCTATCTCGATGACGGCGTTGCGCTGGTCAACGGTTACGGCATGAGCGAGGCGGGAACGGTGCTGCATATACCGATCGACCGGCGCGCCGTGCAGGATAATCCCGGCAGCGTCGGTCTTCCCGCGCCATTGCTCGACATTCGTATCGTCGGCGAGGACGGCCGCGAGGTTGACGAAGGCGAGATCGGCGAACTCTGGCTGCGCGGGCCGGCGGTGACGCCGGGCTACTGGAACAAGCCTCAGGAAACCGCTGCCGCCTTCGCCGACGGCTGGTACCGCACCGGTGATCTCGGCCGACGCGAAGCGAACGGCTTCTATCGCATCGTCGACCGGCTGAAGGACATGTACATCAGCGGCGGCGAGAATGTTTATCCCGCCGAGGTCGAAGCGGCACTCGCAAGTCATCCCGATATCCTCGACGCCGCGGTCGTCGGCATTCCCGATATCCGATGGGGCGAATGCGGCCTCGCCTATATCGTGCTGCGGCCGGGTGCCGTGGCAACGGGCGATGAGATCGCCGGCCATTGCGCGGCTAGGCTCGCCGCCTTCAAGCGTCCGGCGCGCATCCTCTTCGTCGAGGCCATTCCCCGAACCGCCTCCGGCAAGGTGCAGAAACATGTCCTGCGCCAGTTCCATTCCGACGAAACCCTTCAACGACAGCCCCTGTGAAGCGGCCCCGGCATTCACGCCGAAACCAATGGAGTGACCCTATGACTGAAGACAAATCGCCGGTTCTGGTCGAATTCGATGGCGGCATCGCCTTCGTGACCCTCAATCGTCCGGAAAAGCGCAATGCGATGAATCCGGCCCTGAATATTAGGATGCTCGAGGTGCTCGACGAGCTCGAGGGCGACGAGCGCTGCGGCGTCCTCGTCCTGCGCGGCGCCGGCGAATCCTGGTCGGCCGGCATGGATCTGAAGGAATATTTCCGCGACAATGACGACAAGCCGCGTGACGTCACGCTGAAGGCGCGGCGCCAGTCCGGCAACTGGTGGGGCCGGCTGATGTATTTCGAAAAGCCGACGATCGCCATGGTCAACGGCTGGTGCTTCGGCGGCGCCTTCACGCCGCTGGTTTCCTGCGATCTCGCCATCGCCGCCGAGGAGGCAAATTTCGGCCTCTCCGAGATCAACTGGGGCATTCTGCCGGGCGGCAACGTCACCCGTGCGGTCGCCGAAGTGATGCGCCATCGCGACGCTCTCTATTACATCATGACCGGCGAACTGTTCGGCGGGCGCAAGGCCGCCGAAATGGGTCTCGTCAACGAGGCGGTGCCGCTGGCGGAGTTGGAAATCCGGGTCCGCAAGATCTGCGCCAGCCTGCTCGAAAAGAACCCGGTGACGCTGAAGGCCGCCAAGGACACCTACAAGCGGGTGCGCAACCTGCCATGGGATCTCGCCGACGATTACATCTACGCCAAGCTGGAGCAGATGCTGTTTCTCGACAAGACCAAGGGGCGCGACGAGGGGCTGAAGCAGTTCCTCGACGACAAGACCTATCAGCCGGGGCTCGGCGCCTACAAGCGCGGCCGCTGAGGACGGGCCTGGCATGCCGGGCCGTTCACGAGCCGATCATCGGGAGGAGGAAAGCAATGAAAATTCATGCCGCGGTGGCGCGTGCGCCCCATACGCCGTTTTCGCTGGAAAGGCTCGATTTGGAGGAGCCGCGTGAGGGTGAAATCCTGGTTCGCGTCGTGGCAACAGGGGTTTGCCACACCGATATCGTCATGCGTGACCAGCACTTGCCGGTGCCGCAGCCGGTCGTGCTCGGCCATGAAGGCGCCGGCATCGTCGAGCGTGTCGGGCGGGGCGTTGCCAAGGTCAAGCCCGGTGATCACGTGGTCATGACCTTCAATTCCTGCGGTCATTGCCCGAGCTGCAACGATCACGAGGAGACCTATTGCCACGAATTCTTCCCGCGCAATTTCTTCGGTGCGCGCGCTGACGGTTCGAGCGGGCTCTCATGCGAGGGAGAGCGGGTTCACGGCAATATTTTCGGGCAATCCTCCTTCGCCAGCCACGCCCTGTGCCATGAACGCAATATCGTGAAAGTGCCTGAGGATGCGGATCTGGCACTGCTCGGGCCGCTCGCCTGCGGCATCCAGACCGGCGCCGGCGCGGTGATGAACGCGCTCAAGATCGAACCGGGAAAAGTGCTCGCGGTGTTCGGCATGGGCTCCGTCGGTCTTGCCGCGGTAATGGCGGCGCGGATCGTCGGTGCTTCACGGATCATCGCCGTCGATGTCAACGAGACGCGGCTGGCGCTTGCAGCGGAGCTCGGCGCGACTGATATCGTCAACGGCAGGGCGAGCGACGCGGTTGCCGCGATCATGGCGCTAACCGGCGCCGGCGTCGATTATTCGATCGATGCCTCCGGCGTGCCTGCGGTCATCGACCAGTGCGTGCGTGTGCTGGCGCCGCGCGGCACCTGCGGCATCGTCGGGGCCTCGCCCCATGGCGCGACGCTGACGCTCGACCTCACCCATATCCTGTCCGGCGGGCGCCGGGTCCGCGGCATCGTCGAGGGCGATTCCAATCCGGACGTGCTGATCCCGTTGTTGATCGACCTGCATCGGCAGGGCCGCTTTCCCTTCGACAGGCTCGTCACCTTCTATGATTTTGCCGACATCAACCAGGCGGTGGAGGATTCGGAAAAGGGCATCGTGCTGAAACCGGTCGTGCGCCAGCCGGCCGTCTGACACCGTTCGAGGGAGGAAACAATGAACACCGTCACCCCAATCGCCACCGATACCAGTCCCGATGCGATGAAGGCGCTGCTTGACCGGCAAAGGGCGTCTTTCCTGAGGGAAGGGCCGCCAAGCATTGAGACCCGCATCGATCGCATCGACCGCGTCATCGCCCTTCTCGTCGACCATAAGGATGCGATTGCCGCGGCCCTGTCGGAGGATTTCGGCAGCCGCAGCGTCGAGGCGAGCCTGCTTCTCGACGTCTTCACCTGCGTCGGTTCGCTCAAATATGCCAAGGCCCATCTGGCCGAATGGCTGAAGCCCGAGCAGCACGAGGCATTGTTCCCGGATGCGGTGGCAGAAGTGGTCTATCAGCCGAAAGGGGTTGTCGGGATCCTGAGCCCCTGGAATTTCCCCTATCAGCTCGCCCTTGCGCCGCTCGCCGGCATTCTTGCCGCCGGCAACCGCGCCATGATCAAGCCGTCGGAGGTGACGCCGGCTTCATCAGCCTTCATGGCGGAACTCATCGCCGGCTCTTTCGACGAAACGGAAATATCAGTCGTTCAGGGCGGGCCGGCGACGGGCACGGCCTTTACATCACTTGCCTTCGACCATCTGATCTTCACCGGCGGAACTGCGATCGCCCATCATGTCATGCGCGCGGCGGCGGAAAACCTGACACCGCTGACGCTTGAGCTCGGCGGAAAATCACCCGTCATCGTCGGCCGCGCGGCCGATCTCGCAGACGCGGCGCGGCGCGTCATGACCTTCAAGACGCTGAACGCCGGCCAGATCTGCCTTGCGCCGGACTATGTCTATGTGCCCGAGGAAAGCGTCGAGGCCTTTGCCGGACACGCGGTCGCGGCAGTCGGCGCGATGTATCCGACACTGAAGGAAAATCCTGATTACACCTCGATCGTCAATGCCCGCCATCTCGCCCGCGTCCAGGGCCTGATCGACGATGCCAGGGCCAAGGGTGCTCGTGTCGTCGAGATCAACCCGGCGGCAGAGAATTTCTCCCAGCAATCGGCCCACCGTATACCTCCGACGCTGATCCTCGATCCCACAGAAGACATGCGCGTGCTGCAGGAGGAAATCTTCGGACCCGTGCTGCCGGTCCTTCCCTATCGCGATATCGCCGACGTCATCGACCGTATCAATGCCAGGCCGCGCCCGCTCGCTCTCTACTACTTCAGCCAGGATCAGCAAGAGGAACGCCGCGTCCTCGACAACACGACCTCCGGCGGGGTGACGGTCAACGACTGCATGAGCCACGTCACGGCGGAAGGCCTGCCCTTCGGCGGCGTCGGCCATTCGGGCATGGGAGCCTATCATGGGAAGTTCGGCTTCCTCGCCTTCTCGCACCCGCGCGCCGTCTATCATCAGAGCAGGATGGTCGAAGCGGAATACATGATGCGGCCGCCTTATGGCGAGGCGATGCGCGGCTTCTTGGCGGCGGCGATCTGCAAGTAGAAGAGAAGTGGCGGCGATGCCGTCGGCAGCCTCGGCTGCTGACGGCATGACGCGGGCGCTGTGGGTTCGCGACTGCTTTCACCTCAAGGAATGGCCCGATTGCGCAGACTTATCCGGATAACGCGATATTGCGTCATTGGGCTACGTGTCCTGATGCAGAGGATGCCGTTGTTAAACATGCCTTATGCATCAGGTGCTAGCCGTTGAACGGCAGGCGTAGCGGACATGATGTCTCCTGCCGTCCTGGAGCATGACCTTTAATTCCGGTTTCGCCTATTTCTCATGTGATCAAATCTGGCAGCAGGCCCTGCGTGCCCATACCGCATCGTCGCGGCAGTCGCCGCTTTCCTGTCGCCGTATTGCTGCCGACCGGGCTGGAGACGCATAAGCAAACGAGTATAGCCTGATAGGTCTTCAATTTAACGAAGCTCAAACCAGTGTTGCCCTATGATTGGTTCGGTACATGTATTGGAAGGTGGATCCAACGCAGTGAATGGCATCTGGACGCAATTCGGTGGCAACTTGTCATTCGTGTGCCTGGCGATTTCGCTATGGGCGCATTTCTCGATCCAATTTCAGCGTCGTTCGGCCATACAGGAAAAAATCGCCTTCGGAATCATAGCCGGCGGCGCCTCCATCGGATCCATTTTGCTGGCCGTCGAAGTCAATCCCGGCATCTATATCGACATGCGCTTCTCGCCGCTTGCTTTGGCGGGCATGTTTGGTGGACCGATCGCGGCGGCCTTTGCGGCGTCGCTGGCGATGGCCTTCCGCTTCTGTGTCGGCGGCACGGCAATGGTCGATGGTCTGATCGCAATTGCTGTCGCGACCGGCATCGGCCTGGCTGCCAATTTCTGGATCCGGAAGAGATCTCCCGGGTTCATGGACATTGCACTGCTGAGCCTCGCGCTCGGCGCCGCGCTTGTTGTTTTGATGGCGGTGCTTCCCACTCTGGTGCACGCCCGTGTATTGGCCATCATCGGTCTGCCCATGACCGTTTTGAACTGCCTGGCGACCGTGCTCTGTGGTTTCGTGCTGTTGAAGACACAGCAATGGGACCTGGAGCGAAGCATATTGGTGACCGCGTTTTCGCAGTCGCCCGACTATCTCTACGTGAAGGACCGAAACAGCCGGTTCATCACCGTCAATGAAAATATGATCCGCCTCTATCGTTTCAAGACGACGGCAGAGATGACCGGATTGTCGGATTTCAATCTTCTGTCACGGCCGCTCGCCGAAGAATTGTATTATCTCGAACAGCAGGTCATGGACACTGGCGTGCCTCTGATCGACTCCACCGAGCGCATCGAAGGCAGATACCTGCTCGCCTCCAAGGTGCCGCTGAGGGATAGACAGGGGCGGGTGATCGGCCTTGCCGGGGTAACGCGTGATGTGACGGAGCGTGCTGCTCTGGAGCGGGAACTGCGCGAAAGCAAGAACCTGCTGTCGCATGCGATGGCCGGCATGTCCGATGGTATCGCGATGTACGACAGCAAGGGTTTTCTTGTTTTCTGTAACGAACAGTATCGCACCGCGTTTCCGCTGTCCGGAGACGCCCGCGTGGTTGGCGCGCATATCAGCGACATTCTTCGCCGCGTCGCCGAAACAGGCGAGCGGGCCGGTATTCCGGACAATGACCGCGAAGAGTGGATCAAGGCCGCCAGTGCTACCTTGCACAGCAACAAGGACGAAGAGATTCAACTTCACAACGGCGACTGGCGCAGCATCCGGACAAGGCTTGCGGAAGACGGCACGGCGATGGCCGTTGTCTCGGACATCACTGCGACGAAGCAGGCGGAAATCGCGCTCAGGCTGTCGGCGGAGCAGCTGAAGAATCTGGCCGAGACCGATGGGCTCACCGGCATGGTCAATCGCCGGGCCTTCGACGAAGCTTTCGCCCGTGAGACCGCAGGCAGCGCCAGGAAAAACACGCCGTTCAGCCTTCTGATGGTCGATATCGACCGCTTCAAGGCATATAACGATACCTACGGCCATCCCGCCGGAGACCAATGCCTGCGTGTCGTCAGCAAGTGTCTGCGGCAGTCGGTAAGCCGGCCGGCAGACATCGTCGCTCGCTACGGCGGAGAGGAATTCGTGGTTCTGCTCCCAGCAACCAGTGCGAAAGGGGCAATGATCGTTGCCGAGCAATTCGCACGTCTGCTGAGCCAGGAGAATATCGTTCATTCCGGCAGCGAATTCGGACGGGTGACCGCCAGCATCGGCATATCCTGCGCGACGGGAGCCACCTTGAGGGTCAACCCTAACCGCCTCCTGACCGAGGCCGATGCCGCCCTCTACGACGCAAAGACCCAAGGTCGCAATCGCATCCTGGCACATTCGCCCGACGAACGGCATGCCATGAAGGACGCCGGTTAGATCCTTGATAGGTTTTTCCTATCGAGCCATCGCTCGTGCGCCCTTGATGTTTTCCTCGCTTCGACAATACAGGGCGCATGGACACAAAATTCATTGGTAAGAAATCGGCGGCAGCCGGCGGCTGGGGCGCTTTGAAGAGCTGCGGCAAGCGTTTGCTTCAAAGCGGCATGCCCATTTCAGGCGCGCGGACGATGCTGAAGGCGAACCAGCCGGATGGATTCGATTGCCCGGGCTGCGCCTGGGGCGATCCGGAGCACGGATCGTCGTTCGAGTTCTGCGAGAACGGCGTGAAGGCCGTCGCCTGGGAGGCGACGGAAAAGCGGGCAACGCCCGCCTTCTTCGCTGACAATACGGTATCTGAGCTTCGCCGGCTGACGGACTATGAACTGGAACTCAACGGCCGCCTCACCCATCCGATGCGCTACGATGCGGTGAGCGACCGTTACCTGCCGGTCGCGTGGGAGGATGCCTTTGCCGAGATCGGCAGCATTCTGACGGGCCTCGATAATCCCAATCGGGCGGAATTCTACACGTCGGGCCGGGCGAGCAACGAGGCCGCCTTCCTGTACCAGCTGTTCGTGCGCGTCTACGGCACCAACAATTTTCCCGACTGCTCCAACATGTGCCACGAGGCAAGCGGCATCGCCATGCGCCAGGCGGTCGGCGTGGGCAAGGGCACCGTGCTGCTGGAGGATTTCGAAGAGGCCGACGCGATCTTCGTGATTGGGCAGAACCCGGGCACCAACCATCCACGGATGCTCGGCGACTTGCGCCGGGCGGCGATCCGCGGCGCGCGCGTCGTCGTCTTCAATCCCATCCGCGAACGCGGCCTGGAGCGCTTCTCCGACCCGCAGGACAAGATCGAGATGCTGCGCGGCGGTTCGACCGACATCGCCAGCCTTTATCTCCAGCCGCAACTCGGCGGCGACATGGCTGCGGTGCGCGGGATGGCGAAGGTCGTGCTGGCTGCAGAGGATGCAGCGGTCGCCGCCGGTCTGCCCTCCGTACTCGACCATGCATTTCTCGCCGAACACTGCGCGGGTTTTGCGCAATACAAGGCAGCGGTCGAGGCGACGAACTGGGCTGACATCGAGGACCAATCGGGACTGAGCCGGCAGGAGATCGAGAGGGCGGCCGATGTCTATGTCAACGCCGAGCGGGTCATCTGCACCTGGGCGATGGGTGTAACCCAGCATCTGCATTCCGTGGCGACGATCCGCGAGATCGCCAATTTCATGTTCCTGCGCGGCAATATCGGCCGGCCGGGTGCCGGCCTTTGCCCGGTTCGCGGCCATTCCAACGTGCAGGGTGACCGCACCGTCGGCATCAACGAAAAGCCATCGGAGGATTTCCTCGATGCGCTGGAAAAGCACTTCCGCTTCACCGTTCCCCGCGAACATGGCCACAATGTCCTTGCCGCGATCGGAGCGATGCTCGACGGCTCGGCTGATGCCTTCATCGGGCTTGGCGGCAATTTCGCGCGCGCCACGCCTGACAGCGCACTCGTTGAAAAGGCGCTGCGGCGGCTGAAGCTGACGGTGCACATCGCAACCAAACCCAATCATTCGCATCTCATGCCCGGCGAGACGGCCTTTATCTTGCCGTGCCTCGGGCGCACCGAGATGGATATGAATGCAGCGGGCAACTCACAGCTCGTGAGCGTCGAGGATTCGATGAGCATGGTGCATGGTTCTGCCGGTATCAATCGCCCTGCCTCGCCGCATCTCCTCTCGGAAGTCGCCATCATTGCCGGCATTGCACAGGCGACGGTCGGCTCCGTCGTGGTCGACTGGGCAGAGCTCGCCGACGACTACGACCGCATCCGCGATCACATCGAGGCGACCATTCCCGGCTTCGAAAACTACAATACGCGCCTGCGCAAGCCGCGCGGTTTCCACCTGCGCAACACGGCCGCCCATCGGGAGTGGCATACACCGGCAGGCAAGGCGTCATTTTCTTCGGAGGCGCTTCCGGAGGAGACGGTGCATCAGCGGGCGCGAAAGGGAGAGGGGCGTTTCGCCCTGCAGACGTTCCGATCGCACGATCAATACAATACGACGGTCTATGGTCTCGATGACCGATATCGCGGCGTCTATGGGGAGCGGCAGGTCATCTTCATTCACCCAGCCGACCTGACGGCGATGAATGCCAAGGCCGGCGACCGGGTCGACGTGATCGGCGAGCATGATGACGGCATCGAGCGTGTCGCAGAGGATTTCCGCTTTGTGCCCTATGATATTCCGAGGGGAAGCATAGCGGGATATTATCCCGAGCTGAACGTGCTCGTGCCGCTTGGCAGCGCGGGTAGGGAAAGCGATACGCCCACCTCGAAATCGATCATGGTATCCTTCCGCCGACGAAAAGCCGCGTGAGCGAAGAAGCGTCGGAGGCCGATCGCTTTCTCGCCCTCGTCGCTGCGGCGCAAGGCAGGGATAACAGGCTGACACCCATCCAGGCCGGTCTCCTTGTCGCCGCAGATTTGGGGATTGCCCGTGACAGTCGCACCTTTGCGCGCATGCTGGGGATCGCGCATTCTCTCGTGCTCAGGGAGCTCAACGCCCTGGCGGAACGCGAAGGGATGCTGCAGATCGTGAAGCGGGATCTGAGGACAATGAGAGTGCATTACACATTGCCGCCGCGAGACGAGACGTAAACCCCCATGCGTTATCGCCGCATCACGCGCTTCCTGGTGTCGGAAGGGTATTCTCCGTATGTCGTCTTATAGACTGCGGAAAACCGGCCGAAATGAAAGAAGCCCCATTTGAGGCAGATGGCCTTCATGGTCTCCTTGCTCTCGGGATCGAGCAGATCCTGGCGCGCGGCACGCAGCCGAAGCGTCAGCAGATAGGCAGCGGGAGAGGTTCCTCTGAAGGCACGAAAACCGGTTTCGAGCGCCCGGCTGGATACGCCGGCCGCTTCGGCCACCTTCGGCATTGTGATCGGCTGATCGATATTGGCGTGCATGAATTCGATCGCCCGGCGCACATGTCGCGGGGCGATCAGGGCGGGGCCATTCTCCAGGAAATGCGACAGCCGGTGCGGCACCAGGCGCACAACCAGATCGGCGAGCGCCTGCGTCATATGCGCCATGGCGATCGGCGACTGCAGCAAGGGGCCATCGTCGCGCATGCCTGAGATGATCGTTTCCGTGAGATTGTTGATCAACCGGCCTTCCGGTTTGGACAGATCCAGTTCGGGCAGCAGGTCAAGGGAGCCGCTGAACGGCATCTCGAACGTCTGGCCGATCGTTTGCAGGATGAGAGGCCAGTTGATCAGCAACTCGTCGATGACGTTCGATCGCCCATGCATGATGACGCTATTGGGCTCGAAATTGTTATAAAGAAGCAGTTTTCCTTGCCCGGCCTCGGCGACGCGGGACCCATAGGTTACCCCCATGCCGCCGCTGCGCGGCACGACGATCGACAGGTATTCGGCCGTATCGACGGTCGGCTCGATATTGAACTGAAACTCCGCCTCATGATAACCGGTGAGCAGGACGGCGGTGTCACATACCGAGAAATCCAATCCCCAATGGAAGTCCTGGGCGCGGCCGACAGGCTCGGCATCAAATGCGCCAAAAGCCCCCCCGAGCGTTTCGACCATGTTGTCGAAGGACGAACCGCTAAATCGGAATGAGAATGGCGCAGTGCTATTTTCCGTCATGCTGCTCCCATTGTTCGATGTGACTGTTTCGACATGCTTTTCTCCAGCGCTCGCAGGTGCCAGCGTGACGCGCGGCCGGCGAGAGTGTCGGATTGGTGCACGTACCTCTGCCAGCCTTGCCAGTCGTCATGGATGGTCGTCCTGCGCTGCGGCGCTTCATCAGAGCCTGTAGACGGCATGGATGAGCGGCCTAGGACGTATATTAGACGATTGTTGGATAGAGTGCAGCAGCTTGCAACGGAGCAGGTGGATCTCCGCGTCATACCGGCATCGAGATCAGCGGCTTGTGCCAGCTGATGCAGGCCGAATTCGGGTATGGTAGACGTCAAAAAGACCAACCCGTTGAATGCATTAGTTCCCATCCAGATCAGGAACTGACAGAACCCGCGGCCATTGGCAAGACGTCACGCTGCCGGCGATGATGACAACCCGCTGATAAAACGATTACGCTGAAGGAGCGATTTTACAGCTGTAGCCGATAGAGAGCGCCCCAATTCGCGAGCTGCGCAGTCGCCTGCCGAAGGTTCTTAGTGGACCGCTTAAAGATGGCCTTCGGCAGGCAGACAGGCATGCAAGCATACGCACGGGATGGAGTGCGTATGTATGATCCCTTTCATCCTTTGGGGGTAACGGATGGAAGGGCTTGGTTTTGGGACCGTCAACCATCATGGCCTTGGTCGAGATTGATCTTACTGTTCCTTAGCTATGGAGCAATTGTCAGGCCCCGATATTGTCGGCCAACCGGCTTTTCGTGACGCAGTCTGGACTGACCTTGCGCAAAATGTATAGGCAAGCGCTTCGTGGAAGCCGCGTGTTCCGCGTCATGGCCTGCGCAGAGTGGATAGAGATCTTCAATTTCTCATTTAGCACGAACGATGGGAACTTCGGCATGCTGCCGCCGGGCACGATGCATTCGATTCTTTGAGCTGAGCAATGATTTTCTCACCGAAGGCACAAGCGACGGATCGTTTCTAACACGCCTATATCGACGTCAAGACTATCGGTTTCCGTGACGCTCGCGGGCATTGCTCTGTCTCCGGGGATACGGACTCCCTTGGAGCGCAGCCGTTCCAATTGGGCCTCGGCGCGCTCCGGGAAACCTGTATCCACGGCCGCGGGGAATAGCGCGATCACGGTCATTCCCGCATTCACCGGGTGCTCGCCCGAGAAAAAGTGGCCCGCATCGAGCGACCAGGCGGCCCCGGAAAGACCCGCGGAAAGCATCTCGACGATAAGAGCGATGTTGGCGCCCTTATAGCCGCCGAAGGGCAGGAGGGCGCCGAGCATCGCCTTGACAGGATCGGTGGTGATTGCGCCGGTCTCGTCGATGGCTATGCCGTGCGCAATCGGCGACTGTTCCCTTGCCGCCTCGGCAAGAGTTATGAAGGCCGTCGCACTCGTCGCCTGGTCGATGACGAGGGGCGGCAAGGGTTCCGGCAAAGGCGCGCCGAAAGCGAGCGGATTTGTGCAGTAGACGCGCTCCCCGCCTTCGGCGGCGGCCATCAAAGCCGGTCCGTTGGCGGCGGCGATGGCTATCAACCCGTCCTCAGCGAGGCGCCGGACGTAATATCCCAGTTCCCCGGCGGTATAGCTGTTTCTTTGCGTGAAGACTGAAATGCCGAAGGTTTTCACGCGCTTTACGAAGTCGTCGTAAATCAGGTCAAACCCGAGCTGCGCTATGCCGCCGTCCGCATCGGCGTAAATCAGGGCCGGCAGCACGTGGTCGAAGCGGGGCTTGGCGTCTCCGTTGATCCGCCCGTCGCGCAGGCTGGTGAGATAATCGACGAAATGCGGAAAACCCAGCTCGGTACGACCGAAGCAGGCGGCCGAAAGCGTTGCATCGACGAGCGCCTTCGCCATGGCCGGGCTGCTGCCGCAGGCGAGGCAGGCTTCGAGCGCCAATTGGCGGAGCTCGTCGATCGGCATTCTCATCCTCTGCTTTGCCATCACAGCTCCAATGCGGCTCGTCTACCCTCATAGAAGGCATAGGTGCCTGGCGCGGCGCAGTCTCCGATTTCGACGACATCGCAACCGTGCGAACACAGTTCCTCACCCAGCCAGTTGGCCGCTGCAGAGATGGCGGCATGTTGATTGCGACGCACTTCAGAGGGCGACTGAAAGGGCGCTATCGCGTCGGGGAGCCACCTCCTGCGAGTTCACCATTGCACCCGCGAGCTGGCGGAAGGTGACAAGCCCCAAAGCTTCTCCTGATGGTGAAAGCACCCTGGCATCGTCGTCCGGCGCCGATGCCAACATCCGCACAGCCTCTTCGACGGTCGTACCTGATGCAATCGTCAATCCGCCGGGCGCAGCACCGGAATGCAAGGGTGTCATGACGGCATCGACCTGGATGACCCGGCCTCGATTGACCTCCTTGACGAAGTTGGCGATGTAGGCGTCGGCCGGACGCAGAACGATGTCCTGGCTGGTGCCCTGCTGGATGACTTCGCCATCGCGCAGGATCGCAATCTGATCGCCCAGGCGAAGGGCTTCATCGAGATCGTGGGTGATGAAGACGATGGTTTTCTTGATCTCCCTCTGAATATCGAGAAGGACCGTCTGCATATCCGTGCGGATCAAAGGATCGAGCGCCGAATAGGCCTCGTCCATCAGCAGAACGGGAGCATCGTTCGAGAGGGCTCGGGCCAGCCCGACGCGCTGCTGCATGCCGCCCGATAACTGATTGGGGTATTTGCTCTCGAAACCTTTCAGGCCGACCCGCTCCAGCCAGCGCATGGCGACGTCGGCGGCTTTCGAGCGCTCCATGCCCTGCACTTCGAGGCCGAAGATGGTATTGTCGAGAACATTCCGATGCGGCAGAAGCGCGAACTTCTGAAACACCATTGCCGTCTGGTGCCGGCGAAACGTCCGCAATTCGGTCTCGTTCATTTTCACGACATCGACGCCGTCGACAAGCACTTCGCCAGCGGTCGGATCGATCAGACGATTGATGTGGCGGATGAGCGTCGACTTGCCCGAACCCGAAAGGCCCATGATGACCTGGATGCGGCCCGAGGGTATCTCGACATTGATATCTTTCAGGCCCAGCACGTGGCCGTGCTTTTCGTTGAGCTCGGTCTTCGACAATCCCTTTTTGACGGCATCGACATGAGCGGCAGGGTTGGGACCGAAGATCTTGTAAAGGTGGCGGATCTTGATGCCGCCGAAACGTTGATCAGCCATGGACGATCTCCCGATGCTTCTGGAGCCTCTTGCCATACGCCTGGCTGACCCGGTCGAAGATGATGGCGATGCCGACGATGGCAAGGCCGTTGAAAATACCCAGCGTGAAGTACTGGTTGGCGATGGCCTTCAGAACCGGCTGGCCCAGGCCCTGGACGCCGATCATCGAGGCGACGACCACCATGGCGAGCGCCATCATGATGGTCTGGTTGATGCCGGCCATGATGGTGGGAAGCGCCAACGGCAGCTGGACCTTGAACAGTTTCTGCGAACTCGATGTCCCGAAGGCGTCGGCCGCCTCCAGCACGTCCTTGTCGACCAGGCGGATGCCGAGGTCGGTCAGCCTTATCATCGGCGGTATCGCATAGATGACCACTGCGATCAGTCCCGGCACCTTGCCGATGCCGAGCAGCATGACGACAGGGATGAGATAGACGAAGCTCGGCATCGTCTGCATGACGTCGAGGATCGGATTGATGATGCGCTGCAGCCGGTCGGAACGCGCCATCAAGATCCCCATCGGGATACCGATGGCAATGGAGAGCACGGTACAGACGAAGATCATCGAGACCGTCCGCATCGTATCGTCCCACATGTCGAAATAGCCGATCAGCAGCAGCGTGACGAGACAGCCGAAGACGATCTTCAGGCTGCGGCTCGCAAACCATGCGATGACAAGGATGATTGCAGTAATGATCGGCCACGGCGTCTGCGTCATGAAGCGGTCGGCGGCGATGAGGAAATGCTGCAGCGGGGAGAAGAGGCTTTCGATTGCGTCGCCATAGGTGCGGGTAAATGTGCGAAAGCCGTCATCGATCGCCTTCTTCAGATTGCGAAGGGCGTCGTCATCCATATGCGGGAATTTGTAAAACCATTCCATTCGGTTCCCCTTTTTCTTCAAAGAGCCGCGGCAGTCTTTTTGATTTTATCGGCAGCGAGAGGCGGTGCGCTTTAGGCGCACCGCAATAGTCGGTCTTAAAGAGCAGCTTCGATCTTCGCAGCTGCCTCAGGCGAGACCCACTTGGTCCACAGGTCCTTGTTTTCTTTCAGGAAGTGCTTGGCACCATCCTCGCCGGTTGCCTGGTTGTCGGTCATCCACGCCATCAGCTTGTTGACCGTCTCATTGCTCCAGGAGCGCTTCGTCAGGTAGTCCATGACCTCAGGCCCGACCTTTTCCGAAAAAGGCTTGGCAACCAGGGTCACCACGTGATCGACCGGCCATGCATTCGGCTTCGGATCGGGGCAATCGGCGACGGTATTGCAGCGCTTCCATTCGGCAGCGTCGTTCGGCACGCCGGCTTCCAGCTTGACCATCTGATACTTGCCGAGCAGCGCGGTTGGTGCCCAGTAATAGCCGGCCCAGCCTTCCTTGCGTTCGTAGGCCTTGGCGATCGAACCGTCGAGGCCGGCAGCTGAACCGGTGTCGACGAGGGTGAAGCCTGCCTTCTCGGCTTCGAAGGCCTTGTAGAGCTGCGTGGTCACCACGGTGCCGCCCCAGCCCTGCGGCCCGTTGTAGATGGCGCCCTTCTTCGAATCCTCAGGATCGGGGAAGAGTTCCGGATGCTTCAGCACATCACCGATGGTCTTGATATCGGGATGGGCGTCGGCCAGATATTTGGGAATCCACCAGCCCTGTACGCCGCCATCGGGCAGCGGAGAGCCGACCTGGACGATCCGGCCTTCATCCGTCCCCTTCTTGACGACATCCGGCAGCAGGTCGATCCAGGCTTCCGGCGCGATGTCCGGCTGGCCCTTTTCGGCCATCGAGGTAATCGTCGGGACGGTATCGCCGACGGTGATTTCGGCGGCGCAGCCATAACCTTCGTTCAGGATGAGCTTGTCGAGGTTAGAGAGAACCTCCGCACTCTGCCAGTTCATGCTGGCAATGGTCACAGTGCCGCATTCGGCGGCGCTGGCGAAAGACGCCCCGCCCATCAGGCCAAACGTCAGACATGTCGATGCGAGTAGTTTTTTCATTCTCGTTCCCTCTGTTTAGCGGCCAGTTTTGCTGAGCGGGGCGCCGCAGGACCCGCTCCAACGGTTGTCAGGAAGCGTCTCCCATACTCACCGATTTCTTGAATGCTGCCGATAGTCCCTCCGCAACCGAAGCGTCGAACCCGGCCGCGCGCATGCCTTCGATGGCCGCCGCCGTGGTTCCGCGATAGCCGACAAAGGTTTGAACAACCTCATCGGGACATTCGTCGCGGCGCTCCAGCAGGCGACCGGCGCCTGTCATCACCGTGTTGACGGCGCGCCGCGCAATCTCCGCCGGCAGGCCATGGGCGACGGCATCGCTCATCATGGCGGCGGCGAGCAATGCCGGGAAAGCCGGTCCGGACCCGGACAGGCCGGTGAGGTAATCGATGTCGCTTTTCCTTGCGACCTCGTCCTCAGATCCGCATGCCTGAAAAATCGCGCGGACGAGCGCCCGGTCGTCTTCGGTGACATCGCTCGCGCCAATCCAGGGTGTATAGGACTTGGCCAATTCGGCGGCGGCATTCGGCAGGGCGCGGACGACGCGACCGGTGTTGTGGCGGTCCGAAAGTGCGTCCAGGCGGATGCCCGCCATGACTGAGATGACGAGCTTGCCGCCGGCATCGACATCAAGAGCATGCCAGTCATCAGGGCGGACGGAAAGAATGATCACGTCCGAACGGTCGGCAAGCGCCTGATTGTCGGTGGTCAAGAAAGAATTCGGGAAGCGGCGCGGCTCTTCGCTGCGATAGGAGAGGGAGAGTTTTTGAGGTTCGACCAGGCCGGCATCGAGGATCGAGCCGGCGATTGCTCCGCCAAGCCAACCGCCGCCACCAATTATACCGATCCTCAAGGAAACGCTCATCTCGGCTTTCCCTAACCCGGCCTATAGCCATGCCGGGAGAAGAAGCGATCGAGCTCCCTCTGCTGCGGCACTTCGCCGGTGTAGATCGCGATATATTCGGGAATCCGTTTCATGCGGACGGCGAGTTCCTCCTTAGCTTGCATGGAGATATATCCGATCTGCACGAGGTAAGTTGTTCGCGCTCGGACATCTGATGTCGCTTCTGGTAGCCCGAACCGGATAAACATGCGCTTGAGGGCTTCCAGCCGGAGCTGATCGGCTTGCCGGACCTCGGCGAGAATCTCGTCGGACTGCAGCGCCCAGCTGCGCACGGCAAATTCGAACCTGGCGTCGAACAGATCATTGTTGAGCCAGCAGTCGAAGACGTTGAGCATCGCCTCGGCGAGCGATTCCGCGTAGGCTTCGGATTGCTTGACGATGTTGCCGGTATTTTTGTCGCGCCACCGCGCCACGAGCCCGGCCAACAGCTCCTCCCGATCCTTGAAGAACCAGTAGAAGCTCGTGCGCGAGAGATTGAGCCTCTTCGCCAGCGGCAGAATTTTCACCGAATCCACGCCGGAATCCAGCAGCGAGTGGTAAGCTGCTTCCAGCCATCCCTCTTGTGATCCCCGCCAGCCAGTGTCGTTCAGAGCCTGATCCATAAGCTATCTCCTATCAAATTATACGGCAGCGCACAAGGAAAATGTACATTGGTGTCGAAAATGACGACCCAGATGTTTTCAACATTGACACATATGTACATTGTGCTTAGCGTCGGCTCTGACGTTTTTAATCCGGAACCACGGCCCATGTCGAACGATCCCCTTCTGCAGCCCTACCAGCTCAAGCATTTGAAACTGCGCAACCGCATCATCGTCACCTCCCACGAGCCGGCCTATCCGGAAGACGGCATGCCGAAGGAGAGGTATCGCGCCTATACGGTGGAGCGGGCAAAGGGCGGCGTGGCCTTGACGATGACGGCCGGCTCGGCCGCGGTTTCCAGGGACAGCCCGCCGGTCTTCAACAACCTGCTCGCCTACAAGGACGAGATCGTGCCCTGGATCAGGGAGATGACCGACGCCGTGCATGAAGAGGGAGCGGCGATCATGATCCAGCTCACCCATCTCGGCCGGCGCACACGCTGGGACAAGGGCGACTGGCTGCCTGTGGTGGCGCCATCGCATCAGCGCGAAGCGTCCCACCGGGCCTTCCCGAAGAAGGTGGAAGATTGGGACATCGAGCGCATCATCAAGGATTTCGCCGACGCTGCCGAACGCATGAAGGCGGGTGGCATGGACGGTGTCGAACTGGAGGCCTACGGCCATCTGATCGACCAGTTCACCTCGCCGCTCACCAACGAGCTCGACGGCCCCTATGGCGGATCGCTCGATAACCGTTTGCGCTTCTGTTTCGACGTCTTCAGGGCAATCCGGCAAAGAGTGGGGAACGACTTCATTCTAGGCGTGCGCTATACCGCCGACGAATGTCTTCCCGGCGGTACCGGCAAAGCCGAAGGCTTGGAAATCTCCCGGCGCCTGAAGGAAAGCGGCCTCATCGATTACCTGAACGTCATTCGCGGCCACATCGATACCGATGCGGGCCTCACCGACGTGATCCCGATCCAGGGCATGGCGAATTCGCCGCATCTCGATTTCGCCGGCGAAATTCGCGCCGCAACCAACTTTCCGACCTTCCATGCGGCGAAAATCCCTGACGTCGCCACCGCGCGCTACGCGATCGCCTCCGGCAAGGTCGACATGGTCGGCATGACCCGCGCCCACATGACCGACCCGCATATCGTCCGCAAGATCATCGAAAAGCGGGAAGACGATATTCGTCCCTGTGTCGGCGCCAATTACTGTCTCGATCGTATCTACCAGGGCGGGGCGGCCTTCTGCATCCACAATGCCGCCACCGGCCGCGAACTGACCATGCCGCATATCGTGGCGAAGGCCGACGCCAAGAAAAAGGTCGTCATCGTCGGCGCCGGCCCGGCCGGTCTGGAAGCGGCGCGCGTCGCCGGAGAACGCGGCCACCAGGTCGTCGTTTTCGAAGCGGCGAACAATCCCGGCGGTCAGATCCGGCTCACCGCTCAAAGCGAGCGCCGCAAGGAAATGATCAGCATCATCGACTGGCGCATGAGCCAGTGCGAGAAATACGACGTCACCTTCCACTTCAACACCTGGGCGGAAGCGGACGCCATCGAGGCCGAGAATCCCGATGTCGTCATCATCGCAACCGGCGGCCTGCCGCATACCGAGGTCCTGGCGAGCGGCAACGAGCTGGTGGTTTCGTCATGGGACATCATCTCCGGCGACGTGAAGCCTGGAACCAACGTGTTGATCTTCGACGACGCCGGCGATCATGCCGGCCTGCAGGCGGCGGAGTTTCTCGCCAAGGCAGGCGCCAAGGTCGAGATCATGACGCCGGACCGGTCCTTCGCGCCCGAGGTCATGGCCATGAATCTCGTGCCCTATATGCGGTCTCTGCAGAAGCATGACGTGACCTTCACCGTCACCTACCGTCTGGAAGCCGTCGAAAAGAGCGGCAACCAGCTCGTCGCCCATGTCGGCAGCGATTACGGCGGGATTGCCAAGCAGCAGAGCTTCGACCAGATCGTCGTCAATCATGGGACCATTCCGCTCGATGAACTCTATTTCGAACTGAAACCCAGCTCGAGCAATCTCGGCGAAATGTCGCACGATCAGCTTCTTTCCGGAGAACCTCAGTCCGTGATCCGCAATCCTGATGGCAAGTTCCAGCTGTTCCGGATCGGCGATGCCGTTGCCGCACGCAACACGCATGCAGCCGTCTATGACGGGTTGCGCATCGCGAAAGATATCTGATTGCAAGAGTGGGCCGCTTGTCGGCCGATCGTCTCGGGAGGTGATGTCATGAGTTTACGCAATGAAAGCCTCCAGATTTTCCTGGATGCAATTTTTGTGGCTTTCGACCAGTTCACGAATACCCCGGAGGCTCGCCGCTCGATTCGTCAGATTTCTGCTGCGCTGGAGCGCCCGGGAACGGCGCGTGCGGGGGAGGGAGGCCGATTGCCTGTGTGCGCTCTCCTTGATGTGGCGCTTTCCGTCGATACGTCCTATCCTTCGCTGACGCGTTTGATCGAGGGGTTCAAAGGCATCGAGCCAATGCTTGAATGGCATCGGCGCACCAAGTATGACCACACGGCCAGCGACAATTTTGTCGATGGGCATGCCAATGCGATGATTATCGGCCCGGGAGGATTGGAGGAGCGGAGCGACCTGTGGATCGGCGTGACGTTGATGGCGCCTCACGTGCGCTATCCCGATCACGACCATGCGCCTGAGGAAGTCTATCTCGTGCTTTCCGAGGGAGAGTTCCAGCAGGGGGAAGGGGACTGGTTTTCGCCAGGTATCGGCGGATCCTTCTATAATGTCCCTGGCATCAAACATGCCATGAGGTCGCTTGACACGCCGTTCTTCGCCTTCTGGGCATTGCTTGCCGAACGGCCGAACTGACGGCCAGCAGTTTAGAAATAAAGGGGGGTTGCCCATGAAGATACTCGTCCCAGTCAAACGGGTTGTCGACTACAACGTGAAGATCCGGGTGAAGCCGGATGGCACGGGTGTCGAGCTTGCCAATGTGAAGATGTCGATGAACCCGTTCGACGAGATCTCGGTGGAAGAGGCGTTGCGGCTGAAGGAAGCCGGCAAGGCCGAGGAAGTGGTCGTCGTTTCGATCGGTCCAGCCAAGGCCGAGGAGACGCTGCGCACCGCACTTGCCATGGGCGCCGACCGGGCGATCCTGGTTGAGACCGACGATCAGATCGAGCCGCTCACTGTCGCCAAGATCCTCAAGGCTGTCGCCGATGCCGAACAGCCCGGCCTGATCATCGTCGGCAAGCAGGCGATCGATGACGACAGCAACCAGACCGGCCAGATGCTGGCGGCGCTGCTGGGCATGCCCCAGGCGACCTTCGCCTCGAAGATCGAGATCGGCGATGGCAAGGCTCAGGTGACCCGCGAGGTCGATGGCGGCCTGCAGACGATCGAGATCAAGCTGCCGGCGGTGGTCACCACGGATCTGCGCTTGAACGAACCGCGTTATGCCTCGCTGCCGAATATCATGAAGGCGAAGAAGAAGCCTCTCGACAAGAAGAGCCCTGATGATTTCGGCATCTCGACCACGCCGCGCCTCAAGGTCCTGAAGACCGAGGAGCCGTCGGGCCGCAAGGCCGGCGTCAAGGTCAAGTCGGTCGCCGAACTCATCGACAAGCTCAAAAACGAAGCCGGCGTGCTGTAATCAGGTTGGAACAGGAACCATCATCATGACCATTCTTCTTCTGGCTGACCACGACAATCAAAGCCTGTCCGACCAGACCGCCAAGACGCTGACGGCCGCAACCAAGATCGGCGGCGATATTCACATTCTCGTTGCCGGCAAGGCTGCCAAACCCGCTGCCGATGCCGCCGCCAAGCTTGCCGGTGTCTCCAAGGTGCTGCTCGCCGAAAGCGACGAACTGGCCAATAATCTGGCCGAACCGCTGGCCGACCTGATCGTCTCGCTGGCGGGAAGCTACGACACGATCATCTCGGCCGCCACCTCGGTCGGCAAGAACGTGCTGCCGCGGGTGGCAGCCCTGCTCGATGTCGCCCAGGTCTCGGAGATCGTCGAGGTGATCTCGTCCGACACCTTCAAACGGCCGATCTATGCCGGCAATGCCATCCAGACGGTGCAGGCGACCGATGCCAAAAAGGTGATCACCGTGCGCACCGCATCCTTTGCCTCCGCGCCGGAAGGTGGTTCGGCCACCGTCGAGGCGATCCCGGCGGTTTCCGATCCGGGGCTGTCGACCTTTGTCAGGGACGCGCTGTCGGCCTCCGACCGTCCGGAACTGACCTCTGCCAAGATCATTATCTCCGGCGGCCGGGCACTCGGCTCTGCCGAGAAGTTCAGGGAGGTCATCCTGCCGCTTGCCGACAAGCTCGGTGCTGCCGTCGGTGCATCGCGTGCCGCCGTCGATGCCGGTTATGCGCCGAACGACTGGCAGGTCGGCCAGACCGGCAAGGTGGTGGCGCCGCAGCTCTATATTGCCTGCGGCATTTCAGGCGCCATCCAACATCTGGCCGGCATGAAGGATTCGAAGGTGATCGTCGCCATCAACAAGGACGAGGAGGCACCGATCTTCCAGGTCGCCGACTACGGATTGGTCGCCGATCTCTTCGACGCCCTGCCGGAATTGCAAAAGGCACTCTAGCGGGGGAGACCGAACGTGGCGCGCGTCGTGGGACGTCCAATCAAACCTGGTGCCGACCTTCTCCTGAACGATGACGAGAAGCCGGCATACATACGGCTACACGACATCGGCAGGGAAAGACGTTCTCGGCCGTTGCAGGAATTCCTCAACGATGTCGGCGGGCTGATGTTGTCGGCGGAGGCTCCTGCCGTCGCCAGCTTCGTCGCGGGCAAGGTTCTCCAGAAACTGCTCAAGACCGGCAAGGTGCGCCCGGAGGGCGGGTCTCTTCCCGGCGCGCCGGAAGGGCTTGATGACGCCATCGGCCATCTTGCGAAATCGGGACGGAAATACGAGGCGATCGCCAGCCAGTTCCATAGTCTCGCCGACAAACTGCTCTGGAGACGCGGCCGCTCCGGTCCGTTTGCAAGCCTGAATTTTGGCGATACGCATTCCCATGCGGTCGTGGTCGGCCCCGGCGGCATGGAGGAACGCGCCGATCTCAGGGTCGGCGTGATCTATATGGATCGCTACACCCGTTTCCCCGATCATGTTCAGACGCAGCCGCGCGCCTTCATTCTGCTGTCGCCGGGCGAAATCCGCCTTGGCGATTCCGAGTGGTTCTCCGCCGGTGTCGGCACGGTCTTTGCGAACGACGCCGGCCAATCTTTCGCGATAAGATGCACAGCCCGGCCTCTGCTTGCGGTCTGGTGCCAGGTTGAGCGGGAGACGTGATGGGTGCTTGGCAACGACGAGCCTGAGATGAACGAAAAGGCCGAAGGCGAGAGCATGAAGTCTCGGCGGTCACGCAGCGAAGCAGATCGCTGAGAAGCCGGTCTATCGGAATATGTAGCATCAGAATTCAATTTAAGAGGAAGGATATCAAGATGGACGTTCGCGCCGCCGTTGCCGTTCAGGCAGGAAAACCGCTGGAAGTGATGACCGTGCAGCTGGAGGGACCGCGGGCCGGCGAAGTGCTGGTCGAGGTCAAGGCGACGGGCATCTGCCACACCGACGATTTCACCCTGTCGGGCGCCGATCCTGAAGGCCTGTTTCCGGCCATTCTCGGCCATGAGGGTGCCGGCATCGTCGTCGATGTCGGCTCCGGCGTCACCTCGGTCAAGAAGGGCGACCATGTCATTCCGCTCTACACCCCGGAATGCCGCGAGTGCTATTCCTGCCTTTCCCGCAAGACCAATCTCTGCACCTCGATCCGCGCTACCCAGGGCCAGGGGCTGATGCCGGACGGAACGAGCCGCTTTTCGATCGGCAAGGACAAGATCCACCACTATATGGGGTGCTCGACTTTTTCGAACTTCACCGTGCTGCCGGAGATCGCCCTTGCCAAGGTCAATCCCGACGCGCCCTTCGACAAGATCTGCTACATCGGCTGCGGCGTCACCACCGGCATCGGCGCGGTCATCAATACCGCCAAGGTGGAGATCGGCGCCACGGCGATCGTCTTCGGTCTCGGCGGCATCGGTCTCAACGTGCTTCAGGGCCTGCGTCTTGCCGGTGCCGACATGATCATCGGCGTCGATATCAACCCTGACCGCAAGGCCTGGGGCGAAAAGTTCGGCATGACCCACTTCGTCAATCCGAAGGAGGTCGGCGACGACATCGTGCCCTACCTCGTCAACCTGACCAAACGCAACGGCGACCTGATCGGTGGCGCCGACTATACCTTCGACTGCACCGGCAACACCAAGGTGATGCGCCAGGCGCTGGAAGCATCGCACCGCGGCTGGGGCAAGTCGGTTATCATCGGCGTTGCCGGTGCCGGCCAGGAAATCTCCACCCGTCCGTTCCAGCTGGTCACCGGCCGCAACTGGATGGGCACGGCTTTCGGCGGCGCGCGCGGCCGCACCGACGTGCCGAAGATCGTCGAATGGTACATGCAGGGCAAGATCCAGATCGATCCGATGATCACCCACACCATGCCGCTCGAGGACATCAACAAGGGCTTCGAGCTGATGCATTCGGGCAAAAGCATCCGCGGCGTGGTGGTCTACTGAGTCATGAAAACCATCTCGACCGACAATTCTCATGGCGGCACCCAGGGCGTTTACGTCAATCGCTCGGATGTCTGCGACTGTGACATGACCTTTGCGGTATTTCTACCGCCGCAGGCCAAAGGACGGAAGCTGCCAGTTCTGTGGTACCTTTCAGGTCTGACCTGCACCCATGCAAACGTCATGGACAAGGGAGAGTATCGGCGTCTTGCCGCAGAACTCGGTATTGTCATCGTCTGCCCCGACACCAGTCCACGCGGCGATGCCGTCCCGGACGAGCCGGATAATTGGCAGTTCGGCAAGGGTGCCGGTTTTTATGTCGACGCCACCGAGCCGCCATTCGCACAGAACTATCGGATGTACAGCTACGTCGTCGATGAATTGCCGAAGCTTATCGCGGCCGAATTTCCGGTCGACATGACGCGACAGGGAATCTTCGGTCACTCGATGGGGGGACATGGCGCGATCACGATCGCGCTCAAGAACCCCGAACGCTTCAGCAGCTGCTCGGCCTTCGCGCCGATCAGCCATCCATCCGTCTCCGGCTGGTCAAAGCCGGCGTTCCAGAAATACCTCGGATCGGATGAAACGCGCTGGCGGGCATATGATGCCTGCTCGCTGATCGAAGACGGGCACCGGTTCCCGGAATTCCTCGTCGACCAAGGGACGGCGGACAGCTTCCTGGAGGATGGATTGCGCCCCGAAGAGCTGAGGCAAGCCTGCGAGACGGCCGGCATCAGCCTGCGGCTTCGCATGCAGGAAGGCTACGGCCACTCCTACTTCTTCATTTCGACATTCATGGAAGACCATCTGCGCTGGCACGCGCGGAGATTGGGAGACTGATTGCAGAGCTTGGCCGGGCATATCGCAAACGGCCCAGAAGGGGAGGAGAAACCCATGACCAGCATAGCCATACATCCGGCAGTGGATTCAGGTTTTCGGGCGACTGACGCTGCTTTTGCGGGCGGGACGCTCGTCTGCAAGTGCGCCAGCAATCCGGTGAAGGTAAGAATCAAGAGCGATATCGCCCACAATCACGCCTGCGGCTGCACGAAGTGCTGGAAGCCCGAAGGTGCAGTCTTTTCGGTCGTGGCGGTCGCTCCGACCGAAAGTGTCGAAGTCTTGGAGAATGGCGATAAGCTCGCTGTCGTCGATTCCGCTGCCTTGATCCAGCGCACCGCCTGCAAGGAATGCGGCGTGCATATGTATGGGCCAGTCGTGCGCGAACATCCGTTTCAGGGATTGTCGTTCATCCATCCGGAACGCTTCCAGGAAAGCGGCTGGGCGAAGCCGGGCTTTGCTGCCTTCGTGTCGTCGATCATCGAAAGCGGCTTCGACCCCGCGAAGATGGACGCCGTCAGAGCACAGCTGAGGACATCAGGCCTCGAGCCTTACGATTGCCTAAACCCTGGCCTTATGGACTACATCGCAACCTGGACCGCCAAGAAGAGCGGCGTGCTGGCCTCGTGATCGGCTAAAGTAATTCCCAGCAAAAGTGCGCAGCGTTTTTGCGTCCGGGATTGCGTAAAAACAAAAGAGAGCATTTCCGTGACTTGAGAGAAGCGGAAATGCTCTGGGACGCCGAGCCGGCGCTCCCCGACAAAACCGCCGCCACCGGATATCGAGATAGTCCGTGATGGCCGCGCACCGGCTTGCCGGCAGCCAGCTTCCGACGCCTGATGATCAAGGTTGATGCGCATAAAAATCGCATCAACCTCGACTGCACCGAAATTCTCACAGACCCGCCACCATAATTCGCTTGGGAAGTTCCGCAATGGCCGCCGCCGCGGAACGCCGATCCCTGGACAGCGCTTTGAAATGACGCCTGACGCGCGCCGGGGACGCTTTGCTCGGCATCATTGTGTATTTAAGAAATACTAATTGTGTACGTAATGTACACAATTATTGACTCGCCCCGAGAGGCGTGCCATTTTCACGGCGTAGAGCAACCCGCGGCCGGAGAATGACGATGGCGAAGACCCCCAAGAGCAATCTCTACGAAGATCTGAAACGGCAGATTCTGACGATGGAACTGGACCCGGACGCCGATCTGGACGAGGCCAGTTTGAGCGAAAGATACGGGCTCTCCCGGACGCCGGTCCGCGACATATTCCGTCGCCTTGCCGGTGAGGGCTATATCGACATCCGCGAGAACAGGGGCGCACGGGTCATCCCGATGAACCACTCCACCCTGCGGAATTTCTTTCTCGTCGCGCCGATGATCTACGCGGCAATCGGCCGTCTCGCCGTGCAGAACTTCAAGCCCACTCAGCTTTCGGACCTGAAGCAGACCCAGGAGCGGTTCCGCGCCGCCAGCGAGAACATGGACGCCCTGGCGATGGTCCTCGAGAACAATCGCTTCCACGAAATTTTCGGCGAGATGTCGGGCAACGTCTATCTGCAGCCGAGCCTTGGCCGGCTGCTCATCGACCACGCGCGTATCGGCCACACCTTCTTCCGGCCGAGGAACGAGGACATGAAGCGACGGCTTCAAGTGGCCGTCGGCCATCATGACGGCTTCATCGATGCGCTCGGCGCTCACGACGAGAATGCCGTCGTCGACCTCGTTTTCGAACACTGGGAATTGTCCCGCGAGAACATGGAGATGTTCATCGCCCCGCAAGGTCTCAAGGCGGACGCCTTCCTCGGCGGCCCCGCCACCCAACTCTTGGAGAAATCGTCGTGAAGTTTGAGGGGATCTATACGCCGGCGGTGACGCCGCTCGACCAAACTGGTCAGATCGACAGGGCTGGATTTGCCGCCGTGCTCGAGTCGCTGATCGAGGCGGGCGTCCACGGCATCATCGTCGGCGGCTCGACCGGCGAGTACTATGCCCAGAGCAGCCAGGAGCGTTTCGAGCTCGCGGCCTATGCGCGGGAAGTCATCGGCACGCGGCTGCCGCTCATTATCGGGACCGGCGCCACGCGAACCGAAGATTCGGTCGAATACGCAAAGGCGGCGAAGGAAATCGGCGCGGATGCGATCCTGGTGTCGTCACCGCCCTACGCGCTGCCGACCGAGCGCGAGAATGCGGTCCACGCCCTGACCGTCGACCGCGCGGCGAACCTGCCGATCATGCTCTACAACTATCCGGCTCGTATGGGCGTGATGATGGGCGAGGAGTATTTCTCCCGGCTCGGCAAGTCCAGGAACGTGATCGCCATCAAGGAAAGTTCCGGCGACATGGGCAATCTGCATCTGCTGGCCCGGAAATTTCCCCATATTGCGCTGTCCTGCGGCTGGGACGACCAGGCGCTCGAATTCTTCGCATGGGGCGCGAAGAGCTGGGTCTGCGCCGGCTCCAATTTCCTCCCGCGCGAACATGTCGCCCTCTATGAAGCCTGCTTGCTCGAAAAGAATTTCGACAAGGGCCGCGCCATCATGACGGCGATGCTGCCGCTCATGGATTTCCTGGAATGCGGGAAGTTCGTCCAATCTATCAAGCATGGATGCGAATTGATCGGGCTGAATGTCGGATCGGTCCGTGCGCCGCTGCGTCCGCTCAACTCCGAAGAAAAACGAACCCTCCAGACCGTCGTCGCCACGTTGAAGCGCACGGTCGGCCAGATCACCTCGGGAGCAAATCATGCATGAACCCTTGACCGCTTCCGAATACAAGGCGATCGCCGCCGGTCTTCAGTTTCCGACGAATGCCTTCGTCGATGGCGCATTTCGTCCGGCCAATTCAGGGCAGACATTCACCTCGACGAATCCCGCGACGGGCGAGGTTCTCGCCGAGATTGCCGCATGCGATGCCACCGATGTCGACGCCGCCGTCGCCAAGGCAAGGCAAGCCTTCGACGACGGCCGCTGGCGGCTGCGTTCGCCGGCTGAACGCAAGGCGGTGCTCCTCAAGCTTGCCAGGCTGCTGGAGGACAATCGTCACGAGCTCGCCGTGATGGAAAGCCTCGACAGCGGCAAGCCGGTCGGCGAATGCCAGACGGTCGATGTTCCCGATACCATTCATACGATCCGTTGGCACGCCGAACTGATCGACAAGCTCTATGACAACACCGCGCCTGTCGGCGCGAATGCACTGACGATGATCGTGCGTGAGCCGGTCGGTGTCGTCGGATGCGTGCTTCCGTGGAATTTTCCGCTTTTGATGCTGGCCTGGAAGATCGGTCCGGCGCTCGCTGCCGGCTGCTCGGTGATCGTCAAGCCTGCGCAGGAAACGACGCTCACCACGCTGCGTGTCGCCGAGCTTGCCCATGAAGCGGGCATTCCAGCCGGCGTGTTCAATGTCGTGACCGGCGGCGGCAAGGAAGTCGGAGAACCGATCGGCATGCATATGGATGTCGATATGGTGGCCTTTACCGGATCGACGCCCACCGGCCGCCGCTTCCTGCGCTATGCAGCGGACTCGAATCTCAAGCGCGTCGTGCTCGAATGCGGCGGCAAGAACCCCGCCGTCGTTCTCGACGATGCCGAAGACCTAGACCTCGTTGCCGAGCAGGTCGTCAACGGCGCCTTCTGGAATATGGGCGAGAACTGCTCGGCCACGTCGCGTCTCATCGTTCATTCCAAGGTCAAGGATGAGCTGCTGAAACGCATCGGCGCCTATATGCGCGAATGGAAGACCGGCGATCCGCTCGATCCCGCAAACCGCATCGGCGCGCTTGTCAGCAAGGCTCATTTCGAGAAGGTGAAATCCTTCCTCGACGACGCCCGGAAGGAGAAGCTGACGGTCACCCATGGTGGCGAAACGCATGGCGGCATCTTTATCGAACCGACGGTGGTCGAGGGTGTAACGCCCGCCAGCCGCCTCTTCCAGGAAGAGATCTTCGGGCCGGTGCTGTCTGTTACCACCTTCTATTCGCTTGCCGAAGCAATCGCTCTTGCCAACGACACGAATTACGGTCTGACGGCGTCCGTCTATACCGGCAGCCTGAGGAACGCCATCAAGCTCTCGCGCGAAATCCGCGCCGGCGTCGTCACCGTCAACTGCTTCGGAGAAGGCGACGCCAGCACGCCGTTCGGCGGCTACAAGGAGTCCGGTTTCGGCGGCCGCGACAAGTCGGTCTTCGCCCACGACAATTACTGCGAACTCAAGACCATCTGGATCGACGTCTCGGATCGCTCGGTCGACGAGACCATCCGATGATCTCGAAGTCGGTCAAACGTTTGCCTGTTGAGAATGGCGTCTCGGGCTGGGAGGCGGTCAGCGAGCGCCCTTTCCCGGTCCGGACCCTCGACGGCGACGTGACCGCGGACTGGCTGATCGTCGGCGCGGGGTTTGCTGGCCTCTCGGCGGCCCGCCGTCTTCTCGAACTTCGGCCGGATGACAAGATCGTTATCCTTGATGCGAGCGAAGTGGGGAAGGGGACGTCGGGCCGAAATTCCGGCTTCATGATCGACGTTCCGCACAACCTTTCAGGCGGGGAGTATTCTAGTGGAGAGGCGGACGCCACTCGGCTGGAGATGGCCCAGAACCGCTCAGCGATAGCCTTTGCCGCGCAAGCGGCGGAGGAATACGGGATGTCGCGCGCGACATTCGACCCGGCGGGAAAGATCAACGCCGCGGCCACCGCTCGCGGCATGAGGCTCAACCGGAGCTTCGGAGAATCCCTGAGGGGCGCTGGCGAGAAGCATACGTTTCTCGATGCGAAAGAGATGCGGGAGATCACCGCATCGGATTACTACACCGGCGGTCTGTACACGCCCGGAGCGGTGCTTATCCAGCCCGCCGATTACATCCGCTCTTTTGCGGCGGGCCTGCCGGGCAGGGTCAGTATTTTCGAGCGTTCTCCTGTCACTTCATTGAAGCAAGACAGCGGCACCTGGGCCGCCATGACAAACCGAGGGAAGGTCACCGCTCCAAAGGTGATCCTCGGGGTCAATGGCCACATCGACGATTTCGGGCACTATCGCGGCCGCCTGATGCACATCTTTGCTTATGCCTCGATGACAGCGCCGTTTCCAGCAAACGACTTCGGCCAGAAGGCCTCAGGGCAGGACAAGTGGGCGCTGCTCCCGGCAGATGCGATGGGAGCCACGATTCGAAAGATTACCTCCGCTGGCCAGTCGCGGATCGTAATCCGCACGAAGTACACCTACGAAAGCAAGCTGGAGGCGTCGGACTGGCGCATGGGCAAGATGGCCAAGGCCCATCGAGACGCGCTCGACGCGCGGTTCCCGGGTCTCGCGGATGTCCCTTTCGAACATAGTTGGGCAGGTCGTCTGTGCCTCAGCCGGAACCACGTGCCCGCCTTCGGCGAGATCGAAGAAGGACTGTTTTCCGCATGCTGCGAAAACGGGCTTGGAACGGTCAAGAGCACACTCGCCGGTATGATGGCGGCGGAACTGGCGACCCGAACGGCCTCCCGGCATCTCGAACAATACATGGATCACCCTGAGCCTTCGAGGCTCCCGCCGGAGCCGTTCGCCTGGCTGGGCATAAACGCGATGATCCGTTTGCAGGAATTGCGCGCAGGCCGCGAGGGATGATCCCTCGGCCCACGCAATATGAAGACTGCCCGCTCGCAGACTTCAATGAGAATGGGAACGTAAAACAGGAGTAAGAACAATGAAAAATTTGTGGAGGGCGCTCTGCGCCGCTGCGATGATCGGGGTCAGCATCCTTCCTGCTCGCGCGGAAGAAAAAACGATCACCATGGGTACGATGTCCTGGGAGGACCTGACGCCCATCACCGGAATCACCAAGAAGGTTCTCGAAGACGCCGGCTATACGGTCAAGGTGACCGAGTTCTCCGAATGGGGCATCGCCTATGCCGCTCTCGCCAAGGGCGACATCCAGGTTCTCACCTCGCAGACGGACTATGTTGCGCAGGACTACTGGGACAAGAACAAGAACCGCCTCGAAAAGATTTCGCCTGTTTCGCATGGCCTCTATCAGGGCGTTGCGGTTCCCAAATATGTCCCGATCGACTCGCTGGAACAGCTCAACGAAAACGCCGACAAGTTCAGCGGCAAGATCATCGGTATCGAACCGGGTTCCGGCCTGATGCGCGATACCTCGAACGCGGTCAAGGACTACGGCCTCAAGCTCCAGCTCGTCGAGGGCAGCACCGCCGCGATGACGGCGGCGCTGAAGTCCGCCTATGATCGCAAGGAGTGGATTGCGGTAACGATCTGGGAGCCGTCCTGGATGGTTCAGAAGTACGAGGTCAAGTACCTCAAGGACCCGAAGGGCGTATTCCCGCCGCCGCAGAGCTACTACTGGATCGGCCACAAGGGCTTCTCCGCAGAGAACCCGCATGCGCGTGAAGTAATGGCCAGCGTCTACGTCCCGATCGCCGACATCACCGCCATCAACGGCGCGGTCAATGAAGGCAAGACCATGGACCAGGCCGTGCAGGATTGGATCGGCGCCCATGCCGACCTGATCAAGCGCTGGGAAAACATCAAGAAGAACTAAACGCGTCGTGGCCGTCCGATCCGTCGGACGGTCACCCTGAAACCTAATGAAGAAGCCAGCGCCGAATGGCTCAAAGGGGATCGCTATGAAAGCCATAAATGCCGATATCAATGACGTCCTGATCGACTGCCAATCCCTTTGGAAAGTCTTCGGTGACAAGTCCGCTGCGGCAATGAAGTCGATCAAGGAGCGCGGCCTCGGCAAAAAGGAGGTGTTGAAGGAGTTCAACTGCGTCGTCGGCGTGTCCGACGCGAGCATTGAGGTTCGGCGCGGCGAAATCTTCTGCATCATGGGATTGTCGGGAAGCGGAAAATCGACGCTCATCCGCCTTCTCAACAAGCTGATCACGCCGAGCTCTGGGAAAGTCCTCGTCAAGGGACGCGACCTCGCCGCCCTGTCGCCGGTCGATCTCCGGCAGATGCGCGCCAGGAACATCGGCATGGTGTTTCAAAGCGTCGCTCTGTTGCCGCATCGCACAGTCCTGGAAAATGCAGCCTTCGGCCTCGAGGTTCAGGGAATTGCCAAGCCGGAGCGAAACAAGACGGCCGTTGCAGCGCTCGAGAAGGTCGGCCTCGCCGACTGGGTGAATCGATATCCGAACGAGCTTTCCGGCGGCATGCAGCAACGCGTCGGGCTCGCCCGCGCGCTTGCTTCCGACCCCGAGATCATTCTGATGGACGAGCCGTTCAGCGCCCTCGATCCACTCATCCGGCGTCAGCTTCAGGACGAATTCCGGCAGTTGACGAAAGCGTTGGGCAAGTCCGCGGTCTTCATCACCCATGATCTCGACGAGGCGATCCGGATCGGTGACCGCATTGCGATCATGAAGGACGGCGTCATCATCCAGACCGGCACGGCCGAAGAGATCATCCTCAACCCGGCAGATGCTTATGTCGCCGAATTCGTCGCCGGCATATCCCGCCTCCATCTGATCAAGGCGCATTCCGTCATGCGCAGCGTCGCCGAATTCCATGAGAGCGCGCCGAATTCCGACATCGCGTCGCTGGCGCGCACGACGCCGGATGCCGACATCGACGAACTCATCACATTGACGATGCAGTCGGAGCGCGATGCCATCGCCGTCGTCGACAATGATCAGATCGTCGGCGTTGTCACGCCACGCAGCCTGCTGATGGGCGTCAAGGGGACGTCCACCCACGATCTCACGGCGGCGTCCCACAACTGGAGCTGATTGACATGGATAGTTCAGGCTTCACCGATCTTTTTGACGAATGGACGGACTCGGCGCTCGAGTGGGTGAGCGACAACGGCGAATTCCTCTTCGATACTATCAGACAGGTTCTCGAAGGGCTCTATGACGGGATCCTCTGGCTTCTGCAGCTTCCGCCATTCTACCTGGTCGCGCTGATCGTGGCGCTCATCGGCTGGCGGCTGGTCAATGTCTGGTTCGCCCTGCTCAGCGGCGTCGCGCTGGCGCTTTGTTTTTCCATGGGGCTCTGGCCGGAGACGATGAGCACCCTGGCGCTGGTATTGACCGCAACCGCACTCGCCCTGGCGATCGGGATCCCGATCGGTATTGCCGCCGGCTTTTTCCCCGCCCTCGATCGTTTCATGGAGCCCGGTCTGGATCTGATCCAGACACTTCCGCCATACATCTATCTGCTGCCGGCGATCGCCCTGCTCGGCTATGGACCGGCGACGGCACTGATCGCGACGGTGATCGTCGCCGTGCCGCCGGCAATCCGCCTGACGTCTCTCGGTATCCGGATGACGCCCAGGGAGTTCATCGAACTTGGAGAGGCGCTTGGGATCAGACCGGCGCAGATGTTCTTCAAGATTCGCCTTCCCTTTGCGCTGCCGAGTATCATGGCAGGGATCAACCAGAGCCTGATGATGGCCTTCGGCATGGTCGTCATCGCAGGCATCGTCGGTTCCGGCGGGCTCGGCGAGACGATTTACGGCGCGATCAGAACGCTCGACATCGCGACCTCCATCAATGGAGCGATAGCCATCGTGGTTCTGACCATGGTGCTTGACCGGATAACTCAGAGCGCGGCTCGTTTGGGAACGGGGAGGAAGTCATGAATCCGTCCATCCTGCAGTTTTCGCCCGGCGCTTTCCTGGCGCCGTCAGTCGATTGGCTCAACACCAACCTTCATCCGCTGTTTGCGGCGATCAGCTATCTGATCGAAGCGGTTCTTTCCGGATTCGAGGCGGCCCTCCTCTTCGTGCCGCCCTATGGGCTTATCGCGATCGTCGTCATCCTGGCATTTGTCGCCGTCGGTCTGCGCGCCGCAATCCTTGCCGGTCTTTGCCTGGGGTTTTGTCTCCTCATGGGGCTGTGGACGGCATCGATGCAGACCCTCTCCCTGGTCACGGTCGCTGTCTTGATCTCCGTGCTCATCGCCTTCCCGATCGGCGTCCTGTGCTCGCGCCACAAGACATTGGAGGCGATGGTTCGTCCGGTTCTCGACGTGATGCAGACCGTGCCGCCCTGGGTCTACCTCATTCCTGCGGTGATGATCTTCAGCCTTGGACGTGTGCCGGCAATCATCGCCACCATCGTCTATGGCATTCCGCCGATGCTCCGCTTGACCACGCTGGCGTTCAACCAGGTGCCGAGAGAATTCGTGGAACTCGGCAGCGCCATCGGCGCGCCGCCTCGTTCGGTGCTTTGGAAGATCGAGATCCCCTTGGCCAGGCAGACGCTCCTGGTCGGGCTCAACCAATGCATCCTTCTGTCCCTGGCGATGGTGGTGTTGGCCGGGCTCGTCGGCGCCGGCGGTCTCGGCGCGGAGGTGACGCGCGGCCTGACGCGCATGGAGATGGGGCTTGGCCTGCGGGCGGGCCTGGCGATCGTCGCAATCGCCCTTCTGCTCGACCGGCTGTCCCGCGGTCTGCTCGACCGTGACAGGCTGCCGAAGACGAGATGAGCAAGGACACCAAAAGATGAGAAACAGCTTCTTCTGCATCGACTCCCATACGTCAGGAAATCCCGTGCGCCTTGTTGCCGGAGGCGGTCCACTGCTTCCGCATGCGCCCATCAGCGAGCGTCGGGAGATTTTTGTCCGCGATCACGACTGGGTGCGCCAGGCGCTGATGTTCGAGCCAAGGGGTCACGACATCATGTCGGGGGCGATCATCTATCCGGCCTACCGGGAGGATTGCGATTTTGCCGTTCTTTTCATCGAAGTGAGCGGCTGCCTGCCGATGTGCGGCGCCGGCACCATCGGCGTCGTGACCGCCGCGATCGAGGAAGGGCTCGTCAAGCCGCGGGAGCCGGGAAGGGTTGCCATCGAGACGCCTGCGGGAAGGGTCGATGTCACCTATGAGGAAAAGGGCGGATATGTCGAATCCGTTCGTCTCCACAATGTTGCAAGCTATCTGCACGAGGCTGATGTCGAGGTCGATGTGCCGGGAATGGGCCGCCTGCGCGTCGATATATCCTATGGCGGCAACTATTATGCGGTCATCGAACCGCAGGATAACTGGAGCGGGCTCGACCGCATGACCGCATCGGATATCGTCGGCTGCAGCCAGAAGCTCAGGTCAGCGCTTGCCGATATTTGCGATCCCGTTCATCCCGACGATCCGAGAATTCGCGGCGTGCATCATGCCATCTGGTGTGACCGCCCCGTGAACGACACCTCGGATGGCCGTTGCGCGGTCTTCTATGGCGAGAAGGCCATCGATCGCTCGCCGGGCGGCACCGGCACCTCCGCTCGCATGGCCCAGCTCTATGGGAAGGAACGGCTTACCGTCGGGTCGAGATATCGGCATGAAAGCCTGATCGGAACCGTCTTCGAGGGCCGGGTCGAAGCCGAGGCACGCATTGGGCCCTATAGCGGTATTCTTCCAAGCATCGGAGGCTGGGCACGCGTCATCGGACACAACACCATTTTCGTTGACGATCGGGATCCGCTGGCGCATGGCTTTCAGATCCGATGAGCGCCTTTTCGTCTGAAAAGACGGACGGCGCGATAAGAGCCGGCAAGGAGATGACTATGCGACCTGAGCAGCATCGACAGACAGACGCCGACGCGAAGTCGGCTGGCCGGCTCAAGGTGGGCTTTGTTCTGGCGCGATCATTCACGCTGTCCGCCTTTGCGCTCTTCGTGGACACGCTGCGGCTTGCCAGCGACGAGCAGGATCGTTCCGGAAGGGTCCTTGCAGACTGGCAGGTGATCGGCAGCACGAGGCACTTGATCACCGCGAGTTGCGGCGTCCAGGTTGCTCCGACATCCGATTTCGTCGATCCGTCGAGGTTCGACTACATCGTGGTCGTCGGCGGCCTTCTGACGGTGGAGAACCCTGTCGACCAGCAGACCATCACTTTTCTGAAGCAGGCCGACGTCAAGAAGGTGCCGCTGATCGGCGTGTGCACGGGTTCGTTCATTCTTGCTGCGGCAGGCCTGATGAAGCGGCACGAATCCTGTGTGAGCTGGCTGCATTACAAGGAGTTTCGGGAGCGGTTCCCCGACCTTAGCGTTCGCTCCGACCGGCTCTTCAATCTCGATCGCCAGCGCGGATCGTGCGCAGGCGGCAGCAGTTCCGCCGACATGGCGGCGTTGCTGGTCAGAAAATATATCAGCCGCGACGCTGAACGAAACGCGCTTGAAGTGCTTCAGATCGAAAAGGCCCGGACTCCATCGGACATACAGCCCCGGCGTCCGCTCTACGACGACTATGACGACGCCCGCGTCAAGGCGGCGATGATTACGATGGAACAGTTCGTCGATGGCAGCATGTCGATTCAAAAGCTTGCCGCCACGGTGGGCCTGTCTCGGCGGCAACTGGAGAGGATCTTTATCGACAAGACCGGGATGTCTCCTGCCAAGGCCTATAATCGTGTTCGCATGGAGCGGGCGAAATCGATCCTGGCCCAGTCGAAGGCGCCACTGATCGAGATCGCGCTGGATGTCGGCTTTGAAAATGCCTCGCAGTTCACGCGAACGTTCAAACGCACATTCGGGCAGACCCCCTCACAGCATCGTGCAGCCGCTTCGAGAGCACACTGAGCTTATTCAGATATCCTCCCACGGAAAGGTGTCCAGCCGCTCCGCGCCCGTTGCCGTGATCAGAGCCTGGGTTTCAAGCTTGATGCTTTCAGATCCGGCTTCGGCTATCAGGCTCTCGACGTTGAGCACCATGCCCTCCTCGATGAGGCCGCTGAATTCAGGGTCGAAATCCGGATGCAGAAGGATCCCTGGCCATTCGTCCGCCATTCCGGTTCCGTGCAGAGCAAGCGTGTATCGATAAGGCTGGTATTTCTCCGGAATCCGCCACGACAGCGCGTTGAACTCTTCAAACGTCATGTCGGGCTTCAGGATGGCGAGATTGTGCTCGATCTGATCCCTGGCGGCGGCGTAGAGTTGCTTCTGCTTGGCGTTCATCGCGACGTGCCCTGCTGTCCACGAGCGCGAGAGGTCGGCGCAATAGCCGTAGGGTCCGATCATATCGGTGTCGAAGGATATCATCTCCCCGCGTTTGACCGCATAGTCCGAACATTCCTGATACCAGGGGTTCGTTCTCGGGCCTGCGGTCAGGAGCTTGGTCTCGAGCCACTCGCCGCCGCTGCGTGCGTTTTCGAAGTGAAGCTCGGCCCAGATCTCTCTTTCGGTGCGGCCGGGCTCGGATGCCTCGTACATCCGCGCCATGCCTGCTTCGCAGACACGGATCGTCCATCTCATCAGCTCGATTTCGTCAGCGCTTTTGATGGATCGCGCCCGCTCGGCCAGCTCCTGACCGTCTAAGAGCATGAAGCCGCGTTCCCGCAATTCGAACGCGCCGGCGGGTTCGAGCTTGTCCACCGCCACGCGCTTGTTGCCGCCGTTGCTCTTTATGAGGTCCGCGACTTCCTCCGCCCAGGCTTTCAGCCGGGGTTCCATAAGGTTCCCGGCCGTGAAGAATATCCATGACTTCGCCGGCCGGATCTCGTCGATGCCGGGAAGCCCGTCATTGACATGTTCGGCGCCTTCGAATTCGAAAAGTATGGCCGGACCATCGGCCAGGATCAGAGCGTAGCGCGAGGCGTTGTGCATCGTCCAGATGCTCATATTCGATGAATCGAAGGCATATCGGATGTTGACGGGATCGTAGAGGAGCAGGGCGCCGCAATCCCATTCGCGCATCTTCGTGCGCAGGCGCTCCAGACGATAGCGGCGAGCCCGATCGAGCGTCGTGGCCGGCAAAGGACTGATGAGAGGCCGATCCACTCCCTCGGGATTGAGATATTCCTGCTTTCGCTCATCCTTGAAGACCGTCGGGCCGGTCAGCTCGGCGGAATCGCTTTCCTCTCGCAACATCTCAGTGAGTCCCTGTTGTCGGTGGGTGACGCGACGTTACCGGGCGCTCAGCGCTCGATGACGAGATCGCTAAGCGGCTTGGAGCAGCAGGGCAGAAAGAGGCCGGCGTCGATTTCCCGCTGACGAATTCCGCCATTGTGGTTCATGTCGACCGTGCCTGACGTAAGCTTCGACTTGCAGGTGCCGCAGACGCCGTTCGCGCAGGACGACGGGATCCTGACGCCTGCCTTCTTCGCGCATGAGAGCACGCTCTGGTCGCCGGAGACGTCGATGCTGCGGGCCTGCTTCGAGAAGGTGACCTGAAAGACCTTGGCAGCGGCCTCCTGAACCGCAGGGATTTCGGGTTCGTCGATGACCGCGGCGTCGAAGCTTTCCTCCAGGTAGTTCGAGCCGGGCACGCCGAGTTCGGCGGCAATGCCGCGCGCGGCGGCCATGAACGGGGCGGGGCCGCAGCACATCACGGTTCGCTCGGCGATATCGGGAACCGCAAGCCGCATATAGTCTGCCGAGATACGGCCGGTCAGGCCGGGCCAGGATGGCTCGCCGGCAACGGTCTCCGGGAGGAAGTGGAGGCGAAGGCCTTTCAGCCTGCGGGCGATGCAGGCGAGTTCGTCGCGAAAGATCAGATCCTGCGGCGTCCGGCCGGCATGCATGAAGACGACGTCGGCGGGTTCGCAACTGTCGGCGATCTCACGCAGGATGGACATGACGGGCGTAATGCCGGAACCGCCGGACAGCAGCAGAAGCTTCGGTTTCGACGTCGCGGGCCTGACGAAATGGCCAAGCGGGCCGTTCGCCTTGACGGTTGCCCCGGGAACCAGGGTGTCATGAAGCCAGTTGGAGATCTTGCCGCCGGGAACGCGCTTCACCGTCACGGAGAAGGCGTTCGTCCGATGCGGCGAGGAGGAGATGCTGTAGCACCTGTTTTCAGCGTCTCCATTATGTTCCAGGTCGAACAGAAAATACTGCCCGGCCTTGAACGCGAACCGCTTACCCTCACGGGAGGCGAAGGTGAATGTCTTGACGTCGTGGGTCTCCTGCTGAACGTCGAGGCAGACCAGCGCGTCGTCTTCCTCTGGGTTCCACAGGTCGTGAAGGGCGGCTCTGGGCGCGGGCGCCTGCGGGCTTCTAGTATCCATGGGCGCGCATCCGGTCGATGTACCAGGCGGCGAACTTGTCGAGGTTCGTCTCGGAGAAGCGGGAGTAGGGGCCGGGCTGATATGCCGGGTCGAGAGCGCCGGCATGGGAGCGGGCGACGAGATCGGCGTCCTGGTCGGTCGTCGCGACCCAGACGTCCGTCAGCTTGTCGAGATCGTAATCCACGCCTTCGACGGCGTCCTTGTGGACCAGCCACTTGGTTCTAACCAGCGTCTTGCCCGCGGAGAGCGGAATGACGGTGGCCACCACGGCGTGGTCGCCCATGAAGTGGTTCCAGCTGTTGTGGCCCCAAAGATGTGTGTCACCGAGATCCTTGCGGGTCATCTGCCCGAGAAGCTTGGAGGATGCGGCAGTGGCGTCGTGGGTCTGGGATTCACCGGCGCCTGCGATGATCAGGCGCTGGGTGCGGAAATTGGTGGCGCAGTCGGCGAGTTGTTCGACGGCAGCCGAGGGGAAGCCGTCAGCCTCCCACGCCTTGGTCCGTTCTTCATACAGCCTGAAATGCTCTTCGGCCTGTTCACGATCCTCCGGGCTCAGAGTTTCGGGGTCGAAGCCGAAGTCGAGATCGACGAAGGAGACGCAGAGCTCCGGATGGTTTGCGGAGCAGTGGTAGCATTCGCGATTGTTCTCCATCGTCAGCTTCCAGTTGCCGTCCTCGATGACGTCAGTTTGGAAGGCAATCTTTGCGTTCCGGATGTCGTAGGGGGCGAGGCGCTCGGTCATGGCCTGCTCGAGGAGAGCGATGTCCTCGGGCGGATTGTCGGAAAGACAGACATAAATCAGTCCGCCGATCGACTTGAAGGTGACGGACTTGAGGCTCCGACACTCCTTGTCGAAGTCCTTGCCCATGTGAGGCGCGTAGCTGAGCTCACCCGTCAGTTCATATGTCCAGGTGTGATAGGGACAGACGAGTTTTGAGACGATCGTCTTGCCCGGATCGAGAAGGCGGGAGCCGCGATGGCGACAGACATTGTGCAGGACGCGGATTTCTCCGTCGTCGTCACGCAGAAGGATCAGGCTCGTCTTGCCGATATCGACCACCGTGGCGTCGCCGGGTTCGGGAACATCACAGTCCAGGCCGACACAGATCCAGTGCTTGTGGAAAAAGACCTCGAGGTCTGCTTCGAACACGTCTTCTCTGACGTAAAGGCCGGCCGGCAGCGAGTGACCGTCGGCGCGGGCGTCGAGAAGGGCTGAAATGGTAGATGGAAGCCTGTTTAGCATGAGAACCTCTTATGCGAGAGTTTCCCGAGATTGCCCTTGCAACGCTGACGTTTCAACGGCATAAAAAATCACGTTCGCATGAGTTTTTATCATGTGAAGAGGAGTTCTGCGATGCATTTCCGAAGACGGATCCCGTCGCTGACGGCACTGGTGACCCTGGAGGCGGTGCTCAGGAAGAAGAGCTTCACCACGGCTGCGACCGAATTGGGTGTCACCCAGGCGGCAGTCAGCAGGCAGATTGCGTTGCTGGAGGAGGAATTCGGCCAGCCCCTATTCGTGCGCAAGCATCGAGCCATCGAACCGACAACGGCATGCATCAACCTCGGAGCCACGCTGGCGAAGAGCTTTGCCGATATCGCCGAGAGCGTGGAAGCGATCCAGTCGCGCAGCCAGGACGTGTTGACGATAGGGGCGACCGTTGCATTCTCTTCCTTCTGGCTGCTGCCGCGGCTGGCCGAATTCCGCCGGGCGAACCCGGGCATTCTGGTGCGAGTGATATCCCAGGACAGCCCGATCGCTCTCGACGACGGAGAAGTCGATGTGGCAATTCGCTATGGTGTGCCCCCTTTCAGCGATGCTACCGTCATCGCCTCGCGCGGCGACGTCATCTGCCCCGTCTGCTCTCCCGATTACCTCAGGCGTCGAGGAGATGGCCCGCTAGGCTCCGTCGACGAATTCATCGAAACGGACGTTCTTGATCGTTCCTGGTATAGCTGGGCGCAGTGGTTTTCTCTGACCGGCGCCAAGCTCGAGGTAAAGCCGTCGCTTCGGTTCAACCATTATACCGAAACCATCGCCGCCGCGCGCGCAGGGCAAGGGATTGCCTTGGGATGGCGCATGCTGGTGGGCACTTTTCTGGAGGATGGAACCCTGGTGCGGATCGGCGGCGGTGAGCTTGCCGCGGAAGATCGTTACAACGTGATCGTGCCCGTCAAAGCCAAGCGAAACAACGCGCGGGACCTTGCCGCCGGCTGGCTGACGGCATCATTGCACGGTTGATCGAAACTGCCGTATTCACAAGCCCAATCCTACAGTGGCCGTTCGGTGGACGCCTTTGGGGACGAAGGCGAAGTGATCTGCCAGTCCCAGGAAATCGGCCGCCAGGTGAATGACGGAAAGCCACATTTCCGTCCCCTGCAAGCTCGGTTCACCACCGTCGGCAAACGGGAATCCCTCGCCATCCCGCCATCTGCCCAGAGCCCTTGATATGAGATTGCGGGCGATCGCCTCTCCGTCAGCCCGCCTGTAGTCGGTCTGCCGGGCAATCAGCAGCAGAGGATGAATCGTATCGAGCAGGTTGCACGCATTGTATTTCGCAGCAACGAAGCCCTTATGGTTGCGATAATTGAGGTGAACTGTTTCGAGCGAGGCATGCGGGTGGGGAAGTGCCGCGCCGAACTGGGCGTAGGTGCCACGCGTCAGGCGATAAAAGCCGTTCACAGGCTGGAGCCATCCTTCCCCCGCGGTCGGCTCGCCCCAGAGCCCTGAAACGCTGTTGGCATTCCGGCTCAGCCACTCGAAGAGCTGCTGCCGTGAATGCCCGATGCCAAAATACTTGGCATTGAAGTACATGGCGGTTCCGATCGCATCGACCACGCTGCCGGCGTGCCATGCCCGGGTTGGCCAGGGCAGGGCGCTCAGCCATTCGTCAAGCTCTCCGATGCCAAACTCGACGGCATGGACGGGTTGCCGTGGACTGGAGCCAAGCAGCTCAAGCGCATATCCGACCGAAAGGACGTTGTAGAGCGCCTTTGGATCATCCCTCAGCGCCTTGTCGTGCATGCGCGAATGCTCATCCGGGAACAGCCCGGTCTCTCGTTCCTGGAGGCCTTGGAGAAGCTCGACGGTTTCCGAGAGATTGAGGTCGGGCGGCAGGTGACCGAACCCGGCGGCGATCTCGATGGCATCGCATAAATGCCGGATCGCCGGCCTCCGGACGCCGTCCGCTTCCAGGGATTCATAGGCTCCCTGCGTTTTCCAGCGTGCAAGAATGTCCGGCCACTGGTCTTTCGCCTTCTGCCCCAGCCTGACCAATTGATCTTCGATGTCTCCAGTGCCGGATTTCCTGGGTGCCGAGCCTCGGCTCCGCAGTACCCGGGCGGGCACGCCACCGGCAATCGACATGGTGGGAATGTCTCCGGTAACCACCGCTCCGGCGGCGATCACGGCGCCATTTCCAATTGTTGCGCCATCGAGGATCACGCAATTGGCGCCGATCCAGACATCGTCACCGATCACTATGCCGATGCTGACGACACCCTGGCGGTGTATGGGAACTGCCGGATCGTCGAAGCCATGATTGAAGCCGACGATCGAGGCATGCGAAGCAATCCGCACGCCGTTGCCGCACGTCACCTTCCCGGAAACGCAGGCGTAGGGATTGATGGTGCAATCGTCGCCGAGGATCACATGGCCGCGGACGAGCGCGTGCCCGGCGATCCAGGATCGCTCGCCCATCGTCAGGCTTTCGGTGAAGATCGCGGCATTCTCGGCGATGTAGGACGTCTCGGCCAACTCCGCACCGCATGATCGCCTGAGTTCCGCCTTGCGGGCAAGGTGGGCTGGATGGCCGAGGTCGGACACAATGTGTTCCCAGGTAAGGTATTGAAGCCTGCGCGCTTCCCTCTGTTCGTTCACCGGGGCTTGCGGGCCATTGGCGTGATCCATCTGATCCTCATTCTCAGGTTCAACCGCCGAATATTCGTCTGATTCAGCGATCCGTTGCCTCGCTGCATCAGACGGCGTGATCCGTCTAAAAGCAAGACTTCTGACAATGGTGGCACAGCCCTCGTTGCGATGGCTCCAATTGCCTTAGTTGCCGTGTAGGTAATTGGTTCGGCCGAGGCGCCCGGGTTCATCGCCTGTACGGAAAGCGCACCGCCCGGCGAGAAGATAAGGGTATGCTTGCCACGCTCACCTCTGAATTCGCAATTGGCAGAGACGTCATGCACCACGCACCGATCATCGGCAACGTGCTGAGCCATCTGGAAACCGTGAGGCGAGTTATGCCGCGCTCAGAAGTTCAGCGCTAACCGGCATTCCCATATGAAAGCCCTGGACGCGGTCGATGCGAAGATCCTTGAGAAGGGAAAACTGTGCTGCAGTTTCGACGCCTTCCACCAGGATCGTATTCCCACGATTGCGGATGAGAGCAATCATGTCCTGAAGCATCATCAGACCGCGTGGGTTCGAGCAGTCGTGCAGGAAGGTTCTATCGACCTTGACCGTCTGAAACTCGATTGCCCTCAGCCAAGAGAGGCCCGCGAAACCGCAGCCGAAGTCGTCAAGCCATATCTCGACGCCGAGTGCCCGCAGATCGGCAATGCATTTCAGCACCTCCGACTGCATATCCATGTCCAGGCCCTCAGTGACTTCCAAGGCTAGTCGCGATCCGCAGACCCCGCACCGAGCAAGGATATCAGCGACACTGGCAGCAAAGCCGGGGGAACGCAGTTGTATTGGCGACACGTTGACGCTGACGGTAGCCATGCGATCGGTCATCAATATATCGCGGCATGCCGTCTCGATCGCCCACCTGCCCAGTTCGAGGATAGCGCCACTTCGTTCTGCCACCGGAATGAATGTCTTCGGCGAAACCGCGGTGCCGTCCGGCATCCTGAGGCGCATCAAAGCCTCGACAGCTCTTGCCTTCTCGTTCGTCACGTCGAAGATCGGTTGGTACACGAGCGAAACCAGTTTGCGATCAATGGCGGCCGCCAGCAGTGGGACGAGTTTACCAGCATAGTCGTCGGGGCGAGGCAACAACGGATCAAAACTACGAATGCAGTTTCGGCCACTTGCTTTGGCATTGTAGAGAGCAAGGTCGGCTTCACGCACTATTCGTTCAACTTTCTCTCCAACTTTCTCGCGGGTGAAGGCGGCGCCAATGCTGACGGTTACGATCGACATATCATCTGGTCGCTCGTCGTGAGCAATCGCAAGAGACTCGACTTCCACTCTGATCTTCTCGGCGAGAGTCATCGCGACCCTGGGGAGGGCATCCGGCATGACCACGATAAACTCCTCGCCACCATACCTGCCGATCATGCCGTCGGACGACTCTACAACTGCCTTCAGCGCATTGGCGATGACAGTCAGACATCGGTCTCCTTCCTGATGTCCGTAGCGATCATTGAAGCGTTTGAAAAAGTCGACGTCGATGAGGAACACGGAGAAGTCGCGTCGTTCGTCTTTCCAGGCGGCCCAGCATTCGTCGAGTCGCCGATCCAGCGCGCGTCTGTTGCTTATGCCTGTCAGGTAGTCAGTATGTGAAAGCTCGAGAAGTGACCTTCCCCGCTCGGACGCTTCCCAGTGCTGGTGGCGAGCCTCCGCCGCGTTCAACAACACGTTTCGACGCTCCACGTTCAATCGCCAATTGACGAAAGACGTGAAGATAAAGCACGAAATGTAGAACAACCCGAAGGCAAACTTGTAGGTTTGGCTTGACGGGAAAAATTCCTCGATCGTAACGAAAAATGCGCAAAGAACGAGGCTCGAGGTGATCACCGAAAGCCGAAACGGGAAACTGAAAAAGAGGTTGGCGCCCATCATGAAGATGGCGCCGAATATCATGTAGTATGACATGGCGGTGACGTCGCGGGTGGCGATCGCCGGGTAAAGCCAGCCCACATAGCCCGCAAGCAGTGCCGAGGCGCATGTGACGTCAAGCCAGACGGTTTGCGCTTTTGCCAGGCGCAGGGTCTCGAAAACCAGCAGAGCGATCGTTGCAACGACGAATCGCGCGGCGATCGTCACAGGCGCAACATCGGGGATCAGCCAACGGTCGGGAAGTGCGAAGGACACATAAACGGCAACCGCGATCCAAAGACCATGCCGTGAACTCCGCCCTCGGACAGCATCATTTTCAGTTTTCAAAGACTTGAGGGCCTCGGCGAATGAAAAGCTGGCGGTGGATTCGTCGCGCTGGACATTAGCGTAGGCCGCGGTCCTGCAAAAACGCTGGACTGACAGCCATCTAAAGTATGTCGAAAAGTAAGCCATACTTCGGCGCCCTCCAGAGTTGCGTTCGGCAACCTGCAACCGGTTTGTCTTGTTGCTTAGCTTTGTTAGAGGGGTAGCATCGGACCCGCAAGAGTAGAATTACCCTTATCCCGTGTAGATTCTAGTCGCATCCTATTTCGAGGTTGTTTATGCTTAACGCTATGTCAAAGGGGTCTCGAAATGGCACAAAGCCTGGTCTTGGACGGTGAAAGTCTTGTTGCGCCGGGTGAAATTCGTCGGGCGGCAAGAAGGGTTGCTGCCCCAGATCCCGGCCACCTTGTCGTTGCCAGAGCCGAGCTTGCCCTCAGCCTTGACGTGTCGATCCGTCAGTTCAAATCCGGCATCGAGCCTAATGCGATAATCGAGCGTCTTACCGACGCCTTGCATCAGATACGGCGGCGCTTTCATCCGGAGGTGTGGGACGTCATCGTTCCGATCGCGCAATCTCATCCCGTTGCTCACTATCTTCATCAAGATCCATTGACCCGCTGGTCGTTCGAAAAGCCGCGCGGCTATTCTGGCGACGCACGCCTTCTCGACTTCATCTACGGCAGACCTGAGATTGAGGACGCCGTCTTATCAGCGAGCAACCTGGGACGCTCGATCTACGCCTACACTCGAAATGCTTCGTCATCCGTCGCGGTAAGAGAGCGTCGAGACATTCTGGCTCGCCGCGTTGACGAAATCGCTTTGGCCCGGCCTGGTTCCACCGAAGTCCTCGCCATCGCGGCCGGGCATCTTCGTGAGGGGCCCTTGTCGCGTGCTCTCGGCGCCGGCGCGATCAAACGCTGGGTAGCCTTGGATCAAGACCCGATGAGCGTTGGAACCGTCACCCGCGATTTCGCCGGCACGTCCGTCGAAGCGGTGAACGGGTCGGTCAAATCCCTGCTCGGTGGAAGGCATGCGCTGGGAATGTTCGATTTCGTTTATGCCGCGGGTCTTTATGACTATTTGCCGGACGCGGTCGCCGTAAAACTCACCAAGAAGTGCGTCAGCATGCTTAAGCCTGGCGGCACATTCCTATTCGCCAACTTCTCCCCGGAGACGGAGGTCGATGGCTATATGGAGACATTCATGAACTGGGCGCTGCTGTTGCGGTCAGAACGAGAGATGGGCTTGATCGCCAGTGAAAGCGTGAGTGGGGCGGATGTGAAGGTGTCGGTTTGGTCCGGCTCAAACCGCAGCATTGTCTACTGTGAAATCCAAAGACCGCGGTAGGCCGCTTGTTGGCTTGAAGGGCTTGCCGACCTTCAGCGTCTACTCGGCCACCAAGGTCTCGCTCGCTCGTTCACCCGCTGCTGACGACCAATCTGCGGCGCCCCGGTTCCGCGTTCGCACGGGAGGAGATGGCGATGCCAAGCGGCGAACGGGGGACGCTTCGGTGGCAGTATTCCTGCCATTTCTCCAACGGTTGTCATCCGAAGCAGATATCGGTTTGACGTGCTGGCCGATCTCGGCTCAACGGACGCCCGAGAGGAACGCTATTTTAGATTTCTGCTCATGCAACCTTTGTCAGATGCGTTCCATGCGGACCGGATACTCGCCGCGCACCAGCAACGGCTCGAAGTCATTGTCGAAGCGGCCGAGCCTGATCAGCCCGTCCCAGCGGTAATCCGCGTAGAACAGGGCCAAGTTACCCCAGGGTTTGAAGTAGCAAAGGTCGCCCGGCTGCTCGTTTCCGAACGCACCGCTGCCTTCTTCGGTGAGCTTGCGCGGCAGATGGACGATCTTTTCGTTCCTGCCATAGTCCTCGATCTTAAGGTTCAGGGGCAGCATGGAAACGAGATCACGCGCCGTCGGATTGTCGGCGAGTGTCGCGGTCAGGGTTAGATTGTTGAAGCCTATCCTGATCCTGACGCCTGTCGCCTCGGGCTCCGCCGGGCCGCGCTCGTCCTGCCCTTGCGCCACGAGAGGCAGAGCGGCGGCCGCCAAGGTTCCGCCCAGCACCGCGCGACGGCTCATGAACTTGGATGTCATCGACATAGCGCGCCTCGCGTCAGACAGGTTGAGCCGTCGGCCGGAACAGGATTTCGTTGATGTCGACATCGTCCGGCTCGTTCACCGCGAAGGCGACCGTTCGGGCGAACGTGTCCGCGCTGATGGCGATCTTGCTGACGAACTCCTTTGTGCCCGCCTGGATGTCCTTTTCGCTGATGTGTTCGAGGAGTTCGGTGCTCACTGCGCCGGGTGAAATGATCGTGGTCCGGATGTTGTACGGCTTCACTTCCTTCCGCAGCCCTTCCGAGAGGGCGCGCACGGCGAATTTCGTCGCGCAATAGACGGTGGCGCTCGGATCGATCACATGACCGTAGACGGAGGATACGTTGATGATGTGCCCCGACTTCTGCGCCTTCATGTGCGGAAGCGCTGCTGCGATACCGTAGAGCACCCCTTTGATGTTTACGTCGATCATGCGATCCCACTCGTCAACTTTGAGCCGTTCGAGCGGCGCAAGTGGCATCAGGCCGGCATTGTTCAGCATCACGTCGATGCGACCGAACGCGTTGACGGCCGTGTCGACGAGCTTTTTGACTTGATGTTGGTCCGTGACGTCGGTTTGGACTGCCTTGGCCTTATAGCCTTTGGTGGACAGCTCCTCAGCCAGCGCAGCGATGCGGTTGCTACGCCGCGCGCCGAGGACGACGGACGCGCCGCGCTCCGCAAGGTGACGCGCGGTGGCTTCGCCAAGCCCGCTGCTTGCCCCGGTGATGACGACCACTTTGTTTTCAATTCCTTGGGACATGATGATCTCCTGTTTGGTTTCTGAAGGCTCAGGAACGGCGGCCGGCGAGCGCGGCCAGGACAGCCGAGCCGGCGAGAAGGCAGGCGGCCAGAAGGAAGGTGCTCCGCCATCCCGCGGCGTCAAACAGCATGCCGCCAGCAAAAGCGCCGCCTGCGATGGCGAGCTGGATCAGCGCCACCTGCCGCTTCCAATTCACCGGGAACGATGGCGGCCATCCAGGTGTTCCAGGCCACCGGAATCGGGGTCGAGAAGAATCCCCAGAAGACGAGCAGCAATGTCGTAATCGCTGCGAACGTCCCGAGAGCGATCAGCAGCAGGGCAAGGACAGCAAGAGCAGCCGGCAGACCTACGAGAACGAGTAGGAGGTGGCGCCGGGCGACGAAGCCGATCACGGAGGTTCCAGCTAGCCCGCCGACTCCGAGGCCGAGAAGCACCATGGACAGAACATTCAATTCCAGTCCCGTGACGCCTTCGAGGAACGGGCGAAGATAAATGGACAGTGCGTTCTGGCCAATGAAGGCCAAGCCGGTCGCCGCCATTCCAACTGCGAATGTGCGATTGCGCAGCAGCCCGAATATTCTGGCCACCGAGACGGTTGATGTCGCCGGCATCCTCGGCAGAACGACCAGTTGCCAGACGAGTGCGGCAATTCCGATCGGCACGGTAATGAAGAAGGTTCCGCGCCATCCGATGAACCCGCCAAGAAAACTGCCGAGTGGCGCGGCAAGGACGAGCGCGAACGCGGTGCCGCCTTGCAGAAGCGCAATGGCCTTGGGCAGATCACGGTCCGAAACCAAGCGTGCCAGAATAGCCGTCGACAGCGACCAGAAGCCGCCGATCGAAACGCCGACCAGGGACCGCCCGACGAGAAAGACAGGGAAGTTGGGTGCGAGAGCAACCGCCAAGCTCGATGCAACAAGAACCGCCGTATAGAGCAAGACGACAGACTTCCGGTCGATCCTCGCCAGGAAGGCATTGCCGAAAAGGCTGGTGAGAACCGCAAAGACACCCGACACGGTGATCGCCAATCCGGCTTGCCCCTCTGAAATAGAGAGGTCCCTGGCGATTGGGGTCAGAAGGCTCACAGGGAGAAATTCCAGACCCACCAAAAGGAAAGTGAGAAGCGAGAGACAGGTCACAGCAGACCACGAGGTCGCCCTGTCGTCCATCAGTGAGGTCTCATTCAATGTCAACTCGACGGTCATTCACGTTCTCCTGTCCGTTGCCAGATAGATAGCCGGACTGGTTTTGCGCGACTAGAAGCTATAATCTGAATGTCGTGATGAAGGAGATTCAACAATGCGGCGAGACGAGTTCACGGAAATGCGTGCGTTTCTGGAGGTGGCTCAGGAGCGGAGTTTCACGCGCGCTGCATCAAAATTGGGAGTTACGCGCTCGGCGTTGAGCCATACGATCAGCGCGCTCGAAGCCCGACTCGGCGTCCGGCTTCTCTCCCGCACGACGCGTGACGTGGCTCCCACGGCGGCCGGTGCGCGCCTCGTGGAAACTATCCAGCCGCATTTCGAGAGCATCGCCGCCGGGATCAGTGCCCTCGGCGCGTTGCGCGACAAGCCTTCGGGCACAGTCCGCCTCGTATGTCCCGATGATGCCGTGGAGCTGGTTTTCCGTTCGAGGCTGTCGGCATTTTTACGGGATTACCCCGATATCACCGTGGAACTCATGGTCGACAACGGTTTCACAAATATCGTGGAGCGCCAATTCGATGCCGGCGTGCGGCTCGGCGAGGCGATTGCGCGCGACATGGTGGCCGTTCGCATCGGGCCCGATATCTCTTATGCCGTGGTCGGATCACCGGAATATTTTGCGGCCCGCACTGCACCTTCGACCCCGCAAGACTTGACGGACCACAATTGCGTGAACCTGCGTCTTCCGACGTCAGGCGCTCTGTATGCCTGGGAGTTTGAAAAGGATGGCCGCGAGTTCAGCGTACGTGTGGAAGGCCAGCTCGTGATGAGCAACATAGGACCTGCGATCAATGCCGCTCTCGATGGGGCGGGGCTGTCTTATGTGCCGAGGGATCTCATCAGGCAATATTGTGACAGCGGTCAACTGCACGAAGTGCTGGCGGACTGGGCGCCAACGTTCCAAGGGTATCATCTCTATTACCCCAGCCGGCGCCATCCATCCCCTGCTTTCTCCGCCTTCGTCGAAGCCTTTCGCTACCGGCATCGGTAACCAACACTCGAGACGGCGTGGTGGAAAGAGTACGGCAAGAGCGTGCCGGTGAAATCGAGCCCACGCGGTCGAAAAGCGAGAGATGGCTGAATGGCTGTGGGTGGATTGCTACTTGCCGCAACCGCTTTAGCCATCGCTTCATGCGAATGGTCGGAATGATCGCATTGGCGCGACAGCCGATGGCAATGACTATATCGCAGTCCCTCCGGCGGCAACGCACCGGCAGCTCGTCATAGCTTCCTACGGATCACATTCACGAAAAACTCGAACCGGACTTGTCCCAGCCTTCCTTGACCGTCTCCATTGCGACGTTGGTCGAGGTGCTGGCAACGTGGGGCAGGGTCGAGATGCGCTCGCCGAGGACGCGGCGGTAGCGGCCAATATCTCGGGTGCGGATCTTCAGGAGATAGTCGAACCTGCCTGCAATCATATGGCACTCTTCGACTTCCCCGATCTTCTTGATGGCATCGTTGAAGCTTTTCAGCGCATGCTCGCGGGTATCGGAGAGTTTCACCTCGACGAAAGCAATGTGGTCGAGCTGCATTTTCGACGGATTGAGGATGGCCTTGAAGCCTTCGATGTATCCTTCGCTGATCAGCCTTTTGAAGCGGATCTGGCATGGCGTCTTCGACAGTCCGACACGCGTAGCCAGATCGGTGATCGACAGCCTTCCGTCCTCGGCGAGTGCGGCGAGGATTTTTTTATCGAACTGGTCCAATTCACTAAAGATGTCAGTTTCTGTGGCCATTTGAACTCTCGATGACGTATTAATAAGTTCATACGGCCTAGAAACTGTAAAAATCAAGTGAGATCGCGATCTGGGGCTGTGATAGATTGGGCGCCGGGTGAAAGAGCGCTGTGATCGGTATCGGCGTCGACCTCAAAACGGGGGATCATACATGCATGACAACGAAGCGGATGATGACCAAAAACCCGACCTGCTCGTTCACTACCGGCCGGTGGCAATAAGGGCTGTGGCGGCGGCGCTCACCTTCAAGCGCGACAGACCAGATGCGCGCCCGCTGCGCGAGACGGAATATTCCGGCCCGGCCTTCACGGATGATGCGCTCTGGGACGACGAGCCCGCTGTTCCATTTATCCGCTAGACCAAACATCGATTGAATAGGGACTCCCATGTTGAACGCAGCGCCCCCCTCCACGCCCTCCCATGATCCCGTCGACGGCGCGCCGTTCTCCGGCTTTGCCCCACCGATCCGACCGCAATCCGAACTTCGCCGGGCCATCACGGCAGCCTATCGCCGGCCGGAAACCGAATGCCTGCCGCCGCTCGTTGCCGCAGCGCGTGTCTCCGAGGCAAAACGCTATGACATTCGCAGCACGGCCCGCAGCCTGATTGAGGCGTTGCGCGCCAAGCACAAGGGGACCGGTGTCGAAGGGCTGGTGCAGGAATACTCACTCTCCAGCCAGGAAGGCGTGGCGCTGATGTGCCTCGCCGAAGCGCTGTTGCGCATTCCCGATACCGAAACCCGGGACGCGCTGATCCGCGACAAGATCGCCGAGGGCAACTGGACCTCCCATATCGGTGGCGGAAAATCCATGTTCGTCAACGCCGCCACCTGGGGTCTCGTCGTCACCGGCAAGCTGACCTCGACGGTTAACGACCGAAGCCTGTCGGCAGCTCTGACACGGCTGATCGCGCGCGCCGGCGAGCCGGTCATCCGTCGCGGCGTCGATATGGCGATGCGCATGATGGGCGAGCAGTTCGTCACCGGCGAAACGATCGCAGAGGCGCTGAAGCGCGCCCGCCCGCTGGAAGCGCGTGGTTTCCGCTATTCCTACGACATGCTGGGCGAGGCCGCCACGACGGGCGCTGACGCCGAGCGCTATTACCGGGATTACGAAAAGGCGATTCATGCCATCGGCAAGGCGTCGGACGGGCGCGGCATCTATGACGGCCCGGGCATATCGATCAAGCTTTCGGCCCTGCATCCGCGTTACGTGAGGTCGCAGGCCGGCCGGGTGATGAGCGAGCTGCTGCCGAAGGTCAAGGCGCTGGCCGTTCTCGCCAGGACCTATGATATCGGCCTCAATATCGACGCGGAGGAGGCCGATCGGCTGGAGCTTTCACTCGATCTCCTCGAGGAGCTTTGCTTTGCCCCTGAGCTCACCGGATGGAACGGGCTGGGCTTCGTCGTGCAGGCCTATGGCAAGCGCTGCCCCTTCGTCCTCGACTACATCATCGATCTCGCACGCCGTTCCGGGCGCCGGGTCATGGTCCGTCTCGTCAAGGGCGCCTATTGGGATGCGGAGATCAAGCGCGCCCAGCTGGACGGCCTCGACGACTATCCGGTCTATACCCGCAAGATCTACACCGATGTCGCCTACATCGCCTGCGCGCGCAAGCTGCTCGACGCTCCGGATGCGGTCTTCCCGCAATTTGCCACCCATAATGCGCAGACTCTCGCCACGATCTATCGTCTGGCCGGCCCTGATTTCACCGTCGGCAAATACGAGTTCCAGTGCCTGCATGGCATGGGCGAACCTCTCTATGACGAGGTTGTCGGAAAGGAAAAACTCGACCGGCCATGCCGCATTTATGCGCCTGTGGGAACACATGAGACGCTGCTCGCCTATCTGGTTCGACGTCTTCTGGAAAATGGCGCCAATTCCTCCTTCGTGCACCGCATCTCCGATCCGAATGTCTCGGTCGAGGCCCTGATCGCCGATCCCGCCGAAATCGTCGCAGCCATGCCGGTCGTTGGCGCGCCCCACGCGCAGATCGCCTCGCCGAAGGCTCTTTACGGTAACGCCCGGGCCAATTCCGACGGCCTCGATCTCTCGAATGAGGCCACCCTTTCGGATTTGGCAGAGGCGCTCGCCACCACGGCTGCGACCCTATGGCACGCACTTCCCATCCTTGCCGACGGCTCTACAGATGGGGTGACGCGGGAGGTTCTCAATCCTGCCGATCACCGGGATGTTGTCGGCACGGTGACCGAAGTGAAGGTCGAGGAGGCAGCGCGCATCGTTCGCATGGCTGCGGAGCATGCGCCACAATGGGCCGCCGTGCCGCCGGCCGAGCGTGCCGCCTGTCTCGAGCGTGCGGCCGACATCATGCAGGCCCGCATCAAGACGCTGATGGGCATCGTCATGCGCGAAGCCGGCAAATCCGCGGCCAATGCCGTCGGCGAGGTGCGTGAGGCCATCGATTTCCTGCGCTACTACGCCGAACAGGCGCGCAAGACCCTCGGTCCCTCGCATGCGCCCCTCGGCCCGGTCGTCTGCATCAGCCCGTGGAATTTCCCGCTGGCGATTTTCACCGGGCAGGTCGCCGCAGCCTTGGTGGCCGGCAATCCCGTGCTTGCCAAACCGGCCGGCGTCACGCCGATCATCGCTTCGGAAAGCGTGAAGATCCTCCACGAGGCGGGCGTGCCTGTCGGTGCCTTGCAGTTCGTGCCCGGCAGCGGCCGCCTTGGCGCCGGCATGGTCGGGGCGGAGGAAACGGCAGGCGTCATGTTTACCGGGTCGACCGAAGTTGCCCGCATGATCCAGGCGCAGCTGGCGGAACGGCTGTCAGCAGGCGGCAGGCCGATTCCGCTGATCGCCGAAACGGGCGGTCAGAACGGCATGATCGTCGACTCCTCGGCACTGGCCGAGCAGGTGGTGGCCGACGTCATTGCCTCGGCTTTCGATAGCGCCGGTCAGCGCTGCTCGGCGCTCAGAGTTCTCTGCCTTCAGGACGATGTCGCCGACAGGACCCTCAACATGCTGAAGGGCGCCTTCCGCGAACTGACGATCGGCCGTACCGATCGGCTGAGCATCGACGTCGGCCCAGTCATCAATGACAGCGCAAAGACGGAGATCGACCAGCATATCGAGCATATGCGCGGCTTAGGCCGCAAGGTGGATCAGCTGCCGCTGCCCGAAAGTGCCGCGGCGGGGACCTTCGTTCCGCCGACGATTATCGAAATCAAGTCGCTGTCGGACCTGACGAGGGAGGTCTTCGGACCGGTCCTGCACGTCATCCGCTTCAAGCGAAACGGGCTCGACCGTCTGATCGACGACATCAACGCATCGGGTTATGGGCTCACATTCGGGCTTCACACCCGGCTTGATGAAACGATCGCGCATGTGACCAGCCGCATCAAGGCTGGCAACCTCTACGTCAACCGGAACATCATCGGCGCCGTCGTCGGCGTGCAGCCTTTCGGCGGTCGCGGCTTGTCGGGAACAGGTCCGAAGGCCGGCGGTCCGCTCTATATCGGCCGGTTGGTGCAACGCGCTCCGGTGCCGCCGCAGCAGGATTCCGTTCATACGGACCTCGCCCTTCGCGGCTACATTGTCTGGCTCGATAAGAAGGGCCTGCCGGGCGAGGGGGAGGCGGCGCGTGGATATGCGAGCCGTTCGGCGCTCGGGCTCGAACGCGAACTCACCGGTCCGGTCGGGGAGCTCAATCTCTACGCGCTCCATCCCCGCGGCCGTATACTCCTCGTGCCGCAGACGGAAAGCGGGCTTCATCGCCAGATCGCCGCAGCCCTGTCGACCGGTAACCATATCGTCGTGGACGCGGGTTCCCTATCGAAGTCAGTCCTGGCGGATCTTCCCGCGGCTGTCGCCAGCCGGATTTCCTGGACATCGGATTGGGAAAAGGACGGACCGTTCTCGGGTGCCCTCGTCGAAGGGGATCGCGACAGGGTTCTGGCCGTCAATCAGAAGATCGCTCACCTGCCCGGTCCGCTTCTGCTGGTCCAGGCCGCGACGGCCGAGGAATTGGCGAGCGATCCCGAAGCCTATTGCCTGAATTGGCTGCTGGAGGAGGTGTCGACGTCGATCAACACCGCGGCCGCCGGCGGCAATGCAAGCCTCATGGCCATCGGCTGAGTTGCAATACGAGGGCGCAGAAAATGCGCCCTCGAAACTCCAGACGGGAAAGTGGCTCTCTTCCCGGGATTCAATCTCGATACCTCGGCCTATAAGGGCGACGGGCGGCGATCTGGTCGCGACACGGTATTGTTGGCGTGAGGAGGGAGGTTCAGTCGAAGAAGCCCGCATCCTCTTCCCTGAGATATCTCCTGGCCGCTTCGGCGTCGATATCGAGGCCCAGCCCCGGCGCTTCCAGCAGGTCCACCATACTGTCCTTCACGATCTGCGGTGGCAAGCCGACGACCAGATCCTCCCACCAGGGGTCGCTGGCGCTCGGATATTCGAACGCGATGTAATTTGCGGGCAAGGTGGCGCAGACATTGATCAACGCGCCGAGGCCTAGCAGGCCGTTGGCGACCCCGTGCGGTGCCATCAGGATCGAGTGCATGTAGGCGTGCTCGGCGACCCATTTGAGTTCGGCAATACCGCCAATATCGGCTGGATCTGGGCCGATGACGCGCACCGCCTGCGTCTCGATCAGTTCCTTGAAATTGTGCCGCAGGTAGATCTGCTCACCAGTGTGGATTGGCGTGGAGGTGGAGGTTGTCAGTTCCCGATAGGCCTGCGGATTGACCCACGGCACATAGTCGCCAGTCAGCATGTCCTCGAGCCACATCAAATTGTACTTCTCGACCGCGCGAGCGAACTTGATCGCATCGGGCAGCATCCAGCCCGGACCGCAGTCGAGCGCCAGGCTGACTTTGTCGCCCAGCACTTCCTTCATCGCGATCACGCAGTCGAGCATGTGATTGAAACCGCGCTCGCTGATCACGCCCTGATCCATGGCACCGTGATAGCCGGCCTTCTGCGTCACGCCGTAGTGGAAGCCCTCAATGGTGTCCTTCATGTTGGAGTGGAACGAGATTCCTTGCTTGATCATGAAGAAGTTCTGCGGCTGCTCCATCATCCATTTGACGTCAGCGGCGTAATCCTCCGGCCGGTCGCCCGTGCGTTGCCGGCGGATCGAGCCGTTGTAGACGCGCACCTTGTCGCGCACCTTGCCGCCCAGCAGTTTATAGACGGGCACGCCCGCGGCCTTGCCGGCAATATCCCACAGCGCATGCTCGATAGCGCTTACCGCCGCGCCGTACGGCTTGAAAGAGCCGCGTTGACGGATCTTCAGCATGACTCTCTCGACGTCAGTCGGGTCCTCGCCGATCAGCGCCTCGCGGAAATGCAGTACCCAGGGCTTGAGGTAGGATTTGGTGAACTCGACTTCGCCCAAGCCATGGAGGCCTTCGTCGGTTACGATGCGGACGATCGGGTGTTTGCCGATAACGGCGCAGCGGAGATCGGTGATCTTCATCTTCGTTCCTTTTCGCCTCAGCTCCAGGTGCGATCCCAGGAATACTCATCGTCCCAGTGATCCGTGGGCTGCCAGATGCCGGTGACACCCGGCTGCAGATGCTGCGAGATCACCTCGTCGACGACGTCGTCAATCCCCAGGCCCGGCTTGTCCGGAACAGTGATAAAGCCGTCCTTCACGAGCGGCTTGGGAAGGCCGGTGACGATATCGTCCCACCAGTCGACATCGACAGAGTGGTATTCGAGCGCCATGAAGTTTTCAGTCGCGGTCGCCACATGTGCCGCGGCCATTGCGGCGATTGGACTTTCTGCCATGTGGATGGCCATGGCGACACCACGGTCCTGCGCCATATCTCCGATCTTCTTGGTCTCGAGGATGCCCCCGCTGGTGAGCAGGTCTGGGTGGATAACGGAGATGCCGCCGCTCTTGAGCAGAGGCTCGAAGCCTTCCTTGAGGTATATGTCCTCACCGGTGCAGATCGGCACCGTAGTGGCGTCCTGCAGTTGTCGGTACTGCTCAGTGTACTGCCATGGGATCACATCCTCGAGCCAGGCTGGCACGTATTTTTCAATTCGCCTGGCAAGGCGAATGCCGTTCTGCACTGAGATGTGGCCGATGTGGTCTATGGCGAGCGGAATATCCATGCCGATGACCTCACGAACCTCGGCAATGTATTGCTCAAGGAAGTCGAGGCCCTTGTCGGAAAAGTGCAGGCCGGTAAACGGGTGTGGGACGTTATGCAAATCGTACGCAGCGTTGCGGAGGCGCCGCTCTTCAATGGTCTTCAGCGGGCCGCGGCCGGGGTGGTTGCGGTACCCTTCAAGTGAGCCGGCAGGAGACACGACCGCACCGGGCACATCCGCGATCTGCATCAGCCCCAGATCCATCTTGAGGAAGGTGAACCCGAGCTCCATGCGTTGCTTGAGGCGCCTGCCGGTCTCGGTGCCGCTCGGCACGGTGGCGTCGGTGTCGCAGTAGACGCGCACTTTCTCCCGAAACCGGCCGCCGAGCATCTGGTAGATGGGGACGCCATAGGCCTTGCCGGCAAGATCCCACAACGCGATTTCGACGGCCGATACGCCGCCGCCTTGCCGGCCGTGCCCGCCGAACTGCTTGATCCGGCGAAACAGTCGGTCGATGTTGCAAGGGTTCTCGCCAAGCAACCGGCTCTTCAGCATCAGCGCGTAGGTGGCGCTGGCGCCGTCGCGCACCTCGCCAAGCCCGACGATGCCCTGGTTGGTGTAAATCTTGAGCAGCGCTGAAGTGAACGGCGCGCCGACAATTTCGGCTACCCGCATGTCGGTGATCCGAAGGTCGGATGGCTTGGAATGCGTGTTCACCCGATTGAGCGCCTCGTCGGCTCCATCTGCCTCTGGCATGATTTATCCTCGTTCTGGTCGGCGGGGCTCGTCGTCGCGCATGCTGAGGCGGCGCAGAGCGTTGCTAGCTAGTCCAGCTCTATCTCGTGGTTTTGAAGGTAGTCGCGGTTCATCTCAACGCCGAGACCAGCCTTCGGCGTAAGCTTGAGGCTGCCGTTCGAAACATCGAGTGGTCTGTCGATGAGGTGATCGTATTTGCCGAGATTCCACTCCGACGTTTCGAGTTTGTAGAAGTTAGGAACGGTCATCATCACCTGCGCTCCAGCAACCACGTTGATCGGCCCTGCGGCGTCATGCGGCGAGACCGGGATGTAGTAGGCTTCGCATAGGGCCGAAATCTTCTTGAGTTCGGTAATGCCGCCGGTCCAGGTGACATCAGGCATGATGTAGTCAGCGAGCTTGTTTTCGAGCACCGGCACGAAATCCCACTTCGTGTGGCCGCGCTCGCCCCACGAGATAGCGGCACTGACCTTCTCACGGACCTGCTTGAGGGCATTGAGGCTCTCGGGCGGACAAGGCTCCTCGAACCAGTCGATCTGACCGGCTTCCTCGAGGCTCCGGCAGAGGCGAATGGCGGTGGGAACGTCGAAGCGGCCATGCGCATCGATGAGGATGTCGACATTAGAGCCCGCCGTTTCGCGGATCAGAGCCGTGAGTTCGGCGGCTTCGCGCTCATCCTTGCGGGTCATGCTGCCATCGAGGTAGCCGTCCCGCTGCTCGCGGGACTGTCCATCGGCTGTGCGGCCCTGGTGGGGGAAAGGATCGAACTTGAGCGCAGTGTGGCCGGACTCGACGATGTCTCTAATTTCGCGGACCACAGCCTCCTTGCTGGTGAATTTGGCCTGGTTGGGATGGGTGTAGAGCGCGATTTCATCGCGTACCGGTCCGCCCAACAGCTCGTAAATCGGCTTACCAAGAACTTTGCCGCGGATGTCCCAAAGGGCTATGTCGATGGCGCTTACGCATTCGACTGCGGCGCCGCGACTGCCCATATAGGTGAAGCTGCGGAATATCTTGTGCCACAGATACTCAATACGCGCCGGGTCCTCGCCTGTTACAGCGGCACCGATCTGCCGCAGGATCGTGCAGAGTGCGCGATTGGCGAGCCTTGTCGTGGTGGTGATCTCGCCCCAGCCGCTCACCCCCTCGTCGGTCGTCACTTCGACGAACAGAAACTCTCCCCAATAGGAAGCATCGGATCTGATTAGCCACGGCCGAACGCTGGTGATTTTCATCTCAACTGCCTTTACTGACGTGGTCGGGATAACGATATTCCAGACTGCGTATTCTATCCTGCCCGAGCGGCGTTACGCGCACGCATGTGTTCGAGGATGTGCCGGCCGGAACCCTCGACATGGCGTGCAATGAGTTCGGCTGCCTCGTTCGCATTTCCCGCTTTTACATGTGCGATGAGCTCACGATGCTCGCTAAGGATCGCGGCACGCCGGGCGAGCGTGAAGTTGAAGCGCCGGCTCACGGCTCGAAGCACTTCGCGATGCTTCCACCAAAGCTCGGCGGCATGGCGGTTGTAGTGCTTTTGGTACATTACGGTGTGAAAGGCGGTGTCCAACTCGCTATGTCTCAACGTGTCGGCGAAGTCGTTTTCTTCAATCAGGCCTTGGATGCGTTCGAGTTCAGCAATGTCCTCGACGGTGGCCATATTCACGAACCATCGCGTCAGTGCCGGCTCGATCAAGACTCCGATCTCGTAGATGTCCCGAACAAAATCCTGATCTATGGGCCGCACGCGTGCTCCGCGGTTGGGAACGAGGGTGACAAAGCCTTCCCCGCGCAACAGTTGCAGAGCCTCGCGCACCGGGTTGGTTGAGGTGCCGTGGCGCCGGGCGAGATCGGTGACCACAAGCCGCTCGTTGGCAGCCAGCCGCCCTTCGATGATGTCTTCCCTGATCAGTTGATACAGCGAGGCGCCCTCGCTGGAGGCCCCGAGAGCGTCGATCCCTTCGGGGGGCTTTGCTTTAAAATCGCTTGTTTCGGCCAAGGCTGTCCCCAATCAATACACACATTGATCTCGTTATCACGCGAGATTGCTATAAACAATGTACGATTTGTCTAGTTGACAGGCAATTCGCGATCTGAAAATGTATAAAAATATCGAAGGGATACATTGGCTGAAAGCGTCCCGCGGCCGATGAGCAAAGACCGCTCGCCTCGATGCAGAGCGGCATGGGAGAACCTGGAGGATACCTTATGACGAGGATTTCACTCGGCGGTGCCGTCCTGCGCGGCACTGTCTCCACTGCTTTGATGGTATCGCTGATGTCCGCGTCGGCGCTGGGTGCGCCGGTCGACTTGAGCAAGTGGTCGCCGGAATATGTCCGCTCCATTGCCGGCACGCAGGATTTTGACACGGCGGGCGATTGCGCCAAGGTCACGCCGCTCGACTACAAGGGGCGACTGACTTTCTGGTATCAGGGCGTGTTCGAGGGCGACCCCGACCTCCTGCGCCAGTATTACAAGGAGTTCTTCGAGACCTTCCGCAAAACCTATCCAAACATCCAGCTTGAGGAACAAGCCCTCACCTATAACGACCTTCTGGACAAGTTCCGGACCGCGCTCTTGGGTAATGCAGCGCCCATGGCGGTCCGCCTGCAAATCCTGGGTGGCACCGAGTTCGCCTCAAAGGGCTATCTGCAGCCGCTCAAACCCGAGGATGTTGGGTATTCGACCGAGGACTTCTGGCCCGGCGCAATGAAGGCCGTGACCTGGGAGGATGTGACCTACGGCATTCCAACCAACAACGAGACGATGGCGTTCATCTGGAACGCCGACATCTTCAAGCGTGCAGGCCTGGATCCGGACAAGGCTCCGGCAACCTGGGACGACGTCGTCAAGTATTCCAAGCAGATCCACGACAAGCTCGGCATTGCCGGTTACGGCCTCGTGGCTCGCAAGAATGCCGGCAATACGCCGTATCGCTTCATGCCGCAGCTGTGGGCCTATGGCGGAGGCGTCTTCGACGAAGCTACCGCGAGCCCGACCTATAAGCAGGTCGAGCTCAATAGCCCGCAGAGCAAGGCGGCGCTGCAAGCCTCGTACGATATGTATGTTCGCGACAAGTCGGTTCCGGTTTCGGCGCTCACCAACCAGCAGGCCGACAACCAGCCCCTCTTCCTCGGTGGCCAGCTCGGCATGATGATCTCGCACCCGTCCGACTACAACGTTATGCTCGACCTGCAGAAAAAGGCGACGGCTACCGACAAGGACAAGGCGCAGACCGTCATCGACAACATGCGTTACGGCCTGATTCCGACTGGCCCCGACGGCAAGCGTGCTGTCGTGTTTGGCGGCTCGAACATTCACATCCTGAAGCCCGAATATGTCGAGGGCGGCAAGGTAGACGAGCCGGCCGCAAAGGCTATCATCTGCATGTGGACGAGCCCTGAATGGTCGCTGAAGATGGCCTATGCCGGCTCGAACCCGGGAAACCTTAACGGCTTCAAGACCAAATGGATGAAGGAGCGTCTGGAGAACATCAAGTTCCTTGATGTCACGACCTCGATGCTGCCATACGGCATCCCGTTCCCGGCGCTGCCGCAGTCCCCCGAGATCATGAATATCATCGTCCCGGACATGCTGCAGAATGCCCTGACCGGAGCCATGACCGTCGACCAAGCAGCGGACGACGCGGCCAAGAAGGTAAAAGACCTGATGGACGGCGGACTCTAGACCAAGCCTGACCACGATCTGACCGGCTGCGCCAAGAGTGCGGCCGGTTGTTCCGAAGAATAAGGGCACGCCACGGTGACGATCTTGATCGGCAAGGCAGAGGCTAGCCGGAGACTGCAACCCGATAGGTCCGGTGTGCTGCGAAAGATTTGGGAGCATCGCGCCGACTACGCGTACGTGCTCCCTGCGATCGCCGTGATGCTCATCGTCATAGCCTATCCGATTTACTACACGATCGAGCTGTCGTTCTTTAATACGCCGCCTGGCCTGCAGCTCCGGGACAAGATTTTCATCGGCCTCGGCAACTACACCGCCATCCTCACAAGTCCGGTGTTCTGGAAGGTCACCTCGAACACTCTGATCTGGACATTGGGATCCACTTTCATCTCATTTGTCCTGGGGTTTGCCTGCGCCCTGGCGCTTCATCGCGACTTTGTCGGCCGCGGCATCCTGCGGGCGATCCTGATCATTCCCTGGGTCATCAGCGCGGTCGCCGCGTCCTATATCTGGAAGTGGATCTACCATTCAGACTTTGGGATTATCGGCGCGGTGCTGGTCGGCCTCGGATTGGCCGACAGGCCGCCGAATTTCATCGACAGCGTCAGCACAGTGCTGCCCTCCCTGATCGTCGTCAATATCTGGCGGGAGTTTCCGTTTGCCATGATCATGATGATGGCTGGCCTGCAGACGGTTCCCGATCAGTTGCTGCGCGCCGCAAGAGTCGACGGAGCCAATGCATGGCAGCGGTTTTGGCACGTCACCTTCCCGCATTTGAGAAACGTCTCGACGGTGACGATCCTTCTGCTGGCAGTGGCCAACTTCAATTCATTCATCATCCCCTGGATCATGACCGGCGGCGGGCCGTCGAACGCATCGCATATCTGGATCACTCACATCTATGAGCTCGCCTTCGGCCGCCAGCGCTGGGGGGTGGCATCGGCCTATTCGGTGCTGCTGTTCCTGATCCTGATGTCGCTCGGCTACTTCTACGTCCGTGCTCTAAGCGGCAACGAGCGGAAGGATGGGACCGCATGAACACGATTGCCGAGACTGCTCCTCGAGGCCAGGCCCGTCGCCGTATGCGCATCGACGGATGGCGGTGGGGCGGACGCATCTTCCTCGCGTTCATGCTGCTTTACACCGCGTTGCCGATGGTCTGGATGCTGATCACCTCGATCAAGTCCGGCTTCGCGGCCATGCAATTCCCGCCGCAATGGTGGCCTGACCAACCCACCCTTGACAGCTACCAGAAGCTGCTCGATCCGCAAAACAGCGTCGGCCAGGACTTCCTTCGTTTCTTCTGGAACAGCCTTTTCGTCTCCACTGCCACGACCATCCTTTCGGTGATCGTGGCGGTTCCTGCGGCCTACGCGTTTTCGCGCTTCACCTTCCCGGGCCGGAACTTTCTGTTCTTCGCCGTCTTGCTTCGCAATATGTTTCCGGCTGTGATCTTTCTCGTGCCGCTCTTCATCCTGATGCGCGCGATCGGGCTGGTGAACACGCATGGATCGCTCATTCTCACCTACCTCACATTCGGCCTGCCGCTGGCAATCTGGCTCCTCAAGGGCTTCTACGACAACATCCCGGTGCAGCTCGAGCAGGCGGCGCGCATCGACGGAGCGACGCGGTTCCAGGCCTTTGTCCTGATCGTGATGCCGCTCTCGGCGCCAGGAATCATCGCCACGGCGATCTATTCCTTCATCGGCGCGTGGAACGAGTACATCTACGCCTACACGTTCCTCTCCAAGAACGACCAGTTGACACTGCCGGTCGGTATCCAGCGCTTCTTCTCGGAAAATACGACGGACTTTCCGGGCCTGATGGCGGCCAGCTTTATGATGAGCGTGCCCGTCGTGGTCCTGTTCCTCGTCCTGCAACGATACTTCGTACGCGCCCTGACAGAAGGCGCCGTTAAGCACTAGGGAGTTGCCGGTGGCCCACGTGGTCCTCAAAGATCTTGTCAAGACCTATGGCAGCTTCAAAGCTGTCAACGATGTTTCGCTGACGGTCAATGACGGCGAATTCGTTGCGCTCGTCGGCCCTTCAGGCTGCGGCAAAACAACCACGCTCAATCTTGTAGCGGGGCTGATCCCCATCACATCGGGCGACATCGTCATCGGGGACCGGGTGGTCAACGACCTCGACCCCAAGGACCGGGACATCGCAATGGTGTTCCAGAATTACGCGCTCTATCCGCAAAAATCGGTCTATAAAAACCTGGCGTTCCCGCTGCAGATGCGCAAACTGCCAAGGGACGAGATCGACAGGAAGGTCAAGGAAGCAGCGCGAGTGCTCGACATGACGCAACTGCTCGAGCGCAAGCCGCGCGAACTTTCGGGCGGGCAACAGCAGCGTGTGGCCTTGGGCCGCGCCCTCGTTCGAGATCCGGCGGTATTCCTGATGGACGAACCACTCTCCAACCTCGACGCGAAGCTGCGCGTGCAGATGCGGTCGGAGATCAAGCGCTTCCACCAGGACCTCAAGGCAACGATCATCTATGTGACGCACGACCAACTCGAAGCTGTGACCATGGCCGACAGGATGGCGGTGATGAACGGCGGCTACCTGCAGCAATACGATTCACCGGCGCAGGTCTTTGCCCATCCGGTGAACATGTTCGTCGCCAGCTTCATCGGCAGCCCGGCGATGAGCCTTGTTCCGCTGGAGGCATCAACGGCAAGCGGCAATACAGTGTTGACCAGCGCGGAGGGCTGGCGCCTCGAGCTCTCGCCACACAACGCCCAGAAGGTCGCGAGGGCAACCACCAAGAAAGTCGTGCTCGGCGCACGTCACTCGACGATCAAGCTGCATAAGAGTGCGGTGCCAGGAAGCATTCCTGCCAAGGCCTACACGGTGGAGCCGACCGGCGACGTCACCTTCGTACAGGCGTTCCTGTCTGGCGCCATCGTCAACGTCAGCGTGCCGCCGACCATTGCCGTTGCGCCCGACGAGCCGATTTGGCTCGAGTTTGACCAGGAGCGGATGCATCTGTTCGACGGCGAAACAGAAATGGCCCTCAAGGCCAACTGAGACAGAGCCGATGCGTCTGGAACGAGGGTGGGGATGACTACGAAGCTTAAAATCACCGCGATCAAGCCCTATCCAGTATGGGTAGGAACGCGCAACCAGATGCTCGTCAAGGTCGAGACCGACAACGGCATCTTCGGATGGGGCGAGAGCGGCTTGAGCGGTCGCGAGAAGGCCGTGGCCGGCGCGATCGAGCACTATCGCGAGTTTCTCATCGGCCGCGACCCGATGCAGATTGGTCGGATCTGGCAAGAAGTTTATCGCAGCCAATACTTCGAAGGCGGGCGCGTTCTGCAGGCGGCAATTTCCGCCATCGACATTGCCCTTCATGACATCAAGGGCAAGGCGCTGGGGGTGCCGGCCTACGATCTGTTGGGCGGCAAGCAGCGCGACCGCATTCCTACCTTCGCCTCGACCGGTGACGAGGCCGAGGGCGATGTTGCCATCGAACGAGCCCGCGAACTACGCGCACAGGGGTGGCAGACGATCCGCTTCTTTCCCATCGGGCAAAACAGCAAGGACATCTTTGAGCCGCGCGAATCGATCGGCGCTACAGCAAGCATGCTGAACAAGGCGCGCGAGGCGCTGGGCGACGACGTCGTCCTCGGCATCGACTATCATCATCGGCTTTCGGTGGCAGAGGCGGCGAGCTTCTGCAACAAGCTCGGCCGTGGCGTGCTTGATTTCCTCGAGGAGCCGATACGAGACGAGACACCGGAGGCCTACGAATCCCTGCGCACGATGACCGACATCCCGTTTGCCATCGGCGAGGAATTTGCCAGCAAGTGGCAGTTCCTGCCCTACATCGAGCGCGGCATCCATCAGTTCAACCGGCTCGATGTTTGCAATGTTGGCGGGCTCACTGAAGCGATGAAGGTAGCTGGCTGGAGCGAGGCGCACTATGTGGACCTGATGCCGCACAATCCCCTTGGCCCAATCTGCACGGCCGCGACCATCCATCTCGCCGCCGCGGTGCCGAATTTCGCCTGGCTCGAGACCAGGGTGCCCGAAACAAAGCTGGGCTTCGACAATTCCGACTTCTTCCCCGTGCAACCACGGCTCGACGGCCCCGACTATCCGGTCAGCGATCTGCCGGGGCTCGGCGTCGAGGTCAACGAAGAGGCGGTCAAGGCCGAGAGCTTTCGTTTCTGGGAAGCGCCTCACCTGAAGCGCCGCGACGGTTCTGTTACGAACTGGTAGTTCATCCACCGGAGTCTAAAATGACCCATACTCCCGACATTACGCGACCGCCCAAAGAGCTGATCGACGCACTGAAGGAAATCGGCGCCGCGACGGTTGCCGGCACGCTTGGCCACATGGGCTTCCGCAATCCGCACATGGTCGGTCCCGTGCCGCAGAACCGCGGGAAGTCGATTGTCGGGCCGGCGCTGACTCTCCAGTTCATGCCGCAGCGGCCGGACCTCTTCACCGAGGGAGAATATGCCGATCCGGAGACGCAGTTGCACAGGCACGTGCTCTATCACGCGCAGGAGGGCGATGTGGTCGTGGTCGACGCGCGCGGCGACATGAGCTCGGGTGTCTTTGGCGATATGATGTCGACGTATTTTAAAGGCAGAGGCGGCGCTGGCATCGTAATCGACGGGTGCATGCGCGATCGGCCCAATGTCGACAAGCTAGATCTCCCCCTATGGCTGCGTGGCTGGACTCCCAACTACCATGTGCAGACCAGCATCTATCCCAATGCCGTCAACGTTCCGATTGCCTGCGGCGGTGTCACGGTCATCCCCGGAGACATCATCGTCGCCGACGACGACGGGGTGGTGGTGCTTCCAGTCGCAATGGCCTCGAAGGTAATCGAAGAGTCGCAAAAGCATCACGATTGGGAGGAGTTCTCCCGAGTGAAGCTTATGGAGGGCGGGTCGTTACAGCGCTACTATCCGCTGCATGACGATGCCCGCGGAGAGTACGAAGAGTGGCGCAAAACAAACCGCTTGGAGAACCGAAGTTAGCCTAACCTCTTCGAGGGTGGCATCAGCGACGGCGGCTTCCGTATCGACGGCGGTGTTCGCTGCCGTTTCCGCCGCAATTGAGCCAAAGCGCGGCGCGCACTTGCGGCATCCGCCCGGAAGACCTCAACATTGCGGAGACGGGCATTCCGGCCCCACCAGAGGGTGATTGCTCAGGCATAAGGTGTGCCTGCCAGAGCAGCGTTCAGGCCGGTAGTTCCCTTATCTACAGCGGCGAGAAAGACGGCTTTTGCTTCCTCTGTATCTTGCCTCTGCCGAAAGGTCCGGTGAGCCTGGATAAAGCCCACGGTCCACGTCGCCAGGAGAATACCGGCCGCCAGATGGGCATCAGGATCATCAGGTTTTCGGCCGACGCCTTCGGATAGCGCCACCGCGACGACGTGGGCGATCTCGTCGCGAATTGCCCTCGCCCGAGCCTTGAGGGTGTCGCTGGCCTCGATCGTCTCGATGAAGCTTTGGCTCCTAGCAGTAAATCGGAGGTAAGGGCTCTCCTCCGCAACCAGATGATGAGCGAGCAGACGTAACGTCTCGATCGGAGAGACGCTGGGATGGCGCTGCCGCAGAGCTTCGCGCAGCATCTCGCGACCCTCCTCGTCGCGATCGAAGAACATGTCCTCCTTGCGGGGAAAGTGATTGAACACCGTCATCCGTCCGACATCGGCGGCTGCCGCGATCTCATCGACCGTCACATGATCGAAGCCCCGCTCCAGGAAGAGGCGCGTGGCGACGTTGGAGATGCCTTGTCGCGTGGCGAGGCGCTTACGGGATCGCCGGTCCGGTGGCATTGAGTCCGATGGCATTGACATGTTGTCTCTGATTGCGCATTTATTTATGTACTGAGTACATATTGATATCCAGTATATGGAATGTGAGATGGAAAAACAAGTTGATGTTGTTGTTGTGGGCGCAGGACCGGTCGGACTCCTGACCGCCATCGAGCTGACTTTGTCAGGCGTGCGCGTCCTCGTGCTGGAGCGTCTGGCGTCGGCCAGTATGGCCATGAAGGCAATGTCGCTCGGGCCGCTTGGAAGCGAGGCACTCCAGCGTCGTGGGATGGCTGCGGCCATCGCCGCCGCGGAAGCGCAGAGCCTCGCGGCGATGAAGCAGTTCGCCGAGCAGGCCGGGGCGGAGCTGCGTGGCCGGTCGTCCAAATTCAGCGGTCATTTCGCTGGCCTGCCTCTTATCCGAAAGGACGCGCAGAAAGAGCCGGAACGGCGTGCTCACGCAGTGGATCAACCTAGCCTCGAAGCCATGCTGGCCGATCGCGCCCGCGCTCTTGGGATCGAGGTGCGCCGCGCCTTTGACGTTACCGGCTTCGTGCAGCAGGCGGACGGCATTGACGTGGAGTTGAGAGCTCCGACAGGCGCAGGCCAAATCGGCTGCTCCTACCTCGTTGGATGCGACGGCGGGCGTAGCCTCATCCGCAAGATGGCCGGCTTTGAGTTCCCCGGCACAGCCCCAAGCCTGACGTTCTACCAGGCCGTCGCCGAGATCGATCATCCCGAACGCCTGCTGCCGATTGGCTGGAATCGCACATCGGGTGGCGTATTTTCCTACTGGCCCTTCCCCGGTCGACTGTTCATGCTCGACTTCAGCGGTCCGCCTGAAGATCGGCAAGCGCCGGTCACAGCTGAGGAGATCGAAGCCGTACTGCGCCGCATCAGCGGCACGGATGTCCGCGTGAAAGCGCTCGAAAGCGGCAGCCGATGGACTGACAACACCCGGCTTGCCGATAGCTACCGCCGCGGCAGGGTGCTGCTTGCCGGCGATGCGGCGCATGTCCATTCGCCGTTTGGTGGTCAGGGCTTGAGCCTCGGGCTGGTGGATGCTGCAAATCTCGGCTGGAAGCTCGCGGCGGTCATTCGCGGCGACATGCCGGAAAGCCTGCTCGATACCTACACGGCCGAGCGGCGACCCGTCGCCGAAGCCGTTCTAGCCAACACCCGTGCCCAGGTCGCCATCCTGCGGCCCGATCCACAGGCGGGTGCGATGCGGGACATCGTGGCGAACCTCATGCAATTCGACAACGTCAACCGGTTCATCGGCGAGATGATGAGCGGCCTTTCCACCCGCTACGATCTCGGCTCGGAGCTGGACGAGGTCGGGCGGCTGATCGGCGACAGGTCGATTAGCGACGGCGATGCCGCCGTCTCGCTCTATGATCTGATGCAGGATGGCATGGGCGTTCTTCTCGACGCCTCGCCTGAGCGGACGGCGTCCAGGCTCGTTGCAGCCAGCAAGCAGAGGATACGTTGCGTCGCCGTCGATCGGGGCCCCTCGATGCTGATCCGTCCCGACGCTTGCATTGCTTGGATCGGCGAAGAGAACAATACGGACGGATTGGAGGAAACGCTCGGTGGCTGGTTCACGCCAACGCGAGATGATGGGTCTATGCAGCGATCCGGACAGTGATCATTTCTGCCGCAGTTCGAGGTTCGAGTGGGGCTGGCCGAGCCGCATTTTCGGGCAAGATGGCGATCTCGCCGATCCCCGGCACGATATCCCTGGTCTCCTGAGGACGTTATCTTTGCTGGCTGAGAGGTGTCGATGCCGGCGCCTCTATCTTCAGGAACGGGCTTCCGGTTCAAGCCAACGCATTTCTGAGCGCGCTGACGAACATGTCAAGGTCACTCTTCAGCATATATATATGCGGCGAAACCCGCAGACCTTCGACATGCTCGACTTGGCGATATTTCGTGTGGATTTGGTATTTCTCTCGAAGAGTGTTCTCCAGTTTTTTCATGTCGGTGTTGTCGATTGAAAACAGGCATATTGCACCTAGGCTCTCAGTGTCGGTCCGCGTGTGAAGCCTGAAGCCGGGAATGTCGCGAGCCTGACCGACCCAGTGTCGAGTGAGTTCGCGCAGTCGGACGTGCATCCTGTCTGCGCCGATTTCCCGATGGAATTGGATCGCCGGTTTAATTCCGGCCTGAATTGCGGAATTATAGGTACCCAGATTCCAGTGATCGAACTTGTCTATGTTCATTGCGGGTTGGTCGAAGGGCGCCAGCAGAGGCCAAGTTCGGTCGATCTGGCGTCGGTTGACGATCAGCATTCCGTTGCCGACAGGTGCGCCGAGCCATTTGTGAAGGCTCGTGATAAAGAAATCGCAATCCAGTTGCCGAAAACTGACCGGCATTTGAGCGAACGTCTGGGCGCCATCGACTATCGTGATGATGTTGCGCTCCCGCGCGATCCGGCAGAGTCGCTCGATGGGAAGAACGCGTCCATTCCAGTGATACATATGCGTCAGTTGCAGGACGCAAGTCCGGGGCGTCATCGCTTCCACATAGGCATCAATGATATCCTCGTCGCTGTCCATGATATCGAAGGCGCAGTTCACGACCTCGATTCCGTCGCGGTGATGCCGTTGCAGCCATCCGGCACGGACGCTCGGATAGTCCCAGTTCGAGATCAACACCTGGTCGCCCTTGGTCAGCGGTATTCCAAAAATCGCCGCTGAAAGTCCTTCCGAGGAATTCCGGTTGAGCGCAATCTCGTCTGGCGTGCAATCTATCAACTCGGCCAAATCACGCTTGATACCGGGCAGCGCAGCATCGAGGTTGCTCCACATGTTATAGTCAGGATTGCGGCTGATGAAGCGATAGGCGTCAATCGTGGCCTCCTGTACCGCTATCGTTGGCGGGCTGACGGCAGCGTTGTTCAAATTCAGGAGCGGTTCCTGGGCAGGGTATTGGGCGCGGACGCGCTCCCACAATTCCTCGCCCTTGGTTTCGGCCTTCAGATCTGGAGCAAAGAGGTTCATGAAAGCTATTCCTTTTCGGGCAGTTCATTGACCCCTCGATGCTAGGCGGACCGAGCCGGCGTAATCCGCCTATCCTGCATCCCCACGCAGAACTTAATACCGAATGTCGATGATTGCCAAAACGATGCAACACCATGTCGTCACTCTGCGTGCCGCGCCAAAATTTAAGCAGCAATTCAAAGCATTACAGCGCCGACGCTAGAACGTCCGGAAATTCGTTCCCCTATCCGAGGGCCTTTACATGCCGGAAATTTCGCATTCTCGTCCGCTAGGGCGGCGTGTCTTACCTTGAGGACACCGGCTTGCGGCACGCCATGGTCGAATGCCTGCGAGCCATTCCACCTTCAGAAGTCGGCGACTTTGCCCCAGGCCGATCTCTGGAACCGCTCCGGGTGATAAGGCCGGGGATCGACGATCGGCGTGTCACCGGTGGCGATATCGGCGATCAGATGACCGGCGCCGGGACCGATTCCGAAGCCGTGGCCGCTGAAACCGGCGGCGAGAATGAAGCCTGGAACGGTGGTGATCTCACCGATTCCCGGCACCCCATCGGGGGTGCTATCCACATAACCGGCCCAGACGGCACTGACATTTGTGTTCCTCAGGGCAGGCAGGAGTTCAAGCGCGCGCGAATGGGTAAGCCGAATTGTTCTTTGGTCGACCTTCGGATCGAGGATGCGCATTCGTTCCATCGGAGTGGGTGCGTCCAATCGCCATCGCGCCAGGGTTTCGTGCCCAGACCTGAATCCCTCCAATCCGCCTAGCGCGAGGCTTCTCCAACGCCGGACGAACATTGGCAGAAATTGAGGCGCGTAACGGAATTGCTGCGGCGTCAAGTCGACACGCCCGCCACCACTGATCGCCAATGTGTAGCCGCCATCGCCGCGACGCGTAACGGAGACCGCAGATGTGTGCAGCGCGTCCGGCAGGCCGCTTGCTCCTGGGGACACGGAGAGGATCGAGGAGCGCACCGAGGCTTGCGGAAACCGAATGCCGAGCTGGCGGCAGAAGGAGGAGGCCCAGGCGCCGCCGGCAAGGATCGCGATTTTCGTGCGGATCGTGCCATGTTCCGTGACGACGCCCGAGAGCCTGCCGCCTTCGATGTCGATGCCGCGGGCCGCACAGGACTGATGCACCGTGCCGCCGAGTGTCAGAATCGCACGTGCAACGGCCGGCGCAGCACTCGCCGGATCGGCGATGCCGTCGGTCGGTGAAAACACCCCGCCCTTCCATGAGGCGCCGGTGGCACGCCCGCGTTCGGTCGCTTCGGCGCTGCTCAGCATGTGCGTCGTGACGCCGACCGAGCGGGCGAAATCGCGCCAGCGTGCCCAGCCGGACAGTTCATCGTCGCTATTGCTGAGATAGAAGAGACCGCAGCGACGGAAGCCCGTATCCTCACCGGTCTCAGTGGCGAAGCGCTCCCACAAATCGAGGCTCTTCGTCGACATCGGCAGTTCGCGGGCGTCGCGGTTCTGCTGGCGGCACCAGCCCCAGTTGCGGCTCGATTGTTCGGCGCCGATGAGGCCCTTCTCGACGAGGGCGACCTTCAATCCGCGCCGGGTGAGATAATAGGCCGCAAAAACGCCGACGATGCCGCCGCCGATTACCACCACATCGGCGGTGGAAGGAAGTTCCGGCGTGGTGGCGACGCGATTGAGCGGTGCGGGCATGGGACAGTCTCCGTTTCAGGCGTAGTCTAGCGGATCCAAAGCTACGGCTTTGCTGGAGATCGGTTGGTGACAGCAGAAGATTCCGTCTTGGCAGGATGCCAGCAGCGGTTTGTGCTTCGGCCTGTCCCGCAACGCGGTCGACACGTCTGACTTATGTGTTAAGGTCGATGTCGGGAATACGGCAGCATAATCTGCTGCGTCATTGGCGATCTCGAGCAAGTGAGGGCCGTGTGAGATGAAACTCGACCGGATCGACGTAAAAATTCTCTACGAACTGCAGAAGAATGGCCGCGTCACCAATGTGGAGCTCGCCGAACTGGTCAATCTGTCGCCTAGCCCCTGCTTGATGCGGGTGAAGAAGCTGCAGTCGGAAGGCTATATCGAAGGCTATTCGGCCCAGATCAACGTCAGCAAACTCGGGCAGACGCTGACGGTGTTTACCGAGATCACCCTGAAGAACCACCGGCAAATCGACTTCGCCCGCTTCCTGGCGGCGATCGAGAAGGTCGATCAGGTGATCGAATGTCATCTGGTTTCGGGCGGCTACGATTATCTGCTGAAATTCGTCACCGCCGGCATCGACGAATATCAGACGATCATGGAGCGGCTTACCGACCTGGACGTCGGTATCGATAAGTATTTCAGCTTCGTCGTCCTGAAATCGCCGATCGTCAAAGCCCACATGCCGCTTACCACCTTGTTTCCGCTTTAGCCGGCGAGAAGGACCGCGGCCGGGCCCCGCTCCTGATCCGCAAACTCCCCTTGGCCGAGCGTCCCAACGCAATCTCTCAGGGTTCCAGACCGACCTCACCCGTTGCATCTCTCCGATCTAATCGGTCCTGCGCAGATGCCGATTCTCTGTCGCAGGTTGTTCTCCCTATAATTAAAGCTTCATACTGGTTGGAAGGACTTGCGACAGAATTTCGGGCTTTCTTTCCGAAGCCATATTCGCTGCCACTTGCAGATCTTGTGCCGTGGAGCCCAGGCTTTTCAACATGACCTGCCCGGGTGCGCGCCGGGTCTGGCAAGCGTCTTGCTTGTGGTTTCGAGGAGGGCAGCGCGGTAACACCTGGAATCGGCGGTCAGTGCCGGCAATAGGCCCGCACCAGTTCCGGATCCTGCTGGAGCCCATCGAGCCAGGCCGGATCGAGCGTCGGCACCGACGAGAAGAGCAGCTGCGAATAGGGATGTTGCGGCGTCTTCACTGTCGAGGATGTGATTTCCTCGACCTTACGGCCTCCATACATCACGACGATCTCGTCGCAGATCGCCTCCACCACCGAGAGGTCGTGGCTGATGAAGATATAGGAGAGGCCGAGTTCGCGCTGCAATTCCTTGAGCAGGTCGATGACCGCTGCGGCGACCACCGTGTCGAGCGCCGAGGTGATCTCGTCGCAGAGGATCAGCTTCGGATCGGCGGCGAGCGCCCGGGCGAAGTTGACGCGCTGTTTCTGTCCGCCCGAGAGCTCTCCCGGCCGGTGATGACGCAGATTGCGAGGCAGGCGCACCATGTCGAGCAGTTGATCGATCCGGGCGTTCCGCATCTTTCGATCCATGCCGTGGTAAAAGACCAAGGGCCTGTCGAGGATCTCCTCAACCGATTTCGCCGGGTTGAGTGCGGTATCGGCATATTGGAAAACGATCTGCATCTCGCGCAACTGGTCGCGCGAGCGCTCGCGAGCGCTGCGACGCAGTTCCGTGCCGTCGAAGACGATCTTGCCGACCGCGGCCGGCAGGATGCCGGCGATGGTGCGGGCGAGCGTCGACTTGCCGCAACCGGATTCTCCGATGATGCCGAGATTACGGCCTTTTTCCACCTTCAGGCTCACGTGCTCGACCGCGCGAACGAGCGGCAGGCCGTCAGCCTGACGCTGTCCATAGCCGGCTACGAGATCTTCGATCCTCAGCAGTGGAGCCGTCGCGGGTTCGGCGGGGCCAGCTGCGCCGCGCGGTTTCGGTTCGAAGGCTGCAAGCAGCTCCCTGGTATAGGGGTGCTTCGCGTTGTTGAGGATCTCTTCGGTGGTGCCGGTTTCCTGGGTCTCTCCGCCTTTCAAGACCACGATGCGGTCGGCGATCTGCGCGACGACGGCAAGGTCGTGCGAGACATAAACGCCTGATATGCCGCCCTTCTTCATCACCGACTTGAAAGCACGCAGCACTTCGATCTGGGTCGTCACGTCGAGCGCCGTCGTCGGCTCGTCAAAGATGACGAGGGTCGGGTCGCCGATCAGCGCCATGGCGGCGGCCAGACGCTGCAGCTGGCCACCGGAAACCTGATGCGGATAACGGCTGCCGATCGTCTCGGGTTCCGGCAGCGACAGCGCCCGGAAGAGCTCGACTGCCCGGGCACGCGCATCGTCCGGCGACATCAGCTGATGAATACGCGTGACTTCGATCACCTGGTCCATGATCGATGTGGCGGGATTGAAGGCGGCGGCCGCCGATTGCGGGACATAGGCGACTTCGGTGCCGCGCACCTTGGCGCGCTGCTTCTCGCTGAGCCTGACCATGTCCTTGCCGCCGACCGAAACGCTGCCGCCGGAGATGCGACAGCCCGCGCGGGTATGGCCCATGAGGGTCAGGGCGATCGTTGTCTTGCCCGAGCCGCTCTCCCCGATCAGCGCGACGATCTCGCCCTCGGCAACATCGAGGCTGACACCCTTGATGATCTCGACGCGGCGACCGGAATCGGTGGTGGCCTCGACCTTCAGGTCACGGATTTCTATGAAATTGCTCATGACGTGCTCCGGTCGCGAATTTTCTGCGGCAGATTGTCTATCAGCAGGTTGACGCTGATCGTCAGGCTGGCGATGGCAAGCGAGGGAAACATCACCGCCGGCGCACCAAACGGCAGGCCGCCGATATTCTCGCGCACCAGCGCACCCCAATCGGCATAGGGCGGCTGGACGCCAAGGCCGAGGAAGGAAAGCCCGGAGAGCAGCAAAACGATGAAGACGAAGCGGATGCCGAGATCGGCAAGAACCGGCCCGACGATGTTGGGCAGGATTTCCGAGCGAATGAGATAGAGGGTGCTTTCGCCACGGATGCGCGCGACCGTGATAAAATCCATCGCATTGATGTTGACGGCGAGCGCCCGGGCGAAGCGGTAGGCGCCGGGGATGTAGATGACCGACAGCGTCATTATCAGAACAGGGACCGAGGAGCCGACGGCAGCGACAACCACCAGACCGAACAGCTTGCTCGGGATGGAGTTGAGAGCGTCGAGGAAGCGGCTGAGGATCGTGTCCAGCCAGCCGCCGGCGACCGCTGCGATCATGCCGAGCACGACGCCGCTGAAGCAGGCGATCGTCACCGCCGCTAGCGAGATGCCGACCGTATAGCGCGCGCCCATCAGAATTCGCGAGAGCATGTCGCGGCCGAGATAATCGGAGCCGAACCAGAGTTCCCGGCTCATCGGGCCGAAATAGTCGAGATCGACGATCTCGCCGACGGGGTAGGGGATTATCAACGGCGCAAAGATCGCGACGAGCGCCCACGCGAGGATGATGGTAAGGCCGATCGCGCCGACGATGTTGAAGCGATAGCCAAACCGGGTTCCGGACAGCCGGCCGGAAGCGGTTTCGGAACGGGTCATGGTCATCGGAGCCTCGGGTTGGAAAGGATGGCGATGATATCGGCGATGGTGATCAGCAGCAGGTAGCCAAGGCAGAAGATCATCGCGCAGCTCTGGATCAGCGGCAGGTCGCGGGTGGCGACGGCATCCAGCATCAGCTTGGCGATACCGGGGTAGTTGAAAATGGTCTCGACGATGATGACGCCTCCGAGCAGATAGGACAGCGAAAGCGCAACGGCATTGACGATCGGGCCGAGCGCATTGGGCAGTGCATGGCGAAACACAATGCGCGGCCGGGAGGCGCCTTTGAGCAATGCCATCTCGACATAGGGCGTGTTGAGCGTCTCGATAACAGCTGCGCGCGTCATGCGGATCATCTGGGCCGAGACGACGAAGGTGAGGGTGATCACCGGCATGGCATAGACGCGCAACAGGTCGGTCATACTATGGACCTCATTGGCGAAAGAAAGCGCCGGCAGCCATTTCAGGTAGACGGCGAAGATGAGCGCGGCGGAGGTCGCGACCATGAACTCCGGTACGGAGATGACGCCGATCGTGATCACCGTGACAATCCGATCGTAAAGGGTGCCGCGCAGCATCGCCGCAGTGATCCCGAGCGTGAGCGCGATCGGCACGGAGAAAAGCGCGGTGACGCCGGCAAGTTTCAGCGTGTTGACGAAGCGACCGGCAATGAGAGCGGCGATCGGCATTTCGTTGGCATAGGAGGTGCCGAGGTCGCCCTGCAGCAGCCCGACTAACCAGCGCAGGAAACGAAAGAGCGCTGGTTCGTCGAGATGCATGGCCTTGCGCAGGCCTTCGACAGCTTCCGGCGTGGCGGCTTGGCCGAGCAGGATCGTCGCCGTATCTCCGGGCAACAGCGTCGTCGCGAAGAAGACGGCAAAGGAGACGATCACCAGGGTGATCAAGGCGACGAACAATCTGCTCAGTACAAGGGATAAGACCTGGCTATTCACGGGCGTCTTCCCTTTGTGCGTTCGAGTTGAGTTCCACCAATGCAGATGGAAGAGCCGGGGCGCGGCTGCAGCCCCGGTCTCCTTTGCTTTATCAGGCTTCAAGCCAGACATATTCCGCGAAGGCGTATCCCATCTGGCCGCCGAGCGGGTTGGCTTCCAGGCCCTTGAGCTTGGCCGTCGTGGCATCGACGTTCGAGATATAGGCCGGAATGATAGTGCCGGCTTCCTGGGCGATCATGCTCTGCATCTCGTTGTAGATCGCTTTGCGCTTCTCTTGATCGAGAGACCCGCGCGCCTCGATCAGCATCTTGTCGAACTTCTCCGACTTGTACTGGCTTTCGTTCCACGGAGCGTCCGAGGTATAGAGCAGGGAGAAGAGGATATCAGGGGTCGGTCGCGGGTTGATATTGCCGAAGTGGATCGGCGCCTTGAGCCAGTAATTGTCCCAGTAACCATCAGATGGCACTCGCTGGACATCGAGCTTCATGCCGATTTCGGCGCCGGCGGCCTGGATGATCATGGCCATGTCGATCGACGAGCTCGCCGCATCGGAAGCGATGATCGGAATGGATTGGCCGAGGACGCCGGCCTTATCGAAGTGGAACTTCGCCTTCTCAGGATCGAAAGCCCGCGCTTTCAGGTTTGCGTCATGATAGAAGTTCGCAGGCGAAACGGGTTGATCGTTGCCGACCTCACCGAGACCGCGCAGCGCCGATTTGACGATCTGTTCGCGGTTGACGAGATACTTCATGCCCTCGATGAAGTCCCGCTTGTTGCCGGGCTCCATATCCAGTCGCATGTTGAGATTGGTATAGTTGCCGGACGTCGTCTTCGACAAGGTGAAGCCGTCGCCCTGGGCCTCGACGAGGCGCATGGAACGGGGATTTATCGCGGCCGCGAGATGGATGTCGCCCGCAAGCAGGGCGTTGACACGGGCATTGTCGTCGCTGATGGCGAAGTATTCGAAGGAATCGACGTTCGGGCCGGATTTCCAGTAATTCTTGTTCTTGATCCCGACCGAACGAACGCCCGGCTCGAAGACTTCCTTGACGAAAGCGCCGGTGCCGTTGGCCTTGGTGAAATCGGTCGTGCCGTCGGAAACGATCATGAAGTGATGCATCGACAGTATGGTCGGCAGGTCGGCGTTCGGGCTGGCGAGCGTGATCTCGACGGTCTGCTTGTCCACGGCCTTGAAGCCGGTCATCTGGGCGGCGATCTTGGCGACCTTCGAGCCGACGGACGGGTCGAGATGGCGCTTCAGCGAGAAAACCACGTCATCGGCGGTCAGCGGCTTGCCGTCATGGAAGGTAACGCCGTTCTTCAGCTTGACCGTCCAGGTCTTCGCATCCTTGGACTCGATCGCTTCGGCGAGCTCCATCTGCGGCGTGCCTGATTTGTCGAGGAAGGTGAGGCGGTTATAGAAGGAGCAGCACCGGACATAGTCGGTAGAGAGCGACGCCTTGGCGGGGTCCAGCGTATCGGCCGTGGAGGACGACCAGCCGGCCGCCTTGAGCGTGCCGCCGGAAACAGGCGTTGCGGCGAGCGCCTTGCCGGCGCGGCCAAGCACGAGCCCGCCGGCTGATATCGCCACGCCGCCCGCGAGCATCATATGCAGCAACTCGCGACGAGTGGCGCCACGACGGATGGCGGTTTCGACCATGGCATCGTCGGATCTGGTCCAGTTGGTGATTTTGTCGTTCATCTCATTCCCCTTTTTTCTTGTGTGGCGGGCTGCCCGTTACGGGCGGGCCCGATCTGCTTTCAAAGTCAGGCGCGCGCGGCGGCCGCGGCATCAGCAAGGCCGGCCATCGAGGTGAAATGGTAATCGGGTTTGGTGAACTCGGCCGGTTCGATCGTGCCGCCGTAACCCTTCTCAGCATGTCGCCGCTCGATCCAGCAATTGGTCAGCCCGAGTTTCCTGGAAATCCCGATATCGTGGTACTGGCTCTGGGCGACATGCAGGATGTCGTCCTTCGAATGTCCTTCCGAGGCGACGTAGTCGAACACCCTCTCGAAGAAGGCGGGATCGGGTTTCTCGGTCCCCGTATCATCCGCCGTGAAGGCGGCATAAAAGGGATTGCCGAGCTCTTTCTCGAAGAAATCGAATGCCCAGCGGCGGGCATTGGTCATCGCAACGAGGCGGTAATCCTTCGCAAGACTGGCCAGCGCTGCGGCGCTGTCTGCGAAACCCTTCCAGCCCTTCGCCGAATCCCGAAGCCGTTCGCCATATTTTTGATCGGCGGGCAAGCCGAGCTTCGGGGCGATCGCCAGGTAGACGCGCACGAGATCGTCGGGAAAGAGGTCGGCATCCTTGGAGTAGCGGGCTGCACGGTAGAGGCCAAGCGCCTGCTCGCCGTCGATTTCAGTTCCCGCCTCGGTCGCGATCTCGGCGAGGCAGGTCTTGAGGCCGCCTTCGAAGTCGATGAGCGTGCCGACAACATCGAAGGTCATATATTTGAATTCCGGAAGGCTCTTGCTCACGTGAATTCCCCAGTGTTCGGCTCCGGTGGGAGCGCGGTTCTCGAAGAAGAAAATTCTGTTCCGCCGGCGGGGTCATTGTCCCGCTCTTATATGGAAGGCCCGCATGTGCCGGGATCCAGGCCTTTCGTTGATTTCAGTGTGTCACCTGCACCGCACCGGATTCGCCGAATAGGCGCCATGAGGCGGCACAAAATACCGAATCTGACCGTTTCGCGGTATTCTCAGGCCCGCAGCGCCCGACGCACATCCGGGTCCTCCAGCGTCTCGTCCAGGGTGATGCGGGTGCGCTCGACGATCGCGTCTATCTCCGTTTCGGTGCAGCAGAGCGGTGGAGCATAGCCAAGCACGCCATTGCCGAAGGCGCGGATGACGAGGCCGTTCTCCCAGGCGCGATCGAAGATGCGGCGGGCGGGTTCGGCGGATGCAGGCAACGGCGTCTTGTTGACTTTGTCGACCACAAGCTCGACGGCGGCGAGCATGCCGCGGCCACGGACGTCGCCCACCAGCGGATGATCCCTCAGCGACTCCAGGCCCTGCATCAGCCGCGCGCCGGCCCTGACGCCGTTTTCGAGAAGGCCGTTTTCGTAGAGCCTCAGGACTTCGAGGCCGACCGCGGCGCTGACGGGATGGGCCGAATAGGTGTAACCATGGCCGACAGCGGCAGCACCCGCACCCTCGGCAATCGTTTCATAGACGTGATCGGCCATGAAGACGGCGCCCATGGGGACGTAGCCGGAGGTCAGGCCCTTGGCGGTCGTCATGAAATCGGGCACGACTTCATCCTCGCTGCAGGCAAACAGCGGGCCGGTGCGGCCAAAGCCGGTGATCACCTCGTCCGCGACGAATAGGATGTCATGCGCGCGGCAGAATTCGCGCATGGCCTTCATCCAGCCTGTCGGCGGCACCAGAACGCCGCCCGAGCCCTGGATCGGCTCGACGTAGAAAGCGGCGACTCGTTCCGGCCCGATCGCCTCCACCTTGCTTTTCAGCGCCGCAAGCGAGGCGTCGATGATCGCCTGCGGATTATCGCCCGCCGGGTTGCGATAGGCGTAGTGAGACGGAATTTTATGCTGCCAGTCGAAGGGAACGCCGAAGCCGGCATGGAAGGCGGGCAGCGCCGTCAAGCCCGCGCCGACCGTCGAGGAGCCATGATAGCCCTGTTCGACCGAGATGAATTGATCGCGCTCAGGCTTTCCACGGGCATTCCAGTAGTAGCGTATGAAGCGGATCGTGCTGTCCACCGCATCGGAGCCGCCAAGGGTGAAATAGACGTGGTTGAGATCGCCCGGCGCACGGTCGGCGAGTTCGCCGGCAAGCCGGATCGCGGGCTCCGAGCCGAGGCCGAAATAGGCCGTCGCATAGGGGAGTTCCCGCATCTGCCGGGCCGCCGCCTCGACGATGCTTTCGTGGCCGTAACCGGCATTGACGCACCAGAGGCCGGCGAAGCCGTCGATCAGTTGCTTGCCCGATGCGTCGGTGACCGTCGCGCCTTTGGCAGAGGCGAGCACGCGCACGCCAAGCTTTTCATGGCCGCGGTAGGAGGCGACCGGATGGATGAGGTGGGCGCGATCGAGTTCGATGAGGGAATTGCTGTACATGGAGATCTCCGGATCAGCCGAGTGCCTGGCTGGCGAGGGCAAAGGTGGTGGCGGTCGGATCGGCGGCGTCGTTGGCCAACGGCTTTCTCATCGTGATTCCGCCGCCGACATGGGCGAACCCCTGTTCGGCGAGCCATGGGGAAAGCCCGGTCTCGGCAGTTGTATCGACCCTGAGGAACCGTCCGGGCCGTCTGGCGATGAAATGTTCGATCAGTGTCTTGGCCTCGCCGAGATCGGCGGCCACCACCGGTCCGATCACTTCGCCGCGGCCGAAAGGACGCAGGCAAGCGAACCCGGAAATGCGGCCGTCGCGGCGAATGACGGCGAATTCGCCGATCCCGGCGATATAGGAGAGCAGCCCTTCACGGTCGGCGCCGAAGGCAAGTCGGTCGAGCCCCGCGATGGCAGCGAGATCGGCGTCGGTAGCCACTTCCGTTTCCATCGGCGCGGCCATTTCTCCGGCAAGGCCCTGGTGCTGCAGCACGGTTCCCGTCTCGCGGAAGCCAAGCTTTTGGTAGAGCGGCAGGCCTGCCGTCGTCGCCACCAGCCTCAGCGGTCGGTCTCCGGCGGTCAGCAATGCGGCGTCCATCAGTCTGCGGCCGAGGCCGCGACCGCGCATCGTCTCGTCGACAATGACCATGTTGATGGTCGCACAATCCCCCTTGTATGGCGTGACGAGCACGGTGCCGACGACCTTGCCGTCCTCGACCGCAACCATCGCTTCGCTCAAGGCGAGCGCCAACTGCCAGTCTTCCGTCCGATGCGGCCAGCCCGCCTGTCGGGAGAGCGCGACGGCGGCTTCCAGATGGTCCGGGCCGAACGGGACGATTTCGATCTGACTTGCTTGCATGGGGGCGTCCTTCATGTCGTGCCCGCCAGTCTGCCGGAGCGCCGGCGGGCAGATCGTCTGAAGGCCATGGTTCAGGCAGTATCTTATGGCTTTGCTATCATCGGCCGCCGCATCTTATGCTAGAATCAACCGATATGCGTCCTATCCAGATCCTGGCGGTGGGTCCTGGCGCTCGACAGTTCATAGACATGCGATGGGCATGTCAGTGCATCATCGCCAGCGCTGCCGTAAAGAAATCTTCGCCTCCGAAGTTCCCCGATTTCAATGCCAGAAGCATGTCGCCCTGCGCATTGCCGACTGTGCGCAGCACCGGCACGCCAGGCGCAATCTCCGGGCCGATCAGAAATGCCGGAATGGCGAGCCTGTCGACCGCCGCGCCTGAGGTTTCGCCGCCGGCGACCACAAGGCGCCGCACGCCTCTCTCCACCAGTTCGGCTGCTATGATCGACGTCGCGGTCTCGATCGCGTGGCCGGAGGCCTCTCGCCCGTATAGCGATTGCAGCCGGGACACGGTTTCAGGCGCAGCACTCGCGGCGATGACGATGGGGCCGGCGGAGATGCGGTCTCCGGCCCAGGAAATCGCCGCGGCGATCTCATCGGGACCGGCAAGCAGCCGTTCCGGGTCGAGCCGCAGGACGGGCATCGACCGTTCGGCGATGGCGAGCTGGTGGAGCGTCGCCTTGGAGCAACTGCCGGCAACGATCGCCGACAGCCCGCCCACAGGGCGAATGGCGTCCGCCGTCGTTGCACCGCCGGACGATATTCGACCAGAGCTGACCAGCGCGCGGGCAAGGCCGAGGCCGAGGCCGGACGCACCGCTGGACACCGGCGTTTTCAACGCGACCTCGCCGAGCGTTTCAAGATCGCGTTCGAAAATCGCATCGGCGATAACAGCAGTGACGCCTGCCGCGCGCAGAGCATCGAGCTTCGCCTTGACGGCGCCGGGTCCGGCCGCGATGGTCGTGAGATCGATCAGTCCGACGGCATTGCGCGATTGTCGGGTGAGAACCCGCACGAGATTGGCGTCATGCATTGGATTGAGGGGGTGATCCTTGAGCGGACTTTCGTTCAGCGGCTGTCCGCCGACGAAGAGATGGCCGAGATAGACGGTGCGTCCCGTTTCCGGAAAGGCGGGTGTCACCAGCACGGAGCCGCCGCCGGCCGCCTCGCTCAAGGCCTCGGTGACGGGACCGATATTGCCGGCATCGGTGGAATCGAAGGTCGAGCAGATCTTGTAAAGCACATGGCCGGCGCCCCGCTGGCGCAGCCATCGCTCGGCGCTTGCCGCCGCCGCCACGGCGTCCGAGGCCGGGACGGAGCGGATCTTCAGGGAAACGACCACAGCGTCGACATCCGGCAGGGCGAGCGACGGATCGGGGATGCCGACCGTCTGCACCGTGCGCAGACCGTTCTTCGTCAGCGTGTTGGCGAGGTCGGAAGCGCCGGTATAGTCGTCAGCGATTGATCCGAGCAAAATAGCCATCGTCTAGCTCCGTGCAAAAGGTTTGAACCAGCCAAGACCGTCCAATGTGCGGCCGCGCGGGATGTATTCGCAGCCGATGAAACCGTCGTAATCCAGGCGGTCGATTTCGCCGAACAGATAGGGATAGTTCAGTTCCTCCCCGTCCGGCTCGTTGCGTGACGGCACGCTGGCGATCTGGATATGGCCGGTGATCGGCAGCAGGCGTCGCAACGCCATAGTGACGTCGCCATGGATGATCTGGCGGTGATAGATGTCGAACTGGAGCTTCAGGTTCGGCAGGCCGCATTCGGCGATCAGCCGCTCGGCCGCGGCGAAGTCGTTGAGGAAATATCCGGGCATGTTGCGCCCGTTGATCGGCTCGAGCAGGAGATCGATGCCCTTTTCCGCAAGCCGCCCGGCAGCGTAGGTGACGGAGCGCCGATAAGAGGAGGCGGCGTCTTGGTCATGAGGGTCGGCGATGCCTGCCATCAGATGCAACCGCCTGACGCCGGTCGCCGCCGCATAGTCCAGGGCCCGCTCGACATCCGCTTTCAGCGCATCGAACCGTCCGGGAAGAGCCGCGATGCCACGCTCGCCTGCTGCCCAGTCGCCCGGCGGCAGGTTGAACAATGCCTGCTGCAGATTGTTGCGGGCAAGCCGTTCGGCAATCGCCTCCGGCGTGGCTTCGTAGGGAAAGAGGTATTCGACGGCGGCAAAGCCGGCTTCGGCTGCGGCGTCGAAGCGGTCGAGGAACGCCCATTCGTTGAACATCATCGTCAGGTTGGCGGCGAAAACCGGCATGTCTAGCGTTCCTTTTACAGGCTCTGCGGCTCTTTGGTGGAGCTGGGTAATTCAGCGCCGGAAAGCTCGGCATAGAGCCGCGCGAGCGAGGAATCGTCGTCACGGCCCATGCCCGCCCCGGAGGCGGCCAGATACATCTGCAAGGCGGCTGCCGCGAGCGGTACGGGATAACGCTCGGAGCGGGCCATGTCCTGGACGATACCGAGATCCTTGACGAAAATCTCGATGCTGCTGAGCGGCGTATAGTCTCCGGCCAACACATGCGGCACGCGGTTTTCGAACATCCAGGAATTGCCGGCCGAAGCGGTGATCACCTCATAGACCTTGTCGAGGTCGAGGCCCTGCTTGGCGGCAAAGGTTATGGCCTCACAGGCGGCGGCGATGTGCACGCCGGCGAGAAGCTGGTTGATCATCTTGAAGGCCGCGCCTTTTCCGGCCTCGTCGCCAAGCTCGTAGACCTTGCCGGCCATGGCGTCGAGACCCGGGCGTGCCGTGTCGAAGGCCTGGATGGAGCCGGACGCCATGATCGTCAGTTCACCACGCGCCGCCTTGGCCGCGCCGCCTGAAATCGGCGCGTCGAGATAATGCAGGCCGAGAGCCTCCGCCCGCTGTGCCAGATCGCGTGCGACCGCGGGATCCATGGTGGCCGACGAGATGAAGACGGCGCCGGGCTTCATCGCACGTGCGACACCTTCGGGCCCGAACAGCACCGCCTCGGTCTGCGCGCCGTTGACGACCACGGAGACGACGATGTCGGCGTCCTTTGCCGCAGCGGCAGGGGTTGACGCGCCACGTCCACCGTCGGCGATGAAGCGGTCCACCGCCGCCGGCGTGATGTCATATCCTACGACGTCGAGACCTGCGCGCTTCATCGACTGGGCCATTCCAAGCCCCATGGAACCAAGACCGATGACGGCTGCGACAACGGCCGAGCCCGAGTTTTCAGCAAGCGGTGGCATGAGGAGGTTCTCCAGTCTTGTGAGGAAAGGTCTGCGCCCCTCCGGGTGCTATCCCGGAGGGGCTGTGGTTTAGCGATTGACGGTTTTCGCAGGAACCGTCAACACGGCCAGCGAACCAACGACCAAGGCAGCCGCCAGCAGATACATGCCGGCGCTGTTGGTGCCCGTGAAGTCTTTGAGATAGCCTACCAGAAACGGCCCGAGAAACCCGGCGAGGTTGCCGACCGAATTGATCCAGGCAATGCCGGCCGCAGCGCCCGTGCCGGCGAGGAAAGCCGTCGGAAGCGACCAGAATAGCGGCGCGCAACTGATGGCGCCGGCAGCAGCCAGCGAGAGGCAGACAATCGAGACTGTCGTGCTCGTCGCCATCGTCGCCGCAACGAAACCACCGGCGGCGATGAGGGCCGGGACGACCAGGTGCCAGCGGCGTTCGCGCAGCCTGTCGGCGGAACGTCCGAGCGCCAGCATGGCAACGAATGTGCAGATATAGGGGATCGCGGAAATCAGGCCGATATTGAGGTTTCCGCTGACGCCCGAGGCCTTGACGATGGTCGGCATCCAGAAATTCAGGCCATATTGCCCGAGCACGAAGCAGAAATAGATCAGGCACATCAGCCAGACGCGACGGTCGGTCAGCGTTGCGCCGATGCTGTGTGGGCTTGCGGTCTTGGCCCGGTTCTCCGCCTCGATATTGGCCGTCAGCACGCCTTTTTCCTCATCGTTCAGCCATTTCGCGCCCTGGATCGTATCATCAAGGTAGAACAACGTCGCAACGCCGAAAAGAATGGCCGGAATGGCTTCGATCAGGAACATCCACTGCCAGCCGGAAAGTCCGTGCGTGCCGTGAAAACTGTCCATCAGGAGACCCGAAAGCGGATTGCCGAAAATGGCGGAGATCGGGATCGCCGACATGAAGGTGGTGATAATCCTGGCGCGGCGATGGGCCGGATACCACGCGGTCAGATAGAGAATGATGCCGGGGAAAAATCCGGCTTCGGCAACGCCCAGCAGGAAACGCAGGACATGGAAGACGGTTTCCGAAGAGGTGAACATGAAAGCGGCCGAAATGACGCCCCAGGTGAGCATGATGCGGGCGATCCACACCCGTGCGCCAACCTTGTTCATGATGATGTTGCTCGGCACTTCAAACAGAAAATAGCCGATGAAGAAAATGCCGGCGCCGATGCCATAGGCGGCTTCCGAGAGGCCGAGCTCGCTCGACATCTGCAGCTTGGCGAAGCCGACATTGACGCGGTCGAGATAGGCGACCACGTAGCACAGCATCAAAAAGGGTACGATGCGCCAGAATACCTTGCCATAGGCACGGTCTTCGAGCGTCTGAGCGGGATGTGCGCCAACGACTGGCGCTTGCGTCTGCAGCGTCATGATTTTCTCCTCCGATTGTTGCCGCGGTCTCCTGTCGATCCTCCCGCGGCACGCCGAGCCATTTGTGGCAGCGCTGCCATTTTCATTAATTCATTTTGGCAGCGCTGCCAACAGCAAATTGGTAGCGCTGCCAAAAAAACCTTGCTTCTTGGCGGGAGCGGTGAAAAATGGTGGCAACGCGGTGCTCATCGGGCGGGCAGGCCGGATAACCACCTCAACAGTCGGGTTCAAACGTAACGATGGAATTCAAACATCAACCGACGGTAACGCTTGCCGAGGTCGCGGAAGCGGCCGGTGTTGGCGAGAGCACGGTGTCGCGCGTGCTGCGCAACCACGGTTCGTTTTCCGGCAAGACGCGCGAGCGGGTGATGGCCGCGGTCGAGCGGCTGGGCTATGTGCCGAACCGGATCGCGGGAACGCTTGCCTCCACCGGTTCGCGTCTTGTCGCCTTCGTCATTCCCTCGCTGTCCAACATCGTCTTCCCCGATGTGCTGCGCGGTGCCAGCGCCGTTCTGGAGGAAAACCGGTATCAGGCGGTATTCTCCGTGACCGACTATGATCCGGGCAAGGAGGAAGCGCTCGCCGCCGCGATGCTTGCCTGGCGGCCGGCGGCGGTCATGCTGGCAGGGTACGAGCATACTGAGGGTACGGTGAAGATGCTGCGCGCCAGCGGGTGTCGGATCGTCGAACTGCTCGATCTGGACGGCGATGCTCTCGATATCGCCGTCGGCTTCTCGAACCGCGCGGCCGGACGGGAGAGCGCTGCCTTCCTGCTCAAGCGGGGTTATCGCCGGATCGGCTATGTCGGTCACGACCTGAACCGCGATACCCGTGCCGGCAAGCGGTTTTCCAGCTTTTGCGAAACGCTCGAAGCGCATGACGCCCCTCTCGTCGGCCGTGAAATTCTCGCAGGCGCTTCATCCGTGGAAAACGGCAGGTTGGGGCTGGAGCGGTTGCTTGCCCGCACGACCGATCTCGATGCGGTTTATTTCTCCAACGACGACATGGCGCTGGGCGGCTATTTTCACTGTCTGGCTCAAGGGATCGCGATCCCCTCGAAGCTTGCCATTTTCGGCTATAACGGCCTCGATATCGGCCGGGCAACACCGCAACCCTTGTCGACCATCCGAACGCCGCGCGTGGCGACGGGGCAGATAGCCGCGCAGCTGGTCGTCGCTAATGCGCCACCGCAGGCCGTCGATCTCGGCTTTGAACTGATCGAAGGGGCAACTGCGTAATATTGGAGGAACTGTCATGTCCGAAGCGCGCCTGCGTGAGGAAATCTGCCGATACGGCCGCTCGCTGTTCGAGCGTGGGCTGACGCCCGGTTCGTCGGGCAACATATCGTTGCGGCTGGAGGACGGTGGCTGGCTGGTCACGCCGACCAACGCCTCGCTCGGCTTTCTCGACCCGGCACGGATTTCCAGGCTCGATGCTGAAGGCCGGCTCCTGTCCGGCGACAAGCCGACCAAGGAGATCCCGCTGCACACCGCCCTCTACGATACGCGCGGCAGCGCCCGCGCCATCGTCCATCTTCACTCCACCCATGCGGTGGCACTGACCATGCTGCCGGAAATCGATCCGCGCGCCGCCCTGCCGCCGATGACGCCATATTATCTCATGCGCGCCGGCGAAACCGCGCTGGTGCCCTATTATCGTCCCGGCGATCCTGATGTGGCCGACGCCATCCGCGGGCTGGCGGGCAAGTATTCGTCGGTGCTTCTGGCCAATCACGGACCTGTTGTTGCCGGCGACAGCCTGGAGGCGGCGGTCTTTGCGACCGAGGAACTGGAGGAAACGGCGAAGCTCTATCTGCTGTTGCGCAACCTCAATCCCCGTTTTCTCAGTCCGGCGCAGGTGGCCGATCTCGTCAACACCTTCGGCCTCGACCTCCCGTCGCATCACGATCACGATCACGACGGCGATTGAAGGCGTCACTCCGCTGGCCGTTGACCGCGGGTGAAAGCGCGCAACCTTCTGCCAAACCCAGCTTTCGATACGATAGATTCTGCTTCCGATGCCGCCAATTCAGGCGAGCTGTGGGTGAAGCGGTGCCTATGATTGTGACACGTCCCCAGTTCCGATCGCTCAAGGATACGCAGATGACGACGTTCCGTCCGAAATACATCACCTTCGACTGCTACGGCACGCTGACCAACTTTCAGATGGCGGAAGCGGCGCGCGACCTCTACGGCGAAGAGCTCGACGAGCGGCGCATGGCGGAGTTCATCAAGAATTTCGCCGCCTATCGGCTCGACGAGATCCTGGGCGACTGGAAACCCTATGCCGAGGTGGTGCACAATTCGCTCGAGCGGACATGCAAGCGCAACGGCGTGACATTTCGCGATGAAGCCGCCCGGATGATCTATGAGCGGGTCCCAACCTGGGGGCCGCATTCGGATGTCCCGGCCGGTCTCGCCAAGGTCGCCAAGGAAATCCCTTTGGTCATCCTCTCCAACGCCATGAATTCGCAGATCATGTCGAACGTCGAAAAACTGGGCGCGCCCTTCCATGCGGTCTATACCGCCGAGCAGGCGCAGTCCTATAAGCCACGCTTCAAGGGCTTTGAATACATGCTCGATATGCTGGGCTGCGGGCCGGAAGACGTGCTGCATTGCTCGTCCTCCTTCCGCTACGACCTGATGTCGGCCCACGATCTCGGCATCAAGAACAAGGTTTGGGTCAATCGCGGCCATGAGCCTGCCAACCCCTATTACGGTTATGTCGAAATTCCTGACATCTCCGGCCTGCCTGGCGTCGTCGGGCTCTGACGGAGACACGCGGATGCAGTTCGAATCCTACTGGCACGACACGGCTCCAGCCTTTGCCGGCGGCGCACAAGGCCCCGTCGAAGGACATTACGACGTCGCCATCATCGGCGCCGGCTTTACCGGGCTTGCCGCGGCGCGCCAGCTTGCAAAGGCCGGCGTCAAGGTCGTGGTGCTGGAAGCCGAACGGGTCGGCTGGGGAGCGTCGGGGCGCAATGGCGGCCACCTCAACAACGGGCTCGCCCACAGTTTCCTGTCCGCCAAGTCCGCACTCGGCGTGGAGCGGGCCGTCGCCCTCTACAAGGCGTTCGACGATTCCATCGACACGATCGAGGCGATCATTGCCGAAGAGGGAATCGACTGCAATTTCCGCCGCGCCGGCAAGCTGAAGCTCGCTTCCAAGCCGCAGCATTTCGATGCCATTGCCCGCAATTTCGAGGCTGTTCACAGAGAAGTCGATCCGGACACGGCACTTCTGACCGCGAGTGACCTGAAAAGCGAGGTCTGCTCGCCCTTCCATGGCGCCATGCTCTCGAAGAAGAGTGCAATGATGCATATGGGCCGTTATGTCGCCGGGCTCGCCACGGCAGCCGCCCGCCACGGCGCCACCATCTTCGAAGGGGCGGCGGTGAGCGCACACCGGCAGGGCAATGGTCGCCACAGCCTGACGACCGCACGGGGCACCGTCACAGCAGACCACGTGCTGGTCGCGACAGGCGCCTATACGCCGTCGCTCTTTAACTATTTCCGCCGCCGGATCGTTTCCGTCGGCAGCTTCCTGATCGCCACCCGTCCGCTGACCGACGCCGAAATCGCCGCTACGATGCCCGGCAACCGCACCTGTGTCACGTCGATGAACATCGGCAACTATTTCCGGCTGTCGCCCGACAAGCGGCTGATCTTCGGCGGTCGCGCCCGGTTTTCCGCGACGTCGGATCAACGATCGGACGCAAGGAGCGGCGATATTCTGCGCGCCAGCCTTGCTGAAATCTTCCCGCAGCTTGCCGGCGTCGAAATCGACTATTGCTGGGGCGGGCTCGTCGATATGACCAAGGACCGCTATCCCCGCGCCGGCTATGTCGATGGTGTCTGGTATGCCATGGGCTATTCCGGCCACGGCGCCCAACTCTCCACCCATCTCGGCATGATCATGGCCGACGCCATCCTTGGCAAGGCCGACCGTAACCCGATCAAGGGGCTCGACTGGCCCGCCGTCCCCGGCCATTTCGGAAAACCTTGGTTCCTGCCGCTGGTGGGCTTGTACTACAAGACACTCGACCGGTTTCAGTAAAGCATCAGCGAGTACGAAAAAGGGCGCCGAGGATGAGTCCACGGCGCCCATTTTCTTTTGCTCTACCGCTGGTCAGTTGAGCCCCCCGATGTGGAAGCTCTTCATTTCCAGATATTCGTCGATGCCGCACTGCGCGCCTTCACGGCCGAGGCCGGACTGCTTGACGCCGCCGAAGGGAGCGACCTCGGTCGAAATGGCCCCTGTGTTCAGGCCGACCATGCCGAATTCGAGCGCTTCGGCGACACGCCAGGAGCGTTTCAGGCTTTCGGTATAGAAATAGGCGGCAAGGCCGAAGGGCGTGGCGTTGGCAATGCGGATCGCCTCTTCCTCGTTGTCGAAACGAAAAAGCGGGGCAACGGGGCCGAAGGTCTCTTCGCTGGCAAGCTGCATCTCGGTCGTCGCACCGCCGAGCACCATCGGCACCGCATATTGATCGCCTTCAGGCACGGAACCCGCGGTGGCGAGGATCCTTGCTCCCTTTTCCACCGCATCGTCGACATGACGCTTGATCTTCTCGATCGCCGCCTTGTTGATCATCGGCCCGATATCCGTACCGGCATCCGTGCCGGCCCCGACCTTCATGGCCGATACGCGTGCGGAAAGTTTGGCGGCGAAGGCCTCATAGACACCGGACTGGACGAGAAGGCGGTTGGCGCAAACGCAGGTCTGCCCGCCATTGCGGAATTTCGATGCGATTGCGCCTTCCACGGCAAGATCGAGATCGGCGTCGTCGAAGACGATGAAGGGCGCGTTGCCGCCGAGTTCGAGGCTGAGCCGCTTGACGCTGTCGGCCGCGCCGCGCATCAGCAGAGAGCCGACGCGGGTCGAGCCGGTGAAAGAGATCTTGCGGACGGTCTGGTTGGCCATCAGCTCGTCGCCGATCGCAGCCGGCATGCCGGTGACGATATTGATGACGCCCTTCGGGATGCCGGCGCGTTCCGCCAGCACGCCAAGTGCCAGCGCCGAATAGGGAGTCAGGTCCGATGGCTTGATGACGACGGTGCAGCCTGCGGCGAGTGCCGGCCCGACCTTGCGGGTAATCATCGCATTCGGAAAATTCCACGGCGTGATGATCGCCGACACGCCGACAGGCTCCTTCAGAACGACGATCCGCCGGTCCGTCGTCGGCGAGGGAATGGTCGTTCCACCGATGCGGCGCGCCTCCTCGGAAAACCATTTGATGAACGAGGCGCCATAGCGGATTTCGCCGCGCGCTTCCGTCAGTGGCTTGCCCTGCTCGCGGGTGAGGATCAGCGCCAGATCCTCGATATTGTCGAGCATCAGATCGTGCCAGGCTTCCAGCAATGCGCCACGCTCGGCATTGGTCTTTGCGCGCCATGGACCAAAGGCTTTCTCCGCCGCGGCGATTGCCTCCCTCGTATCGGCTCCGTCCATGTCGGGCACTGTGCCCAGCACATGCTGCGTCGCCGGGTCGATCACCTCGATCGTGCGCCCGGCTGCGGCCCCGCGCCATTCTCCATCGATCAGCCCTTGCTCACGAAACAGGCCGCTATCCCTTAATCTGTTCATTCTGTTCTCCATTGATCAGCCCCATTGATCAGCCAAGTGCCGAAAGCACCGATGCCGTGATCGCGTCCGTCTTGTCCTTGCCGGGAATTGCGCCGATGCCGCGTGCCGTCGTCGCCTCGATTGCGGCCATCACCCTTGCGGCGGCAGCCGCTTCTCCCAAATGCTCGAGCATCATCGCGCCCGACCAGATGGCGGCGATCGGATTGGCGATGCCGAGATGAGCGATATCGGGCGCGGAGCCGTGGACCGGTTCGAACATCGATGGCGCCGAGCGATCGGGATTGATATTGGCGGAGGCTGCAAAGCCGAGCCCCCCCTGGATGGCAGCGCCGAGGTCGGTCAGGATATCGCCGAACAGGTTGGAGGCGACCACGACGTCGAGACTATCAGGCGCCATGACCATGCGGGCGGCCATGGCGTCGATATGGTAGCTGGTCACCTCGACATCGGGATATTCCGCAGAAAGCTTCTGGGTGATCTCGTCCCAGAAGACCATCGAATATTTCTGGGCGTTGGACTTCGTCACCGAGGCAAGCTTGCCGCTGCGCGCACGCGCCTGCTCAAAGCCGAAACGCAGGATGCGCTCAACCCCCTTGCGGGTGAAAATCGAAGTCTCGACCGCTACCTCATTATCGGCGCCCTGGTGGACGCGGCCACCGGCGCCGGAATATTCGCCCTCGGTATTTTCACGAATGCAGAGGATGTCGAAGCCGTCAGACCGCAACGGCCCCTGCACACCCGGCAGCAGCCGGTGCGGGCGGATATTGGCATATTGCACGAAAGCCTTGCGGATCGGCAGCAGAAGTCCGTGCAGCGACACGGAATCCGGTACCTTGCGAGGCCAGCCGACGGCACCGAGCAGGATGGCATCGAAGGACCTGAGCGTTTCGATGCCATCGGCGGGCATCATGCTGCCGTTCTCCAGATAGTAGTCGCAGGACCAGGGATAGCTGGTTGCATCAAGAGAAAATCCGTTCGATTGAGCCGCCTTTACGAGCACGGCCCAGGCTGCTGCCGTCACGTCGCGGCCGATGCCGTCTCCGGGCAGAAGGGCGATCTTGTAGGTCTTCATCGCAGGTCCTCACAGGCTGATGAGCACACTCTTGCTCTTGCGGTTGGCGAGATAGGCATCGCGGCCGAGATCCTTGCCGATGCCCGACTGCTTATAGCCGCCGGTCGGCAGGATATGGTCGCGCGAGCGGCCGTAGCGGTTGACCCAGACGGTGCCGGCCTGAAGGCGGCGGGTCACGCGGATGGCACGCGAGAGGTCGCGGGTGAAGAGGCCGGCGGCGAGCCCATAGGCCGGATGGTCGGCGAGCCTCAGCGCTTCCTCCTCGTCATCGAAGGTCTGAATGGTCAGCACCGGTCCGAAGATTTCCTCGAGAACCGCCGGCGATGTTGCCGTCACGCCGGAAATCAGGGTCGGTGCGTAGAAATAGCCCTCGCGGTCGAGGCGGCGGCCACCGGTGAGGCATTCGGCGCCGTCGTCGATAGCGGCGCGGATGATGCCGTCCATGCGGGCGATCTGGCGTTCGGAGATGACGGGCGAATAATCGGTCGCCTCGTCCCAGGTGGGGCCGGGGCGGATGGCCGCCAGCCTGGCCACGAGCGCTGCCGCGAGTTCGTCCGCCACCGTCGCCTCGACGATGAGGCGGGATCCACATACGCAGGCCTGACCGGCGTTGGAGAGAATGCTGCCGGCGATTGCGCCGGCTGCAAGCTGGAGATCGGCATCGGCGAAGACCAGTTGCGGGCTTTTGCCGCCGAGTTCCAGCGTCATCGGCTTGACGCCGGTGCGGGCGATATTGGTCATGATCGCCGAGCCGGCCGCCGTCGAGCCGGTGAAGCTGACTTTGGAGATGCCCGGATGTCCGGTGATGGCATTTCCGGTGGTCGGGCCGTCGCCGAGCACGATGTTGACGAGACCGGCCGGCAGGCCGGCTCGCACCGAAAGTTCGGCGAGATAGAGCGTCGAAAACGGCGTCATTTCCGACGGCTTCAACACCACCGCATTGCCTGCCGCCAGCGCCGGACCGAGCTTCCAGCCGGCCATGGACAAGGGAAAATTCCAGGGTGTGATGGCGCCGACGACGCCATAGGGTTCCGTCATGATCATGCCGAAGTTCGCATCGTCGGTCGGGACGAGGTCGCCGCCTTCCTTGTCGGCGAACTCGGCAAAGAAGCGGATCTGTTCGGCGGTGACGGCGATGTCGCCGGCGACGAGATGACCGATGGGCCGCGTCGAGGAGAGCGCCTCGAGCCTGGCGAGGGTCTCCGCCTCGGCTTCGATCAGGTCCGCCCAGCGCTGCAGCGCCACGGTGCGCTCGCGCGGCCGCATGCCGCCCCAATTGCTCGTCTTCAATGCGGTCCTGGCGGTTTCGACGGCGTGATCGACAAGGGCTTCGTCGGCCAGCGGACAGCCGGCATAAGCCTTGCCGTCGGATGGGCGATGCATGTCGATGACCGCCTCGGCCGGAGCCAGCCGCCCGCCAATGAAATGTCCGACGGGCAAGGATATCGTGTTCGGATCGAAGCTGAGTGTCATCGCATGTCCTCGGGATGGGCTGAGGCAAGCCTAACTGGGGAATGCGAGCAGCATGCATCGACCGGTGATGCCGCAGCGGCGAAAAATTGCGTTTTCGCCGATGCGGCAGTCAAATCTACGGCGTCGGCATCACGACACGGTGACGTAGATCTTGCGCACCGTCTCGATCGTCTTCCAGACGCCAACGAAGCCCGGCTTCATGACGAAGCTGTCGCCGGCCTTGTAGACCACCGGTTCGCCGCCTTCCGGCGTGAGTTCGATCAGACCGGAAAGGATGTGGCAGAACTCGAACGTCTCACCCTTGATCGAGCGCGTCTCGCCGGGTGTCGCCTCCCACACGCCGCTATGAACCGTCTCGCCGCGGGCGACGTCCTGCGCCCAGGTCTTGAAGGCCGGATTGCCCGAGATCAGCCGTTCTGGAAGTGGGCCGGACTCGCGCGGCGCGAAGGATGGATTGGTGTCGATCGTCTTGAGGAGGGACATGATTTTGCTTTCCTAGGTTGAGAGCTCAGTAGCCGCGGCTGCGATCGATCAGTCCGATCGGATCGAGGCCTGCCTGGTGCCGCTTGATGTTGCCGATCACGGCCGCCGCGGCGGTTTCAGCTTGGGTGACGCTTGCAATGTGCGGCGTCAGCAGGATCTTCGGATGGTTCCAGAAGGCGTGGTCCTCAGGCAGCGGTTCCGGATCGGTGACGTCGACGACGGCGCCGGAGAGATGTCCGGTGTCGAGCGCGTCGACGAGCGCCTGATGATCGAGCTGAGCGCCGCGACCGACATGGACGAGCGCAGCGCCGGCCGGCAATCTGGCGAAGAGCTCGGCATTCAGGAAGCCGCGCGTCTCATCCGTCAGCGGCAGCAGGCAGATGAGAATGTCGGTGGTTGCAAGCAGGGTATCGAGGCCGTCGCGGCGGCTGAGGCATCGGATGCCGTCGATCTCGCGCGGGCTGCGGCTCCAGCCGCAAAGCGGAAAACCGAAGGGCTGCAGACGCTCGAGCACCGCGCTTCCAAGCATGCCGAGGCCGAGCACGCCGATGCGGCGTTCAGAGGCTTGCACCGGCGCGATCGTCTGCCAGGTCCGGCGCCGCTGCTGGTCGAGATAGGTCGGCAGGTCGCGATGGAGCGCAAGCACGGCCAGCGTCACATATTCCTGCATCATTCTGATGATGCCGTCCTCGACCATGCGCACGACCTTGACCGATGCTGGCACGGCATCGATGCGGAACTGGTCGATGCCGGCGCCGATCGAAAAGAGGATTTCGAGATTGCGATAGCGCGCGAGATCATCCGGCACCGTCCAGGTGATCAGGTAGCGCACGGCGTCCGCTTCGACCGACTTGGGATCCATGGAGAAGGCAATGTCGGGCAATTCGCGCGCGAAGGCTTCGGCGAAGATGGCGCCGCGCTTCGCGTCGGAATTGAAGAGAAAGGTCATTGCGTCGGCTCCTTGATCGGATGTCATCAGGCACAGCGGCGGCCAAGCGCCTCGACCATCGCCTGGCAGGCGAGCAGTTCGCCGGTGAGGATGAATTCGTCCGGCTTGTGGGCGCGGCCGATGTCGCCAGGGCCGCAGATGATCGCGTCGATGCCGGCGCGCTGGAAAAGGCCGGCCTCCGTGCCGTAGCTGACGGCGGCGAGCGGCTCGATGCCGGTCAGCTCGCCAAGCAGTGTCGCAAGCGGCGCATCGGCGGCAAGCGAAAGTGCCGGATAGGCGCTGAGTTCGCGCCATTCCACCTGAAAGCCGAACTGCGACAGCGCCTCGGCCGCCACTCGGAGCGGCGCCAGCAGCGTGACTGGATCGACGCCGGAAATAGCCCGCGCTTCGAACTCGGCCTCGCAACTGTCGGGAATGATGTTGACTGCCTGGCCGCCCTTCAGCGTGCCGACCTGAAGGGAGGAGTAGGGCGGTTCGAAGACATGCTCGAACGGGCCGGAGGTGAGCTGTTCGGCTTCGGCGCGAGCGCAGGCCAGAACATCCGTGATGGCATGGATTGCGTTCAGTCCCTGGTCCGGGCGCGAGGAATGGCCGGACCGGCCCCTGACCGTCAGCCGGGCGGCGGCTTTGCCCTTGTGGGCGCGGATCGCCCGCATGCCGCTCGGCTCGCCGATGATTGCACCAAGCGGGGCTGCACAGAGCTCCGGCAGGCAGGCAATCATGTGCGGCACGCCGCGGCAGCCGGCCTCCTCATCATAGGAAAAGGCAAGGTGGACGGGCTGGCGAAGTGGCATGGCCGCAAGCGCCGGGACGGCGGCGAGAACGACGGCCAGGAAGCCCTTCATGTCGGTGGCGCCGCGTCCGTAGAGGCGGTCCGCTTCGGCGCGCAGGCGGAACGGATCGCTGGTCCAGCCGCCTTCGGCGGCGGGGACCACGTCCATATGGCCTGAGAGGATATAGCCCGGCGTTTCCTTCGGGCCGATCGTGGCGAAGAGGTTCGACCGATCGCCTTCCGGGCCGGGAAGCTCGGTGACGACAGCGCCGTGGCTCTGCAGATAGTGCCGGATCCACGCGACGATCTCGCCATTCGGCGTGCCGACGACGGAGGGGAAGCCAACGAGCCTTTCGAGAATTTCAATTGCCTGCATGGGATTCCTCACAGTGCGGGGATCTTTGAGGGTGCTTGCAACTGGGCTGACGGGAGGCGACATTCCAGGCTCACGGTGAACGGCGACTGCGGCCGGTCGGGCCTAGTCAATGACTTTAGAGGACGGTCCAGGCTTTATTTGCCGAAAGCGCAGCGGATTTGGTCGATTGTTGTGTTTGCGCCGGCCCAACCAGTGAATTGTATCGAACGATCTGTTCTAGTCTGGTCAGAGAAGTTTCCGGGCGCAGGCTTGGCCAGAAAAATGCGGCAGGGGGTGGGAGTGAGCGAACTGACATCCGAATCCAGGTTCGTCGACAGTTTCGAGACGCACATTGCCGGGATCGACAGCGTCGCCCTCGACAAGTTGCATGCGCTGTCGATGACCGTCGCCTGGCCGCATCGTGGCGAAGACTGGCAGTTCTTGCGGGAATTCGGCCAGGGCATCGTGGCGATCGATGAAATCGGCCGCATCCTGGGCTCTGCGATGTGGTTTCCCTACGATGCCCAATTTGCAACGATCGGTATGGTCATCACCTCGCCGCGTCTTCAAACCAATGGCGCCGGGCAATGGCTCATGGGCCACGCGCTGGAGCAGGTCGCCGGGCGCAACCTCGGGCTGAATGCGACGCGCGCGGCGCGACGTCTCTATCGTTCCCTGAACTTTGTTCGCGAGGCACTCGTCTTTCAATGCCAGGGCGAAGCGATATCGCCGCCGGATGTGGAGCTGCCGTCCGGTGCTGTGATACGGGCAGTGGAGGCCGGCGATCTGGAAGCGATCGCCGAATTGGACTGCGTGGCCTTCGGCACCGATCGCAAGCTGCTCCTGGCCCGGTTGATGGCAAATTCCAAAGGCATCGTGTTAACCCGTGCCGGCAGGATCGAGGCTTTTTCGCTTTGCCGGCGGTTCGGGCGTGGCCATGTCATCGGTCCTATTGTGGCGGGCAGTGACGCAGACGCGATCGCCGTCGTCCGCCCACATGCCGCCGAGCATGCAGGAGCGTTCCTGCGCCTCGACACACGCGAGCAGGGCGGGACCTTTTCCGATTTCCTCTCTCGCTGCGGTCTTCCCGTTTACGACATCGTGACGACCATGTCGCTCGGCGGCCCTTGGCTTCCGGTTCCGGGACATCAGGCGGCGCACGAGCCGAGAACCTATGCACTCGTCAGTCAGGCACTCGGTTGACGCAGGCCTACCTGGCGATCGTTGTCGGATTCTAGAGCGGTTCAGCTTTTAACGGAAGCGCAGAACCGCTCTATCCTTTTGTTTTTACGCAATTCCGGACGGAAAACCGCTTCGCACTTTTCCTGGAATTGCTCTAAGCGCCGGGACAGACCGGTATGTCGATCAGAGCCTGCCGGCGTTCAAATTCGGGCCGGAACGAACGATATTGCCAGAGACCTTCCGGGCTTTCCCGGCGGTATACGGTCTCGAGCCAGAACACGGAGTCATCGATCGGCAAGACAGGATGCCAAGCATACCATTCCGACCAGATTTTTCCTGCCGGGTCGTTGTCCATGATCGCCACTCGCCTCCTCATCGTCAGCGCAACTCGAACATCCGTGCGGCACGGGAGCCGTTGTCGTTACGAAACCGGCTTTCGGCATCGGTCACGATCAGCTCCTGGGATCGATGGTCTCGATTTCCTGGAGTCGAGAGACACCGATCGCGAGAGGTCCGATTTCTGCTTGCTGCGATCCCAGCGTGCCGCGGCGAATGTTCTATAATACAGAATAGCAGCGGAAGAATATTCTTCAATAGAGATCATTTTCTCGTATTGCGCGAACTCTTCCTCTTCCCCCGTCGGGAGATGTTTCAGGTTGTGAGATGTGGCTCTGTTGACGAATGATTTCGTCGGTGGATGTAGTCGCCTCGATTGGGCTTCGACACCGGCGATAAGTTGCGGTGTTCAATCGCCACTGATCTGTTTGCGTGATGGTTGGATGCTCAGCCGATCGAACGCAGCCCGAGGTAGGCTGCCAGACTGATGGCGGAGAGAGCGATCGTCAGCCTGGGTCTCGCATCGTCGAACATGGCTGCCAGCGAAAGGCCGAGCATCAGGATGACGGATTTTGCCCAGAGATCTTGATCGGAGACGGTGAAAGCGATTGCCGCCAGAAAGACGGCGCTTGCGACGATTGTCACAGGGGCAGATTTCTCGGCGAGATCGCCGCCTGGGAAATACGGCAGAAGAAAACGCCGCATGCTCAAGCCTGAAGCGACGCTCAGAAGAAGACAGGTCAAGACAAGTTGCAACATAGGGTCGTCGCCGATCGATCCGCAGATAGCCCTAAGCATGCAAACCTCATGCCAGCCTCAAACCCTCAAAACGTCGTCCGACAGAGGCAACGTCGCGGCTTGCATGGCTATTTCCTCGGCGTCGCGACCCTTTTTTCGGCAATCGCTCGTCTGCTTGGGCTCATGTTTTTCGTCCGATCCGAAACTGGCTTGAGCTGGAGCAATGATTTTTATATAGAGAATTATCTATCGTCTTAATTCTGCAAACGAGATCCTTTCATTGGACCTTTCATCGATCGAGATATTCCTCGCCGTTGCCAGCGACCGCAGCGTTACCAAGGCTGCCAAGGCCGTAGGGCGGGCGCCGTCGAATGTGACGACGCGCGTCCAGCAATTGGAGGAGGACCTCGGCGTTTCGCTCTTCAGCCGTGACGGCAAGAAGATGACGTTGACGCGCGAGGGCGGGACGTTTCTCGCCTATGCCAACCGGCTTATGGCGCTTGCGCTCGAAGCGCGCCAGGCGGTGCGGCCTCTGGCCCCATCCGGGACATTGCGGGTCGGCACCATGGAGAGCACGGCGGCAAGCAGGCTGCCGGCGGCGCTGACGCAATTCAATCAGATGTGGCCGGAGGTGTCGCTTCATCTGACGATGGGGGCGTCCCGCGATCTGATCCGCGACGTTCTCTCTGATGCACTGGATTGCGCGCTGATTGCCCGCCCACCGAAGACGATGCGCGAGGAAGACTCGAGCTTCGATGCTGAACTCAAGGCGCTCGAAATGGAGCCGGTCTTCGTCGAGGATCTGTTGATCGTGTTGCCGTCCGGGCATCCCTCCATCAAGTCAGCCGCAGACCTGCGTGTCGGATCACTCGCCGCTTTGGAACCCGGCTGCACCTATCGCCGGATCGCCGAAAACTGGGCGCGCAAATCGAGCACCCTGCCGACGAGCGAACTCGGCTCCTACCACGCGATCTTGGCGAGCGTTGCGACGGGCAATACGGCCGGCGTCATGCCGCGATCCGTCCTTGATCTCATGCACTGGCCGACGCCTCTCCAGACCCATCAGCTCGGGCCTGTCGAGACGCTGCTCGTCTACCGCAGGAATGATCGCCCAAGCGCGTTCAACGCATTCCACGAAGTCCTCAGCGCGACAAGGGGCAGAGATATCAGGCTGGCAACAAACTAACCTGAACGTCTTCCTCCTTCGCCGCCAGATAATCCTCGCTTAAAATTGGTCTTGTCATGCAGTATCCCGTTTCCCCGAAGGTGAGACCGAGCCGCTTCCGCCGCTTCCGTTTGTTTTCACCTATTCTGGCCGGTGCGACCTTACGAGAGCGATTGATTGGATGTCTCGGCGCTTTGCTGGCCATTGGTCTCACCGGCGTCATCAGCGGCTATCTGTTCGGCCAGGGGCCGCATCTTCCCCTGATCGTCGCGCCGATGGGGGCGTCCGCGGTGCTTCTTTTCGCGGTGCCGGCAAGTCCGCTTGCGCAGCCTTGGTCGATCATCGGCGGCAATACGATTTCCGCTCTGATGGGGATTATTGCCGCCTATTTCATTCGCGATCCGATCATCGCGACCGGCGTCGGCGTTTCGCTTGCCATCGGCGCGATGTCCTTCACGCGGTGCCTGCATCCGCCGGGAGGAGCCGCCGCACTGACCGCCGTGCTCGGCGGTCCTGTCGTTGCCGGCTGGGGATTTCTTTTTCCCTTCGTGCCCGTCGCTTTGAACTCCTGCATCCTCGTCGGCCTTGGCCTGTTGTTCCACAAGCTTTCCAAGCGGAATTATCCGCACGTCGTTCCGAAACCCGCGGAGAACACCCATCAGACAGTGGACCTGCCGTCTGCCGTGCGGGTGGGTTTCCGCGAAGAGGATGTCGATGCGGCCCTCGAAGCGCTCGACGAAACCTTTGATATCGATCGGGCAGACCTCGGCCGGCTGTTGCAGCAGGTCGAGTTGCAATCGGCCATCCGCTCAAACGGCAAGATCAGCTGTGCCGATATCATGTCGCGTGACGTGATCGCCATTGGCGAAGCCTCGGAACCGGATGCTGCACGGCATCTTCTTTTGAAGCACAATATCCGCACCTTGCCGGTGAAGGATCCGGAGGGCCGCCTCGTCGGCGCCGTCGGCTTGCGGGAATTGTCCATGAGCACCGAGACCATCGCGCACGCGATCTCGAGGCCGGCGGTGGCCAGACCTTCGGATTCTGCTCTGTCGCTGTTGCCTGTTCTGACGGACGGTCGCACGCATGCCGTCATCATTGTCGACGACGACTACCGGATCCTTGGCCTGATATCGCAGACGGATCTCCTGAGCGCAGTGGCGCGATTGCTGCCAAAGGGGGACAATGCGATTCGGGCGGTGGCCTGAGCGGTGAGCGTGGAACGTAGCTGGAGAAAAAGTCGGTGCTGATCGAGCGCGATTCAAATGGCGATTTTATCCTGGAATCATCGGAGCTCGCGAGACGGTTCGGATTGTCGCTGGCCGATCTTCGCCGCCACATGCGCCATGGCTCCGTCGTCAGCTCCGTGGAAATCGGTACTGCCGAACACGAGGGGACGAAACGGGTGTCGCTTCGGCTCGGCAACAGGCTTTGGCAAGCCGTTTTGAACGATGAAAATGAAGTGCAGCAAGAGCAGATGACCGTTCTTCGGGGTAAATCCTCCGGACGGCATCCGGTCTGACCCCGTCCTTATGCATGGTGCGTTACGCCGGTTTGCTGCACCGCTCGGCCCTGTTCGCGCCGATCGAAGGAACGATCCCTTGCGGCCGCCGAGCGGCAGGTGGAAGTCGACGCTGGCCATCGGCAAATTGACTATGCCGGCTGGAAGCCCCTTGTTCAGTGCAGTCCGAGATAGGCCTTGCGGACGTCTTGGTTATCGAGCAGGGCGGCGCTGTCGCCGGAGAGATGAATGCGGCCGTTGACCATGACATAGGCCCGCTGCGAAAGCTTCAGTGCATGGTTGGCGTTTTGCTCGACGAGAAATATCGTTTTGCCCATCGCAGCAATCTCCCGCAAAACTTCGAAAACGCGCTTGACGATCAGCGGCGCCAAGCCGAGCGACGGTTCGTCGAACAGGATCAGTTCCGGCCGCGCCATCATGGCGCGGGCGATGGCGAGCATCTGCTGTTCGCCGCCCGACATGGTGCCGGCGGTCTGATTTCGGCGCTCCTTCAGGCGCGGGAAGAGCTCGAACATGGTGTTCCGGTCTTCTTCGAAGTGGGCCATGCCGATCGGCGTCGTGCCCATCATCATATTCTCTTCGACCGACATCTCCTGGTAAATCTGCCGACCTTCCGGGACGAGTGCTATGCCGCGCCTGGAAATCCTGCTGGTCGGCATCTGCGAGATGTCTTCGCCACGATGCAGGATCTTGCCCGATGAGGCGCGCGGCGCCCCGAAGATAGAAGAAAGCAGCGTGGTCTTGCCGGCGCCGTTTGCGCCGATCAGGCTGACGATCTCACCGGCTGAGATATGGACGTTCACCGCCTTCAGCGCTTCCACCGGGCCGTAATGGGCATGAACGCCGGCGAATTCGAGAAGCGGTACCTGCGTGTCGGACGACTGGCTCATGCTGGTACCTCTTCTTCGCTCACACCGAGATAAGCGGCGACGACGGCCGGATCGTTGGCGACATGCTGCGGCGTGCCGTCGGAGATCACCTCGCCATGATCGAGCACGACGATGTGGTTCGAAATGCGCATGACGAGACCCATGTCGTGCTCGATGACGAGAACCGTCTGCTTGTGATCGGCACAAAGCCGTTGGATGACCTCGGCCAGATCCAGCGTTTCGGAAGGGTTGAGGCCGGCAGCCGGTTCGTCGAGGCATATGAGGCTCGGGCCCGTGCACATGGCGCGGGCGATCTCGACGCGGCGCTGCCGGCCGTAAGGCAGTTCGCCGGCCAGGCGGTTGGCGTCGTCGGCAAGCTTCATTTGCCCAAGCCAGTGATAGGCGCGGTCGACAGCCTCTGCCTCGGCCTTGCGGAACGCCCGGGTCCGGAAAACGCCACTGAGGATGTTGTTGCGGGTGGCGAGATGTTGGGCGATCAGAAGGTTCTCGATGACCGACATTTCCTTGAACAGGCGGATGTTCTGGAACGTCCTGGCAATCCCGGCGCGCGTCACAAGGTGTGAGCCGCCGGTCATCGGTTTGGTCACCAACTGGCCGATATCCGTCGGACCATCGCGTCCGTTCAGCATGATGCGGCCTTCGCTGGAGCGATAGAATCCGGTGATGCAGTTGAACATCGTCGTCTTGCCGGCGCCGTTGGGACCGATCAGGGCGGTCACCGTGCCGCGTTCGACAGAAAAGCTGACGTCCCGGTTGGCGACGATGCCGCCGAAACGCATGGTGACATTCTGTACTTCGAGGATGGGGCTCATCGTCCAGCCTCCGCCTTGCCCTCAAAGGACAGTTCGCTGCCGATGCCTTCTTTCATCGAGCTCGGAAAGAATGCCGGGCGCTTGATGCGGACCAGGCCGCGCGGTTTCCAGAACATCATCACCACCATCAGGATACCGAAGACCAGAACGCGGTATTCGGCGAACTCACGCAGAAGCTCCGGAAGAATGGTGAGAACGAGTGCGGCCGAGATGACGCCCGCCGTCGATCCGAGGCCGCCAAGGACGACGATCGCCAGGATGAGCGCGGATTCGAAGAACGTGAAGGATGTCGGGTTCACAAAGCCCTGTTGTGCGGCGAAGAAGACGCCGGCGAGGCCGCCCGTGGAGGCGCCGAGCATGAAGGCCGTGAGCTTTGTGAAGACGTGATTGACGCCGAGCGAACGGCAGGCGATCTCGTCTTCCCGCAGCGCTTCCCACATGCGGCCGAGAGGGATGACGCGCAGTCGCTCCACGGCGTAGATGACGAAGCAGACGACAAGAAACAGCACGAAATAGAGAAACCAGAACCGGTAGTCCGCGCTGTAGGCGATGCCCAGATATTCATGAATGGGAACGCCACCCTGTTTGGCGGTACGGGTGAATTCGAGGCCGAGGAAGGTGGGTGCCGGAACCGGGGCGCCGTTCGGCCCGCCGGTGAATTCCAGCCAGTTGTTCAACACCAGACGAATGATCTCGCCGAATCCGAGCGTCACGATGGCAAGATAGTCGCCATGCATCTTCAGAACGGGAAAGGCGAGGATCATGCCGAAGAGGCCGGCCAGGAATGGGGCGAGCACCAGAGCGCCCCAGAAGCCGATCCCGAGATATTGCGATCCGAGCGCCAGGAGATAGGCGCCCACGGCGTAGAAGGCGACGTAGCCGAGGTCGAGCAGGCCAGCAAGCCCGACGACGATGTTAAGCCCCAGGCCGAGAAGGCAGTATATCAGGGCAAGAATCGCGATACCCAGGAGGTATTTGTCGGCAAAAAACGGCAAGCTCAACCCGGCGACAAACAACAGGGAAAGGACCAGCAGCGGCGACCTTTCCTTGCCGGTCATGACGGTCACACCGGCGCCGTTGCCGGCCATGCGCCGGGTGAGTTTTCGGCCGAGGCTGCTGATCTGGAACAGCGAGAGCGCTAGACGTCCTGCCGTGACGACGGCCGCTAGGAGTACCGCGCGCATCAGTTCGTTCGTGAACGAAAATCCGGCGAGAACCAGCCCCGAGATCGGGCCGAACAGGATAAGGGAGACTGTAAAAGTGAGGAGCGCTTGCTTGAGGAGTGCGCGAAGGCGGTTGGATTCCATCGTTCTTGCTCCTCCTCAGACTTTCTGGATTTCCGGCCGGCCAAGCAGGCCATAGGGTCGGAAAAACAGGAGGGTGATGAGCAATGCGAAAGCGAAGACGTCCTTGTAGTCGGTGCTGACATAGCCGGCGAACAGCGCCTCGGTCAGGCCGAGGACGATGCCGCCGAGCACGGCGCCGGGCAGCGAGCCGATCCCGCCGAGCACCGCGGCCGTAAAAGCCTTGATACCCATGACGAAGCCGATGAAGAAGTTGAAAGAGCCGTAGTTGAAGGTGACGAGCGTGCCGCCGACGGCGGCAGTGGCCGCACCCATGACGAAGACCGTCGAAATGATCCGGTCGGTATTGACCCCGAGTATCGCGGAGATCCGGATATTCTGCTGGGTGGCGCGGCATTCGCGGCCGATCCTGGTGTAGTTGATCACATAGGTCAGCACCCCCATGGCGATCAGTGACGCAAACAGGATCACCGTCTGCATGTAGGTGATCTGTGCGAAGTGGGTATCGTTGCCGATGCGAAACGCCCCCTGGATGAGCGTCGGCACGCCCTGGTCGCGTGCGCCCTGGGCGATCTGGACGTAGCTCTGCAGCATCAGCGAGATGCCTATGGCCGATATCAGCGGAGCAAGCTTGGTCGAGCCGCGAAGCGGCCGATAGGCGACGCGCTCGATCACCCAGCCATAGACGGCCGTGATTGCGCAGCTGATCACCAGCACGGATATCAAGGCGAAGGGAACCGACTGAACGCCGAAATAGCCAAGGACGGCAAGCGTGATGGCGGCGATATAGGCCGATACCATATAGACGTCGCCATGAGCAAAGTTGATCATCCGGATGACGCCGTAGACCATGGTGTATCCGACCGCGATCAGGCCGTAGATCGTCCCCAGCGTGATGCCATTGAACAATTGTTGAACCAGGATGTAAAAGTCCATGGTGAACCCCTCTTATGGTTTTCGGGGATGGATAAGCCGGCCGAACCTAAAGCGCGTCGCGATCTTTCAGAGTCTCTGATCGCGCTTTAGGTCTTTATTTTTCCGCATGTCGCTACCGCAAAACCGCTGCACACTTTTGCGCGACAAGCTTTAGGTCCGGCCGGCTCGGGCAAAATGCCTTACTTCACCAAGACAGGGGTTCCCTTGTCGTCGAAGTTGTAGAAAACGAACTTGAAGTCCTTGATGTCGCCCTTGGCGTCCCAAGTGATCTTGCCGATGGCGGAATCGACGGTGTTGCTGCGGAGATAGTCGGCCTGGGCCTTCAGTTCGTCGCCGGCCTTCAGCGCGGCAACGACGGCCTGCGCATTGGCATAGCCATAGAGCACGTAGTTTGCCGGCGTGATGTTGGCTTTCTTCAGCGCGTCCTGGACGCCCTGCGTGGAGGGATCCGCCAGCGGATCCGGTGTTGCCGAATAATAGACGTTCTTGAGGTTCTCAGCGCCGCCGGCTGCCGCGACCAGTTCCGTCTGGGCGAACGCGTCACCGCTGACGATGACCACGTCGACACCCTGCTCCTTGAGCTGGCGGATCAGTGGGCCGCCTTCGGGAATGAGACCGCCGAAGTACACGGCGTTGGCGCCGGAGCTCTTGATCTTGGTGACGAGCGCATTGAAGTCACGTTCGCCACGGGTCAGGCCTTCGTACATCACAGGCTTGATTCCGCGCGCTTCGATCGTCTTCTTGACGGCGTCCACCAGGCCCTGGCCATAGGTGTCCTTGTCATGGATGAGGGCGATCTTGTCCCGCTTCAGCGTATCCAGAATGAAGCTGCCGGCGACGACGGCCTGCTGGTCGTCACGGCCGCAGCCACGAAACAGATTGTCGAAACCGCGATCGGTGACGGTCGGATTGGTGGAGGACGGCGTCATTTCGAGGATGCCGGCATCATTGTAGATTTCGGAAGCGGGAATCGTGTTGGACGAGCAGAAATGCCCGATCACCGCCTGGACCTTGTCCTGGTCGACGAAACGATTGGCGACGGCAACGGCCTGCTTCGGTTCGCAGGCGTCGTCACCCTTCACCAGTTCAATCTTCTTGCCGTTGATGCCGCCCGACGCGTTGACGTCGGTGACGTAGGCGGACACGCCGCTGAACACCTGCTCGCCAAAGGTCGCATTGGCGCCGGTAAAGGGGCCGGCGACGCCGATCTTGATCGTGTCGGCCGCCAAAGCGTTGGAAAACAGCAAGGCGGAGGCGACGGCGGTGGCGCTAAGAAGTGTCGATATGGATTTCATGTGTTTTTCCCTCTGGTTGAAGCTGTTCGATTTTTAGTCGTTCTCGACGCGGTTTAAGCCCGCGTTCATGCTTCGCCTTGAAGGTGAAGCTATTATTTTTGTTAGGTAAATTCTCTTTGTCTCAGCCGCTGCGAAGAGCGATTTTCGAGATTTCCGGTCCTTTTCTTAATTGACACTTATATGATAAGTGACATATACGAAGACCGTCAAGCGGAAATGTTGCGGCATCGCTTGCAACAGTGAAGAATGGCAGGATCGATGATCGCGCAAGCGCGGCCTCGAACGTTAAGAAAGCGGGGAACAAGACGGTGAGCAGCACGCCACGAAACTGCCGGGTGGGCGTCGATATCGGCGGCACCTTTACGGATATCGCTCTCGACCTCGACGGGACGCTTCACTCGACGAAGATCCTGACGGACTATACGGCGCCGGAGAGGGCGATCCTCAAGGGTGTGAAGGCCGTCGCCGACATGGCGGGCGTCGCTCTTTCAGAGATCGGCATCCTCATCCATGGCACGACGCTTGCCACCAACGCGCTGATCGAGCGGCGCGGCGCCAGGACCGCCTTCGTGACGACGGAAGGTTTTCGCGACGTGCTCGAGATGCGCACCGAGAACCGTTTCGAGCAGTATGATCTCAATATTTCCCTGCCGCCGGCTCTCATCGCGCGCGCTGACCGCTTCGTCGTGCGTGAGCGTATCGATGCGGCGGGCAAGGTTCTGCTTGATCTGGACGATGCTTCGGTTGCAGCCGTCGTCGAGAAGGTCGCGGCAGGCGGCTATGAAAGTGTCGCGATCGGCTTCATTCATGCCTATGCCAATGGCGCACACGAGATCGCCGTCCGCGACGCGATCCTGAAGCGCCTTCCTGGCCTCTCCGTTTCGATCTCGTCGGAGGTTTCTCCGCAGATGCGCGAATTCGAGCGCTTCAACACGGTCTGTGCCAATGCCTACGTCAAGCCGGCGATCAAATCCTATCTCGACCGTCTCGTCGTGTCGCTGAAGGATATCGGCGTCCGCTGCCCGGTCTTCATGATCCACTCCGGCGGTGGGATCGTCTCGGTCGAGAGCGCCTCCGAATTTCCGGTGCGCCTCGTCGAATCCGGTCCAGCGGGCGGCGCGATCTTCGCGGCCGACATCGCCCGTCAATACGGTCTCGATACGGTTCTTTCCTTCGACATGGGCGGCACGACTGCCAAGATCTGCCTGATCGAAAACCAGGTACCGAAGACGGCCAAGACTTTCGAGGTCGCGCGCACCTATCGATTCCGCAAGGGATCCGGCATGCCGATTTCCATTCCCGTCGTCGAGATGGTCGAAATCGGCGCAGGCGGTGGTTCGATCGCTTCGGTCGACGCAATGCGCCAGATCCGCGTCGGCCCGCATTCGGCAGCCTCCGAGCCGGGCCCAGCCTGTTACCAGCGCGGCGGCAAGAACCCCACCGTGACCGATGCGGATCTGATCCTCGGCAAGCTCGATCCCGCCAATTTCGCGGGCGGCGCGATCCCGCTTTCCGTCGAGGCGAGCCGCCAGGCGATGAGCGACGATATCGGCGCGGTCATCGGCCTCGACCCGGAGGCTTCCGCTTACGGCACGTGCGAAATGGTCGACGAGAACATGGCCAATGCCGGCCGCGTCCACACCGTCGAGAACGGCAAGAACATTTCCGATTTCACCATGATCACCTTCGGTGGCGCAGGACCGCTGCATGCCGCACGCCTCTGCGAAAAGATGGGGATCTCGACCTTCCTCGTTCCGCCGGGCGCCGGCGTCGGTTCCGCGATCGGCTTCCTCAAGGCGCCGTTCGGCTACGAATCCGTCCGCAGCGCCGTCTTCAGCCTGTCGAATTTCGAATATTTAGAGGCCAACCGCCTGCTGCAAGCCATGAAGGCCGAAGCACTCGGCTTTGTCGAAGGCGGGCTCGACACCGGCTCCCCGGTGATCGAGCGCACGCTGTTCATGCGCTATGCCGGGCAGGGCTGGGATATCCCGGTCCCGCTTGCCGACGACAATTTCGACCCTGCGAGCGCCGAGACGATCGCGGCCTCTTTCGAAAAGGAATATGAGCGCTTCTTCGGCCGCGCCATCGAGGGTCTCGATATCGAGATCGTCAGCTGGTCGGTCAAGGCGAGTTCGCCGCTCCCGCCGGTCGAACGCATTCCCTCCGTCGCCGAAGGCAATATCGTGCAGCCGGGCAAGACCCGACGCCTGTTCGAGGCCTCCCAAGGCGCCTATCTCGAAGCCGGCATTCACGAGCGCACCGGCCTGAAGTCCGGCGACGTGATCAAGGGTCCCGCCGTCATCGTCGAGCGTGAGACCTCAACCGTTCTCACTTCCTCCTTCAACGCCATCGTTCAGCACGACGGCTGCCTTCTCGCAACCCGGATCTGAGGATAGTCACATGAACCAATCCATGATCGATATCCATATGCAGGTCATGTGGAACCGGCTGATCTCTGTCGTTGAAGAGCAGGCGCAGACCCTGATCCGCACGGCCTTCTCCACCTCCGTGCGCGAGGCGGGCGATCTGTCGGCCGGCGTCTTCGACCTGGAAGGCCGTATGCTGGCGCAGGCGGTTACCGGCACGCCCGGCCACGTCAACGCCATGGCGGAATCCGTCGCGCATTTCATTCGCGACATCGGGCCGGACAATGTCTTTGAAGGCGACGTCTACATCACCAATGATCCCTGGAAGGGAACGGGCCACTTGCACGACATCACCGTCGTCACGCCCTCCTTCCATCGCGGCAAGCTGGTCGGTTATTTCGCCTCGACCGCGCATGTCGTCGATGTCGGCGGCCGCGGTTTCGGCCCGGATGCCCGCGAAGTTTATGAAGAGGGCCTCTTCATCCCGATCATGAAATTCTTCGAGCGCGGCGAGCTGAACCGGACGCTGATCCATATCGTCCGAAACAATGTTCGCGAAAACGATAAGGTCGTCGGTGACTTCTATGCGCTCGCCGCCTGCAACGAAACGGGCCAGCGCCGGCTCGTCGACATGCTGACGGAATTCAATCTCCCTGATCTGTCGACGATCGGCGGCTTCATCCTCAAGCACAGCCGCGAGGCAACGCTGGAGCGGCTGAAGAAGCTGCCGCATGGCTCCTGGAACTACAGCCTCGATCTCGACGGCTATGATGAGCCGGTGCATCTCGCCGCCAAGCTGAGCATCGGCCCCGAGGGGATCGTGGTCGATTTCGACGGCACCTCAGGCATGAGCAAGTTCGGCATCAATGTGCCGCTCGTCTATGCCAAGGCCTATGCCTGCTACGGCATCAAATGCGTCGTGGCGCCGGAAATTCCAAATAACGCTGCCTCGCTTGCACCTTTCGAGGTGGTGGCGCCGGAAGGTTGCATCCTCAATGCCAAGCGGCCGGCGCCGGTCGCTGTCCGCCACGTTCTCGGCCATTTTGTCCCGGATCTCGTGCTGGGCGCGCTGCATCAGGCGCTTCCAGGCCAGGTGCCTGCGGAAGGTGCCAGCGCACTCTGGAACCTGCATATGAGCGTGCGCCCCGTCTCCGATCAGATCGGCGGCAGGGGCGCAGAAATCCTGATGTTCAATTCCGGCGGCACCGGCGCACGCGCCGCTCTCGATGGCTTGAACGCCACTGCCTTTCCGAGCGGCGTCCACACGATGCCGATCGAGGCGACGGAGAATGTCGGCCCCGTCATCGTCTGGCGCAAGGAATTGCGCGAGGGGTCAGGGGGTGCCGGCGCGCAACGCGGCGGTCTCGGCCAGATGATCGAGATCGAAGCGGCCGAAGGCTTCAGCTTCCGCTTCTCCGCCATGTTCGACAGGCTTGGCCACCCCGCCCGCGGCCGCGAAGGCGGACTGAGCGGCACGGCCGGCGCAGTCGCGCTCGACGACGGTACGGTTCTCAAGGGCAAGGGGCTGCAATTCGTGCCGGAAGGCAGGCGCCTGGTTCTGTCGCTTCCGGGCGGCGGCGGTTACGGCGATCCGGCACATCGCCCGGCTGAGGCGATCGAGCAGGACCTGAAGCATGGATACATCACCGAAGAACAGGCTGAAGCCTATGGCAGGAGCCGGACTAAGGGAGGCAAGGCATGAACATGATTGCATTCGAAAGCACACGCGTCGCGACGATCAAATCCTCGCCGTCCATGGCGGTGTCGGTCGCCGCCAAGGCGATGCGGGCCAAAGGAGAGCATGTCGTCGACCTGTCGCTCGGCGAGCCAGATTTCGACACTCCTGATCATATCGTTCAGGCGGCGATCGAGGCCATGCGCAAGGGGCTTACCCGCTATACCGCGCCGGACGGCCTGGTGGAGCTGCGCGAGGCGATCGTCGCCAAGTTCAAACGCGAGAACGGCCTCGACTACGCCATGGATGAGATCTCCATCGGCAACGGCGCCAAGCAGATCCTCTTCAATGCATTCCTGGCCACGCTGGAGCCCGGCGACGAGGTGGTCGTGCCGGCGCCTTACTGGGTCTCCTACACCGACATCGTCGTCCTGCACGGCGGCATTCCGAAGATCGTGCCTTGCGGTGTCGAGGATGCCTTCAAGATCACAGCCGAGCGGCTGGAAGCAGCTATCACGCCGAAGACGCGTTGGTTCCTGTTCAATTCTCCGTCCAATCCGACGGGGGCGATCTATACGGCGGACGAACTGAGGGCGCTTGGTGCAGTGCTGGCACGGCATCCCCACGTGGCGATCATGTCGGATGAGATCTACGAACATATCGTCTGCGGCGACGTGCCCTTCACGTCGTTCGTCGTCGCGTGCCCGGAGCTGAAGGACCGCACGCTCATCATCAACGGCGTATCCAAGGCCTATGCCATGACAGGATGGCGCCTCGGCTATGCGGCCGGTCCGCGCGAACTGACCAAGGCGCTGAACAAGCTTCAGTCCCAGAGCACGACTTGCCCGTCCTCGATCACCCAGTTTGCCGCCGCCGCCGCGCTCAACGGTCCCCAGGACTTCGTCACGACGGCGGTTGCCGAATACAAGGCGCGCGGTCAACTGGTCGCAAGGGGCTTCAGCGCGATACCCGGTCTTGATGTGCGGGCTCCGGAAGGAGCCTTTTACCTCTTTCCCAAATGCGCCCACTATATCGGCAAGACGGCGCCAGACGGCGCCAGGATTTCCAACGATACGGAACTGGCCTCCTATCTCCTCAGGGAAGGCAAGGTCGCCACCGTTCCCGGTGCCGCTTTCGGTGTCGAACCCTATATTCGCCTTTCCTTCGCGACATCGCGTGACAATCTTGCCATTGCCATCGAGCGCACCGCCGATGCACTGGCCAAACTTCGCTAAAGGGAAAATTCGATGACCGATTATCAGCGCACGCTTCTGACCGGCGCGGCCGGCGCTCTGGGAACCCAGCTGCGCAAGTCAGGAACAAGGCTTGGCAAGATCCTCAGGCTGTCTGCACGCAAGCCTTGCGAGAACCTCGAGCCGCACGAGGAGGATTTCCCGGCGGACCTTTCCGATTTCGACGCTGTTTCGAAAGCCGTGGAGGGCTGCGACGCCATCATTCATATGGGTGGTCAAGGGCTGGAGGCCCCCTGGAACACCATTCTTAACGCCAACATCGTCGGCAGCTACAACATCTATGAGGCAGCCCGGCAGCATGGCGTCAAGCGCATCGTCTATGCCAGCTCCGTTCACGCCATCGGTTTTTACGAGCGCACCGAGACGATCGACGGCGACGTTCCGACCCGCCCCGACAGTCTCTACGGCGTGTCGAAGACCTTCGTCGAAAACCTCAGCCGTTACTATTTCGACAAGTTCGGGATCGAGACCGTGAGCCTGCGTATCGGCTCGTCTTTCCCCGAGCCGACGGACCGGCGCCATCTCATCACCTGGCTTTCCTATCGCGATTGCCGCCAGCTCGTCGAAAAGAGCCTGTCGGCCGAACGCGTCGGCTTCATGGTCGCCTATGGCATGTCCAACAACAGCCGGGCGTTCTGGGACAACCGCACGGCGGCATCGCTCGGATACAGGCCGGAAGACAGCGCCGACGATTACGCGGACAAGGTTTTCGAGAATACGAAACAGGGCGATCCCAACGATCCGGCGGTGCGCTTCCAGGGCGGCAGCTTTGCCGCCGCCGGCCACTATGAAGACGAGAAGAAGTGAGACGCCCTGATGCAAGCTTCCAAGTCGTCCTATGACGTGGTGATCGTCGGCGGTGCAGTGGTCGGCAGTTCGACGGCATATTTTCTGGCGACCAACCCGGACTTCAACGGATCGGTCCTGGTGATCGAGAAGGACTGGACCTATCAGCGTTCGGCGACGGCGCTATCCTCCAGCTCCATCCGCCACCAGTTTTCGAATGCGATCAATGTCAAAGTCTCGCAGTTCGGGACGGAGTTCATCCGCCACTTCAAGGAAAACGTCATTGTCGACGACGACACGCCCGAGATTGGTTTTCACGAGGCCGGTTATCTGTTCCTCGCCGAGGACGATCGCGGCGATCAGGTTCTCCGGCGCAACCACGAGACCCAGGTCTCGTGCGGCGCGGAGGTGACGCTGCTCGATCCGGATGGTCTCGGCCGCCGGTTTCCCTGGCTGAACCTCGAAGGATTGACGCTCGGCAGCACCGGCGAGCGGGGCGAGGGCTGGTTCGACAGTGTCGGTCTGCTGCAGGGCTTTCGCAAGAAGGCGCGCTCGCTCGGCGTCGAATACATCGAAGACGAAGTCGTCGCCATCAACCGAGAGGGAGACCGCATCGTTTCCGTGTCGACGAAGAGCGGCCAGACGATTGCCTGTGGCACGATGGTCAACACCTCAGGCACCAACGGCAAGAAAGTCGCTGGGATGGCTGGGCTCGACGTCCCCGTGGAGCCACGCCGACGCTCGCTGTTCGTCGTCGATTGCCGAACGCCCCTGGAAGGAAAGGTGGGGCTGACGATCGACCCCACCGGCGTTTTCTTCCGGCCCGAGGGCAAGTTCTATCTGATGGGCACCTATCCCAAACATGACCCTGAGGTAGATCCGAACGATTTCGACGTCATGCATGACGAATTCGACGAGGAAATCTGGCCGATCCTGGCGAACCGGGTGCCGGCCTTTGAGGCGATCAAGGTCGTCAATTCCTGGGCCGGCCACTACGACTATTGCACCCTCGATCACAATGTCGTCCTCGGACCGCATACTGAGGTCAGCAATTTCCTCTTCGCAAACGGCTTCTCGGGGCACGGTCTCCAGCAGTCGCCGGCAATGGGACGGGGTCTCTCGGAACTGATTGCCTATGGCGGCTTCAAGACGCTTGATCTTTCGCCATTCGGCTACGAGCGGGTGGCAGCTGACCGCCCCTTCCTTGAAGACGCCGTCATTTAAAGCATAGGAGAGGGGCTCCCGATGAAAAACGAAACATCCAAGCGCAGCGGCGGCCAGGCGCTCGTCGATGCCTTGCGCATCCATGGTGTCGAGCGCGTGTTCGGCGTGCCGGGCGAAAGCTATCTTGCTGCCCTCGACGCCTTTCACGACGTGGAAGACGCCATCGAATTCATCGTCTGCCGGCAGGAAGGCGGCGCCGCCTACATGGCGGAAGCCTACGGCAAGATGACCGGCAAACCCGGCATCTGCTTCGTCACCCGCGGGCCGGGCGCGACGAACGCGTCCGTGGGCGTGCATACCGCCTTCCAGGATTCGACACCGATGATCCTGTTCATCGGGCAGGTGGCGCGCGATCAGATGGAGCGCGAAGCGTTCCAAGAGATCGATTATCGCCGCATGTTCGGCCAAATGGCAAAGTGGGTAGTCGAAATTGAGGATGCCGCCCGCATCCCTGAGCTCATCAGCCAGGCATTCCACCGAGCTGTCAACGGCAGGCCGGGACCGGTGGTCGTCGCTCTTCCTGAAGACATGCTGACCGATATGGTCGATGTCGCCGACACCCCGCCCTACAAGCGAGTTGAGGGCTTTGCCGGCCCGCCGCAATTCGAGGAATTGCTCGGCCTTCTCTCCGAGGCGAAACGCCCGATGGTTGTCGTTGGCGGCGGCGGCTGGACGCAGCAGGCCGTTGCCGACCTGAAGGCGTTTTCGGAAGCCTTCTGCCTGCCTGTCGCAGCTTCCTTCCGCTGCCAGGATCTGTTCGACAATACGCACGAAAACTATGCCGGCGACCTCGGTCTTGCCGCAGGGCCGAAGCTGATCCGCCATGTGAAGGATTGCGACCTTCTGATCTCCATCGGCGCCCGTCTCGGGGAGATGACCACTGGCGCCTATACGCTGATCGACATTCCGGTCCCGAAGCAGTTGCTCGTTCACATTCATCCGAGCGCGGAGGAGCTGGGGCGCGTTTATCACGCGCGATTGCCGATCAATGCCAGCGTCGCGGGTTTCCTCTCGCAGGCGGCAAAGCTGAAGCCGCGGGCTGCGCCGGTGTGGAAGGACTGGACCAGGACGGCCCATGCCGACTATCTCGAAAATCTCGCGCATCCTGAGGTGCCCGGTCCGGTGCAGATGGGCGATATCATGGAATGGCTGCGCGGCCATCTCAAGCCGGACGCCATTCTGACCACCGGCGCCGGCAATTATTCCGCCTGGGCGCATCGCTTCTATCAGTATCGCACCTTCCGCACCCAGCTCGGACCGACGAATGGTTCCATGGGCTACGGCGTGCCGGCGGCGATCGCCGCCAAGATCACCGATCCCGCGCGCACGGTCGTTGCCTTTGCCGGCGACGGATGTTTCCTGATGAACGGTCAGGAACTCGCAACCGCCATGCAGTATGACGCTCGCGTCATCTTTCTCGTCATCAACAACGGCATGTATGGCACGATCCGCATGCACCAGGAGCGTGAGTATCCCGGCCGCGTCTCCGGCACCCGCCTGACGAACCCGGACTTTGCCTCGCTGGCGCGATCCTATGGCCTCCATGGTGAGACCGTGGAAAGGACCGAGGACTTCGCCGGCGCCTTCCAACGCTGCGAGACTTCCGGCAAGCCGGGTCTCATCGAAATCCGGATCGACCCGGAAGCGCTGACGCCGAAAATGAGCCTGACGCAAATTCGCGACCAGGCGATCGCACAGGGAAAGTGATCGCAGGAAAAGGCGCCGCCTCAAAAAGCCGGGCGGCGCCGCAGCAGACCAGCGGAAAGTGAAGTCGCTTGAGGGGCGCCGACAAGGATCACCCCCAACGGTAAGCCAGCGGCGCTGATCCTTGATCCTTTCGGTCGTGGAAAACGGTAAGATAGGAGCGCAGGAAGCGTAGCAGCAGGCGGATCATCCTTTCCTTCCCCTGACTTAATTCTCCGTTTCGCTGCTCGTCGGCTCATTGAGCATCGTGCGGTAACGATGGAGGCTTTCCTCCAGATGGACGATCAGCGCGGCCTTCGCAGCCTTGGCATCACCCTGGGTGATGGCGGCCAGGATCGCGGCATGTTCCTTGTTGATCTTCTTCAGGTAGGTGCTGTAGCCGCGCGCCGATTGGCGATGCTTGAGTACGAGGTCGAAATTGATGCTCTCTATCACCGCTTCCAGAAAACTCGGGAAGTGGGGATTGCGGGTGGCACGGGCGATCGCAAGGTGAAACTCGAAATCGGCGCGTGCTTCGACCTCGGCATCGTCCGTCACCAGGTTTTCAAGGTTGTCGTAGGCGCGGGCAATTTCAGCCAGCGCCTCCGGCGTGCGCCTCGACGCTGCAAGGGCGACGGATTGTATCTCGACGCCGAGCCGCAATTCCAGGATCTGCATCGCGGAGCGAATGTCCTCGATGCGGCTGATTTCGAAATTGAGGGTCTTTGCGTCCTTGTCGCTCACGTAGACGCCGGCACCCTGTCGCGCGGTCACACGTCCGCCAACCTTGAGAGAGGTGAGCGCCTCGCGAATGACGGTTCGGGACACGCCGAACTCTTCGCACAGCTGGGCACTTGACGGAATTTTCTCGCCGGGAGCATAAAGACCGGAGTCGATCCGTTCCATCAGCTTCGCAACGACGATTTCCGCGAGATTGCCTCGTTGCGTGATGATTGACACTGGTTTGCTCCGATTTTCACGATCAAATTTAGCACATATCACATATCATGCCACGTCTGATTGCGGAATGTCGGCTCTTTCAGACATTATCTTATCGATGACCTGAAAGGGGTGCGGGAGGCGCTTGTTGTCGATTTCCTTCACCTGCGAGCGGCATGAATATCCGGTGGCCATGAGACTGTCGTTGTCGCCGGCGGCATCGACCTCCGGCTTCCAGCTCATCGCATAGAGGCGCTCGGAGATCGGTCGATTGCGGGCCTCGTGGCCAAAGGTACCGGCCATTCCGCAACAACCCGTTTCTGCTGCCTGAAGGTCGATGCCGAGGCTGCCGAACACCTGTTTCCATTGCGCAATGGAGGCGGGCGCATTGGTGCGTTCGGTGCAATGGGCCATCAACCGGAAGCTCCTGCCTTTGGCGGCGGAGGGTGATGCGGCAAGGCGGCCGAGGTTGGCGGCCAGCCATTCCTGCGGAAGGAGGATGCTCGCCTTCAGCACCCCCTTGTATTCGCTGCGGAACGCAAGCGTCATCGACGGATCGAGCCCCACAAGCGCCACGCCCGCGTCATTCAACTGCTGAAGATAGTGCGCGGTCCGCCCGGCCGCAGCCTCGAAACGTCCGAGGTAGCCATGAACGTGCAGGGCTTTGCCATTGACGTGGGACGCGGCGAGGAACGGCGAAAGCCCCATTTTCCGCGCAAGCCCGATCGCGGCGAGAGCGACCTCAGGATCGAAATAGGCGGTAAACGCATCGGCGACGAAGATGACGCTCTGCTCCCTCTCACGCGGCGACAATGCCTCGATCCGCCGAGGGGTCGCAAGCGGCACGCCAAGGCGGGCGGCCTCCTTCGCCAGAGAGAGCCGCGGCAGGTGGGGCAGGGACGTCAGTCCGGCAACGCGCATCATCATCCTGCCGGCTCGCGTGCCGACGACCAGGTTGTAGGCCGGCCGTATCCGATGGACCAGGGGCAGGGTGGTCTCGATGGCTGCTACCAGCGGATCCTTCAGCGGACGGAGGTAGCGCCCGTAGTAAAGTTCCAGGAATTTGGAGCGGAAGGCCGGGACGCTGACTTTTACGGGACATTGTCCCGCGCAGGCTTTGCACGCCAGACAGGTGTCCATCGAAGCGCGGACTTCGTGGGAAAAGTCGTCCCGATTTTGAGGGTTCAGGGAGTTGAAGACACGCCGCGCGAAGCTCGCGAGCGGAACGCTCTGCCGCAGGCGTTTTGCCTCCTGGCGGGGATCGATGCCCTTCTCGGCAAGCTGCCTCAGCCATTCCCGCATCAGAGCGGCGCGGCCCTTGGGCGAAAAACGCCGATCGCGTGTCGCCTTGTAGGAGGGGCACATGGGGCTCGTTTCGTCGAAATCGAAACAGGCGCCGTTGCCGTTGCAATAGGCAGCGTTGTCGAAGGCTGCGCGGATCTCGTTGCCGATGATGCGGTCGACGTCTCCCCGCAGCGGAACCTCGTCGATCTTCAGCAGCTCTTGGCCGCTGGAAGGCGTTGCGATCTTGCCAGGGTTGAGGCGGTTTTCCGGATCGAAAGCCCGTTTGATCTCCTGCAGGCTGGGATAGAGGTCGCCGAAGAATTCAGGCACATATTCGGAACGTACCCCCTTGCCGTGCTCCCCCCAGAGCACGCCGCCATATCTACGCGTCAGCGCCACGACGGCGTCGCTGACCTCCCGGACCAGCCGGACATGGTCATCGCGGGTGAGATCGAGGGCAGGCCGCACGTGCAGGACGCCGGCATCGACATGGCCGAACATGCCGTAGGAAAGGCCCGCGCCATCAAGCAATGCGCGGAATTCGCGGATATAGGCCGCGAGGTTTTCCGGCGGCACGGCGGTGTCCTCGACGAAGGCGACAGGCCTGACCGGTCCGTCCACATTGCCGAGCAGGCCGACCGCCCGTTTGCGCATCGACCAGATCGCCTCGACATCGGCATGATCCCGCGCGATCGTATAACCCAGGTGACGGGCATTCGCGCCCGTGGCAAGCGCGGCGGTCACCTCGGCCAGTTTGCGTTCGAGTTCAGCCTCATCGTCGGCGAGCACTTCGGCGATATTGATGCCGTTCGTGGTTCCGCCTGCATTGTCGGGAAAAAAGCGGGCAATGCCCGTCCAAACGATGTCGCCCCTGGCGAGCCCGAGAACTTTCTCATCGACCGTTTCCACCGAGGCGACCTTGAGTGCCACAAGCGTGCGGGCATCCTCCAATGCGGTGTTGAAGTCCCCGTAGCGAATGTTGATCAATGCCGCATGGGCGGGGATTGGCAGAAGGTTGAGTTCGGCTTCGGCGATCATCGCCAGCGTTCCCTCCGAGCCGCAGAGGATGGCATTGAGGTCGAAGCGTCCGTCGTCCCGCCGGATGTGAGCGAGGTCGTAACCGGTCATATAGCGGTTGAGTTTCGGAAAAATCTCGGCGATCCGGTCGCGTTTTTCGCGCGCGATGCGGTCGACCGTCCTGTGGATTTCGCCGACACGGTCCTGTCGCCCGGCGATCTCCGCGAGTACCTCAGGATCGAGCGGGCGCGACCACCAGTCGGTCCCATTCGCAAGCACGATGCGCAATCCCAGCACATGGTTGCTGGTTTTGCCGTAGAGGCATGAACCCTGGCCGCAGGCATCGGTGGAGACCATGCCGCCGATGGTGGCGCGATTGGAGGTGGAGAGTTCAGGCGCAAAAAACAGGCCGTAGGGTTTCAGCGCCCGGTTCAACTGATCCTTGACCACACCCGCCTGGACCCGCGCAATTCTCCTGATCGGGTCGATCTCGAGAATGGAATTCATATGTCGCGAGCAGTCGACGACGATGCCCGACGTGAGGGATTGACCGTTCGTGCCGGTTCCGCCGCCGCGCGGGGCGACAGTGATCCCGCGAAAGGCCGGTTCCGACAGCACGGCCGCCGTAATCTGCAGGTCTTCGATGCCCTTGGGGAAGAGGATACCGGTCGGCTCGATCTGATAGATGGAATTGTCGGTCGAAAAAACGGTCCGGCTCGCCGCACCGGTTTCGATGTCGCCATCGAACCCTGCCTCGATGAGCCGCTGGAAGAATCCCACAGCGGGAAGGGGGATTGAACCGTTCGGCCGGAGGCGTGGAATCATTTCGAGACCTTCAGAATGCACTTGAGCTTTGTCGAAGTTGGCATATAAGTGATAACATACAATGCTAGTGGCGTAACTGAAAATACTGAGGTGGAACTTTGAAGAACCAGACCGCAATCATCGTCGGCGGCGCTTCCGGGCTCGGATTGACGACGGCCAAGCTGATGATATCGCATGGGGCGACCAGGATTGGGCTCATCGATCGCAACGAGCAGCTGCTCGGCGTCTCGGCCGATGCGCTTCGCGCTCTGGGCGCCGAGGTGGAAACGGCGGTTGCCGACATTTCCCGGGCGGAAACGGCTCATCGCGGGTTCAATGAGATCGCCGGCAAGCTCGGTCGGATTCACGTGCTCGTCAACAGCGCCGCCATCTATCCGAGACGCCCTATCCTCGAGATCACCGACGAGGAATGGGACCTCGAAAATGCGATCAACGTGAAGGGTACCTATCATATGATGGTGGCCGCCGTTCTTCATATGCGCCAGCACGTGAACGCGCCCGAGGTTACCGGGCGGATTGTCAACGTGACCTCGGTCGATGCTTTCAAGGCTCATCCCCAGAATGCGCATTACGCCGCAACCAAGGCGGCTGTCGTCAGTCTGACGAAATCTTTTGCCCAGGAATGCGCCAAGGACCAGATCCTTGTCAATTCCGTCGCTCCTGCCGGTTTTGCGACGGATCGCGCCAGGGAGCTGGGATTTCTTCCGGAACTGGCCAAGGCCAGCGCGCTTGGCCGCGCAGCCGAGCCGGTCGAAATGGCGGAGTGGATTGTCATGATGGCATCGAGCCGCAACACCTATGCCACCGGCGAAAACGTCGTCGTCAGCGGAGGCTACATCTATGTCTGAGCCGCTGCCCTATCAGGTTGCCCTGGTCACCGGTGCGACGAGCGGCATCGGTCGCGCCACCGTCGGCAAACTACGCGAGATGGGGCTGACGGTTTATGCCGTTGGCCGAAACGCCGAGGCGCTCGAGGAATTGGCGCGGGAAAGCGGGGCGAAGCCGGTCCGTGCCGATGTGCGCGATACCGCCGAAATCGTCAAGCAGCTTCACGGAACAGACGTCGACATCCTGGTCAACAATGCCGGCATTCTCTCGACACGGGCGACATTCAGCGAGATCGAACCGTCCGAGATCGATGCCATGATCGACATCAATCTCAAAGCCCCGATGCATCTGACCCGCGCATTCCTGCCTGCTATGGTCGAGCGAAAGCGCGGCCACCTGATCTATATCGGTTCGAGCGGCGGCCAGGCACCCTATCCGAACATGGCGGCCTACGGCCCGTCGAAGGCCGGGCTCAGCCTGTTTTGCGACAATCTGCGCTGCGACCTGCTCGGGACCTCGGTTCGCGTGACCGAGGTGGTGCCGGGTCGAGTCCAGACGGAGCTTTATCGAACCGCAATAGCGGGCAACCAGGCGCGGACCCTGCTTTATGACGGCTACCGTCCGATCCAGCCTTCCCACATCGCCTCGATCATCTCCAACGCCATCGAGCTTCCCGTCTTCGTCGACGTCGCCAGGATAGAGGTCTTCCCGACGGACCAGGCGACCGGCGGCGGCACCATGGTCAAATTCCCGGAGCAGTAGGCGGGCGCTCGCTCGCTTCGAAGAGGCCGCGGGCCGCCTCGACCATCGACTGCAGGTGATCGGGGTCGCGCACGCCCTGTCGGTAGAGCTCGATGACGATGCTCGCCATTCGTTCGGCTTCGTCGCTGTCCCTTGCCACCCCGTAATCGGCGCTGAGCCTGTCGAAGACGCGCTGGCAGGTTTCAAGATCGCGGGAGTCCAGCGGCACCTGCGATCGGTTTTTGATCGTTTGAACCATCTCTATTCCCTCGGATGAGGCCCGCCCGGCGAGGCCGGCGGGCCGGCAAACGCCTTAGAAATCCATGCCGGGGCCGGCGGGCATTGGCGGCGGCGCGTCCTTCTTGGGCTTCTCGGCGATCATGGCTTCCGTCGTGACGAGAAGGCCGGCGATGGAGGCCGCATCCTGCAGCGCGGTGCGAACCACCTTGGCCGGATCGATGACGCCCTGTGCATAAAGGTCGCCATATTCGCCCGTCTGAGCGTTCCAGCCGTAGGAGAACTCGCTCTTCTCGCGCAGCTTGCCGACAATGACCGAGCCTTCCGCGCCGGCGTTTTCTGCGATCTGGCGAGCCGGCGCCTCGACCGCGCGGCGAACGATGTCGACACCGACGCGCTGGTCACCATTGGCGGTCTTGACGGCGTCGAGCGCCTTGACGGCGCGCAGCAGCGCCACACCGCCGCCCGGCAGAATGCCTTCCTCGACCGCCGCGCGGGTTGCGTGAAGCGCGTCGTCGACGCGGTCCTTCTTCTCCTTCACCTCGACCTCCGTCGAGCCGCCGACGCGGATGACGGCAACGCCGCCCGCGAGCTTGGCAAGGCGCTCCTGCAGCTTCTCGCGGTCGTAGTCGGAGGTGGTTTCTTCGATCTGAGCCTTGATCTGGGCCACACGACCTTCGATGTCCGTCTTGGCGCCCGAACCGTCGACGATTGTGGTGTTCTCCTTCTCGATCGACACCTTCTTGGCACGGCCGAGCATGTCGAGCGTGACGGATTCGAGCTTGATGCCGAGATCTTCGGAGATGACGGTGCCGGCGGTCAGGATGGCGATGTCTTCGAGCATGGCCTTGCGGCGGTCGCCGAAGCCGGGCGCCTTGACGGCGGCGATCTTCAGGCCGCCGCGCAGTTTGTTGACGACGAGCGTTGCGAGGGCTTCGCCTTCGACATCTTCAGCGATGATGAGCAGCGGCTTGCTGGACTGGACGACGGCTTCGAGAACCGGCAGCATAGACTGCAGGTTCGAGAGCTTCTTCTCGTGGATGAGGATATAAGGGTCTTCGAACTCCACCCGCATCTTGTCGGCATTAGTCACGAAGTAGGGGCTGAGATAGCCGCGATCGAACTGCATGCCTTCGACAACTTCGAGTTCGGTTTCGGCGGTCTTGGCTTCTTCGACGGTGATGACGCCATCATTGCCGACCTTTTCCATGGCTTCCGCCAAAAAGCGGCCGATTTCGGCATCGCCATTGGCGGAGATCGTGCCGACCTGGGCGATTTCGGAATTGTTTGAGATCTTGCGGGCATTGGCCTTCAGTTCCGCGACGATGGCGGCGACCGCAAGATCGATGCCGCGTTTCAGGTCCATCGGGTTCATCCCTGAGGTAACTGCCTTGGCGCCCTCCTTGACGATCGCCTGGGCCAGCACCGTTGCGGTGGTGGTGCCGTCGCCGGCAATGTCGCTGGTCTTCGAAGCAACTTCGCGGACCATCTGGGCGCCCATATTCTCGAACTTGTCTTCGAGTTCGATTTCCTTGGCGACCGAAACCCCGTCCTTGGTGATGCGCGGGGCGCCGAACGACTTGTCGATCACGACGTTGCGGCCCTTCGGACCGAGGGTCGCCTTCACGGCGTTGGCCAGGATGTCGACGCCACGCAACATCTTCTCGCGGGCTTCGGTGCTGAATTTGATTTCTTTAGCAGCCATGTCCTCACTCCTTCATAGGCAGCCAGAGCAATTCCAGGAAAAGTGCGTAGCGGTTTTTCCGTTCGGAATTGCGTCAGAAATAAAAGCTTGGAGCGGTTCTGCGTTTCCATGAAAAGCTGATGCGCTCCTGCCCTGCATTGACTGATGTCCGCAGGGATCTCATGCGGCCTGCTTCTTTTCGCCCTGGGCTTCGATGATGCCCATCACGTCGCTTTCCTTCATGATCAGCAGGTCTTCGCCGTTGATCTTGATCTCGGTACCGGACCATTTGCCGAATAGGATGCGATCGCCGGCCTTGACGTCGAGCGCCTGTATCTGGCCGGCGTCGTTGCGTGCGCCGGGGCCGACGGCGATGACCTCGCCTTCCTGCGGTTTCTCCTTGGCGGTATCGGGAATGATGATGCCGCCCTTGGTCTTTTCCTCTGAATCGACCCGGCGGACGAGAATGCGGTCATGAAGCGGTCGGAACGACATGTCTTCCTCCATCGACAAACAATGATGACGTTGTTCCCTAGCCGGACCGGATGACCAATCCGGGCGGGTGCGCAGCGCGCGAGCCGCGAGCCGTGCGAGAATGATTTGGTTCGACGGCTTTGCAATTCAAGAGGGATGAAAGAAAAATTAGCACTCCCTGCCCGTGAGTGCCAACGCCTGTCAGGGAACAGAAAATCGGCTCCCGCGTTCGAATGATGAAGGCGATGGCGCCGTACCGGAGGCGAGTTCGAGCTATACTGAACTTGAATCCGGATTTCGGCGTTCCCAACTCTTTGATGATCGAGGCTTAATGAGCTCGAGCAGCGTCCCACGTCTTTTGGAGTGAGTGACATGGAAGAGAAGACCAATATAATCAAAGACCTCAGTATCGAGGAACGCGAGGAAATCCTCGTCGATATCGCTCGAACGCTGGAGGACACGGCGCGTGAGGCCTATGTCGAAGGCAATACGCATTTCGCCGCACTTTCCAACAACATGGCCGAAGCGATCCGCGTCAATGCCGATGAACTCGCCCGTGACGATCCAGAAAATGCCGAGCTCGTATTTCAGCAGGCGACGGCGATGATCTCGCAATTCGAGGCCGTGCACCCCTATCGAATGGTGAGTATGGCCGTTCATTGATTGCCGCCCGGACGGTGCGGCTCGATCGCCCGCTCAAATCAATCGCAACCCACGCGGAACTCTCACTGCTTGCAAAGGTTATTGGATCACAACATCGAGAGGTGATCCATGATGACTTCCAGATCCAACGTGCCGCCCGAGAGCGGGACAGATGACGCTCGTTCCGCCGATACGGAGCGAGCCGAGACCGATCGCAAGCGAGCATTGGAAAATGCCCGGCGCAACGTGAGTTCGACATCAGATCGCGATAGCGGCACTGAAACCCCAAGCCTGAAGCTTGCGAAAGAATATCTCAGCCTTGGCGGCCACCGTCGGTCCATGATCGACGACAACATCACCGATGTTCGCCAATGGGATGAGGATCCACCCGAGGCCGAGCGGTTCTGGAAGGAACGGGTGGAGACGCTTTCGAAGGGCAAGCGCAAACAGGTGGAGGATTTTCTTCCAACCGTCAACACGCCGTGAAAGCGACTGGGCCCGTTCCTCGGATGGCTCATCAAATGCCCCTGGAGGCGATCATGGCTATAGACAAGCACGAGCAGATCCGTCGCCGTGCCTACGAGATCTGGGAGGCCGAGGGCCGCCCGGATGGCGCCGACGAGCGCCATTGGCTTCAAGCCTGCGACGAACTTGCCGGCGAGGATGAGCATGAGACGCTGCAGAACCTGCTCGATGAAGACGATAGGGATGATGCAGCGCTGCTTCAAGGCGCCGGTGAGAGCGGCGATCTCGATCGGCGGCCGGCGAGGCCTGTCCAGGCCGCCGTGGCTCCCGTCCCTGGCATCGAGATGACGACGGGCGAAAAGCCTTCCCGACGGAAGATCAGGAAGACCGAGGGACCGTGATCGCCATGCAGCATCTCGACCATGCCATCCAGATTGCTCTTACGGCCCATGAAGGTAAGGCGGACAAAACCGGCCGGCCGTTCTTCGAGCACTGCCAGCGGGTAGCCCTTCTGGTTTCCGGTGACGAGACGCGAACGGTCGCCTATCTTCATGACGTCGTCGAGAAGGGAAGCGGCTGGACGCTCGACAGGCTGAGGGAAGAAGGCTTTCCGCCGGCGATCATCTCGGCGGTGAATGCTCTGACAAGGCGGCCGGACGAGCCGGATGACGACTTCGTCAGACGTGCGGCATCAAACCCGCTGGCCTTGCCCGTCAAACGGGCCGATCTCGAAGATAATCTCCGGCAGGCCGAACAAGCTGGCAAGAAAACGGAAAAATACCAGCGCGGCCTGGATCTTCTGCGCGACATCAGGAACGGACAATAGGAGTTCGGACAAATTTGCGCAGTTCGCCTGCAACTGCCACCAAGGTTGGCAATCGGCGCAAGAGCGCACTGCTCGGCTTCCATGTCATGTGCCGAGCGCGACTGCAACCTGGCCTCCGGTTGCAGCGGCGGAGGTCGTTGGCTCTATTTCATGCTTTGTTGGTAAACCACACGGTCGGCGCGCCGAGCACGCCTCCCGTGCGCATCGCCGTCTTCAGCTCGTCCAGCTTGCTGAACGTTTGCGCCGCTTCAAGCGTGGCAAACTCGTGGGTGACGGTAATATCGTTCGGATTGTCGATGGCTCGATAAACGGCTTGCGCCGTCACCCCATTGGCCTTCTGCACCGGCGAAAACGCATCATATATCTTGCGCCAGGCGGCGTAATCGGAGACCTCGTGCCTTACGAATAACGTCGTCATATCATCCTCCCGCGTTGCATTTCCAGGTTTGGTTGAGAGGCGTTTTACGATTGCACGAGGAACACCATGGTCTCGGGCAAGACACCATCATTCGCCATCGCATCGGCCGCTGCCTTGGTCTGCATGAAGGCCATCAACTTTTCCATATCAGCAACGTCCATGACCAAACCAACGCGATTAGACGTTTGAGGGTCTGTAAACGTGCGAATGTTCGTGACGCCAATCGGTTCCAATACCTGCTTGCGGATGGGTGAAGCGAGCCAGTGCTTCGTGTCTTTGACATTGTGATGGACCATTATGGTAGGCATTGCATCCTCCTCTGGCCTTGAAAAATGAAAGGCCAGTACATCACTACGCTTTGCTAAACTTTAGTTCAACAATATTGCGATGAGGGGGTGTTTTGCTATTTCTACCGAAGATATAAATATAATTATTTGGAGTAATCCGAAAATATTACGGTTGGCCACCGGTTTTGGCGCGTGTTATTTTTCCGGCAATGGCTTTCGCAATAGTTCAGGCGTCCGCGACCGCCGCGCGAGAGACGACGGAGGTTCAGGATGAACGAACGCCGACCATTTGATCTCAGGGCCTATGTGCACGACATCGGAACAAGGTCATGCTTTATCTGCGGATTGGTCAGGAATGACCCCGACTTCTTTCATCATCGCGTTTTTGAAGACGACGAGACGATCATCTTCCTGAGCAAGTATCCCACTCTGCCCGGCTATTGCCTTGTCTGTCCGAGGGAGCACCTCGAGGATCTGGCGCGAGACATGTCGACCGATGAATATCTTCGACTACAGGAGAATGTGCATATTTTGTCTCGCGCGCTCAAAAGCGTGTTCGACGCCGAACGAATTTATGTGCTTTCGCTCGGCAGCCAGCAAGCCAATAGCCACCTGCATTTTCATGTCGTTCCCTTAGCCTCTGGTGTGCCTCTTGAAGAGCAGCAATACCACGCGCTGATGGCGGAGTACGGGGTTCTGCAGATACCTGACGATCAAATGGCACAGTTGGCGCAGCGCATTGCCGAAGCATATCGTTCCGAGTTGACCGCCCGATAATCAACCGTCCGGCTCGCGGTTGAAACCCGGAAGCCAGTGCCTCCGAGCTACGTCCCGAGAGCGAATGCCGGCACCCCCGCGCCTTTCTCTCGAAAGAGCCGCTCCACCTCGTCGAGGCGGGGGTTGGCGGGCGGGTTATCGAGCGCATTTGCCCAATTCTCGCGACTGGGCAGGGCCATTGCCGCAGTTGCGAGCACGATGGTTCCGGGGCCGATTTCGCCGCGCAGCTGCGGCAGCAGGGTCTTGGCGTGGATGAGGTTGGTGTTTGGGATCGGGCTCATCGCATGGCCGGCCCTCGGATTGGGCGATAGATCCACGATAGCGCTGACGTCGGTCTGCCCGTACCAGACAGCCCGGCCATCCCTTGCATCGGAGCGGTCGGCATTGAAATCCGCGCGTTCGATCGCAAAGCCGCCTTCGATGGTGCTGAGGGCGCGCGGCGTAGCGATGCGGTGTAGGCGGATGTGCCACGGGTTTTCGGGAAGCAGCCAGGTTTCGATGGTGACGTCGTTCCAGGGGCGCCAGCGCGAATAGAGCAGGTCGCCTGTTATCAACGCCTCTTCGAGGGTTTCCCGCATGCGGAAATGGACGCCGTCGTCTGAGAGACCGATCATGCCGTCGAAGCTTGCGGCGGAGAAATTCCGGTCGTCGGCTTCGATGTTGAAAGCGTAGCGCGTGGAATAGACGAATTTCGAATATTTCTCGTTTGCGCCGAGCATCTTGTCGTGCTGCTGCCCCGAGGAGAGCACAACCACGTTTCCCGGCGTGTGCATGGCGACCATTCCCGCCGGCGTCAAAGCGACCGGCTCCGGAAATTCCGGCTGCGGCGCCTCCTCGGCGGTCCAGAACGGATGATCCCCCGCAAGAGCGAGCGGCAGGAAGAATTTCAGCGCCCAATAGGGTGACCCGGGAGAATTGTAGCTCTCGCTCATGAAGAGGTTCGGGTAGCCGTAGCCGACGGAGAGAACGCCGTCGCGCTCGGCAATCGGCATCGCCGACCACCAGCGGATATGGCGCATGTAATAGCCCTTGATCTCGGCCCAGGGCAGGGCTTCGACGCCGGCAAAGGCAAGCGCGCCCCAAAAGCCGCCCGCCGCGAAGCGGTAGGTCTGGCTGCGGCCGAAGGCAAGTGCCGCGCCATCGGGGCCGAACCAGTGGCGGATATCCCCGGCAAAGGTCTGGGCGCGACGCCGGAAGCGGTCCTTGCGCGCCTCGTCGCCTCGCGCCAGCACCGCATAGATCAGGCCGTAGAAATGCATGGCGAAGGGAATGTAATGATCGACCCGCCGGACCGGTCCGTCGCGATACCAGCCTTCCCCGAGGTCGAAAGCTTCCAGTTCTTCGAGATAGGCGAGGGTTTTCCGGTGATCGAACGCCACGCTTACGCGTTCCAGCCCGAGATCGATGAGCACACGAAAGAATTTCCAGTTGTTGTCGATGAATTCCAGCTCGCGCGCTCTGAGAAGATAGGCAGCGACCGTCTTCTTATCGCTGTCGTCAAGCGGTTCCCAGATATGCTCGGGGACAAGCGCCAGGGCGAAGCCGACGGCGGCGAGCTCGACCAGCCGCTGATTGCGGTCGGTAAGATCGCCCCAATATTCGGGATGAGCAGGATTGGTGCCGTTTGCGAGCCCGCGCCGATAGAGCTCCCAATGCGGGAACGCACCGCCGCCGGCAGCGAGCGGAACAATTCCCCAGAGCGGCCGCGCAAATCCTTCCAGGTCCGCCGCTGCCCGGTCGAAGATCGCGCCGGCTGCACCGAGGCGCACACGAGCGCCGCCTTCGGAAAAATACGGCAGCAGCGGTTCGAACAGATCGATGACGGCCTTGGAGAGGTCGTCGCGTGTCTTCAGGGGATTGCCGAAAAGCGGATTGGCCCGGGCGGGATCATATATCATTGTCAGCTCGAAATTCATGAAAAACCCGATCGGCCGCGGGCGGATGGTAACCCGCGGCCGTCGATATCTCGTGGGCCTACTTGATGGCCTTCACGCCTTCGGTCATTTCCTTCAACCCGTCGTCGACGGTGGTGTTGTCGGTCATGATCGCGTCATGCACACGGTTGAGCACCACCTCGATCTTGGCGGCGTTTGGGTTGACCGCCATCTCAAGGTAGGTTTTCAACGGCTTCAGCGCCTCCTTGCTGGCCGCATCCTCAGGAAAGCCCGGCGTTGCCGCGATCTTGGCGCTGACGTCATCCGTCTTGAGCGCGGGGAAGGTGCCCGTCGACGCGATGACATCAGCGCCCTCAGGACCGGTGACGAACTTGATGAAATCGAGAGCTGCATCCTTGTGGTCGGAATTGGCGTTGACCGCCAGCCCGGAGATCTGCGCGGCCGTTGTCCCGGCCGCGACGCCGTCGGGATGCGGGAACTTGACGATGCCCCAGTTCTTGCTCTTCGATTCACCCGATTTCACCTTGGTGATCTGGGTGCCGACGAACCAGGTTCCCATCGGCAGCATGCCGATCGTGCCGTTGAAGAAGAGCGCCGAATAATGCGTGTTTGACGTCTTCAGGAAGGCGTAGGAGGGAATCGCCCCATCCTTCTGCAGGGTGAGCGCCCTATCGTACCAGGGCTTGAGGAAGTCGTAGTCGCCGTCGACCAGCGTGTGTTTTCCGTCGAGGACGCCGGGCAGCTGAACGGTCGACCGCCAGGTATGCAGGAGCGCGCCGTAGGTCTTGTTGGTGCCCATGCCGCCGGTAAGCTTCTCGGCAGTCGCGTCGAATTGCGCCCAGGTCATGTCATTGGTAGGGTAGGGGACGCCTGCTTTGTCGAATATGTCTTTATTGTAATAGACGATCCAGAAGTCGGAGCGGAACGGCAGCGAATAGACCTTGCCGTCGATGGTCAGTTCCTCGATCAGGCCGCCATAGGGAGCCGGGTCGATCTTCTGATCCTTCACGAAGCTGCTGAGATCGGCGATGTTGCCGGCGCGCACCAGGTTGGTGTAGCCCGGCACATCCTTGATGGTGACGATGTCGATATCCTTGGAGCCGCCGGTCAGCTGCGTCGAGATCATCTGCTGATAGTCCTGCGAGCCGAGGTCCATCGGCTCGAACTTCACGTTGGGGTGTTTGGCCTGATAGGCCTCGATCAACGGCTTGTAATAGGCGGTCTTGTCCCAGTCCCACAAAGCCCATTTGAGCGTCACGGCGTCCTCGGCAAGCGCTGCGCCGGCCGTCGTTGCGGCCAAGGTGAAACCTGCCAAGGCAAGTCTCATCGTCCTCCCGAATTTATCCAAATACATTCCCGTTCTCCTTCCCTGGATCATCTCTGGATCAGTTGTTTTATGAAGCGTCTCGTATATGCGGTTCGCGGTGCGGCTGCGTTGCGTTTGGCAGGTCTAGAACCGTCACCGCCGCCCGATGGACGCCGAATGCGACGGCGAACATTCCGAGTGAAAAATTGAAGGTTGCCGGCATGAACACCGAAACCGGATAGAAGAGGATATGCGCCAGCCACAGGCTGGCGGCGAAGGCGAGCGCGGCTAGCGCCGGGAGCGGGCGGATGACCGAGGCGAGCGCGGCGAGGCGCAGCAGCCTAGAAGCCGGCAGATCGCGCATCACCATGAGAACGATGAGATGGCAGGCGAGGACCGCGATGAAAGCGGTGGCGACGAGGGCGATCGTCAGTGGTGCGCTCAGCAACAGATTGTCGCGTGCGCCGGCGGCATAGGTGACAATCGCATGGATACCGATTGCAAGCGCGCCGCTCAACGCCAGGCCCCAGGCGGTGGCGCGCCAGAAGTAGCGCAGAAAGGCTTCCGTGAAGTCCCGCAGCAGATAGGTGTTGCGATCTTCCACCAAGGCGACCGAGACCCGGGCCATGGCGGCGAGGGCTGCCGGCAGCGTCACGACGAAGAGGCCGGCCAGGATGAAGAGGATGTTCAGCTTGACCATCTCCCACCATTCGCGGACGAGGATCTCGGCGAACAGAGCAAGGCCGGTCCTCTTCGGCGCATCCTTCGCAATGCCCGGTCCCTCCCTCGTCCACATGTCCCGCAACCACTGCATAGCCGTCTCCCGCAGGCGCCTCAGTATAGAATCGAGCGTTCCGTTTCCTTGTCGAACAGCTGCGCATTGGTCATATCGGCGACCAGCGTCGCCTCCTCGCCGATATCAGGCCGGTAGCGCGGCGAGACGCGGGCGATGAGATTGCGCCCGCCTGCCACCATGTTCAGATGCACTTCCGAGCCCATGGGCTCGGCCAGTTCGACGACCGCCTTGAGGGGCGCCAGGTTCTCCGGTGCGATGTCGGCCGGCGGCAGCTCGTGGAAATTCTCCGGACGGATGCCAAGCACCAGTTCGCGGCCCTCGTAGGGGGCGATCCTGCCCTTGTCGAAATGGGCAGGCAGCGGCAGTTCCCGGCCGTCGAAGACGGCGATATAGCCGTCGTCCCGGCGCAAAATGGTCGAGGGCAGCATGTTCATCTGCGGCGCGCCGATGAAGCCGGCGACGAACATGTTGACGGGACGGTCGTAGAGGTTCTGCGGCGTATCCACCTGCTGGATGTGCCCGTCCTTCATGACGACGATCCGGTCCGCCATGGTCATGGCCTCCACCTGGTCGTGGGTGACGTAGATGAAGGTGGCGTTGAGGCGCTTGTGCAGCTTGGTGATTTCCGAACGCATCGTGCCGCGCAGTTTGGCATCGAGATTGGAAAGCGGCTCGTCGAGAAGGAAGACCGCCGGATTGCGCACCATCGCACGGCCGAGCGCGACGCGCTGGCGCTGCCCGCCCGAAAGCGCCTTCGGCTTGCGGTTCAGGAGATGAGAGATGTCGAGGATCCTGGCGGCGTCCTGCACCTGGGCATCGATGAAGTCGCGCGACACCTTCCTCAGCTGCAGACCGAAAGCCATGTTCTTGTAGACGGTCATATGCGGGTACAGCGCATAGTTCTGGAAAACCATGGCGATATCCCGATCCTTGGAGGGAACGTCGTTCATGACGTCGCCGCCGATCTTGAGCTCTCCTCCCGATATCTCCTCGAGGCCGGCGATCATCCGCAGCGTCGTCGATTTACCGCAGCCGGAGGGGCCGACCAGGATGATGAATTCCTTGTCAGCGATTTCGAGGTCGATGTCGTGGACGACGGTGAGCGCGCCGTAGGATTTGTTCAGCTCTTTAAGCGAAATGCTGGCCATCGGGTCCTCCTGAATTCACCAATAGGAAGACCAGCTGCGCGAAAGGCGCGTCAAAGCTTCCATGTAATAATAATCTCCCCAGGAGACGCATTCATCGACACCCTCGCCGCGGCAGGTGTTGAAGGGCGATTTCTTCGAATAGGTGGCGTGCAGCACCAGGCCGTTGGAGACGGCTGGGTCCTTGACCGCGTAGTGATCGGCAAGGCTCTTCATCATGCGGCGCGCCAGGGTGCGATAGCGTGCGGCCGGTTCCGGCTCGACGAGATCGGCCATTTCCAGAAGGCCGCAGGCGGTGATCGACGCCGACGAGCTGTCGCGCGGCTCGCCGTCGCCGTCCGAAAAGACGAGATCCCAATAGGGCACCATGTCGGCCGGCAGCCGGTTGAGATAGAAGGCGAGCAGCCGGTCGAAGGTTTGGCGGTATTCCTCGATCCGCTCATAGCGATAGGAGAGCGCCATTCCCGAGATGGCCCAGGCCTGTCCGCGCGCCCAGGCGCTGTCGTCCCTGTAACCTTGCTTGGTGGCGCCGCGCACCGGCGCTCCCGTGACCGGGTCCATGTAGAAGGTGTGATAGGTGGAATCGTCCGGCCGAACCGAATTGGCGAGCGTGGTGCGGGCGTGAATGAGAGCGATCTCGCGATATTTCGGATCGCCGGTCTCGCGGCTCGCCCAGTAGAGAAGCGGCAGGTTCAGCAAGCAGTCGATGATGTAGCGGTATTCTTCCGCCACCCCCTTGCGGCCCCAGGCCTGGATGAACTGGCCGACGGGTTGGAAACGCTCGATCAACTGGTCGGCTGCCAGGATGGCGGCCCTGCGGCCATCCTCATCTCCGACAAGCTTCCAGGCGGCGATGCAGGAGGGCGAATAGAGAAAGCCCATGTCGTGATGATCCGTCTCGATGCGGTTCACGATCCGATGCAGGAACGATTGGACCTGGATCTGCGCGGCATCGCGGAAAACCGCCTCGCCGCTGTGCTCGAAAGCGAGCCACAGCTCTCCGGGCCAGAAACCCGCGGTCCATTGGTCGTTCGCCACCGCGGGATAGAAATTTCCGACGCTTGAATGGTTCTGCGAGGCATGGGTGAAGGCGGGAAGGTTGCGCCTGATCTGCCCGACGGCAAGATCGAGCGCGGCTTTGACCTCCTGGTCGGTGATCGGCTGCGGGGCGACGGACGAGACGGCGTTCATGGATTTAACCCTTCAGTCCGGTCGAGGCGATACCCTCGACGAAGAAGCGCTGGAGAGAGAGGAAGACGACGAGAACCGGAATGAGGGCGACGACAGAGGCCGCCATGATGAGCCCGTATTCGGCCGAATATTGCGAGATGAACATGCGAAGGCCGATCTGGACGGTCTTCAGCTCGGTCTTGGTCAGGTAGATCATCGGCCCGAGAAAATCGTTCCAGGTGGTGACGAAGGTGAAGATCGTCAGTGTCGAGAGCGCGGGCTTCGACAGCGGCAGCATGATGCGCGCCCAGATCTGGTACTCGTTCATGCCGTCGATGCGGGCCGCCTCGCAGAGCTCGGTCGGGATCGACATGTAGAACTGCCGCATCAGGAAGACGCCGAAGGCGGTGAAAGCCTGCAGGCAGATCAGTGCCAGATGGGTGTTGTTGAGGCCGAATTCGCGCATCAGCAGGAATTGCGGCACCATATAGACCTGCCAGGGCATGGCGATGGTGGCGATGTAGCCGAGGAACAGGGTGTTCTTGTAGGGGAAATTCAGCTTGGCGAAGGCGTAGGCGGCAAAGCTGGAGGTCAAAAGTTGCAGCAGCGTGACGATGATCGTCAGCTTCGAGGTGTTGTAGATGAAGAGCGCAAGCGGGATCTTCGTCCAGATATCGACGTAGTTATGCCATTGCGGCTCGGACGGTATCCACTCGATCGGGAAGGCGAAGACGTCGCGGCTGAGCTTCAGGGATGCCGAGAGCATCCAGGCGAAGGGCATCAGCATGATGAGCGTGACGGCGATGACGATGGCGTAGATCGCGACCGATTTGAGGGTCACCTTGCGTCCTGCGATCCTCATTCACCATCCTCCCTCTGGCGCCGGAACTGGAAGACGGTGACGGCGAGCACGAGGAAGAACAGAACGAGCGCAACCATGCTGGAATAGCCGAGATCCCAGGAAATGAAGGCCTCGTTATAGATGTGGTAGACGAGGACGAGCGTCGAGGTGCCGGGTCCGCCCTGGGTGATCATGTAGATCTGGTCGAACACCTTGAAGGACTGGATCGTCAGCATGACGGTGACGAAGAAGGTCGTCGGCCCGAGCTGCGGCACCGTGACATGGATGAACTTCTGCCAGGAATTGGCGCCATCGAGATCGGCGGCCTCATAGAGCTCCGAATTGATGCCCTGCAGGCCGGCCAGATAGATGACCATGTAATAGCCCATGTTCTTCCAGATGCCGAAGAGGATCACCGTCACCATCGCCCAGTGGCGATCGGCCGCCCATCCCGGCATGTTCTTGGGATCGAGGCCGAGCGTGTAGAGGATCATGTTCACCGGTCCCATCTCGGGATTGAAGATCATGTTCCAGACGACCGCGACGGCCACCAGCGAGGCGACATAGGGGAAGAACATCGCTGTGCGGAAGAAATCGCGCCCCGCGATCTTCTGGTTGAGAAGTACGGCAAGGCCAAGCGCGCATATGAGCGTCGCCGGCACGGAAGCGACCGTATAGATGACCGTGTTCCAGAACGCCGCGATAAAAGCCTTGTCATCGAAGAGCCGCCAGAAATTGTCGAGGCCGGCGAAGGTGATCGCATTCGAACCGTCCCAATGCATGAAGGCAAGCACGAAGGCGAACAGGATCGGGCCGAGCGTGAAGACGGCAAAGCCGATGAAGTTCGGCGCGATGAAGGAATAGGCGACGATCGCGTTGCGGATCCTGCGCTGGCGCTTGGACAGGACCGCGACCTTCCGACCGGAGGTTGCCATGGCGCCATCCGTCGCGATGACCGAATTCGATAGGGACACCGATGCCTCCTCTTCCTCCAGCAACGACATAGCACATATCCGGTATTGGTCAAACAAGTTCTGAATAGGTCATACGAATTTTATGGAAAGCGCAAAATACATATGATAGGTGAGCATGCAGACCAAACGCCCATCGATGCTTTTCCGGTACGGGGAGAGACATGCTCAGCGAGATTTCAGGGGAGCTGCCGGATGTGCTGGGCGATTTCACGCCCGGGGCGGTCTGCTCCGATCGCGCCAGATGGAGCGCTGTGCCGCAAGCGGTACGGGATCTGATCATTCGCGAGGCCGAAGAGACGCTTGCGCGCGCCTTGCCGCTGATTGCGGCTTCGGATTACCGGGAGTTCACCGCAACGGGCAACCGCGCGCGCTTCGAGGAGCTTTATTTCACGCGGCGGCGGATGCTCAACAATCTGGTGCTCGGCGAACTCATCGAAGGCAAGGCGCGGTTCCTGCCGAAGGTCGTCGACGGCATCTTCCTGATTGCGGAGGAGAGCGGGTGGCAGCTTCCGGCGCATAACGCCTATGAACGAAGCGGCGCGCGCCTGCCGCTTCCCGACAATTCGCAGCCTGTCGTCGATCTCTTCGCCGCCGAAACGGCGGCGCTGCTTGCCACCATCGTTGCATTGCTTCGCGACGAGCTCGACGGCATCAGCCCCGAGATTACGGCACGCGTGGAACGCGAGATCGAAACCCGCATCCTTTCGCCCTATCTCGGCCGGCATTTCTGGTGGATGGGCCGCGGTCAGGAGCGGATGAACAACTGGACGGCGTGGATAAGCCAGAACGTCCTGTTGACGGTCTTCTCCCTGAAAACCGATCAGCCCACGCGTCACGCCGTCGTCAGAAAGGCGCTCGGCAGCCTCGACGCCTTCCTGAAGGACTATGCCGAGGACGGGGCCTGCGAGGAGGGCGTGCTCTACTACCGCCACGCCGCACTCTGCCTGCATGGCGCGTTGACCATCCTGGATGCCGTGGCGCCCGGCCTGTTCGCCGGGGTCTGGCAGCAGCCGAAGATCCGCAACATGGCCGAATATATTGCCCATATGCATGTGGCCGGCCGCTACTATTTCAACTTCGCGGATTCCTCCGCGGTGGTCGAACCCTGCAGCGCGCGGGAATACCTGTTCGGACAGGCGGTCGGCTCTGAGATGCTGGCTGAGTTCGCTGCATCCGACAGGGCCGCTTCCGACAATCCGCACCTGCCCGGGGAATGGAACCTCTGGTATCGCGTGCAGGAACTGCTGGTCGGCCCTGCAATCCCCGCCGCCGCCGAGCCACCTCCTGCATCCGGGCGCGATATCTTCTATCCCGGCATCGGCCTGTTCATCGCCCGCGACCGGCAGTTTTCGCTTGCCGTCAAGGGCGGCAACAATGGCGAGGGCCACAATCATAACGATGTCGGAAGTGTCACGCTTTACAAGAACGGACATCCGTTCCTGATCGATGTCGGCGTCGAGACCTATACCGCAAAGACCTTTTCGGCGCGGCGCTACGAGATATGGACGATGCAGTCGGCTTTCCACAACCTGCCGACATTCGCAGGCGTCATGCAGTCGGCCGGCGAAGCCTTTGGCGCGCGCGATGTCGAGGTCGAGTTTGACGAACGGAGCGCGCGCATATCGCTCGATATATCAGGCGCCTATTCCCCCGAGGCGCAGCTGCACAGCTACCGGCGCGTCGTTTCCCTGCTGCGCGGCCGCCACGTCGAGATCGTCGACACCTATGACGGGGGCAAGCCGGCGGTCCTGTCTCTGATGACATGCGTGGTGCCGACTGTCGGCCCCGATAGGATCGATCTGGCCGACCTCGGCAGAATTTTCGTCGATGGCACCGGCGAGATCGAAATTGATGAAATCGTCGTGGACGACGCCCGGCTGAGATCGGCCTGGCCCGAGAAAATCTATCGGCTGCGCCTGCCGTTTGCCGGCAGGCTCCTGAGATTGCGGATCGTCTAGAACAGGATGATTTTAGGCCGGGTCGGCCTAAAATCTGAATCCTGTTCTAAATTAAAGAGTTAGAGCATGATGTCGTCCGAAAATCGCTCACACTTTTCGGCATCATGCTCTGGGGAGGACGAGCATGGAATTGACGCTGAAGATCGTGGATGCCGATGGGGCAGTGCTGGCCAGTTCCGCAGGCCGGGACGAGACGTTCCTGGTCTATCGCCAGAGCTATCGCGAAGGCGATCGCGTGGTCGTGGAGGTCTCCGAGCCCGGACATGTCTTCCTCTCCCTTGATGGCGCGATCCAACCCGGCCTGGTCTATATGAAGGAATGCGCCTATTCGCTCGCTGTGCCCTTCGGCGACAAACGCAAGCCCTATTCCCCGAATGCCTTCAGGGGCGATATCCACCGGCTATCAGCGCGAAGCACGCGGCCGGACGAGATCATTCACCGGCGCAATCTCGCTCTCAACCCCTGGGACGATCACGCCAATCGGACGCTGTTTCCGCATGCGCGCGCCAATGTCGAAACCCGGGGCGAAGCGGTCTTTGCCGCGCGTAACGCGATCGACGGCGAAAAGGCCAACGATGATCACGGCTTCTGGCCCTATACGAGCTGGGGCATCAATCGCGATCCTCACGCGGCGCTAACGGTGGAATTCGGCCGGCCGGTCAGGATCGACGAGATCGTTTTCTATCTCCGGGCCGACTTTCCGCATGATTCCTGGTGGGAAAAGGCCAGCGTCACCTTCTCGAACGGCAAGACCTCCTGTTTTCCGTTGGTGAAATCGGGCGTCGCTCAAGCCTTTCTGATAGAGCCCTGCATCGTCGAATGGGTGGAACTGCACAGGCTGATCAAGGCCGAGGACGCCTCGCCCTATCCGGCGCTGACCCAGATCGAAATCTGGGGAATCGAGGCGTCGGGTGCTGGAGACCAGGACGTCCCGGTTGCGGTCGAAGGCGATTCCGGGAGGGCTCATGGGCGCCTGAAAACTTCCGTTCCTGTCAGCGTTCGTCTTGACGACGCGGAGACCGATCGCAGGTGATACCATCTCCTTCTGCTTCGGTCGGGAACAGAGGCCAGGTATCAGCGGTGGAAACTGTGTCACGCTTGTCAGACCGTTTGCACGTGCTAGGAAGGTCAGATGAGACTGCTTGTGGTGGAGGACAACAAGGATCTGGCGGCCTGGCTGGGTAAAGCCCTGCGACAGGCGCAATACGCTATCGACATTGCCCATGACGGCGAGGACGCGGAGCATATGCTCAAGGTGGCGGAGTATTCGGCGATGATCCTCGACCTGGCGCTGCCCAAGCTTGACGGATTGACGCTGTTGAAGCGATTGCGGCAGTCCGGAAACAAGCTGCCGGTCATCATCTTGACCGCGAATGCGAGCCTGGACGGCCGTGTTGCAGGGCTTGACAGCGGCGCCGACGACTATCTCGCCAAACCCTTCGAAATCGCCGAGCTCGAAGCGAGGATTCGTGCGGTGGTCCGCCGCGGCCAGGACCGGGCATCATCCGAGATTACCGTCGGCAACCTGCGCTTCTCCGGCGGGACGCGGCAGTTTTTCGTCGCAGGCGAGCCGCTGCAACTGACGCCGCGTGAATATGCCGTGCTTGAGCAACTCGTCATGAAGCTTGGCAACACCGTCTCGAAAGCCGCCCTTTCCGAAAGCGTGTTCGGTTTCGACGACGAGGCGGATCCGAGCGCCATCGAAATCTACGTCCACAGGCTGCGAAAGAAGCTCGAGGGCAGTTCGGTTCAGATTGCCACGTTGCGCGGGCTTGGCTATCTCCTCAGACATGTCCAGTAGCCTCGTCACCAAGGTGGGCGCGACGATCGCGCGGCTCAGCCAGAGCCTGAGGGTGCAGTTGCTCTGCTGGGTGCTGCTGACCCTGTTCGGCGCGATCGGTTTCAATCTTTACGACAGCTTCTGGACGGCTGACGCCACAGCAAAGCTGGTGACGGATCGAACACTTCTGGCGTCGGCGCGCGTCATTGCCGAAGCCGTCCGTGTCGACGAGGGCGGCAATGTTCAGGTGGACGTGCCGCCTTCCGCGCTGGAGATGTTTGATACGGGCTTCGGCGACCGTGTATCTTATCAGGTGATTACCGCATGGGGCAGTCTGGTCAGCGGCTTTCCCGACCTGCCGTTGCCGGCCGTCCAGCGCACCGGTGAGGATCGCACGTTCCACGGTGCCGATGTTCGCGTCATGATGCTCGACCATCCTGTCGTCGGCCTTCCCGATGACGGCGCGATCTCCGTGACCGTCGCCGTTACGCATAACAGCCAGTATGCGATGCGAAGGCAATTGTGGCTCTCAGATTTTTCGAAGCAGTTCGTGCTCGTCTTCGTCGCAAGCCTGGTGACCATCCTCGGCCTGCAGCGTGGCCTGGCTCCTGCGCTGAGGCTGCGGGACGCCCTGCGCCAGCGCGGGCGCAACCGTCTCGATCCGCTGCCGCCGGAGATGGTGCAGAGCGAGCTGCAGCCGCTCGTTCACGCCCTGAACGACTACATGGAGCGCGTCCAGAACCAGATGGCCGCGCAGCGACGGTTCGTATCGAATGCGGCGCATCAACTGCGAACCCCCCTGGCGCTGATTTCGACGCAGGCGAGCGTGGCGGCCCGCGAAGCCGATGCTGCTCGCCGCGACGAGGCGCTTTTCGCCCTTCGCACCAGCACGAAACAGATTTCGCGTCTTGCCAGCCAGCTCCTCACCTTATCGCGGGCCGAGCCCGGAAGCCGGCGCCCCCGGAGCGATGCGACCGACCTTACGAAGGCTGCCCGCGAGATCCTGGAAGCGCATGCTGAAGAGGCGCTCAAGCGCAACATCGACGTCGGCCTGGAAGCCGTCCGCCCGGTCATTGTCGACGGCGACGCGACGATGTTGCGCGAGATGTTGGTCAACCTCATAGACAATGCGATCCGCTATACCCGCCCGAACGGACGGGTGACCGTCGCCGTCGGGCAGGCGGACGGCAACGCCGTCGTGACCGTCGAGGACAACGGGCCGGGTATTCCGAGCGGGGAGCGCGAACAGGTTTTCGAACGCTTCTACCGGATCATGGGGACTGAAGCCGAGGGGAGTGGTCTGGGGCTAGCGATCGTTCGGGAGGTCGTCGAAGGCGCTGGAGGTTCAGTCTCGCTCGATGACGCGGAAGGCGGTGGGCTCGTCGTGACGGTGCGGCTGCCGCTCGCTTAGACCTAAGTGCATCAAATGAAAAGAAGGCCGGGCATCGCGCCCGGCCTTCAGTTCGATCTGCCTTGGGAGGAGGTCGATTTGATCACTGGGTATCGAGGTGCTGCTGCGGACGCCATTTCGCCAGGCGGTTCTCGATCAATGTCATGATGTATTCGGCAAAAAGCGTGACGACCATGACGAGGAGGATTGCCGCGAACATGCCGGCCGCGTCGAACGTCCCCTTGGCGATCGAGATGAGCTGGCCGATACCGAAGCGGGCGCCGACGAATTCGCCGACGATTGCGCCGATGATCGCGAAACCGAAGGACACGTGCAGACTGGCGAAGATCCAGCTCATCGCCGATGGGATGACCACGGTGCGGGTGACCTGCCAATCCGAGGCGCCGAGAATGCGGGCGTTGGCGATCATATTGCGGTCGGCCTCGCGCACGCCCTGGAAGGCGTTTGCAAACACCACGAAGAACACCATGATGAAGGCGAGTGCAACCTTGGAGGGCAGGCCGAGACCCATGATCATGATGAAGATGGGGGCGAGAACGACGCGCGGTATCGAGTTGATCGCCTTGATGTAGACGGAGAAAATGTCCGACAGGAAGCGGTTGCGGCCAAGACCGATGCCGACGAAGACGCCGGTGATCGATCCCGCGAAGAAGCCGATCAGGGCCTCCTCCATCGTCACCCATAGATTATACCAGAGAGAACCTTCCGTGGTGCCCTCGGTTGCCCATTCGTAGAGGCGCTGAACGACGCCGCTTGGGCTCGAATAGAAGAACGGATCGATCCACTGCATGTTGGAAGACAGCTCCCACATGCCGATCACGAAGACCAGGATGGCGATCTGCCAGAAGCGCACCAGCGTCTTGCGCCGGCGCATTGCCTTCAGCGCCGATGCCTCGATTTCTGTGTCCGACGTGCCCGGCCGAAACATGGTGGCCGAACCGGCCTCAAGTGTGGTGTGTGCCATGATATCCTCCCTCAGGCCGCTTCGCTTGCGCGGCGGTAGCTGGTCTCGACCTCCTCGCGCAGGTCCTCCCAGATCGTCTTGCAATAGTCGATGAAGCTCTGCTCGTAGCGGATTTCCGACACGACGCGCGGGCGGGGGAGATCGATCGTATAGACCGACTTTACCGTCGCAGGGCCGGCGGTCAGGACGTAGACCTTGTCGGCGAGGGCGACAGCCTCTTCGAGGTCGTGGGTCACGAACACCACCGAGGCCTTGCGCTCCGCCCACAGTTTCAAGAGCTCTTCATGCATGACCGTGCGGGTCTGCACGTCGAGAGCCGAAAACGGCTCGTCCATCAGCAGGATTTCCGGCTCGTTGATGAATGTCTGGGCCAGGGAGACGCGCTTGCGCATACCGCCAGAAAGCTGGTGGGGATAGTGATGGAGAAATTTCGAAAGGCCGACGCGGGCCAGCCAGTCGCGTGCGCTCTTTTCCGCTTCAGTGCGCGACTTGCCCCGAAACAGCGGGCCGGCCATGACGTTGTCGATCACGTTCTTCCAGGGAAAGAGTGCGTCGGTCTGGAACGCGAAGCCGACACGCGGGTCAATGCCGGTGATCGGCCCGCCCATCAGCCGGACTTCACCGGCGCTCGGGCGTGCGAGACCCGTCACAAGATTGAGCGTCGTCGATTTACCGCAGCCGGTAGGGCCGACGACGGCGACGAACTCCCCGCGGGCGACCGTCATGTTGAAATCGCGCAAGGCCGTAAGGGACTTGCCGGTCGGCGAGACGAAGCGGCGGCTGACGTTGATCAGCTCGATCGCCGGGATCTGGTTCTTGTCATGTTGCATGATGATACCTGAGGCGTGCTTTGGGCGCGTGCACGCAATGCCCATGGATCGATCGGGAGGCCGCTTCCGGTTGGGACCGGAAGCGACGCGACGCCTTACTTGACGTTCTTGACGAACTCCGTCGTATAGGTCTTGGAAAGGTCGATCTGCTTGCCCTTGACGTTCTTGGAGAACTCCGAGAGCACGGCAAGCACGGTCTTCGGACCGTCTTCCGGCATGACGCCATCCGGTGTGAACATGCCCTTGCCGTCGTCGAGAGCCTTGATGTAACCGTCCTTGTCGCCGACGTAGAAGTCTTTCGGCATCTTGTCCGCGATCTCGGCAGCTGAATGCGTGTTGATGTAGCGCAGCGTCTTGACGAAGGCGTTGGCGAGCTTCTGCGCCTCTTCCTTGTGTGCGTCGACCCAGGAGGCTTCCATGTAGAGTGAGGCGGCCGGATAGGTGCCACCGAGCGCCTGACGGGTCGACTCGACCGTGCGCATGTCGACAAGCACGCTCGCCTCGCCGGTCTTGATCATGCGCGAGATCGTCGGCTCTGTCGTCATGCCGGCCTGGATCTGATCCTGTTGCATGGCGGCGATGAAGGTGCCGCCGGCGCCGACCGGGACCGTCACGACGTCGCCGGGCTTCAGGCCGGCCTTCGAGGCCATGAAGAGGGTCAGGAAGTTCGTGGACGAGCCGAGACCAGTGACGCCGAGGCTCTTGCCCTTGAAGTCGGCCGGCGACTTGATGTCAGGGTGCTTGCTCGAAACCATCTCGACTTCGCCCGGCGCCTGGCTGAACTGGACGATGGATTCGACGAATTTGCCTTTGGCCTGCAGGTCCACACAATGGTCGTAGAAGCCGACCACGCCCTGGACGGCGCCGGCCAGAAGCTGGTTTTCGGCATCGACGCCGGCAGCTTCATTCAGCAGTTCGACGTCGAGACCCTCGTCCTTGAAGTATCCCAGCGATTCGGCAAGCTTGGCGGGCAGATAGATCTGCTTCTCATAACCGCCGACCATGATGGTGATCTTATCGGCCGCATGTGCGGCGCTGGTAGCCAAAGATGCTGCGGCGAGAAGCGTCGAAAAAGCGACGGTGTGAAAAAGGCTGCGTGAAGAACGCATGGAAATCTCCTCCTGTGGTTTGCTAGCATCGTCGTCTCGCCACTTTGACCGTGTCTCCTCCACGATGCTGCCCCTTCCTATGACGTCGAAGCTTTCAACTAGCTTTCAGTCACGGATGGGTAAGCAGCCCGTGGAATTCCATCCATGCATCCCCCGTCGTGGCAAGCGCTTCAACGTGAAAATTGGGAGAGAATATGTCCGCGACCGTCATCGCGATCTGGTGACCGGTGGTGAGCAGCCTATGAACCTGCGGGCAGCCTTGCCCGCGCCGCGCTCGGCGGGCCGTCATTCAAACGGTTCCAGGCGCGGCGGAGCTGCCGCGCCGAGCCGAAGCCGGCGCGCATCGCGACGGCCTCCATGTCCAGCCGCGAACCAGAGAGCATCTCGCGGGCAAGAGCCACGCGCATGCGGTTGACGAAATCCGTAACGCTCATGCCCGTCTGCTCGTTGAACAGCCGTGAAAGGTTGCGCGGGCTGGCGCCGCTGAGGCGGGCGAGGGACGCCACCGACCAGTCCTGAGTGGGGTTGGCGACCACCGCATCCTGTGCACGGTGAATGACCGGGTGAATATGGTTGCGACCTTCAAGCCAGGGCGAAAGCTGCGGATCCGAGCCGCCGCGCCTGAGATAGACGACAAGATATCGCGCCACCGCAAGCGCGCAGGCATGCCCCACCGCTTCGGCGACGATATGCAACATGAGGTCTATGCCGGCGGTGATGCCGGCACTCGTGAGGCGGTCTCCGTCCTCGACATAGAGCCGGTTGTCCCGGACGCGCGCGGTGGGCGCGAGCCTGATCAGATCTTCCATACAGCCGTGATGGGTGGTGCATTCGCGACCGTCGAGCATTCCGGCCTCGGCAGCGAGCAATGCGCCCGAGCAGATCGAAGCCAGTCGAATTCCCGGACGGATGGCGCGCTTCAGCCATGCGATAATGGCAGCCTGGTCAGCGCGTTCCTGTTTGTCCCACGGACGACTGTTTGCCATCGGGGCGTCGGCGCTGCCGGCAATGACGACAAGCGCGCTATCGGGCAAGCGTTCCGGCAATGCGACGACACCCGTAACGGCAAGACCGATCGAACTGCCGACCGTCGCTGATGGGCCGATATAGGTGACGGTAAAGCGGACTGTGCGCTGTTCGAGGTTCGCCTTGCGCAGCACTTCGATCGGGCCGGCGACGTCGAGCAGCAGCACGCGCGGCGGCACGACGACGAAGACCGGGATATCGAAGGGCTGCGCGGCGTCCGTCATGCGGCGAGTGACTTTTCGCGCCCCGCCAATGCCTGTTCGACGGTCGCGATCCGAGCGAAACGGCCTGAGAGGACCAGTTCGGTCCGGTCCCGGATTTCCCTTGCGCTCCAAGTGCGTCCCGTTGCGTCGGTCATCGGGAAGGTCAGGGTCGCTTCGCCGACATAGTCGACCTGATAGCCGAGATCGGAGGCGTGTCGGGTGGTGGTCTCGCAGCACTGTTCCGTGCGAATGCCGGAGACGAGGATACGACGGACGCCGTTCTCGGTCAGCCACACGTCGAGACCGGAACCGACCAGGGCGCTGTGGCGCCCCTTCCTGAACGTCGCCTTGGGAGTGATCCTGAGCGGGGCGAGTGTGCTGACGAATCCGGATGCTTCCGAAAACGGCCCGTTTTCATCGACATGGAAGATCTGGATGATGGGTATTCCATCGGCTTCCGCGCCGTCGATCAGAGCCTGCTGACGATCGATGTAGGCGGATGCCAGGTTTTCATCCCAGTAATCGCGTTGTCTGAAAGACTCTTGGGCGTCGATAACGAGAAGGACAGTATCGTGGCCGGACATTTTTTGCTCCATGGCGGTTGATCATGAAGCCATATTCGGCAATTTGATGGCACGAGAAAATGCGCGCACCGGACAAATAGCGGACAATTCGCGCCAATCGCTGCGGACGCTTCCAGACAGTTCCGGGATCAACTATCAGCTCGTAAAGCTTCGCAGATCCTTCAGCAGGTTGCGGTACCTTGCCTGGCTGCCGACCAGGTGCTCACGCATGGCGTTGCGGGCAGCCTGATCGTCCCTGTCGGAGATGGCGATGACGATCGCTTCGTGCTCCCTGTGTATCAGCTTTCGGTAGGCGGTCTGCTCGGCTGTCCTTGTTTCAGGGACCAGCCGCGACTGCGGGATGATCGCCGAGCCCTGGGACTCCAGGAACTGCCGGAAGAGCGGATTGTTCGTGGCTTCGGCGATGGCGGCATGGAGTTCCAGATCCGCCTCGCGAATGGAGTGATCGCTCTCGATGCACAGGAGGATTTTCCGGTGGCATTCGAAAATCGCCTCCTCCTGCGCGGGCGAGCGGCGCAAGGCCGCAAGACCGGCGGCTTCGATTTCGACAGGCGTTCTGATCTCGAGCACTTCCAGATCGGAAACAACGCGGGCCTTGTCGGCTTTCCCAGCGGAGAGAACCGGATCGGCGCCGAGGACGAAGATACCCGCTCCCTGACGCACCTCGACAAGCCCGTCGGAGCGAAGCGCGGCCACGGCCTCGCGCACGACGGTGCGGCTGACGCTGTGCGTTTCGGTCAGTTCATGCTCACTCGGAAGCTTGTCGCCGGCCGAATACTGGCCGCTCAATATGGCTTGCCGGAGGCTTTCGCCGACCTGTGAGACCAGCGACCCGGAGCCTTTGCTGCGATCCTTCATCTGCATAGCCACGCACGCCCCCGCATCGGCTTTGATCCGCATGCCGTTCAAACGCGGCATTGCGAAATTCACAATTCATCACACATGTATGACAAATTTTTCCGACTTTCAATGCATAACGGCCGGCCAGTGAAAATCCGGCACTGCGCTTACATCTCTCGACGCGGCTTTGGCATATGCGTGAGGACCGGTGGAAGCACTCACAGCCGCCTGGTCGATTCCCCGCGCACGAATCTCGGCGTCAGGATGAAATCCTGCGGCGGTGCGGCGGCGCCCTCCGGGCTTGCTATTCTAGCCAGCAGACGCTGCGCCGCCAATTCCCCGAGCTTCTGCGCATCCTGCACCACCATGGTGATGCGGGGCGTGATGACATTGCTCCAGGGCACGTCGTCGACCATCGCTAGCGACACGTCGTCAGGGCAGCGGAAACCCATCTCCTGCATCACCTGAAGTGCTGCGAGGCCTGTCATATTGTTGGCGCCGATGATGGCGGTCGGCCGGTCGCGGCGGGTCAAGAGCCGCATCGCCTGTGCATGGCCGCCGGTCCTGGTGTAGCCGCCTTCGACCACCAGCGAAGGATCGATGTCCACACCGGCGCCGGCCATCGTGTTCATGAAGCCCTTCAGGCGCTCGTCGGCAGTGTGCAGGCCGCTCGGCCCGGAGATGAAGCCGATGCGCCTGTGGCCGAGCTGCAGCAGATGTTCCGTCAGGATGGTGGTGGTCAGCGGATTGTCGGAGCCGACAAAATCGCGCTCGGCGCCCTCCACTTTCTGGTCGAACATCACGATCGGAGTTTTGAAGTCGCGCAGGAATGTGGCGTACTCCTCGCCCCGCCCATTTGCCGCCAGCGCAATGCCGGCGATCTTCTGCGCCTCCAGCCGCTCCAGCAGCGCCCGTTCGAGATCGGCCCTGCCGGAGGAGTCGGCGATGAGGACGAAATAGCCGTGGTCGAGCGCCTGGTGCTCGATCTCTCGCCGGATGTCGCCGAAGAACATGTTTCCGAGATTGGCCGAAACGAAACCGATCAGCGAACTGCGTCCGCGCGCCAGCGTCTGGGCCACCGGGTCGATGCGGTAACCGGTCGATTTTATCGCCTGCTGGATGCGGTCAAGCGTCTCGGCGCCGACCCGCTTCGGGCTATTGAGCGCCAGCGAGACGGTCGAGATTGAAACCCCCGCAAGGCGCGCGACATCTCGTATGGTGGTCATAGCTATCGAACCGGTTCTAATGTCTTGTTATGTCCGATTTTATTGGTCGGCGCAACATGCATGCTTCAAATCAGTTGTTTTGCAGGGTTTGCTTTTCTGATCTTGTGATCGCGAATTTCGGCTTGACAGATATAGGATCAGGCGAGATGATCATTTGCCGAACCGGTTCGATATGACGTTCAACCGGAAAACAGGGAGGAGAAACCTGTCATGAGTTCGGAACGCCAGCCGGAAAATCCGGCATCAGGAGGGGCGGGCAAACACGCCTGGTTCAGCCAGGATCGCCTGGGCATGTTCATCCATTGGGGCCTCTATGCCTTGGGAGCCCGGCACGAGTGGTTGAAGAACCGCGAAGAGCTGACCGACGACCACTACCAGCGCTATTTCGACAATTTCGATCCCGATCTCTACGATCCCAAGGAATGGGCTCGCCGGGCGCGTCTTGCCGGCATGAAATATGTCGTGGTGACGACCAAGCACCACGAGGGTTTCTGCCTCTGGGACAGCAAGGTGACGGACTACAAGGCGACGAACACGCCCTGTGGCAAAGATCTGCTGACGCCGCTGGTCGACGCCTTCCGCGCCGAAGGGCTGAAGATCGGCTTCTACTATTCGCTGCTTGACTGGCACCATCCCGATTTCCCGATCGACGTTCACCATCCGCTACGCAACCATCCCGACGCCAAGGCGCTGAACGCTGGCAGAAACATAGCCAACTACGCTGCCTATATGCGCGAACAGGTGCGCGAGCTTCTGACCGGCTTCGGCCGCATCGACATCATCTGGTTCGATTTCAGCTATCCCGGGCGCGAATATCGCGGCCTGCCCGGCAAGGGGCGCGCCGACTGGGAGAGCGAGCGCCTGGTTGATCTGGTGCGCGAGCTGCAGCCTGAGATCATTGTCAACAACCGCCTCGACCTGCCGCCCGGCAACCTGCCTGACGTCACGACGCCGGAGCAATATACGCCGCGGGTCGCACCCGCCATCGCCAGCCAGGGGGTACTCTGGGAAGCCTGCCACACCTTCAGCGGCTCCTGGGGTTATCACCGCGACGAAGATACCTGGAAGAGCCCGGAACAGATCATCCAGCTGCTGATCGATTCCGTCGCGCTCGGCGGCAACCTGCTGATGAATGTCGGCCCGACCGGCCGGGGCACGCTCGATGCGCGCGCCATCAGCGCGCTCGAGGTCTATCAGAACTGGATGGCCGTCAACGGACGTTCCATCTATGGGGCAGGGCCCTCCCGCTATCCGGTGCCGGCTGGCTGCCGTTATACCCAGCGCGGTAACCGCCTTTATCTGCACGTCTACAATTGGCCTTACCGCCACATCCACATCGAAGGTCTCGCCGACAGGATCGCCTATGCGCAGTTCCTGCACGACGCCAGCGAGGTGCACTGGCTGAGCCATGCCAAGGATGTGGATTCCAATATCGGCGTGACGGTGCCGGAAGGCATGATCACGCTCGAACTGCCGGTCCGGCGCCCGGACGTTACCGTGCCGGTGATCGAGATCGTCCTGAAGGCGTGAGCTCGATCGCACTCGCGTGTCCTTTGCGTTCATGGAGGGAGGAGAAACCCATGAAGGTTCTGCAGAAAACGCTTTTGCTTGCCGCTATCGGCAGCAGTCTTTTTGCCACTGCCGCATCGGCCGAACAGGTCAACCTGACCTGGCAGATGTGGACCGGCTCCGAAACCGACACCAAGAGCTGGCAACACCTGGCAGAGATGGTGACCGCCAAGTATCCCGACATCAAGGTGACGCTGACGACGACGGGCTGGGTCGATTATTGGACGAGGCTGCCGGTGCTGGCGGCATCGGGCCAACTCGCCGACATCGTTTCCATGCAGTCGCTGCGCATGCCGAACTTCTATTCGCTGCTCGAGCCCCTGAATGACCGGATCGAGGCTGACAAATTCGACGTCGGCGCCTTTACCCCCTCGATCATTGGCGGCATGTCCGTCGAAAAGCAGCTTTACGGCCTGCCCTACGATGTCGGTCCGTGGGTCATCTATTATAACCAGGACGCGCTCGAAGCCGCCGGCGTTCCGCTGCCGAAGCCGGGCTGGACGCTTGCCGAGTTCACCGATGCCGCCAAGAAGCTGACGAAGGACGGCAAGTATGGCTTCGGTATCACCCCGACCAACTATTCGGTCCTGGCCGCGGCCTGGGGCGATAAATACGTCAACGATGCCGGCGAGCTTGACTTGACCAGTGCGAGTGCAGTTGCCGCCGCCGAGAGAGTGGTCGGTTTCGCCGCCAAGGATAAGATCGCGCCGCTGGTTCCCTCGGGTGGCGCAGATCCCGGTGATGTCATCCAGGGGCGGTTCAATTCGGGCAATGTCGCCATGTATATCGACGGCCCCTGGTCGATCATCGGCATGAAGGATCAGGCCAAGTTCAAGATCGGCCTCACCACCCTGCCGCGCGATGAGGGCGAACTTTCCGCCGTCACCGCAGGCTCCGGTTTCGGCATCGCCACGACGAGCAAGAACAAGGATGCTGCCTGGAAGGCGATCCAGGTGCTGACCAGCCCTGAAGCCTTATCCTATCTCGCTGAGCAGGGCCGTGCCCTGCCGGCGCGCACGGCGTCGCAATCCGCCTGGTACAAGGTGGCGGCCAAGGACATCACCAATGGCGGCGAGGCCATCGACTATTCCCTGGCGCACTCCGTGCCCTACGTGATCACCAACAACTGGGCGGCGGTGGAAAACCTGTTCAACCAGTATTTCCCGCCGGCTTTCGCCGGCAGCGCCGATGCCAAGCAGACGATGGAGTCTATCCAGAGCCTTGCACAGCAATAGAGCCAGCGCGTCCGACAGGACGCGCGGTCGCTTTGAAATCTGCGCATGATCCTATCGGAAAATCGATTCCGATTTTCGGGTCATGCGCCAGCTCGCGCTGCGGCAGGTCCTGCCGCGCATGGAGGAAGACATGTCGCAAAGCGCTGTTGCCGCAGTTCCCTTGCAGCCCGGTCAGCCACGGCGCTTCCTGAAGCCGGAGACGCAGACAGCCATGCTGTTCCTGCTGCCGAGCTTCCTCGGCTTCATGGTCTTCATGGCGCTGCCGATCCTGGCGTCGCTGGCGCTCAGCTTTACCAATTGGCAGCTGATCTCGACGCCATCCTTCGTCGGCTTTCAGAATTATATCAGGCTCTTCACTGTCGATCCGGCCTTCTACACCGTATTGAGCAACACGCTGTTCTTCGCCGTCGAGTATCTGGCGCTGAATATAATCGTCTCGCTGACGCTCGCGGTCTGGATATCGAGCCTGAAGCGCGGCAAGGCGATCTTCCGGGTGATCTTCTTCCTGCCGACCTTCACGCCCACCATCGCCGCATCGGTGGTATGGCTGCTGATCTTCACGCCGGACGGGCTGGCCGACAGCATCATCCGCGCGCTCGGCCTCGGTCTGCCGAATTTCCTGTTGAGCTCGAGCTGGGCCATGCAGGCGGTCGTGCTCGTCACCCTGTGGGCGAATGTCGGCTACAACGTTGTGATGTTCAACGCCGCGCTCGACCTCGTGCCGAAGCATTACCTCGAGGCGGCGACGATCGACGGTGCCAATGCCTGGCAGCGCTTCTGGCGCATCCGCCTGCCGCTCATATCGCCGACCATCTTCTTTGGCACCGTGATGACGGCGATCACCTCGCTGCAGGTCTTCGACGAGATATTCGCGATGACGCGCGGCGGCCCGGGCTCGGCGACGGCCACGCTCGGTTTCGCCATCTACCAGAAGGGCTTCACCAACTTCCAGATGGGCTATGCCTCCGCATTGGCCTGGGTGATGTTCGTCATGATCATGGCGCTCACCATCCTGCAATTCCACATGCAGCGCAAATGGGTGCATTATGACGATTGATCCGACCTCACGGCATCCGCATTCCGTGTCCCAGCATCGTCACCGCATATTGCGGCGCGTCGGCGCCTTCGTCAGCTACACGGCACTTTCGCTGATCGCGCTGCTTTTCCTCTTCCCCTTCTTCTGGATGGTGTCGAACGCGGTGCGCTCCAATGCCGAGGTGATGGCCGTGCCGGTCCGCATCTTCCCCGAGGAGTATCGTTGGGGAACATTCGTCGAAGCCCTGGTTTCCCTGCCGTTCGGAACCTTCCTGTTGAATTCCTTCGTGGTCGCCTGCGGCGTCACGGCGATCGTGATTGCGGTATCCTGCCTGTCTGCCTACGCTTTTGCCCGGCTAAAGTTTCCCGGCCGGGAGGGGTTGCTGCTCACCTATCTCAGTACGCTGATGATCCCGCAGGTGATGCTGGTCATCCCGCTGTTTCTCATCGTCAGCAAGTTCGGCTGGATCAACACCTATCACGGCATGATCCTGCCGGTCGCCGTCAGCTCCTTCGGCACCTTTCTGCTGCGACAGTTCATCCTCGGCATTCCCAAGGATCTCGACGAGGCGGCGATGATGGACGGGGCTTCGCGCCTGCGCATCCTGGTCACGGTCATCGTTCCGCTTGCCATGCCGGCCATCGGCCTCTTGTCGCTGTTCACCTTCATCGCGCAGTGGAAGAGCTTCCTCTGGCCGCTGATCGCCACCAGCGGCGTTGAAAAAGCCACGCTGCCGCTCGGGCTCACCCTGTTCCAGACACAGCAAGGCACCGCGTGGAACTACATCATGGCGGGTGCGACGATCTCCATGCTGCCGGGCGTCGTCCTGGCCATTGTGCTGCAGAGGGTGATCTACAAGGGTATCACCGTCAGCTCCGGCTTTGGTGGACGCTAATAGTTAAAAAACAAAGATTTAAGCGCATCGCATCAAGTTTGTTGTGATGCCCTTCAAGTCCGCTCGGTTGCCGCCCAAGAAGGCGCTCGTGCCGTCGCAATCATAGCCTCGCGCTTAACTTTTGCTTCCGGCCGAAAAGTAAAATTTAACCAAAATTTGAAATAACGCATTTCATATACGAATTGTGCAGGGGAATTCATGAAAACGGCCACGCTTGCATCCATCGCCTTGGCGATATCGATCTCTGCTGCCCATGCCCAGACGATCGGGGTTTCGATGTCCGATCTCGACAAATTCAGAACGGTGCTTCTGAACGGCGTCGTCTCGCATGGGCAGACGATATCCGGCCTCAAGCTCGTCACCGAGAATGCCAAGGGCGACAACGAAGTCCAGAAGCAGCAGGTGCAGAAGCTCATTGCCGACAAGGTCGACGCGATCATCCTTGCGGTCTCCGATGGCGACCTCGGGCCGCAAATGACCAAGATGGCGGCAGATGCCGGTATTCCACTGATCTATATCAACAACGTTCCTTCCAACCTGTTGGACCTGCCGGACAATCAGGTGGTGGTCGCCTCCAACGAGAAGGAGTCCGGAACGCTGGAGACCAAGCAGGTCTGCGCGCTCCTCAAAGGCAAAGGCCGCGTCGTCGTGCTGATGGGCGAACCCTTCCACGCGGCGGCCCGCGCCCGCACCCAGGACATCTCCGACGTCATCGCCACGCCGGACTGCAAGGGCCTTCAGATCGTCGAGCGGCAGGCCGCCTATTGGTCGCGCGATTATGCCGACCAGCAGATGCAGGAATGGCTGTCGGCCGGCGTCAAGTTCGATGCGGTCATCGCCAATAATGACGAGATGGCGCTCGGCGCGATCCGGGCCATGAAGAAAGCCGGCATGCCGATGAAGGATGTCGTCGTCGCCGGCGTCGATGCGACCGACGACGCGCTCGCCGCGATGGTGGCCGGCGATCTCGACGTCACCATTCTCCAGAGCGCCGTCGGGCAGGGCGCTGCCGCTGTCGATGCCGCCGTCAAGCTTATTCGCAAAGAGAAGGTGCCGCGCGAAAACAACGTTCCCTTCGAACTCGTCACACCTGAGAACATTGCCACCTATCTGCCGAAGAGCCAGTGAGCATAAGAGGACTATGATGTTGCATATCTGGAATAAATTCGGCATTCGCGCGCAGATCACCTCCGGCTTCGTGCCGCTGATCCTGTTGATGAGCCTGCTCACGGTCAGCGCGATCTCGGGCATGAACGGGCTCGCCTCCATCTTCGCGTCCTATCGCGCCACGGCTGGTCAAAGTCTCGCCATCTCGGACTACAGCGACCAGCTGAACGAGATTCAGATGTCGGCGGAAGCCTTCCGCTCCACGCCGACGCAGGATGTCGTCGACCGCTTCCGCGCCGGTGTGAAAGCGTTCGACGCCGACGACCCGCGTTTTGCCGGTAACAAGGACCTGCAGTCCGGCCTTGCGGCGATCCGCCAAGACATTGCCGCCTACGGCAAGGCTTTCGAACAGATCGTCTCCCTTCAGGCCAGGCGTGACGCCTTGATTTCCAAGGTCACCGAATTCGGCCCCTGGACCAGCATCGCGCTCAACGACGTCGTGCGCAGCGCCTGGCGCCAGAACGATGTGGCCCTGTTGCAGATGACGGCGGCGACGCTGGAGGCTTTGAACCGCAGCCTCTATTTCTCCGAGCGCTTCGTGCATTCCAACGATTTTGCGGCCTATGACACCGCGCAGGCGGCACTCGCCGAAGCGGTCACGCTCAACGAAGCCGCCGCCAAGGCCGCGAAGAACGAACTGCAGAAGAAGCGCCTGATGGGCGCCGGCCAGCTCATGCAGAACTACACCGCCCGTCTCGGCGACATGAAGGACGTCTTGCAGGCCTCCGGCAATATTCGCCAGACGCAGCTCAGCGTGCTCGCTCCGAAAATATCAGGCGGCTTCAAGGACCTGCAGGCCACCGTCACGGGCGCGCAGAAGACGCTGGACGGTTCTGTAGACGCGACGGTTGCCTCTGCGACCAGCACGACGCTGGTCATCAGCGGGCTGTTGATCGTGATCGGTCTCGTCCTTTCCTATTTCGTCGGCCGGCTGATTTCCTCTGCGGTCCGTAACATGGCGCAGTCCATGGAGCAGCTTGCCCGCGGCGAGGAAGGGATCGTGATAACGGGCGTTGAGCACCGCCACGAACTGGGGGCCATGGCGCGTTCGCTGAAGGTTTTCCAGGAAACGGGGCGCGCCAAGCTGATCGCGGAAGCCAATGCCGAACGCGCTCGTCTTGCCGCCGAGGAAGAGCGGCTCCGCCAGGAGGCCGAGCGGCTCAGCGATGCGCAGGTGATGGAGCATGCCTTCCGCCAGATTTCCGTCGGGTTGGACGCGCTTTCCAAGGGCGATCTCACCGTCCGCGTCGGCGAAGTCGACCATCGCTATGTGAGGATCCGGGATCATTTCAACAATTCGGTCGCGAGCCTCGAAGAGGCGGTCGACTCGGTCATTCGCGCCGTCGCCACCATCCGGTCCGGCCTTGCGGAAATCTCCACGGCGTCCAACGATCTCGCCCGCCGCACCGAGCAGCAGGCAGCCTCGCTGGAGGAGACCGTCGCGGCGCTGGGTGACGTGACCCGCGGCGTCAACGGAACGGCGGAGGGCGCAAGCCGCGCGCAGGGTGTCGTGGCAACGGCCCGCACCAATGCCGAAAAGGGCGGCGAGATCGTTGCCCGCGCCATCGACGCGATGACGGAAATTCAAAATTCGTCGTCGAAGATCGGCAACATCATCAGCGTCATCGACGAGATCGCCTTCCAGACCAACCTGCTGGCGCTGAACGCCGGCGTGGAAGCGGCGCGCGCCGGCGAGGCAGGCAAGGGCTTTGCCGTCGTCGCCCAGGAAGTCCGCGAGCTCGCCCAGCGCTCCGCCAACGCGGCAAGGGAGATCAAGCAGCTGATCTCCACCTCCTCGGCGCAGGTCAAGACCGGCGTCCAGCTGGTGGGTGAATCCGGCCTCTCGCTCGAACAGATCGTCGAGCAGGTCACCGCCATGAATGCGACCGTGGCCGAGATCGCCGTTTCCGCCCGCGAGCAGGCGACGAGCCTGCGCGAGGTCTCGGCCGCCGGCGACCAGATGGACAAGGTGACGCAGCAGAACGCCGCAATGGTCGAAGAGACCACGGCGGCCGCCCAGAGCCTGACACATGAAACCGAAAGCCTCGCCGAGCTGCTGCGGCGGTTCAGGACGGGCAGCGGCCGGGCGGCGGAACATCGCCACTACGCGATGGCATCCTGACGTTCGGATGCAGGCAAGCAAACGCCGCCGCCTCGAAAGGGCGGCGGTGAGCGAATGTCTGGCGTCGCTTCAGTGGCTTCCGGATGCCGGACCGGCGGAGTGGCCGGCAATGCTCTTGCGAACGTGACGAACCGCTGTCCAGACGGCAAAGAGCACGAGCGGGATGGCGCCGAGAACGGCGAGCTTCGCCACGTGGGGATCGACACCCAGTTCGGAAATACTTTCGAGGCAGATCTTCGCCAGGCCGACGGTGTAATAGGTGATGGCGATGACGGAGAAGCCTTCGACCGCCTGCTGGATATGCACCTGGATGCGAGCCCGTTCTTCCATCGACGTCAACAACGATGCGTTCTGATCTTCGAGCTGAACCTGCACGGTGGTTCTAAGGAGGTCTCCGGCAAGGCTGACGCGTTCGGCCAGTTCATCGAGGCGGCGTTCGGCGGCTTCGACCGAGCGGACGGCTGGTTGAAAGCGCCGATCGATAAAGGTGCCGAGCCGCTGGCGCTGTTCGACACGTTCCTCACGAAGCTCCGACACTCTGCTCGCGACAATTTCGGCATAGGCTTTCGTCGCGCCGAAGCGGTGGCGGGCGAGCGCCGAGAAGTTGAGAACGTCCGAAGAGAGCCTGGTCACCTCGGAAAGCAGTGCCTTGTCGACCTTGATCGCACTCTGCATATGCGCGATCAGCAGGTCGAGGCGTCGGTCGAAGACGGAGAGCTTCGAGACCGTCTCGCGGGCCATCGGCAACGCCAGCAGCGCCATCATCCGGTATGTCTCGATCTCCAGGAAACGCCTGACCATGCGGCCGGTGCGATAGGCATTGAGGTTGCGGTTGAAGAACAGAAATTCGACGAAACCGCTATCGGTCAGCCGGAAGTTCGAATGCACTTCCGCGTCGCCGCCGCCGACCTGAGAGGCGACATAGTCGAGCCTCGGTTTTTCCGGACGCTGCCCGTCCTTCTCGTCCCGCACCAGCACGCGAACGGCCGCGATGATCTTCCCGTTGATCTGGCGGCAGCAGGCCTGAAAGGCTTCAGGCGGATTGCTGCCGGGTTCGGCCGACGCGGGAACGACGAAGGTCAGGGTGAGGAACTCGGTATGCGCCTCCCACTTCAGCCGGCCGTCGCCGATGCGGCCGATGCCGTGGTTGCCCTCGCGGGTCGTGGAGACATCCTCCAGCCCCGGCAGGGAATTCGGTATCTGAGGAGGGGCATTTTCTCCGACGATGGCGACGTGCCACACATCCGTGTCGCCATCGAAGTAAAGCGACGGCCGCGCGTGGAGCTCGTTGTGAAGTTCCCTTCGCAGCGGATGCTCGGAGCCCATCGGCATGGAAATGCACCTCTATAAGGTAGACAGTCGCTGGGTCGCCGGACGTAACCGGGTTGCCGGCATGTGTGAGTTGACCATGGCGCCCGCGAGCCGGCGAAGGCTGACAACGCCTATAGCCTCTCCCGAACCGGATGTCACGACGCCTTCGCCAGCGGAGGCGCCATGCACGAAACGAAAAAGCCACGGCCCTGTTGCGAGGCCGTGGCTGCAGCATGCGCGCATTGTGCGGGACAACGCGTGACCGGTTACTTGGCGGCGAGCGCCTCGTTGACCTTGTCGACGTCGGCACTCATTGCCTTGAAGGTCTCGTCGAGGGAGAGTTCGCCGACGATCAGCTGGCTCATCCTCTGAACGATGAGCTGATAGATGGCGGAGGATCCCTTGAGACGTTCCAGGTCCCGGGCTGCCTGCGGCACGCTATTGCGGCTTCCGAGGAAGACGGCCATCGCCTCCTTGGCATTCTTGCTCTCGAGCTTGTATTGCGGGTCCTTGATGTCGGCGCCCGTCAGGATGACGTAGTTTTCAGCGATTTCACGCTGGACCTTTTCAGAGCCAAGGAATTCGATGAACGCGGCAACGGCCTCCGGAGACTTGGTGCGCTTGAAGCCGACGATCGCGGTGCCACCCGGCATCGCATAGCAGCCGGCATCGCCGCACGGCGCGCTGATCGCCGTCCAGTCGAAGGCGTCGCCGATCTTCTTCTGGAACGGATTGACCATCCAGTTGCCGGCGAGATAGGTCACGACGTTGCCGTTGACGAACTCGTCACCCATGTTCTTGTACTGGGTTCCGCCGGCAGCACCCCACATTTCCTTCGGGAAGGAGCCGTCCTTCGTCCAGCCGTAGAGATCCGTGACATAGCGCTTGGCGGCATCGTCGGGGAAGAAAAACTTGCCGTCCTTAACGTAGTTCGAGCCGTAGGAGAATGCCGCGCCGGAAAAGCGATGGCCCGAGCGATCCATCGTGAAGGGGATCTGAGCGCCGGTCGCCTTGGCAACACGCGCCGAGGCTTCGACGATGTCCTTCAGCGTGGCGGTGGGCTTCGGAAGCGGTTCGCCGGCCTGTTCGAACAGCGTCTTGTTGACGAAGGGCAGGTTGAAGGTCTGCGACGCGATATAGCCGTTGATCGACTGCGGATCGTTGACGCCGGGGAAGCGAAGTGTGTTCAGGCTGTCGCCGTGCAGCTTGGCGAAGCCATCCGGGTCCTTCATGTAGGGACGCATGTCGAGGTAATAAGGGGCAAGCTGCCAGTCGGTGATCTTGGCGATGTCAGGGCCTTCGCCGACGGCAAGCTGTACCGGCAGCTGCTTGGCGACCGCATCATAGCCCGAAGAGACGAAATTGACCTTGATGTCTGGATGCGCCGTCTCGAATTCCTTGCTGAGCGCTTCCATCCGCTCGACGTAAGCCTGGTCGTCGTCGGTGAACAGAAAGGTGATTGTCTTGGTTTCCGCCATGGCCGCGCCGGACCATGCGAAAGAAGCGGTAGCCAGCGCCACTGCGAAGGCACCTGAAAGATAGGTTTTCATTTTCATCCTCCCATGAAAACATTTTCATCAATCGCGGCCTCGGCCATCGATAAATCAATTTCATATACTTGACATTCGTTCCGTCAAGCTATTTTCTGCGGCAATAGCGATGTTTTTGAGCAATATGCAAAAATAGCGCGCACAAAAACCTAATGAAAATATTTTCATAGGATTGCGGAGGAGGCGGTCTGTGAAAACGGAATGCATGAAGCAGCCGGACGATATGGCGCCAGCATACAGCGTGGCTGAGAGGCAAACGATCACGGCATGGGCCGTTTCCGGCCTCATCGCCAGCTATTTTCCCGGCGAGCCCGCGCCGGCCGAAGACCGCGTGAACTATCGTTTCGTCAACGGTTTCGTCGATGTCGGCGACCTGCCCTGCCGCAAGGCCTTCTGGTCCACCATGGTGGGGCGGCCGCTCTCGCCCGACACCTCCTGGCCGACCGAAAGCCTCAATCTTCCCGGCTCGAACCGCCGCGTCGAGTTCACCGGCTTCTGGCATGTGCCGACGCATCTCAGGCGATGGCTGAAGGGCACGTTCAGGACGGAGACTGCGCGAACGCTAAATCTCAGACTGAAGACCTGCGGCGGCGTTCGCATATGGGTCAACGGGCAGGAGGTGGTGCGCTTCGAACCCTTCAAGCGCAATCTCGAGAGCGCGACCGACATAAGCCTGTCCCTTGAAACTGGCGACAACCAGATTCTCGTTCACACCGAAGACCTGGCCGAGCGCGACACGACGTGGTTTTTCGAGCTCGAGATGCTGGACGAGGAGCCACTCTGCGTATTGTTGCCCGTATCGCTGGATCAGAATGAGGTCCGCGAGCTGGAGGCCCTTGCCCGTGGCGTCCGCCCGGCCCGCGACGTCTTCGTCAATCAGCCGCTGGAGATCATATTCGGCACCGCGCCCGAACGCGACTTGCCTGTCGAGATCAAGGTCATCGGCCATGGTCACGAACGGCCCGTTCTCGCGCACTCACGATTGACGCTGCGCGCCCATCAGAGCAGCCTCACGGCCGACGATGTCTGCGGCATTGCGGACGGTTATCACGGCGTCCACATGACGATCGGCTCCGGCACGGGCTCGGTCACCCGCGTCATCGATGCTGCCTTCATGAGCAGCATTTCACCGTTGCCATCAGAGGCATCGCTCGCCGCCCGCAAGCGGCAGGCGCTCGAATACAGCGCCCGCTTCGGCGCAAACCGCGTCGGGCGCCTCATTGCGATGATGGAAACCGGTCACCACGACCAGGAAAGCTTCGATCGCATCATCGACGCGACACTCGCCTCCATCGATGCGCGGGAGGATTGCTCGGATTTCATCATGGTGCCGCTCTTGTGGCTACTCGGTGCCTATGCCGACCGGATGTCCGATGCCGTGGTCGCTCGCATTCGGCATTCCGTTCGTTCCTACCGTTACTGGGTCGACGAGCCGGGCAACGACGCGATGTGGTTCTGGAGTGAGAACCATGTGCTCTGCTTTCACACGAGCCAGCTGCTGGCGGGACTTCTTCTGCCCGACGAGGTGTTTTCAGCCTCGGGCCGGACGGGGCGGCAGCAGGCGGAAATCGCCGGCGAGCGGCTCGGGCGCTGGTTCGACAGCGTCGAAGCCCATGGATTGGCGGAGTGGAACTCGGCGGCCTATTACCCGATCGACTTCATTGGCCTGCTGGCACTGGAGCGCTGGGCCGAGATGGCGATGTCAGCGCGCGCCCGCGCCCAGATCGATCTCATCTTCCGCATGATCGCCCTGCATTCGCTCGCAGGCGTTCCGGCCGGATCGCAGGGGCGCGCTTACGACAAGGAGTTGCGTGCCGGCCCGCTGACCGAGCTTGCGCCCTTCGCCCAGGTCGCCTTTGGAACCGGTTGGTTGAACAACGGCGTTGCGGCATTGACCATGTTCTGCGCCGGCGGCTACGAGCCGCCCGCCGATCTGGCCGAGCTTGCCGCGCTCTCGCGCGCAAGAAGCGTCGAGGCGCGTTACAGCCAGGGCCTCGAGAGCGGAAAACTCGTGCTGTTCAAGAACGAGGCGGCGCAGCTTTCGACGGTCGTCGATCATAAGACCGGCCAGAAGGGGCATCAGCAACATGTCCTCGACATCCGGCTGGCCGGCCACCCGATGGCGAGGCTGTGGATCAACCATCCCGGCGAGGACGATCCCTGGGGCAATCAAAGGCCATCCTATTGGGCCGGCAATGGCATCCTGCCGCGCGTTGCCCAGCATTGCGACGTCGCCCTGCTGGTCGAGGACACAAGCGACGCACGCCATGCATGGACGCACGCCTATATCGGCCGCGACGGCCTGGACGATCTCATCATCGAAGACAAGTGGCTCATCGCGCGATCGGGCAGGGGATTTTCCGCCCTCTGGGCGTCGAACGGGCTGGAGCTGATCACCGACGGCCCGACCGCCGGCCGCGAGGCACGCTCCCACGGACCGCTTTGCGGCTGGGCTGGTATCGTCGGATGCGGCGATGGCGACGCTTTCAAGGCATTCACCGAACGCCTGTGCCGGACGACGGTTTCCTTCGATCCCGGGCTTCGGCGCCTCTCCCTGACGCCGCCGAGTGGCCCGGCGATCTGCCTGTCCTATGCCGACGGTCTTTCGATCGGCGGCGAGGCGAGGCCCTTCACCCACGATCAGCCGCACCCGATCCTCACACACGACAGTGCTGCCTCCGGCGCCGGCACTGACGGACCCTTCTACTCTTGAAACATAGGTCTCCAACATGAACACAACATCTGTCGATAACGCCGCGCTCCTGACGACGATCGATCGCGTGGCAACGGCTTTCAGCCGGCTCAGGGGCATCAAGGAAGGTCTCGTGACCGGAAATTCCGCCTCCGGAATCCAGTTCGACGAATGGGACTGGGAAGTCGGCGTCGGTCTCTACGGCTTCCTGCGGCGCGCCATTTCCACCAATGATCAGAAAGCGCTGCAGGAACTGGTGACCTGGTATGCCGGACAGATCGAACGCGGCTTGCCGCCGCGCCAGATCAACAGCACGGCGCCGATGCTGCCGCTAGCGATCCTCGTCCAGCATGTCGACCGTCCGGATTTTCGCGCTCTCGTCGAGGACTGGGCCGAATGGCTCGTCAAGGAACTGCCAAAGACCGAAGACGGCGGCTTTCAGCACGTCGTCAAGGAGCGCCTCAACGACGGCGAATTGTGGGACGATACGCTGTTCATGGCCTGCCTGTTTCTCGCCCGGGCCGGCGTGCTCTGCGAACGCAGTGAATGGATCGACGAGGCCGTCTATCAGTTCGTGATCCACACCCGTTACCTTTCCGATCCGGTCAGCGGGCTCTGGTATCATGGCTGGACCTTCAACGGGCGGCACAATTTCGCCAATGCGTTCTGGGCGCGCGGCAACGCCTGGATCACGGTCGCCATCCCCGAGCTCTTCGATCTCGTTCCGACGCTCGGCGAGAAGGACCGGCGTTTTCTGTCGAACGTCCTCGTCAGCCAGGTGCGCTCCTTGAAAGCATACCAGCGGCCAGATGGCATGTTCACCACGCTTCTGGACGATCCGTCTTCGCCGTTGGAAACCTCAGCCACGGCAGGCATTGCCTATGGCATATTGCGCGCCATCGATGCCGGCATTCTCGACAAGGACGACAGGGCCCATGCGGAGCGCGCTCTTGCGGCGGTGTTGGCGCAGATCGACGAAGAAGGCGTGGTCCACGGCGTCTCGGACGGCACGCCGATGGGCCATGACCTCGATTTCTACAGGCGCATCCCCAACGTGCCGACGCCTTATGGCCAGGCGCTGACCATGCTGCTCCTGACGGAAGTCTTTCTCGAGAACGGCGAGCGCCAATGAGCCCCGTGTCCCTTGTCGCGATCGAGCCGGCAGAGGGCGACGATACGGTCCGCCTGCAGGCGGCCATCGACGGCTTGTCGGCTTCGGGCGGCGGACGCGTGGAGCTCATGGCCGGCATCCATGTCTGCCGCGGGCTCCAGCTCAAATCCGGCGTCGACCTTCATCTGGCCGCCGGAGCGATCCTGCGTCCCGTTCCGGATTATGCCGCCTACACGCATACGACCGTTTCGGTGATTGCCGAAAAGTCGGACCGTGGCATGATCGTCGCGAGCGGTGCGCGGCGGATCAGCCTGACGGGAGCGGGTCGCATCGAAGCCGGTTGCGACAGCTTCATTGTGGGGGACGACGAGACCGTTGGAACCTTCATCCCGGCCGAATTTCGGCCCCGTGTCGTCGTCTTCGAAGGCTGCGACGAGGTCGAGATCAGCTCCATCCATATCAGCCGCTCGCCGATGTGGACGTTGCACTTCGTCAACTGCACCGATGTCGCCGTCACGAACGTGACCATCGACAACGACCGCCGCCTTCCCAACACCGATGGCATCGTGCTGGATGCCTGCCGCGGCGCCGTCATCGAGGACTGCCGGATATCGACGGCCGACGATGGCATATGCCTGAAGACGAGCATCGGTCCCGACCGTGTCGCCATCGGGCGATGTGAAAACATTCTCGTCCGCCGTTGCTCCGTTCAGAGCCTCAGCTGCGCGCTGAAGATCGGCACGGAAACGCATGGCGACGTTACCAACGTCGTGTTCGAGGATTGCAGCGTCTCTTCCTCCAACAGGGCGCTCGGCGTCTTTTCCCGCGACGGCGGCAGGATATCCAACGTCAGGTTTTCGAGAATTGCGGTAGAGTGCCGCGAGACCCCCGATGGTTTCTGGGGCTCGGGGGAGGCGCTGACGGTCAATGTTGTCGACCGTGTCACGGAACGCACGGCGGGCGCCATCGAAAATCTCATCGTCGAGGACATAACCGGGCGGATGGAGGGGGCGATCACAGTCATTTCGACCTCGTCGGCCGGCATCGGCAACGCATCGCTGGCACGCATCGCCTTGGACCAGCAGCCTGGGCAACTCGGCACTGCGCGGTCCTACGACCTGCGTCCGACAAACGCGGACCTTTCCCCGAAAGCCGATGGCGGCGGCCGTGCTAATGCCTGGACCCGCGGGTCGGACGGCCGGGTGATCGGTCTTGAGCACTATCCGGGAGGAATGCCGGCCGTCTACGTGGCGGGGGTCACCGGGATCTTGATGAACGAGGTGCGGGTCACAAGGCCGACACCGCTGCCGCAAGGCTGGAACAAAAACGACGCCGTCTTCGAAACGGCGGCACCTGATGGGAGTGGGGCATGGCAGAACTGAAGCTTTCCAACGTCAACAAGTCGTATGGCTCGGTCAAAGTCCTGCATGACGTCGAACTCGATATCAAGGACGGCGAGTTCGTCGTCTTCGTCGGTCCGTCGGGATGCGGCAAGTCTACCCTGCTGCGCGTCATCGCCGGCCTCGAAGAGGTGACCTCAGGCGCAATCGCGATCGGGGCGCGCGACGTCAGCGCGCTCTCGCCGGCCGAGCGCAAGATCGCGATGGTCTTCCAGTCCTACGCGCTCTATCCGCATATGAGCGTTCGCAAGAATCTCGCTTTCGGCCTGGAGAACCTGAAGTTCAAACGCGCCGAGATCGAGGCGCGGATTGCCGAGGCTGCCAGGATGCTGGCGATCGAACCCTATCTGGACCGGCGTCCGAAGCAGCTTTCGGGCGGCCAGCGCCAGCGCGTGGCGATCGGCCGGGCCATCGTGCGCGAACCTGACATTTTCCTCTTCGACGAGCCGCTGTCCAATCTCGACGCGGCGCTGCGCGTCCAGACCCGCGCCGAGATCACCAAGCTCCACCGCGACATCAAGACGACGATGATCTACGTCACGCATGACCAGGTCGAGGCGATGACGATGGCCGACAAGATCGTCGTGCTGCGCGCCGGGCGGGTCGAGCAGGTTGGGGCACCGCTGGACCTGTTCGACAGCCCGCGCAATCTCTTCGTCGCGGGTTTCCTTGGCTCGCCGCGCATGAACATCATCAAGGGCAAGGTATCAGGCATCGACGAAAGCGGCGTCACCATCGATGTCGGCAATGGCGGCAAGATCGTCAGCGACGTCGATCCTACCGGCATTGCTGTCGGCCAGGCCGTTCTCGCCGGCATCCGGCCCGCGCATTTTTCACGCTCCAGCGAGCAGGGCCTGCCGTTCATCGTCCAGTATCACGAGGGCCTCGGCACCGAGACCTATGTCTATGGCAAACTTGCAGGACAGGACGAGCAGATCATCATTCATGAGGCCGGCCATTTCGCGCCGGCGCCTGGGGATCACATCCTGATCGACGCCGTGCCGGGGCGGGTTCATCTGTTCGATCCCGAAAGCGGCCTGGCTTTTGCCCGGCGGCCCGGACAGGGGAGGCGCTGAACATGGCGGCGCTCAAGGCAGGTGTATTGCTGTCCCAGGCAGGCGAAGCGGCGATGAGGGTGGTCGAAGCGCCGATGAATGCGATCGAGCGCATCTTCGGCCGCAAGCGCATGCCATGGCTGTTCCTGGCGCCGAACCTCGTTCTGTTCGCCATCTTCACGTTCCTTCCGATCGCGATTGCGATTGGTTACGCCTTCACCGGCGGCACCAATCTTTTCGTGTCGGAGCGCCCCTTCGTCGGCTTGGACAATTTCCGCACGCTGCTTTCCTGCGGCAATTATCTGCAGCCGGGAACCTGCCAGGAATCGCTGTTCTGGACGGCCGTGTGGAACACGCTCTGGTTCGTGGCGTGCAATGTTGTCGCCACATTGCTGGTGGCGCTGATCACGGCGCTGATCCTCAATCGGGCGATCGTCGCGCGTGGTTTCTTCAGGGCGATGTTCTTCTATCCCGTCTTGCTGTCTCCCGTCGTCATCGGCCTCATCTGGAAATGGTTCCTCGATCGCAACGGGCTGCTGAACGCCTTCTTCCAGATGATCGGCGTTCCCCCTGAAATCTTCCTGCTCGATGTCGGCTGGTCGCGCTTCTTCGTCGTCGTGGTGTCGGTCTGGTTTCATATGGGTTTTTACACCCTCATCCTCTTGGCCGGCCTCCAGGCCATTCCGAAGGAGCTCTACGAGGCTGCCTCCATCGATGCCGCCTCGCCACGCCGCACGCTTTTTAGGATCACGCTTCCCCTGCTGGCGCCGAACCTGCTGGTCGTGTTCATTCTGTTGATGATCAAATCCGTCCAGATCTTCGACGAGGCCTGGGTTTTGACCAATGGCGGCGGTCCGGGCACGGCCAACAGCTTCATCGTCCAATATATCTACCAGATGGCGTTCGGCAGCGATCTTCGCCTCTTCGGTCTCGCATCCGCGGCATCGGTTCTCATGGGGCTGGTGCTTCTGGTTCTCACCCTCATACAGCTGCGCATCGGCAAGCGAATGGAGTCCTGAGATGAACCCGATCAGCTTTTTCACGCGCACACGCCGGGCCGGACGCATCGATATAACCGACATATTGTCATGGGTCTGGCTGATCGGCGGAACCTTTGTGGTGTTGCTTCCGGTCCTCTGGGCGGGCCTCTCCTCGCTGAAGCCGGCCGCCGAGATCACCCGGTTTCCGCCGACGCTGCTTCCCCGGGCCGCCGTCGAACAGACCGTGCCCGGCTTCGACAAGCCGCCCAGCCTCTGGCAGGTTACCGTCGACGGCCAGCAGCGTGAAATGGCCATGGTCCGCCGCATCGGCCTCAAGGCCCAGATGGTCGACCCCGCAAATCCGGGACCACCCGTCAGCGTCGACGTCAAGGGGATGACGCCGGTGCAGAAGCTGACGGTCGCCACGCAGAATTACACCGATCCGCTGACGCGCTTCAACTTCCTGACCTTCCTCAAGAATTCGGTGTTCGTCACCTTCGTCGCAACGCTCCTGACGCTGATCGTCAACGCCATGGCGGCCTTCGCCCTATCGAAATACAAATTTGCTGGTGATACGACGGTCTTCGTCATCATCATTTCGACTTTGATGATTCCGCTCGCTGTCGTCATGGTGCCGGCCTATCTCGTCATCGTCGGGGTCGGGCTTGCCGACAATCTCTGGGGCGTCATCCTGCCGACGGTCGCCTCTCCGACCGCCGTCTTCCTGCTGCGGCAATATATGCTGACCATACCCGACGAGCTGATAGAGGCGGCGCGCGTCGATGCGGCGAGCGAATTCTGCATCTTCTGGCGCATCATCCTGCCGCTGACGGCACCGGCTCTCGCGGTGCTGGCGATCTTTTCGGTGCTCTGGCGGTGGAACGATTTCCTCTGGCCGCTCATCGTCCTCAATAGCCGCGAGAATTTCACCCTGCAGGTCGGTCTGAACGCGTTCCAGGGCGAGTTCTCGGTGCAGTGGCACTATATCCTGGCGATGACGTTCCTCAGCCTGCTGCCTGTCACCGTCGTCTTCCTGTTCCTGCAGAAATACATCACCACGGGCATCGCCGGAACAGGCATGAAATGAACGGTGCTGGCGTGGAGAAAGACCTCCTCGCAGCCGCCGAAGAACCATACTGTCTTCCTCCCGGCTGAGGCGCGTCGCATTGAACTTGTTTCATGCGGCGCGCTTCGGTCTTTGTCTTGGACATGCTCTCAAGCGGTCGTCGATTGTTGAGTGACATGCACCCTTGCCTGGGCAGTAAAGTTCACACCTATTCGTCTGAACCGCTCCAATTTTGTTTAGGCAAATACCAGGGATTCAGCACAATTCCCGGGACCCAAACATCTAGCGCGGCGGCGCGATGCTGCCGCGCAGGACGAGATGACATCCGAGTTCCAGGCGATGGGCGGGCCGCTGCGGATCGTTGGCAATCAGCCTCTGTTCGATGAGCGCCAGGGCGGCGGCACCGAGCCTGTCGGTGGGAACGCTGATTGTCGAAAGCGGCGGACGGCTGAATTCGCCGGGGACGATGTCGTCGAAGCCCAGGACGGAGATCGCTCCGGGCACGCGTATGTCGCGATCGGCCAATGCCTTCAGGCAGCCGAGCGCCAGGTTGTCGGCGGCGCAGAAGACGGCGGTCGCCCCTTTCATCGTGGGATCGCGGTCGAGCAGCGTGTTGATGGCAGCCTCGCCGTGCCTGGGCTCATATCCCTCGGCCTCGACGATCATGTCGTCCGGTACGGGAAGCTGGGCGGCGAAATAGGCGTCGGTAAAGCCGTCATATCGGCGCTGGATCGTTGTGCGGCCCTTCCAGGTCAGGTGCAGGATGCGGCGATGCCCGAGTGCGAGCAGGTGCTCGATGCCGAGCCTTGCCCCGAAGCGATTTTCGGGGGTGACCGTATCGACCAGCATGGCCGGGTCTTCGCCGTTGACGATGACGACGGGCATATCAGGGGAGGCGAGGCTTCGGATGAGTTCCGGCTGATCATCGTTCAGAACCACGATGCCGTCGGCGCGCTCGGAGAGGGCGATCTGCCTGACCTGGGCGCCGTCGATGCGACGGCCGGTGCTGACAAAGGGCACGATCCTGATGCCGCGGCGCTCGCACTCCCTGCGAAGGCCGTTGAGGATCGTCCAGCTCACCAGGTTGAGGTCGCTCTCCGGCGCGGCATCGTCGGGAATGGCGAGAAGCAGGACGCGTAAGGTCGCGATCGTTGCCTTCTTCCTCCGGCGGTCGAGGTAACCCAGGCGTTTTGCCGAATCCAGAACCCTCTCGCGCACCTCGATTGTCAGCGGTGCGGTTCCGTTCAGTGCGTGCGAGGCCGTGCTCAGCGATACGTCAGCATCGCGCGCGACATCCTTGAGATTGACTTTGCGTTCCACTTTTTCCGTCACGAATTGAGGTCATACCTTCGAAGGCATGGCTAACTCGATGTTTTTACATAAAAACTTGAGAAAAGCTACGTGCCTTGCGCGGTATTTTTCGTCATTCGGCGATCAGTTCTTGGCAAGCAGGCCGTTGAGCAACAGGTCGAAATAGGCCCGCAGGAAGGCCTCCTTGTTGGGAGTGGGCACGCGGCGGTCGTCGAATATCAGCCGCAGAACTGTCGTCGTCAGGATGGGGGCGACGACGATTTCGGAGAATTCCACCGGAATTTCGCGAAACTCCCCCGACGCCACACCCTCCAGAATGAGAGCGTCGACCTTGGCGATGATCGGCTCAATGAACTGATCGTGGTGGCGGTCGATCAGGTCGGGGAACCGGTGTCCTTCGGCAATGACGAGCCGCGTCAGCTCGCGTGTCGTGCGATCCTCGGCGATTTGGTCGTAGAGCAGGCCGAGAATGGAAAGCAGCCGGTCGGTGGCGCTGCCGCTGAGGCTTGCGGTGATCCCCAGCAGCTCCTGAAACGGCACGGAGAAGTGGTTGATCATGGCTTCGAAAAGCTTCTCCTTCGTCTCGAAGTAGACGTACACCGTACCCTTGGTGACGCCGACCCTGTCGGCGATGTCTTCGACGCGCGTGCCGGTGAAACCGCTTCTCACGAACTCCTCGAAGGCGGCATCCAGGATCTGGATGGGCCGCAGCGCTTTCTGTTCCGCGCGCGTGATCTTCTTCTGATTCTGAGCTGCCATTTGCCTCGCCTCCCGTGTTGCGCACGCCCTCGTTCCTGCGGCACAAAGTTTCATTGACTAATGCGTCAGTCAATTATATAGGAGCTGCCGTTGAGAGCAAGAGGTCAACTATGAGAACCATTCTGGTCGCCACAGCGATCGTATGCGCCATCGGTCTCGGATCATGCAGCGATGAGCGCGGACCGACTGAGCCAACCCCACGGCAGGTCGGCGTTGTCGTCGCCAAGCCTGAGCCGTTGGTCCAAGGTGGCGCAATCACCGGAGATGTCCGCGCCCGTGTCCAGACCGATCTGTCCTTCCGCGTCAGCGGCAAGATCATCGAGCGGCTGGTGGAGGTCGGGCAGTCCGTGAAGGCGGGGCAACTCCTCGCGCGCATCGATCCGGAAGAGCAGAAGGCTGACCTGGATGTGGCGGCAGCCAATCTTCAGTCGGCTGAGGCGCAACAGACCCAGGCGCAGCTCGCATACGACCGCCAGCAGAGCCTGTTTCGAACGCAGGTGACGACGCGTGCGGCACTCGACCAGGCGCAGGAGGCACTTCTGACCGCGCAGGCATCGACGAAGTCGGCGCAGGCGCTTTTCGAAACCGCCCAGGATACCCTGTCTTATACGGAGCTGAAGGCGGATGCCGACGGGGTGATCACCGCGCGCAACGCCGAGGTCGGGCAGGTGGCGCAGGCCGCCCAGGTCGTCTTCACCCTTGCCCATGACGGCGACCGGGATGCCGTCTTTGAGGTGGTCGAAAGCGCGTTCCTGCGCCCGATCGACGGCGACGGGACCGTGACCCTTCTGTCGAACCCGACGCAGAAGATCGCGGCGAAGGTTCGCGAGATTTCGCCGACGATCGATTCTTCCACCGGAACCATCAAGGTCAAGGTCGCGATATCGAGCGACGCTCCGATCCCTCTCGGCGCTCCCGTCGTCGGAAGATTCAATTACGTCTCGCAGGACGTCATCCAGCTTCCCTGGTCGGCCATGACGTCCAAGGGCGGCAAGCCTGCCATCTGGATCGTCGATCCCGCATCCTCTGCAGTTTCGGCAAGGGCAGTGGATGTCGCTGGCTACGAGACCGGCAGCTTCATCGTGAAGTCGGGCGTGTCGGAAGGAGATGTCGTGGTGACCGACGGGACCAAGTTCCTCAGGGCGGGTGAAATCGTGTCTTATGTCAAGGAAGCTTCCAAGTGAGTATTCGTTTCAACATAGTCGCACTGATGGTGGGCACGGCCCTGATTTCCTCTTGCGCACCGCAGGAGGAAAGCAAGGACGAAGCGCCCCGTCCCGTGCTGTCGATGACAGTCAAGCAGATGGCCGCTACGAGCCTAGGCCTGACCGGTACGATCGAGCCGACGATCGAGACCGAACTCGGCTTCCGGATTCTCGGACGGATGATCGCCCGCAACGTCAATGTCGGAGATCTCGTCAAGAAGGATGATGTCGTTGCCGCGATCGATCCGCTGGCGCTGGAGCTTGCCGTGCGCAACGCGCAGTCGGACGTGGAAAATAGCGACGCCCAGCTCAGAAACGCGGTGACGACGGAGCAGCGCCAGCGCGCGCTGCTGGAGTCGCGCTCCGGCACCGAAGCCTCACTCGAGGAGGCCGAGCAGGCAAGGCGAACCGCCGCAGCCGCCGTCGCCAAGGCGCAGGCCAATCTCGACAAGGCGAGGGAGCAGCTCGGCTATGCGCAGCTGCGGGCGGAATTCGATGGCGTGGTGACGGCGACCTCGGCCGAGGTCGGCCAGGTGGTGTCGGCCGGCCAAACGGTCGTGACCATCGCCCGGCCGGACAAGCGCGACGCTGTGGTCGACGTGCCCCAGGCCGCCGCCCAGAAACTGAAAATCGGCGCGCCCTTCGAAGTGACGCTGCAGCTCGCCCCGACGATCCGCACGTCGGGCGTCGTGCGCGAGATCGCCCCGGAGGCGGAGACCGCTACCCGCACGAGCAGAACCAAGATCGCGCTCGCTGATCCGCCCGAGGCCTTCAGACTCGGCTCGGTCGTCACTGCTTCTGCAACCATCGCTGCAGATCCTGAGATCGTGCTGCCTTCCTCGGCAATCCTTGCCGGCAGCGACGGCCCGAGCGTCTGGATCGTCGATGCTCCCGCCAGGAAGGTATCGCTCCGCCGCGTGAAGATCGACGGCGACGTCGAAGACGGCGGCACCGTTCGCGTCACCGAAGGGCTCGTCCCCGGAGAAAGGGTAGTCGTGGCAGGCGTGCATAAACTTGAAGATGGCCAGGCCATCAGGATCGACCAGGAGATCAGCCAGTGAAGTCCTTCAATCTTTCCGACTGGGCGCTCGAACACCGTTCGCTCGTCTGGTACTTCATGATCGTCTTCATTCTCGCAGGCGCCTTCTCCTACGTGAAACTCGGCCGCGAGGAAGATCCGAACTTCACGATCAAGACGATGGTGATCACCGCGCAGTGGCCCGGCGCCTCCGCCGATGAGGTGACGCGGCAGGTGACCGACAGGATCGAGAAAAAGCTCCAGGAACTGGAATCGCTCGACTACACGAAGAGCGAGACCGTTGCCGGCCAGACGACCGTCTTCGTCGAGCTGCTGCCGACCACCAAGGCAAAGGATGTCGCGCCGACCTGGCTGCGCATCCGCAACATGATCGCCGACATCAAGGGCGATTTTCCCACGGGGGTCGTCGGTCCTTTCTTCAACGATCGCTTCGGCGACGTCTTCGGAAACATCTACGCCTTCACCAGCGATGGGCTTACCCAGCGCCAGCTTCGCGATCTGGTGGAAGATGCCCGTTCCAAGGTTCTGACCGTGCCCAACGTTGGCAAGGTCGATGTGGTCGGCGCTCAGGACGAGGCGATCTATCTCGAATTCTCCACACGCCAGATCGCAGCGCTCGGGATCGACCAACAGTCGGTCATCCAGACCCTGCAGGCGCAGAATGCCGTGACTCAATCCGGCTTCGTTGACGCCGGGCCGGAGCGCATCGCGTTGCGGGTCAGCGGACAATTCACCTCCGAGGACAGCCTGAGATCGATCAATCTCCGAATAAACGACCGCTTCTTTCCGCTGAGTGACGTCGCCACGATCAAACGCGGCTACGTGGATCCGCCCTCGTCGCTGTTTCGCTTCGACGGCCAACCGGCGATCGGGCTTGCCATCGGCATGAAGCAGGGCGCCAATCTTCTGGAGTTCGGCGAGGGGCTCGACGCGCAGATGAAGCGTGTTGTCGCTGACCTTCCGATCGGCGTGGACGTTCACCGCGTTTCCGATCAGCCGGCCGTTGTCGACGAAGCGGTGTCCGGATTTACCCGCGCGCTGTTCGAAGCGATCGTCATCGTGCTGATCATCAGCTTCATCAGCCTTGGTCTTCGCGCCGGCATGGTGGTGGCGATCTCCATTCCGCTCGTCCTGGCGATCACCTTCGTGGTGATGGAATATTCCGGCATTTCGCTTCAGCGCATCTCGCTCGGCGCGCTCATCATCGCGCTCGGGCTGCTTGTCGACGACGCCATGATCGCCGTCGAGATGATGGTGGCCCGTCTGGAGGCGGGCGACGATCTGAGGAAGGCCGCCACCCACGTCTATACATCGACCGCCTTCCCGATGCTGACGGGAACGCTCGTCACCGTTGCCGGCTTCATTCCGGTTGGTCTCAACAACAGTGCTGCCGGTGAATTCACCTTCACGCTTTTCGTGGTCATCGCAGTTTCGCTGATCGTTTCCTGGGTGGTGGCGGTGCTGTTCACGCCGCTTCTCGGCGTCACGATCCTGCCGAAGACGATGAAATCGCATCACGAGAAGAAGGGCCGCTTCGCTTCCATCTTCTCCTGGCTTCTGGGGCTGGCAATGCGCTGGCGCTGGGTCACCATCATCCTCACGGTCGGCGTCTTCGGGCTTTCCATTGGCGGCATGGGGCTGGTGCAGCAGCAGTTCTTCCCGAACTCGGACAGGACCGAGCTCGTCATCGACTGGAACCTCCCCCACAACAGCTCGATTGCCGAAACCAACAGGCAGATGGCCAGGTTCGAAAAGGAGATGCTGGCCGACAACAAGGATATCGATCATTGGACGACCTATGTCGGCCAGGGTGCGCCACGCTTCATCTTGTCCTTTGACGTGCAGACGCCCGACGTGTCGTTCGGACAGACTATCATCGTCACCAAAGGGCTGGACGTGCGCGACAAGGTGCGGGCGGAACTGCAGGACTATCTGACGAAAACCTTCCCCGGCACCGACGCCTTCGTCAAGCTTCTCGACATCGGTCCGCCGGTGGGCAAGCCGGTCCAGTACCGGGTCACCGGCCCCGATATTCAAAAGGTCCGCGATCTCTCGCAGCAGTTTGCCGGCGTCATGGGATCACACCCGCTTCTGGCAAACCTGGTCCTGGACTGGAACGAGCCGTCCCGCGTGGTGAAGGTCGATGTCCTGCAGGACAAGGCGCGCCAGCTCGGCGTATCCTCCGAAGACATTGCCACCGCCCTCAACGGCATCGTCGAAGGCTCGACAGCCACCCAGGTTCGAGACGACATCTACCTGGTCAACGTCATCGGCCGCGCCAGGGCATCCGAGCGCGACTCCATCCAGACGCTTGAGAATCTGCAGCTCTCCACCTCCAACGGCAAGGTCGTGCCTCTCTCCGCCGTGGCGAATTTCCGCTACGAGCTCGAGCAGCCGACGATCTGGCGTCGCGACAGGCAACCCACCATAACGGTCAAGGCAGCCGTCGTCGGTCCGACGCAACCGGCCACGATCGTCGACCAGCTCAAGCCCAAGGTGGAAGAGTTCCAGAAAAACCTTCCGGTGGGATACAAGGTGGAAGTGGGCGGCGCGGTCGAATCCAGCGCCGAGGCTCAGGGGCCGATCGCGGCGGTTGCTCCGCTGATGCTGTTTGCGATGGCGACGATCCTGATGATCCAGCTGCAAAGCTTCAGCCGCCTCTTCCTGGTGTTCGCCGTCGCGCCGACGGCCCTGATCGGCGTGGTCGCGGCGCTCTTGCTGAGCAATGCTCCTATGGGCTTCGTCGCGATCCTCGGCGTGCTGGCGCTCATCGGCATCCTGATCCGCAACTCCGTCATTCTGGTCGTCCAGATCGAGCATCTGCGCAGTGAAGGAATGGCGCCCTGGCAGGCCGTCATCGAGGCCACCGAACACCGCATGCGGCCGATCATGCTGACGGCCGCGGCGGCCACGCTGGCGCTGATCCCGATCTCGCGCGAGATCTTCTGGGGCCCGATGGCCTACGCCATGATGGGCGGCATCGTCGTCGGAACGGCGCTCACCCTGCTGTTCCTGCCTGCGCTCTACGTCGCGTGGTTCAGGATCCGGCGGGATGAAGGCGTCGTCCAGGCCGATGTCGTGGCAGAGGCGTGAGCACGGGCTTCGACGTCCATCGCATGCGGCCGTCGCGGCGGCCGCTGCAGGTCCTGGCTTCCAAGGAGAGAACTCGATGACGGGCCAGCGGTTGAATGAGTTTCCGTTGGGGGCCAAGATGATGCTGGTCGCGATCGGCCTGGCGATGCTTGCCGGTTGCGCTACACGACCGTCGCCTGATGTGTTGAACCCGGTCCATCTGCCGGTTCATCTCAATGCATCGCTTCAATCCGATGAAGCCGCCTCGAGCCGCGTAAACGTGCTCGCTGCGACAAACAGGAACCCCGATACCGCGCGCGGCGGGTTCGGGAGCGCATGGGCTGACAATCTCACCTACGAGCAATATGCGTTTTCGGTCCCTCCCAACCGGAAGGACACCGCGATCACATATCCGACCTCGAGGCCGGATCCCGAACGCCAATTTGCCGTCATCCAGCGCAAGCAGCTTCCAAAGGACGCATTCGTAGAGGAGGCGCTCCGCTCCACGCAGTCCGATGGCACCGTCGGCATCTTCGTCCATGGCTACAATTATAGTTATCAAGAGGCGTTGTTTCGCACCGCGCAGATCGCCGCGGACGCCAATATTCCGGGCTCTCCGATTCTGTTTTCCTGGCCATCGGCCGCCGCCGTCGCAGGCTATGTCGCCGACCGCGATGCGGCGCTGTCCTCGCGCAGCGACCTGGACTCGCTTGTCACCTCGCTCTCGGCTTCAGGAAAGGTGAAACGCATCATCCTTTTCGGACATAGCATGGGAGGATTCCTGGTCATGGAGACCGTGCGCCAGCTCAAACTGCAGCATCGTGACGACGTCATCGATAAACTGGCGGTGATCCTGGCCGCCCCTGACATTGACATCGATGTTTTCCGGTCCCAGCTGAAGGATATCGGGCGGATGCCGATCCCGATATCTCTTCTCGTTTCGAAGGACGACCGGGCGCTGGTGGCCTCGAGCTTCATAGCGGGAGAGCGGGCGCGTGTCGGACGTCTCGATATCGACGATCCCGTCATCAGGGAGGCTGCCTTGAAGGAAAGGCTTCGGGTCATCGACATTACGTCGATCCAGGCGTCCGACGGGCTGGGGCACGACCGCTACGCATCGCTTGCCAAGTTCGGCGCGCAGCTTGCCTCCTTCGAAAGCGGGAGACGGTCGAGCGCCGGCGACGTTGGCGCCTATGTCTTCGATGCCGCCGGCGCAGCAGTCGCAAGTCCCTTTCGGCTGGCCGGACGTGTTGTCGGCTCGCAATGATGAGAACTGGTGTCTCAGGCAGGCGCACATGGCTAATCCTGAGGCATCGTCAAGAGATGTGTACAATGTGACTATTAAATTGTCAGCTGCACAAATGAAGAGCAGACTTCCGCCTGTGGTCGATTTGGCCTCAAGGATAGGGGAGGGCATTCATGAGCGTACGAAATCCGTCTCCCTCGTTATACAACGAGGATCTTGCACCCGCCGAGGAGCGTAAATGGGGTGCATTCAGCATCTTTAACGTCTGGACGTCAGACGTCCACAGCCTGTGGGGTTACTATCTGGCGGCGAGCCTGTTCCTGCTGTGCGGCAGCTTCGTCAATTTCGTCATCGCCATCGGCATCGGATCTCTGGTCATCTTCTTTTTGATGAGCCTGGTCGGCAATGCCGGCGTGCGCACCGGCGTACCCTTTCCGGTCCTGGCGCGCGCCTCCTTCGGCACGTTTGGGGCGAATGTTCCGGCACTGGTCCGGGCGGTGGTCGCCTGCTTCTGGTACGGGGCGCAGACCGCCGCCGCATCCGGCGCCATCGTCGCCTTGCTGATCCGCAACGACAACCTGCTCGCCTTTCACCAGAACAGCCACTTCCTCGGCCACTCGACCCTCGAGGTCATCTGCTACGTCATCGTCTGGGCGCTGCAGCTACTGATCATTCAGCGTGGGATGGAAACGGTTCGCAAGTTCCAGGATTGGGCCGGTCCGGCCGTCTGGATCATGATGCTGGTGCTCGCAGTCTATCTGGTCGCCAAATCAGGCACCTTCTCCTTCGGGTCCGAAATCCCGCGCGACGTGCTGATCGAAAAGACCAAGGATGCAGGCGTGCCGGGTGAGCCTGGTTCGATTGCAGCGCTTGCCGCCGTGGCCGCCACATGGATCACCTATTTCGCGGCTCTCTACCTAAATTTCTGCGATTTCTCGCGCTACGCAACGAATGAAAAGGCTCTCAGGAAAGGCAACCTCTGGGGGCTTCCGATCAACCTTCTGGCGTTCTGCCTGGTCGCAGGTGTTACGACCACCGCCGCCTTTACGGTCTACGGAGAGGTGCTGCTGCATCCGGAACAAATATCGGCGAAATTCGACAGCTGGTTCCTGGCGCTGCTGGCCGCGCTGACATTCGCGATCGCAACGCTCGGCATCAACGTCGTGGCGAACTTCGTGTCGCCGGCCTTCGACTTCGCCAATGTATTCCCGCGCCAGATCAACTTCAAACGCGGCGGATATATCGCCGCCCTGATCGCTCTCGTGCTTTACCCGTTTGCTCCCTGGGAGACGGGTGCGGCGCATTTCGTCAATTTCATCGGATCGACGATGGGGCCGATCTTCGGCATCATGATGGTGGATTACTATCTCATCCGGAGAAGCCAACTGAACGTCGAAGCGCTCTATCATGAGAATGGCGAGTTCCGGTTCCAGAACGGATGGCATGGCAATGCCTTCATCGCATTTGCGGTTGGCGTGCTCTTCTCATCGATCCTGCCGACCTTCACCACCATCCTGCCGGACTGGTGGGGAACCTACGGCTGGTTCTTCGGCGTCGCCATCGGCGGGGCGATCTATTTCGTGTTGAGAATGGGCGCGCGGCGCAATCCGGCCTTCGCGTCATGATCGAATGAAAGCGCCCGGCAATCGCCGGGCGCCTTTTCATGTCTGGTTTTCTGCTGCCGCCTGGTTCAACGGCGAGCCGCAACCGCATGCACGGCTGCACGAGCAGCGGGCTGCGCCATCGTTCTCGCCGTCGACCGAAGGGCCGAGGAATGGCTGGTGGCCACATCGTCGAGCTTGAACTGGGCGATGAGCTCGCGAAGCTTCTGGGCTTCCTGCGCGAGCGAATCGGATGCCGCCGTCGACTGTTGCACCATGGTTGCGTTCTGTTGCGTGGTCTGGTCCATCCGGTTGACCGCGACGTTGACTTCGCTGAGGCCGATGGACTGCTCCTTCGCTGAGGTGGCGATCGAATCCATATGGTGATTGATCTGGGTAATGAAGCCGCCGATGGTCTTCAAGGCCTGGCCGGTATCGCGCACCAGCTTGACCCCGCCTTCCACCTCCTTCGAGGAGTTCTGGATCAGGCCCTTGATTTCCTTGGCCGCACTTGCCGAGCGCTGGGCGAGTTCGCGCACTTCCTGGGCGACGACGGCGAAGCCCTTGCCGGCCTCGCCGGCTCTCGCCGCTTCCACGCCGGCATTCAATGCGAGTAGGTTGGTCTGGAATGCGATTTCGTCGATGACGCTGATGATATTGGAGATCTGCTGCGACGACGTCTCGATGCGTCCCATCGCCTCTTCGGCGTGGGAAACGACTTCCGCGGAGACCCCGGCGCTGCGATTTGCCTCCGTGGCCACCGTGCGCGTCTCCTCGGTTCGCTTGCTGGAGTTCGACACGTTCGCCGTGATCTCTTCCAGCGCGGCCGCCGTCTCTTCGAGCGAGGCGGCCTGCTGCTCCGTGCGCTTTGCAAGATCGCTCGCCCCGGAAGAAATTTCCCGCGTGCCTTCGTCGATCGTGCCGATGCTGTCGGATATTGCTCTCAGCGTCGCGCCAAGCTGGTTGACGGACTGGTTGAAGTCATGGCGTAGCGCCTCGAAGTCGGGGGCGAAGGTCTCGCTGAGCTGGAAGGCGAGGTCGCCTGCGGCCAGCCGCTTCAAACCGGCGGCGAGACCCGAGGTAGCGATGCGCAGCCGTTCCGAGGCGTCAGCCTCCGCCTGCTGCTGGGCGGCAAGGCGGTCGGCCTCCGCCCTGTTGCGGTTTTCGTCGGCTTCCATTGCCATTCGCTTGTTGGTGATCGCGGCCTGGCGGAAGATCTCCACCGCTCCCGCCATCGATCCGATTTCGTCGGCGCGGTCAGCGAACGGAATCTCTGAACCGGTGTCTCCCTCGGCCAGCCGCCGCATCGAGGCGGTGATGCCGGTAATCGGATTGGCGATGCCCGTCAGAACGAAGACGACGGCGCCGAGAACGAGCAATCCCGCAAAGCCGATCGCGGCAAACAGCTCGAATTCTATCGAGGCGAAGGTCTCCTTGCTGAGTTCGGCGGCCTTGTTGCTGCCGCTGACGTTCAGTTCGACCAGGGCCGCAGTTGCTTCTTTGAGCTTATCCGAATGCGAGCGCATCTCTCCACCCAGATATTGCCCGGCTTCCTCGGTCTTGTTGGCCCGGGAGAGGACGAGCAGTTGCGAGCTGCTGGCGATGTAGCCACCAACGCTCTCCTTGATCGTCTTGATCAGTTCGCGCTCGTGGTCGGACGAAGCCAGCGGGAGATAGGCGTCTACCGCTTTGCCAACTGTATCCTCAGCGACTTTAATGGCCTCTTCGCGCGTTTTCTTTTCTGCATCCGACTGCGCGATGATGTGATCACGATAGGCGAGGCGCAAATTCGTCATGGCGAGATTGATCGCTTGCGACGCCTGCACGCTCGGCAGCCAGTTGGTCGCAATTTCTTCGGTGGAGCCGTTCGTATTTCGAAGACCGTCGACCGCGAGATAAGCGACAAGCCCGAAAAGAAGAGCTATGCCGCTGAAAATCAACAGCAAACTCGATTTTATGTTTGGACGACGCATTGAAAGCCCCCATCGAACATCCGGTTTCATATCGGATTGGCCAAGGACTTTTTTATCCAAAAAAATTTAACGATTTGTTCCATATGTAAAAACGCCGTTTACCAGTTTTCCGGAAAACTGCTGCCGCCTTCGCGCTCCGGCTCCCGCTAAAGCAGCAAAATGCCTATCGATGCTGCGGCACGGATGACAGGAGCCAGAGATGATGAAGCGCATATATTCCGCCCTTCTTGCATTGATTCTTCCGGTGCAGGCAGCCGTTTCGCAACCCGCTGACGAGGCGGGGGCACGCAAAGCCCGGTCTATCGCCCAGCTTCAGTCGGAAGGCGTGCCGACCATCGATCATCTGCCGACCATCGAGCCCGAGAGCGAGAGCACTCGCCGAAATACAAAGGCTGTCGTTCAGCGCACGATTGCGCTTGCGATCGTTGCCGTGAAAGGCGAGACCGGCGACCACGAAATGGGTCAGGCTCTCATCCGGCAGTTCGACGCCGCAAGTTTTTTCACCCCGAAAGAACGGGTCTTCATGGACGATCCCGATCCCTCGGATCAGGACCGGACCAACTTCGCCTGGCGCTACGAGGGCGTGCACGTCATGTTATGGGCGCTCGGGATCACTTCCGATCTTGAACGCCCCGACCATATTTGCGACGTGCCATTCATTGCCAACACACTTCGCGAACTGGGAACCGACGGCCTGATGCGTCGTGCCAAGCTGCGTCCGCAGAAAGAACTGCTCGACGCTACCGATCTCATTTACCGCTACGATTGGGCCGCAGTGAACGCGCGGCTGAAGGGAGAGGAGCCACCTGCCGGATTGGACAAGGGCGTGGTTTACGAACGGCATTATGCCCTCAACTGGCTGACCGGCTATATGGATCAGGATTGGGACGATATTTCCACGGACACATGACGCCGCCCGGCGCCCGGCCACGATGAAGGCGCCTGGTCAGACCCCGCACCGACGCGGATGATGCATGTTTTACGAAATAGCATTATGATCGGTTGAGCGCCTGACTGGCGGAGGGGCTGGCCGCGGATTTGTGATCCGCGCGAAATGGAGGACGGCAGGATTTGGAACGGCTAAAGGATCTGGACAGTATTTCCGCGCAATCAGGTGGCGGTTCCACATCGCCTCCGTATGAACGGCCCGGCGTCGTGGCTGCTGCCGTTTACCAGCATGGGCAACGCATTCGCGACATCAGGATAGAAGAGGCCGGCGAATGGCGAAGCAGGGAGAATGCCATCGTCTGGATCGGCCTGCACGAGCCGGATGAAGTGCTGCTGCACCAGGTCCAGGCCGAGTTCAATCTCCATCCGCTGGCGATCGAGGATGCAGCGCAGCCCCACCAGCGCCCGAAGCTGGAGATTTATGGGGACGCGATGTTCATCGTCGCCCGGACCGCCCACATGAAGGATGACGAAATCATCTTCGGCGAAACGCATTTGTTCGTCGGTCGCGGTTATGTCGTCTCCGTTCGCCACGGGGACTCGTCCTCGTATCTCGCGGTGCGGCAGCGATGCGAGGCCACGCCGACAGCGCTTGCCCACGGCGAGAATTATATTCTCTATTCCATCCTCGATTTCATCGTCGACAATTATATGCCGGTGATCGAGGTCGTGCAGGAGGAGGTCGAGAAGCTCGAGGATCTGGTGCTGCGCGAACAGCTGGCAAAGTCTGACATCGAGCGCCTTTACCTGTTGCGGCGCAAGCTGCTGCGGCTCCGCAATGCCGTGGTGCCGCTGGTAGACGTCTGTCGGCGATACGAGCACATCGATCTTCCCGGCATGGATCCGACGCTCCAGTCGCTGTTTCGCGATGTGACGGATCACGTGCGCCGGGTTCAGGAAGATATCGATGCGCTACGCGAGGTTCTCGCCTTTGCCTTCGAGGCCAGCGTGATGATTGGCCAGACGGAGCAGACGGCGATCGCCCGCCAACTCGCCGCATGGGCGGCGATCCTGGCCGTTCCCACCGCGATCGCCGGTATCTACGGGATGAATTTCAGCGATATGCCCGAACTGAAATTCCAATATGGCTATTTCGTCGTGCTTGGTGTTATCGCCTTCTTGTGCCTGTTTCTCTTCAGTTTCTTCCGTCGGAGGAAGTGGCTCTAGATATGAAGCCTGGCGAAGGCGTCAGCACAGAGCTTCGAGCAGTCGATCCCGATGGCTTCTGATATAGTCGATATCGCTTAGATAGAGCCGGGCATCTCCTGTGGCGACGTCCTCCGCGAATGTCGCCTCTCCAGCCGAGGCGTTCGCCAGCATGAAATCGACCAGCGCCTGAAGCCGCCTGCAGATCATCTCGGGGAGCTGGAGCCGTTCGTCCACCGTCGCCCCATATGCCTCACAGAAGAGTTCCGCTCGCCGCAGCTGTTCGTCGAGGTTGAATGCCACATGTGGGTTGGCGGGATCGGATAGGGGCGCCCAGCGATAAACCGAGTAGGCCAAATCCCAAAGGCGCGACGCGGGATGGGCGGCGTCGAAATCGATGATGCCGACAGCCGCCTGACCTGCCGTGGCGACATTGTAGGGCGCATAATCTCCGTGGCATACGATCTCGCGCGGCTCCTGTGGCGGCAACATCCATGTCTGGACCTCGCGATCCGATTCCAGAAATCCTTGAGATGCCGAATGAAAGTCGCGCAGAAGCTTCGCTGCGGAAAGCAGCATGGGCTCCGATCCGACAAATTGGTCGCTCAAATCTTCGCAGACGCGCCCGGCGACATAACTGATGACCTCCTGGTTCCCCGTTATTTCAATGGGATCCGGCGCTCCCGAAAAGCCTCTGCTCCTCAGATGGCGCAAAAACCGGTGCACCGTCGGCGTCCACGCGCCGGAAGGCCTGATCACGGTATCGCCATCACGCCAGATCTGCCCGGTTCGACCGCCCTCCAACAGTTTCATTTTCCGGTCTCTTCGATATGGGCCTGAACCGTCGCGCCAAGGTTTGTCTCATGGCAGTTCCGGTAGAACGCCACCACCTCGGAAGGCATTCCGTCGGGGATGGGGACGAAGTCTTCAAGCCGCAGGCCGATTGAGCTGCCGAGTTGTGGATCCGCCAGCTGGCTCTCGCTCAAACTGCCGATACGATCGGCTAGGGCTTGGAAATAGGCGAGGTTCGCATCCACCGTCGAAGGGGAGTACGTCCGGCCGTGCGCAGGGATAATCAGCCTTGCATCCAGGTCACGTATTCGCTCGAGCGAGGAACGGATAAGGCGGAGATCATCAGTACTTTTGCTCCAGACTTCGGGAACGGGATACTCCACCGCGTCGACGGCCAGGCAGATGCGAAGTTCGGGAATCCATACGGCGATATGGTCGGGCGTGTGACCCGGCGTATGAATGAGTTCCAGCGTCAGATCACCGCCATTGAGGGTCATCGAGGCGGAGAACGTAATGTCGGGACCGATGAGGTCGACGTTCCGAAACCTCGAATCCTGGCTTGCCTTGTCCCTCAGGACCTCGCGTGCGGAAGGGTCGCGTAAACGGTCGAGCGCTGCGGCATGCGCGATAATCGGAGCGCGCCCCGCAACGGCGGCATTCCCCCAGAAATGATCCCAATCCATGTGCGAATTGATGACGATCATCGGGCGTTCCTTCGTCTGTTCCTCGAGCAGGTCCAGCGCCGCCAGGCATAATTCGGGCGTTCCGAGCGTATCGATCAGCACATTGAACCTCTCGGTCTGGACAAACACGCTATCAACCTCATCCCCCGCCCTGACGATCACGATTCGATCATCGAGTTCGGGATATGAACACAATTCCACCGATGGATTCACGTCTGGTCGCCTTTATTGCAAATCGCAGAGATTCATTCGGATACATCAAGTCCCGTTCGGGCGCCTGCTCTTTCCGAACGGTGCGGGGCGGCGGGGCTTCCCGTCAGATTTGGCTTGCGCTCTACCGGAACATGGACATCCCAACGTCTCATCACGCTGTTCGGCACCGCGACCGTGCATATCACCATCACGCTCAGTTTCGAGCGGCCAAGGCTCTTCGGCGTCCACTGTGTTTCGAGCGGCACCGCACAGCGGGGAACCAGAATCTTCAGGTTGGGCTCCAGCACGTCCCATTGCTGATGCCCCTTGGCGTTCTCGTGCGAAATGAAGCGCCTGGCCTCCTCGCGGATTTCGAACAGGCCATGGGTGTTCTCAGTGGAACGATCGGTGTCGATGCTCCAGGAGGCCAGGCACAGCGCGCAAGCCGACAGGGCGGCGCTAAAGCATATCGATCGAAGCAATGGTGCGCCGTCAGCAGCCAAATGGGTCACCCTCCCAGGAAGTGAAAGACTACCGAAATGCGGCAGTCCTTCAAGGTCTCTCTTCTGACGCAAGCGCCTTTGATGCTCGAAATTAACGCGTCCTATCGGTCCCGCGCCAATGCGGCCGGTGATGTCCAGCGCATCGCGAATTGGCAGTTTCGGTGGAACAACGGCCGCCAACAGAAGTTTGCCTGTAAAGCAACTCGAGCGGCGGCCGATGTTATTCTCTCCAAAACAGGGTGTGTTGAGCACCCCACCCCGGATTTATTATGTCAATCCACTCCTTCTTCAGGGTATCGATGCGTGGCGCGAGGTTTTCGACCATGCAGCGGATACGGGTTTCGACCGTGTGCTGACGGCGCCTCTTTTCGACCGGGGCGGGGAGCGCAGCGTCTTTGCCTCCCGGGACCTAGGCCGCCTCGATCCTCAACTGTCGCTCGGAAGCGCAGTCGAGGAGGGGGTGGGACGCCTGGCGGAGGCCGCCCGCAAGAGCGGCGTCGCCTTGATGATGGACTTGATGCTCGACGGTAAGGCCCGGGATCCCAAGGCGGGCTTTCACCCTGTCGATCCGAGGCGCTCGCCATTGGACCCGGCGGAACCGATGACTGCGATGGGGGCGGAGTCTCTATCCCGGCTGTTGGAAGAATGGACCGAACGGCTGCGAGGACTGACTGGTCTCGGCCTCTCCGGCTACAGGGCGCTCGGGATCGATCGCATTGCGCCGGCGGTTTTCAAATCACTGATTTCGGCGGTGCGCGAGAAGGCGGACGCGCAATTCCTCGCCTGGACGCCCGGCACTGACTTTGGAGCCAGGGCCGCGGTCAAGGATACAGGCTTCGACGGATGTTTTTCATCGATGGCTTGGTGGGATTTCGATGAGAGATGGTTCATCGAAGAACACCGCGTCCAGAAGGAGCTTGGCTGGCAGGTCGCTTTTCCGGAGCCGCCCTTCGCCAGGCGGATCGCCCACGGAACCGAAAGTCGCGAAATCCTCGAACGGCGCGCTATAAGGGCGCTCCGGCTGGCTGCTTCACTCGGCGGCGGCCTGATGGTTCCGATGGGCTTCGAATATGGCGCAGTCACCCCGCTCGATCCGACCCATGGGAATGGAGCGGGCTTGCGGAGGATGCGCCATGACCTTGCCTTCGATATCTCCTCCGAAATTCGCCTTGCGAACACCGAGGTCGGCAAGAAACCCCATGCGCCGACCTCGTCGCTCCGGCTCATCCGCAACGCCAACGGACCGGTCTCAGCGCTGCTGCAGGCTGAGGCGGAAGACCTTCGTAGCACTGAGAATGTGCGGTTCATCCTGCTCAACAGGGACCTTCGGAAAAGTGCGCCCGCTCCGGTGACCGCACTGCGCGAAGCGGCCTCCGGTTTTCTTCCCGCCGCAGCCGACGGCACAGCTCTGCGGCTGCGGGCAGGGGAGACCCTGGTGGTCGAAGGCAAGGCGCCGGCGCCGATCACATCCCGGCCGATCCTCGACGTCGCACAGGCGATAGCATCACCGCGGCTCGCCATCGAAAACATCATGCCGCGGGTCGATGAAGGGCGCTTTCCCGTCAAGCGGGTGGTCGGCGACATCGTCACCGTCGAGGCGGATATATTCGCCGACGGCCATGACCCGATCGCCGCGGTCCTGCTCTGGCGGCCGCTCGATGCGGCGGACTGGAATGAGACGGAGATGCAATTGGTCGAAAACGACCGCTGGCGCGCCGAATTCCTGCTGGAGCGCATTGGACGTTATGAATTTGCCGTCGAGGCATGGAAGAACCCGTTTGCGATTTTCCGCTACGAACTGACGAAGAAGAACGATGCCAGGCTGGATCTGAAGCTCGAACTGCAGGAGGGGTTGAACCTCGTCCGCTCGGCCGAGATGCATGCCGGCCCAACGCTCAATGCCGAATTGAAGGCCCTCGGCGACAATCTCGAAAGCGCCTCCGATGCCGAGCGCACGGCGATCCTGCTCGATGCCGAAACATCCGAATTGATGAACAAGGCGGATTGGCGGCCGTTTCGGCTTCGCTCGACGGCAAGCGCCGTCGATGCCGAGCGCAAGGAGGCTGCCTTTGCCAGCTGGTACCAGATCTTCCCGCGCTCGCAGAGCGGCGATCCGGACCGACACGGCACCTTCGACGACGTCATCCCGCGACTGCCCGCCATCCGCGACATGGGTTTCGACGTGCTCTATTTCCCGCCGATTCATCCGATCGGTTCGACCAACCGGAAAGGCCGCAACAACAGCCTGAAAGCCGGGCCGGGCGACCCCGGAAGCCCCTATGCCATCGGCTCCGAGGATGGCGGCCATGACGCCATCCATCCCGAGCTCGGCGAGTTCGAGGATTTCCGCCGGTTGGTCGAGGCGGCAGGGCGGCATGGCCTGGAGATCGCTCTCGACCTTGCGATCCAGGCGTCGCCGGATCACCCCTGGTTGAAGGAGCATCCCGGCTGGTTCGACTGGCGTCCCGACGGCACGATCAAATATGCCGAAAACCCGCCGAAGAAATACGAGGACATCGTCAACGTCGATTTCTACACGAAAGATGCCCTGCCTTCGCTTTGGGTGGAGCTCAGGGATGTCGTGCAGCTTTGGGTGGACCAGGGCGTCAAGCTGTTTCGCGTCGACAATCCGCACACGAAGCCCTTTCCGTTCTGGGAATGGCTGATCGGCGATATCAGGGCCCGTCATCCCGATGTCGTCTTCCTCTCGGAAGCCTTCACCAAGCCGAAGGTCATGTACCGGCTGGCAAAGATCGGCTTCTCCCAGTCCTATACCTACTTCACCTGGCGCAATGCCAAATGGGAACTCGAGCAATATATGCGGGAGCTGACCGAGACCGCGCCGAAGGAATTCTTCCGCCCGCATTTCTTCGTCAACACCCATGATATCAATCCGGATTTCCTGCAGAACGCACCGCGCCCGGCCTTCCTGATCCGCGCAGCACTTGCCGCCACTCTTTCGGGATTGTGGGGCGTCTATAATGGTTTCGAACTTTGCGAGGGGCGACCCGATGCCAAGCGCAAGGAATATGCCGACAGCGAAAAGTACGAAATCCGGGCCTGGGACTATGACCGGCCGGGCAATATCATTGCCGAAATCAGGACGCTCAACCGCATCCGGACCGAAAACACCGCGCTGCATTCGCATCTCGGGCTGACGCTGCTGAATGCGCGAAATGACAATATCTTGTTCTTCGAGAAGGCAAGCCGCGCCCGCGACAACGTCCTGCTGATCGCCATCAGCCTCGACCCCCATAATTTCCAGCAAAGCGACGTCGAGCTGCCGCTCTGGCACTGGTCGCTCGGAGACGACGGCACGCTGGATGCGGAAGATCTGATCGGCGGCCATCGTTTCAAGTGGACCGGCAAATGGCAGAGCATCGGGCTCAATCCTGAGATCCTGCCCTATGCGATCTGGCGCATTCGCTCAAGGGAGGCATGAATGGACACGATGAATGCAGATAGCGCGCCGCAGCCGCTCTGGTACAAGGATGCGATCATCTACCAGCTGCACATCAAGTCGTTCTACGATGGCAATGGCGACGGGGTCGGCGACTTCGCCGGCCTGCACCAGAAGCTCGATCATATCGCAGCGCTCGGCGTCAATGCCATCTGGCTCCTGCCTTTCTTTCCCTCTCCGCGCCGCGACGACGGCTACGACATCGCCGACTATGGCAATGTCAGCCCCGATTACGGGACGATGGAGGATTTCCGAGCCTTCGTCGACGCCGCCCACCAGCGCAATATTCGCGTCATCATCGAACTCGTCATCAACCACACCTCCGACCAGCATCCCTGGTTCCAGCGCGCGCGCCAGGCGCCGGCGGGATCGCCGGAGCGCGACTTTTACGTCTGGTCGGATACCGATCAGAAATTTCCGGAAACACGCATCATTTTCATCGATACGGAAAAATCCAACTGGACATGGGACGCGGTGGCCGGCGCCTATTACTGGCACCGCTTCTATTCCCATCAACCCGACCTGAATTTCGACAGCCCTCTTGTCATGGAGGAGTTGCTGAGGGTTATGCGCTTCTGGCTGGAAACCGGCATCGACGGGTTTCGTCTCGATGCGATCCCCTACCTCGTCGAGCGCGAGGGGACGATCAACGAAAACCTGCCGGAAACCCACGGGATCCTCAAACGCATACGCGCCGCGCTCGATGCCACTCATCCCGGCGTGATGCTGCTTGCCGAGGCCAATCAATGGCCGGAGGACACGCGCGAATATTTCGGAGAGGGCGACGAATGCCACATGGCCTTCCACTTCCCGCTAATGCCGCGCATGTATATGGCGATCGCCAAGGAGGATCGGTTTCCGATCACCGACATCCTGCGCCAGACGCCGGAGATTCCAGACAACTGCCAATGGGCGATCTTCCTTCGCAACCACGACGAGCTGACGCTCGAAATGGTGACCGACGCCGAGCGGGATTATCTCTGGGAGACCTATGCATCCGACAAACGTGCCCGCATCAATCTCGGCATCAGACGGCGCCTGGCGCCATTAATGGAGCGCGACCGCCGGCGGATCGAGCTGATGAACGCGCTTCTTCTCTCGATGCCGGGAACGCCGGTGATCTATTACGGTGACGAGATTGGCATGGGCGACAATATCTATCTCGGCGACCGGGATGGAGTGAGGACGCCGATGCAATGGTCTCCGGACCGCAATGGCGGTTTCTCCAGGGCAGATCCGGCGCGTCTCGTCCTGCCGCCCGTCGCCGACCCGCTCTACGGTTTCGAGGCCGTCAACGTCGAGGCGCAGAGTACGGACGCGCATTCGCTGCTCAACTGGACGCGCAGAATGTTGGCGTTGCGCGGCAGGCATCCGGCCTTCGGGCGTGGCACGCTGCGGTTCCTTTCACCGGAAAATCGCAAGATCCTTGCCTATCTCAGGGAGTATGAAGGCGAGGTTCTGCTCTGTGTTGCAAGTCTCTCGCGGCTGCCCCAGGCCGTCGAACTCGACTTGTCGAGCTTCGAGGGGCGCGTGCCCATTGAACTGACCGGGATGTCGCCGTTTCCGCCGATCGGCCAGTTGACCTATCTGCTGACCTTACCGCCCTACGGTTTCTTCTGGTTCCAGCTGACGGCTGATGCCGACCCGCCGGCGTGGCGCACCGCACCGCCGGAACAGCTTCCCGATCTGTTGACGATGGTCATCCGGCGTAGCCTGCTCGACCTCGTGGATGAACCGGGTCATGCGCGCATTCTGAGCGGCGAAATCCTGCCCGCCTATCTCTCTAAGCGGCGATGGTTCGGGGCAAAGGACCAGGCGGTTCAGGCCGCTCGACTGATCTCCGCGACACCAATCCCATTCGCCGACGGCGTCGTCCTCGGCGAATTGGAGGTCGAGCTGCCGAACCACAGCGAATCCTACCAACTGCCGCTCACGGTCGCCTGGGACGATGCGCATCCTTCCGCGCTTGCCCAGCAGCTTGCGCTTGGGAGGATTCGCCAAGGTAGACGCGTCGGTTTCCTCACAGACGGATTTGCCGTGGAGGCAATGGCGCGCGGCATTCTGCACGGACTTCGCGACCGCTCGCGCACCACCGGCCGGACCGGCACGCTCGAATTCATTGGGACAGAACGGCTCGACAGTCTCGATATTTCAGACGAGCTGCCGGTGCATTGGCTATCGGCTGAACAGTCCAACAGCTCGCTGCTCGTCGGCGATGTAGCGATGATCAAACTGATCAGACACATCTTCCCGGGCATCCATCCGGAAGTCGAGATGACGCGCTATCTCACCCGCGCCGGCTATGACCACACGGCGCCCCTGCTCGGAGAGGTCGCGCATACCGATTCCAGCGGACGCCGTTCCACCTTGATCATCGTCCAGGGCGCGATCCGCAATCAGGGCGACGCCTGGAACTGGATGCTGAACAATCTACGCCGCGGGGCCGACGAACTCGTGCTGAACGATCCGGCGGTCCAACCAGACGATGACGTCTTCCGGTCGCTGATCAGTTTCGTCGCGATGGTGGGTCTCAGGCTCGGCGAATTGCATGTCGTACTCGCTGCGAAGACCGGGGACGAGGCCTTCAGCCCGGTGGTATCAGGCGACAGCGAGGTCGAGGCGATGAGGAAGGCCGTTGCCGGGGAGCTCGCCTATGCCATGTCGAAGCTCGAGGAACGCGACGAGAATGCCGACCCTGCAATCGACCTGCTCGCAAGGCCGCTTCTCGAGCGTCGTTCCGAACTCGCAGAGCTCGCCGCGACGCTGGCGGAGAGCGCCCGCCATACGCTGATGACACGCACGCATGGCGACTTCCATCTTGGCCAGATCCTTGTCAGCGAGGGTGATGCCGTCATCATCGACTTCGAGGGCGAGCCTGCGAAAAACCTGGCCGAGCGCCGCGCCAAGACGAACCCGCTGCGCGATGTCGCCGGGCTTTTGAGATCGCTGAGCTACCTCGTGGCCACCGCCCAGCTCGATAACGACGCGGTCATCGAACACGACAACGAGGTCCGCCGCGAGGCGATCGCCCGCTTCGGGCGCCATGCCGAGGAGGCCTTTCTCGATGCCTATTCGCAGGCGGTTTCCGTATCGAAGGAGCTTGACATGCCACCCCACCAAAGACGCCGGGTTCTCGATGCCTTTCTACTCGAAAAGGCCGCCTACGAGATCGCCTATGAAGCCCGCAACAGACCGAAATGGCTTCCGATCCCGCTATTCGGCCTTACCGAAATCGTAGCGCGTCTGACGGGAGTCAAGGCATGAATGTTGAGCGCTCGGAACTTCTGGCGGGCATCGGACAGGATGCGCTATGGGCCCTGATCGAGGGGCGCCATGGCGATCCCTTTTCGATCCTCGGTCCCCACCAAAGCGGCGGCATGACGATCATGCGGGTGTATCTGCCCGGAGCGGAAGCGGTCGATCTCATCGATGCGACGAGCGGCCGGGTGGTGGCGCCGTTCAGCATCGCCCACCCGTCCGGCCTGTTTGCGGCGGTGGCGGCCTCGAGGACGGGATACCGGCTGCGGATCACATGGCCGGATGCAGTTCAGATCACCGAGGACCCCTACAGTTTCGGTCTGCTGCTCGGAGAGCTCGACCTCCATCTGATATCGGAGGGCACCCACTACAGTCTGAGCCGGACGCTCGGCGCAGTTGATATGTCGATCGACGGGATATCGGGCGTTCGTTTCGCCGTGTGGGCCCCGAATGCGCGCCGCGTCTCGGTTGTCGGCGACTTCAACGCCTGGGACGGGCGGCGCAATCCGATGCGGCTGAGACCGTCGGCGGGCGTCTGGGAGCTGTTCGTTCCGCGCCTCGCCCCCGGTGAAAGATATAAGTTCGAGATCATCGATGCTGAGGGGACATGCTTGCCGCAGAAGGCCGATCCGGTCGCGAGGGCGAGCGAGGCGGCTCCGTCCACCGCCTCCATCGTCGCATCGTCGACGCCGTTTCGATGGACCGATGACGGCTGGATGAAGGGCCGGTCCCGCCAAGACAGGCTGGAGGGCGCATTCTCGGTCTATGAGGTGCACGCCGGCTCCTGGCTTCGAGATCTAAAGGACGGCAACAGGTCGCTCGACTGGGTTGAACTCAGTCAGCGGCTGGTTCCCTATGTCAGCGACATGGGCTTTACCCATATCGAGCTGCTGCCGATCATGGAGCATCCGTTCGGTGGGTCCTGGGGTTATCAGCCGCTCGGGCTATTCGCGCCCACCGGCCGATATGGGACGCCTGAAGATTTCGCCTATTTCATCGACCGGTGCCATGGCGCCGGGCTCGGCGTCATCCTCGATTGGGTTCCTGCTCATTTTCCTACAGACGTCTGGGGGCTTGCCCGCTTCGACGGCAGCGCGCTCTACGAGCACGAAGATCCGCGCGAAGGCTTTCACCGCGACTGGAACACGCTGATCTACAATCTCGGCCGCAACGAGGTGAAAGGGTTCCTGATCGCCAGCGCGCTGGAATGGCTCGAGCGCTACCATATCGACGGTTTGCGGGTCGACGCCGTTGCCTCGATGCTTTACCGCGACTACAGCCGCAACGAGGGCGAATGGATCCCCAACCAATATGGCGGCCGCGAGAATCTGGAAGCGGTCGAATTCTTCAAGCACCTGAACAGCATCATTCACGAGCGCTGCCCGCACGCGATGACGATCGCCGAGGAATCGACTGCCTGGCCCGGCGTGACGAAGCCGCCGGAGCAGGGAGGGCTGGGGTTCGACATCAAATGGAACATGGGCTGGATGCATGACAGCCTGAGCTACATCGAGAAGGATCCGATTTACCGGAGCTACGCCCATGGCACGATGACCTTCGGCATGATCTATGCCTATTCCGAACACTTCATTCTGCCGATTTCACATGACGAGGTCGTCTACGGAAAGGGCTCGCTGCTGACGAAGATGCCGGGCGACGAATGGCAGAGATTCGCCAATCTGCGCAGCTATCTCGCCTTCATGTGGGGTCATCCCGGCAAGAAGCTCTTGTTCATGGGGAGCGAAGTCGCACAGCCGGGCGAGTGGAATCATGATGGTTCGGTGACCTGGGATGTGCTGGACCGGCCCCAGCATGTGGGGATTCAGCGGCTGGTGAAGGATCTGAACGGCCTCTACGCGGACGAGCCGGCATTGCAATTCGGCGACTTTCATCCCGAGGGCTTCGAATGGGCGGCAGCCGACGACGCCGTCAATTCCGTGCTCGGGATGCTCCGTTATGCACCCGATCGTGCTTCGTCGATCCTGGTCATGTCGAATTTCACGCCGGTGCCGCGTTACGGCTACAGGGTCGGCGTGCCCAGCGACGGTGTGTGGATCGAGCGGATGACGACGGATGCGCGGGAATATGGCGGCTCGGGCCTTGTCAATGGCGCGGTGTCGACCGAACCGGTGCCCGCCCACGGCAGGCCCGTCTCTCTGTCGCTGACGCTGCCGCCGCTGTCCACGATCTTTCTGCAGGGGCCGTCGCCTTGACAGTGGTCACGTCGATGACGGTTCCACCGTCATCTGAGACGACCGTAGATAGTCAACTCGGTGACAGTTTCACCGTCACCTGAGATAATGGATATGCGGGCGCGAGTGATAGGGAGAGGCTTCGACACGGGCCTCGACGGAAAAGACATTCCTTAGAAGATCCTCGCTCAACACGTCCTGGGGCGCGCCGGAGGCGACGATCCTGCCATGCTGCATGATGATCAGCTGGTCGCAGAACATGGCAGCATGATTGAGATCGTGCAGGGCGACGATGCTGGTGATCGGCAGGCCGGAGACGAGCCGCATCAGGCCGATCTGATGCTGGATATCGAGATGGTTCGTGGGTTCGTCGAGGATCAGCTCCTGGGGCGACTGGGCGAGCGCCCTTGCGATATGGGTGCGCTGCTTCTCGCCGCCCGACAGGCTTTGCCAGCGATCGTCGCGTTTCTCCGCCATGCCGGCGCGCGCCAGCGCGGCTTCGACCGCCTCGTCGTCGGTCTTCGTCCAGCCTGAAAACATCGACCGGTGCGGGAACCGGCCGAGCTTGACGACGTCGACGACTCTGAGATTGGCATTTGTGGTGGCGTGTTGCTCGACGAAGGCGATCCGCCGGGCGATCGCGCGGCGGCTGATCGTGGCGACGTCGCTCCGGTCGAGCGTGATGCGGCCGGAATGCGGCCGCTTCAGGCCGGCGAGAAGCCGCAGGAGCGAGGTCTTGCCCGAGCCGTTCGGCCCGAGCAGGCCGAGCATCTTGCCCGGCGGCGCGTCCAGGGAAACGCCGTCGAGAATGGTCTTCCTGCCAATCTTCCAGATGAGGTTTTCGGCCTTGATGCTCATGATGCGCGCTGGAACCGGTAGAGGATGATCGAGAAGAAGGGGACGCCCACCAGGGCCGTGACGACGCCGATTGGCAGGATCTGGTTCGGAATGAGGGCGCGCGCGGCGATGTCGGCGAGCACCATGAAGATCGCCCCTGTTATTGCGCAAGCCGGCAGGAGGCGGACATGCAGCGGCCCGACGACAAAGCGCGCGACATGCGGCACGACAAGGCCGACGAAGCCGATCGACCCCACCATGCTGACGATCGTCGCCGTCATCATTGCCGTCAGCGCAAAGAGCGCCATCCGCGCGCGGCCGACATTGACGCCGAGTGATGATGCCGCCTCGTCGCCGAAAGCGAAGGCGTCGAGCACGCGGGCGTAAAACAGGCAGCCGACGAGGCCGACGCCGACAACGATCGAGACCAGCGCGAATTCCGGCCAGCGCACGCCGCCGAAGCTGCCGAGCAGCCAGAACATGACGTCGCGGGCCTGCTGGGCGTTGGCCGATGTCGTGACGATGTAAGACGTAGTGGCGTTGAAAAGCTGCGAAGCGGCGACACCGGCGAGGATGGTGCGATCGGCTCCGCCGCGCGTGCCGTTTGACAGCAGGGCGACGAAGAAGAAGGCCGCGAAGGCTCCGGCAAAGGCGCCGGCGGAAAGCGAGACCGCGCCGGCGCCGACGCCTAAGATGACGATCGCGACGGCGCCTGTGGAGGCGCCGGCCGAGATGCCGAGAACATAGGGTTCGGCAAGCGGATTGCGCAGCAGCGACTGCATGATCGCGCCCGATAGCGCAAGGCCCGCGCCGCAGAAAGCGGCAACCAGCGCCCGGCTGAGACGATAATCCCAGATGACAGTCTCGTGGATGCGGTTCAGTTCGACCGCGGTCCATCCCAACCGGTTGGTGACGGCCGAAAACGTGGTTGCAAGCGGGATCGGCAGGTCGCCGATCCCGACGCTGACGCCAATGGCAACAGCGATGAGGCAGAAAGAGGCCAGGAGCACTGCGAGGACGGCTCCCAGCTGCCGGAAGATACGGCCCGCTTCCGTCACTTCAACAGACCGAGAGCCTTCAGCTGGCCGGCCACCTGCTCAGCGCCGTAGACCGTGCGGACGGTCGGGTTCATGGCCTGGCCGTCCATGATCACGATCGCCTTGTTCTTGACGGCAGGGATCTGGCTGACGGCCGGATCGGTGTTCAGGAAATTGATCTTGGCCTCCGGCTTATCGAGCTCCCAACGATTGCGGTCGAGACTGGCGACGACAATGACGTCGGGATTGGAGGCGATGATGCCTTCCCAGCCGAGCGTCGGCCATTCCGCTTCCGCTGATATCGCGTTGTGTCCGCCGAGCAGATCAGCGATGAAGCCGGACGCGCTGTTCTTGCCGCCGAGATAGGCGTCGGCCGACGGGCTGGGGCTGGAGAACCAGAAGACGTAGGAAAGGTTCTTGCCGTCCTTTGAAGCGCTGGAGCGAAGCTTGGCTTCGCGCGCCTTGAAGTCGGCGATCAACGCCTGGCCGCGATCGGCGACATCGAAAATCTCAGAGAGTTCGTCGATCTCCTTGTAGAGAAGATCCATGTTCCACAGCTCGGCGCGGCTGCCGTACTGGTCCTTGACGTCCTTGGTGCTGAGGCAGGTGCTGGGAGAAAGATAGGTCGCGACGCCGACCTTGTCGAAATCCTCGCGCTTGGCCACCTTGCTGTTCGGCCCAACCAGGCTCGGCAGAGCCGCCGCCACGAAATCGGGATTTTCGGCGAGGATCGATTCGAAAGTCGGCATCTCGACGGTCAGAAGCTTGACCTTGGCATTGGCTTCTGCGAGCTGCGGCAGAACCTTGCTCGGCCAGAAGGCCGTGCCGGCCATCTTGTTCTCGAGGCCGAGCAGCAGCAGGATTTCAGCGCTGTTCTGGCCGAGGCCGATCGCCCGTTCGGGCGCCTTCTGGAAAGTCACCTGCGCGCCGCAGTTTTCCAGGGTCAGCGGATACGTCGTCGAAGCGGCCAAAGACAGATCTGCGGCAAGGCCGATCATGGTTGAGAGGCCGCAGGCGGCCAGAAGCGATTTGAGGCTGGTCACGAAGAAATTCCCGGTGCGTGAGTATATGCGGTCGCCGTATAGCCTCAGAAACAGCCAGAAAACAAGACCAAATAAATCAACTTATCGCAAAATTGACAAGGCATTGCTGCGGGAACAACGTGCCACCGCCTGTCGAACGGCAGCCGCGTTCGCCGTCTAAACGGGGCCGACCGGTGACAGCGACTTGCCGTAGACCTCGAGGATCGCCGCAATCTCCTTGAGGATGCCGGAGAGCGGAAGCGTGCCTTTTCTGTCGAACGCCATGTCGCTGCGTTCGAAAAGGGCGAGGCAGATCTCGCTCGAATCATGGCGCGATTGGTAGGCAAGGCCATCCAGCCGGTCGGCATGGTCCCAAAGCGCGTCGGTCCAAAGGCCGCATGGTCCGTAGGGGCCGGTGGAGTTGGCATTATCAGTGCCGAGGGTCTGCAGGCCGGTTCCGTGCATGCGGACGATCCTCAGCGGTCTGATACAGCTGAGTTCACTGATGGCGCGTGTGGTGATTTCGGTCATGGACACCATCAACCGCTGGGGATTGCGCAGGATCGTTTCCGTAAGCGCTCCCCTGCGGCTCATCCCGACATAGAGAATTCCGAAACGTCCGCTGGCGCTGTCGAAACGATTGGTGGCGGGAATCCCGGGGCCGGGTCCAAAGAAGATGGGGTCGAGATGCGTCCGATGGACCCTATGGAGAACCTGCCCGACCGGAATGAGGTCGATCGGCAATGACGAATGGGCGAGCCAAGCGGGCGGGGGCAGTGCAGCTCCCGACGGCCCTCTGCCTGCATTTGCCGGCATCAGGCAAAGCCGCCGGAGGTTTCGATCCGGATCAGACGCCGGACTGCTTCACGATCGCCGTCGCGCAGCGCCTGCAGAGCTGTCCGACCACCGAGAACCGTATCGGAAGCAAGCAGAAAATCCAATGCGATCCAGGGACCGGCGGCGGCAAAACCACGCACGACATCGGAAATCCCTGCGATCACCTCACCTTGATCCAACTGGCAGAGCGGATAGCGCCAGTCGCTGCCTTCGCGCATGGCAAGCAGCGTGCCGGCTCGCCGCCTTTTGTCGACGGCCTGTCTGCTGATGCCGAGGATCCGTCCGGCGTCCTCGGCTGACATCGTCCCGCCGGCCCGTTCGACGAGATTTTGCCGATGCTCGACGTTGCGAGCCAACGCCGGAACCAGCGGATCGAGATCGTTTATCGCCGCGCCCACCATATCCGAGCGGCTGAGAAGCTGCGCCAACGATCCGGCGTCGGTCGGGGCTGAAAGCGCATCGGCCAGATCCTTTGCCGGCACGTTTGCAGAAATGCGCTCGAGCGCCGAAGTCGCGCGTCGCAGAAACGCGGCTCTGATGGAATTCGGCTCTTCCTGTTCTGTGACGGGAGTGGATGCGTGGCGGGCCATGGAGCGGCTCCTTGGTTGACAAGGTATTTATATGGCTCATGCCGATATGAAGTCAACCACATGTGTAGAGGCCACGTGCATCAATAAGCTTCCAGAAAGCCCCGATTGCCCGGGAGAGAACATACGGGTTCTCGTCTGCGAAGCCTTCGACATTGTTCAGGTCATCTTTCCTACAAGCTTGGCATAGTCCGAAAACGTCAACCGTTCGCCTCTCCTGCCTGCCTCTTCGGCAAGCTGCAGCACACGGATGGGGAACAGGATCGCGGCGCGATTGGCATCCGACAGTTCATGGTCGTCGTCATCCTCGACTGCCTGCTTGGCTTTCGCGAGCGCGGCATTGAGTTCTCCGCTGGTCAGCAGTTCCTTCTCGACGATCGCATCACATATCGACGCCATGGCCATGATGAGGCCCTTGAGCTGGAGGTTGGCCGTATTCATGAGAACTCCAAGGGAACGAGGGACCTATGATGGTGACGCCGTAGCGCCTCGCCGATTTCGTCGGTAAATTGCTACGTCAGTCCGATTGAATCGGCCGGATCGTGTCGACAGCGATGGCGCCTTCGAGGATCCCTCGCTTAACATCGCGCTTGTTCCGCTCGATCTCAATGACGGTGTAAAGCTTGTCGTCGCGAAAAGCGCTGGCATTGACCGTTGTGACGTCCTCGGCGGGAGCCGCATCCACTTCCATGAAGTCAAGCTCACGAGCCGCAGCGACGATCCTGGCATCACCGGCCGTTCTGGCAGCGACGACGACGGTACCATGTCCGGGGGAGTTGTCCCATCTCGGATCGTCGGGCGCCGCGATCGGCTCCAGCCGATAGATGTTGAGCATCTCGTCGCCAGCGTCGGGCGACGATTGCGAAGCCGCATCCTCGATTTGCGCCTGGCTCTCGACCGACTTCCCGAACGTGGTCTGGCTGGTCGCGTTGTTGATCTCTTCCTTGCCTGTCCTTGAGACGTTCGACATATCGCTCTCCATTGTCAGGACGGAAACGACGGCCGGCAGCCAAGTGTTCCCCCACGCACGAAAAACCGCAAATTCCACCCAGACGATGTCCGGCGCGCACTTTGGATATCTGCAACTATCAGGCTCATTTTGGGCGCTGAATCATGTTAGGATCAACGCGGGACGGCCATACCATTTTCCCAGTCGAGCACTAAATTACCAGTCGTCGAAGAGGGGGATTCTCGTGAACAACCAAACCAGCGAATTCGCGCGCGACAATGCCGCGGCAGATAACCTCAATGGTCAGGTCCACAAAGCAATGGCGTTGGACGAGGCCAGTGCCCTTCTGGAGGTGCTGGTTGCGGTAAGACGGGGCGACTTTTCGGTGCGGATGCGGTCGGATCTGACCGGTGTCACCGGCAAGGTCGCCGACGCTCTCAATGACATCATCGCCGCCAATCAGCGCATGGCCCAGCAGCTCGAACATGTCGGGCAGGTGGTCGGCCGGGACGGGCGAACGAGCACGCGCGTGCGCTTCGGCCTGTCGGACGGTTCCTGGTCCGAAATGGAAGGATCGATCAACGGTCTGATTGACGACCTTCTGTGGCCGACGACAGCTGTCACGCGCACGATCACTGCGGTCGCCAAGGGAGATCTTCTGCAGACCGTGCCGCTCGATGTCGACGGTCGGGCGCTCAAAGGTGAGTTCCTACGCTCGGCCGATATCGTCAATACGATGATCAAGCAGCTGAGCGTCTTCACATCGGAAGTGACGCGCGTCGCGCGCGAGGTCGGCACCGACGGAAAACTCGGCGGCCAAGCGCAGGTGCCGGAGGTGACGGGCGTCTGGAAGGACCTCACCGAAAGTGTGAACTCGATGGCGTCGAACCTGACGGCGCAGGTGCGCAACATCGCGGAAGTGACGATCGCCGTCGCGAATGGCGATCTTTCCAAGAAGATCACCGTCGACGTGCGCGGCGAGATCCTGCAGCTGAAGGAGGCGATCAACACCATGGTCGACCAGCTCAGGTCCTTCGCATCGGAAGTGACGCGCGTCGCGCGCGAGGTCGGCACCGAAGGCAAGCTCGGCGGCCAGGCGCTGGTGCCAGGCGTCGCCGGAACCTGGAAAGACCTGACCGATTCCGTCAACGCCATGTGTGGCAACCTGACGGCGCAGGTCCGCAACATCGCCCAGGTGACCACGGCCGTTGCGCGCGGCGACCTGTCGCGCAAGATCACTGTCGACGTTTCGGGCGAAATCTTGGAGCTCAAGGAAACCATCAACACGATGGTCGACCAGCTCAACGGCTTCGCCGGCGAGGTGACGCGCGTGGCGCGTGAAGTCGGCACCGAAGGTCGGCTCGGCGGCCAGGCGCAAGTGCCCGGTGTGGCGGGCACCTGGAAGGACCTGACCGACAACGTCAATTCCATGGCCTCGAACCTCACGGCGCAGGTGCGCAATATCGCCGAAGTCTCGACCGCGATCGCCAATGGCGACCTGTCGAAGAAGATCACGGTCACGGTGTCGGGGGAAATCCTCGAGCTGAAGGAGACGATCAACACGATGGTCGATCAGCTCAATGCCTTTGCTTCCGAAGTGACCCGTGTGGCCCGCGAAGTGGGCACGGAGGGCCGGCTTGGCGGCCAGGCTAATGTGCGCGGCGTCGCCGGCACCTGGAAGGATCTTACCGAGAACGTCAACTCGATGGGCGGCAACCTGACGGCGCAGGTGCGCAATATCGCGGAGGTCTCGACCGCCATCGCCAATGGCGACCTGTCGAAGAAGATCACGGTCGACGTGAAGGGGGAGATCCTCGAGCTGAAGGAAACCATCAATACGATGGTCGATCAGCTGAATGCCTTTGCCTCGGAAGTCACCCGCGTCGCCCGCGAAGTGGGCACGGAGGGCCGGCTCGGCGGCCAGGCCAATGTGCGCGGCGTCGCCGGCACCTGGAAGGACCTGACCGACAGCGTCAATTCGATGGCGTCCAACCTCACCGGGCAGGTGCGCAACATCGCCGAAGTCGCGACCGCCGTCGCCCAGGGAGACCTGTCCAAGAAGATCACCGTCACCGTGTCTGGCGAAATCCTCGAACTGAAGGAGACCATCAACACGATGGTCGACCAGCTCAACGGCTTTGCCGGCGAGGTGACGCGCGTGGCGCGCGAGGTCGGCACCGAAGGCCGGCTCGGCGGCCAGGCGAACGTGCTCGGCGTCGCGGGCACTTGGAAGGATCTGACGGACAGCGTCAATTCCATGGCGGGCAACCTGACGGCGCAGGTGCGCAACATCGCCGAAGTCTCGACCGCGATTGCCAATGGCGACTTGTCGAAGAAGATCACGGTGTCAGTCTCGGGTGAAATCCTCGAGCTCAAGGAAACGCTGAACACCATGGTCGATCAGCTGAACCGCTTTGCTTCCGAAGTCACGCGCGTTGCCCGTGAAGTCGGCACCGAGGGCAAGCTCGGTGGCCAGGCGCAGGTGCCGGGTGTCGCGGGTACCTGGAAAGACCTCACCGAAAACGTCAACTCCATGGCCTCCAACCTTACCGGCCAGGTTCGAAACATCGCCGAAGTCACGACGGCCGTGGCGCGCGGCGACCTGTCGCGCAAGATCACCGTCGACGTGAAGGGGGAAATCCTCGAACTGAAGAACACCATCAATACAATGGTGGACCAGCTCAACGCCTTCGCCGGCGAAGTGACGCGCGTCGCCCGCGAAGTCGGCACCGAAGGCAAGCTTGGCGGCCAGGCGCAGGTCTCCGGCGTCGCCGGCACCTGGAAGGACCTCACCGACAGCGTCAACTCCATGGCGGGCAACCTGACGGCGCAGGTGCGCAATATCGCCGAGGTCGCGACCGCAATCGCCAATGGCGACCTGTCGCGCAAGATCACCGTCGACGTGCGCGGCGAAATCCTGCTCCTGAAGGATACTTTGAATACCATGGTCGATCAGCTTCGCTCCTTTGCCGGCGAAGTGACGCGTGTCGCCCGCGAAGTCGGCACCGATGGCAGGCTCGGCGGTCAGGCTGTCGTTCCCGGCGTCGCCGGCACCTGGAAGGACCTGACCGATAACGTCAACCTGCTCGCCGCCAATCTGACGACCCAGGTTCGAAACATCGCCGAAGTCACGACAGCAGTGGCGCGTGGCGACCTGTCGCGCAAGATCACCGTCGACGTGAAGGGGGAAATCCTCGAACTGAAGAACACCATCAATACGATGGTGGACCAGCTCAACGCCTTCGCCGGCGAAGTGACGCGTGTGGCCCGCGAAGTCGGCACCGAAGGCAAGCTCGGCGGCCAGGCGCAGGTGCCTGGCGTTGCCGGCACCTGGAAAGACTTGACCGACACCGTCAACGTCATGGCCGCCAACCTGACCGAGCAGGTCCGCGGCATCGTCAAGGTGGTGACGGCGGTGGCGAACGGCGACCTCGAGCAAAATCTCACCGTCGCATCCAAGGGCGAGGTGGCAGCCCTTGCCGAGACCATCAACAACATGACCAACACGCTCGCGACCTTTGCCGATCAGGTGACCACGGTTGCGCGCGAGGTGGGCGTGGAAGGCCGTCTCGGCGGTCAGGCGAATGTTCCGGGCACCGCGGGAACCTGGAAGGACTTGACCGGCAACGTCAACCTGCTGGCAGCCAACTTGACGACGCAGGTGCGCGCCATCGCCGAGGTGGCGACCGCCGTCACCAAGGGTGACCTGACGCGCTCGATCAAGGTCGACGCGCGCGGCGAAGTGGCTGAGCTCAAGGATAACATCAACACGATGATCGATAACCTCAGGCTCACCACCGAGCGCAACACCGAGCAGGACTGGCTGAAGACCAACCTGGCGCGCTTCACCAACATGCTGCAGGGGCAGCGCGACCTGACGCTGGTCGGCAAGATGCTGCTGTCGGAGCTGGCGCCTCTGGTCGGTGCCCATCAAGGGGTTATCTACCAGGTGGATGCCGACGAGCGCCAGCCGATCTTGTCGCTGCTCTCCGTTTACGCGAAAGGGGGCGAGGCGGCGCACCCGGCACGTCTCGAGTTCGGCCAGGGACTTGTCGGCCAGTGCGCCAGCGACGCTCGCCGCATCCTGGTCACCGACCTTCCCGACAATGTCGTTCCGATAAGCTCCGGCGTGTTCACGACCTTGCCGAGAAGCGCCATCGTGCTGCCGGTGCATTTCGAGGGGCAGGTGAAGGCCGTGATCGAGTTGGCCTCGGCCGGCGAATTCACCGAGTTGCAGCTGTCCTTCCTCGACCAGTTGACGACATCGATCGGCATCGTCCTCAACTCGATCGAAGCGACCATGCAGACCGAAGGCCTGCTCAAGCAGTCCCAGCAGCTTGCCGCCGAGCTTCAGACGCAGCAGCGCGAGCTGCAACAGACCAACGAGCAGCTCGGACAGAAGGCGCAGCAGCTGGAGGAACGCAACGTCGAAGTCGAGGCGAAGAACCAGGAGATCGAGCAGGCCCGGCGCGCGCTGGAGGAAAAGGCAACCGAGCTCGCGCTGACATCGAAGTACAAATCCGAATTCCTCGCCAACATGTCGCATGAGCTGCGCACGCCGCTGAATTCGATCCTCATCCTCGGCCAGCAGCTGGGAGAAAATCCGGATGGCAACCTGTCGGGCAAACAGGTCGAGTTCGCAAAGACGATCCACGGCGCGGGAACCGATCTGTTGAACCTCATCAGCGACATCCTCGACCTGTCGAAGATCGAGTCCGGAACGGTCTCGGTCGATGCCGAGGAGATTTTTGTCAGCAACCTGCTCGAGATGATGGCGCGGCCATTCCGGCACGAGGCCGAAAACCGGAACCTGTCGTTCTCGGTCGACGTCGGCGCCGATGTCGCCAAGAGCCTCATCACGGATTCGAAGCGACTGCAGCAGATCCTCAAGAACCTGCTGTCGAATGCCTTCAAGTTCACCGCGCAGGGCGGCGTGACGCTTCGCGTCGCTTCGGCAACGAGCGGCTGGTCGTCCGATCACCCCTCGTTGAAGCATGCGCCTTCTGTCATCGCCTTCGAAGTCGTCGACACCGGCATCGGCATACCGCCTGAAAAACAACGCATCATTTTCGAGGCCTTCCAACAGGCGGATGCCTCGACAAGCCGCAAATATGGCGGCACCGGCCTCGGCCTGGCGATCAGCCGCGAACTGGCAAACCTCTTGGGCGGCGAGATCCAGCTGCGCAGCACCCCCGGTGTCGGCAGCACCTTCGTTCTCTACCTGCCGCTCACCTATGTGGGCGCCGGCGCGGTTGCGCCGAAGTCGGTTCCGCCGGCAAATGTCGTGGAATTTGCCGAAGCGGCAGCAAACCGCCGCGCCGACAAGCCGACCGAACATGTCGAAGACGATCGCCACCACATAGCGGCCGGCGACTCGGTGCTGCTCGTCGTCGAGGACGACGCGCACTACGCCCGCGTCCTGGTGGATCTCGCCCGCGACAACGGATTCAAGGTTCTGGTGGCGATGCGCGGTAGCGATGCGCTCGCACTCGCGCAGGACTACAGGCCGGCGGCGATCTCGCTCGACATCTTCCTGCCCGACATGCTCGGGTGGACGGTGCTGAGCCAGCTCAAGCAGAATCCGCAGACGCGGCATATTCCGGTCCAGATTATCAGCCTCGACGAGGATCGTCAGCATGGGCTGACCCGCGGCGCCTTCGCTTTCATGAGCAAGCCGACGACGCCGGAAGGCCTGGGCAAGGCGCTGTCGCGATTGAAGGCCTATGCGCAGCCCCGCCGCAAGCATCTGCTGCTCGTCGAAGACAACGAGGCCGAGCGTCTGAGCGTCACCGCCCTTCTCGGACACGACGACATCGATATCACCAGCGTCGGCTCCGGCTCGGAGGCTCTCGCCGCTCTTCGGCAGAATGCCGCCGACTGCGTGGTGCTCGACCTTTCCCTTCCCGACATGTCCGGCTTCGAAGTGCTGGAGCAAATACGCGACGACGCCGAGATCGGCGAGGTGCCGGTGGTCGTGTTCACCGGCCGGGAGCTTTCCGCTGAGGAAGACGCGACACTGCACAGCATGGCCCGCAGCGTTGTGGTCAAGGGGGTCGAATCGCCCGAGCGTCTGCTGGATGAGACGGCCCTGTTCCTGCACCGGGTTGTCGCCGACCTGCCGGCGGCAAAGCAGGCGACGCTGCAGGACCTGCACAGCTCGGACGAGGATCTGGTCGGCGAGACCGTGCTGCTTGTCGACGACGATGCCCGTAACATCTTCGCGCTGAGCAGCGTCCTCGAACGCCGGGGAATGAAGGTCCTGACCGCGACGACCGGTAGCGAAGCCATCGACGTCATCAACAACGAACCCTCTGTGGCGATCGTGCTGATGGACATCATGATGCCCGGAATGGACGGCTACGAGACAATGCAGGTCATCCGTTCGGAGCCCCGGTTCCGGCGGCTGCCAATCCTGGCGCTGACGGCCAAGGCGATGAAGGGCGACCGCGAGAAATGCCTGGAAGCGGGCGCGTCCGACTACCTGGCGAAACCGGTCAATACCGAACAGCTGTTGTCGGCTCTTCGCATGTGGCTGCATCGCTGAGGATTCTCGCCATGAACCCCGTCAACATCCTCCTCGTCGACGACCAACCGGCAAAGCTCCTGAGTTACGAGGTCATACTCGAAGAGCTCCAAGAAAACCTCATCAAGGCGCAATCCGCACGCGAAGCTTTTGAGCACCTGTTGCGCACCGAAATCGCGGTGATCCTCGTCGATGTCTGTATGCCCGAACAGGATGGGTTCGAGCTCGTCAGCATGATCCGGCAGCATCCGCGCTATCAAAACACGCCGATCATCTTCGTTTCCGCCGTCATGCTGGCGGAACCAGACCGGCTGCGCGGCTATGCGGTGGGCGCGGTCGACTATGTCTCCGTCCCGATCGTCCCCGAAGTGCTGAGAGCCAAGGTTAGGGTCTTTGCCGATCTCTACAGGAAGACGAGGGAACTCGAACGCCTGAACGCCGAGCTGGAGGCCCGGGTTCACCAGCGCACCGCCGAGCTCGAGGCCTCGGCAGCGCAGTTGCGTGAGCTCAACGAGGAGCTCGAGCATCGGATCGATCAACGGACACGGGAGCGCGAAGAGGCGCTCGCACAGCTGTTCGAGGCGCAGAAGCTCGACACGATCGGTCACCTGACGGGTGGCGTGGCCCACGACTTCAATAACCTCCTGATGGCAGTTCTCGGCAGCCTGAATCTTCTGAAGAAACGGCTTCCGGCCGATGAACGCAGCGAACGCCTGGTGACGAACGCGATTCAGGCGGCCGAGCGCGGCACCGCGCTGACCCAGCGCCTGCTTGCCTTCGCACGCCGCCAGGAGCTCAAGCCGCAGGCGGTCGACTTCCTCCGGCTGTTCGAAAACGTCGAGGATCTTCTCGCCAAGGCGGTGGGGCCGCGCATCGAAATCCACAAGAGCATCCCGGCGGATCTCGCCCCTCTTCTGGTCGACAGCAACCAGTTGGAACTGGCGCTGCTCAACTTGTTTGTCAATGCCCGGGATGCGCTCGAAAGCGGCGGAGCCGTGACGGTGGCCGCGGCGGCAGCCGAAGAAGCCCTGCCGACCAGCCTCGCAGGCGGAAATTACATCAGGATATCGGTGTCGGACGATGGCGAGGGGATGGACGAGGCAACGGTCTCGCGTGCCGCCGAACCGTTTTTCACCACCAAGGGGGTCGGCAAGGGCACCGGTCTCGGCCTGTCGATGGTGCATGGCCTGGCAGCGCAATCCGGCGGCTCGATCCAGATATCGAGCGTCAGGGGCAAGGGCACGACCGTTTCCCTGTGGCTCCCCGTTGCCGAGACATTCGTCAAGGTGCAGCCGGTCGTCGAGCCTCCGGCGACGGAGCCTTTGAAACCGGCGTCGCGGCCGCTCGCCATTCTCGTCGTCGACGACGACGCCCTTGTCAGGACGGGAACCGTGGCAATGCTGGAGGATCTCGGGCATCTGCCGCAAGAGGCGTCTTCCGCTTCCCAGGCTTTGGAATTCTTTGCTGACGGACAGGGTTGTGATCTCGTCATCACCGATCATGCCATGCCGGGGATGACGGGCGCAGAGCTTGCGCGTCACCTTCGCTCCTCCTTTCCAGGCCTGCCCATCATCCTTGCCTCGGGCTATGCCGAGTTTTCCGAAGACCATGGCCTCGGCCGGATGCTGCGGATGAAGAAGCCATTCACACAGGAACAGCTTCAGGCGGCGATGGACCAAGCGCTCGGGTAAAATCGCGGCGGCCTGACGATCAAAGCGTAAACATGCCGAGGCGACCGGCGCGGCCATGCTGGTGACAGCGACCGCTTTCGCGCGTCCGCTTGCGGACGAAACTTTTTCCTCCCGCAAAAGTTACCCAAATCCCATCCCAATTTCATCGAAGGCTTTCTCTTGACCAAAATGACATTCGGACCGGCATTCACCGAAGGGGGCATTCTATTCCGCCTCTGGGCTCCCCTGCATGAAAGCGTGTCGTTGAAGATCGAAGGCGCTGATCCGTGGCCGATGCAGGCGACTGAGGACGGCTGGCACCGCTGCACGGTCGCGCAAGCCCATACCGGTACGCTTTATCGCTTTGTCCTGCCGGACGGTTCCGAAGTTCCCGATCCCGCCTCGCGGTTCCAGCCACAGGATGTGCGCGGGCCGAGCGAAGTGGTCGACCTTTCCACCTATCGCTGGACGACGAGCGACTGGACGGGTCGGCCATGGGAAGAGATGGTCATCTACGAGATGCATATCGGCTGCTTCACGCCGGAGGGTACTTTCAAGGCCGCGATCGAGCGGCTCGACCATCTGCAAGCGCTGGGCGTTACGGCGCTGCAGATCATGCCGCTTAGTGAATTTCCCGGCCGTTACAGCTGGGGCTATGACGGTGTGCTTCCCTATGCTCCGGACAGCAGCTACGGCCGGCCGGAAGATTTCATGGCGCTGGTTGACGCAGCACACCTGCGCGGCATCTCGGTTTTCCTGGACGTGGTCTACAATCACTTCGGACCTGACGGCAATTTTATCCCCGCCTATGCGCCGCTCTTTACCGAGCACCACAAGACGCCCTGGGGCAACGGCATCAACTACGACGGCGACGGATCGGAGATGATCCGCGAATTCATCATCCAGAACGCCATCTATTGGATCACCGAGTTCAGGCTCGACGGTTTCCGCTTCGATGCCGTCCACGCCATCAAGGACAACAGCGCCGAGCATCTGCTTCACGCGCTCGCCCGCCGCGTCAAGGCTGCCGCCGGCGACCGACTTGTCCATCTGATCGTCGAAAACGAGGAAAACGACAGCGATCTGCTGAAGCGTGACGAAAACGGAGAAGTGAGGTTGTTCACCGCCCAATGGAACGATGACGTGCACCATGTGCTGCATATCACTGCTACGGGCGAAACCTTCGGCTACTATGCCGATTACGTCGGTGACGCCGGTAAGCTCGGCCGGGCGCTGGCGGAAGGTTTCGTGTTTCAGGGGGAACATATGCCCTACCGCGGCGGAAGCCGCGGCAGGCCGAGCGGCCATCTGCCGCCCACCGCTTTTATCTCCTTCATCCAGAACCATGACCAGATCGGCAATAGGGCGCTGGGGGACCGGGTTCTGGCTTCGAGCCCGGCTGATGTCGTCAAGGCTGTCGCTGCGATCTACCTGCTGGCGCCCGAGATCCCGATGCTGTTCATGGGCGAGGAATGGGGCGCCAGAGAACCTTTCCCCTTCTTCTGCGATTTCGACGAGGACCTGAACGAGAAGGTCAGGAAAGGCCGTCGTGAGGAGCTCTCCCGTCTGCCGGGCTTCGACGCCGACGACCTTCTCGACCCGACGGCGCCATCGACCTTCGCGGCTGCCAAGTTGGACTGGTCGAAACTCGCCTCCTCCGATGTCTTCGATTTTTACAGGACGCTTCTCGACCTCCGACACCGGAGGATCGTGCCATTGCTCAAAGGCGCTGGCGCCGGAAACGCGGTCTATCGCTCGGCGGGAAGCGCACTCGCGGTGGATTGGACCCTGGCGCAAAACCGGCGTCTGCATCTGCGCGCAAACCTCGGTACCGAGGCGGCGACGCTCGCCTCGCAGCAGGACGACGGCGAGACGATCTTCCGTCTCGGCGGTAGCGATGGCGGCAATCTCGCGCCCTGGACGGTGATCTGGAAAATCAGCGAGGCGTGACGGCTTGCTGACAGGAAGGCGATCGGACGATGAAATCTGCTGAGCTCGACAAGCTCGCCCGCCGGCACGGCATCAGCCCGACCAGGCCCAGTCCCGACGATCGGGAGGTGGCGATATCAGGCGAGACCAAGCGCAAGATCCTCTCGGCATTGAAGATCGACTTGCCGGGAGCGGCCGATCACGAGACCGGCGCGATGCGGCGGGAGCCTAAGCCGGCGGCTAAGAAGATCGCCAGGTCATTTCTGCCGGAGTTCTTTTCCAGCACGCGGGTCTGGGGTGTGAGCCTGCAGCTTTACGAACTCCGTTCGGGACGCAACTGGGGCATAGGAGACTTCGAGGATCTGGCCGATATGGCGGATCTCCTGGGATCGCTGGGCGGTGATTTCATCGGCCTCACCCCGCTTCACGCACCGTTTCTCGCCGATCCCGAGCGTTGCAGCCCCTATGAGCCATCGAACCGCCAGCATCTCAATCCGCTCTATATCGCGGTTGACCGGCTACCGGGTTTTGCCTGTAGTCCGGAACTCGAACGGCAATTGGCACGCCTTCGCCAAACCGATCTCGTCGATTACGCCGGCGTCGCACAGATCAAGCTTAGGGTCCTGCGCGATCTCTGGCCGGCCTGGCGACAGTGCGATACCTATGATCCGGCCGATTTCGACGCTTTTATCGCGCAAGGCGGTAACAGCCTGCGGCTGCACGCGCTTTTCGAATGCCTCTCTCTTTCAATGGTCGAGCGCGGGGCAGGCGCCGGCTGGCAACGGTGGCCGGCCGATTTCCAGCGCTTCGACAGCGCCGCTGTCGCCGAATTCGAGCGCGGACACGCGGAGGATGTCCGCTTCCACATGTGGCTGCAGTGGCTCGCCCACCGCCAGCTGATGCAGGCGGCGGACCGGGCCGGGAAGGCCGGCCTGCGGATCGGGCTCTATCTCGATCTTGCCGTCGGGGAGGCCGTCGATGGCTCGGCGACATGGAGTGAGCCGGATATCTATGTCTCCAAGGCCACGATCGGCAGCCCTCCTGATCCCTTCGCCATAGATGGGCAGGACTGGCACCTTGCCGGATACCTGCCTTCCGCGATCGCCGCAGGAGATATGTCGCCTTTCCGGCGTATGCTAAGTGCTGCCATGCGATATGCCGGCGCCATCCGCATCGACCACGCCGCAGCGCTTCGCCGCCTCTTCCTGGTGCCATTGGGCAGCAGGCCGGACGGCGGCGCCTATGTCCGCTATCCACAGGATCGGTTGCTGCAGATCCTCGCCGACGTATCCGCCGAGCATCGGTGCCTCGTCATCGGAGAAGACCTGGGACTGATCCCCAAGGGATTGCAGGACGACCTGGCCGCGGCCCACATTCTCTCCTACCGCATCCTTTCCTATGAACAGGATGAGAAGGGCTTCAAGCCGGCGGACGTCTATCCAGTCCTGGCTTTGGCCTGCATTTCGACGCACGACCACCAGACCCTTGCCGGCTGGTGGCGCGGCGCCGACATTCAGGCCCGGTGCGAGCACGGCATCGTGCCGCCCGATCTCACCGAGGCACATCTCGAAGACCGCAAGCGCGAGCGGAGGAACCTGAAAGCGGCGCTGAAGGCTGCCGGCCTCGACCTGCCGGCCAGGCTTTCCCAAGCGCGGGCAAGCGAGGAGACGCTGAGGGAATTCACCGTCAGCGCCTATCGCTTCATCGCCAGAACGCCCTCGCTTCTCGCCGCGATCCGTCTCGCCGATCTCACCGACGAAAAAAGGCCAACCAATGTGCCAGGCACCAGCGACAGCTATCCGAACTGGAAGCCGAAGCTATCGGTTTTGCTCGCGGATCTGATGTCGAGCCCGCTGCTGAAGAGCGTGACGGCGGCAATGCGGGAGGAAAGGCCGCGGGAGTGACCGATGCCGGGCGGCCATCAGCTTCGTCATTGTCGTTCGATCGGGCTCGTCGCGCATGTGGAAATCGATCGAGGAGGGAACGAATAGGAAGCCGGCGAATTTTGAAGGAATAGGGACAGGCATTGCCGAGATGAGGACCTGTCCGCTTTCGCCGCTTCAGTTGCGGCGACCAATATTGATGGAAAACAAGACCATGACGAGCGCATTCATTCTTATCGCATTGGCTCTCATCATCATCTACGCCGGTCCGACATTGCTGTTCATCTGCGTCGGATATGCCGATTATATGCTGGAGCGGCGAAGGCATATGGTGGCGTTGAAGCACGCCGTGAAGCGTCGCAGCGACGAGTTTTAGTTGGACGTTGCTCGGCTTTCCCAGGGGTTCCAGAGGCAGGTCGGCAAAACCCGCCTCCGGCAGCCGGCGCTTCGTGAAGCGTCTCTGCTATTCGTTAGTCGTTCGCCGTGACCTTGACGCCGAGCACGGAAGGAATGGTGTTCGGTGCGCCCATGGCCGCGCCGATGATCATCGGGACGGGAACCGGCTTTTCCGGTGCGGCGCTGATTGTCAGGCTTTTCGGTCCGTCGAGATAGGCGTTGACGGCAGCCGACACCTGGTTTTGCAGCTCGGGCATGTTGAGCTGTGCCATCATCATCGGCACGAGACCTTTCAGCGATTGCGCCAGCTGGTCGCCCGTGACGCCCTGCTGCGAGCCGGCATAATCGAGCGCCTTCTTGGTGATCGAGGCATCGTCGAAGCGGATCGAGGCACTGTTGATCGTCAGCTGCTGCATCAGCCCCAACATCGCAAGGCCCACGGCCTGGTTGGCCTCTTCCTTGTTCGGATTGGCCTCGGCGGTCTTCACGGCCTCCTGCAGCGACTTGATGAAGCCCAGCGTGTAACCGGAGAAGTCGACGGCGAAATTCAGCCGGCCGATATTCTTGAAGTCGAAAGCATATTCGTCGACAGCGACCTTGCCGCTTTCGATTTCCCAGATGCCCTTCATCGTCACCGTGCCGTCGAGCGTCGTCAGGCCCAGTTTCTCGATGGCCTCCTTCGCATTCGCATCCTCGACCTGCGACAGGTCGGCCTTGAGACCGGCGACATTGGCGTCATAGGAAAAGCCGCCATCCTGGCGTCCCAGGTTCGACTCGATGCTCTCGATCGCAAGCACGTCCTTGCCCTTGATGTTGAGAGCGATCGGTCCGGTGCTGACCGTTTCATAGAGGAGGATGTCGTTCAGCGTATCGCCCGTCGCATTGGCGGGGATCGTGAGGCCGGTGATCTGGATCTCCTTTGTGGAAAAACGTCCTTCCTCCTGGCTGATATCGATATCCGGGAAGGAGACGGTCTTGGCGTGATAGCCACCGCCTTCGATTTCCTCAACACCCTCGAAGGTGAGATCGCCGATCTTCAAAGTATCGCCGGGCAGGCTCGAAGATCCTACCTGGACACCGGTCGCCGTTACCGTGTCGCCATCGGCTTCCGCCTTCTCGAAGGTGATGACCGTACCGCCGGCACTGGTTGCGGCATTGAGCTTCTTCATCATGTCGGTGCCATCAAGGGCAAGCGCCGGGCCGGCCAACGTCAGAAACGCGGTGCTTGCCATCATCAGGTGGAGATTACGCATATGCTTCATGGAGATGTCCTTATGTAGAAAATAGATGCGAGGATTTCGAAATTCCCAGATGTGCCACCTTCCACTCTCAGATCGGAAAGGCGGGGGACACGAAGAGCGCCGCTGGATATCACGGCTTTCATCTGGTCAGCTAATTTGGGGGTGGTGCAGTTAGGATCAGCCGGAACGCTCGGACTGAAAAAATATAGTCATCCTTCCGCCGGCGACGGGCGGCAGCATTTTCTCTAGCAGGGGTAGCGTTTCGACTCATCCGCTACACAGAAAGTGTATTTCCTCGATTCTTGCAACCCTTCGAATCGGATGCCAAACCGGGAAGTGTTCGACTGGATTTAGTGCGCATTTCGAACGCCCGCGGAAACGGCCAGTCCGGCTGAATGCCACCTTCCAGTGTCCCTATGCCTGCGACACTCGCCCGCGCAACAAATAGGCGAGCGAAAAGATGACCAGGAAGGGGTAGACGAGCACGATCAGCGGCAGACCGGCAGCCAGCGCATCGTCTTGAAGATAGATGTTGAGGACTCCGGCTCCGAGCACCAAAGGATAGAGTGGCGCAAACCTGTCGAACCACATCCTGAAAGGCCCCGCCAGGAGCAGAACGAACGCCGGCAGAATAAAAATGCCGAGATTTCTCGCAACATTCAGGAACTCAGGACCAAACGGTTCAGTGAGGGAATAAAGTCGGCTGACTTGGCGGGCCGCCCACAGAGCAGCGATTGTGGCCCCTACATATCCTGCTGGTCTTGCCAACATGGCCGAACCTCCCTTTTGTTCACACTCCCTCGTCGATGCGGCCCGTTCCTGTGACCATATCCGCGCGCCTACAGCGCCGCGCGTCTTTTCAGTATGCACTGACGTTCATGGGTGCATATTGTCAGCGGCGCCAACGCATTCAAGAATTATCGTGCGGCAAACGCCGGCCTCCTGCCGAATGACAGGTTGCGCGCGCCAGGCCCGTAGGCGATCCGGAATTCGATGTCCTTGTAAAAATAGGTCCTGGCTTTTCGTCTCAGGCGGTTCCTGTCCAACGCGTCTGCCGTTACGACAACGAGCGCGGCAAGCCGTTTGAATTGCCATGGCGGCGAACCTCGCTCCTTCTCGACCACCTCGACATGGTAATAAGGATCGTGATCGGCGGGCTCCGGATGTTTATGGGCGGTGGCCCAACGACGGTCCGTGGTGAGACGGAGAGAATGACGGTGAAAACATCTGGTGGTTCCACCGCTCCGGCACACGCGAAGACCGGTGCGCCCAAAATGGTTGCGACAGCCAGAAGGATAGCTCCAGGACTTATTCGCATGTTCTGGAACAATGTCTGTCGTCCCCTGTTACATTGACGATGAAAACGAGTGCCGCGCGAAAGACGAAGCAGCTGGAGGGCTCGATGAAGCGGAGCATAGGATTTGGGCTGGTTTTTGCCGTTGTGCTGACCGGCTGCACGACCAGCGCAGGCAGTTATTCGTCGGCGGGACTGGCCCCCATTCCCGGCAGCATCACGTATAATGGCCAGCCTCGCACGAAGTTGACGAAATCGCCCGTGGGTTCTTCCTTCCCGCATGATTTCACAGATCAATGGGGACGCCAGGTTGAGGAGATCTACATCATCCGGCCCGACAGGAGCTTGCTGATCGCCGAGCGCCACTACCGGCCGGTCTTCGCCCTCGACGATGACTAGACAGGATGACTTTAGGCCCGGTTGGCTAGTCTGAATCCTGTTTTAAATTCGTTAGTTAGAGCATGATGTCGCCCGAAAATCGCTGACATTTTTCGGCGTCATGCTCTAGGAAGGAGAAATGATCATGCCGCGCCGCAAGAGCACTGAGACGACGACCCTCGATAGCAGAGGAGCCAAGATCGGCGAGCCGGTTCCGAAAGCCGTCATCGATACGAACACAGCCTCCGTCGGCGTTCCCCGGCAGCCTGATCATGACCTGGGCGAAGAACTGAGCGTGCTGCGAAAGCAGATCGGCGCGCTTCAGGATCAAGTCCTCGATGCTGCCCGGTCGGCAAAAGGAAGTGCCGGGAGAGCAATGCGTCAGACGGAAGCGGCGGTGAAGCTCTACCCGGCCTCGACGCTCCTCCTCGTCGCGGTGATCGCCGGCGCGCTCGCATTCGCCGGACGTCGCGCCGCACTACCGCGCCATCGGCCCCAACCCGCACTGCGTGAGTTGAGGGATCTCTACGACATGATCCGAGGCCGCGTCTGACAAGATTTCAGGATTGTCAGCGTCACGATTATGGCCGACGCTTCGTTATCGAAGCGAGGGGACATTCATGTTGGATATCATCATACGCAGCGCTCTTGATGTCGTTGGGCGCACTGAGCGCCTCGTCGAAGCAATGAGGCGACTGCTGCAGAGTGACGACCTCGACGAAGTCGAGGTCTATGAGCTCGATTATGAGATCGAGCGGCTCGGGGACGTGGTTTTCAATGTGGACGAAGCCGTTCGATCGCTGGCGCGCACGGTTGAATGCTGGTCGCAAACCGCTCTCGCACACGAGATCCGTGGGACATTGCATTGACGGCTGATTCTGCGTGTCACGCTGATGTCACGCGACCGTCGCAGCAATATGTGCTTGATTGGCGCAGTTAGGCTCAGACCAGGGCAGGGTCGAGCCAAAATTGCTTTTTCGTTGGGGCATCGCAATGAGCTTGAACACTTCGGGGGAGGAATCTCAACCCCATGAATTCATCTTTCCGGTTCACACCCGGACGATCGCAGAGATCAGATACGATAGTCTGAGCCGCGTCATGACGGTGGTCTATCACGACGGCCACTCTTGCACGACTTCCGGCATACAAGGCCCGGCGATGCTGAGAATCCTCGCCCAGCGTCCGTTGGAGCGCTCTCCGTTTCTGTTGAAAACGGTCATCTGAGGCGGAAAGACGTCGCCAGTCGTAGCCGGTATGGCGGGGCAGGGCATCGGTTTGTTAAATCAGCATGGTCGTGCATCCATTTCCGCTGGGCCGCGTTCATCCACAATAGCCGGACCTATGGAGGGAACGCCGATGACCTTTCCACCGCCGAAGACCGAATCTCCCGCGAAGCGCTTCGAAGAGGCGACCGTAGCCGCGCGCGACGCGTTGGAAAGGCTGATTGCAGCCGCCAATGAAGCCGGATGGGGCACCGAGGAGATAACCGCGGCACTCCTTAAGGCCGCGCAGTTTCTGAGCGATGCCAACAAGAGAGAGCCAGATCCGGCCGACGACCCCTCAATCAGCGATGCGCCTGCCAGGGAGCAGATTGGTCACGGCGAGCTCTATGACTAGTGTAGACGGTGTTCCCAGGCCACGTCTTCGAACGGTTAGTTCACAGACTAGAAACTTGTGAAGTTTCGTAAATGTGGACAATAACTGATCTTATACCGTGGGCGTTTGCGCTGCCTCCCGCTCTTTGGGAATTACGGAATGTGTGGAGACGGCATGGCTGGATTTTGGGAGCCGGTGCAGGCTTAATCGTCTTCGGCGGCATATTCGTCTGGATTTATGTTGTCCAGCAGTCAGTTCACAATATGAACTATGGAGCGCTAGGTGTTGTGCAAGCGCTCGGTTTGCTGCTTGGACCACTAGCTGCCGCAATCGTTATCACCAAAAGGACGAGCTTGGCTGCTGGGTTTTTTGCTGGGGTAGCCGTTGGATTCTGCGTTTACGTCGCCACTGCCACCATTGGAATTGCCATCTACGGCGAGTGAAGCCCAGGCGGTTCTACTGGGCTGCGGGTTCGAGCTTTGCGGTATAGGCCCACGGTAACACTAGCCGTGTTCCAGACTTGCTAGGTCGTATTAACCCGTTCGCAATATGAGCCATGCGGGCGGTAGGAGACGAATTGCAAGTCTATCGTCAGCGCATGAGCAGCGCGACCAAACCAACCCGGGAGTTTACCCCGAGCTTGGAATAGATGTTTCTGAGGTGGGTTCTGACCGTTTCGTAGCTGATGTGATCGGCTATGGCCACCTCCTTTGGAGAATGGCCGGAGGCAATGCTTGAGGCGATCCGAATCTCCGTCGCAGTCAGTTTGTAGGATTCCATTAAGAAGTCTCGCCGCTCATTGAGTGGCGTGGCCACCATCGGCTCGACAATGACGGCCACAGTCGGCCCCTCCAAGAACTCGGTGAATGCATCGGACTGGAGCCGAAGGAGTGTGATCCGATAACTAGCCTTGTCCTTCCCCTTTGCGATCGCCGTATGCGGCCTTGTTTGCACACCCTTTCTTGACGTCAGGAAATCGAGAACGGCAGTCGACTTCTCGCATTGAAGTTCGAGCTTGCCGCTTGGGGCGACATGCATAGGAAAGCCAGCCGCCATTAAGGCTTCTGCGCTCTTATTCCATTGGCGTGCTCGCCCATGCTCCGAAACGTAGATCAGTCCGACGCCGATGCTATCAAACAGCGTTTGCGTTGTCTGTCTTTCCGGGGCGAGCAGATCGCGCTTCCGGATGAAATCGAAAGCCCTTTTCAAATGGGGAGCGAGTATCGTGTAGCGCCCGGCTGCTTCTTTGTTGAAATCGGGGTCTGCTGACGACGTGCAGGTCGATAGGACGAAGGTGCGGGTTTCCTCCCGAATGATGGAGACACCAATGCTCGTCTCGCATTGGGCCTGTCCCTTCAGCCAATCATTGTAGAATTCCGATTTGAGCAAGTCCTTGCGTGGAAAGATTTCGTCTCCGCAGACACCCTGACCGACGGGCACAAAGCTCAATCTCGGAATCCAGGGGTTCACAGCGGCAAAGTGGCTGCTGAACTGGTCGACCTCGGTCCTCGAGAACCCCGATACGTAAGGAACATGGGCCACAGGCGAGGCCAGATCGTGGTAATGGAGGGCGGCCTTTCCATTTGGCGAAGTTTGCGCCACGCGATCCAGAAAATCCTGCCAATCGCACTCACCGAATAGACTTCCATAGATCAAATCTATCAGCTCAGATGAAGCGTCTTTTGACTGGAGCATGATCTTTCTGAAAATCCCACAGCGAGTATTTCCGGTATTAAATAACGTTGCTCAGGCAAAGACAACAGCAGCCCCATGTAATATCAAATCGGCGGCCATGGGCATTCGTGACCAATCGCAATGCGGTACTACTCGCTGCTTCGCAAGCGATGCAGGTATGGCCAACTCCATAGTTCTCACCGGTCGATAGTTGCGACGGAGCCGCGCACGACGAGGCTCGTGCTGACGCGCAGGCGTTCGACGGCAAGCGGGGCGCGTTCGATGCGGGCGATGAGCCGCTCGCCGGCGAGCTTGCCCATCTCATAGACGCGTTGGTCGACGATGGTGATCGGCGGAACGGTAACGCTGGTCCAGTCGGCGTCGAGAAACGAAATCATCGAGACGTCCTTGGGGATCGACAGGCCAAGCGACTGCAGCGACTTGAAGATGCGCAAGCCGACGAGGCTGTCTGAAGCCAGCAGTGCCGTTGGCGGCGATCCCTCCGAGAGCAGGCGTTTGATCACGCTGTCCGTCTGTTGATGGTTCGTGGCGCCGAGCCTGATATAATGAAGAGGGTTCGGCAAACCCGCCTCGGTCAGGACGCTGACAAAACCCTCCACGCGTTCGCGGACGGCGGAATTCGAGATCCGCCCGATATCGGTGAGCCCACCATCCTCGGCATCCATGGCAGAGACGTAGGCGAGGCGGCGATGTCCTTGCGCGATCAGATAGCGGGTCGCGGTGATGGCCGCATCCCGGTCGTCGCCGGTCACGGCGTCGACATCGAGTTCCGGGATGGCCCGGTCGAACAGGACCAGCGGCACGCCGGCGCGGCGGACGTGCCGCAGATGTTCGATGCTGTCGCAGCGGGCTGGAGTGACGATCAGGCCATCGACACGTTTGCCGATCAGGAGGTCGACGGCCGATTTTTCCGCATCGAGCTCTTCGCCCGAATTCGCGATGATGACGTTGAATCCAGCAAGACGGGCCGCGTCGCTGATGCCGCGTACCGCCAGACTGAAGAAAGCGTTCTCGATATCGCCGACCACGACCCCGATGATGCCGGACCTTCCGGTGCTCATGCTCCGGGCGAGCTCGTTCGGGCGGTATTCGAGGGCGGCGGCCGCCGCCATGACCTGATCTGTGATCTTGGCGCTGACCACGCCGTAGCCGCCGAGCACACGGGCGGCCGTCGCCTTCGAAACCTTTGCGGCCTTGGCGACGTCGGCGACCGTAACTGCACGTTTCGAATGAGCGGAATCTTCCATGAGCCGAGGACTACAAGAGTTGTTGACGACCGGTCAATTGACGGATATCAAATATGTTGTGAGACCGGTCTCTTTATACAGGAGACCGGTATCTTGTCCAGAAATCTCTATCGCAATGTGCGGTGGGGCAGGGCGACCCGACGATGCCGACAAGAGCATTCCTTTCAGAGCGGAGAACGAACATGAAACCTTTTGAATCATTCGTGGCCACCCTCGCCCCATTGCGGGCTGGCCTTTTGACATGCCTTCTTGCGATGGGCGCAGGCTCTGCGGCCGCCGCCGACAATCCCTATAACCTCATCGAGCCCGGGGTGATCAGCGTCGGGACGATGGGCGATTCCAAGCCCTATACGTTTGCGACGGCGGACGGCCAGTTCACCGGTTTCGATATCGAGCTGTTTCTCAACGTCGTCTCCCGCCTCGGCTTTCAAAAAGACAAGGTGACGTTCACGGGCCAGGAATTTTCAGCACTCCTGCCGTCGGTCGCAAATGAACGGTTCGACGTTGCCGTTGCGGCGATCGGGACAACCGAAGCCCGCAAGAAGACCGTCGATTTTTCCGACGGCTATCTTGCCGGTTATCTCTCTGTCCTGACCCCGGATGCCGGTATCAAGGATGCCGATGGCCTCAAGGGCAAGCGTCTCGGCGTCGTGCAGGGGACCTTGCAGGAAGTCTATGCAGCCAAGAATTTCGGGGGGACTGATCTGGTGAAATTCCCCGACAACAATTCTGCCGTGGCCGCGCTCAACAACGGAACGGTCGATGCGCATTTTCTCGACTACGAGGCCGCCAAGCAATATGGCGAGCGCTATCCCGCTCTGAAGGTTGCCGTGAATATCCCGTCCTTCGATGCGCCTGCTGGCTTCGTGGTCCGAAAGGGAAATGATGCCTTTCGCACGGCGCTGGACGGCGCGCTTCACGATGCGATGCAGGACGGTACCTGGAAGACCCTTTATGAAAAATGGTTCCCCGGCTCACCGATGCCGGAACAGTATCTTCCCAAGAAGTGACGCCGCAAGCCGCCCGCTCATGGCGGGCGGCTTACCAAGGCTCTGCCGGACGGCGGCGTCTGCGCCGAGCACGAATTCATGGGGATCTGAATGAACTGGCTTGAAAATCTGCGCCGCAGCTTCCTGGACTGGGATGCCATGGCGGAAGTTCTGCCGAGCATGATCAGCGTCGGCCTGAAGAATACGCTGATCCTGGCCGCCGCCTCGACCGTACTCGGTGTCGTCATCGGCATGACTCTCGCCGTGATGGGCATCTCGCAGTCACGCTGGCTGCGGCTGCCGGCACGCATCTACACCGATGTTTTCCGCGGGCTGCCGGCGATCGTCACGATCCTGATCATCGGCCAGGGTTTTGCCCGGATCGGGCGTGAGATCTTCGGTCCATCGCCATTTCCGCTCGGCATCCTGGCGCTCAGCCTGATTGCCGGAGCCTATATCGGCGAAATCTTCCGATCGGGCATTCAAAGCGTCGAGCGCGGCCAGATGGAAGCCTGCCGGGCGCTCAGCATGAGCCACGGGCAGGGCATGCGCCTGATCGTCATCCCGCAAGGCATCAGGCGCGTTCTGCCGGCGCTGGTCAATCAATTCATCGGAAACGTCAAGGATTCCAGCCTTGTCTACTTCCTGGGATTGCTCGCCTCCGAGCGGGAGATATTCCGTGTCGGGCAGGATCAGGCTGTCGTCACGGGCAATCTTTCGCCCTTGTTGCTGGCGGGCGTCTTCTACCTCGTCATCACGGTGCCGCTGACCCACTTCGTCAATTATATCGATGCGAGACTGCGGCTCGGAAAACAAGGTCGCGGCTCGGGTGCTGCGAGCGGATTAATCGAGGTGAGCGAGCTGCAGGCCGCCACCGGCCCAGGTCCCACAGCCAAGGCGGCGGAGGAGAGTACGCCGCGCTTCAAAGGCGGCGCCCTGAACATCCGGGACCTCACCATGGCCTATGGCGATCTCGACGTGCTGAAGGGGGTCGATCTCGACATCGCCGCCGGTACCGTCACCTGCATCATCGGCCCTTCCGGCTCGGGCAAATCGACGCTGCTGCGCTGCATGAACAGGCTTGTCGAACCGAAGGGTGGTGACATCCTGCTCGATGGCGAGAGCATCCTGGCGATGAAGCCGGAGAGGCTGCGCCGGCGGGTGGGGATGGTGTTCCAGCACTTCAACCTGTTTCCCGACCACACGGCACTCGAGAACGTCATGCTTTCGCTGACCAAGATCAAGAAGATGCCGAGGCAGGAGGCGCGGCGCATCGCCGAGGCACGTCTGGCCGATGTCGGTCTTGCAGGGCGTAAGGATCATCGGCCCGCAGGTCTGTCGGGTGGGCAACAACAGCGCGTCGCCATCGCACGCGCGCTGGCCATGGATCCGGAGGTCATGCTGTTTGACGAAGTGACGAGTGCGCTCGATCCCGAACTGGTGAAGGGCGTGCTCGACCTGATGGCCGCCCTCGGCCGCCAGGGCATGACGATGGCCGTGGTGACGCATGAGATGGGATTTGCGCGCAGGGTGGCCGACCAGGTCGTCTTCATGGATGAGGGCCGCATCGTCGAGGCCGGCTGCCCGAAGCAGATCTTCGACAATCCCCGAAGCGAGCGGCTGAAGCGCTTCCTTGCGGAAGTTCTCTGAAGCGCCCGAGGCAACGCATGGTGCCCCGGTCGTCCTCACACCGGCTGCGCCGGATTTCACCCGCTGTAGCAAGAGCAGAAAACAAGGTTATCGACATGAATGCTTCCACCAAACCCTTGAAGGTCGTCGTCATCGGTGGCGGGATCTTTGGCGTCTCGACATCAGTCCATCTGGCGCGGCTCGGGGTCCGCACCGTGCTCATTAACGACGGTCCGCTTGCCAACGGCGCCTCCGGCCGTTCGCTTGCCTGGCTCAACTCGGCGCGTAAACGCGCCGATGCCTATCACCGGCTGCGTCTGGCCGGCATAGATCGGTATCGCACGCTGGCCGCCCGATATCCCAATGCGCCGTGGCTGCGCTTCGACGGCGGCCTGACCTGGGATGCGGACGATGGTAGCAACGAGATCGCCGAGATCTTCGACTATGAGCGCGATCTCGGCTATCACGCGCAATGGCTCGCCCCGGCAAGGATTGCCGCGACGACGCCGGGTGTCGACGCAAGCGCCGTGACGCCGCAAGGCGCGATCTTCAATCCCGGGGAGGGCTGGGTCGATCTTCCGTCCTTGATCGGCACGCTTACGGAAGAATTCCGCACGCTGGGCGGCGAGATCGTCACGGACGCCGGTCGCGCGACGGTCGATATCGAAGGCGGGCGTGCCCGTGGCGTGATCACGGCCGACGGCATGCGCCGCGATGCGGATGCCGTGCTGCTTGCTGCGGGCGGTGACGTTCCCGCGATCGTGGCTGAGGTCGGCCAGCATATCGGCGATGCAACGCCTATTGCGCTTCTCGTCAGGACCAAGCCGCTCCGCCATCCGCTGAAGGCGGTGCTCAACACACCTCGCATTGCCATCCGCCCGACGCCCGGCGGCGGCTTCGCGCTCGATTCCGCCTGGTCCGAGGAAGAGGTGAGCGTGAAGCCCGACGGCAGCTATGATGTCAGGCAATCGACGCTGGAGGGGCTGCTGCGCGAGGCCTCAAGGGTTCTCGAAGGCAATCCGCAACTGGAGATCGAAGATTATGGGGTCGGTCCGAAGCCCATTCCGGGCGATGGTGAGCCGGTCTTCGGCGAGTTGCCGTCAATCCCTGGTTATTTCGTTGCCTTCAGCCATAGCGGTGCCACCCTCGGCCTGATTGCCGGCGAACTGCTGGCGGACGAGATCGCCACCGGACGCCGCCATCCACTGCTGGCGGACTTTCGGCCGGAGCGTTTCAGCGCATCGCGACGGTGAAGGTCGCGATGCGGAAGCTTGAGCCGCTCGCCAAGCGGATGACCGTTCTATGCCGCGGCGGTTCGACGAAGCGCCCCCGTTTGCTCCAATTGGAACTGATCGATCAACTGGAGGAGTATCCTCGTCTCGTCGGCAAGTTCCTTCGTCGCCGCGCTGGTTTCTTCGACCATGGCCGCATTCTGCTGCGTCATCTGATCCATCCGGTTGACGGAAGAATTCACTTCATGGAGGGCGTTGTACTGCTCTCTGCTCGAGCGAGCGATGACGTCCATCTGCTCGGAGGCGGTGACCACTTTCGCCGAAATGCTTTCGAGGACTTCGCTCGTCTCGCGGACGACACGCGCTCCGTTGGTAATCTCCGTCTGCGAACGTCCGATGAGCTGTTTGATCCTTTGGCCGGCCTCCGCGGAGCGTTGAGCCAGATCGCGCACTTCCTGGGCCACGACCGCAAAGCCTTTTCCGGCCTCGCCGGCGCGGGCCGCTTCGATGCCGGCGTTCAGGGCAAGCAGGTTCGTTTGGAACGCGATTTCATCGATGACGCCGATGATTTGAACGATCTCGTCGGATGCCGCTTCGATCTTGCCCATCGCGTCGATGGCGCTTGCAACGACCTGGGATGACGAATCGGCCACCTGTTTGGTGTCCGTGATGATCTGGTGGGCATCATCGGCGCAGGCCGCCGACGAACGAACCGTAGTAGTGATCTCTTCGATAGCTGCGGCTATCTCTTCGAGTGCGACGGCCTGTTGTTCGGTGCGCCGCGCAAGATCGTTCGCGGCAAGATCCATCTGACCGGCGTTCCCTTCGATCATCCGGGTGTTGGTGCGGATCTGGTCGATCGTTTCCTGCAGCCGGAGGAGCGACGAGTTGAAATCGTTACGAAGCTGCTCCAATCGGCCGAAGAAGGGGGTTGCGATCGTCTGAGAAATGTCGCCCCGTGCCAGACGTCCGAGACCTTCCGCCAGCGCCGTAACCGCGAAGTCTATCTGCTCTTCGACCGTGCGTTTTTCTTCATCATTGCGATGCCGCTCCTCCTCGGCCCTCGATCGCTCGACCTCGCTACGCTCCTCGATCTCGACTTTGGCGATGGCATTATTCTTGAATACGCCCAGGGCGCGGGCCATATCGCCGATTTCATCGGCTCGGCTGTCACCGACGATGGATGTTTCGAGTTTGCCGTCCGCCAAGCGCCTCATAGCCGAGGTGATCTGATTGATCGGCCCCTTGAGCGTAACGGTCAGCCCGACGCCTGCGAGGATTGCGATCACCACGCCGAGGATCGTCGTTCCCAGGGACATCGAATTGGCATCCGCGCGTTCCTCAGCAGCATTCTGCCGCTGCACTTCGGCGAATGCAGTCAACTGAGACCACATCCGGTCCACGTCGGCCGCGGCCAAATGGAATTCGTCCTGGCGCTGCGCGCTGATGCGAACGAGGTCGGTGGCAGCCTTCTGCATTTTGTCCAGCGCCGGCAGAAGCTTGGCTTTGAGATTATCGAACTGCGCGACACCGCCGGCATTGGAAATCAGCGTGTCCAGGCCCTTTCTGACAGCCGCGATTTCCTGCGAAAGCCGCTGGAGATTGGCGTCCGTTGGCGCCAAGGTCAGTTTCGCCATAACGATCTGAATCACGTAAGCCGAGGTCGTGAGTTTCTGGCCGTCTCTCTGGCTGGTTTTGGCGCGCTCGACCGTTTTGGCGGTCTCGGCCGCCTTATCCGTAACCGCCTTCACGCGCCGTGAGGCGACCTCCTGCAATTCGGGCAGCCTGCCGACGATATGGCTCGTCGCATTCCTGAGACCGGCTGTACGCTCCTCGGTCTGGCTGGAGGCTTCGACAAGCGGCTTCAACGAAGCAATGGCATCGTCAATCGCCTTTTTGGCTTCCGGTGCCTCGCCGCCGAGCGCCATTCCCACGATGCGCTGCTGCCGGGTGAGTTCCTCCATATCGGGGCCGCCGATAGGGGCGGCGGCTTGAGCCTTGTCGTTTAGCGATTGGGCGAAGGAGGCGAAGTCCGAAATGCGCTGTGCATCGCCCAACGTATTGCGGGCTTCATCTTCCTGCATGTCGGCGGCGCGCTGGAGGACCTTGGAGCCTTCAACGATATCCGTCTGGGACGACACGACGACGCTCTGCGCCTTCTGTAGATCGGTAAAGAGCGCCGACCGAGTTTCCTGAAGTTGCCACAGTGTATCCATGCGGGCCGAAATTCCGTCGATGGAAGACAGCGCTTGCTCCAGCTCCTGCTGACCGCCGCGATCCGCGGTGAGCCTATCGATGCCGGATTTCAGAAGAACGCGCTGATCGGCAAGTTTGCGGGTGACAACATCGCGGTTTTCTTGCGTGGCATTGGCGAGGAATTCGCCCATCGCGGCCGACAAATCGCGAAATCCGCTCAACGACTGCAGAACGGAATTGGAAATATCCATCCGCCCCTGAAGCAAGCTCGACGCATAAAAACCGGTCGCACCCACGGCCATGATGCTGAAGACGAAGGGAACGATGAACACCATCACCTGCGTCTGGATGCGAACACGTGACAACAGCCTTCCCAACATGAGTCCCTCCTCGGCTCACAGTCTCGTTGCGGCGCCTTGGCGCAGGGCTGTTGCAGATCGCCTCCCTTCGAGTGAAATCCTCCTTCCGCCTGAGGCGGCAGCCACGGGTTTGCTCGCAACCAACGGCTGCTCGCCCCTCCTCTTGACCTTCCGAAATTCCTAGATCCGTCGGAAGGAAATGGCTTGAAGCAGACAATCAATCTCGGGTGAAGATACCGGTCCCCTCGAACCGGCTCTGCACATAATCCCTGCCGGACGCATGACGCATCAGTGGAATAAATATTTCATACTGCACAACTCGTGAAATATTCGTTTCAATATTCGCCGAAACCAGCATTTTGTCCAGCCCGAGGGCGGGCAGCCGATGCATCCTTCTGAGCCGTCGGGCGTTCTATCGCCAGGAACAACTGGAGACGCATCATGTTCAAGGACGAACGCGGGGACATCGGCACAGACAAGGGTATGCGCGACGGTGTGGAAACCGCACCGGCCTCCTTCGAAGAGGCGAATATCAACCCTGATCTCATCAGACGTGAGGGTTTTGCCAGCGAGGCCGAGTATCGGGCGTATATTGCCACGCTCGGTGGTCATGCCCCGGTTGAAGGCACCGTCGAGGAACCTCTCCTGGTCTCCGATGGTCATGCCCTCGAAGGCCGGCTGCGAGAACTGAGAGAAGAGATCGAAAACCTTCGCGCTCGCCTTCACGTGATCCAACAACAGGCCGCGACCGTCGTTACAGAGAACGTCCGATGGGCCGATGCAAGCGCTCATGCGCAGCTCGGCAATCAGCCCTGGCTCAAGCTGGCAGCCGCAATGGCGGCGACCTTCGTCGTCACGAGGGGCATCAGGCGACTGCCTCTGGGTGCCGTGGCGACGACGGCGTTGCCGTTGGTGGCGGCGGCGATGAACCGGAAGTTCGCCAGGTGAAAATCGTCAGCAGCGATGACTGATCAGGCGAAACCGATTTCGGCAAACAGAGGGAGGTGGTCAGAGGCAACCCTTGTCAGGCGGTTTTGCAGGACCGCCGCTTGCTTGACGATGAGATCGTCGCTGACGAAGATGTGGTCGAGGCGCATCAGCGGGTAACGGGAGGGAAAGGTCGCTCTCGGCGCGGCGTCGCCTGCGAGCTGGGCGTCCTTCAATGACCGCGTGGCAAGTCGGTAAGTCGCTGATGACGGAATGGCGTTGAAATCGCCGCAGAGAATGGTGGGAAGAGGCTCGTCCGCCGTGCCGCGCAGCCAGCCCGAGTTCAGCAGCGTCGTCATCTGCCGGATGCGCTCGCGGCCGCGAAGGCCGAGATGGGTGTTGATGACCAGCAGTTTTCTGTCGCCGACCAGTATTTCGACGGATAAGGCGCCCCGCTGTTCGCCGATGGACGGCAGCGGGCCGGCCTTGACCGCGCCTGTCGGCAGCGAGGTGATGATCGCATCGCCATACTGCTCCTCGGCAATCGACAGGGCCGGATGGAAATGCGCCTGCATCTTCAGAAGCGAGGCGATCGCGTGGGCCTGGTCGACGCCGCCGGTCCTGCGCCTGAGGACATCGACCTCCTGAAGCGCGACGATATCGGCCTCAGCTTCAGCGATGACGGAAGCGATGCGGCCGGGATCGAGCTTCCGGTCACTGCCGATGCAACTGTGGACGTTATAGGTCAGGAGTCTGATTGATTTATCCGGCATAGGCCCGCTGAAAGCTCGTTCCCCCGGGGAACATAGAACTTGTTCCCCGGGGGAACACGGAACTCGTTTGATCGTTCCAGATGATCGAGCCGTGGCGCTCGCATCTCGGAAATGGACAATCGATGAGCTTGAAAAGCATAATCTGGAATGGACTGCTCGTTGCCGCCCTTTGTCTCGCGGTCTTTCTCCTCTGTCGGATCTTCGAGCAGTATAGTCTGGGAGAGATCGTCCAATCGGTCCGCAGCATACCTCTTTCGACCTTTTGCACAGCACTGCTCTTCGCGGCGGCATCCTATCTGTGCCTCGGCTGTTTCGATCTCCTGGCGATCCGTTCGCTCGGCAAATCCTTGCCCTATTCCAGGATTGCGCTGGCGTCCTTCATCAGCCTCTCGCTCGGCCACAATATCGGCTTTGCCGGGCTGAGCAGCGGCGCCTTCCGTTATCGTTTCTATTCGCGCTGGGGACTGACAGCGGAGGACGTGGCGAAGATCATCCTGTTTTGCGGTGTCACCGTGGGGCTCGGGCTGATCACGCTGGGTGGTCTTGCGATGATCGTCAATCCCGGCGATGCCGGACGCCTGCTGCGCATCGATCCTGCAAGCGTCCGCATCTTCGGTGCGCTGGCGCTGGTCGTGCCGGTCGTCTATTCGGGCCTGGCGTTCTTCATCCGCGGCACGTTGCGGCTGTGGCGCTGGTCATTTCAGCTGCCGCGATTTTCGATCGCGGTCGCGCAGGTCGGGGTCGGGACGGTCAACTTCATGCTCGTGTCCGCCTGTCTGCACCAGATGCTCTCTGCCTTCGGCGACGTCGCCTTCTTCAGGTCGGTGACGGCTTACGTCCTCGCCAATTCGGCTATTCTCGCAACGCATGTTCCAGGCGGTCTGGGCGTCCTCGAGGCAACCGTCTCCTATGCCGTGCCGAAGGAGGCCTCGATCGGCGCGCTGATTGCGTTTCGCTGTGCCTATTTCTTCATTCCGCTGGTGTTCGGCACAACGCTTCTCGTCATCAGCGAGGTGATCTTCCGCTGGAGATCACGCGGGGCGGATGAGGAGGCGGACGAGCGCGCCGAGGCCCAGTCGGTCTAGAGGGGCGAAGGGTCGAACCGGGTCGAAGAGCGCGGTGCCTGAAATCGGCGAAATGCTGCCCGGCAGCTCGACGGTGAATTCCCGCAAGCCCCGAGGGCCATCATTGAGCGCGTCGACCGCCTCGATCAACGAGCCGCTTTGCATAAAGGCTGCGGCAAAGCTTTCCGGGGTGGTTCCGAGATATTCCGAAAGCAGGCGATTGCGCAGATCCGCGATCGCGCGGCGATGCTCGTTGTTGCCGGCCTCGAACAGCATGTCGCATTCGCAATCCAGTCCTTCCGAGCGATTGTTGAGGTTGGAGGAGCCGATGCGGACCAGCTCGTCATCGGCGATCATCAGTTTGGAATGGACGAGCACCTCGACCTCGCCATTCTCTCCAGGCGGGAGTGGCTCGGGTACGATTGGCCCGGGCACGACGGCATAATAGACGCGCAGGCGGTCCGCACGATCGGCGCGTTTCAGGCGGCGGATGACCCGGTCGCGATTGCCGCCCATGACAAGCTTTTCGATCAGCCCGTGAGAGCTGCGCGTGCAGATGATGACGACTTCAGGCCCGTCTTCCTCCTGCAGTCGCGCGGCAATGGCGTCGGCGACGCGGAAGGAGGCGAGATATTGCGCCTCGATGTAAAGCTGCCGCCGAACCCGGGCGATGACGTCCAATGTCATGGCGATGCCGTCGCTGATGCCGGGGCGAAGTGCGGTCGACGGCTCCGTCAGCGCGAAGCTGACCGCGATCTCCCTCATCGAAACGGCGAGATCCTCCGGCCAGGCGAAAGGGACGTCTTCGGCCAACGACAGGTGGTTTTCGCCGGTAGCGTTTTCCCAGCGCTGCCTGACGATATCGCCGATCAGCCTTGCGGCGTCGCCGGTGACCATTGCCTGAACGTCATGCAGCGGATCGTAGGAAACGCCCTTGGGGTCACGTCGCAATTTATCCTTGGCGCGGTGGAGCCAGGTGTCCCACCGGCGCGACGTCAGGTCTATGCCGCCGATGAAGGCGACGGCATCGTCGATACAGACGAGTTTCTGATGGTGACAACCGCGCAATGTTGGCTGAGGCTCGAAGCGTAAATCGATCCGCCCATTTCTGGGAAAGTTTTTCTTCCGCAGCACCCGCAGGGACTTGTCAGAATAGACGGGGCCGAGCGCCCAGATGAGGATGCGTATTTCGAGCTCCGGATTTACCGCTGCCAGGGCATGCAACAGGTCGGCCAGCGTTTCGTCGGACTTCTCGGGTTCCAACCGGATGTTCGGATTGAAATCCCACCCGACGATCCAGATGGTGCGCCGCGCCTGCCGCAACGTGCGCGCCAGCTCGGCGAAATAGCTGTTGCCGTTGATCAGGAAGGCCGCCTTGGCAGCACTCCCTTTCAGGCGCAAGGCGCTGCCCTCCTGTTCTTGGCGGTCGCCCGGCCGTTGTGATTTTGTCTGGGGTAAGCTCGGGTTATTGAAGATGGTTTCGAATGTCGTCATGATTGCCTCGGCCTCTAACTGGAGCACAAACGCCCGGAATTTGCCTGGGTTCCCCGATGGCGTCGGACGACGGCCGCCTGCGATGCAGAATGCAAGGAAACGAGATGTCACAACGAGCAGGCAGCGCCGATCTTCCCCTTCACGGGGGACGCGTGCCGCATTGGCTGGGCGACCGGATGACGCGGTTGGGAACACTGATCACCGAGGCGATCGTCCATCACTACGGCCGCGACGAATTCCTGCGCAGGCTCGCGCATCCCTTCTGGTTCCAGTCCTTCGGCGCGGTCATGGGCATGGACTGGCATTCTTCCGGTATCACGACCAGCGTTCTCGGCGCGCTGAAGCGCGGGCTGAAGCCCCGCGCCGGCGAGCTCGGCCTGCATGTCTGCGGTGGTCGTGGCGCGCATTCTCGCAAGACGCCGCAGGAGCTCGTCTCGATCGGCGAGCGTGTCGGCCTTGACGGGGAGGGGCTCGCGACCACGAGCCGTCTCATCGCCAAGGTCGACAGCGCCGCCCTTCAGGACGGGTTCGACCTCTATCTGCACGGGTTCATCGTCGCCGATGACGGCCATTGGGTGGTTGTTCAGCAAGGCATGAACGGCGACAAGCGTCAGGCCCGGCGGTATCACTGGCTGTCCGAAGGGCTGGAGAGCTTCGTCGACTCGCCGCATGCGGCAATCGAGGGACGGAGCCAGGGCGAGATCGTCAATCTTGCCGACAGGCGCGCCGAACGCTCGCGGCGCGGTCAGCTCGATCTGCTGGCGACCCTCGGTCCCGACCGAATCATCCGTGAAGCCGCCGCACTGCTGCGTGCCGAAGCGCCGGCGCCCGAACCCGCCGAACAGCCGATGCTGCCGCACCTGATCATGCCTGCCCATCACGATGTCCGCGAGAGTGACGTCAACATGCGGCGCCTGCACGGAAATCTGGCCGCCGCCGCCGACCGCGGGCCAGCGGATTTCCAAGAGTTGCTGCTCGTTCCCGGCGTCGGTGCCCGCACGGTGAACGCTCTGGCGATGGTGGCGGAAGTCGTGCACGGTGCGCCCTGCCGATTTTCCGATCCGGCGCGCTTCTCGATCGCCCATGGCGGCAAGGATCGCCATCCTTTTCCGGTCCCGCTCAAAGTTTATGACGAGACGATCGCCGTGATGAAATCGGCGGTGCAGAAGGGCAGGCTGGGACGCGAGGAGGAGTTGCAGGCGCTCAAGCGCCTGGACGACCAATCCAGGCAGCTGGAACGCTATGTGACGGGTCCCGACCTCAAGGAAATCATCGCCTGCGAATTTCGCCAATCCGCAGATTTCGGCGGCCGGAGCGTCTTCGGCTGGGAGGAGCCGTCCGCGGAGTAGGGCACCCTTTATGCCATTACCTTAACTCGCTGAGCGAGCCAGGGCGACCTCGCCGTTTTCCTCACCATCCCAGTACCGGATGGAGGACGCTGAAACCTTGATGAGAACGATCCCAGGAGTGTCCACTCCGTCAGGAAACCACCGCTCGAGATCGGGGATCCAATGTTCTTCGAGTGCCGCCTTATCCCGTACCAGCGAAGCGACGCCCTCGACAGCAATGAAAATCCCCGGCTTGCCGAGGAGGCTGGGAGGCGCCGTGAACGTCAGCGAGACGGTGCCGACGCCTTCGATCTCCGTGATTTTTCTGCTGTCTTCATAGGAAAAGAACCAGGAATCCCCATCATATTCGACGTCGCCGTTGTTGCTCATCGGTCGGGCCGAGATGCGGCCCGACCCGGCGTTCGTCGACAGCATGCAGAAATCGATCTTCTTCAGTTGCGAGGATAGGTCTTCGAGGGTCATGGATGCCATTGAAATCTCCCATGTTTGAATGCTCGGGAGTAGCGTGCAAGCGTCCAGATTGTTCCGTGGAAAGTCCACGGAAGCTACAGATACGCAGCGCTATAGCTTCAATGGCCGTCGGGCGGGACGGCCTCAGTCGGAACCGTCTCTTTCAGATTCTTCCGGTGGAAGATGAACAGCCCTGCAACGACGATGATCGCGGCACCGATGATGATCTGCATATCGGGAACATCGTTGAAGAAGAGGTAGCCGAGGACGATTGCCCAGAGCAGCAGCGTATATTGAAGCGGCGCGAGCAGCGATGCCGGTGCGAGCTTCAGCGAGCGCGTGATGAGCAGATGCGCGCAGGAGGCGACGATCCCGAGCAGCAGCATGCCGGACCAATCGACGAGCGTTGCCGGCTGCCAGTGGCCAATGCTCAAGACGATACCGATCGCGAGGGCCGCAATCGTCTGCCATGTCACCAGAGTGGTATCGCTGGTCGAGCGCAGATAGCGGCTCATCACCAGAGACAGCGCAAAGGCAAAGCTGCCTACAAGACCGAAGAGCGATGGAAGCGACAGCATCGCCGTGGATGGACGCAGCGCGATGACGACGCCTGCAAAGCCGATCAGAACAGCCAGCCAACGGCGCCAACCGATCTTTTCTCCGAGAAAGAAATGCGAGAGCGCCGCGATATAGATCGGTCCCGCCATATAGAAGGTCATCACATCTGCGAGCGGCAGATAGGCGACGGCAGCATAAAACAGCGCGACATCGCAAGTCGCCATCAAAACACGTATGAACTGGAGGCCTTTCTGCTCGACGCGAAACAGGGCCATCGGCCCTTGCCGGAGGATCATTGGTCCGAGCACGATGAAAGCGCCGACCGAGCGGATCACCAGCACCTGGCCGACGGCAAAGCTCGCGACCAGCCATTTGCCCATTGCATCGTTCAGTGCAAAGAGCAGATCGCCGAGCAGCATCAGCACGACGCCTGTTATGATCAGGTTTCCGGCGTTGGCGACACCCGTCTGGGTCTTCATCTGTGGCATCCTCGCAAAAACGGCCGCGCATGCGCGGCCGAATGCGGCTTCTGCCTTAACACTGCCGATGTCAATGGTCAGTTTGAAGCGATTGCACTCGAATTGGGCAGCGAGATGTCTCTTTAGGCACTTGTGCCCACTTGTCGGCAGGTTCTGGATGCAGGCCTGCCGACAACCTGGCCGTCAATCAGCCTTTTTTCGATACAGCAACGTCATGAGTGCGAGCATGCATCCCAAGGCTGCTACCGATGCGAAGATGTAGAAGTTCCACTGCGGAGCCAGGCCTGCACCCAGAACCGCACCGCCGATGGCCGGTCCTATCATGCCTCCGATACGGCCGATGCCGAGCGAGAAGCCAAGGCCGGTTCCACGGATTTCGACCGGATAGAGGTTTCCAACGAGAACGTTGGCGAGGATCTGCGTGCCGATCGTTCCCGTACCTGCAAGTGCGACGAGACCATAGACCTGGAGGCCCTGATCCACCTGCGTCAGCAACCAGATCGAGCCGGCTCCGACAAGAAACATCCCTGCAACGACTATCTTGACGTTTCCGCGGTCGGCAATCCTTGCGCCGATCAGGAGGCCGACTGCGGCTCCGAGATTGAGCGTTACCGAGAAGAGCAGGGCAGAACCGAGGTCATAGCCCATCTTGTTCATGATGGTCGGAAGCCAGTTGACCATGCCGAATGTGAGCAGAAGCGAACAGAAGTGGATGCCCCATGCGTTCAATGTCGGCAGCAGGCGACCTTCGGAAAACAGCGACCGGATGCCGACCTGGCGTGACGCAACAGGCCTGGCGACGGGATCGGGCAGCCCGTACTGGTTTGCAATCTGATTGGCTTCGGTCTGGCGGTTCTTCGTTGCCAGCCATTCAGGGGATTCGGGGATGAGGCGGATGAAGAAGGGCAGAAGCAGGATCGGTGCGCCGCCGATGATCATCAGTGGACGCCATCCGTATGTCTGCACCAGCAGCATTCCGAGGATACCCGAGATGATGCCGCCAGCCAGATAACCGAGAAGAGCAATCGAGTAGGCTATTGCCTTCCGCTTCGGCGGAGAAAACTCGATGATTAAAGCGGTTACCGTGGGAAAAAGAGCTCCAAGGCCCAGACCGGCGAGAAAGCGTGTTCCCTCGAAAATGAGAAAGCTCGGCGCAAGACCGCTGCCGATCATCATAACGGAGAAGCTCAGCAGGCTGCCTATGATGACCTTGCGGCGACCTATCCTGTCAGCGAGTGTTCCGGCAACGAGAGCGCCCAGCAGCATACCGAACAGGGTGATGGAGGCAGCGCGTCCCACCAGGCCGGGCGTCAGGCCCCAGCTGGCTTCGCCGAGCAATGCCGGCGCGACGGCGCCGTAGACGATCAGGTCATAGCCGTCGAACAGGATCAGCAGACCGCAAAGAGCGATGATGATATTCGGGCTGCGAACGTGTTCCTTGATAATAGCGAGATCTTGTATGGCCAATTTTCCCTCCCCATACATTTGAGTACAAGAAGTACGCTCCTGCCAGCGGCAGGTCCGCGTCGATCCATGTACAAATCCTCCTGGATCGTTGCCGGCGTGGTTCCTCCCAGCGCCAGACTCGCCCGTGAGAGGGCGATGTCAAGACAACGATGACACGCTATTAAATACTTGCGAATAAAATATTTGCAACTGCAAACTTTTCAGCTCGCAACTTTTCCTTTTCCGGATATTGCCGGCAGGTTGCTGTGCATGCGGCGCAGCGCCTTCTTCAGGGCTGCGACCTCTTCGTCCGACATGTCCTGCACCGCGGTGCGTTCAAGTTCCACGGCAAGCGGCATAAGCCTTTCCGTCATCGCCTCGCCCTGCGGGGTCAGCCTTACGATGACGATACGGCCGTTATCTTCCGGACGTGTTCGCGACACCAGCTTGCGCTTGGCCAATGTACCGACGAGGCGCGAAAGCGTCGAAATCTCGACAGAGACGACGTCGGCGAGATCCCCCAGGGTGCTCTCCCGGCGTTCCTTGAGCATGGCCAGGACCCGGTACATCGCCACGCTGAGATTGTCTTCGGCGATTCTCTGCGCGAATACCTCGGCTATCCGCACGCCGGCGCGATTGAGAAGATAGGGAACGGAATCGGTAAGTTTGTACATGTCTCTGTCTGCTGGCGGGATTCGGCTTGCTGAGGGCTCCCTCCGACATGCACCTAAATTACCGGGATGACAACACGATTGGCTTTCTGCTGCCGAGAACGGCTGGGTAGATCAAGCATTTTCCCGTCTAATTTCTAAATTTGCATTGACAATAGTTGCAAATGCAATAGTTTGGACACCAAGGAGACACGGGAGGAAATCATGTCTGCCACTGCTGCCCTCGGCATAGCGCCGGCCCCCGCACCGATCAGCGATGCGTTTCGATCGACCATGCGCCGTTTCCCGGCAACGGTGACGGTCATTTCCGCCTGTCGCAACGGTGCCGATCATGGAATGACGGCTACTGCCGTCACATCACTTTCGATGGATCCGCCATCTCTCATTATCTGCCTGAACAATCGCACCTACCTGCACGACATGCTGCTCGAGGTGCCGGAATTCGCAGTCAGCGTTCTGACCGACAGGCAGGCAGCCGTATCGGAAGGGTTCAGCGGCAAGATTGCGCCTGAGCGTCGCTTCGATGCTGCCGATTGGGTTCGCCATGAGCGCGGCATGATGGTGCTGGGCTCCGCTCATGCCTCGGTTGTCTGCCGCCGTATGGGCGCGGTTCCCTATGGAACGCACACGATCTTCATCGGGCAGGTGGTGGATACACGCCATTCCGACGACACGACCGCGCTGATGTACGAGAACTCGAAATATTGCGCGCCACAGCACGCGCTTCCTGCATCCCAGAACTGAAGGTAGTTCCATGAACAATACAGCTGCCCTGTTTCCCGCCTCGGCGCGGGTTGAGAACGCATGTCTTGCAGATCGTATCGCCCCGGTGTTGGACGAGATCAGTGCCGGCGCGCGCGACACGGAAAAATCCGGCCGCGTGCCGGCACGCAATATTGATCTGCTGCGCTCCGCCGGCTATTTCGATATCGTCAAGCCTGCCCGTTTCGGTGGCGACGAAGGATCGTTTGCCGAGCTTGTCGATGCAAATATCCAACTGTCGTCGGCCTGTGCCTCCACCGGCTGGGTTGCCGGCCTCCTTTCGGCGCATCAATGGCTCCTCGCCATGTTCGATGAAAGGGTTCAGCAGGAAGTGTGGGGCAGCAATCCGGATGCGCTGCTCTGCGGTTCCTATGCGCCGGTCCGCATGGCGGAACGCGTCGACGGTGGCTTCCGGTTAACCGGCGATTGGGCCTTTGCAAGCGGATGCGAAAATGCCCAGTGGGCGCTCTGTGCGGCGATCATTCCGCCAAATGGCGAGGGGGAGCGTCCTGTGCCGGCGTTCCTTCTGGTTCCCGCCAGCGATTATGCCATTGCCGAGACCTGGGACGTTGTCGGCCTCGCGGGCACCGGCTCAAAAAGCCTGATCCTCAAGGATGTCTTCGTTCCGGAATACCGCATGCTGAGCTTTCCGGATGCGACCTCCGGCAGAACGCCGGGCGGACGTGGCTACAAGGGTATCGGCCTTTTCAACATTCCGCTGCTCATGGGGGTTCCGTTCTGCCTCGGCAGCGCAGCCGTCGGTGCGGCGAAGGGCGCATTGGAGAGCTATATCGACCATATGGGGGCCCGTGTGACACGTGGTGCAGTGGCCGGTGGCAACAACAAGATCGCGGAATTTCCGACGATCCAGCTTCGCGTGGCGGAAGCCTCCGCATCCGTGGATGCCGCCCGCGAAATCATTCTGCGCGACATTGCCCGGGCGCAGCAACTGGCCCAGGCCCGCGAGGATGGCACCGGCGAGATCACCGAGGACGATCGGATTCTCGCCCGTCGTAGCCAGTCCTTTGCGGTCAGCCTGGCCCTTCGGGCCGTGGAAGCACTCAATGCATCGACAGGCGGCCTCGGCCTCCAGATGTCCAATCCTGTCCAGCGGGCATGGCGCGATGCAAATGCCGTCGGGCGCCATATTTCCATGAACTGGGATGCCGTGGGCACCATGGTCGGCCAGCAGCTGCTCGGTCTACCGCCCAAGGGACAATTCTGATCCGCCATCCCCATTGTTTCGACTTAAGACAGGAAAGAGAGCATATCGTGCAAGGCAAGATCGCGCTTGAAGAACATTTCGCCATTCCCGAGACGCTACAGGATTCGGCTGGATTCGTGCCGGGCGACTACTGGACGGAACTGTCCGCCCGTCTTCTGGATATCCAGGACAAGCGTTTGCGGCTGATGGATGCCCACGGCATTGAGAAAATGATCCTGTCGCTGAACGCTCCGGCCGTGCAGGCGATCCCAGATAAGGCAAAGGCCCTGGAAATTTCCCGGCGCGCCAACGACTTTCTGGCGGAGCAATGCGTCAAGAACCCGAACCGTTTCCTGGGATTTGCAGCTTTGCCCCTGCAGGATCCAGATGCGGCCGCGCAGGAATTGCAGCGCTGCGTGACAACGCTGGGTTTCGTCGGCGCACTGGTCAATGGCTTCTCGCAGGAAGGCGACGGAACGACGCCGCTCTACTACGACCTGCCGCAATATCGTCCGTTCTGGGCGGAAGTCGAAAAACTCAACGTTCCCTTCTATCTGCATCCGCGCAACCCGTTGCCGCAGGATAGCCGGATCTATGCCGGCCATTCCTGGCTGATGGGTCCGACATGGGCGTTCGCGCAGGAGACCGCTGTTCATGCGTTACGTTTGATGGGATCCGGCCTGTTTGACGAACATCCGGCTTTGCGGATCATCGTTGGTCACATGGGCGAGGGGCTGCCGTACATGATGTGGCGCATCGACAACCGGAATGCGTGGGTCAAGGTGGAAAAGAATTATCCGGCCAAACGCCCGATTGCCGATTATTTCAACGAGAATTTCTACATCACGACGTCGGGGAACTTCCGCACGCAATCGCTTATCGATGCTATGCTGGAAATCGGCGCGGACCGAATTCTGTTCTCGACAGACTGGCCATTCGAGAACGTCGACCATGCTGCAAACTGGTTCGACAGCACGACCATCTCCGAGGCCGACCGTCTGAAGATCGGTCGCACCAACGCGGTTTCGCTATTCAAACTCGATCGATAGCATGGTTGCACCTTTCAGATACACGGCCAGCGCGGCCCAGGTCTTCTTCGGGAGCGGCTCGTTGAACCGTCTCGCCGAGGCGATTGCAGGGCAGGGCGGCAAGCGCGCGCTGATCCTTTCGACCCCGCACCAGAAAGCGGAGGCCGAACGGATCGCTGCTACCCTCGGTCCGCTTGCGGCGGGACTATTCCACGATGCGACGATGCATACGCCGGTCGATGTGACCGAGCGCGCGATTGCGGCATACAACTTGGCCGGCGCCGATTGCGTGGTCGCAATCGGCGGCGGATCTACGATCGGTCTCGGCAAGGCGATCGCCTATCGCAACGACGCGCCACAAATCGTGGTGGCGACGACCTATGCGGGATCGGAGGTTACACCGATCCTCGGCCAGACAGAAAACGGGCAGAAGACGACGGTCCGCGGGCCTGGCATCCTGCCCGAAGTGGTGATCTACGACCCAGAATTGACATTGGGATTGCCGGTCAACATCAGCGTCAGCAGCGGGCTCAATGCAATGGCGCATGCGGTCGAAGGTCTCTATGCACAGGATCGCAATCCAATTTCGTCGATGATGGCGGTCGAGGGCCTGCGCGCGCTGAAGCAGGCTTTACCTCAAATCGTCAATGCCCCTGGGGACATCGAGCCGCGAAGCGAAGCGCTTTACGGTTCCTGGCTGTGCGGCACGGTGCTCGGAGCGGTAGGCATGGCCCTGCATCACAAGCTCTGCCATACGCTAGGCGGTAGCTTCGATCTGCCGCATGCGGAAACCCATGCGGTCATTCTTCCCCATTCTGCCGCCTACAATGCGGAGGCCGCAGCGGATGCGTTAGAACCCGCTACCGATCTTTTTGGCGGCTCGCTGGGCGGCGGTCTTTATGATTTTGCCGCTTCGATCGGCGCCCCCTTGGCGCTGCGCGATCTGGGTATGAAGGAAGCCGATCTGGACCCTGCGGCGGAACTCGCCGCCCAGAACCCCTACTGGAACCCGCGCCCGATCGAACGGGAAGCGATCCGGGTTTTGTTGGAGAGCGCCTGGGAGGGCGCGCGGCCGCGTTAACGCTTTGGAGGATGGCCACGTGCCCGAATATTTCAGCGAAGAGAGATCCGCGGAGGCCGTCAACTCGCGGATGGGGCGGGACATTAATCCGCGTCTGGCCGAAATCATGGCGTCGCTTGTCAGGCACCTGCATGCCTTTGCCAAGGATATCAGCCTGGCCCAGGAGGAATGGGAGTTGGCCATCGGCTTTCTGACCCGAACCGGCCATCTCTGTCATGACGAGCGACAGGAGTTCATCCTGCTCAGCGATACGCTGGGTTTGTCGATGCTGGTGGATGCAATCAACAACCGGCGTCCGCCGGGCGCCACGGAAAATACCGTGTTCGGGCCGTTCCATGTCGACGGCGCGCCCATACGGCAGATGGGTGAAAACATCTCTCTCGACGGCAAGGGCGAGAGCTGTCTCTTCATCGGGCGAGTGCTGGATCTTAACGGCAATCCGATCGAGGGAGCCCAGATCGATGTATGGTCGGATAATTCCGATGGCTTCTACGATGTCCAGCAGCCGGACATCCAGCCGAAGTGGAACAACCGGGGCATCTTCGTCACCAGCGCAGATGGCACCTATAGTTTCGTCGGCATAAAGCCGGTTTCCTATCCGATTCCGGATGACGGCCCGGTCGGCCAGATGCTGACCTCCCTCGGCCGCCATCCCTACCGTCCTGCCCATACCCATTACCTGATCACGGCTTCAGGTTATCGGAAGCTGGTAACCCACACCTTTGTCGGCGACGATCCCTATCTGGGATCCGATACGGTGTTTGGGGTGAAAAACAGCCTGGTTGCGCCTTTCGAGCGTGTCGATCGTGCGACGGTCTGGCGTTCCGATTTCGATTTCGTGCTGACGCCAGTGGAGAGTGGAGAATGATCGTTGCCCGCTATGCGGTATCCGACCCCGGCAAGGCTGCCGAACGTTCCCGATTGATCGACGAACACAAGGCCTATCTGCGAGGCGCGGCGATCCGCATCCTGCTTTCCGGACCCTCTACACCGTCGGCGGAGGGCAAGGGTTCTACCGCCTTGGTGATCGCGGAAGTCGAAACGCTCGCGGAGTTCGAGGCGTTCAGCGCAGGAGATCCCTTCGTCCAATCCGGTGTTTACGGCAGCGTCGATATCTACGAATGGCGGCCTACTTTTGGGGTTCTTCTAGAGAGTCTCTGACCAGCGTTTCGACCTGCCGAAGGCGATGAAATGCAGAACTTGCGGAGCCCAGACAATCGTCCATCAAAGGCTCCGGCGGTCTTAGTCTTTACCCTTCAGATTCTTGCCAAAACGGCTGCGCGTGCGAGGAAGGTCCGCTTCGGCCTTCGAGCGACCGTCTTCAGGCAAATCGATGCAGCGACATCAATGCCGCTTCTCGATGTCTTCGAGCGCCGGAAGGCGGCATCAATCGCCATTCAGAACGTCGATACCTGAAATATATTTCACAGTATGAATTATATTGACAGAGCTCTGCCGTTGCGATTATCTGCCCATACCGGACTTCGAGGAGGAACTCCGGTCTTCAATGGATCATCGGCAGCCGCTGAGGCGCCGCCGGATATTTGGGAGGGGCTTCGGCCTCGAGGAGGAAACTTGCGCAAATTTCTAAGCACGACCGCGTTGGCGGTCCTTGCATCGACGCTTTTGGCCGGCGTGGCCAGCGCGGGCACGGAAAATCCGTTCCGCTGCAAGCCGGGTGAAAAATACGTCATGAACGTCATGGTATCGGGCGTCGAATATTGGTTCCCGGTCTATGAAATGTTCAAGCAGGCCGGTCAGCAGCTCGGCTGCGAGACCGCCTATACCGGCACGCCGGAATATGACGTCAACAAGCAGATCGCCACCTTCGACCAGGCGCTGGCCCAGAACCCGGCCGGTATCCTCGTTCATCCGATGAACTCCGATCCGTTCATCGAGCCGATCAACCGGGCGATCGACCAGGGCACGGCGGTCGTGACCTTCGCGGCCGATGCGCCGCTTTCCAAGCGCATCTCGTTCGTCACCTCGGACAATACCCGCGAAGGCACCTATGCGGCCGACGCGATTGCCGAAAAGATGGGTGGCAAGGGTGAATATGCCGTTCTGGAAAATCCGGGCCAGGACAACCACGACAAGCGTATCGCCGCCTTCATCGCCCGTATGGAGGAAAAATATCCTGATATGAAGCTGGTCGGCCGCGCTGCGTCCAACCAGGACCCGAACAAGGCCTATCAGGGCCTGATGAGCTTGGTGCAGGCCCATCCGAATATTGGGGCCGTCTTCATGCCGGAAGCGAATTCGGCCATCGGCGCTTCGCAGGCCAACAAGGAAAGCGGCGGCAAGATCCTCGTGATGTGCGCCGACGTCAATGCCAACATCCTCGACATGATCAAGGCGGGCGAAGTGTTCGGTTCGATCAATCCGAACCAGGGCATGCAGGGTTACATGGGCTTCATGCTTTTGTGGCTTGCCAAGCATCCGGAACTCATCGACCCGATGAACGACGCCAAGCGCGCCGGCTTCAACCCGATGAGCATTCCGTTCGTCGACAACGGCCTGTCGATCGTCACGGCTGATAATGCCGACGATTTCTACTGGGACAAGTATCTGAAGCGGCGGGGCACCAAAGGCATCGAGGAGTAAGCCTTTGTGCCGGCTGTCCGGGGGCAGGAAACTCCGGACAGCCACCGCGAGCGTGAGGAGGAGACGATGATGGCGTCGGTGCCGGTTCTGGAAATCCGCAATGTCAGCAAGCACTTCGGGGCGGTGAAGGCGTTGACGGATGTGAGCTTCAGCCTGGAGAAGGGCGAGGTTCATGCGCTTTGCGGCGAAAACGGCGCGGGCAAGTCGACGCTGATGAACATCATTGCCGGCGTGCTGCAGCCGACCGAGGGCGACGTTCTCGTCGATGGCGCGCCGGTAAAGGTGACGTCGCCGGCCGTGGCGCAATCGCTCGGGCTTGGCCTCGTGCATCAGGAAATCGCGCTCTGCCCCGATGCGACGGTGGCCGAGAACATGTTCATGGCAGCGACCAACCGCCGCCGCTCGCCTTTCATGAATTATGGCCGGCTGGAGCGGGATGCGCAGGTCGTGATGAATCGTCTGGCACCAATCGACGTGCGCCGCAAAGTCGGTGATTTGTCGATTTCCAGCCAGCAGCTTGTCGAGATCGCCAAGGCACTGACGCTCGATTGTCGCGTGCTGATCTTCGACGAACCGACGGCGGCTTTGACGGAATCGGAGACCCAGATCCTGTTCGAAATCATCCGCGACCTCAAGGCGCAGGGTATTTCGATCATCTATATCAGCCACCGCATGGCCGAAATCTTCAGCCTGTGCGACCGGGTCACCGTCTTTCGCGATGGCCGCTATGTCTCGACGGAAATGGTGGCGGAATTGACGCCGGATGATGTGGTGCGCCGCATGGTCGGACGCGAGATCACCCAGCTCTATCCGGAAAAGCAGGCGCTGGCGGAGCGGACCGACGAGATCATTTTGAGCGTCCGCGATCTCGGCGACGGTAGCCGCTTCACGGATGTGAGCTTCGACCTGCGCAAGGGTGAAATTCTCGGCATCGGCGGGCTCATCGGCTCGGGCCGCACCGAGATAGCCGAAGGCATTTGCGGATTGCGGCCGGTAATCGACGGCGAGGTGCAATTGCATGGACAGCGGCTGTGGGCGCACTCCTATGCGCAGGCCGCGCAGGCGGGTGTCGTCTATCTGTCGGAAGATCGGAAAGGCTCCGGCATTTTCCTTGATCTTTCCATCGCCCAGAACATTGCCGTTCTCGATTTGAAATCGCTGACCGGACCGCTGGGACTGTTGAATTCCAAAGCCGAGGCGGATCGGGCCCACGACCTAGTCCGGCGGCTCGGCGTGCGGATGGGTGGCATCGACATGCCGGTCTCGTCGCTGTCGGGCGGAAACCAGCAGAAAGTGGCGATTGCCAAGCAGCTGGCGGTCAATCCCAAGGTCATCCTGATGGACGAGCCAACCCGCGGCATCGATGTCGGCGCCAAATCGGAAATCCATCGGCTGCTGCGCGATCTCGCGGGCTCCGGCATCGGCATCGTCGTCATCTCGTCGGAACTGCCGGAGCTTCTTGGTCTGTGCGACCGGGTGCTGGTCATCCACGAGGGCACGGTTGCAGGCGAGGTCGAGGGCGAGACGATGACGGAAGAAGCGATCATGCGGCTCGCGTCGGGTATCGGCGGTCATAACAATTCGAAGGCATCAGAGCATGCCGCATAAAGAAAACGCAGGGGCAGGAGACAAGGTCATGGCGGACGCTACGTTGGCAGCTGTACATCAGGCACGCACGCCCGGCTGGAAACGGCTGGGAACGATGCGCGAGGCGGGATTGATCGCGATCATCCTGGCGCTCTGCATCGTCATGAGCTTTGCCTCGCCGCATTTTCTGACGCTCGGCAACTTCCGGGCGATGCTGATGTCGTTCTCGGTGGAAGGGATCGTCGTCGTCGGCATGACCATCCTGTTGATCGTCGGCGGCATCGACCTGTCGGTCGGCTCGGTCGTCTGTTTCTCGATGGTGCTGTCGGGCTCGCTGTTCCTGATGGGGCTCGATCCGTGGAGCGCTTCCCTGATCGGGATCATTGCCAGCGGCCTGATCGGCTGTGTCATGGGCTTCTTCGTCACGGTGGTCGGCCTCAACCATTTCATCACCTCGCTTGCGGCGATGGTGATCGTACGCGGTATCTGCCTGATCATCACCAAGGGCACGCCGCTGTCGCTGTTCACCTTGCCACCCTCGTTCAAGGCGGTCGGGCAGGGCACGTTCTACGGCGTTCCCTATGTGATCCTGATTTTTGTCGCGGTCGTCGTGCTGTTCGATTTCCTGCTGCGCCGGGCAACCGCCTTCCGCAAGGTGTTCTACACCGGCAGCAATGAGAAAGCGGCGCTCTATTCCGGGATCAAGACCAACCAGGTGAAGTTCTGGGTGACGGTGCTCTGCGCCACGCTGTCCGGTGTTGCCGGTGTGATCTACATGTCCCGCTTCGGTGCCGCGACCCCGACCTTTGGGGTCGGCATGGAGCTCAACATCATCGCAGCCGCGGTGATCGGCGGTGCATCGCTGAATGGCGGCTCCGGCACGATCTTGGGGGCAATTCTCGGCATTGCCCTGCTGTCGGTCGTAACAAGCTCGTTGATCTTGCTCGACGTGTCCGTCTATTGGCAAGACATGATCAAAGGCTGCATTCTGCTTGCCGCCGTCTCGATCGACCATTTCCTGCACAAGCGGAAGGCTGCCTGATATGCCGATAGCCAAACTCAAACCCGCAAACGCGCCGCGCGAGGAAATCGTCATCGCCCGACAGATGCACCAGGCTCTGGTTCTGCATTTCCTCGAGGGACTGACACAGGCGCAGATTGCCGATCAGCTGGGCATCTCGCACGCCACCGTCAACCGCCTGATCAAGCGCGGCCGCCAGCTCGGCCTGGTCGAGATCAAGATCAAGTCGCCGGTCGAGCCGCTGGTCGACATGGAAGAACGGCTACGGGCGCTTGGCGGCATCGGCCGCGCCGTGGTGGTGCCGACCGTGTCCGACAATCCGCAGACGGCGCTCCAGGCCGTCGGCGAAGCGGCAGCAAGGTTGCTGCTGGAAGAGATCACCGACGGCGATACGATCTGCATCACCGGCGGCAAAGGGGTGAGCGCCGTCGTTGCCGGTCTGCAGCCGCCGCGTCGGTTCAATGTCGAGGTCATTCCAGCAACCGGCTGCGTGCAGGGTAAACACTATACCGACGTCAATCATGTCTCGACCTTGATGGCCGACCGGCTTGGGGGACGTTCCTACCAGATCCATGCGCCTCTCTTTGCCGATGATGCCGAGCAGCGGGCGATGCTGATCAACATGCGTTCCGTCGCTGACGTTTTCAAACGGGCGCGCGAGGCGAAGGTGGCGGTGGTCGGCATTGGCTCGATCCTGTCGGACGATTCGAGCTATTACGACCTGCATCCGTCCTCAAGCACCGACCGCGCCGCGATCGAGCGGTCCGGCGCCTCCTGCGAATTGCTGGCGCATCTGCTCGATGATCATGGCCAGGTCTGCGACTACAGCCTCAACCGTTCGCTGGTGTCGCTGACGCTGCCGGAATTCGCCTCGATCCCCACCAAGATCGGTGTGGCGAGCGGGCCGAACAAGGCAGGCCCGATCCTCAGCGTTCTCAGGGGCAATCATCTCGATACGCTGGTGACCGATGAGGCGACGGGTGCGCGGGTGCTGGCACTGGCGAATGGCGAAGGAAAATGGGCATGAGCGGGCAGCAATTGAAACGTGAGATCGGCAAATCCGGCGTTTCCGCCTCGGCGGTGGGACTGGGCACCTGGGCTATCGGCGGCTGGATGTGGGGCGGGACCGATGAGGCCGAATCCATTGCTGCGATCCAGGCATCGCTCGATGCCGGCGTGACGCTGATCGACACGGCGCCAGCCTATGGGCTCGGACGTTCCGAGGAGATCGTCGGCAAGGCACTGGCTGGGCGCCGCGACAAGGCTGTCATCGCCACCAAATGCGGCCTTGTCTGGCATACGCAGAAGGGTCGTCATTTCTTCGATCAAGACGGCAAACCGGTCCACCGTTATCTCGGCCGCGACGCGATCCTGCACGAGGTCGAGGAAAGCCTGAGGCGGCTCGGGACCGACTATATCGATCTCTACATCACCCATTGGCAGGATCCGACGACCTCGGTCGAGGAAACGATGCGGACGCTGGAAGACCTGCGCACATCGGGCAAGATCCGGGCAATCGGCGCAAGCAATGTCAGCCCCGACGACCTCAATGCCTATATCGCTGTCGGTGGTCTCGATGCGATCCAGGAGCGGTTCAGCATGATCGACCGGGAGATCGAGGCGGAGCTTCTGCCACTGACCAAGGCCAACAGCATTGCGACGCTGAGCTACTCGTCGCTGGCGCTGGGGTTGCTGTCCGGCACCATCGGTCCCGACCGTGTGTTTTCCGGCGATGACCAGCGCAAGGACAATCCGCGCTTTTCAGTCGACAACCGCCAGAAGGCGACGGCGCTGGCCAACGCCATCCGGCCGGTCGCAGAAAAACACGGCGCGAGCATCGCCCAAATCGTGATTGCCTGGACGCTGGCGCAGCCGGGCATCACCTTTGCACTTTGCGGGGCGCGCAATCCGGCACAAGCGCTCGACAATGCGCGGGCCGGGACCATCCGGCTGGATGCGGCCGATCTTGCGACCATCGATACGGCCATAGCGGCGAAACTGACTGACATGGACAGGTAGCGGATCGCCATCATGAAACGGCAAGAGATTTTGGACGGGCTCAGCCAGAGCCCGAAGGTGGACGTGTGCGTCATCGGTGGCGGCATCAACGGCATCAGCGTCTTTCGGGAACTGGCGCTGCAGGGACTGAGTGTGCTGCTCGTCGAGAAGCACGACTATTGCTCCGGGGCCAGTTCGGCGCTGTCGCGCATGGTGCATGGCGGGCTTCGCTATCTTGAGAACGGCGAATTCAAGCTGGTGCAGGAATCGCTGGTCGAGCGGGACCGGCTGTTGCGCAACGCGCCCCATTATGTCGCGCCGCTGCCGACGACGGTGCCGGTGTTCGATAACTTTTCCGGCCTCGGCAATGGCATCGTCCGCTTTCTGGGCCTCAGCCGTCGCCCGAGCCGGCGTGGCGCCGTCGCCATCAAGGCGGGCCTGAGCATCTATGATTTCCTGACGCGCAAGCGGGCACTGATGCCGCGCCACCAGTTTCGCGGCCGGCGCACGACGCTTGCCAAATGGCCGGCGCTCAATCCCGACATCAAGAGTTCCGCCACCTATTTCGACGCCTGGGTCAGCCATCCGGAGCGGCTAGGCATCGAGCTTCTGCAGGATGGTCTTTTAGCAAAGTTCGGGGCGATGGCGCTGAACTATGCCGAATTGCAGCGGACAGAGGATGGCCAATATCGTGTCGAAGACCAGATCGGCGGCGCGTCCGTTAGCGTCGAACCGGCGCTGATCATCAACGCCACCGGCGGCTGGATCGACCTTGCCAATCAGACCCTGTTTTCGCCGGAAGCGCGGCCGTCACCGCTGATGGGCGGCACCAAGGGCTCGCATCTCATCATCGACAATGCGGACCTGCGCGATGCGCTCGCGGATCACATGATCTACTACGAGAACGAGGACGGGCGGATCTGCATCCTGTTTCCTTATCTCGGCAAGGTTCTCGTCGGTTCCACCGATATCCGCGTCGATGATCCGGAAACGGTGCGCTGCGAGGCGGACGAGCGGGATTATATCCTGCAGTCGCTCGCCTTCGTGCTGCCGGGCATTCCCATCCGGCCCGAACAAATCGTTTTCCAGTTTTCCGGCGTGCGGCCGCTGCCGGCCAGCACCGACAGTTTTACCGGCCGCATCCCGCGCGATCACTTCTGCACCGTGCTGGAGCCTTCCAAGGGTGGTCCGCCGGTATTCTGCATGATCGGCGGCAAGTGGACGACATTCCGGTCCTTCGGGGAACTGGCGGCCGACATGGCTTTGGCAAGGCTCGGCAGGCGCCGCCGCGTTGCGACAACCGATCGGCCGATCGGCGGCGGGCGGGCATTTCCGGCCAACGCGTTCGCCTGGCTAACGCAGATGGCAGCCAACAAAGGCCTTTCCGGAGGGCGCATGGCTGAGCTGTTTGCCCGATACGGCACGGATGCCGAGGCAATTGCCGGCTTCACCGCGGCAGGCCCCGATGCGGCGCTGCCGCACGCCGGCTACTCGATACGCGAATTGCAGTTCCTGATCCGCGAGGAAGCGGTGGAACATCTCGACGACCTGCTTTTGCGGCGCACGACGCTTGCCGTTTCCGGCGAGCTTACGCTCGACATGATGGATGCCGCACTCGACCTGCTGGCGCAGGAAAAGCGCTGGACGCTCGCGCATCGCGCCCGTGAGCGCGACCGTTTTCTCACCCTTCTCAACCAACGCCACGGCGTCGACGAAGACATGCTTTCCGCAAGGAACGAACCAAGGAGCACAGAATGCGACACAACAGCAAAGTCCGGATGAACCGGCTGTTCGGCGGCGGCCGCTGCCTCGATGTGGCGATCGATCACGGCGTCTGCAACGAACCATCCTTCCTCAACGGGCTGGAGGACATTCAGGCCGTCGTCAAGGCGCTGGTTTCTGCAGGGCCGGACGCGATCCAGATGAATTACGGCCAGGCCGACCTGCTGCAGCATGTGCCCGGCAAGGACAAGCCGGCGCTAGTCATGCGCATCGACATGGGCAATCCCTATAACCGGGTCCGCCACCGCGACATGTGGGCGGTGCTGCAGAACGAGGCCGAACCATTGATCGGCGCGATCGAGATGGATGCAGCCTGCGTCGTCGTCAACCTGTTCATGCTGCCGGACGAGCCGGACCTGTTCCGCCAGTGCGTTGAGAATATTTCCCGCGTCCGGGCCGATTGCGACAAGTATGGCATGCCGCTGATGATCGAGCCGTTGGTGATGCAGCCGGTGACGGAAAAGGGCGGCTACATGGTCGACGGCGATGCCGACAAGATCGTTACGTTGACGCGGCTCGCCCGCGAGATAGGTGCGGATATCGTCAAGGCGGACCCAACCACCAATGCCGAGGATTTCCACAGAGTGGTGGAAGCAGCCCGTTGCCCGGTTCTCGTGCGCGGCGGCGGCAAGGAGGATCTTGGTGCCGTCTTCGACAAATCCGCGGCCTTGATGCGGCAGGGTGCAATGGGCATGGTCTATGGCCGCAACATCTATCAGCACGCCAATCCGAGTGCCGTGGTGCGCGGGCTGATGGCGATCGTGCACGAGGACGCGAGCAGCGAACAGGCCTTTGCGCTCTATCAGCAGGGCTGAGCAGCGATTTCGAATCTCGGGAGGGTTCTGCATGGGAGAGTATCTTTTGGGGCTCGACGCCGGAAACACCGTTATCAAGGCGGTGATTTTCGACCGGCACGGCAACGAGATCGCGGCTGCGTCCGAAGAAGGACACAGCCGCATGCCGAGCCCGGGGCATGTCGAGCGAGGGTTGGACGAACTCTGGACAAATGCACGGCAGGTCATCCGCGCCTGCATCGAAAAGGCAGAGATCCAGCCGGAGGAAATCGCCGCGATCGGTTGCGCCGGGCATGGCAACGGTCTTTATGCGCTTGATCGCGACGGCGCTCCGCTCATCGGCATCCAGTCGCTCGACACGCGGGCGGCCGGGTTGGTCGATGAATGGCGAGATGCCGGCGTTGGTGACCGGACCTATCCGATTGCCCGCCAGCGTCCGTGGCCATCCCAGACGCCGACATTGCTTGCCTGGCTGAAGCGTCACCGGCCGGATTTGTTTAACCGCATCGGTACGGTGTTCTTCTCCAAGGATTTTGTCGTCAACCGCCTGACCGGCCTGCGTGTCAGCGAAGTGTCCGACATGTCGGGGGCCGGTCTGCTGGATCTTGCCGCGCGCCGCTACGACAAGGCGCTGATGGAGGCCTATGGACTGGACGATTGCATGGACCTCTTGCCGCCGCTCATCGAAAGCGCCGACATTGCCGGGACGGTGACGGAAGAGGTGGCGGGGCAAACCGGGCTCGCCGCTGGTACACCTGTGGTCGGCGGACTGTTCGACGTCGTCGCCTCGGCGCTCGGCTCCGGCGTTGCGCGCACCGGCAGCGCCTCGATCATTGCCGGCACCTGGAGCATCAACCAGGTCATCATCGACAGCCCCGGCCTCGACGAGCCAGTCTTCATGTCCTCGACCTTCGATCGCAGCCGCTACATGGCGATGGAGAACAGCGCCACCTCGGCTGCCAATCTCGAATGGCTGGTGCGGGAGTTCTTCGAAGGCGAGCATGCTGAAGGCGTTTCGCCCTTTGATGCCTGCTGCGCGCTGGCCGGGGCGATCGAGCCCACGACAGACGATCCGATCTACCATCCATATCTCTATGGCGCCCAGCAGGACGGCCACGCGCGCGCCGGCTTCTACGGTCTTGCCGGTTGGCACACCAAGGGACATCTCGTTCGCGCGCTTCTCGAAGGTGTCGCCTTCGGTCATCGCCAGCACATCGAGACGATCCGAAAGGCGGGCGCGGTCTTCAACGAAGCCGTGCTGTCCGGCGGCGGCTCGCGCAGCCTGATCTGGCCGCAGATCTTCGCCGATGTGCTCGGCGTTCCGGTCAGCGTTGCCCGCTCGCGTGAAACCGGTGCGCTGGGAGCGGCTATTGCGGCCGGAACCGGCGTCGGCATTTTCGCGGACTTCGGCGCTGGTGCTGCGGCCATGGTTCGGGCAGAGCGGTATTATCGTCCGGATGTCTCGCTCGAGGCACACTATGCGCGGCGTTACGCTCTCTATCAGGATATCGCCGAAGCGATGGCACCGCTCTGGCGGCGTCTGACAGCGGTTCCGCCGGCGGCAGCGGGGGCGGCGGCATGAACATGCGTATGAATTATGCGGCCATTGATGCGGGAAGCTACGATTTCATCATCGTCGGCGCAGGATCGGCGGGATGCGTTCTGGCCAACCGGCTGTCGGCCGATCCGAAAACCCGCGTCCTGTTGCTCGAAGCCGGCGGCAGCGACCGGTATCATTGGGTGCATGTGCCGATCGGCTATCTCTACTGCATGGGCAATCCACGCACCGATTGGATGATGAAGACGGCGGCGGAGGCCGGACTGAACGGCCGGTCATTGCCCTATCCGCGCGGAAAACTGCTGGGCGGCTGCTCGTCGATCAACGGCATGATCTACATGCGCGGCCAGGCGGCCGATTACGACGGTTGGCGGCAGGCGGGCAATTCCGGCTGGGGCTGGGACGACGTGCTGCCCTATTTCCTGAAATCCGAGGACAACTATCGCGGCAAGTCGCCTATGCACGGGGCAGGCGGCGAATGGCGGGTGGAAAAGCAGCGGCTTTCCTGGCCGATCCTCGATGCCTTTCGTGATGCCGCAGAAGAACTCGGTATCCCGAAGACCGACGATTTCAACGATGGCGACAATGAGGGCTCAGGCTATTTCGAGGTCAACCAGCGCGGCGGCCTGCGCTGGAATACGACCAAGGCCTTTTTGCGCCGGGCAATGAAGCGGCCCAATCTATATGTGCTGACCAGCGCCGAAACCGAGCGGCTGGAATTCGACGGCAGAATGGTGACCGGCGTGCGATTCCGGCTGAACGGGCAGAATCATCTGGCTCGCGCCGGTCGCGAGGTCATTCTGTCTGCCGGTGCGATCAATTCACCGAAAATCCTGGAGCTTTCCGGGGTCGGTCGCCCGGATGTGCTGTCGGCTGCCGGACTCGACGTCGTCCATGAACTTCCGGGTGTCGGCGAAAACCTGCAGGACCATCTGCAAATCCGTACGGTCTTCCGCATCGAGGGCGCAAAGACGCTGAACCAGCTCTATCACAACCTGTTCACCCGGGCGGGCATGGGGCTTGAATATATGCTGCGCCGGTCAGGGCCACTGTCGATGGCGCCGAGCCAGCTCGGTATCTTTGCCAAGAGCGACCCCGCTGTTGCGACCGCCGATCTCGAATATCACGTACAGCCCTTGAGCACCGACCGGCTCGGCGAGCCGCTGCACAAATATCCCGCCGTCACCGTCTCCGTCTGCAATCTGCGGCCGGAAAGCCGGGGGACCGTGCATGTTGGCGGCCCGGACCTTTCCGTGGCGCCGGAAATCCGCCCGAATTATCTTTCGACCGTCGGCGACCGGTTGCTTGCGACGAAATCGGTTCGGCACGCCCGCCGGCTCATGGAGGCCGGCGCCATTCGCAAGTACCGGCCGCAGGAAATGCTGCCGGGCCTGGAATACCAGAGTGACGAGGAACTGATCCGTCGCGTCGGCGATATCGCCACAACGATCTTCCATCCGGTCGGCACCTGCAAGATGGGCAACGACGTGATGGCGGTTGTCGATCCGCAATTGCGGGTGCATGGGCTGGCGAAACTGCGGGTGGTCGATGCATCGATCATGCCGACGATCGTGTCGGGAAACACCAACTCGCCGGTGATAATGATTGCCGAGAAGGCCGCGGAGAGCGTCCTATCAGGGGCGTAATTAGCCCCTCGCATTCTCTAAAGTGAATGCGTGGAATTGCGGCTCGTGACGATGAGCCCAACCCGCTCAATGCAGGTTGGGCCATCGATTTTCGATCAGAGAGTCGAGACGTTCTCAGCCTTCGATTTTCCGGTCTTGCGATCCTGGCCAACTTCGAAGCTGACCTTGTCGCCTTCGCGGAGCGACCCGCCGCTTTGCAGCGCAGACACGTGAACAAAAACGTCCTGCCCGCCACCCTCAGGGGTGATGAAGCCGAAGCCCTTGTCGTCATTGAAGAATTTAACGGTACCTGTCGGCATGAGATAAATATTTCCTTGTATCGTTCGACGATTTGCGAAGGCGAAACTATAGCTTCGACGCTTCTCTATCAACCCTTTAGCACACTCGTGGCTTTTTGAACGCAAAAAGACGTCAGCTCCGACGAAGCTCAATGCGGCTCGTAACAACCGATCGACCGGTAGCAGGGTCGGTATCGATGGTTGTGAGGCGCATGCCCGATGCTCCGGTTTTTTCGATCGTCATCTGCGCACGCCGATCGCCGTTGACTTCTTTCGCCCATCTGATCGCGAGACTTATGGCATTACCAGCGCGCTTTCCGCCAAGACCCGCGGTGCCGGTGCCCGCGCCCACGTAGGAGCCAGTGTAGGTGTCACCAGTGGCCTTGAGGTTCGCGCTGATGACGCGGGAAAAAACGACAAGGCTGGTACAACGCCCATTGAGTGCGAGGGAGCTTGCATTCGCATCCGATTTGAAACGGCAAGTGACTTTAATGGTGGGTGCATTTGTCCGCACTTTCACGGTCCCGTTACCGCTCCAACTTCCCGCCAGTGTTTTCAAGAAGGCGGATTCGTCGGCGTGGGCGGCGCCTGCCGTTGCCATTGCGGCCGTCGCAACGGCGATGGAGCATGCAAGGACTTTGATCATGTGAATCACTTTCGATCGCGCTACATCAGGACCGCCACGCTCGGTTGTTGAGGAGGAAGGCGGTCATATAACCGCCGCACGTGGTTTTCGTTCCATACGGGAAGCATCGATTGGGCTCGCAGCCACCACCATCTCCCGAGCAGGAACCTTCGCCGGGGCCTTCGCGGGCTCGTCCGCACGGCAGCCTGAAATCAAAAACACCCATCAGTCGCCTCGGCCTCAACCGAGACAACCTCTTGAGGATCCACACCTAGAGCCTTTCCGGGTTAGATTGAAGCATTCTGTTGGCTCAAACGGAGTCGGATGGTCGACCGGCCGGCGCGCGTCGTAGCCCAGCTCTACGGCCAAGCCGGCCGGTCGATCAGCCGGCCCGTTTCAGCCAACCCGAAGGGCCGGGCATCTTTCCGCCAGGGCAAAGGCGATCGGCTCGGACGTACCAAGAGGTATGCCCGTCGCCAATCGCCTTTGCCCTGACGAAAACCTGCTCCGGCAGAATGCTTCAATCTAACCCGGAAAGGCTCTAGATGTGGAGCCTCAACAGGTTGTCCTTGATCAGGCCGAGTCTACTGACGGGCGGTTTGGATTGTAGGCTGCCGTGCGGGCGATGCCAATTGTAACGGTGGAGCCAGAGCGGCAGGTCGGCGGCGCGCTGCTGCGAGGTTTCGTAGGCCTTGGCATATGCCCATTCGCGCAGTGCGGTCTGGACGAGGCGTTCGGCCTTACCATTTGTCTTCGGCGTATAGGGTTTGGTGCGGATGTGTTTGATGCTGAGCCGCCGCAGCGCCTTGGCGTATCGATGGGAGCGGAAGCTTGTGCCGTTGTCGGTCATGACGCGCTGGACCTTGACGCCATGGGCTTTGAAGAAGCGCAAAGCATTGAAGAGAAAGCGCAGACAGGAGCGTCGCGTCTCGTCGGGTAATATTTCCAAATAGGCCAGGCGTGAGTGGTCGTCGATGGCCAGATGGACGTATTCCCAACCGATGCCGCGGCTGTTGCTCTGCCCCGTGCGATCGCCGGTGATGCGGTGGCCGGTTCGGTTGAATTTGCCGAGTTTCTTGATGTCGATATGGATGAGTTCGCCGGGCTGGTCGCGTTCGTAGCGCCGCACCGGCTCAGCCGGGGCCAAGGCCTTGAGCTTGTTCAGGCCAAGGCGCTTGAGAATGCGGCTGACTGTGGCTGGCGAGACACCCGTCTCCTTGGCGATGTGTTGGCCGGTCATGCGCAGGCGGCGTAACGTCTCGATCCGGGCGGCGGTGGCCTGCGAGGTCGGATGATACAGGCGGTGCGGTCGGGAACTGCGATCATTGAGACCGGCCTCGCCCTCCCGTCGATAGCGTCTTACCCACTTATAGACAGTCTTCACGCAGACGCCGAAAGCCGCAGCGACGGCCATCGGTCGCTGTCCTTCCATCAGCACGCGGTGCGCAATTACCGCTCGACTGAGCGGCGTGAGGCGGGCATTCATATGGATGTCCATTCGGTCCCCCGAGAATCACTGAAGCTTCGACAACCTCAGCTTTCCCGGTCCGGATCGAATGGACAACCTATTGGAAGCTCACATCTAGAGCGCCCAGTCCTCCCCATTTTTGACTTCGGCAGCTTTATCCTCGCGGCAAATCGTTTCCAGCGCCAATGAGGCACGGCTGGAGTGCCTTTGCTTATGCCGCAGGATTGCAAATTGCCGGGACGGCAGATGAAAGCGCACCTTCACCAGAAGACCTTGCGTCAAGAGCGGCGCCGCCACGGCACCTGAGACGACCGTCGCGCAGAGGCCTTCTCTTGCTGCCGATATGACCGCCTCGTTCGACGGCAGTTCAAGCGCGACAGCCAGATTTCCGGGGGCTATGCCGAGATTGGAAATCGCCGCCTCGAAAGCCGACCGGGTTCCGGACCCTCTTTCCCGCATGACCCATTTCGTGCCTGAAACCAGGTCCGTCGGTGCAATTGCCTTGCCACGCGCCCAGGGATGACGCGGACCTACGACGACAAGCAGTTCGTCCTCGGCAAGCGGCTGAATATTCAGCGCCGGCTCGTCAACGCTGCCTTCGACGAAGCCGACTTCGGCCAATCCATCGAGAACCGCTTTTGCCGCCGTGGTCGTGTTGCCAATCATCAGCTTCAGGTCAATGCCCGGGTAGCGGATCTTGAAACGCATCAGCATCGCCGGCAGCCAGTAGCTTGCGATCGTCTGGCTTGCAAAAACGACCAGTTCACCCTTTTGCAAGCCGCCGAGATCGGACAAGACAAGCGCCGCGGCCTTGGCGCGCGCCAGCGTCGCTCTTGCCTCCCCTAGAAACACCCGTCCTTCATATGTCAGCTCTATGCGGCGTCCGACGCGGTGGAAAAGCTCGACGCCATAGGAGGCCTCGAGATTGCGGATCGCCGAACTGACGGCCGATGGCGTCAGCCCGATCGCGGAGGCAGCATTGGTCAGATGCTCGCGTTCCGCAACCGCGACGAAAATGGAAAGCTGTTCAAATGTCATGATCAATCGTTCGATTTTACCGAATGAATCATAATAAACTATTCAATGGAAGTCGATAATTGAGTGTGGGACAGTGCAGTCCTTGCGCAAGGTCTTGCCGATGCTCGTTTCCGCCTCCCGTTCCCCGTCGTTTCCTGCTGTCCTGCCGGGACTCGTTCTTTGTGCGGCGGTCACGCTCGCTGCGCATCTTGTTGAGCGGCTGCAGTTGATGATTTTCGGCTCGCATTGGATCGAGAGCCTCGTGCTTGCCATTCTGATCGGCATTGCCGTGCGCTCCTCGGTCTGTCTGCCGCAGACTTTCATTCCCGGCATCCAGTTCGCCGCCAAGACGCTTCTCGAAATTGCCGTCGTGTTGCTTGGCGCCTCGCTCAGCACGGCTGCCATTCGGCAGGCTGGGCTCCCGCTTGTCGGCGGAATTGCCGTTCTGGTTGCTCTGTCTTTGGCCGGCAGCTTTCTGATCGGACGGCTCTTCGGACTGTCGGCCAGCCTGGCGACCTTGGTTGCTTGCGGCAACTCGATCTGCGGCAATTCTGCGATTGCCGCCGCAGCGCCCGTGATCGGCGCCAAACCGGATGATATCGCGGCCTCGATAGCCTTTACCGCGCTGCTCGGCATCGGGGCAGTGCTGACGCTGCCGCTTCTTCATCTGCTCTTGGGTCTGAGCGCCGTACAATATGGCGTTTTCGCAGGCCTGACAGCCTATGCCGTCCCGCAGGTATTGGCGGCCACGGCCTCTGCCGGAGCCGTCAGCGCCCAGGTGGGCACGCTCGTCAAACTGATCCGCGTGATGATGCTCGGACCGGTCATCCTTCTGCTCGGTGCAGTTCATGGCCGCCGTGCTGGCGGCTCTGCAGTCAATCTCCGCCATGTTCTCCCCTGGTTCATCCTCGGTTTTGCAGCCATGGCGACACTTCGTTCTCTCGACGCGATCCCGGCGCCGCTGCTGCCCGGGGTGTCGGCTGTCTCCGCCGCCTTCACCGTCACCGCCATGGCCGCTTTGGGTCTCTCCGTCGATGTCAGATCCGTCGCCCATACCGGCGGTCGTGTCCTCGCGGCGGCGGCGCTGTCGCTATTGGCGCTGGCGGCTCTTGGGCTTTGCCTGATCGGACTGCTGAATATCGTCTGATCGAAGGTGGTGTGCCTAAAATACTGGCAAAGATTCCAGTTGCCTTACAAACGATCGGCGGCTAGCCTGTATATACAGGCCGGGGAAGCAAAGATCGTCATGCGGGTCATCTCTTCACAGCAAGCTGCGGATCTCCTCGAAGATGGGATGACTGTCGCTGCTTCGGGTTTTGGAGGATGCTGTCATCCCGAAGCCATCACGGCGGCCGTCGAGGAGCGTTTCCTCGCCTCTGGAAAACCCCGCAACCTGACACTTCTGTTTGCTGCCAGCACGGGCGATCGTCAGACGCGCGGCATGGGGCACTTTGGCTATGAAGGCCTCGTCGCCTGCGTGATCGCCGGGGGATGGCGCGGAACGCCGCGCCTTGGCAGGCTGGCGATCGAGGAGAAGATCGAAGCGCATTGCTGGCCGCAGGGCGTCATCGCGCAGCTCTATCGGGCGATTGCCGCCGGTCAGCCTGGAGTGGTCACCCATATCGGGCTCGGCTCCTTCATGGATCCGCTTCATGGCGGCGGCCGCATGAATGCGACGGCGCCGCGTGCGCTTGTCGAGCGTGTGTCGTTGCGCGGCAAGGAATGGCTGCTTTATCCGTCGATGCCGCTCGACTGCGTGCTGTTGCGCGGAACGACGGCCGACGAAGACGGCAACATCACCCTCGAGGACGAGGCGTTCCCGCTCGACGTGCTCGCCATGGCGCAGGCGGGCCGAAACTCCGGTGGCATCGTCATCGTCCAGGTCAAGCGGATTGCCGAACGCGGCTCCCTGCCGCCGGGCGATGTTCGCATCCCGGCGGTGCTGGTCGATTATGTCGTCGTCTGCGATGATCCGGCCCAGCACGGCGTCAGTTTCGCCGAGACGGACAATATCGCCTATACCGGGCGCGTCCGGATGGCGATGAGCCGCCTGCAGCCGGCGCCACTGTCGGTCGATAAAATTATTCAGCGACGTGCCTTCCGGGAGCTGGCGCCGCTCAATCGCCCAACCATCAACCTCGGCATCGGCATTGCCGCCGGGATCGGCCGCATCGCCAGCGAAGAGGGATTCGACGATTATACGATGACGATCGAATCCGGCGTCATCGGCGGCGTGCCGGCCGAGGAGCTGTCCTTTGGCGCCGCCGTCAATCCGACCGCCATCATCCCACAGGCATCGCAGTTTGATTTTTACGACGGCGGCGGCCTCGATATCGCCTTCCTCGGCATGGCCGAGGTGGATCGGCACGGTGCGGTCAATGTCAGCCGCTTCAACAATTCCATCGTCGGGGTCGGCGGCTTCACCAATATTTCGCAGACGGCCAAGCACGTTGTCTATCTCGGCGCGTTTTCGGCCGGTGGCGCTGAAATTGCCGTTGCCGACGGCACGCTCGACATCATCCAGGACGGCCGCTTCTGCAAGATCGTCGATGATGTCGACCAGATCAGTTCGAGCCCCGCCTTTGCGCCGGAAGGGCAATCACAGCTCGTCGTCACCGAACGGGCTGTCTTTCGGGTAATTGACGGATGCCTGACGCTGACGGAGTTTGCCCCCGGCATCGATCTTGCCGCCCATGTTCTCGATCGCCTGCCGAAGAGCGTCGCGGTGTCAGATCGGCTGAAGCAGATGGATGCGCGTCTGTTTTCGCCCCACGCCATGAAGGACTTTGCCCCATGAAAATCGATGGAGCCGCCATCATCGTCACAGGCTCGGCAACGGGCGTCGGGGCTGCATGCGTCAAACAATTCGCCGCGGGCGGTGCCAGGGTGGTCGTCAACTACAGCCGCAGCAAGAAAGAGGCCGATGAGACTGGCGATATCTGCCGCAGCCTGGGCGCGGAGGTGGAGATCGTCCAGGCCGACGTTGCCGATGACGCGGCTTGCCGCCGAATGGTCGCGATTGCCGTCGATCGATGGGGGCGGCTCGACGCCTTGGTGAACAATGCCGCAATGACGGTCAAATCCGATCCTTTCGATCTGGAGACATTGTCGGCCGAAGATTTTCAGAACGTTTTCGGTGTCAATGTCATCGGCGCCTATCAGATGTGCCGGGCGGCAGTGCCTGCGATGCGTGACAGCGGCGGCGGTGCGATCGTCAATGTCTCATCCAATGTTGCCTTTACTGGCGGCGGCAGCTCGCTTGCCTATACGGCCTCCAAGGGCGCGCTGAATGCGCTGACCTTGGCCCTGGCGCGCACCTGCGGTCCCGATATCCGCGTTAATGCCGTTTGTCCTGGCATCATCGATACGCGCTGGATGCGCGACACGCTCGGGCCGGACGCCTATGGAGCCACTGCCAAGCGATTTTCGGACGCCGCGCCGCTCGGCCGTGTCGCGACACCGGAAGACGTTGCCGGCGCCATTGTCTGGCTTGTTCAGGGTGCCGACTTCGTCACCGGTGAATTGCTGTCCGTTGACGGCGGCATCCGCCTGTCCGGAGGCGTTCGCAAACCCGCGACATCTGGGGGCGCCGCATCGTGACGCTGCCGGCCCAATCCATCCTCGACTTCCCGGTGCCGCAAGCAACACATGTGGTCACCGCAAGAGATGCCATCCTTTACGCCCTGTCGGTTGGCTACGGCACCAACGCGCTCGACGAAAAGGCATTGAACTACGTCTATGAACGCGATCTCGTGACCGCGCCGACCCTTGCCAATATCGTAGCGCATCCAGGCCCATGGATGCGACAGACAGGCGTCGACTGGGCGCGTCTCGTGCATTCCGAACATCGCCTGACGATCCACCGGCCGGTCCCGCTTGATGTGCCGCTGACCTCTCGCTCACGCGTCCTCTCGGTAGTCGATCGCGGTGTTGAAAAAGGAATGTTCGTCAGCTTCGAGCGCCTGATCGCAACCGCGGACGGTGACGAGCCCATCGCGACGATCGTCCAGACGAACGCGTGCCGCGGCGACGGTGGATGCGGTTCGGGGGGATTTGCGCCTGAACCCTTGCCCAAAGTCCCGGACGGAGAGCCGGACTTCGAATTCAATGTCGACATCCCTGGTAACGCCGCTCTCATCTATCGCCTGAACGGCGATCTTAATCCGCTGCATGTCGATCCGCAGGCAGCCGGCAAAAGCGGCTTTGACCGGCCGATCCTGCATGGGCTGTGCAGCTTCGGCCATGCGGGCTACGCCATCGTCGCTGCCATCGATCCAGGCATGGCGACTGGCTTGAGCGCAATCGCGGCGCGTTTCAGCGCACCGATCTTTCCCGGAGAAACGATCACCCTGCAGATATGGCGCAACGGCGCCGAGATTCACTTCAGGGGGCTCGTTGCTTCGCGGAGCGCTATCATCCTCGACAATGGCGTGGCGAGGCTGTCATGACGAAAGCAGTCAAACCGGCCGCCGGCGAAGCGCGCCATTATATCAGGATCAAGGAGCAGATCCTGGCCGACATCGCCGAGGGCAAGCTGCAGCCGGGAGACCGGGTATCCTCCGAAAGCGAACTGGTGGCGGCATTCGGCGTCAGCCGCATGACGGCGAACCGGGCCCTGCGGGAGCTGATGTTCGAGGGCGTTCTCAAGCGATCCGCCGGGATCGGAACGTTCGTGTCGCCAAAGCACCTCGACGTCGATCTGCTTCAAATCCGCAACATAGCCGACGAAATACTGGAACGGGGTCACACGCATAAGGCGGTGGTCGTCAAGGCCGGGCTGATGAAGGCGGATGCTAACGTTGCCGACGCGCTCCAACTGATCCTCGGCGCTGAGGTGATGCATTCGCTGATCGTGCACATGGAAAACGACCAGCCCATTCAGGTCGAGGAGCGCTATGTCAATCCGCTGGTGGCGCCCGATTATCTGTCTGCCGACTTCTACAGCATGACGCCGCACGAATATCTGACGCAGGTCGCACCGATAACGGCGTTCGAACATATCGTCCAGGCCGTCAAACCGGATAGGGCCATACGCAAATATCTCGGCCTGAAGAATGATCACCCTTGCCTGCGCGTCTTTCGACGGACCTGGTCGGGCGAGGCCGTCGTGACCTGCGCGCTTTTATACTATCCCGGCGCGCAATATCGGCTGGAAGCACGGTCCAGCAAGGGTCCCTCTAAGCCCGTCGCCATTCTCGGAGAGAAACAGTGAGCGCCACCCATTCTCCATCGATCATCTTCAGCGCGGCTCCGCCGACGATCGAGGACATCGCAGCGGTTGCCCGTCGTCATGCGCGGATTGAGATATCCGCCGAGGTCGAAGCCCGGATTGTCGCGGCGCGTGCCGTCGTCGATCGCTATACGGCAAACGATCTGCCGGTCTATGGCCTGACGACGGGACTGGGAGCCGGTGTCGACACGCGACTTGCAACGGAAGACCTCGTGGCGTTCCAGATGCGTGTGCCGCAAGCCCGCGCCGTCGGCGTCGGACAACCGCTCGCACAGGAATCCGTGCGGGCGATGATGGCCGTCAGGGCTGCCGGCATGGCGGCTGGCGGTTCCGGCGTTTCGCTGAAAGTATTCCACGGTCTGATCGCCGCCATCAATGCAAGTGTCCATCCCGTCGTCCCATCATTGGGCTCGATTGGTGCGGCGGATTTGGCTCCGCTTGCCCATATGAGCCGCGGCCTTCTCGGCTTCGGCGAGATCGAGCTTGGCGGCGAAGTGCTGCCGGCCGCCATCGCTCTTGAAAGGGCCGGCCTGAAGCCCCTCGAATTGGCGCCGAAGGACGGGCATGCGCTTGTTGTGGCCAACAGCCTCTCCATCGGCCTCGCCTGTCTGGCGCTTGAGGAGATCGAGCGGCTCTTCGATTGGTCCCTGAAGGCGATTGCCGTTAATTTCGAAGCGTTCCGGGCCAATGTCAGCGTCTTCGACGATCGCGCTCTGGCTGCAAGACCCGCCTTCGGGCAACGCCGTGTCGCCGCTCAACTGATGGAGCTGCTTTCGGGCAGCTCCTTGCTTGCCGCCGATGCAGCAAGACGTCTCCAGGATCCTTTGAGCTACCGTTGCACGCCGCAGGTCTGGGGTGCGTTGAGGCATGCGATCGACGAGGCAAGGCAGGCGACCGAGATTGAGCTCGTCAGTTCCGGCGACAATCCTGTCGTGATCGTATCCGAGGGCGTCATTCTTTCACACGGCAATTTTGACATGACCGCGTTTGTGCTCGCCTGGGAAAGGCTGGGGCAGGCCATGGCGCATTGCGCGGCAGGCACCGCCTATCGGATCATGAAGATCATGTCGCCTGCCATGTCCGACCTCCCGCGCTTCCTGACCGCGATGGGCCAGAGCCGCACCGGCTTTGCGACCGTGCAAAAGACCGTCTCGGCCATGGAGGCCGAAATCCGCCATCTGGCCATGCCGGTTTCGCTTTCGCCCATTCCTGTTGCCGATGGCGTCGAAGACCAGGCGTCGATGGCTCCGAGCGTTTTGGCAAAGACGCAGGCGATCGTCGAGCGCCTGCGCTATCTCACTGCCATCGAACTGATCGCCTCGGTACAGGCCGTCGAGCTGCGAGGGGTCTCAGGCGAATTGGGCAAGGGATCGGCGGAAGCCTATGCTTTCGTCCGCACCCAAGTCCCGGCGCTCGAAGAGGATCGCGCACAAGGGCCGGATTTTGCGACGATTGCCGCATTGATCGGGCTCGGCCCGCAATAAGCCCGGTTCGCCACTGCCCCGGCAAGAAGGGCAGGGCACTGACCGGTCATGCCGGCGGTCATTCTGGGGAATGCCGTCGGTTCGTTCATTGAAAAGTCAACAAGAGGGAATGGTTATGAAAAATTGGACAAAAGGCATCTTTGCAGCCGGCATCATGGCAGCCGCCATGTTCCAGCCTGCATCCGCAGAGACCATCAAGGTCGGCAGCAAGAATTTCACCGAGCAGTTTATCCTCGCCGAAATGTACGCCGCCGTTTTGGAAAATGCCGGCATCACCGTCGAGCGCAAGATCAATCTCGGCGGCACGCTGATTGCTCACCAGGCATTGGTGGCCGGCGAGATCGATCTCTATCCGGAATATACTGGCACAGCGCTCGCTTCTGTCGTCAAGGGTGAGATGTCGACCGATGCCGACAAGGTCTACACTGAGGTCAAGGATTTCTACGCCAAGCAGTTCAACCTCACATGGCTGAAGCCGAGCGGCATCAACAACGGCTACGTCATCGTTGTCCGGCAGGAAACGGCGCAGGCCAGCAATCTGAAGAGCCTGTCGGATCTCGCCAAGGTTTCCAAGACCCTGGTCTTCGGCGGCGGTGCTGAATTTCCCGACCGCGCCGATGGCCTGCCCGGCCTGAAGCGCGTCTACGATGCCGAGTTCAAGGAGTTCAAGCAGTTTGCCAAGCTTGGTCTTCGTTATGATGCACTGGACCAAAAGGACATCGACGTCGCCAACGGTGCAGCGACCGACTGGCAGATCGGCTCGAAGAACCTCGTGCCGCTGGCAGACGACAAGGGTCTGTTTCCGCCCTACTACGTGGCCCCCGTTATCCGCCAGGACGTGCTGAAGGCCAATCCGAAAGTTGCCGAACTGCTGGAAGCGGTCGGCACCCATCTCGACAACGAGAAAATGCGGGTCCTCAATGCCAAGGTCGAGACCGACCACGAGGAAGCCAAGGACGTGGCGGTCGATTTCCTCAAGGAAAACGGCCTGCTGCCGAAATGATTGTCATGCCCCGCGGCCGGATATCGATCCGGCCGCGACCTGGCGTGGCGATCCTTTCACGGTGTCTGTTCGAAAGTCCGTCCGCTCAGCAGCCGGACAGGAATGTGGAGAAGCGGGAAATGCAGGAAATCTGGATCGATTATCTCAATGCCCTTGATGCCAAGGCGCTGGCGTTGACGAATGACGAGGTTCTCGATGCAGTGTCGAAGGCGCTGGATGCGCAGGGCAGGGGCGAAACCGTCATCGAGCCGCGCGTCCATCTTGTGCCAGAGAGCTCCGACAAAGGCCATTTCAACGTGCTTCGCGGCTATGTCAAAGCGCTGAACTATGCCGGCGTCAAAGTTGTCGGTGACTTCGTCGACAACTATAAGGTCGATCTGCCCTCGGAGCTTGCGGTCCTCAACCTGTTCGACCCGAACACCGGCGTGCCGAAGGCCATCATCGACGCAACTGCTATCACCGACATGCGCACCGGGGCCGTCACCGCTCTTGGCGCAAAATATCTCGCCCGCAAGGACAGCAAGATTCTCGGTCATATCGGTGCGCGCGGAACCTCTTACTGGAATGTCCGGCTTCTCGACCATCTCTTCGACTTCGAGGAAATCCGCGTGCATTCGCGCCGGCCGGAAAGTCGCGATGCCTTCGCAAAGCGTCTTGAGGCGGATCTCGGCAAGAAGATCGTTGTCACCGACAATTGGCAGGATTGCCTCAAGGGCGCCGACATCATGGTCGAGGCCAGCCGCCTGCCGGAACCAGCGCCGCTGTTCAAGACCGAATGGGTGAAGAAGGGGGCCTTCGTCGTGCCCTATGGCACGATGAGCGCGCTTGAATTCGATCTCACCGATATCATGGACAAGGTCGTCGTCGACGATTGGGGACAATGCGGCCCCGGCAAACCTTTCGGGGCGCTTCGCCGTCACGTCGACGAGGGCAAGGTGACGGCCGAGAACTTGCATGCCGAAATCGGCCAGATCGTCTGCGGCATGAAGCCCGGCCGCGAAAGTGATGAGGAGACGATCCTGTTTTGGCATCGCGGCCTCAGCACGACCGACGTGGCGCTCGGCGCCGCCATGGTCGACAAGGCAAAAGAGATGAACATCGGCCAGCGGCTTCGGTTCGCATAGTCGCCATGGTGATGTCCAAGCCGATCGCCTGTTCGAGAATGTATAATCTCAGCCCGCGCATTCGCGGCCTGTGGGACGCGCTGTTTGCGCTGGTCAGCTCGCAGTCCAGCATAGAACTCGAGATCATCGCTCATGCAGCACCAGCCCCCCTGTCGGAATTATGGGCGAGGCCGGACATGGGCGCGGTCTTCATGTGCGGCTATCCGTTTTCGCGCATGCGCGAGGCTGCGCGACCGACGATGCTTGCCGCACCCGTCTCGAGCGAGGCATGGTCTTTGGACCAGCCGCTCTATGCCAGCCACATTCTCGTCGCCTCCACCGGGCCAGTCAACGCGGTGGCCGATCTCGCTGCGGCACGCTGGGGCTGGACCGTGCGCGATTCTCAATCGGGCTACCACGCGGCGCGCTCCTTCCTTGCCGGCCAGTTTGCCGGGAAAATGAAGCAGAGCATGACGGTCGGACCGCTGCTCAACCCTTCAGGCATCGTCGCCGCCCTCAAGGATGGCAGGATCGATGCGGGCGCGATCGACGCTTACGCCTTCCAATTGTTGTCGATGCACGAACCCGACGCGATCGATGGTCTTCGTATTCTGGCGACGACCGAGCCGCTTCCCGCGCCGCTATTGGTTGCCGCGCAGACATTGCCTGTGGACATCACCACAGCGTTAAAGCAAAGCCTCGTGGCATTGCATGAAACGCCTGAGGGAGCGGCGGTTTTGGAACGGCTCGGCCTCAGGCGATTTTCGGCGGTCACTCCGTCCGCCTACGATATTCTGCCGCAGAGAGCCGACGACGCCGATCGCAGATTGGGGATCCCATGGTAGACAGGCGAATGAGCGCCCGGACGCGGAGGTCTCGGCGATGAAATGGGTCCCTAAACATCTCGACCGGCTATTCGAAGCGCTGTTGGAGCACCTGTATCTCGTTTTTTCATCGGTCGGCATTGCCCTGGTGATCTCGCTGATCGTCGGGATATGGGCGGCAAGGCGACCGCGAAGTTTTGCGGCCATCGTCATCTTCACCGGTATCCTGTTCGCCGTGCCCAGCCTGGCGCTGTTTGCGCTTCTCATTCCCATCATGGGTATCGGGGCGGCGCCCGCTATAACAGGTCTTGCCGCCTATTCGCTGATGATCCTGATCCGCAATATCGGCATGGGATTTCAGGCTATTCCGCGTGACATACTCGAAGCTGCCGACGGCATGGGCTACGGCACGGCGCGGCGGATCTGGGAAGTCGAGCTGCCGCTGGCGATGCCCTATATTGTCGGCGGCATCCGCATTGCCGTGGTAACAGTGATCGGCATCGCGACCGTTGCCGCCTATATCAATGCCGGCGGGCTCGGCGTCATCATTTTCGAAGGCATCGACCAGCGGTTTCCTGAAAAGATCATCGCAGGCGGGCTGCTGACGTCATTTCTGGCGCTCTTTGCCGACTACTGTTTTGCGTCGTTCGAAAAGCTGCTGCGCCGCCGCAGTGGAGGTAAAGCGGCATGATCGTGATCGATGCATTCAGCTGGATCTTCGACAACTCCGGCACCTTCTTCAACGCTTTCAATCGCCATCTTCTGATGTGCGTCCTGTCGCTCGGCATCGCTTTTGTCATTGCCGTGCCGCTCGGATTTGCCGTCGCACGGGCACCCCGCGCCGCCTTTGCAGTGGTCAATATCGCCGGCGCCTTGCGCTCCATACCGAGCCTTGCGATCCTGTCGGCGACGATGCCTTTCCTCGGCATCGGATTGTTGCCGTCGGTGATCGCCCTCATCGTCCTTGCCGTGCCGCCGCTGCTGTTGAACACGATCATCGGCATTCGCGAGATCGACGCCTCGGTGATCGATGCGGCCGATGGAATGGGGATGAGCGCCGGGCAGATGCTGTGGGAGATCGAACTTCCTCTGGCCGTTCCCGCGATTCTGTCAGGCGTCAGGACGAGTGCCGTCCAGGTGATCGGCGGGGCGGCACTCGCCTCCTTTATCGGCGGCGGCGGACTTGGCGATTTCATCAATGCCGGCATTGCGATCATGAACATGCCGCGCCTTCTCGTCGGAGCGGTCCCGATAGCCCTGCTCGCAATCTTTGCGGAATTGGCGTTCGGCGCCCTGGAGCGCGTCTTCACTCAACGGCGCTAAGCGGCCGAAAGCGGATATCAGGATGATTCATCTCGATCATGTTACGAAGAATTACGACGGAAGCGGCCAGCATGCGGTCGACAATCTCGATCTCCTGATCGAGACCGGTACGACGGTTGCCCTGATCGGTCCTTCGGGCTGCGGCAAGACCACGACCATGCGCATGATCAATCAGTTGGAGACCCCCACGACGGGACGTGTGCTGGTCGACGGCAGGGATATCGCCCGGGTCGATCAGAAGGAGCTGCGCCGCAGCATCGGTTATGTCATCCAGCAGGTTGGTCTGTTTCCGCATATGTCGATCGCACGCAATGTTGCGACCGTCCCGCGGCTTCTCGGCTGGGAAAAGGCGCGCAGCGATCGCCGGGTCGACGAACTCCTGGATCTCGTCGGTCTTGATCCGGCCATCATGCGGCAGCGTCTTCCGCACGAATTGTCGGGCGGGCAGCGTCAGCGCGTCGGTTTCGCCCGCGCTCTCGCCGCCGATCCGGCGATCATGCTGATGGACGAACCGTTCGGCGCGATTGATCCGATCACCCGCGTCCGGCTTCAGGACGAATTCCGCGATATTCTCAGGAAGGTGAAGAAGACCGTCGTCATCGTCACGCATGACCTCGATGAGGCAATCAAGATGGGCGATCGTATCGCGATCATGCGGGATGGCCGCCTCCTTCAATATGATAGCCCGCAGGAGATCCTTGCGCGTCCCGTCAATGAATTCGTCGAGAGTTTCCTCGGCCCTGACCGAGCCATAAAAAGGCTGAGCTTGATTGCCGTATCGACGATCATGACCACGCCGGAACCGTCCAACGGCGATGCCGAGATCGCCGCTGACGCCACGGTTCACGACGCCTTGGCGCTCATCCTCTCCGGTGAGATGCCGGGCCTGCATGTCCGAGCCGCCGATGGCACGCTTGCGGGATATCTGTCGCGGGACACTTTGTTGCGCGCCAATCGGCTGTAGGGCAATTCCGGTAAAAGTGCGCAGCGGTTTTGCTCGACGCGGAACAAGACCACCGGCCCTTGCCGAAGAGATCACCATGCCAATGCTACCCACGCGTGCTGAAAGGGATTGCCGATCGCCTGTCTCAGGCTGTAGATGAGTTTCGCACAATGGGATTGTGCAAGCGGCCGGAATGACGTCAACTCCGCTCGTTCGTTATCGGTCACTGTCTGAAGCTTTCCCAGCGCACTGCGCTGCCACATGAGGGGACCTACGCCATTGTCTTCGCTTGTTCTTCCTAGTCGCCCGCTCTCGTTGGCGCGCAACGTCATCTCCACCCCGAATGCTTACTTCTGGTCAACGCCCATCATCCTGGCACTGGCTGTCTTTCTATTCGTCTCGGAAGCACCAGGCGTAATCCGCGATTTCCAGATCAGCCAGAACCCTTTGACGCTGGAAAATGGCGACGTGCAAAACGGGCGATGCACGACACGCAAGGCAGTCTTTACCGATTGCGAGGCACGCCTTGTCTACAGCTACGGCGGACGAGACTACGACACCGAAGTCGAGGTCATGTTCGTCGATTTCCATACTGGCGACTACGAAACCGGTCTTGTGATATCAGCCGATCATCCGGAACTTGCGACGATGAGCTTGGGTCTGGACATGCTCTGGAACCGGATCATCACGCTCACCGTGTTCGCGCTACTGTTTGGCGGCATGGGCCTGGGGATGATTTTTCTCGCTATCCGCATCTGGTGGGTCAAGGGCCAATTGCTTCGGCCTGCCATGCTGACCCCCGTTCCGGTCGAGGTCACCGCATTCGACCGCAGACGCGGCGTCCTTTCCATCACCTACAATGACAAGATTGCCAACGACAAAACGGGGCGATCGGCTTACACGCGCATGAAGAATGGAGAAGAGCCTCTGATCGTCGGGGAAGCCAATGGCAAAGCGATCGGACTGGCTGTCAGGCACGGCAATACTGCCCTGCCAGTGCTTCTGGACGATCGTCTGCAGCGCGTGAAGCTTACCGATGATGAGCGCAACGCGGCTCTTGCACCTTTCGCGCATCAGCAAGAAAGCGATCGGAGTGTGCCGGTTTTGATCGAAGACCCCAAGCAGGCGGGGGTATCGATCTGGAGGCGATTGCAGGTTTTCTTCGGTATGTTGCTTCTGATCCTCGTCGGTGTGGTCGGCTTCTGGCTTTGGTACGTCACGACCTCCACGACACCATTCCAATCGCCTGGCATGGACATCAACAATCTTATGCCGGCGCCGTTAAACGAGTGGGGATGCGGGCAGCTCAAGAAGCGGTTTGGTCAGGATCGCGCGCCTCTTGGTTGCGTCGCCGACGATTACACGAGCTGGAAATAGCAAGACGGTCCGCGCTGTTTGACCGAGCCTTCACGATCGGCGGTAGACCAGGGCGGGCCGTTTTGCGGTGAAAGCTTTCGGCGTTTCTGCGTCCAAATCAGTCCTGAACACATGTGAGGCCGTCAAAGCGACCGCTCGCTCAACGGCCGCTCGCTCAACGGCCGGTCGCTCTGGCGTCGTCTCCACGAAGCGCTTCACGGCTCTAATTCATTCAGTCCTGGTCTGCGACGACGCAGGCAGGCAGCCGAAGCCGTACCGGTCGCCGAAAACGCAAGCGTCTCGGACCAATTTCGCAGTCAAAGATTAGATGACACCTTTGCTGAAAATGAAGCACCCATAGGGCCCTGGGTCGGAGGTTCTGACGATCGCGAAGGATTTTTTCGCTGCTTCGTAAAATGCGAAACGCTCCAATGCCTCCATCCGAACAGGGCGATCTTCAGCGCGATCGATGACTTTTTGTATCGTCGCGAAAATCGGCATTTGCCCGCTGGCGTCGCCAACAACTTGCATCCTTTTCACCGGCGCATCGATGAACGTGTCCAGTGGGAAGAGCGTCAGAATAGCTTCAGCGACACGCTCCAAGCCGCAGCCGGAAACGTCGATGAGATGGCCGTAGGTTGTATGCCGGGCTATGGTCTGGGCAGGGTGGTTGACGTCGCACAAGACCAGTTGGTCCCCGTGCCCCATCAGCATCAAAGCATGCATCAGCTCGGCGTTTAAGACTGGATCGATTCCCCTCAGCATGTTGTGCCTCCCTGTCCAAAGGTCTAATCTTTACAGATTATGCAAATTCCGTAATGTTTGGAAATGGGTTCAGCCTCAAATGCTTCGTTTATATTTTTGGACAAAAGCACCGCACATATCCGATGATGCTTATGGTTAGTCAAGTCGTCGCGAGAACGAAAACGAGAAATATCTGAGAATTCTGCAATGGATTACTTTACAACGGTAATTCCATGTGTGAAGTTATCGGTGCGAATGACGTCCTCCCAGGATAGGGGCGGCGGGTGCAGCTGAGCGCTCTACCTGCCGCCGCTTTGCAGGAAGGTCGATCAAACGTCGCGAGGAGTGCGCGACGCCGTTGGAGGAGGATCATATTTGGCATCGATGAATATCGTCAATGTCGGTAAGGCCTATGGAAGCCTGACGGTGATCCATGGCGTTTCCGTCGAAATCCCCGACGGCGAGTTCGTCGTTCTGGTGGGGCCGTCGGGTTGCGGAAAATCGACGCTGCTGCGCATGGTCGCCGGCCTCGAACCGATAACCTTCGGTGACATCCGGATCGACGGCAAGGTGGTCAACGACCTGCCGCCGAAGGACCGCGATATCGCCATGGTATTTCAGAGCTATGCGCTCTATCCGCACAAGACGGTGGCGCAGAATATGGGCTTCGCGCTGAAGATGCGCGGTGAGACGAAGGCCGATATCGAGGGGCGGGTGCGCAAGGCGGCCGAGATCCTTGATCTGGTGCCGTATCTTGCCCGCTATCCCCGCCAGCTTTCTGGAGGCCAGCGTCAGCGCGTGGCGATGGGAAGGGCGATCGTGCGCGATCCCAAGGTATTCCTGTTTGACGAGCCACTCTCTAACCTTGATGCCAAGCTGCGCGTGCAGATGCGCGCCGAGATCAAGGAGTTGCAGCGCCGGCTGGCAACGACGATGATCTACGTGACGCATGATCAGGTGGAGGCCATGACCATGGCCGACCGAATCGTGGTGCTGCGCGACGGACGTGTCGAGCAAATCGGTTCGCCGCTGACGCTTTACGATACGCCTGCCAACACCTTCGTCGCCGGTTTCATCGGTTCGCCGTCGATGAACCTGATCAAGGGCCACATCCGCTCTGCCGCCGAGCCGTTCTTCGAGACGGATGAGGGTATTCGGCTGCCGCTCCACCGCGCGCCTGCGGGCTCGGACGGGCGGCCAGCCTTTTACGGCATTCGGCCCGAGCACTTCACGCTTGGCGGCTCGGTCAGCGCACATGTGACGGTCGTTGAATCGACCGGATCGGAAACGCAGGTCTTTGCAAAGCTTGGGCAACAGAAGATCATCGGCGTCTTTCGCGACCGCGTCGAGGAGCCCTCGGACCATGTGATCGCGATGACGCCGAACGCCGCCCTCGTCCATCTGTTTGACGGAGAGAGCGGACTGAGGCTTATCTGAGAGTTCTTGCTGCCGCTTCGAGGAGGAAGCGCCGGCAGCCACAACCGTGGCGGTTTATCAACGGGAGGAGACCCATATGAAAGTCAGTGATTTCGAGAGAATGATGGCGATCGGCCTGAGCCGGCGCGCCATCCTGAAGACCAGTGCAAGCCTCGGTGCGGTCGCAGCCGGAAGCGCCATGCTCGGTCCATTCGGAACGGCCTTTGCGCAGGATGCATCCTTGCGCAGCCAGATCTTGCAGGTGCCGGGTGTCGGCAAAGGCTCGCCGACGGATGCCGACTGGCAGAAAGTTGGCGAAATGTGCCTGGAAGCGACGAAGAAGAGCGTCAAACAGGGCGAGTTCGCCGGCGTCGAACTATCTTTCATGGGCCTGAATAACCAGAACCTGCATAACGTTCTGTTCCGCGGCTTCCTCAAGCCTTGGGAGGATTATACCGGCGCCAAGATCACCTGGATCGACCTTGCGCAGGCTGACTACAATCCACGCCTGCAGCAGGCGATCGCAACGGGTACGGTCGATTTCGACCTGCTCGAGATGGGCGCGCCGTTCGAGGGTGATGTCTGCGGCAAGGGGCTGGCGTCGGAGATGCCGGACTGGGTCAAGACCCAGATCGACATGGACGACTATGTCGACTACCTCAAGGCGCCGGTTGGCACCTGGGACGGCAAGACCTACCGCGTCTCGGTCGATGGCGATTGCCACAACTTCAACTACCGCACCGACTACTTCGCCGATGCCGACCTGGCGAAGGCCTGGAAGGACGAAGGCCACGAGGGCGAGTGGGGCGTTCCGAAGACCTGGCAGAAGGTTCAGGAGGTCACCAAATTCCTCAAGGGCAAGACCATCGGCGGCATGGAAGCGGTCGGCTATCTCGACGCACCCAAGGCTTGGGGCGGTTTCGGCTTCTACTTCCTCGGCAGCCGCGCCACGGCCTATGCCAAGCATCCCGATGACAAGGCCTGGTTGTTCGACACCGACACGATGAAGCCGCGCATCAACAACCCGGCATGGGTCCGGGCGATTCAGGACGTCATCGACGCCCTGCCATCGGAAGCGGGCGATCAGCTCAATGCCGATCCGGGCACGACAGCTTTCCAGCAATTTCTGGCCGGCACCGGTTCCATGGTCTCCTGGTGGGGAGACGTGGGTGCAAGCGCGCGCACCAGCGACAGCTCGGTCGTTGGCGACACCATCGGCTTCGACATCCTTCCGGGATCGGACGATGTCTATAATTCGAAGACCGGCCAGTGGGAAAAGCTTGCCAGCGGCCCGAACCACGCGCCAAACATGGCCTATCTGGGCTGGGGCGTCTATGTGATGGCCCGGGTCGACAGCGACGAGAAAAAGAAGAAAGCGGCCTGGAGTGCTGCAGCCCATCTCGGCGGCAAGGATCTGGCACTCTGGACGGCGGCCTATCCGTCCGGCTTCCAGTGCTATCGCAAGAGCCAGTTCGACATCAAGGAATGGGTGTCGGCAGGTTATGACGAAGCCTTTATCTCAGGCTATCTCGCTTCGCAGTCGAATTCCTACAACCATCCGAACGCCGCTATCGAGCCGCGTATTCCGGGCATCTTCCAATATTACAGCGTCGCGGAAGACGAACTGGCCAAGGTTTTCGCCGGACAGGTAACCGCACAGGCCGGCGCCGATGCGATCGCTGCCGCCTGGGAGAAGATCACCGATCAGCTCGGCCGCGACAAGCAGCTTGCGCTCTACAAGGCCTCGCTCGGGGCCTGATATACGACGGACATCTTCGGATGTCTCGTCCATGATCTCAGGCGGCACAAAGTCGTGCCGCCTGAACCGTTGCCCGGTTCCGCACGCCTTTCTGCCTCAAGGGTCTTGCCTATGTCGCATACGATTACCCCAGCCGTCAGCCCTGTGGAGGGCGCGACGGTCCAGCGCGCCGCCGCCAGGCGCGGTCGGCTGCTGCTCTTCGCTGCGACCATCTTGTTGTTCGCCGTCCTCATTCTCCAGATCCTCGATGCGAGCGGGGTCACGGCGCTCGGCCTCGTCAGCTGGCGACCGCTGCTGTTTGCCTATATCGTCTGGGCGGTGGCACTGTGTGCGAGCCAGGTGATGATCCGCGGTGAGGCGGGGCAGCGCGCGGTTTTCGTGCTTCCTGCCGTGCTCTTCACCGTCGCCATGGTGGTTTTCCCGACCGTCTTCGGGCTTTATATCGCTTTCACGGATTGGAACCTGAGCGCGGCGGCCGGCCGACGCTTCAACGGGCTCGACAATCTACGCACTTTGTTCGCGGACCGGTATTTCTGGAACGCGCTGCTGAACATGGTCTATTATGTTCTTTCGGTCCTCGTTCAATATGTCATTGCCTTCGGGCTGGCGCTGCTGCTCAACGCCGAGATCAAGGCGCGCAAATTCTTCCGTGTTGCCTTTCTCCTGCCGCTGATGCTGAGCCCGGTAGCTGTCAGCTGGATGATTGGAAAATCACTCATGGAATACCGGTTCGGCCCGGCGGCGACCCTTGCGCGCCATCTTGGCTGGGACAATCCGGCATTCTTCTCGACGCCGTGGCTCGCGCGAACCTCGATCATGGCCATGGATGCCTGGGTGTCGATCCCGTTCATGATGATCCTGCTGCTCGCCGGCCTTCAGGCGCTTCCTTCCGAAATCAAGGAGGCGGCGAAAGTGGATGGAGCGTCAGGCTGGCAGAGTTTCAAGGAGATCACCTTTCCGCTGATGCTTCCGGTCAGCATGACAGTGATCATCCTGCGCATCATCTTCCAGCTGAAGCTCGCCGATATCGTCATCAACGTCACCGCTGGCGGACCGGGCGGGGCGACGGATACCGTGTCGAGCTTCATCTTCCGCGAATATCGTGACCGTTCCAATGTCGGCTACGGCACCATGCTTGCGGAATTCTATCTCGTCATCATCATCATCTTCGTCGCGCTCATCCTGAAAGGGGCGAGCCGATGGATGCAACGTGAAAATTGAGGCGAAGCCCATGGCGATCATCGCTGAAACATCCGATAGGCCGGGGAGCCTCTGGTCGCGGCGCCCGCAATTCCTGACCAACAGCCTGCTGATCTATGCGGCTCTGGTCTTCTGGGCCTTCATCTCGCTCTTTCCGATCTACTGGACGATCACGACCTCGTTCAAGACAGCGGTCAACGTGACGCAGGGGCATCTGATCCCGTTCGTGGACTTTACGCCGGACTGGAAGGGCTGGCGCTCGCTCGGCCTCTCGCCGGATACGATCTTGGCGCCATCGACTGTGCGCGATGAGTTCATCCGTCGCTTTCTCAACAGCATCGTGGCGTCAGCGGGGGCGTCGTTCCTGGCGGTGCTCATCGGATCGCTGGCGGCCTATGGGCTCAGCCGGTTCTCCTATAAATTCCTTTGGATGGCGAACAAGGACATTTCCTTCTTCTTCCTGTCGCAGTTGATCCTGCCGCCGGTCGTGCTCGCTATGCCGTTCCTGGTTCTCTACAAGCACCTGATGCTGCTCGATACGCTGATCGGCCTCATTCTTATCTACACGCTGATGGTGCTGCCGATCGTGATATGGATTATGCGCGACCAGTTCGACACCATCCCGGTCGAGCTGGAACAGGCGGCACTGGTTGACGGCTGCTCGATCTGGGGCGCTTTCCTACGGATCGTCCTGCCGATCGCACTGCCCGGCATGGTGGCAGCTTTCATCCTTTCGGTCATTCTTTGCTGGAACGAATATTTCTTTGCGGCACTGCTGACGAGTTCGAATGCAAAAACGCTGCCGGTGATGGTGGCAAGCCAGACGGGGTCGCAGGGGATTAACTGGTGGTCAATGGCCGCCATCGCCACGGCGGCGATCATGCCGCTGGTGCTCGTCGGCATTTTCCTGGAGCGCTACATTGTGAAGGGCCTGACGGCAGGCGCCGTTAAATAGAGGCACGAGGAGGACATTTCTAATGCTCAAAAATCTTGACCCGGCGCTCAATGCAGACGTGCTGCACGCCTTGCGCTCCATGGGGCATGGGGACACGCTTGTTGTGTCCGATACCAATTTCCCGAGCGACAGTGTGGCCCGCCAGACGGTGATCGGTAGGCCGCTCAGCATGGCCAATCTCTCGGCACCGCAGGCGATCCGTGCGATCCTCTCTGTGCTGCCACTCGACACACCGCTCCAGAATTCCGCCGGCCGCATGGAAGTCATGGGTGCGCCGGGGGAGATGCCGGCGGTGCAAAGCGAGGTGCAGGCGGAGATCGACCGGGCGGAAGGCAAACCTTCGCCCATGTACGGCATCGAGCGCTTCGCCTTCTACGATCTCGCCAAGAAGGCCTATTGTGTAATCTCGACCGGCGAGACGCGGTTCTATGGCTGCTTCCTGTTCACCAAGGGCGTCATCGCACCTGCAGGCGTGTGAGGTGTCAGCCATGAGAACCGGAATTTCCATTCTCGGCATTTTTGTCGCCGACACCGCCTATCTCGCGCCGCGCATGCCGGCCCTGGGCGAAACCATCGCCGGCAGCGGCTTTTCTGTTGGCCCTGGCGGCAAGGGATCCAATCAGGCGGTGGCTGCCGCGCGTGCCGGAGCTGACGTGTCCTTCATTTCGAAGATTGGTCGCGACACATTCGGCGATCTGGCGCTCAAGACCTATGAGCAGGCCGGCGTGACGGCGAAGCTGATCGTCATGGACGACAAGCCGACAGGGGCCGCTTTCATCTATGTCAACGACCGCACCGGCGACAACGCTATCATCGTCTATGCCGGGGCAGCCGGCACGATCGGCATCGAGGATGTCGAGGGAGCGCGCGAGACGATCGAGCAATCCGCAGTGTTCATCACCCAACTGGAACAGCCTGCACCCGCGGCCCATCGGGCGCTTGATATTGCAAGGAAGGCCGGTGTCACCACGATTTTCAACCCCGCACCCGCGGGCGCCTTTCCAGCGGAGATCTACCGGCTCTGCGACTATATCATCCCGAACGAGACAGAAGCCGCGGCCCTGGTCGGCTTTCCGATCGAAACGCTGGACGATGCGAAACGCGCAGCTGACGTGTTTTTGGCGCAGGGAGTGGGTGCGGCGGTCATCACGCTCGGCGCCCGCGGCGTGTTGTTTCACAATGCCGGGCAGTCGGCTCATGTGCCAGCCGTCTCCTGCGGCCCGGTCATCGATACGACCGGCGCCGGCGATGCCTTCGTCGGCGGCTTTGCAGCAGCACTTGCGCGAGGCGCGCCGCCGCTCGATGCTGTCCGCTTCGGCTGCGCCACTGCCGGCATCGCCGTGACGAGACGCGGGACGGCCCCTGCCATGCCCTCGCTTGCCGAGATCGAGGCCGTAATGGCCGGCTGACGCCGACATCCTGCCGTACAGGCGACCCATTTGGGGCCCTTTCGAATTCCATCCAGCCAAGGCTGTCAATACCGGCGGCGGGTTTCCGCACGCCGGTGCTTTGGCGAGGGAGGCAAGGGCGGAAGCAGATATCTCCGACGCGGCCCACAACGAATTGACGCATTGCACAACACTTATAACTTTACAAATCTAAATTATTCTGTGAAGTAGTGTGCATAGCGACTGAAGTGAGCCAAAGCCGTGACCCAATTGAAATTCGCCACCCGCCTTAATTCTTTTGCCTCGAAGCCAACGGCCGAATGGCCGGAGCTTTCCGGCAAGCCGACCGTCCTGCAAATGGCGACGCGCGCTGCCAAGGTCGATGGTCTAACCGATCTCGATCTCAATTATCCTGACCATGTGGCCGACGATCCGGCCGTCCTGGCGCGTCAGATCGGTGATCTCGGCCTAGCCATCAACGGCTTCGCCATGCGCTATTATACCAATCCGGCCTTCAAAATCGGCGCTTTCACCAACCCCGATCCGGCAGTTCGCCGCGAAGCGATCGATCTCACCAAGAAGGGCATCGACTCGGCCCGCGCCGCCGGCAGCAAGCTGATGACGATCTGGCTTGGACAGGATGGTTTCGATTATGCCTTTCAGGCGGACTACCATACGCTTTGGCAACACGAAATAGACGGAATTCGTGAAGTTTGCATGCATGATCCCGACTGCGAGATCAGCATCGAATACAAGCCGAACGAGCCACGCTCCTACAGCCTGATGCCCGACTGCGCGACCACGCTCCTGGCGATCAAGGATGTCGATATGCCCAATCTCGGCGTCACGCTGGACTTTGCCCATGTGCTCTATGCCGACGAGCAGCCGGCATTTGCCGCAGCTCTCATTGCCCGCTACAGCCGCGTTCTGGGTGTTCATCTCAATGACGGCTATGCCAAACGCGACGACGGTCTGATGGTCGGCGCGGTGCATACCCAGCAGACGATCGAGCTGCTACGCCAGATCCGCAAGGACGGTTATGACGGCGCGATCTATTTCGACACGTTCCCCGATATGACCGGTCTCGATCCGGTCCACGAATGCGAGGTGAACATCCAGACCGTCAAGCGGATGCTGACGGTGGTGGATCGCCTCGAGCAGGACAATCGTCTCTCCGGGGCGATTGACCGACAGGATGCAGTCTCTGCGCAGGCGGTTGTCCAGGAACTCATGCTCGGCTGAACTGCCTGACCGTCAACATACCCTGAATTTCTACGACCCTTGAACCCAAGGCATGCCGGAGGCGTGCCGATCGACCCTATCCGGGAGGAACCGATGACGACCTTTTTGAAGACGACCCTTGCTGCCGGCATTGCCGCCAGCCTCCTGTTCGGCGCGGCCGTCGCGCAGGAACTCGCGCCCCTCAATTCCGATACCGAAAAGGACCGCATGGACTGGTCGCAGCTCGAAGCCAAGCTTGGCGCGCTGCCCAAGCTGCCCGAAGGCACGAAGGCCGGTGCCGTTTCCAAGACACTGACGAACGAATACTGGCGCTCGCTGGGCGAAGGCTACGCGGCCTTCGGCAAGAAGGTCAACGTTCCCGTCATTTATCAGGCTGCCCAGAGCGAGGGTGACCAGCTCGGCCAGCTGACCATCGCCGAGGGCATGATCACGCAGGGCTATAACGTCTTGCTCGTCTCTCCGCAGACGGACGCCAACCTGCAGCCGGTCATCGAGCAGGCCAAGGCGGCCAATATTCCGGTCGTCAACGTCAACGATGCCGTCATTCCGCAGGCCGAGCATTACGTCGGTAACGTCCAGCGCGACAACGGCGTGCGCGTGGCCAAATGGTTCATCGAGCATCGTCCCGAGGGCGGTAAGGTCGCCATCATTGAAGGTCAGGCCGGCGTCTATGCGGCGGTGCAACGCACCGACGGTTTCAAATCGACAATCAGCGAAGGCGGCAAGTTCGAAGTCGTCGCCAGCGTTCCGGGAAATTGGGATCGTCAGACGTCCTACGATGCTGCGACCAACATCCTTAACCAGCATCCCGACCTGGTCGGCTTCTATGCCAACAATGACGGCATGGCCCTCGGCATCGTCGAGGCCGTGAAAGCCGCAGGCCTCCAGGGCAAGGTCGCTGTTTTCGGCACCGACGGCATCTCTGACGCCTACGCTTCGATCAAGGCCGGCGAACTGACCGGCACGGTCGACAGCTTCCCGGTCCTGACCGGCGAAGTGGCGCTCGAGGCCGCGCTGCGCCTGGTTGCCGGCCAGAAGCTGCCACGCGTGGTGGCGACCCCGCAGGCCCTCATCACCGCCGACAATCTCAGCCGCTACCAGGGTGCGGGCGTCGATGTCCGGGCGGTGCTGATGGAAGATGCCAAGGCAGCCAAGTAGCGAAGGTCAAAGATGCCGGCCGTCAAGGCCGGCATCCCGATGTGTTGAAGGAGGTGGAGTGATGGTGCCGCGACTGAGATTCGAGACGATCTCCAAGAGCTTCCCCGGGGTGAACGCCCTGGCCGACGTGTCGTTCGATGTTGCAGCCGGCGAGATCCACGGACTTCTAGGCGAAAACGGCGCCGGCAAATCCACACTTCTGCGAATCCTCTCCGGCGTGTTCCGCCCGACCTCCGGAACGGTCTTTGTCGATGGTCAGGCCCTGATCCTCAAAAGGCCGATAGATGCCCGCAGTGTGGGCGTCGCCATGATTCACCAGGAATTGCAGCAGGTGCCGCATTTGAGCGTCGCCCAGAACATGTTTCTCGGTCATCCGCTGACCCGCCTGGGTGGTCTTTTCGTCTCCCGCCGTGAGCAGGAGAGCCGCGCGGCGCAAGCCCTCTCGCTGATCGACAGGACTATTGATCCTTCAGCGCCGATCTCCTCCCTCAAGGTCGCGCAACGCCAGATCGTCGAGATCGGTCGCGCGCTGCTCGACAAGGCGAAGGTCATCGCCATGGACGAGCCGACGTCGAGCCTGACGCCGAGCGAGTTCGACCGTCTGGCAGAGGTGATCGCCAGCCTTTCGGCGAGTGGGGTCTCGATCATCTATGTCTCCCACAAGATGGACGAGGTCTTCCGCATCTGCCAGCGCGCCAGCGTCATGCGCGACGGCAAGCTCGTCGGCATGGTCGATCTCAAGAGTGCCTCGGAAAAGGACGTGATCGCGATGATGGTCGGTCGCGAGCTGATGCAAGAGGAACACAATTCCTTCGTCACCGATACGGTCAAGCTCGAGGCCAAGAAGCTGTCATCCGCAACGAAGATCCGCGATGTGTCGTTCACGCTGCACAAGGGTGAAGTGCTTGGCATTGCCGGGCTCGTGGGCTCCGGTCGCACGGAACTGCTGCGGCTTCTGGCCGGCGCTGACCGCCTGAGCGACGGGTCGATCGCCATCGACGGCAAGGTCGTGCGCTTCGCCTCCCCGCGCGATGCGATCGCCGCCGGCATCGGTCTCGTGCCGGAAGAACGCAAGCGGGAAGGGATCATTCCCTTACGTCCAGTCAGTACCAACATTGCGCTCGCTTCGCTTTCCAGCTTTTCGTCGGGCGGCATGATCAGCACGGGCAAGCTCCGTGCGGCCGCACAAGATTTGTTGAAGCGCGTCAATCTGCGGCCGTTTCAACTGGATCGCCCCATTCGCCTTTTCAGCGGCGGCAATCAGCAGAAGGCGATTATTGCCCGTTGGCTAGCGGCCAAGTCGCAGATCTTGCTGTTCGACGAGCCCACCCGAGGTATCGATGTCGGCGCCAAGTCCGAGATCTATCATCTGATCGAGGATCTTGCCCGCGAAGGCCATTCGATCATCGTCGTCTCCTCGGAACTGCCGGAGGTTATCCGGCTTTCGGACCGCGTGCTGGTGATGCGGGAAGGTTCGATCGCTGCGGACATTCCACGCGACCAGCTGAGCGAAAGCGCGATCGTCGCGCATGCCATTCCCGGGGCCAACCCCGGCGCCACCGTCGCCCGCACTGCGAGCTCCGCGTGAACCAGACAGGACATCCAATGACCAGTTCTTCGACTGCATCCGTTAAGCCCGCACCGGTCTTTCGCCGCTTCTCGTTTTCGCTCCGCGATGCCGGAACCCTGATCGGGCTCATTATCATCATGGCCGTGTTTGCCGCGCTCGTTCCTGGCTTCGTCTCCGAACGAAACCTCATCAATATCCTCCAGCAGTCGAGCATCAATGCGTGCCTTGCGCTCGGCATGACGCTGGTGATCATCTCGGGCGGCATCGATTTATCCGTTGGTCCGACGGCCGCAATCTCCGCCGTCATCACCGCGACCCTTCTTCTGACCGGCACGCCGATACCGCTGGCGATCTTCACCGGTCTCGGCGTCGGCGTCGTCTGCGGCTTCATCAATGGCGCGCTCGTCGCCTATGTCGGCCTGCAGCCGTTCATCGTCACGCTCGGCACGCTCAGCACCTACCGGGCCATCGCGCTCATTTATACCGGCGGCAATCCTGTTCTCGGCATTCCCACGGGCTTCCGCTCACTCTTCAACGGCAATCTCTTCGGCATTCCGACGCCAGTCATTATCGTCGCTGTCGTTGCGATTGCCGCCTGGATCCTGCTCAAGAAGACACCGATCGGCGAATATCTGATGGCGGTCGGTGGCAATGAAGAGGCAGCCTATGTGGCCGGCGTTCCGATTGCGCGCACCAAGATCACGGCCTATGTCATTTCCGGGGGGCTGGCAGCACTCGCTTCGCTGATCCTGATCGGGCGTCTCGGGGCTGCCGAGCCTATCCTCGGCAACCTATGGGAACTTGACGCGATTGCGGCTGCGGCCATCGGCGGCGCTTCGCTGATGGGTGGCAAGGGAAGCATTCTCGGCACGATCCTCGGCGCCATCATCCTTGGTGCGATGCGTAACGGTTTGACGCTGATGAACGTTCAAGCCTTCTATCAACTGCTCGCCACCGGCCTTATAATCCTCGTCGCCATGATGATCGATCGCGCGACAAGGGGACGGGGATGAACGCTGAAAGCTTCGACATGAAGGCCGTCGGGCCACGCATCCGCATGATGATGCCGCTCTTGACGCCGCTCGAAGCAAAGGTCGTCGATACCGTTTTCGCCATGCGCGATTTCAGTGACGAGACGTCGCTCAAGCAGATCGCCGAGAACGCCGGCGTTTCCGAAGCCATGGTGGTCAAGATCACCAAGAAGCTCGGCTTCTCCGGTTTCCGTGACTTCCGCTCCGCCGTCAGCCAGTATAACCGCCAGCCAACGGCAGAGATGCATCAGGAACTGTCCGTGGAGGATACGTCGCTTGAAATCGTCCAAAAAGTGTTTCGCACCTCGATCCACGCCCTTGAGGAAACGCTTGCCATTCTCGATATGGAAGCATTCGACAGGGCCGCGGATCTAATCCACCAGGCGAGAAACCGCGACTTTTACGGTGTCGGCGGCTCGGCGCAGATCGCACGGGATGTGGCGCACAAGTTTCTTCGTATCGGCGTGCGCGCCAGCGTCTTCGACGATTCCCACATGATGCTGATGTCGGCCTCGTTGCTGGTGGATGGCGATATCGCCATTGGCTTTTCCCATTCGGGCAACACGATCGCTGTGATCGAGGCAATCCAGCTCGCGCGCAGGAACGGCGCGCGCACCATTGCAATCACCAACTACGATTCCTCGGCTCTCGCCCAGTCCGCAGACGTGGTTCTGTGTTCCACCGCACAAGGTTCACCGCTGATGGGGGAAAATGCCGCAGCGCGCATCGCCCAGCTCAACATCCTTGATGCCATCTTCGTTGCCGTCGCCCAGCGTGACTATCAGGCAGCCGAACGCAATCTTGAACGCACTATGTCCGCCGTCACGTCCAAACGAAAAGATCGCCTCCCATGACATTTTCGCCTGTTGTCACCGTCTTCGGCAGCCTTCACTACGATATCGCCGTCTTTGGACCGGCCCGGCCCCGAAAGGGCGAGACAGTGACGGGGACATCCTGGCATCCGAAAAGCGGCGGCAAGGGCGGCAATCAGGCGGTTTCGGCTGCCCGCACCGGGGTCGCCACCTTCATGATCGGGGCGGTTGCTGGTGATGACTTCGGGGATTTTCTTATCGCAAATCTCGCTCGCAAAAATGTCGATCATACATTCGTCCGACGTGATGCATCGCAGTCAACCGGCATGAGTGTCGCGACTTTCGATGCCGAAGGCGACTATGGTGCGGTTATCGTGTCGGGAAGCAACCTGACGCTTGGCGACCACGATGTCTCGGCAGCTCGAGATCTGCTCAGCAGAACAACAATTCTCGTCCTGCAAAACGAGATTCCCGATGCCGCCAACGTTGCGGCGGCAAAGGCCGTGAAGCAGGCAGGCGGGCGCGTGCTGATCAATGCAGCCCCGGCACGCATTCTGTCGAACGATCTGCAACACCTGATCGACATCATCGTCGTCAATGCCATCGAAGCCGAAATGCTGGCAGGCGTTCCCGTTGTTGAAACGCTTGACGGCGCTCTGGAGGCGGCGAGGAAGCTTGTGAAGATCTTCCCCGAAGTGGTGGTGACCGCCGGGGGATCGGGTGTCGCCTACGCAAATCGCAGCGGAGAAGAGATCGCCGTTGCAGCAGTCAAGGTTGAGGTTGAGAGCACGCATGGGGCCGGAGACGAGTTCATCGGCGTCCTTGCTGCGGAAATCGCATCCGGGAAGACGATGAACGCCGCGCTTCAGAAGGCAAATATCGAGGCTGCACGACTGGTTAGTACGCCTGAAGAAAATCGTCTGAGATGAAGTCTGCCATATCTAAATGCGTCTGAGCCAATGACACGCGGCCGGCGTTGCAAGCTTTAATCTTTTCAACAAAGGCCGAGAACAGCTACGCCTTTCCATACATCCTGCTCGCGCGCAGCAGGCGTTGCGAATAGGGGTGTTCGACCGCACCTTTTCGCAAGGCGCCGACATCGACCTGTTCGACGATCTCGCCCGCTTCCATGATGGCGACGCGGCTGCACATGTGCGAGACGACGGCGAGATCATGGCTGACGAGCAGATAGGTCAGACCGCGATTGGTGCGCAGATCCTGGAGGAGATTGAGGATTTCGGCCTGAACGGACACGTCGAGCGCCGATGTCGGTTCGTCGAGAAGCAGAACGTCCGGATCCAGCATCAGCGCACGGGCGATCGCCACGCGCTGCCGCTGGCCCCCAGACAGCTGGTGCGGAAATCTGTAGCTCAGCGCCGGGTCGAGGCCAACCGATCTCAGGACCGCGTTCATGTCGACCGAATTCGTATCCAGCCCCTGGTTGCGCAGCGGTTCTTTCAGCTGCGAGCGGATGGTCTTGCGGGGATGGAGGGATCCGTAGGGATCCTGGAACACCATCTGCACCCGGCGGAAGAAAGGCCGGCTGCGCTGCTGATTTAACGTCTCGCCGTGGAGCTCGATCCGGCCGTCATAGTTGGCGTTGAGGCCGGAAAGCGCCCTCAGGACAGTGGACTTCCCGCAGCCGGACTCGCCGACCAGGCCGAAAGCAGTTCCCCTTTCGATGGCGAAGCTTACGTCTCGGACGACAGGCCGCTGCCCAGGCCCGAAACGGACCGTAAGATTGTCGATTTTAATCACCGCGACGGCTCCAATGCGAATTCTTCAAGCCAGGCCGGATCTCGTTTCAGGATCGGCAGCCGGGCAGGCGGATCTTCGATCGTCGGCAAGGATGCCAGCAACCCTTGCGTATAAGGGTGTCGGGCCTTGTCGAGATCGCGCGCCTCGAGCACTTCCACGACCCGCCCTGCATACATGATGAGAACGCGATCGCAGAAGTTCCTGATGAGATTGAGATCGTGACTGATGAAGATCAGCCCGAGATTGCGGCGCAAGACGAGCTCGTCGAGCAGGGCGAGAATTTCGAGCCTCACCGTCACATCGAGCGCTGACGTCGGTTCGTCGGCGATCAGCACTTCGGGTTCGGCAATCAGCATCATGGCGATCATCGCCCGCTGGCCCATCCCGCCCGAGATTTCGTGCGGATAAAGGCGGGCCACACGCTCCGGATCGCGGATCTGAACGGCCTCGAGCATATCGAGTGCCTGCTGCCAGGTCTTTGCCCTGCTCGTCCTCGGATGATGGAAGCGGTAGGTCTCGGCAATCTGTTCGCCGATCCGCATGACGGGATTGAGCGAATATTTCGGGTCCTGCAGGATCAGGCCGATCCGCCGGCCCCTGATCGTCATCATCGTTTTTTCGGTCGCCTTGAGCAGATCCACGTCGCGAAAGCGCATCCGCTCGGCATTGACGATCGCGGTCGGTGGCAGCAGCTTCATGATCGCGCGGCCGACGGTCGACTTTCCCGAGCCGGATTCACCGACGATCCCGAGCTTTTCCTGTCCAAGCGAAAAGCTGACGCCGCGCACGGCCCGCACCTGTCCGCCGCCGAAGGCGATTTCGAGGTTCTGGATATCGATCAAGTCCGTCATTCTGAACCTCGGGGATCGAGAACATCGCGAAGCGCATCGCCGACGAGGTTGAAGGCGAGGCTGACGAGTGCGATGGCAATGCCGGGTGCTGCGATGACCCAGGGGCTGTCGAGCATGAATTCACGTCCGCTGGCGGCCATCGAACCCCATTCCGGCCACGGTGGCTGCGCGCCAAGGCCGAGGAAACCGAGGCCGGCGGCAGTGATGATGATGCCGGCCATGTTGAGGGTGACGCGGACGATCACCGAGGGAATGCACATCGGCAGGATGTGGCGCGTGATGATCGCGATTGATGTCGCGCCCTGCAGGCGTACGGCGGCGATATAGTCCGCCTTGCGCAGGCTGAGCGTCTCGGCGCGGGCAAGACGCGCGATCGGCGGCCAGGCCGTCAATGAAATTGCGATGATCGCATTGGTGATGCCTGGACCGAGCGCTGCGGCAAAACCAAGCGCGAGGACGAGCCCGGGAAAGGAGAGGAAAATGTCGGTGACGCGCATCAGTACTTCATCGACGATGCCGCCGAAATAGCCTGAGACGGTGCCGATCAGCAGGCCGAGCGGTGCGACGATGACCGTGACGAGCATGATGATGTAGAGCGTGGTGCGGGCGCCATAGATCACCCGGGAAAAGACGTCGCGGCCAAAATTGTCGGTGCCGAGCCAATGGCTGGCGGATGGCGGCGCAAGCCGCCCGGCCATATCCTGAACGATCGGATCATAGCTCGTCAGCAGGGGGGCGGCCAGCGCCACGACGATCAGCACTACGATGATGGCTAGCCCGGCCAGTCCTAGCGGGTGCAGGCTGAATTTCCGCCAGCCCTGATGAATTTGCTGCGCCGATGACTGGAACCACCCTCGAGGCTCCGGTGCCAGCAGCCAGTTGCGAAGGCCGCCAGTGTTAACGCTGTCTGCGTGCTCAGAAGAGATCGTCATGGCGTCACCGTGTCCTCGGATCAAGAATGCGATAAAGGAAATCCGACAGGATGTTGATCGTCAGGAAGACGGCGCCAATCGTCAGGACGGAACCCATGACCACGTTCATGTCGTTCATCTGCAGCCCCCGGGTCAGGTACTGGCCGAGCCCCGGCCACCCGAAGACGGTCTCGATCAGCACCGCCCCCTCGAGCAGCCCGCCGAAGGTCAGCGCCATGATCGTCAAAAGCTGCACCCGGATGTTCTTGAATGCATGGCGCCAGACCACCTTGCGGGTGCCGAGCCCCTTTGCCCGCGCCGTGATGATGTATTCCTGGCTCAGTTGCTCCAGCATGAAGCTTCGCGACATACGGCTGATATAGGCGACGGAATAATAGCCGAGGATCGCTGCCGGCAGGATGATGTGGCCAAGGGCGTTGTGAAACACGTCCCATTGCTGCTCTATCGCCGCGTCGATCAGAAGAAAGCCGGTCACCGGCGTGACGAGACCCTCGTAGAAGACATCGATCCGGCCCGATGCGCCGACGAGCTTGAGCTTTGCATAGAAGATGAAGAGCGCCATCAACCCGGTCCAGAAGATCGGGATGGAATGGCCGGCAAGGGCGATGATGCGGGCAACGTGATCGATGATCGTTCCGCGCCTGACGGCAGCCGTGATCCCAAGCGGAACGCCGATGATCGCCCCGATGATCATGGCGATGACCGCCAATTCGATGGTGGCGGGAAAAATCGTCAGGAGATCGGTGAGGATCGGCTGGCCGGTCGTCGCCGATGTGCCGAGATCGCCTGTCGCAATCTTCCCGACATAGGCGAGGAACTGCATCCAGACAGGTTGCCCGAGCCCCAGCTCATTATAGACGCGATCATAAACCTCCTTGCTGACCTCCGCCCCGGTGATGGCAAGCACCGGGTCGGCAGGCAGCAGGCGACCCATCGAAAAGGTCAGGAAGAGCAGGCCGAGCAGCGTCGTCACGACCGCGACGGCGCGCCCTGCCAGGCGCCGCAACAGGCTCATTAGAGGGTGCGGGGCCGCATCGGCGAACCCGCCCTCCGTAGAACGAAGGCTGTTTTCTCGCTTCGATGTCAGATCGGCGCTCGCCACGGCGTTCTACTCCTTGGTCACGTCATGCCAGCGCGTCGACCATGTCGTGTGCCCATGATAGCCCTTGACGTTGGCGCGCATGACATAAGGGTCGGTTCGCTGGAAGAAGATGACGAGCGGCGAGGCCATGCCGCTGTAAATGCCGTCCATCTTCTTGAAGATATCCGTGCGCTTGCCGGTATCGCGCTCCTTCATCGATTGGTCGACGAGTGTGTTGAGCTCGTCCACCTTCATGCCTGTGCGCCAAAGATAATAGCTGCCGAGACGCGCCTCGTCGCTATTGTCGGGATTGTAGGCATATTGCGTGGCTACCGCGAAAGGATCAGGCAGTCGGGCGCCGGAATTGCCAAGCAGCACTTCGTATTTTCGCTCGCGGAAGGCCGGCGTGAATTCGCCTGGCACGAGATCGAGATCGAGGCCGGCGGCGCGGGCGCTCGCCTGCAGCGCTTCGGCGAAGGGCAGTGTCGGCGCACCTGACGGATTGAGCACCTTCTTCAGCCCATTGGGGTAGCCGGCTTCCGCCAGCAGTTGCTTGGCCTTGGCAGGATCGTAATCGTAACGTGAGGCAGCTTCCTCAGGGGCACCGATCATGCCGCGCGGGATCATCGACTGCCAGGGGAAGCCGGTATAGCGCATGATGTTGCCGGAGATCGCCTTCCAGTCAAAGGCATGCTGGAAGGCCTCGCGAACCTTCGGCTTCTGCAGATCCGGGTCCTTCTGGTTGAGCGCGATATAATAAAAACCGAGGCCTGGAACGCTTTCGATCACCATGTCCTTTTTGGTGGACAGGGCGTCGAGGTCGCCGCTTGCTAGGTATTGGCCGACATCGACGTCTCCGGCTTCGAGCTGCAGTCTGAGGTTGCCGGATTCTGGAATGTGCCGGGCGACGACGCGAGCCATGGCCGGCGCCCCGCCCCAATAGTCCTTCCGTGCGTTGAAGATCGCAACGTCGTTCGGCCGCCATTGCGTCAGAGCGAACGGGCCGCTGCCGGCGGAATTGGCAGAAAGCCATGCACCGCCGAAGTCGCCATTTGCCTCATGCGACAGTGCCGTCTTCTTGTCGATGATGCCGATCGATGAGCCGGCAAGCGAATAGAGCACCAGATCGGTGTTCACAGCCTGCGGCAGCTCGATTTCGAGGGTATGCTCGTCCTTTGCCCGAACAAGCTTTTCGACGTTGTCGGGTGTAAAGCCCCAGAGAGCGACGTCGGTGGAGCCGACCTGGCCCATCTTGATGACGCGCTGGATCGACCAGGCCGCATCGTCGGCCGTCACCTTGTTGCCGCTCTGGAAGACCGCATCATCGCGCAATGTCAGCGTGATAATCTTGCCATCCGCCGAGACGCTCCATTGCGTCGCGAGCATCGGCTTCAACGTTTTAAGGTCGTCCGGCGACAGCTGCACGAGGTTGTCGTAAATGTTCGAAATCAGTTCGGAAACCGTGCGGGCGTTGTTCTGCGCCGGATCGAGCGTCCTTATGCCCGTGAGATTGGTGCCGATCACCAGCATATTGGGCGGCGACGCCGCGAAGCTGGGCTGCGCCGTCATCATGGCGCCGGTAATTGCGATCGTTGTCAGTACCTGTCTCAACATCTCAAGACCTCCCAATCCTGTTGTTTGCGGAAATAGAGCAATTCCAGGAAAAGTGCGAAGCGGTTTTCCGTCCGGAATTGCGTAAAAACAAAGGGTTAGAGCGGCTCCGCGTTTCCATGAATAGCGGAGCCGCTCTCGTGTCGAACTCAGCCGGCCGCCTTTGCGGAATCCTGCTGGTGTGGATGGATCTGGTTGTTGCCGGCGGCATCCCAGCGCTGAAGCAGCCGATGGAGTTCCTCGCGGTCATGCCGATCGAGCAGCGGCAATCCCGGCACGCGCACGGGGCCGACATCGAGGCCGGAATAGGTGACGGCCTCCTTGACGACAGTCACGTTCGCACCATTGCGGAATTTGGTCCGCATCCGCTCGAACGGTTCAAGCTGGTTGACGATAGCCCTTGCCGCGCCGAAGTCTCCTCTTTCGAGTGCATCGTGAACGGCAAGCGACAGGTGCGGCGCGACATTGACGAGACCGGATGTGAAGCCGCGCGCGCCCGCAGCCGTAAATGTCGGCGCCCAGCTCTCCGCCAGGCCGCAGACGAACAGTGCGCCGGCCGGATCGGCTGCAGCGATCGCTCTGGACAGCAGCATCAGATCGGTGGTGGCAAATTTGATGCCGGCAATATTGCCGTGATTTGCGAGACGGGTGATATCTTCGACACTGAAACCCTCGGCCCTGACATAGGCGATGAGCGGCAGGGTGGAAGCATCCGCAAGATTGCAGAAATAGTCGATCTGGGACGAAGGTGCTGCGAAAGGATCGACGGGCTGATGCGACATGACGGCGGATGCGCCGATCGTGGCCGCATCTTTCGCCATGCCGATCGCCTCGCGCAGCGATCGGCCGATTGCCGCCGTCACCGGCGCCTTGCCGTTGACGCCTGAAACCGCCGCCTCATGGACGATCCTGATTTCTTGCGGCGTCAGAGCATAGAATTCCCCGGTATTGCCGGCAGCGACAATGTTGTGAATGCCGGCTGCCGCGACCCGCTCATAGACTTTCGCCGTGATCCGAGGTTCGACTTCACCTTTGCCGTCATAGGCGGTGACCGGAACACCCGATACGCCTGTAAGCGCCTTGCGCATGGTTGCGATGCTCATCTTTCTTCCCCGTTATCTTTCCATCTATTCGCTGTCATTTCGAAGGGAGGCTCGCTGTCATCCCGGAGGGTGACCGGTCCCGAAGCGGAAGGGCGGCAGGCCCTTTGCATCCACGTCGAAGGCGATGACCGTCCCCGCCTCGAAACGTCCGGTACGGTCCGTCGACAGGCTCGTGACAAAGAGGGTGCGCAGATCCGGCCCTCCGAAACACGGCATTGTCGGTGCCGCGACCGGCAGAATGTAGATCTCGACGATTTCGCCTTCGGGCGATATTCGGTTGAGGCGACCGGCAGAAACGCCGGCGCTCCAGTAGAACCCATCGCGATCGGTTGTCGCTCCGTCCGGACGACCCTCGTCTTCCGTAAAGCTGCGAAGCCGGCGCCCATCGCCGAGGTCGCCCGTATCAGGATCGAAGTCGAATGCCTGCAGGAAGCATTGCCGGCTGTCGGAGTGATACATCCGCCGGCCGTCCGGCGACCAGGCAAGGCCGTTGGAGCTCGTCAGTCCGGTTGCAACGGTCCGCGTGCGGCCATCGGCGCTAACGCGGTAAAGTGCGGCATCATCGATCTGCGGCTTGGCTTCGCTGATCGAGCCGATCCAGAAGTGCCCGTCGGGGCCGACCTTTCCGTCATTGAGGCGGCAGTTGATGTGTCGCCCGACTGGATCGGACACGAGCTCAAAATCTCCAGAGGCGGGATCGAAGAGATGGACGCCCGTCTGAAGCGCCACGACGATCTTGTGATCGCGGCAAAGCCCGAGGGCGCCGATTGCTGTCGGCATGTCGAAGCGGTCGATCTTTCCTGAACCCGAGAGCCGGACGAGCGCCGGCGCCTGAATATCGACGAACCACAAAGTGCCGGTCTCCTCGTCCCATACCGGCGATTCACCAACCGTCAGCGGCTGCTGGATCACGGAACGGACGTCCGGGCGGATGACTAGCGGGGCCGTCATTCAACTGTCTCCAGGCTCGTGGCCAGACCCTCGGCGTCGCGCATGCGGATGGTGCCGTCGTGATTGATCTCACAGAACCCGCCACCCTGGAACGCAAGCGCGACCGGCCCTTCGGATCCCTCCTCGATGCGGGCGTGATCGCGCGGCCGGTCCTGTGGCTGGTAGCCCAATCGTGCCGCCAGACCGTTGTCCCACCAGATCTCCTCGGCATCAGAAACGCCATAAACCACCGTTGCTGCGATCAACGGGTGCGACAGGCCGATCCTGACCAATTGCGCCAGGTCTCGCGCGCTGATCCAGATCGCAACAGATCGCTCGCTGTTGGGATAGGTGCCCGCATTGCCGATGCGGATGGAAAGAGAGCGAATGCCTGATGTGTCGTAATACAGCCCCGCCACAAGTTCGCCCCAGCATTTGGAAAGTCCATAAGGGCTGTCGGGGCGCATCGGGTCGAGCGGCGACACGAGTTGGCCGCGCGGATAAAAGCCCGTGGCATGGTTGCTCGATGCATAGACGACCCGCTGGACCTTGTTGGTCCGCGCCGCTTCGTAAAGATTGTATGTTCCAAGCACGTTCGCGTGCAGAATGGCGTTCATGTCGATGCCGCTTGCAATGCCGGCGAGATGAACCACACCGTCGACATCCTTCAGCGCAGCCGTCGCCTCGTCGAGCTTTGTAAGATCGGCCTTTAGGAAGCTCTCGTTTTCGCCAAGCTCGTCAGGCTCCTGGAGATCGATCAGGCTGAGGTGCTCGACATGCGACCGAAGGAGCGGGCGCAGCAGAGTTCCTACACGTCCGGCAGCACCCGTCATGGCGACCCGTTTCATCATTTCTCCTCCCATTGTGCTCACACGCCTTGGAACATGCGGGCGCGAGCATTCAGTATGTGTTTTTTCATCGCATCATGCGCTTCGGTTTCCCGGTGCGCGAAGATTGCCTCGACGATCACCGCATGCTCGTCCTGGACGCTGCGGATCTGTTCCGGCGTCCGCTTCAAGCTCAAGCTTCTCGTAACGGAATGCCCGATGGCGAAATGCGGCTTGAACCACTCGCGCAGCGTGATGTGGAACTGGTTACCGGTCGCCATGGCAATTGCGTCATGCAGAGCCTGGTCTTCCTCGGCACCAAGCTCTCCGTTGCGCAGGCATTGTTCGATCGAAAGAAGCGCTGCCGTTATCCGCTCCTTGTCGGCCGGCTGCCAGTTCCGTGCGGCAAGCTCCGCCGCCTCGGCTTCGAGACCGGCGCGGAATTCGAAGAACCGCTGGACATCGGCCAAGGAGCCGACCGGCACCATTTTCAGCATCGACGAATCCGGCCTTTGCCTGACATAGGAACCGGAACCCTTGCGCGAAACGACCAAGCCGTCGGCTCTCAAGCGTTCAAGCGCTTCGCGCACGACGGGTCTCGATGCGCCGAAATCTGCGGCAAGCTTCGTCTCCGGTGGCAGTCGTTCGTTCACCGGAAAGTTGCCGTCGGCGATCATCCCCACGATCTTCTCGTAGATGATGTCGCTGAAGCGCGTTGCGCCCCTGTTCGAAACGGCATCGACCGTAAATGTCATTCTGGTCCTTTTCTCTCGTCTCTCGACGCCATGCGACGGCGTTGACGGTCGCACCCTGGCTGTCGCCGACCATGATGTTCAGGGCGGCGCACAGCATCTGACAGATCGAACGTTTTTGATCCTGCTGGCCGTATTTCAGCGGCACAACATCGTATTTCGATGCTGCATCGCTACAAAATTTGTAATTATCTGTCAACTCTTGTAATCATTTGCGAACGTGTCTATGGTTCAGGTCGTAGCGCCGAGGAGGGCGCAGCGGCGGGTCGGGAGCCCGCCGCATCGGCCGGGGCAAAGGCTGCGCCGGCACAAAAGGGAGGAATTCGATGGCCAATGAAATACTGTCGCGTGGTGTCACCCGCCGCGCCGTACTTGGCGGCATGGCTGGTGTCGCGGCGCTGTCTATCGCCGGTCGCGTCTCTGCCGCAGGTGGCGAAGCGCCAGCACTTGCGCAACTCGCCAAGGATGGAAAGCTGCCGCCGCTCGCCGAGCGCCTGCCGAAAAAGCCGATGGTCGTGACGCCGTTCGAGAAAGTCGGCACCTACGGCGGTTCGCTGCGCCGAGGCCTTCGCGGTTCATCCGACCATAACGGCATCCTGCGCATGGTCGGCAACCAGAGCCTCGTGCGCTGGAACCTCGATTTTACCGCCGTGCAGCCGAACCTTGCCGAACGCTGGGAAGTCAGCGATGACGCAACGCAATTCACGTTCCATCTCATCGAAGGCGTGCGCTGGTCGGACGGTCATCCCTTTACGGCCGATGACGTTGTCTTCGCGATCGAAGATTGCGTCAAGAACACCGAGCTTTACAGCTCGACACCGGCGCAGCTTGCGGTCGCCGGCAAGCCGGTCACCGTCGAGAAGATCGACGATTATACGGTGAAGTTCACCTTTGCGGCCGCCAACGCGCTTTATCTGGAAAACCTCGCCACGCCGCTTGGTCAGCATCCGACGCTGTTCCCGAAGCACTACTGCAGCCAGTTCCTGCCGAAATATAATCCGAATATCGAGGCCGATGCGAAGAAGGCCGGCGTCACCAGTTGGACGGAGCTGTTCCGCAGCCGTTGCGGCGACATCGAGATCCCGTCGCGATGGGGTAATGTCGACAAGCCGACACTCGATCCATGGGTGATCAAGGAGCCCTATGCCGGTGGCGCGACGCGCGTCGTCATGACCCGCAACCCTTATTTCTGGCAGGTCGATACCGAGGGCAACCAGCTTCCCTACATCGATGAAATCAACTTCGGCATCTCGCAGGACGTCGAATCGCTGATGCTGAATGTCATCTCGGGAAAGATCGACATCCAGGAACGCCATATCAGCGTTCTGGCCAACAAGCCGACGCTGTCCAAGAACATGGAGAAAGGCGATTATCGGCTGCTGACGCTCGTGCCTTCGGCCTCGCAACAGTGCCAGATCTACTTCAACATCACCCACAAAGATCCTGCCATGCGCAAGATGTTTGCGGATAAGGCGTTCCGGCAAGCGCTCTCGATCGGCATCAATCGCCCGGAACTCATCGACATCGTCTATTTCGGACAGAGCGAGCCCTACCAGGCTGGGCCGCGTCCGACCCATCCCTGGTATAACGAGAAATACGCACGCCAGTTCACTGAATATGACGCCGACAAGGCAGGCGCGATGCTCGATGAGGCCGGCTACAAGAAAGGCGGCGACGGTTTCCGGCTGAGGCCCGACGGCCAGAAAGTATTCTTCTCGATCGACGTCATTCCGACGCTCTATCCCGACCTCGTCGATGCCCTGGAACTGGTCAAGACGCATTGGGCCCAGATCGGTATCGACATGAAGGTCAACACGATCGAGCGGGCGCTCTATTACACCCGCGGCGACGACAATGCCCATGATGCGGCGGTATGGCCGGGCCCTGGCGGTCTCGATCCGATGCTCGATCCGCGCGATTTCTTCGCTTTCCATCCGCAGGGCTCGCGTTATGCCATTCCGTGGACGCTTTGGTACACCTCCAACGGTGCACGTGGCGAAGAACCGCCGGAAAGCCAGAAGAAGCGCATGAAGCTCTTCGACGAAGCACGTTCGACGGCTGATCTCGACAAACGCGGCGCGATCATGAAGCAGATCTTCGACATCGCGGCTGAGGAGTTCGAGACCGTCGGCCTTTGCCTTGCTGTCGGCGGTTTCGGCATCATCCGCAACAATCTGCGCAATGTTCCCGAGAAGGAGCCGGATAGCTGGTCCTGGCCCAATCCCGGCCCTGCAATGCCGCAGCAATTCACCTTCACGAGCTGATTTTCGTCTTAAGCGCCGTGCCCGACGGTACGGCGCTTTCTTTCAGTTCGCCCTCCGAGATGCCTTGCCGGTCCTGACGGCCGACAAGGCCGGGTGGGCGGCGTTCAATGCAAGAGGCGCCTTATGCTGGTCTTTATCGCCAAACGCTTCCTATGGATGATTCCATCGCTGTTTGCCGTCAGCTTCCTCGCTTTCGTGCTGATCCAGCTGCCGCCAGGCGATTATGTTACGACCTATATTGCGACGCTGGCAGCCTCCAACGAGATCGTCGATCAGAACACGGCGGCGCAGTTGCGCGAGCGCTTCGGCCTCGGCGACCCTATGCTCATCCAATATTTCAAATGGATATGGGGCATTCTTACACGCGGCGATTTCGGCATTTCCTTCGAATGGCAGCAGCCGGTCTCTGACCTGATCTGGGAGCGTATGGCGCTGACGCTCGTTCTGGCTCTGTCGACATTGATCGCTACCTGGGCGATCGCACTGCCGATCGGAGTCTATTCCGCGGTGCGCAAATATTCGATCGGCGACTATTTCTTCACTGCCTTCACCTTTTTCGGCCTGGCCGTTCCGTCCTTCCTGCTGGCGCTGGTACTGATGTATGTCGCGGCGGTCGAATTCGGACAGGATGTCGGCGGGCTCTTTTCGCCGGAATATGAGAACGCGTCCTGGAGCTTCGCCAAGATGGTCGACCTCTTCTCGCATCTCTGGCTTCCCGTCATCATCCTTGCCGTCTCCTCGACGGCGAGCCTCATCCGCGTCATGCGCGCGAACATGCTCGATGAGCTGCCGAAGCCTTACGTCACAACGGCACGGGCAAAAGGTCTCTCTGAGTTCCGGCTGCTGATGAAATATCCTCTGATGATCGCGCTCAATCCGTTCATCTCGACGATTGCCTGGCTGCTGCCCAACCTCATTTCCGGCTCGGTCGTCGTCGCCATCGTCCTCAATCTGCCGACGGCAGCACCTTTGCTGCTGCAGGCGCTGATGGCCCAGGACATGTATCTCGCCGGCGCCTTCGTTCTGCTGATCTGCGCGCTGACGCTGATAGGCTCTTTGATCAGCGACATCCTGCTTGCGTTGGTCGATCCCCGCATCCGGTTGGAATAGGAGCCTTACATGGCCGACATCACCGTTACGAACATTCCGCCGGATCGCGCCGCCGTCGCGTCGCAGTGGCAGCTCATCTGGTGGGCTTTCCGCCGGCATCGGCTGGCCATGGTGGCGCTCGTCGTCACCGTGCTGATGTATATCGTCGCCCTGCTTCCCGGCTTTTTCGCCATCAACGATCCGAACCTGCAAAATGCGCGGGCGACTTTTCACCCGCCGCAGAGATTGCATCTGATCGATACGCAGAACGGGTTCTCCTTCGGCCCGCATTATTATCCGATGAAGCTGACCCGCGATCCTGAGACGCTGGCCGCCATCTTCAAGGAAGACACGACAAAACGTGTCGACGTCGAGTTCTTCGGGCGCGGCTACGAATATTCGGTGTTCGGCCTGTTCAGGACCAACATCCATCTGATCGCCTCACCCGACAAGACGACGCCATTGCTTCTGTTCGGCGCCGACAGGCTTGGGCGCGATGTCTTCAGCCGAACGGTCCAAGGCTCGCAGATCTCGTTGTCGATCGGCCTCGTCGGTGTCTTCTTCTCGCTCATGCTCGGCATCGTGCTCGGCGGTATCTCGGGATATTACGGCGGCCGCATCGATTTCTTCCTGCAGCGGGTGATCGATTTTGTGCTGTCGCTGCCGACGATCCCGATCTGGTTGGCAATGGCCGCGGCGCTGCCACAGGACTGGCCTGCGACGCTGCAATATATGATGATCACGATCATCCTGTCGCTGACGGGTTGGGCACAGCTCGCCCGCGTCGTTCGCGGCCGCTTCCTGTCTTTGCGCACCGAGGAATTCGTCGCCGCCGCGAGGCTCGACGGTGTTCGCGAAAGGCGCATCATCTTTCGCCACATGTTGCCGAGCTTTGCCAGCCATATCATCGCGTCGATCACGCTTGCGGTGCCGGCGATGATCCTTGCCGAAACCTCTCTCTCCTTCCTCGGGCTCGGTCTGCAGCCACCGACCATCTCCTGGGGCGTGCTTCTGCGCGAGGCCCAGAACATTCGCTCGATCGCCACCGCGCCATGGCTCTTCATGCCGGGCTGTGCCGTCGTGGTCGCCGTGATGGCGCTCAACCTTCTCGGCGACGGCCTGCGCGATGCGGCCGATCCCTACAACAAATGAGGCCGGCATGACCGATATCGTTCCCATTGCCGGTAGGCCGCTGCTCCAGGTGAAAAATCTGACGGTCGAGTTTCCTCTGCGCACCGGCGTCTTTCGCGCCGTTAGCGATCTGTCTTTCTCGATCGAGCCGGGCAAGACGCTCTGTGTCGTCGGCGAAAGCGGATCCGGCAAGTCGGTGACGGCGCGATCGATCCTGCAGATCGTCGATGCGCCCGGCCGCATATCCGGCGGATCGATCATACTGAACAATCAGGACGGCGGCTCGATCGATCTGACCAGCCTCAATCCGCGCGGGCGTCAGATCCGAGCGATCCGCGGCCGCGACATCGCCATGATCTTCCAGGAGCCGATGTCGTCGCTGTCGCCGATCCACACGGTCGGCAACCAGATCGTCGAGGCGCTTCGCCTTCACACCAGGATGAGCAAGGCAGAGGCGCGCGCTGAAGCCATATCGCTGCTCAAGCAGGTCGAAATTCCCTCGCCTGATAAAGCGCTGGACCGATATGCCTTTCAATATTCCGGCGGGATGCGTCAGCGCGCTATGATTGCCATGGCGCTCGCCTGCAAACCGCAACTGCTGATCGCCGACGAGCCGACCACGGCCCTCGACGTGACGACCCAGGCCGAAATTCTCGACCTGATCGCAAGGCTGCAGAAGGCCAAGGGCATGGCCGTTCTGTTCATTACGCATGACATGGGCGTCGTGGCGCAGATTGCCGACGATGTGCTCGTCATGCACAACGGCGTCGCCAAGGAATATGCGCCGGTCGAGCAGATTTTTCATGCGCCGCAAGACGACTATACCCGCATGCTGATCGGCTCGGTGCTGAAGCTGGAAGCAAAGGCCGAAATCCGGCAGGCGCGCGCGCCGCTCGATACGACGGCGCCACCGATCCTCGAACTCCGCAATGTATCGATGGATTTCGGTGAGGTGAAAGCGCTGGACGATGTTTCCATTTCGCTTCTGCCGGGCGAAACGCTGGGCATCGTCGGCGAGAGCGGCTCCGGAAAGACGACGATGGGCCGCTCGATCATGCGGCTGATCGATCCGACTGCAGGTGAAATCCTCTATCGCCGCGCCGACGGCGACATCATCGATCTGGCAACGGCAAAAGGTCAGACGCTTGCCGCCGCAAGGCGGGAATTGCGAATGGTGTTTCAGGATCCTTTCGGCTCCCTCAACCCGCGCATGACCGTCTCCCAGATCATCGGCGAGCCGCTGCTCGTCAATGGCGTCGCAAAGGGGCGGGCGCTGGAGGAGCGCGTTTGCCATCTGATGGAACAGGTTGGCCTCGACCCGAGGGCGCGCGAACGCTACCCGCACGCATTCTCCGGCGGCCAGCGCCAGCGCATCGGCATTGCCCGCGCCATCACCCTCAATCCGCGTGTCATCGTTGCCGATGAGGCAACCTCGGCGCTCGACGTCTCCGTGCGCTCGCAGGTGCTCGATCTGTTGATGCGCCTGCAGGACGAACTCGGTCTCGCCTATATCTTCATCAGCCATGACATCGGCGTTATCCGCTACATGTGCGACCGTGTCGGCGTCATGTACAAAGGCCAGCTCGTCGAAATTGGCGATGCGGAGAAGGTCTGCCGCACGCCCGAGCACGCCTATACGCAGGCGCTCATATCAGCGATCCCGCGCCCCGATCCGCGCGATCGCGATCATTCGCGGCGTTTCCGCTACGTCGCGCCGGACATTCTGAAAAATGGAACTTTTCAGCGATGAAAATCACCGGGATCCGTACTTTTCTCATGCATGTCGGTCAGCCCGACCCCGCGAACTGGGCTTCCGACCAACGTTCTGGCGGTGGCGCCTCCAAGCAGTTTGGCGGCACCAGAAACTGGCTTTTTCTGAAGATCGATACCGACGAGGGCATTACCGGCATCGGTGAATGCTCGGGCTGGCCGCGCGTCGTCGAGACGGCGATCCATGATCTCGCGCCACTCCTCGTGGGCGAAGATCCGGCTCATATCGAACGGCTGTGGCAGAAGATGCATATCGCCATGATGGGCCACGGCATGCTCGGGACGGTCGGCGGCGGTGCGATGACCGGCATCGACATGGCGCTTTGGGACGTCAAGGGCAAGGCGCTCGGCGTGCCTGTCTGGATGCTGCTCGGCGGCAAGGTGCGTGACCGGATCCCGATCTATTCGCATGCGAATACGCCCGAGCGAGCGCTTGCCCTCAAAGCGCGCGGCATAAAGGCGATCAAATGCGGCGGTGTCGCCGATCCGGTCCGCAAGGTCGCCGCGTTGCGTGACGCCGTCGGCGACGACATGGACATCGCCATCGATCTGCATGGACCGCCGTGGCTGACGCCTGCGGATGCCTGCCGGCTGGTTCGGGCGCTTGAACCCTATGAATTGATGTGGGTGGAAGATCCGATCGCGCCGGAGAATTTCGACGGCTACCGGCGCATCCGCGACGCAGCGCATGTGCCGCTTGCGGCCGGCGAACGTTCGGCGACTATCTTCGGCGAGCGCGAGCTCATCGAAAAGGAGCTGGTGGACGTGATCCAGCCGGACACGGGCCGGGCCGGCGGCATCACCCAGATGAAGAAGATCGCTGCCATGGCCGAGGCGCATCATATCCAGATGGCGCCGCATTCGGGCTCGCTCGGGCCGGTGGCGGAATATGCGGCTCTGCATCTGCTTGCGGCGATCCCGAACGCCCTCATTCTCGAGCGCCTCGACGATGACTGGGACGGCCGCCGCCAGACGATCGTGCCGCATCCGCAACAGGTTGACGGCTTGATCGCCGTTCCTGATGGCCCGGGACTTGGCTGCGATATCGACGAGGCTTTCGTGGCGCGCTTCCCCAGCAACGGCAATGTCTCGGTGCCGCAAAGTGCCGGCGCCTACAATCCCGGAACCGACAACGAGCATCTCTACGTGCAGACGCGCCTGTCACGCCGCACCTATTTCAATCGCTAGAAGGACAGAAAGATGAAGATCGACCGCATGCGGGTTTTCATGACCCGCGACAAGGACCGTCCCCGCGTGATCGTCGCGCTCGACACCGATGACGGGCTAACGGGCTGGGGCGAATGCTACAATCACGGCCCCGACAAGGCGCTTCCGCCGCTCCTGGATTATCTTTACGAATTTCTGTCCGGCCAGGATCCGACACGCGTCGACTATCTCGTCAATCTGTTGATCCAGCAAAGCCGGTTCCCGCCGGGCGCGCTCGGCCTTGCCGCGATCTCCGCACTCGATCACTGCCTGTGGGACCTCGCCGCCAAGGCGGCAAACGTCCCGGTCTACAAGCTGCTGGGCGGCGAGGTGCGCGACCGCATCAAGGTCTATGCCGGCGTCTATACCGCACCGGATGCACCGGCGGCCCGCGACGAGTTCGATCGTCTGAAGGAAGGGTGGGGTTTCACCGCCTTCAAGCTCAGCCCCTGGCGTATCGACATGCACTCCAATCGCTGGGGCAATGTCGTCAAAGCCTCGGCGGATTATTTCCGCTCGCTGCGCGAAACGGTCAATGACGAATATGAGATCGCCTTCGACGCCCATGCGAAGATTTTCGAGCCGATCGCCGCAAGGCAACTCGGCAATGCCTTGGCGCCCTACGACCCTCTGTTTTTCGAGGAGCCGCTGCGTCCTGAAAATATCGAGGCTTGGGGCGATCTGAAACAGGGGCTCAACTGCGTGCTGGCGACCGGCGAGTCGCTCTATAACAGAAACGAGTTCCTGCGCCTGCTGCAGGTCAAGGGCGCCGACCTCATCCAGCCCGACATCTGCGTCGTCGGCGGCATCAGCGAAATGCGCCGTATTGCCACCCTCGCCGAAGCCTTCTTCGTCGGCGTGGCGCCGCACAACCCGATGGGTCCACTTGCGACGGCGGTCAACGTTCATTTTTCTGCGGCGGCACAGAATTTCCGTATCCTCGAATACCGGCTGCCAAAGGGACAGGCCTACGTCTATGGCGGCCTCGATATCGAGAAGCGGGAGGGGGAAACCCGTTACGTCGTCGATCCCTATCTGCCGAAGGACGGCTATCTGGAGCTGCGTCCCGACCGGCCCGGCTGGGGCGTCGAAATGGACGAGAAGGCGATGGAAGAGGAAGGCTACATCCATTGGCAGCGGCGCGTGCCGAAGCGGCCCGACGGCTCCTACGCCTTCGCCTGAGGGCATTGCCCCCTTTAAAAACAGGAGCTGGCCGCCCGGATGGACGCGGCCAGCTCCCGCAGGGCTCTAGGCATCTTTCGGCAGCACTGAGCGAACCCTTGCGATGAAGACATGGAAGTCCTGCATGAAAGTGCGAAGGAAATCGGCGGTGGTGTCTTTCGTGACCTCGCCGTCATCGGTGATCAGGCCCGGCGTGAACTGGATGTAGGCTTCCGGGGCATTCATCTGGGGAGAGTTGCAGAAACTGAGCACGCTGCGCAAATTCTGCTGGGCGACTGCTGTGCCTATCGCGCCCGGCGACGTGCCGATCACCGCTGACGGCTTACGTGTGAACGAGTTGGTGCCGTAGGGGCGGCTCGCCCAGTCGATTGCGTTTTTCAGCCCGCCGGGTATGGATCGATTGTATTCGGGCGTAACGAACAGCACGGCGTCGACGGCTGCGATTGCCGCCTTGAATGTCTTGCCAGCCGGAGGGTAGTCGGCGTCATAGTCGTAGCTGTAGAGCGGCAGGTCCTTGAAGGATATCTCCGACATTTCAAGTTCCGGCGGCGCGAACCGCACCAACGCCTTGGCGAGCTTGCGGTTGATCGAGCCCTTGGCCAGGCTGCCGATGAGATAACCTACTTTATGCGTGGTCATGGCGTTCTCCAATATCTCGCATGATGATGGCAAGTCACTATTCGCCGAGGAACGTGACCGTCTCGCCGAGCGGGGCGCGGCCTGTACGGGCATAACTGACCGTGGGGTCCTCGTACCCGATCGACATGCCGCAGAAGAGGATGAGCCCGTCGGGGGGTGACAGGACCTCCGCGACCGTCTCGCGAACCTGCGACCACGCCATCTGCGGGCAACTGTGAAGACCTTCGGCGCGGAGCAGCAGCATGACCGTCTGCAGATACATGCCGACGTCGGCCCATTGGGGCAGGCCCAGGTCACGATCGATGTAGCAGAACAGGGCGGCGGGCGCGCCGAAACAGTTCCAGTTGGCGATTGCTGCCCGCTGGCGCGCCTCCCAATCCTCGCGCGCAATACCGAGCGCGCTGTAGCGCTCCTTGCCGAAGGCGGACCGGCGCTCCCCATAGGGGGACTTCAGTGCGGGCGGGTACATCTCGTACTGCCGCTTGTCCCAGGCGTCGCCATGGGCCACGCGCTCGACGGCGGACGTCTTGAGCTCAGCCAGCGGCGCGCCAGTCATCACGTAGGTGTTCCACGGCTGGATGTTCGATCCTGACGGCGACCAAGCTGCGGCGGACAGCACACGCTCAAGCACCTCCCTCTCCACAGGCTTGTCTTTGAACCCGCGCACCGATCGTCGACTTTTGACTGCCTCATATACGTCCATGATCGCCTCCGTCCGCCCGGACGGCCGGGCCAGCGTTGTGGCCCAACATCGCGCCTGGCAGCGCTCGCATCCCATCGCTGACCGCCGTTACGTCAATCTCGCCGATATCAAGCGCATAGCGCGACGGAACCAGCTCGCCGGGTTCCAGTCTGCCGGGGTATGAGGTGTTGTCCATACTCATGGTCGTTTCGTCCTGACTGTTCCGTTCCTGATGTGGTTCATTATCTCCATTCGCAATGGAGGCGTAATCACACGGTGGTCTAGGAGGGGTACATCAAACGTACATCAGGGATCGATGTGTTCGAGGGGCATGTCGGCGAGGCATCGCGGGACTTGGTGCTTACACTCAAGCCGCAGTCATCTCCTCGAAACCGCGTTCTTCGCCATTGCGCTGCTCTTCGCTGCCGCGGCGCCAACCATCAGCTGTGTAGGATCGACGTTTCGTATTTTTTATTGGGTGCCCAGGGCTCGGACACATTCTACTTCGGTGCGACGGTACGATCCGAAGATGTCAGCGAGCGTATCGAGCATTGCCCTGGCCGCGCCGGATTGAAGTGAATAGTAGATCGTCTGAGCAGCTCTTCGCGTCTGCACGAGTTCCTGTTCTCGAAGAATTGCCAAATGCTGGGACGTCGAAGATTGGCTCAAGCCCACCTCGTCGGCCAGGAGGCTCACGGACATTTCTCCCTCGGCCAGCAGATGCAGAATGTGAAGCCGTTTGGCATTCCCCATAGCCGACAAGAAGTTTGCTTCGTTTTCGAAGGCGTTGGTTTCAGGGGAGGGCGCGGTTGACGATTGATTGTTCACGGCGAGATCTCCTTTAGGGAACCAAAGCTGGGCACCAGGTCATATCCCCGAGCTTTAATTTAGGATTACCGCATGAGAGCGAGACCGAAACCCATTGCCGGCGCCGCATCGCTTTTTTTGGCGCAAATCGGATACGACTCGCCTCAAATGGACAGCGGCCGCAGATGATGTTCGAGGCCGGTATCTTCCACCATTGGAAGACACGCGGCTAAAAGCATAAATCAATGACTTGAAGCGCGCGTCGATGATCCGGATTGACGCGACGCGTTTTAGCGCGCGCCAGCCTGGCGCATCTGCATGGGCAGTGTTTCCCACGCTCGGATCAATTCGCCGATGGAGGCGGCCTCCATCTTGTGCATGACATTGCTGCGATGCAGCTTGACCGTCACTTCGCTGATGCCGAGATCGAAGGCGATCTGCTTGTTGAGGCGTCCGCGCGCCACTTCATGCAGAACCTCGCGCTCGCGCTGCGTCAGCGTCTCCAAGCGCTTGATATTGCGCTCGGCGACCGCGGCTTCCGCCCTTCGTTCGGCATCCATCGCAATGGCCGCTGTGATGGCGTCGAGCAGCGTCTGGTCCCGCACCGGTTTGGTGAGAAAATCCACGGCGCCGGCCTTCATCGCCTGGACGGTCATCGGAATATCGCCATGCCCGGTCAGGAAGATGATCGGTTTGGATATGCCGTTTTCAGCCAGATGGCGCTGCAGGTGGAGGCCGCTTGCTCCCGGCATGCGCACATCGAGGATCAGGCAGCCGGGGCAATCCAGGATATCGGCGTCAAGCAGTTCGCGGGTCGAGGCAAAACTGGTCGACTGGAAGCCAGCCGACAGGATCAGCTCCGACAGCGCCTCGCGAACGGAGGCGTCGTCATCGACGATAATGACGAGCGGCTGGTTCTCTTCACAACTGCACTGTAACGATAACGGCGCCGATTTCCGCAGCAACGGCTGGTCAACTCTCATGTTACCCTCCATCTGTCGATTTATGCAAAGCGTTGGCGATGGCCGCCAGCAGCGCCTGGGCATCGAAAGGCTTGCGGAAAAATCCGCCCACGCCTTGAGCGCGGCCCTGATCTGCTATCTCGTGGCGGCCCGTGATCAGGAATACCGGCAGCTCCGGGCGTGATTTCCTCACCAGGTCGCGAAGTTCGAAGCCGTCGATGCCAGGCATTCCGATATCGGTGATGAGCAGGTCGAGGTCCGATAGCCCGTTGACGAGCAGCGAGCCCGCCGACGAGAAGCTGCGAGCCACATAACCCGCGGATTCCAGAAGGTCGCCCATCGATTCAAGCAGCCTTGGATCGTCATCGACAATTGCCACCACATGTCTTGTCTTGTTCATGTTCAATTCCCTCCCACTCGGCGCGAGTGGGTTATCGGTATTTCCAATCTCTCCGCGATCCGCACGAGATCGGCGAGCGATGCCGCCGCCATTTTCTGCATCACATTTCTTCTGTGGATCTGCAGCGTCACTTCGCTGATCCCCAATTCGGCTGCTGCTTGCTTGTTGAGAAGGCCGCTGACCACGAGAGGCAGCACCTCGCGCTCTCGCGGCGTCAGGTCGAGATAGTGTTGCCTCAGCATGTCGAGTTCGGCGCGTTGCGATCTCTTCTCCCGATCCTCAGCGATCGCCGCGTGAATTGCCGCCATCAGGTCCGCGTCGCTGAAGGGTTTGGTCAGGAAATCCACCGCGCCATGCTTGATCGCACGCACGGAGGAGGGGATGTCGCCGTGTCCTGTGATGAACACGATCGGCGGATGGTCCCTGTCGGCGATCTGTTTCTGCAGATCGAGGCCGTTGATGTCAGGCAGCTCGATATCGAGGATGAGGCAGGCGGGGACATCCGGCTTGTCCGCTCTGACGTAATCGCAGGCTGATTCGAAGGCGATGGCGCGCATGCCATGCGATTCCAGCAGCTCGCCGAGCGCTTCCCGAATGCGTCCATCGTCATCAACGATGAAGACAATATGGTCATCGGCTGTCATGGCGCCGCCTTCGTTTCTATGGGCAAGGTGAAGATCAACGTCGCTCCGCGCGGATTGTTCTTCTCGGCCCACAATCGTCCGCCATGCAGCTCGACAATCGAGCGGCAGATTGCCAGTCCCATGCCCATGCCATTTTCTTTCGTCGTGAAGAACGGCTCGAACATCCTCTCGGGAAACTCGATGCCCGGGCCGTGGTCGCTGATTTCGGTCCGGACGGCATTCCCCATATGCTGCACACGGATCTCGATCACCCTGTCGTCTGCAACGGCGTCCATCGCCTCGATGCCGTTGCGGATGAGATTGATCAGCACCTGCTGGATCTGGACGCGGTCGATTGCGACCAGCGGAAGGTTGCCGTCGATGCCCATGTCGATCCGAACGCGGCGGCGCGCTGCTTCGTCGGCCATGAGGTTGCGCGCTTCGTCGACGACGCCGGAGAGCGTCGTGTGGATCCTGCGGTCTGCGGATTGCTTGAACAAGGCGCGGATACGGCTGACGACATCTGCCGCTGAGTTAGCATCCCGGATGATGCGCTCCACCGTCCTCTGCGCCCGCTCCATATTCGGCGGTTCGGCCATGAGCCAGCGCTGACAGGCATGTGAGTTGGCCACGACGGCCGCGAGCGGCTGGTTCACCTCGTGCGCGATCGAGGCCGAAAGCTCGGCGAGGCTCGCCACCTGGCTCGCCCGTGCAAGGCCCTCTCGCGCCTGACGCAAATCTTCCTCCGCCCGAACCTCACCGTCGATATCAAGGCAGATGACATTCCACTGGACGATGATGCCGTCGGCATCGCGCATCGGCGCCGCACGCGTCTCAACCCAGCGATATTCACCATCGTGGCGCCGCAGACGATGCCTGCGCGCATAGGGCTCGCCGGTGGACAATGAATGGGCATAGTTCTCTTTGACCCCCGCCACGTCGTCGGGATGAACACCGGCATCGAGTGTGCCGTCCAGCCGGGTTTTCCCCGTTCCGTCCAGCTCTTCGAGATTATATCCGAGGAAGTCGCGGAGCTGAGGGTTTCGGTATACCGGTTCTCCATCAGGCGCCGCGCAATCGATCATTGCCGGCAGCGTTTCGACGATCTGCCAGAGCGAGCGTTCTCTCTCTCGCAGCGCGTCCTCGACTCGCAGCTGATCGTCGATGTCATGCGTCAGACCGTACCACTGGACGATCCGGCCGCTCTCGTCCCGCAGAGGCTCCGCGCTGCCTTTCATCCAGCGGTAGATGCCGTCGGCGCGCCGCAGGCGATATTGCTTGGAGAAGCGCTCGCCGGTGACGAAGGAATGGTCGAGCGCCTCGGCGAGGCTCTCCGCATCGTCAGGGTGGACGGCGGCTTCCATGATGGCGGAAAGACGGTTCATGCCGGGCTTGTCTGCATCGGCAACGTCCAGTCCCAGAAAATTGATCAGCCGTTTGTTGAAGAAAGTCGGCTCGCCCTGCGAGTCCAACCGCCAGAGAAGGCTCGGAACGATGTCGACGAGCTGTGACAGCTCGCGTTCCCGCTCTCGTAGGGCCTGTTGCGCGCGCACCTCGTCGTCGATGTCGAGTGCAGCAGCGTACCATTGTAGAATAATTCCGTTTTCATCCCGCAATGGTTCTGCGCGACCCTCCATCCAGCGATATTCGCCGTCCGCACGGCGCCGACGATACCTTATGGTGTAGGGTTCGCCGGTGGCGAGGGCATGGCTGAGCACCTCTCTCATGCGGGGTGCATCCTCGGGATGGACTGTCGCCCCGATGATGGCCGCCGAGCGGCTGACGTCCGGCTTGTCCCAAGCCGCGACGTCATCCACCCCGATGGATTCGAGGGTACGCTTGCTGAAGAAGGTCGGCTCGCCGCTGGGCGCCATGCGGGCAATATGAACGGGGACCATATCGACGAGCAATGACAGCTCCCGCTCACGTTCGCGTAACGCCTCCAGCGCACGCACCTCATCGTCGATGTCGAGAGAAACGCCATACCATTCCACGACCGTTCCGTTTTCGTCGCGCCGCGGCTCCACCCGGCACTCTGCCCAGCGGTAGACATCATCCTTTTCGCGCCAGCGAAATCGCATCGCGCAGCCGCCGCCGGTTTCGAAGCAGTTCCTGAGCGTACGCTGAACGTCGGGAGCGTCTTCGGGATGAACCAGCTGCTGCAGCAGATCGTCGATGCGCGGCTCACCGAGAGCGTCGAAATCGGCGATAACGGAGCGGAAATGATCCTGATACCGCTTGTTGAAATAGAACGAGCCGCCGGTGGGCTCCACACTCCAGATGCGGACCGGTACGGCGTCTATGATCTGCTGAAGCTGTTGCTGGCTCCGCCGCACAGCCTCTTCGGCATGAACCTGATCGTCGATATCGTGACAAAGACCGTACCACTGAACGATGCGCCCCGACTGATCCCGCATCGGTTCGGCACGGCTCGACATCCAGCGATAGAGGCCGTCGGCGCGGCGCAGTCGATACCGCATGGCGAAGCTTTCGCCGGTAACGAGGCAATGGCGAAGGGCATCTCCGAACCCCGCCGCGTCCTCGGGATGAACGGTGGCCTCCAGGACAGCCTCCAGCCGGCTCATGCCGGGCTTGTCGAAATCCGCCACATCGAGACCGAGAAAATCGATCATCCGTTTGTTAAAGAAGGTCGGCTCACCGTCAGGGGTCAGACGCCAGACGTGGCTCGGAACCATATCCACGAGCTGCGAGAGTTCCCGCTCGCGGTCGCGCAGCGTATCCAGGCTTTGGCGCAATGTGAGCACTGCCAGCTGGTGCTGCCGGGATATGGCGGCCACGATGAGCGCCGAAAATGCCGAGATGGCCAGAAAAAGCTGCAGCATGACCTGCTTGTGCTTCTGGGATTCGGGATCGCCGGCAAATTGGCTGGTGCCTGTTATCGTGAACAGCGCCGTGATCAGGGCGAGGAGAGCCAAGGATACGGCAGCGCCTTTGAACTCGAAGCGAACCGCGGCCCAAAGAAGAGGCGGCATGATGATGTATGCGAAGGGGAGGTAGCCGCTCAGAGAAAGAGCGGCAACGCCGAGAAAGATCAGTGCCAGGACGCAAGCTTCCACCCATTGCGCGGCCGAGAGCCGGGTCTTGCCACGCCAGCTGTGAAACACGACCAGTGCCAGCGGCGCTACGATCAGGACGCCGGTGGCGTCCCCGATCCACCATAGAGGCCAAGCCGCTGCGAAGGATTGCGATTGTATGCCAAACCACGCCAGGGTCGCACTTCCCACGGTCGCGCTGACGATGGGCGCGATCCCAGCCCCCAGTACGACGAATGCGAGAACCTCCTGCAAGGTCTCCAACCGAACCGGCCGCGTCAAGGTCCGGTTGACGAGCCATGCCCCGGCAACCGCTTCAAGGGCGTTGCCGATGTAGATCAGGAAAGCCGCAGGCAGTGGACTGTGGAACCACAGAAAATTGCTGAACAATTCAGCCAGGCAGCCTCCCAGCACCCACCAAGGCCAGCTGTAGCCGGATGCGACGACAAGTGTCGCGATGAAAAGCCCCGCCGCTGGCCAGATGGAAATACCTGTTCCAGGGACGATCGCGAGCGACTGCGCGAATCCGCAGGCCAGCACATAGGCCGCAATAAAAAGCCCCAGGTGCAGGAGTTGGGGGCGGTGCGACCAGACGCTGATCATCAGCTGTTCCTGCAGGACAGACAAAGTCAGGGGATCGTCAGCGTTTCGTACTGTCGTTGTTCTCAATTTCGGGTCTGGCGGGCTCATATTCGAACCGTAACCCCGCCACATTGCAACCGCAACTCATGGAAACCCATGCATTGCGCGGGGATGTAGCCGCCGCGCCGGGTCGGAATTTTCCGCGCGAACGAAGACCGGCATGTCGTTCCGTCTTGCCGATTGGTCTTCCTAACCTTCGGGATGGCTCCGCTATATCCCAAGTCTAAGCCGCTAGACCTCTTACATAGTGGAAGGGGTCTGGCTTTCCGGTCATTGTGTCGCCGTTCGCGCCGCGCAACTCGGCGGCTATAATGCATGTCGCCCGAAAGGGTGCCGCGGTTTGGGAAGACGGCATGCGATGGAGGATGCTGATATGAAAATCACGGTGGTTGGAGCAAGCGGCCTTATCGGAACGCGGCTCAGCGAGAACTTGCGCCGCTCAGGTCACGAGGTAATGGCCGCATCATTGTCGCTGGGTGTCGATACGGTTTCGGGCAAGGGTCTCGAAGCGGCCGTGGCGGGAACCGAAGTCATTGTCGATGTGACCAATGCCGCATCATTCGGCGACCGTGCTGCACTGGATTTTTTCAAGGCTTCGACGAAGAATTTGCTCGCGGCCGCGACCGAGGCTGGCGTCAGGCACTATCTTGCACTCTCTGTTGTCGGCACGCCTCGTCTCGTGGAAGGCGATTATTTTCGCGCGAAAATGGTGCAGGAAAATCTCATCAGGGCTTCAGGCCGACCCTACACTATTCTCCGCTCCACACAGTTTTACGAGTTCATCAGCGGATTGATCGATACCGGTGCTGATGGCGATGTGTTTCGATTGCCCCCGGCGTTCATGAGGCCGGTCGCAGCGAGCGACGTCGCCGCATTGCTGGCGGAATTGGCAGTCGGAGCGCCCTTGGACGATATCGCCGAAATCAGCGGCCCGGAACAATTCGGTATCGACGAAATCGCCCGGATCTATCTCACCGCGAATGAGGATGAGCGGCAGGTGGTGACGGATCCATCCGCATCGTATTTCGGGGTTGAATTGACTGAAGACGCGCTGCTTCCTGAGGCAGGTGCACGGGTGGCGACCGAAAAGCTATCCGACTGGCTCTACCAATCGATGGGGGAGTAGGCTGTGCGGTTTCTCTCCCGGCCGGCAGGGGATTAACTGATCTGCCACTGAACTTTCGCCTGGCTGCAATTAGAGCCCTGGCGCCTTTGAATACGACAAGTGGCCAGGCCCGGCGGAATCGCAAGAGTTTTGTCGAGTTCGAGCCGGATGTGGCAATAGGCCGGCATAGTTGTCGGGCCTGGTCTGAGCAATGAGCGCGACCTCAAAGGCTCATCGCAATCTTCAAATCGAGGTGAACGGGATTCCAAGACTTGCTTTCTAAAATATTGTGCATTAAATAATCGTACGCGATACAAAAGGAGTTAAGCTATGTTGAAGATGTTTGTCGCCGCCGCCGCAATCACTGCGGGAAGCTTTTTGAATGCCTACGCCGCCGAGAAGCCGACGGTCGTGCTGGTGCATGGCGCATTCGCCGACGCCTCCAGCTGGAATGGCGTAATTACACGTTTGGAAAAGGATGGATATCCGGTGGTGGCGGTTGCTAATCCGCTTCGAAGCGTGACGTCGGATGGCGATTACGTGCGCAAAGTGGTGGCGGGACTGAAGACGGACGTTGTTCTCGTCGGTCACTCCTACGGTGGCTCAGTCATCAATGAGGCAGCAGCAGACAGCGCCAACGTCAAATCGCTCGTCTTCGTCGCGGCCTTCGCGCCTGATGTCGGAGAAACCGCCGTTGCGCTTTCAGGTAAGTTTCCGGGAAGCACGCTCGCACCGACCCTTGACGAGCCCGTCCCGTTGGATGGTGGAGTAAAGGACCTGTACATCAAGCAGAGCGCGTTTCACGATCAATTCGCTGCAGATGTATCCAAGGCGGAGGGCAAGCTGATGGCCGCAACACAGCGCCCCATCACTGATAAGGCTCTTGGCGAGGCCTCGACTGCGGCGAGCTGGAGGAAGATCCCGTCTTGGTTCGTCTATGGTGACGCGGATAAGAACATACCGCCGGCAGCGCTCGCATGGATGGCGGAGCGGGCGGGCTCGAAAGAGACGGTTGTGGTTAAAGGCGCGTCTCACGTCGTGATGGTCTCTCATCCCGATAAAGTCGCGAAGGTCATTGAAGACGCTGCATCCAGGAAATAGACCGCACTGTGATTCTGCGACCGGATCAACATTGATCCGGTCGTGGTGCGACGATGGTAAGGCATTCCACAGCGCGGGATACGTGCCGCTGCCTAGGCGCTTAACCTAGCCTATGCTTCGCGCTTTATCCGTGCGGCGGCACCGTCATCGAGTGCGGCGTTCGTCCCGTTGTTGTTAGCGTCTTTCACCTCCGCGGCTGCTATGCATGCAAGCCGTCAGCCAGAAAACAGGTCATCCGTTAATCGGTTGCAAACGAAGACTTGGCAATGTGACCTCCGGTAGCAGGGCCGGTAAATTGACGAACCACATTGCGTTTCTGGACGAACTTCGAGGGGTAGCTGCGCTATCCGTTGTCCTCTTGCATGCGAGCCAGATCTTCGGTTTCAGCCTTGGCTCTTACGCCTATCTCGCCGTGGATTTCTTTTTTTGCCTTAGCGGTTTTGTTCTCGCAAACGGGTATGACCAAAAACTAAGGTCCGGTGGTTTGCGGAGCAGTGCATTTTTCCTGAAGCGCCTGGCGCGCCTCTATCCCATGATCGTGGTCGGTGTTGCCGTAGGCGTTCTTGCGGCGGTATTTGCTTCAGAACCGCATATTTCTCTCCACGACATCCCAATTCTTACCGTGGGTGCATTACTTCTCCTGCCCTTGGGACTACTGGCGGGGCAAGAAGCGTTCTCGATTAACAGCCCACTCTGGTCACTCTGCTTTGAAATGGTCGCCAGCGTCGTTTACGGATCGGCCGCTCGCCGTAAAATTCGCTTATGGGGCGATGTCGCGTTTCTCGCATTCTTCGCGGTCGCGCTTTTCCAAATTGTCGGCATCGAGGGTACAATTGGTCCAGTTGGATTTTCGAACTGGCGAACATTCCTTGAAGGTTTTGTCAGAGTCGGTTTTTCATTTTTTGCCGGTGTTCTGATTTTTCGCTGGAACATCAATCATCGCGTCGGGAGGGTCCCGCCTCAGATTCCGCTTTTTATCCTGATCGTGGTTCTATTCCTTCCGTTTTCCGTCCCCAGGGGGTTATACGATTTTTTCTGTATCACTATTATAATTCCAGTCGTTGTCGCTCTGGCAGCGGCAGTTCCGCCCAACGAGGAGCGGCCACTCGCGGCATACTTCGGATTGTTGTCTTATCCGCTCTACGCTATTCACCAGCCTATTATTCGACTTGGCGCTCAGTTCCAAAGCGCTAGCGATGGCGTCATACCATTGGCAATCACGGTGAGCGGCACGCTCTTAGCTGCTATTGCTGCAGCACATTTTCTATTCACCCACTTCGATAAACCTATCCGTGCTTACATGGGCAGGAAGTTTTCGCTAAATTAGCTTAAGCGCGCTTTCCCAAAGATCGTCAGCGGTGAACAACCCAGAGCGTGTCCGACGGATTAGGGCGAGTTCATGCGGCCAATAGTCTGTGTGGCGGACGACCGGCGCGATTTGGCGCTTCCTTTTCCGAGGGAAGGCAAGGCCCACGGCCCCAGCCTGTCGCGGCTCTCATGGGCGGGTGATCCTGTAGATCAGTAAACCAGCCGAATCCACAAGCTTGGTTGCGGTCTTGTCGAGATAGTCGACAACCCCATCATGATGCTCGATGAACAGCAGGTCCTGCTTGTCGGTGGCGTTCTTGGCCACGCCGAACAGGTCCGCGCCCTGCGCGCGCAGTTCCTCGAGCTGCGCGATCGCAGTGGCGTCATCCGCGACGAATTTCGACCATTCCGCATCGCCTCCGCCAGGCGGGAATACCCAGCCGCGCGCCCTGCTGTAGTAGACTGCGACGGGATCGCCGACCTCGGGGGCGATGGCGACGACGAGATCGCCCGGTTGCGCCAACCGCGCCAGTTCCTCGCCAAGCAGCTTGCCGTTCATGGCGATCGGCTTCTTCATCGTCCTGACGAGCGGCAAGGTCGACCAGGCAAGCGTGAGAGCCACGATGCAGATCGAGCGAAGCATCACCGCCGGCGTTAGAATGGTTCTCGATGCAAGCGTTGCCAGAAGAAGCGCGCCGCGACCGCAGAACATCGCGACCGGCACATGGAAGATGTGGAGATTCCACACATTGCTGGTGATTTCGCCCGCCGCTGCCAGATAGATGATTAGGGCGGCAGCCAGCCACACATAGGGAATGGCCGAAAGGGTGCGTTGCTTCGGGTCTTCGGCGAGGCTGGCCGGCATCCACAAGCCGACCGCGAGCAGCACCATGAACGGATAGCCGTAGAACCACAGGACCGAGGTGTTCCACACGGATTTGAAGTAGAACCTGTCCCTGACATATGTCCAGAAGCCGTAATCCCAGATATAGCCGCCGCTGCCGGCGACATGAAACGGCGGATAGCTGCGGCCGAGATAAATCGCCCAGCTGAAATAAGCGCCGATGATGGCCAGGCTCAAAAGCCCCGACAGGAAGACCCAGGTCGCCTGCTTTCGCTTCTTCTCCAGAATCCAGCAGACCATCAGATAGAAGATGACGGCACCGGCAGCGATGCCTGGTGGCTTTGACAGCACACCGAGCGAGAAGCTGACCGTGGCGAGCGGCAAGAGCCAGCCGCTGCCGCCGGCCCAGTATTTGGCGAACAGCCAGACGCCAAGGGTCACTAAGGCCAGCATCGCGGGATCGGGAAGAAACGAGCTGTCGATCATGATTGCCGCCGGCATCAGCGCGTAGGCAAGTGCCGCCGCGTGGGCACGCATCTCGTCCCAGCAGAGGGCCGTTAGCCTGTGCAACGAAAACACCGTCACGAGACCGAAGAAGGCCGCAACCATGCGGCCGAACCAGTCGTGCCAACCGAAGAGTTGGTAGAGCAGGGCTGTGAGATAGCTGACGATCTGGAACTCGCGGCCCTGATAGCTTGGCCCGGGCCCGGTCCAACTGACTTCCGGAAAGAAGATGTTCCAGCTGCGCTGCTGGAAATTGTCGGCCATCATTGCAGTGCTTATCTCGCGCCAGCTGAAGCCGTCGACCAGCGGCAAGGTGATCTTGTGGAACCTGAAGACGATTGCAATAAACAGGATCCCCAGCAAGATCGCCGTGTTGAGGTAGTTGCCAGCAGCCATGTCCCGGTCGGTCGTCTCCTGCGGGTATTGCTGACCTTCGGCCTGCTTCAATTCCAGGTCGTCTGTCATCTGAAACCCTGTCTTCCGTGACGGCCGAGGCGGCGCGATACGCGCCGGCATCGGATCGTGAGGAAGATTAGGCTGAGCGGGATCTCGCCGCCGACGCGGTCGGCTGCGGAGCTGCTCGTAGGCTTCACCGAGCAGCGGCTCGGACGGCTTGCGGGGCGGCTTTGTCATGATGGCAGTTCATCAGCAAAGCCTTAAAAAGCAATTCACCCAGATTGATTATTGAATTCACGAGAACATAATAAGAACATCGGCGGGGCGGCTGCCAATCTGAAAACTCAGATATGGAGTGCGGAGATGCGCGAGCCGCCGATCAGCGAAGCCGTGGGCATGAGGAGGTGTCGCCTATCACAAGGGCGATATGCACGCCGCTATCGGCGCGCTGCTTGAGGACAGCCGATTGGTGATCTAGCGGGGGACGATAATGAGCGAGCATGTTTCCATGGCGGCCGAACAGCGTTCAACTCCAGCAGCCTAGATCAGTGCTTCGGAGATGCCCCAAGCTTGACAAAAAGACATCCATTGCCGATCTCGATTTGCGTCAGAAGGTCCGCCCTTACCTCTTTGCCAACGACTGCTTTTATGTGCCGCCACTTTTGGCTTTTCGGATGTGCGGGCACCGGTACGCCTTCTCGTAAGAACAGCGTTACTTCAGGAACTTCATCTGATTTGTAGATGCAAATTCTCAACGGCTCACGTCCCTGTTAGCAGTAAATATTGTGCACTGCAAAACAAGAAATGGCAAACATTCATTTGCCGGGTAAGTCACGTTAGGCCGGTGCAAACCCGTGATGCTGAGGCGTACCCTACCGCCCGATGCTGAGGACGGCGTCCGTCGGACGGTCGAGGAGCGCGACGCCGGAGGTTTGGATTTTTTCATATAAGTCGTTGGGCTTCACCGCATCGAGGCGTTCAAGAAACCTTTATGAAGCTCAGGGCTGAACTAACCGTCGTCTCCTCCGGCCCGACCACCGCGATCGAGTCCGAGGACGCAGCGATTGCAGGGGGCAGCCTTGCCAGGATGCGAAAGATCCTCTGGATCTCTCATTTTCAATTCGATGCCCTAGCGTTTCAGGTCGTAGGCCTGGTGCGATGCGCGAAGCTCTGACAAGGTTTTGCCGACACAACTGCCTCCGCCTTCAGCGCCTATTGCCTTTGCCTTGCCGTCGATCGTGATGGTGCCGGCGATCCGGTCGGATGCAGAATAGGTTGCAGTTCCATCTTGAGACACACGCGACAGATAAAAGGCGTGAAAGGTTTCGTGGTATTTGCACTGGATAACCACCGGGAACTGATCAAACGGATTGTCTTGCGCCACAACTGCCGTCATGGGAAAGGCCAACGATATCAAGCCTGCATAGAGCATTTTGCCCGATGTGCCTGATTTCCGGCGAGATGTATGCGTCATCGTCAAAGTCCTTCTTTCGGAGATCGAACCTGCGAATGCTTTGCCGTTAGATCGTGAGGCTGATCAGCGCATCGCGATCGAGAAGGCGAACGATGCGTTGCAGTTTGCCGTTCAGGCAAAGGATACGTTTTTCGCGGAGCTTCGTGAAACAGCGGGCAACGGTTTCGACTGTCAGTCCAAGATAGTCGGCGATATCGCTGCGGGAAATCATCATGTCAAATTCGCAATCGCCTGGATGACGGTCGGCCATTTCGCAGACAAAGGCCGCGACGCGCTTCAGTGCGCTCTGCTCGGTGATGACGAGTTGTTTGTGTTGCGCCTTGGCAAGATTCGTCAAGGCAATGTGCAGAAGATCGATGGGAACGACGGCGTCATGATTGGCGCGAAAGGGCGTGACGCAGGTTTCGCAGACGGCTTCGGCGAAATCGGTGCGTATATCGCCCGTTTCAAGTCCGAACCATTCGCCCTTTCCGTAAAACGACAGAATGTATCTCTGTCCGGCGGCCGTCAGTCTGTAGATCCGCACAGCGCCCGCTTCTACGTGGTAGATCGTAAGCGCGTGTTCGCCTTCGCTGTAGATCGTCTCATCGGCCTTGAGCCTAATCGACTGATCTTTGGTTGTAGCGGCTGCGCCTCCATACCGGTGGCCTCGAGCAGTCGTGTAATTTATTGCGTGATTTTGAAGCATCTGCGTCGCCCCTATCCGCATCGGAGCATAAGCAATTGCCGCGGGACCCGATATTCGAGATACCCCTTACGTATTGCTACGGAAGCCCCGGATTACTCTACGGTGTATAAGGCATTCGCCCTTTGGGGAGAGCGACACGAAAATGTCGTGGGAGGTCGTATGGCATCGGAAGATGGAGGGGAACGCGACTTATCTCAAGATCCGGCAAGTGTGCGCGAGCAGCTTGAACGCATACTCGCAAGCCCGCAATTCCATGCTCCCGAGCGCGGGCGTCGCTTTCTACAGTATATTGTTGAAGAGACGCTTGAAGGGCACAGCGAACGGCTTAAGGCCTATATGATCGCGCAGGTCGTTTTCGGACGCGACGCGTCCTTCGATGCCCAGAATGATCCGGTCGTACGCATAGAGGCCGGCCGTATCCGCCGCGCACTCGAGCGATATTACCTCGTGTGTGGAAGCAACGACCCGATACGTATCACAATTCCCAAAGGAGGCTACGCGACGCGGTTTTCGAGCGGCGAAAACACGTCGATTGCTAGCGAAGTGGCCGCTTCGCAAGATCACGAGAATCCACAAAAACAGACTGGGCAGCAGGGGCCAACGACCTATCGCCATCTTCTGCTGCCGATTGGTGTCCCTGCACTATTCGGGGCAATGGCGATCTTAGCCCTCATTCGCCCCCTCGAATCCTACCTATCACCACCGCAAGCGACCCGGACCCCTGTTGCCTCAACGCCGACGAACAGGATCAGGATTGCTGTCGACCCCCTCGTCGCCCTCGACGGCACGGCGCAGACAGCTAATTTTGCAAAGGGACTGGGCGATCAGCTGATTTCAAAACTCATGGAGGTGCAAAACCTGGTCGTGCTTACTCCAGGCCGCTCCGGCGCGGTAACGAGCGGACCGCATTTCAACCTGCAAGGAAGTGCACTTGTCGAAAGCACGGTCGTGCATCTGCATATCCGCCTGATAGACGGCGCCGACGGGGTAGTCGTCTGGGCAAATCAATATGATCGCGATCTGAGTGGCCAGACCATTCTCGATGTCGAGGACGACATCGCCGTGCAAATCGCGATGGAGATTTCAAAATTTCGCAAGTTTGGCGACGCAGAGCCCTGACCCGTAACTATCTTGGCGTGTTGACAGGAGAAATGACCATTCCCGCGGCGCGCAGGCCGTTGAGGAACAGCTCCTGGTCTTCCGGTCTTTGCAAACGCAGAGAGATCTCCGCATGGACATTGCCCATCATTTCCGGTGCGTGGGTGTTGAGCCATTCCCGTTCCAGTCTGGCTTCATTCGTCTTTCCAGCGGTCCCGAGAATGGACAGCAGCAAGAGATGGTGCATGGGGTTGCCATCGAGATCGGACCGTCGCGACCACTGCTCCGCCGCTTCGATATCGCCTCGCATGAAGGCGCATAAAGCCATGCCAACCTCATAAAAACCTTTAGGTCCGGCGTTCCTGCTGAGAGCGATCGACAGCAATTCGCAACCTGATTGCCATTTTCCTGACATCGCAAGGCGGGAGCCGTATTCGCCTGCAACTTCGACATCGTCTGGATTTGCGGCATAGGCAGAGGTCCCGGCCGTCAGCGCCTTCCCGATATCCCCTCTGAAGAAGCTCACCAGCATCTGAGCCCGAAGCACGCGCGGATTGCCGGGCGCCAGCGATATTGCCCGTTCCACCGCAGCAATCGCCAGTTCGAGGGGCTGGGCTGAAGCTGGCGTGCCGAGTTTGTAGCGAAAACGTATCTCGTCAAGATAGACCATGGACAGGAGGGCCCAAGAGGATGCGTTATCGGGAAAACGCTGGGTTGTCTGTTGCAGGCATTCGCGTGCTTTCCGATGGCTTTGTTCAGTCATGGTCTGCCGGTAGCTGTAATAGATCAAGGTGCAGGCATAGGCGTCCGAGCCGCCATTCTCCGCAGGCCTGGCGATCGTTTCCGTATCGGCTTGGAAGATAGCGCCATAGGGCTGTGCAATCGCGCTGGCGATTTTCCCGGCGACATCGGCTTGAATCACAAGCTTGTTTTGAACATCGAGATTAGCATCATAATTGTCGGCCCATATGACGGCACCATCGGATTGACGCACCAACCTCGCAGCGGCACGCATCCTGCTGCCATCGAGCTGGACATTGCCTTGGAGCGCATAGGCGGCGCCGTCAGCAGGTTCGCCGCGTATCGAGCCGGTAACCACGACGATGTCATCAAACTGAGCGAGTTGGCCGATGACGTCGTCCCTCAGGCCACGCGCGATGTCCGAACCGGCGCCAATGAGGCCGCTTTCGGCAAAAAAATCGACAACCACTTTTGGTTCCGCTGATCCCGGCGGCGGTGCCCGGCTTGAAACATTCCGCGAAACCGAAAGTGCGCCAGCAAGAGCGAGGAGCAGAAGCGCAAGAACGGTGACGAGAGTGGCTCCAAGGCCAAGAGCGACTGGCCTCGCTCTGCGACCTATGTCCGGAAGCGGATCGTCTTGATCATCCAGTCCCCCGGCCGGCGACTTTTCCAGCGTTTTCTCAGATACGGGCTCAGATACGGGGTCGAGCGCATCCTGAGCATATTCGAAATGGGGAACATATCCGCCTTTCGGCACGGTAATGATGACCTCGTCCGCTTGGCCCGCGACAAGGTAGTAGCGCTCGAGGGCTTTTCTTATTCGGCCGGCCTCGATCCGGACGACCGGATCGTTTTGCGGATCGAACGATGCTTCCCGGCCGAAAACCATATTTGCTATCGTAAACGCCTTCAAAAACCCCGATCGACCCGCAAGTGTCTCGTTGACGACAAATTCCAGGAAATTTCGCCCGCGTTTCGGGGTGTGAAATTCCTCGCTCATGAGGATGCGCTCGACTTGCAGGCAGATTTCGTCTGCTGTCGGCTCAAAACTGCGGAAAGTGTTGACCTTTGCGCTTCCCATGACCGCCCCGCCCCCACGACAAGATCGCGCTATTATTTAAGCATCTTCTAACGCATCATATCCTACATGTCTTTGCTTGCAAGGATTGCTTTCCGATCAGCGAAGGTGGGGCAATATGTGGACGGCGGGCGCGCCCCTCTCGATTTCAGATCGCTGTCCGGTCGCGTCAATAGTAATGGCCATCCACATGAGCTCCGTCAGGTTGCGCGCGCCCATTTTTGCCATCACATTGGCACGGTGGACTTCCACCGTCCGCGAACTGATGCCTAGATGATAGGCGATCATCTTGTTCTGCAGGCCGTCAAGCACGCCGATGAGGACTTGGTGTTCGCGGTCCGTGAGTTGACGAAGTCGTGCCGCCACACTTTCGGGATCGGCAATCGCCCTGCCGGGACGTCTTTGTCCCATCGCTCCGTTGATGGCTGCCATCAACGCTTCTTCTTTGAGAGGTTTTTCCAGGAAGTCTGATGCTCCGGCCTTCATCGCCAGAACGGCTGTGGCAACATCGCCCTGGCCGGTGATAACGATCGTCGGAACGTCCGTGTTGAAATCGTGCAAGCGGTGGAGCAGTTCGATGCCGTCGATATGCGGCATGCGGAGGTCGGTAACAAGGCAGTTCCTCCCGGAAAGGGGCAGAAGTTCGAGAAACGCCTTTGCGCAGCTATGCGCGCGAACGGCAAAACCTGCCGATACCAATAGGAATGTCACCGACCGTCTGAGCGACTCCTCGTCGTCAACGAGATGGATCGTGAGGTCGTTTGCCATCGGTTTAGATCTCCGCCAGCGGAAGCGAGAAACAGAGCATCGAACCGCAATCCATCCCCTTGCGCGCAGTTATGCGGCCTCCATGCGCTTCGACAATGCGCTTGGACAAGGCCAGCCCCATGCCGAGGCCGCGCGGTTTACTGGTCACGAAGGGACGGAACAATGCCTCCTCGATCTCGGCTGCGATACCGCAGCCGTTGTCAGACACTTCGACAACGAGATGAGAAGATGTGTCGGATTTGGTTCGGATCGCAATATGGGGCTGATCGACATCGTCGGTTGCCTCGAGGGCATTGCGAACAAGGTTTGTCAACACCTGCACGATCTGGACACGGTCGACAATGACCGTGTCCCACGCCGCTTCGAGGCGGAGATCCGCATGGAGCCCCTTGCGCTGTGATCCCACGAACGCGAGTGTGGTCGCCTCATGGATCAACTCGTGCATCGCTTCCTGTTTTCTTGCGCCAGCGCCGGGCTTTACCAAGTCTCTTATGTTCTGGACGATCGTTCCTGCCCACATAGCATGTTGCGTAATGTCCGATAGGGCTTCGCGAAGCTTCTCGCCGCATCGACGGTGATCATTCATGACGAGGCGTCTGCATCCCTGCGAATAAGCAGCGATTGACGAGAGCGGTTGTGAAAGCTCATGGGCAAGGGTCGATGCCATTTCCCCTAGCGCGGTTATTCTTGCGAGGCGGGCAATCTCGCATTGAAGCTCCTGAACCTGCTGCAATGTCTCGCGCTCGGCGCGGAAGTCCTCGAAAATCGCTGCAGTGAAGCCTTCCTTTGCATCCTGCCCCCTGATGATTGTAAGGGCAGTCGGGAATTGAGCACCGCCTTTGGTGATGGCAAGACCGGCGCGCGCTGCGCCTTGGTCTGCCCAGCGTCCTCTTAGTTGAACATCTGGTGTCGAGCGCCAGACGAAGTCGATCTTGCGGCCGACCAATTCGCTTTCGTCGTAGCCAAACAGGGCGACTGCCGTTTTGTTGCAGGCCGAAATATGATGGCTGTCGGTGATAAAAAACACCGCATCCGGCATGTGTTCGTAGAGCTTCCGGATCCAGTCCATCCTGGGCGCTTCATCTTCCTCGCGGAGCACGCGTGAAGGTTGGCTGCGCCCTAGTATGAACGAGTCCCCTTCGACCATAGTTGAAACGTCAGGACCGTACTCTGCAACATGCGGCGTTTCCATCTTGATGGACATGATGGTCTCCTGCGCTCATCCGAGAAGTTATGCAGTCGCTGGACCGTTTTGCTCGTCGATAATGATGCAAGATTACCACCTTTGAACGGATGAGCGGTGTAGCATCGCGTAGGCTCTATTGTCGTCTTGCGCCCCCCAGCGAGAAGCTCGCGATATCTTGGACTTCCTCATTCCCATTGATCCGGCGCAATGCCCGGGCGTGATTGTTCCGCTACTATGGCAAGCAAATGGGCGGCCGCCCGTTCCAACAAGTGGCTGGTTCAAACTGAAAGCCAAGAAACTGGCGTCTGAAGTCATCGAATGGGTGACACAGACCCGTAATGGCAATCTGACTTTCTATATAGGATGAGCGATTGTCGCACTGACAGGATGTTTTTCCGCCCGTGAAATCGCCATTGATCGCCTCATCGCCGAGTTGGGACAGGCAAGCGTAGTCGCGACAAGTGCAAAGCGCTTGAGGAGTAAGCACGTCGGCCGAGTGCTGGCAAGCCGAGAGGATGTTCTATCCAGTTGATGCTGGTGCATCGTCGTGGAGGATTCGGTGATGTGGCGGTTGATTGTCGAAGCTCCATTCGAAGAGGATATAGAACTCGCCGTCATCGGCGATCAAGGCGTTGATGCCCTGATTTTTCCATGTCGGCGCCTGCCTGATGGTTGGGCGAATGCCATGACCGGTGAACGACTGGAAGTCCACCCCACCCATTGGCGCATATGGCAGATCCATCGAGGCGAAGTTTCACGCCTCCATTGAATGTGCCCAATCGCAGGATGCTGCAGCGCACCTTGTCTGCGATCAATGACATGACCGGCCAAAATCGTTTGATTGTGTTCAAAGAGCCGGCGGCGCGGCCGCTATACGAAAGACCGGGGAGGACCGCATGCGTGGTTTTGGTGTTCATTCCGAGGTTGGAAAGCTGAGAACCGTCATGGTGTGCCGACCGTCTCTGGCACATCAGCGGCTGACGCCTGCAAACTGCCACGATCTGCTTTTTGACGACGTCCTATGGGTCCATGAGGCACAGAAGGATCATTATGATTTTGTCCTGAAAATGCAGGAGAGAGGTGTCGAGGTTTTAGAACTCCACGATATGCTCGGTCAGGCGCTCGCTAACAAGCAGGCGCGAGACTTCATATTGGATCGGCGCATCACCCCGAATGTGCTCGGCTCGCAGATCGCCGAGGCGATGCGGCCATGGCTTGACGAAATGCCGGCCACGCAGCTTGCCGCATTTATGATCGGCGGGATCGCGATTTCCGACCTGCCGGATGTCAAGGCAAAGTCGCTGATGCTCAGCGCCTTGCAGGAAACGGAGTTTGTCATCCCGCCGATTCCCAATACCTTGTTCCAGCGTGATCCGTCCTGCTGGATTTACGGCGGTGTGACCTGCAACCCGATGTTCTGGCCAGCAAGACGCGCCGAGACGCTGATCCAGCGCGCGATCTACAAGTTTCACCCGATCTTTCTCGGGAGCGATTTCCGGATCTGGTGGGGTGATTCAGACGGCCAGTTTGCCAATGCCTCAATGGAGGGTGGCGACGTCATGCCGATCGGGAACGGCACTGTCCTAATCGGCATGGGCGAGCGCACCACCTATCAGGCAGTCGGCCAAGTGGCGCAGGCCCTGTTCAGGGGCAATGCCGTAAAGCGGGTGATCGCCTGTCTGATGCCGAAGAGCCGCGCGGCAATGCATCTCGATACCGTTTTCAGTTTCTGCGATCGCGATGTCGTTACGCTGTTTGCCGAGGTTGTCGATCAGATCCGCTGCTACAGCATGTATCCCAAGGATGATGAGGGCACATTCGAGATTCATCCCGAAAATCGCCCGATGCTCGACGTCGTCAGCGAAGCGCTCGATTTGCCGCAGCTGCGCATAGTCGAGACCGGCGGCAATTCCTATCAGGCCGAACGAGAACAATGGGACGACGGCAACAATGTCGTTGCGCTCGAGCCCGGCGTGGTCGTCGCTTACGACCGCAACACGTACACGAATACGCTTCTGCGCAAAGCAGGCGTTGAGGTCATCACCATTCGCGGCTCCGAACTCGGCCGCGGCCGCGGCGGCGGGCACTGCATGACATGCCCGATATGGCGCGACCCCGCATACTGACACATCGCATCCACGAAACAGCCTCGACGGAGCAAGACAATGAGCTTCAATCTGCGCAATCGTTCACTTCTGACCGTGCAGGACTACACCCCGCGGGAATTCCGATACCTTCTCGATCTCGCCCGCGACCTCAAGCGCGCCAAATATGCCCGCACCGAGCAAGAGCACCTGAAAGGCAAGGAAATCTGTCTGATTTTCGAGAAAACCTCCACGCGCACCAGATGCGCCTTCGAAGTTGCCTGTTCGGATCAGGGCGCCAACGTGACCTATCTTGATCCGTCCGGTTCGCAGATCGGGCACAAGGAATCCTTCAAGGACACTGCCCGCGTTCTCGGCCGCATGTTTGATGCCATCGAATATCGCGGAGCTGCGCAGCAGGGCGTGGAGACACTCGCCCGTTTTGCAGGCGTGCCGGTCTATAACGGTCTGACGGATGAATACCATCCAACGCAGATGCTGGCCGACGTGATGACCATGCGCGAGCACAGCGACAAGCCGATTGCGGACATCAAGTATGCCTATGTGGGCGACACGCGCTCGAACATGGGGCACTCGCTGCTGATCGTCGGGTGCCTGGTGGGAATGGATGTGCGCATCTGCGGCCCGAAATCGCTCTGGCCGTCCCGGGAGTACATGAAAATCGCCGAGGACCTGAAGGAGAAATCCGGTGCGCGCCTGCTCGTTACCGACGACCCCAAGGAGGCCGTGCAAGGTGTCGATTTCATTCACACGGATGTCTGGGTCTCGATGGGCGAGCCGAAGGACGTCTGGCGCGAACGCATCAAATTGTTGACGCCTTACCAGGTCAACGACGCCTTGATGAAGGCAACGGGCAATTTTCAGACGAAGTTCATGCATTGCCTGCCGGCATACCACGATACCGAGACGACGTTGGGCAAGCAGATTGCCGAGGACTACGGCATGAGCAACGGCCTCGAAGTGACCAATGACGTCTTCGAGTCCGAAGCCAATATCGCCTTCGAGCAGGCCGAAAACCGCCTGCACACAATCAAGGCGCTGCTTGTCGCCACTCTGGGAGACTAAAATGCGTGTGGTTATTGCGCTTGGCGGCAATGCCCTTCTCCGGCGTGGAGAGGCCATGACCGCGGATGTCCAGCGGCGGAATGCGCGCATCGCTGCGGAAGCGATCGCGCCGTTGGCGGCCGAACATGAGTTGATCATAACCCACGGCAACGGGCCTCAGGTCGGGCTGCTCGCGCTTCAGGGCGCGGCCTACAAGCCTGACGAGGCCTATCCGCTCGATGTGCTGGGGGCGGAAACCGAGGGCATGATCGGCTACATGCTGGAACAAGAACTCGGCAATTTGCTGCCGTTCGAGCAGCCACTGGCAACGCTTCTGACGATGGTCGAGGTCGATGCCGACGATCCGGGCTTCAGCAACCCGACCAAGTTCGTCGGCCCGATCTATGAGAAGGCGGATGCCGAGCGCATCCGCACGGAGAAGGGCTGGGTGTTCAAGCAGGATGGTGAAAAGTGGCGGCGTGTGGTCGCATCACCGCTGCCGAAGCGCATCTTTGAGGTCCGTCCGGTGCGGTGGCTGCTGGAGCAGCGGACGATCGTCATTTGTGCCGGCGGCGGTGGTATCCCGACGATGTACGAAAAAGGCAGCGACCGGAAGCTCATCGGCGTCGAAGCCGTGATCGACAAGGATTTGTGCTCAGAACTTTTGGCGCGCGAACTTGATGCCGACCTCCTCATCCTGGCAACAGACGCCCAGGCCGTCTGCACGGACTGGGGCAAGCCGTCTCAGAAGTCCATCCATAAAGCCCGGCCTGACGATCTCAGGCAATTTTCCTTCCCGGCCGGTTCGATGGGCCCGAAGGTCGATGCCGCCTGCCATTTTGCTCAGGCCAGCGGAAAGAGCACGGCAATCGGCGCCCTGGCGGATATAGCTGCCATGGTGCGCGGCGAGCGCGGAACGATCATCAGCAGTGGTTTCACCGGCCTGAGCTGGTACGCTTGAGGGCGACGCAGGTTTCAATGTGAAATTATCAGGATACGGCCGGGTGTGTCGCAGCACCCGCTGCCGTTTCTTCACTGTCCACCTGCATGGCGGACGTGTTTCTTCTCTGCCAGACGTAAACCGGGATCCCAAGCATGAGCAGAACGAGACCATAGAGGACCGGCTCGGCGCCGGACCCATAGAGCGTGAATATCGCGAAAATGAAGGCGATGAGCTCGATTGCGGTGACGCGCGGCATTCGTCGCTCCTTGGTCACACCGGCTGCTACAAGGCTTCCGGCCAGCGAGCAGAAGGCATAGGGGACGACGGCAGTCATGGTGCTCAGCCCGACCATGAGCCGATAGACCGCAGCAAAACCCTCCGACCCGAAAGCTTGAACGAGCACCAGCATGGTCGCAAATGATGCCGAGACAATCATGCCAACCGCCGGGACGCCCCGGCTCGAGAGCCGTGCGAACAGGGGAGGGAAGAGCCCGTCCCGGGCAGCAGCCATCGGAACCTGCCCCATCAGCAGCGTCCAGCCGTTCAGGGCGCCGATCGATGACAGCAAGACTGCGACCGATATTGCCAGTTCCCCGCCGCGCCCCCACATGATCCCCGCAGCTTCGGAAAACGGCGCGACGGAATGCACGAGCTGTTCCCGGGGCACGACACCAAGGACGACGATGGTGCCCAGCACATAAAGAGCCGCAGCGATGGAAATTCCGAGAACGGTCGAGCGGGGAATGGTTCGTCTCGCGTCCCGAACATCGCCAGCGGGAACTGTTGCTGATTCCAGCCCGAGATAAGCAAACATGGTCAGCGGCGCCAAGGCCGCGACCGACTTTAGCAGCGGCTGGCCGCTGGGGTTGAACTCCGCGAAATGGGAGGTGTCGATGAAGAGAAGACCGATGATAGCGACAGCGCCAAAGGGCATGAGCTTGGCATAGGTGGTAACCTGCGCAAACAGGGCCGCCGCATGAACGCCGCGAAGATTGACCAGCACGATCGCCCATATCACCCCAAGCGTCAGCAATGTCGCTGCGAGGCGGTTGGCAAAAGCGGGAACGAGATCGATCATCACGCCGGCGAAGGCGATGGCGATCACGGGAAGCGATGTCCAAATGGAAATCCAGTAGCCCCAGGCAATGAGGAAGCCGGCAAAATCGCCGTAGGCCAGCCGTGTGTAGGCGTAGGGGCCACCGACAGCCGGCACGAGACTGGCAAGCCGCGCGAATGTGAGGCCGAGACAGATCGCGCCGGCTCCCATGACGATCCAGACGACGATGGCGAGATTGCCGTAGGGCGCTACTGCGGCCGGCGAGAGATAGAAGCCCGAACCCACCATGTTTCCGACCACGATGGCAGTACAGGCGGCCAGTCCGAGGCTCTTGCCATTCGGAGTTGTCATGAAGTCTCCTCCCGCGAAGGCCGGTGCTCATGGCTCCGTTGGACCGCCATTGCCCAGCGCGATCTTCCCTCCAAAGACTTGGCGCTGCAATCCGGTTCAATGCGTAGTCGACGAGCGTTGCGCACGTTCCGGATAAGGATCACCCCGGTCGACGATCTGGCGCAGCCCGTCTCCCTTAAATTCCTCGCTGAAACTGGATTGTCAGTCGGCCACCTTGCCTCATTGTAAGAGGAAGGTGTCCGTAAATCACGTAACTATTCAGGGTGTTTGCTCGAACACTATTGATCACACTCAATGCGAGGCTCTTGGGCATAAGATATCTTGCGACTGAGGATCATTTTGTTCTTGGGAGTTAGAACGATGAAAATGGCCATGATCATTGGGATTGTCGCATTGACTGCTGCCGGTATCGTTCCGGTTCAAGCCCAGCAGGATCGACGCGAATACCGAAGAATGAACTGGAGTGAGAGTTTGCCTGAGGCGGTGCGGACCTATCATAGCAAAAGGTTCACGATTGTAAGCTACAGAATCGCAGATTTTTCAGAGACTGGCGCACACCCTCGGGCGGGGAGTGCGGAGCATGTCGCAGCCATCAGAGCCGCAGTTCGGTCGAACAAATGGCTTGTGGCGCAGCTCAAGGCCAAAAAGCTCACGCCAAATGATATTGAGTGGGTAACGCGAGCGCGCAATGGCAACATGACTTTCTATGTGGAATAACCGAAATCTGCGCCGGCCATGCCTCCAAATGTCGAGCCGGGGCAGATCGCCCCGGCTCTCATGATGTTCAGGCAATGATCGCGAGATTGCCGCAGGGCGCGATCGCGGCCCGCCATTCGACGAGGTTGTCACGAAGCCTCCGGGGCTTCCTCCCCAGTGTCTATAGCTCCTTCGGACAGTCATTCCAGGGCGCGAACCTCCATCCAAAGAATAGAAAATCCGGTTCACTCCGTAGTCGGCGATTGTCTCGAATGCCTTCACGATTGGCGCGGACACGCTAGAGTGAGCGCGAGGCGTGTGGGCTGCGCGGGAGGTGGCGATGTGGAACGAACAAGGGTTTCTACGCATTTCGATTGCGGCCACCATCGTGATTGCCGCGCTCGGCATCATCTTCGGCATCCTTTCAGGCTCGTTCTCCATCGCCTTTGATGGGGTCTATTCGCTGGCTGACGCTGCAATGACCGGGCTTGCGCTGTCGGTTTCGAGCCTGATCGTGAAATCGGCGCAGCGCGATGCGCTGTCGCGCAGAGTTCACAACCGCTTCACCATGGGTTTCTGGCACCTTGAGCCGATCGTCCTCATGCTCAACGGCTGCGTGCTGATGACGGTCGCGGTCTACGCGCTGATCAATGCGATTATCAGCATCCTCAATGGCGGACACGAACTCCGTTTCGGCATTGCCATCGCATATTCCGCCACGACGGTGCTCATCTGTGTCGTCATGGCCATCATCGGCATCAGGCTGAACCGCAAACTGAAATCCGATTTCATCTCACTCGATATCAAGGCCTGGATCATGTCGGGCGGTATCTCGTTCGCCCTGCTCATAGCATTTCTGATTGGCTTCGCCGTGCAGCCGACGCCCGTCGCTTGGGTTGCCAAGTACATGGATCCCTTCGTGCTGGCCCTGGTCTGCCTTGTAATGATCCCGCTGCCGATCGGCACGGTCTGGAAGGCACTGACCGAAGTCCTGTTGATTGCACCTGTCGAGCTCAAGGATCATGTCGATCATGTCGCCTCAGAAACGGTTCGCCGTCTCGGCTTCCTTTCCTACCGCGCCTATGTCGCCCGCGTCGGTCGAGCGACGCAGATAGAGCTCTACTTCATCGTGCCCGAGGGACTTCCTGCGAAGACGGTCGAGGAATGGGATGCGCTTCGCGACGAAATCGGTGCCGCAATCGGGGATGAAAGCGCAAACCGCTGGCTCACCATCGCCTTTACCGCCGATGCGGAATGGGCCGAATAGTTCGTGGTTTTGCTCTGCCCAATGGCATTTTGCTCCCACGTTGATTGCAATCAACGACGCCTATGCGCCTGGTGTGTACGATCTTTTCACCCATGATGACGGTGGCTGCGCGGCGGCCGCTGCATTGAACATCGGGTCTGGAGGGGCGCATGGAGTTCCAAAAGGCATTTCCCATTGCCGTCATCGACGAGGATTTTGAGGGCAAGAGTGCTGCAGGGCGCGGGATGCGCGATCTGGCAGCGGCGATCGAAAACGAGGGGTTCCGTGTTGTTTCCGGCGTCTCCTACGAGGACGCGCGTCGCCTGGTACATATTTTCAATACGGAATCTTGCTGGCTGATTTCCGTCGACGGCACTGAGGACAAAGCCTCGCGTTGGAAGGTGCTGGAAGAGGTTCTAAGCGCAAAGCGCCAGAAGAACGACCGGATGCCGATCTTCCTTTTCGGGGACGACACGACGGCGGAGGATGTTCCGGCCACAGTGTTGCGCCACGCTAACGCTTTCATGCGGCTATTCGAGGATTCGGCAGAGTTCATGGCGCGGGCCATCGTGCAGGCTGCCCGCAATTACCTCGATCGGCTGCCGCCACCGATGTTCAAGGCTCTGATGAAGTATACGCTCGAGGGAGCATATTCCTGGCACACGCCCGGTCATGGCGGAGGAATCGCCTTCCGCAAAAGCCCGGTTGGTCAGCTCTTCTACACGTTCTTCGGTGAAAACACGCTCCGCTCCGATATCTCCGTATCGGTCGGCAGCGTCGGTTCGTTGCTGGATCACGTCGGGCCGATCGCCGAGGGCGAGCGCAACGCGGCGCGCATTTTCGGTACCGACGAAACGCTGTTCGTCGTCGGCGGCACGTCGACCGCGAACAAGATCGTCTGGCACGGCATGGTCGGACGCGGCGATCTCGTGCTTTGCGACCGCAATTGCCACAAGTCCATCCTGCATTCGCTGATCATGACGGGCGCAACGCCGATCTACCTGACGCCGTCCCGCAACGGGCTCGGCATTATCGGCCCGATTTCGAAGGACCAGTTTACGCCGGAGGCTATCGCCCAGAAAATCGCTGCGAGCCGGTACGCCGGCGAAACCAGCGGCAAGGTCCGATTGATGGTCATCACCAATTCGACCTATGACGGGCTCTGCTACAACGTCGATGCCATCAAAGCATCGCTTGGCGATGCGGTCGAGGTGCTGCACTTCGACGAGGCCTGGTACGCCTACGCGAATTTCCATGAGTTCTACGACGGCTTTCACGGAATCTCATCCACCCAGCCTGCGCGCTCGCAGAACGCCATTACCTTTGCGACGCAGTCGACGCACAAGCTGCTGGCGGCTCTTTCGCAGGCATCGATGATCCACATCCAGCATGCAGAGAACAAGCGCCTGGATGTCACGCGCTTCAACGAAGCCTTCATGATGCACACCTCGACCTCGCCGCAGTACGGCATCATTGCCTCCTGCGATGTCGCGGCGGCCATGATGGAGCAGCCGGCCGGGCGCTCCCTGGTGCAAGAGACGATCGACGAAGCAATCAGTTTCCGCCGTGCGATGAACGCGGTCAGGAAGCAGATGAACGGAAGCTGGTGGTTCGATGTGTGGGAACCGACCGTCGCCGAGCAGACGCCGAGCGATACCCATGCCGAATGGGTTCTGAAGCCCGGTGATGCCTGGCATGGTTTTGAAGGCCTTGCCGAAAATCATGTGATGGTCGATCCCATCAAGGTCACGATCCTTTCACCGGGATTATCGGCGAACGGCACCATGCAGGAACACGGGATCCCGGCCGGCGTCATCACGAAGTTCCTTTCCTCGCGCCGCATCGAAATCGAGAAGACCGGCCTCTATTCCTTCCTTGTCCTTTTCTCGATGGGAATTACGCGTGGCAAGTGGAGCACGCTTGTCACCGAACTGATCAATTTCAAGGATCTCTACGACGCCAACGCTCCGCTGACGCGGGCATTGCCGGCTCTCGCCGCAGCACATCCCGAGGCCTATGCCGGCATGGGATTGCGAGATCTATGCGAAAGCATCCACGCGATCTACCGCAAGGATGACGTGCCGAAGGCGCAGCGCGAGATGTACACCGTGCTGCCCGACATGGCGCTGCGGCCCGCAGACGCCTACGATCACCTCGTCAAAGGGCGGATCGAGAGCGTCGAGATCGACAACCTCATGAACCGCGTCCTTGCCGTGATGATCGTTCCTTATCCGCCGGGCATTCCATTGATCATGCCAGGTGAACGGATCACGGAATCGACGAAGTCGATCCAGGACTACCTGCTCTATGCCCGTGAATTCGACCGGAAGTTTCCCGGTTTCGAAACCGATATTCACGGCCTACGATTCACAGCCGGCGACAAGGGGCGTCGGTACCTCGTCGATTGTGTTGCAGAGGGACGGCCACAATGATCCCGCGTGATGTGAAGTCTCCGACCGTTGCCATCCCGTTTCACAAGATGCTGAAGGTGGTGGCGGTCGTCGATCGCGACGACCCGCAGGTGCAGGAGTTGTTGACGCAGATCGCTTCGGAGAATTTCGAGGTGGAACTGAGGTATGATTATTCCGCCGACGTGTCCGAGGATGCCTCCGTCGGAGCCTATATCGGCTCGGTCGAAGGCGGGCGCCTGGCGGGTGCGCGTTCCTTCCTTCGCTCCGTCCGGGACGTTGGATTTCGCACTCCCGTCTGGGCGATGGCCGATACCTTGACCATCGCGGACCTGGACGTTGTGGAAATGGCTGGCGAGGTGGACGGTTTCATCTATCTCGGGCAGCAGACACCGGCCTTCTACGCCAAGCAGATCATCTCCAGCCTGGTCAATTACGGCAAGTCGCTGCTGCCACCGTTCTTCGGAGGCATGATGGCCTATGACGGCGAGGCCAATATCGCCTTCGATTGCCCCGGCCACCAGGGCGGGCAGTTCTATCGGAAGTCGCCCGCGGGGCAGCTCTTCTTCAAGTATTTCGGGGAGGGCATTTTCCGCAATGATCTTTGCAATGCAGATGTGGATCTTGGTGATCTGCTGATCCATGAAGGGCCTGCGGCCGAGGCCCAGAAGCAGGCGGCGCGCATCTTTGGCGCGGATCGCACCTATTTCATCCTGAACGGAACCAGCACCTCCAACAAGGTTGTTGCTAACGCGGTGCTGCGGAGCGGCGATCTCGTGCTCTTCGACCGCAACAATCACAAGTCCCTTCACCAGGGTGCGCTTGTGCAGGCTGGTGCTATTCCCATCTACCTGCCAACGGCCCGCAACTCCTTCGGCATGATTGGTGCGGTCGATTGGGAGGCTTGGGACGAAGGTTGGTTGCGGCAGAAGATTGCCGCGCATCCGCTCGTTGCCGACAAAGGCCGCGCCAATGCCGAGAGACCCTTTCGTCTCGCCTGCATCCAGCTCGCCACCTATGACGGCACCATCTACAATGTGCGCCAGGTGATGGAGAAGATCGGTCATCTCTGCGACTACGTTCTCTGGGACGAAGCCTGGATCGGTTACAATGCCTTTCATCCGCTCTTTTTGGGGCACAGTCCCATGCGCCTCGAGGACCTGCGGCCTGACATGCCGGGATTGTTCTCGACGCAGTCGGTACATAAGCAGGGCGCCGGCTTTTCACAGGCCTCGCAGATCCACAAACGCGACGAACATATCCGCGGCCAACGCAGGTTCGTTGAGCACAAGCGCTTCAATGAATCGCTGCTGATGCATGTGTCAACCTCTCCCTTCTATCCGCTCTTCGCCTCGCTTGACGTCAACGCCAAGGTGCATGAGGGCAAGGCGGGCGAAATGCTCTGGGATCGTTGTATCGAACTCGGGATCGAGGTTCGCAAGAAGCTGCGCGGCTTCGTCAAGCATTATGAAACCAAGGGTGGAAGTCCCGAAGAGCAGTGGTTCTTCGATCCCTTCGTGCCGGACAAGATCTCGGTGTCCGGTTCAAAGCATACGAGCGACCTCGCTGAGACACCCTGGGAAGATATCCCCACCGATGTGCTCAAGCGCGAGCAGCAGTGCTGGCGGTTCGACCCGGAGGCAAAATGGCATGGCTACGCCGGCTATGCGCCCGGCTACACCATGGTCGATCCCAACAAGCTCACGCTGCTGACGCCCGGCATCGACCGGGAGACCGGCGAATATCGCGAGTTCGGAATTCCGGCGACCGTGGTCGCCAACTATCTGCGCGAGCAGCGGGTCGTGCCGGAGAAATGCGATCTCAACAGCCTGCTTTTCCTGCTCACGCCGGCAGAAGATGAGAGCAAGCTGAATACGCTGGTTGCCAAGCTGGTGAAGTTCAAGAACCTCTGGGATCGCGACGCGCCTCTACAGGAGGTTCTGCCGACGGTGTTTGCGGCCAATCGCGAGCGTTATGCGGGCTACACGGTGCGGCAGGTCTGCCGGGAGATGCATTCGTTCTATCGCGATGCGGGCGTCAAGGGCCTGCAGCGCCTGTGCTTCCGCTCGGAGAGTTTTCCGGAACCGGCAATTTCGCCGAAACAGGCCTATGAAGCGCTGGTGGCCAACAATGTCGACTATGTGCCGCTTGTTGAAGCCGCTGGCCGGATCTCGGCGACGCTGGCACTGATCTATCCGCCAGGCATCGGAGTGATCGTGCCGGGAGAGCGGTGGGACGAAAGGGCGCGGCCGATGCGCGATTATTTCCTGGCTTTCGAAGAGTCCTTCAATCGCTTCCCGGGCTTCAACTACGAAGTCCAGGGCGTATTCCAGGAACGGATCGATGGGCGGATCAAGTTCTATACGTACGTCGTGCGCGAGCAGGGGGACGGGAGGATCTCATCATGACCGACAACACAATGCATCTCGCGAGTGAGGCCACGGCCAAGAAAAAGATGAACCTGGTGCAACTCACCTTCATCGTCGCGGTCAATATGATGGGTTCAGGCATCATCATGCTGCCTGCCAACATGGCGCAGGTGGGTGCGATCTCGCTGCTCTCCTGGCTTGTGACCGCCATCGGCTCGATGGCGATAGCCTATGGGTTCGCTCAGGCCGGGATCTTCAACCAGCGGCCGGGGGGCATGTCGGCCTATGCGGAGGACGCCTATGGGAAGGACGGCTTTTTCCTGGTGTTCTTTCTGTATTTTCTGTCGCTTGCCATCGGCAATGTCGCGATCGGCATCTCTGCGGTGGGCTACCTCGCGGGCTTCTTTCCCGTCTTGACCTCGACGCCGATCATGACATGTCTGGCGCTGATCGTACTTCTCTGGCTGACGACTGCGGCAAATTTCGGAGGGCCTCGCATCACCGGGCGTATTGGTTCAATCACGGTTTGGGGTGTGATCATTCCAGTGGGGTTGCTCTCGATCATCGGGTGGCTGTGGTTCAGTTCAAGCACCTTCGCCGCCGCCTGGAATCCGAAGGGACTGTCGCTCGGCCAAGGAATGGGATCGAGCATATCGCTGACGCTCTGGGCCTTCCTCGGGATGGAGTCGGCTGCGCAGAATTCGGATGCCGTTGAGAACCCGAAGCGCGACGTGCCGCTTGCCTGCATGTTCGGCACACTTGGCGCCGCCGTCATCTACATCCTGTCGACGACGGTCATTCAGGGCATCGTGCCGAACGCAGAACTTGCGGCCTCGACCGGGCCGTTCGCGCTGGCCTATGCCACCATGTTCAACCCGACGATCGGCTCGATCATCATGGCGCTCGCAGTCCTTGCCTGTCTCGGTTCGCTCCTGGGCTGGCAGTTCACGATCGCGCAGACCGCGCGCACCGCCGCGGAGGGGCGAATGTTCCCCGCCGTATTCTCACGTGTGAACGAGATGGGCGCACCGGTAAAGGGGATGATCATTCTCGGCGTCGTGCAGACATGTCTTGCCCTGATGACCATTTCTCCGACGCTCAGCGAACAGTTTTCCGCTCTGGTCAATCTCGCGGTGGTAACCAACGTGCTGCCCTATATCATCGCACTCTCGGCCCTGTTCGTCATCATGAAGGCGGCGGGCGTGCCGCAGGCGAAGTACAGGCTGAACGCCGCCGTCTGCATCATCGGTATGCTCTACAGCGTGTTCGCTATCTACGCTTCCGGCAAGGATGCGGTGATGGGTGGAATGCTGGTAACAGGTATCAGCTTCATAATTTATGGCCTGATCGCACCGCGCTTCGCCGTGAACCGTGCGCCGGCCGAGTAGCAAAGGAGGAAAACCATGCCAATCAGCAAAGGTCGGTGGATCGCAACAGGCGCCTCCATATTCGTCATCGTAGTCTCAGCAGTGGGTTTTGCGCCCGCTCATGCACAGACACTGGACCGCGTCCGCGCAAGCAGTTCGTTGAAATTCGGCTATGAGGCCGATGCGAGGCCCTTCTCGTTCAAGACGGACAACGGTGCGCCCGACGGTTATGCGGTTGCTCTTTGCAACAAGGTTGCCGACAGCGTGAAAGCCGAACTGAAGCTGTCGCAGCTCGCTGTGGAATGGGTGCCTCTCACCGGCGAGGCGCGGGCGCGTGCGATACAGGATGGCGTGGTGGATCTCGTTTGCGGGGCGGAGCCCGTCACACTCAGCCGCAGACAGCAGGTTTCGTTCTCGATCCCCATTTTTCCGAGCGGCACCGGGGCTGTCGTCAGTACGAGCGCACCCCTGGCTTTGCGCGAGGTGCTGGAATATGGCGAACCGTCGAGCCGGCCTGTCTGGCGAGGCTCGCCGGCGCGCACGATACTTGAGAACAAGACATTCTCATCGATCACCGGGACGACGAGCGAGCACTGGCTGTCGGACAAAATCAAGACCTTTCAGCTCGCCGCGACGACGGCATCGGTTGACAGCTTCCAGCAAGGGATCGAGCGGGTCCTTGACGGTCGTTCAGCTGTCCTTTTCGGGGACATGCCGCTCCTGATGGACGTTGCGGCGCGCAGCGACAATTCCGGCAATCTTGTCGTCCTGAAGCGGCATTTCACCTACGAGCCACTCGGTCTTGAACTGGCGCGCGCAGACGAGGACTTCCGGCTCATCGTCGACCGCGCGCTTAGCCAGGCCTATGCGGCGCAGAATTTCCGCACATTCTTTACGACGTGGTTCGGTCCCCCGGATGAAGCGACTGTCACTTTCTTCCAGCAGACGGCCTTGCCTGAATAGCATCACCCGAACAGGAGCGTCCGTTGAGCCTCCTTTTGAAAGAGATACGCGACAGCCCTATGCTGTGGTTGCTGATCGCCGTGCCGGTGGTGTTCGTTGCTGCGATATTCATCCCCGAGGCCCACACGACACTCTTTGTTCTGTCGGTGCTTGCTATCGTGCCGCTGGCCGGGTTGCTCAGTCACGCTACGGAATCAGTTGCCGCCAAGACGGGTGACGCCGCAGGCGGGCTGCTCAATGCCACCCTGGGAAATCTCACCGAGTTGGTCATCGCGCTGGCAGCCCTGCGCGCCGGCGAGTACACGCTGGTGAAATCGTCCATTGCCGGCGCGATCGTCACCAACACGCTGTTCATGCTGGGCGCTTCGTTTTTGCTTGGCGGGCTTAAGTACCACTTCCAGGAGTTCAACCGAGCCAGCGCGCGTCTTCAAGCCGGCCTGCTCTTTCTCGCCACAGTCGGGTTGCTGATGCCTTCGGCTGTTGCTGAAATGGGCTCCACCTCCGCAGCCGCCGTCACCCAACAGCTCAGTCTTGGCCTAGCCCTCCTGCTCATCGTCGGATACGGACTTGGGCTGCTGTTCAGCCTCAGGACGCATCGCGAGATTTTCGCCGCCGCAGAACACGCACAGACAGACGAAATGCCGTGGCCGATCGGCCTGGCCCTGGTCACGCTCGCCGGGGTCACCGTCCTCGTGGCGCTGGTAAGCGAGATCTTCGTCGAATCCGTGCAAAAGGCAGCGGAGGCTTTCGGAATGACGCCTGCCTTTGTCGGTTTCATTGTCGTCGCACTGGTTGGCGGCGCTGCCGAAATGGCCTCGGCGTTTTCCGGCGCCCGCAAGAACCGGCTTGACCTCAGCGTGGGCATCGCGCTGGGAAGCGCTTCGCAGATCGCTTTGTTCGTAGCGCCCGTCCTGGTCTTGCTCAGTTACGTGATCGGCCCGTCACCGATGGACCTGCAGTTCCCGCCAGGCGTCGTGGTGATGGTGCTGCTTGCGACCATTACGGCGATGTTCGTAACCAATAGCGGACGGTCTGCATGGTTCGTCGGCGTGTTGGTGCTGATGGTTTATTTGATCTTCGCCATAACGCTTTATGTCTTGCCGCCACGAATGCCGTGAAGCGGCAATCGTCCGGAGGCAAATAGACTGTGGTTGGATGTGAGCGCGACTGATGCGGTCTGGTGGATCTCGGGCTTGAGTTCTCCACGCTTCATTGCTCTCTCCTGACGCTGACCGCAGAAAGGTCGAAGTCATGCCGTCAAAAGTAGGCAATGAGCCGAGCAATAGGCAAATAAGACGTCTGTTCTTCATCGCGCTTGCTAAGCAGCTGCGGGTAATTTGGCCGATCCTATCCGGCATTGTGTCGATAATGATCATCTCCGGCCTTGCGATATGGCGCATAGAGGATTGGCGAATCGACGAAGCTCTCTACTTCACCTTCGTTACAGGGCTTACTATCGGCTATGGCGATTTTACGCCCAAGCACGTGTCGGCGCGGGTGTTGGCAGTGGTGATCGGCTTTGCGGGAATTATACTGACCGGCGTCGTTGCCGCGGTCACTGTGAAGGCCTTGAACGCGACTGATCGCGGCAGCGCGGAGTAGGACATGTCAACGAGACGTCTTCCCCGTCCGGCGGCGTGCTATCGATATGCTAGGTCACATAAAGCTACGTTTTCGCGCTGGCATGTCCACGTTCGCCGCAAACGGCTTCCCAACAGCCATTGCATCCCAGCCGAACTCTCATTCCGAAAACACATCAATGCAGATCTCCTATGGTACGATCTGATACTCGAGCGATTTCGTATGATTTGCGGGGGTGCTTAACGCGGAGCTAATCAATGGGCAGAGAGCGTGGACGGAGGAAATTGATGCTTAGACTCCCCGATTTCCGTCGTGTTTTGGCCGACCAGGCCAGTGAGACACTGGACGAGATCTTTGAAGCTTACGATCTTGCCGCCGATGCGCTGGACCGGTTTCGAAGACAGAGTCCTAGGGAGGAAGTGCTGATCAAGGAGTACGAGCAACTCTGCCGCGAGATAGAGCAAGAAGTCATCATGTATTGCACCGATCGGTGAGGAGGGAATGCACACTTAAAAACCGGAAGGTAGTCCGTCGGCGGATGGAGATTTTTCGACTTGTGACAAGTCCTGACACGAGTTCGGCGTGTTTTCATGCCTCCCGGCTTGCCGGTCACGCTTTGTTTCAAGCATTTTTCGATCCGCCTGGTGCCTCTGACGGCCAGGCCCAGGCTCTCAGCAATTCATAAAAGACACTGAGGACGATCGGTCCCAAAAACAGCCCCAGCAGACCGTATGACAGGGTGCCCCCTATCACGCCGATCAGTATGACCGGCATCGGGGTCGAGAGACCTCTCGCCATCAGGATCGGCTTCAGGACGTTGTCGACGACCATGATCGGGACAGCGACGATTGTGAAGATGAGCGCGGTCGAAGTCGGCCAGGAGAACCACGCCCAAATGATGGCAGGCACGAGTACCAGTGCAGGCCCGAGTTGCATTACGCAAAGGACAAACACCAGTAACGTCAAGGCCCCGCGGGCCGGAATGCCAAAGAGGGCAAAGCACAATCCGCATAAGAGCGCCTGGAGGAAGGCGACGCCTATGACGCCCCTCGAGACGTTTCGCACGGTCATTCCGGCCAGGTGCGCAAAGCCGACGCCCTTGTCGCCAGCGATCCTGCTTGCCAGGACCTGTATTGCCACAGCCAGCCGCGGCGACATGGTGAGTAGGATGCCGGAGAAAATGATCGAGGCGACGAAGCTCAAGACACCGCCACTGAGCGAGGCCAATTTTGCGACGATGACACCCATGACTTCGAGTATTGGCGCTTGGAGCTTGACGATGGTTGATGCCAGGTCGGTAGCGAGCTGGTTCCATGCGTTATAAATTCGCTCCCCGACGACCGGCCATTCGCGAATGGTCGCCGGCGCGGCGGGCAGTGTGAAGTTCTCGGCCCGCAATTTGGCGACAAGCGGCTGTACTGCATCGGTAACGTTGACCGCAATGAGCGCCAGGGGCACGATGATCAGGACGAGACAGGCTACGACAATGACAATCGCGGCAATGACGGGCCTGTTTCCGATCAGTCTCGAAAGCGCCTCGAACATCGGAAAGAGCGCCACCGCAAGGATGGCCGACCAGGCGACGATCAGCGCGAAGGGTGCGATGAGAAGCAGGGTCCAATAGGCAAAGAGCCCGATAATACCCAATCTGACGAGGTCGCTTACCTTTGCCTCTATCGAAATCTGCCCCGTGTCGGCTCTCTGCGCCGTCGTATCTCCGGTTGTTTGTTCCATCGTCGCATCCCGTCCCGCGCCGTTCCGGCCGAGGTGATCTATGACGTCGTGTCGGGCACGACGTGCCGAATACTGCTATCCTCGACAAAATCCGACGGGCGTTTCTGGCGTTTGCCGAGATCAGGTGCCGCAAACTTCACACGCTCATAGGGAATGGATTGCAGGATGTGCGAGATGCAGTTGACCCGCGCATGCTTCTTGTCATCCGATGGCACGATCCACCACGGCGCATGGTTGCTGTCGGTCATTCGCAGCATTTCGTCATAGGCGCGTGTGTAGTCCCACCAGCGTTGATAGGATTCGACATCCATGGGGCTGAGCTTCCATTGTCTCAATGGGTCGTCGATCCGGCGCTTGAAACGGCGATCCTGTTCATCTTCGCTGACCGTCAGGAAGTATTTCAACAAAATGATGCCGCTTTCGACGATTGCCGCTTCGAAGCGAGGCGCCAGTTCAAGAAATCGCTGTGCCTTCTTCTCGCTGCAGAAGCCCATGACGCGATCGACGCCTGCACGGTTGTACCAGCTGCGATCGAAGATCACGATTTCCCCAGCCGCCGGCAGATAGCCGATATAGCGCTGCATATAGATCTGGGACTTCTCGCGATCGGTCGGAGCGGGCAGGGCGATCACGCGAAAGACGCGCGGGCTTACCTTTTCCATGATACGCTTGATCATGCCACCTTTCCCGGCGGCATCGCGCCCCTCGAAGACGATGACCACTCGTGCGCCGGATTTTTTTATCCAAGCCTGCAGATGGGCCAGTTCCACCTGCAGGCGGCTGATTTCCTTGTCATAATCCCATGACTTCTTCTTCTTCTTTTTGTCTTTGCCATTGCGGCCTGCCTCTGCATCGACCTGTTGGGGTTCATATTTCTCGTCCATGGTTCTCCTCCTTCGCGTCTAAAGCTCAGTGCTTGCCGAACCGGCATCGCCCGCTTGGCTATTCTTGCTCGTGAGCGCCGTCAGGGCTTCTTCCCTGCCATTGAAAAGGTTGTGAGCGCCGATCGCCTTGATCACTCCAGCGCGGTCGAGAATGTCGCGGCTTTCTTCGCTGAGGTCGGCGATTGCGAAGATGATATCTCGCTTCGCAAGGATCTCGGCCACAGCGGCGAGCGCGGTCGCGCCAGTGCTATCAATATGTGTGATAGCGCTGGCATCCAGCACAAAGCACCTTGTTCCGGCCGTGAGCTCCTTCGCAATCGTCGTCAGCCGCATACGCAGGTAATCGGCGTTGTAGAACAGGATGTTGCCCTGGATCGCGAAGACTGCCGCACCCTCGACGGGGCGTGCTTCCGGAAAGCGGGCCAGGTCGAAGAAACCGTGCCGTCCCTGGATGCGGCCAAGAAGGCCGTCGCGCGGGAACATCGTCTTGCGCACCAGATAGACAAGGGTTGCGGCAACGGCGACGATTACGCCGTTGAGAACGCCGAAGCTGATTGCGCCCCACATTGCGATCAGCGCAAAGACGAATTCCATGCGACTGATGCGCCAGATCTTTTTGAGCTCATGAACATCGATAAGGCTGATGGCTGCCGTTGCAAGGATTGCCGCGAGCGCAGGGATTGGAAGTATCCGCAAGGCACTATGAAGGAAAACAAGTGCCGCAATCAGCGTGGCGGCCGAAACCAAACCTGAAGCTTGAGAGACGCCGCCGGTCGACAGGTTTATGGCGGTTCTCGAATCCGATACGCTGATCGGAAACGAACCGAAGAGGCCGGGCGCGATATTGGCGGCGCCAAGGCCGATCAGTTCCTGATTTGCATCGACCTCTTCGCCGGTCCGCGATGCGAAGCTGCGCGCGGCTACGATGCCGGCGCCGAAGCTCACAAGAAAGATCGCAGCGGAGCCGAGCACGATCTTGTCGAGCGGCATCTGATGGAGTGCTGGCAAGGAGAGCATCGGCAGCCCGCTCGGAATGTCGCCGACGACGGCGATGCCTCGTCCCTGAAAATCAAAGATTGCGGAAAGAACGACCGACAGGACGACGACCAGAACGGGGCCGGGGACCTTGACCGGGAAGGCCCGGACTGCCCATAGCAATGCGAACATGAGCAGGCCGAAAAGGAGCGACGGCCAATGGATCGAAGCGCTCTTGCGGAGAATCTCGAGGAGCGGCGGGATCAATCCCTCCGACTCGATCTTCACTCCGGTAAAACGACCGATCTGGCCGACCAGGATCGAGAGGGACACGCCTGCGAAGAAACCGACAAGGATGGGGCGGGAGAGAAAACTTGCCAGGACGCCGAGCTTCAGCAGCTTTGCAGCGATGCAAAAGAAACCGACCCCGAGGGCAAGGGTCGAGGCGATGGCGACCCGATCGATGCCGGCGGCGGCGGGCTCTGCCGCAATGATCGCCGCCATCGCAGCCGCAAGTACCGTCATTGTGGCGGCGTCGGGGCCGATGACCAACAGCCGGGAAGGACCGAAGATCGCGTAGGCAATCGGACCAACGATGCTGGCGTAGATGCCGGTTTCAGGCGGCAGACCGGCGATCGCCGGATAGGCGATGGCGCTCGGCAAGCCCACGGCCGCAATCGAAAGTCCAGCCGGAATGTCACTGCGGAGCCAGTCTCGATTGAAACCGGCCAGGCCACGCAGGATCGGAAGATTGGCTATCACCGCGGCCTCCTGACATGTTTCTCTGCACCTTGCCGGCATCACGTTTGCATCGCTGATGCCGAAAGGATCGGCGTCTCATTTCAATGTTCCAGGAACACGAAGTTCATCCAGCTGCTCATGCGCAGAAGCACTTTTCGCAGAACTGCCACGTGGTGCCAGTGGTGGGTATAGACCGCGACCTCCGCGACGACGCCGCCCGGCATGATCTGAATTCACACCGTTCCGTCGCTGTCGACCATGAAATTCTAGACCCGCTTTGGCCCAAAGACCCGTAGCATCACGTAAGCTACACGGGCGGCTTGGTAGTCGGCCCGTGCGACAAGAACGTCTCTGCGGAAACTAAAGAGGTGGGGTCCGTGAGATGATGCCATTCGAGTTTCCGTGTGCGGAATTTCCCGAGTTTTTCGGAAGCCGGCTAACGTAAGATCGCGTATTTTACGTCTCTCGACGATCCGCCTGTTATATAGTCCCTTGCATCTGCTTAGCGTAGTTCGACGGCGGAGGCGGGGATGGTGTCGGGAGAAAGTGGTTCGACATACTTGTCCGCCCTCGAGACGGCAGAAACTTCTTTTCCCGAACAGAAGCGGCTGGTGCAGCGGCTTTTCTATGTAGACGAACCCTTTCACAGCATGTGTGAGGATCTCGCTGCTGCGGCGCAGGCTCTGGCACATATCGAGCGGCTACCGGAGGCGGTTCGAGAGGCGCGGCGGCAGGAATATACAGATCTCGTCGACGCCCTGTTGAAAGAAATGGGGGAGGCGATCGCCCAATCGAAGATTGTGGTGCTCAGGCGGTCGCCGCCGACCGGCCCGAAATCTCCGTAAGCGCTTCTGTCATTCAATGATCCTAGGGAGGTACGTGCGTTATGAAAGCAATATCTCGCAAACTGCTTGGTGGATTGTCGGCTCTCGCAATCATTGCGTTCCAGCCGGCCCTCCCGGCGCGAGCCCAGACCCCTGCGCCGGCAACGGCACCCGCACAGACGAGTGCCGACCAACCCGAAACCGCGCTTCTGTCGGATGATGAGCTAGAAGTACTGGTGGCACGGATCGCGCTCTATCCGGACGAGTTGGTCGCGGCAATTTCAGCTGCCTCGCTCTTTCCTCTCCAGATTATCGAGGCGCAGCGGTTCCTGGAGGCGAAGAAGAAAAATTCCGATCTCAAGCCCAAGAGTGATTGGGACGGCAGTGTCGTCTCGCTTCTCAACTATCCAGACATCGTCAAGATGATGAGCGAGGATCTCGACTGGACCCAATCGCTCGCCGATGCGCTCGCCAACCAGCAGAAGGATGTCCTGATTGCCATCCAGCAGCTTCGCGACGAAGCGGTGGCAAAGAACATCATCAAGACGGATGACAAGGTGACGGTTGTTACCGAAAACGACAACATCATCATCCGGCCAACCGATCCGGAAAAGATCTATATCCCGCAATATCCGCCGGAAATGCTCTATGAGCCGGACTATGCGTCAGCGCCGGTCTCTTATTACCCCGATTATTACGACAACTATTATTATCCCGGGGCGACGTTCTTTGCCGGCGCGGTGACCGGCCTTGCCTGGGCAGCCGTCGTCAACTGGGATGACTGGGGTGTATGGGGTGGCCGCTGGGATGGCGATATCGATATCGACTGCAACAATTGCCTGAACGACCGTAACTTCAACGGAAAGCTGAAATGGAACGACGTCGATTGGAGCAATGTCGATCGCAGCAAGCTGAGTATCGGCAAGGACCAGATTTCGAAGCTGGACCGATCGGCGATCAAGTCCGGGCTGCAGGCCGACAATCGCAACCAGTTGCGCAACAGGGCTAACGATATCCAGGCGAGCCAGAGACCCGCGAATCGCGCCAATTCGGCGCGAGCGGAAGATATTCGCAAAAGCACGGCGCAGGGACTGAAGGAGCGGCCGCAGGGAAATAGGCCTACGGCCGCCAATCGCCCGGCTGCATCCCGGCCCGAGGCGCGTCCTCAGAAGGCAGCCAATCGTCCGTCAAAGCCTGCGCAGAAATCCGTCAAGAAGCCCAACAAGCCGCAGATGGCCGCCAGACCTGACAATCGCGGACGGCAACCAAGCGCGCTTGGCAACGTCCAGTCCGGTCGTCGCGAGGCTGTCTCCTCAAAGCGGGGAGCGCAGAGCATGGGCGCCCATCGCCAGTCAGCGCGTCCCCCCCAGCAGCGGTCGCGCCCAATGCCGAGTCGCGGCGGTGGCGGCCGTGGCGGCGGTGGCGGACGCGGCGGTGGCGGCGGACGGCGGTAAAACCTCTTTCTAGCTCAAGGAGTTACATCATGAGACGTCAATCGATCGCAATTCCGTTTATGCTTGCGACGGTGCTTTGCGCAATGCCGGCGGCACCGGCGCTCTCCCAAGTGCAGACAGATCTCGCCGAATACAAGGCGGCAACGCCGTCGCCGAAATTCGACAATCCATCGCTTGCTCTAGACAAACTGAAATCTGCCCTGAGTTCCGACAGTATCGACGATCTTGCCGCTCTGCTCGGCTTGAAGCCAGACAAGCTGCGCTCGAGCAATGAGGCGATGATCGCCTACGGATTGATCCGCGAGGGCGCCGAGCGTCAAGTGGTCCTGCGGGATTCTGCAGGCATGAAGATCGTTGCGATCGGCGATCGGCTCTGGCCGCTGCCGTTTCCGCTGACCGAAGGCAAGGACGGCAAATGGTCCTTTGACACCCAGCGCGGTTTCGAAGAGATCATCAACCGCCGCATCGGAGAAAATGAACTCGCCACCCTTGATACGATGCACGAATATGTCGCGGCGCAGTATCAATACGCATCCGAGGATCGTGACGGCGATGGCATTTATGAGTTCGCGAAGAAATTGATCAGCAGTCCGGGCAAACTTGATGGCCTATACTGGGATCCGAACGTCTATCCCGAGGAAAGCCCGGCAAGCGCGCTGGTCGAGACGGCGGCCTTCGGCGCCGCCAAACGCGGGGAAGGTTACTTTGGCTATCGCTATCGCATCCTGACTGCACAGGGAGACCAAGTCCTTGAGGGCAAGAAAAGCTATATCGTCAACGGCTACATGACGGGCGGCTTTGCCCTTATCGCTTGGCCGGTCAAATACCGGGTGACCGGCGTGCAGACATTTGTCGTCAACGGGAGGAGTGCCATCTACCAGCGCGATCTCGGCCCGCAAACCGAAGCGCGGGCCGCGGCGATAAAAGATTTCAATCCGGATGCCGATTGGACCATCGTAGGCGAGTAGGATCCCAGCCGGTGGCTCCCTGCGCTATGGCCGACACACGCGAGGCAGCGGCCATGGCGCGGTTGGAGTACCGGTTGTTGCCCGTTACCTCGCGTCCAAGCCATTGCGGCAGCGTGAAGCGCTCATCCTCGCTCGCCATTTCGATCTCGGCGAGCGTCAATCCTTCGTACGGTTCCGCAAAGACGTCCACCTGCCAATGTCTATCGTCATGAAGAACGCGGTAGCGGGTTTTCTCGAGAATGTGACCGGCGGCGAGCAGAAGATCACGTGCCTCGCCGACGGGAATTTCGTACTCATATTCCTCTTTAGCGAGGCGTGACATGGGGAACTTAATTGTGAGGTATCCACAATGTCCGTCAATCAGGCGAACGCGCACGCAGCTCTGATTGCGGTGGGACAGATAAGCCTGCTGTAGGACCTGCCCATTGTCGGCGCAATGACGCCAACTGTCGTCGCGGACCAGAAACTTGCGCTCGATTTCAGTCGCTTTCAATTGTGGTTCCTTCGCTTGGAATCGCTCCGTCGGTCAGTCACTCGACAGGCGGTTCCCAGGTCAGGAAGAAGCCCACGTCGCCCGGCATGCCGTCGGGGAAGTTGATGATCATCGCCTTGAGCCCGTAGCCCTGTGGCTTGGCAACCTCCTCGAACAGTTCCAGAAGCTCCTTTGCCCTTCCCTGCAGCGTCTTCTGCCATCCGGGAAGATTATTATTGATAGCTCGACCGCTATCGGTGCAGAAAGTCGAGGGGAAGCTGTAGATCAGGGCCTCGTACTTGCCGTCCGCAGCTGCCTTCATCACGAGCCGCTTGATAACGGCGCGTTCCGCTTCACCGATTTGCTTGCGAAAAAAATCCTCCACGAATTCGGCATGTTTCTTTGCCTCCCGCGATTTGATCTTTTCGTTGCGCTCCATTTCGAGAAGCTGAAGCTCCAGAGCACGCTTGCGCAGATCCTCTGCGCTTGTCATCGGATGGGATGTTGGCGTCTCAGGTGATGTCATCGTCGCTTCCTCCATAATGCGCGGAAATGATAAGGCGCGCGGGGAGGCTAGGGCAGTAAAATACACGTCCGCTTCGGTAGTATACTGTATCTTACGCTGGCATGAGGCTCTCTGCCCCTCCCTGAACGTCGGTGGCCGAAAGTTAGTTTGTCCCGATCAGCTGGTTCTGTCGAATGGCGTTGCCGTTCTGACAAGTCGGGACTATTGTTTGAAGCATTATACTGCAGGTTGTTTGCAATCGGAAACTGGCGGGGAACCGATGACAAGTGCAGGTGTTGGTGCGACTGGCAGCGGCTTGGCTTCACACGAAGAAGTGCAGCAGCAACTCGAGCGCATTCTTTCCAGTCCGGAATTTCGCCTTCCCGAGCGGGCGAGACGATTCCTGGAATTTGTCGTGACTGAAACGCTTGCCGGTCGTCGCGACTATTTAAAGGCGTTTACCATCGCGCAAGCCGTTTTTGGCAGAGATGCGAATTTCGACGCCCAGCAGGATCCATGCGTGCGCATCGAAGCAGGGCGGCTGCGCAGAGAGCTGGAGCACTATTATCTGACTGCCGGCAGCGCCGACCGGGTCATCATCACGATTCCGAGGGGCGGCTATGCTCCGGTCTTCGACGTGAGGCCGGGCGTTGAAACGTTAGCGATGCCGCAATCCGAATGGCCGATATCTTCGGAGGAGGGCTTACAACGGATTGATGCCCCCGGGGATGTAATCAAGCGAATTACGGCAGATCCCCAATTGTCACGATCCCGAAATTGGCTCCTTGCCGGAGGCGTGTTGTTAAGTCTTCTCTCGGCCGCCGCGCTGCTTCAGCATGACAGGCCGCTTGACGCGGGAACTGAGATAGCATCCGGAGTCGGCAGTCGCCCGATCATTGTCGTCGAGCGCTTCGAAAGCAGTTCCGACGGGAGACTTGCGTTGGACATTTCGCAGGGCATCACCGACGACATTATTGAAAAGCTAGTTCCCTTTAACGACATTGTCGTCGTTACCGACTTGCCGCGGTCCAGAGAGGGGCAGATTTCGCCAGAGCCGCTTTATGCCCTTCAGGGAGGCGTGCGATTGGAAAGCAGCATGCTGCGTTCAACCGCGCGGCTTGTACGGCGGACGGATGGGGCCGTTATCTGGGCGAGCAATTACGATGCCGACATGAAAGTGCAGGGCATCCTGAAAACGCAGGCAAGTCTTGCCGAACAAATTGCAACGGCAGTCGCGCGTCCATTTGGCGTCATGTTCCAGACCGATACCGCCAATATCGCTAATGGCGCGGACGCCTTTTCATGTGTCTTGTCCTATTACAGCTACCGCAGCGAAATGACTGCCCGTGCACACGAAATGGCAAAAACCTGTCTGCAACTGTCAGTTGAGGAAAAATCGGCCGATTCCAATGCCACGGCCTTGTTGTCCCTGACCTATCTTGATGAGTTTCGCTTTCCGTATCAGTTGAACACAAGGCCGACCGTCGCCACGCTTGGCGTCGCAAAGAAATTTGCAGAGCGCGCCGTGCAACTCGACCCAAAGAATGCGCGCGCACTTCAGGCCCTCATGCTTGCCAATTTTTTCGGTGGAGATTTGGCCGGGGCCATGCGCGCCGGCGAGGCGGCCTATGCCAGCAATCCGAACGACACTGAAGTGGCCGGTGAATACGGCTTGCGCTTGTCGATGTCGGGCCAATGGGGCAGGGGATGCGAGCTGATTTCTGCGGTCGTCAGCAAAAATGCTGGCCCCCGCGGATATTACGAGGTGGGAATGGCGCTTTGCGCCTTCATGCGAGGGGATACACAGGCTGCGGAATTATGGTCCCGCATGTCGGACCTCAATTACAATCCGATGCATCGTCTCGTGCTGGTCGCTATCCTCGGCTCCATGGGAAAGAAGGCCGAGGCAAAGGAGCAACTCGACTGGATCGAGCTCCACTCACCGGCGTTGATCCCGAATATTAAACAGGAGGTCGCCAGTCGGCTGGTGCGGATCGAAGACCAAGAGCGGTTTTTTGTAGGACTGCAGGCAGCCGGCTTGCCGCTGCAAAACGACGAGAAGCCTGGGAACTGAGTGCAACGACTGCAACGTCTGTTTTATTCTCACTTTGGTGAATATCAGGCTCGTCGCGTGCAGCCTGCAGGTCGTCGTGACGGGCCGCTATGACAATGAGCTGATCAAAATCAGATCGCTATTGCCTTCACGACGAAAGGTTGATCGGCCCATCTATCCTGGGCATCGGAGCCGAACAGGATGAACTTCAAGATCCTGCCGCGCTTCTTGAACTCGACCGAGTTCTCGTTGCTTGCAAAGCGGCATCGGGATGGTTTCATGAGAAATCGACAGGCGAAAGTTTCGCATCGCTCGCTCTGAGCTTTGCGATCAGACCTCAAGAAACCTTCATGAAAGCTCGGGGTTGAAATGGCCGCACCCGGCTCCAAATCCGTCGGCGGTAGTCGAAACGCAAGGGCAGGGGCGCATGGGCAACGCGCATATCGATCGGATCGGCCGGGTCAAATCAGCCTTGGGTTTCGTTCTCGTGCTTTTCGGCCTCTTCTCCTGCCGCCAGGCATTTGCGCCGCCTGCCGATATCGGCGGCCTGACGGTGACGTCGCCTGATGCCGCTTCGGGCTGGAGGAAGGCTGGCAAGGGCAATCTCTTTATGCTGCAGAAAGATTTTCCGGAAACGGAGGACGATAAGCGCGGAAATGAGAGACAGCGCCCAAGCTATTGATAAAGTGGATTTATACGGCGACGCCATTGACCTCCCGGTCGGCTGGAAAGCCACCGTTGGTATCAGTTACTTCGAGCCGTCGGCAATGCGCGAATCACCTGAAATCTGTGTCATGTCGTCAGCCGTCTCGATCGGCTGAAACGGGCGGTTTGGTTAAGCATTTGTAAATTGGTAACGAATCGGGGCATATAGTAACTGCGCAACTGAAGCGCTTTCGTTAAAAATTGCGCAGTTACCTGGGAAAAAGATC
>NZ_JBPWPW010000003.1:0-565647 GCF_051811185.1 Rhizobium sp. 62_C5_N11_2
GTACGGATCGAGCGGCATGCGAACCAGCTTTCGCGGCAACTGAAGCTCCTCCGCGACAAGCTGTTTCCGCCGCTCTCGCAAAAGACGCTACGAACATTCTCCTCCGGCGAGGCTGCCCAGATGATCGGCGTCTCCGACGGCTATCTTCGCCAGCTTTCACTGGATGGCAAGGGACCGCAGCCGGATCTTGCCCAGAATGGCCGGCGTTCCTACACGCTCGGCCAGATCAACGAATTGCGCCAGTATATGGCGAAGCTCAAGCCGAAGGACGCGCTGTCCTATCAGCCGTGGCGCCGTCCTGGCGAAAAGCTGCAGACGGTTGCCGTGACCAATTTCAAGGGCGGCTCGGCCAAAACAACGACGACGCTCTATCTGGCGCAGTATCTGGCGCTGGCGGGTTACCGGGTGCTTGCGATCGATCTCGATCCGCAGGCTTCGCTTTCCTCAATGCTCGGAGTTCAGCCCGAATTCGATCTTTCCGAGGGCGATACGCTCTATGGCGCAATTCGTTACGATGAGGGCCGCAAGCCGCTGAAGGAGATCGTCCGCAAGACCTATTTCGACGGACTGGATCTGGTGCCGGGCAATCTCGAGCTGATGGAGTTCGAGCACGAGACGCCACGGGCACTGAACGATCGGCAGCGGCCGGGTGAGCTGTTCTTCCGTCGCGTTGGCGTTGCCATTGCCGAGGTAGAGGCCGATTACGATATCGTGGTGATCGACTGCCCTCCGCAGCTCGGTTACCTCACGCTTGGCGCCGTTTGCGCCGCCACATCGCTGCTCATCACCATCCATCCGCAGATGGTCGACGTCGCTTCCATGTCGCAGTTCCTGCTGATGACTTCGGATCTGCTTTCCGTCGTACGCAAGGCCGGCGGCGACCTGCAGCATGACTTCATCAAATATGTCGTCACTCGTCACGAACCCTTCGATGCGCCGCAGTCGCAGATCGTTGCGCTGCTGCGCAGTCTCTTTAGTGATGACGTGTTGACGGCGACCATTCTCAAATCGACGGCAATCGCCGATGTCGGTCTGACCAAGCAGACGCTCTACGAGATCGAGAAAGGGCAGGTGCGCCGCTCGACCTATGACCGGGCGTTGGAATCGGTCAATGCCGCCAACAGCGAGGTTCTCGCCGGTATTCACAAAGCCTGGGGCCGCACATGAGCAGACGCGATCGCCTGAAAGGTCTTTTCGACGATACGGCGCAGGAGTTGGCCGCGGCCAACTACGAGGAGCCATCTTCGCGCGGATCGGCCGGGCCGGTTCGGACGATGGCGCTGACTCTTGGCCGCATGGAGGAAGAGAGCAGGGCGATGCAGGAGGCCTTGCTCTCCGGTGAACGCATCGTCGAACTCGATCCTGATCTGATCGATTCCTCTTTCGTCCGCGACCGCCTTGCCGACCAGCCGCTCGATACGGAAGACGAGCTGGTGCAGTCGATTGCTGAGAACGGCCAGGAAGTGCCGATCCTCGTTCGCCGCCATCCCAATGATGAGGACCGCTACCAGATCGCCTACGGCCATCGCCGCCTGCAGGCGGTCAAGCTGCTCGGGCTCAAGGTTCAAGCGATCGTCCGTAAGCTTGACGATACCGATGTCGTCATCGCGCAGGGCATTGAGAATTCGGCGCGTCGGAACCTTTCTTATATCGAGCGCGCGGTCTTTGCCCTCAATCTCGAGCTCAAGGGTTTTGAGCGTCCCGTTATCATGAAAGCGCTGTCGACGGATAAGACGGAGCTATCGAAGCTGATATCCGTCGCAAAAGCCATCCCCGCCGAAATCGTCAGGTCGGTCGGAGCCGCGCCTGGCATCGGGCGACGCAGGTGGATGGCGCTTGCCCAGGACTGGAACGGGATGACGGCCGCCCGGCTTGCCAAGCTCATTGCTTCGGGAAGTTTCCTGGCGGAAGAGAGCGATCGCCGATTCGAGCTTTTGGTTGCCGAGCTCGCCAAGAAAGAGGCGAAGCCCGAAACCACGGAATATGACTGGAAGCCGAAAAGCGGCGGCAAGATTGCCGGCCGAATCAAGAGCGCCGGCAATTCCTTCACGATCGCGTTGAAGACCGGCGATGCGCCGGATTTCGGCGCTTACATTTCACGCCGTCTCGATGAGCTTTACGAAGCCTATCGGGCCGGCAAATTGCAAGCAGGAGAATAGGCCGCAAAAGAAAAAAGCCTCCGAACGTTGCCGTCGCGGAAGCCTTTCTCATATCTGGACAATCTGAGAATCGCACTTCCTCGAATCACTGTCAAGCATCTTCGGCATCCTTTTGGGTGGTAGCTTTCTTTTGCCTTGAGAAAAGGTGAGGGACATGGAGCCTCAATATGTATCGACGCCCTTTGGGCGGCGATCGATGACGCTTGGCATGCTGGCAAGCCAGGAAAGCGCCAGCAAGGTCGATCCGGACGCATCGGTCGACAAGTGGAAGATCTTTCGTGCGCTCTGCGAAGCAAAGGACATGGTCGGCGTATCGGACCGTGCCCTGGCTGTTCTCAATGCGTTGTTGACCTTCTATCCGAAAAACGAGATTGCCGAGGCCAACGGCTTCGTCGTCTTTCCGTCGAACGAGCAGCTGTCGCTGCGCACGCACGGCATGGCTGGCACGACGTTGCGGCGGAATCTGGCGATTCTGGTCGAAGCGGGCCTGATCATCCGGCGGGATAGTCCGAACGGGAAACGTTTTGCCCGCCGCAACGGCGAAGGCGGGCTTGGTGAGGCCTTTGGCTTCAGCCTGGCGCCACTCCTGGTGCGCGCTCGCGAGATCGAGGCGCAGGCGGCTCAGGTGATGGCCGCCAAACTCGAATGGAAGCGACTGAGGGAGCGCCTGACACTTTGCCGGCGTGACATCACCAAGCTCATCGAAATCGCGCTGGAAGAGGAAATTGCCGGCGAATGGATCGAGATGCAGAAGCATTTCAATCTGCTTTCCGCAAGCCTGCCGCGCCGGCCGTCGGCTGCCGAGATGGAAAGCCTACTGGCTGATCTCGAAGCTTTCCGGGAATTGATCGTCAAGACGCTGGAATCGAAGTCGAAAACAGAAAAAACAGACGCCAATGATAACCAAAACGGTCGGCACATACATAATTCAAACCCACATGCTATATCTGAACTTGAACCAAGCTTCGAACCGAAGCAGGGCGCAAAGTCGGAGGAAGAACCGCAGGCGTGGCGGGAGCCGCCGAAATCCTTCCCCCTTGCCATGGTGCTGCAGGCTTGCCCGGAGATCATCGCTTACGGACCGGGCGGCGGCATTGGCAGCTGGCGCGATCTGATGGCCGCGGCCGTCATCGTCCGTTCCACTCTTGGCGTCAGCCCCAGCGCCTATCAGCTGGCCTGCGATGTCATGGGGCCGGAAAACGCCGCCACGGTGATCGCCTGCATTCTGGAAAGGGGCGGACATATCAACTCGGCCGGCGGCTACCTGCGTGACCTGACGCGGCGGGCGGAGCGTGGCGAATTTTCGCTCGGACCGATGCTGATGGCGCTGATGCGGGCAAATGGTCCGACGGCGAGGAAAACCGGATGAACGGCTATAAAAAAGCTTCGCGCCAGCTGCGACGGCTAGAAGGATGTGCCGCCGGTCGATCTGCCATCTCAACGGCCTCCTTCCCCCGACTTTTGTTGAAATACACCATTAACCATGTCATACATGGCGGAAGGAAACACCCATTTGGCTTCCATTTGTGAAAAACCGTAAAGCTTAACAATGCGCTACGATCTCGACGGTGCAATGCTTCAAACCTTGCTTCCCTCCATTGCCGCGGCGGAGGATGCGGTGGCGCGGCTGGACGAGCGGGTGTTGCGCTCGGTGGTCGGCGAGGGATTTGCCGAACGCAGCCATTTCTTCGACGCCGCCGGCGCGCTCTGGGTGGCCGGCGAACTCGTGCATGTCGAGGATCTCGTTTTACATGATGCCCATATGGATAGCCGCGCTCCCACCCACGAACTGACGATCGCTCATTCCGTGCTGCGGGCACGTCGGCGCATCTGGACCGGCGACCCCTCCTGGGCACTTGGCGTCGCGGGCCTTGCGACGCTGACTGCGACTGGCGGGGAAGGGGAGGGGAAAGCACAGGAAGCAAAAAGCCTGGGAGTTCCACTCGAGACCGACGGAGAGGGCGAGGATGAGGACGGGCCGCTCGCTGCCGAGATGGCGGAGATCGATGCGCTTCTTGCCCGCTCGCAGAAGCTGCTCGATGTCCATGCTGGGAAAACGCCGGCAAGCGAGACGGTGGCCCTTGCTCCAGCAAAACGCAACGAAGATCCTCTCGGCTTGCTCGGTGACGACGAGTGGGACGAGGAACAGCGGCTTACCGAATGGCGAATCGTCCAGCCATTGGCCGATAGCTTGCCGCCGGTTCTCGGCGCCATCATCCTCTTCGAAGCCTGGGAAAGGATCGAGCCGCTGCGGCGTCAGCACTGGCTCGGCGGGCTTCTGGTCGCAAGCCATCTACGCGCCCGCGGCAAGGTCGCCTCGCATCTGTTTTCTTTTTACGGCGGCCTGAAGCTGGTGCGCCATGAGCGTCGTCGGGCGCGCGATCGGGCCACGCGGTTGCAAGCCTTTCTGGAGGCGGTGCATCTGGGTGCCGTGGCCGGCCTCAAGGAAATCGATCGCCTGTCGCTGGCGCGCACGCAGATGGAGCTGCGCTTTCGCGGCCGCCGTTCAAACAGCAGCCTGCCGGAACTTGCCGATTTCATCCTGTCGCGGCCAATGGTCTCGGCGGCGATGATCGCCCGTCATCTGCGCATCACGCCGCGCGGGGCGCTGAACCTAGTCAACGAGATCGGCATTCGTGAAATTACAGGCCGAGGCCGCTATCGCGCCTGGGGTATCATCTAATGCATGTCGCCCCAAAGTGGGCATGCGGCTTTGGGACAGCGACATGCATAAAGCAAAGACCTAAAGCGCGTCCCATGATTCCGATTTGACGCGATGCGCTTTAAACGAAAACGGCCGGGCGTTGGCCCGGCCGTTTCGTTTAGGCGAGCACCCAGTCCGCCATCCTGTCACAGACTGCAGACCAGGCGCTCTTGCGCTTCCTTTGCCCCCAGAAGCGCAGTCCTATTCCCGCTCGCCGGTGAAGTTGAGCAGAAGCTGGAAGATGTTGACGAAGTTCAGGTAGAGCGAGAGCGCACCGAAGACGGCGAGCTTCTGGTTCGATTCCTGATCAAAGTTTTCCGAATACTGTTCCTTGATGTTCTGCGTGTCGTAAGCGGTGAGACCGACGAAGACGACGATGCCGATCACCGAGATCGCAAACTGCAGCGCGCTCGAACCCAGGAAGATGTTGACGACCGAGGCGATGATGACGCCGAAGAGGCCCATCATCAGGAACGAGCCCATGCGCGAGAGATCGCGCTTCGTCGCATAGCCGTAGAGGCTGGTGGCGCCGAACATCGTGGCGGTGATGAAGAAGGTCCGCGCGATGCTCATCCCGGTGAAGACTAGGAAGACGGAAGCGAGCGACAGGCCCATCACGGCGCAGAACGCCCAGAAGGTGATCTGAGCGGTGCTGGCCGACATCGTCTGGATCTTGAACGAGAAGAAGAAGACGAAGGCGAGCGGGGCAAGCATCACCACCCACTTCAGCGGCGAGCCGAAGATCGGGACGTAGAGTGCCGGCGTCGAGCCGACGACAAAGGCGACGAGGCCTGTTATGACGAGGCCGAGAGCCATATAGTTGTAGACGCGCAGCATATGCTGGCGCAGGCCTTCGTCGAAGAGGGCCTGGGAGCCGGCGACGGCACCGTAGCGGGGATTGATCGGGTTCATGCTGATCTCCTCGGTTTGATTAATAGAGCGAGCGGGCGAGCCGTTCGGCCGCTTGGTCGAGATTGAGACCGCTATCGTCAGCGATCAGCGCATAAGCGACCTCGCCGATCTGCCAATAGGCGGCTTCTGCTTTTTCCAGCGTGAGATGACTGACCGGCTTGACCTCGAAGGCGCCCGGACGGACGGCAAAAAGCGACAGTCGCTTTCCATCTGCTTGTTCGATCGCCATCTCGACGCTGGGGCCGAATTCGGACGGGAAGATCTGCACGTCGGCGACCTTCCAATCCCTAGGCAGTTCGGGCATCACGATCGCGGTGGCGGCGCGAATATCGTCAGCGCTATAGCTGGCCGGCGTCTGCGGAGGCATCGATTGGCGCAGAGCCGCGGTCTGATAGGCGCGGACGGCATCCTCGACATAGGCGGGTGCCGGAACCGATGCCACCACCTCAGTCGCCGAGAAGGCGCCGAAGGAATTGTGCGCCACCCAGCCGGCGGCGATCAGAATGCCGACGGCGGCAACGCGCTGCATGGAATGGAAGATGCGGCCATAGGAAAGGCCACGTTCCAGCCGCCGGGCGGCATCGCGGGTCTCGGGGCGGCCAAAGGCACTTTCGCCGGCAAGCGCCAGACGCAGTTCGCCCCTCACGCTGAGGTCGGCCATGACCTTGGCGGCAATCGCCGGATTCTCGGAAAGATAGGATTCCACCTGGATGCGACGGGCGACATCGAGCTCGCCATCCACATAGGCGTTAAGATCGGCATCGAGGATCGGATCAATTGCTTTCATTGCCGTTCCCTCCGATTATCCTCAGATGCGAAACCCGCGGCGTCTTCTCCTCGAATTCGCGAAGCTGAGCGCGCGCGCGGGAGATGCGCGACATCAGCGTCCCCACGGGAATGCCGAGCGCCTGGGCGGCTTCCTGGTAGGAAAGGTCTTCGATCGCGACGAGATGCAGCGCCTCGCGCTGTTCCTCCGGGAGGTCGAAGAAGGCGTCGCGCACCTGCTGCAGGCGCACGGCGTGTTCCTGGCCGGCCGGAAGCGACTGCTCGGCTTCGACAGCCGCCTCATCGTGGCGGCGCGTCAGCGATCGGTTCCGGCGAAGACGATCGATATGGGCATTGTGCAGGATGGAGAGCAGCCAGGTGCGCAGGTTGCCGCCGCTGCGGAAGCTCTTTCGCTTCTCGAAGGCGCGCACCAGCGCATCATGCACCAGATCCTCCGCCTCGTCCGAATTGCGCACCAGCGAGCGAGCGTAGCGCCTCAGCGCTGCAAGCTGTCCGATGACGTCGAAGGGGCGTTCTTTGCGTTCCATGATTGAGTATACGCAAGTGCGGCGGGTTTTATTCCCGCGGCCGTAAAAAAATCAAGCGGACCGAGACCGTCGCTGGATTCATCAAATATCCTTCCCCAGCGGAGGGCGCCTCAAATCCGCGATTGTTTATGACAATTACATGACAGATCATGACGCCGCCGATTTGCGGGGGAAAATAAAGAATGAAGGAAAAGAAGCGGGTCTACGAAGCTCTCGTGGACGGCGCCATGGAAGGGCTGACGGATGAGGCGCTCTATGATTTCGTCAAGGCGCGTTGTCCGAAGGCCACCAGCAAGAAGATCGTCCGGGCCTCGCTTCTCGCCCTGATGGATCCTCATCTCAGAGACCGCAATATTCTCGACGTGATTTATGCACTGGCGATCAAGCATCGGCTGGATGACGGCGTGCTGGACGACGGCGAAGACGAGGAGCCCGACGAGCGGGCTCAACCCTCGCCGGCAGCCAACCAGAACATGCCGCAGCTTTCCTGATGCAGGTCGCCTGAAATGGTCAGCCGCCGTCCGAAAGCTCTTCGAGGATCGGACAGTCCGGCCTGTCGTTGCCGTGGCAGGCATGCACGAGGTGCTCAAGCGTCCGGCGCAGCTCCGTCAGCTCGCGGATCTTGCGATCGATCTCGGCAAGCTTTGTCTGAGCGATATCCTTGACGTCGGCACTCGCCCGGTCCTTGTCCTCATAGAGTGCCAGCAATTGCCGGCATTCTTCGACGGAAAAGCCGAGGCCGCGCGAGCGCTGCAGGAAGCGCAGCTTGTGAACGTCGGTTGCGGCATAGTCGCGATAGCCGTTTCCGCCCCTTTCGGGGCGGATGAGGCCAATATCCTCGTAGTAGCGGATCGTCTTCGAAGGCAGGCCGGACCGTTCCGATGCTTCGCCGATATTCATCGCCATCTCCTATAATTTTGCAAAGCGCAGTCTCAGCGCATTTGATATGACCGAAACGGACGAGAGGCTCATTGCTGCTGCGGCGATCATCGGCGAAAGCAGCAGCCCGAAGATCGGATAGAGCAGGCCGGCCGCGATCGGCACGCCGAGCGCATTATAGCCGAAGGCGAAGCCGAGATTCTGGCGGATGTTTTGCATCGTCGCCTCCGCCAGCCGCCGTGCCCTGACGATGCCGTTCAGGTCGCCCTTCACCAATGTGATGCCGGCGCTTTCCATCGCGACGTCGGCGCCGGTCCCCATGGCGATGCCAACATCGGCGGCGGCGAGCGCCGGGGCGTCGTTGACGCCGTCGCCGGCCATGGCGATGATGGCGCCCTTGCTACGCAATTCGTCGATCAGCGCCTTCTTGCCTTCCGGAAGCACATCGGCGCGAACCTCGTCGATGCCGAGGCTTTTTGCCACCGCACGCGCCGTGCGCTCGTTGTCGCCGGTCGCCATGATGATCTTCAACCCGCTGTCGTGCAGTGCCTTGATGGCGGCTGTTGTCGTCGGCTTGATGCGGTCGGCAACGGCGACGAGACCGGCAAGCGCGCCATCGAACACCACGAACATCACCGTCTTGCCGTCGCCGCGCAGGGCCTCGGTCTTCTCGGCAAGTACCGCCGGATCAATGCCGAGATCGGTAAGCATCGCGGCATTGCCGAGCGCCACCGTCGTGCCGCCGGCACGGCCCTGAACGCCCTTGCCGGTCTTTGCCTCGAAACCGGTGACCTCCACGAAGGGGACGCCGCGCTCCTCGGCGCCGGAAACGATCGCTTCGGCCAGCGGATGTTCGGAGCTGCGCTCCAGGCTTGCCGCCAGCGACAGCAGCCGGTCTTCGCCGACCCCACCGAAGGCGATGACATCGGTAAGCTTCGGCTTGCCTTCAGTCAGCGTGCCGGTCTTGTCGACGATCAGCGTGTCGACCTTGGAAAAGCGCTCAAGCGCTTCGGCATCCTTGATCAGCACGCCTTCCTGCGCGCCGCGCCCGGTGGCGATCATGATCGACATTGGCGTTGCCAGGCCGAGCGCACAAGGGCAGGCGATGATCAGAACGGCGACGGCGGCTAGCAGTGCATTCGCCATGCGCGGCTCGGGCCCGATCGCGGCCCAGACAAGGAAGGCAAGGATGGCAGCAGCGACCACCGCCGGCACGAAGACGGCCGACACCCGGTCGACGGCGCCCTGGATCGGCGCCCGCGAGCGTTGCGCCTTGGCGACCATGTCGACGATGCGCGACAGCACCATATCTGCGCCGACCTTTTCGGCGGCCATGACGAAGGTGCCGTTCTTGTTGATCGTGCCACCGGTCAGCGGGTCGCCTTTCGACTTCTCCAGAGGCAGGGGCTCGCCTGATATCATCGATTCGTCGACGGTCGACTGGCCTTCGAGGACGGAGCCATCCACCGGCACCCGCTCGCCAGGGCGAACGCGCAGCTGGTCACCGGTCTGGATATCGCCAACAGGCACGTCGCGCTCGCTGCCGTCGGCATCGATGCGCCGCGCCGTCTTCGGCGCAAGGTCGAGCAAAGCGCGGATTGCCGAGCCGGTACGTTCGCGCGCTTTCAATTCCAGCACCTGGCCGACGAAGACGAGCGCGACGATGACGGCTGCTGCCTCGAAATAGACGGGCACGGCCGCGCCGTGGCCATGGAAGCTCATCGGGAAGATGCCGGGTACAAGCGTGGCGACGACGCTGTAGACATAGGCGGTGCCGACGCCGAGACCGATTAGCGTCCACATATTCGGGCTGCGGTTGACGACAGACGCCCATGCGCGGCGGAAGAAGGGCAGGGCTGCCCAGAGCACCACCGGCGTTGCTAGCAGCAGTTCGATGTAGGTGGCCTGCGGCTCGCCGATCGTTTCGCGAAGCGGCAGGCCGAACATCGGCCCCATGCTCAGCGCCAGCAGCGGCACGGCAAGGATGGCGCTGACCCAGAGCCGCCTGACGAAATCGACGAGTTCCGGGTTCGGACCTTCGTCAGCAGGCGGAATGCCCATCGGCTCCAGCGCCATGCCGCATTTCGGGCAGTCGCCGGGACGGTCGCTGATGACTTCGGGATGCATCGGGCAAGTGTAGAGCGTGCCCGTCGGCGCCGGCTTTGCCGGCGGGTGCTTGCCGTCGCGATAGGCTGAGGGGTCGGCTTCGAATTTCGCATGGCAGGCGGCCGAGCAGAAATAGAACTTTTCACCGTCGACTTTCAGAAAGTGTTTCGCCGTCGAGCGATCGACGGTCATGCCGCAGACGGCGTCCTTCGCGGCCAGATAATCCGCAGGTGCCGCCGCAAACTTCGTCCGGCAGCCCTCGGAGCAGAAATGATAGGTGCGGCCGTCATGCTCAAGCGATGGCTTGCCGGCTTGCGGATCGACGGTCATGCCGCAGACAGGATCACGGATCACGGCATCGGCAGCCTTCTCCTGATCATGGCCGCAATGGCAATGATCATCGCCATCGTCGTGGCTGTGGTGGTGGTCGTGCTGGTGCTTGATATCCATGACTATCTCCTGTGCCCCGGAGGGCCGTTGGATAGGCTTATCCACCTTCCAGCGACTGGAAGGTCAAGCACTATTTTCATGGACTCGATTTTAGCGACGGCTGGTCCTCAGATCGGGGTGATCAGCCCGACCGGCTGGCTCCCGAGCAGGGCGGCGACCGAGATGCTGCCCCCGGGCTCGATCGTCTTTCCGGTCAGCAGGTCCGCCTTTAGACCGTGAAGCGGGGAGGGGACGGCGATCGCCGTATCCTCCCAGAATTCCGGGCCGGCAAAGAGCACGCCGGGGTCGAGCCAGCCGAACATCAGCCGTGGCGCTGCGATGATGGCGAAATCATCCTTGTGCACCCGGGCATAAGCGAGGATGTGGTCTCGCCGGGCGCCCGTCACCTTCAGCGGCAGATAGTCGCCTCTGGAAAAGAGGTCCGCGTGCCGCTGGCGCAGCTGCAGGCCGATCCCGACAATGCGCTGCTTCAACGCCGCCGCCTGCAGCTTGGCGATCGGCCCGGCTTCATCAAGCCATGCTTTCAGCCGCTCATGATCGACTGGTCGGCGGTTGTCTGGATCGACGAGGCTGAAGTCGAAGCTTTCGGCACCCTGGTAGATATCGGGAATGCCGGGGGCCGTCAGCTTGAGCAGTGTCTGCGACAGGCTGTTGAGGTAACCCGCCGCGATGAAGGGCTGCAGCACCCTTTCGAAATCCTCGAGAAAGACGCCATTATCAGGCGAAACCAGGGCCGCGGCATAGGTCGTGGCCGTTTCCTCGTAAGCGGCATCCTGTTCCGTCCAGTCGCTGCGCAGTTTCGCCTCGCGCACGGCCTTGACGGCGTAATCGGTGAAGCGTTCGCGGAGTTCTTCCGTCTGTCCTCTATCGAAATCTTCCGGCCAGATGCCGGCCAGAGCCTGATAGAGCATCCATTCGACATTTGGCTCCGGCGCTGCGCCATCCGGCAGATCCTTCAGCCACGGCCGGTTCATGTCTCGCCACCGCTCGACCGCCTGTGCAAAAACATCCGCGCCCTCGCTCAGCGCATAAAGCCTTGCACGCGCATCCTCGCCGCGTTTGGTGTCGTGGGTCGCGCTTGTCGAAAGCCCATGCGGCTGCAGCCGCGCCCGCTCTGCCATGCGGCGGTGGAATTCCTCCGGGCCGCCAGGCGCCTTGCCGGGTTCACCGCCCACTTCGTTTGCGGCAAGCAGCCTGTTATAGCGGTAAAAAAGCGTATCCTCGGTCGCCTTCGCCATCACCGGCCCGCTCAATTGCTGGAAGCGGATGCGGAACTCGTGGGCCGCGTCACCCTCGACCTTGCCTTCGAGAAGCTTCAGAACCTGGTCGAGGGCACGTTGATCGTCGAGCAGCGCCATCGCTTGCGAAGCGGTCGCCGCCAGCACCGCTGAATCCTGCCAGGAAAGCGGGCCACCGTCGCCATAGGTGCGGTAGACGGGAAAGGTGATCAGCAGTTCGCTAAGCGCGGTGGCGATCTCGTCTCTTTTTGCCTCGGGAAAGATGCCTGCCGCGATCGACACCAGCCTATTGGTCTCGCCGGCGAAATTACGTTCGACCATCAGTCGCTTGGCAATTCGCCGGCCCGCCTCGAGATCACCCGTGTCGGCGGCGATCCTGCGATAGGCATCATCCAATATGCGCAGACCTCCGGCGTCGATGAACAGCTCGCTCAGCGCGGCGATGAATTCATATCCCGTGGTTCCGGCAACCCGCCAGCTCTCCGGCAGGACCTCGCTAGCCCCGAGGATCTTTTCGACGACGATATAGGTGTCCGGTCCCACCGCCTCCCGCAACCTGTCGAGATAGGCCTTGGGCTCGGCGAGCCCGTCGACATGGTCGATGCGCAGGCCCTGCACTTTGCCATGGCGCACCAGCTCGATCACCAGCCGGTGCATGTCCTCGAACACCGGGGGATCTTCGACGCGGGTGCCGACCAGTCCGGTCACCTCGAAAAAACGGCGATAACTCAGATGTCGCGCCGCCGTCTTCCAGTGCGTCAGCCGCCAATGCTGTCCCTCATGCAGGCTTCTCATGAAATCGCGATCGGCCGAGACGTCATTGAGCTTCTGCTGGAGGGCGGCTCGATCGCCGCCTTCGAAGAGGATATCGCGCATCGCGCGGTTGAAGTTCTCGCCGGAGGTGACGGCCGCAGCCTCCGCCATTCTGGTGGCAATCGGATCGTCGAGCCGATCTGCGATCGCTCCGTAACTCGCCGGGTTCAGCGGCAACAGCGTCTCAAAATAACCGAACGCGAAGTTACCGTGCGTTTCGTCGAGCGCGATGCGAAGCTCGCCACCGGCGAGTGCTCCCTCGAAGTCCTGACCGAGCTGCGGCAGGGTCAGCGGCTCGCTCCAGTCGATGTCGAAGTGGCTGAAATAGGCGCTCTGTCGCCCAAATATCAGCACGTCGCGCCACCAGCCGTTTTCCGGCGAGGCCGCCATGTGGTTCGGCACGATGTCGAGGATCAGTCCCATGCCTGCGGATGCAAGGCTTTCCGCCAGCCGCTCGAATGCGGCCCGGCCGCCGAGCACCGGGTCGATTTCGTTGGCGTCTGTCACGTCATAGCCGTGGGTCGAACCGCTGACGGCGGTGAAGATCGGCGAGGCGTAGAGGTGGCTGATGCCGAGCGTCTTGAGATAGGGGACGAGGTCGCAGGCGCGATCGAAGGTCATGCCGTTGCGGAATTGTATCCGGTAGGTCGCTCTCGGGAGTGTCATGAGGCCGCTGATGTTGGAAAGAGACCCTCCGGAACGGTTGCAGCCGGGTTTTTGTTCCTTGCAGCACCGCGCGTCTTTTGACACGCCTAAGGGACGCTGCAACTTTTTTAATCGGTGGATCGTGCGTTCGGATGTTCTAGTCGATGAAAACGCCGACGCTTGCGGCGCGTCCGGCCGAGTCGATGACGGTTAGTTTCGAGTAGCCGCCGCCATCAGGCAGCCATTGCTGGATACGCCGGCGGGACAGATCAGGCAGCGGCTTGCCATTGGCAAGCCAGCGGAAGGGGGCTCGGCCACCCTGGAGCTTCAGCATCAGCGGTGACAAGTTCCCTTGACCAGCGCCGAGATCGACATGCGCGCCCTCGGGCGGATAGATGATCTCAGGCGGGGCCTCGCGGCCGGAGGCGAGCAGGCCGCTGGCATTGAGGGCGAAGCGCCGCTGGCTGATGGGCAGCTCCGACTGGGCGATGCGCACGGCGCCCGCAGGCGGGCGGGGAAGCGGCGTCGTCGCGATGCCTGACTTGGCGAACCCTTCGAAGAGGACGGGCGCGGCGGTGCCATAACCGGTCAATCCCGGCACGGCGCTGTTGTCAGGCCGTCCGACCCAGACGCCTAGCACATAACGCCCATCATAGCCGACCGACCAGGCATCACGGTAGCCGTAGCTCGTGCCGGTCTTGTAGGCGATGCCGCGCTGCGGTGCGCCTGAGGGAGGAATGACGCCGGAGAGAATATCGGCGACGTTCCAGACCGCGACCGGTTCCAGCAACGGTTCGCCGTCGAGCTTGCCCGGTGCGCCGCTGACGCCGTCGCCGAGCCTTGCCGGCTGGCCGCGATTGGCGAGGGCCGTATAGAGTTGCACCAGATCCTTCAAAGTGATGCCGACGCCGCCGAGACCGATCGCCAGTCCCGGCGTCTCATTCGGCGGCAGGACCGGGCGTACCTCGGCGCGGCGGAAGCGCACCATCAGCCGCGACGGCCCGACGGCATCGAGCAGCTTGACGGCCGGCACGTTCAGCGAAAGCTGCAGCGCCTCGCGCACGGTGACGTCGCCCTGGTAGCTCATGTCGAAATTGCGCGGCCGGTAGCCGAAGAAGTCAGCGGGCCGGTCCTCGATGATCGTTTCCTGGGACACCAGGCCCTGTTCGAAAGCCAGCCCATAAATGAAGGGCTTCAGCGTTGAGCCCGGCGAGCGGTTGACGCGCGTCATGTCGATCCAGCCAGAGCGGCTGGCATCGAAATAATCGGCTGAGCCAACCTCGCCGACAATCGCACCGGTTTGCGCATCCGCCATCACCATGGCAAGCGAAAGCTTCGGCCCGAGCTTGAACGCCGCTGCCCGCGCAACCGCTTCCAGCCCCTGCTGCACCTGTTTCTTCAAAGTCGTCTGATGCTTGAGGACATCAGGCTCCTTGCGCAGTGCGGCTTCGGCGACATGGGCGGCAAGTGCCGGCAATTGCATGCGCCGCGACGGGACCGCGACGCCTTCAGCCCGCTCCGCTTCGCCGTCACCAACGGCTCTAGCGACCGCTACGCGGTCAAGCACACGCTTGCGCGCGGCCTCGGCTGCCTTGAGATTGCGGTCCGGCCGGCGCCGTTCCGGCAATTGCGGCAGGGCGACGAGCAAAGCCGCCTCGGCGACCGTCAGGCGTCGCGGTTCCTTGCCGAAATAGGCAAGGCTTGCGGCGCGCACGCCTTCCAGATTGCCGCCATAGGGCGCGTGCGTCAGATAGAGGTCGAGAATCTCTTCCTTCGACAGCCGCCGCTCGATCTGCACGGCGCGCACCAACTGCAGCAGTTTTGCCGAAAGCGAGCGTCCTTCGCGCGGCTCGATCAGCCTGGCCACCTGCATCGAAAGCGTCGAGGCGCCGGAGACGATGCGGCCATTGCTGACCAGTTGCACGGCAGCGCGCCCGAGCGCCCAGGGATCGACGCCGCCGTGGTCGTAGAAACGCTGGTCCTCATAGGCGATCAGCATGCGCAAGAATTGCGGATCGACGTCGGAGACCGCCGTCTTCAGCCGCCAGCGGCCTTGCGACGTCGCAAACGCACGCAACAATTGCCCATCGGCATCCAGCACCTCGGCAGACACGGCATTTGCCCTGTCCAGCGGCGGCGGAAAGGCCTTGTCGGCGGCATCGAGCGCAAAGAGAGCCGCGCCGGCAAGAATGATGCCGGCTGCGGACCCGATCGCAAACTTGTGCCACCGCCTCATTATTGCGCCGTCACGACCTCCATCTTGCCGGTTGCCGTGCGGGCCGAAAGCTCCGGCCGGTACATGTCCTCGACGTTTGCGGCCGGATGGTCGTAGGTGCCGGGGGTGACGGCACGAACGACATAGGCGACGTTGAATTCGCGCTCATCGCCTGCTGCGCGGTTGAAGGCGGCGACGAAGCGGTCGTAGCGGAATTCGGTATGGGCAGCGGAGATCTCGCCGATCCAGTCGAAATTCGCCATCTGGGCGCTGTCGACGAGATTCGGATTGTCGATCTCGAAGCCGGCCGGCAGAAGGTCGGTGATGACGATGCGCGACGGCCAGTCGTTGGTTTCGCGCACATGGATGACGACGACGTAGCGTTCGTTCTGCTTCGCCTCGCTGACATTCGCTTCTTCGCCGTCGAGCGTGTAATAGGTCCGCTCGATGACGAAGCCGTCGCCGCCGGCCGGCAGCGGCACTGTGGGAGCGGCAACGGTGGTGACCACAGCCGAAACCGTGTCGTTTGTCTGGTTGGTCAGCGTCAGCGGATGGTCAGCCAGGGCATCGCCGGTCATGCGTGCCATGTAGGCACCGGTGTGCGCGGCCCCATTGACATCGACCTTCAGGCCGTCGTCACCGCCTTGGATGGCGCGCGCGGCAAGCAGCATCCAGGTTTCTTCCTGCGTGCTCTTATATTTGCTGCGCTCCCATTCCTTGCCGACCGCCTTGGCGAGTTCCGGGATGACCGGCGGTACCGGCCGGCTTTCGGCGGCGAGCGCCAGGATCGCCGCGCCGTCGCGCAGGATCGTGCCATAGTCGGTACGCGACAGGTTCACGCGTGACACCATCGACTGCTCCGACATCTGCAGCGCGTCGAGGAAGATATTCTTCGAGCGCTGCGCATCACCGTAGAGCGCCAATGCGGCGGCGATATGCGCCTTGGCGAGCGGCGTCGGGAAGTCATTGATCATCGTATCGGCATAATAGCGCAGATCGCTGATCGCAGCCTTCTTGTTGCGAGCAAGGACGTAGATGGCATAGGCGATCTGATCGCCCTGGCCCTTGATGTCGGTGGTGTAGGACAAGGTGTTCTGCAGGTTTTCGAGCGCCTGCACGAAAGCCCTTTCCGGCACGTCGTATTTCATTTCGCGGGCCCGCGTCAGGAAATCGGTGACATAAGAATCGAGCCAGACATCGCCCGAATCCGGTCCCCAGAGGCCGAAACTGCCGGCAGAGGCCTGATAGGAAAGCACGCGGTAGATCGCGTCCTGTACGCGCTTATGCACGTCGTCGTCGTTTTCCATACCCGCCTGCTTTGCGACTTCGGCGAGATAGAGCAGCGGCAGCGCTCGGCTGGTGGTCTGCTCGGCGCAGCCAAAGGGATAGCGGTCGAGCGTCATCAGCAGGGCGGGAATATCGAAGGCGGCCGAACGGGTGACATTGACGCTGATCGAGGCACCCGGCAGCACGCTGTCGGCCAGCAGGTTCTTGTCGACGGTGAGCTTTGCCCCCGGCTTCAGCGCCAGCACCCTGCGTTCGGTGATCGGCAAGGAAGCCGGGCGCACCGGCACATCGACCGTCTGGTCGAGTGAAAGGCCGGAAGCGTCGGAGAGGTTGATCGAGACGCTGCCGGCGCCCGGCTGTTTGCCGATGAGCGAAAGCGTCAGTTCGGATTTCGCGCCGGCCTCGAGGCGGATCGTCTGCGAGGCAGAAGCTTCCTCGATGCCGACCGCATCATTACCGGTCAGTTGCAGCTTGTAGTCGCCGGCCGGCGCATCGGTATTGGCAATGTCGAGGCGCAGATTGGCCTTGTCGCCGGGGGAGAGGAACTTCGGCAGACTTGCGGTCACCACGACGGGATCGCGGATGATGACATCCTTGACGCCGTGGCCGACGCCCGATTTCGACCAGGCGACGGCCATGACACGCGCCGTGCCGTTGAATTGCGGAATGTCGAAGGAGACATTGGCCTTGCCTTCGGCGTCGAGCTTCACCGGCCCGGAGAAGAAGGCGACGAGCTTCTGCGTCGGCGGGCTTGCCTGCAGCGCAATGGCGCCGCCATCACCGCCGGTCCTGAGCTTGCCGGTCGCACCCAGCGAGCCGTCGATCAGGCGGCCATAGAGGTCGCGGATTTCAAGACCGAGCTGGCGCTGGCCGAAATACCAGTCCTCCGGGTTCGGCGGTTCGTAGCGCGTCAGGTTGAGAATGCCGACATCGACGGCAGCAACCGTCACGTAGGCGTCCTCGTTGGCGCCGGCGCCAGCCACCTGCAGGCCGATATTCAACGGTCCGCGCGGCAGCATCTTCTCGGGCGTGTCGAGCGTCACCTGCAGCGCGCGCTGTTCAGGATCGACTTTCAGCCATTTGATGCCGATCGAGCGCATCGGCATATGGCTGTCCTGCGCGTCGCCGGGGCGGAAGAGCGTTGCGGTCACATAAGCACCGGCACCCCAGTCTGATGTAACCGGGATATCGACCTCGCCGCCGGTCTCGCCGATCGTGGCGTTCTGTACGGCAACCAGCTTTTCGGTTCCGGCCGTCACCATCAGCTCGCCGCCATAGCGCGAGGTGACTTTCAGCTTGGCGGTGTCGCCGATCTTGTAGCTGTCCTTGTCGAGGGCGATCTCAAGCCCGTCGGGCGTTTCCGTCGAGGTCGATGTCACGAACCAGCCGGCGTCGAATTCGACGCTGGAGGTCGGGCCGTCGGCATCGGGGCTTTCCACTTCGAGGCGATAGCGGCCCCAGGTCACCGGAACGGAGATCTTGCCGCCGTCCATCGTCGCGTCGACGCTGCCGTTGGAGACCTGCTCGGCGGTGTAGACCGGCTCGTATTTCCAGGCGGTTCCCTCGCGATACCACTGATATTCGCGGTTGAGGCTATAGAATTTCCAGCGCAGGCCCTTCGTCTCCTGCTTCTGTCCGTCGGCCTTGACGCTGATCACCGTAAAGTTGGCGATCGAATTCTCCGGCAGATCGTCGGAAAATTCCGGCTTAACGCCGATCGAAGCGCCCTGGTTCTTCACCGGAATGGTCAAGGAGCGCTCGATGGCGCGGCCGCCCGCCTCCTGCATGCGCATATAGACAGTAGCGTTGAGCAACTGCGTCGTGGCCGGCAGGTCGCTGATGGTCAGGTCGGTCGAGGCTTCGCCGTTCTCGTCGAGTTCCGGCAGGCCGTCGATCGGCAGGCGCGAATCCTCGCTCGCCTCTTCGTCGGCGAGGCCGAAGAGGAAGCCCTTGTAGGCCGCACTCTCGCGCGTCGGCTTGACGACGACGTCGCCTTCGAGCGTCAGGCCGGCGGCTGGGGCGCCGTAGAGATATTTGCCCGAAACGGTGATCGTCGCCGGCGTGTCCGGACCGACTTCCTTGGCCTCGGTCTTGATCTCCATGTCGGTGCGATCGGGGACGAAATCGTCGACGAGGAAACTCTTGGTGGCGATCGCGCTGCCCTTGGGATCGGTATAGATGTTCATCGTCCAGGTGCCGCGCATGGCGTTTTCCTGGGTCGGGAAATCGATGGAGTAGCCGCCGAGATTGCTGGTCTGGCTGACGATCCGCCGGTCTTCGACACCGTCGGGGCGGCTGAAGATGAAAGTGAGCGGCAGGTTCTCGATGGCGTTGCCATCGGTGTCGCGGGCGAGCGCCTGCGCATGCACCGTCTCGCCGGCGCGGTAGATGCCGCGTTCGGTGAAGGTCAGCACGTCGATCGCGCCGGGTGCTGCGCGGCCCGTCACGCCACGGTCGGAGAGGTCGAAGCCGGCGCGCGTCATGTCGAGGAAGACGTAGTCCGACGTGCCGTTTTTGGCGGTAATGACGGCTGGCGTCAGCGCCGCCGTGCCGCGGATCAGGCCGGCAGTGAAGGTGGCGCGGCCGTTTTCGTCGGTCGTGGCAGTGCCGAGCACTTCATTGTTCTTGGCGAGCAGCTGCAGCTCTACGCCTGCGATCGGCTTGGCCGAGGCGAGCGAGCGGGCGAAGACGTTGAGCCCGTCCGTACCGGCATAGGTGGTGACGCCGATATCGGAGACCAGGAACCATTGCGTCGCCTGCGAATCCCACTCCTGCGCGGGGCCGTTTGCCGCCGTTGCGGTCATCACATATATGCCGGGCTTGCGCTCGGGCAGCGCCTCGTCGACCGGGAAGCTGGTGACGATGTCCTTGTTGAGTTCGTTGGCGATGTCGATCGAGCCCTGCCAGACGAGTTCGCCGCTCTGGTCCTGGATGTTCTGGGCGCTGTAGCCGTCGAGTTGGGACAGGAACTGCGAATTGGTCAGCAGCGGCGCGATGGCGCGATCGCCGATGCGGTAGAGTTTCAAGTTGGCCGAGGTCATATTGACCGAGACGATCGGGATGCCGCGGCGCGCCGTCGAGGGCAGCACGAAGCTGTCGCCGGTGAAACGCACGATCTGGCTACGGTCCTTGATGTAGACGTCGACGCTGACAGGTGCTTCCAGCACCTCGTCGACGGCCGACGGCAGGCCGGTGCGGAAGGCGATCTTGTAGGTTTGACCATGCGTCAGCCCCTCGACGCAGATCTGCTTGTCCTTGGCCTCGAGCGCCTTTGGTGCTTCGCCGTTCAGCGTCACGAAGGGCGTGTAGTCGGTGGTTTTGACCAGCGCCTCGGAAAAGGTGACGCAGGCACGCGGCGTGGCGCTGTCGGCATCGACCGTGTGTTCCGTGACGCGGAAGCCCTGCGTTGATTTCAGCTGCAGGTAGGCCGCCTGCACATCTTTGGCGCCGACAAGCGCCAGGCTCGCCTTGTAGGCATCGAGCGCCGGGCGGTAGTTGGCATTCCGCTCCAGTGCAGTGGCGAGCACGGCCAGCGCCTCGGCGCGTTTGGCGGTGGTGCGCGTCAGCTCGTAGCCGTTCAGCGCGTCGAGCACGGCTTGGCCGGTCGTGTTGCTCTCGGCGCTGCCGAGCGAGGCTGCGGCGCGGGCGGTTTCGAGCCAGAGATCGGCGTCGTCAGGTGTGATCGACAGCGCGCCATGGAAGGACTTCAGCGCGTCGGCCAGATTGTTGGCAGTGAGGTCAATGCGGGCATTGGCCGTCAGGCTGTCGGCGCCCTGGCCCTGCTGGTCGTCGGCCAGGGTCAGATTATCCTTGAAGTCGTGGGCCTGCTGGATGAGATCGTTCGTCAGGAAGGTCAGCCGCGGCGCAGCGCCAATATCCCGCTCCTGCTGGCCGGCCGTTTCGACGATCTTGCCGGCGATGGCGCCGGGGAAAGCGTTCATCGTTTTGAAATCGGATTTCAGGAAACACCATTTCACCTTGGGATTGTAGGTGAAGGCCTTGCAGCTCTTGTCGCCGATGCAGGATGTCTTGCACTGATCGAGCGAGACGTTCTGCTCGGTGCGAAGATCGAAGCCGAAGAAATCGGCGTCCTTAATCGTCTGGATGTCGCGCTTGGTGTCCGCAGCGGCGGCGGAAAAGCTGATGGCGATCGTGGAAAATGCGATTGTCGCGAAAGCGAAGAACGAGCGCACGGACATAGGTTCCCCCCGGAAATGCTGGCTCTGACCGGCGGGCACTCTCCTCACTCCTCGCGAGATTGTCAACTGAAGTTGAGCGCTGTTTCATCTTCGCACAGGCGCTTTCGTCCAGCTGTCACATCGGCGTGAGTGACCGCCTTGTGATTTGCGGCTTTTGCTAGGATGAGCAAGGATTTGGGCGATCGCAGGAGGTAGCGCCATGTCCACGTCTTCCCACCGCAGGAGCATTACCGCGCTCCTTGCTGCCACTCTATTCTCGTTCGGCGTGTGTGCTGCGGGTGCGGCCGAGGATGCCGTCGTCATCCCGCCGCCGGCCATTGACGAGGTGGCCGGGCCAGGCACCGAGACCGCCATTTTCGCCGGAGGTTGTTTCTGGGGCGTCCAGGGCGTCTTCCAGCACGTGAAGGGCGTTGAGAGCGCCGTCTCCGGTTATGCCGGAGGCAACGCCAAAACGGCGCAGTATGAAACCGTCAGCACCGGCTCGACGGGTCACGCCGAATCCGTCCAGGTGAAGTTCGATCCGAAACAGGTGAGCTACGGCAAGTTGCTACAGATCTTCTTCTCTGTGGCGCACAACCCGACGCAGCTGAATTTCCAGGGTCCGGACCAGGGAACGCAATATCGTTCGGCGCTGTTCGTTTCCGATCCGCAACAGCGCAAGGTCGCCCTGAGCTATATCAGCCAGCTCGACAAGGCGCATGTCTTTCCGCAGCCGATCGTCACCAAGGTGTCCGACGCCGCCGGCTTCTATCCCGCCGAGGCCTATCATCAGGATTTCCTGACGCTTAATCCGACCTATCCTTATATCGTCTACAACGACCTTCCGAAAATCGAGAACTTGAAGTCGCTGTTTCCGGCCGACTACCGCAGCCAACCGGTACTGGTGAAGGCCAAGGGCTGATCGACACGACCGCTTATAGCGGCCGCATATCTCCGACTCATTGGCAGCCCGGCGACTCAGAGAGAATCGCCGCCGTCTCGTGCGGCAATGGATGCGAATGGTTGGTTGATCAAAGGGAAACTGCAGGGTTCAGCGCCGTTATGGCCGCTCTGGCGCCGACGGCATAAGGAACCATCGTCCCCGCCTTGCGACCAATAACGTGCTCAAGATCGGCGGGCTGCCAAGTCGGCATCTGCAATTCCGTGAGGACATTGAGCAGGAAATCAGGTCGCTTTCCAGCGAACTCCCGGCCGTCGCGGTGCCTCGTCGGGGCCCCCAATCGCCCTGGAGACAGTCATCGAACCCGTATGATACAGTAACATACTCCACAACCACGCCATCGTCTCCCTACATCAGAGAAGCAAACGTGTCCGTGTCGTCGCCTTGGGAGTGAAATATGGACGAAGGCGTGGCCGCTGCTACGCGCCAGTTTCCGGCACAATGGACTTTGCAGAAGCAAAACCCGAGCTCGCCAGGTGGGAGGCCTCGATAGATCCGACGCGTGGCGAGCGCCGTAGCATGTACGAGGAGTTGGTCGCGGCACTGGCAAAAGAAATCTAAGACGCTCTCGACGACGGCGCATTTCACTCTTTTTCTCTAGGTGGTAGCAATGGAGCAATCAGTTCATCCAGCGGCAATCGAGCACCTGCCGATTTTCATCACTTCGCCCGGACATACGGACTACCTTTTCGTTGTCGTCGTTGTCTTTCTGCTGGTGGCCGTGCTCGCGGTTGGAAATCTGTACTTCCAATTGCACGCCCTTCCCGAACGCAGAGCCCACCGTACGAACAAGGTGCAGATGGAGATCGTGGCCGTCCTGGCGCTCATCTCACTGTTCACCCACAACCATCTTTTCTGGATTGCCGGGCTGCTTCTGGCCTTTATTCAGATTCCCGACTTCTCCACGCCGCTCTACTCAATCGCCCAGTCTCTCGGCAAACTCTCCGGCCGCCAGGCTGAAACGACAGGCGATCCTGCTCTGATAGCGGAAGATACTGCGGAAGCAGAGCCAATACCGTCACCGCCCAAGACCAGCGTACATGGAGAGGATATCTGAATGTTTGAGTTGCTTCTCTGCTCAATGCTGACGATCCTCCCCGATTATCTGTTCCGGCGCTACGGTCAGGGAAAGCGGATCGGCCGCGACATCACGCTTTATACGGTGTGGTACGAACTCCGATGGGGGATCACCGCCTGCCTTCTTCTGACCGTTTCGCTGATTACGATGATTTTCTACTTCCATCCATCAGCCCAGACTGCCACCGCGATATTTCGAACCGTCACGATCATGCCGGAGGCAACCGGACGTGTAGAGGAAGTTTTCATCGGGCTGAACCAGAAGGTCGAGGCCGGATCGCCACTGTTCAGGCTCGATAATTCCGAACAGCAGGCGGCGCGGGAGACGGCCCGTCGGCGCGTCGCAGAAGTCGAGGCCGGAATAAAGGTGACCCAGACCGAGCTTATAGGGGTCGATGGCCAGATCAAAGAGGCGCAGGGTGCCTACCAGACGGCAGTCGACGAATACGAGATGAAGGCGCAGCTCCTGACGAACAACGCTGTCGCCAGGCGCGAGGTCGAACGCCTAGCGACGACGATCGACGGCCGCAAGGGAGCGCTGGATGCAACGGTGGCGAAAAAGCTGACCCTGGAGACACAGATCGCCGTGCAGTTGCCAGCTCAAAGAGCAAGCGCCGAAGCGGCCCTGGCGCAGGCGCAGGTCGAACTCGACAAGACCATCGTAAGGGCCGGCGTCGCGGGTACTGTGCAACAGTTTACGCTGCGTCGCGGGGACGTCGTCAATGCAATGTTGCGTCCTGCCGGGATCCTTGTGCCAGAAGGCGCTGGACAAAGCACACTGATCGCCGGCTTCGGCCAGATCGAAGCGCAGGTCATGAAAAAGGGGATGATCGCCGAAGCAACCTGCATCGGAAAGCCGTTTACAATCATTCCGATGGTCGTGACCGACGTGCAGGAGGTTATCGCGGCCGGACAATTGCGCGCGACGGATCAACTCATCGACGTTCAGCAGACGGCGCAGCCTGGCACCCTGACCGTCTTTCTGCAGCCACTTTATCCGGGAGGGCTCAATGGCGTGCCGCCTGGAAGCAGTTGCATCGCCAACGCATATACCAACAATCACGACGCGCTCGCCGATCCAAACATTGGCAAGGTCAGGTGGTTTGCCCTTCATATGGTCGACGCCGTTGGACTTGTACATGCGATGATTCTGCGAATTCAAGCGCTGCTCCTGCCGGTTCAGACGCTCGTTCTGTCGGGTCATTGAACGCAGAACAATACGGGGATCGTTTCATCGACGACGACGAGAAGAGACTTGGTGTGGGTGACTCGTCGGGCGGATGGATCACCGTCGTCCGTTCGGTTGTCGATCCAAATTCTTCGTCGGCGTCCTTCGAACCGGCGCTGAGGGAGGCGGACCGACACGCGCCGAAAGACCATACAATTACATGCATTAGAACACCACTAGCGCGCACATTCGTCCCGCAGGAGACGGGAGGTTGGAATACGCCCGGCGGGCTTGGCCCGACCCTAGCAGGTAGGGTTTTTGGAAGAGCTCCGATTTTGCCGCGCACTTACAAAGACTTCAGTAAATGACGATCGCGCTAGAGCCGGCATGCAAACGATATTTCTCTATCTTCCAGTGAAGTATTCCCAATATGAGTTCGAAAATACTACCAAAGAATTAGTATCTACTGGCAATGCGCTTCAGATTCTGGCCCCAAAAGGGAGAAATAATTATATCGTCTTGTAATTCTCCCATCGAGCCGGCTCGCGTGAGATTGAGGATGATCCGGTTTCTCCTCAGCCGGTTTAAGAATTTATCAACGTTAACAATATCTTAAATCCAAAGAATCACGTTCCACCGCGGAACATATTGTGGAATTGCCCGTTACCACCATGAGTTTCGCGTGGGATAGGCTGTCGGAGCGGATCCCTCCTTAGAAGTATCGGCGTAACCAAGGGGACGTATCATGGCCACCAATGTCGTGCGGCGCTGGCAACGAGATGACCTCATGAAACAGAGAGTATTGATCGTTGAAGATGAATTCCTGATCGCCCTGGATCTCGAGGCGACGGTGGAAGCCATGGGCATGCAGGTCGCCGGCCTTGCGAATGATTGTGAACAGGCGTTGCGGCTGGCGCCGCTTGCCGATATCGCCTTCGTCGACGTCAATCTCGCCGACGGCCCGACCGGGCCCGAGATCGGCCGACGGCTGGCGCAGGAGCATGGCATTGCCGTTGTCTTCATGACGGGCAATCCCGAAGTGGTCGCCGATGGCGTCAAGGGCGCGGTTGGCGTGGTCCAGAAGCCGGTCATGCCTTCGGTTGTCGAGCAGCTGGTGAAATATCTTGCCGCGCGGCGCGTCGGCATGTTCGCGGTCGTACCCTCACAGATGACGGTCTTTGCCTGATCGGCTGGCTTTATCGGAAAGGCCTGGTCAGCCTGGTATGGCTGCGAGCTGCGGCAGATGCCCGGTCGTATCTACCTCCGGCCTGCCATAGGCCTTGAGAAAGGTGCGAACCGCGTTGCGCGCCGCCTTTTCGAGTTCTTCATCGGTGGGCGTGCCCCCGAGAAGGATCATCATCTGCAGGTCGGCATTGCCGAGTGCTACGAACTGCCGGGCGGCGACGTCGTAGTCGTCAATGGCGAGCGCCCCCTTATGGGCAAGCCGAGCTAAAAGTGCTGACAGTGCGGTGATCAGCTTGCCTGGCCCCTGCTGGCGCCAGCTTTCGAAGAGGTGCGGATATCGCTCGCCTTCCGTCTGCACCAGCTTGCGCAGAAATTTTCCGTCGTGGTTGCAGATGCAATTCTTATTGAGGCGCACGGCGAAGGCCGTCAGGTCATCCTCCAGATGGTCGGCGCGATCGGGAAAGGTCGAAAGCACGGAGAACAGCATCGCGTTGGCGCGGTTCATGACGTCTTCGACGACGGCGACGAACAGCGTTTCTTTCTCGCGATAGTGATTGTAGATCGTCTGGCGGGATACGCAGGCGACGGCGGCGATCTCGTCGATGCTGGTACCGGCAAAACCCTGGCGGCAGAATACGTCGGCCGCGGCATCGAGGATCGACATGCGTTTGGCGCATTGTCCGCGCTGCGTATGCCCTGTCATTCGGGCTGCCGGTGTCATGCGATCTTTCATGATAGCGAAGATAAGACGTCTTGACGTTTTAGACAATGGCGTCTAATTTTACATCTGTGTCCAAATTTGTTGACAGTCCTGGTTGCGCTGAAGATATAAGCTCCCAACTTCGTCTTCGCGCGAACGATCATCATTGAACCCTAGCGCATCGGCCCGAAAATCGGTTCCGATTTCCGGAAAGCACGATGCGTAAATTCAAAGAGTTGGAGTGTCCTTGTGCATCCGAGAGGACGCACGGCGCTCTAAGAGCAATGTAGCGGAGCGACGATCCGGTACCTCCGCCGCGCTTTTATGAAAGATCACCATTATGACGGCTCCCTTCTTTCGCATTGCCCTCATTCTCGGCCTTCTGTCGGCCATCGGGCCCTTTGCCATCGACATGTATCTGCCTGCACTGCCGTCCATCGGCCAGGACCTGCATGCCGATAATAACGTCACACAGCTAACCCTTCTTGCCTTCTTCATCTCCTTTGCGCTCGCCCAGCTTGTCTATGGGCCGCTGTCGGATATGTGGGGCCGCAAGCTGCCGCTCTATCTCGGCATCGGCCTCTTCGCCGTCGCCTCGATCGGCTGCGCGTTGGCCACCGATATCGAAACGCTGATCGCCTTCCGTTTCGTTCAGGGTATTGGCGGCGCCGCCGGCATGGTCATTCCGCGCGCCATCGTCCGCGACATGCACACCGGCGTGCAGGCCGCGCGCCTGATGTCGCTGCTGATGCTGGTCTTCTCGATCTCGCCGATCCTGGCGCCGCTGACGGGCAGCGCCGTCATCGAGTTCTACGGCTGGCGCGGTGTATTCTGGGCCGTGACGATTGCCGCCTTCATCGGCCTCGTCCTGCTTGCGACCCAGCTGGAGGAAACCCGTTCGGCGAACGAACGCAGCGGCAGCGGTCTGAGAAGCGCCATGGCGGCCTATCGCCTGCTGCTCACCGACCGCAATTTCCTGACGCTGACCTTTATCGGCGGCCTCGGCATTTCGAGCTTCCTCGTCTATCTCGCCAACTCGCCCTTCGTGTTGATCCAGCATTACGGGCTGACGCCGACGCAATACAGCTTCGCCTTCTCGATCAACGCCGTGTCCTTCTTTGCGGTATCGCAGGCCACAGGCTGGCTGGGCGAGCGTTTCGGCCTGGTGCGCGTCATGCGGATTGCGGTCAGCGCTTATGCGCTTGCGATGGTGGTGATGGCGGTGGTGATGGCCTCTGGCTTCAATCAGCTGCCTGTCCTGGCGACCTTCCTGTTCATCGGCTACGGCTTCCTCGGCCTCGTCATCCCGACGAGCGCGGTGCTCGCTCTTGAGGATCACGGCGAGATCGCCGGCACGGCCTCGTCACTGATGGGCACGCTGCACTTCGTGATCGCCGCCGTCGCCATGGTCATATCAAGCGTCTTCTTCGACGGTACTGCCGTTCCGATGGCCGCCGGCATTGCGCTCTGCGCCTTCTCAGCTTTCGCGCTGACCCAGGCAACGATCGGCCGCCGCGCGGCTGTTGCCGCTGCTGAATGATTTAAAGACAGGCCGCACCCGGTGTGCGGGTGCGGCCATATGATCCCGTCGCGGCCCATCCCAGAAAATGCAACGCGCAATTGATTATCGGCTGGCCGCTCTATCTACGCCGTGACGAAGCATGGTCATATCGGAGGATACTTATGGTCGACGAGAAGCGGCTGATCTCTAAAATCACCTGGAAGCTGATGCCCTTTCTCGGCATCCTTTATCTCATCGCCTATATCGACCGGCAGAACGTCAGTTTCGCCAAGCTGCAGATGGTCGATGCCCTCGGAATGAGCGAATATGCCTATGGCCTCGGCGCTTCGCTCTTCTTCATCGGCTATTTTCTTTTCGAGGTGCCGAGCAACCTCTTCCTCGACAGGCTCGGCGCCCGTGTCTGGTTCGCGCGCATCCTGGTCTCGTGGGGCATCGTCACCATCGCGCTCGCCTTCACGCAGAACGCGACGATGTTCTATATCCTGCGTTTCCTGCTCGGCGTCTGCGAAGCCGGCTTCTTTCCCGGCGTCCTCTATCTGCTGACGCTGTGGTTCCCTTCGGTCTATCGCGGCAGGATGGTCGGGCTGTTCATGATTTTCAGTGCGATCGCCAATGCCGTCGGTGCGCCGCTCGGCGGCGTGCTGCTCGATCTCGACGGTCTCTACGGCTTTGCCGGCTGGGAGTGGGTATTCCTGGCGACGGGTGTTCCCGCAGTCATCGCCGGCATCGTCACCTTCTTCTATCTTCCCGGCCGGCCTGAAAACGCAAGCTTCCTGAGCGGCGAGGAGAAGAAGTGGCTGGAACGAAGGCTCGCCTCGGAAAATTCCGGCATGGGCGAGAATGCCGGAAACGGCTTCAAGGCGCTCATCGACCCACGCGTGCTGCTAATGGCGCTCTGCTATATCGCCTTTCCGCTTTCGGCCTATGGGCTGAGCTACTGGCTGCCGACCATCGTCAAGGCCTTCGGCGTCAGCAACACGGTGAACGGTTTTCTCAACATCATTCCCTGGGTGCTGGTCGCGATCGCGCTCTATGTCGTTCCCGCCATGGCCGACAAGGCGCAATCGAAGACGCCCTATATCGTCGTTCCTGCCTTCATCGGCGCTGCCTGCCTGCTGCTCTCGGCGCTCATTCCGAACCACAGTTTGCAATTCGCCTTCCTCTGCGTCGCTGCTGCCGGGATCTTCGCTCCACAGCCGGTGTTCTGGAGCCTGCCCTCACGTTTCCTCAAGGGTGCGGGTGCCGCAGCCGGCCTTGCGGCCATCAATTCGGTCGGAAATCTCGGCGGTTTCGTCGCCCAAAACGTTGTGCCCTGGATCAAGGAAGCGAGCGGCAGCACGATCGCGCCGATGTTCTTCCTGTCCGCCTGCCTGGCGGCCGGAGCCCTTCTGGTCTTTTTCGTTACGCATCAGCTGTCGAGCAGGGAGCAGGCTGCTCCAAGCCGGGTCTGATGCAAGCCGCTAAACAAATCGACGCAAAGGGCATCAGGTTGTCAGAGTGAAAGCGTCGCTTTCGCCCGGAATGAGTTCCAGCGGCCAAATCCTGTTGCGGGCACCCTGCGGATAGTGATCGGCATAGGCCGGCATGGTGGCGAGCAGGGTTTCGCCGAGCTGCGCGCCGAGATCGCGCAGCGACATGCGAAAGGACGTCAGCGTCGGCTGCAGGAAATGCGTGCGCGGCTCCTCGCGGAAACCGACGACGGCGAGGTCGCGGCCGGGCACGACGCCGGCCTCGGAAAGCCGTCGGTAAAGCCCGATCGCCATCAGTTCATGGATCAGGATGATCGCCGTCGGGCGCTGCTCGATCATCAGCAATTCGTGGCCGGCCTGATAGCCGCCCTGTTCGCTCGACTTGACCCGGATGACGAGGGCCGGGTCGAAGGGGATATCATGCCGTTGCAGCGTCTGGCGGTAAGCGTCGAGGAAGAGGTAGCCGAGATTGATGTCGGAGGAGGGTACAGCCACAGCGATCCGCCGATGGCCTTTGGCGACCAGCCGGTCGACGCCGCGCGACGCCACGCCCTCGAAATCGAGGTCCATCCAGGTGTAGCTGCCGCCCGACGCGCTGCGCCCGAGCGTCACGAAGGGGATGCGGGCCTTTTCCAGCAGCTCGATGCGCCGGTCGGTGCGTCGCGTCGCCGAGATGATCAGCGCGTCAACAAGCCGGCGCGCCACCATGCGCTTCAGATATTCGTGCGGGTCCTCGTCATCGGGGCAGGGCAGCATGACAAGATCGAGCTTGTGACGGGAAAAGACGCTCTGCAGCCCGTCGGTGACGCCAAGGAAGAAGTCGTCGCTGTTTTCGACCGTCTCGCGGCTCACTTCGAGCATCAGCCCGATCACATTTGTCATGCCCTGGCGGAGGCTGCGGCCCGACTGGTTGGCGACGTAACCGAGCTCTTCGGCGGCGGCGAGCACGCGCCGGCGCGTTTCATCGTTGACGTCGGGCTTGCCGTTCAGCGCACGGGACACCGTTCCGATCGAAATATCGAGATGCTCGGCGAGCTGGCGGATTCCTTTCATCTCAGGCGATCTTCCTCCCCCAATGCATGTCGCCCAAAACTGTGCAGCGGTTTTGGGACAACGACATGCGGCAAATAAAGCGTCATGCCCCTTCTTGCCACAGGATGGCGCCTGCGAAAAGCCGTGGGGCAAGTGTCAGGGTCTGAAGCTCTGGCGGATGACGAGTTCCGGAATGACGCGTTCGTAACCAGGAGGCGCATCGGGATTTTCAAGCCGCCGCTCCATCAGCTCGACGGCGCGCTGCGCCATGGTCAGCGGATCCTGGCGGAAGGTGGTGAGCCTGTAGTTCAGCCAGGCGGATTCCGGCACGTCGTCGAAGCCGATGACGGCGACGTCCGCGGGGATACGCAGCCGCGCTTCCAGGCGCACGACATCCATCAGTCCGAAGGCGATCTGGTCGTTGGCGCAGAAAACGGCGTCGGGCGTTATTGTCTCCGAGAAGAGTGCGCGTGCGGCCGCAACACCGCCGTCATAGTCGCAGTCGCCGCCGCGTCCGACGACGACGGATACACCAAGCGACTCGGCCGTCGACAGGAAGGCGCTTTCGCGCTCGATGATAGCAGGCGTTCCCGTGTGGGAGCCGATGACTGCCAGCCGCCGTCTGCCGCTTTCGTAAAAGGCCGTCGCCGCCTTGCGGGAGGCTTCGGAGTTGCCGGCACGCACATGGTCGGCGTCGGGTTCCGAACGGCCGATCACGACGAGCGGCTGGCCGTTTCGCTGTGCAAGTTCGAAGAAACTCGCCGGCGGCGAGCCGGACAGGATGATGATCGCCTCGGCGCGGTGGCCGATCAGCATCTTCTGGGCGGCGAGCAGCTCTTCTTCCGTCTGGCCGGTGTTGATCAGGATCGGGATGCTGCCGCGTTTGATCAGGGCTTTGGCCAGTGCTGCCGCCAGATGCGCACGAAAACCCACTTCCGGCCGTGTTGCGACGATGCCGACAAGGCGGCTCTGGTTGGCAAGCACGCCGCGCGCCAGGTCGTTGACGTGGTAGCCGAGCTCCTGCGCCGCTCGCAGCACTTTTTCGCGCGTCGTCGGAGCGACGCTGGCACCCGGCGTGAATGTGCGCGAGACCGCGGAGCGCGAAACGCCCGCCAATTGCGCGACCTGCTCGGCGCTGACGAAGCGCATGCGTTCTTTCTTCGGCGCCTTGGCGCCGTTCACTGAACCATCATTCATTGGCTTTCAGCTATTGATCGTCTCTGACAGCCGGATGACAAGCGATCGCATGGCAACGAGATTTTTTCGATAAGGGGATAACCGCGGGCAATAGTGATTGCCGAGGCCGCTGGACGCAACCTCGGCTGAGGGGGAACGAATATGAGCGGCGACGAATGATCGGTCACGCCGCTCGTGTGGCGAGTTTATCAACCCGTTATTCGCAGACGCGTACAGTTTCGGCGTGATAGCCGCCGTCATAGCGGTTGCGGACATCGCGGTCCTCATACCAGCATCTCGGTTGGGGCTCGACATAGCGGGGGCTCTCTACGTAACGAGGGCCTTCATCGACATAGCGAGGGCCGCCGCCATTGGCGATCGCGCCGCCAATGAGCCCGCCGACAACCCCTGCGGCAACGCCGCCGGCGATGATGCGGCCGGTGTTATCGTGATGACGGTGGTCACGCGCGGCAGCAGGCTGAATGGCCGATCCAACAAGGGCCGTGGCGATCAACAGGCTGCTAATAACTCTCTTCATAATATTCTCCTCAGTGGCACTTGCCCCGGATAAGAGGCAAATGCGGCAGCAAGTCGTTTGTTCGTTCAAACTTTGCGACAGGCGTTAATGCATGTCATCGGGGATTAGAGCGCCGTGCGTCCTCACGGACGCACAAAAGATGTTCTAACACTTTGAATCTACTCATCGTGCTTTTCGAAAATCGATTCCGATTTTCGGGCCGATGCGCTAGGTCGCAGATTGCGTCGCCGTCGTGTCTTCCAGCACCTCTTCGGGAATATCGTCGAAGGAGGCGTAATTGAGGTTATAGAGCTTGGAGTAGAGCTTGCCGTTCTTCATCAGCTGACGGTGGTCGCCGCTTTCGATGATTTCGCCGTTCTGCAGCACGATGATGCGGTCTGCCTCGCGGATCGTCGCAAGCCGGTGGGCGATGACGAGGCCGGTGCGGTTTTCGAGCAGCTTTACCAGTGCCTTCTGGATCAGCATCTCGGTATAGCTGTCGATATTGGCGGTCGCTTCGTCGAGCACGAGGATCTTCGCGTCCGCCACCAGCGCACGAGCAAAGCTCAAAAGCTGGCGCTGGCCGAGCGAAAGATTGCCGCCGCGCTCGCCGAGAACGCTATCGTAACCCTCCGGCAGACGCATGATGAAGTCGTGCGCGCCGACGGCTTTGGCCGCCTCGATCACCTGTTCGCGCGTCGCCTCCAGCTTGTGGTAGCGGATGTTCTCGAAAACGGTCCCGGTAAAGAGGAAGGGCTCCTGCAGCACCATGGCGATCTGTGCACCGAGCGAATCCTGCGTCAGTGCGCGCACATCGTGGCCGCCAACCAGCACCTGGCCTTGCTGTACATCGTAAAAGCGATGGATCAGCGACATGCAGCTCGATTTGCCGGACCCCGTCGGCCCGACCAGCGCCACCGTCTCGCCGGGATTGACCTTGAAGCTGACATGCTTCAGCACCGGATGCTTCGGATTGTAGCCAAAGACGACGTCCTTGAATTCCACCGAGCCGTCCATGTCGCGCGATAGCGCCGTGGCACCAGGCGCATCCTTGATGTCGACAGGCACGTCGAGCACTTCGGTCAGCCGCTGGCCGGAAGCCATGGCACGCTGCATCACCGAATATTGCAGTGTCAGCGAACGGATTGGGTCGAAGAAGCGCTGAATGTAGAACAGGAAGGCGACGAGCACGCCGACATCGAGCGCCTGGTTGAGAACGCGGGCGCCGCCGACGACGACGACGAGCGCCATCGCCACGCCGGTCAGACTGTCGACGATCGGCACCATAACCTGCGCATAGCGCGCCGCCGTCAAATGCGTCTTGAGGTTGGCACGCGCCTTGTCGTCGTAGAGCGTGAAGTTGACGCCCTGCCTGTCCATGCTCTGGACGGCACGCACGCCGTGGATCGCTTCGGCGAGCGCGCCGGCGGCAATCGAATTGGTCTCGTGCGCCGCCATGAAGGATTTGCGGGCGAGCGGCAGCCAGAACAGCCGGACGATGAAGAGCACCGGCAGCACCGAGAGCGTCAGCAGCCCCAGCTTGAAATCGAGATAGAGCATCACGAAAATGATGCCGAAGAGCAGCACGATGTCGCCGACTGACAGTACCGAGGTTTCGAGAAATTCCTGCATCGAGTTGACGTCGCCTTGCAGGCGCGACATCAGCCGGCCGACCTCCGTCTTATCCATGAAGGAGAGCGAAACGCGCTGGAGATGCGAAAACATCGCCTTGCGGATATCGAAGAGCACATCTTCCGCCACGCCGCCGACCAGCGTTTCCTGCGCGTAGCTTGCCGCATAGTTGATGAGGATGGCAACAGTGAACGCGGCGATCGACCAGGCCAGTGCCGAATGGTTGCCGCCCGGCGACATGCCGTGGTCGATGGCATAGCGGATGATCAGCGGGATGGTGAGCTGCATCATCGTGAAGGTCAGAACGGCGACGACGGACCAGAGGACCTGACGGCGATAGGGGTGGACGAAAATCCAGATGCGCTTGACGATGTTGCCGTCGAAGGCCTTGCCGAACATCTCCTCCTCGACGCGATGCGAACCGACCACCGCCCGTGGCGGGCGGCGTCCATCCTCGCGAACGTCGGGGCGCTCGGTTTCCAGTTCCTCGGCCATGTCATTCCTCCCGCGGCCATCACTTCCGGTGGCCTGCATAGTCAATACTCGTTCCTCTCCACTTGGGAGCAGAGGGGAACATACCCGTTTGCTAGGCGCTCGGCGCCTCGTCGCCGGGCCGCACCTGAAGGTCGTAGAGCGCCTTGTAGCGCCCGCCGAGCGAAAGCAGCGCCGCATGCGTGCCGCGCTCGACGATCCGGCCGTCTTCGACGAACAGGATCTGGTCGGCATGCATCAGCGAGCTCAGGCGGTGGGCAACGATGATCGTTACGCGGTCAGCGGCATAGCGGCGCATGGCGCTGCGGATGCGCTGCTCGGTGGCCGCATCGATCGCTGCCGTCGAATCGTCGAATACCATCACTGCCGGTTTCAACATCAGCGCGCGGGCGATCGAAAGACGCTGCCGCTGGCCGCCGGAAAGCGAAACGCCGCGCTCGCCGACGACAGTGCCATAACCGGTGGGAAGGCCGAGCACGTAATTGTGCAACTGGGCGCTTTCGCTGGCGCGCTCGATGCGGCCTTCCTTCGCCCACGGGTCGCCATAGGCGATGTTGTTTTCGATCGTCGTGGTGAACAGGAAGGAATCCTGCTGGACGACGGCCACGGCCCGGCGCAGCGATTGCAGCGTCGCCTTGCGGATGTCCTGGCCGTCGATCGTGATCTTACCGCCGCTGACATCGTAGAAGCGTGGGATCAGATGCGCGATCGTCGACTTGCCGCTGCCCGGAGGCCCGACGATGCCGATCGTCTGGCCGCGCCGGGCTTCGAAGGAGACATCCTGGAGCACGGTGCGCTTTTCGGAACCCGGATAGGCGAAGCTGACGTTTTCGAAGCGCAGCACGCCGTCGGTGAGGTTCAGCTCCTTCGCATCCGGCGCATCCTTGATCGCGATGTCGAGGTCGAGAAGGGCAAAGAGGCGTGAGCCGCATGTGGAGGCGCGGGCAAAGGCGTTGACCATCAGACCGAGCTGGCGCACCGGCATCTGCAGGATGGTCATGAAGGTCAGAAACGAGGCCAACGTACCGACGGTGATCTCGCCCGACATCACCTTGCCGCCGCCGACCCAGAGCACCAGGCCCATCGCAGCGAAGAAGGAGAAGGTCATGGCGCTGGTATTGGTGACGCGGATGCCGACGCGCTGATGCGCGAGCGCCAGCGCGCTTTTCGACGCTGCCTCAAATTTCGAAATCTCGTGTTGGTGGGCGGCAAAGGCGCGCACGACGCGGATACCGCCGAGATTTTCCTCCATGATGCGGGTCAGCACCGAAAGCCGCTCCTGCAGGTCGAGCCAGGTGGCGCGTAGCCGCAGTTGCGTCACCGAGGAGCGCCAGCCGACGAAGGGAACGAAACTCAGCGCCAGGAGGCCGAGCACGATATCGGTCGACAGCAGCATATAGGCGCCGATACCGATCAGGATCGACAGCAGGATCATCCGGACGAGCGCGGTGGAAAAATACATGCGCACGCCTTCGAGATCGAGGAGTCCGACGGTGATCAGGTCGCCGGAATGAACGGTGTCATGAAAGCTGAAGGAGAGCCGCTGGATCTTCTCGTAGCAGGCCAGCCGCAACTCATAGCCGATGTGATGGCCGACGGCTTCGCTGTAATAGTTCTGGACCATAGTGAAGAGGCCGCGCAGCACGCTGGCGCCAAGCAGCAGCAATGCCGTGGTCAAAAGCGCGTCCTGTGCCGCCTGACCCGCCGCACCGCCGCTCATCGCCATCTGCGTGTGGTCGACGGCCTGGCCGAGAAGGCGCGGGATCATCAACTGGAAGGTGGAGGCGACAAGCGTGGCGCCGATCGCGAAGCCCGATTGCCAGGGGTGGCGGAAGGCCATCATGGTGATGCGCACCAATGTGTAGAGGCCTCGGCCCCAGCCTGCCGCAGTTGCAAGCGCCATCGAAGCCGAAGGCTTCGTCGCGCGTGTTAACGCATCGCTGCTCACGGTATTTTTTCCAATAGATGTGTGGTCGGACGCTGGCCCGAAAAGACGGCAAATCCATGAAGGGATTGATAGCACCTTCACTTTTGCCGATTCCATTTGGGGGTTCAAGTAAAGAATTCACCAGTTGGTTATTTTTACGTGAGGTCTCCTCGCATCCGGGCGGGAACAATCTGTGGGCGAACGGGTTGCAGCAGGCGAATGCTCACAGCCAACCGCTACGGAGAGATCCATGCCGCTGAAAGCTCTCGCCCTCAACGCCACTCTGAAGACCAGCGAATCCAAGGACGCCTCCTCGACCGACCGGATGATCGACCTTATCGACAAGGCGATGTCGGCACATGGCGTTGAGACCGGCGTGCTTCGCCTTGCCGATTTCAACGTCAAGCCGGGCGTCACCTCCGACGAAGGCGCCGGCGATGACTGGCCGGATATCCGCGCCAAGGTGCTGGGCGCCGATATCCTGGTGATGGCAACGCCGATCTGGCTCGGCCAGCCATCCAGTGTCTGCAAGCGGGCGCTCGAGCGCATGGACGCCTTTCTCGAGGAGACTGACGATCAGGGCCGCATGGTTTCCTATGGCAGGGTCGCGGCCGTTGCTGTCGTCGGCAACGAGGACGGGGCCCATCATGTGTCGGCCGAGCTCTTCCAGGCGCTGAACGACGTCGGCTTCACCATTCCGGCGAATGCGGTCGCCTATTGGGTCGGCGAGGCAATGGGTTCCACCAATTTCGTCGATCTCGACAAGGTGCCGAAGGTGGTGACGAAAGCCGTCGACATGCTGGCGCGTAACACCGCGCATCTGGCTGGCCTGCTGAAGGCGAAGCAATATCCGGGCGAGGGTAGCTGAGGTCGAGGCAGCACCGCCGAACTGATGTTTCCAACATCAATCCCGTAGTCTTGGGTGCAAATTTCGTCTGGGATTTCTGCGGGAAATCTCAAAAGCCTGTTTTGTTTCAACGGCTTGAAGAGATATGGCAACAAAGCTCTTGCCACCTGCGCCATTTAGCGCTTTCATACACTACTAGTTTGATAGACTATGGGCGGGCGTGATTGCTCCCCTAGTTCCCTTGCGGGGCCGCTGGTTCGGACCCCGATGCCGCGGCAGATGTTGTGAATGGCCGCATGAACCTCGTCAACGCGTGAACCGGTGTTTTATGCGTTGAAACCTCGATCGACCCACGGTGCGGATAAAGCCGCAAAGGAGTTGCGATGACGGTTCAGGGACTTTTTTCCGCGAGAGCCAATGCGGCGGCGCAGATATCCGCCGTACCGCGCATTGCGATCGTCGGGCGCGGCTTTTCCGGCATGATGACGGCCATCGCGCTGATGAAGACGGTACGCGCGCCCTTTCACCTGCAGCTCTTCGATCCGAATTCGTCCGTCAGCGGTGGGCAGGCGCTGGCGTCAGCCCGCTCCTCGACGATCCTCAACACCCGTGTGCGCGATCTCTCGGTTTCGGTCGGCGACAATGACGATTTCAACGACTGGCTCTGCAGCAACGCCGCCTTCCGCGCCGCTGTACCGGCCGCCATCCCCGGATTCCGGCAGATCTTCGTGCCGAAGGAAATCTTCAGCGATTATGTCTACCAACGCTTTTCGGAAGCGCTCGCCGCGCGCAGGGACATCACCGTCCAGGTCTGCAACGATCCGGTCGTGGCGATCCGCAGGAGCCACGGCAACCGCTTCCTGCTCGAAAGCGCCAATCCCGCCAATCCGCTGTTTGATACCGTGATCCTCGCCACCGGTTACGGCCTGTCTGCGCCGGATGCCGGTGAGCAGGACGCTTCGCCGGTCAGGGCCCAGCGCCTCGTCGCGCGGCCGCATGCGGTGCTGCTCGGCAGCGGCATCCGCGTCGTTGACCAGCTGCTGCAGCTGCGCGATTCCGGTTACACCGGCCAGGTGACGATCATTTCCCGGCGCGGCTTTCTGCCCCAGAGCCATACGCCGAATTCCGCCGACCCGGTCTTCCCGGCCGAAGCGCTGCCGCAGAGCCTGCCGGAGATCGTGCACTTCATCCGTCAAGCTTGTCGCGAGGCGGAGGAAGCGGGGCGAAGCTGGCAATCGGTGATGAACGGCCTGAGGAAACATGCCCGCTCGCTTTGGCGTTCACTGCCGGCTCGCGACAAGCATCAGTTCAACCGCCACCTCAGGGCAATCTACGACAGCCATCGCAACCGCCTGCCGGAGGCCATGCACCTGCGGCTGAAACGCGAGCTCGCCGAAGGCCGCACGGTACTGCGCCGCGGCCGCGCCGGCCGCCGGGGCCTGAGTGGCCTGTTCTTCACGCCGGCCGGTTCCGCCGCCGAGGAAGTCATCCATGCCGAGCGCATCATCGATTGCCGTTGTCAGGCGCCGGATCTTTCAGCGCCCTTGATGCAGAGCCTGCTTTCCGCCGGCCTGGCCCAGCCGGACGAGCTCTCGCTGGGGCTGGCGGTCAATGCGCGCGGCGAGCCATTCCTCGAGGATGGTTCGACGGTCGCCGGGCTCTTTGCCGTCGGTCCGCTCGGCCTCGGCAGTCTGCCGGATATCGATCTCGTGCCGGAGATCGTCTCGCAGGCCTATGCCGCTGCCGAGCGTGTCGGCGAGAGGTTCTACCCGCAGGTCAAGGCCGTCTGAAAATTTGAGCCTGAATCGGAACCATCCCACCCCTGCTGCGTTATAATGCGCTGGTGACTAAGAGGGGCCGATGGAAGTGCTGAATCGACATGATACGTCTCTAGATGAGGAGGGACGCTTTCGCCTTCTGGTCGATGCCATCACCGACTACGCCATTTATATGCTGAGCCCCGAAGGTATCATCACCAGCTGGAATACCGGCGCTCAGCGCTTTAAGGGTTACAAGCCTTCCGAAATTCTCGGCCAGCATTTTTCCCGTTTCTATTTGGAAGAGGACCGCGCCGCTGGAATTCCGGCGCGCGCGCTGGCCACCGCGGCGGAGCACGGCCGGTTCGAGGGGGAAGGCTGGCGCCAGCGCAAGGATGGAACCCGCTTCTGGGCGCATGTGATCATCGATCCGATCCGCCATCCCTCCGGCGAGCTCATCGGCTATGCCAAGATCACCCGCGACCTGAGCGAACGCAGAGCAGCTGAACAGACGATCCGCCAGAGCGAGGAACAGTTCCGCCGGCTGGTCCAGGGCGTCTCGGACTATGCGATCTACATGCTGGATCCCAACGGCAACGTCAGCAGTTGGAATTTCGGTGCCGAGCGGATCAAGGGCTATCGACCGCAAGAAATCATCGGCCGGCATTTCTCGACCTTCTATACGCCCGAGGACCGCGCTGCCGGCTTGCCGGAAACCGCGCTCAGCCTCGCCCGCGCCGAGGGCCGGTTCGAGCGGGAAGGCTGGCGCGTGCGCAAGGACGGCAGCCGCTTTTGGGCCAGCGTAGTCATCGACGTCATCCGCGACGACGACGGCGATGTGCTCGGTTTCGCCAAGATCACTCGCGATATTACCGAGAAGATGGAGACCCAGCGAGCACTGGAGCAGGCGCGCGAAGAGCTCTTCCAGTCGCAGAAGATGGAGGCAATCGGTCAATTGACCGGCGGTATCGCCCATGATTTCAACAATCTGCTGATGGCTGTGCTCGGCAGTCTCGAAATCCTGAAGAAGCGCATGCCGCAGGACCTCTCACTGACATCGTTGGTCGACAATGCCATGCAGGGTGCCCAGCGCGGCGCCGCCTTGACGCAGCGCATGCTTGCTTTTTCCCGCAGGCAGGAATTGCACATAGAGCCGATCGACGTCTCCGGCTTGGTCCGTGGCATGATGGATATGCTGAGCCGTTCGCTCGGCCCTCTCACCGTGATCGAGACCTCTTTCCCCGTGAGGCTCCCAACGATCCTTACCGATCCGAACCAGCTGGAGATGGCGATCCTGAACCTCGTCGTCAACGCGCGCGATGCCATGCCGTCCGGCGGACGGATCGTGCTTCGCGCCTCCGAGGAGTCGCTGCTGTCAGGTAAGGGCCCGCTGTCGGCCGGCCGCTATGTCCGTATCGCGGTGATCGATGAAGGCGAGGGCATGGATGCAAAGACGGTGGAGCAGGCCATCACGCCGTTCTTCACCACCAAGGGTGTCGGCAAGGGCACCGGTCTCGGCCTTTCCATGGTGCAGGGCCTCGCGTCCCAGTCCGGCGGCCGCCTCATACTGAAGAGCAGCCTCGGCGAAGGCACCACGGCCGAATTGTGGTTCCCGGTCGCCGTTGCCGAGCAGGGGACCGAGGCCGCTGCAGACCCGCCGCAACGCGAGGACAATGCGCCGCGCCAGATGCGTATCGTCGCCGTCGATGACGATGGTCTGGTCCTGATGAATACAACGCTGATGCTGGAGGATCTCGGCCATACCGTGTTCGAGGCGATGGCGGGCTCCGAGGCACTCGACATCCTGCGCAAGCAGCAGGTCGACCTGGTGATTTGCGATCATGCCATGCCGCGCATGACGGGGGCGCAGCTTGCCCAGGCGATCCGCAACGAATGGCCTGATATGCCGATCATCCTCGCAACCGGTTACGCCGAGATTCCCGAAGGCGCAGGCATCGTCGACCTGCCCCGCCTCGGCAAACCCTTCTCGCAAGCGCAACTCGCCGAGGCGATCAGCCGGATTGCTTCATAAGGGCGATCACTGCCGCATTATGCGGGGGCCCTCTCGCCGCGAAGAATGAACACCAGCAATGCCAGCACCATCGCTGCCAGCCCGTACCAGGTGATCGCGTAGACGAGATGGTTGTTGGGGAAAGCGATGACGGTCAGGCCGCCGACGGGCAGGCCGCCGGGATTGGCAGTGGCATCGGCGTCGATGAAGTAGGGCGCGATCGTACCAATGCCGCGCTTTTGCGCGATCGCTGCGACGTCGCGCGAATACCAGCGGTCGGCCGCGACGTCGTTCGATTGCAGCAGCGATCCCTTCGGCTCCGTCATCCTTATCAGACCGGTGATCTCGACCGGTCCTGACACTTCACCCTCGCGGCGCGAGGCCGGGTCGCGCCTGTCGGTCGGCACGAATCCGCGATTGACGAGGATCGATGAACCGTCGGCAAACGTCAGCGGCGCCATCACCCAGTAACCCGGACCGAGCGCGGTCGAGGCATAGACCAGCGTTTCCTTGTCGTTCGCCAGCGTCCCGGACACGATCACCCGCCGATATTCGTCATCAGTGGCATTGATCTTGTTCCAGTCGGGACGTGCTGGGGCTGGCACGGGTGCCGCATGCACACGCTGGTCGACGCGCACGATCAGATCGCGTTTCCAGGCCAGGCGCTCAACCTGCCAGGTGCCGAGTGCCGCGAGTGCCGCAGCAAGCAGCACCAGACAGACGGCGAAGATCGCTCGTTTTACCCGATAACGCTGTCTTTCCGACTTCTCCGCGTGAGCCTGCGGGTGACGCTGCCGCCGCCCTCTCGTGACTGTCACGGCATGTTCTTCATCATTTCGGGGCTCATCGGCATCATGTTGGTGTTGAGATGATGCATGACCCAGAGGGATCCGGAGAGCGCGATCGCGACGATGATGAGGGTGAAGATCAGCGCCATGATCGTCCAGCCGCCCTCGCTCCTGGTATTCATGTGCAGGAAGAAGACCATATGGACGACGATCTGGATCGCGCCGAGGCCCATCACCAGCACCGCCGTCACCGCCGGACTGTCGAACACGCCTGACATGACCAGCCAGAAGGGAATGGCGGTCAGGATAACGGAAAGCGCGAAACCCGTCATATAGCTGCGGAACGTGCCGTGGCCGGCCTGATGGCCGTGGCTGTGGCCGTGATGAGCCTCGTGGGCATCCTCATGTGCAGGTGCTTGCGAACTCATCCGAGAACTCCCAGCAGGTAGACGAAGGAAAAGACGCCGATCCAGACGACGTCGAGGAAGTGCCAGAACATTGAAAGGCACATCAGGCGGCGGCGGTTGGCCTCGATCAGACCGTGCATCGACACCTGTACCATCAGCGTGATCAGCCAGATGATGCCGAAGGTGACATGCAGTCCGTGCGTGCCGACCAGAGTGAAGAAGGACGAGAGGAAGGCGCTGCGCGTCGGCCCGGCGCCTTCATGGATCAGGTGGATGAACTCGTAGAGCTCAAGCCCGATGAAAGCTGCACCGAACAGGCCGGTAACAGCAAGCCAGAACAGCGTTTCCGCTTTTGCGTTCCGCTCCATCTGCAGCATGGCGAAGCCGTAGGTGATCGAGGAGAAGAGCAGCATCGAGGTATTGAGGGCAACGATCGGCAGATCGAAGAGATCGGCCGGCGACGGGCCGGCGGCATAGTTGCGGCCGAGCACGCCGTGTGTTGCAAACAGCACCGCGAAGATCAGGCAGTCGCTCATCAGGTAGAGCCAGAAGCCGAGATTGGTGCTGTTTTCCGGATGATGGTCTTCGGTCAGGTAGAATTCAGGCTTTTCGGCCGTGTCGATGGTCTGATCGCTCATGGTCTCTTACACCTGCTCGGCAAGCAGCGCAGTTCGCTTGCCTTCCGTTTCGGTTACCTCTTCGGCGGGGATGTAGAAGTCGCGTCTGTAGTTGAAAGTGTGGCCGATCGCGACGACGAGCATGGCGACAAAGGAGACGACCACCAGCCACCACATATACCAGATCAGGCCGAAGGCGAGTGCGACACTGATGCCCGACAAGATCGCCCCGGTGCCGGTATTCTTCGGCATGTGAATAGGCCGGAAGCCTTCCAGCGGACGCGCATAACCGCGGTTCTTCATGTCGTACCAGCCGTCATGATCGTGCACGACAGGCGTCAAGGCGAAGTTGTATTCCGGCGGGGGCGAGGAGGTCGACCATTCCAGCGTGCGGCCATCCCAGGGATCGCCGCTGTCGTCGCGCAATTCCTCGCGTTTCATGAAGCTGACGACGATCTGGATCAGGAAGGCGGCAATGCCAAGCGCAATCAGGCCGACGCCGAAAGCGGCGATGATGAACCAGATCTGTATCGACGGGTCCTCGAACTGGCTCATGCGGCGGGTGACGCCCATCAGGCCCAGCACATAGAGCGGCATGAAGGCGAACCAGAAGCCGATCTGCCAGAACCAGAAGCTCATCTTGCCCCAGAAGGGATCGAGCTTGAAGCCGAATGCCTTGGGGAACCAGTAGTTCACGCCGGCGAACATGCCGAAGAGAACGCCCCCGATGATGACGTTGTGGAAGTGGGCGATGAGGAACAGCGAATTGTGCAGTACGAAGTCGGCCGGCGGCACGGCAAGCATGACGCCGGTCATGCCGCCGATGACGAAGGTCACCATGAAGCCGACCGTCCACAGCATCGGCACCTCGTAGCGGATGCGGCCGCGATACATGGTGAAGAGCCAGTTGAACATCTTCGCCCCGGTCGGAATCGAGATGATCATTGTGGTGATGCCGAAGAATGAGTTGACCGAAGCGCCCGAGCCCATCGTGAAGAAATGGTGCAGCCAGACGATGTAGGACAGGATCATGATCACGCAGGTCGCATAGACCATCGAGGCGTAGCCGAAGAGGCGCTTGCCCGAGAAGGTGGCGACGACTTCCGAGAAGATCCCGAACGCCGGCAGCACAAGGATGTAGACCTCCGGATGACCCCAGATCCAGATGAGGTTGATATACATCATCGGATTGCCGCCGAGGTCGTTGGTAAAGAAGTTCGTTCCCGCATAGCGGTCGAGCGACAGCAGCGCCAGCGTTGCCGTCAGGATCGGGAAGGAGGCGACGATCAGCACATTGGTGCATAGGGCCGTCCAGGTGAAGACCGGCATCTTCATGAAGGTCATGCCCGGAGCACGCATCTTGACGATGGTGGCGATCAGGTTGATGCCCGAAAGCGTCGTTCCGACGCCGGCCACTTGCAAGCCCCAGATATAATAATCGACGCCGACGCCTGGACTGTAGGCAGCGCCCGACAGCGGCGGGTAGGCGAGCCAGCCGGTCTGGGCGAATTCGCCGATGAACAGCGATAGCATGATGATGATCGCGCCGGCGGTGGTCATCCAGAAAGAGAAGTTGTTGAGGAACGGGAAGGAGACGTCGCGCGCGCCGATCTGCAGCGGCACCACGAAGTTCATCAGACCGGTGACGAAGGGCATCGCCACGAAGAAGATCATGATGACGCCGTGGGCGGTGAAGACCTGGTCGTAGTGATGCGGCGGCAGATAGCCCTCCGAACCGTTGAAGGCGATTGCCTGCTGGATGCGCATCAGGATCGCGTCGGAGAAGCCGCGCAGCAGCATGATGACGGCGAGGATTACATACATGATGCCGATCTTCTTGTGATCGACGCTGCAAATCCAGTCCCGCCAGAGCGGACCCCAGAACTTGAAATAGGTGATGATGCCGAGCACCGCGATGGCGCCGATGACGACGCCGATGAAGGTCACGACCAGGATCGGCTCGTGATAGGGGATGGCATCGAGGGTCAACCGGCCGAAGACGAACTTCAGGAGGTCAGGATTGGAAAACATGGAACAACCCGTTCATTATGTCTTGCGACGCAAAGCGCCAGGTTAATTGTTGTTGTTGAGCTGCGCCGGCGCCGGATCGGCGCCATTGCTCATGCCGGGCATGGAATGGCCCTCATGCTGCATGTCCATTCCGGGCATGTCGTTCTGCATGCTGTTGCCGTCGGTACGCTCGGCGGGCTCGCTTCGGGCCGGAGCACCCGTCGCCGGCACGGTGGCGGCGGGCGCCACGATGCCTTCGTCGGCGTGACGGGTGTCATATTGCAGCTTCTCGCGGTTCTCGGCACTTTCCTTGCCACCACCGCCCATCATGTCGATGTGCATCATCTCGCTCATGCACATCTTGCCTGGTGTGGCGCACATATTGAGGATGGCGTTGTAAAGGTCGGCGTCGGCCCCGGCATAATAGCGCACCGGTTCCTTCTCGCTCGGTTTCTCGAGCTTCAGATAGGCGTCGCGGTTGAGCATCGTGCCTTGCTGCTTGACCTGCGCCACCCAGGCGTCAAACCCCTCTTGGGTAAGGCCGTGGAACTTGAAGCGCATGTGCGAGAAGCCAGCGCCGCTGTAATTGGCGGAAAAGCCCTCATATTCGCCTTCCTTGTTGATGACGGCATGCAGCTTCGTCTCCATGCCCGGCATGGCATAGATCTGGCCGGCAAGGGCAGGGATGTAGAAAGAGTTCATAACCGAGGAGGCGGTGATCTTGAAATTGATCGGCATGTCGACCGGGGCAGCGAGTTCGTTGACGGTGGCAATGCCGAGTTCGGGATAGAAGAACAGCCACTTCCAGTCGAGCGCCACGACCTCGACGTTCAAGGGCTTGGTATCAGCCGGAATGGCGCGCTCTGCATCGAGGCGGTCGAGCGGGCGGTAGGGATCGAGCTTATGGGTGGAAATCCAGGTGACGGCGCCGAGAGCGATGATGATCGCAAGCGGTGCCGCCCAGATCACGATTTCGAGGCGGGTCGAATGGTGCCATTCCGGCGCGTAGGTGGCGACCGTATTGGAACGTCGGTAGCGCCAGGCGAAGAACAGCGTCAGGAAGATCACCGGTACGATGATCAAAAGCATCAGCACCGTCGAGATGACGATCAGATCGCGCTGTTGCATGGCGATGTCGCCGGAAGGCGCCATGACCACCATGTTGCATCCTGCCAGGAAAAGCAGCGGCAAGACGGATAGAAGGCGGGAAAACTTCGCGAGTTTTGGCACGTCTCTAAGCTCTTGTTGTTTCGTTTGTTCCGCGACTAACGCACTGGACCAGATAGCGACATGAGGTGTTTGGTCGCAGTGCAGCAATCATGCCGCACTGCGGCAAGAATCATGTTGCACTACAGCTTTGAAATCCTGATGAAATCAAGAAGGATTCTTCGGCGAGCGCATGTTCCAAACAATATATCCGCCTGAACCGGCCAGGCCAGCATCCCATCGCAAAATCGCGGTCCGGATCACGCTGTTTTTTCCGTCCACGCCTCATTTTGAGCCGCCATGATGAACTATTTACGTCTTACGGACTTGATAAGCCTGCAGGTTTGATCAAGATCAGGCTGAGGCGCCTTGCCGAAAGCGCTTCAACGAGGGAGGCGTTTTATGGCTACAACATCGCATTACGGACCGTCGTCGTCGTCGCTGGAACGCGACGCGCGGCGCATTCACGACGACAAGCCGGTTTCGCCGGGCAGCATCGCCATCGGCGTGGTGATCGGCCGCATGTCGGAATTCTTCGATTTCTTCGTCTATGGCCTTGCCTCGGTCCTGGTCTTTCCACAGCTGATTTTCCCCTTTGCTCCGGACAGGCTGACGGGAACGCTCTATTCCTTCGCCATCTTCTCGCTGGCCTTCCTGGCGCGCCCGGTGGGCTCCGTGGTCTTCATGACGATCGACCGGCTGTACGGCCGTGGCACCAAGCTGACGATCGCGCTTTTCCTGCTCGGCGGCTCAACGGCCTCGATCGCCTTCCTGCCGGGTTACAACGAGATCGGCGTCTGGTCGATCGCCTTGCTGGCGCTCTTCCGTCTCGGCCAGGGCTTCGCGCTCGGCGGCGCCTGGGATGGCCTTGCCTCGCTGCTCGCGCTCAATGCGCCGGCCAAGCACCGCGGCTGGTATGCGATGATCCCGCAGCTCGGCGCGCCGATTGGTTTCGCGCTGGCCAGCACGCTCTTCGGTTATTTCGTCGCCAATCTTTCCAATGAGGATTTCCTCTCCTGGGGCTGGCGTTATCCCTTCTTCGTCGCTTTCGCCATCAATGTCGTGGCGCTGTTTGCGCGTCTGCGCCTGGTCATGACCAAGGAATTCGGCACGCTACTGGAACAGCACGAACTGGAAGCAGCTCCCATCCTCGACGTGCTGCGTGTCCATGGCCGCGACATCCTGATCGGCGCCTTCGTGCCGCTGGCGAGCTTTGCGATGTTCCACCTCGTCACCATCTTCCCGCTCGGCTGGATGAGCCTTTACGGCAACCAGCCGATCGGCGCCTTCATGGTGGTGCAGGTGGTCGGCGCCATGGTCGGCATCGTCACCATCATCGCGTCGGGCCTGATCGCCGACCGTATCGGTCGGCGCGCCCAGCTTGCGATCTGCGCCGTCATCATCGCTATCTTCAGCTTCGTCGGGCCGATCCTGATCGCGTCCGGAAACAGCGGTCATGACGCTTTCGTCATCATCGGCTTCGGCGTGCTCGGCCTTTCCTTCGGCCAGGCGACGGGCTCGATCTCTTCCCGCTTCGGCCGCGGCTACCGCTATACCGGCGCTGCCTTCACCTCGGACCTGGCCTGGCTGATCGGCGCAGGTTTTGCACCGCTGGTGGCGCTCAGCCTTTCCAGCCGCTTCGGCCTGCCCTTCGTCGGCTACTACCTGCTGTCGGGCGCCATCTGCACCCTTGCAGCACTCGCCTTCAGCAGGGCGCTGGAGCAGCGCGAATAGACGGACTTGAACCCAGAGGCCTGCATGGGAAACCATGCAGGCTTTTGTTTTTCGGACCGCCGACATTCTGGCCGGCGATAAACTGAATTGTTTTCTTGCGATCTGAACAAGCTTTCGCACGGCTGCGATAAGCCAGCTTGATGAGATCGAGCGTCAGACCGATTTGCGAATCGATCAGCCGGAGATCGGCCGGTCAGGACGAATTGGTGGAACGCGCCAACTGGTCATTTCACGATCTTTTATCGTGATCTATCGTGTTCGCCAGAAAATCGAACAGGTGGAAATTTCGCGCCTCGTTCAACGCGCACAGAAAAGGCCGCCGAAATCTTGCTTTGAAACCCTACTGCGCCATCTGCGGCTGTTTCGCCGCCCGGGCTGCGGTCAGCTCCGCGGTGGTGTGGTTCAGGCGGTCCGCCAGAACCCGCATGATTTCCACAGCCATCTCGGGGAAGTCGCTGAGCAGCTTCAGGAAGTGCTCCTTGCTGATGCGCAGCACTTCGAGCGGCGAGGTGGCGCGCACCGTTGCCGTGCGCGAGACATCGCAGAGAATGGCGATTTCGCCGACGATCGAATTGGGTTCGACATCGGCGACCTTGATCTCGCCCGCCGGCGAGGAGACGACGATATCGGCGGTACCCGAGAGGATGACATAGGCGGCGTCACCGACATCGCCCTGATGGAAGAGATCCTGTCCGGCCTTGTAGGTCATGCGATCGGAGGTAAAGGCCAAAAGCTTGAGCTTTGCTGGCGCGATCCTTGAAAAGATCGGCACCCGTCGCAGCATTTCGACTTCGTCTCTCAACAGCATGAGCGTTTCAATCCCCTGACGCAGGGTCCACAGGACCAGGCATCTTCAAACTCCGAGGCGTTCCCCATCGGGAACACCCACCATCGCCGCCCCTATAGAATATTACGATAACAGTTCCTTGAACATCCCGTTTTTCTCGGAAAGTTCCGGATAGTTTCCAGCCTCCGCCAATCCGCCGCGGTCGAAGAGCAGGATCCGGTCGAACATCTCGGCCTGCCGGGCGTTGGAGAGCACCCAGATGATCGCCGGCCGATGGCCTTCCTCATGCAAATCCTCGATGATATTGCGGGTAATCCGATCCTGAACCCGCTGGTCGAGCGCCGACAGTGGCCGGTTGAAGATGAAATAGTCCGAGCGCTTCAACAGCGCGCGGGCCAGGTTCAGCTTCTGCCGCTGCACCATGGTCAGTCGCTTGCCGCCGGAGCCGACGTCGAATTCGAGGCCGATCGACAGCACGTCGTCATAAAGGTCGAGCGCATCGAAGAGTTCGCCCATGATGCCGCGGATGCGGTCGGAGGCGTCGGCTTGCTGATAGGCGATACGACCGAAGAGCACATTGTCCATCAGGCTTGCCGACGGGGTGAAACGCTCGGCATCGTAGCGCTCGATCAGCTCGGCGAGATCGGCCGGAATATGCTCGTGGAACTGCTTGCGGGCGTTGACGATCTTGTCCATGAGCTCGTTCGTCAGCAAGCCGAAGCGATGGCGCGGCTCGATATAGGCAAAACTCAGCCGGATGATAGCCGAACGTTCCTCAGGCGTGGCGTCCTCGAAGCGGCGGCTTTGCAGCTTCTGCAGCAGCGCCTGGTAGGTCGGAATGTCGTCCGCCGTCATGAAGGTCAGCTGCTGGAAGAAAGGATGGTCCGGCGGCAGGTCGTGGAAGAGTTCCACCGCGTTCTCGGCGATCTCGAGGCCCATGGCGTAGAGATCCGTGCTGAGGCCGGTTTCACGGAAGAGCTCCTGGAAATAGGGATGCGCGGCAAGCCTCCGATTGGTCATCAAAGGCCGCTTCATCGTGCCGAAGAGCAAATTCTCGCCAACCGTCGCCTGGGCGTTGTAGGCGTCGAAATCGAAAGGCACGACGATCGTGTCGAGCCCCTCGTCGCGCAGCCGGTCGCGCAGCGAGGCGCGGAGCGCCACGACGTGGTTGCTGACTGCCACATGCACATCGGTATTGACGGTCGAGCGCAGCGCCAGATCGAGGATGTCCTGTGAGATGAGGACGGCGTCGAGCACCGGGCGGATCGCTTTCAGCAGGTCCTCGGGCCCGCTGGCGCCGGCGGCCTTGTAGTCCACCCAGTCGCTGTTGAGGTCGAGCGTCGGATTGCCGGCCTTCTCTGCCTCGGCGGAATGCCATTTGTACTCCAGCGCTTCCCGCTCGTCGTAAACGGGATCGGTCATCGGCGCATGTTTGAGGCCGTAGAGCAGATTGCTGGCCAGCGTGCCGTGGAAGAAGAAGGTGTCGGCCGAGGCATAGGAGATCCGCCGGCCGGTAATCGATTCCGGCAGGTCCAGGAGATCGCGCCCGTCGATGGTGATGCGGCCGGAGTCCGGCCAGACCATGCGGCCGAGCGCTTCGGCGAAGGCTTCCGCGCCGCTGCCGTTCGGCCCGACGATCGCCACCGTCTCGTTCGGCTTGATCTCGACGGAGACGTGATCGACGAGGCGGGCGCCGCTGTCGTCGGAGAGCGACAGATTGGTGACGACGAGCGCGCTCGTCAGCGCCCCGACCGGGGCAATCGCGAGTTCCTGGATACGGCTGTCGATTAGCGGCTCGACATTGAACTGCTCGTAGACCTGCTGGTACTTCACCTGCACGTCCTGGCGCATCTGGTCCCAGTCGATCAGTTCCTTCAGCGGCCCGGGCAGGTCCTTGTAGGCTGATATGACGGCGACGAGCTGGCCGATGTCGAGCCGGCCCTGCAGCGCCAGGTAGCCGCCGATCGCGTAAAACAGGAACGGCGTGACCTGGGCGAGGAAGTTGTTGATGAATTTCACCAGGAACTTCCACTGGTAAAGATCGTAGCGGATCGAGAAGATCCGGCCGAGCCGCGAGGCGATGTCGGCGCGTTCGAGGTTCGATGTGTCGTTGCCGTGGATCGTGCCGATGCCGTCGACGATTTCGCCAACGCGGCCGGAGAGCTCGCGCGCCGTCAGCTGCCGCTGGCGGCCGAGGTCCAGCAGGCGCTTGCGCATGCGGGGAATGACGACCGCCTGTACGCCGACGATGCCGGCGGCGATCATTCCGAGCCAGAAATTCTGCACGATGATGAAGGCGAGCGCCGTGATCGCCTGGCCGCCAAGAAGGGCAGGGGAGACGAAGGCATCGCCGGTGAAGCCGCCCATCGGCTCCACCTCGTCCTTGATCATGGTGGCGATTTCGGCCGATTTTACCCGCTTGAAGTGGATGGGCGGAAAACGCAGCACCCGGTCGATCAGCTCGAAGCGGATACGGCGCAGCATGCGCTCGCCGAGCCGGCCTTTATAGGTGTTGATGTAGAACTTGAAGAGGCCGTTCAGCACCACCAGCGCCAGAAACACCAGGCTGAGGGCCATCAACATCTGGAAACGATTGAGCTGCAACCCTTGGAAGAATTCGACATGGCCGATCAGCGGGATGTCATAGGCAATATGCATGAAGGTCTGCCTTGCGCCCGGACCTTCGAAGCCGTCACCCTGAATCGGTCCGTTGACGATCTGCTTCGGCAGGTCGAAGGACAGGAAGTAGGGCACCATCGAGGCGGCGACGACAGCCAGAATCCACAGCTGCTGCAGCCGCGTGTTCTTCCAGATGTAGCGGGCGAGGCTTTTTTCCATGGCTAACCGTCAGCTTGCTGGGAAATTCCGGGGGCGCGATCCGGGCGCCGGGACGGGGAGGAATTTTGAGAACAGGACCATGCAGCCGGACCGCCGATATCGCAATGAAAACAAGGCGAAGCGACCGGCTGCAGAAATGCCGATTCTCGCCGGAACTCTGCTTATATCACAGGAATTTTGGATTAGGCGAGGGATTCGGCAATCATGGAGCGAATGATGGCGGCGGTTTTCTCCGCTCCGGCGAGATCGAGCAAGACCGGCCCCCTTAGCTGTGCCGCGAGCGCCTTTTCGACGGCCTCCCTAACATGGCCCGACGTCAGTCCCTTTTCCGGCAGGATGTCGGCAAGGCCGAGCGCCTGCAGCCGTTCGGCGCGCACCGTCTGCTCGGTTTCGCCGTCGGCGACGAAGGGGATGAGGATCGCCCGGCACTCGGTGCGCAAGAGATCGCCGACCGTATTGTAGCCTGCCTGCGAAATCGACACTTTCGCGCCGCGCAGCAGAGAGGGAAAATCCTTGCGGAAGCGCACCAGCGTCACATTCGGGGCGGCATCCTCAGACAGCGCGGCGAAATCGGCCTCCGGCAGGTTCGGGCCTGATATCAGCAGCCAGCGAAGATCGGCGGGTAGCAGCGCTGCTGCCTCTTTGGCCGCGCCGATCAGTGCAGCACCGACCGCGCCGCCGCCCGCCGATGCGATGATGTCGAATGTCTCGGTCGGTTCCGGCGCCGGCGGTGGTGCGACGAGGCCGGTATAACGCAGCCTGTCGGCGATCTCGGATGTCAGCGGGAAGGTGTCCTCGAGCCTGATGAAATCGGGATCGCCGTGGACGAGCACGGCATCGAAATGATCCTTGACCAGCTTGGCGGTCTCCGCGTCGCGGCCTGCCTTGCGGTTTTCCTGCAGGATGTCGCGCACCGAGCTTAGGAGTTTCGGCCGAGGTTCGGCCTTTTCGATCGCCTCGAGCAAGGGTAGTAGTTCGAAGCGCATCTGTCGCCGTCCGAAGGGGAAGGCTTCGATGATGACGACATCGGGCCTCGCGGCATGGAAGGCATCGAGAAGCAGCGCGCGGCGGGCATTGAGGAAATCCCCGCCCGCTGGCCGACCATCGGCATCGGCGAGGCCGGAAAAACCGGCATTGCTGGCAACGACCGCCGGCAAAGCTACGGTCTTTATACCCTCGCCCGGAAAGCCCGGCACAGGCAGGCCGCCGGTCACGACAGTCACGTCAAAACCGTCCTTCACCAGTGCATTGGCGATGCGGCTGGCGCGGGCTATGTGGCCGATGCCGAGCAGGTGCTGGACGTAGAAGAAAATGCGCGGTGCCGTCATGACGCCTTCTGCCATTCGGCCTCGAACAGGCCGGTGAGCTGTCTGATGCTGGAGTGATAGTCGAAATGTTCGCGCACCTGGTTTTCGGCTGCGTCGCCGAGACGCTTGCGCAGTGCTGGGTCGCGGATTGCCGCCTCCAGCGCTCTGGCCAGCAGCGCCGGGTCCTCCGGCGGCACGACGAGGCCGTTTTCACCGTTCTTCAGGAGCTCAGGCACCCCGGATACTTCGGTCGAGAGGCAGACGAGCCGCTGGCTCGATGCCTCGACCAGGACGTTCGGCAGGCCGTCGCGGTCGCCGTTGGCGGCGATGCGGCAGGCAAGTGCGAAGAGGTCGGCGCGGCGGTAATGATCGAGCACGTCTTCCTGTGCCATGGCGCCCTTCCAGACGATGCGAGGGGAAATGCCGAGTTCCGTGGCCAGCGCCTTCAGTTTCCCAAGCTCCTCGCCGCCGCCGATATGGTCCATGCGCCAGTTAAGATCGGCAGGTAGCAGTGCCAGCGCCCGCAGCAGCACGTCGTAACCCTTTTTCTCGACGGCGCGGCCGACGCTGAGGATGAAGGCCGGATCGTCGGGATCGCTCCCGGTCCGGTCCGAGCGCTCGCCGGCAAAATGGCCGAAACGGGCAAGATCGAGACCGTGGTAACTCAAGTGCACGGTCTCTTTGCGTGATGTCAGCGTCCGCATGTGTTCATAGCCCGTCCTGGTGCAGGTGACGGTCCAGCGGGCGCTGCCGAGTTTCTCGTTCAGCTCCCAGTCGGGCGACGTCCAAATGTCCTTGGCGTGCGCCGAGCAGGTCCAGGGGGTGTCCGTGAGGATGCTCGCATATTCCGTCACCGAGGCCGGCGTGTGGATGAAATGGGCATGCAGCCATTCGCCCTCGTCCGGCCATTCACGCCCCAGCACCAGTGCCTGGCCGAGACGGCGCAAACGGTTGCGGGAGAGGTCGCGCTTGAGGTCGGCGAGGAAGCGTTTCATCAGCGTCTTGAAGCCGGGTTTGGAGAAACCGGCGGCCAGGCCTTTCAGCACGCGGATTGGCTCTTCGTGTAGATATTCCGGCAGATAGACGACACGCGCCCGGATCTCGTCATGCACGGGATGGCGCTTCTTGTCGGTCGGCCGGCGCATCGAAATCAGCGTGAGGTCGAAGCCGGCCTTTTCGAGGCCGAGCAGCTCCTGGGCGATGAAGGTTTCCGAAAGGCGGGGATAGCCCTTCAGCACAACGAGGATCTTGCGGCGTTGCGGCAAGGCTGTGCCCTATTCCGCGCCGACGAGGGAAAGGTGGCTGCCGCGGCCGTCGATCCACCGGCCGACGGTCTGCGAGATATGGTCCAGCCCTTCGAGACGCATATTGCCGCCGCTCTTCGACGGCGGCTGGCGGAAGGGCAGGCGCTTCAGCGCTTCGGCCATGATGGTGGGGTCGACCGACTGATCCGGCAGCAGCATGTCGACGAGGCCGAGCTCGCTTGCCCGCTGGGCGCGCAGCAGTTGTTCCTCGCGTGGCTTGACGCGCGGCACGATGAGGGCCGGCTTGTCGAAGGAGAGGATCTCGCAATAGGTGTTGTAGCCGCCCATGGCGACGACGCCGGTGGCGCTGTCGATCAGCTCTTCCATGTGGTTGTCGAACTCGATCACCTCGATATAGGGGATCGCTTCTCCCTTCTGCACCAGCTTGGCCCGCTCGGCGGCCGGCATATAGGGACCGAGCACGACGAGCGCCTTCTGCGTCAGCGTCGGGTCGGCCTCGTAGGCGTTCATGACGTCGTGGACGAGATCGGAGCCGTCGCCGCCACCACCAGTCGTGACGAGGATGTAATTATCCTTGCGGGCGTTGATTGAGGTCTTTCCCCTGGAGACGCTGCGCTGCAGGAAGCCGACGAAATCCATCTTCCGGCGCAGGCTGGCCGGCACGTCGAGGCCGATCAGCGGATCGTAGAAATCCGGCGGACCATAGACCCAGACGCTGTCGTAATATTGGTCGATCTTCTGCATGATGCTGTTCTTCTTCCACTCGGCCTCGAGCAGATGCGGCGCGTCCATGATCTCGCGCAGGCCGAGCACCAGGACGGTACCGCGAGCCTTGAGATAAGCCAACGTATCCTCGACCTCGCCCTTCAGCCCCATCGGTTCCTTGTCGACGATGAAGATATCTGGCTGGAAGGTCTCGGCCGTGTGGCGAATGCTCGACTCGCGCATCTTCAACGTCTCGTGCAGGTCGATATGGCTGGCAAGCGACGTATATTCGCCGTTGCGCAGCTTGATGACGCTCGGGATCTTCACGAAGTCGACGCGGGCGCGGTAGTCGAAGGCGCCGGCGATCGTGGCACCCGAAATGATCAGAATGTTGAGGCCGCGATAATCCTCCACCAGCGCATGGGCGATGGCGCGACAGCGGCGCAGATGGCCGAGACCGAAGGTGTCGTGGCTGTACATGAGGATGCGCGCATCTTCGAGACGTCTGGACATGGGCATCCCTTCTGGGGTGAGCGACATACTTAGTGCCCCCACCGTCGGGAGGCCAAGAGGAGGGGGCGGTGCCGTGACGTACCGCCGCATTTCCTGCTATTTGTAGGGATCTGCCGCATCACGCAAGCCGTCTCCCAGAAAGTTGAACGCCAAAATGACAAGAACAACAGGAATGATCGGATAGAGCAGCCATGGATAGAAGGCGATGACGCTGACGCTTTTTGCCTCGGTCAGCAGAATGCCCCAGCTGGTGATCGGCGGACGAAGGCCGAGGCCTAGGAAGGAGAGCGCGGTCTCTCCAAGGATCATGCCGGGGATGGAAATCGTCGCCGAAGCGATGAGATGCGACATGAAGCCCGGCACCAGATGTCGGCCGATGATGCGCGGCGTGCTGGCGCCCATCAGCTGTGCGGCCTGGACATAATCCTCCTCACGCAGCGCCAGGAGTTTGGAGCGCACGGCACGCGCCAGCCCCGTCCAGTCGATGATGCCGAGGATGACGGTGATGCCGAAATAGATGACGATCGGGCTCCACGTCACCGGCATGATGGCTGCCAGCGCCATCCAGAGCGGCAGGCTCGGCAGCGATTGCAGCACTTCGATCAGGCGCTGGACGATGAGATCGAAAATGCCGCCGCGATAACCGGCAAGGCCGCCGATGATGATGCCGAGCACGAAGCTGATCGAAATGCCAATCAGACCGATCGTCAGCGATATCCGCGCGCCGTAAAGGATGCGCGACAGCACGTCGCGGCCGAGCCGGTCGGTGCCGAGCAGGAACATCTGCCCGCCGATCGCCGGGCAGACAAGATGATAGTTCGAGGCGACAAAGCCCCAGAATTTATAGCCATCGCCGCGGCAGAAGAAACGAATCGGCTGCACGTCATTCTTCTTGTCGGTATAGACCCGGTGGAGCGTGTCGATATCGAGCGTCATGCTCCGGCCGTAGACGAAGGGACCGACGAAGCTGCCCTTGTCGAAGAAGTGGACGCGCTGCGGCGGTGCATGAATGAAATCGACATTGCGCGTGTGCAGGCCGTAGGGCGCCAGGAACTCGACGATCAGGATCATCAGGTAGACGGCGGCGAGAAAGATGCCGGAGATCAAAGCGAGCCTGTGCTGCTTGAACTTCCACCACATCAGCTGCTTTTGCGAGGCGAGATGGATGCGCGATTGCGCTGCCGTCATGCTTTCGGTCGCGTGCGGATCGAAAGGAGCGGTCGAGACGTAATGCGCAAGCGGCGCGCCGGGTGCGGGAAGGGGCGACATTATTTGGTGCTCCTGCCTTGCAGACGGATGCGGGGATCAAGGAAGCCGAGTGCGATGTCTGAGATCAGCACGCCGATGACATTGAGGAAGGCCAGGAACATCAGGAAGGAGCCGGCGAGATACATGTCCTGGCTCTGAAGTGCCTTGATGAGCATCGGCCCCGTCGTCTCCAGCGACAGCACGATCGCGACGATCTCGGCGCCCGAGATGATCGACGGAAGGATCGAGCCGATATCGGCGACGAAGAAGTTGAGCGCCATGCGCAGCGGGTATTTTAGCAGCGCCTTGAGGGGCGGCAGGCCCTTGGCGCGCGCGGTGACGACATATTGCTTCTGCATCTCGTCGAGCAGGTTCGCGCGCAGCCGCCGGATCATGCCGGCCGTGCCTGCCGTGCCGACGATGATGACCGGGATCCAGAGGTGAGAGAGGATCGATCGTGCCTTCTCCCAGCTCATCGGCGCCGAGATATATTGCTGGTCCATCAGGTGCCCGATCGAGATGCCGAACCAGATATTGGCGAAATACATCAGGATCAGAGCCAGCATGAAATTCGGAATGGCGATGCCCATCAGGCCGAGGAACGTCAGCCCGTAGTCACCCCAGCTGTATTGGTGCGTGGCCGAATAGATGCCGATCGGAAATGCGATCAGCCAGGTGAGCAGGATCGTCGTGAAGGAGACGAGCATCGTCAGCCAGAGGCGGTCGCCGACCACGTCGGAGACCGGCAGCTGATATTCGAAGGAGTACCCGAAGTCACCGTGCAGCATGCCGCCGACCCAGTAAAAATAGCGCACGATCTCCGGCTTGTCGAAGCCGTATTGCTGGCGCATCTCCTCGATTTCCTGAAGGTTGGCGGTCTCACCGGAGGCACGCAGCTCGGCGATCTGGCTCTCGAAGAAGTCGCCCGGCGGCAGCTCGATGATGGTGAAGACCAGCGCCGAAATGACGAAGAGCGTCGGCACCATGGCGGCGATGCGCCAGAGAATATATCTGAGCACGGCCTCAGGCCTCCTTATACCAGAGTGCATCCGGCATATAGACGCCGAGATAGGAGGTGGGATCGAAGCCGTAGAGCGCTTTCTCCGGCAGGTTTTGCAGTTTGGCGGCGCGAAGAACCGGCTGCAGCGTGCTGTTGATCAGGCCGATCGAAAATACCTGCTGCGTATAGAGCGACAGCATCTTATGCCAGATCACCTGGCGCTCCTCGAATTTCGCCGTCGAGCCCCATTGGCTAAGCAGGTCGACCAGTTCCGCAGCCTCCGGCAGATCCGGTGCAACGCCCTCCTGGCCCGCGGAGAGGTAATGCATGCCCCAGAGCGGCCATTGCAGCTGATCGTCGAGTGTTGGCGCAAGGCCTGCGGGCGACATGTCGGCCGTCGGCACGCCATTGTCGAGGCCGTACCAGATCGACATCATGATCGAACCGCTCATCGCGCGGTTGCGGAAGACGTCGCGCTGCGAGGTGCGGGTATAAAGCGCAAGGCCGATATTGGCCCAGTGGTCGTGCACCAGCTCCAGCACATCGGTGTCGAGATTGCTCTCGCCGGCGGTCTCGACGGTGATCTCGGCGCGCCGCCCGTCGGGCAGCAGCCGGATGCCGTCGTCGTCGCGCTTGGTCAAGCCGAGCTCGTCAAGCAGGCGGTTGGCCTCGTCGGGATCGAACTTCACGAAGGCGTCGGCATATTCCTGCTTGAAGAGCGGGCTGTCGGGCAGGACGGTATCGGCGCTTGGCGTGCCGAGGCCGTAGAAGGCCACCATGTTGACCTCGTGCCGGTCGATCGCCAGCGACAAAGCGCGGCGCAGGCGCACATCGCGGAAGAGGCCGCGCCACACCTCGTCGGCACAGTTGAGGTTCGGCAGCAGCGTGATGCGCGAGCCGCGCGCGAGCTTCCAGAGATTGACCTTCACCGGGAAGCGCTTCTCGGCCTCCTTCAGGAAGGTGTAGTCGTTGAAATCGATGCCGGTTACCTGCAGGTCGGCTTCGCCTGCACCCGCCTTGGCGGCGATGATCGACGACGAGGAGACGTTGAGGATGAAACGGTCGAGATAGGGAAGCTGCCGGCCGGTCTCGTCGATGCGGTGGAAGAACGGGTTGCGCTCGAAGACGAACTGCTCGGACGGCAGCGGCGTCGTATTGCGCCAGGGATCGAGCGTCGGCAGGTTCGGATTTTCCGGACGGTAGGAACGCGCCATCTTGATGTGCAGATCCTGCCATTTCTTGACGCGGTAGGTCTTCATCAGCTCGTCCATCTTCGCCTGGTCCGGCTGGAATTTCTTGTGGAACTGCTTGAGATAATGACCAGGGCCGAAGATGACGAGCGGCTGGGGGCCTGCCAATGTCGGCAGGAACATCGGGTTGGGTTTTTCCCAGGTGTAGCGCACGGTCAGCGGATCGAGCATCTCGAAGCGCGGCAGGCTGCCGTGCGGACGAAGCTCCAGCGCGCCGCCGCCGGGCGTCAGCTTGTCGTTCAGGATGACGTCTTCCCACCAGTAGCGGAAATCGTCGGCCGTGAACGGCTGGCCGTCGGACCATTTATGGCCCTCGCGCAGCGTGAAGGTGAAGACCGTGTCGTCTTCGGACTGGAAACCGGCCAGAATATCCGGCTGAAATTGCAGGTGCTTGTTGTAGCCGACCAGGCGGGCATAGCCGTAGATCGTCATGAAGCGGATGTCGCGCTGGCTGCCGATGATCGTGCGCACCGTGCCGCCGTAGGCACCGGGTTCGAGCCCCATCTCTTTCAGATTGACGATGCGTGGGCGCAGCGGAATGCGCTCGGCCATCGGCGGCAGGCTGCCTGATGTCAGCCGCTCCTTCAGGAATTCGGGTTCGGCGGCTTGTTGTGCCCTCAACACCGCGGGCGCGATCGCCGCACCGACGAGGCCGCCCAGGAATGTGCGACGCGTCACCATCCACGCAACTCCTTGGCATCGGCGCCCTTGCGGGCGCGCACCAGATGGCCGTCGCCGAGGTCGGCATAGGCAAGTTCGGAAGCGTCGTCATGCTCGGCGGTGAAGGTCACGCCCCAGTTCTGCTTGTCGGCGGCGCCGTTTTCCCTGAGCGCCTTGAAATCGAGCGGTCGGTCGAGATCGGGGAAGGGGACGGCGGCAAGCAGCGATTTCGTATACGGGTGCACCGGATCGCGCAGGATGATCTCGCGCGGCGCGATTTCGACGATGCGGCCCTTACACATCACGGCGATGCGGTCGGCCATGTAATCGACGACGGCGAGATTGTGCGAAATGAAGAGATAGGTAAGCCCCAGCTCCTTCTGCAGGTCCTTCAACAGGTTGAGGATCTGCGCCTGCACGGAGACGTCGAGGGCCGAAACCGGCTCGTCGAGGATGACGAGCTTCGGGCCGAGCGCGAGTGCGCGGGCGATGCCGATGCGCTGGCGCTGGCCGCCCGAAAAACTGTGCGGGTAACGGCTGAGATAACGTTTGTCGAGGCCGATTGCCGCCATCAATCCTTCGACCTTGCGCTTGCGCTCGTCACTGTCGCCGCGGTCATGGATCTCGAGCGGTTCGCTCAGGATGTTGCGCACCGTCATGCGCGGCGAGAGCGAGGAGACCGGATCCTGGAACACCATCTGGATCTTGGTCCGCATGTCCTGCAGTTCGGAGCCTTTGACCGAGAGGACGTCGACGACCTCCTTGCCGTCGTTGAACACCACGGCGCCGCTGTCCGGCGTGATGGCGCGCATCAGGATCTTGCTGAGCGTCGTCTTGCCACAGCCGGACTCCCCGACCAGGCCAAGACATTCGCCGCGGCGGATGTCGAAGCTGACGTCGTCGACGGCGCGCAGGACGGTGGCTTCGTGCTTGCCGAAGAAACTGCGCTTGCGCGTCTTGTAGGTCTTCGAGAGATTGGCGACGGAAAGCAGGATACCCGGCGCCTCTGCCTGGCGCGGCTTCTTCATGCCGACAAGGGCTTCGAGATTGACCTTCACATCGCGCAGCGCTTTCAGCCGCTCGCCGGGTTTCATGTCGAAATGCGGAACAGCGGCCATCAGCCCCTTGAGATAGGGATGCTGCGGATTGCGGAAGATATCCTCGACCGGCCCGGCCTCCATGATCTCGCCGTGATAGATGACGACCACCTCGTCGGCCATGTTGGCGACGATGCCGAGATCGTGGGTGATGAGCAGCATCGCCATGCCGAGCTTGGCCTGCAACTCGCGGAGCAATTCGAGGATCTGCGCCTGGATCGTCACGTCGAGCGCCGTCGTCGGCTCGTCGGCGATCAGAAGGGCCGGCTTGCAGATCAGCGCCATGGCGATCATCGCGCGCTGGCGCATGCCGCCGGACAGTTCGAACGGATACATGTCGTAGGTTCGATGCGGGTTCGAAAACCCGACCAGGCCGAGCATCTCCTCGGTCTTTTCGCGCGCTTCTTGCTTGTCGGTTTCGGTGTGGATCAGGAGCACTTCGCTGATCTGATTGCCGATCGTATGCAGCGGCGAGAGCGAGGTCATCGGCTCCTGGAAGATCGTCGCCATGCGCCGGCCGCGCAGGTCGCGCATTTCCTCGCTGTCGCGCGGAAAGGACAGGATGTCGGTCGTGCTGCCGTCGAGCGGATCTGTGAAGAGGATGCGGCCGGTAGCCTTGGCCGGATTGGGCAGGATGCCCATGACCGACTGGCTGATCACCGATTTTCCGGAGCCGGATTCACCGACGAGAGCGGTGACTTTGCCCGGAAGAATGCGAAGATTGGCTTCTTTTACGACGCGTAACCGGTCACCGAAAACCGAGAAGGAGACGTCGAGATTTTCAATACGCAACAGATCGGCTGCAGACGCCATACCAATGAAATTCCCCAGTCTTCTATGTTCCCGTTAAGGCACACTATCGTACCGCAAACGGGGTGTCTAGCTGATGACAATCATAGAAAAACCAGCATGTCCCGCCGAAGTTCCCCAGGCGAGACGCGCAGATTATGAGAGGGGTTCTAAGCTGTTACTGGATGAATTTCTCCATGCTGGTGCGCGTGACCTGTTTCTTGGCGTCGCGATGCAGGAGAATGACCTGCTCGGCTTCTGAAAGTCCGTTCTGCACGGCCTCGCGGAAGCTCTCGTCGACATTGATTGCTGGCGCGGGCGCGCGCGGCTGCAGCACCGTCACTTTCTGGCGGATGCCGCGCAGCTTCTCCTCGCCGAGCGTCGTCCACTCGCCGCCGCAATAACCGGCGAAGGCCTGGCTGGCGACGACCTCGCGGCCGTATTTCTTGGTCAGGATCTGCAGACGCTGGACCTCGTTGACCGCCGAGCCGAAGGCGGAGAAGGTCAGGCGGTCCTTGAGGCCGACATTGCCGAACATGACATTGCCGACATGCAGGCCGATGCCGTAGCCGACCCTGGACAGGCCTTTCTGCTCGCGGTCCCTGTTGAGCTCGGCGACCCGCGCCTGCGCCTGGTGGACAGCCGAAAGCGCTGCCTCGCAGGCAATCTTCGATGGGTCCTTGTGGCGCCCGCAAGGATAGACGGCGAGGAAGCCGTCGCCGAGGAAACTCAGGATCTCGCCGCCATTGCGGTTGAATGGGGCGGCGATCGCATCGAAGAACTGGTTCAGCGTGTCGATATAGGCCTGCCGGCCTTCCTTTTCGGCATACATGGTGGATTCGCGCATGTCGCCCATGACGAGGGCTGCGCGGATCGTCTCACCGTCGCCGCGGCGGATCTGGCCGTTCAGCACCCGCTTGCCGGCGTCGCCGCCGAGATAGGTGGTCAGCATGTTGTTGGCGAGCTTGCCGAGCACCGCCATCTTGGCGGCGACCGCCAGATGGTTCTGCATCCTGAGCAGCGCATCGATCATGTCGTCGGAAAAGCCGGTGTTATGGTCCGTCGACCAGGAACCCATCATGCCCTGCACCGAGCCGTCGCCGAAGGGCTGCACGAAGGCCAGGTAGTCGGTGATGCTGTCCTTACGCAGGTCTTCGAAAATGGGAAATTCGTTCGGCCCATCCTGCAGCAGCCGGCGGCGGATGTGCTGCAGATTGTTGTCGAGCAGGTAGTAATAGGGGCTCTGCAGGAAGCGATCCGGCTTTTGCCCGGCGGGCATACGGAAGCCTTCGATGGTGACGCCGCTGGCGCGCCGCCAGGTGAAGCTGAGCGCATCGTAGAGCGGATGCAGCATCGAAAAGGAAAGATGCACGCGCGCAAGCGGCAGGCCTGCAGCCGTGAGCCTTTCGCAGAAACCACGGACGATATTTTCAAGCTCGTCTCCGGCCAGCGAAGAGTTCGTCAGCCATTCAGCGACCCGGTCCAACAGGATGGAGGACACGCTGGATTCGATCGTGCTCATTCTCGGTATGATCCTCATAAGGCACGCCATCCCCAAGAGCCAAAAGTCCCTCGGCCGGCACATTTTCATGCGCAGGTCACAAGGAAATCAGGATGTACGAGCGGTATTATTGTGTCAACGGATCTGCCGAAAGCCCGGCAGCGGCGCCCCTCAGCTCCCCATATCGGGGGATCGGACGGGTTGTCCTTTCCAGGTGGTTCATTATCAAAAGTCAAAATAGGGATGCTGCAAATGCGAAACAATGGGATGCGCAATTTTTTGTGCGCTCAAGTTGCAGCAAGGGCCGTCACCGAGTCATTTCGGCCACACCCGGTCAGCCACATCCGATAAGCATCGCAAGGGGTCGCGGCCGTGTTTTCTGCTCCTCTCGTCAGCGGAGAGACGGAGCCCGGGTTTAATTTGCCCGGATCATGCATTAGATCAGCCTTCTCTTCCCCGTTTGAAAGATCCCGCCTTGGCCTTCTCCTCCTTCGATACGCTTTTGCAGAAGATCGAAACCCGCGCGGCGCGTGCCGGTATCATCGGCCTCGGCTATGTCGGTCTGCCGCTGGCGATGGCGGTGGCGCGCAGCGGCTTTGCGGTCACCGGTTTCGACATCGATCCAGGCAAGATGGTGGCTCTCGATGCCCGCCGGTCCTATATCGACGCGGTGACCGACGCAGCACTTTCCGCTGAGATCGATGCGGGCCGCTTCAAGGCGACGACCGATTTCGCCGGCCTCGACGAGTGTGACGTCATCATCATCTGCGTGCCGACGCCGCTCACCAAGCATCGTGATCCCGATCTTTCCTTCGTCGAGGCGACGTCGCGCTCGATTGCTGCGCACCTGCGCCCCGGTCAGCTCGTCGTGCTGGAATCGACCACTTATCCCGGCACGACCGATGATGTGGTAAAGGTCATTCTCGAACGCACCGGGCTGAAATCCGGCTCGGACTTCTTTGTCGGTTTCTCGCCGGAGCGCGAGGACCCAGGCAACCAACACTATCATACCGCCACCATCCCCAAGGTCGTCGCCGGCGACGGGGCCGAGGCGCTGGCGCTGATGAAGGCCTTCTATGGCGCGGCGGTATCGTCAGTCGTTCCGGTCTCTTCGAATGCGACGGCCGAGGCGGTGAAGCTCACCGAAAACATCTTCCGCTCGGTCAACATCGCCCTCGTCAACGAGCTGAAGACCGTCTATGCGGCGATGGGCATCGACGTCTGGGAAGTGATCGACGCGGCCAAGACCAAGCCCTTCGGCTACATGCCCTTCTATCCCGGCCCGGGTCTCGGCGGCCATTGCATCCCGATCGATCCCTTCTACCTCACATGGAAATCGCGCGAATACGAGCTGCCGACCCGCTTCATCGAACTTGCCGGCGAGATCAATTCGGCAATGCCGCGTCATGTCGTCGGCAAGCTTGCCGAGGCGCTCGACATCCGCGCCGGCAAGGCGCTGAGCCGCAGCAGGGTGCTGGTGCTCGGGCTCGCCTACAAGAAGAACGTCGCTGATATAAGAGAGAGCCCGTCGCTGCGGCTGATCGAGATCATCGAGGAGCGTGGCGGGCGGGCGGATTATCACGATCCCTTCGTCGCCGAGATCCCGCCGACGCGCGAATACCAGGCGCTGAAGGGCCGCAAATCGGTGGCGCTGACGCCGGAGACCATCGCCGGCTACGATGCGGTGCTGGTCGCGACCGACCACGACAAGGTGGATTATGCGACGCTCGCAAAAAACGCCTCGCTGATTGTCGACACGCGCAACGTCTTCAACCGGCTCGGCCTCTCGGCCGATCACGTCATCAAGGCGTGACGGAAACAGCCGAAAGCGACTTGCCGGTGATCTGGCTGGCGGCCACCGCATAACCGCCGGCGGCGCCATCGATGAAATGGATGTGATCGCGCGCGATCGGCGTCGGCACGAAGCAGGTCATCAGCGCTGAGGATTGCCGATGCAGGCCGTAGCGGGCCACACCCTTGGCTTGGGCCTGTTGCAGCAAAGTCTCGATGCGCTTCAGGTGTTCGGCGTCGACGTCGATCGTCATCTTCAGCCCGTCGTCGAACTTGCGGAAATCGGAATTGTCGGCGACGTCGCGCTTGTAGCGGCGGGCATCGAAGCGGCCGAGCGGAATGCCGAGCCTGTAGCACGCGACGGTGATGCCGAGCTGCAGGAAGATGAAGAGCTTCTGCCACAACCGCCGGCTGGGTGGCGCGGTGGCCTTGGCCTCGCGATTGATACCATGCAGCGAGAAGGCAAGGTCCGGACCATCGGCCGGTACCGGATGGCTGTCCCGGTTCTGCTCGGTGGTGATGGCGACGATGCCGCTGACGAGCTCTTGAAATTCCCGGCCTGGCCGGCCTTCGCCGGGCACGGCGATAATCGAGACGATCTCGCCGTTTCTAGCATCGATCGGGCTCCACCGGCAGGAGAGACCGGTGAGATCCGGGCGGGTTCCAGCGGGCGCGCGGGCAATGCCGTAACGGCCGAGTTTCATCTGTCTTTCGGCCCAGCTGGTGCCGCCGCCCCAGAACATCGCATAGGTGACATAAGGGCTTGCGGAGTAACGTGCGACGCGGACGTCGAGGCCCTCGGCGCGGGTGTCGGCGACCGGCACGATGGCGATGCGCAGCACCAGGTTCAGATCCTCCTCGACCCAGACCTGCGCGGCGGCAAGAGCCTCGCGTGCCGCCGCCTCCAGTGAACCCGGAAGTGCGATCAGCGCGCCGTCGCCGCCGAAGACGAAGGGATAGTCGCCCTTGCCGACGGCATTCAACACCGCTGAAATGACGCTGGCGCCCGCCATGTTGACGTCCTTGTAACGGCCGGCGCCGATCGCCTGCGTCGAGCCGACGATATCGGCGAGCGCCATCACCCATCCATCCGGCAGCGGCCGGTAGTTGGCGGCGTCGGTCACGCCCTCGAATTCGCTGAAGAGCGGCACTTCGGCAAAGAAATCTTCGTCGGTCACGGTTTTCATGTCATCGAGCTTAGCACAGACCCATGTTGCCACTGCAACGCCAATTCCCATTTACGGCAATCGACTTGGCGAGGTTTCATGTGTTAGAGCCTTTTCTGGTTTCCGGGACACTCGGAAACGCTCTATCTTTTTGTTTTTACGCAATTCCGAACGCAAAACCGCTGCCGCACTTTTTGCTGGAATTGCTCCAGGACCGCTAACGATTTCATGACGGATACGGATTAGATGAGCCGCCTCGACAGCTTCATTCGCCGGTTGACGGCTCAACGCGACATTCTGAACTCGATCATCGATCTGGTGGGGGAAATTGAGGGCCCGGTTCTGGAGTTCGGCCTTGGCAACGGCCGCACCTATGATCACCTGCGCGAGAACTTTCCCGGCCGGCGCATTGTCGCTTTCGACTGGGAAGTCCGTTCCTATTCGGCCTCGACACCAGAGGCGCAAGACATGGTCACTGGCAATATCCGCGAGTCCGGCCAGGCCTTCGTCGGCATCGGTGCAGCCCTTGCCCATGCCGATATCGGCACCGGCCATGACGAGGTCGACGCGGTGACACTGACGTGGTTGCCACAGCTGATGGCCGGCGTGCTTGCCCATAACGGCGTCGCCGTCAGCGGGCTGCCGCTGCAGCATCCCGAGCTGGTGGCGCTGCCGCTGCCAGACGGGATCAAGGAAGGCCGTTATTTCCTCTATCGGAGGACGTAAAGGAATCTGCCGCAATTCAAAGTGCTACAGCGTCCTTGCGCGTCTGAAAAGAAGCGGGGCGCTGTAGTGTTTCGGTTCACGCCACCAGACCCTTGGTCAGTTCCAGCGCCTGCCGTTCGAACAGCCGGCGATAGATACCGTTGTTAAGCCGGATCAGCGCCTGGTGGTCGCCTTCTTCAACGATATTTCCCTTGTCGAAGACCAGCAGCCGGTCCAGCGCTCGCACCGTGGACAGCCGGTGCGCGATGACAAGCGTCGTGCGGCCGCTCATCAGGCGTTCCATGGCCTGCTGGATCTGCACTTCGCTCTCACTGTCGAGGCTCGATGTCGCTTCGTCCAGGATCAGCACCGGCGCATCAGCCAGGAAGGCACGGGCAATGGCGACACGCTGCCGCTCGCCGCCCGACAGCTTGACGCCGCGTTCCCCCACCAGTGTCTCATAGCCCTTGGGAAGGTCCATGATGAAGTCGTGGGCGCTCGCCTGTTTCGCTGCGTGCTCGATCTCGCGGCGCGAGGCGTTCGGCCTGCTATAGGCGATGTTTTCCGCCAGCGTGCGGTGGAACAGAATGGGCTCCTGCTGCACGATGGCGATCTGGCCGCGCAGGCTGGATTGCCTAACACCTGCGATATCCTGCCCGTCAATGCGGATTGCGCCCGAGTTCACGTCATAGAGGCGCTGGATGAGCTTGACGAAGGTGGTCTTGCCGGAGCCCGAATGCCCCACCAGGCCCACGCGCTCACCCGGCTTGATGATGACCGAAAAATCCTCATAAAGCGGGGTGGGATGAGCGCCATATTGGAAGGTCACGCGATCGAAGACGATCTCGCCCTCGCCAATCTTGATAGGCTTGGCGTTCGGCTTGTCCTCGATGCCAAGCGGCATCTTGTCGAGCAGCACCAGTTCTTCCATGTCGTTGACGGCACGCTGCAGATTGCGGATGTCCTGGCCGACATTGCGCAGATAGCCTTGCAGAACGAAGAACATGGCCAGCACGAAGGTGATGTCGCCAGGCGTCGCCAGCCCCTGCTGCCACATCACCAGGCCCGTTCCCAAAATACCGGCCTGCATGGAAACCATCATGAAGCCCTGGATCGTGCCGCTCAATGTGCCGCGCTTCCATGTCCGCCGCGTGCGGCTGTCCCATCTGGCCAGCACCTGGCCCAGTCGCGTCTCTTCGCGGCTCTCGGCCCCGAAGGCCTTGACCACCGAATTGCAGCTGATGGCATCCGCCAGTGCGCCACCAAGCTTGGTGTCCCAGGCATTGGCAAGCCTTGCCGCCGGCGACACGAAGCCCATGGAAAGCGCCACGGTGACACCGATATAGATCAGCGAGCCCGCAGCCACGATCAGGCCCATGATGGGCCAGTAGCTGCCGAGCACGATGCTGGCGCCGACCAGCATGACGATGGACGGCAGCAGCGCTACCAGCAGCAGATCGTTAAGCGCGTCGAGCGCCCACATGCCGCGGGTGATCTTGCGCACCGTCGAACCGGCAAAGCTGTTGGCGTGCCAGTCGGTCGAGAACCGCTGCACCTTGTGGAAACCGTTATTGACCACATCCGCCATGGTGCGCAGCGTCAGCCGGATGATGCCGTTGAAGATGAACCAGCGCAGTGCCACGCTGGTCAGGCCCAGAGCCACGACGATGACGAAGGCGCGCAGCGCCCGGTCAGCCGCATTGCCGCCGGCAATGGCATCGACGATCTCGCCTGAGAAAACCGGCACCATGACTTCTGCCAGGGTGCTTGATATCACCAACACGATGATACCGCCCACCAAGACAGGCCGATGGCGCCAATGATGGAAAACAAAGCCGAGCACATGGCGATAGGCATCGGCGCGGAAATCGAGCTTCTTGCGAGTCATTTTAATCGCTCGGCGCCGTGTCGGCGACCGGTCCTCAAAATAGAGAGTTGGATGGCACAGCCCAAGCGGGAGACGAAATGATCCCGTCAGATCAATCGGGCTATGAATTAAGGGAAAACCGCATGTCGGGCGCGCTTAAGGCGGGCCGCGAATGGAAATGACCTAGCGTCGGGACATTCCGCACGGGAAGGTTTCGATGATTGCTGGCATGCAACGCCTCCCTTGTGTTCGAACTAAAGCGGTGAGCGTTTTGTACCGAAGCAATGCGCCATTGCCAAGCGGATTTTTGCAACCTTACGGAAAGTGATGCGGAAACGACACACCTTGTGCGCTTGCCACGAGACGGTTGGGCCGGCGTGCTCGCCCGTAGCGGCGGCGCCGTCGGTGGTCTGCCGCTGGAGCACCCCGAGCTTCTGCCTCTGCCTGCCGACGTGAAGGAGGGCCGTTATTTCCTCTACCGCAGGACGTAATCCCCGCTCAAGAAGCGCAGGAATAGGATGTGGCCGGGAGCGCGGTCAGTTTTGCCTCGAAGTCGGCTGCGATTTTGTCCAGCGTCACGCTGTCCAATCGTCGCAGCAGCAGGGCCTGGGCTTCCTTCATCGCGTCGCCAAGGGCGACATTCACCGCCTGTTCCACAAGGCATTGCGGCTGGTCGTCGGCCGGGCCAATGGCGAAGAGATGCGGTTCGCCGATGGCGTTGTAGACGTCGAGCAGGGTGATCTCGGACAGCGGACGTACCAGCGTCCAGCCGCCGCCATGGCCTTTTTCGGAGCGGACGTAGCCCTGTTCGCGAAGACCGGCCATGGTGCGGCGGACGACGACGGGATTGGTGTTCAGCATTTTCGCAATCATGTCGGAGGTCGAAGCGTGCTGGTGCTTATCCATGTGGATCAGCACGTGCAGCATGCGTGAAAGGCGGCTGTCGTTGCGCATGGTTCTCTTCCTGTCGATCGGGCGGGTCATTATCGCAAGCGGATCGTAACAAGACAAGTAACATGATGCTTGACGGCGCCAGATCATGTAACTTATGTTGAGTCGTGAGTTCCATATCAAGGGAGAGTTCCATGTCGTTCGAAGCCATCGTCATCGGCGGAAACTTCGCCGGCTTGTCGGCAGCGATGCAGCTGGCCCGGGCACGGCGGCGGGTTCTGCTGGTTGACGCCGGCGCGCCGCGCAATCGGTTTTCTGAAGCGTCGCACGGCTTCCTCGGCCAGGACGGCCAAACGCCGGCGGCGATCATGCAAGAGGGAAAGCAGCAGCTTTCGCTTTATCCGACCATCACCATCCGCCAGGGGAAAGTCGTTCGGGCACGGAGGGATGGTGACGCGTTCATTGTCGGCACCGAAGACGGCGGCGAAGAACGAGCCGCGCGCATCGTGCTCGCAACCGGCGTCAGCGACACGCTGCCCGAGATCCCCGGCCTCAAGGAGCGATGGGGCCGCTCCGCGCTGCACTGCCCCTATTGCCACGGTTACGAGGTGGGCGGCGGCAAGCTCGGCGTTCTCGCAAACCATCCGCATTCGGCCCATTCGGCCATGATGATTCCGGACTGGGGAGTAACGACCTTTTTCACCCAGGCGCTATTCGAGCCCGATGAAGAGCAATTGCTGAAGCTGAGCGCCCGGGGCGTTCGGATCGAACGCAGCCCTATCGTCGAATTGTTGGGCGACAATCCGAAGCTCGAGGCCGTTCGCCTCGCCGATGGCCGCGTCGTGCCGCTCGATGCCGTGTTCGTCGCGCCGAAAACGGCAATGGCGAGCCCGGTTGCCGAACAGCTCGGCTGCGCCTTCGACGGCGGCCCGTTCGGGCCGATCATCCGCACCGGTGACAACAAGGAAACCACCGTCAAGGGTGTCTTCGCCGCCGGCGATGCGGCAAGCGCCATGCACAATGCCACACTCGCCTCCGCCTCAGGCGTGCTCGTCGGCGTGCACTGCCATCAATCGCTTGTCATGCAGTTGGGAGCGTAAGGCGGAAACAGCCCGTTAAACGGGTGAAATTCTCCCCAACAGGTCAGGGACCTTCACGTCCACCTTGCGGTCATCGAGGTGAAAATCTCAACGCGTTAAGCATTGCTTTTAAAATAATGACCCGATGCAACCAACTTATTGCAATTTCTACGTTTGAATTGTAGCTGTTTTTCGTCTGAAATGACTGCGAGCAAGAGGATAGTGAGACCGGGGATCACCGCGCTTGCGTCAGCATAAATGGGGGCATTGAAATGGGGTTTACTGAAGCCGTTCGGACTGTTCTAACGCAGAAATATGCAACCTTTTCCGGCAGGGCCTCCCGCTCGGAGTTCTGGTGGTTTCAACTGTTCTATGTGCTTGTAGGGATCGCACTTCTAATCGTGGCCAGTTTGGCCGGTGCCTTTTCCGATATTCAGGATGGACCTTCGTCAGTGTTATTCGCTTTCGGGGCCGTCGGTGGATTGTTCGCGCTTGCAATGTTTTTGCCGCAGATATCTCTTCAGGTTCGCCGCTTCCATGATCGCAACATTTCCGCTTGGTGGTATCTCGCACTGTTCATCCTGAACATGATTCCCGCCGTCGGTTTCATTGCAGGCCTTGCGATGTTGGTGATTTGCGTGCTCAGGGGCACGGAGGGTCCGAACAAGTTCGGGCCCGATCCTCTGCGCCCCGAAGTGAGAGCAGAAGTCTTCGCCTAGAGCATGGTCATCCGCAACCTCGGCCTGCTGGCGGCTTTGTTGCTCGCCGCCTCGGCTCAGTTTTCACTTGCGCAGGCGCAGGGAAGTGACAGTCAGCAGATTGGGGGCGGTGATCATCAAAGGAGCGCCGTCGGAGCCGAATATGCGGCGCAGTGCCAGCAGAATGGATTGCGCTGCACGCTCGTCTATGGCGATGCCTCTCCAAAGGTCGAACCGGCGTCGAATACGACAACATCGTCACCACAACGCAAACCGTTGATGATCCCGCGGGAGCCGGTCGTCAGCGGGTCTCTGGCGGTTGCCGTCGTGCTTGTCGGTCTCATCCTGGTCATCGGCTTGTGGATCCGCTTCGGTAATGGCGGCGTCTTGCTTTCATCGGCCCCACGCGACATCAAGCGGCAGGGGGAGGCGCCGGAAAGCTGGCGCATATCGGCAGCCGAGGCCGAGGAAAAGCCGAGCGACTTCCTGCACCGCATTGCCGCCATGGCGGATCGACGGCAGGCGCTTGTCCTGCTGCTCAGACATTGCCTGCTTCACGCGGCTGACGTGACCGGAACACGGCTTTTCCGTTCGGATACGGAGCGGGCTGTTTTCGCCCGTCTACCGAGCAACATGCCCGACCGCGATCGGCTTGAAAATTTTCTGACCGCAGTGGAGCTCGTTCATTACGGCGGCCGCACGCTCGCGGAAAGCCATTTTAGCGTCCTTCTTACGACCGCGCGCGGCTTGCTATCATCAGGCAGAGTGGCCAATGCGTAACTCGGGCCCTCTTCTGTTTCTGGGGCTGTTGCTTGCGCTGGCGGCGCTGGCAGTCTTTGCGCTGTCGCGCGGCAGCGATTTCGACCGCTCAGCCCTCGGCAACAAGGGGTTGGAATCGTGGCTGCAAGCCAAGGGTATCCCTGTCGTCCGATCCGACCCTCATGTCGCCCGAGCGCGTTCGGAAATCTCGCTGCGCATCATTCCCTTGTCGATACGCCAAGGCGAGACTGTCGCACCTCAGGTAAACGAGGAAGCGGATGATGCAGGCCCGGAAAGTCCGATCCGGGAGTCAAACCGCTATGCCCTGCCAACGCTGATCATTTTGCCGAAGTGGCAGGGCAGCGTTTCAACGGATGGTATTGCCAGCAAATCGAGACTGGTCGATCTCGCCGATATCGGCAGCGAACTCGACAAGATCGGTTATTCAGATTTTGGCTTCGCCCGTAGCAGCACCGATTTTGAAGAGGCGCAGCCGCAGCTGTACCCGGGGCAGCCCATCAGTATCGCCCTCTATCAGGCGCAAACCTTCGAACGGTCGAGCCTCCCGGGTGGTTGGGAGGAGCTCGCGGGCACACCGTCGGGCGCACTGCTCCTGCGTGGCGAGGACGACCCCAACATCTATCTGCTGTCGGATCCCGACCTGTTGAACAATCATGGACTGGCTCTCGCCGATAACGCCTCCTTTGCCGTGTCGCTCGTGACGCTGTTGCGCGGAGCGGGCCAGAAGCGGCCGGCCTATCTGGATACATCAGGCTTGCCTCTGGATAGCAAGAAACCGGCGGATGAGGGCCGGACCTACGAGCGCTCTGCCTCCGATTTCAAGCGGTTTTTCGCCTATCCGCTGTCCGTCATCTGGGGAGTGTTGCTCGTCGTTGCAGCCATTTGTTTCTGGCGCGGCGCCTATCGCTTCGGGCCTGCCTTGAACGAGACATCCGGAAACATCGAGCTGTCGAAGTCTGCCGCGATCGACGCGACGGCGCGTCTGCTGCGCCTGTCGGGCAATGATGGCCGGATGACCGGACAGTTCGTGCTCCATCTGCTTGCGGACAAGGCGCAACTGGTCTTCGGCCCTGGAGCGGGAAACGAGGCGGGCATAGAGCGGCTGTTTCAGCGTCTGGCGCGCCGCGATCAGGCGGCGGCGAAAGCATTGCACTCGTCAGCACAGGCGCTGATCGATCGTGGACATCTGATGACGCGGGCTAATCTGCACCGCAATCTCGAGACATTCAGAAAATCGCTGGGGAGCATTGACCTTGGATCTAGGTGAATTTCGTAATCTTATCGCTGCGGTTCGTGGCGAGATCGGCAAAGCGGTGCAGGGGCAGGATGCGATCATCGATCTCGTCCTGATCTCGATCTTTGCCGGCGGGCATTGCCTGGTCGAAGGTCCGCCCGGCACGGCCAAAACCTTGCTTGCCCGGTCGGTCTCCGCCGCCATGGCGCTGCAATATCGTCGCATCCAATTCACGCCAGACCTGATGCCCGGCGATGTTCTGGGCGTCAATCTCTTCAACTTCCAGACAAATCAGTTCCACCTGACCAAGGGCCCGGTCTTTACCGACATTCTTCTCGCCGATGAGATCAATCGCGCGCCGCCGAAGACGCAATCCGCCCTGCTGCAGGCGATGAACGAGCGGATGGTCACGCTTGATGGAACGGATTATTCCCTGGGGCCGGATTTCTTCGTGCTTGCCACGCAGAACCCGATCGAGCAGCAGGGCACCTATCCCTTGCCCGAAGCACAGCTCGATCGCTTCCTGTTCAAGCTTGTCGTCGATTTTCCCAGCCGCGATACGGAAATTGCCATCCTCTCCAAACACGCGACGCAGGCGCTGAAATCAGACCTGCGCAATGCCGGCATCCGTCCGCTTGTCACGAGTGCCGCACTCGCTACAGGGCGGGCGCTGATCGATGCGATCCATCTGGACAACACGATCCTGACCTACATCGTCGACCTTGTGCGCGCCACGCGCTCCGATCCCGACATTCTCTACGGCGCATCCACCCGCGCAGCCGACGCCGTTGCATCGGCAGTGCGCGTGCGCGCGGCTTTTGAGGGAAGGGACTACGGCTTGCCGGACGATGTCCAGGCGTTGCTGGTGCCCGCCTTGCGCCATCGCATCGTGCTTTCGCCCTCGGCGGAAATTGACGGGCGCACGCCGGACGAGGTGCTGCGCAATATCATGAACCGCGTGGATGCGCCCCGTTAAATGCGGCCGTCCTCCACTCTGATCGCGCTCGTTCTGATATCCGCCGCGGTGACAGTCTTCACCAGCGTGTGGTGGCGCGACATGAGCTATCTCCTACTCCTCATGTGGCTTGCAATCGCAGCGCTCACGGTCGCCGATCTGGTCATCTCCAACTTGGCGGGCAGGATGACGATCGATTTCGATCTGCCGCCGCAAGGCTTTGTCGGCCACACCACCGCGTTCACGGTCGGCGTACGGCCGCAGAAGGGCGTGCTGCCCCGGAAAATCGAAATCCGGCTCGATCTCGCTCTCGAGCTTGTCGTCGACGAAATCAGATGGCTCAACCCTGCATCGGGTGCCGGGGAAGGGGAGGTCAAGGCCTCTCTGGACCTTCATCTGACCCGGCGGGGACGATACGCGGTCAACGAGCTGTGGCTGAAGTGGCCATCGCGATTGAAGCTGCTCGAGATCATCGCGCGCATGCCGGTGGGCAAAGAGATCGCAGTCCAGCCCGACATATCGCCGGTGCTGTCGGGAGCGATCAAGACCCAGATCCTGCCGCTGGAGGCCGGCCAGAAGGATTTGCGGTTGCGTGGCGAGGGATCGGAATTCCACCAGCTGCGGGAATTTGCTAGCGGCATGGATCCGCGCAGCATCGATTGGAAGCGGTCGGCGCGCATGCGCAGTCTCGTCGTGCGCGAGATGCGGGCCGAACGAAACCACCAGATCATCCTCTGCGTCGATTCCGGGCGGCTGATGGGCGAACAGCTTGCCGGCTTCACGAAGCTCGATCGCGCCATCAATGCGGCGCTCGCCATGTGCTGGGGTGCAGGCCTTGCCGGCGATCTCGTCGGCTTCTACAGCTTCGACAGCCGTCCGCGTCTGTTCGTGCCGGCCTTGCCCGGACGAGCGGCCTTTCCGCGGCTGCAGACGGTGTGCGCCGGGCTGCGCTACGAAACCCAGGAGACCAACCATACCTTGGGACTGACCCACCTGTCCGGACGCCTGAAGCGACGGTCGCTGGTTGTGATATTCTCCGATTTCGTCGACACCATCACGGCGGAGCTGATGATCGAGAACATACAGGTGCTCGCCCGGCATCACTTCGTCGTCTATGTCGCCTTGCGCGATCCGATGCTGGGAAAGCTCATCGAACCCGAGGAAACGACGCTCGATGCCGTCGCTCGCTCGGTTGCGGCACGCCAGATCCTTCACGAAAGGCGCGCCGTCATGGAAAAGCTGGCGCGTATCGGCGTGCTTTGCCTCGATAGCACGCCGGAGGCACTGACTTCGGATCTCATTGCGCGCTACATCGAAATCAAATCCCGTGAGATGATATGATGGATATCGGTATCGACGGCAGGATGGATAAGGGTGCGACAGTCGATGTCGGCGCTGTCCAGAACGATACGCTTCGTTCGGCCCGCTTCCGGTTGGAGCGCGAGGCACACTGGCGTCAACTGGACGAACTCGTGACGCGTGCCGAGAAAGGGGGCGCAGCCGCGCTCGGCTATGATGAGGTCCGCAATCTCGCCAGCGGCTACAGGCAGGCGATGAACTCGCTGAGCGTGGCGCGCGATATTTCTCTCGATCGCGCCCTGATTGCCTATCTGGAAAGCCTCTGCGCCCGGGCCTATCTCGTCGTCTACGCCCCGCAGGAAAGCCTGGGCGGCCTGATGAGGCGCCTGCTGTCGCACGGCATTCCCCAGGCCGTGCGTCGCTCGGCCCTACCTTTGTTCATCGGCTTCCTGGCGCTCATTCTGGGGGCGGCTGCCGGATACAGGCTCTGCGCCAACGATCCGAGCTGGTTCTATACCTTGGTGCCGCCGGAGATGGCCGACCAGCGTACGCCTGATGCCTCGACCGACTACCTCCGTTCGACCATCTATGGCGATGAAGGGCATGACAGCGACCGGCTGGCCGCATTTTCCGCCTTTCTCTTTTCCCACAACACGACCATCGTCATCCTGATCTTCACCCTTGGTGTGTTCGTGTCGGTGCCGAGCTTCATCCTGACCTTTTACAATGGTCTGATCCTCGGCGCGTTCTTCGCGATGTTTTATCGCAGAGGGCTGGGCTACGACGTCTTCGCCTGGCTCTCGATCCACGGCGTGACCGAGCTTGCGGCCATCGCCATTGCTTGCGCGGGTGGGGCAAGGCTCGGACTTGCCGTTCTCCTTCCCGGTGCCAGAACACGAAAGGAAGCCTTGCGCCACCAGGCGCATGATGCCGTCAAGCTCGCCATCCTCGCAGGGCTGATGCTTGTCGCGGCAGCCTTCATCGAAGGCTTCCTGCGCCAGCTGATACAGGATCCGACCTGGCGTCTCATCATCGGCTGGGGGATGGGCGTCTGCTGGGTGGGCTGGCTGCTGCTTGCAGGCCGCGAAAGCAAAGCGTCGCGTGAGGCGGTGCGATGAACCGGACAGACAAGGACGGCAAGCGCGTCGAGCAGTTCATCCCGCCGGAGGGCGTCCCGATCACCTTCGCCATTGCCTCGCTCGGAACCCGTTTCGGCGCGCAATTCCTCGACATCGTCTTCACCACAATCATCATATTCATCTGTGCCACCGCCATCATCTTCACAGGCGTGCTGCCTATGACGGCGGAGGCGATGCTCATGGTGCTGCTCGGTTTTTTGGTGCAGATCCCCTATTACATCCTCTCGGAACTCATCTGGAACGGACGCACGCTCGGAAAAAGAATAACGGGCATCCGCGTCATCAATGTGGACGGACGGCGGCTTACGCCGCACCAGGTGACCGCACGCAACCTGATGAAACAGGTGGAGATTTTCGCCCCCATGGGCCTTTTGGCTTCGGTCGACACGCAGTCGGCCTGGGAAAACGGTCTGACGAGCCTCTGGCTTCTGGCGGTCGTCGTCGTTCCCTTTACCAACCGGCGCCGGCAGAGGCTCGGCGACATCATTGCCGGCACCCTGGTGGTCGACACTCCGCGCTCGGTGCTGCTGTCCGACCTCGCGTTGTCCGCCCCCGCCGCCGCGTCGACGCAGGCGGAGTACGAATTCTTGGCCGAGCATCTCGATGTCTACGGCAAATATGAGCTGCAGACGCTGGAGGACGTGCTTCGCGACTCGACAAAGACGTCCAACCATAAAGAGATCGAACAGATCGTGCGCACCATTACCCGGAGGATCCGGTATGAAGACACCGTGAAGCCCGGCCGGGAGCTGCACTTCCTCAACGAGTTCTATTGCGCCCAGCGCGAGCATCTGGAGAGCTTGAAGCTTTTCGGCACGCTTCGCGAAAACAAATATCATGAGCATTCGCGAACAGAGGCGAAGAAACTTGTTTGATGCGACGTCGTTTCCGAAACAACGCGCCTTCTACGGCAAAAACAGCACGTTGTACTGATCGACATCGCCCGGCAGATCCCGCACCTTCATCTCCACCTCGCGGTCCTCGAAGAGGACGAGGCAATCCTCGTAGAAGCCTGATAGCATTGATATGAAGGCTTTCGTTCCCTCTGCTCCGTAGAAGAGCGGCGTGAACTCCATGTAGAGCGGCACGCGGCGGGCAAGCAGCGGCTGCATCGAGCGGCAGGCGACCGGCTCGTAGCCTTCGATATCCATCCAGACGAGGCCGATCGCGGCCGGGTCGATTGAAAGTCCGGCAAGGATCTCCGAGACCGGCTTCACCGGCACGCTGATCTTCCTGTCCGTCGGGCTTTGGCGGATGGCGCTGCTCTTGCCGTGATTGTTGAGGTTGAGGAAAAAGTCGATCTCGCCTTCGCTCTCGCCGGCGGCGCAGTTGACGAGGCGGACCTTCTCCTCCAGCCGGTTCTGGCGAATGTTGAGGGCAAGCAGCGGGAAATTGCGTGGATCGGGCTCGACGCTGACGATCTGAGCGTAAGTGTCGCTCAAGGCGAAATAGACCGTCTGGGTGCCGATATTGCCGCCGATCTCGAGCAGTGTCGCGACCTTTCTGAGCAGGCCGCGCTCGCGCAGGATGACGATCAGCCGGTCAACGGCCTCGCGCTCGAAATGGCCCTTCCGGAAGACCTTGCGGCCAATATAGTCCGAGGGCGAGAAGGTCATCAGATGGTCGCCGGCGTCGACAGTCATCGAGACGACGCGCGGGCCGATATTCTCGATCAGCAGGCGGCGGCCGAAGCGGGTGTCGAAGAAGCGCGAAGCGGCAGCATTGCGCGCCTTGCGCAGGCGGCGGCTCCAGTATTTGGCGGTCAGCCAGGGCTTGCCGGGCATCAGTCTTTTCCTTCGAGCGGTTCTGCCGCTTTCTCTCTCGGAATGACGTAGACCTTCAAGGGCAGGGCCCGGCCGCGCACACTGATTTCACGGCTTTCGATGCCGGCGAGGTCAGCACCCGAAAGGTTCGCTACCGGCTCGGAGATGACGATCGCCGCCTCGAACTCCTTGGCGGCGGTCTCGAGCCGGCTCGCAACATTGACGGTATCGCCAATCGCCGTCATGCTGCGGACCCGGCCGTATCCCATCGTGCCGACGACGGCCGGGCCGGTGTGAATGCCGATGGCGATGCGCAGCGGCAGTGCCAGTTCATCGGCCAGCTCGGCGGCGAGTTTATCGATCTCGGCGACGATCGCTGCTGCCGCGTTGAGCGCCTGGCGGCAGGCTTCCTCCGGCGCGGTATTGAGGCCGAAGAGCGCCATGGCGCCGTCGCCGATGAACTTGTCGAGCCGCCCGCCCGCCTGCTCCACCGCCTTGCCGATGATGGCGAAATAGCGGTTCAGCAGGAAGACGACGTCGAAGGGCAGGCGGGTTTCCGTCAGCGTGGTGAAATGGCGGATATCGACGAAGAGCACGGCGATCTCGCGTTCGCGGCCGGGGCTTGTCTCCTGGCTGTTGGCGGGAAGCGCAGCCTCGATCGCCGGCACGAGAAGCGGCGCGACGGCAACGTCGCGGTTCGGACGAAGCTGGCAGGCGAGCCGGACATCCGGGCCGGCATTGATGCGCTTCAGGGTCGTCTGTTCCATCTTGTCCGGGGCAGGCAGGCTTTCGTAATCGCCGAGGATCTGCACGCGGCAGGTGGAGCACTGGCCCTTGCCGCCGCAGACGGCATAATGCGGCAAGCCGCCGAGCCGGCTCGCTTCCAACACCGAGAAGCCGCGTGGCACACGGATCACCTCGCCGCCCGGATAATTCACGGCAACCTGGTCGAGCCGCTCCTTCAGCCTGCGCCGGGCGCGGGCGACGACGACGATGAGCAGCGAGGCCGAGAAGGCGCCGTAGAGCCCGGCACGGATCATGGCGACCTGACGGTGAACGTCCGGGTTCGAGGCGTAACGGGTGTTGACGCCCTCCTTGTAAGCGCTGACCGTCATTGACTGCTGGTAGGACGGGTCGGCGAGTGTCCGGCCCATTTCGACGAAACCGAGCAGCGCGAGCACCGGCACGAGGATGGCGAGCGCCAGCATGAGCGGTGCGAAGTCCGGGTACCAGGAGCGGTAGCGCAGCCAGAAATGGATGCCGATGCAGCCGTGGATCCAGACGGCGACGACGGCGAGCCCCTGCCGCGCGCCGTTTGCCGGATTCCGGATCCACAGCGAACCGACGACCGTCTCGTAATCATCGATGTAGCCGTAGAACTCGTGGGCGATGCGCGTGCCGATAACATGATCCATAAGCAGCAGCGGGATCATCAAGCCGAGCACGATCTGCGCCATTTCCCCCTTCGGCATGACCAGGCTGCGACGCATATAGATGGCGCGCAGTACCAGCGCGATATGGATGAGGACCGACGAATAGAAGACGGCGGTCCCCAGGGGATTGCGCCAGATCGCCAGGAAGAGATGGGCGGCTTTATCGGCGGCGGCGACGGAAATCAGGCCAATCGCGTGGTTCGACAAATGCAGCACGACGAAGATGAAAATGACGAGGCCGGAACCGAGCCTCGCCCTTCTGATCGTCCGTTCCGAAAAAATCCCTGTGGCCGAGACCGTCGTCATTCATTCCCGTTCTTGTCGATGTAACCGCACGCCCATAGAGATTGGGAAAGAGGCGGAATTGCTTCGATCGCGATCACATTCCATATGCTTATGCGCAAGTTTTCGGCAAAGGGACAATAGTGGAATTTTCCCGACAGGCGCGAAACTTGTAAACAGTGTGTCTTACCTGAGGTGTCCCAATGCGGGTGGCTTTCTACGCGCCGATGAAATCGCCGAACCATCCGGTGCCATCGGGCGACCGGCTGATGGCGCGGCTGCTGATCCGGGCGCTGGAGCTTGGCGGACATCAGGTCGACATTGCCTCCGAATTCCGCACCTATGCCTCGACACCGGAGGCGGCAGCCGCGCTCGAACCCGCCATCTCCGCCGAGCTGGAGCGGCTGCGGCTGACATGGAAATCTGGGCCGCGACCGGAACTCTGGTTCTGTTATCACCCCTATTACAAATCGCCCGATACCTTCGGGCCGGCGATATCAGCCGAATTCGCGATTCCCTATGTCACCGCCGAAGCCTCCTACGCGGCAAAACGCGACCGAACCGGCTGGGCAGCATCACAGAAACGCGTGGGCGAGGCGATCATGCAGGCGGCGGTCAATATCAGCTTCACCGAGCGCGACCAGGCCGGGCTCACAGCCGCCTTTCCGCAGGCGCGGCTTGCCGGGCTGAAACCCTTCATCGACACGGCGCTGTTCGAGAGGGCGTCGCCGGCGCCCGATCCGCACCGGCTGATGACGGTTGCGATGATGCGGGCCGGCGACAAGATGGACAGTTATGCGATGCTCGCGAGAGCATTGCGGCTGATCGAAGAACGCCCGTGGACGCTTGCCGTCATCGGCGATGGTCCGATGCGCCAGGAGGTACAGGCGCTGTTTGCCGATTTTCCCGGCCGCATCGAATGGCTGGGCGAGCGGAATCCCGTCGAGATCGCCGAACTGCTTGGGCATGGCGGCCTCTATGTCTGGCCCGGCTGCGGCGAGGCCTATGGTCTTGCCTATCTGGAAGCCCAGGCCGCCGGCCTGCCTGTCGTTGCGCAGGAAACGGCAGGGGTGCCAGCGGTGGTCGAGGCTGGGGTGACCGGCCTGCTGACGCCGGATGGCGATGTCGCCGCCTATGCCGAGGCTGTGACCGCCTTGCTTGACGACAGGCAAAGGCGCGACGCCATAGGGCAGACGGCGCGGCGCTTCGCGCTTGGGCAACGCTCGCTTGCGATGGCGGCGCAGGTTTTGAACGGAATTTTGCGGGACAATGCAGGAATAGGAGTGACGTGATGACCGACGGGATAGCCTGGGACCCTCTGTGCCGCGAGCTTGACCGCTGGCAGGCTGCCGGCCGCGTGGCGCGGTTCTGGCTGCGCGATGACGACGCCGTCGAGCCGACGCCGGCGCTGGAGACGCTGATGGTACTGGCGGGCGAAAACGATATTCCGCTGACGCTCGCGGTTATTCCCGGCCTGACCGGTGAGGCCTTGGCCGCGCGCCTGGTGGAGGAAACAGCCATCACTGTTGTGGCGCATGGTTGGTCTCATACGAACCATGCAGGGCCTGAGGCGAAGAAGCAGGAACTCGGCGGCGAGCGGCCGGCGGATGCCGTGCTCGGCGAGTTGCGTGAAGGGTTCCGGCTGCTGGAGCGACTGCATCCGGCTCGCTTCCTGCCGATGCTGGTGCCGCCGTGGAACCGGATCGATGCGGCCCTCATCCCGGCGTTGCCGGAGCTCGGATTTGCAGCCCTTTCGGTCTATGGGCGGGCAAGGCAGGGCGGTCCGGTGCCGCTGCTCAACACCCATGTCGACATCATCGACTGGCACGGCACGCGGGGCGGACGGGGCGAGGCGGAATTGGTGGCCGAACTGGTCGCCGAGCTTCGCGACCGGTTTGCCGGCGGCGAGGAGCCTGTTGGCGTGCTCACCCACCATCTGGTGCATGATGCGGCGGCGTGGGATTTCCTGTCGGCCTTGTTTGCGATCACTGCCCGGCATCCCGCCGTCCGCTGGTCGGCGGCGTCAGCACTTCTCGAGACTTAGAACACTCGCGGAAAGCAGCAATCACGCGTGAACTCGCCCGAGAAACTCTCGCATGAGCGCTACGACGTCATCGAGATGCGTCTCGAGCAGCCAGTGGCCGCCGGCCAGGATATGGAGTTCGGCATCCGGCAGATCGCGGAGATAGGCTCGCGCTGATTTTTCCGGCATGTAGTGGTCGTTCGGACCCCAGACAATCAAGGTCGGCGGCCGGTATTCGCTGAGGTATTTGCGGTGTTCCGGGAACCAGGCCCGGTTCTCCTCCAGTCCGGCGATCAGGTCTATGGCGATTTCCTTGCGCCGCGGCGTGATCAGCGACCAATGTAGTTTCCAGAGATCTGGCGGGATCGTATCGGCCAGATGGGGCGACAGATCGTTGAGGAATTCGTGCCTGAAGGCGGCCTCGCTGACCGCCTCCGCCAGCGCCTTTCTCATCTCCGATCTTGGAAGCGTCCACGTCGCCTCGATATCCGCATACTTCGGTCCGAGGGCATCTTCATAGGGGATATCGCCATTCTGGATGATCAGCGCCACGATGCGCTGGGGGATTCTGATCGCCAACCGCGCACCGATAGGCGAGCCGAAGTCGTGGAGGTAGAGGACAAACCGGTCGACATTCATCGCACCGATGAAGGCCTCCAGCCAGGCAGCGTATCCATCGAAGCTGTAGTCGAAATCATCAGGCGTGCCGCTGTAGCCCGCACCCGGGAAATCCGGCGCAATCAGGCGCCAACGATCGGCAAGGCGCGGCATGAGATTGCGAAACTCATAGGATGAGCAGGGATATCCGTGCGGCAGCAACAAGACCGGCGCATCTTCTCGGCCGGCCTCGCGGTAAAAAGTCTCGACGCCTGCAACCGTCATCCAGCGATGTCGACGAGAGTGGCCATCGGAAAGCTCCTCAGAATCGTTCGTCGTTCTCTTCACCTTCGGTCTTCGTCATACTGCTCGGCGCCTTCCACCGGTCGCAGCCACGGCTCGCGGCGTTTGACCCAGAGTTCGTAGCTCGGCACCAGAGGCGTCGGCGCCTCGGAGAGGATGCCAAGCTTGATTTCCGCCTCCTGGTCATCGGCGGAAAACAGCCGCGAACCGCACCCGGTGCAGAAATGCCGACCTTGGAACGCGGCGGTTTCCCCTGAATGTTCGAATTGGCCGGCGGGCCAGATCCCATAAAAGGTAAAGGCCGAACCGCTTTCTTGCCTGCAATCCGTGCAATGACAGATTCCAACGCGTAAGGGTTCGCCGCGGACAGAAATGCGCACCTGCCCGCAGAGACACTTTCCGGAAAGCACGGTCATGACGGATGCCTGTTTCGTTGATTTTGCGCTGCGGGGAAAACGGTCCGGCCCAGCATCTGTTCCGTCGTGACGTTCGCAGGCCTGCTCAGTTCGACGTAGTCGAAGAGCCTCGGACTGGACAGGATAACGGAGGCCGTTAGCGGAGCTGCTAGATCATCACGATCTGATTGTCGCGCGCGGCAAAGGATTCGGGGAAGGCTGCCTGCGCTTGCGTTTCCATCTCCGCCAGCTGTTCGTCGGTGCGGGAGGGGGCGTGGTGGAAGAGCGCGAAGCGCTTGGTGCCCGCCATTTTCGCAAGCTCGGTGCCATGCTGCCAGGTCGAATGGCCGAAGCCCTTGAAGCGCTGCATCTCGTCTTCATTGTAGGTGCAGTCGTAGACGACGAGATCGGCGTCCCGCATCATCTCCAGCGAAACCGGATCATAGCTGCCTGGAATATGCTCGATATCATAGACGAGAGCGACCGAGCGGCCCTGCCATTCGATGCGGTAGCCGATGGCGCCGCCCGGATGGTTCAGCATGAAGGTCTTGATCTCGATGCCCTTGTGAGGGGTCAGCACCTGACCGGCATGGAAATCGCGGAAGTTCATCGTCGCCTGGCAGATGTCGGTCTTGACGGGAAACCAGGGCGGGCTGATGAACTGCTCGACCATTTCGCGCGTGCTCATCTTGCCATCGAGATGGCCGGACCAGATGTTGACGTTGATCGAGGGGTAATAGATCGCCTTGAAGAAGGGCAGGCCGATGATGTGGTCGTAGTGGCAGTGGCTGAAGAACAGATCGACGTCGCTGACGCTGTCGGCGATCATCGATAGCCCAGCCTCGCGCAGGCCGGAGCCTGCGTCGAAGATCATCCGATGTTTTCCGCAGCGAATTTCGATGCAGGAAGTGTTACCGCCGTAGCGATCGAACTCGGGGCCCGACACGGGAATACTGCCGCGGACGCCCCAAAATTTTACCTGAAACAAATCTGTCGTCATCGTTCTTCAAACCGGCCTTCCCACGTCGCCATCGTAGTCATTGTTCATCCCGATGCGAAGCAGTAGAATTCCACGGGTTTGCCTGCGGCCCCTTTCATTCTCCTAACCGCTAGCGGAAGAAGAAGTAGATTTTCCTAAGCAATCGGCTTTCGCTTCGGAAAGCAACCCAGTATGGTTGGTTTTCGGTAAACGGGCTGCTGAGGGCGGGGACATTTTCCCGTACGTCATGCTTATTAGATGGTTGCGCGCGATTGAAAAAACAATTGCCGCCCTGTTGAGCCGAAAAATCCAGTTTTAGGAGCAGCGCGAAAAGCCGCGCCAAAGGGCTTGGCCCCACAGGCATTTGGCGCTGTATTGTGGTCAGGCCCTGCTCGACCCAGTCGCATCCGCGTTCTCCGGCCAAACCAGCATCATATGAGGAAATTCTAATTCCTATTCTGCGAATGCTTCCTTGATTGAGAATGCCAGAAAGAGATATATCCGACGATACAGAAAATATAAGAGACTCGCCATGTTGCAGCCGGTTATCAACGAGACCATTGCCGAGAGCAGCTACAGGCGCATTCGAGCCGACATCATTTTTGGTCGGCTGACCCCCGGACAAAAGTTGAAGCTGGAAAGCTTGAAGGAGTCCTACGAGACCAGCATCAGTACACTTCGAGAAGTGCTCAATCGGCTGTCGTCCGAGGGGCTTGTCGTTGCCGAGGGACAAAAAGGTTTCGAAGTGTCTCCAGTGTCCGTTTCGGACCTCAAGGAGACAGCGGCGCTGAGGCTTCTGCTGGAAACACATGCGCTGGAGCAGTCGTTCGTGCATGGCGACGTGGAGTGGGAAGCTCCCCTGGTATCAGCGCACTACAAATTGGCGCGGATGGAACAGGTGATGGCATCCGGCGACACCAGCAGGGCAGAGGACTGGAAGCGTTACGACTGGGAGTTTCACCAAGCTCTGATATCCGCCTGTGGATCGAAACTGCTGATGGAGACGCACTCGGTGATCTTCGACAGATATTTGCGATATCAGATGGTTGCCTTGTCCTATCGAGGCGATGTCGCGGCCAATGAACACCAACAGCTTTTGGATGCGGCATTGCGACGTGACGCGGAGACGGCCAAGCGGGTGCTTGTGCTGCATATCCAAGGCGGGGTCGAACATGCGCTGGCGAGAGGGACGCTGAGATAGAAATGATCCGGACGTTTCTCTTCGAGCTTTAGGTCCACCACGTAGATTGCATTTCGGCGAAACCAGGAAAAGCTCCATGCTCAAGCAAGTCCATGACCCGGCTGAAACAGTAAGCGATGTCGTCTTCCGGCAGATCCGCGAGGATATCATATCGGGGACATTGCCGCCGGGGGCCAAGATCAAGCTGGAGCAGGCAAAGGAGCGCTACTCCATCGGCATTTCATCGCTGCGCGAAATTCTAAGCCGCCTGACCACGGAAAATCTCGTTGTCGCCGAGGGCCAGCGTGGCTTCGAAGTCAGCCCTGCTTCGCGCCGAGAACTCCTCGAGCTAGCCGACCTCAGGATCGTTCTTGAAACACATGCGATCGGCCTTGCCTTCGCTGCGGGAAATCTCGAATGGGAGGGGCGCATCGTCGCCGCACATCACCGGCTGGCTGCCGCGGAACGCAAGCTCCTTGCCGGCGACGTCTCGCGGACCGTCGACTGGGTCCGATACGACTGGGAGTTCCATCAGGCGATCGTCTCTGCCTGCAATTCAGCGACGCTGATGGCGACATTGTCATCCGTCTTCGACCGCTTTCTCCGCTACCATATGCTGGCCGAGAGTTTTCGGGGCAAGCCTGTTGTCGATGACCACAGGCTTCTGTTTGAACTTTCCATTCAGCGCGACGTCGCCGGCGCGACCGACGTCGTCAGACGGCACGTTCAAAGCGGCGTGGAGCATGTGCTCAAGAGCGGCCGGATTACCTAACCAGGGGCTCAAAAGGCGTCTTTCGGAATTCCTTCCGGACGCATCTGTTTCTTCAGGGCGGCGATCCGGAAAATTGCGTTCGGCGCGCCGTAGCCGCGATAGCCGCGGCGCTCGACGATCTCGAAAAAGAAACCCTCTCCATATGTTCCGCTATAGAGCTGGAAATACTCGCCATGCTCGTCCCGGTCATAGAGGATGTTCTCCGACTTCAGCCGCTCGGTCAGGGTAGGATCGAGGCCGAAGCGTGCTTCGACGTCGTCGTAGTAGTTCGGCGAAATGTGCAGTGATCTGAAACCGCAGACACGAAGGCTTTCGGCGGTTGCAAAGATATCGTCGGTCAAAAACGCCAGGTGCTGTATGCCGGCCCCAAATTTCTCGGCAATGAAATGCCCCGCCAGGGTGCGGCGATTCTCGGCTCCGTTCATGGTAATGCGCAGCGCGCCGGACTCGTTCTCGACAACTTGGCTGCGGACCACCCCGGCTGGATCGATGATATCGACCATCGGGGTCTTCCGCGTCTCGAAAATGGACGTGTAGAACAGAAGCCAGGTGAGCATTTCATCGTAGCCGACTGTCTGGGCGACGTGATCAATGCGCAAAAGGCCTGCCGACGGCGCGTCGCTGTCATCGCTGACCGGCTGAAAGTCGATTTCCGAGAAGCGACCCAATGCGCTCTTGTCGTCGATGAGATAGACGATCCCGCCTCCCACGCCCCGAATGGCAGGCAGCTCAAGCTCACCGTCTACGACAGGCTGGGTGAATGGCTCGGCATCCAAGGCGAGCGCGCGCTCATAGGCCTTGACGGCATCGTCGACGACCAGGGCCATGGCATAGGCGAAGGTACCGTGAACGGCGTAGGCCGCATTGGCGAATCCTGCCTGATCGACATTGACGAGGATCCGTATCTCGCCCTGCTCGAAAAGAGAGACCTTCTTCGTGCGGTGGATTGCCGTCTTTTTGAACCCGAGGGTGCGCAGCAATGCAACCAGCTCGACTTCATCCTGTTCGTCGGTGGCAAACTCGACGAAGCCGACTCCCTTTACGGAGGGCCTTTCCGGCATCGCCGCTCCGGTCATGCTTCCGATGCCGAGATGGCGGCGTACCTGATCGCCGAGATAGATCAGGGAGCGGTGGCCGTCGGCCGCGATCGCACGCGAAAAACCGCCTCGAAACTGGTCGTTGAAGATCTCCAGGGAGAAATACCCATCATAACCTGTTGCCGCGACGGCTTCGGTGAACGCCGTAACGGGAAGGTCGCCTTCACCCGGCATATTTCGGAAGTGGCGGCTCCAATAGAGCAGGTCCATGTCGATCAACGGAGCATCGGCAAGCTGGACGATGAAAATTTTCTCTTTGGGAATTGAGCGGATGGAGTTGACGTCGATCTTGCGTGACAAGGTGTGGAAGCTGTCGAGGATAAGGCCGACATTCGGATGATCGGCGCGACGCACGATCTCCCAGGCGTCGCGGTGGTCGCTGATATGGCGACCCCAGGCAAGCGCCTCGTAGCCCACCCGCAGTCCACGCCTGGCGGCACGCTCGCCGAGTTCCCGAAAGTCCTCCGCTGCCCGGTCGATGCCGCCGATGGCTGCCGGCGAGACGTTTGAACAGACGAGCACCAGGTCCGTTCCGAGCTGCTGCATGACGTCGAACTTCCGTTCCGCGCGGTCAAATGTGCGGCTTCGCAGCGGCTCCGGCATGCCCTCGAAATCACGAAATGGCTGAAACAGGGTGATCTCCAGGCCATGGTCGCGGACGAGTTTCCCGACATCGGCCGGGCTTCCGTCGAAGGCGAGGAAGTCATTCTCGAAGATCTCGACACCGTCGAAGCCCGCCCGGGCGATCGCCTCGAGCTTCTCCGGGAGTTCGCCGCTGATCGTTACAGTCGCAATCGAGGTCCTCATGTCAAAGCCCTTCCGATATCCGTGCAAGATTGAACGAGCGCCGAACACGACGATGCGTTCCAGAAAACCGCTCGCTACTATTATGGCAAATGTCGTGAGGAATTCAAATAGCGTGTCTTATTATAAATTCTCATATGATTTTGAAAAACTCTGTTGATTTGAGTGCTCGTCTCTGGCAATCATTCCTCTCACAGTCAAAAGGTGAGGTGGCTGTCCGGTCGAATGACCGCCAAAGGAGGAGGAATTACATGTTCAAGTCTTTGCTAACGCGCCGAAATGCGATGCTCGGAGCCGCGGCCCTGGTGGCTGCCGTCACCTTGGCGCAACCGGCCGCCGCCGTCACGCCTGACGAAATCAAGGCTCGCGGCAAGATCATCGTCGGAATTCAGGGTGACAACCCGCCCTGGGGCTTTGTGACCAGCGGCGGCAAACAGGACGGCCTCGATGCCGACATCGCGACGCTGTTTGCCAAGGAACTGGGCGTTTCCGTCGAGTTCGTGCCGCTTGAAGTCAACAACCGCATTCCCGCACTGACGGCCGGCCGTGTCGACGTTCTGTTCGCGACGATGGCAATGCTGCCAGATCGTGCAAAGGCCGTGCAGTTCAGCAAGCCCTATGTTGCCAATGCCATCGTTTTGATTGGTCCAAAATCGGCCGAGATCAAGACGAATGCCGACATGGCCAAGTTCACGGTTGGCGTCGCCAAGGGCGCTGCTCAGGACACGCAGGTCACCAAGAACGCGCCGCCGAGCACGACCATCCGGCGCTATGATGGAGACGCCGCGAGCGTCCAGGCCCTGGTGTCCGGCCAAGTCGAGACGCTTGGTGGCAACATTTTCTATATGGACCGGGTGGAGAAGGCCCGTCCGGGCGAATTCGAAAACAAGCTTGAGTTCCAGAAGCTCTACAACGGTGCTTGCACGCGTCTCGGCGAAAAGGAAATCAATGCGGCGCTCAACACCTTCATCGACAAGATCAAGGCCAACGGCGAACTCAAGGCAGTCTACGACAAGTGGATGAAGGTTCCGGTCCCGGAATTCCCGGAAACGCTGGAAGGCATTCCGTTTGCGGCGAACTGAGTGAACGGCAAAGGTGGACGGGGCCCGGCCTTCCGGCTGATTACAGGGCCTGCCAACCACTCCTCCGTCATGCTCGGGCTCGTCCCGAGCATCTACGGCGGCAGATCCCCGGCACAAGGCCGAGGATGACGTCCAACAAGAGGCAACTCTTCACCAAACAAGGCCGGGCATGCAATGCCCGGCAACGCAACCGCCATGCTTAAGGCTCTGCCCGCATCCAGGAGCGCGATCATGAACAAACCAATCTTTGTGCTCAATGGACCGAACCTCAATCTTCTCGGTCAGCGCGAGCCGGCGATCTATGGAACCACGACGCTTGCCGACATCAGAAAACGCTGCGTGACCAAGGCAAAGGCGCTCGGATTCGACGTCGAGTTTCGCCAGACCAATTTTGAGGGCGAACTGGTTGAGAGCGTGCACCAGGCCCGGACCGACGCCTGTGGCATCATCATCAATCCTGCCGGCTATACGTTCACATCGATCGCTCTTCTCGATGCGTTGAAAATGTTCGACCCGCCGAAGATCGAGCTGCATATTTCGAATGTTCATGCGCGTGAGAGCATCTACCACAATTCGCTGATCTCGCGCGTCGTCACGGCCATCATGATCGGCTTTGGAGCCGACGGCTACGAGCTGGCCATCCAGGCGATGGCAGGCATGGTCAAGCGGGACTGAACTTTCAGGAAGACGGACCAGAAGGATCGCCATGAATTATAAGTTGGATTTCACCCCGGTCATAGATGGCCTGCCGAGCCTTCTGCTCGGCTGCCTCGGGACATTCTTGCTTGCCATTTGTGGGATGCTACTGGCGATCATCATCGGAATTGGCGGGGTAGCCTTGCGCGACTCTGCGCTCAAGCCGGCCCGATGGCTGGTCATCGCCTTCGTCGAATTGATCCGCAACACGCCGTTTCTGGTCCAGATCTTCTTCATCTATTTTGCGCTACCGCTGACGGGCATCAGGCTGGATCCGACACCAACGGCGATTATCGCGCTCGGCATCAACGGTGGCGCCTACGCCATCGAGATCATTCGCGGTGGCGTTCAGTCGATCCCGAAGGGACAGATGGAAGCGGGTCTGGCCCTTGGTCTGCACAAGGCTCAGGTTTTCCGGCTGATCATCCTCAAGCCGGCATTGCGGGCGATCTATCCGTCCCTGACCAGCCAGTTCGTCCTCCTGACGCTGACCACCAGCATTGCATCGGCGATTTCGGCCTACGAGCTGACTTCCGTTTCGCAGCGCATCGAGTCGGAGAGCTTCCGGAGCTTCGAGGTCTACTTCACGGTCACGATTTTCTATTTCGTGATCTCCTGGCTGATGATGCGCATCTTCGCGCTGTTTTCGGCGCGCTACTTCAAATATCCGGTCAAGTAGGAGGAATTCCATGGGTCACGAAGAATTCGTCTTCCTCCTGATCGGCTTGAAATGGACCGTGGTCCTGTCCGCTGTCGGCTTTGTCTGCGGCTGTATTTCAGGGCTCGGCATCGCTCTTGCCCGTGCCTCGGGCATACCGCTGCTGGAACGCCTGACGGCTGGCTATATCGCCGTCTTCCAGGGAACACCGCTGCTGATGCAGCTTTTCGTCGTCTATTACGGCCTGGCGCTGGTGGGGCTGATGCTCGATGCTTGGGTGGCTGTCGCGATCGGCCTGACCCTGCATGCCAGCGCATATCTGGGTGAGATCTGGCGCGGATCGATCGAAGCGGTTCCACGCGGCCAGACGGAAGCGGCAAAGGCTCTCAGCCTCAGATATGTGTCGCGCATGAAGGATGTCATCCTGCCGCAGGCGCTGCGCATCTCGCTGCCTGCCACGGTCGGTTTCCTCGTGCAGCTGATCAAAGGCACTTCGCTTGCATCGATCGTCGGCTTCACCGAGCTGACGCGCGCCGGCAACATCATCTCCAACCAGATCTTCCAACCGCTGACGGTCTTCGGCATCGTCGGCGTTCTCTATTTCCTGATGTGCTGCCCACTGACGATTCTTGGCGCGCGCCTCGAACGAAAGTTTGCCGCCTCTGCGCGCTGATCCGCATCTCGCATTCTTCGACGCGGTCCAGCCGCCAATACGGAGTTCTACTGATGACCAGTCCCAATCCTGCCCAAGGCGCAGAGACCATGATCACCATGGAGCGGGTGGAGAAGTGGTATGGCGCTTTTCAAGCCCTGCACGACATCAACATATCGGTTCGCAGCGGCGAGAGGATCGTCTTGTGCGGGCCTTCCGGCAGCGGGAAATCGACGCTCATTCGCTGCATCAACCATCTTGAGACCTACGAGAAAGGGGAAATCCGCGTTGGCGGGATTCTTCTCGGCAATCAGGCCAAGACCATAGATGCGATCCGCCGTGAGGTCGGCATGGTGTTCCAGCAGTTCAATCTGTTTCCGCATCTGACCGTGCTGCAGAACTGCATGCTGGCGCCGATGAAAGCTGTCGGCGTCGGTAAGGCGGAGGCCGAGGAAAGGGCACGCGGCCTGCTCGAGCGGGTCAAGATCCTGGAGCAGGCCGACAAATACCCGGTGCAGCTTTCTGGTGGCCAGCAGCAGCGCGTGGCCATCGCCCGCGCGCTTTGCATGCGGCCGAAAGTGATGCTGTTCGATGAGCCGACGTCGGCGCTTGATCCGGAGATGGTCAAAGAGGTGCTGGATACCATGATAGCGCTGGCCGATGAGGGCATGACGATGATCTGCGTCACGCACGAGATGGGCTTTGCCCGCCAGGTCGCCGATCGCGTGATCTTCATGGCCAGCGGCGCGATCGTCGAGGAAGCCCCGCCCGCCGAATTCTTCACAAACCCACAGCATGAGCGAACCAGGAAATTCCTCGGAGAAATCCTGCGGAAGTAAGCCGTCTCAGGGTCGATGCGTCTGGCAAATTATGGGAGCCGGCAATGAAGCCGCTAGAGATTGCAGTCATGGGAGCCGGCCTCATCGGCAGGCGCCACGTCGAGCGAATTATCTCAGAGCCCGGAACCGTTCTCTCGGCGGTGATTGATCCTTCTGCCGCCGGTCGCGACTTTGCCGAGAATGTCGGCGCCCGATGGTGCCGGAGCTTCCTAGACATCCGCGTCGAGGACAGGCCTCACGGCGTCATCGTGGCAACACCGAACCAGCTCCACGTTGGGAACGGAACGGAGATCATCGCTGCCGGCATCCCTGTTCTGATCGAGAAACCGATCGCCGACGATGTCGATGCTGCAGGGGCGCTGGTTGCCGCCGGCGAGAAGGCAGGCATACCGGTGCTGGTCGGCCATCACAGGCGCCACAATCCGATGATCCAGGCGGTCAAGCAGATCGTCGACGGCGGAAGGCTTGGCCGGATCATCACGGTGCACGGCACGTTCTGGGTCGCCAAGCCCGACGAGTATTTCGACATCCCCTGGCGGCGCGAAGCGGGCGCCGGCCCTATCTTCGTCAACCTGATCCACGATGTCGATCTCTTCCGATATTTCTTCGGCGAGGTCGAAGCCGTCCATGCGATGGAATCCCACGCCGTGCGGAACCATGCTGTCGAGGATACGGCTGTCGTGACGCTGCGTTTCGAAAGCGGGGTGCTTGCCACTCTCAACGGCAGTGATGCCGTGGCGGCGCCCTGGAGCTGGGAGATGACCACCGGGGAGAACCCTGCTTTTCCCCGTTACGATCAATTCTGCTACCAGATCGGCGGCACCAAGGGCTCGCTCGGAATTCCTGATCTGACACTGTGGACGAGCCCTTCGAGGCCCGATTGGCTGGAGCAGCTTGCCCAGGAGCGGGTGCACTACGCAGCAGCCGATCCCCTTTGCGTTCAGCTCAGACATTTTTGCGACGTTATCCGTGGTGATGCCACGCCTCTAGTGAGTGGCCGGGAGGGCCTTGCGACTCTCAGGGTCGTCGAAGCGATCAAGAGATCGGCGCGCTCGGGGCAGATGATCCACCTCGCCAAGGCCAGCGCCTCTTCCGATCCCCAGAAAGTCTGACCACATGATCACCGGGACGACCAAACTCATCGCTCACCTCGGCTATCCGACGGAGTCCTTCAAGGCGCCGCTGATCTACAATCCTTACTTTCAGAAGACCGGAATTGATGCCGTCGTCGTGCCGATGGGCTGCAGGCCGGAGGACTATCCGGCGTTTCTGAAGCTTCTGTTCCGGCTATCCAATATCCACGGCGCTCTCATCACGATGCCGCACAAGATTTCGACGATGGCGCTGCTCGACGAAACCTCGACCAACGCAAAAGTCGCCGGCTCGTGCAATGCAGTGCGTCTCGGTTCGGACGGCAGGCTGATCGGTGACATGTTCGATGGCGAGGGCTTCGTTCGAGGCGTGTTGCGCAAGGGCAAAAAGGTTGAAGGAGCCCGTGCGCTCATCGCTGGTGCCGGCGGCGTCGGCTCGGCGATCGCGGCGTCGTTGGCACAGGCGGGCGTCGCCCATCTTGCGATCTTCGACGCCAACGAGACGACCGCGACCGCGCTGCTGGACAGGCTGAAGAAATACTATCCGCATCTTGAAGTGACGGTCGGCTCCGCCGATCCGACAGGTTTCGACATTGTCGTCAACGCGACGCCTCTCGGAATGCGACGGGGTGACCCGCTGCCAATCGATATCGACCGCATCTCCCCATCGACCTTCGTCGGCGAAGTCGTGATGACGAAGGAGATAACCCCTTTTCTCGAGGCCGTGCGGGCGCGCGGCTGTGTATTTCAGGTTGGGACGGACATGTTGTTCGAACAGATCCCCGCCTATCTCGAATTCTTCGAATTCCCGACAACGACGGCCGATAACCTGCGTGCCATCGCCAAACTCGGATGATGCGAATTCAGAGCATGATGCCGAAAAGTGTGAGCGGTTTTCGGACGACATCATGCTCTAACCATATAATATAGAACAGGATTCAGATTTAGGCCGATCCGGCCTAAAATCATCCTGTTCTAGAGCGAGGCGGTGATGCCGCCATCGACGGTCAGCATGTGGCCGTTGACGAAGGAGGAGGCATCCGAGGCCAGGAAGACGGCAGCGCCGACAAGCTCCTTGACCTCGCCCCAGCGGCCGGCCGGTGTGCGGTTTTCCAGCCAGCCGGAAAACTTGGGATCATCGACCAGCGCCTGGTTGAGTGGGGTGCGGAAATAGCCGGGCGCGATCGCATTGATCTGCAGGCCGTATTTCGCCCAGTCGGTCGCCATGCCGCGCGTGAGGTTCTTCACCGCGCCCTTGGTGGCGGTATAGGGCGCGATGCCGGGACGGGCGAGTTCGGCCTGGACGGAGGCGATGTTGATGATCTTGCCGCGGCCGCGTGAGATCATTGCCTGGGCGACCGGCTGGCTGACATAGAATAGGCTGGAGACGTTGGTCTTGAAGATCTCGTCCCATTTATCGACCGGGAAGTTCTCCAGCGGTGTGCGAAACTGCATGCCGGCATTGTTGACGAGGATGTCGATCGGGCCGATCTCCGCCTCGATATAGGTGATGGCGGTGCGGCTGGCCTCGGCATCGGTGACGTCGAAGGCGGCGCTGACGGCATGGCGATGGCTGCGACGGATATCCTCGGCGGCGGCTTCCGCCTTCTGCGCGTTGCGGCCGTTGATGATGATCGAAGCGCCATGCTCGGCAAGCCCGACCGCCAATGCGCGGCCGATGCCCTGACTGGAGCCGGTGACGAGGGCGCGGCGGCCGGAGAGGTCGAAGAGGGGAAAGGTCACAAGGCTGCTCCTGATTTCGTTGCACTCTGCATAACCGGTTTCCGGCACTACATGCAAAGGTGCTGGATCAGGCCCTTCCAAGCCTCTTGATATTTCCTGCAAGCTCCCCGGCGAGCCGCAGGCTGGCGGCGGTTGCCATCGTCATTTGCGGCAGGAGCAGCCATTCGAGCGTCCAGGCAGCACCGGAGCGTTCCTGTTCGTGGACGAGGGACTGGTGGATGCCTGATAGAACAGTGGCGTTGAAGCGGGCGAGCGAGACGAGGACTTCGGCCGAAACGGGGTTCTGCTTGTGCGCCATCGCCGACGAGGTGCCGCCGCCCGAGATTTCGATCTCATCGCCGGCCTGGGCAAGCAGCGCGATATCCTGCCCCATCTTGCCGAGACTGCCCGATATCGACGCGAACAGGCCGGCAATATCGGCGATCGGCAGACGCCCGCTCTGCCATTGGTGTGCGTCCGTGAGGCCGAGTTCCTGGGCCAGCGAAGCGCGGATTGCGGAGGCGTGCGATCCGAGCTTGTCCAGTGTGCCGGCCGCACCACCGAACTGGACGGGAAAGCTCTGCTCGGTCAGGCGGTCGCGATAGGTCGTCAACGGTGCGCGCCACGCATTGAGGCGATCGGCGACGGTGATCGGGATCGCCGCCTGCATGCGGGTATGACCCATCAGCTGGTTCCGGCCGAACAGGCGGTCGAGCGCATCGAGTCCTGCGGCAATAGTGGAAAGCCGGCCGGCAAACAGGAAGACGACGGCCTTCAGGCGGATCATCAGGCTGGTATCGATGACATCCTGGCTGGTCGCGCCGAGATGCAGGCTTTTTGCCGCCTCCTCGCCGACATCAGCGCGCAGCTGCTTGATGAGGTCGGGAACGACGACACCGTCCCTTGCCGTCGCCGATCGAAGACTGGGCACATCGGCTGAGAAGGCAGCGCAGGTGTCAGTGATACGCCTTGCCGCTTCGGCAGGGATCAGGCCATGAGCGGCTTGCGCCTTGGCGAGCGCGGCCTCGAAGGAGAGCATGGCTCGGATATCCGCCGCGGCGGAGAAATAGGGCGCGATTTCATCGTCGCCGAGCAGGCCGGAGAGGAAGGGGTGGTCGAAGGGCGATGCGGTCATGAGCGTCTCGGTTTGTGGTGGCGGCCCCCTCATCCGGCTGCCGCCACCTCTCCCCTCGGGGAGAGGGTAGGGTGAGGGGGACGCTACCTACACAGAGCCCTGTGAACAAGCGACTTGCGCGGCTGGCCCTCAGATATCCAGAAACACCGTTTCCTTCGGACCCTGCAGATAGATGTCGAAATGACAGGTCGCGCCGTCGCGCGTGGCGATCATTGTTGCGACGCGCTCGCGATGTTCGATGCGGGAAAGCAGCGGATCGGCGGCGTTGGCCTCCGTCTCCTCCGGGAAATACATGCGTGTGTGCAGGCCGATATTGATGCCGCGGGCGACGATCCAGAAGGTGATGTGCGGGGCCATTTTGCGACCGTCCTTGAAGGGAACGCGGCCGGGCTTGACGGTCTCGAAGCTGTAGACGCCGTCCTCAGCGCGGGTCGGGCAGCGGCCCCAGCCGGTGAAATTGGGGTCGGCGGCGCCGCGCATTTCCGACGGGCTGTTGTAGAGGCCGGCGCTGTCGGCCTGCCAGATCTCGATGACCGCATCGCGCACCAGCGCCCCGGCGCCGTCGAAGATCCGGCCGGTGACGGTGATACGCTCGCCGAGCGTCTTGTCGTTGACCATCTCGATGCCGAGATCGGTGTCGTAGACGCCCGTTATGTCGCAGAAATTCGGCGTCAGGCCGATATGGACATAGGGACCGGCCGTCTGCGACGGGGTTTCCTTGAGGTAGCCCAGCTGCTGCATGGTCAGTTGCCCTCCAGTCTGTTTTCGAACATCGTCGAGCGACGGCCGCGCAGCACGATATCGAATTTATAGGCACGTGAATCCATTGGAATGGTGTTGCCCCAGTCGAGCGGCGCGATCAGTTGCTCGATCGCCGCCTTGTCGGGGATCGTGCCGACGATCGGACATTTCCAGATCATCGGATCGCCTTCGAAATACATCTGGGTGATCAAGCGTTGGGCAAAGCCATGCCCGAAGATCGAAAAATGGATATGGGCGGGACGCCAGTCGTTGATGCCGTTCGGCCAGGGATAGGCGCCGGGGCGGATGGTGCGGAAATGGTAGCGGCCGTCCTCGTCGGTGATGGCGCGGCCGCAGCCGCCGAAATTCGGGTCGATCGCCGCCAGATAGGTTTCCTTCTTGTGGCGATAGCGGCCGCCGGCATTGGCCTGCCAGAACTCGACCAAGGCGCCTGCAACCGGCCTGGCGCGCTCATCGAGCACGCGGCCATGGACGATGATGCGTTCGCCGATCGCACTTTCGCCGGGCTGCGCGTAGTTCAGGATCAGGTCGTTGTCGAGTTCGCCGATCATCGCATGGCCGAAGACCGGACCGGTGGTCTCGGAAATCGTGCCGTCGAGAGAGAGCAGCGCGCGCTGCGGCGCGCGCAGCACCGAGGTCTTGTAGCCGGGGGTCAGCGCTGGCGCATGCCAGGCGCGGTCGCGGGCGAAGAAGCCGCCGGTCTCGGGCTTGCGGTTCGGTCGTTCGGACATTTTTCTCCCTCAGGCCGCCTTTTCGGCGTCCATCTGTTCAAAAGCCTGCTTTGCGATCTTGATCGCGTGATTGGCGGCGGGAACGCCGGCATAGATTGCAACATGCAGCAGCGCCTCGCAAATATCCTCGCGGGTTGCCCCCGTATTGGCGGTGGCGCGCACATGCATGGCGACCTCGTCGTCCTGGCCGAGGGCCGCGAGCAGAGCGATCGTGATGATCGAGCGCTCGCGCTTCGTCAGCGCCGGGCGCGACCAGACATGGCCCCAGGCAGCTTCGGTGATCAGTTCCTGGAAGGGGCGGTCGAACTCCGTCGATGTGGCGGCGGCGCGGTCGACATGGGCGTCGCCAAGCACGGCGCGGCGGGTCGCCATGCCCTGGCGATAACGTTCGGAGGAGGACGCGGTCTCATTCATGGGCGGACTTCTCCAGGCGGAATGGATGTGAGGAAGGCGCGGATGATCGCCGTCAGCGCCTCCGGCTGCTCAACGCAGGGAATGTGCGCGCAATCGCGGATCACTTCGTAGCGAGCGCCTGATATCAGCTTCGCGGTCGAAAGCACGAGATCGGGCGGCGTCGAGCCATCCTGGTCGCCAACGATGCAGATCGTCGGCACGGTGATCGTCTTTGCGATTTCGGTAAAGTCGGCATCGCGGATCGCGGCGCAAGCGGCGACATAACCCTCGACGGGCTGGCGCGTCAGCATGTTGCAATAGCCGGCATAGGCGGTGTTCTCGGGCCGGCGGAAGGCGGGTGTGAACCAGCGTTCCATGATGGCGTCGACAATGCTGCCGATACCGTTTTTCTCGACGGCGGCGATGCGGGCGTTCCAGCTCTCTGAAGTGCCGATCTTGTGGGCGGTATCGCAAAGGATCAGTGCGCCGACCAGGTCGGGTCGGCGGTGATAGAGCGACTGGGCGATGAGGCCGCCGACGGAGAGGCCGCAGATGACGGCATCCTTGACCGACAGCAGATCGAGAAGGCCGGCGAGATCCGTCGCATGATCCTCGATCGATGAGGGGAGCTGGCCGACATCGGAAAGGCCGTGGCCGCGCTTGTCGTAAAGCACGATGGCAAATTCACCGGCAAGCCGTACCACGACGTCGCGCCAGATGCGGAAGTCCGTTCCGAGCGAATTGGTAAAGATGATCACTGGCCTGTCGGCGGGGGCGCTGATGACCTGATAGTGGATCGTCACGTCGTTTATGCGGGCGAATTGCACGTCACTCTCCTCCTGAATGGTGAAATTGACTGGTTGATCCGGTTAAGTAAAATGATATTTATTGGCGTTTCGATAACCTTGGAGTTATGCGAACGATGATCGACAGCCGGGTCAAGTTCCGCCATCTGCAAACCTTTGTCGAGGTGGCGCGGCAGAAGAGCGTCATGAAGGCCGCCGAATTGCTGCATGTCAGCCAGCCGGCAGTCACCAAGACGATCCGCGAACTGGAACAGGTGCTGGGTGTCGATGTTTTCGAGCGCGATGGCCGCGGCATCAAGATCACCCGGTACGGCGAGGTCTTCCTGCGGCACGCTGGCGCTGCGCTGACCGCGCTGCGCCAGGGTCTCGATTCCGTTTCGCAGGAGCAGTTCGCCGATGCGCCGCCGATTCGTATCGGCGCACTGCCGACGGTGTCATCGCGCATCATGCCGCGGGCGATGGAACTCTTCCTCAAGGAGAAGACCTGGAGCCGGGTGAAGATCGTCACTGGTGAGAACGCGGTACTGCTGGAACAGCTTCGCGTCGGCGATCTCGATATCGTCGTCGGACGTCTGGCAGGCGCCGAGAAGATGGCGGGCTTTTCCTTCGAACATCTTTATTCCGAGCAGGTGGTGTTTGCCGTGCGCGCCGGCCATCCGCTGCTCGACGGCCGGCAATCGCTGTTTGCCGGCTTCGGCAACTATACGGTGCTGATGCCGACGCGGGGGTCGATCATCCGGCCGGTGGTCGAAAATTTCCTCATCGTCAACGGCGTCTCCAGCCTGCCGAACCAGATCGAGACGGTGTCGGATTCCTTCGGCCGCGCTTTCCTCAGGGCAAGCGATGCGATCTGGATCATTTCCAACGGCGTGGTGGCCAACGATGTCGCCGACGGGCGGCTGGCGCTTCTGCCGATCGATACCGGCGAGACCAAGGGGCCGGTCGGGTTGACGATGCGCGCCGATGCCGTGCCGTCGCTGCCGCAATCGATCCTGATGCAGACTATCCGAGAGGCGGCAGGTGAGGTTTCCTGAAGTAGCGGAGGTCGGACCAGGATCAGAAGAAGGATCTGGGCGACGGAAGCGACAGTGAAATTCGTCCCTGCCTTTGCCGGAATTGCTGCGCGGCTGCTGGACGAGGAGAAGCATCTGACAAGAGACCTGCCGGGTTATGACGAATACCGCCGCAAGGTCCGGTACCGGCTGCTGCCTGGATTATGGTGACGGCTAAATCGGTGGTCAGCAGAACCAGCTCTTTAAATTCGCTTGTTGAGTGCCCAGATTTGGACTATGTCTAATTCAAGACAGGAGGCCCTTATGCAACATGCGCGACGGGAGCAACGAGAAGGCCAGCGGCCACAGCGGCTGGAAACCGAGCGGTTTGCTCCGGCAAACCGCAAGAGGCTGAGCGCCCCGGCCCTGCGAACCTTTCTGGCGATCGCCGATCTCTGGGGGCTGACGGAAGAGCAGCGTCTGCTCGTGCTCGGTTATCCCTCTAGGTCGACCTACCACAATTGGGCCAAACAGGCGCGCGAGCACGGCGCTTTCACGCTCGATGTCGATACGCTGACCCGCATCTCGGCCGTGCTCGGCATCCATCAGGCACTCGGCGTGCTTTTTTCGGATGAACGCGCCGGCGTCGCCTGGCTGCGCACTCCGCATCAGGCGCTCCTTTTCAGCGGGCATCCGCCGCTTGATATTCTGACGAACGGGACCCAGGACGGGTTGATGACTGTACGCCGCTTTCTCGATGGCGCGCGCGGTGGTCTCTACATGCAGCCAAATATGCTCGACGAAGCCTTCACGCCTTACGAAGATACGGACATCGTCTTCCGGTGAGGGATCGTTTTGCCCAGGCGCCGCGTCCATCGTACCGGCTGATCCCCTCGCAATTTCCGCCTATCGGACTTTTTGAGACGGTGACGCGGGTGGCCGATCTCGAAGCCGTGATGGAGCTCGTCGGCTGGACCAACGACCGGCTCGTCGCCGACCGCATCCAACGGCTTCCCGAGGACCAATGGGTTTATGGCGTTGCCAATGCCAGTATTGTCATGGCGGCATTCCTGCATGTTGCGCCGGGAGGAATGCGCTTCAACGGCCCTGATCTCGGTGCCTGGTATGCAGCCGACGATCTCCGCACAGCCGCCGCCGAAGTTGGCCATCATCTCAGGCGCGAAGCGCTCGCGCGCGGCGTCGCGACGATGGCGCGCACCTATCGAAGCTATTCGGCCAACCTGATTGGTGATTACCTCGACATTCGCGGCGAAGAGAGGCTGCGGCCCCATGTCTATGACGGCACCAGCTATGCGGCGTCGCAAGTGCTGGGGGAAGAGGTGCGCTCGAGCGGCGGCGCCGGTATCCTCTATGACAGTGTCCGGCTGAAAGGCGGAGTGGCCATCGTCGCCCACCGCCCGCGCAATATTCGCGACGTGGTGCAGGCCGACCACTTCGAAATCACCGTTTCCGCCACTGACCGGCGCATCGATGTCAGGAAGCTTGCTGCCTGACGACGGCGCCTGCCGGCGCCGGGAATGGTGATGCTCAAACCGGCAATCGTTCGGCCCATGCCTTCACCGCCTTCGCCATCGTGGCGAGGTGATCGGCACTGGAGAAACCGGAGATCGTCTTGCGCGGCTTGAGGTCGTGGTCGCCATCCTGGAGCCAGAGGATCTCGATTCTGTCGGACAGATCGTAACCCGGCACCTCGTCCCGCGTGCCGAATTCGTCGCGTGTTCCCTGGCAGATCAGCGCGGGCGTCGTCAGCCCGGTGAGATGGCCGGTGCGCAGTTTCTCCGGCTGGCCGGGCGGATGGAAGGGATAGCCGAGGCAGAGCAGGCCGGCAATCTTTCCCCGACGATGAAGATCGTCGGCGATCATGCTGGCAACCCGGCCGCCCATCGACTTGCCGCCAATGATAAGCGGGCCGCTGGCGCCGAGCTCGGCAATGGCCGCCTCGTATTCGGGATTGAGCGTTTCGGCCCGCGGCGGCGGCTTGCGGCCTTCCGAGGTGCGGCGGGCGGCCATATAGGCGAATTCGAAACGGGCCACACGGAAGCCGGCGTCGGCGAGCGCATTTGCCGCTGCTGTCATCGATGCCGAATCCATCGGCGCGCCGGCACCATGCGCCAGAAGGATCGTGAAGCGCGCATCCTGAGGCCCCTGCGATAGAAACCTGTCAAGCATCGGTAATCCTCCATACCATCGTCGGAACCATGTCGATGGCCGTGACTTCTTGCTGGAAAGGAGACTGACAATGTCGACGAATGATCAAAACGTAAAGCCCGAGCAACGGCGCCCCAAAGATGTCGGCGCCGTTCCCGACAAGCCGGAGCCCGCAGACGCAGAATCGATGGCGCCGCCGGCGGTGCAGCCGGCTGGCGTCAGGGACAAAAGCGAACGACCTGTGGTCAATCCGCTCACCGGGGTCGCCTCTTGATCGACTAGAGCATGATGGCGAAAAGTGTGAGCGGTTTTCGGACGACTTCATGCTCTAACTCTTTAATTTAGAACAGGATTCAGATTTTGGACGGACCCGGCCTAAAATCATCCTGTTTTGGGGTCAATTGTCGTGCAGAACCGCCTCTTGAAACCCCGGCGGAAAGGGTCCATATACCTGCCCTGCCTGAAAAATGGATGCGCGCGGTATCGACGTCGTCGAATTGTTCGTTGTCCGACAGGATAAGGGCGCTCCCCGCAAGGGTCGAGCGCCCTTTTTGCTTTACAGCCCTTGCGCCCATTCTGGCGCGTTCTGAACGTTCCGGCCGGAAGTGGCGGGCGCCTCATAACCAGGCCGCAGGTTCAATTCCTCCCCCGCAACCAAACTCAGGTACTTGGCCTAGATGAGCTGCCCTCGCGGGCAAAGGGAATCCCACGTATTTCCGGAACTCGGTCAATAGCAGCTTTGGCCTTGAAATATGCGGCAAGACCGAGGTTCAAAGCATTGGATGAAAATCACCGACGCCCGATAAGCGTCGGCCGCCAGTAACACGTACCTCACGATCAATCAGTTGCCCCAGCCAATTTGGAACCGATCAAATCGAACCTCGCTCAACGGCTTGTTGGAGGGGCTCAGCCTTACCGAACGAAGAACGAGACGAAGCTCGGGGGAATAGTATTGTTCAAAAATAATCGGAGGCAATTCCGTCAGTTCGAGACGGCTGTTGATGGCCCAAACTTTGTAAGAACAAGATGCAATAGTTTCCTCTCCCCAGCCGTCGAACCTAATAACAGTAGCGCCCGAAACGGATTTTTGGCCATTAATGAACAGTGTCGTCTCGGATTGCCAGTTCTTCTTCTTTGGTAGATCCTCTAACGCAATCGCATTCGCGTATTTCAGCTCATGCGTCCCGCTGGCACTAACCCTCTTTTCGACGAGCAAGGGGTGCAAATATACAGCCGACACCGGCTGCAGTGAATGGTTACGCTCCATCAGCCGTTGTTCGGTGAGACCCGGACCGTCCGGCTTGTAGAACACGGAATAGAAAGGTACTTCTCTGGTAAGCAGCACGCCCTGTTTGGTTTCTTTAGCGCTCAAACAACTGCTAGAGGCAGGCGCCGCCAATGTTATTCCAGCCAACAGCGACAAACTTCTCAGCAAGATCGACATTCCAGAGATCCCTCATCCAAATCCGCTACCGTGGCGCTTGGGCGAAATTCCATTCTCTTGCGCATGCCGTCCCCTACATCGCCATCTTCCTCGAGATCATGTAGCCTCATGCCTAAAGCTTGAGGTGACACATGACGAAAATCGGTTATGCCCGGGTCAGCACCATTGATCAGGATTTCGAAATACAGCAGCAACGGCTCTACGCCCAGGGGTGCGTGATCGTTCGGTAAAGTCTTTGGCGCGAGCCGTGAGGGCCGAACGGAGCTCGCAACCATCATTGAGTTTCTGGCAATTCCTTTTCGTTCCAAGCGGTTAAGACGCAGCAGAATCTAAATTTCAAGGCTAGGCCCGCAGGTCGGAATGGGCGAGATACCCCTTTTTGATAAATGTTCGCCATACGCGAACGCGGCTACGATATTTCGCGCGAAATGGCGGAGATTGGGGGCATGCGTCCGGCTTATCGCAATCAGCAGAAGAAATCGGTGCTGTTCAAGGCGCCGGGCTTATTCATCGGCGCCCTCGCGTTTGGTGCAGCCGGCGGCTGGACCGCGAGCGACTTGCTGGCCTCATGGAGCGTCTCAGGCGGCTCGGGACAATCGTGCAAAATCAAGGGCAATGTCAGCATCGCCACCGGCGAGCGCATCTTCCATGTGCCGGGGCAGCGACGCTACGCAGAGACGAAGATCAGCCCCAAGTATGGAGAGCGGTGGTTCTGCTCGGAATTTGAAGCGTGGGCGTCGGGCTGGCGGAAATCGAAATCGTGATGCTTTGGCGTGGGACGACCTAAGGTCAATATGTTGATTTCCACTGAGAGCTGACCCGGCGTTTCCACCGAGAAGTGACCCGCCTTTAGGTATCGTTTGTGTTGGTCGTGGTGGTCAAGTTCCTTCGTTTCTCCTTCGTTGTTTTGGGCTCATGAGCCGAGCTGTTCTTGAAGCGGAAGCTGTCGTTTCCGGTTTCCAGGATGTGGCAGTGGTGGGTAAGCCGGTCGAGCAGCGCGGTCGTCATCTTGGCGTCGCCGAACACGCTGGCCCATTCACTGAAGCTCAGGTTGGTGGTGATGATGACGCTGGTGCGCTCGTAGAGTTTGCTCAGCAGATGGAAGAGCAATGCACCGCCTGAGGCGCTGAACGGCAGGTATCCCAGCTCGTCGAGAATGACGAGATCGGAATGGACGAGTCGATTAGCGATCTGCCCAGACCGACCCTGCGCCTTCTCTTGCTCGAGAGCGTTGACCAGTTCGACCGTTGAGAAGAACCGGACCCGTTTATGGTGATGCTCGATGGCCTGGACGCCGATCGCGGTGGCAATGTGTGTCTTGCCCGTGCCGGGACCGCCGACCAGAACGATGTTGTTGGCGTCGTCGAGGAAGTCGCAGCGATGAAGCTGTTGCACGAGCGCCTCGTTGATCTCGCTGCTGGCGAAGTCGAAGCCGTTCAGATCACGGTAAGCCGGGAAGCGTGCGGTTTTGAGCTGATATGCGGTCGATCGGACCTCTCGTTCCGCAGTCTCCGCCTTGAGAAGCTGGGACAGGATCGGAATGGCAGCCTCAAACGCCGGCGATCCCTGCTCGGTCAGATCACCGACGGCGTGGGCCATGCCGTGCATCTTCAGTTGCCGTAGCATGATGACGATCGCGCCGCTTGCCGGATTATGACGCATGGCGAACCTCCGTCTTTCTCAAGGTATCGTATCGTTCGACATTGGCCTTGGGCTCATTGGTGAGCGTCAGTGCCTGAGGTGCGTCGAGGGTCGGCGGCGTGAAGGATTTGCCGTCGACCAGGCGATGCAGCAGGTTCAACACATGCGTCTTGGTCGGAACGCCGGACTTCAGCGCCATGTCGACGGCCGAGAGCACTGCCTGTTCGTCGTGCTGGAGAACAAGTGCCAGGATATCGACCATCTCGCGGTCGCCACCTGGCTTCTTGAGCAGATATTGTTGCAAGGTCCGGAATGCGTCTGGAAGCTCGGCGAACGGTGCGCCGTTGCGAAGAGCGCCGGGCTTTCGCTGCACCACCGCCAGATAATGCCGCCAGTCATAGATGGTCTGCCCCGGTCGATCATGGGAACGATCGATGACGCGACGGTGCTCGCAAACGATCTGACCTTCTGCCGCGACGACGACACGATCCGGGTAGACTCGAAGGCTCACCGGTCGATTGGCAAAGGATGCCGGAACGCTGTAGCGGTTGCGCTCCAGATGCACGAGGCAGGTTGGCGTGACCCGCTTCGTGTATTCGACAAACCCGTCGAACGGCCTGGAAACGGGCATCAAAGCTGGTGTTTCCTCTGCCCAGATGTCGGCGATGGTGCCACGCATCTGACCATGCGGGGTCTGTGCCCAGAACTCCTTGCAACGCTGCTCAAGCCAGTCATTCAGGGCTTCCAGTGATGGAAAGCGCGGGACCGGTTGGAAGAAGCGATGACGCGCATCCTGAACGTTCTTCTCGACCTGTCCTTTCTCCCAGCCGGAGGCCGGATTGCAGAACTCGGGCTCGAACACGTAGTGGCTGGCCATTGCCATGAAGCGGACGTTGACGTCGCGCTCCTTGCCACGGCCGACCTTGTCGATTGCAGTCTTCATATTGTCGTAGATGCCGCGGCCAGGAATGCCGCCGAAGACGCGGAACGCGTGATTATGGGCATCGAACAGCATCTCATGCGTCTGCAGGAGATAGGCTCGGACGATGAAAGCCCTGGAGTAGCTCAGCTTCGTATGCGCCACCTGCAGCTTGGTGCGCTCATTGCCGATGATCGCCCAGTCTTCCGACCAGTCGAACTGGAAGGCTTCACCAGGCTCGAACGCCAAGGGCACAAACGTGCCGCGGCCTGTCGTCTGCAATTCCCTCTGCCGATCATCACGCCATTCCCGAGCAAATGCCGCCACGCGATTGTAGGAGCCCTCGTAGCCGAGGCTGACCAGGTCAGCATGTAATTGCTTCATCGTCCGCTTCTGTTTGCGGCCCTTCTTGGATTCCGTCTTCAACCAAGCTGACAATCGATCCGCAAACTGGTCAAGCTTGCTCGGTCGCTCCGGGACGTTGAACTTCGGCTCCACGCCGCCGGCACGCAGGTATTTGCGGATGGTATTCCGGGACAGGCCGGTCCTGCGGCAAATCTCCCGGATCGATAGATGCTCTCGAAAATGCCAGCGTCGGATTACGCTCAGTAATGCCATGTCGATCACTCCAGAGCCCCCGCTGAAAACATGCGAGGGACGGTTGAAACATGGGTCAATTCTCAATGGAAATATCTGGCTGCGCCGGGTCAGCTCTCAGTGGAAATCAACAGCTGGTGACCGCAGCGACCATAGGGGCTTTCGTCCTGGCTCAGGCATGGGTTTGGCTGGACGCACCGAACCCGGCTACCACGACGACAATACCATCGATCCTCGTCGAACCATTTGAGCCGATATCCCAAGCCCCGGCAGCGTCGGCCATGTCTCAAGGTCTTTCCTACGACCTGGTGAACAAGCTGTTTTCGCTCAAGAACATAGTCGTAAAGGCCGACGGCGCGTCGAGTGCGAGAGATAGTCTCTATGTTCTCCAGGGCGCGGTGCTAATGGACGGAGAGACACTACGATCGTCGGCCCGGCTGGTGAGGCGGTCGGATGGCGCTGTCGTCTGGGCTGAAAACTACTACGACGATATAGGCAAAGAGACAGTGTTTAAAATCCAATCGGACGTTGCGGGGAGCATTGCCACGTCCGTGGCGCCACTTGCTGTCATCGGCGAGCGACAAAGCGCGTCACCTATATATTAGGCAATCCTATATAACTCACCCCGTCTACCGAACAATCCGCACAAAGCTAGCCATTTCGGCGAGGGCGTATGGGAACGCTGATCGGCACGAGTGCCAGCGGACTAGGGAGAGGCAGAGGGAGGGAGAACGCTGTGCGGCTCAAGGAGATATCACTGATATCAGGTAACACCTCGTAATAGTGCTTAGAGGACGTCCCCAATTCTCATCCGTTTGCTGACCGCTTAGTGCTCAGTGAGAGGGGCTAAATATGTCGATCGCGAACTTCAATCCCGAGCCGAGAATTGAAACCCGTTCAATGTACCAGTTCACAGCGGGTAGGCCTGAATGTCGTCCGGCTGACGAACTGATCTATCGGGAGGACGACCCTTCGTCGAGCCTCTACTACATCGAGGTAGGAGCGGTCAGGATATACCGCCTGCTGGCGGATGGACGTCGCTACATCCTATCTTTTCACTGCGCAGGCGAATGGTTCGGACTCGAGGGCGGTGAGCGGCGGGCTGCATTTACCGAGGCGATCTGCGATTTGCACCTAATCAGTTATTCCCTTTCCAATATGCGCACCGTGCCGATCGATCTAATGGACTTGGCAGTGAAGGAAGTTTCTGCCGCCAGGGATCGCCAACTCGCCATGGTATGCCAGAGTGCGATTGGCCGTGTGGCGGCCTTCATCATCGAGATGGCCGCGCGAACTGGAGCGCAGAATTTCGAACTGTTCATGTCACGTCGGGATATCGCGGACTACCTCGGATTGACTACCGAGTCGGTGGCGCGGTCCTTCACAGGACTGACGGCGAGACGTGCCATACGTATGGACGGCCTAACTCATCGTATCATTCACGTTCTTTCGCCTGAACGACTCAATGCCGTCACCACGGCCGCCCGCGGAAGTAAAACGCTAACCGGAAGACACTCCTGAACAAGCCGTCAATAATGGCCAGTGCAATATCTACTCGTTGGCGCGAGCTATGCGGCAGTCCGGGACATCCCAGAATTCAATCCGATGGATGAAGGCGAATTCGCGTTTCACGTTCCGGATCCCATCCTTTCGCCGCCGAAGGACGCCAGGCCCGGGTTCGATGGCTTCTTTGAGAAGCGCCAGGAAGGTTATGCGGGTCTTGCAGCCGAGGCCATGGACCTGATCGAGCGCATGCTCGAAAAGTTCGGCCTGACGCTGCCTACCAAGCCTGACTACTATCGCCAGCGTGAGGGAATCGCTGAACCCGATCCAACTTGGGTTCCTAGTGCAAGCCCGAGCCGTTTAGCTTCCAAGATCCATCTGCTGGACAAGCGACACCATTGAACCGACTCACGCCCTCAAGACTCTGCTTGCTTGTGACGAAGTCGCGGCATCCGTCTGGATTGTTTGTGCCTGGCCGGACTTGCTCGATAACCCCAGCGCTGCCAGTGGACGGGTTAGCCCACGCTAGCGGATCAGAACCGACCGTGGCCCGTCCCACGGTTTCGGCAATCACCATTTGGTCGGTGATCGGAACTGCCGTCGAAGCGACCGGAGCAATTGTGGACGTCTGAAGCGGCTCGGGGTGTGAGCAAGCGGTAACCACCAGCACAAGCGACACAAGGGTAGTCACGATCAGTTTTGAAAGCATAGAGTGACAAACCAGCCATTCGGATCTGCCTATTGACATCGCATTGTGACCAGATGCGGGCGCCATCCCTTATCTGTTGTGGATGATGACGCTTTGCGGTGCGGTACTCTCGGCAGGTTGTGCTGGTTTCGCAGCATATCTAATCTCGATGCTTCGAGGTGCTCACTCTGCACGAACTCCAGCGATGTGGCATGGATATTAACCGTGCGAGCTGGGTCATCATGCCCATCTTGCCGCGGCTCGCTTGGTCCAGCGGCCGAACGACTGTTCTCCGTCGCTCTTCAAGCTTGGAATTCTACTGTACCGCAAGTTGACATGGCGATTAGGTATCGACTCCTTGGTTCGTCGTGGGGCCACGCTGACTACGAGCTGAAGCGATCCCAGTTAGCGGTAGGTCGCGGCGAACGTGGTAGGCTTGGCCCTTCAAAGGTGAACGTTTCGGACCAAGGTCTTGTGATCCTCCGAATAAATTCTTAGGTCACCCATAGGTCGTTGCATTCTGCGAATCCCTGACTAAGAGACCGACATGATCCTTACCCTCTCAGGCGTCAGAAAATCCTACACCACGGCCGAGGGGCTAATCGAAATACTAAAGGGGGTCGACCTTCAGGTGGCCTCTGGCGAAAGCGTGGCCCTGACGGGAGAGTCCGGCAGTGGCAAGAGTACGCTGCTGCACCTGGCTGGCTGCCTGGATCGCGCGGATAGTGGATCCATCGTCATGAACGGACGGGACATCCGGCAGCTTAATGAGAATGAATGCGCTCATTACCGTAGAACCCAGGTGGGCTTGGTTTTTCAACAGTTTAATCTCATCCCTTCGCTGACAGTCGCCGCCAATATCTCATTCCACGCAAAGCTCGCCGATCGATTTGATCCTGCTTGGGAGATGGAGCTGATTGGCAAATTGGGGCTGCGTGATTACATCAGCCGCTACCCCGAGCAACTATCTGGAGGTCAGCAACAGCGCGTTGCGATTGGGCGGACCTTGGCCGCGCGGCCGCCACTCATTCTCGCGGATGAGCCAACGGGCAACCTGGATGAGCAGACCGGAGACAGGGTCCTAGATCTTATGGTCAGTCTGTCACGGACCGCGAGGTCCGCTCTTCTGCTTGTGACTCACTCCGCAAGGCTTGCAGGCGGTCTGGATCGAATAGTGGTTCTTCGCGGCGGGAAGATTGTCGAATGAACCTCGTCGCCTTCGCAGCGCTGCTGTCGCACTGGCGCCGAAAGCCGCTTCAGCTGCTCACCTTGGTCATGGGAATAACGCTCGCAACGGCGCTTTGGTCCGGCGTCCAAGCAATCAATGCAGAGGCTAGGGCAAGTTACGCACGGGCATCATCGGTTCTCGAGCAAGGAAGCCTTCGGCAGATCGTTGCCAAGGAGGATGATGGTATTGCGACCGCGGTATATGGACGCCTTCGCCGAGCAGGCCTGAACATTTCGCCTGTCATCGAGGGCAACTATCGCTTTGGGCCGGTGCGGATAAGAATGGTCGGCATCGAGCCGCTGACCATGCCCAGGGGTAGTTCGGGCGTGACCATCGCAAACGGTGCGGAGCTCTCCGGCTTCTTTTCCACCACTGGGCTTCTTTTGGTATCCGCCGCGACTGCCGAGCGGCTGCGTGGCAACACGGAAATGGCCGTCAAAGTCCACGGCAACGTCCCAGACGGCGCTGCCTTCGTGGACATCTCCGTAGCGGACAAATTGCTTGAAAAACATGGGAAGATCGACCGTCTGGTCATAGCTCCCGAGCAGCGGGTTACAGTTCAAGCTCTCGAACAAATAGCGCCGGGGCTGACCATTCGCGAACCGGCCGACCAGCCGGATGTCTCTCGCCTCACGGACAGCTTCCACCTTAACCTGACCGCTTTCGGGTTTCTGTCGTTCGTCGTCGGTCTGTTCATCGTTTACTCCACAACAGGCCTGACCTTCGAACAGCGTCGCGGTACCCTTCGAACACTGCGATCTCTTGGTGTTTCCCTTCGGACTCTGGCCGTCATGATCGTGGTTGAACTGTCGATACTGGCCCTGGTTTCCGGCGTTCTCGGGGTTATTCTCGGCTACATCATCGCCTGGCTCTTGATGCCGGGTGTCGCTGCCACCTTGCGGAACTTGTATGGGGCGAATGTGTCGGGCTCGCTGTCAATTCGGCCCGAATGGTGGCTAGCGGGACTGGCGATCGCTCTTGGAGGGACCGGCGTTTCCTCGGCACAGAGCCTTTGGCGCGTCTGGACACTGCCGATCCTCGCAGCGGCTCAACCAAGGGCGTGGGCGAGAGCATCAGCGCGCTCGCTGGTTTATCAGGCTGGAGCTGGCGGATCGTTGCTAATATTGGCAGCCCTCCTTGCAATAGCCGGGTCCGGCCTTGTCGCGGGCTTTGCAGTACTCGCTTGCCTGCTTCTCGGAGCGGCACTGATACTGCCAGGGCTTATTGCCGTTACCCTGATCACGGCTCAACAGTTCGCAAGAAGCGCTCTTATGGAATGGTTCTGGGCAGATACCCGTATACAGCTGCCGGGGCTGTCGCTGGCCCTAATGGCCCTTCTTCTAGCATTGTCGGCAAACATTGGTGTCGGCACGATGGTTTCCAGTTTCCGATTGACGTTTATCGGATGGCTTGATCAACGCTTGGCCGCAGAGCTATACGTGACCGCCAAGGATGACGACCAGTCCGAGCGACTGCGGACTTGGCTTCAGCGGCACGCCACAGCAGTCCTTCCGATCTGGAGCGTCGACGGTGAGGTCTCAGGTGAGCAGGTCCAGATTTTTGGCGTCGCAGATGATCCGACCTATCGGGAGCACTGGCCACTGATCGCTTCCGATAAGGACGTGTGGGGAACGGTTGCTAACGGGCAGGGCGCTCTCGTCAACGAGCAGATGTGGCGTCGTGGTCAAGCTAAGATCGGCCAGCCTTTGGTTATGCCGGGTGGGTGGACTGCTACCGTAGTTGGCGTTTATTCAGACTACGGAAACCCCATCGGGCAGGTAATTGTTGGGATCGATACCTTGGTTGATCATTACCCGAATGTGCCGAAGCTCCGATACGGCGTCCGCGTGCCTCCCGAGCAAGCCCAGGACCTGAAACTTCAGCTAGTCGCGGAATTGGGTCTGCCTGAGACAGCGATTGTCGACCAGGCTTCACTCAAACGACAGTCGCGAGCCATCTTCGACCAGACATTTAAGGTGACAGGTGCACTGAACGTCCTCACGCTGGCGGTGGCGGGATTTGCCATGTTCTCAAGCCTCTTGACCCTCTCTGGAATTCGGCTTCCGCAGCTTGCACCAGTCTGGGCGATCGGTGTGCGGCGTCGAGATCTGGCTCTATACGAAATTGCCCGGACACTGGCGCTGTGGCTCGTGACATTTCTGGCGGCGATTCCGGTCGGTCTTACTCTGGCATGGGTGCTGCTTTCGATTGTGAACGTGGAGGCTTTCGGGTGGCGCTTGCCGATGATGGTCTTTCCGATCGACTGGCTCTGGCTGGGAGCGATTGCGCTGCTGGCGGCGTTCTTGTCGGTGCTGGTGCCGGTCAGGCGCCTGGCCACGATCAATCCTGCAGACCTGCTTAGGATTTTCGCGAATGAACGTTAGAAAAGTTTCATCCGCCTTTGTCGCAGTGGCTATGGTCTCTCTGGCTGAACAGGCGTCGGGGCAGGGGTTCGCCGGACTGGGATCGGATGCACAGGGCTTTTCGATCCCGGAGCGTGGACGCGATCTCTCGTTTCCTGCCGATCATGGCGCTCATCCGGATTATCGGATTGAGTGGTGGTATGTCACCGCCAACCTCAAGGGTGAGGATGGCAAGCGGTATGGGGCGCAGTGGACATTGTTTCGATCCGCTCTGGCTCCGGAAGAAAGGCCAGGCTTCGCAGATCCCCAGCTATGGATCGGGCATGCGGCGATTACCACCCAGTCTCACCAGTTCGTCGCCGAGCGCTTGGGCCGGGGCGGCGTTGGACAGGCAGGCGTCGAGGCCACGCCGTTTCGAGCATGGATCGACGACTGGCAGATGACTGGTTCCACTGAGAGCGCCTTTGACCTTGGGGATCTTTCGGTGACTGCGAGCGGGACGGATTTCAGTTTTGGCTTGAACCTTGGCGCCGATGGCCCGCTCGTGCTGCAGGGTGATAACGGGTTTTCTGTGAAGTCATCAGGCGGGCAGGCGAGCTACTACTACTCGCAACCGTTCTACAAGGTCTCCGGCGCAATCACGATCTCCGGATCCCCGGTGAAGGTCACCGGGAGAGCGTGGCTGGATCGGGAGTGGTCGTCTCAGCCGCTCGCCTCAAACCAGACGGGCTGGGACTGGTTCTCATTACATTTCGACTCTGGCGAGAAGCTTATGGCCTTTCGCCTTCGCGATGATAAGGACGGGTTCATCTCCGCGAACTGGATATCCTCGGACGGGCGAACGACACCCTTGTCGAAAGAAGAGGTTCAACTGGAGCCTTTGCGGAAGGCAACAGTCAAGGGGCGAGAGATACCGGTGGAATGGCGAATACGTGTTCCAGGTAAGTCGCTCGATATAAGAACCAAACCGTTGAATGACCAGTCCTGGATGGCGATATCGACGCCATACTGGGAGGGGCCGATAGATCTCAGGGGTTCAATGTCAGGCGTCGGATATCTCGAAATGACAGGATACTAGTCGTGGGGCGGACTCTTATGGACGCACAACGTCGTACGGCAATGTGACCGCGGTATTGGACAAAAGGCTCGGCCGAAATCAGGCTTGGGTGCTAAGGCGACCTGAACATGTACGATATAATGCTTCTTTTCCTTGCTGGCTTGTTAGCTGGCAGCATGAATGCGTTGGCGGGCGGCGGTTCGTTCGTATCCCTGCCTGCGCTGATATCGGTCGGAGTGCCGTCGGTAGCCGCAAACGCGACAAGCACCTTAGCCTTGTTTCCCGGCGGTATGGCGAGCTCGTGGGTCTACCGTGATGGGGTTAGGAGTGTGTGCGGCGTCAATGTCGTGCCCATTGCTGTCGTGACGGTGATGGGTGGTGTGGCCGGAAGCATTCTATTGCTGCTAACCCCTTCGAGGATTTTCGATGGTATCCTGCCATGGCTTTTGCTGGTGGCGACATTGATGCTCGCTGCAGGTCCGAGGCTCAGCGCCCAGTTGCAGACGCAGGCACGTCCGAGTGTTCTGGCGTTCGCAACGGTTCAGTTCTTTCTCGGTCTTTATGGCGGCTATTTTGGCGGCGCGGTGGGTCTCATGATGCTTGCGGCGTGGAGCGCGCTCGGGGGCGGGGACATCAAGAGCCTGAATCCGACAAGAATGGTGATGGTAACCGCCGCCAACGCGGTCGCCGTCGTCGTCTTCGTACTTGCCGGGGCAATCGTATGGCAGGAGTGCATTCCCATGACGATTGGAGCCGTTATCGGCGGGTGGATCGGAGCGCATATCGGACGAAGGCTGCCATCATCGGTCGTTCGGCTGCTAACCCTCGTGGTCGCCTTTTTAACGACCGCGGTGTTCTTTTCGCGAGCTTACCTTTGAGCGGAGGTCCCGTGCCCCTCAGGCTCTCAGTCAATAACTTGCAATTGAAGGAGCCGAAGTCCTGCAAAATGCTCAAGGGGCACGACGAGTGGATCGCGGGAAAGCGTCGATCCAGCGGATTTGATTGAGAACGCACGAACGATCGTCATTGCCGCCGAATATTGGCGGCACGCAGATGAGCTTGTGCCCAGTGTTCGCCTTTCCAAATGCGCGGATTTGCTGGTTCGTGGGCGAGAGGCGCGATCCCGGGCTGCTGGATCACTCAACTAGCGCCCGCAATGCGGCGGGCGCGTTCTCGAAGGCGTAGGGATTGAGGAACTGGCGTCGCCAGTTTCTTGTCTAACGGTGAAAGCCGGGCTTCCGATCGAATGCGATCAGCGCCCATGTCCAGAAGGAACCGAAGGGGTATCAACCCGCAACATCGCAGGAAATAGATACACATTGTGTATGCGTTTGTGGTATAAGGCCTTGAAGGAAAAGGCCATGACCAGCAAAAATGCCACTGATACCCATACCCGCGCCGTTAACTTGAGGGTTCGTGAGGACGTTCGCGTCCTGATCGACCGCGCCGCCAAGGCCCACGGGAAAACCCGTTCGGATTTCATGATCGACGCATCGCGCCGTGCTGCAGAAGACGCGCTTCTCGATCAGACATTGGTGCGGGTCGATCCTGACAGCTACAAACACTATCTCGCCGTCCTCGACCAGCCGCCAAATAGCGAAGGCTTCGAACGGTTGATGAATGCTCCCAAACCCTGGCAGCCGTAATGTTGTCTGCACCGACGCTTCTCGGCGAAGCGCACGATCTCCAGCTATTCGACAGCGGGCACGACAGCCTTGATGAATGGCTGCGCCGCAGGGCGCGGGCCAATCAGGTCAGCGGCGCATCGCGAACCTATGTGGTCTGCGAGGGCGAGCGCGTTGTCGGTTATTACTGCCTCTCATCGGGAGCGCTGGCGGTCTCGGACGCTCCGGGAGCGATCCGGCGCAACATGCCCGACCCGGTTCCCATGGCAGTCCTTGGCCGTCTGGCCATCGATCGCAACTGGCAGGGAAAAGGAATCGGAGCCGCGCTGTTGCAAGACGCCGTGCTGCGTACCGGACAGGCAGCCCATATCATGGGTATTCGCGGCCTTCTGGTTCACGCGATCTCCGATGAGGCCAAGGCCTTCTATGAGCATTTTGGATTTGCAGCGTCGCCCGCGAATCCTATGGCCTTGGTGTTATCATTGAAAGCTCAAGTAGGCCTGAAGTGATCGGTGAAAACAGTCGCTCGTCTGACAACCCAACGACGGTCGGAGAATTTGACGGAGAGCTTTGAAAAGTTTGTCTAAAATCGGAATCCATGTCCTAATTGCCACATGATTTCGAATATTTGGAGCTTGCCGGCAGTAGAAGATGAAAGCCGGTTACAAGACGAGCCGAGGCTGAGAACAACGAACCTTCATCTGGGTGTGGTTACCGGAAAGCACAGAGCCAGTCGACGTCTTGGGCGTTCTCCAAATCGTCCTTGGGCGAGCTCACTCCCATCAGAAAGAACGTCGCATGATCTCAGTCAGCAGCATGCACCTGAACGCCGCGGCAGAGCAGTCCCCAAGTCGGGCTTCGTTGGGCCTCCTGGGCGTGAGCTTGCGTCATCGGATCGTCGCCGTCGTCTGGCTCCGGGCCATCAGGCGGCGGAGTCTCCCCAGGATCTCGCTCAGGTTCGGGATTGCCGATCGGCGGCGCTGCCGGCGGAACGATAGGCTCGTTGGGTACGGACATGATTTCCTCCTTGCTAACCGGAAAAACTCGCGTGTCCTTCCGTTTATTCAAGAGGTCTGCGGATCTTTGACCGTCGTCGACGGCGACACGGTAGATGAAGCGGGCAGAACATGCGGTTGCTGGGAAGGTGTTCCCTTCGTTTCTGGCATCGACACGCCGGAGACGCACGCGAAGTACGTGAAGGAACGGAAGTTGGCACTTGTCGCCGAAGAGAGGCCAAAAGAGCTGCTGGCCGCGCGCAGCCTGAAAGTGATGTTCAGCGGAGTGGACCTGCGCATGCAGCGCAACGAGAGACCCGTGTCATGAGGCGCCCATAACTCATTAGTCGGCGGACACTCAGTGAACGGTGATCACCGGAATGCCAGCTTCGTCGGCGGCACGGATAAGCGCTGCTCGGGCATCCTGAGCCGGAATTTCCCCATGAATTGCATTCCGGCACGCCCTAATCGCTATAAGATATTCTTCTCCATCGTCGACCGGCCAGCTAGCCGTCAGCATTTCGGCAGCCTGGAAAAGGGTCGCGACGAGCTTGTATTTTTCCGACCCGCTTACAACGAGCATCAGAGGGGTAAACTGTGCGGATGTGTGCCATTTCATGACTTTAGGTCTCCCACGGTAAATATATTAGTAACCGTGCAAGAACTGTTCCGTGATCTTCTGCCAAAGCTCGTTTCGCAGGCCGCATCATGAAAGGAGACCATGTCTTAAAGGCGCTTCAGTCGCCTCAGCATCGCCAGGCACATGTTGGCGGGGAAACGCGCCAGCCTCGTTACCCGTGCTGAAGCCACCATGGCCGCCGACATGTTCGCGAGGAAGTCGAACGCCCCGAATTATTCCGCAACGCAGACATCATCGATACCGCTTAATCCGAGGATGTCCGCAATTGCCCTGCCGGACCGGCTCCAGCGCTGCCACGTCGCCATGTTTCACCATCCAAAGCCGGCATGGATATCTCGATCGGCGAGCCAGGCATGGAGCGGCCGATGCCGTACTGATTGCACCACCGTCGGATCGCCTTGTCCGTCTTCTCCGCGAGGGCGCAGGCTTTTTTGACGTTTGCACCCTTGCCCTTCCTTATCAAAGAGTGGGCCATGGCCCGAGACCGCCGGCGGCGGTCGGTTCGCTGCTCGAGAAAAGCATCTCATCACGGCACCGCCCCGTTCCAATGCCATGCATGCTTATAACCTGCGCGTGCATTGGCACGCCTCTTGCACCGTTAACATTACATTATCCCATCTGGAGTTTGTGTAATGGAATGGGACAAATCGATCGAATTCGCCCCCGTGCTCCTTATGTTTAAAGACCCCGACAGAGTAATTTCGGTCACGACGGCTATGGGGGCCGCCAATGCGCTCATAAGGGAATTTCCCAGTGATGATGGAGAGGAGTTCCTTCTGGCGATCAAATTGTGCCTGGACGTCGTGAAGGGCAACGCCGAGCCGGAGGAACTTAGAGCGGCGATCATTCGCGCGGCAAACGAGGCCGGCGTCACGGCAATCGCGGTTCTGCACTGACGGCACTGCTCCTCAGCAGGTCCGAGGGTTATGCGCGCCTCTCTCCAATCTCGACGGCCGCGTTCGAAGCGTTGTGTATGGCAGCCATTTCGATCAAGGCCGCCGCCATGATGAAAGCGCTGGGTCCAGACAAAGCAAATACGGTCGCTGCAAGAGCGATTTTAGTGGGGATATGCAACGGAAGGTCAACGGTCGGCTGGAATCTGTCCGAGTAGGATGCGGGTGCCGGGGTGACATGGAGCATTTGGAAACACGCCTGGTTGGCAAAATTTGCCGTTCCATTCAGATAGAGGATGCGCGCCCTCTATCTGTTCTGCCTTGAGGCTGCCCAGCCGCACGCCGCGCCAACAGCTATTCCGATCGTAGTCCCAACAGCAACGCCAATCGAGGTAACACCCAATACAGTCGCGCCGAGAACTGCTCCCAAACCGACGCCTATTCCGATACCTGAAGCCATCTCGTTGCGGTTACTGGTCGCCCTCGATTCCGGTTGGCGATTTCGGACCTGGCTCGACTTGCCCAGGGGTGAAGAAAGCCAGGTACGCCACCGCGATAATCATAGCGATGGTGAAGATAGCCAGTACGAACGTGATCATGCCTTTGCTGGCTTTCTGTTCTGAGTCGCTCATAGTGTGTGTAACAAGCCAAGCTGCCCATTAGTTCCGCTCAGGATGCTCGCCGATGAGGAGCTTGACGGCTTGCGCAAGCGACTCCCTGATAGGATAGTAACTCGGGGAGCCATCTTTCCCCAGCACACTGACATAAATGTGGGTGCTGCTGGTGAAAGCCCTGACCGCGACCACATGCTCTGGGTTGATGTAGATTATCGGGTCGTTAGTGCCCGCGTAGTGGAATGGCACCAGCCTCATCTCATCCTCCCAAGGTTAGCTATCCCCCGTGAACTAGAAAAGTCGCCGTCGGTTGCAAGATACCTGAAGGTGGGTGTGCGTCCGCCTCTCAAAAGGAAAACTCGAATGGACCCTCTATTGCTCCGGCCTCTCGCGCGTCAATCGGCCCTTCAATTGCGGGACGTAGTCCCGGCCTGTTTTGATCGAGGTCATGTGACAGCGCAGGCCCGTGGCTCAGCTTTGCAGCTGCCGCCTGTATCTCGAGATGCTTTCCTCGAAAAATGCAGGCTCAATCCGGGCCGGGGCTTCGGCTGCCTGCCGATGTTGAATGCCGATATTCGCTGCCCAACAGCTCGCCATGAAGCGCAGCGCCCAACGAAGCTTCTGGAGATCCGCTCGAGAGATATCTGCGATCGGGTCGGCGGCGTCCTCTAGGAAGGGCGCGATGCTGATCACAAGCTGGTTCGATGATCCGCGTTTCGAAACGCGCGATCTTGATGTGCTGGGTTATTGCGATCTGGGCGCCGAGCCAGTCAAAGCGGGGGGCAAATATTTTCCGTCGGCTCTGTCGATTTTCGCATCAGCCGATCGTCCTTGTAATGATGTGCTGCGACCCCGTCGTGGTACGTGCTCAGGCAACAGAAGGAGGAATCGTCATGGATAATCAGCATCTGGTACCCGCCGCCGTGCTTGCGGCCAAGAACGGCGTCCGGTTTCCCAACGAGAGCGAGGCGTATCGCAGCGCCCGCGACGCGCTGCTGGCCGAAGAGATCGAGTTGCGCCGGCACATCGAGCGTGTGGCAAGACAGCGCAGGGCGCTGCCGCCGGGCGGCGAGGTGACGAAAGACTACCGCTTCGAGGGCAGCGATGGGCCAATATCCTTCAGCGAGCTCTTCGCCGACAAGGAGACGCTGATCGTCTACAGCTACATGTTCGGCCCGCAACGCGAGCGTCCATGCCCGATGTGCACCTCGCTTCTGTCGGCCTGGGATGGCGAAGTGCCTGACATCCAGCAGCGCGCAGCGCTTGCCGTCGTCGCCCGCTCGCCGATCGAAAAGCTGCTCGCCTTCAAGAAAGAACGCGGCTGGCATCACCTGCCGCTCTATTCCGATATGACGGACGACTATAGCCGCGACTATCACGCGATCGGCACGGATGGTGGCGATGGTGCCGCCTTCAACGTCTTCACGCGACGCGATGGCACCATCCGCCATTTCTGGAGCCAGGAGATGGGCGAGGTGACGGCTGATCCGGGCGAGGATCCGCGCGGCGCGCCGGACCTGATGCCGCTTTGGACCATTATCGATTCGACGCCCGAAGGCCGGCCGGCGGACTGGTATCCGAAGCTGTCCTATTAATAGCCGGCGTCGTCCGCCGTCAGCCGGTGGAGCGGTTTCTTGAGGCCTCGACCCATTCGATGTTGGTGACCGCGGCATCCGGCAGCGGCGACGGATCGATGTCGTAGACATAGCCGCTGAGCATGTCGGCGGCGCGTTCCGTCGCCTTTATCTTCGCCTCGGTTTCCGCGACCGCCTTGGAGATTGCTTCGATGCGGGCGCGGAACATGTGGGCGAGCACATCGCGGCCTGACTGCTTTTCGAGCCGTTCGAGATGCAGTCCGACGCGCGAGGCGTGGCGCTCCAGCTCGCTCTTGCTGAAACGCGCCTTGCGCAGTTCTTCGGAAAGGCTGTCCTGCATGACGGCGACAGGATCGAAACTTCCCGGTGCGCGCTCGTCGAGCACTGCATCGGTGACGAGTTTCTCGATCATCACGAGCGCCTGCAATTCGGCCGCATCGGCGAATTCAACGTCGTAGCCGGTATCGTCGTAGACCTTGCGCCGGACCGGATCGAGAAGCAGCCCATAGGCTTTCTGCAGATTGGCAAAGGCTTCCGAATCACCACCCGAATCGGGGTGGGCAACCTTCGCCAGGCGCCGATAGGCGGCCTTCAGCTGCGCCTCGTCCGCATCGCGTTCAACGCCGAGAATATCGTATGGATCCGTCACGCCTGCTCCCTTGCTCCCCGGCACGTTGCGGGCAGTCTAGGTCTTCTTCTGCATCAGAAGGGCGAAGTTTAGACCGAAACGAGGAATGACGTCCATGGCCCGAGATGGCGATGGTTTATGCACATGCCTCGCCAAATCCTCGATTGTTTAATGTTTTCAATTCGTTGTTCGGCAATCAGCTTGTGGTGATCGAAGCGAGATAACATTTGGCTTCGCCGTCGATTTCCAGCACGGTTGCGGTCGCGTCCTCGATCAGCAGCGCATCGCCGGCCGCAAGCGCGCCGGTCTCGCCGTCCTTTCGGAATGACAATGCGCCCTGATGACAGAGAAACAGGTATGTCGAGGGCGGTAGCGGCACGGTCTTGCCGCCATCGACGTCGATGCGGATCAACCTGTGGGCGAGCCCGACACGGCGTGTCATGACGTTGAGATCGGTGATTGATCCATCCTGGAGCCTGGCCGTGACGGGGACATCCGCGGGGAAGGCTAACGGATCGCTTGCCGTTGTCAGCAGCACCGGCGCGCTGCCTTCCACTTCGAGCACCATGCCGTTACCATCAAGGATCGCCAGCGTGCGGTCGATGCCTGGAAAGATCGAAAACGGGCCGTCCTCTGCGACCGTCGCCATGCTGATGCGCCAGTCGAAGTCGTCGATCGAAGCGTCAGCTGGAAAGACGGCGATCTCCACCGTCTCTCCCTTGCCGTTTTTCCAGGGCATGCGTTTATGATCGCCGGCGCGCAGGATCCTCACCGGGTTCAGTTCCCGAGAATGCCCGGCAGGCGCAGGCCCTTTTCCTTGGCGCAGTCGATGGCGATCTCGTAGCCGGCATCGGCGTGGCGCATGACGCCGGTCGCCGGATCGTTCCAGAGCACACGCTCGAGACGTCTTGCGGCATCGTCCGTGCCGTCCGCGCAAATGACCATGCCGGAGTGCTGCGAGAAGCCCATGCCGACGCCGCCGCCGTGATGCAGCGACACCCAGGTCGCACCCGATGCCGTGTTGAGCAGGGCATTGAGCAGCGGCCAGTCGGAAACGGCGTCAGAACCGTCCTTCATCGCTTCGGTCTCGCGGTTCGGCGAGGCGACGGAGCCGGAGTCCAGATGGTCGCGGCCAATGACGATCGGGGCGGAGAGTTCGCCTGTCCTCACCATCTCGTTGAAGGCGAGGCCGAGCTTGTGGCGGTCGCCTAGACCTACCCAGCAGATGCGGGCCGGCAGGCCCTGGAAGGCAATGCGCTCCCTGGCCATGTCGAGCCAGTTGTGCAGGTGCTTGTTGTCAGGCAGCAGCTCCTTCACCTTGGCATCGGTCTTGTAGATATCCTCCGGATCGCCGGAAAGGGCCGCCCAGCGGAAGGGGCCGATGCCGCGGCAAAACAGCGGACGGATATAGGCCGGCACGAAGCCCGGGAAGGCGAAGGCGTTTTCGAGGCCTTCGTCCTTGGCGACCTGGCGGATATTGTTGCCATAATCGAGTGTCGGCACGCCGGCATTCCAGAAGGCGATCATTGCTTCGACGTGCTCGCGCATCGAGGCGCGCGCTGCTTTTTCCACTGCCTTCGGATCGCTTTCGCGCTTTGCCTTCCACTCACCCATCGTCCAGCCCTTCGGCAGGTAGCCGTTGATCGGGTCGTGGGCCGAGGTCTGGTCGGTGACGATATCGGGGCGGATGCCGCGGCGGACCATCTCCGGCAGGATTTCAGCAGCATTGCCGAGCAGGCCGACGGATTTGGCCTCGCCGGCCTTGGTCCAGCGGTCGATCATCTCAAGCGCTTCATCGAGCGTCTCGGCCTTGGCGTCGACATAGCGGGTGCGCAGGCGGAAATCGATCGAATCGGGATTGCATTCGACGGCAAGGCAGCAGGCGCCGGCCATGACGGCGGCGAGCGGCTGGGCGCCGCCCATGCCGCCGAGGCCGCCGGTCAGGATCCATTTGCCCTTGAGATTGCCGCCGTAGTGCTGGCGGCCGGCCTCGACGAAGGTCTCGTAGGTGCCCTGCACGATGCCCTGCGTGCCGATATAGATCCACGAGCCGGCCGTCATCTGGCCATACATGGCAAGGCCCTTCTTATCCAGCTCGTTGAAATGATCCCAGGTCGCCCAATGCGGTACGAGGTTGGAATTGGCGATCAGCACCCGCGGTGCATCCTTGTGGGTGCGGAATACGGCCACCGGCTTGCCGGATTGGACGATCAGGGTTTCTTCTTCCGTCAGCGTCTTTAGCGTCGCGACGATGCGGTCGAAATCCTCCCAAGTGCGGGCGGCGCGGCCGATGCCGCCATAAACGACGAGCTCGTTCGGATTTTCGGCGACGTCAGGGTCGAGATTGTTCATCAGCATGCGCAGCGGCGCTTCGGTCATCCAGCTCTTGGCATTGAGATCGTTGCCGCGGGGCGCGCGGATTTCGCGGATATTGTGGCGTGGATTGTTCATGGCGGTTCCCCTGTCGAGTGATCGTTATCGTTTCAGGCCTGGTGCAATCTGTTCGATGCGCACCAGAATGTTTTTAAGATGGACGCGAAGTCTGTCTGCCTTGGCGGCATCGTAGGCGAAGGGCGTCGCCTCGGTTTGGAGATGCGTCGATTGCGCGAGCTCCATCTGGATCGCGTGCACACCAGTGTCGGGCCGACCATAGTGGCGTGTCGTCCAGCCGCCCTTGAAGCGACCGTTGAGCACACTGTCGTAACCTTCGGCTGCTTCGACGACGGTGAGCGTCGCCTGCTCGATGGCGCTGTCGCACGTCTTGCCCATGTCGGTGCCGATATTGAAATCCGGCAACTTGCCTTCGAAGAGGAAGGGGATGTGGGAGCGGATCGAGTGGCAGTCGTAGAGAATTGCGACGCCATGGATGGCTCTCACGCGCTCGATCTCGGCGGCGAGTGCGGCATGATAGGGAGCATGGAAGTCCCGCAGCCGCGCCACGATGTCGGCTTCGTCAGGCGCCTGCCCATCCTTCCAGATCGCCTTGCCGTCGAAATCCGTCTGCGGAATGAGGCCGGTGGTGTTCTGGCCGGGATAGAGGCTGACGCCCGCCGGATCGCGGTTGGCGTCGATCACATAGCGGTGGAAGGTGGCGCGCACCACCGTGACGTTGTCCAGCAGGCCGTCATAGAGCCTGTGGATATGCCAGTCGGTGTCGGCCAGCATCCTGCCATTGTCGTTGAGCCGGTCAGCAATCTCAGCCGGCACGTCGGTGCCGGTATGGGGGAAGCCGAGGATGACGGGGGAGGTGCCTTGGCGAATTTCGCATGGGGAGGAGACTTTTTCCGTCACCATCATCTCAGCCCTCCAATGCCGGCAATATGCCAGCTGAAACCGAGGCGTTCAGCGCGCCCGTTGCCACCAGCTCGGCGGCGGCGGCGAGGTCGTTTGCCATGTAGCGATCGGCGTCGAGGCTCGGAGCTTTGCTGCGAATAGCGGCGATCGCCTTGGCAAGCTCCGGGCTCGTCGATAGGGGCGCGCGCAGTTCAACGCCTTGGGCGGCGGTCAGCGCCTCGATGCCGATGATGCCGAACAGGTTCTCGGTCATGGCAAGCAGGCGGCGGGCGCCATGGCAGGCCATCGAGACATGGTCTTCCTGGTTGGCCGACGTCGGTGTCGAATCGACCGAGGCTGGGTGCGACATCTGCTTGTTTTCCGACATCAGCGCGGCCGACGTCACCTCGGCGATCATCAGGCCGGAATTCAAGCCCGGCTTCTTGGCGAGGAAGGCCGGCAGGCCGTAGGAGAGTGTGGGATCGACCAGCAGCGCGATGCGGCGCTGCGAAATCGCGCCGATCTCGCAGACGGCGAGCGCGATCTGGTCGGCGGCGAAGGCGACGGGTTCGGCGTGGAAATTACCGCCGGAGACGACGGAATTGTCCGAGAGAACCAGCGGATTGTCGGTGACCGCATTGGCCTCGATTTCAAGGGTGCGGGCAACCGAGCGCAACAGATCGAGGCAGGCGCCGTCGACCTGCGGCTGGCAGCGGATGCAATAGGGATCCTGCACGCGCTCGTCGCCCTCGATGTGGCTCTGGCGAATGATGGAGTTTTCCAGCAGCGCGCGAAGCGCGGCTGCCGTGTCGATCTGGCCCTTATGGCCACGCAATGTGTGAATATCCGGATGGAAGGGCGCCGAAGAGCCCATGGCGGCATCGGTGGACATGGCGCCGGTGATAAGAGCTGCCTGTGCGGCACGATGGGCGCGAAACAGGCCGGCAAGCGCCAGCGCCGTCGAGGTCTGGGTGCCGTTGATGAGCGCCAGGCCCTCCTTGGCGGCGAGCACGACCGGTCTGAGACCAGCCCTTTCGAGGGCTTGCGCACCCGAGAGGCGTTCGCCGGCGAAGAAGGCTTCGGCCTCGCCCATCATCACCGCCGCCATATGGGCGAGCGGGGCGAGATCGCCGGAGGCGCCGACCGAGCCCTTTTCCGGGATCAGCGGGATGACGCCTTTTTCCAGCATGCCTTCTATCAGCCGCACCAGCTCCAGCCGCACGCCGGAGGCGCCGCGCCCCAGCGAGACCAGCTTCAGCGCCATGATCAGCCGCACGATATTCTCAGGCAGCGGCGCGCCGACGCCGCAGCAATGCGACAGGATGAGATTGCGTTGCAAGGTGGTCACATCGGCGCTGTCGATCTTGATCGAGGCGAGTTTGCCGAAGCCGGTATTGATGCCGTAGACCGGCGCATTGCCGGCGGCGATCTCGGCGATACGGGCAGCGGCCTTGGCGATCCCCGCATCGAAGGCGGGATCGAGCCTTGCCGGTGCGCCCGTCCAATAGATAATTTCCAAATCCTTGAGCGAGACGGAACCCGGGTGGAGCGTGATGGTCATCGACCGTTCCTTTCGCCCTTGAAGACGCGTGTGTGAAGCGGATTGAAGCCGATGCGGTAGACGAGCTCGGCAAGGCTTTCGATATTCCAGATGGCGAGATCGGCGGATTTGCCGGGTTCGAGCGTTCCTGTCTTGTCGAGCAGACCGAGCGCGCGCGCGCCTTCGCGGGTGGCGCCGGCGATGCATTCCTCGACGGTCAGGCCGAAAAGTGTGGCCGACATGTTCATGGTGAGGAGCATCGAAGTGAGCGGCGAGGTGCCGGGATTGCAATCAGTGGCGATCGCGATCGGCACGCGTGCCCGCCGCAACGCTTCAACCGGCGGCTTCTGCTTTTCATGGATCGCGTAGAAGGCGCCGGGCAGCAGCACGGCGACGGTGCCGGCTGCGGCCATCGCCGCAACGCCATCTTCGTCGAGATATTCGAGGTGATCAGCTGACAGTGCGCCGTATGACGCGGCGAGCTTGGCGCCGCCAAGATTGGAGAGCTGCTCGGCATGCAGCTTGACCGGCAGGCCGAGCGCCTTGGCCTTGTCGAAGACGCGGGCGATCTCGGTCGTGGAAAAGGCGATGCCCTCGCAAAAGCCGTCGACGGCATCGGCGAGACCGAGATTATGCATGTCGTCGAGACCTGGCAGGACGACATCATCGAGATAATCGCCGTTGCGACCCTTATACTCCACAGGCGTCGCATGGGCGCCGAGATAGCTGGTGGCGATGCGGACCGGTCTGATATGGCCGAGCAGGCGGGCGCTCTGCAGCATCTTCACTTCACCGGTTCGGTTCAGCCCGTAACCGGACTTGACCTCGATCGTCGTGACACCTTCGGCAAGCAGCGTGTCGAGCCGCGGCAGAGCCCCGGCGACGAGTTCCTCGACCGACTGCGCATTGGTCGCCTTCACCGAGGAGACGATGCCGCCACCGGCACGCGCAACCTCCTCATAGGTGGCGCCTGCAAGGCGCATTTCGAACTCTAGGGCGCGGTTGCCGCCATGAACGATATGGGTGTGGCAGTCGACGAGGCCGGGCGTTACCCAACGGCCTTCCAAATCGATGATTTCGGAGTGTTCGATGGCCGATGCCGGCAGGTCGCTTTCGGCGCCGGCAAAGGCGATGCGGCCGTTTTCGATCAGCACGGCGCCCTTTTCGACGATGCCGAGCCCTTCTTTATCGGGCGCAAGCGTGGCCAACCGCGCATTGCGCCAAAGCGCCGGACGGTCGTCGACGGACGAGGCTTCCTCTGAAAAATTGTTCCCGGTCATCAGCTTTGCGCCTTTCCTTATGCCAAAACATGTATATACATAATCGACAGGTGACAAGAGAAATTTTGTGCGCTTTTCTGGAAAAGAAAGATCGGCGGCACGGCAAAGGAGAGGGAAGGCCATGGCCACACTTCACGCAGATACGGCGCTGACCCCGCAAGGCTGGCAGAAGGATGTGCGGCTGACGCTCGAAGCCGGGCGTATCGCACGGGTGGAAATCGGCACTTCTCCCGGGCTCGGCGACGAACGCCACGCTCTGCTCGTTCCTGCCATGGCGAACCTGCACAGCCATGCTTTCCAGCGGGCGATGGCCGGCCTTGCCGAAGTGCGCGGCCCGGCCAATGACAGCTTCTGGAGCTGGCGCACTGTCATGTACAAATTTGCTCTGGCGATGACGCCGGCGCATGTCGAGGCGGTGGCGGCCAAGCTTTATGCGGAAATGCTGGAGGCCGGTTTTTCCCGCGTCGGCGAGTTCCACTATCTCCACCACGACAGGGATGGCGGCACTTACGCCAATATCGCCGAGCTTGCCGAGCGCATCGGGGCGGCGAGTGAAGAGACCGGTATTGGCCTGACGCTGCTGCCGGTCTTTTATGCCCATTCCGGCTTCGGCGGTGCTGCCCCCATCGACGGTCAGCGGCGTTTCATCAATTCGCTCGAAAGCTTCGAAAGGCTGATGGAGGGATGCCGGGCGGTGACCCGCCGGCTCGACGGCGCCGAGCTCGGGCTGGCGCCGCACAGCCTGCGCGCCGCGACACCGGACGAGCTCATGAGGCTCGTGCCGATGGCGGGCGAGGGTCCCATCCATATCCATGTCGCCGAGCAGGTGAAGGAGGTCGAGGACTGCATCGCCTGGTCCGGCGCGCGGCCCGTGGAGTGGCTGCTCGATCATGCGGCGGTGGATGAGCGCTGGTGCCTGATCCATGCGACCCACATGACCGAGGACGAAACGCGGCGGATGGCAAAAAGCGGCGCGATCGCCGGCCTCTGCCCGATCACCGAAGCCAATCTCGGCGATGGCGCCTTTGCCGCACCGCTCTTCCTCGAAGAGGGCGGGCGTTACGGCATCGGCTCGGATTCCAACGTGCTGATCTCCCTGCCGGAGGAACTGCGCCAGCTCGAATATTCGCAGCGCCTGGCGCTTCGCGCCCGCAACGTCGTCGCAGCGCCCGGCGGTTCGACGGCGCTTTCGCTGTTTACACATGCGCTTGCCGGCGGTGGCGCCGCGCTGAAGTCGCCGGCCGGGCTCGTCGAGGGCCATCACGCCGATATCGTTTCGCTCGATACGACGGCCATTCCCTATCTCACAGGCGACCAGATCCTCGATCACTGGCTGTTTGCAGGCGGCATGTCCGTCGATTGCGTCTGGGCGCATGGCCGCAAGCAGGTGGAGGGCGGCCGCCATCTCAGGCGCGATGCCATCGACCGGCGTTTCCTCGCTGTCATGGGCGAACTGCTTGCTGCCTGAAAAAGAGCTTTTCCTGTCCAGACATTCGAATTAGAGCAGTTCCAGCAAAAATGTGTAGCGGTTTTGCGTTCGGGATTGCGTAAAAACAAAGAGATAGCGGGAGACCAATCGGAACGTGGCGATGAACCAAAGCAGGGATCCCACCTTGCATCAGCGCATCCTCAGCGACATCGAGGGCCGTATCGTCTCGGGCGATTGGCCGCCGGGGCACCGCATTCCCTTCGAGGTCGATCTCGCCACGCAGTATGACTGCTCGCGCATGACGGTGAACAAGGTGCTGACCCAGCTCGCCAAGGCCGGCCTTATCGAGCGCCGCAAGAAATCCGGCAGCTTCGTCACCCAGCCGCAGGCGCAATCGGCTGTTCTCGAAATCCACGACATCAAGGCCGAGGTGCAGTCGCTGAACCTGCCCTATTCCTATGCGGTATCGAAAAAGACGAGCCGCAAGGCCAAGGCAGAAGACAGTCGAAGGCTGGAACTGCCTATGGCGTCCTCGGTCGTCGAGGTCGTCTGCATCCACAATGCCGGCATGCGGCCCTTTTGCCTGGAGGAGCGGCTGATCAGCCTTGCGACGGTTCCTGAAGCCGCCGATGCCGACTTCCAGACGATGGCGCCGGGTCCCTGGCTGCTCAACCAGGTGCCGTGGAGCACGGCCGAACACCGGATCCACGCCGTCTCGGCCAATGCCGAAGTGGCCGCCGTCTTAGACATAGCGCGCAATACCGCCTGCCTCGTGGTCGAACGCCGGACCTGGAGTGGCGCCGGCCCGGTAACGCATGTACGCTTCACCTATCCGGGTGATCGTCATGCATTGGTGGCGCGTTTCACGCCGGCATCCTAATTAACCCGATCTAACCGGCCGTTGCCGCTGCATCCGTCGAAACCCAACCCAGCCCATGCCGCGGGCGGAACCGCCGGGCATGGTGGCGAGCATCATCACCGTCCGCCTTCCCCAGCGATCCGGTAGTGTTGGCCATCACGGAGTATCAGCTCCTCGGCGCTGTCGTCCGGAACGTCCGCCGTCAGCCGGTCGATCCGCAAGGTTCCATCCTCGATGCTGCCATGCGGGATCGTGCCGTTGCGCGCCGCTTGCGCCAGCCGCTTCAGTCCATCGGCGAGGCGCGTCTTGCGGTCAGACATGCTTCGGATCGAGCGGCACGGCCAGCGGCGAGAGTGGTCGAGCCAGACGTCGCCGGAGCGGAAAGCATCGCGCAAGTGGAACAGAACCGCTACCTCCCAGAGGCGGTTGTCATCTTGGCCCTGGGCTTGCAAATGACGGTGCCACTTCGAAGCTGAAGAACGTTGTGGGAACACGGCGGCAGTGGATGCGGAAGTGCATTTCTATCCTTGCGTATCGATGGAGAAAATCGCCTCGTGATCTATGTTCTTCCGGCAGGGACAGCCTTCAATCACCACCGGAGAAGCAGATGTCGGGATGTAAGCATGTCGCAGGTGTGCGATCCGTGACGCCAAGGACGCTTGGTTGCGAAGAATGCCTGGAGATTGGCCAGGAATGGGTGCATCTTCGCCTGTGCCGGGAATGCGGCCATGTCGGATGCTGCGATCAATCCATAGGCAAGCATGCGACGGCGCATTTTCACGCCTCGGGACATCCGATTATCGAGGGCTATGACCCGCCCGAAGGCTGGGGCTGGTGCTATCTCGACCAGATCATGGTGGAGCTTCCCGATCAGACGCCGCAGCGCGGCCCGATCCCAAGCTTTTATTGAGGGCTTCGACATGACCGCCGATAATCTGGAATCCCGCCGCTATCAGATGTTTCCGGTGCTGAGCGCCGCGCAGGTTCAGATGGCGAGGCGCTTTGCCAGCGGCGGGCCGCATACATTTGCTCCCGGTGAGGTTGTCTACCAGATCGGTGACCGGAATGCGCCGGCATGGCTGGTCCTTTCCGGCCGCCTGGATGCTTTCCGGCATGACGGACTGTCGACGCCGGAAGTCTTGATCACCAGCCATGGCGAGGGGCAGTTTTCAGGAGAGGTCAGCCAGCTCTCCGGAAGGCCGCTGCTTGCCGGCGGGCGTGCGGGGCCGGAAGGATGTGTGGCGCTGGCCTTCGATGCTGCCCATCTGAAGGCGCTGATCATTGGTTCGGCCGAGATCGGCGAGATCATCATGCGCGCCTATATCCTGCGGCGCGTGGAACTGATTCAGTTCGGCGGCGCCGGCTCGATCCTGATCGGCCATCCCGGCGAGCGCGATCTCACGCGGCTGCAGGGCTTTCTGTCCCGGAGCGGCTATCCGCATGTCGTGCTCGATGCCGCCTCCGACCATGAGGGCCGGGCATTAGTAGAGAGGCTCGGCATCCTGCCTGTCGATCTGCCGCTGATGGTCTGCCCGAATGGCACCGTCCTCAAACACCCAACCGATGCGGAAGCCGCCTGCTGCCTCGGCATCATGCCGGAGCTCGATCCGGCCATCCTCTATGATGTGGCGATCGTAGGCGCCGGACCTTCGGGACTGGCGGCTGCCGTCTATGCCGCGTCCGAAGGGCTGCGCGTCATCGTCATCGATGCGCGGGCGATCGGCGGGCAGGCCGGCAGTTCCTCGCGCATCGAAAACTATCTTGGCTTTCCGACCGGAATTTCGGGCCAAGCGCTCGCCGGCCGCGCCTTCAACCAGGCGCTCAAGTTCGGCGCGGAGATCGCCCTGCCGCTCGATGTCAGCGAGCTGGTCCCGGCGGCGGCAGGCCGGCGGGCAATCGACCCGATGATGTTGCGCCTCGATGGAGACAGGACGGTGAAGGCGCGAACCGTCGTCATCGCCTCGGGTGCCCGATACCGCAGGCCTACCATTCCCGACATCGCCCGTTTCGAAGGAGCGGGAATTTCCTATTGGGCCTCGGCAATCGAGGCAAAGCTCTGTGAAAACGACGATATTGCGCTTGTCGGCGGCGGCAATTCGGCCGGCCAGGCTGTCGCCTTTCTGGCGCCGCGGGTCCGGCGCCTGCATCTCCTGATCCGCCGAAGCCTGGTGGAGACCATGTCCACCTATCTGATCGAACGCATAGCTGCGCTGCCGAATGTGGAGATGCATGTGGGATGCGAACTGACGGCGCTCTCCGAAGAGCAGAATGGCCGCCTGACGGCCACCGTCACGAATTTTCAGCAGCGGAGCGAGACAAATTACGACCTTCGCAAGGTCTTCATGTTCATCGGCGCAGATCCCAATACCGACTGGATCAAGTGCCGCATCAAGACCGATGACAAGGGCTTCATCAGGACCGGCACGGGATTTACTCCCGATGTCGAGATGGAGCTTGGGCGGCCCTCGCTCGCGCTTGAAACCAGTCTGCCGAACGTCTTTGCGATCGGCGACGTGCGCGCCGGGTCGACGAAGCGGGTTGCGGCGGCGGTGGGCGAGGGTGCTGCCGTCGTCAGCGATATTCATGCCGCGCTGAAACAGTCCGCGCTCATGAAATAGGCTGCATTCCTTTAAGCGGGTGGGGCGACTTTTCATTGGTGCAGCGGCGCCAGCTTTTATGAGATCGTGCGCATGGGCGGGCTACGCCAATTCGCATATCTGGTTTCCGTCTTGCCTTATGCGCTCACCTGGCGGGCAAGCCAGTCTTCGTAGCTGACGGAGCCGAGGCGTGCGGATTTACCTGTCGTCAGTGACTGGTCGTTGAGGGCGATGCCGAAATAGCGAGCGTGGAAGTCAGGAACAATCTTGCGCGGGTCCTTGGTGATGCGCACGAAGCAGCGGATTCAGTTCGTCGAGCGGCAGGGCTTCCGGACCGCCGACTTCGACAATGCCGTTGACGGGTGCCGCGACTGCCGCGTCAGCGACGGCTGCGGAGACATCGCCGGACCATATGGGCTGGATCAGGGCGGGAGAAACGCGGATTTCCTCGCCTTTCGTCGCCTCCTGCGCGATGCCGCCGCCGACAGGGTTTTGCTGATCTATCGAATACCGCGCGTAGGTTACCATCATAGAAACCCAGCTTGATCTGGGGGCTTCGTATATCGCATCGCGTGGTTGGAAACTTTGCGGGACATTTGTCGATGCTGGTGTAAGCGGCGCTAGTTTTGAAACACGGCCCCGGCCCCAGTCCACAGGAGAGCCGCCGATCATAAAGCAAAGTTAAAAGTTCAGGGTTGGAATCAACGCCTCGGACGCTCTACTTTTCGACCGTCTGGGAGCAATGAGCCGGTCAAGGCCCTCCACGCCGCTGCCATGCCGCAGCCATCAGGCTTGGATTATTCCTTCGGCGGCCCGCCCCGCCGCTCCAGCGCCGTCTTGCGGATGGTCTCCGCGATCTCCGGACTGCTGCTCGACAACATCTGGAAATCCACGGCGTAGAGCGACAGCAGCGATACCTCGGTTGCTGCGCTGACCGTCGCTGAGCGAGGTTCGCCACTGATTAGCGCCATCTCGCCAAAGAAGTTTCCGGCACCGAGTTCCACCGGATGGTCGGGTGTCGCCACGGTGACCCGCCCCTCGACAATGAAGAACATCTGATCGCCAACATCGCCCTTGCGGCAGATCACGGCACCCGCGGGGACAATGCGCGTTCGCAGCGCCCGAACGATCTCTATCAGTGCAGCGGAACCAAGCTTCTGGAACAGGGGTACGGCAGCGACCAACTGCCAATTGCGAACGAAGTCTTGGCGGCGAACCTCTTCGTAGAAGCCGGTGGCGAGGATGCCGGCCCAAAGTGCAAAAATACCGATACCGCTCATCATCACCAATCCGGCCAGAACTCGACCTGCAAAGCTCTGCGGGATCTCGTCCCCGTAGCCGGTCGTCGACAGCGTCACGACCGCCCACCACATCGCCTGCGGAATGCTGCCGAACCTATCGGGCTGGACGTCTCGCTCGATGATATAACCGGCCAACGCAGCACCAAAAAGAACGATGCCGAACACCGATGTCACGCCAAGCAGATTGCGCGATTCATTCGCGACCACCTTTGCCAGCAGCCTGAAGAAGGTCGAGTCGCGCAACGGCTTGAGAAGCCAAATGGCGCAATAGAGGTTTCGATCACGGGACCCGACGAACAAGAATGCAGCAGCCGGAACTAGAACCGCGAGAAAATCGATCACGAGGGCCGGCATCCCGCCCGACAAGCGGTCTCGCCGTGAAAGCAATGTGCCGCTCAATTGGAGGACATAGGCCAGCCAAATTGCCGCAAGTAGCAGCTCAAAGACAAGCCGCTCCTGTCCAGTAAGGCCCTGCGTCGTCAATGCGGCAACGACCAGGAGACCGATTGCAGCGAACAGCGCGTTGAGCGGCGTCGAAATCTTTGAGAACGGCACTGCCGACATTACCTACTCCCAACCACCCGGCATTCGTCGACAATAGATACCTTCCGGCCACACGCAAGGGAACGGGGGACTGATGCAGGTGCCGCCCGAGATCCCGCGACTCACGAGGCCAAGGGCGCCAGCCCTAGTCCGATCTCGAGCAAGACTATCCGTCGGGCTTCAACTAGGCATGCCCGGGGCCCGACGCAACAAGGAGAAGAAGATCCGACCTCCGTCGAAACGGACAATCATTGGCGTGCGGCGGTTGCCCACGCCTTGTCCATGCGTTATTGCCGAGCTCGTAAAAAGTCTCCTCCGCTTATTTACACACGCCATGATAAGTCTCCGCCAAGGACGCTGTTTCCTCGGTCAAACAGTGCGGCCGCTGCCGTTTACACCCGCTCCTGGCGACGGCGCGGCCTACACGGTCCCATATACAACATGACGGGTGTTTTCATTCCTCGAACATCTTGCCACTACGGGCTTCCAAGCGATAGCGGTGGCCTGGATAGACGAGACGTGCGGTCGAGACCACCTGCTTTGCCGACCATGTGCGGCGGCGGATCGTCAGGCACGGTTCGGTCTTCATGATGGTCAGCAGCTTGCATTCCCAGGCCTGCGGCATCGCCGCCTCGACAACGTGCTCGGAGCCGCTCAGCGGGGCCGCAGCCGTCAGATAAGCGTTCGGCGTCAGCGTCGAAAAATCCTGGTCGAGATATTCAGGCGCGGCCTCCGGGTGGACGAAGCGGTCCTCGATCTGCACGGGAACGCCGTTTTCGCTGTGGACGATTAGCGAATGGAAAACCGCAGCGCCAATCGCAAGTTCCAGCGCGTCGGCAACCTCTGGAGAGGCGGTTTCCTGGGCGAGAACAACGACGGAGGCCTCGTGGACATGACCGCGTTCGGCGATTTCCTCGGCGATGTTGCGGACCTCGAACAGTGCTGAATAACCCTTGCGCTCGGCAACGAAGGAGCCGACGCCCTGGATACGGACGAGTTCGCCTTCGTTGGCAAGTTCGCGCAGCGCCCGATTGGCGGTCATCTTGCTGACGCCGAGCTCGACGACCAGCTCGTTTTCCGAGGGCACGCGATATTTCGGCGGCCATTCGCCGCTCTGGATGCGGTCGAGGATCACCTGCTTGACGCCGGCATAGAGCGGGGTGCTATCATTTTCCGCCAGTTCGCGCTTCATCTCGCCGGGACGCTTCATTGCCTATTCCTTTTGCACGAATGGAATTCGCCACATAATTCGACTTTCCTCTTGCATATCACAAAATATCTCATATGGTACCATATACAACCTCCCAATCGGTCCTTGAAACAGAAATAGGACAGGAAAGGGCAAGCCGGCGAAGATCGGCCGTGGTGCCGCAAGGTCTGTTTCAACTCCAGAGGAGAATTCAAAGATGAAATTCAGCGCAATCCTGCTTTGTGGCGTGGCGGCCCTTTCCGCCTTCGCCGCACCTGCCTTTTCCAAAGACTGGACGAAGGCGACCATTACCCTCGAAGGCGCCTATGCGCCCTGGAACCTCACCAATGCCGATGGCACCCTCGGTGGCTTCGAACCGGAACTCGCCAAGGTGCTGTGCGAACGGGCCAAGATCGAATGCACGCTTGTCGCCTCCGACTGGGACGGCATGATCCCGGCGCTCAACGCCGGCAAGTTCGACGTCATCATGGATGCGCTGTCGATCACCGATGAGCGCAAGCAGGTCATCGACTTTACGGTTCCCTATGCCGCCACGCCTGCCGCCTTTGCTACCGCCAAGGACAGCCCGCTGGCCAAGGCCGCCGGCACCGGCACTACGATCAAGATGACGCCCGGCCAGACCGGCGTGAAAGAGATCGACGCGCTGAAGGCCGCCTTCAAGGGCAAGACGATCGGCATCCAGGCGGCGACCGTCTACGCCAAGTTCGTCTATGACAATTTCGGCGATATTGCCGAGATCCGCGAATACAAGACCGGTGCCGACCGCGACCTCGACCTGCAGAACGGCCGTATCGACCTCGGCTTCGACGATGCCGTCTATTTCAACAACGCCTTTGCGTCCGCCAACGGCGCGCTCGACTTCACCGGCCCCGAGATCGCCGGTTCGATCTGGGGCGAGGGCGAAGGCCTGGGTGTCCGCAAGGCCGATACGGACCTGCGCGACAAGTTCAGCGAAGCGATCAAGTCCGCACTTGCCGACGGCACCGTCAAGAACCTCTCGATGAAGTGGTTCAAGGTCGACGTCAGCCCGCAATAAGCGTTTCGGCCTTTCGGCCGTAAACACCGGTCTCCGGCTTTATCGCCGGAGACCGCATGCTATTGTCAATCCGCAAAACACTGCCACGGACGGGGAACGGACGATATGGCAAGCTTGGAACTTCTCGGCTTCGGCTCGACGGGATGGGGCGCGTTGCTTATTGCCGCCGCCTTGATGACGCTGGCTGTCACGGCGACGGCACTGGCGATCGGCGCAGTGCTCGGCGCGATTGTCGCAGCTGCGAAACTCTCCGGCAATCTTGTCCTCGTCACGCTCGGCAACGTCTATACGACCGTCTTTCGCGGCGTGCCCGAACTGCTGATCATCTATCTCATCTATTTCGGAGGCTCGTCGGCCGTCACCTCTATCGGCCAGGCAATGGGTTACGAGGGGTTCCTCGGCTTGCCCTCCTTTGTCGCAGGCGCGCTTGCCGTCGGCATCATCTCCGGCGCCTACCAGGCGGAGGTCTTCCGCGGCTCTTTCCTCGCCATCTCCAAAGGTGAGCTTGAGGCCGCCTCGGCGATCGGCATGCATCGCGGCATGCGCCTTCGCCGCATCATCATGCCGCAGGTGTTTCGCCTCGCCATTCCCGGCCTCGGTAACGTCTGGCAGCTCAGTCTCAAGGATTCGGCGCTGATCTCCGTCACCGGTCTTGCCGAGCTGATGCGCACCAGCCAGGTGGCGGCGGGCTCGACCCGGCAATATTTCCTGTTCTTCATTGCCGGCGGCTGCCTCTATCTGCTCCTGACCAGCCTTTCGGACCGCATCTTCAACGGGGCGGAGCGCCGCGCCAATCGCAGCATGCCGGCATCCGCCATGGGCCAGGCGTAAGGAGGCGACCATGGATTTCACCTTCATCGCCTCGACCATGGTCACCCTGCTCAAGGCCGTACCGACGACGCTCATCCTGTTTTCCCTGTCGATCGTCTCCGGCGGCCTGCTGGCGCTTGTCATCGTCTGGATGCGGACCAGCGGCAACTCAGTGCTTTCGGGCTTCGCCAAGGGCTATATTTTCGTCTTCCGGGGCTCGCCGCTGTTGATCCAGATGTTCCTGGTATTCTACGGCCTCGGCCAGTTCGGCGTCATCCGCTATTCCTTCCTCTGGCCGTTCCTGCGCGAGCCGATGGTTTGCGCCGTGCTGTCGCTGGCGCTCTGCACCGCCGGCTACACGGCGGAGATCTTCCGCGGCGGCATTCGCGCCGTCTCGCCGAAGGAGATCGAAGCGGCACGCTCGATCGGCATGTCCGGCTTCCTGCTCGTGCGCCGTATCCTGGCGCCGATCGCCTTTCGCCACGCGCTGCCGGCCTATTCCACCGAGATCGTGCTGATGATGAAGTCGACGGCGCTCGCAAGCCTCGTCACCGTCTGGGAAGTCACCGGCGTGGCGCAGCGGCTGATCTCGCAGACCTACCGCACCATGGAAGTCTTTCTCTGTGCGGCGATCATCTATCTCGTCCTTAACTTCATCATCCTGCAGGGCATGGCTCTGCTCGAATATTCGCTTTCCCGACATCGCCGCGCCATTCCGCAGGCGCTGAAGGCGTAAGCGGCTTTTTGACCCGATTGGAGCACCCATGCCAGGCGTAACCCGACTATCGGTCCGCAATATCCGCAAGAGCTTCGGTACGCACGAAGTATTGCGCGGCATTTCCCTCGACGCGGAAGACGGCGATGTGATCTCGCTGCTCGGTGCCTCCGGCTCCGGCAAGTCGACCTTCCTGCGCTGTATCAACCTGCTCGAAACCGCAAGCGACGGCGAGATCTGGGTCGACGGCGAACAGATCCGCATGGTGCACAAGGGCGGCACGAGCAAGCCGGCCAGCCAGAAGCAGGTGGACCATATCCGCTCCGAACTCGGCATGGTGTTCCAGTCCTTCAATCTCTGGTCCCATATGACGATCCTGCAAAACGTTATCGAAGGGCCGATCCATGTGCTGAAGCGACCGCGTGCCGACTGCATCGCCGAGGCCGAAGCGCTGCTGGAAAAGGTCGGCATCGCCGATAAGCGCCATGCCTATCCGGCCCATCTCTCCGGCGGCCAGCAGCAGCGCGCCGCGATCGCCCGCGCGCTAGCGATGAAGCCGAAGGTGATGCTCTTTGACGAACCGACCTCGGCGCTTGATCCCGAGCTTGTCGGCGAAGTTCTGCGCGTCATGCGCGCGCTGGCCGAGGAGGGCATGACCATGCTCGTCGTCACCCATGAGATGAGCTTTGCCCGCAACGTCTCGAACCGCGTCGTCTTCATGCGCGAGGGGCTGATCGAAAGCAGCGGCAAGCCGGACGACATGTTCACCGGCGGCGCAACGCCCGCGTTTCGCCAATTCATCGGCCATTTCGGAAGCGGTCAATGACAATCACGATCGAGTCCGTGCTGACTTGGCGCGATGTCGCGCGCGTCGGGACCGGAGAAGCGCTCGCGCTGTCGCCCACCGCCTTGGCGCGCGTCGAGCAAGCAAGCCGCATCGTCGCGCGCATCGTCGAGACGGGCGTGCGTGCCTATGGCGTCAATACCGGCGTCGGGGCACTCGCCGATACAGTGGTCGATCGTGCCTCGCAGAGCCTGTTGTCGCGCAGCATCGTGCTCAGCCATGCCTGCGGCGTCGGTCCGTTGCTGGCCGCCCGCGAAGTGCGCGCCATCATCGCGGCTGAGATCGCCAATTTCGCCCATGGCCATTCCGGCGTGCGGCGCGAGATAGTCCAGCATCTTGCGGCCATGCTGGAACATGATTGTATTCCCTGCGTGCCGTCCAAGGGTTCTGCCGGTTACCTCGTCCATAACGCCCATATTGCGCTTGTTCTGATCGGCGAAGGCTGCGCTCACCTGGACGGCCGGTGCATGAGCGGTCGCGAGGCGCTTGCCGCGATCGGCCTCCAACCACTGGTGCTCGGCGCCAAGGAGGGCTTGAGCCTTGTCAACGGCACGGCTTGCGCCACCGGCTTGACTGCCGTGGCGCTGTCACGCGCCGAGCGGCTGCTCGATTGGGCCGATGCGATCGCAGCACTGACGCTGGAAGCAGCAGGCTGCCAGATCGCCGCCTTCGACGCCGCCGTGCTGGCGCTTCGCCCATCGGCGGGAATAGAAAAAGTCGGAGCGAGCCTGCGAGCGCGGCTTCAGGGCAGCGGTCTTGTCGCCGCCGCCTTAGGTCGGCGCACGCAGGATGCGCTCAGCCTTCGTTCGGTGCCGCACGCCCATGGTGCGGCCCGCGATGTCTTCGACAATTCCGCCCGCATCGTCGACCAGGAGCTTGCTTCGGTGACCGACAATCCGGCTGTCTCAGGCACGCCGGAACATCCGATCGTCTCCTCCGAGGCCCATGCGGTTGCCCCGGCGCTCGGACAGGCGGCCGATAGCCTGGCCATTGCGCTGGCGCAGATCGGCGCAATCAGCGAGCGGCGCATGGACCGGCTCGTCAATCCGCTGGTGAGCGGCCTGCCGCCTTTCCTCGCCAGCGATGCCGGCAGCCATTCCGGCTTCATGATTGCCCAATATACTGCCGCGGCACTCAGCAACGAGAACCGCCGCCTTGCCGCACCCGCGGCCATGGACGGCGGGCTGACTTCCGGTCTGCAGGAGGATTTCCTCGCGCATCCGACGGCTGCCGCCGGCAAGCTGCTCGCCGTCATCGACAACGCCGAATATATCCTGGCAATCGAGCTGATGGCCGGTGCCCAGGCGCATGATTTCCTGGCGGCGACGGCGCCGCGCGCCTCAGGCACGGACCTGGTCTACAAGGCCGTGCGGGAGCATGTTTCCCACTATAGTGACGAACGGCCGCTCAACGGCGATATCGAAGCCGTCCGCACTCTGATCCGCGATACTGCGCCGCCGCGATAGTTGACTTTCAGAATGGTTTGCTTGTCTCGGAATTCTGCTTCGGCCTTTCGCCAGCCTCGAGGCGTTTGAGGCACTGGCGATAAGTCGGGTAGAGCTGATCCACCCGTGAGAGCGGAAGCGTCCAGTCGCCTTCATCGCCGGCAAAGGTAAGCTGCACGTCAGGCATTCCGGCAAAGGAATTCTTGATGATCTTCTTCAACCCGGCGCTCCCCTTGCTTGCAGGACCCCAGAGGCGAAGCGTGTTCTTGTCGAAGAATTCGGCCGCGACCACTTTCGTCGTAGTACGGTTGATCAGCGTCACCTCGGTCTTGGTGTCGGCCGGAATGTCCCATGTGTTCTTTGATACCAGCCAGAACGTCTCGGTTGCGGTCTGGCGGAATTCCATGGTCTTGCCGATCTCGCTGTCCCACAGCAGGCGGCAATAGGGATGCGGGCTCTCATTCGCAAAGCCGACCGACCATTGTCTCGCGCCGCCCATCCAATCGGTCTCGCCGAAGGCGGACGCCGGCTGCAGGACGGCCGTCATCAGAAGCATCACTGTCGGAATTTTCATCGCCGAACCATCTCCAACGCAATCGTATTCAGCGATAGCAAAAGAAGGTTGAGCTTTTGCTACCGAGCGTGCTCAGATTGGACGGCGGTCGCCCTGGCGAGTGTCTTTGAATGCGCCAAGGTCTTGAATCCTGGCTTTGAGTTGCCAATCTGGCGAGGGTCGACAACATACGAACGGAGTTTGATGCAGGCATGTCCGAGGTTCAACGACGCGGATTTTTGACACGGCTTACCGCCTATGAGCCGCTGACGCTCATTATGCTGGCATCGGTCGCGGGCGGACTGTTCGTGCTGCAGCGACTGACGAGCGAAGTCCTGGAGGGTGAGACATTCCGCTTTGACGAGGCAATCCTGCTGGCGTTGCGACGGCCGGGAGAACTTGCCGTGCCGATCGGTCCTGGCTGGCTGACGCATGCCGTCGACGATATCACTGCCCTCGGCGGCATCACCGTTCTCTCGCTGATGACGGTTCTCGTCACCGCCTACCTTCTGCTCGACCGGCGCTGGCCGATCGCGATCTTCGTCTTTTCCTCTGTGCTGAGCGGCTGGCTGGCGAGCACTCTCTTGAAGGTCCTCGTCGCGCGGCCGCGCCCTGACATCGTGCCGCATCTGGTCGAAGTGAGCGATCTCAGCTTTCCCTCCGGACACGCGATGGTCTCGGCGGTGACTTATTTGACACTTGGAGCGCTGCTGGCCCGGACACAGCGTTACCGGTCAACACGGATCTTCGTCATGGGCACCGGCGTCTTCCTCGCCGTCCTCATCGGCTTGAGCCGAATCTACCTTGGCGTCCATTATCCCACGGACGTCTTGGCCGGATGGTGCGCCGGTGCGCTCTGGGCGCTTGGCTGCTGGCTGATCTCGAAGCGGTTTATTCCGAGCCGTGCGCCAGATGATGTTGTAGAATCCGGAAAACGGTAAGAAAAGATAGCAGTTCAGCCGGCATAACGGACAAGAACCATGACAACTCTGACAACGATCACTTCGACGATCACGGCCGCATTTCTCGGCTCTTTCGTCGAGGTCGTTGAAGCCTTCACCATCATCCTCGCCGTCGGCGTCACGCAGAGCTGGCGTCCAGCCTTCATCGGCACCGGTCTTGCGCTCGCCCTTCTCGCTCTTCTCGTGCTGGCGCTTGGTCCGCTGCTCGGGCTCATTCCGATCGAACTGATGCAGTTCGTCATCGGGACGCTGCTCGTTCTCTTCGGCCTGCGCTGGCTGCGCAAGGCGATCCTGCGGGCTTCGGGTTTCATCGCGCTACACGACGAGGAGAAGGCCTTTGCGGCCGAGACCGACAGCCTCCGGCGCCAATCTGCCGAGCGCCGTGCCAATTTCCTGGCGGGCACCACAGCCTTCAAGGCGGTGTTGCTCGAGGGGATCGAAGTGGTGTTCATCGTCATCGCTACCGGCGCCGGACACGGCATGATCGGCTATGCCAGCCTTGGAGCGGCCGCGGCCTGCCTGCTGGTGCTGATCATCGGCATCTTCGTGCACAAGCCGCTCTCGGCGGTTCCGGAGAACAGCCTCAAATTCGTCGTCGGGCTGCTGCTCAGCGCCTTCGGCATATTCTGGGTCGGCGAGGGCGTCGGCGCCGACTGGCCCGGCGCTGATCTTTCGCTTCTGGCGATACTTGCCGTGCTCGCAGTCTTTTCCTTCGCAGCAGTCCGGATGCTGCGCTACTATTTCAACACCCATGCCGAGGTGGCCGCGTGATGAAAATTCTTAAGGTCGCCTTGAAGGAATTCTTCGGCATGTTCATCGACGACGGCGCGCTGGCACTGGCGGCACTGCTGCTAATTGCCATCGTCGGCGTTCTGGTGAAATTCGCCCATGTCGACGCGCTGCTCGCCGCTGCTCTGCTTCTCTTCGGCTGTCCGCTGATCCTCGCCGAGAGCGTGGGGCGGGCGGCGCGGAAGAAGTTTCAACGGAAATAGCTCGGGGACTGCGGCACCTAGAACAGGTGGCGGATAGGCGTCACCGGCGGGCCAACCGAGCTGCCATTCAGTGCGGCGCCCAGGCTGGTTTAGAAAATCAGGCGGACTGGGGAATTTTTGCGCATGTGTGATGCCCGATCATCAGAAACATCCCACATCATAGTGTTGAGCTGGCACGAACTACGTCATATATGATGAGTTATACGAGTATATCGTGCATATCTGGTTTATAGAGCGAGCGCTATCTCGGTCTGGTCATTCACAAAGGCGGCTTCATACTCGCGCGCCAACGTACCGGAGACGCCCACTTGTCGAAGCATATCTCGCCATTGCAGGGAAATGTGCTGCGTCGTCTCGCGGATCATCTGGCGAGCATCCGTTTCGGCGATTTCGAAGAACCGGCAGGCTTCGAAGGCCAGACGGATTGATCGGTCATGCGCACCACCCTCAAGAATTGACGTTTCAAGATGCGGATTGCGGTCAAGTTCGGGGTTAACATCAAACACCGGAGACAGTCGCCAGCGACCGGCCCCCACATAGAGGAAACCGTGATTCTTTAGATGGTCATCCTTGTTCGACACGAGGATGGTGAAGATCAGGCGCAGAAAGAGTTCACGGAAATCGGCCTGCGGATCAGCGGCATTGGCCCGCATGAAGTCGACGATCTCCGTATAGGAGCCGAGTTCGGCCCCGGTCTTGCCGAGGGCAGTGCGGGCCGAAATATAGGGTACACGGCCGGCCTCGCGCCTATCGAACCGCTTGATCAGAGCGACCGGGAATGGCGTATCAGCCAGTTCCAGCCTTACCTCGGGCGTACGGATCCCGCAGGTCCGAGCGAGGCGGAGCGTGGCGACCTCGAGGCGTTCGACCGGCTGCTGATCATGAACCGAGGTGAACTTGGCGAGCCAGAGCGTGTCGCCGTCCCGAACATTGGCCTTGGGACGCGCACCGCCGGAACCGCCCGCACCGGCGAGCAACTGCATGTCCTCCGCGGATATCTCCTTGCCCTGCTCATAGGCCCGGGCGATGGCGGTGATGGTCTCCAGATCGACCAGACGCGGTACGGCGTCGGCGGCGCCGCCCCGGATGATTTCTCTCCTATCGTCCACAAATCGCAGCGCGCCCTGCCGGCAGGCATCATCGGACAGCGTCAAATACTCGAACTCCGAAAGGCCATTACCATAGGTGCGTTCGAGAAGCCTGCGGCCCCAACTGTCCGGTGCAGCGTCTGCGAAGACGCCCGCCAATGCGTCGCGCATGTTTCCGGGCTGGCCAGATGTGTGAAATGGCCCAGCCTCAAGGGGAAAGGTCGGCTGCACGGCAAAGGCACGAGGATTTTCGATCCAGGCCGGATCGTAAGCAAAAGTCGAGAACTGTCGAGGCCCCGCCTGCGTGAAACGCAACTGGCCAACGGGTGTCAGGTTCTCGCCGAGAACGACATGGGCGTTGAAATCGGGCATCAGAATGATGCGCCGTCTAGATCAACGACATCCGTATCCTCCTGTGCCGTCTTCCCCTTGGCCTTCTGCCTGCGCAGTGCGGTCGCAAAAGACCGTCCGCGACGTGGCTGGCGTTCGGCGGCCAACGCCAGACCCAGATCGTCTTTGCGGATGTCGATCAGGTCGGCCAACCGGTCGACAAGACCAAGCACAACGAGAACATCGGCGAGCGTGCCGATCCCAACACCAGGATCTCCCTTTTCCAACCGCGCGACGGTGCTCGGCGACGTGCCGGCGCGCACGGCCAGATCGGCCACGGCGATACCGCGCCGCAAGCGAGCGCCACGGATGTCATGTCCAAGCCTTTCGAGGGCAGGTTTTGATTTCGGCGATCCCATAGCTATTATCCAGATACGGTGGATAAAATCATTTATAACATCATATATGACAAATTGGTAGCTGCCGACTACGTGGTAATAAACGAACCCCTGGCTGGCTAGGGAGCAGCAGAGGCGCATCGCGACGACTGGCGGTCGCTGGAGGATGCGCTAGCGAGAAATTCGGAAAAGTAGCCATTTGCGCCGGCGTCAGCCGTGTTTGTCGTCGGAGAGACCTACCTTGTTCTCGGGGTTGGCATTGAAGCGGGATCGGGCCGCGGTGACAGGCATCGGCGCCCATTGCCCTGGAGCTTTACTGCGGCACCTTGAACAGGTGGCGGATGCGTGTCACCAGTGAGGTCATCGAACCGCCGTTCAGCGTGGCGCCTTCGGGCGCGAAGGAATGCTGGCCGGTCTCGATGCGGCGCGACAAAGTGGCGGCAAGCTCTTCAGCGATGCCGGGCCGGTCGTGCAGCAGCGGCGTTAGGCTTGCCTGGGCAATCTCGTAGACGACGACGAAGGTCAGCGCCCGCAGGCTGGCGGCCTCGCCGACCCCGATCAGCAGCCCGCTTTCGCCGAAATAATCGCCCGGCGCCAGCCGGCCGAGTTCGACTTCCTGATGGCCTTCCCGCCGCGTGGCGACGAGGGCGCCGCTGCGCACGATCATCAGCGATGCAACCGTATCGCCCTGCTCGATGAGGATGGAATCCTTCTTGTAGGTCCGCCGGGTCATCGAGGCTGCGAGTGTTTCCTTCTCGTCCTCGGTCAGCGAGAAAAACAGCGGGATGGCGTCGAGAAGCTTGAGCGGCGTCGGCCGGTGCGGCTTCATCACCTCTTCCGACTGCAACTGGTCGGGTGGCGGGCCGGCCGCATCGATCGGCCGCGCCAAGGTGAGGCCTGCGGCCTTGATATGACGGTAGATGAGATCGAATATCTCGTTCTTCGCCGGCCCCGCCTGGCCGATATCCCTGACGCGGAAGGAGAGTTCCAGCTCCACTGCATCTGATGTCAGCGATTTGATCTGCACGCCGGGTTTCGGTTCGGTCAGGATCGAGCCGCTGCTCAAAAGTACGGTACGCATGACCTCGATGATCGCCGACGGCCCGATCGTCGGCACGACACGGACAGTCAGTGAGGCGCCGTGACTGCGGTCGGGGCTGCTGAGATTGGTCAGCCCGACCTTGGCCAGAAAGCTGTTGGGCAGGACGACGAGGTCGTTCGAGCCGTTCAGCAGATGGGTGGAGCGCCAGTTGGTTTCGACGACACGACCCTCGACGCCGTCATTCAGCACGATCCAGTCGCCGATCGCATAGGGCCGGCCGAGATTGAGCGCGATGCCGGAAAAGACGTCGCTCAGGGTGCTTTGCAGCGCAAGGCCGAGGATGATGGCAAAGACACCCGAGGTGGCGATCAGCGTGCCGACGGGGAAGCTGAAGACATAGGCGACCACCGAGAGAATCGCGCCGAGATAGATCAGGCCGATGACCAGATCCTGAACGAGGCGACCTTCTCTCGGTTGGCGCTCGAAGATCAGGAAGACGCGGACGAAGGCGATCAGCGCCCAGGCGGCATTGATCCACCAGACCACCTTGGCAAGGGCGATGAAGACGCGTTCGAAGGTCGAAGCCGGCGCCGGCCCGACTTCGTAGGGCACGATGTCGTGATAGAGCAGCAAGACGGTGAGCGCCGCGAAGAAAAACACCTGGCCAGCGAGCTTCCAGCTCGGGAAGGGCCGAAGCGCTATGCGCGTGACGATCGCACCGACGACGGCCAGCGTCCCGGCCTGGACGACAGGATCGGCAAGCACTCCGGACCATGTGAAATTATCAAGCATCGACTGTCCATTCGCCAGAGCATGATGCCGAAACGTGTGAGCGGTTTTCGGTCAACATCGTGCCTCCCTCTTGAATTCTAATGGTGGCTTCGCCGCATCCTGACTTCCAATCCGACCGCGAGGCAACCGTAAAATAGCGCCAGCGCCCAGAGCGTCAGAAACGGCGTGCGGACGTCGCTCAACGGTGCACCCAGTTGCGATACCGATACGATTCCGTTGATGGCGGAACTACTGGGAACCAGTAGCGCCAGATAATGCAGCGCCTTCGGCATCGCCTCGGTCGGCCAGGAAAAGCCCGCGAGAAACAGGAAGGGGATGCCGATCGCCGCGAACACCAGCTGGACGGTGAGGGGGCTTCGGAAGAGTGCGGCGACGACCATGCCGAGCGCGCTGACGGAAAGCACGAAGGGCAGCGAGACGGCGAAGATGGTAAGCGGTCCCCCGAGCCTTGGAATGTCGTAGAGATAAGGCAGGACGATCAGATAGAAGGGCAGCACCACCGCCTCCAGGATGAGGTAGGCGAGCAGTTTGCCGAGCACGGTTGCGAGAGCCCCGGCCGGCGAGTCGGCGAGCCGGTCGTTTCGCAGCGTTCCGAGCAGGCCGACGCCGATCAGGAGCATCTGCTGCAGGAGGAGAACGAAGGCGGCGGGGAGGAGATAGGTGGCATAACCCCCCTGAGGGTTGAAGAGCGGTACCGTCGTCAGTGGCATCGGGTCGGAGGCTGCAGCGGCGACGGCGGGGTCGACATGCATGGCGACCAGTCTTGCGGTCTCGACCTCGGCGCCGAAAGTCTTGGCGACGGCCGAGACGCCGCCGGAGATGCGCGAATAAATCAGAAAATAGCTGGCATCGGCATAGAGCGCCACGGGCGAGGGTCGTCCATGCAGCAGGTCGCGCTCGAAATACTTCGGGATGACCAGGATGCCGTAGAGCTGGCGGCTGAAGACCTCGCGCTCGGCGCTTGGCTCGTCGGGCAATTCGGCGCCGATGAATACATCGGCCGAGGCATCGACGCGGCGGGCGAACTGGCGACTGCTGTCGGTGCCGTCGAGATCGACGAGTGCGATTGGCACGTCGCGCAGGGCCTCGCCCCGGTAGGGCTGGGGATAGAGGGCGGCATAGATGCAGGCTGCCAGAATGAGCACGGAGAATGCCGGCCGCAACGACAGGATGCGCTGCAATTCGATGCGGCAGGTCGTCAGCACGCCGTTCATCGGGTGGCCTCCCGCAATGCCAATGGCTCGCGTCTGTTCCTCGATCTTATCGCCTCCAGCCGGAGCACGGTGACGGATGCAAGCAGGACGACGAGGAAGAGCAGCACCAGGATCGGCTTCCACGATAGATCGAGCGGTGTGCCGCGGATCGTCTGGTCGATCCTTGCCATCAGGTACCATGTGCCGGGGATCATCTGGCCGTAATAATAGGCGAAGTCGTTCATGCCTATCCTCGGGAAACCGATGCCCATGAAGCCGAAGGCGGGCGCGGCGAGCAGCGAGCCGATGCTGATGGCGCTTGCCATCGGCCGCAGGAACAGCGCCAGCAGCACGCCGATGAACTGGCTTGCCAGGATGAACAGGGTGCCGGCCATCAGCAGCAGCCAGCGATTGCCGCGCAGCGGCATGTCGAGGAAGTCGAAGAGGACCAGATCGGCGATGCCGAGCACGGCGAGAAAGATTAGCGTATAAGGCAGGATCTTGCCCGCCAGCGCCGGCCCCAACCCGCCGCCCAGCCGTCGGAGGATACGCAGCCGGTGGCGGCTCTCGACGTCGAGGCCGAGCGAATAGGCCATCGTCGTGATGATCACCACCTGCAGGACGCTGGGCATCAGAGCGGCAAGAAGGAAATGCGCATAGTTGAGGGTGGGATTGAAGAGCGGGTTCACCTGTACCGGAACGGGAGCGAGAGCGGCCTGTGCGGCGTCGACCGGCTCTCCCTGAGCAGTGCGCAACGACAATCTGATGCCCGCAGCCACTGTCGGTACGGCGGCGTTGACGCCACGCACCACCAGATTGCCGGTCGTCATCGTCTGGGTGTTGTAGAAGAACACCACCTCCGGCCGGCGGCCGGACAACACGTCGCGCTCGAGATTGCGCGGCAGCATCAGCAGGCCGTGAACCTCGCCGGAGAGGATGAGCTGCCGGCCTTCGGCGAGGTCGCTGACGGCAAGCTCGACCGACGTATCCTGGCTGGCATCGACCATGCGGATGATCTGGCGCGACAGATCGGTGCCGTCCTGATCGAGCACGGCGATCGGCAGGCGGGTTGCCAGACCCGCGCTGAAAACCGCGGCCAGGAGCCCCATCAGTAGCAGCGGCAGGACCGTCGTCAGGAACAAGAGGAAGGGCCGGCGGCGAAACCAGTGGAACTCCCGTGTGAAGACGAGAATAAAACCCGGGTGCATGCGCCCGCGCGGCGTCATTTCAACGCTCCGACCAGGCGGCAATGACGCTCATGCCGGGCCGCAAGCCGTCCACGGCTTTTACCGGAACGGCGCGCACCTCGAATGTCCTGAGATCGAAATCGCCGGTCGCCCGCGTCGCCCGCCAGGTCGCGTACTGTCCCTGTGCATTGATCATGGTCACCTTGACCGCGATCTTATCAGGGCCGATTGCCGGCACGACGACATCGAAATTGTCCCCGACCTTCAGGCCCTTCAGCAGATCCTCGCGCAGGTTGAACGTGAACCAGGGGTTCTGGAGATCGATAATCGAAAAGAGCGGCGCGCCGGCGCTGAAATTCTCACCGAGTTCGGCAACCCTCGTCGTGACTTGCCCGGAGATCGGCGCATGGATCGTCAGCTCGGAAACGTTGACCTGCTGCTGATCCAGCGAGGCGCGCGTCTGTTCCACCTGCGCGGCGGCAAGCGCCTTCTCTTCCTTGCTGGAGCCGGCGACCGCCAGCCGCACATTGGCCTCGGCGGATTCACGCTTGCGGATCGCTGCTTCAAGATTGCGGGCCGCCTGGTCCGCCTGAGCCTGAGTCGAGGCGCCGGTGGTGATCAGCCTGGCCTGACGCGCAGACTCTTCCTGGTAGAGGGTCACATCCGCCGTAGCCGCCGCAAGTTCGGCGTTGGCAGCATCGATCGTCTCGGGACGCGTGCTATTGACGCGGGCAAGATCGGCTTGCGAAACGGAAAGGGCGGCTTGCGACATATGAAGGGCGGCCGTCAGCTCAGGACTTTCAAGCTCGGCGATGACAGCGCCGGTCTCGACGTTATCCCCGACATCGACATTCAGCTTGGCGATGCGGCCGGAAACACGCGGGCTGATATCGACCCGATTGGCTGAGACCTCGCCTTGGACGATCAGTGGTGGCGGGCGTGTTGCAAACCAGAGCAGAATGCCGAGTGCTGCCAGAGCCGCCAAGGCGATCACCGGCCGAAGAATTCTGGAAGCTGTCATGACCCACTTTCCCTTGCCGAATGACGTCGCCCGGATGCATTTGGAAGACTGGTAGGTCAACATTGCCGGTCGCTGGAGAGATGTCAAATGACTGTTTCTATGTGACAACCGGTCTGTTGGGTAACAGTCTTGCAACCTTTACCCGCGGGAGAGCGTGGGCCCCGCCCGTACGTCTTTGTCTTGTTCGAAATCTCGGGTGACGTGCACACTCCCCACACAACGGAGTGGCACGAACTGCGAGATTTCTCGTTGTTTCTGGGCAAGCGGCTCAACCTGATGTTTGTGGCGTCCCCGTGCTTGCGGCGCCACAAGCGCTTAGGTGCTTACAGCGCCGCGCGTGGTTTAAGACGCGCAAAGGACGCTGCAACACTTTCAACCCTCGCATCGTGCTTTCCGAAAACCGATTCCGATTTGCGGGGCCGATGCGCTTAGGTGCGCGGCTTCAGATTTTCTGGGTCATAGATCGGCTTGTACCCGACGCTGACTACCTCCACCGGATAGCTCTCGGAAAAATACTCGACATTCAGCCTGCGTCCGACCTGGCAATGCGACCAAGGCAGATAGGCCAAGGCAATGTTCTTTCCGACCGTTGGGCCGTAGGCGATCGAAGTCGTGTAGGACCGACGGCCAAGCTCGTCGACCAGAACTTCTCCCGTGGCGGGATCGACAACCGGCAGGTTGCCGAGGGGATAACGCTTCACGCCCGATTTGTCGGTATTCTCGGTCATCACAAGCGTGCAGAGCATGGCCGGCTGGTGCTCGCGCGCCTTGTATTCCAGATGCTTCGCCTTGCCGCGGAAATCGGCTTCCTTGACTTTCGGACGGGCGAGATCGCTTTCGATCAGGTTGTACTGGGTCAGGAGGTCGGCGTTCTGCAGGCGCAGGCTCTTTTCCATGCGGCGGGAGTTTGCATAGGTCTCTACGCCGAAGGCCATCACGCCGGTCGAGCGCAGCGCATCCCAGACGGCGAGGCCGTCTTCGTACTTCATGTGCAGTTCCCAGCCCTGCTCGCCGACATAGGAGATGCGGAAGGCGGTGACAGGCTTGCCTGCAATTTCGATCGGTTTGATTGCCGCAAAAGCGAAGTTCTCCTGATCGAGCCCGGCCGGATCGGCGACAACCTTCTTCAGCGTGTCGCGCGCGTTCGGACCCCAGATACCGATCGTGACGAATTTCTCCGAGACGTCGGTGATGATCACGTCGAGGCCACGGTCTTGGGCGACCCGCTTCATATAATGCAGGTCACGCGGGCCGGCATCGGCGCCGTTGACGAGACGGCAGCGGTCGGCCATGCGAAAGACGGTGAAGTCAGCGCGCACCATGCCTTCGTCGTCGAGGAAGTGGGTATAAATGCCTTTGCCGATGTTGGCATCGCCGCCGACCTTGGCAGCGCACAGCCATTCCATCAGCTCGACATGGTCTGGACCCTCGATGTCGACCATGTGGAAGTGGCTGAGATTGACGATGCCGCAATCCTCGCTCATCGCCAGATGCTCGGCATTCGACACGCGCCAGAAATGGCGGCTGTCCCATTCGTTCTCGCGAACCGGAACGCGGTCGGCGTATTTCTCCAGAAGGTGCTCGTTGGCGGCGTAGCCGTGCGCACGCTCCCAGCCGCCAAGTTCCATGAAGTAGCCGCCAAGCTCCTTTTCGCGCTCGTAGAAGGGCGAGCGCTTGGCGTTGCGGCCGGATGCATAGGGTTCGCGGGTGTGAACAGCCGGGAAATAAATCTTCTGGGCGGCTTCGTAGCAGCGGCCCTCGATGAACTCTTCCGTCAACTGATGCGGATAGAAGCGGGCGTAGTCGATGCTGTTGTGATCGATTTCAGTACGTCCGTCGGTCATCCAGTCGGCGATCAGCTTGCCATAGCCTGGGCCGTCCTTGACCCAGATGGCGACGCAATACCACAGACCGCGCACCTTCTGGCTCTCGCCGCAGGAAGCGCCGCCGGCGGCGGAAACCTGCAGAAGGCCATTGAAGGAGTGACCTTCGTTATAGCCGAGTTCGCCGAGGATCGGCGTCAACTCCATGGCGCGCTCGAGCGGCTCGATGATCTGTTCCATCTCGAGGTCGCGCTGCGAGGGCGACAGGCGCGCCTCGTGTTTTTCGAGAAGATCGCGCGGATGGCACATGCGTGGATTGGTGGCTTCGTAGTAGCCCCACTCGATCTGGCCGCCCTCCGTGGTCGCCGGGTCGCCGGTATCGCGCATATAGGCGGAGTTGCCCTGGTCGCGCAGCAGCGGGAAGCCAATTTCCTTTCCGGTGCCTTCAAACTCGTTATAAGGACCGAAGAAGGTGAGCGGGTGGTCAACCGGCATCACCGGCAGGTCTTCGCCGACCATCTCCGCGATCAGGCGCCCCCAGAGGCCGGCACAGACGATGACGTGGTCGGCCATGATCGTGCCGCGATGGGTGACGACGCCCTTGATGCGGCCGCCTTCGACGATCAGCGACTTCGCCGGGGTATTGCCGAACACCTGTAGCTTGCCAGCCTTTTCGGCGGCATCGACCAGCTTGCCGGCAACGGTCTGCGAGCGCGGGATCACGAGGCCGGCATCCGGATCGTAAAGGCCGCCCATCACCTGATCTTCCTCGATCAGCGGGAACTTCTCCTTGATCTCGGAAGGGCTGACATAGTGGGCGCGCGTGCCGAAAGCGCGTGCCGAGGATAGCTTGCGCTTGATTTCCTCCATCCAGGCATCATCGCCGGTACGCGCCACTTCTAGGCCGCCGATGCGGGCGTAATGGCCCATCTTCTCGTAGAAATCGATCGAATATTGCGTGGTCCAGACCGACAGATAGTCATGGCTCGTGGTGTAACAGAAGTCCGAGGCATGGGCTGTCGAACCGATATCGGTCGGGATGCCCGACTTATCGATGCCGACGATATCGTCCCATCCCCGCTCGACGAGATGATGCGCGATGGAGGCGCCGACGATACCGCCGAGCCCGATGATGACGACCTTTGCCTTTTCCGGAAATGCTGCCACGTGCTGTTCCTTCTACTTATCGCACGAATAAAAATTACCTAGCCGCGCTTGACGTACGCTTCGCGCGCGCGATGCAGGAGCCATGTCAGCCGCGTAAGGAGTGTCACATTTGCCGAAGCTGCGGAACCCCCAGACCGCTCCGCATGGAAGCTGCGATGAGGGTATTATGCATAAGGCTCATGATCGTCATTGGTCCTACGCCGCCTAGTACCGGCGTAATTGCGCCAGACCGGATCGAGGCGGCGAGGCAACCGCAAAACAGCGCTGGCGCCGCGGCGGTCCATCCCGCATCGAACGGTCAGGCAATGCGTGGCTAAGATCGGATATGGGCGAGACCTCGCAGCTGGCCCCTCCGCTCGCAAACTCCGGGATCAAGGCGCTGAAATCGCCGCAAGCCGGTCGATGTCCACGAGCATGATGTCTTCGGAAACAGGCTCGCGATTGTGCAAGCGGAACCATTCTGCGGCCTCCCGCACGCGGTCACCATGGGGCGGCGGATAGGCGCCGAGCCCGAGAACCCATTCCCGCACGGTTTCGCGTTCCATCCGCCCGGCCCGGTATCGATCGCAGACGGTTTTCGCGGATGCGACGAGATCATTGATGCTTTTCACGGGATACCCTCAATGCACGGATGGCTCTTCATCTTCGAGAAACGATCGAATGCCGTCGCGGGCAACGACGGCCAGGAATTCGTCGAAGGCATCCCGATCAGTCGCAAATGGCTCGTCCCAGCGGATCAGATCCTCCGCCTGCGTGACCACCTCCATTGTCCAGTCTTCATTGCTGCCGGATGTGCGGAAGATATCGACGAGCACGGTGATCCCGTCGTCGGTGAATTCTCCCGCCAGTTCGGAGTGTTCGAGCTTCTCTTTCTTTGCCATCATTCAGCCACCTGCACCGGGCGGTGCCTCGTTTTTGAGATATTCTTCATATTGAACCGTCTCGGTTTCATTCGTGTCGATCGACGCATCCGCGCGTTTTGCCAGGCGAACGCCCGCACCTCCACCATTTTCAGGGATGAACACAACCCCGCCGCCTTCCAGGGCGTGCTTCACATCCTGAAGCGTTCGTTCGTAGGGGGAGCGCTTTCCGGCCTCGAAATTCGCAATCGTCGCTTTGGCGACTTTTGAAGCTGACGAGAGATCGTCCTGAGACCATGCCAAAAGGGCGCGAGCAGCGCGGCATTGAGCGGAAGATAGGCACAAAACAATAACCTTGCATCAAAAGTGTGATTCTGCCTCGGACAGATTATATAAAAAATGTAATCTCGAGACAAGAGATGACGAGAAGGCGCATGACGGAATAGGGCGTTCTGAATCATTTTACATTCGCCTTTCCGAGAATTGCGATCTCCCTGGAATAGTCTGCCGACCACTAATACTCGACGCTCATCTGGCGAAGGGGAAGATTGATTGACTGAATATTATTACAGTCTAATTTAGATTTTCCTTATCACGCACCCGGGAGGTAACAATGCGTGAGCCAGATATGCAAAAACTCGATGCACTCGTCGGTCGTCTTGTTGGTGACGTCGGCGCCGCCATGTCAGGTGCCTTGGTCGTGCTTGGCGACCAGGTCGGAATCTTCAAGGCGATGGCCGACGGAACGCCGATGAGCGTCCAGGATCTGGCCACGAAAACCGGGATAAAGGAGCGCTATCTCAGGGAATGGCTGAGCGCCCAGGCGGCCGCCGACTATGTCGCTTACGATGAAAAGACGGATCGTTTCAGCCTGACACCGGAGCAGGCGATGGTATTCGCCGAGGAAAACAGCCCCGCCTTTTTCGTCGGCGCCTTCGAGGTCGTCCAATCCATGTGGATGGACGAACCCAAGATCGCCGATGCCTTCCGCACCGGCAAGGGTCTCGGCTGGCATGAGCACAGCACCTGCCTCTTTCGGGGCACCGAGCGGTTCTTTCGCCCGGGCTATAACAGCCATCTCGTCAACGAATGGATACCGGCTCTTGCCGGGGTCGAGGCAAAGCTCAAGGCCGGCGCCAGTGTCGCCGACGTCGGCTGCGGTCATGGGGCCTCGACCATTCTGATGGCGCAGGCCTATCCCGCTTCCCATTTTACCGGCTTCGACTATCACGGCCCGTCGATCGAAAGAGCAAAGGCTGCTGCCCAGGATGCCGGCGTCGCCGACCGCGTGACCTTCCAGCAGGGCTCGGCCGCGGAATTTCCGGGGCGCGGCTATGATATGGTTGCCATGTTCGACTGCCTTCACGACATGGGCGATCCGGTCGGCGCCGGCCGGCATGTCAAGGAAACGCTTGGGCCGAACGGGACGTGGCTGATCGTCGAGCCCTTTGCCAATGACCATCTCAAGGACAATCTCAACCCGGTCGGCCGCGTTTATTATGGCGCGTCGACGATGATCTGCACGCCGGCATCGCTCTCCCAGGAGGTGGGGCTCGGGCTCGGCGCGCAGGCGGGAGAAATGAAACTTCGAAAGGTCGCGCTCGACGCCGGCTTCACGCATTTCCGTCGCGCCACGGAAACCCCGTTCAACATGGTGTTTGAGGTGCGCGCCTGACGCAACTGGGTTGCCAGGCGGCAAGCTATCTCAGCTTGCCGATGCTGGCATACATGCCCGTCGTGCGGAATTCGGTGGGATTGGTGCCATAGACGCGGCGGAAGACCTTGGAGAAATAGTTGGGGTCTTCGAAGCCGCACATGATCGCGACTTCCTTGACCGGCAGGAAGTCTGCCTTGGTCAGAAGCTTGACGGCGCGCTGCAGGCGTTGCTGCAGCACGAATTCGGCCGGCGGCATGCCCTCGCTCTCGGCAAAGCTGCGCGAGAAATGCGCGCGGCTGAGGCCGACAATGCCGGCAAGCTCGCTCACCGGTAGCGGTTTTTCGAGATTGGCATTGATATGGTCGATCACCGGCTGCATGACACTGAGCTCGGCGGCAAAGGCCGGCGAGCCGAAGACGTCGTCGTAGAGCGCCATCGCCGCTTCATAGGCAATCGCCGAGGCAGCACCCGGCGATGTCGCGCCCTTGACGAGGCGCAGGCTGCAATCGGCGAGATGATCGATGGTCGAGGGCTGCAGTTTCAGCACCGGGCCGGCAGTGGACAGCACCATCTGGTGGATGCGCAGCGTTTCCTCGCCATTCATCGAGATCCAGAAATATTCCCAGCGGTCGCCTTTCTCCAACCAGTAGCGATGATTGTGCGGGACGAGCACAAGAAGTGTATCGCCGCCCTGAAGGCGATAGTTGCGGTTTTGATAGCGCAGCTTGCCGCTGCCGCTGATCGTGTGCTGCAGCACGGTGAAGGGGGTCTGGCCGCGCCGGCGGCCATCCCAGTCATAGGTCTCGTTCTCGCGCACTTCGTATCCGGCGCTGGTCGGCATGGCGTGCAGCCGCTGGCGGCCCCGGGGCAGCGAAACCGTCCTCATCGACTGTCCGTTGGCGATCAAATCCTGCAGCACAAAATTACCCCTGAAAGCATAATCCTTCTCTGGTCGCCATGCCGATTTCGGGCATAATCCCGCTCGACAAGAGGAAGAGACCACGGCCGACAGAGCGGCCGGGAGGAAAAAGGCAGATTTTACGGCATTTTCAGCCACATGCGTCAGCATGCGGCCCGATCCTCCATAACCTTCTTTTCCTTAACATTCGATTGGGTCGAGGTGAAGATCATGAGTTTCAAAATCGCTATCATCGGTGCGGGCAGCGTCGGGTTCACCAAGAAGCTGTTCACCGATATATTGTGCGTTCCGGAGTTTCGTGACATCGAATTCGCGCTGACGGATCTCAGCGAACATAATCTCGAGATGATCAAGGCGATCCTCGACCGCGTCGTCGAGGCGAACGGGCTGCCGACGAAAGTGACGGCGACGACCGACCGGCGCAAGGCGCTGGAAGGCGCGCGCTACATCATCAGCTGCGTCCGGGTCGGCGGTCTCGAGGCCTATGCCGATGATATCCGTATTCCGCTGAAATACGGCATCGACCAGTGCGTCGGCGATACGATCTGCGCCGGCGGCATCCTCTATGGCCAGCGCAACATTCCCGTCATCCTCGACTTCTGCAAAGATATCCGTGAGGTCGCCGAGCCCGGTGCGAAATTCCTGAACTATGCCAACCCGATGGCGATGAACACCTGGGCGGCGATCGAATACGGCAAGGTCGATACCGTCGGCCTCTGCCACGGTGTCCAGCATGGCGCCGAACAGATCGCCGAAGTGCTCGGCGCGAAGTCGGTGAGCGAGCTCGACTACATCTGCTCCGGCATCAATCACCAGACCTGGTTCATCGACCTGCGCCTCAACGGCCGCAGGATCGGCAAGGACGAACTGATCGCCGCCTTCGAGGCGCATCCAGTCTTTTCGCAGCAGGAGAAACTGCGGATCGACGTGCTGAAGCGTTTCGGCGTCTATTCCACCGAAAGCAACGGCCATCTCTCGGAATACCTGCCCTGGTACCGCAAGCGGCCGGATGAGATCACCCGCTGGATCGACATGTCCGACTGGATCCACGGCGAGACCGGCGGCTACCTTCGTCATTCGACGGAAACGCGCAACTGGTTCGAGACCGAATATCCGCAGTTCCTAGAATCCGCCTCGCAACCGATCGATCCTGCCAAGCGCTCGAACGAGCATGCCAGCCATATCCTGGAGGCGCTGGAGACGAACCGGGTCTATCGCGGCCATTTCAACGTCAAGAATAACGGCGTCATTACCAATCTGCCGGCCGACGCGATCATCGAATCGCCAGGCTTCGTCGACCGCTTCGGCATCAACATGGTCTCGGGCGTCACCCTGCCGGAAGCCTGCGCTGCCACCTGCATTTCCTCGATCAACGTCCAGCGCATGTCGGTACATGCGGCCATATCGGGCGACATCGACCTTCTGAAGCTTGCCGTGTTGCACGATCCGCTGGTCGGCGCCGTCTCGACGCCGGAAGAGGTCTGGCAGATGGTCGACGAGATGGTCGTTGCCCAGGCCTCCTGGCTGCCGCAATATGCCGATGCCGTGCCGGCCGCCAAGGAGCGGCTGTCGAAATCGAAGGTGCAGACCCGCGACTGGGCGGGGGCCGCACGCCGCAACGTTCGCTCGATCGAGGAGCTGCGCGCGGAAAAGGCGGCGCTGAAAAAGGCCGTCTGATTTTCGTGAAGCTTGGGTTGCCGGGGGTTTCCGGGAGGGAAATCCGCGGCGTCCGGCCCGGTTTCACGTGTTCGAGGAGAAGGGAGCCGCGTGATCGCGCTCCGGAACAAGAGGGAGAAACGATGATGAATTTTCGTAACGCAAGCATTCTGGCCGGACTGGCGCTCAGCGTCTCAGCCGCGGCGCTGAATGCATATGCCTCCGAGCCAACCGTTCCACCGGCGCCGGCGGACTTTCCGGCCGAAGGCAAGATCAACTATGTCGCGCGCGACTCCATCCTGGAGTTCAAGGCGCTGCCCGAATATCATGAGCCCGACTGGGTCACGAAGAATTTCGTCGCCACCGGCAAGCTGCCGCCGGTCAAGGATCGGCTGCCGAAGGAGCCGCTGGTCTTCAAGACAGGCAATATGCCCGACGGCATCGGCGTCTACGGCGATACGATGCGCCACGTCATCGGCGGCCGGCCGGAAGGCTGGAACTACGGCGCCGGCCAGACGCAGGGCTGGGGCGGCATCGATATCGGCCTCTCCGAATGCCTGACGCGCACCGCGCCGCTGTTCCAGGTGCAGGCCTCAGACACCGAGCCGCTGCCGAACCTCGCCAAGAGCTGGGACTGGTCCGAAGACGGCCATAAGCTGACCATGCACCTGATCGAAGGCGCCAAATGGTCAGACGGCGCGCCGTTCAATGCCGACGACATCATGTTCTACTGGGACGACGAAGTCATCGACCCGAACGTCTCGCCGCTCGGCGGCGGCGCATCGCCGGAAGCCTTCGGCGCCGGGACGACGCTGAAGAAGGTCGACGATTACACCGTCGAATGGACCTTCAAGGAGGCCTTCCCGAAGCAATATCTCTACACGATGTCCTACCCGAATTTCTGCCCGGGTCCCTCGCACATCCTGAAGTCGAAGCATCCGAAATATTCGAAGAACACCTACGACCAGTTCAAGAACGCCTTCCCGCCCGAGTTCATGAACATGCCGGTCATGGGCGCCTGGGTACCGGTTGAATATCGCCCGGACGACATCATCGTCATGCGCCGCAACCCCTATTACTGGAAGGTCGACGAGAAGGGTGATCAGCTGCCTTATCTGAATGAGCTGCACTACAAGCTCTCGACCTGGGCCGACCGTGACGTCCAGGCCGTGGCAGGATCCGCCGACTTCTCGAACCTCGAGCAGCCGGAAAACTTCGTCGCGTCGCTGAAGCGTGCCGCGGAAAAAACGGCGCCCGCCCGCCTTGCCTTCGGCCCGCGTCTCATCGGCTACAATCTGCGCATGAACTTCTCCGCCAACGGCTGGGGCAACCCGGACGAGCGCGGTGAGGCGATCCGCGAACTGAACCGCAACGAGGACTTCCGCAAGGCCGTCACCATGGCGCTCGACCGCAAGGCAATCGGCGACTCGCTGGTCAAGGGACCGTTCACCGCGATCTATCCCGGTGGGCTCTCCTCCGGCACCAGCTTCTACGACCGCAACTCGACGGTTTACTACCCCTATGATCTTAAGGGTGCCAAGGCGGAACTCGCCAAAGCCGGTCTCAAGGACACCGATGGCAACGGCATCGTGAACTTTCCGGCCGGGACGCTCGGTGGCAAGGATGTCGAAATCGTCATGCTGATCAACAATCAGTACACGACCGACAAGAGCCTTGCCGAAGGTGTCGTCGGCCAGATGGAGAAACTCGGGCTGAAGATCGTCATCAACGCGCTCGATGGGGCCAAGCGTGACGACGCCCACTATGCCGGCCGCTTCGACTGGCTGATTCAGCGCAACACGACGGAACTGTCGTCGGTGGTGCAGAACACCGAACAGCTTGCCCCCGTCGGCCCGCGCACTAGCTGGCACCATCGCGCCGGCAAGGATGACCAGCTCGATCTGATGCCCTTCGAAAAGGAGCTTGTGGACGTCGTCAACAAGTTCAGGACGAGCCAGAACAACGACGAGCGCGTCGATCTGATGAAGCAGTATCAGAAGATCTCGACGGAACATGTCAACACCGTTGGCCTGACGGAATATCCCGGCGCGCTGATCGTCAATAAGCGGTTCTCAAACGTGCCACAGGGTACGCCGATCATGATGTTCAACTGGGCTGAAGATTCGGTGATCCGCGAACGCCTGTGGGTGGCTGCGGACAAGCAGGGCAAATACGAGCTGTTCCCCGAACAGCTGCCCGGCAAGCCCGGCGAAAAGGGCCCGATTAACTGATGCCTGTCATCAGGACACAAAGAGCTAAAGCGCGTCGCATGTGATGCGACGCTGGAGAGTTCCCTCCCAGCTGAAGTGAGATTCAGGCCGCGCGTGGCGCGCGGCCTGATATGACCAACAAGCCGGCCGCGCTGACAAGGAGCGACTGGCGGCAAGGAGAAGCGAACCGTTCGATGTTACGATTCCTGCTCGTGCGCATAGCCTCTGCGATCCCCATTCTCTTCATCCTGAGTGTGGTGACCTTCGCGATCATCCAGGCACCACCCGGCGACTACGCCGATTATATAAGATCCCAGCTGATCAACCAGGGCGGCGCATCCTATGCCCAGGCCGAAGCGCAGGCGCAGCTCTACCGGGTCGAACACGGCCTCGATAAGCCGCTGGTCGTCCAATACGTCAACTGGATCGGCGGGATCGTGACCCGCGGTGATTTCGGCTACAGCATGTTTTACAACAAGCCGGTCGCCGATGTCGTCGGTGAACGCCTGCCGCGGACATTGCTTCTGGCGCTCGTCTGCCATCTCTTTGCCTCGGTGCTCGGCATCGGCTTCGGCATCTGGGCGGCGACGCGCCAGTACAGCTGGATCGACAGCCTGCTTTCGGGGATTTCCTTCCTCGGCATGACGGTGCCGCGCTTCCTGATGGCGCTGATTATCGTCTATCTCCTGGTTTTCCAGCTGAACGTCTCCGAAATCGGCAGCTTCTTCTCGCCGCAATATGGCGGGGCGCCCTGGTCGTGGGCGAAATTTGTCGATCTGGTTCACCATGTCTGGCCGGTCGTGGCGATCGCCACCTTCGGTGGGCTCGCCTATAATATGCGCGTCATGCGCGGCAATCTGCTCGATACGCTGAATGCCCAATATGTCGAGACGGCCAAGGCCAAGGGGCTTTCCGGCGCAGCCGTGGTGATGCGCCATGCGGTGCCGAACGCGCTGCACCCGTTGGTGATGTACCAGGGCGTCGTGTTGCCCTACATGCTGACCGGCGAGATCGAAACCGCGATCATTTTCGCATTGCCGACCGTCGGTCCGGCGATCGTCGGCTCGATGGCGGTCGGCGACGTCTACGTCACCGCCACCTTCATGATGGTGCTGTCGGCGACGCTGATCGTCGGCAACATCATCGCCGACATGCTGCTCGCCCTGCTCGATCCCCGTGTCCGCCAATATGGAGGAGCCTGAGATGCTGGCTTTCGACTCCGCGCCGCCTCCGCCGACGACAGAACTTGCCATCAACAAGCCATCGCGTGGCCATGAAAGCTATATCGCCCTTGTCTGGCGCCGGCTGAGGCGCTCCTGGACCGGCATGGCAGGGCTCGTGCTCGTCGTGCTCCTGATCGTCATGGCGATCTTTGCCGATTTCTTTGCGCCGATGGACCCGAAGGCGACCGATGTCGGCTTCGCGCCGCCGCAGGTAATGAGCTTCCACGACAAGGACGGCAATTTCGTCTTCCAGCCGCGTGTCTATGCGCTCTCCGATTCCGAAGAGCTCGACCCCGTCACATTCCAGCCGATCGTTGGCATCGACTACGACAATCCGCGGCTGCTCGGCTTCTTCGTCAAGGGCGCTGAATACCGGCTTTTCGGCCTGATCCCGGCCAGCCGGCACTTCTTCGGCTCGACCGATGGCCAGCCGGTGCATTTCCTCGGCACCGACAAGTTCGGCCGCGACGTGCTGTCACGCGCCATCATCGGCTCGCGCATTTCGTTGACGATTGCCCTGACGGTGGTCTTCATCGTCACCATCATCGGCACGACCGTCGGAATGGTGTCGGGCTATTTCGGCGGCACATTCGATATCTGGTTGCAGCGTTTCGTCGAACTTGTGCTTGCCTTCCCACAATTGCCGCTCTATCTGGCGCTGACCTCGCTGATCCCGGTGACGGCGCCGACCAACGTCTTCCTTGCCTTCGTCATCGCAGTAATGTCGGCGCTCGGCTGGGCGCAGATGTCGCGCGAGGTGCGCGGCAAGACGCTTGCGCTTGCCCGCATCGATTATGTAAGGGCGGCAATGGCTGTCGGCGCCACCGACACGCGCATCATCATGCAGCACATCTTCCCGAACGTGATGAGCCACGTGATCGTCGCGGTGACGCTGCATATACCGAGCGTCGTGCTGCTGGAATCCTTCCTGGGTTTCCTCGGCTTTGCCGTCAAGCCGCCTCTGATTTCCTGGGGGCTGATGCTGCAGGATACGGCGACCTATTCGGTGATCGGCTCCTATCCCTGGATTCTCTCCCCCGTCGGCTTCGTGCTCGTCACCGTCTTCGCATTCAATGCGCTCGGCGACGGATTGCGCGACGCGGTCGATCCTTATTGAGGTGATGAAGATGGCTCTTGCACTGGTCAATTCCTTCGCCCCGCCCGTCCGCCACGACCATGATGGCCGCTCGGACACGCCAATCATCGACGCCCGCAATGTGGCGGTAAATTTCAAGGTCGAAGACGGTATGGTCGAAGCCGTCAAGGATGTCTCGTTCCAGCTCTATCGCGGCGAGACCATCGCGATCGTCGGCGAATCCGGTTCGGGCAAATCGGTAACGGCACGAACGGTGATGGGATTGTTGTCGAAGCGCGCCGTTGTCTCGGAGAAATCGACGGTCGCCTATGACGGCAGCAACATCCTGAAATTTTCCGAGCGGGCGCGCCGCAAGCTGCGCGGCGACCGCATCTCGATGATCTTCCAGGAGCCGATGAGTTCGCTGAACCCGATCTATACGATTGGCAGCCAGATCGTCGAAGCGATCCGCGTCCATCGCCGGATAAGCAAGAGGGATGCGCAAAAGCGCGCGCTCGAACTGCTCGAACATGTGCAGATCCCCGATCCCGCCGCGCGGCTCATGCAATATCCCCATCAGCTTTCCGGCGGCCAGCGCCAGCGCGTGATGATCGCAATGGCGCTTGCCAACGATCCCGATGTGCTGATTGCCGACGAGCCGACGACGGCGCTCGACGTGACCGTGCAGGCGCAGATCCTGAATCTCATCCGCAACCTGCAGAAGGAACTGGGGATGGCCGTCATCCTCATCACCCACGACCTGACCGTGGTGCGGCAGTTCTCGGATTACGTCTATGTGATGCAGTACGGTGAAGTGCGCGAGCACAACACCACCGAAGCGCTGTTTGCCAATCCGCAGGACACCTATACCAAGCATCTGCTTGCCTCCGAGCCGCGTGGCCAGGCCAATCCGCTGCCGGAGGGATCGGATGTCATCCTCGATGCCAAGGGCGTGCGTGTCTCCTTCATGCTGCGTCACGGTACCTTTCTCAAGCCGGCGATGCGTGAGCTTGTCGCCGTCGACAGCCTCGACCTGACGCTTCGCCGTCACGAGACACTCGGTCTCGTCGGCGAATCCGGCTCCGGCAAGACGACATTCGGCCAGGCGATCCTGCGGTTGAATACGCCCGATAGCGGCGAAATCCTTTTCGACCATCAGCCGATCCACGGCCTCTCCCGGGCCGAGATGCGGCCACTGCGCGCCCGCATGCAGGTGGTGTTCCAGGACCCGTTTTCATCGCTCAACCCGCGCATGACGATCGGCCAGATCATCGAGGAAGGGCTCGTCGTCAACCGGCTGGGCGCGACCAAGGCCGAACGGCAGGACCGGGTGCGCGAGGCGCTGATTGCCGCCGGCATGCCGGGCAACATCCTGTCGCGCTTCCCGCATGAATTTTCCGGCGGCCAGCGCCAGCGCATCGCGATCGCCCGCGCTATCGCGCTGGAGCCGGAATTCATTCTGCTCGACGAGCCGACATCGGCGCTCGACCTTTCTGTCCAGGCGCAGATCATCGAACTCCTGCGCAAGCTGCAGGACGAGCGCGGCCTGAGTTACCTGTTCATTTCCCACGATCTCAAGGTCGTCAGGGCCCTTTGCCATCGCGTCATCGTCATGCAGCATGGCAAGATCGTTGAAGAAGGCCCTGTCAACGAAGTTCTATCCCATCCCAAGACCGCCTACACCGAACGGCTCGTCAAAGCCGCTTTCGAGGTAGCATGATTGCCGAATGCCGGAGGTTATAATGGCAAGAAATCCCAAAATCACTTTCATTGGAGCTGGCTCCACCGTCTTCATGAAGAACATCGTTGGCGATGTGCTTCAGCGTCCGGCTCTGTCGGGCGCGACGATCGCCTTGATGGATCTCAATGCGCAGCGGCTGGAGGAAAGCGCCGTCGTCGTCAACAAGCTGATCTCGACGCTCGGCGTGAAGGCGAAGGCCGAGACTTATTCCGACCAGCGCAAGGCGCTTTCGGGCGCCGATTTCGTCGTCGTCGCCTTCCAGATCGGCGGCTACGAGCCCTGCACGGTCACCGATTTCGAGGTGCCGAAGAAATACGGGCTGCGCCAGACGATCGCCGATACGCTCGGCGTCGGCGGCATCATGCGCGGGCTTCGCACCGTGCCGCACCTCTGGAAGGTCTGCGAGGACATGCTCGCCGTCTGCCCCGAGGCGATCATGCTGCAATATGTCAACCCGATGGCGATCAACACCTGGGCGATATCAGAGAAATATCCGACCATCCGCCAGGTCGGCCTTTGCCATTCGGTCCAGGGCACGGCGATGGAACTGGCCCATGACCTCGACATCCCCTACGAGGAAATCCGCTACCGGGCGGCCGGCATCAACCACATGGCCTTCTATCTCAAGTTCGAGCATCGCCAGGCCGACGGTTCCTACCGAAATCTCTATCCCGACTTGCTGCGCGCCTATCGCGAGGGCAGGGCGCCGAAGCCCGGCTGGAACCCGCGCTGCCCGAACAAGGTGCGCTACGAGATGCTGACGCGGCTCGGCTATTTCGTTACCGAAAGCTCGGAGCATTTCGCCGAATACACGCCCTATTTCATCAAGGAGGGCCGCGACGACCTGATCGAGAAATTCGGCATTCCGCTCGATGAATATCCGAAACGTTGCATCGAGCAGATCGAGCGTTGGAAAGGGCAGGCCGAGGCCTATCGTTCGGCCAATAAGATCGAGGTCAAGCCGTCGAAGGAATATGCGTCCTCGATCATCAATTCGGTCTGGACGGGCGAGCCTTCGGTGATCTACGGCAATGTGCGCAACAATGGCTGTATCACCTCGCTGCCTGCCAATTGCGCCGCCGAGGTGCCCTGCCTTGTCGATGCCTCCGGCATCCAGCCGACGTTCATCGGCGACCTGCCGCCGCAGCTAACGGCGCTGATCCGCACCAATATCAACGTCCAGGAACTGACCGTGCAGGCGCTGATGACGGAAAATCGCGAGCATATCTATCACGCCGCGATGATGGACCCGCATACGGCGGCCGAACTCGACCTCGACCAGATCTGGTCGCTGGTCGACGATCTGCTCGCCACCCACGGCGACTGGCTGCCCGAATGGGCACGCACGACCCGCAAAGTACAGGCCGCCTGACCCCTTCTCCCAGGTGAGGCGTCAAGAAGCCCCGCGGTCGCAACAACCGCGGGGCTTTTTTTGCGACAGGAACGACGGCTCTTGCAATTCTCATAGTGACCCGGATGCTCGCGTCGACATCCTATCGCCATTTCGTTAAACGCAACTGCCATAGCGATGATTGCGCCGCGAGGCCCAGTCGTCGATGCCAATCACCCAGGGCGGAATCGACGGCGGCAATCCTTGCCTGCGTAGGACGCGGAGCAAGGTGTCGTTGCTGTAGCACCGCGAATATTCGACGCCGAAACAAGCCGAAAAGACTTCCCAATCAATTGCGTGCTGCGTTTCCGCCCGTTATTCCGACGGCTTGGAGAAGCCGCGGTAAAAGCTCGTCGGCTGCAGCAGCGAACTGGCGATGTTGGCGACGATCGGCCCATCCGCCTCGCTTCTTGCCCTCGCTTCCTGCCACTCGCGATCGGCCACGAACTCGGCCCACTTCTGCTCGCGCTCCGCCAGCGACCGCCATTCGAGCAGGTAGGTCAGATCGTTGCTGGAAGAACCGATCATCGTCGTCCAGAAGCCGAGTGAGCGGATGGCGAGTCGGTCCCAGATCGCCAGCGTCGCGGTCTCAAAACGCTGCTGCAGTGCCGGCAGCCTCCCCGGCAGACATGTATAGATGCGCAATTCGTGGATCATCGGATGCTCCTCATGTTAGTCAGGCTAGATCGTGGATATCGTTCAGCGCTGGAAAAAGCGAGGGGCCGCGTATCCGCTTGTCGGACGCTTGTTCTTAATCCTGCGGCAGACTGCGAAATCGGTCACTGTGCCCGATGACTACCGCCATTTCTCCGTGAGAAATCCTGACGATCCTTGGACGGGGACGGTCTGGGCACGATGAAGCATATCGAGCGGACCATCAATTCGTGGATTTTGTCCTTTCGGGAAGGAAACCACTAACGGCGATCCCTCCCACGCATATCCGCTTCCGACGAGGTTCCGACAGCTACCCCGACCCCATCGACAACAACGGTCAGCCCTTTCGGACGACAAGCTCATACCTTGCACTTCGGCGTTGCGGACCTTTCTGCCTGGAAACCGTCCGGCCAGAAAATCAAGGTGAGCCCGCCTGTGAAAACATGGCCTGAAAAGGCGAAGGCGGAACTTCGTCAGTGGTCAGCGAAATGGAAATGACGGGACAGTTCAGTCAAGCGATATTCGATCACCGCTGGACGATCACCCGGGTCCCCGGCTGAACCATATCGTAAAGCTCCTCGACGTCCTCGCGGTACATCCGAAAGCATCCGCTCGATGCATTGGTGCCGATTGAGGAGGGGTCGTTGGTGCCGTGGATGCGCAGCAGTCCGTCGGCAAGGTAGATCGCGCGAGTTCCGAGCGGATTTGCGGGGCCGGGTTTCACGACGGCCGGAAGCCGTGGGTTCTTCTGCCGCATGCTGGCCGTGGGTCGCCATTCGGGATGCAATCGCTTCGACACCACCCGCGTTGTTCCGTACCATTGCTTGCCTTCGCGGCCGACTGCGATGGGGTAGGCGAACTGCTCGCCTTGTGCGGTCGTGTAAATCAGAGTGTGCTCACGCGTGGCGATGACGACGGTTCCCCTTCTAATTCGCGACGATGGCTCCCGACGTTCTTGCAAAGGTTCCCGATAGCCAGGTTCTGGCTCGTAGTAGGGAGGAGGGGGATACGGGCTGTAGGGATCATCATAGTCGTAGCCCCCATATTCGTCGTATCCATCATACGGGTCATAAACTTGGGCCTGGGCATGAATGGGCGTCAGCAAAAGGGCCGCAACAAGGAGAGCCATCAATCTCATTTTACGCAATCCGTCTGTTATACAGCCTGATTGGGCGGAATTGTGTGGCGGTACTATGGCGGGTTCAGCCTGGATTCCACGGTGATCTCTCGTCGCTCCCATCAACAGCTGAGTTCCTCTCTGCTTCAAGAAAGCGGAATGGTGACCAAGCGATATAGGGGAGGCGATTCGCGGGCTAGACCGGGAGGTAGACCTTTACCAAATTTCAAAATGCATCGCGGCCTAAGTTCACCGGTCGAACCCGATGGTCATATGCAGCGCGTCGTCAGCTTCCTCCCGATGGCGCGCTGCCATTCCTCCTCTGATCAAAACCGGACTACCATGCCAACGACTGTCATTAGAAAGATGACGAGGGAACTACTCCGATAGTTGGGATAGGTGGTTCCTGTTCCAACATTTTGTTTTGTTGCTCGTCAGCGGGGCTAAGTGCCTCGCGCACTTCATCGTCTTCCCAACCCGCCTCGATGGCGGAAGCCACAAGCGTCTCGATTTTCTCGGTTTCCGACGCATGCGAAGTCTCATCGAGGCGGCGTCTGGCGGTCTCCAGGCACTGACGGAGGTTCGAAGCGCGACTGGGGTCGTAACGGTCGTAGCTTGGTGATGCGACGTATGTCATTGGAAGCTCCCTGCTGATCGAGAGGAACACTTGAACAGAAATCCGGTTCCACACACGCATCTGCGGTAAGCGCCGCCGTTTGCCGCCGGCGCTTACGTCACGTATTGGCGGTGATCCGCCTGCATCCGCGTTCATCAAGCGTCATGCTGGCGAATGGCCGGTGGCTGTGCCGCAGATGGACCATATGCTCTGACCACGGCAGTCTGTCGGTCTCGAAACTTTCGATCTCGCAAGTCGGTTCGTACCGTTATGGAGGAACTGGCCATGTCCAAAAGGAATGATACCCCGGTAAAGGGGGGCGATCTTAAAGAACCCCCGGTCAATCGCCCTCACCGTGAGGAAGTGCCACCGGAGCCTGACGATCAACACCCGGCTCGAGATACAAGGGAGGCACCGGTGCCCAACCCAAACGGCGAGCCTGTCGACAAACCTTAGCAACTGCCAGACCGTCGTGAACCGACTTTTGGATCGGGTTCGCTGTTGACTGGAACAAGGAAGATCCAAACGTCTCGCGATGACATCATCTTTGATTCATCGAGCGCCGGCCATCCTAGCGTCGCAATCAAACTATTCCTCGGCGTCGGAATAGTTTTCGTATTGCAGCTTCTTAAGCTGTGCGTCCAGCCTAAGAGCCCGGCCGGGGCGTCGTCGACCTGCTTCTTTCCTGTCTCCTCGATCGCCTCTTGGGCCGTCTTGTCCATGCTTACGCATTCATGCCTCGGTAAGAGGAAATCCGCAGCGCTCTCGATGGTTCCGGCCATCGACCCTGGCGGCAGCATAAGACCATCACCGTATATATAAGCCTGGTCACGAGCTCGCAAACCGCCGGCGCATGTGCTTGACGCACGGTGGTAGGCTTTATTGCTTCGGGAACTGCCCACGATTTGCTCACTATTGTTAGCTTGGTCTTGCCGACTGACTGGGCGCATCTTATGGCCGCCTGGTCGCCACTGGACACCTAAATCTCAGCGCGCGCGGCGGCTATGCCTGTCTTGTTCGAGGACCGCCTGGTACGAATCTTGCGCGCGGGCGTCACCAATGATGGTGGTGCATCGGCGAGTGCCTCTCGGGCAGCCGAGGTCAGGGTTGTGGCAACGAAGTCCGCCTCCCCAAGCGCGGGCGGCTGCCTTTCCTTCTGGTTTTCCACCCAAAGGACCGCGCCGACGCGAATGGCTGGGTATACGCGCTTGAACCGACGAACAAGTATGGTGGCGTGCCTTGCCGAGTCCTCGTTGAGGAAGCAAACTACGATGGCGTTCGATTGTTTCGGAACGAGGCTCATGGCGCGGCGATTGGGGATGTCAGAATGCCTCGCTGCGACCACCTCGGCTCCCTGTACCTGAAGAATCTGGGCCAGCATCGCAGCCGACGCATCGTCGAGCGGGCCTCTGCCTCCGACACAAAAGACGGTCTTGCCCCGTCCGTCAGGTAATTCGCTTTCATCCCCATTCCCTTCCTTGAGGGGGGTGCTGGGCCGACCTGCCGCTTCCGTCTCCTTCGGTTCCTCTTCCTCTTCCTCTTCCTGCTCTTCTTCCTCCGCGATTTCCGCAAGGTTCGAGACCAGTGTGATGGCGGTCCCAAACACCTGTTCCATCTGCTCCGGGGTCAAGACGCCTCGACGCCTATCCTTCTCCGCGAGTAGCAGGGCGGGAATGGCAACCTTGCCATAGTAATCCTCCAGATAATCCTCCTCGAGGAATTCCTCAGCGTAGTCGGTCGCCTCATCGGGATCGCCGGCAAGAAGCCGCTGGTACAGCCGCTCCTTGGGATCGAGCACCGGGTCACTACCAAAAACGACTTCAAGGAACTCGAATTGCGGGACATACCGGCCCAACACTGCAAGACACACGGTCAGCGGCGTGGACAGCACAAGACCGACTGGTCCCCACAGCCATGCCCAAAAAATCGCCGCGACGATGATTGCCAGCGGAGAGAGGCCGGTACGAGAACCATAGAGCCAGGGCTCGATGACGTTGTTGCTGGTCAATTCCAGCACGAGAAAGATGGCCCCCACCCAGAGAACAAGGCTCCAGCCAGGGTCAACTGCAAAGGCCAGGAACAGCGGCAGAACCGTCGCGATTACAGGCCCGATATAAGGGACAAATCGAAGGACGATGGCTAGCATCCCCCAAAGCGCTGGATTTGGAATGCCAACCGCCCATAGTCCGAGCGCCAATGGGACGCCATAGGCGCAGTTCACCACCAGCTGCATAAGAAGATACCGCGCGACGCGGCTACCTGCCTCCTGGATGGCTTCTGTTGTGCGATGCAGATCGCCATAGCCAACGAGCCGAATAAAGCGATCGCGAAGCTCTTCCCGCTCTAAAAGCATGAATATTACGACGACGATGATCAAGCCCAATGAGGCGATGGGGCCGAGCAGAGGACCAATCAGGCTAGTAAGCGTTTCAATTGGTCTACTCGGCGCGAATATCTCAACGAGCACAGGCTCCCTTAGTCTTGATGCGGTACCGGGAGCAACTGGGCGCTCATCGGCGTTGCTGAGCTCACGACCGACGCTCTCAACGACTGATGTCAGGCGCCGTACAATACCGCTATCCGTTCCACTTTCCTGGAGAGACCGAATTTTTGCTATGATGTTGCCTTGGTAGGCCGGAAGGTTCTGGGCGACTTCGGCTACGTGTCCCGCTACGACAAGCCCGAACAGGACGAGGACAAGAAAAGCGATCACGACAGTGACTATGACCGCCGGAATACGCGGCATGCCAAGCTTTCGAAGACGAGAGGAGATGGGAGCCAACGCGAACGTCAACAGCACTGCGATTGCTAGAGGAAGAAGCACTTCCTTGCCGAAATACAGAATGGCAATAACAGCGAGTACACTCGCGAAGGCAGGCATGCGTGAAGGGGAGGATGGCGAGGTCGAATAGACGCGGCGGGGGCCGAGGTCATTTTCCAATTCCGCCTCCGTGATCTTGGCGTCCCTCGAAGACATCGATGTGTCGGTCGTTCTCACCAAGTCTTTTGAAATTAGGGCGCAGATTGGCCTCGGCAATGGTGGTGACGTACCTCCCTCGACGGGCTTTAGGGCATACGGTCCGAAAAACAGCGGCGCCGAGCCGGGGCGGGTCACGGTAGTTCGGGTCGCATAGGAGGACTGCGAAACGAATGAGATCCTCTTTGCAGAGCTACTTGTGCGATCGTGCCTTCCTAAGTCCGGTCAACCGCAAAAAGGCGTGGATCCCACCGCCCGCCAGTCGGAACAATCGACTGAAAAGTACGTTTGGCGCGTATGAAGCATCCTTGTGCAAACGTCCCCCGCGTCGGCGAACTTCTGCAAGTCCACGATCATAAAATCCATTTGTTGAGAAGAAGTCGGGCGAACCGCCCAGAGGTCGTTTTCTTACACGGCTGCGGAAGCCTTGCCGAGGAGGTTGTCGCTCCTTTCGAAGTCCACGAGAACATCGGGATCATTGCACCTGATCGCCCAGGCTACGGCTTCAGTTCTCCACTACCTTCCGGAAGTCAGGGACCTCTCGGGCAGTCCTTCTGGCTCGAAACCTTCCTTGAGCATATAGGAGGCGGGCCGCGCGTGCTGGTCGGCCACTCTATCGGTTGCGCACCGCCACTTCTTCTCGCGCAGCGCAGGCCGGACCTCGTTAGGGCTATGTTGCTGATCGCACCTTGCTGCAGGCCAGTTCCTTTCAAGCCTTTCGTGCTGTTGCGTACGGCGATGATGCCGATGATCGGATCCGCCGTCCGCCGCCAGATGACCACTCGCTGGCCGGAGGTGATTTTCCGCTCCGCGCTGCGAACCTCGGCCGCCCCAAATCCCGTACCGGAATACTTGGCAGCCTTGCCCGCGCGCCACATCTTGTCGTCGCGCACAATCGAGACCATGGCCGCGGAACTGTCCGCCTTCAACGCCGACATGGCCGCATTCGGGCGCCTCTCGTCCGACCTGCCTATAACCGTTGTCTTCGGCGACCGGGACGGGGTCATCGACTATCGGTGGCACTCGGCGTGGATCCAACGGAACCACGACCAGGCGGTCTTCAAAACGCTCAGGGGCGTGGGCCATTTGCCGCATCATGTCCGGACTGAGGTGTGTGTGGAACTGCTGGAGCTGCTCGTCGACACCATGTCCATCGTGGAGAATAAGAGGACACTGGTGGCATGAGGATGAGCTGCTTTCTCCAAGTCCCACAGGCGCATCGATCTATCTGCGCCGCATCGATCATCTGACAGATGGAAAGCCGCTTCGATGTGGTCATCCAGACCTACGAGCGGAACTATGTGCCCGGCGCGAGATCAGGTGCTGCTCGTTGTCGAAGGTGGATGATGTGAGCTTTTGGAAGGCTATACGAACAGATAGCATGGCTGATTCCAACGCATCTCTTCATTAGCGCGTACAAAAATGCTCTACTGTGAGCGCCTTCTTAAAGGCAACGAGCGGCCTGACTCTCTGTGGTGTAAGAGTTCCCTTACCACCCGCTGAATGCGAGACCTGTGCCGAGCTGCCGACTGACGTCACGAGCCTCGCGGATGTCCAAGAGCCGCCAGGCAGTCATGTCTGAAAGATCGCTCACAATTGACCAAAGTCGTTACCACATGGAGGCCGTTCACGATGGCATCGCAAAGATATAGCCGTTGCAAGAACCTCAATATTTACTGGACGGTGTTCGATAAAGTCAGCGGACAGGCGGCCATCATCGATGGGTTTGTCATGGACATGCTCACCGCCGAGGAGGCCGACAACTTGGTCAATCTACTAAATCGTGGCAACCAAGTGAGCCTCTGGTGTTTTGTCGAACAGTTTTAAAAGCAACCGGCCATCCGCGCAAGCTCGGGGCTGTTTGGAGGCTTGGCTCTGGGCCGTTTCGGAATAAGCTCTTGTCTTCCACGCCTCTGGGAACGCGAACACGCTCGTCGTCGGGAAACGGATTGGATTGCCAGATTGACCCGACTGAAGCTTGTTGTGCCATTTCCTTGAGGTCGAATTGAACATGCTGGCGGGCATGCGTTGTTTCGATCACCCCGTGACCGAGCAGCACTGGGATCTACAAGCTCCGCGTAAAGGCCTGAGTCGCACAGCCCGTTGAATTCCACGAATTTCTTAAGCTCAGGGAACTAGACGTCGTCTCGGCGATCGTCAAAGAGTGCGTCGGGCAGCGTTGGGCAGCCATGAGGACGTCTTCTTCCCAAATTCAATTGCTTGAGGACGTTTCCATTGACGCAGACTTCGTTGATCGTGCTGCTGGATATCCCCGTTGGATCAATTCCCTTGGAACTTCGCGTAGACTGCCATTTCATTCGGCCGTTTGGCCGTGCATCGATATGCTTGGGCTTGAATTCGCTCGGCAAAGAATATTGAGCGCGTCTTGCAATCTAAGGGCAGCCAGCGCCCTCGTTGCTTCCTCGGCTGGCCATCCGGCGGCCATTGCCGCCGAAAGCAAGGTGGATTCGGTGTGAAGCTCCAGTCTTTCGTAGAGAGGCTCAAGCGCCTCGCGGGCGGTCACAACGTGCTCGTCCGGGGGCGTGATCGGAGTCGGAGATACCGTCGGCATTCTGCGTCCTTCCCTAACGGCTTTGGAACCTGAAAACTCCCCATGGTTCCAACGTACAGTGAATGGCCAACGAAGCTGTGCAAGGATGAGCAGCTTGGCGAAGCCGGCACTTATGAGCAAACGTTAAAACAAAGTGTTCAGGTTCACCATCATACTTGTGTATGCGGAAATTATACGACCGCAGCAAACAGACGGGCGCTAGGGAGCCATACCAGGCTCGGCCACTCGTTTTCGAGCATGAAGCCCTCGAAAAAGGAGCGCGATATCGGCGTCATGGTCGTCCATTCCAGCCGAGGGTATCTCATCGCGACGCGGATGATGGTCGACTTTCCAGCGGAGACATCACGCGGCTTGCCGACCTCGATCAAGGACTCCTAAACCCCCGTATAAGTCATCCCCTCCTGTTCGCTACCCCGATCCTTCCTCCAGATCAATGGCGGGTCGGGCAGCGTCCTGCTATGGTCAGGGTACATTTCTTCCGCGCAGCCATGTGATCAGGCTCACTGGGGAGTTCATCACGCAGCGGGAGTAGTAACTGCATCAAGAACATTCGGGACGGTGGTTTCACCACACAAAGGTGGCCGGGGAGCCTACGGGTCGCACCGTTTGCCTCTTCGTTCTTTCGCGTTCCTTCCAAGGATTGACGCCATGACACATGAACTCAACCGAATCGAAATCGATCTGGTCCCGTTGACCTTGTTTCCCAGCGCATATGGGAAAGCTTGGCACTGGGCTCCGGGCTCTCCGCTCCACATGCCGCCAGATGGTTCATCATGGCCGAATACGGCCTTTGGGGCTCATTTGATGATGTTTTCCGTCATGCCATGCGAAACAATCACGCCTCCCTGGGGACAAGCTTTGCGCGCCGGGAGATCTGCTTTTACCCTGTTTGTGACCGGGACGCGGTTCGGTCTCTTGTGCTACTCGTTCGGGCTTTTCCGTCTTGTGGAGGACTTCGAGGATCTTTGCCCTTCAGTGAGTTCCGTGACCATGCATTAATCCAAACGATCTGCGTCTTCGATAGGGTTTCTTGGTCCGCACCTGGATCATCGAACTTGGGGCGAAGCACCGTTTAGCTGGTGCGGACATGGTAGTGCTGCTCATCGCGTCCAGCTTCCCGTGGCACGATTTCGCACCGTGCGATGCGCTTGTTGCTTTCGCCACCGCTGCCTCCATCGACCGCTGAACGCGTCATGTGTGAAGCAGTTTCAGCGGCATCTCGGTCGTCTCGCCATGGAGAAGAGAGGCCCGCCGACGCTTCCACACTTCGCCGAGAGCAGCTCTGCGAAAGCTTCAGACAGTTGTTGGCCTTATTTTCCCAGCATTGTGATTTGGTCGGCATTCGCTGCGTGGATTTCGTCTCGTTCTAGAGGCAGGGTGAACAGAAACACTGCCCCACGAGGCTCATTAGCATTGGCCCACATCCGGCCCCCGTGAGCCTCGATGATCGAACGGGAGATCGCCAGGCCCATACCCATGCCGCTGGATTTGGTCGTGTAGAAGGCCTCGAAAATGCGGTCCATGCTTTGCGGGTCCAGGCCTGGACCCGAGTCGCGCACCGTGACGACTACGCCCCCCGAGCCTGTCCCGGTGCTGATCAGCAAATCGCGCTCTTCCTCATTAACGCCGTTCATCGCCTCGATGGCGTTCATGATGAGGTTTAGGATCACCTGTTGCAACTGGACACGATCCCCTTCCACCGACGGGAGGCTCCTCGCGAATTGGGTCCGCAGCGTGACGCCTTGCCGGAGCGCTTCACCGCCGGTCAGGGCAATCACGTGACGAATGGCCTCGTTGAGGTCGAATTGCCCCTTGCGAGGGGGTTCCTTCTTGACCAAGGCACGGATCCGGCCAATGACATCGCCGGCTCGATTGGCGTTCTCGACAATCCGGCCGAGCGCCTGAGTCACCTCCTCCAGATTCGGCGGACGGTTACCGAGCCAGCGCAAGGCCGCCTGGGCGTTAGTGAGCGACGCGGCGAGCGGCTGATTGACTTCATGGGCGATCGAGGCTGTGAGCTGCCCCATCGTGGCGACGCGGTTTGCGTGGGCAAGTTGCCCCAGCGCTTCGCGCAAGGCCTCCTCGCTCTCCCGTAACGCCTCTTCGGCCTGATGGCGCTCCGTCAAATCGAGGACGAAAGAAACACCTTCGTTCCTGCTTTCTTCTAGGAGAGCACCGCCCATCAGCACGGGCAGACGGCTGCCATCTTTCCGAAAATACTCCTTCTCGAAGGGTTGGACCGACCCGATCACCTTCAACTCCGCGACGGTCCGTTCATCGCGGTCGCGCCATTCGGGCGGTGTCAGGTCCGTCCAGCAAAGCCGGCCCGAGGCAAGATCCTCTCGGTCGTATCCCACCATGCGGAGGAACGCGTCGTTGGCCTCAAGAATGCGACCTTCAATATTCCAGATGACGATCCCGATGATGTTGGCCTTGACGAGGCGACGGATCTTGGCTTCGCGTTCAGCGAGATCGCGGTACAACCGGGTATTCTCCAGTGAGATAGCTGCCTGAGATGCGAGCAGCTTCAGCACGACGATCCGGGCCGGCGCGAAGACCCGGGGGGCGAGGTTGTTCTCAAGATAGAGTACCCCCGCGAGTTGGCCCTGATTGAGCAACGGAACACAGAGAATGGAACGAGCCCGGTGGCGACAAATGTAGGGGTCCTTGGAAAATGGATTGTGAGCCATGGCGTCGTCGAGAACAACGCTTTCGTTTGTGCGCAAGACATAAAGAAGGAGCGATTGCGGCAGGGTTGTCCCTGTCACGATCTCGTCACGCATCCGCACCACGACCGTTTCGCCACCCGTCGTGGCCTCCGCCGTGATCCGTGACTCACCCCCACGCGGCAGGATCAATAGGCCGCGCTCGGCGCCCGCCTGCTCAACGGCGGTGCGCAAGACCGTGTCGATCAGCTTTTGAAGAACAATCTCTCCCGACACGGCCTGCGAGATTTTGATAACGGTAGCGAGATCAAGTTGTTCGACCGGTGCACCAATGGTGCTCGTTGGAGCGGGAGCACGTTCTTCCCCTCTCAGGTCGGGATAGAGTTGGTCGAGTTGTCGCACCTTGCCGTCGGCACCCCAGCGCAGATAGCAGCCACGCGCGTTGCGGAGATAAAGACGAGCGAAGTCCTCGAAGCCTCCCCGTGCATAAAAGCGGGCGGCGAGTTCATATGCGAGGGCTTCATGATGAACGAAGCCGTTTGCGCGCGCCGAGCGGATCGCTTGTTCGTAAAGGCGCGCCGCGTCGATTTCGCGGCCTTCAAGGCGTGCTATCTCGGCGCCGACGAGCGCTGCTCGGTTCTCGAAGTTCTCCGGGCAATTCTTCGCATAGATTTCAAGCTGTCGGTGGTGGGCGACCAGAGCCTCCGTATGCCGCGCCCGTTGGTCGGCCGTGGTGGAGTCGCAGCATGCGGCGCGGGCCAAGGCGCCGTAGAAATGATGCTCCGGCGTTTCCTCGAAATGCGCCACCGAAGTCCACGGCAGTCTCTGCGCCCGCAACGAGGCATCCACGGCCGCCTCATGGTCGCCCGCGAAGAAACGCGCCTGCAGTTTTCTGACAAAGTAACAGGTTTCCGCGAGATTCGGATTTTCGGAAAACCGGCGCTCGATCTCAACTTCGTCAAATCCGTCGTCATCAAAGGAGCCGAATTTCCCGGTCAACCCCCGCAGTGTCCGGACGAGTCCGAGCTGCGCGCTGGCGAGGTCCACAACGAACTGGAACCGCACCTCCCGCGCGAACGCGAGGCCAATCTCCGCTTGGCGTTGCACTTCGATAAGCGGATCGCCAGCCGCCAGCAGATTCGAGTTCAAGCTGACATGGCTGTATCCGGCAAACGTGAGGTCGCCGCTCTGGTTGGCGATGTCAAGCGCTCGCTGCAAGATGTCGCGGCCGATTCGGACATGTCTCGTCCACGGTATGACGTGTGCCCCGAAGTCTTTGTAAGTCCTGGCCTGAAAGCGATTCAGGTCGTGCGTTTCGACCAGACGGCAGCCTAGCTGACCAAACCGGAATCCGGCCTCATAGTCGCCGAAGCGCGGTCCGGCAATATAGCCAAGCGACACATAATGGTAGCAGGAGCCGTCACTGTTGCCTCGCTCGAGGCTCAGGTTCACAGCTAGGCAGATTGCCATGCATGCCAGATTCGCATCCGTGTGCCATACCGCCCCAACGAGCCGCGTGAGAATATCCAGTGTCGCGGAGGACGCCGGATCGCTCATCAGCGGCAGGTCAATGAGCTCCTCGATCGCGTGGCTCCCGAGCCCCGACCATATCCGGTCGTATTCTCTTTGCACCTCCTCGTCGGCCGGATGCGGCGACCAGTCGACGCCGAGATGCTGCCTCAGATAGTCGAGACCGACCGCGGCGGAGCGACTGGTCTGACCGAGCGCGGCATAGAGATCGATGCGCAGGCAGGCGACGGCAGCCTGGTCGTCGGAGCAGAGAGCACGAGTGGAAAGCCGTGCCAACCGCTCCTCCGCGTCCGGCAGCGCGCCCAGGTGGAACTCGCATTCGGCTCGGTTCAGCTCAAGCGCGAAGATCAGCTGGCGCTGGCGCTCCCACGCGTCATCCGGCAGCAGCGTCGTGCCGGCGACAAAGTAGTTGAGCGCCGAGGCGTATGCCGTCGACGCCTCGGCGCGCTTGCCAGCCAGCAGATTGAACTCGGCCAGTTGCTCGCGCTCGTCGGTCGACGTGATCAGCGCGGCTCCCCGATTGAGCTGGCTGACAATCTCGAAGACATAATCGTCAACCAACTCCGGCGCGGTGTTCGCCGCAAGCAGTCTCCCTATGCGAAGGTGCAACTCGCCGCGTCGCTCCTTCGGGATCAGCGAATAGGCCGCTTCCTGAACGCGATCGTGGACGAACCGGTAGGCGTCTGGCAGCCGCTCGAGCAGCTCATGAGCGACGGCGGGCAATAAGGCCCCGGCGACTTGTTCCTCCGGGATCCCGAGGACGAGTGAAAGCATCGTGGTATCAGCGATGTTTCCAAGACAGGCGAACTGCTGCAACGCCTCCCGCGTTTCGAGCGGCTGGCGCGCGAGCTTGCCGATCATGAGGTGCACGACGTTGTCGGTGTATCCCTTGGCGTGAATGCGACCGAGATCCCAGGACCAGCATGCCGCGTCATGATCGAAGGTGAGCATTCCTTCCTCGGCGAGCGAAAATAGAAACTGACGGACGAAGAACGGATTGCCGCCAGTCTTGTCGTGCATCATTTGTGCGAGCGGGGCCGCACGATCGGGCTGACAGTGGAGCGCATCCGCGATCAACTGCCGCAGATGACCCTTTGTAAGCGGCGCAAGCGTGATCTCCGCGACCTTGCCGCCGGCGCTTTTGATTGCGCGAAGCGTCCGCATCAGCGGATGGGCGGCGCTTACTTCGTTGTCGCGATAGGCACCAACCAGCATCAGGTGTCGCAGATCCGACCGCGTCAGGAGGTCTTCCAGCAGATCGAGTGTCGCCGTGTCAAGCCACTGCAGGTCATCCAGGAACAGTGCCAGCGGATGCTCGGGCTGGGCGAAGACACCAATAAAACGGCGGAATACCAGCTCGAACCGCCGTTGCGCGTCCGGTGCCGGAAGTTCAGCCACCGGCGGCTGGTCGCCGATGATGAGCTTCAGTTCGGGGACGAGATCGACCATCAACCGTCCGTTCGGCCCCAGCGTCTCTCTCAGGGTCTCGCGCCAGAGTGCCAAATCAGAGTCGCTCTTCGCGAGAAGCCCCCGGATAAGGCTCTGAAAAGCCTGTGCCAGGGTCGCATACGGAATGTCGCGCTTGTACTGATCGAACTTGCCGGACGCAAACAGGCCCCGCGGTGGCACCAAAACTTTGTGGAGTTCATTGACCACCGCCGACTTGCCGATGCCGGAATAGCCAGAGATCAAGGCCAACTCCGGCGCCCCGCTCAACACCACGCGGTCGAAGGCGGTGAGCAAGGTCTCGACCTCGTGGTCCCGCCCATACAGCTTCTCGGGAATCAGCAGGCGGTCCGGGATATCGCGTTCGCCGAGCGGGAATGCGTCGGTCGGGCACCGCATTTCCCATTGGCTGAGACAGCGCCTCAGATCGTGCTCGACGCCCGCGGCCGTCTGGTATCGTTCCTCGGCCGTCTTGGCGAGCAGCTTCATGACGATGGCCGATACCGCCGGTGAAACATCCGCCACCCGCTCGTTGGGCGGTGTCGGTTGCCGTGCGATGTGGCAATGCACCCATTCCATTGGGTCTGAGGCGGAAAAGGGCAGGCTCCCGGTAAGCATTTCGTAAAAGGTCACGCCGAGCGCATAAAGGTCGCTGCGGGAATCGATCGACCGGTTCATGCGCCCGGTCTGTTCGGGGGCCATATAGGCAAGCGTTCCGGCGACCACTTCGGGCGGCTCGAGGGCCTGCCGCTCGCGGGAGAGGCGCGAGGCGATCCCGAAGCCGGTTAGCCGCACCTCGGCGCCCGTGCTCGTTACCAGGATATTGGCCGGTTTGATGTCCTTATGGACGAGACCGCGCTGGTGGACCTTCCCCAGCGCCGCGGCGATGCCGATCGCGAGGCGCAAGAAAAGTCCCGTTTCCATCGCCATTCCGAGCTGCCGGGCGAGCGGCTCGCCGCCCGGATCTTCAAGCACCAGCATCGTCTGGCCGCCTTCGCGCACCAACTCAAGCGGTCGCACCGCCCATGCACAATCAAGCTCGTCCTTCAACCCATATTCATGGTCGAGGCGGCCGAGGCTCGAAGGTGTCGGGTACTCGAGGGCCGAAAGCACGATCAGTACCGGGGTCCACTTGCCGTCGGCACCTAGGCGCCGTTCCCGGTGGAACACGCGATCACCGTCCTCCCAAAGAACCTCCAAACTCATCTCCACCAACGCCGAAGAAAGAGGATGTGCCTGCTTGCCGACTTCGGCATTTCGCCTGTCGCATCTGGCACGCCACTTTCGTTTCGGAGATCCGTCCCGTCAAATTGGCCAAAGCGAGCACATATGACGAGCCGCGACCACCTGGACCTTCTTACCACATCTCGCCTGTTCGTCCCAACAACGAGCGGCCACCCACCCGTTCGATGCGTGGTCCGCCTCTACGAAAGACCGCCCAGCGGCTGCTGGGCGGTCGGGCGGGTCGTGGACCCGCAGAGCTTCGGATGGAGGGAGCGCCGAAGCTTAGTGGGTAGCAACGGGGGGATTCGCTACCTGTCTCCGGAGGCAACGGATAGAGTCTAGCGACGGAAGGGACGACGGGAAATTATACTGTGGTTTCGCCTTCGCGATACTTTGGAATACCGGCACCGATCCCCATCAGCGAACTTCTGCTCAGCGAGTCATGTCGGCGAAGTCATCCTGGTCCTCGACAATGACTGCGGTGATGGTCCGAGCTAATCCTCTCCGCAGATCGTCGTGCCGTCGGTTGCGATTCGTTGTCGGTGTTGGAGTCGAAAGTGTCTTGCCGGGCTGAGGCGAAAAAGAAGCCTCCCATGGGGTGGGAGGCCAAGGCGGGCCGATCGGTGGCGATCCGGCCTGGGAGGATGGGAGGAAAGGAACGCGCACAATAGAGCAGGGGCTCCCCCCTGGGCTATTGGCCATCAGGAAGAATCGATAACCAATTAGTTGGGTTGGCCTATACGCGCGGCCAAGACCTTTATGAGTGCGTTTGCGGCTTTCCCGGAGCGAGCATCAGCTTATCAGCCATACGCGCGAGTTCGGGCAGGGATCTGGTGCCCATCTTCTGCATGACCTGGCTGCGGTGAACCTTCACTGTAATCTCGCTCACGCCTAGATCGCCGGCAATCTGCTTGTTGGGTCTTCCGGTCACCACCAAAGCCATCACCTCGCGCTCCCGCGGGGTCAGGCTATCGAAACGCGCGCGCACCGTCGCCAATGCCTTTTCATTTTCAAGCCACACGCGGTCGCGCGCCAAGCCGACGTTAACGGCGTCGAGCAAATCCTGATCTCGGAACGGTTTCGTCAGGAACTCGACCGCGCCCCCTTTCATCGCCTGGACGGACATGGGAATGTCGCCGTGCCCGGTGATGAAGACGATCGGCAGCTGAATATTTTCTCGCGAAAGCTCGAGTTGAAAATCAAGGCCGCTTTGCCCCGGAAGCCGGACATCGAGCACGAGACAGGTCGGTCCGTCGGGTCGCTCAGACCTGAGGAAGTCGCCCACCGAAGCGAGGAGATTGACGGCAAAGCCGACGGAACGCAGCAGACTGCCAAGCGCCTCGCGGATTTCCGGGTCATCATCGATGACAATGATGGTTGCTGGCGCCTCGGTCAATCGTCAGGGCCCTCAAGGTGAATCGACGTCTTGGGATATATACTGTCCACCCCCACCGCAGCAGCAGCGGGCAAAGCCCAACCAGCGGAGCGCCAGTCACGCGATGAGAACACTCCTCCTCTCTCCTTCGCTAGTGCCGAAGCGGCTTTTCTTCGCACACCAGAATGCGCGATAATCACCTCGGCCACAAGGCTAGATGCGGGCGGTCTCCAAAAGCGCTTGCGCGTCCTGGAGACTGCCATGGCGTGCTGATGCCGCCTACCGTCACAAGGGACGCGTGCCGCAAGTATCGGGCGGCGCTAGGCAAGCAAATCTCAAGCACTTGCGATGCTGTGCCGAGTGATCGAGCATGCTGCGTACAATCGAAAAGAAATCCTTCACCGGAATATCCAATCGGAGCACGGGCGCTTTTTGGGCAGAGACCCAGCTCGCTCCACAAGTCTTAGATACTCTATACGATCGTATAGCTTGCGCTGCCTTTGTCGCCGTTCAATACTAAAATCTTCCAGTCGAGCGCGCCACAACGCTAATTCGGCATGATGCTGATCGGCGAAGTTGGGAGGCGGCAGTGCCAACCAAGAGACCTCTGATTGCGATCGTCGACGACGACGAGTCGATGCGGGAGGCTATCAAGGGGCTCTTGAGGTCGATGGGATTTGATGCCGAAACCTTTTCATCCGCGGATGATTTCTTGAGATTCCCTCATATCCGCCGCACGGCCTGCCTCGTGACGGACATCAATATGCCCGGAATGAGCGGGCTCGATCTGCATCGCCGGCTCGTCGCGCTGGGCAAGAGCATTCCGACTGTTCTGATCACCGCCTTTCCGGAAAAGAACGTGCGCGCGTCTGCGTTGGGCGCGGACATCGTGGGCTGCCTGACAAAACCATTTGGCGAACAGGTTTTGCTCGATTGCATCAGTTCCGCGCTGGCCCTCAATAGCGGGAGGGAAAGCGGTTCATGAGGTCGCACACTTCGCAACTTGTTGAATCTGCTGACGGGTCCTGGACAGCCTCACATGTGTCGTGCCGTGATGTATAAGGGGCTCGCGGCCGGTCCGCCACCGTCGTCAAAGCCTCAATGCCGCCCTCAACGGATTCTCGCAATTGACGGCTTCGACGATACCACGACCTCTGGGCTTCGATCCGCCGCAGCAGTTGAAGGGAACTCAGGTGAGGGACGGTACCAACTAGGCGGGCGCCGGCACGCTAGGGGTCGGGGCGCATCGAATCTAGAGCCACCCTCCTGAAAATCGGACGCGACGTAATCCCGTCACCAGGGGCTTGCGTCGACGCATGATATTCCAGGGCAAACCGGTCCGATAGTTTTCGATCATCAGCATCGATGACCTGTTGTCTTGTGCGGCCTTCCGCGTGCAAGTTTACCGCCGGCGTGACAAGGCCAGCATATCATCTCTAGTAACTGGCGCTCACCTTTAGAACGTCGATGCGCATTACTTTCGGGATGCCCGACCCTAGACGACTTCGCGCAGGACCAACAGTTGAACGGGAAACCGGATAGCGATGCCGTCGCCGGAAACGACGATACCACCCTTGAGCACGATCGTCATAACGCCAGTCTTCCGGATGACCTGGCCGTTCGGCCTTTTGCCAAGCAAAAGTTGCCACTTGGCGCCTGCAATCGGACGGAAGCAGCAATCAGATGGCGCCATGGGAGGTAGCGCTGAAACTCCCGTTGCTCATCCACGCATTGTCGATCACAGTTCACGGCGACGAGAACAACGCGGGAGCGGGATACGGTTACGATGCATCCATGGAAAACGCGGTGAGATCGGAGAAAGGGAGAAAGCGATGTGGAACTGTTTGGGCCTGCTGGCGGCAGGAGCCTTTCTCCTCCAGCCATGCTCCTTCGCCAACGCCCAGGCACCGAATGCCTTGGAGAGGGTCATCGGAGACGCGCAGCCATGCAGGTCTTTGAAGGCCAAGGTGTCGAAATTCGGCATCAGCGTGGAGGTCGGCATCGACAAGCTCGATGCCGTGAAGATCGAGAACCTGGAATTGTCGGTGAATGGCGACACCGCGGAGGCGAGCGCCCGGGGCACTCTTGCTTGCAAGACCTCAGCCGAAGCGCTGGTCGAAGGAGGGTTTTCAGCAACCGCCGCGGTTCGTCTGAAGGTCGACCTGGCGACCTGCAAGATGACTGACACCTCCGTCGAGATCGTGAAGACCGGTGGCCGGTTCGGCGACATCGTCAAAGGACTGGAGACTGAAATCTCTGGCGCCCTGCGGCGAAGTTTGGAGAAGAACTTGGCCAAACTTTGCGAGAAGTGATCAGCGGATCGGCGAAAATCGGTGAGCGGTGTGCTGCTCACACTAGCGCGTGAGACGGCCAATCAGTCGCTATTGCTTGCCAGCAATAGGATGATTGGGTCCGTGCTGTACCGCGCCCGGGTAAATCCCTGCCAATCTGCCAGCATATCTAGGGAGGGCGCATCGGAAGCGACCTTGTTGAGATTTTCCTGAGTGCAATCGATAGGGTAGAGCCCTTCTGAAAGCCTTCGCCATGTGCACTCGCAATCAAGGCCGATTGCGCTTAGTGCTGTCGAATATGCTGAAATAGAGGATGCCAACATGTTGCCTGGCTCAAGGTTTCCGTGTTGTGCGAAGTAGAACTGCTTTCCGATTTGGTCGAGCTTGTCTTTGATCGTCACATTCGGTGTGAGAATTGTCGCAACCATCGCGACTTCCAAACAGTGATATCCGCCACATTGATGGTGCAACGCGATCCATTCACGTTCATCCGAAAGTGGAGGGACGGTCTGCAAGAATGCTAAGACGGGCACCACGTGTATAACCTCGCGGACATCGCTCGGAAATTGGGACAGCGGGGCGGCGTCATTCTTGAAAAACAAATCGCCTGTCTGCGAAAAGAGGCTCGACGGCAGACTGCGTACCGGCACCTTTCCCTTATCGCGAAAGCGCGAAAACACCTCTTCCGTAACGATCATGGTACCAATCTCGAATCAATACGACTGAACACATGGGAAAATATCTTGCACGCATGACGGGCTTTCGCAATGGCCCCTGAGCATCACGGGGTGTGCTTGCTACTGAAGCTCCAAGGCAAAAGCTCATTGATCCGGCGCTGTTTGTGACCGTTGACGATGGCGGTGAGTGTGCTGGCCAGATATGCGAATGGATCGATGGCATTGAGCTTGCAGGTTTATGCCGACCGGCGAACTATGCCGATTAATCAACTTTTTGCCAACGTTTCCAGCACCATAGCGGCCGCCTAGTCGGCATAGCTTAGGGTCTCTCCGTCGCAATTGTCGCGAAGGAGAGGACACATGAACGCAACTGACTATTTGAATCGCAGCGCCCTATACCGGAAGCTGGTCTACGGTCCGTATCGGGAGTTTGCGGGCGTTTACGCCGCCAAAATGTCGAACGAAGGTTTGGGGCGGCAATGCACGTGGCGGTCGCTGAGCCTGTTTCGGGATCTGATGGACTGGCATGTTGGCAATGGACATGCTCCGCAGGATTTGAATGAGGTTCACGCCGACCGCTTTCTTGAGCATCGTTTCAAACACTGGAAGCCCGACTCGGGCGATCGATCGGCGCTCCGCCGCTTGCTTTTGGCGTTACGGGAGAAAGGCTTAATACCAGCCGCGCTTCCGATTCAGCGCAGTGAGCACGAGATGATCGTCGATGTATTCGGGCAATATCTCTCGAATGAGAGAGGGCTCGCCGCCGCGACAGTGGGGAGCCACAAGCTTCTGTCGCTTCGATTTCTCCGGGAGGTGTGTCCTTTCGGCGCAGACGAGTTTGCAGCGCTCACCCCGGAGATCGTTATCGGTTATGTCGAGCGACATGCGCTCGACGGTTCCGCCGACAGTGGCAAAGCCATGTGCGGGGTTGTGCGTGCTTTCCTGCGCTATTTGCATCTGAAGGGCTTCATCTCGACGCCGCTCGCTGACTGTGTGCCGTCCATCCGCCGCTGGCGACTTGCCGGCCTTCCAACCTTCCTGCCGCCCGAGAAAGTCCAGAAGGTTCTCGATGCCTGCGATCGGACGACGGCAATGGGTCGTCGGGACTATGCGGTTCTGATGATCCTCGCCAAGCTCGGTTTGCGCGCCAGCGAAGTGGCCACCCTCAATCTTGACGATATCGACTGGCAGTCGGGCACGATCCTCGTACACGGAAAGGGACGACGACAAGCGACTATGCCGCTGCGTCACGACGTCGGAACAGCGATCGTCGCTTATATCCGGCATGGGCGCCCAGCTTCGGCATGTCGGCGAGTCTTCTTGCGAACACTTGCGCCGCATGTGGGCTTTGCCTCCGGCTGCGCCATCACGATGATCGCGAAGCAGGCACTCGAACGGGCAGGCATTGACGGCTATGCGCATCACGGTGCCCATCTTTTCCGCCACAGCCTTGCGACCGACCTTTTGCGGTCGGGCGCCAGCTTTGCCGAGATCGGTCAACTGCTCCGCCATCGAAGCATCGACAGTACAAGAATCTATGCAAAGCTCGATATTGAGAAGCTGCGGGAACTGAGCCTACCCTGGCCGGGAGGTGTCCAATGAGCCGGCTTCGCACCGCGCTTGAGCGCTACATCGGCATGCGCCAAGGGCTGGGATACAAATATGACGGTCCGGCAAAACGATTGTCGGAGTTCGTCGCTTTCATGGAAGCCCGCGGCGCCGAGACCATCACGGCGGACCTGGCAATGGAGTGGGTCACCTCGATGGGCCGGCAGCCGAGTTGGTCAATCCGACTGGCTGATGTGCGCTGCTTTGCCCAGCACCTCAGTCATTTCGATCCTTTGACGGAAGTGCCACCGAGCGACGCTGTGGCGCCGGCACGGCGGACAAAACCCTACATCTATAGTGAGGTCGAGATTCAGGCACTTCTGGCGGCAGCACTGTCGTTGCCGCCGGCCAACGCCCTGCGGCGCTGGACATATCACTGCCTGTTCGGGCTGATAGCGGTCGCCGGACTGCGCCATTCCGAAGCGCTCAGCCTGCTCCGGGCCGATGTAGATCTCGACCAGGGCGTCCTCACCATCCGAGAGACAAAGTTTGGCAAGTCACGGCTGGTGCCGCTGCATGCCACGACAATTGCTGTCCTTTCAGGCTATGCCGCCCGACGCGATGCACACCTTGGTACGCCGCGTAGTCCCTATTTCTTCGTCGCCGAACAGGGCGGCAGATTGCTGCATCAATACGTGCACCGCGTGTTCTGGCGACTATCTCGGCAAATCGGATTACGGCAGGAGGGGAAACGAGATGGCCCACGGATTCATGATCTTCGTCACCGTTTCGCCGTCCAGACCCTGATCAACTGGCATCGCGCCGGCGAAGATGTGGAACGCGAGCTGCCGGTTCTCTCGACCTTCCTCGGCCATGCGAATGTTCGCGACACCTATTGGTATCTGTCCGCCACGCCGGAACTGATGAACCATGCCGTACGGCGATTGAATAAGCGCTGGGAGGTACGGTCATGAGACGCACGAAAGACCTGGCCGTGCTGATCGAGCGGTGGTTCACAGATCGGCTCATGAAGCATCGAGGTGTAAGTTCTAACACCATCGCCTCCTATCGCGACACCTTCAGGCTCCTGTTTGCGTTCGCACAGACGCGCCTTGGGAGATCCCCATCGGAGTTGACGCTGCGGGATTTGGACGCTCCCTTCATCGGCGCATTCCTGGAGGATCTTGAGACGAAGAGATCCGCCTCGGTGCGGACCCGGAATCTCCGCCTTACAGCCATCCGCTCTTTCTTCCGATATGCGGCGTTCGAGGAGCCGGCACATAGCGCCCACATTCAGCGTGTGCTCGCGATCCCCAGCAAGCGATGTGACAAGCGGCAGCTTCAGTTTCTAACTAGGCCCGAGATTGAAGCGATCCTGGACTGCACGGATCGAAGCACGTGGCTGGGACGCCGCGACTACACTCTGCTGTTACTGGCCGCCCAAACGGGGCTGCGGGTCTCGGAGATCATCGACCTTGACCGAGATTCGGTAATGCTCGGCCGCGGTGCGCATGTGCAATGCATCGGCAAGGGCCGCAAAGAGCGAAGTACGCCGCTCACAAAGGTTGCACAGCAAGCCCTCCGTTATTGGCTCAAGGAACCAGGGAAGCGAGGCTCAACAGCCCTCTTTCCGAATACGCACGGTGGCAGGCTCAGCGCCGACGGCGTGCAGGCACTGCTGAACAAATATGTCGCCAAAGCACGTGAGCACTGCGTCTCCCTTCGCTCAAAGCGGGTGTCGCCCCATGTCTTGCGGCACTCTGCTGCCATGGAGTTGCTGCAGGCGGGCGTCGACTGCTCCGTCATTGCCCTGTGGTTGGGCCATGAAGCGATGGAAACGACGTTGACCTATCTTCATGCGCATCTCGAACTGAAGGAATCTGCACTCGCAAAGCTGAAGCCGTACGAAGGCGCCAAGGCCGAGCGATTTCGACCAAGCGACCGGCTTCTGGAATTCCTGAACACCCTCTGAGCATGAGAACTATGCCGAGTGCCAAACAACGGCGACCCGCCAAACTGGCTCGGAACGCACGGTTTGCCGTTCCTGCCAGAAGACGCACTCGGCATAGTTCGCCGGTCGGCATAAACGTGTTTATGCCGCGCGCGGCATAAGGCGGTCTCGATCAGCGAGGCAATGGTAGCCCAATTCTCCGCGCCCACGTCATGCCCGGCGAAAAGAGCATTCTTTCGATTAAGTGCTACCGGCAGAAAAAGTTGGCTGTTCAGTGATACCGTTGACGGAGCCAAGGCCAGCGCCGTGATCTACAGTTTGATGCTGACCTGCCGCGCCTGTGGCGTCGACCCGCTCACCTGGCTGCGCCAGTGCTCACTGAGTTGCCGCAGCGCGAAGAAGCAGCCGACATCGGCGACCTGCTGCCGTTCAACCTCTCCTAAACCTCTGCGGCCTAAGCCGACAGGTCACGTTGTTGGAGTGGCTCGAGCTGGGCAGCCAGGGTCTGGCTTTCGGAGGAGACACGGGTATATCCCTGGTTCTATACAGGGTTTTTACGGATTTCCTGTTTTGAGAGTATAGAGGATCATTCCATGGAGCATGCCAATTTCACCGACGAAGAAGTTAAGGCCGTGCTTGAACATTTTCAAAAGACGACGCCGTCAACCTTCAAAGAGACAAAAGCCAAATTGGTTGAACTCGGATTGGCAAGCGAAGCCGGATTGCTGAATGCCCGAGGCCAGTCGATTGTCTCTCTGCTGCAAGGCCCTGCCACTTATACGAAGGAAGAGGAAATGGCCGTAGCTCACTACAGCCACAACCCGGGCAACGTCGCCGGGCAGGGAATACTCGCCCTGGGGCTGGGCTACGTCGATAGATTTGGCATGACCGATCTTAACCTTAGAGGACGGATGATAGAGCACTGCTACCGCATGTCGATCCGATAAAAGGGGTCGGTTCCGGCTGGGGGCGAAATGACACTCTAAGCCTTTGCTCCCTTCAGCCAGAGATATTCGCCGGTCAGTAATATGTGTGCCCAACCCAGCGGAGAGATATGCGCCAATAGTTCCGGCGGAACCTCGCCCTTTGTTGAGGCCGATCTCGGCACGCCGCTGCATGTCCGTGTCGAGGATCCACTCTATGATAAAGAGTGTCCGCTCGACGCGGCCAACCACCCGCAGCGCAACCGCCAGATCGTTCTGCCGGGGATAGGATGCGAGTTTTCGGAGCAACTGGCTCGGTTTCATTTTACCGGCGGCCATCGTAGCCGCACAACGGAGAGATCCGGCCAGGTTGCAACAATCAGTTCCTGGCGGATTTTGCCACCGGTGCCGATCCGATAACAACATTCTGGAACGCGACATCAGAGTTTTTGCCACCGGAAGAAAATCGTGGCTGTTCAGCGACACCGCTGACGGAGCCAAGGCGAGCCAGTGATCTATAGTTTGATGCCGACTTGCCGCGCCTGTGGCGTCGATCCACTCACTTGGCTGCGCCATGTGCTCACCGGGTTGCCACAGCGAGGCGAAGAGGCCGACGTCGCAGCCGTCAATGCGCATGGAAAATCGCGCTTACTCTTGATCGGCGGCTCCAAAACAGGTGGATCGACGATCACCGCTGCGAACTCCACCGCATCCTCGGGTGCAGGCAGAACCAATTTGCCCTGACGCTGTCCGCCAGGTGGAAAGGTGGTTCGGCTTCAAGCCATGGCGCTCTGCGACCTCATTCACCATCGCGCCGGGCCGAAGGCTCTCCGAAACGATCTGAGCCTTGACCTCGTCCGGCCACCGCCGGTGAACCTCACGTCCAGACTTCCTGGTCGTGAGAACCTCCAATGTATTCTCCATGGAGAAACTCCCGTTGCTCGTCCATGGAAAGGCGATCACAGATCAGGGCGGCGAGGACAATGTGGGATCGGAACACCGGTTACGAAAATCGTCCCAGTTGTCTCACAAGTGTTCGATCTCGCACAGACGGCGACAGAACGGGAACTGGAGCGCAAGAGGCAGGTTCGTTTAGCGCTCGTATGTTGGATCGGGGCGGGGTTGATGGCCGTCCTTGGCGCTGCCGAGTAAATCAAACACATTCAGACAGGCCGGACTTCTCAATGACCACAGTCTTCACCGGAGCACGCGTTACGTCGGCCGTGGCGATGATCGCGCGAATGAGAGCCGGCTTCGTTTCATACAGAAGCCTATGGGACCTTTTACGGTAGAACACTCGGCATCGCCCGGCTATAAAGTTCATGCCACGTTGGCCTTTTAGCGGTAACCGATGCCCAATCCTCCCGAATCCTCAGGCGAAAGCGTTGGCAACTCGAGCACGGGTCGCAATCAGCCAGCAGATTCGGCGACGCAAGCGGCCGCCTCGGATTCGCCAGGAATCGCCCAAGGCGACAACCCGCAACTCCCCCACGGAACTTTCGTGCAAACTCGACAGGCTGCGAGCAATCTATTGCGTGCGCTGCGCCACGATTTGAAGGCAAGTTCTGCTTTGGCGAAGACCAAGACGATGGCTTCGTTTTTGAGAACGAAGCTAAGGAGGTCGATGCGGCTGGTAGCCATATCAGCTCCCGCCAAATGGATGACGACTGCTCTGGCCAAAGCCGGGCGCGGCATTCGCGATCGGGATTCCAAGCCGCGCGAAAGTCGCCGACGCCGATGGCTTCCGGCGAACTGGTGGAAATTCGCTATGGGGTCGGCCTTGCTTGTCTGCCTCCTCGTATGCAGCGTGCTGGTGTGGGCACTAAAGGACGTGCCCTGGAGCGAGATCCGTGACGGGACGTTAAAGCCTATCGTTGTGCTGGAAACCGCCGACGGTGCGCCGCTCGTAAGGCAGGGACCTTATCAAGGGCCATATGCGCAATACCACCAGTTCCCACCGCGTCTGATCGATGCCGTCCTTTCAATTGAGGACCGCCGGTTCATGGATCATTTCGGCGTCGATCCAAGAGGGATCGGAAGGGCGTTTCTCCGGAATTTGGAGGCTGGCTCGGTGGTGGAGGGGGGCAGCACGATCACCCAGCAACTCATCAAGCTCCAATACCTCGATAGCGATCGAACGATAAAGCGAAAGATACAGGAGGTTGTGATCGCAGTCTGGCTGGAGTGGAAGCTCGGCAAGCGGGAAATCCTGACGCGCTATCTCAACAGCGTCTATCTTGGCGCGGGCGCTACCGGCATGCCTGCCGCCGCGCGGATTTATTTCAACAAGGATATCGACGCCCTTAACCTGCCGGAGTCGGCGATGCTGGCGGGATTGCTGCGGGCGCCAAGTCAATGGAATCCCATCGACAATTTCGAAGGCGCCCGGCAGCGTACCATGGTCGTTCTCGACGCGATGGCGACGAATGATAAGATTACCATGCCAGAGGCAGCGGAGGCCAAGGCGAGCTTTGCCAAGCTGCATCCAACGACGCCGACGCCGCGCTCGGGAAGCTGGTTTGCCGACTGGATTTCGCCGCAAGCGAGCGAAGTCGCCGGCTCCTCGCCGGGTTCGACGACGGTGCGAACCACGCTGGTGCCGCAATTGCAGCAAATCGCCGAAAGGGTCGTGAAAAGAGCCCTGGACGGTGAAGGAACATCTGTCGGAGCATCGCAGGCCGCGTTGGTTGCGATGACCCCGGACGGCGCGGTCGTCGCGATGGTTGGCGGGCGCGACTACAAGGCGAGCCAGTTCAATCGCGCTGTCACTGCGATGCGCCAGCCGGGTTCCACCTTCAAGCTATTCGTCTATTACGCAGCATTGAAAGCTGGACTGACTTTGTCCGACCAGGTTCTGGACGCGCCAATTGACATAGACGGTTGGTCGCCAGAAAACTCCGGTGGCAACTATCGCGGTTGGGTTACGCTTGCCGAGGCGTTCGCGCGATCACTCAATGCCGCTTCAGTGGCGCTTGCCGAAGAGGTTGGTTTGGACAATGTGATTGCCGCAGCGCGTGAGCTCGGCATCGATACGCCCCTCGCCAGCACGCCGTCGTTGGCGCTCGGGACGTCCGAAGTAAATCTGCTTAACCTCACCAGCGCCTATGCGTCTGTCCAACTCGGCAGGGCACCTGTTAAACCCTGGGGCATCATCGAGTTTCAAGCGGCAGGGCAGCCCAACGTGTTTCGAGTTGGCTCACAATCAAAGCCGAATGTCGATCTTTCGCCTTACCAGTCCGATCTCCTCGGGCTCCTGCAGTTGGTTGTCGAGCGCGGCACTGGGCGTGGAGCAGACCCCGGCTCGTTTGCAGCCGGCAAGACCGGCACCAGCCAGAACAATCGCGATGCCTGGTTCGTCGGCTTCACGGAATCGCTGGTCGTCGGAGTCTGGGTTGGCAATGATGACGACACGCCGATGAAGGGGGTCACGGGCGGCGCCCTTCCAGCGCATATTTGGCGGGACTTCATGCGCCAAGCGACGGCCGAACCTACGCCGAATGGAGTGCTATCGACAGGAGCGGCAAGCGATGGTCAAGGCGCAACACAGTCCTGCAATATCACCGCCTGCTCGCGCAGTTACCGCTCCTTCCGGCCGTCCGATTGTACCTATCAGCCATATTCCGGCGGCCGACGGCTCTGCGAAAAGTGACGTGGCGCGGTCGAGGAAGGCGCGGTTGCGGGCGACGAGGCGCCGTTCAGCGGATGAAAGTCAAATCCCCGCTCGTGGCCACGAGCGTAGTTGGTCGGCACCAGCACGGATTGCCGCGAGCGCCTTCGGATTCGTGACCGGATACCCCTGTATGAACGCTTCCGCCGAGAATCCGGGGAACGGCTCCTCCAGACGAGAGACGAACCGAGCCGCCTCTTCTTCCCGGTTGAGCATCCCGGCCGCCATCGCCATGAACAGGAGCGTCGCCGGCGATCGGGGCGGAGCCTGATTGAGGGCCGCGATGCACTCCTCATAAAGGCCGGCTACGAAGCAGCAGCGGCCCAGCATGCCATAATACCAAGGGATGTTAGGGTTGAGTCGGATGGCCCGCGTGGCCAGCTCGTAGCCGTGCACTGGTTCGCCGGCGACCAACGCCACATTGCCGGCCAGCATTGCGATGGTATCGGCGTCGTGGGGAGCAGCTTTGAGGACCATCTCATGATCGCGCGAAGCGCCCTCGAAGTCACCCCGTAAAGCTCTGAACGCTGCGATACAAAGCCGTGCGACCAGATCCTGCGGATCGAGCTCCAGAGCTTTCTCGATACAGTCTTCGAAGCGCCGAACCGAGGAAACAGGGTCTTCAGAAAATCCGTTGCAGACGTCCGTGGAGTAGGCAAGGCCGAGGCCGGTCCATGCTCTTGCGAGCTTTGGATCAAGCTGGACCGCGCGCGAAAGGAACCGGATGGCTTCTGCATTGGAGGTTCGCGTGAAAAGGTCGAGGTGCTCTTCGCCGAGGAGGTAGCAGTCGTAGGCCTGCAGGCTCGCAGGCTTCTTGCGCCGGAGGACGTCGCGCCGGAAGCTTAGAAGCTTTCCGCAGCAATTCCCGAGGACGTTGACCACGCTCGCGGTGACGGCGTCCTGCAGTTCGAAGACGTTGCCGGCCGTTTCGTCGTACCGGGCACTCCACAGGCTAGCTCCGCTGGAAGCATCGACGAGTTGGACGGAAATCCTCACCCGATCTCCGGTCGCCTGCAAATTTCCTTCCACCACGTAGTCGGCCTTCAACTCCCTGCCGATCGACACGACGTCGTTCTCGCAACCCTTGTAGGCGATCATCGTCTGACGGGAGATCACGGCCAGGTCGGGATAGCGCGCAAGATCGGCGATGATGTCTGCTGCAAGTCCGATAGCGAACCTTTCCCAGAGCTCGTCCGTCGCCAGATTTGCGAAGGGAAGGATGGCGATGACCGGAGGACCGGAAGGATCTTCCGATGGAGCGGGCGAGGGCGAACGAGCGCTCTTCGTCGCTCCAGGACCTGTCGACCAATCGACCTGAAAAACGGGGATGGCGGTCGGGATATTTTTCAGGACCCGCTTGCCCATGCTGCGAACCCTGAATTCCGTTTTCGCGCCGAGCTGGTCGCGAACCGGACCGGATATACATATCGCAGACGATCCAGCAATGGACTGCAGCCGCGCAGCGACATTGACGCCGTCGCCAAGCAGATCGTCGCCCGCGATAACAACGTCTCCCAGGTTGATGCCGATGCGAAACTTCAAGCTGCCATCGGATTCGCCCTCGTCTGCCGTGAGGTCACGCTGGATCTGAACCGCGCAGCGAACGGCCTGAACCGCGCTTGAGAACTCGGCCATGACGCCGTCTCCAGCAAGACCGAAGATGCGGCCGCCGTATTGCGCGACAAGCCTGCCGATCCGCTCGCGGCTTCTGTCGAGCGCGCGTATCGTTCCCTCTTCATCCAGAGCCGTCAGCCGGCTGTAACCGACAACGTCTGCGGACATGATCGCCGCAAGCTTCCGATCCATGACGCGTCCCCACGCAGCTCATCTTCAATCTCTAATATGTGCAATCTACTATCGCCCGAAAGAGCGGTCTAGCGATCAGGAGCGTTTCACTTTGAGTCGTCCGGGAAGCCCTGCAATCGGGCGCGCATCCGGTTCGTCACGTTTCCTCGGCGTTGTCGCCATCGACGGCCTATCTGCCGAAAACTGGCCAGAAATTCTCACCAGTCTTGACCTGATGCCGCTCACCCATCGGTGATCCTCGTTCTTTATTTTCCGCTCGTCGGGTTCGCAAAATTATAGTACTTGAAAGTACCCAAAATGTCCTTATAGTTGAGTCCATTGGAGAAAAATCGGCCAATGGACTTCGCACTCCTTTTCAACCTGTTCCGGAAGCCCAAGCAGGCCAAGGTCACTGACGTCACACTCTGGCACAAGCACGAGACACTCTTTCCGGTGCCACTCGTCAACGGCGCCGCCCGAAACCCATCGGGACAAATCTGGCGCCGGCTGAACGGTGTGCAATGGGAATATAAGCAGGACCCCGAAACGATTGAAGAATTCGATGCTCGACAATATTGAGGCTTAAAGCCCTACTGTCGCACGGAACCTACGCCTCTCGACTATCCCATTATCTTTAGTGGAGAATTCCATGTCTAGGATGGTGGTTATAGGCGTGAAGGCGAAAAAGGCCTGGAGCACTTCGAGACTAAAGACGAGGCCTTCTCCGGTCACGTCTTGAGGATCCGGCAATTGATCTCGCAGTTGGCTTCGACCCAAGGAAGCAGCCTGTCAGCGATAGTCGATGCCGCAGGAGCAACGACCCGACCGGTCGGTTTTCGGGTGGGCGAAGAATTCATCCGGCGCGCCGCTCTCGACGATGGCGCCGGCATCCATGAACACCACGCGTTGCGCGCCCTCGCGGGCAAAGCCCATTTCGTGGGTCACCACCATCACCGTCATGCGTTCTTCCGCGGACAGCGACCATGTCATCGGATCGAGCACCGAGGTTGGTTCGTCGTAAACAGCCAGGCTGTGTTTCTCAAGCGGTCGAAACACCTTGGATGGGCTAGTAACCGCCCATTTCCCCGCGAACCGGGCCTATCCCCTGCGGCTGTGCGTAGGTTGTGTTGTACGATCCACTAGTTGCGCATCCTGAGAGTGTCATGAAGACGATTGCTGCTGCGGCCAAAATGTTTTTCAGAGGCACGGCGTTCTCCGATCATGGCAGGCTGCCCAGGCCTCAAGGGCCACGCCGAGGATTTTCCGTTAAATCACCTACAATGGCAAGCGCGTGGTTAGCTGGCGGTAAGTAGCGATACGGCCTCTTCAAGCGTCTACCTGACTGGATAGTCGCGCGGCGAGGCATCTTTCCCCAGCACGCTGACATAGTGGGTGCTGCTGGTGAACGCCTTGACCCAAATCCCTCGGGGGCGTGGTGGTCGGCCAGCGCAAAAGACCTGACCCGCCAGTTGACCAGCAGGAACCAACTGCTTCAGAAATCTGCCCCTCAAAATGTCCGCGGCAGTCGACGCCGCAGGAGCAACGACCCGACCGATCTGGCCTGGGGCGTCGCGCGTGCCACCCGCGACGGGGATCGATGCATCCCCGACCAGCACGTCAGATGGTGACCTTTCGCCTCAATCAGGCAAACAACGCACGAAGCTGAGCGAAAAACCCACTTGGTTTGGAGCCTGACATCTTCCGCAAACGGCGAGCGACGACTGCCGCGCTGACGCGTTCACCGAAATGGCAGAAGCAGACAAGATCATGCAATTGTTCATCGCCGAGGTCGAAGAACCGTTTGGCTTCTCCATAGCTGTCATTTTCCATTCCCGCCGCGCGCAGAATGGGATCAGCGAATGCAACGGAGATCGGCGTGCCGTCATCCCTGAGAGCAAGCCGATCGGCCATCGGCTGATATTCGGTTTCGTGAAGCGTCTTAAGAAACGGTCTCGGGCTGCCTTCGAGACTTTCGGCCCACCGTTCAAGCCGTTCGCGCCGCGTCATTTCGAGGCGCTTGCAGGTCGTGCTGACCTTTGCAATGGTTTTCAACTGATCGAGTGCGTACTGTTCCATCTCGGCCTCCTATCTCCGGAAAAATAGATGGTCCGCCTCCCAAAAATAGCGTCGCTCAGGTCTCAGCCGATGTCCAATCACGATTGAAAACGGCATCTCGTTGACGCTTCCGTAATCACTAGAGGCGCCTTTGCTTGCTGACTGGCTCTTTTCTCATAGGGTTTCTGCGCCATCTCATACCAAGGCAACCAGACAGGGTTCGGTATGGACGAGATATTCGAACAGCTTCTGCACCTTTCCTCACGCACCGAAACGCTGATTGCCGTCTACGATGGTCATGACCGGCTGCGATACGCCAACAGCGCCTTTCGTTCGGTTTATTTCATCGAGCCGGATGAAACTCCACTCTGGCCGGATCTCATGCGGCGCAATTTTGAGCTGCGGCGAGGCACAGTCATTAAGACGAGCAATTTCGACGAGTGGCTGCGGTCGACACAGTCGCGCCGTGGCAAGATCGGCTATCGAGCTTTCGAGACGGACCTGTGTGATGGCCGATGGTTTTGGATGACCGAGGCGGTCCAGAAGAACGGTTGGATGTTGTGCATTGCGAGCGACATCACCAGTTTGCGAGCGCATGGCAGGACTGTCCGGCAAGATCGCGATCAGGCGATCAAGGCGTCTTACACCGACGAACTCACCGGTGTCGCCAACCGCCGCTTTGTGATGGCCCGCGTCGACGACATGCTGGCCGCCGCCCAGCACGGAAACAACGGATGCCTTGCCGTCTTCGACATCGACAATTTCAAACACATCAATGATCGGCTTGGTCACCACGCCGGGGATGTCGTCCTGCGCGATTTTGCTCATCGCATTCATCAGAATGTTCGCCGCAACGATTGTTTTGGGCGGGTCGGCGGAGAAGAGTTCCTTCTGGTGATGCCGGCAACCGGGCCGGAAGATGCCATTGCCATGGTCGAGTGCATGCTGACGGTGATCCGCTTCTCCCGGCCTCTGCCTGAATCGCCCGACTTCAGCTACACCTGTTCTGCCGGCATCGCCACTTGTGCCCCGTCAGACAGCGCGTCGGACCTTTATCGACGCGCCGATCAAGCACTCTATGCCGCTAAGCTGAGCGGCCGGGACAGGGTGCGCGCAGCTTAGGCGCTTAGGCTTATACGGTTGAACCCCAATTTGGTGTGCCGTTTCCAGAGCAGGGACCTCGTGGTGCGCCGCAGTCGTGGCGGACGGCAATCTGGACCTCTCGCGGAGGCAGGAACCACTTTAATTCGGCCAGATTTCCTAAATCCCTGACCCGTAGAGCTCCTGGTCATCGTCGCCTTCCCAGGGGGAGGGCATCGAGGTGCGATTGAGGTTGGCCGAGGGCATCGGCATCCAACACTTCAATTCCGGCTCGGCATATTCGATGATGTGCCCGGGCGAGGAATCAGAGGCGCGCCAGCCTTCTGCACCGAACTGATCGCCATGCGACCAATAGGCGAGGTCAACTTCCGCCGGCCCCTGTTCGGACTGGCGAATCGTGACGAGGATCCGGCTACCGTCTCTCGGTGCGCTTGCCATGTCGCGCCAGCGGTCTAGGTCGTCCATCGTTTCTCCTCCTGCCTCGCTACAGGTTGCGAGTGTCGCCTCGCCATCGGAAACGGTCAATTGAAACTTTGCTGAACCGATCGCCTGTCGGATCCAAAGAGCTTCTTCTGCTCGCTCCGCAGTAAGAGCTCCGCAGAGCCCACGGCGATAGCCGCAGCGGCTCGATGGGAGCGGGATTGCGATGAGCGCGTGAACGGCGGCCAACTATCTGACCTGGCTGACTGGATAGATCCTGAAAATACCAAGGCTGTTATCAGTCGTGATCGCTGCAATACCCGCTTCATATGCGGCGCGGACGATCGCCTCATGCAATTTCTCGGGGTCGGTATCTCCGGTAAGGACCTCCAAACAGGTTCTCACCGCCGTGAGGAATTCTTCACCATCGTCAGTGGGCCATTCCTTCAGCAACAGTTGGGCAGCCTCGCGAGCGGTGCCGATCACCTTGCGATCTTTCCCTTCGTCAAAAACAAGAATTATCGTTGGGAAGCTTCTCGACATATCGAACCTCATTGTGCCTGAACTCCGCGGGGCGGCCAGTGCCAATGCCGGGCGATGGTATCGCACCGAGATCGGCCACACATGCTCGTCAACCATCAGCCAGATTGGCTTTTAGCTCACGGGCTGTCGCCTCAAGGAGTCGCTTGAATTCTTCGGAGGTCACGCCATCGGCGCGCATCACCATGGCGATCAGTGGATCGCAAAGAGCTTCGGATATCGTCAGCTCATCGTTCTTTCCGGCAGTTGCGCCAACGGAGCAACAATATCCCGACGAAAATAGCGTGTTCATGGACATACCTTGCATTCGGTGTGTTCGCAGAGAGAACGCAGCTCGGCCTGATTGCCTTTGAGGTCCAATATCCATCGGCGTCCCCGTGCGGCCGAGTGTCTCGAAAGGCATTTTTGGGCAATCCGCGACACGGCAAGGCCGGCGATAAATGCGTTCTCGGCAGCGGCCGGTGGAGCGAGAAAGCCGTCGTCGGTTGTGACCTCGGCGCAATGGCAGAGGGGAGATGCGTCCTCATGCACTGCGACCGAGGGACCTGCCATGCCATGTGCTTGGGAGCGGCCGACATGCAGATGGGGCGGCAGGCCGGCTTTCGATGCGTGGCAGGCCGTCAGGAACTCCTGGGCCGGATGAGAATCGTCGCCGGCAAGAACGACGAACGGATTGTGGGCGTAATCTGCGATCAATCGGAGCGCTGCGGCCCCTTCCGCAAATTCCGGCAGCGCGAAGGCATTGGCCGAGAAACACGCGGCCAGACAGGTCGCCAGCTTGTCCGTCTTCAGCCGGCCGAGATCAGCTTCGCTCGCCCATGGCACATGGTTCAAGTTGTTCTCGTCGATACGATCCGCATCCACGAGAAAGAAATGGCGCGCGCCGTGGGCCGCAAGCTGGATGGCAATCTGCGAGCCCAAGCCGCCGCATCCGATAATGACGAAGTCGATTTCGCGAAAACCTGCGAAGTCGCGTTGCCGATGGCGAAGAGGCGTCAGGAAGGCGTCGTCGTGATCCATTGCGGTGGAGACATATTCGTCCTCATCCGGCATATTGGAACCCTCCAACGAGACGCCGAACGCAGGCCTGGTAACATTGGGGCTCCGTTCCTCGGCAGGATCGACACTATTGCCGGTGAACAGAGCCCCTCTGCCGCCCCACCCCAGGCTGTGGGCGAAGAAGTTCGGGAAGTCGGCGGGCGCACGGATTGCCGCTGACAATCGTCTAGACCGATAATTGACCATCAGATCGCCTCCATCTCGCTGGGCGCAACTCCGCGGATCGTCGCGGCGTAGTGTACGTAATCCTCGCCCATCGCATGGTCGGGGGTCTTCGCAATCACGTGGAATTTGCCGTCGTACCAGAGGCTGACATTGTCGCCGCTGTCATCGATCTCCCGCCGGCCCATCCGAGGATCGATCGGCTCCTTGCCGCGCAGCAGCATCTGTCCGATATCCCAGGCTTGGCGATCGAGAACTCGCTGGCACTCGGCCAGATGCGCCTGCCGGTGCGCAATGGGTTCTTCGGCAAGCAACTGGCTCACGAGGAACAAGATCCGACTGCTCCAGGAAGGAATGGCGGCGATGTCTGGGAGGTCGAGGAGGACATCGCCGCCGAGACGTTCGATACCTTTCCGAGCGATGTCGATGAGCGGGACTTGCCGCGCGGCATAGGCAATTATGAATGCCGTCTTCCAGGCGCGGCGCTCAGGATCCGTCTCGGTGGATAGGCATGCCATGCGCAAGGCGCATTCCCAGGGAATGGTGTAGGCCGTATGCAGGATGCTCTCGAGCGTCTGTAGGTCCTTCTTGTATGGGGAAACATATTGGAACTCGCCAGGCAGGGATGCTGCCGCCGAGGTCGTATAAAACCCGAGCAGGATATTCCCCGCCTCATGAAGCAATTGGGCCGCTGTCGCGGCATGATCGCCGGCGCGCAATCTCTCTCTGGAAAGGACGATGAGCGCGCTGCCCGGCAATTCGTTCGAGCTCGAAAAGGAGCACTGCGGTTCGCGCCGCACGCCAACGTAAAGCGTGTGCAGGCCGGCGATCAGACGCTGATGGCCGTACTCGTCCAAGTCCGCGATTAATGCGAAGGCCTTCTCCAGATGGTCGGCGATGCGATCCAGTTCCGCATCGTCCGTGATCGGGTAGCCGGGCCGGGGATAGTCCGGCATGCATTGGCGCAGGAGGGCTTGCATGATACGGCTTCGCGCCGGACTTTCGATGTGCACAAGGCCGATGCCGCAAGAGAGCCGGCACGCTGGCTGACGTTCGAGTTCAAGATCCGATGCGATCAGATCCGGCTGCAGATAGCGGCCGACGACCTGCACATCGGGGCGGGCTGCCTGCCATTCCAGACTGCGCGCAAGTGCACCCATCCAGGCTGCAAGTACGGATGAACGGTAAGGGTCGGCGCCGACCGGTCCGGCAACCGCTGGCGGAAGCTCCGGCAGGCGCGTGTATCCGCCATCTGCAAGGTCGGGGAAATAACCTGACAATGCCTCTACCCCAGCCGAACAACCGGCGAGCTTCGAAGCCGCCGCAAGCGTGCGGCCATATTGGAAGCGTCGCTTCAAAAGGTTGCGTGTTGCTACGCGCTGCAGGGAGACGGTAGTTGCCATCAGCGGATTGCGCTTGAGCAGGAGGCGCGCCTCATCTGCCAATTGTTGTATGCGGGACGCGGACATCGGCAGCCTCCGTGAGTTTGTCTTCGGGCAGATCAAGATTGCATCTCGGGCAAAAATGCCGGAGTTCGAGACGACGTCGTCCGTCATCGGAACGTTGTGCGTCGTCTGTTGAGAGGCACTATCCTCCGAGGGCGTCATTCGCCCGCCAGTTCCGCGTTAAAAATCCGTAAAAATGACGTAAACAAAGAAAAAGCCTCCTCGATCGAGGAGGCTTGGAATTGTGGATAACGCAGCCGCGGGGTCAGATCGCCAGAGCCGCCTGTACCGCCGCCCGCGCATTCGGCAGGCCCGACCCGAAGAAATAGGCCATCTCGACGGCATCCTCGCTCTCGGCGTTCATACAATCCGCCGTCAATTTCCTCGTGCCGGGCGCGACAATGGTGTCCAGGCGGGACGCGGCTTTCAGAATGGATTTTACTTGAGGCCCCGAGAGGCGGTCACCGGCATTGTGGCGGCTTTTGTAGGCCCGCTGTATCAGGGCGCATAACCCGCCCACCTGCGCCGACGCGCCCGATGTGCCCCCGAAGGGAGTGTAGTATCCGCCCCCGATGCCCGGATTGGTTCCGAACGGCACGATGGCCGACCACGGATCGGAGCCCTGATTATAGCCGAAAATCCCCGACAGGTCCGTCGTCAGCAGCGAGAAGTGCGAATAGTAGTATTCCCGTGTTCGAAAAGCGCTGTAGTCGTGCTGCCCGGCAAATGGAGAAAGCCGGTCGAGGCGCAACTGATGCCTGTTGAAGACCTCACCGTCGTCAGAGGGGGAGACTAACGTCAATCCTTCGCCGTAATTGCTGTAGCCCGAACGGAAACCTTCGACGGTAACGGCCCCAACTGCAATGACGCCGTTGTTGTCCGCGGCAAGACTTGCCGGATAGATCAGCTGGCTCTCGCCACTGTTTCCTGCGGCGCAGACGATCGGGATGTGCCGGCTGATGGCGAGGATGAGTTGCTTGAGGACGTGCCACGGACGATCCGGATTGGAGCCTTTCTGCGCAACCTTCGGCTCCAGTTCAGGTCCACCTTGATCAGCAAGGGCAATGCGCGCGAAGAGATTGGCGGCATCCTGGTTTTTCCATAATTCCAGGTCGGCCTTCAGCTCGTTCTTCGGATCGACGATGCTGCGTTTCGGGTCAGGCAGACCGCGCGGCAAGACGATCACATCTGCTTTCTGAAGATAGGCATAAAGGAAGGCCGCAATGAACTGCCTGACATCGTCTTCGAAGGACGTTCTGATCGAGATGAGCCTTGAGAAAGGATCAACGCCGAAATAGGGGATGACATTGCGATTGCCGCTCGTGCGCAGCTCGTCACTATCACCGTAGAAGGCTCCTTCCGGCGGAAGGCTTGGCGTGCCTTCTTCCGCAACAACGGCGGGTTCGCCGACGATCAGCCCTGCACAGCAGGTACCATGCGACGCAAACAGCGATTCCGGATTGTAGAGCCGCCGGAGAACACCCTCCGACGTGGCATATTCGGCAACCAGGTCACTGAGATAGTCCCGGTCGTCGTTCGAAAGGCCGATATTGCCGAGCGGAGCGATGTCGAGCCCGGCAAAGAAGGCATGTCTTTCTTCGCGGTCAAACGACGTCGTCGTATCGAGTATTTCGAGTACACGCGCGCCGTAACGATGGGTCGTCAAATCGATTGACGCCTCCCGGTCAAGCCGGGTTGCCAGATTGGGATGATCCGGAGATACGCCGACATCGATCAGCGCGACCCGCGCGGGTCGCAACGGGCCGGCGGAAGCGATGGCATCCCAGACCGTGCCGGTGATGAGGGGATCGGGGAGCGCGCGTACAGCGCTCGCATCGAGCGCTGGTGGTGCAGGCGGAGCCGATCCGTATTCCGCGTCGACCACGCCAAGGGCAGTCAGGTGCCAGAGATAGTAGTAGTTGATCGGTGCGGGCTCAGGCATTTGTGTTTGATCCGTCATGGTTATAATCCTGTTGAGCAGCAACTGGCGATTTCAGACCCATTCGTCGTGTACGGCCTGGAACAGAGGACCGAACGCGTCGTGGAGGTAGGGAGCGAAACGCCGGGCGAGATCTCGCCCTGCCTGCGTATCGCTCGGATAGTGCAGGCCGGCCCATTCGCGATTTTCGGCGACGTTCTGGGCGATGCGGGCAAGCTCGTCGGTGGCCGGATGTTCCGGCAGGATCGTCGAGAACGCAAAGGCGATCGAAAAGCACTGGAACGAATGGTTGCTGGGATAGGACTCGTGGACCGGCACGGCCAGCAACGGCCGCAGCATCGGCTCGAACTGGTTTGGCCGCAGCCGGTTGAACTGGCTCTTGTAGATCAGTCCGACATATTCGCAGGCCGTCAGGATCGCCTGGAAAAGGCCTTCCGTCTGCTCGAAACCGCCGAGATCCTCGATATGCAATGCGCGGGTGAATTCCCCCACGGAGATCGTCGACTCGATTTGGATATCGGGCAGGCGTCGCACGCGTTCGCGGTCGCGGCGTTGCATAGAGAGCAGCACCGTCGTTTCGAGGCGGGTATAATCCGGGCCGGGCGGCGGAAGTATATCCAGCATTTCCCAGGTGAAGCGCCGCGCCGCGGTATAGGCGTTGCGTGATGGCTGCTGGTGCAGCCTGCGCAGCTCGAAGGAGGGAATAAGCTGCGACACGCCGAGGCTGCCGCCGTCCATCGTCGACTTGTTCTTGTTCTTATTCTTATTTTTGTTCTTGTTTTTGTTCAGCGACGCCTTGTTGAGCACCGACTTGTTTGCGACGCTCTTGTTGAGGACCGAGGCTACGGCCATCGTCGCCATCATTGGCCCGGGCAGGGGCGATCCATCGTCATCCGTGCCGAGGAAAAGCACAGCTTCGGGGGCTGCATCAGGCGCAACTGGCGATGCACCGGCGAGAGGATCAGCACCTGCATCCCTGGGTTCGCATGGAAGGACCGTATCCGGCTCAATCCTGAATTTATAACTGTTTAGAAATGAAACAATTTTCGATTGCGATTCCTCAGTAGTGTCCGCTTCCATTGGAGCCTCCTTGCGCGATGATGTGAAGATTTGTCCGGAGTTCAGCGCAGCTTGGCGCCGGCCTTGAGCAGGCCGTCGATCAAGATCTGGCCGCCGCCTGTGTCGAGCAGCGGATAGCCGCTGCCGCGGAAGGCGTTGATGGAGAAGCCGCCCTCGACCGCCTCAAGACGCTGCAGGTAATGCCGCGCGCCGCCGAGATTGTTGGAATGGGCGTGACTGGAGGCAAGATAGCGCAGCAGACTGTTGAAGTTCGGCCGTGCCCGCAGGGCTTCTTCGCCTGCAGCTATGGCTGCGGTATGATCGCCCGCAAGCGCTGCCGCAATGCATTTGGTCGTATCGAAGTAATATTTATGCGGACTGTAGACGCCGAGCTCTTGTACCCAACGCGCCATGGCCACCGCCTTGTCGGGCTGGCCTGCATAGCAGTGCAGCATCGCGTAGAGGTCCCAACTGAGCGGCAGGGCCGGATTCAGGCGGATCGATTTTTCGAACAGGTTGGCCGCATAGTCGTATTCGCCGAACAGGAATGAATGGACGTGGCCGACGAGCGCGAGCGAAACGGAATTCTGCGGATCGAGCTCCAGCGCTTTGCGCGCATATGCCTGAGCTTCCTCGATCAGATGCGCGTCAAGCGCGTTGAAACGTTGGCCAACCTGGAAAGTCCGGATGAATGACAGCCAGGCAAAAGTCGATGACCGCGGCTGATACTGGATCTGTTCTTCCAGGCGCCGCTCCGCATTATCCAGATCGCTACGCGACAGCCGAAAGATCGCATTGACGGCGTCGATCAGGAGGCCGTCTTGCGACAATCGACGGTCGTTTGCCTGGGTCTCCAGGAAATAGGCCAGTTGATCGACGGCCTGGCTGATCAGCGCAGCGGCGGTGCCGAACTCGCCCCGCTCGAACTGCGTGCGGTTGATTGCCTGACTGCTCAGCCAATGAATACGGTTGTTGATCAGGTGCTTCATCACCAGTTCGATCATCACCATGTCACCGTCAAACGTGAGGCGAAGCTGTAGGCATATCGGAAGGCTGATCCGCTGTTCGCTCCCTTCAATATCCGGCAAGGTGAAGGAGCGGTCGCTGACGCCAATGGCCAGCCCATCGGTGATGGCTTTTGCAATGAGATTCTGGAACCGGGTCGCAGCAATTTGTCCGCCCTCTCCAACACCCACCACGATCGGGGGCTGAAGGACCATAACCCATTGCCAGTCACCGTCGGCCGGCCGACGATATGGGTTGCTGCTGGCGATTTCCGCGGGTTTGCCTTGTCTTGGCACATCCGGGGCACCCGTCAGAGGCAGCAGGGCGGAATGTTTGGCGATATCGCGGCTCGGCTGCTGTCGCGGCTCGAAGACATCGTGGACTTGTCCGACATTGAGCCGGCTATACCAGTTCTGGCGTTCAAGCGTTAACCAGTCCTCGAATTCCGGATCGCGGATGTCTATACCTTCGAGCAACTCGTCGGTGATTTGATCCGCGGACCGGTTTGTCCGAACCACCAGTTCGGTATCAAGCACGAGTCGGTCCATATCCAGCCAAACGGTATTCTTATCCGCAATCAAGAGATCACGTGCGGGCCCGAGAGTCTTATGAATGTCCAAAAGGGCCTGGCGCAGACTGGCTGCCGCCTGGTCGTCGGAGCGATCACTCCACAACTTGTCCCGAAGCCAGATTCTCGAGCGCGAGCCCCGGGCGGACAGCGCAAGCATCGCCAGAAGAGCCTGGGCTTTTTTGGATTTCGGAGTAACCGACCGCCCTTCAGCATCCACAAGGGCAAAAGGCCCGAGCAGGAACATCCGAAACGGATCGTGCTCCTTGTTCATGCGATCCACCGGCCCCGCCCCCGTTGCCTCCGATGCGCTCGTTTGGCAGGTCGAAGACCTGGCATCCAGAGACCAGTCTGCCATACCTGCGGCGCCTGGCAAGCAACCGGGAAGGGAAATCGGGATTCCGAAAGGAAGATCGATGCTTTTGCGATAATCGAACTGAAGCATAACCGGCTGAAATCCCTCTGCGTAACTTCGCAAACCGGTCGTAGCGCCCTACCGTCAAAGCAGCGTCAAAGAAGTGTTGTTTTAGGCGCCATAATTTCGCAGGCATCCGCCAAAGGCTGCGAATTACGCAACGCGAATACCAGTCTCGATCTAGGCGAAAAGACCGACCATGTTAAATTGCGAGCCATCTCGAAGAGATAACGATCGACACGTTTCAGTGGATTGAAAGCTTCGAAGGGGTTCTGCAGAACCGGCTGAACCTCTTTCATGAAAGCCTTGCGTTCGGATCTGAACACTTGACCTGAGCACGCGCACTGCTCAAAGTCGAGTCAATCTCAACTAGTGATAAGCGACAGCCCGATGCGGCCGTCAAGCGTCTTCGTCAAGGCGGCGGCCGGAATTGTTGGCGCCATTCAGGTCTCGCGGTGGAATTTGACCTTTGTCAGATGTAAGGTTGAGGCAGTGCACTGAGTGCGGATAGACAGCCACCAGATGGAGCGGTGACCGCTGTGAATCGAAAGCTTGCAGCCATTCTCTCCACTGACGTCGTGGGCTTCAGCCGCCTTACGGCGCTTGATGAGGAGACCACCGTTCGTGAACTCACCCTTTGCCACGATCAGATATCGGCACTGGTGCTCGAGCATGGCGGTCGCATCTTCGGCAGCGCGGGTGACGGCCTTGTCGCGGAGTTTCCAAGTGCGGTTCAGGCCGTCCGGTGCTCGGTCGAAATGCAGCGCAGCCTTCTCAGCCGCTCAAACGACTTTCCACAGGATCGCCGCCTGGAATTTCGCATCGGTATTAATCTTGGCGACGTGATCGTGTCTGGCGATGATCTTCTTGGCGACGGCGTGAACATCGCGGCGCGCCTGCAGGAGATGGCCGCTCCCTCAGGCATATGCATTTCCGGGTCGGTGCGCGAGCATCTCGACGGCAAGGTGCTGTTTACACTCACTAGCCTTGGAGAGCGCGTCCTGAAAAATATCCCCAAGCCAGTTTCTGTCTTTCGAGTGGATTGGCCCGAAGAGAACGGTGAAGGGAATGGGGCAGAGTCGGTGCGATCGTTTTCGGCCCGCTTTGGTAAGGACCAACCATCGATCGTGGTGATGCCCTTCGACAATCTCAGCGGCCAGAGCGATGGATATTTCGTGGACGGCGTCGTGGAGGAAATCACCGCCGCTCTCTCCCGAGTACGAAATTTCTTCGTGATCGCGCGCCAGTCAGCGTTCACGTACAAGGGTCGCTTCGTCGACGTGCGTAGTGTCGGCAGGGAACTTGGCGTGACCTACGTGGTCGAAGGTACCGTCCGACGGGGAGGGGATCGGTTGCGTATTTCGGTCCAACTTGTTGAAGCCGAGATGCGGACCCAGCTTTGGTCCGAGCGCTATGAGGGCGCGACCCAGGACATCTTCGAGTTCCAGGACAGGATCGCGGCGCAGGTCGCTGGCGCAGTCCATCCAGCCATTCGCAGCGCGGAAATCGAGCTCGCGATGCGCAAACCGCCCAGCAGTCTGCGCGCCTACGACCTCGTCATGCGGGCTTACCCGTACCTCTGGGGTCAGAATAAGGATGCTATCAAGCGGGCAATCCCGCTCCTTCAGGACGCAATCGAAATCGATCCTACGTACGGCCGAGCCCATGCTTTCCTAGCCTGGTGCCACGCCCAGAACCTCGGCTACATCTGGACTGACGAACCAGAGAAGGACCTCGAATGCGCATTACGCGCCATCGAGGTTGCAGCGGCCTCGATTGACGATGATCCGACTGCCTTGACCGCTACCGGGGGAGCGTTGAGCCACTGCGGCGATCAGGAGGGGGCGTCGGCCTATCTCGAAAGAGCACTGGCGCTCGATCCAAACAATGCCTGGGGATGGGCGAGATATGGATGGGTCGCGAGCTACAGAGGCCAGCCTGATTGCGCGCGAGAGCGTTTCGAGCGGGCGATGACGCTTAGTCCGGCGGATCCACTCGCCTTCAATATGAGAATGGGCTTGGCCCTTTCCTTGGCCTTGGCAGGCAAACTTTCCGAGGCGATCTCCATTGCCCGGGAGGTAGTTAACAAACACCCGGAGGTGACGTGGCCATACCGGATGATGTCTGCTTGGTCGGCAATGAGTGGTGACGAGGACACAGCTCGATGGGCGGCGAAAAAGCTGCTGGCAGCCGAGCCGGGCTTTACGATCCAGCGCTATATGACACGGCCTGTGTTTCGAGCCTCACCGCAATGGGCAGATCAAATGGCCGAGGGCCTGCGGCAAGCGGGGTTGCCCGAACACTGACTGCGAGCGAGAGGGTTAGATTGACCCCTCATTGCTCGTCGATCTCGCCCCCCGTATCCCTTCGATCGAACGAAGCTGTTGTCGCCGAGGGACGTGAACATCCCGGTGCACGGCCGCGCGCACATGAGCATCTTGCGGCGACTCAATCCAGCGATCGGCCTGACCTTGCTCGCGCCGCAGCGCGACGTTGCATCAAACCTGTTTTCTGGCTCCGCGACATCGTCTCGAGCATGCATCCGAGACAGACGGGTGCTTACAGCGATCGAGATGGGAAAAAGCGTATCGTCCGGCAACTATGGGGAAACTGGTGTAGGCACGACAACGCAGCCATCTTGGTCGGCATGAACGGCGCGCCGGCCGCAGGACAGCTCGCCCATTAGGGCGTGGCACCCGATAAGGTTAGCGCGGTAAGTATTGTAGAATATGTGGATATACGCATAATTTCTGCGGCTGGCGGTGCCAGGCAAGATCGACCGAGGGCTCTGGGGGATCCCATGCAAACAATCGTCGAGGACGCCCATGCTGGCGTCGTGTCGCCCGAACTCGTGATCGATGCGCTGTTTGCATGCCGCAAGACGGCGGCGATCAGGGCGGCCATCGAGCTTGATCTCTTTACTCATATCGGCGAGGGCAAAACGGCAGCATTGCTGGCGTCGGTCACAGGCGCCTCGGAGCGTGGGATACGCATCCTGTGCGATTACCTTGTGGTCCACGGTTTCCTGACCAAGGAGAGCGGACAGTACCGAGTGACGCCCTCGACCAAAATGTTCCTCGATCGCAATTCGCCAGCCTATATGGGCTCTGCCGTCGAGTTCGTCGCTGCACCCGAAATACTCGATAATTTTCTGCGCGATCCGGCCGCGGTCGTGCGAAACGGCGGTTCGGTTGGGCTTGCAAACATTTCTGCGGACAACCCCGTCTGGTTGAAGTTTGCACGCGGCATGGGCTCCTTTACGGGGCTCAGCGCCAAAATACTGGCCGACGAAATCTGCGGCTGGGCCAGGCATCCCAAGAAAGTTTTGGACATTGCTGCAGGTCCAGGCTTTTTCGGGATCGAAATTGCGAAGGGCCTTCCATCGGCGGAGATCGTCGCCGTCGACTGGACCGCCGTGTTGGAGCTTTCGAGGCAGAATGCGGTAAATGCCGGCGTGTCTGACCGGTACCAGACAATTGCCGGCAGTGCTTTCGATGTTGAATGGGGCACGGGTTATGATCTTGTCCTTCTTCCGAATTTTCTGCACCATTTCGATCTGCCGACGTGTGCCAAACTGTTACGAAAGATCGTCGCGAGCCTTGCAAAGGATGGTCGGATCGTCGCGGTGGATTTCGTACCGAACGAAAATGGCGTGTCGCCGCCTTTTCCTGCGTCGTTCTCTTGGGAGATGCTCGCCAGCACGCCGGCGGGTCAGGCTTATACGCAAAGTGAGCTGACTGAGATGGCAGGACTGGCCGGTCTTACCGGCGTCACGGTGGCGGCGATGCCGCCAACTCCGGCAAGCCTCATTCTCTTTGAATAGCCCCATCGACCGTCGCCTGCGTCGCTGTGGTTCAGGTGTCTTCGATTGGGAAACCGCAACATCCTGATCTGATCCGCAAGCGCGAGGCACGCCCCAACCGTCCGATCGGACATCGATTCCACGCGTGTCGAGATGTCCTCATTTACTCGCTCAGCCGATTGGTCCAATGGGGCGCGCGCCATCGTCGGCGTTCGGAGCCATTATGCAATTGGATTCTGCCGATTTGCCGCCGGTTATTTCCGAGATAGCCGTTGACGCCAAACTCCTCATGTGAGGTAGACCAAACCGCCTCGCGCGACGATATCGCCCGGTCATTGGCGCGGCCGGCCAGCAAGCGATCTGCGCTGCGGTTCATCGGCGATGTGAGCGACGTGATGCCGACTCGCTGATCTGCCACTTCCGCATCCGTCAAAACCTCCTACTCAGATTGCAGTCATCGCGTCCTGCCCCGGCTCTGGTCCTGCCAGGCTCGCGCCGCCGGCAACGGCTTTGCCGTCCTCCACTGCGTTGCGGCCCTGCGGGTGCAGGCAGCACTTGCCGCCCGGCTTTCGGACCGCCGTAGCAGGTCGCGATGGCCGCGACCTCGAAACGGAGGTTCAGACATGAGCAGGCAACCATCCAATCAACGATCCGATATCTACAGCCGCATCACCACCAGGATCATCGCCGATCTCGAACAGGGTGTGCGGCCATGGACCAGGCCCTGGACGACGGGACAGGCGGCAAGTGAGGTCAGCCGGCCACTGCGCCACAATGGCCAACCCTATACCGGGATCAATGTGCTGCTCCTCTGGTCCGAAACCATCGCCCGCGGCTTTGCCTCATCACGCTGGATGACGTTTCGCCAGGCAATCGAACTCGGCGGCGCCGTCCGCAAGGGCGAAACCGGCACAACCATAGTCTTTGCCAGTTCGTTCATCCGCACCGAGACGACCGAGACAGGCACGGAGATCGAAAAGGACATTCCATTCCTCAAGACCTACACCGTGTTCAACGCCGATCAGATCGCCGGTCTTCCTTACCGCTTTCATGAGATCGCACCTGTCCAGGATCCGATGCGCCGCATCGGCGATGCCGGCCGCTTCTTTGCCAATACCGGCGCACTCATCCGGCATGGCGGATCGGCTGCCTATTATGCTGCCATTCGTGATTACATCCAGATGCCATGCTTGGATGCCTTCCGGGACGATGCCGCCTATGTCGCCGTCCTCAGTCACGAGATGACGCACTGGACCGGGGCACCGCGACGGCTTGATCGTGATCTCAGCCGCTACGCAAAAGACAGGAGCGAACGCGCCCGCGAAGAACTGATTGCCGAACTCGGCAGCTCGTTTCTCTGCGCCGATCTTGGCATCGCCCCCGAGCTCGAACCACGCCCCGACCACGCAAGCTATCTCGATGGCTGGCTTAAGGTTCTTGGCAACGACAAGCGCGCCATCTTTTCCGCGGCAGCGCATGCGCAGCGGGCCGTCGACTACCTGCATTCCTTGCAGCCGGAGTTCGACGAGGAGGCGGCGGCGTGAGCCGTCTCTTCCTTCACTCAACCATGAGAGACGCGGATGCGGATCACTGCAGCGGCCGATAACCTCGCGAGCGCTTCTTGCGCAAAAGGGCGAGCAGGAGATCGACGGCTTTTGCCTCGCTGTCGAAGACATGGATCTTCTGCTGTCCGCGGCTGCCGATTCGTCCCCAGCTGCGCACGAGCGAGGTCTCGCCAAAGAGGTTCGCCTCGATCGACAGCGCATAAAAGCGAGCCATGTTTTTGGCACGCTCTCTGCGTTCGATATAGACGTGATAGGGCTGAACTGTCATGCCGGCAGGATCGCAAACACCAGGTGAGGGTGTCCAACGACATTTGTGAATCGGTCAGGCCCGGTCGATTCATCGGGGTGATGTGAACCGCTTGGCTCATCTCTCCTGGCTTATCTCCTGCTTGGCAAACAATCTGGCAAATTCCGGGTCGGCATAATAGCGCAACTTTGTCGCAACGATTGGCCGCTGAACGTGAGCAGCAGTTCGGTCTCGGCATGCATGTTGCGAACTTCGTCGGGCGTCAGCGGCGATGAGTCTAGGATCGACGGAAGATAGTCATACAGGGAATGCGGGGTTTGGCTGTCAGCCTGCCTCGGTCATTCCTGTGTCCTTTATGCGGCAAAATTCAATCAACTGCTCCGAGGTCATTGGTCGTGCCAGAGCGTAACCTTGCAATATATGGCAACCGAGGTCTTTCAGGATCTTCGCATGCTCCATGGTCTCCACGCCCTCTGCAACGATGTCGATGTTCTGCGATCGGCCGATTTCGATGATGGAGGAGACCAGACGGCGCTGAGATGGAGATGCGATAATCGGCTTGATAATTTCGCGATCGATCTTCAGGCGTCGCGGCTCAAATCGAAGCAAACTGACGATACTGGCATGTTCGGTGCCGAAGTCATCGATCTCGATTTCGATGCCAAGCTTTTTGACGGCTGGAATGATCTCCTTGAGAACAGGTTGAAGATCATTGAAGGAGATTGTCTCGAGCAGCTCGAAACACAGACGACCCTTCGCGATGGGAAGCTCGGACAGCTCGGCAAGCAGATTTGCCTGCGCCAGTCGACGCGCTGAAATGTTGACCGAGACACGTGGAATTTGCATTCCCAAGCTGTCCCATCTTGTCAGCTCGAACAGGGCCTTTTGCAGGATCAGCCTATCCATGTCGCCGGTGCGCCCCAGCTTTTCCGCGACGTCAAGAAATCTGTTCGGGGCGAGCAGACCCTTTTTCGGGTGATCCCAACGGGCCAGTGTCTCGACGCCGGCAATATCCAATGTGTTTGCATTGAACTGCGGTTGGAAGAATGCAACGAGTTCATCACGATCGAGCGCATGCGTGAATTCATCCGCCAATTCTTTCGAATGGATCGCGGCGCTGCGAAGGTCTTCTGTAAAGACCGCAGCGCGGCCGCGGCCGGCCTTCTTCGCCTCGTAGAGAGCCAAATCGGCATCGAGAAGCAATTGGCCGAGGTCCCGCCCGAGAGCACCTTCAGTCTCCCAGGCGACGCCGACGCTTGCACCGACAATACAGGCCGCACCGTCAATGACGAGGGGTTGCTCGAGGGCATCGACAATTTGCCGGGCCAATGCGTTTGCCTTCGGCTCCGGATCGGCACTCCAGCTGGCGAAGATGAACTCATCTCCACCGATCCGAGCCGCTTCGTCGTTTGGACCAGCCAAATCGGCAAGGCGCGAAGCCGTTGCTTGCAAGACCGCGTCACCGCCGGCGTGCCCTTTCGTGTCGTTGATTTCTTTAAATCGATCGAGGTCGATATGAATGAGTATCAGACAATCTTGTGGACCAGGTCTCGGCGGTTGCGAGATCATCTGGTCGACAAATCGTCGATTGGGAAGCCCCGTCAATGCGTCATGCAATGACAGGTACTCCAGCCTCTGTCGTGCTCGAACGAGCTTTTTCTTGTGAAGGCGAAGCTTTTCGATCGTTCTTTGGCGTGATTTGGTCAGAAAACCGATCCAGACAATCGGCGCAACGACACATAATGCCAACAGGCTCGCGTAGAACTCAAAAGTGCCGATCCCGCTATTTTGGCCCCATCCCTGCTTTGGCAGTGCGGCGAGGGTCCATCGGCCATAAACCATATCAACGGATGTCTGGACCGGTTTCCTGGAAAAGGTTGCCAGGCTGCCGAAAAAAACCTGTTTGGGCGAATTCGGCTCCGGTACGGTGCTGATGGCGATCTCAAGCTCGGTCGAACCAAGGCCACTTTCCTGGTAGAGCTTTGGTATGTCTATTATTCCGGAAAGCAGGCCCCAAAAAGCCTGGCTTGTTCCGTCATTGATGTAGATCGGGCACCTGACCACAAAAGCGGTTCCACCTTGGACAAGCTCCACCGGGCCTGTCAGAACGATATTGTGCGTGTTGCGCGCCAGCATCGCGGCAGCCCGTTGCTTCTCATTGGTTCGGTAGTCGAGCCCGATGGCCTTTTCGTTTCCTTTCTCCGGATAAACCCACCTGACCACCATGTCGGGCGCAGCGGCGAAGCTTCGCAATTGTGAATCGGGCTGCAGGATCTGCGCGGCAAGTTTTGAAAAGCCGCTTTGGCCCATCTCTGGATTGACTGCGATGCCGGCCGCCAGCCCCTGCAACAGCTTCACATTGCTGTTGAGGTTGGTCTGAAGCCGGGAGGATATGGTGGCGAGCTCGCCCGCAACCGTCGAGCGTTCATCGGCCAGCGATCGCTCCAGCCGCCAGTTGGTTGCGACCCAGACGACGATTGCTGCAATAATTGCCGCAAATATTGCGGGAGCGAATGCGCTGGTATGGCTTATTACGGAGCGCGCGAGATTTCTTCGAAACTTCATCAGGTTGCCGGCGTGGATGACAGGCCCTCATCCTTGCACAGTTTCTTTAAGGCAACGCTAAACCTGCCAACGCTCATAAAGGAAAGCTGGCCTATTCGTCCTGGCTGCGCCATCCCCCGCAGCACCTACGTCACCGGGCTGAAGTCGGCGGCCAGAACCGCGTCCTTGAGTGCCCGCGAATACGGATGCTGCGGGTTGTCCAGGACGGTGCGGGCCTGTCCTCGCTCGACGATTTCGCCTTTGCGCATGATGATGATGTTGTCGCTGATATAATAGGCGGTGGCGAGGTCGTGGGTGATGTAGACGATTGAAAGGCCGAGCTCGTTTTTCAAGCGGCCGAAGAGATTGACGATGGCCATGCGCAGCGATGCGTCGACCATGGAGACCGGTTCATCGGCCACCAGCAGGCGGGGTTGCGGGATCAGCGCCCGGGCGATGGCGACGCGCTGAAGCTGGCCGCCCGACAATTCGTGGGGAAACCGGCCTTTCACTTCCTCAAGGGTCAGGCCGACATGGACGAGCGCGGCATCCGCCATCCGCTCCGCTTGCTCTCGGTCCGGCCGTTTTCCCGAGAACGAAAAATTGCGGGCGGTCTCGAAGAGATAACGGTCGACACGTTTCAGCGGATTGAAGGCTTCGAAGGGGTTCTGCAGAACCGGCTGGACCTCTTTCATGAACGCCCTGCGCTCGGCTCTGCTATGGATGGCGACGGTCCTGCCGCTGAATTGAAGCTCGCCTTCCGTTGGTTCGGTCTGGCCGAGGATCATCGCCGCGATCGTCGATTTTCCCGAGCCGGATTCGCCAACGATTGAGAGGATCTCCGGCTCCTCTCCCAGTTCGAAGCTGACGTCCTTGACCGCCGTGATCAGGCGCCGGCCGAGCATGCCGCCCTGGCGGTAGACTTTCGTCACATGCGAGAGACTAAGAAGAGCACTCAAACCTGATCTCCCGTAACGGCAAAACACGCCACGCGCCGCTGCGGCTCGACGGTGACGAGCGGCGGAACCTTCTGCGAGCAAATCTCCATGCGCTTCGGACAGCGCGGGTGAAACCGGCAGCCTTCCGGCGGCATGGCGAGGTTCGGCGGACGACCCTCCAGCGAAGGGCGGGCCGTCGCATCGCCGATGCGCGGCAGACTGCCGACGAGGTGCTGCGTATAGGGGTGGAGCGGCATGTTGAAGAGTTTGGCGGTCGGCGCTTCCTCGACAAGACGCCCGGCATAGACAATGCCGATGCGGTCGGAGACCGTCGCGTGAACCCCCATATCATGGGTAACGAACAGGAAGGACGAGCCCATCTCGCGCTGGATTTCGCGGATCATCGACAGCACGTCGCGCTGAACGATCACGTCGAGCGCGGTCGTCGGTTCGTCGGCGATGATGAATTCCGGCGTCAGGATCGTCGCCAGTGCAATGGTCATGCGCTGGCGCATGCCGCCTGACAGTTCGTGCGGGTAGGCGTCGAGCAGATGCGGATCGAGCTTCAGCCGCTGCAGATGGGTGGCGACCCTTTCGAAAAACTCGCTCTTGCCGACCTTCATGTGGCGAAAGGCGAAATCGGTGAAGGAGTGACGGATCCGGCGCACCGGATTGAGCACATTCATCGAGCCCTGCATGATATAGGACAGATGCCGCCAGCGCAGGGCCAGGCGCTCTTCCGGCTTCATCGCGTAGATATCCTGGGTGCCGCCGTCGAAATGGAATGTCACTTTCCCGGACACGACCCTCAGCGGCGGCCGGATTGCGCCGGCAATGGTCTTGATCAAGGTCGTCTTGCCGCTGCTCGATTCACCGGCAACGCCATAGACCTCGCCGCGGGCGATCGTCAGGCTGATATCGTCGACGGCGCGCACCTCGCGATCGACGCCGTAGAGGAAGGCACGGTAATAGGCTTTCAGATTCTCAATTTCGACCAAAGGATCCATACTAACTTCCCATCCGGTTCAGCCGGCTGCGCGGATCATTGTATTCGTTCATCGACATGGACAGCAGGAAGAGCGCCAGGAAGAGGACGACGATGACGGCGACGGGGGCGGCCACCCACCACCATATGCCTGATATCAGCGCCGAATGCGCATTGGCCCAATAGATCATCATGCCCATGGTCGGCGTCTCGATATCGGTGAAGCCGAGCACCGACAGGGTGATCTCCATGCCGATCGACCAGATCATGTTGTTCATCGTGGTGGCAAAGACGATCGGCAGAACGTAAGGCAGGTGCTCCTCGACGAGGATCTTGCGCATGCTCATGCCGGAATAGACGCTCTGGGTGGTGAAGGATCTCGTCTTCAGGCTGATCGCCACCGACCGGATGAGGCGTGCGTCATAGGACCAGCCGAGCGAGGCCATGATGACGATCAGCGCCGTCCAGGTCATGCTGTCCTTCAGTACGAAATAGAAAAGGATCAGCAGGGGAAATTGCGGGATGACCATGACGCTGTCGTTGATGGCCATCAGCACCCGGTCGACCGCACCGCCGGCATAACCGGCGACGAGGCCGACGACCAGCGAGATGATGCGTGAAATGAAGGCGACGCCGATGCCGAAAAACAGGGTGTTGCGAAGGGCGGTCGTCAATTGCCAGAAAACGTCCTGGCCACGCGATGTCGTGCCGAGCCAATATTCGCCGTCGGGCGGCATATCGGGCGGTAGGAGATAGATGTCCGTCGCGCCGTAAGGCGAGAAATAGGACACGACTATCAATCCGACGATGACGGCAAAGAGCAGCAGGCCGCAGAGGAATTCCATATTCTGGCGTGCGAGGTCGCGGACGATCGTAAACATGTTCTATTCCACCTTGATACGCGGATCGATCAGCGGGCTCAGAATGTCGATGATGAACACGGCCGCGGCAACGCCGACGATCGACAATGCACTGAGGCCGAGCACCAGGCTGTAATCGCCGGCATGCACCGCTTCGATCAGCAGGTTGCCGATGCCCGGATAGCCGAAGACGATTTCGGTAATGACCGTGCCGTTGAAGATCGCGCCGAGCGACATGGCAAGCCCGGTAAATTGCGGCACCATGGCATTGCGGGAGATGTAGGAGCGGAGAATTTTCCGTTTGGGAACACCGCCGAGTTCGGCGAAGACGACATAATCCTCGGTGATGATGTTGGATACGAGGGCGCGCATCCCGATCAGCCAACTGCCGGTTCCCACAAGGATGAGAGAAAAGGCCGGCAGGATGGAGTGCTTCAGTATATCGAGGACCAGGGCGAAGGAGAGGTCCAGATTGGCGTTCATCTCGTAGCCGCCATTGATCGGCAGCACCGGCCAGAGATAGCCGAACACAATCAGAAGCACGAAGGCGAGAATATAATAGGGAATGGGAAGCAGGGCGATGAAGACGAGGCTGACGGCCTTCATCACCATATTCTTCCGGTAATAGCCGGCGAGCGCGCCAATCGCATTGCCGAGCACGAAAGTGATCAGGGTCGACATCGTCATCAGCCCGATGGTCCAGGGCAGGGACCGGAGGATGATAGTGGAAACGGGTGTGGGAAAAGCCGATAGCGAGGGACCGAGATCACCGGTCGCAAGCCGAAGCCAGAAATGCAGGTATTGCTGCCAGATCGAGCCCTCCATTCCGTAAAGCTCGCGAAGCGACTGGCGCATCAGTTCGATCGCATTGGGATCGGACTGCCCCATCTGCGTGATGGCGCCTATGCTTTCTTCGACCGGATCGATCGGGGTCAGGTGGGTGACGAAGAATGTGATGGTCACGCCAAGAAATACGACGAGCAGAAACTGACCGAACCGCTTCAGCACAAAGAGCAGATAAGACGTCATAGGGCAGTGGTTCCTCTCTGGTTCCCTTCATCGACAGGAAAGGATCGACGGACATGCCACATGCCCGTCGATAGGGGGCCGGCGCGCAACACTCGCGCCGGCGTTGGGAGGATTATTTCGGTTGTGCTGGCTTGAGTTTGACCATCATCAGCCTGGAGTTTGCCCAATTCGGCACTGGGTCGGTATAGGGGTCTGATATCGTCGGATAGCCGGTCCAATAGGTCGTATCCATCGAGGTAAAGACGTTATACGACATCAGCGGGATCGTCGGCATTTCGCGGGCGACCAGCTTCAGATAATCCTTGCCGAGTTCGACGCCCTTCGGATCGTCGGCACTGATGCCGCGAATGCTTTCGATGATCTTGTCGAGCTCCGGATTGCTCCAGCGCTGCCAGTTGCGCGGCGGCTGATTGTCACCCTTCTTGGCCACGAACTGCGAGTGCCAGCTGTCGAGGAAGAACGACAGGTCGGGATCGCCGCCCCAGGTCTCGACGCTCCAGGCAATCGCCACCTGGAAATCGCCGGGCTGGAGCGCCACCTGCCACAGTTTCGCGGCCGGCACGGCTTTGGCGTCGATACCGAAGGAAGCCCATTGCTGTGCGATCAGCGTCCCGGCGCGGGTGAAGACCGAGCGTGTGTCGCCTTCCACCGTCATCCGGATCTTGAAGGGCTGTCCATCAGGGGTCAGCCATTTGCCGCCGGATTTCTTGAAGCCTGCCTTCTCCAGCAGTTCGCCGGCAGCCTTCGGATCCGGTTTCCACCAGCCATAGCCGAAGGCACCGCTGATTGCCTGCGGGTCGGTCGGGATCTGGTCCTTGAACTTCGGCTGCTTGCGCAGAATATCGGCGATCTGTTGCCCGACCGTCGGGTCATAAGGCTTGATCTTGCTCTTGCCGGTATCGATCTCGAAATTCTTCAGCCAATCCTGCATCGGCGCCTGATAGTCCTTCATCGTGGCCGCCGTCGGCGGCACGCCGAGCGCCGAAAGCGTAGCTGCCCCGCGATAGCTCGCCATGTCGACCGCCTTGATGTCGATCAGCAGGGCAAGCGCCCAGCGTACATCAGCGTTGTCAAATGGCGGATCCTGCGTGTTGAAAATGACAGCCGGAAGTGTCGGATCCGGATGGGCGAAGGGGAAGCCCGGGAACCAGGTTTCGATCGACTTGGATTTCTCCTTGAGGGTGAACATGCCCTCTGGCGTATTGTCGTGGATGATATCGAGATTGTGCTCGAGCTGGGCGATCGTCCGCTTATCCGGCGGGCCGGGATCGGTATAGGTCACGTATTTCGGGGCCGGCTCGCCGAAGCGGGCAAGCGAGGTCCGTTGCCAGTCGTCACGCTTCTCCCAGGTATACCATTTGCCCTGGGGATCAAACGACTTGAGCTTATAGGCGCCGAGCGAGACGGGATTGGCGAAGTCATAACGAAGCGGATCTTCGACTTTTTCGAAGACATGCTTGGGCATGATCCAGGCGCCGTTCCAGCGAACGGTGAAAATGGCGTGGAAGCGCGAATTGGGCTTCTTCAGCTTGAACACGACAGTCGAGGGGTCTGTCGCCTCGACGCTTGCCACCTGCACCGAGAAGGCAGCGCTCCAGACCATGCCGGGGTGATCCATCTGCGTCTTGACGGTGTAGACCACGTCGTCTGCCGTGAACTCCACACCGTCGCTCCAGAAGAGCCCCTTGCGCAGTTTCACGGTCATCTCGGTGAAGTCGGCATTATATTGCGGCTTGTCGGCAGCCAGCGAATTGTCCCAGGTCGCGCCGCCAAGCCCTTGTTCGGGATCGATATACCAGAGCGTATCCATGGTCAGCTGTTGCAGGCCGGTCGATACGCCGCCGCCGCCATTGACCCAGATGTTGAACCAGCCGGGATTTTTGATCGTCCCTTCCGGATTTTCGACGATGAGCGTCTCCTTGCGCGGCAAGGAGGTGTAGTCATCGGCCTTGGCCGTCGCTGTCAGGCCGAGTGCGGCCAGCGCGACGCCAAATGCGAGCCTCTTCCACTGTTGCATGAACTCCTCCCTAGAAAGCGACGATACGGCGGCCGCAAAGGCACGCATGGGCACGTCGCGGTTGTCGGTTCGCAGAGGCCTCAGGACTCAAGGTCCAGAGCTTCGGCGAACCATCCCTCCGGCTCCCTGCCTCCTCGCAGTGAGCCGAAATCTCAGCCGGTGGCCAATCGTGGCTTACCCGGCGGCGGCTGTCACACTGACAGCCGGATGACGTTGTAGGACAGCGGCTTCAGCGCCGCCCGCAACCGTCCATCCTCAATCTTTCCACTCTCGACAGTGACCGGAGCGACCGTTTGCGGCCGCGCAGCCGTGTTGACGGCTTCCAGATCACCGTGGGTCATTTCCACCTGCTCGACCACGCGGGCATTTGCGAAACCTTCCAGCCGCACATCGAGATCCAGCGCCGCGTTCGGATGACGGTTGACGGCAAAGAAGGTCAGGGTCTTGCCGTCTTCGGAATGGACGGCCGATACGTCGAGATAGGGGACGTCGTTCTCCTCGTCGCTGTCATAGGTCGGACCATCGACGACCAGCTGCAGTGCCGAGCCGCGGCCATATCTGGAGGCGTAATAGAAGGGGTAGTAGATGGTCTGGCGCCAGGCGGCGCCGCCGTCCTCGGTCATGATCGGGGCGATGACGTTGACGAGCTGCGCGATGCAGGCGATGCGTACGCGGTCGGAGCGACGGATGAAGGTGTTCAAGATGCCGCCGACCTGCAGCACGTCTTCGAAATTGTAGATGTCTTCCAAAAGATGGGGCGCATCCGGCCATTCGTCGCGCGCCAGGATCTCCTTGTCCTGCTGGTTGGAATGATACCAGACATTCCATTCGTCGAAGGAAATGCCGATCGTCTTCTTCGAGCGTTTTTTCGCCTTGATGTAGTCGATCACGCCGCCGATCGTGGTGATGTAGCGATCGAGCTTCGTCGCGCGGGCGAGATAGTTGAGCGTATTTTTCTCGCGGTTGGCAAAATACATATGCAGCGAGATATGGTCGGCACTGTCATAGCACTGCTCGAGGACCTGGGCCTCCCATTCCGGATAGGTCTTCATATCGGAATTGGACGAGCCGCAGACCACGAGTTCGAGCGACTTGTCGAAGCCGCGCATGGCCTTCGCCGTCTCATCCGCCAGCCGGCCATATTCGTAGGCGGACTTGTGACCGACCTGCCAGGGACCATCCATCTCGTTGCCGAGGCACCACAATTTGACATCGTGCGGATTGGACCAGCCGTGCTTGCGGCGCAGATCCGACCAGTAGGTGCCGCCCGGATGATTGCAATATTCGAGGAAATTGCGGGCTGCATCCAGGCCGCGTGATCCGAGATTGACGGCGAGCATCGGCTTGGTGTTCGCCTTCTTGCACCAGTCCACGAATTCATTCACGCCGATCTGGTTGGCTTCGCGGGTGCGCCAGGCAAGGTCGAGGCGAACCGGGCGCTCCGCACGGGGTCCGACGCCGTCTTCCCAATTATAGGCCGAGACGAAATTACCGCCGGGATAGCGGCAGTATGGCGTGTCAAGATCACGCACCAGCTCGAGGACATCCTGGCGGAATCCATCCTCATCGGCCGTCGGGTGTCCGGGCTCATAAATGCCCCCGTAGATCGCCCTGCCGAGATGCTCGAGAAATGAACTGTAGAGCCTGGAGTCAATGGTCGCGATGCGGAAATCGCGGTGAACCACAACGTTCGTCTTCAACGGATCCTCCCGTTTATATATCAGATATTTTGTTTTCTTGCCTCTAACTTGATATCAGGAATGTTGTTCTGTCAACCAAGTTGCGACTTTAATCATACTAATATGGATTTCAGAAAAAAGTGTTCAATTACAATTACTTGTGAGACTTAATCGGCCGTCGAAACTGGAAAGAATCGTGATATTTAAATCAAGATTTCCGATTTTGATTTTTCAGACGTGTAGCCGCATGATGATATCGCGGCCGTGATTTCCGAAGCCGCGACCGAAAATATTGACGCCGCCGGTATGGCCGGCATTCTCCGCGATGCCGACCCGGAGCCGGATGGACGAATGTTGGGCAAGCGCGAGGTCGCTGAGCGTGACATTCGATGCGGCGATACCGTCGATGAAGGTTCCGCGCGTGGAGATGCGCCAAGTCTTCATCATCCCATATTGCGAGCCCTCGAGCTTCCACCATGCCGGCGTGAAGGCGCCGCGCTTGTCGCCATAGTCGCCGGGCGACGTCCAGGTTCCGATGGCCATTCCATTGACCCAGAGAGTTATGTCGGAGGGCCAGTCCGGATTGGTGCCCGGCACCTCGGACGACAGCTCCAGCGAGAACTCTATGGCGCGGATATCCTTGTTCAACACCTTGGCGTTGTTGGGGAATTTATATTCCACATATCCCCTGCCGAACCAGACGAGCCCGGCCTGCATGCGCTGCGGATCGAGGAAATAGTCGGGCACATCGAGCGGGCCGATGACGCTCTCGGTGGAGCAAAGACCGCACGGCGCATGGACGTCACAACTGGTGTAGAGCCCCACCGGCATCTCGACTTCGATAATATTGTTGGCCCTTTGGGCCGCACTTTCCTCGAAGCTGATCAGAATTTCGCTGTAGATCGCCGAGCAGATCTTCTGATTTCCCTTCCGGGCCTTCGTCAGCTGGGAATCCACCAGCCGGGCGTCTTCCAAAATCTGGATTCCGGTGGCGACGGTCGATTGAGGAAGAGAAAGGGCACGCGCGATATCGTTGATATTCATCGGCCCTTTGGCGCAAAGCAGCTTGAGCATCTCCAGCCGCGCCGGCGCCGAAAGCGCGCGTATCGCATCATTATTCTCGCCGGCGGCAATGGTCAAAAACGAGCGTTCCATCATTCCCCCACTATTTCCGATGAAATGATGTATATCTGAAAATATGATACATCAAGTGGGAATGCGTCGACGGTTTGTAAGATAGCGGTGCGGTTTCAAGCCGCTATCCCCACCCACTGTGGCATCCAGCCGCCGACCTTAGTGTTCGCGAAGCCGCTGCTCGCGTGAAACTTGAAAAGACAGCTTTTTTATCAAGCGCTCAAAGCAGAGAAGTTATCTGAAATTCAGAAGGTAACTGAAGCGAGCAGAAGCGAAATGGAGTGAGCTTCGGCAAGCACGGGGAGCGCAGCGTCGAAGAAGAGCCGTTTCTGCCGTTTGTCTTGGTGGTCGGAACGAGAGGAAGGCGTCACAAAGGGACATTGCGTAAGGCTCTATCCGATCACCTGGTCAGCCAAAACAATCAGGTCACTTGGAAGCGAGACCTCTATTTGCCGGGCAGCATTGAGATTGATGACTAGTTCGAGACGGCGAACGTATTGGACAGGAATGTCACCAGGTTCGGTCCCCCTCAGGATTTCATCGACCTGATTGGCCATTTGACTCGCCGCAGCGGCGAGACTTGTGCCGTATGATATCAGCGGGCCGTATCTTGCGTGATCGCGGCCAAAGATGGCCGGAAGCCGGGCGGCGGTCGCCAGCCTAACGATCTCTGCCCCGTATGTCGTGGTTCGCGGCACTTCCAAGCATAAGAGAGCCTCTGCGCCAGCGGCCGCGAACTCGGCGAAAGCCGGCGCGAGATCATTCTCGCCCTTTAGGAGAAAGATGTGCGCATCCAAGCATTCGGCCTGAGCTGCTGTCTTCGAAAGGTTCGGCAAGATGTCTGGGACACCGGCATCGCCAAGAACCGCCAAACGGCAGAGCCCGGGTATTACCCTCTTCAGGATACGGATCTGCTCACGTATCTGGCCTGGATCGAAATTGGTGCATCCGGTCGTTCTGCCGCCGGGCCTTTCCGGTTTGTCGACCATACTTGCGGAAACAGGGTCCAGCACGATAGCAAAGACAATCGGAATATCCGGCGCCGCGCTGCGCGCGGCCCAATACGTCACGGCGCCGACGACGGCGATCACGTCGGCTCCGCATTGAACGAGGTCGGACGCGAGCGCCGGGAGCTCATCCAAGCGGCCTTCGGCGAAGCGCGCTTCGAACCGGGCGGTTTCTCCATCCCTGTATCCGAGCTCATGCATCTGTTCGCAGAAGGCGGCGAAGCTCGGATACGTTTTGTCGCCTGCCAGGAGAACGCCGACAATGGGACACCCGGTAGACGCCCTTTTAGCATGCCATCCGAAGCGACTTTCCATGTGAATGCCACTCCACATCTTCGTTCCGCACCGCAGATTCTCATACCAGTAATGGAATCTGGTCTCTAGCCTACAGCTTCAAAAGCCGCAATGGGATCAACTACGCCTTAGCAGCCTCAAACCGGAACGACAGAAACCGCTCGAGAGCGGAAGTCGCTCCATCCGTCTTCTGCATTTGACAAATTAACCGCTTAACCGCATCCGCTGCCAAGCAAGCATGGGTTTCGCATACATTCCCAAAAGTAGGACGGATTCGCTACTTTCGTGTCGTGACGCCGTCACGATCGATTGGCAGGGCACAGCCGCTCATATCCCCATTGAGTATCGGGGTCATGAGATGCGTTTCCCCGCCTCGACCTGAATACCACCACAAGCGTGGTCCACCGGCCTGGGTCAATGCCCGGTCGCCTCGGGCTGCAGATCGGCATCGGTCAGGGTTTTGAGGAAGGCGACGATGTCGTCGATTTCGGGATCGGTGAGGGCAGGCGCGTCGCCCGGCTTTCGGCCGAAGGGCGGATCCTGATTGAGGTTATCCCAATAGGCCTGCGGCAGGTCGTCATATTTCCGAACCGTGCCGTCGGCATTGCGGGGATACCAGCGGCCGGGATCGCTGTCGCGCGTCGCATAGAAGGAGACGACGTCGCGCAGCGAGTGGAAATAGCCGTTGTGGAAGAAGCTCTTCTTCAACGCGACATTGCGCAGCGTCGGGGTGCGGAACAGACCGCAATATTCGCCGCGTCCGGCAAAGTCGGTGCGTTGGGGACCGCAAAGGCCGAGATCATGATAGTTGGGATTGTTGTTGGCAGGGATCGCCATGTTGCGGGGTGCGGCGAGCCCGAGGAAGCCGAAATCGGAAAATTGCGGCGGCTCGCCGTCATCGGCGGGCTCGCTCAGATGACAGCTCGAACAATTGCCCTTGGCCGGATCCTCGAACAGCTGTCGTCCGTGCAGCTCCTGCGCCGTCAGCGTCGCCTTGCCGGCGAGAAAAGCGTCGTAGCGGCTGGAATAGGGATAGAAATCCGGGGCGCTCTGTTCGAAGGTGGCGAGCGCCTCGGCGGCGGCATCGAAGGCATCCTGAGGATTGTCGAACACCGTCTCGCCGAATGCCGCCTTGATGTCGTCGGCATAGGCGGCCTTGCGCAGCTTCGCCACTACCTCGGCCGCATCCTTGTTGCCCATCTCGAAGGGCGACAGCAGCGGGATCTTCGCCTGATCGGCGCCGTGATCGACCCGGCCGTCCCAGGTCAGGCCGCCCGTCGGGCCGTTGTCGACGCTTTCATCGCCCTCGTCCTCGGAATCGTAATAATGCTCGGTGAAGGATGGCACCGATTGCAGGTAACGCAGCGTCGGAACGGCGCGCAGCCCCGGCTGATCCCGATGTTCGCCACCCATTTCGACCGGCATGGCCGATGCCGGGCCGAAGGCGTGATTGGGATCATGGCAGGACGCGCAGGCCTGGAGCCCCGAGGCCGACAGCGAGGGATCTGAGAATATCTTGCGGCCAAGTGCGGTGAGCGTTTCGGCTCGGGCGAAGGCGTCAGTGCGCGACATTGGTCCGGGATGAACGCCGACAGCAGTCGCCGCGCTGCTTTGCCGCAGGGGAAGAATGGCAAGACCAAGCGTCAAGGCACCCATGCCGACGGCCAAGCCGGAGCGCACAAGCCAGATGATCTTCGTCGTCATGATAAGGATTCCAATAAGTTAGCACTGGTTTCCGCCATGATCGAACCTCGCTGCAACAAATTGATGACGGCGATCCCACTGCGGCATCACGGCAACCCCTGATGTCACAAAGTTGATAGACGGCCGGAATAGCGTCGAGGTGCCCCCGAGCGTTCTTCGCTCCCTCTAGCCAACGCCCCCTAGCCATGAGGTACCCCCGTGAAAAGACTGAAACTCCTCCATTCGATCTGTCTCGCCGGATCGGCCATCGTGCCGTTTGCGGTGGCGACGGCAGCCCATGCGGCGCCGGCCGGTTACGACAAGATCGACAATGTCGTCGTCATCTATGCCGAGAACCGCAGCTTCGATAATCTCTATGGCAGCTTTCCCGGCGCCGACGGGCTCTCGAACGCGACCGCCGATCGCACACGCCAGCTCGATCGCGATGGCCAGCCGCTGTCCGAACTGCCGCCGGCCTGGGGTGGCCTCACCGCCAAGGGTGTGACGCCTGCCGTCACCGAGGCGCAGTCGGCCCATCTCGCCAACGCCTCCTTCGCGATCGACGATCCGAAGGGCTTCGCCCAAGCGCCTTCGGTCATCACCCGTGATCTCTGGCATCGCTTCTACCAGGAGCAGATGCAGATCGACGGCGGCAAGAACGACAAGTTCGTCGCCTGGGCCGATTCCGGCAGCCTGGTCATGGGCCATTACGACGGCTCCATCCTGCCGATGTGGCAGGTCGCCAAGAAATACGTCATGGCCGACAACTTCTTCCAGGGCGCCTTCGGCGGTTCGTTCCTCAACCATTTCGCGTTGATCTGCGCCTGCGCGCCCTATTATCCCAACGCCGACAAGAGCCCGGCCAAACCCACGATCGCCAAGGTGGATGCGGACGGTACGTCGCTGACGGTGGCGGAGAATGCCCCGAAGTCGGCACTGGAGGGCGCACCGAAATTCGTCTCCGACGGCACGCTGACGCCTGACTTCTACGCCGTCAACACCATGCAGCCGCCCTACCAGCCGAGCGCCAATCCGCCGGCCAAGGATGGTGACGCGGCCTATGCCGATCCGGCGGCGGCAACGACGCTGCCGCCGCAGCATGAAATCACCATTGGCGACCTGCTGTCGCTGAAGGGTGTCAGCTGGGCCTGGTACGGCGGCGCCTGGCAGGCAGCCCTGGACGGCAAGAACGCTACCCCGGTGCCGAACTTCCAGTTCCATCACCAGCCGTTCAACTATTTCGCCAATTTCGCGCCCGGCACCCAGGCGCGTGCGGATCATCTGAGGGATGGCGGTCTTGGCGGCGAGGCCTTCCTCAAAGATATCGACGGCGGCAAGCTGCCGGCGGTTTCCTTCTACAAGCCGCAGGGCAATCTCAACGAACATGGCGGTTATGCCGATGTTTCGAGCGGCGACCAGCATCTTGCCGATATCGTTTCCCACCTCGAGAAGAGCCCGCAATGGGGCCATATGCTCGTCATCGTCACCTATGACGAGAATGGCGGCTTTTGGGATCACGTCGCGCCGCCGAAGGCCGACCGCTGGGGTCCGGGCAACCGCATTCCGGCCTTCATCATCTCGCCCTTCGCCAAGGGCGGCATGGTCGATCATACCCAGTACGACACGACGTCGATCATCCGCTTCATCACCGCCCGCTACGATCTGCCGGTGCTGCCCGGCATCGTCGCTCGCGACAAGGCGCTGCGCTACAACGACCGGCCGCCGATGGGCGACCTGACTGCTGCGCTGGACCTGACGCATTGACCGATCGGAGCGGCCCCGGCGCTGGCCGGGGTCGCTCTCCCTTCAGGCTTACCGTCACCGCCGCAGCAGCGGCCGCAACGCGGCCTGCGTTTCTTTCAGCAGCGGCAGATAGCGCTCCTTCATCTCCGCCGCCGGCACGAGAGCGGCCGGCGCGCCGATATTGATCGCCGCGACCGTTTCGCCGCGGTCGTTGTCGATGGGCACGGCAATGGAGCAGAGACCGATCTCCAGCTCCTGATCGATGATGGCGTAACCCTCGGTGCGGACACGGCGGAATTCGGCGATCAGTTCATCCGGATCGGTCCTGGTATTCGCAGTGTTTTGCTTCAGCTCGCTACGGGCCAGGATGGCGCGCGCCTCGCTCTCGGTAAGGGCTGCGAGCAGAACGCGCCCCATCGAGGCGCAGTAGGCGGGCAGGCGGCTGCCGGGGGTGAGATTGATCGACATGACGCGGCGCTGCGAAGCGCGGGCGATATAGACGATGTCGGTGCCGTCGAGCACCGACGCCGAGGCGCTCTGGCCGGCCTTTTCCGAGAGATGATCGAGATGCGGCTGCAGCAGCGCCGGCAGCGGCGTCGCTGAGAGATAGGCATGGCCAAGGCGCAGGATCTTCGGCGTCAGCGTGAAGAATTTGCCGTCATAATCGGCATAACCGAGTTCGGCAAGCGTCAGCAGCGAGCGGCGCACGGTGGCGCGGTCAAGCTCCGTCAGCTTGGCGGCCTCGGCAATGGAAAGCCGCTGCCGTGTTTCACCGAACGCTTCGATGACCTTCAGGCCGCGGGCGAAGCCGCTGACGAAATCCGTTTCGCGCATGGGTCCAGTCTCCAATGGATTCATTCACTTTGTGCGATATATGAACAAATGTCAAATATCGCACAAATACATTGCCGCTTGGCCCGCCGCGCTTTATGTCTACGCCAGAGGACGGGATGGAGAGCTCCCGCTCGCATAGCCAAGGAGAGATCCCGCATGGACAAGACAGTCGGGAGCACGGCGGAAGCCGTCTCTGAGATCGGAGATGGCGCGACCGTCATGATCGGTGGTTTTGGTGGCTCGGGCGCGCCGATCGAGCTCATTCATGCCTTGATCGACAAGGGCGCCAAAAACCTCACCGTGATCAACAACAATGCCGGCAACGGGCGCATCGGTATCGCCGCGATGATCGATGCCGGCATGGTGCGGAAGATGATCTGCTCTTTCCCGCGTTCGTCGGATCCGCGCGCCTTCACCGACAAATATTTGGCCGGCGAAATCGAGCTCGAGCTGGTGCCCCAGGGAACGCTTGCCGAGCGCATCCGCGCCGGCGGGGCCGGCATCCCGGCCTTTTATACGCCGACGGCCTACGGCACCGAACTGGCCGACGGCAAAGTCATCGCCGAATTCGATGGCCGCCATTACGTGCAGGAGCGCTGGCTGAAGGCCGACTTCGCGATCGTCAAGGCTGCGATCGCCGACATCCAGGGCAACCTCACCTACAACAAGGCCGCCCGCAACTTCAATCCGCTGATGTGCATGGCGGCGGCGAAGACCATCGTCCAGGTCTCATCCATCGTGCCAGCTGGCGGAATCGATCCCGAGCAGGTGGTGACACCAGGCATATTCGTCGATCGCGTCGTCACTGTTCCCAATCCCCAGCAGGAAGAAGAGCTCATTCGAGCCGGAGTGGCCTACGTATGACCAACGACACTTGCGAAGACATCAAGCTTTCCAACGCGCAGATCGCCTGGCGCGCCGCGCAGGACATCGCCGACGGCGCCTATGTCAACCTCGGCATCGGCTTTCCCGAAATGGTCGCCCGATATCAGCCGCCCGGCCGTCAGGCGATCTTCCACACGGAAAACGGCATCCTGAATTTCGGAGAGCCGCCGGCCGCGGGCGACGAGGACTGGGACCTGATCAATGCCGGCAAGAAGGCGGTGACGCTGAAGCCGGGTGCTGCCTTCTTCCATCACGCCGATAGCTTCGCCATGGTGCGTGGCGGCCACCTCGACGTCGCGATCCTCGGCGCCTATCAGGTGGCGCAGAGCGGTGACCTCGCCAATTGGCGGGTGGGCAGCAAAGGCGTGCCGGCAGTCGGCGGCGCCATGGACCTCGTGCATGGTGCCAAGCAGGTCTGCGTCATCACCGAACACGTCACCAAAACAGGCGAACCGAAGCTGGTGGAGAAATGCACCTTCCCGCTGACCGGCGTCGCCTGCATTACCCGCATCTATACCAGCCATGCCGTCATCGACATTGTGAAGGGACGCTTCGTTCTGCGCGAGAAGCTGGCGGCGATGTCGCAGGAGGAATTGCAGGCGATGACCGGTGCGCCGCTGCACGTCGAAGGGCCGGTTGGCGACCTCGTCGTGCCCAAACTCTGAGGAAAAGCCATGACCGAAGCCTTTATCTGCGACTATGTCAGAACGCCGATCGGCCGTTTCGCCGGATCGCTGTCCCAGGTGCGCGCCGACGACCTCGGTGCGATCCCGCTGAAGGCATTGATGGCACGCAACAGCGCCGTCGATTGGGAAGCTGTCGATGACGTCATCTTCGGCTGCGCCAACCAGGCGGGCGAAGACAACCGCAATGTCGCCCGGATGTCGGCCCTGCTCGCCGGCCTGCCGATCGGCGTTCCGGGCACGACGATCAACCGGCTTTGCGGCTCCGGCATGGATGCCGTAATCACGGCGGCGCGGGCCATCCGCTCTGGTGAGGCCGAACTGATGGTCGCTGGCGGCGTCGAGAGCATGTCGCGCGCGCCCTTCGTCATGCCGAAGGCCGAGACGGCCTTTTCACGGGCGGCGGAAATTCACGACACGACGATCGGCTGGCGCTTCGTCAACCCGCTGATGAAGAAGCAATATGGCGTCGATTCGATGCCGGAGACGGGTGAGAACGTCGCCGCAGACTATCATGTCAGCCGCGAAGACCAGGATGCATTCGCTGTGCGAAGCCAGGCGAAGGCCGCTGCCGCCCAGGCGAACGGACGGCTGGCGAAGGAGATCACCCCGGTGACCATCCCGCAGCGCAAGGGCGATCCTGTTGTCGTCGACAAGGACGAGCATCCGCGCGTGACGACGATCGAAACGCTGGCGAAACTCGCCACGCCTTTCAAGAAGGAAGGTGGCACGGTGACGGCAGGCAATGCCTCCGGCGTCAATGACGGGGCAGCGGCGCTGATCGTCGCTTCCGAAGCGGCGGCGCGGAAATATGGCCTGACGCCGATTGCGCGCATCCTCGGTGGCGCGGCTGCCGCCGTTCCGCCAAGGGTGATGGGTGTCGGGCCGATCCCGGCCTCGCGCAAGCTGATGGCACGGCTCGGCATGACCGCGGAGCAGTTCGATGTGATCGAACTCAACGAGGCCTTCGCCAGCCAGGGGCTGGCGGTGCTGCGCGCGCTCGGGATTGCCGATGATGATGCGCGGGTGAACCGCAATGGCGGCGCGATCGCACTCGGCCATCCGCTTGGCATGTCGGGCGCACGCATCACCGGCACGGCAGCGCTCGAGCTTCTGCAGACCGGCGGAAAATATTCGCTGTCGACCATGTGCATCGGCGTCGGGCAGGGGATCGCGATCGCCCTTGAAAGAGTTTGAGGTCGGGACGCTTCCAGCTTTTGCCGGAGGCTGCCGACCCGTTGCGCGCGGCGCCCGGTTTCGTTAGAGATCGGGCATGCTGATCCGACCCGCAGACAAGAACGATCAAGGCGCCATCTGGAGGATCATCGGTCCGACCATCCGCGCCGGCGAAACCTATGCGCTCGATCGCGATCTGACTGAGGCCGATGCGCTCGCCTACTGGATGGGACCGGACCGCGAGACCTTCGTCGCCGAAGAGAATGGCGTGATCCTCGGCACCTATTACATCAAGGCCAATCAGGCAGGCGGCGGCCGGCATGTCTGCAACTGCGGCTACATGACCGACGCTGCCGCGAGCGGCCGGGGCGTTGCTCGCATGATGCATGAGCATTCCCTGGAGCATGCCCGCTTGCGGGGCTTTCGGGCGATGCAGTTCAATTTCGTCGTCAGCAGCAATGAACGCGCGGTCGCGCTGTGGCAGTCTCTCGGCTTCGATATTGTCGGCCGGCTTCCTGGCGTGTTCCTTCACCCTACGCAGGGCTATCTCGACGCATTGGTGATGTTTCGTACCCTCTAAGTGCGACGAAAAAAGATGTGAGTGCGCTGTCGAATTCGCAGCGGTTCAAACGTCTTTGGATTGCAGGCGCGAAATGTGGCAGGCTTGCCGCATGCGTCGCGATCACTCTGTCGGCATGGAGGTTATGAAGCCATGAGTGTTTCCTATCGTTGGGTCATCGTCGCTGTGGGCGCTTTGATGACATGCGTTGCGCTCGGCGCGATGTTCTCGCTGGCGATTTTCCAGGAGCCGATTGCAACGGCGACCGGCTGGTCGCATGTCGGCATAGCGAGTGCGATGACGCTGAACTTCATCGTCATGGGCTTCGGCGGATTCTTCTGGGGTGCGGCAAGCGATCGCTTCGGCCCCCGCGTCGTCGTGCTGATCGGGTCGGTGCTGCTCGGCCTGGCGCTGGTCCTTGCGAGCCGCGCCGAGACGCTGCTGCAGTTCCAGCTGACCTACGGCATCCTCGTCGGATTGGCCGCCAGCACGTTTTTTGCGCCGATGATCGCGGCGACGACCGCTTGGTTCGACGAAAACCGCGGGCTTGCGGTGTCGCTCGTCTCCGCCGGCATGGGCGTCGCGCCGATGACCATCTCACCCTTCGCGCGCTGGCTGATCTCGGCCTATGAATGGCGGCCGGCCATGCTGATCATCGGCGTCGCGGCCTGGGTGCTGCTGGTGCCGGCCGCGCTTCTTGTCAGGCGTCCGCCTGCCGAGACCGCCGATACCGGAACCGAGTTCGCAGCCGACGGCGCCCGGCCGCAGCTGTCGAAAGTATTTCGATCGCCGCAATTCATCGTGCTTGGCCTGACCTTTTCAGCCTGCTGCGCAGCGCATTCCGGGCCGATCTTCCACATGGTCAACTATGCGACCATCTGCGGCGTAGCACCTATGGCGGCCGTCAGCATCTACAGCGTCGAGGGCCTGGCGGGACTGGGCGGCCGGCTTCTCTATGGCAGCCTTGCCGACAGGATCGGGGTGAAGCCGGTGCTGGTCGCCGGCCTGCTGGTGCAGGCGGCAGCACTTGCCACCTATCTCTTGGTCAGCCAACTCGGCGAATTCTATGCGCTCGCCATCGTCTTCGGCAGCGCCTATGGCGGTGTGATGCCGCTCTACGCCGTGTTGGCGCGGGAATATTTCGGGCCGCGCATCATCGGCACCGTCTTCGGTGCTGCAACGATGCTCTCCAGCCTCGGCATGGCCTTCGGCCCTCTGATCGGCGGCTGGATATTCGACACTTTCGGCAATTATTCCTGGCTGTTCATTGGCTCCGCAATGGTCGGGTTGGGGGCTGCGGCAATAGCGCTGGCATTCCCGCCTGTCGTCCACCAGAAACCACAGCCGGCCTTTGGCGTGGCGCCGTAGCGAGACCCCTTCCGGTGCTCGCAGGCAAGCTCAGGCGGCCGTCGGTGACGATGGCCGCTTGCATGCAGACCGCGTAGTGCTTCTATGGCGATGCAATCTCGCTCTTTCGTGCATTGCCCTGCGTCGATTTCCCCTAGATACTTCTCCTATTCGTTTCATCACCTATGTCCTTGGTTTTTCGGGAGGCTATCGTCGCCATGGTCGAACTTGCGCAATCGCTCGCATCCATCAAGCTGCCGGACCTGTCCGGCAAGGCTGTGCTGATCACCGGCGCCTCGACCGGCATCGGCGCGGCACTCGCCCGCGCCTTTGCGGCTCAAGGAGCCAAGGTCGGTGTGCATTACAATGCCAGCCGCGAACCGGCGGAGAAGCTTACGGAGGAGATCCGGGCTGCCGGCGGCACGGTGCATCTGATCCAGGGCGACGTGTCGAGGGAAGGCGAGACCGAGCGTGTCGTCGAGGAGACGGCGAAGACCTTCGGTCATCTCGACGGGCTCATCAACAATGCCGGCGGCATGCTCGGGCGTAAGCCGACTTCGGAATATACCGACGCGCATTATGCCGCGGTCATGGACCTCAACGCCCGCTCGGTGCTGGCGGCCACGCGTGCGGCGCATACCTGGCTGAAAAAGCAGGGCGGCTTCATCATCAACACCACCTCGATCGCCGCGCGCAATGGCGGCGGCAATGGTGCGATCCTTTATGCGGCGTCCAAGGGCTTCGTCTCGACGATCACCCGCGGCCATGCCAAGGAATTCGTCGCCGACAGGATCCGTGTCAACGCGGTGGCGCCGGGCGTTATCGCAACACCCTTCCATGAGCGTTATACCAATGACGAGCAGATGGAACTGCAGCGCAAATCGATCCCGATGGGCTTCGTCGGCACATCGGAGGATTGCGTCGGGGCCTATCTCTTCCTCGCCTCGCCGACGCTGTCGGGTTACATCACCGGCCAGATTATCGAGGTCAATGGCGGACAGTTGATGCCTTAATCTCCGACTCCTCAAGAGATCTTCCCTTGCGAGCCAAGGGAACTTTCGAGCCGCCATTACGTTTCCCGCATGGTCTTTTTATCGAGCGGGGCATTATGAGCTATTCATTTTCGGAACTCGACTTCCTCAAACCGGAGCTCGGGGCGGAATATACGGGTTCGGGCACCCATTTCGCGGTATTCTCAGCGCATGCAGAACAGATGGAGCTCTGCCTCTTCTCGCCTGATGGCAAGAAGGAGGTGGCGCGATTGCCGCTGCCGAAGCGCGAAGGCGATATCTGGTCCGGCTATATCGCCGGCGTTGGACCGGGCACCGTCTACGGCTATCGCGCTCACGGTCCCTATGATCCCAACGCCGGCCATCGCTTCAATGCGAACAAGCTGCTGCTCGACCCCTATGCCAAGCAGGTCACGGGCGAGCTGACATGGCATGACGCGCTGTTCGGTTATCAGATCGGCGAAGACGATCTGTCCTTCGACGAGCGTGACAGTGCACCCTTCACGGTCAAGGGCGTGGTGCAGGATCCGGATTTCGATTGGGCGGGTGAAGAGGCGATCCGCCGTCCCTGGCCCGACACGATCATCTATGAGGCGCATGTGCGCGGCCTGACGATGACGCATCCGAAGGTGCCGGACCGGCTGCGCGGCACCTTTCTCGGCATGTGCAGCGATCCGATCATCGACCATCTCGTCAAGCTCGGCATCTCGGCGATCGAGCTTCTGCCCATCCAATATTTCCTCGACGATCGCTATCTCCTGGAAAACAACCTACGCAATTATTGGGGCTACCAGACACTCGGCTTCTTCGCGCCGCAATCGCGCTACATGTCCGGCGACAAGATCACCGAGATCAAGACCATGGTGAAGAAGTTCCATGCCGCCGGCATCGAAGTCATCATGGACGTGGTCTACAACCACACCGCCGAAGGCAGCGAAAAAGGCCCGACGCTCTCCTTCCGCGGGCTCGACAATGCCAGCTACTACATCCTCTCCCCTGATGATCCACGCCACACCTTCGATACGACGGGCACCGGCAATACGCTGAATGCCGCCAATCCTATGGTGATGCGTATGGTGCTCGACAGCCTGCGCTATTGGGTCGGCGTCATGCATATCGACGGCTTTCGTTTCGACCTTGCCAGCACGCTCGGCCGCCAGGATATGGAATTCGACCGGCAGGGCCTGTTCTTCGGCGCCATCCGCCAGGATCCGATCCTCGCCGGTGTGAAGCTGATCGCCGAGCCCTGGGACGTGGGCGATGGCGGCTATCAGGTTGGCGGTTTTCCCCATCCCTTCCGCGAGTGGAACGACAAATTTCGTGACGACGTGCGCCGCTTTTGGAAGGGCGACGGCGGCATGGTGTCGGAGATCTCGCAGCGCATCACCGGCTCGGCGGTACAGTTCAACCACTCGGATCGCGGCGCGACCTCATCGATCAATCTGCTGTCGGCCCATGACGGCTTCACCCTGATGGACACGGTCTCCTTCAACGACAAGCACAATGACGCGAACGGCGAGGATAACAGGGACGGACATTCGGACAATCATTCGGACAATATGGGTGCCGAAGGTGTGACGGATAACGAGGACATCAACAGCCTTCGGGCACGGCGGCGGCGCAACATGATGGCGACGCTGATGCTCTCCCAGGGCGTTCCGATGATCCTTGCCGGTGACGAGGTGGGCAACAGCCAGGGCGGCAATAACAACGCCTATTGCCAGGATAACGAGATCGGCTGGACGGATTGGTCGGGGCTCGACGACCCCTTCCTCGATTTCTGCCGGCAGGCCGTCGCCTTCCGCAAAGCCCATCCCGTCCTGCGGCAAGAGCGGTTCCTGACCGGCGAGACCGCCGAGGACGGCCGCATCGAGATCGCCTGGTACAAGCCGGACGGCAATTTCATGGACGATGGGGCCTGGAACGACGAAGGATTGCAGGTGCTCGGGGTCTATGTCTCGAGGAGCGTGAATGCCCCAGACACCGAGACGATGGACGACCTCTTCCTCATCTTCAATGCCGGCGGCGATTGCGAGGTGCACCTGCCTGTCGTGAATGGGCTGAAGCAGTGGTCGAGGGTTCTCGACACGGGGACGGAGACGGATGCCTTCGAGGTGCACGAGCCGGAGAATCCGGTCATCGTCTATGCCCAGAGCGTGGCGGTCTTTGCACCGAAGGGACAGACCGAGCCGCCGAAGGGCGCGACAAAAGCCGAGCGCCGCCGCTGGTTCCAGTTCGGCCGCAGGAGCAAGTAGCAGAGACCATGAATGCCGAAGCCATCACCGACCTTGGTCTCGTCTATGTCAGCGATACTGAACCAGGCATCCGCAGACGAAGGAAGGGCAAGGGCTTCAGCTATGTGATGCCCGACGGCACGACGCTTGCTGACGAATTGCAGCGGGCGCGCATCGGCGCGCTCGGTCTGCCGCCGGCCTATGAAAATGTCTGGATCTGCCTCTACGAGAACGGCCATCTTCAGGCGACGGGCTTCGATGCGCGCGGGCGCAAGCAATACCGCTACCACAAGGAATGGCAATCCTTCCGAAGTGCAGGGAAATTCCATCAGCTGATCGAGTTCGGCCAGGCGCTGCCTCGGATACGCCGCACCGTGTTGCGCCATCTCGACACCGGTGCGGAGGATGTCAACGGCGTGCTTGCGGCTTTGACGACCCTGCTCGACGAGGCACACCTACGAGTCGGCAACCAGGCCTATGTGAGGGAGAACGGCACCTATGGCGCAACGACGCTGCTGAAGCGCCACCTGAAGATCGTCGACGGGCAGATAGAGCTGAAATTCCGCGCCAAGGGTGGCAAGCGTGTCCAGCGCAGTCTCAAACATCCCAGGCTGCAGAAGATCCTGGAGGAGATCGCGGATCTGCCCGGCCGCCAGCTCTTCGTCTGGAAGGATGAAAGCGGGGCGCTGAAGCCAATCGATTCCGGCCGGTTGAACACCTATCTGGCCGAGATATCGGGGATTCCCATTTCGGCAAAGACCTTCCGCACCTGGGCCGGATCACTGGCGGCCTTCGGAGCGGCGCGCGAGACGATTGTCGGCGGCGGCCGGCCGACGGTAAAGCAGATGTCAGAAGCCGCAGCCGAGGCGCTGCACAACACACCGGCGATCTCGCGCTCGAGCTATATCCATCCCGCGATCATCGCGCTCGCGGGCAACGATCATCCGCTGATCGAGAATGGCAGCGGGCCGCTGCGGGGCTTGCGGGCCGAGGAAAACAGGCTACTTGATTTCCTCACAAGCGAGATCGAAGAATGAGCCCCAGAAATCCGCCGGCAGCAGATGTATCGCTGACTCATCCCGACCGGCTCTACTGGCCGGATGAGGGCGTAACCAAGCAGGCGCTGGCGGATTATTACGCCGCGGTCTGGCCATTCATGGCGCCTTATGTCGTCAATCGGCCGTTAGCATTGCTGCGTCTGCCGGACGGGATAAAAAGCCAACAGCGGTTTTTCCAGAAACATGCCTGGAAGGGCATGAATTCGCATATCGAGGAGATCGCCGACCCGCAGGATGCGGACGGCGAAAAGCTGCTGCGCATCGCTGATTTCAACGGTCTCGTGGCGCTGGTGCAATCGGCCGTGCTCGAAATTCATCCCTGGGGTGTAACGACCGACAATTGGGAAAAACCCGATATGATCACCATGGACCTCGATCCTGGCGAGGACGTAGCCTGGAGCGCTGTCATAACAGCAGCGCTTGAATTGAAGGCGCGGCTGGAAGCCCGTGGCCTGGCGGCCTTCGTCAAGACATCAGGTGGCAAGGGGCTGCATGTGGTGACCCCGCTTGCGCCGAAGGCCGGCTGGGCGGAGGTGAAGGATTTCGCCCATTCGCTGGCGAAAAGCATGTCGGCCGATGCGCCTGAGAAATATCTGGCAACCGCGACGAAGGCAAAACGCAGCGGGCATATCTACATCGACTATCTCCGCAACGGCCGCGGCAACACGGCGGTCGCGGCCTATTCGACGCGGGCACGATCGGGTGCGCCGGTTTCGATGCCGCTCGATTGGCCCGATTTGGACGAGGTCAGCGGTCCGGCCGCTTTTACACTCGGCAACGTGCCGCATCGGCTGGAGACCCGGCCGAAGGACCCATGGGGGAATTTCTTTGATGCGGCCGTGCCACTCGAATGAACGGCTCTATCCTTTTGCTTTACGCAATTCCCGGCAAAACCGCTTCGCGCTTTACCTGGGAAAACCGCTTCGCACTTTTCCTGGAATTGCTCTTGCCTCATCCCGCACTGTCCAGCTCAGGATAATGCCTGAAAATCCCTTCCTCGTTGAAGGCGAGGCGGCGGGGGGAGGCGAGATAGCGGGCAATGTTCGGACGTTTCGCCACCGCATCATGCAGAGCCAGCAGGGCGGGATATTCCGCCTTGCGGTTTGCCATGGCTTTCGGAAAGGCATAGGTCAGCCCCTCGATCACCTGGAAGAGCGAGAGGTCGACATAGGTCAGCGCATCGCCGACTATATGATTGCGACCCTTCGGGTTCTGCCGCAGCACACGCTCGAAATAGCCGAGGAATTTCGGAATGCGTTCGCGGATGAAGGCGGCTGAGCGAGCCTTCGCCTCGTCCTTCTGGTCCTCGTAATAGAGCGACATGTCGATCGGATGGTGCGTGTCGTGCACTTCGGCGACGAAATCGGCGACGGTCAGTTGCAGGCCGTTGACGACATGGCGAAGGCCTTCGTCCTCAGGCGCAAGGCCGAGCTTCGGACCGAGGAAAATAATATGTTGGCGACATGCGGGATGATGAGGTCGCCGTCCTTCAGGAAGGGTGGTGCAAAAGGAATATGCGGTTCGCTTTCACTCTCCATGACGTCGATCATGGCGCTGGTACCACGCCCAAGCTGGCGGGTGATATCGATATAGTCGGCGCCGGCTTCTTCCAGAGCTAACCGCACGAATTCGCCGCGACCTTGAATGCCGTCCCAATAATAAAGCTCGTATGCCATGGCTGCTCAATCCTTCGGCTGACGACCGAAGTCTTTTCGCAATTCGTCCTTGGCTTTTTCAAGGGTGCCGCGTCGCTTTTTCGTCAGTTGGTCGCCAGCGCGGTTGATGTAGAAGGTCAGCATCGACATGGCGGTGCGATAAGGGCTCGACTTGCGGCGATCGCTCTCTTCGGCGGAGTGCTTGACGGAACGGGCAATCTTCTTCGGATCGTCCGATTTGAACACGCCTTCCTTCAGGTCCATCGCATCGCTGTGTTCGGTAACGTCCTGCGACCATTTCTTGTTCGATTTGGCCATGTCGAAAATCCTATTGCTGGATGCGGTGGGCGGCAAGTCACCGCCTGTCCTATTTCCAATCAGTGGTGGGTATGGTGTTCGTTGCGCTTGCGCGTCGCAGAGGCGGACCGCTCCTCCTTCGAGCGTGCGGCGGACGCCGCGCCGCCGATGCGGCCGCCCTTTTCGGAGGATTCATGCGTGTCCTTCTTGCCGCGGCCGGAACCGGATTTATTGCCGCCGCCGCTTTCCTTGTTGACGGTCGCCCAGGCACGCCGTTCGGCCTCCTTGTCGGAGACGCCGCGCTCTTCGTAGCTTTCCTCGATGTGCTCGGCTTTGCGCTTCTGCTTGTCGGTATAGTCGGATTTGTCACCTTTCGGCATCTCAGCCTCCTCTGGTTTTCAAAGGGATTGAACCGGTACGGCGCCCAAAAGTTCCGGCTGCGGGCATGGCTTGCAAGCCCGGATTCGGAACAAAAGCCGGTTTTGTCAGGTTCCCGATGGGAAAGCCTGCGCACAGGCCGCACATGAGAAGGAGCCGAGAACATGGGAAAACACATCGTCAAAGCCGATGGAAACGGCGCGATCGACGTGAACGGCCAGGTGTCGCCGGTCACCTATACCGTCAGCCTCAAGCAAGGGAAGGGGCACTCCTACGAGGTTGACATCCGCCTGATGGCGCGGCGCGACTGGCTGCTGCAGAGGGGTTTCGAGCGGGATGCTGTGCTGGTCAGCCAGAGCGGCGCGCGCATTCCCGTCTATCACGATAATGGCAGACATCACGATGATGACAGTCATCACGACGACGGCCGGCTCGATCCTGCCGACACCATCTCGATCGAACTGGCGGCGCGCGACGACAGCTGCACCAGCGAGGTGGATCTGATGCGCAAATATCCCGAGTTCGACGGCTAGCGCATTTCCGTTTTTCTCCGAATCACGGAAATGCTCTATCTCTTTTTTCCACGCAATTCCGGACGCAAAACTGCTGCGCACTCTTGCTGGAATTGCTCTAGCCAACAGGCCGTTGCTGGACGGCGGTCTTCACCGCCCGTTCGAGCGCGGTGCTGCTGAACGGTTTTGACAGCAGCACCGAGCCGGACAGGCGGCTTGCATCCGGCAGGCTGCTGTGGCCGGTCGCAAACACCAGGCCGACCGATGGAAAGGCCTCGCGCGCCTTGGCGGCAAAGACCGGACCCGACATGCCGGGCAGGCTGACATCGGCGACGATGATGTCGACGATGGTGTGTCCGAGGATTTCCACGCCCCGTTCGCCGCTATCAGCCTCGATGACGTCATAACCGAGATCCTGGAGAATCTCGGCAGTATCCATGCGGATGAAGGCGTCGTCTTCCACAAGCAGCAGCTTCAACTTTTCATCGGTGATATCGGGATGTTTGGGAACGGGCGCTGCGGCATCGCTCATCCCCTGGCGACGTTGCGTCCGGCTGGCAAGCACGTGGCGGATCTTGCGGGCGAGTTCCTCGCGCGTATAGGGCTTGGAGAGCAGTTCCAGACCAGGATCGAGCCTGCCGCCATGGACGATCGAATTTTCGGTATAGCCCGATGTGTAGAGCACGGCGATATCAGGCAGGCGCTCGCGCGCCATGCGCGCAAGCTCCGGGCTTCTCAATGGGCCGGGCATGACGACATCGGTAAAGAGCAGGTCGATATGGGCACCGCTTTCGATAACGGTGAGCGCGCTTTGCGCATCCTTTGCCTTCAGCACGTGGTAGCCGAGATCCGTCAGCATCTCGATGACAGTCGTGCGCACACCCTCGTCATCCTCGGCGACGAGGATTGTTTCCGTGCCCCCGGTTGCCGGCACACTGTCGATATTGGTGATGCGATCTTCGCTCTGGAACGAGCGGGGCAGATAGAGCTTGACGGTCGTGCCTTCGCCGATCTCGCTGTAGATCTTCACGTGGCCGCCGGACTGCTTGACGAAGCCATAGACCATCGACAGGCCAAGACCGGTACCCTTGCCTTCCGGCTTGGTCGAGAAGAAGGGCTCGAATGCCTGTTCTATTACCTCCTGCATCATGCCGGAACCGGTATCGGTGACCGCCAGCACGACATATTGGCCGGCGGTGACTTCGGGATGGGTGCGGCTGTAGGAATCGTCGAGGAAGGCGTTGCCGACCTCGATCGTCAGCTTGCCGGCGCCATCCATCGCGTCGCGGGAGTTGATCGCAAGGTTGAGCAGGGCGTTCTCGATCTGGGTGGGATCGGCAAAGCTGTTCCAGAGACCGCCGGAAACCATGGTCTCAACTTCGATCTCCTCGCCGAGCGCGCGGCGCAGCATGTCGTCCATGCCGGTGACGAGACGGCCGATATTGACGACCTTCGGTTCCAACGGTTGGCGACGGCCGAAGGCGAGCAGTTGGCTTGCCAGCCGCGAGCCGCGTTCGACGGCGGCAAGCGCGTTGGAAATGCGTTCCCTGGCCCGGCCGCTCTCTGCCACGTCCTTGCCGAGAAGCTGTAGGTTGCCTGAGATCACTTGCAGCAGATTGTTGAAATCATGGGCGACGCCGCCGGTAAGCTTGCCGATCGATTCCATCTTCTGCGATTGCTGGAGTGCTGCTTCGGCCTGCTGACGCTCGGCAATCTCGGCCGCGACGCGGACCTCGAGCATTTCATTGAGTTTTCGCAGCTGATCTTCCATGCCGCGGCGCTGGTCGATTTCGACTTTGGCAGCACGGAAGAGCCGGATATTGTCGATCGCGACGGCTGATTGGCCGGCGAGACTGACGAGGCTCGACTCGGCCGCTTGGGAAAAACGGCCGGGCTGGCCGTGGCCGAAGAACAAGCCGCCGATGACGCTGCCGTCGCGTGATTTCACCGGCACGGCAAGATAGCTCCTGACCGGCAGATGCCCCTTGGGCATGCCTGTATGTGGCGCATTCTGCCCGTAGCGCGGGTCGAGCAGGATGTCGTCGGAGCGCACGATGCCTTCGCCGTCGAAGGTCGGCGCGAAGACCTTGGTATTGCGCGGCATCGGGAATTTCTCGAAGTTCTTCCGATCGACACCGGATAGCGCATAGAGCATATAGCTGCCGCCCTCGCCATCGTCGACATTGTAGAAGAAGGCGCCGAATTCCGCGCCGGTCAGCGTCACGCCGGCATCGACGACAATCTGGGTAAGGCGTTCGACACTGGGCTCGGCGGTGATGGCGGCTCCCGCCCGGTTGACGACCGCAAGCGCCTCCGATTTCACGCGCAGCTCTTCCAGCGCCGTCTCTTCGCCGCGCTTGGCCGACACCTGGTCGGTGACGTCAAGGGCCGCACAGAGGATGCCGGCGACTGTGCCGTCATCGTCGCGCAGCGGCGTGTATGAGAAGGTGAACCAGGTGTCCTCGGTGCGGCCGTCGCGGCGCATCGGGATGAGCAGCTCTTTGAACAGCTGCGAACTGCCGTCGAGCGTGCTGGCGACGATCGGCGAGAACTGTTCCCAAATATCCGCCCAGATCTCGCGGAAAGGTCTTCCGAGTGCGTCGGGATGGCGCTGCGGGAAAACAGGCACGTAGGCGTCATTGTAGAGAAAGGCGAGATCCGGACCCCAGGCTACGAATTTGGGTTGGCGGGAATTCAACACCATTTCGGCGATATGTTTGAGGGAAGCGGGCCAGCTTTCGACCGGACCGAGACCGACGGCGTGGAAAGCCGGATGCCGTAACAATTCGCCGATTTCGCCGCCGCCTCTCGGCCAGCCGTTCCCGACGCTTCCCATTCAAAATCGCTTCCTTGTCGTCCGCTGCGCCGGAGTGTTGGCCACCTCGGGTTCAGCCATTCCAAACCGTCAACATAGAGGCTTCCGATAGGAGGGAAAGGGCGCGGTCGAAATATCCTTAACCCAGAGCTTTGTGCGTCCTTTCGCACGCGCAAAGCTCGATGCGCCAGGGCGTTCAACACTTTTAGCCGTCTACGGATGGCGCCTGCGGGCTGTTATTTTCGATAGAGTTTTTGCGATGCCGCGAAGGCTCGGCCGATATAAACGGAGACCAACTGCACCGGCGCGCGCGGATCGCGGAAAACCAGTCCGACGAGGTTATCGACGACAAGGATGAACCCGAGCGCGAGACCGAGGTAGAGCAGCGCGGCGATGACGAGGAGCGACATCTCCATCCCTCACACGATCGCGGTCGAAGCGTGGTTGCTGGCTAAAAAGAGGATTTCGGTATGACCGTCGTTCATGGCAGCTTCCCCCGTTCCGCCATAAACAGTCATCGTATCTTCTTGTTCCCGGTTATCGGGCGAAGGTTCAACTTTTTTCGGAAGCCTCAAAGCTTGCAGCGTCATCCGGCCTCTGTTCACCCCCGCATGGAAGCCCCACCTCTGAAATTCCATAAAGCACAACTAATTCAGGCATATGACAAACGGGGACCAAAGGGCGTCGCGACGACGCCCTTTTTTCTCGACGTGCTCGGTATTTCGGTGTTCAGGACGCCGTCTTGCGGCTCGCAGTCCGTTTCGGTGCCGGTGTCACGACGCCGTTCGTCTTGCTGCCCGTCACGCTGCGCTTCGCCTTGGGCTTGACTTCCTTGCCGTCGGAAGACGCAGCAGAACCCTCGAGCGTGTCGCGCTCGTGTCGTGCCTGTTCCCAATGGATGGAATCTCGCCCTGTCGGATAGCCCTCTTCTTCCCAGAGGGCGTATGCACGTTTTTTGATCCACTCTTCCCGAGTTTCTGCCATCGCTGATCTCCAGTCACATGATGCCGTCGTTCGAACGCGATACTGCTTGGATGGTTCCAGAGGAGGGGAACTCTTTCAAGCGAAATCGCGCTGCACCCGCGAATATTTCGCGTTGCAGCATATTAGGGTTGAGAATCGACCTTTCATTGGGGCCGAAACTCTGCCGCGTTGTGCAGATCTGACACGAAATCCCGGAGCTGCCGGCGCCGCTCCGCCTCGTCGCGGATGCGCAAGAGATAGGAGGGGTGGATGGTGACCAGAACGGGTGGACAGTTTGTCGGATGCAGGATATGGCCGCGCTGCGGCGTCAGCTTCACCTTTGGCCCGAGCACCGCATAAAGTGCGCTTGCGCCGAGCGTCACGACGAGTTTCGGCTGCAGGATGTTGAGTTCGGCGCCGAGCCACCAGGCGCAACGCCTGATCTCGCCGGCATTCGGTTTTGAATGCAGCCGCCGTTTGCCGCGCGGCGTGAACTTGAAGTGCTTGACGGCATTGGTGACATAGCAACGCTGCCGGTCGAGACCGGCCTCTTCCAGGCAGCGATCGAGCAGTTGGCCGGCGGGACCGACGAAGGGCCTGCCGGTCAGATCCTCCTGATCGCCCGGCTGCTCTCCGATGAGGACGATCTCGGCTTTCACAGAACCTTCGCCGAAGACGATTTGCGTGGCATTCCTATAGAGATCACAACGGGTGCAGCCTTCCGCCTGATGCCGGAGTTCGGCAATGCTTGCGGCATCCGCGACTTCGAGCGCCAAGGCAGGGCCGACACTTGCGGCTATGTTCATGATGGCGATCCTCATCTCCTCGGGATCAATCGATCTGTGCCGGCATTGTTCCCATTCGGGAATGGGCAGCGCGCTTTCGAAATCGCAGGCCCCCCTTTCTGAACTTTTCGCGATCGATCCCGGGCCGGCAAAATGATCACGGTAAGAAATTTCGCGTCATGGGAGAGCGGCGGCGTGATTGAACGTCGCCATTTCGCGGCTATATTCGCCAGCGATGTTCTATCTTCTGTCGACCTACTGGCCGCATATCCTCTTTGTCGTTTCGATCGCCATGGGGGCCGCGGCGGCGATCCATGCCGCCATGACCAAGGAGGAAGTGCGCGCGGCGATCGGCTGGGTCGGCGTCATCATTCTGTCTCCGATTATCGGTGCGCTGCTCTATGCAATTGCCGGCATCAACCGCATCCGCCGCAAATCGCTGAGCGTCCGTCGCGACGCGCTGCTGCTTGCGGCCGAATTCGACGAACTGGAGACATTCGATGCCGAGGCCGAGACGGTGATCAGCCAGTTCGGCCGCCGTTTTGCCGCACTGCAGACGCTGGGCGACCGGGTGACGCGCAATCCGCTGACGACAGGCAATTCGATCGATGTGCTGGAGACCGGCGACGAGGCCTATGCGGCGATGAAATCAAATATCGACGAGGCGACACGCAGCATTCTGCTCGAAACCTATATTTTCGACCGTGACGCTGTCGGCCTTCGCATCGCCGATGCGCTGATTGCGGCGGTCAGCCGCGGTGTCGAGGTCCGGGTGCTGATCGACGCGGTCGGTGCGCGTTATTCGGTGCCGAGCATTCTCGGCCATCTCAGGGAAGGCGGCGTCACCGTTGCCGTCTTCAACGGCAACGTCATCATGGGCTTGAGGCTGCCCTATGCCAATCTGCGCACCCACCGCAAGATCCTGATCGTCGACGGGAAAATTGCGCTGACGGGCGGAATGAACATCAGGGCGGGCTTCAGCGAGGAGGCGACGGGCGAGAGCTTTGCTCACGACACGCATTTCAGCGTCACCGGCCCTGTCGTTGCCGACCTTTTCGACCTCGCCGCCGAAGACTGGCGCTTCTCCACACAGGAGTTGTTGAACGACGAGCCCTGGCACATCGAACCGCCAGAGCGCAGCCCCGGCGATCCCATCCTGATGCGAGTCGTCGCCTCCGGCCCGGACCGCAGCGTCGAGACCAACCACAAGATGCTGATGGGCGCCTTTTCCGTGGCGCGCCAATCGATCCGCATCATGTCGCCTTATTTCCTGCCGGACCGCGAACTCATCAGCGCGCTGGTGACAGCGGCGCGGCGCGGCGTCGAAGTCGATATCGTCGTGCCTGCGGTCAACAACCTCGTGCTGGTCGACCGGGCGATGACGGGGCAATTCGATCAGATCCTCAAGAATTATTGCCGCATCTGGCGTTCCACCGGCAGCTTCAGCCATTCGAAGCTGCTGACGATCGACGGCACCTGGGCCTATGTCGGCTCTTCCAATCTCGACCCGCGTTCGCTGCGGCTGAATTTCGAGGTCGATCTCGAAGTGCTGAACGAGGGCTTCGCCACCGAGATCGACGAGCACATCGAGGAAACCTTGAAAACGGCAACGCCGGTGACACTTGACGGGCTGCAGGCGCGACCCTTCGCGGTGCGGCTGCTCGAGAAGGTGCTATGGCTAGGGTCGCCCTATCTCTGAAGGATTTTTTGTGATCGGACGTGGCAAGTCCGGCTTGCCTGCCTATACTGCGGAGAGAAGCCTTTCGATCAACGGAACAAGTGCGCCTGCCGATGCACGCCAGAAAAGACAGCCTTCCCGCCAGCATTCTCGCCTCGATCAGGAGCAGGAAAAAGCGGCTCGACGCAGCCTATGCCGAGGCAAGGCCGCGCAGTGCGGGAACGCTCATCGCCTCCTACAACGTGCATAAGTGCATCGGCACCGACCGCCGCTTCGATCCGGAGCGCACCAGCCGGGTGATCCATGAAATCGGCGCCGACGTGATCGCGCTGCAGGAGGCTGATACGCGCTTCGGCGAACGCACCGGCATTCTCGATCTCGGCCGGTTGGAGCGGGAGACGGGGCTGATCCCGGTGCCGGTCGCCGGCATGGCGAAGGCGCATGGCTGGCACGGCAATGTCGTGCTCTTCAAGAAGGGGCTGGTGCATGACGTGCATCAGGTCAAGCTGCCGGGACTGGAGCCGCGCGGCGCGCTGGTAGCCGAGATCGAGCTCGAGCAGGGCGGAGTGCTGCGCATCATCGCCGCGCATTTCGGATTGCTGCGCCATAGCAGGGCCCAGCAGGCTCGCACCCTGGTCGAACTCATCAACGACAGGCACGAGATGCCGACCATCCTGCTCGGCGACCTCAACGAATGGCGGCTCGGCGACCGTTCTTCACTCAACACCTTCCAATCCGCCTTCGGACCGCTGCCGCCGGCCGTGCCGAGTTTCCCCGCCGGCCTGCCGCTCCTGGCCCTCGACCGGATCATCGCCAACCGCAAGGGGATCATTTCGCAGGTGGAAGCGCATGATACGCCACTGGCGCGCATCGCCTCCGATCACCTGCCGATCAAGGCGCTGGTCGATCTGGAGCCAATAACTGGTTAGAACTGGACAAAACTCGCCTTACTTTCGCCCGCGAGATGGTAAGGTTCGATGGGCCGTGCCCCGCTCAAGCTATTCAGTTCTACGTCGGCGGCTGCTCCGAAGGTTTCGGAGTCCGAGCCAAGCCATGCCGATGAACTTTAGCACCGATAACGATCCTAATCAGGTCGCCCACGGTTTGGGCTGTGATCCCCTCTCATGGATCAACGAATGGACCGGCTCGGCCTCTATGGGCGAGAGCTCCGTTTGGCGACCGCGCTAACCGCTATTCCGCTCAAGCAGTTCCAGGTGCTCGCGGCACACCATTTTCACCAGCTCGAGAAGCACTGTCGTTCGCTCGTGAAGCCAACCTAACGCCTCCTCGCTGATCTCGTAATGTTTCGAATAGCGCGCCTTCACATATGCCTCGTTCAACGTGTTGAACCACGCGCGTTCCTTGTGCTGATCACGCGGAAAGGCTTCGGCCAGACGACGGTCCTGCTCCTCGGCGAGTGAGCGCAGGAACTTGATGTTGTGCGATGGCGGGCCGTAATTGGTCAGAGTGAGCAGAACGCAGGAATAGGCTTGTTCGAGGGATTGATGAGTTTGGAAGGCGGCTTCCTTGCCTCGACCTTGGCTAAGCGCATACCGTGCAGTATCAAGAAATCCGTCCGCGGTAGGATAGCGTTCCTCAAAGTGCTCGTTTGCGACGCGAAGCTGATCTACCGGCGAGAGCGGCTGCGGTTCCGTAAGCGGCTCATCGTCGAGCTCATATAGGACGATACCTTCCTTGCGGATATCGGAGAAGAAATACTGCCCTTCCTTGAGATAGGTGTTCACCTCCCGCCTCGAGTGGACGATGAAGCTCACCGGCGTTTCGATCGAGGCTTCGTGGATCAGCCGGTCTGCCGCCTTGTGCCAATATTCGGCAAACTCGCAGAGCTTGCGGTTGTTGACGATGATCAAGAGATCGAAATCCGACCGATAACCTTTCATGGTGAAAGGTTCATCGACCCATCCGCCCTTGGCGTAGGAGCCGAAGAGGATGATCTTCAAGATCCTGCCGCGCTTCTTGAAATCGGCCGTGCCTTCCTTCAGCGCATCCTCGAACTCCTCGTGGAGGATTTCGAGGACCCGGCCTATTTCTCGCTGCTTGCGAAGCGGCATATGATCGAGCGACGACTTCATGAGCAATCGATAGGCGAAAGATCCTGCACCGTCCAGCCGCAGATTTCACATTGTACGACCCTAGGTTCGCGTCGGAATAAGTGCACTTTAGTCGGCCCTGCCGACGCAGGCTTAAGGTTCGCCGAGGCACTGGGGCTGCCCTGGTTTACTCTCAGGAATTTCCAGGCCCGCTGGGAGCATATCGTCCGGACAGGGCTCCATTCCGCCGGCGTCGCCGTCGCCGTAGCTACGAAACCTGCTGAAGCAGTCTTCGCACCTTTCGGCGTGACGATCTCCTGGGCGCAGCGTGGTGCATCGTCGTACCGATAGCTCCGACGTAGCTTGCGGCCGATCACGCGCTCAAAGGCAGTATCAGCCTCTTCGGGCATATCGTACAGTTCCACAATTAGCCGGCCATCGGTACCGATCTGGCCCCAATTGCGCACGAGAGAGCTGCCTCCGAGCAACGTCGGCTGGATCGACAGACGATAGAAACGCGCCATATTTCGGGACGGATCGATCCGATAGAGCAGCATAATGTCAGCCGTTGTATCCATGATCGGATCATGCGCGCTCACCAATTGGCCGTCCAACGAGTTTCCTGAATCGGTCGTGGCGGATCGATTCATGTTCTTGATGCACGCTACCGCCTGACGGTTTCTTCAACACCCGGTGAAGAGCTCTTGCCGACGATGGCGATGAGAGAACCGATCTTACCGATCGCAGCCGGCTGTTGCGCGCGAGATGGCTTGCTGCCCGACGCAGATACGCGGAAGGAAGACCCATCCAGCTCGTGTGGACATCCGGGGCAGGGCTCCCGCACGAGACGGCAATCGGATAGCCATGGATTGCTGTCTCCGTTTACGGTCGCTGTTCAGGACCATTCCCGTTCTCCATGTCGCCTTTCTAAGGGACCGGCCGCCATCAGCGTCAACCCGCAAGGGGTTCCCCTGCGCTGGCGCTCCGGTGACGCCTGCGGCTCGGCCCCTTCTTCGGGCGCCATCGGGAATGGTCCCGAGCAACCGAAGGAGACAATATCATGGCCACCACGATCGCAACCCTGACGCAGAAGACCGACGGCAGCCTCGAAGGCATCTTCGCCACCATCCGGGTCAACGCCCCGATCGCCATCGTCCCGAACGCCAGCAAGGCGAACGATGAAGCACCCGACTACCGCATCATCCACCGTAAGACCGGCTTCGAGATCGGCGCGGGCTGGAACCGCATCGCTCGCCTGACCGGCGAGGAATACCTCTCGGTCAAGCTGGAGGCTCCGGAGATCGGCGTAATCTTCGGCAATGTCGCACAAGCCCCCGGCGGCGAGCCGAACCGCAAGGTTATCCTCTGGAACAGCCCCGCCTGAGGCCTACAGGCCGGCCCCGAAAGCGGGGCCGGCTCCGACCGTGTCTCTGCCGCGAGCCTTGTTGTTGTTCGAGCCGTCAAGGGCGTCGAGCCCATTGACGGCTATTCTGGTGCCATACGGAGAGGGAAAGTCTGCTCAGTCGATCCGAGGGTGCCATGGCGGCATAAAGGCCTCAAGCACTTCGTGGTTCCCCCAATTTTGCCTCCGCTGCGGTTCCCTACACTCCGACAAAATCGGCTCCCCCACTCGCCGGCTCCGCCGGTCGCTGACGCGATCCTTGACCCTCCATCCCGCCATGACCGGGACGCTCGTCTTTCACAACGTCAAGGAGACGACAATGACCATTTGCATCGACGAAGTCATCGAGCTGCTGCGCGCCGAACTCGGGAATGCCGATCCTGTCGAGCGCCGGCAGATCGAGAGCGAACTCGAACTGGCACTGGCCGAGCGGGAAATCATCGAGGCCGAACAGGATGGCCGCATCGACGTCGAGCCTCCGTTCTGACGGAGGCTCATCGCCGTGTCCATGAGCCTGACCGGCCAGATCGACCGGCCGCCAGGCTGTCAGGGGTTTCCACCCCTCGACACTCCCGCCACCTCGCGCCGGATAGGGTCGCGTTCCCTTCAGGGACGCGGGTCTCTTCTCTCTCTGGCGTCCTATTCTACTCCAGCAAATCCGGCGTCAAGGACGGCCCGGGCTCCCGCATTTTTCCGCAGCTGCGCTTCTTAGAAAAATGGGTTCTCCCGCTTGCGAGCCGCGTCCGCGGTCCTTGACCCTCTCTGCAACGGAGTGGCCAATCTCCGCCATCAACGAAGGATGTCACATTATGACAACCGATCTAAGCCTGATGCCCTATACCAAGCTTGCTGCTTCGGCTCGTCGTCTCTGAAACCGCTTCGCAAGAGCTTCACGATCATCCAGCCGGCGAGAAAGAGATCAGGCGCTTCAGCATCAATCTGCTGGACGGTCTCGAGATCGATTTCGATACGCATGAATATTGCGTCAACTGCGGCGACTGAATCACCACGCTGACCGCGGACACTGGCGTCGTCGTCGAAGTCAACAAAGGGCATCCGGGAGCAAACCGGAATTCCGGTTGATGCCGCCCGTGTCGTTTATGGCCGAGGAGCAGTTGATGACAAGCTGCCATAAGCAGCGTCCCGACTCCTGGCGCTTCCCCTCCAGACCGTGGTGTGCTCGACTGCCGGTGCAGTTAGCCTTCCGGCTAGACCCAAGCAAAACCATCAGTATCTTTTTGCCAGACGTAGTCCGCTCATGCGTAGCGATCGACTAAGATCCTGGGTGATGATCTGCTCGACCCAATATTTTCGACTGGGTAGTCGTGCGGCCCGATCAGCGGTCGACGCTGCAATCTGACGCGCCCGCTTTCCCGCGTTCGACCGTTTCGGTTGCCCCAGCCTAGATGGCGCGAGAAGCCTTCACCCTGACCATGGAAGACCTCACCATCCTACTGTTCCTTTTGTTTTCGATGAGCGATGCCAGCCAACATACTAACTAGAATAAAGTAGTAAAATACGTTAACCTGCAGCGGCAAAAGCGGCATCGGCCCTGCGTTCCGATTGGTTTGAGGGCGCAATATACGTCGCTGTCGCGACGTGCTCGGGCGAGGTGGAGACGACAGTGGCGATCATGTTCGTCAGAGCACAGGTGATCGGCAGGGGCGCGGGACGCAGCGTCGTCTCGGCCGCCGCCTATCGCCATCGCGCCCGGATGATGGACGAACAGGCCGGCACATCGTTCAGCTATCGCGGCGGAGCTTCCGAACTGGTGCATGAGGAGCTGGCCCTTCCGGACCAAATACCGGCCTGGCTGCGGTCGGCGATTTCTGGTCAATCCGTCGCCAAGGCGAGCGAAGCGCTGTGGAATGCCGTCGATGCTTTCGAGAAACGCGCTGACGCGCAGCTGGCGCGCGAGTTGATCATCGCGTTGCCGGAAGAGCTGACGCGGGCTGAGAACATCGCGCTGGTGCGGGAGTTCGTGCTCGACAATCTGACTGCGAAAGGGATGGTCGCCGATTGGGTCTATCACGACAAGGACGGCAACCCGCATATCCATCTGATGACGACGCTCAGGCCGCTGGCGGAGGAGGGCTTCGGGCCAAAGAAGGTTCCTGTCCGTGGCGAGGACGGAAAACCGCTGCGGGTCGTCACGCCGGATCGCCCGAATGGCAAGGTCGTCTACAAGCTCTGGGCTGGCGACAAGGAAACCATGAAGGGATGGAAGATCGCCTGGGCGGAGACGGCCAGCCGGCACCTGGCGCTTGCCGGTCACGAGATCCGGCTCGATGGCCGCTCCTATGCCGAACAGGGGCTTGATGGCATCGCGCAAAGACATCTCGGTCCGGAGAAGGCAGCACTCTCCCGCAGGGACGCGGAGATGTATTTTGCTCCAGCCGACCTTGCCCGTCGCCAGGATATGGCCGACCGGCTGCTTGCCGATCCTGCGCTCCTGCTGAAGCAGTTGAGCAATGAACGCTCCACCTTCGATGAGCGCGATATCGCCAAGGCGCTGCATCGCACTGTCGACGATCCCGCGGACTTCGCCAATATCCGCGCGCGACTGATGGCGTCGGACGATCTCATCATGCTGAAACCGCAGCAGATCGATGCCGAAATGGGAAAGGCGAGCGAACCCGCCGTCTTCACCACGCGGGAGATGCTGCGCATCGAATATGACATGGGGCGGTCGGCGCGGGTTTTGGCGGAGCGCCGCGGTTTTACCGTTTCCGATCGGGTGGTTGCAGCGGCGATCAGGCAGGTCGAAACGCAGGATCCGGACACGTCATTCCGGCTCGATCCGGAACAGGTGGACGCCATCCACCATATCACCCGCGACAAAGGTATCGCCGCCGTGGTCGGCCTTGCCGGCGCCGGCAAGTCGACCTTGCTTGCCGCTGCACGCGTTGCCTGGGAGAGCGATGGTCGCCGGGTGATCGGTGCTGCCCTTGCCGGGAAAGCCGCCGAAGGGCTGGAAGACAGTTCCGGCATCAGGTCGCGGACACTCGCCGCCTGGGAACTCGCCTGGGCCAGCGGACGCGAATTGCTCGAACGTGGCAATGTGCTCGTCATCGACGAGGCCGGCATGGTGTCGTCGCAGCAGATGGCCCGCCTGCTTGACATCGCCGAGCAAGCCGAGGCGAAGGTCGTGCTGGTTGGTGACGCGATGCAGCTGCAGCCGATCCAGGCGGGGGCGGCATTCCGGGCGATCACTGAGCGGATCGGTTTTGCCGAACTTGCCGGTGTGCGCCGCCAGCGCCAGCCATGGGCGCGCGAGGCGTCGCGGCTTTTTGCGCGCGGCGAGACCGGGAAAGGTCTCGATGCCTATGCCCAGCAGGGGCATCTGATCGAGGCAGGGACACGGGCGGAAACGATCGATCGGATCGTCGCCGATTGGAGCCAAGCGCGCAAACAGGCAATCCAGAACTCAACCACGGCAGGCAATGACGGTCGTCTTCGTGGTGACGAACTGCTGGTGCTCGCCCACACCAACGAGGACGTCAAGTATCTGAACGAGGCGCTGCGATCGGTGATGGTGGGAGAGGGCGCACTTGGTGAGGACCGCGCTTTCCGGACCGAGCGCGGCGCGCGGGCATTTGCTGCCGGCGACCGCATCATCTTCCTGGAGAATGCCCGCTTCGTTGAACCGCGCGCAACTCGTCTCGGCCCGCAACATGTGAAGAACGGCATGCTCGGCACGGTCGTTTCCACCGGCGACAAACGTGGCGACGCAGTGCTTTCGGTCCGTCTCGACAGTGGCCGTGATGTCGTCATCAGCGAGAGCAGCTATCGCAATGTCGATCATGGCTACGCCGCGACCATTCACAAGTCTCAAGGCGCCACTGTCGAGCGAACCTTCGTGCTCGCCACCGGCATGATGGACCAGCACCTGACCTATGTGTCGATGACGAGACACAGAGACCGCGTCGATCTCTATGCGGCGAAGGACGATTTTGAAGCGAAGCCGGAATGGGGACGAAAGCCGCATGTCGATCATGCTGCCGGCGTCACCGGCGCGCTCGTGGAAACAGGACAAGCCAAGTTCCGGCCGAATGACGAGGATGCCGACGACAGTCCCTATGCCGATGTCAAGACGGATGACGGCACCCTCCATCGTCTATGGGGCGTCAGCCTGCCGAAGGCGCTCGAGGAGGGTGGCGTCTCAGAAGGCGATACCGTCATGTTGCGCAAGGACGGCGTCGAGCGGGTGACGATCAAGGTTGCCATCGTCGACGAACAAACCGGCCAGAAGCGGTTCGAGGAAAGAGAGGTCGACCGCAACGTCTGGACCGCCAGGCGGATCGAAACCGCCGCAGAACGTCAGCAACGGATCGAGCGGGAAAGCCATCGACCGGATGTGTTCAAGCAGCTGGTAGAGCGCCTGTCGCGTTCCGGCGCCAAGACGACGACGCTCGATTTTGAAAGCGAGGCCGGTTATCGCGCCCATGCCGACGACTTCGCGCGCCGCCGTGGTCTCGATCACCTTTCGCTTGCCGCAGCCGGGGTGGAGGAAAGCCTTTCCCGGCGGTGGGCCGGGATTGCCGAGAGGCGCGAGCAGCTGGCGAAGCTGTGGGAGCGGGCAAGCGTTGCGCTCGGCTTCACGATCGAGCGGGAACGGCGCATCGCCTACAACGAGGAACGGGCTGAACCCCAAACCGTCTTGGAGGCGGATGTTGCTCGCGGCCGATATCTGATCCCACCCACCACGGGCTTTGCCAGGAGTGCCGAGGAAGATGCGCGGCTGGCACAACTTTCGTCTCCTGCCTGGAAGGAACGGGAAGCCATCCTCCGGCCGGTGCTGGAGAAGATCTATCGTGACCCGGATGCAGCCCTTGTCGCCTTGAACGCGCTTTCATCGGATACAAGCGTCGATCCGCGCAGGCTTGCCGATGATCTTGCCAAAGCACCCGAGCGGCTCGGCCGCCTGCGGGGTTCCGACCTGATCGTCGACGGTCGTGCGGCACGCGACGAACGAAACGCCGCGATCACTGCCTTGACGGACTTGCTGCCGCTCGTCCGCGCCCATGCCATCCAGTTCCGCCGGAATGCCGAACGCTTCGAAAGCCACGAGCAGCAACGCCGCGCCCATATGGCATTGCCGATCCCGGCGCTCTCCGAAAAGGCGATGGCACGTCTTACCGAGATCGAGGCGGTGCGCAGGCAAGGTGGTGACGACGCCTACAAGACCGCCTTTGCGCTTGCCGCCAAAGACCGCTCGATCGTCCAGGAGGTCAAGGCGGTCAGCGAGGCGCTGACCGCTCGCTTCGGCTGGCGCGCGTTTACCTCGAAGGCCGACGCGGTTGGCGAACGCAACATGGTCGAGCGTATGCCGGAAGACCTCGCCAGTATCAGAGGCGAGAAGCTGACCCGGCTGTTCGAGGCCGTGAAGCGCTTTGCCGACGAGCAGCATCTCGCCGAGCGGCGGGATCGTTCGAAGATTGTTGCCGGCGCCAGTGCCGATCAAGGGATGGAGAATGTCCCCATGCTTGCCGCCGTCACCGAGTTCAGGACCGCGATCGACGAGGAGGCGCGCTCGCGTGTGCTCTCAGATCCTCTCTATCGCCAGCAGCGAGCAGCGCTGGCGGCGGTGGCAAGCGCGATCTGGCGCGATCCGGTCGGCGCCGTCGGCAAGATCGAAGAGCTGCTTCAGAAAGGTTTTGCTGGCGAGCGCATCGCGGCCGCGGTGACCAACGATCCGGCCGCCTACGGCGCATTGCGCGGTTCCGATCGCCTGATGGACCGGGTGCTGGCCGCCGGCCGGGAGCGGAAAGAGGCGGTGCAGGCCGTGCCTGAAGCCGCCGCCCGTTTGCGATCGCTCGGTTCGGCCTACGTCAATGTGCTCGATGCCGAACGCCAGGCTATTGCCGAAGAGCGACGGCGCATGGCGGTTGCCGTTCCTGGCCTGTCGACGGCGGCGGAAGACGTGCTCCTGCGACTGACTGCCGAGGCGAAGAACAACGACCGCAAGCTGACGGCTTCCGCTGCCCCTCTCGATCCCAGCATTCGCCGGGAGTTCGCCGCCGTCAGCCGGGCACTCGACGAGCGCTTTGGTCGCAATGCCATCATTCGCGGCGAAAAGGATCTCATCAACCGTGTGCCACAAGCGCAGCGCAGCGCCTTCGAGGCGATGCAGGACAGGTTGAAGGTCCTGCAGCGGACGGTGCGCATGGAAAGCAGCGAACAGATCATCTCGGAACGGCGCCAGCGGGCTGCCAGTCGTGGCCGTGGCATCGAACTCTGAGACCAACCGAGGAGGGCTCCATAAGCTTAGTCTTGCTTCTTTTGCCTGTTCTTCTGAGGGCGCGACGGCAGTCAGATTGCGTCGCGCCCTCAGAAGGGCATTCGCTCCTGAACTACAAGCGGAGATTGTCCGATTGATGAGTAAATCTGGACGCGCGGCGGTAAACAGCTTGATCTGCTACCTCGGTTGTCGATTTCGCAGAAAATCACGGAGAAGGACGGGTCGTCAATCGTCGGCACTCGGCGGCTGAAACGTCACCAGCCGGATAACCGCCAATATGATCTCGAATATCCGCTTACGCATCGATATCTCTCCTTTGCGATCATATGCCGCCTCTTGCCTGGCGCCTTCAAACGAGCTTATCGTCGATCTCGAATGACTTGAGGTTATGGATGAAACGCGGACGCCTGCCACTGACGGCTTTGCGCACATTCGAGGTCGCCGGCCGTCTCGAAAACTTCACGCTGGCGGCGCAGGAGCTGTTCATCTCGCAGGCGGCGGTCAGCCGGCAGATCCGCGAGCTGGAGACGTTGCTGGGCGAGGCGCTCTTCGAGCGTCGCCATCGCGGCGTCCATCTGACCGCTTCCGGCAACAAGCTGCTGGCGATCTTGACGTTATCCTTCGACCGGATCGACGAATGCCTGGAAGAAATCCGCAGCCGACCGGCGACGGCGGCGGTGACGATCAGCGCGGAACCTTCCTTCGCGGCGTGCTGGCTCGTTTCCCGCCTGCCGGAGTTTCGGGAACTGCATCCCGAGATCGACGTGACGATCGACTCCGATCCGCGCCTCGTCGAGTTTCGCAGCGGCCGGGCCGAGATCGCCATCCGCCACAGCGCCAGCGTGACCGCCTGGCCGAGGACGGAGAGCGAACATCTCGCCGATGTCAGCATGATAGCGGTGGCAGCGTCCGCCTTGCTCGAGGCCGGGCCGGCAATCAAGCGGCCGGACGACATTCTGCGCCATACGCTGCTGCATGAGGAAAATCGGGACGTGTGGTCGCGCTGGTTCGAAGCGGCTGGCATGGCCATGCCGGAAACGGCGCGAGGACCGGTCTATGCCGATGGCGGACTGGTGATGCAGGCGGTCCTGCGCGGGCAGGGCATAGCGCTGATGGACGAGATCTTCGCCGAGGATGAGATCAAAGCGGGTCGGCTGCTTCGCCTCTTCGATCTCGCCATTCCTCTCGGCGCCTACTGGCTCGTCGCGCGCCGGTTCGACCGGCTGACCCCGCCCGCCTCGCTCTTCGTTCGCTGGATCAGGTCTCGGATCGAAGTGTCTTGAAGGCGGCCGCTAAAGCGCGTCGCGTCAACCGGATTCAGGCGACGCGCTTTACGTCTTTGATTTATGCATGTCGTTATTGGGCGACATGCATTATCGGCGAAGATCGGCTATCCCTGTGGTGCGACCGGGAAGTCCGACAGTTCATTTCCCGGCCGCCGTCGCATGACGGCGCTAGGCCTCCTGAAAACAGCGACTCACCGGCGGGCGCGAGGTGGGACATAACATGATCCCATCCGCCGGTCGCCACGATGGCCTCGACATGTGCTTGGTGTTCGACCCTCGATCCCCACGTCTCTATGAGCGAGATGGACGTTGGCTCGTCAACATTCCGAAGGATGCGAATATCCTCGCAGCCGGCGGTTCCCGGAAGCTCTGACTTCACTGCTGCAAGAAGCTCCAAAAATGCCGTCAGCCTATCGGGCTTTGCCTCGAATGCGATGGTCAGTAGTATGCTCATGTCGTTTCTCCAGTGGGTTTGTCTTCTGGATCGGTTCTCTCAAACCAACGACGATGAAGCCATGCCGAGAACGACGAAAGAGCTGCTCAATCCTGCGGAATATCTAAAGCGCGTCGCGATCTTTCAGATTCGCTCCTCGTGCTTTAAGTCTTTGTTTTTACGCATGTCGTTATCGCAAAACCGCCGCACACTTTTGGGGCATGCTCTAGCGCTCTTCATGAGGTACTGCGACGTGCTCTTTGAATGACTGCACGTAGGATGTTGGGCTGAGGCCGAATTGTCGCCGGAAATCACGTGAGAAATGGGACGTGCTGGCATAGCCTGTCTCTTCCGCGGCAATGCTCACCGGCAAGTCGCCTTCAAGCAGGAGCAGCCGAGCTTTTTCCAGGCGAATTCTCTTCAAATACTGAATGGGCGAGACACCGGTAATCTCACGAAAACGATGCGCGAAATGTGATCCGCTCATCGCAACCGACTCGGCCATCGCCTGGACTGTTGTTCCGGCATCGACGTTTTCTTCGATGAAGCGGATGGCTCGCAAGACACTTGTATGTTCACGCGTGATGGAAGCCCGCAAGAGGCTGGCAGCATCCGAACGCAGCAGCCGGAATGCAATTTCCCGCAGGTATAAGGGCACGAGCATGCGTCGCTCCAGCGGATTGTCGAGACATGTGAGTAACCTGCAGAGCGGCTCGGCGAAAGTTTCTTCAACCGGACCCATGAACACCGGTGGCGGTGGTTCAAGGGTGCCGTCTCGAAGTCCTCCCAGATCGGCAAGTTCGAGCAGGGTGGGACCAAGAATACCGGGGGAAAGTTGCAGTTTCAGTGCGATGTAAGGGGTATCCGGGCTGGCTTCAACGCTTGCCTGATAATGCGTGCTTCCATGCATCAAAAGGTAGTTTTTCGGATCGTTGACTTTGATATGATTGCCTATCCGAACGGTCTTTCGCCCGGACACCGCGACTGCGATATTCATCATCGAGGAATAGCTGCGGACATAGGAGATGGGCGAGTCCGTCCGGAAAACCCATATATCGGGTGATGGGGTAACGGTCTGTCCTGCGCATGTGGCGAGCGTACGCACTTGCTCCACGAGTTTGCCGACAGAGCCGGTCTTGATTTGCACAGGCTCCGGATTGGCAAATGATGACAAGAGAATTGTCTGCTCCATTCGTTCGCTGCGAAGTTATGATCTAAATAGATTCCCAAGATCGACAAGCATTTAAAAATGTCGGGCAGAGCCGAGACTTCTTCGCCCGGCCTCCGCCTGTTGTGCATTCATCTTGACGCATGAGGGGCTGAGCGATCGCGAACTCAGGATTGAAGAAGAGCGTATCACGTCAGCGGGCCGCGCAGATTTGACCCAGACCCGCTCGCGTCGAAGCCTGGGAGAATTCGTCGAATTGGAAATGGAACGTGCCGGGTATACGCAGCCTGTAGGTTCCAAACTTGAAATATGGACCGACCAGCGGCCGGGGATCGTTCTTCCTTAGCGTGGCGCCGATATTGCCTCTGACGGACACGATTTTCTGGCCATTCGCCCAGATATCGATCTCGCCGGGACGCCGCGGTCCGTACTCGTTGTCGGTGCGTCCTGGCTTGATGCGGTAGACCATGTCGACCCAGTCCTTGCGTGGATCCGGAAGCGAGCGGTTGTCTTCCGTTTCTATGTCGATATCGGCCCTGCCGATGTATTTTCCAGGTTCCGCCACAAAGGAAAGAGCGCTGAATTGCCCTACCAGGGCGGGGTCGCCTAGTCCGAGCGCCTGCGACAACTGCTGGGAGTCGGATGGCTGCGCCTCGGGTCCCAGACTGTCCATCAGGTTCTGCTTGAAGAACTGCTGCGAAAGGTCGGGCTGCGTTTTGGTGAAGAGGTCAAGAGACTGCAGTGAATTGATCGCGTTGACCGTCCGCTCGTCGCGGTGGAGATTTCCGAGCAAGGCTTGGGCCGAAAGCGAGGCATCCGGATCGCCTTCCGCCCTTGCGACCACGCGCCGGACGTTGTTGTCCTGCACGGTAATGTGGAAGACTCCGTTGTCAAACCGCTGAGCAATCATCGGGCTGCCGTCCCCCGGCCCCTTCCACTGACCAATCACTGAACGGGCGCTCCCTGTCGATGGTACGTCGCCCGTTATCTTGAAGCTGAAACCGTACCAGACCTCGTCACCGAAAACCGGCCAGGTTTTCTTAGTGGTTCTCAACTCGGCACGCTGGCAGTCGTCTTCGCATTCGAGACCGTTGTCGCCGTCCGTCGTGACGATGTCGATGGCAGCGCTTCCGCAGCGTCCGGGTTTCTGGAACTGGTATTGACGCGACAGAATCTGTTGCGTCGTCCAATTTGCCGTATTCAGCCTGTCTGAATCGAAGCTATCCTTGAGCCCTGCTGCGCAGGCGGCACCGCCAGAAAGAGCAATGACGAATGTCAGAAATGCACCTCGCATGCTGATCCCCGGTCAACGAGCCACGGCAAATTATTATCACATGCTCGAACCGATTGAAGTTCGGACAAGAAGGCTTTTTCAGGTCGCCCCAAAGGGCGTTCGGGACTGCGGTCGCATATTGTCGTGATTGGCGGCCGTGGTCAGGGAGGTGCCCGTTGTCCTTTTGGTGATAAACGGATGGCCGACGAAGAAATACTTCCACCAGATGTTCTGACTGCGATATTGATGCGAATGTTCGAGTTTGCGCCGATAGCGATGGCGATCTCGACTAGCGACGCCGAGACGCCAAGTTCTGCGCCTGACGGGCCTGAAGTGGGATGATATTCGCGGCAGGACGCTGACGTCCAAGGGGCTACCATCAGCAGCCCGGCACGTGATCGCAGACATCGCATGCTCGCGGAGGATGGAGGCTATGTGTTGGAGGAGGTCGATATCAGGCACGCCGACGGCACGATCATTCCGACACTGATTTCCGCACAGCGCACGATTGTGGATGATGTTTCTTTCGACGTCGAAGTCCTTCTCGATGTCTCCGCGCGTGTTCGACACCAGCACGAAATCGAACTTGCGTTGCGTGGGTCTGCACGAACGGATGCCCTCTCGGGACTTCCAAACCGAGCCTGTTTCGATGAAGTGATTGCCGGGCATGTGGAGCGGATGCACGAGAGCGAAAAGCTCCTGGTGCTGGCATTCATCGATTTCAATGGGTTCAAAGCCATCAACGACACGATGGGACATGCAGCCGGCGATGAAGTGTTGAGAACAATTGCCAGTCGTCTAAGGGAGAGCTTCCGAACCAACGACTTCATCGCACGCATTGGCGGTGACGAGTTTGTTGTCCTGCTTGAGGTCGATCCAGCCCATCTGAATGATGTCGAGCCGACACTCATCGAAGCGATGGATCGCATTTTCAAACCAATTGCGATTGAAGGTGCTGTGGTCGAACTCGGTGCCGCAGTCGGGGTGACGATGCTGCAGCCGGACGACGACGTCACTTCATTCGTGAAGCGCGCCGACGGCTACATGTATCTCGCCAAGCAGACAGGCGAGCGGCTCGCACTGGTCTGGCTTGGACATCCCGGCCTTGCTCATGTTGGCGGCCGGATGGTGCGGAGTCGCCGTTAGAGCTTGACTGCGTGCAGCCATCCCTTGCGTAGCCTGGGGGCGAAGCAATTCGGTATTGAGATAACCTCCCGCCACCAATGAAGATCCTTTGGCAACCTTTCCGTGGAAGCTCGAAAGTAAGGACGTGAGTGAGGCTGCGGTCCACCGACAGCCGAACGATTTCGCGCCGATCATCGCATCGGCCACAACGTGGTGGCCGATGCGTTGCGGCAGACGGGTCACACGCCGCAGATCTTCGGTACGCTATCGCTATTCTTCGGAATCGCCGTCCGAGTCCTCACCGCCGTCATCGTCACCGTCATTGTCACCGGCACCGTCGTCGCCGTCATCCTCGGAACTGTCGTCGCTCGTCTCCTCGTCGCTGGAAGATTCTTCCTGCGTCATCGCTTCCTCGACGGTCGTCTCTTCGCTTTCATAGGAGGACTCGATTGTCTGCGTTTCCTCGGACGCATATTCGGAATAGGAGAAAGAGGTCTCCGAGGTGTCGCTCTCCCAGCTCGAAACTTCCGTGACCGAGATGGCCTCGTTGTACTCCTCAAGTGTGATGACGGCGGCGACAGCCACCGGCGCACCATCCCGAAGCACTGCAAAGGCGATATCCGATTTGCCCGCTTTCAGGTCGCGGCTGACGGCAATGTCGACGTCGACAGGTTTGTGAACCTTGTGCCCGTGAACTTCTGACAGCACATCGCCCGGCTTGATTCCCTGCTTGTCGGCGACGCCGCCCTTCTTGACCGAGAGCACCAATACGCCGTGTTCGCCCTTGGCAAGCTTGAACTTCTTTATGACCGCCTTGTTGACAGGCAACAGCAGTGCATCGAGGGCCTTGGAAATTTGAGGCGAAGGAAGCCCATGCGTCGGCGGCGCCGCAGCATAGGCGGCGGAATATCCGGTCAATGGTGATGCAATGTTGGCAATAATAAGCAATGCGCGTAGTGCATTATATGAGGTCTTCAACGCTTTTTCTCCACCCGGTGCGTGCTGGCGTGCATAGAGCGCGAGGAATAGCAGTCTACTTTTAATATATCTCTAATTTATTGGTCGAGCGTAACGTGATCCTCTCGCGCATGCGTGTTCGATAAACTGCACCGCGATTTATGATCACATAAGCATTCGAAGACGCGATTCAGTTATTGATCAACAGTCCCCGACTCCGGCCAGAGCGATGCCGATTGGGCATCATCTCACGTCGTATTGTGAGAAGGAACTCTCGCTTGGCCCAAAGTCCCGGGAACCGCCCGGTTTCCAGGTCCGGAAAGTAACCCTGATCGCCTCAAACCGAACCCTGGTGTGTCCGACGCTGCAGGACGAAAAAAGGCCGGGAAATTCCCGGCCCGCAGATGATGACGAAAGAATGATTTAGAGCTGCTATAGTTGGTAGAAATTCACGCCGACTTCGTATTCGGTGATGACCGGAACATCGCCTTTATGCTGGGGACGGATACTATGCTGGCTCGCGAATTTTTCGGCCTGCACTTTGCTCATTAGAATCCTTCGGGCACGAAGGACGTGGATCGCGGACAGATACCCGTCCCAAACCAGAGCTGAAATGACGGGGAGAGGAACATCGAGCTTTTCGGATAGCTCCACCGCGTCCATGACAGCCAATTCATCGTGGTAGGGGAGCGCGCGGCCCTTGCCGACAAATCTTTGACTGCCCGCCATAGAGTTAGACTGTTGATGCCCACCGCGTAAAAAATTATTGATTTCCCTTATTGGCTGGAAGGCAAGTCCCTATATCCTGGTTAAGTTGAAGCGGCTTGTTCGTCCGGCAACTGGTGAAGTTAATGTTCCGTCGCACCTGGAGCGTCTTACAAATTATTTGGACCACAGGTATCGTGGGTCTCGCCGTAATTGTTGGCGCTGTTCACGGATGGGAAAATTACGGCCTGATCGGAGCTATAGCTCTCGGGTTCTGTGGGTTGATTATAGGTGGTTTTCGAAGCTCGCCGAGAATTTTGCTCCAAATTTTGAGTTGATTTGGATGGCAGCAATAGGGCCATCGTAGCTTTTGCCCCGGCTACGGCAAAGAGCGCATTCTTGCGATGGTTCTCTCGATGCTGTTGTTGTCGATCTCGATGCGCCCGTCAGCCAGAAATAGCTTCAGAGCCTCCCAGTATTTGGCGACGTAGACGATCCTAGCCTTGACTCGATCAACCTCACGTCGACCCCGCCGCGCAGCTACGATCTGTTCTGAAACATATCCTCGAAGGTTGTTGCCCGCTCCAACAGCTGCCGCGCCAGTCATAGAGGCAATACGATCTGCGAACTGTCCGAACTTGAATATGTCGCTGATGTCCTCGATTCTTGAGAAGTCCGCTGCGGAAACGACCATCGGACCGATCGAGGCGGCGTTGAATAGAAGGTCCGCCGTGGTCGCAGCGCCAACGGCTGATATCTCCGAGACGTCACCTCGGCTTGCTGATAACGCGCCCTCGAAGTATCTGGCGAAACCGTCGGCACTCTGTTGGCCAGGAAAACCTCGAGGCGCATCCGGGAGACGGCCGCCAATTGCTTTTGACACCGAAACCATCTTCGTCTGAAACGCGTGGCGATCGGCGATGGGCAAATCGGCTAGGTCGTCAGTGGGTGCCACTCGAAACTGATCAAGGACGGACGCGAGGCCATCCGCCCCTACAGACACCTCGGAGGCCGAGGTGAACGACGACATTGGCCGCGAGTCGACTGGCGCTCTAGTGTCTTCGATAACTCTGAACCGTTCGACGTTGAACGGTATCGAAACGACTTTCGCCTACCCACAATGAGCAAAGGTCCACGAGCAGACCATCCCCAAGTTAAGCCGCAAAAGACCGGGGCTGCGGTGCCTGCGCGCCCTCGGCCGTGGTAAGATGCCCAGCTCCCTGTATCGAAAGGGTGGACAGAGCAATGGAGAGACGTCTCGCCGCGATACTTTCCGCTGACGTGGTCGGCTATAGCCGCCTCATGGGCGCGGACGAGGCCGGAACGTTGGAACGGCTGAAAGCCTGCCGCCGGGAGCTGATCGATTCCACCATCGAGGAATACCATGGCCGGATCATCAAGCTCATGGGCGATGGCGCACTCGTCGAATTCGCCAGCGTCGTGGATGCAGTCCAATGCGCGGCCATAATCCAGCGGAGGATGTCCAGCAGAGACCAGGGGGTCTCGGACGAACAACGCATTCGGTTTCGCATCGGTGTCAATCTTGGTGACATCATCGTTGAAGGCGACGACATCTATGGCGACGGCGTCAACATAGCCGCCCGCCTACAGGGGATTGCAAAGCCTGGCGGAATTTTCATATCCGGCACCGCGTTCGACCAGGTTGCGCATAAGGTCGATGTTGGCTTCGTGGCTCTCGGCGAGCAGCGGCTGAAGAATATAGCCGACCCGGTTCGCGTCTATCGCGTTCTGATTGACCCAGCCAAGACTGGCAAGGTCGTCTTTGCCCCTCGTGCATGGTGGCGAGGTATGACGCTATTAGCGCTCACAGCGCTATTGATCGCGATCACAGCGGCGGTCATCGTATGGCAATGGCCTTATACGCACCGCCCATCGATCGCGGTGCTACCCTTCGCCAACTTGAGTGAAGATCAATCCCAGGATTATTTCGCCGATGGCATTACCGACGACCTAATTACCGATCTCGCCAGGCTTTCGAACCTTGACGTCATCTCCCAGAATTCCGTGTTTACGTACAAAGGCAAGCCCCACGTCCTGGAGGAAATACGACGTGACCTCGGCGTGCGCTTCGTCGTTGAGGGCAGCGTGCAGCGGAGCGGCGATCTGATCCGCGTCAACGCGCAACTGATCGATACCTCGAGCGGCGACCATCTGTGGGCCAATCGATTTGACCGCAGCGCGGCGGAGGTGTTTGCCGTGCAGGACGCGATGGGCAGACAGATTGCCGATGCGCTTGGTCTGAAACTGACTCGAAGCGAGACCGAGCGCATCGCCCGTCCTCCGACCACTAATCTCGAGGCATATGATTATTATCTGCGTGCCGAGCAGGCGGCCCGTACAGGACGCCGTTCCCGGATGCTCGAGGCATTGGCGCTGTTTGACAAGGCGGAGGCACTGGACGGCGGCTTTGCCGAAGCATTCGCGGCCGATGCGCATGCGACGTCCTTTGTCTGGCGCAGCACATATGACGACGTCCTCCAGAGTGCGCTGGCGCGAAAAAGAGCCTACGAGAAGGCAAGTCGCGCCCTTGCCCTCGACCCCGCACTTCCGTCACCCTACGCGGTCCTCGCCATCATGCAGGCTGTAGACCGACGTTATGAGCAGGCAATCGCCTCGGCACAAAAGGCCGTGTCGCTTGGTGCCGCCAATGCCGAAGCCCATATGGCGGTCGCATATGTTCAATTGGTCTGGGGCAATCACGCCGACGCCGCCGCGGCTGTCGAGACGGCGCTCAGGTACGACCCGAACCCCTCCGCCATCGACCGATACACAGCTGGCATGGTTTTCTATCTGCAGCACGACTACGGCAGGGCGATAGACAGTTTCAAGCGCGCTGGCTACGGCTCTCAAGGCAACGGCGAGTTTGTTACCGCACTCGCCATGGCCTATGTCCGTGTCGGTCGCATCGATGAGGCTCGTGCCACCGTGGCCGAGGCAGGACGCCTTCTCGGGGGGCGCGATTGCCTGGCGGCGTGGCGGCTCCTCAATGGCGATTTCCGGGAAGAGGATTTGGCATTTATTCTAGACGCGCTGCGCGAGGCCGGCCTGCCAGAGTGGCCATTCGGCTTCCACGGGGACGAGCAATATCGCCTGAAGGGTGCCGAGATCGCGGCCATCGTCATGGGCAAACTTCTGCGGGGAAAAACCGAGCCCACCGAAAGCCTTGCGATCATGCAGGTCCAAATGGACGGCAAGGCTGCCTTCCGCTCGGCAACCCAGATGATGACCGAGACGGTTTCTGTCAAAGGCGACCTCCTTTGCGAGCAGAGCGAAAACGCATTTGGCCAGCCCGATTGCGGTCCGGTCTACAGACATGCAACGCCGACCGACGAAACCGGCTACACTTATGTGAACTCGTCCAAGGTCTTCTATTTTTCGGCTGCCGAATAGAAGCCGTTCGCGGTCAGTGATACTGATCCAGTTCGAGATCGGCGGCGACCTTCGGCCATTTGGCATCGGCCTTGGCCACGGTGTCCGCCGGATGGGCGGCAAACCCCTCCGCGTCCGCCTTGTCATACATCAGATAAAGCTTGCCCTCGACGATCTTGAAGGCTTCAGGATCGATGTTGACCGTGACAGACCCGCCGCTCACCTCGCCCGCACAATAGCCGCCGTACTGAGGCGCGTATTTAAGCGGTTCGCTCATAAACATCTCGCGGTGTTTGTTATTGGCGAAATGCCAGGGTGTCCCCATCCATTCGTAGGAGATTTTATCCGAACCTTTCGTCGCTTTGCCTTCGGTAAAATAGGCGACCGTGTCGTACCCCATGATAGCGACACCGCCAAAGTACCCCGTATTTACTGAGTCGTTGGCCACTGCCTGCGATCCACCGACAGCCGATGCGACAGCGAGACCGATCATCACCAAATAGCGACCAGTGCAATGTGTTCTGCTTCCAGAGTGCATCTTCGCCTCCTGTTCATTCGTGAATTTCCATGCACTTCGCGTAAAATTCCTCCTCGCCGAGGACGCTGAGCGGAGGACACGTCACGCCATGCTGCTTGAACAGCCGGACGATATCGAAATTGCCCTTCCAGATGGCCCTCGCGATTGGCGCGTAGCCGTGAACCTCTACGTGGCCCACATCAGCTCCGTTAGCCAACAAGAAATCAGCAAGAGCGACGTGGTTCTCTTCACCCGCAACCATGAGCGGGGTAACACCCGCTTTATTGGACGCATCGTCGAGAATTGCTCCGTGGTCGAGGAGCAGTTTGCTGATGGGTACGCTTCCCGAATACGCAGCTGCATGAAGCGCAGTGAAGCCGCCAGAGTTCCGAGCCATGACGTCGGCATGCTTGCCGATCAGCAGCTCAACGATGGCGATCTGATTTGCGAGGGCTGCATTGATAAGTGGCGTTGACTGGTCGCGAGTGCGGCTGTCGACATCGGCACCCGCGGTAAGGGACTGCTCGACGGCGAGGGCGTCTCCCGCTGAAACGGCATCGAACAAGGGATCACCCGCGGTCGCCACTGTCGCCGATAAAAACAACGCTACCGATGCAAACAGCCGGCGCATAGCCTCACCTCGGAATTTCGATCCACAATAGCACAGCACCCTGACCTGGGGTAGTCAGTACTCAGTCGCTTCGCCGCGCGGACGCTCGCCAACTACTTCCAACGGCCATGGGATTGGACGGTTACGAAACGTCCGACATCGAGTACAGGTTACAGGATCATTTTACAGACCCGCCTACCTTGCTGAGATCGAGCGCAGGTATCTCGGCGGGGCATCTATTGCCAACGCGGAACCCCCTTTAGCTTTTCAGACGCCGAATACGTCCGCACTGTTCTTACGTCCGCCGGGTTCAAAGACATCGTCATCGCGCCTCACGACGAAGCGGTTACGAGCGGTGACGTTGATGCGATGACGCGAGTGCTGTTGAGCATCGGCCCGCTTGGCAAAATCGCTCGCGAGACCCCCTCGATCAAGGCGGCAGTCTAGCCCAAATTGCGAGAAGCACTCGCGGGTCTTGGTGATCCGTCCAGGGTTGAATTGGTCGCCTCGGTATGGATCGTAGCGGCGTGGGCATGAACCCCCCGTTGGGAAGTTCAGACCAACGCCTCGCGCGTGGCGACGACTGTCTTGGCCGGACTAGCGCCACTGAAGCGAACATAATGTCCCGACTACGGCCATCCCAACGACTTGGCCTGGCTGGCGAGCAAAACCAGCGCGACGAGCAGCGAAGGCGACTTGACGTCTTTCGCTCTTTGAGAAATGCTAAGATGTCAGACCAATTCCAAGGTCGGCTGCCTGAGAAGAAAAATGGGGAACCATGAAGGCAAATAGCAGCGACAGGCCGGTGATCCGGCCGCTTCCGGCCATGGACCGCGCGCGTCAGGTGACTGATGCGCTGGCGGATTATGTCGAGGAAGCCAGGTTGAAGGCGGGTGACCGGCTGCCGGCCGAGCGCGAGCTGATGGCAGCCCTTGCCGTCGGCCGCTCGACCATCCGCGAGGCGATCCGCCACTTCCAGGCGCTCGGCGTCATCGAGACGCGCAAGGGCAGCGGCACCTATCTGCTGAAGCCGGTTTCCAGGGCGACGATTCACATGCCGCTGTCGCTCGACACGGTTCATCTGCGCGACGTGCTGCTGCAGACGCTGGAGGTTCGCCGTGGCATCGAATGCGAGGCCGGCATGGTCGCGGCGCGGCGGCGTACGAACACGGATCTCGTCGTCATCGAGGAAAAGTTGAACGAGATGGAGCGAGTGCATATCGAGAAAGGCACCTCCGGCCCGGAGGATCTGGCCTTTCACCTCGCTGTCTACGACGCCACCCACAATCCGTTGTTTCGCCAGCTTCTCGAGCAGATGCGCGAGACCTTCGAGCGCTTCTGGGAACATCCGTTCGACCGGCAGGATTTCGCCCGCCGGTCCTTTCCCTTTCACCGCACCCTTTTCAACGCGATCGCTGCCGGGGATCCCGAGGCGGCGCGCGCGGAAACATTGAAAATTCTCGATATCGTCGAGGAAGACATCAAGGAAATGTCCAAATGAGCAACGGCGCAGAACCGTTCGATCTTGCTTCCCTCATCACGGCTCATGACGAAGGCAACTTCGCAGACGCCGTTGTGCCGCCGATTTTCCAGACCTCGCTTTTCACCTTTTCCGATTACGACGACATGATCGCCTCCTATCGCGGCGAGAAGGTGCGGCCGATCTATACGCGCGGCCTGAACCCGACGGTGCGCGCTTTCGAGGAAATGCTGGCCAAGCTCGAAGGTGCCGAGGATGCGCTGGGTTTTGCAAGCGGCATGGCGGCGATCTCGTCGGCGGTGCTGAGCTTCGTCGAGCCGGGCGACCGCATCGTTGCCGTCAAACATGTCTATCCCGATGCCTTCCGCCTGTTCGGCACCATCCTGAAACGGATGAAGATCGAGGTGACCTATGTCGACGGGCGCGACGAGGAAGCGATTGCCCAGGCGCTGCCCGGCGCCAAGCTCTTCTACATGGAAAGCCCGACGAGCTGGGTGATGGAGGCGCATGATGTCGGCGCGCTCGCAACACTCGCCAGACAACACGGCGTCGTCTCGATGATCGACAACAGCTGGGCAAGTCCGTTCTTCCAGCGGCCGCTGACGCTCGGCGTCGACCTCGTCATTCATTCGGCCTCGAAATATCTCGGTGGCCACAGCGATGTGGTGGCGGGCGTCATCGCCGGCTCGAAGGCGATGATTGCGCGCGTCAAGGCCGAGGCCTATCCTTATCTCGGCGGTAAGCTTTCGCCGTTCGACGCCTGGCTCCTGATCCGCGGCCTGCGCACGCTGCCGCTGCGCATGCGAGCCCACGAGGCATCCGCTCTCGAAATCGCCAGGCGCCTGCAGAAGCTCGACGTGGTGGAGACGGTCTGCCATCCGGGGCTCGCCAACCGTCTGCCCGCCGGGCTCAACGGCACCTCGGGCCTGTTTTCGTTCATCTTCCGCGAGGGCGTCGATATCCGCGCCTTCGCCGATCACCTCAAGCTCTTCAAACTGGGCGTAAGCTGGGGTGGACATGAAAGCCTGATCGTACCGGGCGAGGTGGTGCTTCAGCAGAAGGCACAGCCAAATTCCGCACATGCCTTCGGCATCCATGCGCGATCCGTACGTCTCCATGTCGGCCTCGAAGGAACCGAGGCTCTGTGGAGAGACATCGAGGAGGCGCTCGCCGCCGCCTCACAATCCGGAAACCCGAGAGAAACCTAATAAGGGGGAACTGAGCCATGAAAAAACTAATAATCTCGACGCTCTTTGCTTCGATGATGGCGGGCACGGCCTTTGCCGATACCACGCTCAAGCTTGTCGAAGTCATTACCAGCCCGGAGCGCACCGAAACGCTGAAATCGATCGTCGGCAAGTTCGAGGCCGCCAATCCCGGCACCAAGGTCGACATCATCTCGCTGCCCTGGAACGAAGCGTTCCAGAAGTTCGCGACAATGGTGTCCGCCGGCGACGTGCCCGATGTGATGGAAATGCCCGACACCTGGCTGTCGCTCTATGCCAATAACGGCATGCTCGAGAGCCTGGAGCCCTACCTGGAAAAGTGGGAGCACACCAAGGAGCTGACACCGCGCGCGCTCGAACTTGGCCGCGACGTCAAGAACACCGCCTATATGCTGCCCTACGGCTTCTATCTCAGGGCGATGTTCTACAACAAGAAACTGCTGTCGGAAGCCGGCGTCGCCGCACCGCCGAAGACGATGGAAGAATTCACCGCGGCTTCGGAGAAGGTTTCCAAACTGTCCGGCAAATACGGCTACTGCATGCGCGGCGGACCGGGCGGCCTCAACGGCTGGATGATATTTGCCGCCTCGATGGCCGGCTCGAACAAATACTTCAACGAAGACGGCACCTCGACGATGAACAGCCCCGGCTGGGCCAAGGGCATCGAATGGATGGTCGATCTCTACAAGAAGGGCTATGCGCCGAAAGACAGCGTCAACTGGGGCTTCAACGAAGTCGTCGCCGGCTTCTATTCCGGCACCTGCGCTTTCCTGGACCAGGATCCGGATGCGCTGATCGCCATCGCCGAACGCATGAACAAGGACGATTTCGGCGTCATGCCGCTGCCGAAGGGTCCCGACGGCAAGTCCTTCCCGACGATCGGCTATGGCGGCTGGTCGATGTTCACGACCAGTGGCAACAAGGATCTCTCCTGGAAGCTGATCGCCACCCTCGAAGGGCCGGAAGGCAATATCGAGTGGAACAAGCGCATCGGCGCCCTACCGGCCTATACGGCGGCCGAGAAGGATCCCTTCTATGCCGGTGACCAGTTCAAGGGCTGGTTCGAGGAACTGGCGGACCCGAACACGGTACCAACAGTCATGCCGACCTATCTCGAGGAATTCGCCTTCTTCAAGGATTCGCTGGCGATCAAGACCTCGCAGCAGGCATTGCTCGGCGATATCTCGGCAAAGGATCTGGCCGACCAGTGGGCGGAATACCTCACCAAGGCGCAGCAGAAGTTCCTCGCCAAGAAATAAGCAACGGACTGACGGCGGCGGCCTTTGGAGACGGGGCCGCCGTCACTTCTTTGATGACACAGACGGCGCATCAACGCCGCGAATGGGAACTTCTGGCTGATGACCATTTCCGCCGATACGCTCGACATGCGTCGCGACCGCAGGCCATGGCTGCGTCGCGTTGCCGATGCTTCGGAGCCCTATCTCTACAGCGCACCGTCACTGATCCTGATCATTGCGGTGATGCTGGTGCCGCTGACGGTCGGCATTTCCTACGCCTTCCGCGATATTCAGCTGCTCAATCCGTTTTCCGGCGGCTTCATCGGGCTCGATCACTTCCGCGAGCTTGCCGGCGATGCCGCCTTCTACGGCGCGCTGAGGAACACGCTCTGGTGGACGGGCGCCTCCGTCGTCCTGCAGTTCGTCTTCGGGCTCATTCTGGCGTTGCTGCTCGACAAGCCGTTCAAGGGCAGGGCAATCGCGCAGGCGCTGGTCTTCCTGCCCTGGGCCGTGCCGTCCTTTCTTGCCGGCCTCAACTGGGCCTGGCTGTTCAACCCCGTCATCGGGCCGATCCCGCACTGGCTCTTCGCCCTCGGGCTGATGCATGAGCCTGGTAATATCCTTTCTGATCCCAACTATGCGATGTGGGGGCCGATCGTTGCCAATGCCTGGTGGGGCATTCCGTTCTTCGCCATCACGCTGCTTGCCGCGTTGCAGGCGATCCCACGCGATCTCTATGAGGCGGCGTCGATCGACGGCGCCGGCTGGTTCCAGCGTTTCCGCTCGATTACCCTGCCGTTTCTGGCGCCAACGATCGCCATCACCGTGCTGCTGCGCACCGTGTGGATTTCCAATTTCGCCGATCTCATCGTCGTCATGACCAATGGCGGGCCGGCGGACCGGACGCAGATCGTCGCCAGCTACATCTTCACGACAGCCTTCAGGCGGCTCGATTTCGGTTATGCCTCGGCGATCGCGCTGGTGCTGCTCGTGCTGCTGCTTGCCTATTCGATGCTGATCATCCTGCTCCGGCAGACGCTGCTGAACAAGGATTGAGATCATGAGACGATCCGTCATTCCCACCATCGCACACCGTCTGGCGATCCTCTGCTACGTCGCTTTCGCGCTCTTTCCGCTGTTCTGGCTGCTCAAGGTGTCGGTGACGCCGAACGACCTGCTCTATAGCGAAGGCGTGCGCATGTGGCCGTCGCGCACGACATGGGATCACTATGCCTTCGTGCTGCGGCACAGCGCCTTTCCGACCTTCTTCAAGAACAGCCTGATCGTCTCGGCGTCGACGGCAGTGACTGTGACGATCTGCGCCTCGCTGTCCGGCTACGCGCTGTCGCGCTTCAATTTCCGGGCAAAATACTGGATCGTCGCCCTGATGCTGCTGACCCAGATGTTCCCGCTGGTCATGCTGGTCGCGCCGATCTTCAAGATCCTGTCGCCGCTGCATCTGACCAACAGCCTGACCGGGCTCGTCATCGTCTACACCGCCTTCAACGTACCTTTCGCCACTTTCCTGATGCAGTCCTTCTTCGACGGCATTCCGAGGGATCTCGAAGAGGCGGCGAAGATCGACGGTGCGACGCAGTTCACGGCGTTTCGCCAGATCATCCTGCCGCTGACGCTGCCGGGGATCGCTGCTACCCTCGGTTTCGTTTTCACTGCCGCCTGGAGCGAGCTGCTCTTCGCGCTGATGCTGATCAACGGCAATGACGCGGCGACCTTCCCCGTCGGCCTTCTCACTTTCGTTTCGAAATTCTCGGTGGATTTCGGGCAGATGATGGCGGCGGGCGTCATGGCGCTCATTCCGGCCGGCCTCTTCTTCCTGCTCATCCAGCGCTATCTCGTCCAGGGCCTGACGGCCGGCGCGGTCAAGGGTTAAACACATGGCATCGATCGATATCCAGAATATCCGCAAAGCCTATGGCCATGTGCAGGTGCTGCACGGCGTCGACCTCGAAATCCATGACGGCGAATTCGTAGTGCTCGTTGGCCCGTCCGGCTGCGGCAAGTCCACACTGCTGCGCATGATCGCCGGGTTGGAGGAGGTCACATCAGGTGAGATCCGCATCGCCGGGGTCAGGGTCAATGAGCTGCATCCCAAGGACCGCGATATCGCCATGGTGTTCCAGTCCTATGCGCTTTACCCGCATATGAACGTCGCCGGCAACATGAGCTACAGCCTCAGGCTCCGGAAGGTGGCGAAGGAGAAGATTGCAAGCGCGGTCGCCGCGGCCGCCGCCAAGCTCGGCCTCGATCCACTGCTCGAACGAAGGCCGAAGGCGCTTTCCGGCGGCCAGCGCCAGCGCGTCGCCATGGGCCGCGCCATCGTCCGCCAGCCGAAGGCCTTCCTGTTCGACGAACCGCTGTCGAACCTCGATGCGCGCCTGCGCGAACAGATGCGCGCCGAAATCAAGAAACTGCATGGCGACCTGAAGGCGACCTCGATCTACGTGACCCACGACCAGATCGAGGCAATGACGCTGGCGGACCGGATCGTTGCCATGCATGGCGGCGTGGTCCAGCAGGTCGGCAGTCCCCTGGAACTCTACGACCGCCCCGCCAATCTCTTCGTTGCCGGCTTCATCGGCTCGCCGGGGATGAATTTCCTCGAGGCCAGCTATGATGCCGGCGGCGTGAGGCTGAAGGACGGCACGATCGTGCCGCTTGCAAAGCCTCTGCCGCTTGTCGACGGCGCAAAGGTGACGCTCGGCATCCGGCCGGAGCATGTGTTGATGAGCGACGGCGGGGCCGGGCTTGCCGCGGACGTGGAACTCGTCGAACCGACAGGCTTCGGCATCATCCTGCACCTTGCCCTGCATGGTCTGCCGTTCAAGATCTTCACGCTGACCCGCGACGCGCTGAAGGCAGGGCCGAAGGTCAATGTCGCCTTCCCGGCCCAGTATTTGCATGTGTTCGACGCCGAGGGAAAACGCGTCGATTGAACAGCAGAGCCGGTGGCCCGTTGCTGTCGGTTTTGGCATACTCTCTTCAGCGGGGGCGGGGAGGCATAACATGCTCGTTGCGCAGATATCCGATATCCATGCGGGGCCGGATCTTTCGTCGCTCCAGACGCTGGAGCTGGCGATAGGCTGGCTGAAGACGTTCCGCCCGGATGCGCTTGTTCTCACGGGAGATCTGGTGGACGACGGATGGCGGCAAGGCTATCGCCTGGTCGCCGAAAGCCTGCGGTCGCTGGACTGCCCTGTCCACCTGTTGCCGGGCAACGGTGACGATGTGCAATTGATGCGCTCCGAACTTGCCGCCGTCGGCACATGGATCAATGCGACGGGACCGATGCATTTCCGGACAGCTGTCGATGGGCTGACCCTCCTCGGTGTCGATGTGACCGTCGCCGGTCAGAGCTACGGTGACGTCCTGCCGCATCTGCCGTGGCTGATGAGCGCGCTTGCCGACCTGACGACGCCCGCCCTTCTGTTCATGCATCAGCCACCATTCAGGATCGGCATCGAGGCGCTGGACCAGGTCGGATGCCGGAACGACAGTGCGCTTCTCAGTACCCTGGAGACGATGCATAGGCTGCCGTTGGCGATTCTCTGCGGCCATGTCCACCGACCTGCATTTGGTCGGCTGGGAATGATCCCTGTCCAGACCTGCGGCTCCCTCTGCCCACCCAATCCGCTTCTGTTGGAAGGACGGGCCGATCTTCCGGTGATCGACGCTCCGTCCTTCCTTGTGCACCAAGTTAGCGACGGCGGCCTGGTTTCCCATGTGGTATCGATTCCGGCATCCGATGGCGGCGCATGAAATGGATTGAATGGGAAACCCTCCCGAACTGCGAGCGGAAAAATCTTTTGTCGCATCGCCCATGAGGGCTATATCCTCTGCGTGATCCTGCTGCTGGAATGGATGCTATGACCGACACTGTTCTCGACCGCTTTCTCCGTTATGTCGTTATCGATACGCAATCCGACCCCGCCTCGTCGACGCAACCGACCACCGGCAAGCAGAAGGATCTCGGACGGGTTCTGGTCGATGAACTGCTGAAGATCGGTCTTGCGGACGCACGTCTCGATGAACACGGCTATGTCTACGCGACCATTCCGGCCAATAGCGACAAGACGGTGCCGGTCATCTGTTTCTGCTCGCACATGGATACGGCGCCCGATTTCAGCGGCACGAATGTCAAGCCGCAGATCGTCGGGAATTATGCCGGCGGGGATATCAAGCTTGCCGGCGACACGGGCCGGGTGATCCGCGTCAGCGATCATCCTGAACTGCAGAACCAGATCGGCAACGATATCGTCACGACCGATGGAACGACATTGCTCGGTGCCGACGACAAGGCGGGATTGGCTGAGATCATGACCGCGGCCCAAATCCTCGTCGACAATCCTGATATCAAGCACGGGACGATCAAGATCCTGTTCACGCCCGATGAGGAAGTCGGGCGCGGCGTCAACAAGGTCGACCTGAAGAAACTCGGTGCCGACTTCGCCTATACGATGGACGGAGAGACGGCCGGCCATATCGAGGACGAGACTTTCTCGGCCGACGGCGTCGAGATCAGCATTTCAGGTGTGGCAATCCATCCTGGCTTCGCCAAGGACCGCATGGAAAACGCCATCAAGATCGCAGGCGCCATCATCGACCGGCTGCCGAGGGATATTGCCCCCGAGACCACGGAAGGCCAGCAGGGTTTCATCCATCCCACCGGCGTGACCGGCTCGATGGAGAAGGCGTCGCTGAGCTTCATCATCCGTGACTTCACCGAAAAGGGGCTCACGGAAAAGGAGATCATGCTCGAAGCCATCGTCAAGGACGTGATGGCTGCCTATCCCGGCTCGACCTATCATTTCCAGGTGAAGGAACAGTATCGCAACATGAAGGTGGTGCTCGATCGTCACCCGGAGATCGTCGAGAACGCTATCGAGGCGGTGCGCCGGGCTGGCATGACGCCGGTGCGCGGCAGCATCCGCGGCGGCACGGATGGCTCGCGCCTTTCCTTCATGGGACTGCCGTGCCCGAACATCTTCGCCGGCGGCCATGCCTTCCACTCGCCGCTCGAATGGGTGAGCCGCCAGGACATGGAAAAGGCGGTCAAAACGATCGTGGAACTGGCAAAGGTCTGGGAAGAGCGCGCCTAGGCGCGCTTCCACCTAACTCTTAGACCGAAAGGGCGGTTTAACCGCCGTTCGCCGGAAGGCTTTCACGCAGCATCACGCTGTCATAGGCGGGGCGGGGAATAGGGATCGCAATGGGCATTCCCGGCTCGGGCTCGACCGATGTTACCGGCAATGTTTCCGGCGCGGTCACCGGCGCAGTTATCCGCATCTGCCCCGTGCTCGCCGTCGCCATGGGGTCCGGCGCCGGCAGAGGAACGGGAACCGCCGAGGGGATCAGTGCCTCGAACTGCGGCGGCAGCATGCTTTCGCCGGGCACATAGTTCATCGCCACCTCGTAGGAGGGCAGCGGCGGCGGCGTTTCAAGCGTGCCGTTGGCGTCGCGCTTCTCGTAGAAGGCGTTGCCGCCGGCGACCGTCACATAGTGCATGTTGTCGTAAGGGAATTTCAGCCCATCGGTGTGGAAGAACATCGCGTCCTTCACCGCGGGATGGCGTGCGCCCTTAATAAGGATCGCATCCGCTGCGGTAGCAAGCTCAGTTTCCGCCTGCGGCTTGACTTCGCGCGTCATCACGCCGGGCGCGAACTGCCTTTTCTGGGCCACAACGCCGCAGATCGACGGGGGATAGGCGCCGGAGGTGAGCCGGTTCATGACAACGGTCCCGACCGCCATGTAGCCGTCCTCGTCCGAATGCTGCGATTCGAAATACATCGCGCGCTGCAGGCACTCGCGGTCTTTGGCCGTATAATTGAACGTGACTTTCGTCGCTTGGCCCTGCTTCGTCTTGGTGTTCGCCGCCGTTGCCGCCGGTTTCGATGTCGTCGTGCAGCTTGCCGCTGCCAGTCCTACGAACAAAATCCCGATCAGGGATTTTCCAAAGGAAATCTCCGCCCTCAACGCCAGGTGCCTCCTATGGGATTAGTCCAGCCCTTAATGATTAAGCGAAAACGTTTTACTCGTCATATGACTGAAATACAAACAACCTTAGATAACAAAAACCTTAAGGGACTCTCGCCAAATACGATTCCGGCGATAAGCTATCGCGTAATTCCTGAAATCGGAATCGATTCCAGCATAAAATTATGAAGAAATTCAATGTGTTGCAGAGTCGCGCGTTTGAAAAGACGCACGACTCTGTGGGCGACAGGCCCTCAATCTCCATCAGCTGCGGAACAGTTTCCAGCGGGTCGGCTTGAAGGCTACCCGGTTGCGGTCAAGCCTGTCGGCCTCGCTCGGCGGCAATTCGATCTCGATATGCGGGCGATCATTGCCGATATCCAACTCGATATGGCGGGTGCCGGCCACGCGGCGGCTGGAGACCGGATGGCCGGCGATGCAGTTTTCGGCTGATTCGCAGAGCCTGACGTCGTGCGGGCGGAAATAGAGCTGCGCCGTGCCATCCGGCTCGCCCTCGGCATTGAGGCCGAGCGAGCGGCCTTCGAAGCGAATGTCGCCGTCAGTAATCTCGACCTGCAGGCAGTTCGACTGGCCGATGAAGCCGAAGACGAAGGGAGAATTCGGATTGTCGTAGACCTGGTCCGGCGTGCCGACCTGTTCGATCGCGCCCTGGCTCATGACCACGACGCGGTCGGCAAGCTCCAGCGCTTCATCCTGGTCGTGGGTGACGAAGACGGTGGTATGTCCGGTGCGGTCGTGGATATCACGCAGCCATTTGCGCAGGTCCTTGCGCACCTGGGCGTCGAGCGCGCCGAAGGGTTCGTCGAGCAGCAGCACGTTCGGCTCGACGGCCATCGCGCGGGCGAGCGCCACACGCTGGCGCTGGCCGCCCGAAAGCTGGGCCGGGTAGCGTTTTTCGAGACCGGAAAGCTGGACGAGCTCGAGCAGTTCGAGCGCCCGCCTGCGGATGTCGGCCTTGGGCGGCCGCCGCGCGCTGTTTCTGACCTTGAGGCCGAAGGAGACGTTTTCGAGCACCGTCATGTAGCGGAAGAGAGCATAGTGCTGGAAGACGAAGCCGATATTGCGCTGCTGCACTGATTTCTTCGAGGCATCCTCGTCGCCGAAGAAGATCAGCCCCTCCGTCGGGCTTTCGAGGCCGGCGATCAGGCGCAGCAATGTCGTCTTGCCGGAGCCCGAAGGGCCTAGCAGTGCGATCAGCTCGCCGGAGCGGATGTCGAGCGAGACATCGTGCAGTGCCGGAAAACGATCGAATTCCTTGCGAATGTTTTGAACGCGTACTTCCATTCCAAATCCTTCAGTGCCGCCGGCTGGCGGCGATTTCCGCGCTATAGCGCATTTCCAGCAGCGTCTTCAAAACAAGAGTCACGAGCGCGAGCAAGGCCAAAAGTGTAGCGACGGCAAAAGCGCCGGTGAAATTATACTCGTTATAGAGAATTTCCACCTGCAGCGGCATGGTGTTCGTCTGGCCGCGGATGTGGCCAGAGACCACCGAGACGGCGCCGAATTCACCCATGGCGCGAGCGTTGCAGAGCAGCACACCGTAGAGCAGACCCCATTTGATGTTCGGCAGCGTCACGTACCAGAAGGTCTGCCAGCCGCTGGCGCCGAGCGAAAGGGCTGCCTCCTCGTCGGCGGTTCCCTGTTCCTGCATCAGCGGGATCAGCTCGCGGGCGACGAAGGGGAAGGTGACGAACATGGTGGCGAGGATCAACCCCGGCACGGCGAACAGGATCTTGATGTCGTGAGCGCTGAACCACTGGCCGAGCCAGGTACTGGAGCCGAACAGCAGAACGAAGACCAGGCCCGATATGACGGGTGAGACCGAGAAGGGCAGGTCGATCAGTGTCGTCAGGAAGGCCTTGCCCTTGAACTCGAACTTGGCGATCGCCCAGGCGGCGGCGACCCCGAAGACGAGGTTGAGAGGCACGCTGACGCCGGCGACGATCAGCGTCAGGCGGATTGCCGACAAGGTCTCGGCGTCGGCGAGCGCCACGAAGAAGGGGGCGGGCCCTTTGCGGAAAGCCTCGACGAAAACTGCAGCGAGCGGCAGAAGCAGGATCAGCAGCAGAAAGACGAGCGAAAGAATGATCAGCGTGAAGCGAGCGATCCTGTTTTCGGTGGTCACCGAACGCAGCTTCACCGGTTGAACGGTCGCATCAAGCGCCATAGCCGTACCTCCGCCTGCTCCAGCTCTGGATGAGATTGATAACGAGCAGCATGGCGAACGAGATGACCAGCATGATCGCCGCAATACCGGTCGCTGCCGCGTAATTATACTCTTCGAGTTTGATGATGATCAGCAGCGGCGCGATCTCCGATTTGAACGGCAGGTTGCCGGCGATGAAGATGACCGAGCCGTATTCGCCGACGCCGCGGGCAAAGGCGAGCGCAAAGCCGGTGAGCACGGCGGGCGCCAGCCCTGGCAGCAGCACGCGGAAAATCGTCTGGAAGCGATTGGCGCCGAGCGTTGCCGCAGCCTCCTCCACTTCCTTGTCGATTTCCTCCATGACGGGCTGCACGGTGCGCACCACGAAGGGCAGGCCGACGAAGATCAGCGCAACGACGATACCGGCTGGCGTAAAGGCGATCTTGATGCCGAGCGGCGTCAGGAACTGGCCGATCCAGCCGTTCGGCGCGTAGAGCGTCGTCAGCGCGATGCCGGCAACGGCAGTCGGCAGCGCGAAAGGCAGGTCGACCATGGCATCGATGACACGCTTGCCGGGAAAGCGGTAACGCACCAGCACCCAGGCGAGGATGATGCCGAAGACAGCATTGACGATCGCAGCGATGAAGGCGCTGCCGAAGCTGATGCGCAGCGCGTTCAGCGTGCGCGGATCGAGTGCGATCGACCAGAATGTTTCCCAGCCGAGCGCGCTCGACCGGACGGCGAGGCCCGAGAGCGGGATGAGGATCAGAAGGGTGAGCCAGGTCAAGGTAAGGCCGAGCGCCATTCCGAAACCCGGAATGACACTCGGCCGCTTGAACCGCCACCGCGTGGGGCTATGTGCTTTCATGAAGTCTATTATTGGGCCGGCTTGTAGATTTGGTCAAATACCCCGCCGTCGCCGAAGAATTTCGGCTGTGCGTCTTTCCAGCCGCCGAAATCGTCGATGGTCGCCAGCGTCAGCTTCGGGAAGCGGGCGATGTCAGCCGGATCGGCAGCTTCCGGCTTGATCGGGCGGTAGAAGTGCTTGGCGGCGATCTTCTGGCCTTCGTCCGAATAGAGGTAGTTGAGATAGGCTTCGGCGACCTTGCGCGTGCCCTTCTTGTCGACATTGCCGTCGACGATGGCGACTGGCGGGTCGGCACGGATGGAGAAGGCCGGCGTCACGATCTCGAACTGATCGGGACCGAGCTCTTCAAGTGAAAGATAGGCTTCGTTTTCCCAGGCAAGCAGCACGTCGCCGAGGCCGCGCTGGACGAAGGTGGTCGTGGCGCCGCGCGCGCCTGTATCGAGAACCGGAACGTGCTGCAGCAGTTTCGTCACGTAATCCTGCGCCTTGGCTTCGTCGCCGCCATTCGCCTGCTTGGCCCATGCCCAGGCGGCCAGGAAGTTCCAGCGGGCGCCGCCCGAGGTCTTCGGGTTTGGGGTGATGACCTGCACGTCGTCCTTGACCAGGTCGCCCCAATCCTTGATTCCCTTCGGGTTGCCCTTACGGACCAGGAAGACGATCGTCGACGTATAGGGTGTCGAATTGTTGGGGAACTTGGTCTTCCAGTCGGCCGGGATCTTGCCGGTCTTCTTGGCGATGGCGTCGATATCACCTTCGAGCGCCAGCGTGACGACGTCGGCGTCGAGACCGTCGATGACGGAGCGCGCCTGCGCACCGGAGCCGCCATGCGACGCCTGGATCGTTACGGTTTCACCGGTGTCCTTCTGCCACTTGGCGGCAAAAGCAGCATTGAAATCCTTATACAATTCGCGAGTCGGATCGTAGGAAACGTTAAGAAGCGTCTGATCCGCGAATGCGGGAGCGATGCTCCCGATCGCGAAGCTGCCTGCCATGACCGCGGCTGCGATGAGCCGGGTGAGCCGTTGTGTCTGCATTGGGGAACCCTCCGTGTTTGTGCCTAAACACTATCAAGTCAGTCGTATAATGAAACAAAGGTTCTTCCGGTTCCGGCGCTACCGTTAGAATGTCATTCCATTTAAGGGGTAATTTGGAAATGGACGTGCCGAAGTTGGCCGCGGCCAATTGGTCGCCGGGCGCTGCCCGCCGCAGGGCCGTGTTTTTTTGGCCACAGTTCCTCCACGAATACGACATGGTGATGCAGATTTTTGCCAAGATTTTGCCGCGATGGCACTTGTGGATTCCTATATGGCCTCCGTTGCGGTCGTATTCGCCGACCGCTGCGCGGGGGCAACCCTTGAAGTGCGCCTCGCATTCCAAACCTGTTTAGGGCCATTCAAAATGAATATCAGAACTATCCTTTTTGCCTCCGTTGCCGCCCTTGCCGCGGCCTCCGGAGCCCGCGCAGCCGACGCCATCGTGGCGGCGGAACCCGAGCCCGTGGAATATGTTCGCGTTTGCGACGCCTACGGAACCGGCTATTTTTATATTCCGGGGACGGAAACATGCCTTTCGATCGGCGGTTACATCCGTACCGAAGTGCGTTTCGGTGACCATATTTCCGGCGACTCCGACGTAGACTTCTGGACCCGCGGTCAGGTCACCTTCCAGGCCAAGAACGACACCGAGTACGGCACGCTCACCGGCGTCATCACGCTGCGTTACAATGTCGACAACGCTTCTGACCAGGAAGCATTGCTCGATGAAGGCTACATCGACATTGCCGGTTTCCGCGTCGGTAAGCTGTATAGCTGGTGGGATGACGACATGAGCGGCGAGACCGATACGCTCGCCAGCAACGAGACGACCCACAACTCGATCCGTTATCAGTACGAGAATGGCGCTTTCGCGGCCGGCATTTCGGTCGACGAGCTGGAAGAAGACTACGCCACCAAGCCGGGCGACGGCCCGAACAACTTCGGTGTCGCAGGCCAGGTTTCCTACAAGGCCGGCGCCATCAGCGCTTACCTGCTTGCCGGTTATGACACCGACACCAGCGAAGTCGCGGTCCGCGGCATCGTTTATGCCGACATCGGCCCGGGCACGCTCGGCATTGCCGGCGTATGGGCAAGCGGCGCCAACTACTACTACGAAGAGTCCGAATGGACGATCGCAGCAGAGTATGCCTTGAAGATCAACGACAAGTGGTCGGTCACCCCCGGCTTCCAGTACTTCGAAAACATCGCTCTCGAGGCTGACGGTAACGGCTTCACCGGCGGCAGCGCCTACACGACCGGTGTCACCATCGACTACCGCATCGTCGAGGATCTGCGTACGAAGCTCAGCGTGCAATATCACGATGAGGACGAAGGCGACGACGAAGTGTTCGGCTTCCTGCGCTTCCAGCGCGATTTCTAAGATCGTCTCTTTGCAGACGAGTGGGCGCGACCTTCAGGCCGCGCCTTTTTTAATTTAGAACAATGTCATCACACCCGTGAATCGGCGATGAAATCGGAATAAAATTCGTCGACCGTTCTTGCCTTGCGCATGGCGGCGAGCGCGCCGTCCGTTTGCAGCCGCCTGGCAATGGCCGATAGCACGTTCAGATATTCGCCACGATTATTTTCTCCGAAGAGCAGCACGAAGGCGATGTCAGTCGGGATATCGTCGATCGCCTCGAAATCCAATGGTTGGGCGAAGCGGAGGAGAAGGCCGCGCGGGCTGGTCATGCCGTCGATCGCCGCATGCGGGATGGCAATGCCGTTGCCAATGCCGGTGGAGCCGAGCTTCTCACGCGCTTCGAGCGCCTTCAGGATGGTCTGGCCATCGACGGAGAAAGCCTTGGCGGCCTTGTCGGCTATGGTCTGCAGCGCGCGCCATTTGGTCGGCGCCGACACGCCGATGAAGGTGTGTTCCGGCCGGATGATGTTGGGAAGGTTCATGTCATTCTCGATACTGTTCGGGCAGCGGGAGGGAAGGGAGGTCAATCCGGTTCCCTGAGCCGGTAGCCGACGCCGGTCTCCGTGGTGATATAGTGCGGCTGGTCCGGAATCTGTTCGACCTTTTGCCGCAGTTGCCGGACGTAGACGCGCAGATACTGCACATCCGCCGCCGGCCCCCATACCTGCTTTAGAAGAAACTGGTGTGTCAGCACCTTGCCGGCATGCTGGGCGAGCACGCGCAGGATGTCATATTCCTTCGGCGACAGTTTTATTTCCTGGCCGTCGACCTTGACGATGCGCTTGACGAGATCGATCGACAGCCCGCCGGTCTGGAAGATCGCCTTTTCGCCCTGCTGCTGCAGGCGGTGGCGCAGCGCCACGCGGATGCGGGCGCCGAGCTCGTTGATGCCGAAGGGCTTGGTGACGTAATCGTCGGCGCCGCTTTCCAGCGCCTTGACGATACCGGCCTCGTCGGTGCGGCTGGACAGAATGACCACCGGCATGGAAAGCCCTTCGTCGCGCCACGCCTGTAGAAGGTCATGGCCGGGGGTGTCGGGGAGGCCGAGGTCGAGCACGATGAGATCGGGCATGTCATCGGCGACCGACTGCCGGGCGGCGCTGGCGTTTGGCGCCTCACGCACCTCGTAGCCCTGCGCGGTCAGGCCGACGCGGAGCAGCTTGCGGATCGGAGGCTCGTCGTCGACGACGAGGATTTTAACGGCTGAACCGGTCATCGGAGTTCATCCAGTTTCGGAATGTCGTTGGGTTTCGGCAGGCGGATGGTGAAGACGGCGCCCGGACGGCCCGTCCGGTTGCCGGCGGTGATCGTGCCACCCATCGCCTCGATGAAGCCGCGGCAGATGGAAAGGCCAAGCCCGGTGCCGGCGCGCACCTGATCGCCCTTGCGCACGCGGTAGAAGGTATCGAAGACGCGGTTAAGATCGGCCGGCGGAATGCCTGGGCCTTCGTCCGAAATCTGCACGACGACGTTGTCGGCATCGGCCCAGCCCTCGATATGGATCACCGATCCCTCGGGCGCGTATTTCGCGGCATTGTCGAGCAGGTTGAAGATCACCTGCTCGAACAGGACAGGATCGACGCGCACCATCGGCAGGTCGGCGGGAATGTTCATCTCGGTCTTGTGGCCGTCGAGGATCTTGGCGGCACGGCGCAGCGCGCTGCCGACGATATCGCCGGCATAATGCAGCGCATAGTTCGGCTCCATCGCACCGGATTCGATCTTGGTCATGTCGAGCAGGTTGGCGATGAAGCGGTTGAGGCGTTCGGATTCGTCGACGACGGTCGACAGCAGGTCGCTGCGGTCCTCCTCCGGCATCGAGGCGAAATAGTCGCGCAGCGTGCCGGCGGCGCCGAGGATGGCGGCAAGCGGTGTCTTCAGGTCGTGCGAGATCGAAGTCAGTAGGGCCGAGCGCAGCCGGTCTGCTTCGGCCCCAAGTCTTGCCCGGTCGACATCAGCGACGAGCTGGACGCGTTCGATGGCAAGGGCCGCCTGGTCGGCCAGCGCATCGAGCAGCCGCTGCTGTTCGGGCGTCAGCAACGGTCCGTCGCGGCGGTCACTGTCGAGGCCGATGACACCAACGGCGGTGCGCCCGGTTCTCAGCGGCACATAGAGGCGCTTGGCGCCGGGCAGTGTGTCGGCGCCGCGGCCGGCGGCGTGATTGTGCTCCCAGGCCCAGCGGGCGGCGGCGATATCGGCGTAGTCGAGCGTGTCGTCGGGCGGATAACCGGCCTTGACGGCGATGGTACCGTCTTCCGGCAGCAGCAGCACGACGCGGACCTTCAGCATCGAGGCGAGCTGGAAGGCGGTCGCCCAGAGCACGTCGTCGAGCGTGCCGGTGCCGGCGAGCTTTTTCGAGAAGAGATAGAGATCTTCCGTCGTCCGCGCCCGCTGGCGGGCAGCGGCGGCCTGGCGCTGTACGGTCGCGGTCAGGTTGCTGGCGATGATGGCGACGCCCAGGAAGAAGAAGAGCGCAAGCACGCTTTCCGGATCGCTGATCGTCAGCGTGTAGCGCGGCGGCAGGAAGAAGAAATTGAAGGACAGCGCGCTGAGGATGCAGCTGTAAAGGGCCGGCCGCAGGCCGTGGAGGACGGCTGAGGTCAGCACGGCCATCAGGAAGACGAGGGCGAGGTTGCGTACGTCGAGCACCTGGTCGAGCACGACGCTGACGCCGAGCGCGATGGCAACATAAAAGGTTGCCAGCAGGTAGGCCCTGAAATCCAGTTGCGGCGCGGTGGCCGCCGCTCTGACGCCGCGCGCGGTGGTGCCGTCCTTCTCACTGCCTGAAATCACATGGACGCTGATCTCGCCGGTCTTGCGGATCAGCTCGTCGGTGATCGAGCGGCTCCACCAGTCGCGCCATGTCGGCTTCTTCGGGGCGCCGATGACGATATGGGTGACGTTGTTGGCGGTGGCGTGGCGGACAAGTTCTTCGGCGACTTCGCGGCCGGGAAGGGTGATCGCTTCGCCGCCGAGCTGCTCGGCAAGTCGCAGCGTGGCGGCGACGGTATCGCGCTCGGCTTCGTTCAGATTGATCGATCGGTTGGTCTCGATATAGACGGCAGCCCAGGGCGCGCGCAGCCGCGAGGCCATACGGGCAGCATAACGCACCAGCGAGGCGGAGCGCGGATGGTGGTCAACCGAGACGAGAACGCGTTCGCCCGCCGCCCAGGGGCCGGATATGGCATGGGCCTGCATATGCGTGAGCAACTGGTCGTCGACGCGCTGTGCGGTCTTACGCAGCGCAAGCTCTCGCAGCGCCGTCAGGTTGCCCGGGGTGAAGTAGTTGGTCAGCGCCCGCTCGGCCGTCCGCGGCATGTAGACCTTGCCGTCATGCAGGCGCTTGATCAGATCATCCGGCGTCAGGTCGATGATCTCGATGTCGTCAGCGAGGTCGATGATCGAGTCCGGCACTGTCTCGCGCACACGGATGCGGGTGATCTGCGAGACGACGTCGTTCAGGCTCTCGACATGCTGGATGTTCAGCGTCGTATAGACATCGATGCCGCGATCGAGCAATTCCTTGACGTCGAGATAGCGCTTCGGATGACGGCTGCCCTCGGCATTGGTATGGGCGAGTTCGTCGACCAGCACCAGATCAGGCCGGCGGGCGAGGATGCCGTCGAGATCCATTTCCTCGAGCGGCCGGCCCTTGTAGCTGATTTCGACGCGGGGGATGATCTCGAAGCCGGCAAGGAGCGCCTCGGTCTCCTTGCGGCCGTGGGTCTCGACGACGCCGATGACGACATCGAGACTGTCGGCGATCTTGGCACGGCCGGAGACGAGCATCTCGTAGGTCTTGCCGACGCCGGGCGCGGCACCCAGAAAGATCTTCAGACGGCCGCGTGTCTCCGCCCGGGCTTTTTCGAGAAGCGCATCGGGCGAGGGCCTGCCGGCCTGGTCGCGATTGTCGTCTGGCATGCGTATGGTCTTTCTGCAGATGGCTGGCGAGGGCGGGCTACATCACCCTATCCCTCGCCCCTGTGACGAGCGCAGGGATGAGGGAAGGAAAGGGGCGCCCAGCCTGCCAGGGTCACTGAGTCATAGAAGCATCAAGGCTCTGGTTCAACGCCAGAACATTGACTGTAGGTTCGCCGAGAATGCCGAGTTCGCGGCCTTGAACGGCACCGTCGACCAACGCCTTGACCTTGGCCTCGTCGATAGCACGCGCTTTGGCGACGCGCTGCACCTGGAAGTAAGCGGCCTCCGGCGAGATATGGGGATCGAGGCCGCTGCCCGAAGCGGTGACCAGGTCGGCGGGCACCTCCGCATTCGGGTTTGCCGCCTTGGCCGCGTCGTAGTCGCCCTTGACGCGGTCGATCAGCTTCTGGCTGGTCGGGCCGAGGTTCGAGCCGCTGGAGGCGGCCGCATTGTAGCCGTCGCCGGCGGCCGAGGGACGGCCGTGGAAATACTTGTCGCTGGTGAAGGCCTGGCCGATCAGCGTCGAGCCGATCACCTGGCCGTTCTTCTCGATCAGGCTGCCGTTCGCCTGAGCCGGGAACAGGGCCTGGGCAGCACCCGTCATGGCGAGCGGATAAAGCAGGCCGGTGATGGCGGTGGTGGCGACGATCATGACGACCGCCGGACGAAGTTCTTTCAACATTGTCTTACTCCTTCGAGTGTTCAGACGGGATCCGTTAGGCGAGGCCGAGGGCTGCGACAGCCATGTCGATCGCCTTGATGCCGATGAAGGGAACGATGATGCCGCCGGCGCCGTAGATCAGCAGGTTGCGCGACAGCAGCGCGCCGGCGCCGATCGGACGGTAGCGGACACCTTTCAGCGACAGCGGGATCAGTGCGATGATGATCAGCGCGTTGAAGATGATCGCCGAAAGGATGGCGCTTTGCGGCGTCGAAAGCCCCATGATGTTCAGGACGCCGAGCTGCGGGTAAAAGGTCAGGAACATCGCCGGGATGATGGCGAAGTACTTGGCGATGTCATTGGCGATCGAGAAGGTCGTCAGCGCGCCGCGCGTCATCAACAGCTGTTTGCCGATTTCGACGATCTCGATGAGCTTCGTCGGGTCGCTGTCGAGGTCGACCATGTTGCCGGCCTCGCGGGCGGCGACCGTGCCGGTGTTCATGGCGACGCCGACATCGGCCTGGGCGAGCGCCGGCGCATCGTTGGTGCCGTCGCCGCACATGGCGACGAGCTTGCCCTTCGACTGTTCCTCGCGCATCAGCGCCAGCTTCATCTCCGGCGTTGCCTGGGCGAGGAAGTCGTCGACGCCGGCTTCGGCGGCGATGGCGGCTGCCGTCAGCGGGTTGTCGCCAGTGATCATCACGGTGCGGATGCCCATGCGGCGCAGCTCGGTGAAGCGTTCGCGGATGCCGCCCTTGACGATGTCCTTCAGCTGGATGACGCCAAGCAGCTTGCCGTCGCGGGCAACGGCGAGCGGCGTGCCGCCAGCCTTGGCGACCTCGTCTGATATCGACTGCAGTTCGCGCACGACCTCGCTGCCGTTCTTCGAGGATGCGTCCCCGTTGACATAGGCCAGCACGGCATCGACTGCGCCTTTGCGGATCGAAGCGCCTTCGAGATCGACGCCGCTCATGCGGGTCTGGGCCGTGAAGGGCACGAAGGTCGCCTTCAGGCTCGCCATGTCGCGGCCGCGGATCGCATATTTTTCCTTGGCGAGCACGACGATGGAGCGGCCTTCCGGGGTTTCGTCGGCAAGCGAGGCGAGCTGGGCGGCGTCGGCGAGATCCTGTTCGGAAACGCCGCGAACCGGGCGGAAGGTTGTCGCCTGTCGATTGCCGAGGGTGATCGTGCCGGTCTTGTCGAGCAGTAGCGTATCGACGTCGCCGGCGGCTTCGACCGCACGGCCGGACATGGCGAGCACGTTGAAGCGGACGAGGCGGTCCATGCCGGCGATGCCGATCGCCGACAGCAGCGCACCGATCGTCGTCGGGATCAGCGTAACGAAAAGGGCGACGAGCACGATGATCGGGATCGAGCCGCCGGCATAGATGGCAAAGCTCGGGATCGTCGCGGTGGCGAGCACGAAGATCAGCGTCATACCGGCAAGCAGGATGTTGAGCGCGATCTCGTTCGGAGTCTTCTGGCGTTCGGCACCTTCGACGAGCGCGATCATCCGGTCGAGGAAGGTTGAGCCGGCAGCGGCGGTGATGCGGACGCGGATCCAGTCGGACAGCACCTGCGTGCCGCCTGTTACCGCCGAGCGGTCGCCGCCGGATTCGCGGATGACCGGCGCGGATTCGCCTGTGATCGCCGCTTCGTTGACGGAGGCCACACCTTCGATGACTTCACCGTCCGACGGGATGATGTCGCCGGCCTCGACGAGCACGAGGTCGCCGACCTTGAGGCTGGTGCCCGGCACCATGCGGTAGCCGCTGCCATTATTGGCGGTGAGCAGCTTCGCCTGGGTTTCGGTGCGCGCCTTGCGCAGCGAATCCGCCTGCGCCTTGCCGCGACCTTCGGCAACGGCCTCGGCGAAATTGGCAAACAGCACGGTGAACCAGAGCCAAAGATTGATCTGGAACGAGAAGCCGAGGTTGCCGTTGCCCGCCACGAGATCGCGCAGGAAGAGGATGGTGGTCAGCACCGAGACCGTGGCCACGACGAACATGACCGGGTTTCTGGCGAGTGCCCGGGGGTTGAGCTTCTTGAAAGCGGCACCCACGGCCGGAATGAGGATGCGAGAATCCATGATGCTCGCGGATTTTGCCTGGCTCATAAGAGACTCCAGCTTTGAAACGAGGATGGCGAACCGGAAGCCGGTCAGCCCTGTAAGATTTTGAATATGGCGGCGATGACGAGGAGGCCTGCCATCATCACCAGAATGATGTCGGAGGCTTGGGGTCTCGGGCCATTCCCACGTCCCGGCGCACCAGGACGTGAGTGGTAGGCGTTGCGAAGCCTGTGTCGGAGGATCATGGCATCACCTCAAAAGGTCTGGCCGGCGATCATGACCAGGTGCTCGACGACGGGGCCAAGGGCCAACGCCGGGAAGAAGGTCAGGCCGCCGACGATCAGGATCGTGCCGACGAGCAGGCCGACGAAGAGCGGACCATCCGTCGGGAAGGTGCCCGCCGAGGCCGGAACCGACTTCTTGGCGATCAGCGAGCCGGCGATTGCAAGCGCCGGGATGATGACCAGGAAGCGGCCCATCAGCATACCGAGGCCAAGGGTTATGTTGTACCAGGGCGTATTGCCCGTCAGGCCGCCGAAAGCCGAGCCGTTGTTCGCTGCCGCTGATGTATAGGCATAGAGGATTTCGGAGAAGCCGTGCGGGCCGGCGGTCCCGACCGATGCAACCGCACTCGGAAGGACGCTTGCAATTGCGGTGAAGACCAGCATGGCGAGCGGCAGGCAGAGAATGGCGAGAACGGCCATCTTCATTTCCTTCGCCTCGATCTTCTTGCCGAGATATTCCGGCGTGCGGCCGACCATCAGGCCGGCGACGAAGACGGCGACGATGATGAAGAGCAGGATGCCGTAAAAGCCAGCGCCGACACCGCCGACAATGACTTCGCCGAGCTGCATGTTGATCAGCGGAACGAGGCCACCGAGTGCCGTGAAGCTGCCATGCATGGCATTGACCGCGCCGCAGGAGGCCGCCGTGGTGATGACCGCAAAGAGCGAGGATAGGGCGACGCCGAAGCGGACTTCCTTGCCTTCCATGTTGCCGCCGCCAAGACCGAAGGCATGCATCAGCGGATTGCCGGCGGCTTCCGCCCAATAGGTGACGATGACGCCGGCGACGAACAGGACGCCCATCGTGGCGAGGATCGCCCAGCCCTGGCGCTGATTGCCGACCATGCGGCCGAAGACGTTGGTCAGTGCCGCGCCGATCGCGAAGATCGACACCATCTGGATGAGGTTGGAGATCGCATCGGGGTTTTCGAACGGATGGGCGGAGTTGGCGTTGAAGAAGCCGCCGCCGTTGGTGCCAAGCATCTTGATGGCCAGCTGCGAGGCGACGGGGCCGACGGCGATCGTCTGCTGTGCGCCTTCGAGCGTCGTCGCATTGACGTAGTAGCCGAGCGTCTGCGGCACGCCGAGATAGACAAAGACCAGCGTCAGGACGATGCAGATCGGCAAGAGCACATAGAAAGTGGCCCTCGTCATATCGACCCAGAAATTGCCGATCGCCTTGCCCGAGGCGCGCGAGAAGGCGCGGATGAAGGCGAGCGCGATGGCAATGCCGGTCGCCGCCGAGACGAAGTTCTGGACGGTGAAGCCGGCCATCTGCGTCAGATACGACATCGTGCTTTCGCCGCCGTAGTTCTGCCAGTTGGTGTTGCTGACGAAGCTGACGGCCGTGTTGAAGGAAAGCTCCGGCGGGATGGCTGCCATGCCGGCCGGATTATAGGGAAGACCGGCCTGCAGGCGCTGCAGCGCGTAAAGCACGATGACGCCGAGCAGGTTGAACATTAGCATGGCGAAGGCATAGGAGGTCCAATGCTGTTCCTCGCGTTCGCTGGTGCCGGCAATGCGGTAAAGTCCCCGTTCGATCGGAACGAGGACCGGTGACAGGAAAGTGCGCTCGCCGCTGAAGACACGCGTCATATAGCCGCCGAGCGGTTTGACGAGCACGAGGACGATCCCGCAGTAAAGCAGGATCTGAAGCCATCCGTTGAGGGTCATGGAGGTAAACTTTCAATACCCGGCTGCTTCTGGGCGCGCATGCGCGACCTCAGAAGCGCCAGTTCTCTTTAAAAGCGTTCTGGGCGAAGGAGAGCGTAGGTGAGGTAAACGGTGAGAAACACGGTTACGGCACCGCTCAAGACATAATCGAGGGTCATCGTCGCTTCTCCTGTCAAAGCCTGTCGCAGGCTCGGGTGTAGGCAAAGCACAGCGCGAAGAATATGATCGCGGTGCCGAGTAGAATGATATCCATCATGATCGTGACTCCTGTTGTTCTTCTTGGAGTCAGACAAGACAAAGGGCGCTGGGAGGCCGCCTTTCATGCTTTCTGGCGTGGAGATAATCTTTTCGATCTCTCGGCATCAATATGGAGCCGAAGCGCATAAAGGTTCGAGACGGACGACAGGCCATCTATATAAAAATCTTATAAATGCCCTTCCGAGGCCGCTCGCCATCGGACCAGGCTGGCGCAGTTTCCCGACGGGCCGCAGCCGGTACGGAGCCTCGGCAAGTCCGAGTGAGCATTTTTTCATTTGTTGAGCAAAAGCCTTCGCAATCTGGTTGAATTGGGAGGGCTTCGGGCCTTATAGTCGCCTTCGACGCTGCCCGATGGAGTCATGGGCAAGCCATAAGGGAAGGAAACCGACGATGACCAAAGTCCGCGCGCTTGTCCTCGAGCGCCAGCATGAGCTTGCGCTTCGCGATATCGATCTGCCGCTTGAAACTCGCCCCGGCGAGGTGAAGATCAGGATCCACACCGTCGGCGTCTGCGGTTCGGACGTGCATTATTACACCCATGGCAAGATCGGCCCCTTCGTCGTCAACGCGCCGATGGTGCTCGGCCATGAGGCGGCGGGCACGGTGGTCGAGGTCGGCGCTGGCGTCACGCATCTGAAAGTCGGCGACCGCGTCTGCATGGAGCCCGGCATCCCCAATCCGAATTCCAAGGCAAGCCGGCTTGGCCTGTACAATATCGACCCGGCCGTGACCTTCTGGGCGACCCCGCCGATCCACGGCGTGCTGACGCCAGAGGTCGTGCATCCCGCCAATTACACCTTCAAGCTACCCGACAATGTCAGCTTTGCCGAAGGCGCGATGGTCGAGCCCTTCGCCGTCGGCATGCAGGCGGCCGCCAAGGCGAAGATTACGCCGGGCGACACTGCCGTCGTCCTCGGCGCCGGGCCGATCGGCACGATGGTGGCGATCGCGGCCCTTGCCGGCGGCTGCGCCCGCGCGATCGTCGCCGATCTCGCCCAGCCGAAGCTCGATATCGCCGCGCAGTACCAGGGTGTCATTCCGGTCAATATTCGCGAGAAGAACCTGGTCGAAGAGGTCGGCCGGCTGACCGACGGCTGGGGCGCCGATGTCGTCTTCGAATGCTCCGGTTCGCCGAAGGCCTGGGAGACGATTATGGCGCTGCCGCGCCCGGGTGGCGTCATTGTCGTCGTCGGCCTGCCGGTCAACCCGATCGGTTTCGACGTCTCGACGGCATCCACCAAGGAAATCCGCATCGAAACGGTGTTCCGCTACGCGCACCAGTATGAGCGGTCGATCGCGCTGCTCGGCTCGGGTCGCGTCGATCTGAAGCCACTGATTTCTGAGACCTTCACATTCGAAGATTCGATCAAGGCGTTTGATCGCGCCGTCGAGGCGCGGCCGAGCGACGTGAAGCTGCAGATCGTGATGGAATAGGGCGCCATACCGCTACGAGTGCCTGGCGCTCAGTTTCATCCTGCGAAAGGCAAGAGCCGCGGCCGCCACGACCGCCGCGGCTCCGGCTGCGATCAGCAGATGGCGATGAAGCGGAAGGTGGCCCAATGTCTGTTGGATGCCGTGCCCGAACACGTAACCGAGCGCCGTGAAAAGCTGCCCCCACACCAGCGCGGCCACAGCATTCAGGATGATGAATTTACCGGTCGCTATGCGTGTTGTCCCGATGACGATCGGGCTGATTGTCCGCAACCCCACCAGAAAACGAAACGCAAGGATGAAGCCGGTCGGATATCTTTCCAGAAGTCGGGTTGCGCGCGCCAGCGCCGGTCTTTCCATCAGCCGGCGGACGAGACCCCATCGAGCCGCATAACGGCCGGCGAAGAACCAGAACTGATCGCCGGCGAAGGATCCTGCCGTTGCCGCTAGCGACGCCGACCAATAGGTCAGCAGCCCGCGGTGGGAAATGACGCCGCCGAGGAAGGCGGCTGTTTCGCCCTCGAAGGCTGCACCCAGAAATATCGCCAATAGTCCGTAGTGCTCGATCAGCAGTTCGATAGACACTCAGCTGTCCTCGGCCCGGGGTTTCGATAGCTAAACCGGCTTCAAATCCCCAAGCACCGTCGGGATCAGCTCCGACACCGTCGGATGGATCGGCACCGACCATTGCAATGCGGGATAGGTCGTTCCTGCATTCATCGCGTCTATGATGCCGTGGATCACCTCGTCACCTTCGATGCCCAGGATCGCCGCGCCGAGAATTTTTTTGGTCTCGGCGTCGGCGATCACCTTCATGAAGCCCTTGGTCTCGCCGCGCTCGTTGGCGCGGCCGACGCGGCTCATCGGCCGGGTCGAGATCATGATCTTGCGTCCCGAGGCGCGCGCCTGCTTTTCCGTCATGCCGACACGGCCGAGCGGCGGGTCGATATAAAGCGCATAGGCCAGGATGCGGCTCGAGAGCTTGCGATCGGCGCCGTCGAGAAGATTGGCGGCGGCGATCTCGAAATCATTGTAGGAGGTGTGGGTGAAGGCGCCGTGGCCGTTGCAATCGCCGAGCGCCCAGATGCCGTCGACATTGGTGGCAAGCCTGTCGTCGACGGTGATGTAGCCGTGCTTGTCGCTGATGACGCCGGCGGCATCGAGGCCGAGATCGTCTGTGTTCGGCTTGCGGCCGGTGGCGATCAGCACATGGCTCGCATCGATCCTCGCTGAATCGGTGGCGACCGTTATTCCGTCGCTGCTCCTGGCGAAGGCGATGTCGCTGACACCGGTATGAATGTCGATGCCCTCCGAGCGCAGGACATCGGCGATCGCGTCGGATATATCCTCGTCCTCGCGCGACGCGAGCTTCGGGCCATGCTCGATGACGCTGACTTCGGTGCCGAAGCGGCGATACATCTGCGCGAATTCCAGCCCGATATAACTGCCGCCGATCACGGCCAGATGCCGTGGCAGCGTGTCGAGATGGATGATCGAGGTGCTGGTGAGATAGTCGATATCGTTGATGCCGGGCAGGTCGGGGATGACGGGGCGCGCGCCGACGTTGAGGAAGATGCGCGGTGCGGTCAGCGTCTCGCCGTTGACGCTGACGGTCTTCGGGTCCTCGAAACGGGCATGGCCGTAGATCACGGTCATGCCGTCCATCCCGGCGAACCAGCCGATCAGGCCGTTGCGGGCATTCATGGTCACGGTTTCGGCACGGGCCCTGACCACCTTCATGTCGATGGCGATCTCGCCCGGAATATTGACGCCGTAAACGGCGCTGTTTCTCGCGACATAGGCGGCGCGGGCGCTGGCGACAAGCGTCTTCGTCGGCATGCAGCCGGCATTGACGCAGGTGCCGCCGAGGAATTTGCGCTCGATCAGCGCCACCTTCATGCCCTTTTCGACCATGCGGGCGGCGAGGAAGGGGCCGGCCTGGCCGCCCCCGATGACGATGGCGTCGAAGCTCTTCATGACACGACCACGATCAGCAGCGCGCCGATGACGGCGACGGCATCTTCGATGAGAGCGGCCGGCAGATCCTTACCGAAGGAGGCGGCAAGCCTGCCGCGGACGGCGGCGCCACCATATGTGCCGATGACGGCGCCGATCACCCCGGCAATCAGCCCGCCGAAGAGCAGGCCGCTGGCGGCACCGATCGTGGTGCCGGCCAGCGCGCCCATGACGATGCGGGCGCCGAATTGCACCGGCACCTTGCGCGACGGCGTGGACGGCAGCTGGTCGGTGATCAGTTCGACGACGGCGAGAAGCGTGAAGATCCACGGCGTCCACTGGTAACCCATGAAGGCAAGCGGCGTCTGCGAGACATCGAACCAGCCGAGCGCTGCGCCCCAGGCGACGGCGGCCGGCGCGGTCATGGCGCGAAGCCCTGATATGACACCAATCAGCAATGCAAGAAGCAGAAACATGCATGATCCCCTTTTTGCCGGCTCTTGCCGTCGTCAGGGAAGGTTGCACATTGTCAGGCGCGTGGCAATTCGTCGTGGTGCGCCAGCGGCCTTGAGGACGTGGGTGCGCGTCGATGCTTCGAAACGTAGTCGATGAACCGCAGCAGAAGGGGATTGCTGTCGGCGCTCCGCCAGCAAATTCCAACGGCCCACTTTGACGCCGAACCCGATAAGGGCTTTTGGTGCGTGCGATCGCCGAGCGCCTCAACGCCGTGCCACGGCAGGAATGCGGCCCCCAACCCGGCAGCAACAACGGCATGAACGGTCAAGATGTCGTCAGCGTGCTGGACGATGCGCGGCTTGAAGCGGGCCGATGTGCACCATTGGCTGATCTGCGCATCCAGTCCCGGCCCGCGCGATGACGAAAGGGCGACAAAGCCCAGACGGTTCAATGTCGACAATCGGTTCATGGGCGGAATCTCCATGCCGGAGGGAAGTACCAGCGCCAGCCGCTCCTCGATGACTGGCATGAAGGATAGCTCATCGGTCTCCTCAGGCGCCCGGCAAAAGCCGACATCGAGCCGGCCGCCAAGCAGTCGTTGGTGCTGCTCTCTTGATGGCAGGTCGTTAAGCGTAATCTGGCTATCGGGAGTCGTCACCCGGAAGGTCGCGACTATTTGGGGCGCGGTGATGAGCGCCGAGATGCCAAATCCGATGTCGAGCTGACCGGTCAGGCCGGCATTTGCACGATGCATCTTGACGTCGATTTCATCGCTCAGCCGCAAGAGCACGCGTGCTTCCTGCTGCAGCAGATTCCCCAGCGGCGTCAGCCTTGCTCCATGTCGGCCACGTTCAAATAGCGGTCCGCCGACCATCGCCTCCAACGCCTGAATTTGCTTGGACAGGGTCGACTGGGTGACGAACAACTTTGACGCGGCCTTGCCGTAATGGCCAGTGTCGGTCAGCTCGACAAAGGAGCGCAGCAACCTGATTTCCATTCAAAATCCGACTTATTTTCATCAAAAATGTCATTTTACGAAATAATGCTCGCATGTCAAATTGTTCAAGGCATCAGGAGCAATAGTCATGGCGTTCAAGGTTTCCTCCGTACAGTTTCAGCATCGGGCAAACGACAAAGCCTATAATCTTGGGCGCATCGAATCCCTCACACTGCAAGCCGTCCAGGCCGGCAGCCAACTTGTGGCCTTCCCTGAGATGTGCCTCTGCGGCTACTGGCACGTCCCGAAGCTGGACGGTGCAGCGCTGCACGCTCTTGCCGAGCCCTTGTCAGGCCCATCCGTCTCGTATGTTGCCCGGCTGGCGCGGGAGCATAGCATTGCCATCGGCGCCGGATTTCTGGAGCTCGCGGAAAACGGCGCCCTCTATAACTCCTACGCCGTGTGCATGCCGGACGGACAGGTTCATTGCCATCGCAAGCTGCATGCGTGGGAACATCGCCTCATCTCCAGCGGCGATAGTTTTACGGTCTTCGATACGCCTTGGGGAATCCGCGCAGGCATTTTGATCTGCTGGGACAACAACCTGATCGAAAACGCGCGGGCAACCGCCTTGTTGGGCGCGGAAATCCTGATCGCCCCCCATCAGGCGGGAGGAGGGGCGTCCGTCAGTCCACATGGAATGAAGCGGATACCTGTCGAAAAATGGATCCGCCGCCATGAAGATCCTGAGGCTATTGAAGCCGAAATCAGAGGTCCCAATGGTCGCGAATGGTTTCTGCGTTGGCTGCCGTCTCGCGCGCATGACAATGGCATGTTTCTGGTATTCAGCAACGGCGTCGGTCAGGACGAGGATGAAGTGCGCACCGGCAACGCGATGATTCTCGACCCCTATGGCCGGATTCTGGTGGAGACCTGGCAGGCTGCCGACGCAATCGTCAGCACAGAACTCGATCTGGCATTGCTCGACAAATGTACGGGCCAACGCTGGATTCGTGGCCGTCGCCCGGAACTCTACGGCTGCTTGACAGAACCCAATCCGCACGGCTTGTCGCCGATGGAAGCACGTTTCTCCGATGCCCCGACCCGCAACCCTGCGCCCGCAGAAAAAACGTTATGAGCGGAGCTTCCTTGACGAGATACCCGGATTAGTTGGAGGTCCTATTGTAGATCTTGTCGCGTGGCCTTTTCCATCCTCGCTGCTCTGCCATCTGCTCTGCGCGCTTCCGGGCATTGAAAGGATCGATGTAGCCTTCAATTATGAACGTTCGGCCTTTCCACAAGAGGATGCCAGTCTTCTGTTCATCGTCCCAGTGAAATTCCATCGCGCGATTGTATATCATTTGAAACACGGTTTGCTGACACGGTCTAGAAGTGTGAGCTAATCGTGAAGCGTAAGAAGCGTCTTTGCAAGCCTATGGACGGTGTGGATCACGCATGACCGCCTTGGACAGAATCTAGTTTGCAAAGGCGGCAATGCCGGTAATCGCCCGGCCGATGATCAACGCGTGGATGTCGTGTGTGCCCTCATAGGTGTTGACCACTTCGAGGTTGACGAGATGACGGGCGATGCCGAATTCGTCGGAGATGCCGTTACCGCCGAGCATGTCGCGGGCCGCCCGCGCAATCTCCAGCGCTTTGCCGCAGCTGTTGCGCTTGAGGATCGAGGTCAGCTCCACCGGCGGATGGCCTTCCTCCTTCATGCGGCCGAGCCGCAGGCAGCCCTGAAGACCGAGCGAGATCTCCGCCGTCATGTCGGCGAGCTTCTTCTGGATCAACTGGTTGGCGGCGAGCGGCCGGCTGAACTGCTTGCGCTCGAGCGTGTATTGCCGGGCTCTCGCATAACAATCCTCGGCAGCACCGAGCGCGCCCCAGGCGATGCCGAAACGGGCCGAGTTGAGGCAGGTAAACGGTCCCTTGAGGCCGGTGACACCAGGCAGAAGGTTTTCCTCAGGCACGAAGACCCCGTCCATCACCACTTCGCCGGTGATCGAGGCGCGCAGTCCCACCTTGCCGTGGATGGCAGGCGCCGAAAGCCCTTTCCAGCCCTTTTCGAGGATGAAGCCGCGGATGAGGCCATCCTCGGTCTTTGCCCAGACGACGAAGACATCGGCGATCGGCGCGTTGGAGATCCAGGTCTTCGAGCCGGTCAGGCTGTAGCCGCCGTCGACCTTTTTGGCGCGTGTCGCCATCGAGCCGGGGTCGGAGCCGTGATCGGGTTCGGTCAGGCCGAAGCAGCCGATCCATTCGCCGGTGGCAAGTTTCGGCAAGTATTTCAGCTTCTGCGCCTCGGAGCCGAAGGTGTCGATCGGCACCATCACGAGTGAGGACTGGACGCTCATCATCGAGCGGTAACCGCTGTCGACCCGTTCGACCTCGCGGGCGATCAGGCCGTAGGCGACGTAACCGAGGCCGGCGCCGCCATAATCCGGCGAGATCGTCGGGCCGAGCAGGCCGAGTTCGCCCATTTCGCGGAAGATCTCGGGATCGGTTTTTTCATTGCGGAAGGCGTCGAGAACGCGGGGAGCGAGCTTTTCCTGCGCATAGGCATGGGCGGTGTCCTGCACCATGCGCTCTTCGCTGGTCAGTTGCTCCACCAGCCGAAACGGATCGGCCCAGTCGAAAACTTCGCGCGTATGCTGCATGGCGGCGTCTCCTCATCCCGGTTCTGGCTTGCCTCACTCAAGTTGGCCATAGACCCGCCAGCTCACCGCGTCAACAGAAGGCGGCAGTCTCGAAAAGACCGGCCGCGCCATCTTTTCAAAAGCGTCGGGATGATCCACTTTGCCCGCGATCGATTCTGGAACGAGGAGGCGGAAATGTCGTCAAGCGAGCTGTTCGTATCGGCCGAAGGCGCCGAATGGATCAATCCCGAGCCCGGCGTTGTCAGGCGCATCATGACCTATCTGCCCGAGATGATGATGGTGGAAGTGGCTTTCGAAAGCGGCGCCGTGGGTGCGGCCCATTCGCATCCGCACATCCAGGCCAGCTACGTCGCCGAAGGCAGTTTCGAAGTGACGATCGACGGCCGGACCGAGGTGCTCAAGCAGGGCGGCAGTTTCATCGTGCCCCCCAATCTGATCCACGGCGTCAAGGCGCTGGAAAAGGGCCGGCTGATCGATGCATTCACCCCGCACCGCGCCGAATTCCTGAAGTAACCAGAGCATGATGCCGAAAACTGTCAGCGGTTTTCGGACGACATCATGCTCTAATCAAACATCCGCCCTTGTCCGGCGCGCCGGGCCGGCGGCGGTGACATAGGGCGGCACGAAACGAGCATCCTCGCCGCGCACCGCCTCGCGCAGGAAATCGATGACGGCGCGCACGCGCGGCGCCTGTTTCAGGTCGCGATGACAGGTGATCCAGTAATGGCGCTTGAGGTCGATCTCCTCGGGCAGCACGCGCACGAGTTCGGGATAACGGCTGGCGAAGAAATAGGGCAGGATGCAGAGGCCGAGGCCGTTTCTCGTGGCGGTCAGCTGCGCGAAGATGCTGGAGCTCTGGAACTGCGGCTTGATGCGCGGGTGCACATCGCCCAGATAGTCCAAGCCCGGCGCAAAGATCATTTCCTCGATATAGCTGACGAAGGGATGCTCAAGCAGGTCTTCACGGCAGGTGATGGCAGGCGCCTTTGCCAGATAGTCGCGCGAGCCATAGATCTGCAGATGGTAGTCGGTCAGCTTCTCGGCGAAATACGGGCCGCCCTTCGGTTCATCGAGCACGACGGAGAGATCGGCCTCCTTGCGCGACAGCGACATGATCTGCTGGATCGTCACGAGTTCGAGCGCCAGATGCGGATGCTGGGCGGCGAACTGCGGCAGCACGGTCGCGAAGAAGAAATTGGCAAAACCCTCCGGCGCGCTGAGCCGCACGAGGCCGCGTTGCGCCATCGAGCCGTCGGCGAGGTCGGCTCGCAGCCGCTCGGTCTCCTGCTCCATCCTTTCGGCGGTCTCGACGAAGCGCGTGCCCATGGCAGTCAGCACGTAGCCGCGCGGATTGCGCTCGAACAGCTTGACCTTGAGGGTGAACTCCAGCCGGTCGATGCGGCGCGAGACGGTGGCATGGCTCGAGCGCATCTGGCGCGCTGCCGTCGACAGCTGTCCAGTGCGGGCGACGGCTAGAAAAAACTGCAGATCGTCCCAAGTAAACTGCGGTGGATTGTTCATCGCGATCCCCTCTGTTCAAAAACGAACAGATACTGTTTGGAATTAGTTGTAAATCACCCGTTGCCTCAGGGCGGAATTTCCGTGATCGTAAGGTGAGGGTCCGTCGTTCTGAGGAGTGCGGCTGGCCAAATTTGAACAGATCCGCAATCTGGCCAATCTCTGGGAGGAGATCATATGCGAAAGAATCTCATTGCATCAGTTGCATTTCTGCTTGCAAGCAGCACAGCGGTGCTCGCGCAGAGCGCGACCGACGGCAAGGTCAAGATCGGCATCCTGAACGACCAGTCGGGTGTCTATGCCGATTTTGGCGGCAAGTCCTCCGTCGAAGCTGCCAAGATGGCGGTCGAGGATTTCGGCGGCAAGGTCCTGGGTGTTCCAGTCGAGATCGTCGATGCCGACCACCAGAACAAGCCTGATATCGCCTCCAACATCGCTCGCCAGTGGTATGACACCGAGCAGGTGGATGCGATCATGGAACTGACGACCTCGTCGGTGGCGCTCGCCGTGCAGGCGATCGGCAAGGAAAAGAAGAAGATCGACATCGTCACCGGTGCGGCGACGACGGATCTCACCGGCAAGGCCTGCTCGCCCTACGGCTTCCATTGGGCCTATGACACACATGCACTGGCCGTCGGCACCGGCGGCGCACTCGTCAAGCAGGGCGGCGACAGCTGGTTCTTCCTCACCGCTGACTATGCCTTCGGCTATTCGCTGGAACAGCAGACCAGCGATTATGTCAAGGCAAGCGGCGGCAAGGTCGTCGGCGCTGTCCGCCATCCGCTCTCGACCCAGGATTTCTCGTCCTTCCTGCTGCAGGCGCAATCATCCGGCGCCAAGGTGATCGGCCTTGCCAATGCCGGCCTCGACACCTCGAATGCCATCAAGCAGGCGGCCGAATTCGGGATCACCCAGGGCGGCCAGCATCTGGCTGCGCTGCTCTTCACGCTCGCCGAAGTCCACGGCCTCGGCCTCGAAGCGGCTCAAGGGTTGACCCTGACGGAAGGTTTTTACTGGAATCGCGACGACGAAAGCCGCGCCTTCGCCAAGAAGTTCTTCGCTCGCACCGGCAAGATGCCGAACATGATCCACACCGGCACCTATTCGGCAGTGACGCAATATCTGAAGGCGGTGGAGAAGGCCGGCACCGACGAGACGGAAGCCGTCGCCAAGCAGCTGCATGAAATGCCGGTCGATGACGTCTTCGGCCGCGGCGGCACGGTCGGCGCCAATGGCCGCATGATCCATGACATGTACCTGCTGCAGGTCAAGAAGCCTTCCGAAAGCAAGGAGCCGTGGGATTACTTCAATGTGCTCGCCACCATTCCCGGCAAGGAAGCCTATATCGATCCCGCCAAGAGCGGCTGCGATCTGGTGAAGTAAGCACGATGGCGGTTTCCGCAATTGAAACTCAGGAAAAGCCGCGGGTGGTATTGTCCGCCCGCGGACTGCGTCGCGATTTCGGCGGCTTCACCGCCGTCAAGAACGTCGATCTCGATGTGCATGACGCAAGCGTGCATGCACTGATCGGCCCGAACGGCGCCGGCAAGACGACAGTCTTCAACCTGCTGACCAAGTTCCTGCAGCCGACGGCGGGCACGATCACCCTGATGGGCGTTGACATCACGAAGACGCCGCCCGACAAGGTGGCGCGCATGGGACTGGTGCGCTCTTTCCAGATCTCCGCGGTCTTCCCGCACCTGAGCGTTCTCGACAATGTGCGTGTGGCGCTGCAGCGGCCGAACAATCTTTCCACGCAGTTCTGGCGGCCGCTCTCGGCGCTCGACCGGCTGAACGAGCGCGCCGAGCAACTGCTGGCCAGCGTTGGGCTTTCCAAGGAGCGCGATCATATCGCCGCCGATCTTTCCTATGGCCGCAAGCGCGTGCTGGAGATCGCCACCACACTGGCGCTGGATCCGAAGGTGCTCCTACTGGACGAACCGATGGCCGGCATGGGGCTGGAGGATGTCGGCGTCGTCTCATCGATCATCCGCGAGGTCGCCCGCGAGCGGGCGGTGCTGATGGTCGAGCACAATCTCTCCGTCGTCGCCAATATCTGCCAGCATGTCACGGTGCTGCAGCGTGGCGAGATCCTCGCCGAGGGCGATTATGCCACCGTCAGCCAGGACGAGCGCGTACGCGTGGCCTATATGGGTACGGAGGAGCATTGATGGCCGCTCTCCTCGAGGTCCAGGGGCTCAATGCCTGGTACGGCGAAAGCCATGTCCTGCACGGCGTCGATATGCGCGTCGGTGAAGGCGAGACGATCACCATTCTCGGCCGCAATGGCGTCGGCAAGACGACGACGCTACGCACCATCACCGGCATCGTGCGGTCCCGGAAGGGCAAGATCAGCTTTGCCGGCAGCGACATGATGCAGGTGCCGCTGCACAAGACGGCGCATCGTGGCATCGGCTTCGTCCCGGAGGAGCGCGGCATCTTCTCGACGCTCACGGTTTCGGAAAACCTGCTGCTGCCGCCGGTCGTGGCAGGAGGTGGGATGACTCTCGACGAGATCTACGAGCTCTTCCCCAATCTCTACGAGCGCCGCGGTAGCCCGGGCACCAAGCTTTCCGGCGGCGAGCAGCAGATGTTGGCGATCGCCCGAATCCTGCGCACCGGCGTCAGGCTGCTCATTCTCGACGAACCGACGGAAGGGCTTGCCCCCGTGATCGTCCAGCGCATCGGCGAGGTGCTGAAGACACTGAAGGAGCGCGGCATGACAATCCTGCTCGTCGAGCAGAATTTCCGTTTCGCCAGCCGTATTGCCGATCGCTTCTATCTGATGGATCATGGGCAGATGGTGTCGGAATTCCCGGTCGGTGAACTGCCGCAGCGCATGGATACGCTGCACAAAGTTCTGGGAGTGTGACCAGATGACGATGATCTTCGGCATTCCCCTGCAGGCGCTGTTCGGCCAGCTGCTGATCGGCCTGATCAACGGTTCGTTCTATGCGCTGCTCAGCCTCGGCCTCGCCATCATCTTCGGCCTGCTCCGGGTGATCAACTTCGCCCATGGCGCGCAATATATGCTCGGCGCCTTCGTCGCCTACCTGCTGCTGACCTATGCCGGCATCGGCTACTGGCCGACGCTGATCCTGGCGCCCGTGATCGTCGGCCTTGCCGGCGCTATCATCGAGCGGCTGTTCCTGCGCCGGCTCTACGATCTCGATCCGCTCTACGGCCTGCTCTTCACCTTCGGCCTGGCGCTCGCGGTCGAGGGCACCTTCCGCTATCTCTACGGCTCTTCCGGCCAGCCCTATGCGACGCCGGCTGCGCTTGCCGGCGGCGCCAACCTCGGCTTCATGTTCCTGCCGATCTATCGCGGCTGGGTGGTCGTCGTGTCGCTCGTCGTCTGCCTCGGCACCTGGCTGCTGATCGAGAAGACCAAGCTCGGCGCTTATCTGCGCGCTGCCACGGAAAACGCCGTGCTGGTGCAGGTCTTCGGCGTCAACGTGCCGGTGCTCTTGACGCTCACTTACGCGCTCGGGGCGGGTCTCGCCGCCTTTGCCGGTGTGCTGGCGGCGCCGATCTACCAGGTCTCGCCGCTGATGGGCTCGAACATGATCATCGTCGTCTTCGCCGTGGTCGTCGTCGGCGGCATGGGATCGATCATGGGCGCGATCATCACCGGTTATGTGCTCGGCATCGCCGAGGGCCTGACCAAGGTCTTCTATCCCGAGGCTTCCAACATCGTGATCTTCGTCATCATGGCGATCGTGCTTCTTATCAGGCCCGCGGGCCTCTTCGGACGGGATGCGTGACATGGCTGACATCACCGAAACCATCCAAACGGAAAAAAGCCGAACCGCCCTTTCGGTGCAGGCGGGTTTTCTGCTGGCGGGGCTGCTGCTCCTGCTGCTGGCGCCGTTTTTCTTCTATCCAATCTTCCTGATGAAGCTGCTCTGCTTCGCGCTCTTTGCCTGCGCCTTCAACCTGCTGCTCGGCTATACCGGCTTGCTTTCCTTCGGCCATGCCACCTTCTTCGGTGGAGCGGCCTATTTCACCGCCTACACGGTGAAGGCATGGGGCCTGCCGCCGGAACTCGGCATCCTGATTGGGGTGGTGGGCGCGGCGTTTCTCGGCCTCGTCATGGGTTTCTTCGCCATCCGCCGTCAGGGCATCTATTTCGCGATGATCACGCTGGCGCTGTCGCAGATGTTCTTCTTCTTCTGCCTGCAGGCGGAGTTCACCGAAGGCGAGGACGGCATCCAGTCGGTGCCGCGCGGCCATCTCTTCGGCTTTATCGATCTGAACAGCTCGACCAACATGTATTATTTCGTGCTGGCTGTTTTCATCATCGGCGTGCTGATCATCTGGCGCTTCATCAATTCGCCCTTCGGCATGATCCTGAAATCGATCCGCGAAAATGAGCAGCGGGCAATCTCGCTCGGTTATTCCGTAGCCCGCTACAAGCTCGGCGCTTTCGTCATGTCGGCCGCGCTTGCCGGGCTCGCGGGTGCTGTGAAATCGATCGTTTTCCAGTTTGCGACGCTGACCGACGTCGCCTGGCAGATGTCGGGCGAAGTGATCCTGATGACGCTGCTCGGCGGCATCGGCACGCTGATCGGCCCGCTCTTCGGAGCCGGGCTGGTGGTGGCGCTGGAAAACTACCTCGCCACCTCGGAATTCCCGGTGACGATCATCACCGGCATCGTCTTCATGGTCTGCGTGCTGATCTTCCGCCGGGGCATCATCGGCGAATTCTACGCCTCGCGGCTGGGGCGGAAACTGGGCTTCGTCTATCGCCGCTGAACGGGCGGACCTCTCTCTTTCCGGAAAGAATCCCTCTTTCCCGGGAAAAGAGACGGGCGGCGGCGCTGCGACTCTTCCTCTCCCCGTGCTGCGGGGAGAGGGAAGCGGCAAGCATCTGGAGTCTCGTGCGGGGCATGGATCGTTACGACTACATCATCATCGGGGCAGGCAGCGCCGGCTGCGTGCTTGCCAACCGGCTGTCCGCCGATGGCAGGAGCCGCGTGCTGCTGCTCGAGGCTGGCGGCAGCGACAATTATCACTGGATCCATATTCCGGTCGGTTATCTCTATTGCATCAACAATCCGCGCACCGACTGGTGCTTCACCACAGCGCCGGAAGCGGGATTGAACGGCCGGGCGTTGAGCTATCCGCGCGGCAAGGTGCTTGGCGGCTGTTCGTCGATCAACGGCATGATCTACATGCGCGGCCAGGCGCGCGATTACGACCTCTGGCGGCAGATGGGCTGCACCGGCTGGGGTTGGGACGATGTTCTGCCCTTCTTCCGCAAGTCCGAGGATTTTTATCGCGGCGAAGACGAGATGCATGGTGCCGGCGGCGAATGGCGCATTGAGAAGGCGCGTGTGCGCTGGGCCGTGCTCGATGCCTTTCAGCAGGCGGCCAGGGAAGCAGGCATCCCTGAGACCGCGGATTTCAACCGCGGCAGCAACGAAGGTTCCGGCTATTTCGACGTCAACCAGCGTTCCGGCATTCGCTGGAACACCTCGAAGGCCTTCCTGCGCCCGGCGATGAAGCGCTCCAACCTGACCGTCCTGACCAAAGCGCAGGTCCGGCGGCTGCTGGTGGAGGAGGGCGCCGTTGCCGGCGTCGAATTCCAGCATGGTGGCGTGGCGAAACGCGCCTATGCTGCGAAAGAAACCGTCCTTTCGGCCGGTTCGATCGGCTCGCCGCATATCCTGGAACTGTCAGGCATCGGCAGGGGCGAGGTTCTCCAGCGGGCGGGTGTCGATGTCGTCACCGAGGTGAAGGGTGTCGGCGAGAACCTGCAGGACCATCTGCAGCTGCGTCTGGCCTATAAGGTCACAGGCGTTCCGACGCTGAACGAGAAGGCGACGAAGCTGATCGGCAAGGCGGCGATCGGGCTCGAATATCTCGTCCGCCGCTCCGGGCCGATGGCAATGGCGCCGAGCCAGCTCGGCATCTTCACCCGCTCAGGCCCGGACCGGGAAACGCCTGATCTGCAATATCACGTGCAACCGGTATCGCTGGAGAAGTTCGGCGATCCCGTCCATCCTTTCCCGGCGATCACGGCGAGCGTCTGCAATCTCAGGCCGGAAAGCCGGGGTTCGGTGCACCTGTCGAGCCCGGATTTTGCCGCCCAGCCGACGATCAGCCCGAAATACCTCTCGACGCAGCGCGATCGTGACATAGCTGTCCGTTCAATACGATTGACGCGCAAGATCGTCGCGCAGCCTTCCTTTGCCCGTTTCAAGCCGGAGGAATTCAAGCCGGGACCCGCCTATCAGACGGAGGCCGATCTGGAGCGGGTGGCGGGCGATATCGGCACGACGATCTTCCATCCCGTCGGCACCTGCCGCATGGGCGCCGACAGGGACAGCGTCGTCGATCCCAGGCTGAGATTCCGGGCGCTCGGCAAGCTGAGGATCGCCGACGCCTCGGTGATGCCGTTGATCACCTCGGGCAACACCAATTCGCCGACGATCATGATCGCCGAAAAGGCGGCAGCAATGATCCTCGAAGACAATCGATAGGAGGTGGCATGAAAGAGGCCGCGGCCGTTGAGAGAACGGATCACTGAGATGCAGATGATGATCGAGGGACAGTCACACTTCCAGCCTTTCGGCTTATCTTATTGGGGTTTCGAAGATCTCAATAAGGGAGTTGGAAGCATGACTGCCTCTTATGAATACCATATCGGGGTCGACTACCACAAATCCTACAGCCACCTGGTGGTTCAGGACAGCAGCGGCAAGACGCTGAGATCCGGCCGGGTGAAGAACGACCGACAGTCGCTCGGCGGGTTTCTCGAACGCTATCGGGAGAACTCGCATGCGGTTGTCGAGGCGACGCGCAACTGGATGGTGATCTACGACTGGCTCGACGACATTTGTGATGATGTCGTTCTCGCCCATCCGCTGAAGGTTAAGGCGATCGCCGACGCCAAGATCAAGACCGACAAGATCGACGCGACGGTGCTGGCACATCTGCTCAGAGCCGATCTGGTACCCGAAGCCTGGGCGCCAAGCGAGAGATCGCGGGACCTTCGCGTCGCGCTACGCGAACGGATGTTTTACGTGCGGCTGCGCACGATGACCAAGAACCGCATCGTCACGGTGTTCGACCGCTATCCGGAGCAGACGGCGCAATTGAAGAAGCTTGGCGACCTGTTTGGCAAGGCCGGCCGCGTCCAGCTGGCTCAAGTGAACGTCTCTGAGATCGACCGCATCCAGATTGATCGTGGTCTCGCCTTCATCGGCGACATCGACATGCGGATCAAACAGTCGGAAGCAACGATCCGGGCGATGACCAAGGCCAATGCCAACGTCAAGCTGTTGAAGACGATCCCCGGCATCGGCGAGTTCTTCGCCCGGCTGATCGATGCGGAGATCGACGACATATCGCGGTTCCGCCAACCGAAGAAGCTTGCCGCCTATGCCGGGCTTGTGCCCTCGACCTATTCCTCCGGCGGCAAGACCTTCCACGGCAAGATCATCAAGCAGGGCAACAAGTGGCTGCGCTGGGCCTTCGTCGAGGCGGTAACACCTGCCATCGCCAGCGATCCACAGCTGCGCGCCCAATACGAGCATCTGAAGATCAAAGGAATAAACAAGGCGCGGGTTGCCATCGCGCGCAAGCTTCTGACGATCGCCTTCCAGATCCTGCGTGACCAGCGCGCCTACGAGCCGCGCGGCACCGCCACCATGGAAGGCGCGTCGACGATATCCCGGTTGTCCTGATGGTCGTTTAGCGAGCTCGGCAGGACTGGGCTGCGCTCCTCTAGGAGAATGGGAAACCGGGAGCCGAACGCCACTCTGTGACCGAAGCCCCAGGCATCAGGTCACGCATTGGAGACTGGTTCAAGAACCGAAGGACAGCAAAGCGATCTGTCCGGCGGAAAGAGAGACTTTGCCGATCGGTACGAATGCCGGTCAAAACTTAACCGAACCCAAGGAAAAGCCGCCAAATGCTGGTGTTCTGCCCCTTGCGTTCTTTCATTGGAGAAGACCATGGCAAGGATCGCATTCATCGGGCTTGGCAATATGGGCGGGCCGATGGCGGCCAATCTGGTCAAATCAGGTCATGAAGTCTTTGGCTTCGATCTTGCGGCTTCGGTGCTGAAGGCGGCCGAGGAGAGCGGCGTCAAACCGGCAAGTCATGCCAGCCAGGCGGTCAAGGACGCGGAGATCATCATTACCATGCTGCCGCAGGGCAGGCACGTGCTGACGGCCTGGACCGATATCCTGCAGTCGGCCGCGCAAGGCACGCTGGTCATCGATTGTTCGACCATCGATGTCGACAGCAGCCGCAAGGCGCATGAGATGGCCAAGGCCGCGAGCTGCCTGTCGCTCGACGCCCCCGTCTCCGGCGGCACGGGCGGGGCAACCGCGGGCACGCTGACCTTCATGGCCGGCGGCTCGGAAGAGGCCTTCGCCAAGGCAAAACCGATCCTCGAGGCGATGGGAAAGAAGATCGTCCATTGCGGCGAGGCCGGCGCCGGCCAGGCGGCGAAGATCTGCAACAACATGATCCTCGGCATTTCGATGATCGGCGTCTGCGAGGCCTTCGTACTCGCCGAGAAACTTGGGCTCTCGCATCAGGCGCTGTTCGACGTTGCCTCGACCTCGTCGGGCCAGTGCTGGTCGATCAATACCTATTGCCCGGTGCCCGGACCAGTGCCGACTTCGCCTGCGAATAATGACTACAGGCCGGGCTTTGCCGCAGCCCTGATGCTGAAGGATCTCAGGCTTTCGCAGGAGGCGGCGCTGGCGAGTGGCGCGTCCACGCCGCTCGGCGCGGAAGCAGCGCAGCTTTTCGCGCTCTTCGAGAAGCAGGGTAATGGCGGAAGGGACTTTTCCGCCATCATCGAGATGTTCCGCGAGAAGGCTTAAGCGCCACGGGGTCAAGTCAACCCTTCGATACCGAGAAGCTGAGCCTGCTATTGCCGAGTTCGATGTCGATCTCGCCGGGTTCGGTCAGTTCGATCGCGCCGCTCAACGTGCCTGTGGTGATGAGCGCACCCGTCTTCAGCGATGTCTCGGGGCGCAAGCCATCATTGGCGTAATCGACGAGCCAGGTGAGAACGTCGCCCTTCGGATGCTGTGCCGGACCATCATAGATCGTGCGGCCGGCATGAGTGACCTTGAGCGGCGTTCCCCCGACGGTGTCGACAACGCTTTTTTCGAGCTTCGGACCGAGCACATAGCCGCTATTGCCGAGGCGGTCGGCGACGAACAGTAGAAAGGAAACGCTGCCGCTTTCCCTAACCGCGCTCACCAGCAGCTCGGCGCCGAGATGGACAGCGGAGATCGCCTTGACCACGTCGGCGCGGCTGTAGGGAACGCCTGTGCGGACCGGCAGATCACTGCCGAGACGGACGGCGATCTCGGTTTCGAATTTCAGGCCCGGATACCAGGGAATGTCAGCGCCCGAGACGGCTTCGGCATAGGGATGCAGCGGAGCGGTGACCGCCTGGCCCTGCGGCGAGACCGTCACCTTCCAGGCGTTGCTTGAAATACTGTCTGCAGCGGTGAGCAACTTCTGCGCCTCCATCGCCTGATGGAGATCGGCTGGCAGCGGGAAAGTGTCCGTTGCCTCCTGCCTGCCGGCCTGGCGCAGGCTGTGAAGCGTGGCTGCAACCGTGCGCGGATCGAATGTCTCTGTCATGCTATCTCCTCGACCTGATTTTCGAGGTGCCACACTAGAGCATGATGCCGAAAAGTGTGAGCGGTTTTCGGACGACATCATGCTCTAACTATATAATGTAGAACAGGATTCAGATTTTAGGCCGACCCGGCCTAAAATCATCCTGTTCTAGCGAGAAGGCAGGGACGAACAAGGCCGCTTTTGGAAAGACTCCTATTCCATCGCCGCGTACCAGCGGGTGCGATAGGCGGCCAGCCCCGGGATATCAGTCGGCGGAACATGCGTCTCGGCACCCGACACCGGCCGGATGCCGGTGAGAAGAGCGGCCCCCTGGCTGGTGCCGGTTGTGCCAGGAAGGGCCATGACCTCGCGGCCGGTTAGGGCGGCCAGCAGCGTGAGATAGGTCCCATTCAGGGCAAATGGGCCTTCGACGATAACAGGGCCTTTGGCGCCGATCAGTCCGAGGCAGGCATCGGTCATCAAGGCGAGATAGAGGCAGGCAGCGGCAGAGCGCTCCTCGCGGCTTGCCTCTTCAGCACCGATCCAGCGGCTTACCTTTCCGGGAAAAGGCCCGGAACCCGGCGCGATATTCGGCAGGAGCATCATGCCTTTGTCGATGACCGGGCCGATTGCCGCCTCGACGGCTTTTTCGTCGATAGGGCCGATCTCGGCAGAAAGAATTTCGAATTCCCGCCCGCCCATGAAACGCGAGGAGGGGACGGCCCGGCCATAGGCATCGACATTGGCGAGCGCATCGCGTTTCGGGTCGAGATGATCGAGATCGCCGCCGACGCCAAAATTGATGACCCATGTGCCGGTGGAGACGACCGCAAAGGGCGCTTCGCGACGCACCAGATGCGGCAGCAGCGAGGCATTGGAATCGTGAATGCCGCAATAGACCGGCACGGGTGCGGTAAGGCCGAGCTCTGCGGCGATGTCGGGAAGAACCGGGCCAAGCGCATCGAAGGCGGATCGGATCGGCGCCATGAGGTCGCGAATGCCAAGCCTGTCGACGAGCGAGGAATAGCTGCCGGCCCTCGGGTTCCAGAGGTCGGTATGACAGCCGAGCGAGGTCAGCTCATTGGCGGCAACACCCGTCAGCCGCGCCGTCCAATATTGCGCATATGTGAGGATGGTCGCAACCTCGGCGAATTCCTCGGGAAAGGCGGTCTTCTGGTAGTGCAGCTGCGCGCCGACGTTGAGGCCCATCGCGAGGTGCGGCGAGAAGGTTTCGTCGAAGGAGGGGCGCAGCCGCGTATAGGCGTCGCGGATTTCCTGCGGATATTCATGTTCATAGTCGATGACAGGCATGGCAAGCGTGCCGTCCCGGGCAAGGAGTGCTGCGGAGGCGCCATGGGTGGTGATCGAAATGGCGTCGAAGCCGGGCTCGCGCGCAAGGCTCTTCAGCGCATCGCGCGCAAAGGACCAGAGGGCCTCTACGTCGTAATGCGGATAGAGACCGGTTTTGATCGCGATATTCGGCCGTTTCAGGACGGCGACCTCGGCGCCCGTCTCGCTGTCGAGCACGACCACCTTGGCATTGGTCTTGCCGATGTCGAGGACGGCGATGCGGCGATAAGAGGTGGCGTTCATGGCATATGGAAGACGGTGACCAGGTCGCTCTGGACCGGCGAATTATCGGGATTGGTCGCCATGATATCGGCCATGTGCGCCCACCATTTTTTCATGACCGGATGGTCCGGCAGGCTTGCCATCCTATGGTCGGCGGGCCGCGTCAACACGCCGAACAGCGTGTTGGTCTCGCGGTCGAGATGAATGGAATAGTCGCTGGCGCCTGACTTGTGCAGGAGATCGACCAGTTCCGGCCAGATCTCGTCATGCCGCTTGCGGTATTCGGCTTCCATGCCCGGATTGAGCTGCATTTTGAAGGCGTGTTTTTCTAAAGTCATCGGGAGCTCATGACCTTGATGCGGCGGGCGATGATCGGGATGGCGATGGTGATGATCAGAAGCAGGCCGATGAAGATCGACATGACGATGCCTGGCACGTTCAGCAGGCCGAGGCCGAAGGTGACGAGACCCATGACGAAGGCGGCGATGACGACGCCGACGATGGTGCCGGAGCCGCCGAGGATCGAGATGCCGCCGAGCACGACCATGGTGACGACCTCAAGTTCCCAGCCCTGGGCGATTGACGGCCGGGTCGAGCCGAGGCGTGAGGTCAAGCAGACGGCGGCAACGCCGCTCATGACGCCGGTCAACAGGAAGAGGATGAATTTGACGCGCTCGACCGGAATGCCGGAGAAGCGGGCGGCGAAGTCGTTGTTGCCGATCGCATAGACCTGCCGGCCGAAATTCGTCGCATGCAGGAGGATGGCGAAGAGGATCGCCAGCACGATGAAGAGCACGAATTCGAAGGAGAATACCCAGACGACATAGCCCTGGCCGAAATAGGCGAAATCAGCCGGGTATTTGCCATAGGCCTGATCACCGAGGACGATATAGGAAATGCCGCGGAAAAGGCTCATCGTGCCGATGGTGACGACGATCGACGGCAGTTTCAGCACCGAGACCAGAACGCCGTTGAAGATGCCGCAGGCAAGGCCGGTGCCGATGCCGATCGCGACCAGGCCCGGTGTGCCGATGCCGACCTGCGCTGCCGCGCCCATTGCCGTCGAGGCGAGCGCGATGATCGCAGCGACCGAGAGGTCGATCTCGCCTGATATGACGAGCAGCGCCATGGCAAAGGCGATCATTGCCTTTTCGGTGAAGTTAAAGGTGGCGTCCGAGAGATTCCAGGCATCGAGGAAATAGGGCGAGGCGAGCGAATTGAAGATGAAGATCAGCACGGCGACGGCAAAGAGCAGCACTTCCCAGCTCGCGAGGATGCGGCGGAAGGGTGTGCCGAGGCGGTCGGGAATGACCCGCTTTTCGTGTGTGGACACGGTGCTCATGCTGCGGCCTCCGTTCTGATCTCGGCCGCGGCGCGGTCGCGCAGGATGATGCGGCCGCGGTTGCGCTCGCGCCTGGCGTTGAAGGCGACGGCGAGAATGATGACGGTTCCGGAGATCGCCATCTGCGTGAAGGGTGAAATGCCGATCACCGGCAATGCATTCTTGATGACGCCGAGGAAGAGCGCGCCGAGCACGGTGCCGGCGACCGAGCCGACGCCGCCGGCAATCGAGATGCCGCCGATGACGCAGGCCGCGACGCTGTCGAGTTCGAAGCCGTTGGCGATATCGACATAGGCAACAGCATAACGCGACACCCAGAGATAGCTCGCAAGGCCGGCGAGCGCGCCCGACAGGGCGAAGGCCAGGAATTTCGTCCAGCCCGTATCGATGCCGGCATAGACGGCCGCGGTCGGATTGCCGCCGGTCGCATAGGCCGAGCGGCCGAACTGGGTGTATCGGAGCAGGACATACATCAGGAGCACGATTATGATGCCCACCCAGCCGAGAACGGGCAGGCCGAGGATCGGCGTGCGCGGCACCGACAGAAAGACCGGCGTCATCTGGTGGGCGTTGACCCACGCCCCGCCCGACAGCACGAAGGCCATGCCGCGATAGATGGTGAGCGTGCCGAGTGTCACGACGATCGGCGGAATTTCGAGCGCCCAGACGAGAAGGCCGTTGATGGCGCCGAGGCAGGCGCCGATGACGATCGCGGCAAGGATGAGCACGACGAGCGGCAGATTGGGATAGGCGGCATTCATCATCGCGATCGCCATGCCGGTGAAGGCGAGGTTGGCGGCAACCGACAGGTCGATCGATTTCGTCAGGATGACCGTCATCTGCGCGAGCGCCAGGATGATCAGGATGGAGGTATCGTTGAAAATGCCGGCGAGATTCTCCGGCGTTGCGAAATCGGCAGCGCGCGTCGAAAAGATCGCGATCATCACGACGATGATGAGGAACAGCAGGGTTTCGCGTTTTCTGATCAGTCTTACCATGCTCTTACCTTATGAATTGCTGGGCCTTATGCATTGCGGGCCTCATGTATTGCCGGTGGCGGCGCGCACCAGCGCTTCCGGCGACAGCTCGGCGCGGTCGAAAATTCCGGCGGCGAGACCTTCCTTCATCACCAGGACGCGATCCGACATCCCGATGATTTCGGGCAGTTCGGACGAGACCATGATGATCGACAGGCCCTCGGCGGCGAGTTCGCTGATGAAGCCGTGCACGGCCGCCTTCGAACCGATGTCGATGCCTTTTGTGGGTTCATCGAGGATGATGACCTTCGGCGCCGTCGCCAGCCATTTGCCGATGACGACCTTCTGCTGATTGCCGCCGGAGAGCGTGCCGACCGGGACGGAAAGGGCAGCGGCGCGTAAGTCCAGCCGCTCGGCATATTTGCGCGCGAGCGCGAATTCGTTGGCCGCCCTAAGGAAGCCTCGGCGCGAGGTGCGGGCGAGCGAGGGCAGCGTCATGTTCTGGAAGATCGGCATCGGCAGCGCCAGCCCGTGGCGGCCGCGTTCCTCCGGCACATAGACGATGCCGGCCCGGATCGCATCCTGCGGCGAATGGATGGTGATCTCGCGGCCCTCGAGCATCATGGTGCCCGAGAGCGGCCTGGTGATGCCGAAGAGCGATTGGGACAGTTCCGAACGCCCGGCGCCGATCAGGCCGTAAATGCCGAGAATCTCGCCCTGGCGCAGGGTGAAGGAGATGTCGCGGAATTCGGTGCGGTGGCTGTAATTGCGGATCTCGAGAACCGGGCCGCCGATGGCGACATCGACCTTCGGAAAGGCATTCTCGACGTCGCGGCCGACCATCATGCGGACGATCTCGTCCTGCGGCGTTTCCTTGAGCCGGCCCTGGCCGACGGCGCGGCCGTCGCGGAAGACGACGAAATCGTCGGCGATCTCGTACACCTCGTCGAACTTGTGGCTGATGAAGAGGATCGCCTTGCCCTTTTCCTTCAGGCCCCGGACGATGCGGAAGAGATCGTCGATCTCCTTGCGGGAAAGGGCTGCCGTCGGTTCGTCCATGATGACGATGCGGGCCTCGATCGACAGAGCGCGCGCAATCGCCACCAGATGGCGCTGCGCGATCGAGAGGTCCTTCAGCCGGATCGTCGGATCGATATTGCTTTCGAGCGCGGTCAACAGCGCCTTCGCGCGGCTGTTCATCGCCTGCCAGTCGATGGTGCGCAAACGCGTGCGCGGCGCATGGCCGAGGAAAATGTTTTCGGCAACCGTCAGCTCGTCGAACAGCACGGTTTCCTGATGGATGGCGGTGACGCCGGCATCGATTGCGGCTTGGGCGCTGGCAAAGGTCACCGGCTGGCCGTCGACGAGGATCTCGCCTTCATTCGGCCTGTAGATGCCGGTCAGGATCTTGACCAGCGTCGATTTGCCGGCGCCGTTTTCGCCGATCAGCGCGGTCACCGTGCCGGGATGCAGCGCGATGCTGACATTGTCGAGCGCCTTCACGCCCGGGAAGATCTGGGAGATGCCGCGCATTTCCAGAATGGCGGGCGCATCACCGGTTTTGCTGTCCGTGGCGGTTTGTTGAAAGGCAGCGTTCATCGAGCTTCTACCAGTGTCGAATGAGAATCCCGGCGGCCATCAGGCCGCCGGGCTTTTATGCGTCGGCTTGGATCAGAAGACCTTGGAGAACTGGTCGATGTTCGTAGCGTTGTAGACGAAGGGATCGGCCATGGCGGCTTCGCCGTTGTCGCCGACCTTGATCTTGCCCATGCGGCCGGCCTCGATCTCGCTGCCCGGCTTGCCGTCGGTCTCGCCCTTGACGAGGCGATAGGCGATCTGCGTTGCGGAGTAGCCGAGATCGATCGGGTTCCAGATGGCGAATTCCTTCGTCGCGCCCGACTTGATCGCGCCGGCCATTTCGGACGGCAGGCCAAGACCGGTGACGTAGACCTTGCCGACAAGGCCCTTGTCTTCGACGACCTTCGACGCGGCGAGAACGCCGACCGTCGTCGGAGCGACGATGACCTTGATGTTCGGGTTCGCCTTCAGCAGGCCCTCGGCTTCACGGTAGGACTTGTCCGAGAGGTCGTCGCCATAGACCGTGGTGACGAGGTTGAGGCCCGGGAAATCCTTGAGCTGCTTCTTCATCTGGTCGATCCAGATGTTCTGGTTGGTCGAGGTGGTCGTTGCCGACAGGATCGCGAAGTCACCCTTGCCGCCGTCGAGATGGTCCTTGACGAGGGTCAGGCACATTTTGCCGATCAACTCGTTGGACGACGGGTTGAGCTGAAGGATACGGCCTTCAGGCGCGACGCCGGAATCCCAGGAGATGACCTTGATGCCGCGCTGTGTAGCCTTCTTCAGCGCCGGAACGAGCGCGTCGGGATCGTTGGCCGAAACGGCGATGGCGCTGACGCCCTGGGCGATCAGCGAGTTGATGACTTCGATCTGGCCTTCGGCCGTCGTCGTCGTCGGACCCGTATAGATGACCTCGACGCCGCCGAGTTCCTTGGCCGCTTCCTGCGCGCCCTTGTTGGCAGCATCGAAGAAGCCGTTGCCGAGCGACTTGACGACGAGACCGATCTTGATGTCGGCGGCACTTGCCGTGCCGGCCATCATGGCGACGGCAAATGCCACGCCGATTGCGAGTTTCTTTGCGAGTTTCATGCTTTCATCCTCCCACTTGATTGACACTCTTCACACCTGGCCGGCGCCTTATGCGACCGACGAGGAATCCTCCTTGATTGCCTGGGCGACCGGGCTCGCGACAATGAGCCTGATGCCGGCATTCTCGATCATCCTGACGGCTTCCTCTGGAATGCCGTCATCGGTGATGATCGTAGACACACGCTCGAGCGGGCACAGAATGAGGCTCGAGCGGCGATGGAACTTGCTGGAATCGGCCATGACGACCAGTTCGTCGGCCTGATGCATCAGCTTCTGCTCGCTCTGGATGATCAGCGCGTCGGCTTCCATGATGCCGAGCGGGCCGACGCCCTGCGCACCGATGAAGAAACGGCGGGCGTAGAAATTGCGGATCGCGTCGTTGTCGAAGGGGGAGAGGATCAGGCTCTGCTCGCGATAGATCGCGCCGCCCGGCACCGTCACCGTGTTCTTCGAATGCTTGACCAGATGTTCGGCAATCGCGAAGGAATTGGTCATCACCTGCAGGCGGTGGGCCGCCATGAAATGCACCATCTGGAAGGTGGTCGTGCCACCGTTGATGATGATCGCGTCGCCGGGATCGCAAAGCTCGACTGCCTGGCGGGCGATTGCGCGTTTCTTGTCGATATTGACCGATTCCGACACCCGGAAGGGACGCCCGGCGAGATTGCCGAGCTGCGGCGGATGCACCGCCTCGGCGCCGCCGCGCACGCGCCGGATCTTGCCCTGAACATGAAGAGCCGCGATGTCGCGCCGGATCGTCGCCTCGGAAGCCTCGGTCAGTTCGGAAATATCCTGAACCGTCACGACGGACTTTTCCTGAACGGCGCTCAGAATGATGCGATGGCGTTCGCGTTCGTGCATGGGGCTCCTCCTTTAATCGTTTATTTCGCACATATGACAATGTGTCAATCAAAAACGATCATAAATTTTCATATTGCGCTGCACAATAATCGAATTTGATCGTTTTCGATTGACAAGCTGCGTTTTGATGAGCGATACCGTCAGCGAAAAGGGCGCGAACTTTGCGTCCCGATGAAGATTTCATATGGGAGGATGACATGGCGGCGAACGTCCGGCTTCTGGAAAACCGGTGGGATGATGCTTACGCGGCAGGCCTCGATGAGCCTGGCAAGCTGCTCTATCGCTCCAACCTGCTCGGCGCCGACAAGCGCATCACCAATTATGGCGGCGGCAACACCTCGGCGAAGGTGCTGGAAACCGATCCGCTGACCGGCGGCAAGGTCAAGGTACTCTGGGTCAAGGGATCGGGCGGCGATGTCGGCACGATCAAGCTCGACGGTTTCGCGACGCTCTACCAGGACAAGCTGGAATCGCTGAAGAGCATCTACAAGGGCGTCGAGGACGAGGACCGCATGGTCGGCTTCCTGCCGCACTGCACCTTCAACCTGAACGCCCGCGCCGCCTCGATCGATACGCCGCTGCACGGTTTCGTGCCTTTCACCCATGTCGACCACATGCATCCTGATGCGATCATCGCGATCGCCGCGTCGAAGAATTCGAAGGAATTGACGCAGCAGATCTTCGGCGACGAGATAGGCTGGCTGCCCTGGCGTCGTCCGGGCTTCCAGCTCGGCCTCGACCTCGGTGCTTTCGTCGCCGCAAACCCGAATGCCAAGGGTGTCGTGCTCGAAAGCCACGGCCTCTTTACCTGGGCTGATGACGCCAAGGCCTGCTACGAGCTGACGCTCGATATCATCAACAAGGCGATCGTCTGGTTTGCCGAAAAGACCGAGGGAAAGACGATTTTCGGCGGTGCGCTCACTGAGAGCCTGGCCGCCGCCGAACGCCGCGCCATCGCCGCCCGGCTGATGCCGGAGATCCGGGGCCGCATCGGCAAGCAGGAGCGCAAGCTCGGACATTTCGACGATCAGGGCGCGGTGCTCGAATTCGTCAATTCCCGGGATTTGCGCCCGCTCGGCGCGCTCGGCACCAGCTGCCCGGATCATTTCCTGCGCACCAAGATCCGCCCGCTGATCGTCGATTTCGACCCGGCCAAGCCGGATGTCGACGCGATCGTTGCCGGTCTCGACAAGGCGCTGGAGGATTACCGCGCCGATTACGCCCGCTATTACAACGACTGCAAGCATGACAATTCGCCTGCCATCCGCGATGCCAATCCCGTCATCTTCCTCGTTCCTGGCGTCGGCATGCTGTCCTTTGCCCGCGACAAGGCGACGGCTCGTATTGCCAGCGAATTCTACGTCAACGCAATCAACGTCATGCGCGGCGCCTCGACGGTCTCGGAATATCAGGGCCTGCCCGAGCAGGAAGCCTTCGACATCGAATACTGGCTGCTCGAAGAGGCCAAGCTGCAGCGCATGCCGAAGCCGAAGAGCCTTGCCGGCCGCGTCGCCTTCGTCACCGGCGGCGCCGGCGGCATCGGCCGGGCGACGGCCGCGCGCCTCGTCGGTGAAGGCGCCTGCGTGGTGCTTGCCGATATTGACCAGGCAGCACTCGAGGGCACCGAAGCCGATTTCGTCAAGAGATATGGCGCTGACGCCGTACGCAGCGTCCGGCTTGACGTCACCAAGGAAGATGCCGTGATCGCCTCCTTCGCGGAAGCCTGCGTTGAATTCGGCGGCATCGATATCCTCGTCTCGAACGCCGGCATTGCCTCGTCCGCGCCGATCGAAGCCACCGAGCTGTCGACGTGGAACCGCAATATCGATATTCTGGCGACCGGCTATTTCCTCGTCTCGCGCGAAGCCTTCCGCCTGTTCCGCCGCCAGGCGCTCGGTGGCAACGTCGTCTTCGTCGCTTCGAAGAACGGTCTTGCCGCTTCGCCGAATGCGGCTGCCTATTGCACCGCCAAGGCTGCCGAAATCCATCTCGCCCGCTGCCTGGCGCTCGAAGGCGCGGATGCCGGCATCCGCGTCAACACCGTCAATCCGGATGCCGTCCTGCGCGGCTCGAAGATCTGGAGCGGAGAATGGCGCGAGCAGCGCGCCGCCTCGTCCAAGATCGAGGTGGACGATCTCGAGGAACATTACCGCAAGCGGTCGATGCTGAAACTCAACGTGTTTCCGGAAGATATCGCCGAGGCGATCTATTTCCTCGCATCGGACCTTTCTGCAAAATCGACCGGCAACATCATCAATGTCGATGCCGGCAATGTGCAGAGTTTTACGCGGTAAGAGGGACGCTCTTCTCCCCGGCGGGGGGAAGATGCCGGCAGGCAGATGAAGGGGGGCGCAGAGCGAAGCGATGCGTGTTCCGGGCAGGGCAGCGAAGGACCATTAATGTCCTACCCGGCCGCCCCCTCATCCGACCCTTCGGGCCACCTTCTCCCCGCTGGGGAGAAGGGGAGAAAGAAACAATCGGGAGGAAGAAATGGCCGAATTCAGGATCGCGCAGGATCTGGTTGCGACGGATAATGACAAGCGGGCAACAGCGCTGAAAGCCGATTACGAGGCACTGGGCGCGACGCTTGTCCGCCGTGGCGTCGATATCGCAGCAGTCACCCGGAAGGTTGCGGAATTCTTCGTCGCCGTTCCCTCTTGGGGCGTCGGCACCGGTGGCACGCGTTTTGCCCGTTTCCCCGGCACCGGCGAGCCGCGCGGCATCTTCGACAAGCTCGACGATTGCGCCGTCATCAACCAACTGACGCAGGCGACGCCGAATGTCTCGCTGCATATTCCCTGGGACAAGGCAGACGCCAGGGAGTTGAAGGCCAAGGGTGATGCGCTCGGCCTCGGCTTCGATGCGATGAATTCCAACACCTTTTCCGATGCGCCCGGCCAGGCCCATTCCTATAAATACGGCTCGCTCAGCCACACCGATGCGGCAACACGGGCGCAAGCGGTCGAGCACAATCTCGAATGCATCGAAATCGGCAAGGCGCTCGGCTCCAAGGCATTGACGGTGTGGATCGGCGACGGTTCGAACTTCCCCGGCCAGAGCCATTTCACCAAGGCTTTCGAGCGTTATCTCGCCTCGATGGCGGATATCTACAAGGCGCTGCCTGATGATTGGAAGCTGTTCTCCGAGCACAAGATGTACGAGCCGGCCTTCTATTCCACCATCGTGCAGGATTGGGGCACCAACTATCTGATCGCCCAGACGCTCGGCCCCAAGGCCTATTGCCTCGTCGATCTCGGTCACCATGCGCCGAACACCAATATCGAGATGATCGTCGCCCGCCTGATCCAGTTCGGCAAGCTCGGCGGTTTCCACTTCAATGATTCGAAATATGGCGACGACGATCTCGACGCCGGCGCGATCGATCCCTACCGGCTGTTCCTCGTCTTCAACGAACTGGTCGATGCCGAGCAGCGCGGCGTCAATGACTTCAACCCGGCCCATATGATCGACCAGTCGCACAATGTCACCGACCCGATCGAAAGCCTGATCAACAGCGCCAACGAAATCCGCCGTGCTTATGCACAGGCGCTGCTCGTCGACCGCAAGGCGCTCTCCGGTTACCAGGACGACAACGACGCGCTGATGGCATCGGAAACGTTGAAGCGCGCCTATCGCGCCGATGTCGAGCCGATCCTCGCCGAAGCCCGACGCAGGGCCGGCGGCGCGATCGACCCGATCGCCGTCTATCGCGCCAGCGGCTATCGCAGACAAGTGGCGGCCGAGCGCCCGGCATCCGCTGCCGGCGGCGGCGGCATCATCTGAACGACCGATTGTTTCGCATGGCCTGAAGCCATGCTGATTAGGGATGATGGTTGCCGGCAGCGCAGGGGTGACGCGCTGCCGGCGTCCCGCCGTTTACGGCTTCCAGGCCCCGGCGATCTGGCGGGTGGCGATGTTCAGCCGGTTCCAGACATTGATGTTGGCGATGGCGATGACGAGTGCCGCAAGGCTCCTGCCGTCATAATGCCGGGTCGCTTCGTCCCAGACATCGTCCGGCACAGGGTCGGCGCGGTCGCTGACACGGGTGACTGCCTCGGTCAGCGCAAGGGCTGCCCGCTCGGCGTCGCTGAAATAGGGCGAGTCGCGCCAGGCGCCGATGGCGAAGAGCCTTTCGTCGGTTTCGCCGAGCTTCTTTGCAATGCGGGGATGCCCGTCGACACAGACGCTGCAGCCGTTGATCTGGCTGGCGCGCAGGTTGACGAGTTCGAGCAGCTTCGGCGAAAGGCCGGTTTCGACCGGCACCTTGCTGAGCGCATTGAGCGCCTGCATGGCCGCGGGAAGGACGAGGGCGGGGTTTCCCATTCTCTCCTGCATGGTATGTCTCCTTGATGCGTTTACTGTTGTTCGACGATCCGCCGGCGCTGTCACATCGGCCGGGTTTCATTCGTCATGGCTTTGACGGAACGCAGCGGAGGAATGTGACAAATGGACGAGAAAAAATGGCTGGCCGATGAGTTCGAGGCGAACAGAGCGCATCTGAGGGCCGCAGCCTATCGCATGCTCGGCTCACGCAGCGAGGCTGATGATGCCGTTCAGGAGGCCTGGCTGCGGCTCAGCCGCACGGATACGACAGGGGTCGGCAATCTCGGCGGCTGGCTGACGACGGTGGTGGCGCGCATCTGCCTCGACATGCTGCGCGCCCGCAAGACCCGGCGCGAGGAACCGCTGGAGGTGCCCGTCCATGGCGGGATCGCCGATCCGACGGACGATCCCGAGCGCGAAGCCGCCTTTGCCGATTCGGTCGGTCTGGCACTGCTCGTCGTGCTGCAGACGCTGGCGCCCGCCGAACGCGTCGCCTTCGTGCTGCACGACATGTTCGACCTGCCCTTCGACGAGATCGCGCCGATCATCGGTCGCTCGTCCGCGGCCGCCCGCCAGCTCGCGAGCCGCGCACGCCGCCGGGTGCGGGGTTTGGACGAGGCACCTGATGTGGATCTCGGCCGCAAGCGGACGATCGCCGAGGCCTTTCTGACGGCGTCGCGCAACGGCGATCTGGAGGCGTTAATCGCGGTGCTTGCCCCTGACGTCGTCTTCCGGCCGGATGCCACGGCGGCCCGCTTCGGCACCATTGGCCAAATGCGCGGCGCAGCTCAGGTGGCTGAAGCCTTCAAGGGTCGGGCGCAGGCGGCAGAAATCGCCATTGTCGACGGCGAACTCGGATTCGTCGTGGAGATCCAGGGCCAGCTCCGCGTGGTGGTGGCGCTGACGATCGCCGATGGCAGGATCGCCGCGATCGACGCCATCGCCGATCCGGATCACCTGGAACGGCTTGACTATTCCATCCTTCGAGATTGAAAACAAACGCGAATTTATCGGATCTTCGAAACGGGCGTGCTTCGGAAGGAGCGCACCGCTTACGTTTCCTCAGTGGTGACGGCCACGTCATTTTTCTTGACAGCGGCGTCCTCAGCTTTATTCTATTATAAAGACTTATATAGCATTATTATGGAATTATGGCAATGCGGTGCCCTGAGGCGCCATCTCTAGCTTCCTCATTACTCTTCCAGAGCAACCCGCAGACGGATGACCGAGGAGCGATCCCGGTCCGAGACTTCGAAAGGAATGCATGTCATGCCCGGCGACCAGGCGAAGAAGCCGCTTCTCCTCACCAATGTCAAACCGATCGCTTTCGGTGCGGGCACATCCGAGGGGGCAATCGACATTCTCGTCAATGCCGGCGGCAGGATCGCCGAGATCGGTTCGTCCCTTTCAGTCTCGCAGGATGTGACGCGCATCGACGGCAAGGGCGCCTTCATTTCGCCCGGCTGGGTCGACCTGCACGTGCATATCTGGCATGGCGGCACTGATATTTCCATCCGTCCGTCCGAATGCGGCGTCGAGCGCGGCGTCACCACGCTGGTCGATGCCGGTTCGGCCGGTGAGGCAAATTTTCATGGCTTCCGCGAATATATCATCGAGCCCTCGCGCGAGCGCATCAAGGCCTTCCTCAATCTCGGCTCGATCGGTCTTGTGGCCTGCAACCGCGTTGCGGAATTGCGGGATATCCGCGATATCGATCTCGACCGCATCCTCGAAGTTTATGCCGAAAACAGCGAGCACATCGTCGGCATCAAGGTGCGCGCCAGCCATGTCATCACCGGATCCTGGGGCGTCACGCCGGTCAAGCTTGGCAAGAAGATCGCCAAGATTTTGAAAGTGCCGATGATGGTGCATGTCGGCGAGCCGCCGGCGCTTTATGACGAAGTGCTCGAGATCCTCGGCCCCGGCGACGTCGTCACCCACTGCTTCAACGGCAAGGCCGGGTCGAGCATCATGGAAGACGAGGACCTCTTCAATCTCGCCGAGCGCTGCGCCTCCGAGGGCATCCGTCTCGACATCGGCCATGGCGGCGCCTCCTTCTCCTTCAAGGTCGCCGAGGCGGCGATTGCGCGCGGGCTTCTGCCGTTCTCGATCTCGACCGACCTGCACGGCCATTCGATGAACTTCCCGGTCTGGGACCTGGCGACGACGATGTCGAAGCTGCTCAGCGTCGGCATGCCTTTCGACAAGGTGGTGGAAGCCGTCACCCATGCGCCGGCATCCGTCATCAAGCTGTCGATGGAGAACCGGCTTTCGGTCGGCTCGCAAGCGGAATTCACCGTTTTCGATCTGGTCGATTCCGATCTCGAGGCGACGGATTCCAACGGCGACGTCTCGGTCCTCACCAAGCTGTTCGAGCCGCGCTATGCCGTGATGGGCGCCGATGCCTTTGCCGCCAGCCGCTATGTGCCGCGGGCGCGCAAGCTGGTGCGCCACAGCCACGGCTATTCCTACAGGTAGGATCCGCTGAAAAGCGCAATGCTCAGCGGTTGCGCCAGCCCATCAGCTTTTCGATCCGTTCCGCTGAACTACGCACATGGGCCGTATAGTGGTTCTCGTCGGAAAAGGCCTTCTGTTCCGGCAGCACGATGGAAATGGTGGCGACGCACTGGCCATCGCGATCGCAGATCGGCGAGGCGATGCAGGCAACCGCATAATCGGATTCCCCCGCCTGGATCGACAAGCGCGACTCGAAGGCTTTGCCGGCGGCTTCCGACAGCGTACCCGGATCGATCTCGGCGCGGCCGGTCGGTGAAGAGCGGGCGCAGCGCTTGAACAGTTCGATGCGCTCCTGCTCGGGCAGGTGGCCGACGAGCAGGCGGCCGGAGGCCGTCCAGTTGAGCGGCACCCGGGTGCCAACGCGGGACGCGACCTGGAAGTGGCTCGGGCCGTCGGCCATGGCGAGCACCAGCATATAGTCGCCGTCGCGACCGCAGACCTGCACGGTTTCGCCGGCCTGGCGGCAGAGATCGTGCATTTCGTGGGTGGCGATGCTCATGAAATCCAATGACCGTGCGTAGGCAAGGCCGTAGTGGTAGAGCCGCGCGCCGAGCCAGATCGAGCCGTCCGTCTGCCGCGTCAGCATGTTCTTCTCGACGAGATCGTCGACGATGACGTAAACGGTCGAAAGCGGCGCCTTCACAGCCTTGGCGATCGCATAGACGCCGGCGGGCGATCCGGTCTCATAAAGATGATCGATCACCTGAAGCGCCCGGTCGATGCCGCTGACACGCGCGCGGCGTGCCCCCTTGCCATGGGCCTCGCTGGCAACGCCCTCATCTTCGGAGTAAACTGCGGATGATGTTTTTCCGTCCAATTCCACGCACCTCATGAAAACTGCGATCATGTTACATTACTATGGCATAGCGGTCGCTATGGCAAATCGCAACATTTTGCAGGTTGATCGTATGGGAGGCTGAGTGATACCCACGATATCGTCCACTTCATAACAGCCGATAATGCGCACCTACGATGCTGCAAGCTTTTGCCAGCCCCTTGTCCAGCGAGACGAGCGTGGCGTCGTTGCCGATCGCGACAGCGAGATGCAGAGCATCACCGGCGCGAAGACCGATATTAAATTGATCGGTCATTCGTGCCGCTTCGATGAAGTGCGACCGCGATATGGGCAGGAGCTCGAAGGACGTCGAACATAGCTCCTTGAACAGCGCCAAAGCCTTGCTGCGATCGTCCGGATCGAGTTGTCCGTTTCTCGCCTTAAGCGCGATGGCGCTCGAAAATTCGGTGATCGTCCAGCCGCTGACCGCGATCTCCTCGAATTGACGCGCTGCCAGCCATTGCTGCACGTCGTCCGTGCGGGTTTCGATCGTCCAGGCGGCGACGAGGACTGATGTGTCGATATAAAGCATCAGTAGCGATCATTGTCGCGCATGTCGCGGATGAAGGTCGCGGAATCGACCGGCTTGGCCGGCGGCTTCATCGAGGCGGTCAATGCCTTCAGCCGCGCGACATCGACCGGTTTTTTGCGCGTCTTGACGGGCACGAGTTGCGCCACCGGCTTGCCATGGCGCAAAATCTCGACGGTTTCGCCAGCTTCGACGCGATTGAGCAATTCGCTGAGATGGGCCTTGGCTTCCGCTAAATTAACACTCGCCATGACACCCTCTTGATGACCAATTTTCTAGTCATTTTAGTCCGAAAGCAAAACTGCCGCAAGACCGCTGGAACAACAAGTCTTAGCCTGAGTTTGCCCCCTGAACGCAGGAGGTCATGATGCCAAATTACCCGACACCCCCTTTTCCATCCCAGAAACAGCCGATGCCTGGTTTTACCACGCAGATGGACCCTATTCCCGATCACGGCGAGGAGAGTTATCGCGGCGCCGACAGGTTGAAAGGCAAGCGGGCGATCATCACCGGCGGCGATAGCGGCATCGGCCGCGCGGTGGCAATCGCTTACGCCAGGGAAGGTGCCGATCTGGTGATCTCCTATCTCGACGAGGATGAGGATGCCGATGAGACAAAACGGCTCGTCGAGCAGGCCGGACGCAAGGCTATCCTCGTCAGCGGCGACATCCAGGATCCGGCCCACTGCCGGCAGATCGTCGAGACGGCGGTCAAGGAACTTGGCGGTATCGACATTCTGGTCAACAACGCCGCGCATCAGGCAAGCTTCAAGAGCATTGACGAGATCAGCGACGAGGAATGGGAGCTGACCTTCAAGGTCAACATCCATTCGATGTTCTACCTGACCAAGGCAGCCGTCGCCCATATGAAACCCGGCAGCGCCATCATCAACACGGCCTCGATCAATTCGGACAGTCCAAACCCGACGCTGCTTGCCTATGCGACGACCAAGGGCGCGATCCAGAATTTCACCGCCGGCCTTGCCCAACTTCTGGCCGATAAAGGCATTCGCGCCAATGCGGTGGCGCCGGGGCCGATCTGGACGCCGCTCATCCCTTCGACACTGCCCGAAGAAAGCGTCAGCAATTTCGGCAAGCAGGTGCCGATGAAACGGCCCGGCCAGCCGGCCGAGCTGGCGACGGCTTATGTGATGCTGGCCGATCCCTTATCGAGCTACGTCTCCGGCACGACAATCGCGGTCACCGGCGGCAAGCCGATCCTCTAAAGCGGCAAGGGCCGCCGTCGGGTTATGACGGCAGCCCTTGACGGGGGCAGGGAGAGATCCCCAAGCTATTCAGGCGGCTTGTCAGCCGAAGCAGGGCATGGCCGGCAGATTGGCGCGGTTTGCGAGTGCTCCGATCATATTGCCCACCGAAGTCGAGCGCGGTTCGCGCTTGCGGGCGGCCGTCTCCAGGAGTTGCTTGAAATCTTCAAGCTTCACGCCGTCGGCGCGCAACACCATGGCAATCAGGGGGTCGCGAAGGGCTTCGGATATCGTCAGGTCATCTCTGGTCTTTGTCATGGTTGTCCTCCTTTCGTGGGCGGTCGCCCGTGTTCCACTTTCCGCTGCCATGCCCTCGGCATTGACTTTCGCGTTAGGTGGTGTTACCGGTAAGTAACAATGCATTTGTTACCGATCGGTCACATTGATGTCAAGGACTACGTCCGCAAAAAAATCAGAAACTTCGAATGAAATCTCCGCAGCCGTTCCAGAAGATCGCATCCCGCCGCGGGAGCGTATCGTCTCGACCGCCTCGGAGCTTTTCCGCGAGCGCGGCATCCGCGGCATCGGCGTCGACGCCATTGCCGACGCGGCTCTGACCAACAAGATGACGCTCTATCGGCATTTCGGCTCTAAGGACGAACTCGTCTGCGAAACGCTGCGCCGCGCCTCCGAAAAGGCGGGTACCATCTGGCGCGATCTGGATGCGGCCTATCCCGGCAATCCGCGCGCCCAGCTGGACGCCTGGGTGGAACTGCGGGCGCAGTGTCTGAACGGCGAGCCCGCCGGCTGCGATCTCGCCAATGCCGCCATCGAGCTGAAGGGCGAGGGCCATCCCGCCCACGAAATGATCGAGCGGCACAAGGCCGAACAGCGTGATCGCTTGGCCGCGCTCTGTTCGGCGGCCGGCGCGCGCGAACCCCAGCTTCTTGCCGATACGTTGACGCTGCTGCTCGAGGGTGCCCGCGTCAGCCGCCAGGCCATGGGCGCTGCCGGCTGCTGCGGTCATTTCGCCAAGGCCTGCCACGCGGCGATCGCTTCTTTCGCCTGACCGCCCTCTCTACAGCGCCGCGCGTCTTTTCAGACGCGCAAAGGACGCAGTAGCACTTTCAATCGCTGAATTATCAGCGGGGGGAACCTTACCGCTTCCATGCCGTTTTCCCCTCACCGGGGCGATGTGGAGGCAGGGAGATGAACTACGTCTATCTCAAGCGCCTATATGACAAACGCGCCGAGCTTGAAGCCAAGCTGGAGCTTCATGATGCGCGCTATTGCTTCGGCGAGGAAGAGGTCGATGATGGCACCGACATCGATCTACGTCAGCGGTTGAGCGAGATCTCCGAGGAGATTGCTACGCTGGAGAGCAGGCCGGGCCGTTAATCCGCGCCAAGGATCTCTATCGTCCGCTCGTCGAATTTTCCCTGATAGAAATGCTCGATCGCCCGGTGGAAGGGCGAACCATGGTCGCTGATCGCGGCAAACAAGGTCATCGACGAGCGTAGCTTGAGGTCGTCGGGTGAGCCCAGAATTTCATGCGCCGAGCGGCCGCCGACGGACAGAATCGCCTCGACACAGCGCAGCAGCCGGCTTGAGAGAATGGGATCGGCGAGATAGGCGCCGGCTTCCTCGGCCGAGCGGATCGCATATTTTTCGGCCATCGCCGACGTGCCGAGGCCGGCGATTTGCGGGAAGATGAACCACATCCAATGGGAGGTCTTGCGCCCGGCTTTCAGCTCTGAAAGCGCCTGTTCATAGACGCCATTCTGAGCATCGATGAAGCGATCGAGATTATAATCGACATCACCGGCCATGGTTCTTTTCCCTTCCCGCTGTCAATGCAGCCTGGGCTCAAGGTCTCCATGCCCGGCGATCTACAGCGCCGTGCGTCTTTTGAGACGCGCAAAGGACGCTGTAGCACTTTAAATTACCGCATAATTTTAGGAATTATGCGGTGGCTTTCCTGTTAGCAGACCCTCTCAGCGTAGGGGCTGCTGTCGCGGCAATGGCCGTAGGCCGGATGCTGCGGCATGTTATCGCCGGCCGGGGCGGCAATGGCCGATGTCGTCATCGGGTCTGTATTGCCGGAAGAATATGCGGCAAAACCCGCAAAGCTCAAGAGAACCAGCGCTCCGACCACGACAATGCGTTCGAAGGCCGAAAGTTTCTGTGCGCGGACATGTTCCACATAATCGCGCTCGCCTAAACCGGCGGTTTCGTCCTCTTTTACATGAAGGGTCACCATATCCTGGCGACGGCTTAAAGTTTCACAATCTGTCATTTTAATTACTCCTGCAACACATGCGGCGCCGGTCTCTCTAGAGCAAACTCTCACCCTCGTGCCGAACCGCTTCCGCATGCGTGCAGCATGTGTGTCTTCGATCGTGGCAATTGAAGGGGCGATATTCAAACGCAGTGTTCAAAAAATCGTACCAATAAACGCAAAATATCGTGAAGCTCTGGTTCACCGGAATGATCCGGGGTAGTCCAGAGAGGAACATCTTTCTTCTGGATAGTCCCATGAGCAAATCCTTCGGCGCGATGTCGGTCGCGCAACTTTCGGTCCTCATTCAAGGTGGCGCGGCCGACCCGGTCGAGGTGGCCGAGGCGGTTTTCGATTCCATCGCAAACCCTGCCTACAAGGCGGTTTTCACCACTCTGCTCGAAAGCCGGGGGATGGAGGAGGCGCGCGCTTCTTCGCGTCGTCTGCGGGAAGGGCGCTCGCTTGGATTGCTGGACGGCATTCCGATCGCCTGGAAAGATCTTTTCGACATCGAAGACTTGCCGACGACGGCGGGTTCCGTCGTTCTGGCAAAGGACATGCCGGCCAAGCGCGATGCGGCTGTTGTCGCTTTGCTCAAGCAGGCGGGCATGGTCGCTGTCGGGCGCACCAATATGAGCGAATTCGCCTTTTCCGGCCTCGGCATCAATCCGCATTACGGCACGCCCGTAAATCCGCGCGGCACCGATCTCCCACGCATTCCGGGCGGCTCGTCCTCGGGTGCCGGCGTCGTCGTCGCGGCCGGGTTGGTTCCGGTCGCCATGGGCACCGATACCGGCGGCTCGGTGCGTATTCCCGCCGCCTTCAACGGCATCGTCGGCTATAAGGCGACGCGCGGCCGCCACGCGATGGCAGGCGTCTATCCGCTGGCAAAGAGCCTGGATTCGCTGGGACCGCTCTGCCGCAGCGTCAGGGACGCGGTCTGGATCGATGCGGCGATGCGCGGCTTGACGGCGCCTGATGTTGTTGCGCGTCCCCTGCAAGGGCTGGAACTCATCGTGCCCGAAAACGTCGTCTTCGACGGAGCGGAAGCCGGCGTCGCCGCTGCGTTCGAGGCAGCTTTGGCACGTCTTCAAAAGGCCGGCGCCCAAGTCGCCCGCACCGTCATCCCCGCCTTTAACGAGATATTCGATCTGATGACGAGATATGGTCCGCTGGTGACGGCGGAGGCTTTCGCACTTCACCGCGAACGCTTGGCCGGACCGGACGCGGACAGGATGGATCATCGTGTCGTCATGCGTACCCGTCTCGGAAGCAAGACGACGCTGCCGGATTACTTGGCGATCCTCGAGGCGCGCCGCCGCCTGATCGCCGATGTCGAGCGCCTGGTCGGCGACCGGCTGCTCGCCTTTCCCACTGTTGCCCATGTCGCTCCACCGATCGGACCGCTGGAGCAGGATGACGAGCTGTTCTTCGCGACGAACAACAAGACGTTGCGCAACACTGCGCTCGGCAATTTCCTCGACTGGTGCGGCGTTTCCATTCCCTGCGGCACCGGCGAGGCTGGCATGCCGGTCGGCCTGCTGCTTTCGGCCACCGCCCATCGCGATGAAGCGCTGCTGGGGATTGCCCTTGCCGCCGAGCCGGTCATCCGCGACGATTTTGCCTGAATTGGCAATTGAACCGGCCGGATTTAGTTGCCATTGATGGCATGAGGAGATCCCGGAGGAAAGCAAGTGCAGGTTTTGCAAAACGGACGGTTCGCGGTTTCGACATGGTCGCTGCATCGGCTGCTCGGCGCCGTTTATGCCTATAGCCCCGATCCTGACAAAAGTGCTGCGGCGAAAGAACCCTATGGCCCCGGTGCGGCGGCGCTGATCGACGTGCCGGCGGCGCTCTCGGCACGCGGCGTCAACCGGCTGGAGGTCTGTTCCTTCCATCTACCGAGCCTCGATGCCGCCTATATAAGCGAATTGCGTGACGCAATGGCGGCCTCGAACGTGCTGTTCCAGACGCTGCTCGTCGAAGATGGCGACCCGAGCCATCCGGAGACGGCCGAACGCGACGTCAAATGGATGGAGGAGTGGATTGACATCGCCGCAGCCCTCGGGGCGCAGAGGATGCGCGTCATTGCCGGCAAGCAGAAGCCGACGGAAGAAAATCTTGCCCGCGCCGCCCATCATCTCAACTGGCTGGCCGGAAAGGCGGAAGGCAGCGGCGTGCGCATCGTCGTCGAGAACTGGTTCGATCTGCTGCCGTCGCCGGTCGAAATGAACTGGCTGCTGGACCGGCTGGACGACAAGGTCGGCCTCAACGGCGACCTCGGCAACTGGCCGGCGCCGGCCAAATATGAAGGCCTTGCCGACATCATGGGCCGGGCGGAAATCTGCCATGCCAAGGCCGATTACGGCGCTACCGGCCTCGATGCCGACGATTACCGCACGTGCCTGGAGATGTGCGAGAGGGCCGGTTACGCCGGTCCCTTCACGCTGATCTACGACTCGCCCTTCTTCCCGGATGAATGGGATGGCATCCTGCTGCAGAAGGCGTTCATCGAGGATTTCCTGGGCGAGGCGCGGGCGCGCAAGACGGCTTAAATCAGAAGCGATTCTTGCTCATTCCTGGCGAGGGAACCTTTGGTTTTCCTCCAGCACGTTCAGATCCATGTGGTTGCGCATGTAGCGCTCCGAGGCCTTCTGCAGCGGCTGATAGTCCCACGGATAATAGGCTCCATTGCGCAGCGCCGCATAGACCACCCAGCGGCGCGCCTGGCTTTCGCGCACGGCGGCGTCGAAATCAGCAAGGTTCCAGCGCCGACGTGCCTGTTCGATAAGCCGTGCCAGGGTGTCGGCGTGCGCCGGCTTTCCTGCCAGATTGTCGAGCTCCCGGGGATCGGCCTCGAGATCGAACAGCATCGGCGGATCCTTCTCGCAGAGCGAGAGCTTGTATCGTCCGTCCCGGATACAGACGAGCGGCGCTTCGGAACCCTCCGCGGCATATTCCATCGGCACAGGGCTGCGGCTGCCGGTGCCTTCGGCAAGCGCTGCGAGATCCTCGCCCTCGGTCCATGGCTTCAGCGAGGCGATATCGATCCCGGCAAGACCCGCCAGCGTCGGCGTCACGTCGAGGGTGGAGACGGGCTGGTCGATCCGTTTGGGCTTCCAGCCGGGTGCCGCGATCATCAGCGGAACGCGGGCCGATCCTTCGAAGAAGTTCATTTTGAACCAGAGGCCGCGATCGCCGAGCATGTCGCCATGGTCGGACGCGAACAGGATGATCGTGTTTTCGGCCATGCGGGTCCGTTCCAGGACGCCGAGAATGTCGCCGATCTTCTCGTCGACATAGGAGATATTGGCGAAATAGCCGCGCCTTGCCCGCCTGATCTGCTCATCGCTGATGTCGAAAGCATCGTGATCGCAGGCTTTCATCAAACGCTGCGAGTGCGGGTCCTGCTGCTCGAAGGCAATCGGAGCAACCGTAGGGTCAAGTGCCGGGCAATCCTCATAGAGGTCCCAGAATTTGCGGCGCGCGACATAAGGGTCATGCGGATGGGTGAAGCTGACGGTCAGGCACCAGGGGCGCTCGTCGTGTCCGCGCGAGAGATCGAACAGCTTGCGGGCGGCGTGGTAGGCGACCTCGTCGTCATACTCCATCTGGTTGGTGATCTCGGCAATCCCGGCACCGGTGACTGAACCCAGATTGTGATACCACCAGTCTATGCGTTCGCCGGGTTTGCTATAGTCCGGCGTCCAGCCGAAATCGGCCGGGTAGATGTCGGTCGTCAGGCGCTCCTCGAAGCCATGCAACTGGTCGGGGCCGACGAAATGCATCTTGCCGGAAAGCGCCGTCTGGTATCCGGCAGCGCGCAGATGATGCGCATAGGTCGGAATGTCAGAGGCGAATTCCGCCGCATTGTCATAGACGCGCGTTCGGCTCGGCAATTGTCCGGACATGAAGGAGGCCCGCGCCGGTGCGCAGAGCGGGCTTGCCGTATAGGCGTTGGTGAAACGCACGGAACGCTCGGCCAATGATTTCAGATGCGGTGCATGAAGAAAATCGGCCGGGCCATCGGGAAAGAAAGTGCCATTCAACTGATCGACCATCAGGATGAGGATATTCGGACGCGCCATGTGACATTGTCTCCTGGGATCTCAAAGGTCGGGAAAGGTCCTGCTGAGAGGTGCCCCTTGCTATTTGCAGATCTTATCAAAGCCAGTATCATCATGCTTGTAAAGCTGGCTTTTTTCGATCGTTGCCTAAAGGAATTTTTATGTCAGACCGCCGGCCTGAGCTTGGGTGGATGCGCATCTTCGCGGAGGTCGCAAGGCTCGGCAGCTTCTCGGCCGCGGCGGCAGCTCTCGGCCTTACGCAGCCTGCCGTCAGCTATCAGATCCGGCGGCTGGAAGAGCAGTTCGGCGTCAACCTGCTGCGCCGCCAGCATCGCGGCGTGGAACTGACCGGGGAGGGCGAGCGACTTTTCCAGGTCGCCGCCAAGGCGGTCGGTGACATCGATGCCCTGGCGCGCAGCTTCCGCACTGAGGCTCAAAGGCCGGTCGTCAGACTGAGAACCGACTATGCCTTTTCAGCGCTTTGGCTGATTCCGCGCATGCATGGCTTTCGCCAGCTTCACCCGGAAACGGATATACAGATCGTCGCGACCCAGAGGCTTGAGCCTGGCTTTCGTGACGATGGAGATGTGGTGGTGGTTTTCGGCACGCGGGCCGAATTCAGCGCCATCGGATCGCTTCTGCTGCAGGAAAAGGTCGTGCCCGTCTGCACTCGAGGATTTCTCGATCGCAACGGCCCGTTCGATGATCCGCAGCAGGTTGCCAGGGCGATCCTGATCCATCTCGATTCGCCGACGCCATCGCCCTGGTTCGATTGGCGAAGTTATCTTGCCGAATTCTCCGTTACTCGCGATCTCCATGCCGGCCGCGGCGATGTCAGCTTCAACACCTATTCGCTAGTCGTCCAGGCCGCTCTCAGCGAGCAGGGCGTGGCGATCGGCTGGATGGGGCTGGTCGATACGCTTCTCACTAAACATATGCTGGTGGAAGCCGGGCCGCCGCTCGAGGCACGCGACCGCGGTTACTGGCTGATACCGCCGCGATCGGCAAATATTCATAGCGAGAGGCTCAGCACCTGGCTTGTGGATGAAGTCGGCAGGACCTGACATTCAGACCGAGGCCGGCCCGTCATTGCATCCGGAATATGTTCGCGTTCAGGAGAGAAGTCTTGTCATGACCGACGCCGACCGACATTGTGGCATCGATTCATAGGGAAGGGCCGAAGCATGTCGCGAACCGTCGGATACGTCGTTGGACTGCTCATGATCCTCTTGGGACTGATCTGGATCGCGCAGGGAAGCGGTTATTTTCCCTATCCCTCATCCAGCTTCATGATCAACCAAAGCATCTGGGTTCTCTGGGGAAGCATCATGGCTGTCGCGGGGCTCGCCGTGACGGTCATCATTTCACGGCTGCGCCGGAGAGGATGAGCCGGCAACCCGTGCCTGGCTTTGAGGGAATTCGACATCGAAGAGTTCCCCGAGGTGAAATATCTGGCCGCTGGCGGCCTGTCGACTTGAGGAGAATGGCATGAGCGCAGGTGAAATCGACGGCTTTGCGGACCGGATCAGGCAACACCAGGGCGGGATGATCTCCGCCTGGATTGGTATTCCCGACGCCACGCTCGCCAATCACCTGGCGCAGGAGGCCTTCGACACCATCGTGCTGGATATGCAGCACGGCATGTGGGACATGCCCTCGGCAGCGAACGCCGTCGCCCAGGTGCGGCTTGCCGGCAAACCAGCGCTGGCCCGCATACCGGTCGGTGATTTCGCTTCCGCCTCGCGCCTGCTCGATGCCGGAGCCTCCGGCATCATCGCCCCGATGATCAATTCGGCCGAAGACGCGCAAGCCTTTGTCAAGACCACCAAATACCCGCCTCTTGGTGACCGCAGCTGGGGACCGTCGCTGGCGCTGAACCATACCGGCCTGTCGGCCGATGATTATCTGAAAAACGCCAACGCGCTCACCGTCGCCATCGCCATGGTCGAGACCCGGGCAGCACTCGAGGCGATCGACGACATTCTCGGCGTTGCCGGCATCGATGGCATCTTCATCGGTCCCTCCGATCTTTCGATCGCCCTGTCGAACGGCGACCAGGTTGCGCCGAACGCCGCCGAGATCGACAGCGCCATGCAGCATGCGGTTTCGCGCTGCCGCGCCCACGGCAAATTCGCCTGCGCCTTCGCCGGGGACGGCGAGCGGGCCGGCGAGCTGCTGAAATTCGGCTTCGATCTGGTCATTGCCGGTGCCGAGACAGCGCAGCTGCGCTCCGGCGCTCGCCGTGCCATCAATGCCGCCCGGAGGATTGCTTCTGCTTGAACTTCATTTCGCCGGTTTGACGGCCAGCCAGATGACGTGGCGGGCGCCGCCGCGTTTGCCGTTGGCACGTGTGTTGACCGCATCGACGGAAAAACCGCTGTCCTTGAGACGCCGCGTGAAATCGGGGTCCGGACCGGACGACCAGACGGCGAGCACGCCGCCGGCGCGCAACGCCTCGCGGGCGGCGCGAAGGCCGGCGAAATCGTAAAGCCGGTCGTTGGATTTGCGGGTCAGGCCATCAGGGCCGTTGTCGACATCGAGCAGGATCGCATCATAGGCGCCTTTACCGGAACGGATCGCCTCGCCGACATCGCCCTGATGGATGCCGACGCGCGGGTCGTCGAGGCAGCCCTGGAAAACCTCGGCCATCGGTCCGCGTGCCCAGGCGATCACGGCAGGCACCAGTTCGGCGACGGTGACGCCGGCATCTTCGGGAAGGACGGTGAGGGCGGCGCGCAGGGTAAAGCCCATGCCGAGCCCGCCGATCAATATCCTTGGCTTCGGGTGCGGCTTGATTCGTTCCCAGGAAAGCGTCGCCAGCGCTTCTTCCGAGCCGCTGAGACGACTGTTCATCAGCTCGTTGGCGCCGAGCATGATCGAAAATTCGCTGCCGCGCTGCTTCAGCCTGAGTTCGCCGCCTTCACCGGGAATGGTCGCGGAATCGAGCTGGATCCAGGGCAGCATGCGGTTTTGCCTCATATGAAAGAGACCGTCCCCTAGCATAGGGCACGCGAGGAGGCCAGCAAGCCGGCCTCAGATCATCCGCATGAAATGATCCTGCTCGAATTCGACGATGTCGTCCTGCGGCACGGCCGAACGGCGGCGGATGTCCTCCACCTCGTCGGGCCTCAGCCGGGCCTTCGGGTCGTCGAAGCGGACATCCGGATCGGGTACGGCCGAGAGCAGCAGACGGGTATAGGGGTGCAGCGGATTATCGATCACCTTGGCGACGCTGCCCCATTCGACAATCTGGCCGGCATACATCACGGCGATGTCCTCGGCGACGTAACGGGCGGTGGCGATATCATGGGTGATGTAGAGCAGACCGAGATTCATCTCCTGCTTCATCTCGTTCAATAGGTTCAGCACGCCGAGGCGCACCGAGACGTCGAGCATCGAGGTCGGTTCGTCGGCGACGATCACCTCCGGCTTGACGGCCAAGGCGCGAGCGATGTTGACGCGCTGGCGCTGGCCGCCGGAGAGTTCATGCGGATATTTTGGCGCGACGAGATCGGGATCGAGCCTGACGCGCTGCAGCAGTTCGCGGACCGCGACGTCGATCTCGGCCCCCTTGATCTCCGGACGATGCAGCTTCAGTGGCCGCCGGAGATGATGGGCGATGGTGTGGGCAGGGTTCAGCGAGGCGAAGGGGTCCTGGAAGATCATTTGCACCGAGCGGCGGTAACGGGCGATCTCAGCGGATTTCGCCGCCTCGACAGGCCGGCCCTTGTAGAGAATCCGGCCGGATGTTGGCAGATATTCGCGCATCGCCATGCGGGCGCAGGTGGTCTTGCCGCTGCCGGATTCGCCGACGAGCGCCAGCGCCCGCCCGGCATGCAGCGAAAACGAGATGGCGCGTGCCGCATGCACGGCTCCGGAACCATGGCCGAAGGTCTTCGTCACCCGGTCGAGTGCGAGAATGGCGTCTGTCATAGCAGCACTCCTCCGTGCAGTGAGGGGAAGGAGGCCCAGAGCTTTTTCGTGTAGTCATGCTTGGGCGTCCTGTAGATCGCCTCGGCCGTGTTCTGCTCCACCAGCTTGCCGGCGAGCATGATACCGATGCGGTCGCAGAACTGCACCATCAGCCCGAGATCATGGGTGATGAACAGCACGGAAAAGCCGAAGCTGCGACGCAGTTCGTTGATGCGCTGCAGGATTTCGCGCTGGACGACGACGTCGAGCGCCGTCGTCGGCTCATCCATGACGACGAGCTTCGGATCGAGCGCCATGCAGATGGCGATGACGATGCGCTGGCGCATGCCGCCGGAAAACTGGTGCGGATAGTCTCGCATGCGATCCGGCGCGATATCGACGAGCGTCAGCATCTCGGCGGTGCGCTCGCGGGCTTCCGCGCGGCTCATGTTCTTGTGAGTGCGTAGCATGTCGTAGAATTGCGTCTCGATGCGCAGCACCGGGTTCAGCGAGTTCATGGCGCTCTGGAAGACCATGGCGACCTCGCGCCAGCGGAACGCACTGAGCGCCTGCCGGTCGAGGCTGAGCACGTCGCGGCCATCGAGCAGGATGCGGCTTTCCTTGCGGATCAGCGCCGGTGGCTTGTGCAGGCGGCTGATGGCAAAAGCGATGGTGCTCTTGCCGCAGCCGGATTCGCCGGCGAGGCCGAAAACCTCGCCGGGTGCGACATCGAAGCTGACATCCTTGACGGCGCGGAAATCCTTTTCCTCGCCGATATAATCGATGGTGAGATTTCTCACCGAGAGCAGCGGCTGCGTCACAGGCGGCCCTCCCCGGAACGGACGAGCAGGGACCAGCGCTTCAGATGATTGCCGGTGCGCAGCCGTGGATTGGCGATCTCGTCGACGGCGAAGTTCAGCAATGACATGCCGATGCCGAGGAAGGCGAGCGCGAAGCAGGGGGTGAGAATATCCCACCAGGCGCCGACCGAAAGGGCCGAGGCCTTCTGCGCGTTGTAGAGCATGGTGCCCCAGGAGATCGCTCTCGGATCGCCGAGGCCGAGGAATTCCAGCGTCGCTTCGGTGATGATCGCGAAGATGACGCTGCCGATGAAATTGATGCCGACGATAGAAATCACGTTGGGAAAGATCTCGAATGTCATGATGCGCCATTGCGGCTCGCCCATCATCTCGGCCGATTTGACGAAATCCTTCTGCTTGACGGAGAGCGTTTCGGCACGGGTGACGCGTGCGCCCCAGGCCCAGGAGGTGGCGCCGAGGATGAGCGCGATGACGAGGGGACTTGCCTGGCCGATGAAGGCGGCAAGCACCAAGAGCAGCGGCAGGTTCGGAACGACCAGCACCATATTGGTGAAGAAGCTGATGATCTCGTCGGTCTTGCCGCCGCGATAGCCGGAGATGATGCCGAGTGCCGTGCCGACGAGCGTGATTAGCAGGCCGGCGCCGAAGCCGACGGCAAGCGAGGTGCGGGCACCGTAGATCAGCCGGGCAAAGACATCCTGGCCGATGCGCGTGGTGCCGAGGATATGGTCGAGTGACGGCGCCTGGTGCGGTCGTCCGGTGCGGGCGGCCGGGTCGTATTGCGTCAGGAGGGGCGCTGCGATCGCGACGAGGACGATGAAAGCGATGATGACGAGGCCGATCAGCGCCTTGCGGTTTTGAAGCAGGGTCTTCATCTCATGCTCCCTTCAGCCGCGGGTCGAGCAGCACATAGCTGACGTCGACGATAAAATTGGCGATCAGCATGGTCGCGGTCATGATGAGGAGCTGGCCCTGGATGACGGGATAGTCGCGGGCGAGGATCGCCTGATAGAGAATATTGCCGAGGCCGGGATAGTTATAGACGACCTCCGTCACCAGCGAACCGCCGAGGATGGTGCCGATGGCGATGGCAAGGCTGGAGACGGTCGGCAGCAGGGCGTTGCGCGCCGCATACCAGAGCATCACATGCCGGTCGGAAAGGCCCTTGGCGCGGGCCATGACGATATAGTCCTCGCCGAGCAGGTTGATCATGTTGTTGCGCATGGTGACGGTGAAGCCGCCGATCAGCACGGTGCAGAGCGTCACCATCGGCAGGATGCCATGATAGGCGAGGCTGCCGATATATTGCAGGCTGAAGGCCGGATCGAGTGATGGGTCGGCGGCATAACCGTTCGGAAACCAGCCGAGCGTGAAGCCGAAGATGAAGAGCACGATCAGCGAGGTGACGACGGCCGGCACCGAGGTGGCAAAGATCGCGCCGACGGAGACGACGACATCGAACTTGCTGCCGCGACGCCAGGCGGCGACGATGCCGAGGAAGGTGCCGAGCGCGAAGCTCACGATGGTGGCCGTGCCCATCAGCCCCACCGTCCAGATGAGCGCATGGCCGAGCACCGAGGTGACGGGCAGCGGGAAATACTTGATCGAGCGGCCGAGATCGCCGGTGAAGATGCTGCCGAGATAGGTGAGATATTGTTGCCAGAGCGGACCGTCGACGAAGCCGAAGGTGAGCTTCAACGCCTGCAGGCTTTCCGGCGGCAATTCGGTGCCGGCGCTGGAGAACATGATCTGCACCGGATCGCCCGGCATCAGCCGCGGCAGGAAGAAATTGATCGTCGCTGCCGCGATGAAGGCTGCCATGTAGAAGACGAGGCGGCGAAGCAGGAAAGCCATGGGGACTCCGTCGTGACGGAAGCGGCATTTCCTACGCCGCTTCCGGAGATCGTGATGCTTACTTGACCGGCTCGAGAGCGAGCAGATTCAGCAGGCGTGCCGGATTGGTCCGCGAGATCGACGGATTGACGAAGGGGTTTTCCTTGGTCGACCAGCCGGTGAAGCGCTTGGTGTTGTACTGATACCAGTTCGGATTGTTGAACACCGGAATCATCGGCATGTTTTCGGCGACGATGCGTTGCGCCTTGTTCATCGCGTCCTTCTGCTTGGCAAGATCGGCGGTCTGGGTGAACTCGGTGACGAGTTTCTCGACCTCCGGGTTGAACCAGCGCTGCGCGGTGAAGCGGGTCTTGCCCTTGTCCGAAGCGCTGAAGGCGCGCTTGTAGGGGTAATAGGGCGAGGCCGATGCCGGCAGGCTGTTGATCGCCGCATCGAAGGTGCCGTTGATGAGGTTGCCGGTCCAGACGGCTTCCTCCGGCGTTTCGATCTTGGCGTCGATGCCGACCGCCTGCATGCCTTCGACGGCGAGGTTGACGGTATCGATCCAGTCGGTCCAGGCGCTGGGGACGATGATCGAGAAGGAGATCTTGGTACCGTCGGGATTGTCGCGGAAACCGTCGCCGTCCTTGTCCTTGTAGCCCGCCTCGTCGAGCAGGGCCTTGGCGGCGTCGGCATTATAGGTTGCGAACTTGCCGAAGTCGGCCTTGACGGATGGGTCCGCCCAGCTCTTGTAGAGCTCGCCCATCAGGCCGGGGTCTTCGTTCAGCGTCGGATAGCCGTAGCCGGCGACGTCGATCATCGTCTTGCGGTCGAGCGCCATCGAGACGGCGCGGCGGAACTTCAGGTCGTTGAAGGCCTTCTTGTTGTTCTCGTTCGCCGTTTCCAAGTTGAACAGGAAGGCGACCATGCTGCTTGGCGAATACCAGTAGTGGAAATGCGCCGGATCTTTGGACACGTAGACATTGTCGATATCGGGAATGAAGGAGACACCCCAGTCGAGCGTGCCGTCGGCCGTTGCGGTCAGCATCTGGTTGTTGTCGGCAAGCTGCGGGAAGCGCATGCAATCGACCTTCAGATGCTCGTTATCCCAATAGTTCGGGTTGCGGCACTGGTCGTAGGTCTGGCCGGTGAAACGCGGCACTTCCGTCAGCGGGCCGCTGCCAACAGGGGTCTCGTTGGCGAAGGTGACCGGATCGGCGACATCCTTCCAGACATGTTCCGGAACGATCGGCAGCTGCGAGATCTGCTCGGCGGCAAGCGAGCTCGGGTTGGCGAGCGTGAAGCGCACCGTCTGGGCGTCGACCGCCTTGATATCGGTGATGAAGGTCCAGATGCTGACGAAGTCGAGCGCCGGAAACTTCTTCAGGTAATCATAGGTGAACTTGACGTCGGCTGCGGTCAACGGCTTGCCGTCCGACCATTTCAGGTTCGGGCGCAGCTTGAAATCGATGCTCTTCAGGTCGTCGGAGAGTTTGAAGCTTTCGGCCAGGCGATAGACCGGCTTGTTGCTGTCGAAGCGGTTGAAGATGACCAACGGCTCGTAGATGAAGTCGAGCGTGGACTGGCGCGACGAGGTCTGGTTGAACGGATTGAAGTTGCGAACCCAGGTCGTCGCCGGCTCGATATTCGCCGTCAGGATCGTCTGCGCCACGGCAGATCCCGAAAGCAGCGTCAGGGCGGCGGCGGCGAGAAGATATTTTTTCATGTGTTATTCCCCTTTTCTTATGTGGTGAGAGATGACGTGCCGGTCAGGAGACCAGCGCGCTTGCAAACATGTCTTCGACGTCTGCGTGGGCGGCGCGGACATCGACCTTGAGATTGCCGAGGCGGGCCTTGCCGGCGGCGATCCGCTGCAGGGCGGCTTCCGTCAGCGGACGGGCGGCTTTGGCGGCGGCTTCGCTTTCCGGAATGTCGCCATGGCTGTGGAGCGCAATGTCGAAGCCTGCGTCGAGCACCTGCTTGACGCGTTCCGGCAAGGTACCGGAGAGCGACTCCATGAAGATGCAGTCTGATATCAGCACGCCCTCATAGTCCATCTCCTTGCGGATCACGTCGTGCATAACAGGCGAGACGGACGCCGGCAGCTCGGCGTCATAGGCCGAATAGACGACATGGGCGACCATGGCCCAGGGCGTATCCTTCAGCGCCACGAAGGGCTTGAAATCGGTCGCGGTGAGCGTCTCGCGGCTGGCGTCGACCACCGGACGCTCCTTGTGGGAGTCGAGCGTCGCGCGGCCATGGCCGGGAATATGCTTGATGACGGGCATGTTGCCGGTCTCGAGCAGGCCATCGACCACCTCGCGGCCGAGGGCAGCGATGAAATCGGGATCTGGGCCGAAGGAGCGGGCGCCGATGACCGCACTCGTCGTCTCGAAGACGAGGTCGAGAACGGGCGAGCAGCCGCTGGAAAGGCCGAGTTCCGTCATCATCGCGCCCATGGCCTGGGAGGAAAGGCGCAGTGCTTTTTTGCCGAGATCGAAATCGCGGCGCGCAAGTTCGGCAAACTGGCCGAAACTGCGGAAGAGCGGCCAGGGGCCGGCATCGAGATGCTGAACGCGGCCGCCTTCCTGGTCGGTGAAGACGGGCGCGTCGTCGCGGCCGACGGCCTCGCGGAAGCGGTCGATCAGCCGCTTCGTCTGTTCCGGCTCGCGCTGATTGCGCCGGCCGACGAACAGGCCGAGCGGATTGGTTTCGCGAAAGAGGGCGAATTCATCATCGGAAATAGTGGGATTCGGGAGGCCGACGAAAAGGGCGAGCGGGGTCGAGGACAATTCTGTAACTCCGGATCAGATGGTCATTTCGGCGTGCTTCTCAGCATGCCTTCGTAGATGCCCTTGTCGGGGGCGGGGATGACGATTGCGCCTGCCGTCTTGGCGTAGAAATCGACCGGGCCGGCATCGCCGATGAAGGCATAGGCGTGACCGAGCGTCTTCATGGCCTGAAGGCAGGCGGAAAAGAGGGCGAGCCCGATGCCCCTGCCACGCGCTTCGGGGTCGACGCCGGTCGGGCCGAAGAAGCCGCGCGCCGTCGTGTCATAGCAGGCAAAGCCCAGCAGCTTGCCGCCGTCGACGGCGATCAGGCAGGCAACGGGCTGACGGGAGAATGAGACTGTGACTTCGCTTGCCCAGTTCTCGCTGAACTGTTCGCGAACCCAGCTGACGATAAGATGCAGTTCCGGGGGGAGGGCCGGGCGGATGGAGACGCCGACATCGCCGGCCTTCTGTCTCAGGTCGGCGAGCTCAGTGGAATACAGGCTCACAAGCAGGTCTGGCACCTGTCACTCCTCCAGTTATTCCGTTATTGCGGAATGTATCCCCTTTTAGTGTCATAGATTTGGCCATCTGGCAGGGCTTGTCAACAAGGTTTTTCAACGAGAGAAAGGGACGCCCCGCCGCGGTCGCTGCGGTTTCAACGCAAAGTAGGTGCCGAACGAAAAAAGGCCCGGGAGGCCGGGCCGTTTTCGATTGGCGGCATGTTCGCTGAGCGAGTGCTTATATATCGTCTTTCCAGAGCGCATGAAAATGCTGCACCGGACCGTGGCCGGAGCCGACGGTGAGGTGTCCGGCAGCCGCGACCGCGCCGGCAAGGTATTCCTTCGCGATGGCGACCGCCTCCCGCGCCGAGGCGCCCTTGGCGAGCTCGGCCGCCAGGGCGCTGGAGAGCGTGCAGCCGGTGCCGTGGGTGTTCTTGGTCGGCACGCGCCTGGCTTCGAACCAGTGCAGGCCGGCGGCGGTGGCAAGCACGTCAGGGCTCTCGTCGCTGTCGAGATGGCCGCCCTTGACCAGCACTGCGGCCGGGCCAAGCGCGCGCAGGCGTTCGGCCTGCGCCGCCATGTCAGCGCGATTTGTCGCGACCGGCTGGTGCAGCAGCGCGGCGGCTTCGGGCAGGTTCGGGGTCAGCAGCGTGGCAAGCGGCAGCAGCCGATGGGTCAGCACGTCGACCGCTTCAGGCGCGAGCAGGGCGGCTCCACCCTTGGCGATCATGACAGGATCGATGACGATCGGAATGTCGCGGTGGTCAGTCAGCGCACCGGCAACGGCGTCGGCGATGCCGGCATTGGCGATCATGCCGATCTTGACGGCATCGACGCGGACATCGGCAAAGACGGCATTGATCTGGTCGGCGACGAATTGCGGCGGCACCAGATGCACACCGCTGACACCTTGCGTGTTCTGCGCCGTCAACGCGGTCAGCACCGCCATGCCGTAGACGCCGCGGGCGGAAAAGGCCTTGAGATCGGCCTGGATGCCGGCGCCACCGGAGGGATCGGAGCCGGCGATCGAGAGAACGTTGCGGATCATGCACGGGCCTTTCGGATTTCTGCGGCGATGCGGCGCGTGGCAGCTTCAGGGTCTGGCGTGCCGCAGATGGCGGAAACGACGGCAAGCCCTTTCGCGCCCGCGGCGAAGACTTGGGCGACATGATCCGCCTTGAGCCCGCCGATCGCGACCGATGGCACCGGCGAGGCCTTCACCAGCTTGGCAAGACCGTCAAAACCGATCGGCTGCTTGTGGTCGGCCTTGGTCGGTGTCGCAAACACCGGTCCGACGCCGGTATAATCGACCAGACCAGGATCAACGGCGGCGGCGAGCGGCGCGGTCTCGACCGAGAGGCCAAGGATCATGTCGGGGCCGATCATCGTCCGCGCTTTGTGTGCATCCATGTCTTCCTGGCCGATATGCAGACCGTCGGCGCCGATGGCGATTGCCGCCTCGACATCGTCGTTGACGATGAGCAGGGCGCCGGTCCCCTCCAATGCCTGTTTCAAGGCGCGGCCGGTCTCGATCATCCCGATGGTGGCGGCATGTTTGTCACGCAGTTGCACCATGGTCGCGCCGCCGGCAACGGCAAGTCGCGCCGTTTCGACCATGCCGATCCCGGCGCACAGATCGGGGTCGAGGACGAGATAGAGCGAAAGGTCGAAAGCTTTCATGCCGCCGATATCCTCGCCCTGGCGTCAAGCGTTTCGGGGTCGAGCGCAGCTAACGCATCGAGGAAACGCCATGAGAATGAACCGGGGCCGGCCGCCCCAAGTGCGGCCTCTTCGCCGGCGATGGCGAAGGTTGCTAGTGTCGCAACCGTCGCGCCGAAGATGTCTTCGGGTGCCGTCGCGGCAAAGGCGCCGACGAGGCAGGTGAGCGAGCAACCGAGCGCGGTGACTTGCGGCATCAGCGCCGATCCGCCTTCGATGCGCACGGCCTTCTCGCCGTCGGTGACGAAATCCACCGCACCGGTGACGGCGACGACCGCCCGCTGACGCTCAGCCAGCCATCGCGCAGAACCTTCCGCCTGTTCGACCGGGTCGCGGCTGTCGACGCCCTGGCCGCGGCTCTCTCCGCCAGCCAGGGCGATGATTTCGGAGGCGTTGCCGCGGATGATGGTCGGACGCAGCGCCAGGAGGTCGGCGACCGCGTTGCGGCGGAAAGCCGTCGCATAATGCGCGACCGGATCGAGCACCCAGGGCTTGCCGGCTGATGTCGCGGCCTTCGCCGCCGCCTGCATGCCGTCGATCCATTGCGTCGACAGCGTGCCGATATTGATTGTCAGCGCGCTGGCGATCCCGGCGAATTCGCCGGCTTCCTCAGCGGCGTGCACCATGGCGGGCGAGGCGCCGGATGCAAGCAGAACATTTGCGGCAATGTTCATGGCGACGTAATTGGTGATGCACTGAACGAGCGGCGGCTTTTCCCGCATCGCCTTCAGCATCGCTCCTGGTGTGGTCCTGGTCTGCATATGGCCCCTTTCAGGCGGGGGCGGGCACGGGGCGGTTCGTGCGGGCTAAGCCGCGACCCCGAGCGACTCCCTCCGCCGGCATTATCCGGTTCAGGTTCGAAGGGTGCTTCTCAGCCCGTCTTTCGACGAACGCCCCTGTCTCTCATCGCGCTCTTTTTCGCAGAGAACGGGCCTGATGTCACCTCGAAAATGACAATCATGCGACCGATGCGGCGCGACGATGGCTATGGATGATTTATGGGTCTGGATTGCCCTTCATAAGGACGAGAGATCGCCGCCGATTCGTGTCTTGACCAGGTTTTCCCGAATGTCGTCTGCGGGTTCTGTTCCGGGCTGCCCTCGTCGTTGCCGTTTTGCCATGCGGCTGTCCTCTCCTTTTCGAGAAGAATAACAGTAGCAACCGTGGGTGCAATGAATTTCTAAAATACATCTCTGTATTTGTGAGGAGCATCGAGAAAAACGCAGATGCCGGAGCGGCTCTTTTCTTCGAAGGAACGAGGCTCATCTTTTCAAGACTTCGCAGCAGTGTGGATAGTGCGGAATTATTCACCCTATCCGTTCATCTGTCGAATTTTCAATGCAAACGGGCAGGTGGACAGCTTCGCGTAAGTTGCGCGTCGTCTCATGGTCCTCGCCAATCGGTTTTATTCGAGCGTTGAAATCTCTTGGCGAATTCGTTGAGGGCGAGTCTCAGCCAAGGCAAGACTTAATCTCCCAGAACGTGAAGTAAATATCTAACGGAAACTTTACCGTGCTGACACGCTTAGGTTGACTAAATGACGGATTGTAGCGATACGGCTTTACACGCGAATAAAATCTTCCTGAAGTTGTATTTTCAATGAGAAAATTTTTGAGAATCGGCATGAAGCGGACTCGTCCGACTATCGCCCCTGTTTTGATATTCATTGCTTGTGCCAACCCGGCTTCTTCGCAATCACCTGTTCCGGCCGATCAAGGACCGGAACAGGTGCAGGCGCCCGCTCAACCGGCGCCGACCATGAAATCCCAGAAATTCGACGACTGGTATTATCGCTGCACCGGTTCGGCAGGCGCTGAGGCCTGCGAAGTCGCCCAGGTCGCGCAAGTCACCAAAGACGGCAAACCCATCAATATCCTGACGTTGGCGATCGCAGCTTCGCCGGCCGGTTCCCAGGGCAAGGGCGAAAAGGGCAAGGGCGACAAGGGCAAGCCGCGGCTGATGCTGACCGCCCTTCTGCCGCTCAACGTCTTCCTGCCCTCCGGCCTGTCAATCAAAGCCGATGGTAAGCCGGTCGCCAAACTCGACTATCGCAATTGCAACCAGTCCGGATGCTGGGCGCAGCAGGCGCTGGATACGAAGACGGCCGCGGCGCTGAAGAAAGGCTCTAGTGCTGAAGGGCTGGTGCGGCTGATGAACGGCCAGGACGTCAATATCCGTTTCTCGCTGAAAGGGCTGAAGCCGGCCCTCGACGAACTCCAGCCCACTGCCGTGAAGTAGCCGAATTTCAAGATGACGACAGACATTCGATCCTCCCTGGTTGTCGGCGCCGTCCTCATGATCGGTGCCGCTTCCGCCCACGCACAGTCGCCGGCCGACGATTTTAACCGCCGCCAGGAAGAGCAGACGCAGTCGCAGCGGCTGGATGCGCTTCGCCGTGCCACACCGGGCGGCAGCGCGGATGGGGAAAACGGATCTTTGCCCGCAGGCCCCGGAAATGGCGCCTGTTTCGACATCACGCGTGTCGAGATCGATGGGGCAAACCTGCTATCGGCACAGGAGATCGGCAAGGTGACCGCACCTTACGGCAACCAATGCGTCGGCCTTGCGGAGATAAATGCGGTGCTGCGCGATGTCACGCACCTTTATATCGATCATGGCTATGTGACCTCGCGGGCCTATGTGCCGCAGCAGGATATCGCCAAGACCAGGATCCTCCGCCTGCTCGTCGTCGAAGGCACGCTCTCGGACATCTATCTCAATGGCCAGAAAGTCGTCGGCAGCGGTTCGCTGGCGACAGCCTTTCCGGGCCTGATCGGCCGGGTCGTCAATATCCGCGATATCGAGCAGGGGCTCGACCAGATGAACCGGCTGCAGGCCAACGACGCCAAATCCGCCATGCTGCCCGGTCCCAACGACGGAACGTCGATCCTGAATATCGAAAACCGCCCGGGCCGACCCTGGCATGTCTCCCTCGGCAACAACAATATGGGGCAGGAAAGCACCGGTTTTTCCCGGAGCTCGGCATCGCTGGGCTTGGACGACCTGCTTGATATCAACGATCAGTGGAACTTTTCATACGAGCATAGCGGTCCGGACTATCCGTGGCGCAATGACGGAAAGGGATATGGCAACAGCTATTCTGGCAGCGTCAGCGTCCCCTACGGTTACTCCACTGTCTCGCTGAACGGCTCCTGGTACCAATATGAAAGTGCGGTCGAAGGAAATTTCTCATCGCTCGAAACCTCGGGCAACTCAGGGCAGGCAGGTCTCGGCATTGATCGCGTCGTCTTGCGCGACAAGGATTCGATTACGACTGTCCGCAGCAGCCTGACCTATAAACAGACGAACAACTTCCTGCTCGGCAATCTGATCGAGGTCGGCAGCCGCCGCTATACGGTCGGCGAGATCGGTATTTCCCATTCCCGCCGCATGTTCGGCGGCATCTGGGTGTTCGATGCCAGCTACGACAAGGGGCTCGGTCTCTTCGATGCCGTGGAACCGGGCGATCCCGGCGCCGGCAACGCCGATCCGCGATTTTCAAAGTTCAACGCTACGATCAGCGTGACGCAGCCGTTCACGCTGGCCGGTAGGCAGCTCGAGCTGACCTCGCTGCTCAGCGGTCAATATTCCCCCGACAATCTCCTTGGCGCGGAGCAGATCTCGCTTGGCAGCTACAGCAATGTCCGCGGCACGCGCGAAAGCGTGCTGTTCGGCAATAGCGGCATGTTCAGCCACAACGAGATCGTCTGGAGAACGAAATCCAACGAAAGCGGCGATGCAGTCGCGAAGGTCCTCGGCGAGCTGCGCCCTTACCTCGGCCTGGACTACGGCCATGTCTATTCGCAAAAACGCTTCGACATGACGGGGGGCGATCTCGCCAGCTGGACGGCCGGTATCCGCGCTGTCGGCGGCAATATCAGCGCCGACCTCGGCTATTCCGACATCGTTGCAAGCAGCCTCGACCAGGTCGACGGCGGGCTCTTTTATTTCAGCGCATCCACTCATTGGTAACGGAAGCAAAAATGACCACCGGCAATATTTCGAAGAATGATCTCACTCAGACCTTTTCAACATCGACAGCGCTGATTCTTGCCCTTTCCATCTCGCTTGCCGGCTGCGCCGGCCGGGATGCCCGGCCGGTCGCTTCGACCAACCCGACCGACAGCGCGTTCGATTGTGCCGGCATCGCACGTGAATTCGAGGCGAACGAACGGCAGATCACGTCGACAGTGAAGGAGCGGACGGACGCGCAGGGCAAGAATATCGTCCTCGGCGCGACCGGCGTCCTGCTGTTTCTGCCTGCGCTGTTTTTCATGGATCCGAAATCCCCCGAAAAGGTCGAGATCGATGCGTTGCGCAACAGGAACAATGTCCTGACCAGCATTGCCAAATCGAAAGGGTGCCCCGCGCCCAAGTCCCAGTTGACCGAGCTCTACAAGCATCTCGACGCCAAGGCCAAGCCTGCATCGTCGTCGGACAACAGGAACTGAATTTCGCTGACACTCGAACCCTATGCCTGAATCCCGGAGTTTCTCTATGCGTATCGTGCGTTTTCTAACCCTTCTCCTTCTGGCGGCGACACTTGCGTCCTGCGTCACCACCGACCCTCGGCTTGTCGCCGCGCTCAAGCAGACCTCGGTCTCGCAGATCCGGGTCGAGACGGCTCCGGATGTCACGATGGGCGGGTTCTTCGATCGCACGAAGCCGGACCCGCAGCTGCCGGCAGTCGTTCGCACATTGCAGAGCACCATGGCGCGCGAGCTGACCGGCTTGCCCGGCGGACCCGTCAAAGGTCGTCTGGTTGTGACCCTGCATACGGTCAACGTGTCGAGCAAGCCAGGACGCGTCATTGCCGGGACCGATAGCTACATCCAGGGAACGGTGCGGCTCGAAGATGTCAAGACAGGCCAGTTGATCGCCGAAGCCCAAAGCATTCGCGGCGACGATAAAGGCGTAAAGGGAGGTGGCGAAATCGGCATCGTCATTGCGATGGCCATTAAAGCTGTGCAGTCCCAGGGAGAGGACGCGCTCGCCCAAAGGCTCTCCAATTCTTTCACCCGCAATGTGAAGACCTGGCTCAGCCAGAAATAAATCCTGCGATGAGGCCCAGCGCCGCCGCAGTGACGGCGGCGCCGAGCCACGATTGATATCGAGACACAAAACCAGTTGTGCGTTTGGGAAGACAAAACGATGCGTGAGAAAACCGGCCTTGGTTCTGAAGCAAGGGGGCTTGGCTGCCGGCTCGGCAGATTTGGCAATCGCTCGCTTGCCATCGTGCTCAGCACGCTCTTGGTCTTTCAGCCGATGCTTGCCAATGCGCAGTCGGTCTCTGCGAGCACCACGGCGCCCGCCGCCAACCAGCCGGGCGTCGGCGCCGCCCCGAACGGCGTGCCGCTGATCGACATCGTCACCCCGAATGCAACCGGCTTGTCGCATAACAAATACGACAATTTCAACGTCGGCACGCCGGGCCTCATCCTCAACAACTACAAGGGCGAGATCGGCAATTCCAATCTCGGCGGCGTCACGCCGGGCAATCCTAATCTGAATAATTCTGCTCCGGCATCGGTCATCCTCAACGAGGTGACCAGCGGCAATCGCTCGGCTTTGAACGGCCCGACCGAGGTGTTCGGCGGCCGCGCCGATGTCGTCATCGCCAATCCGAACGGCATCACCTGCGACGGCTGCGGCTTCATCAACACGCCGCATGCGACGCTGACCACAGGCGCGCCGCAGATTGGGGCCGATGGCAAGCTCAACGGCTTTATCGTCAATGGCGGGGATGTCACCATTGGACCGAACGGCGGCAACTTCGCTGCCGGGCCCGCCGCGGTCGATCTCTTCGACATCGTCTCGCGCGCGGTCCACGTCAACGGCCCGGTCTATGGCAAGGACCTGCGCGTGACGGCGGGTGCATCCAACTTCGACTACGCGACGGGCAATTCCCAGGCCCTCGCTCCGATCTCCGGCACACCGGAATATGCGATCGACGGCACAGCACTTGGCGCCATGCAGGCCGATCGCATCAAGATCGTCGTCACCGAAAAGGGCGCCGGCGTGCGCATGAGCGGCAATCTTGCGGCCAACACCAACGAATTGTCGCTGTCGGCCGACGGCAAGATCTCGCTCGGCAACGTCTCCGGCCAGCAGGGCGTTTCGATCTCCTCGAAGGCGAAGGTGACGGCCGCCAAGGTGGCGTCAAAAGCCAAGGTTGCCGTTCAGGCGGATCAGGGAATTACCCTCGATACGGTTGCCGCCGACGGCGACATCCTGCTTTCGAGCGGCAGCGGGTTGTTGAGTGTCGGCGCCGAGGTGAACAGCGCCGCCAACGTCCTGATGTCGTCGGATGCCGGCATTGCCGCCGGCAGCGTTATCGCCGGCAATGCGCTTACCCTGTCCAGCACGTCGGGTGACATTCAGGTCGCCGGTGCGGTAAAGGGCACCGGGGCGCTCTCCATCACCGCCACATCAGGCGCGATCTCGGCTGCCTCGCTCGTCAGCAGCAACAATATCGCGCTTTCCGCAGGCGCCGATATCGGCATCTCCGGCGATGTGCTGGCGCAGGGCAACGTCACGGCTTCAGGCCGTTCGATCTCGGCCGCTACGGTCGTCTCGGGTCTCGACATCGCTGCGACGAATGCGGCGGCAAACGGCAGCACAGTTCTATCAGGGGCCGGCGACATCCAGCTTGCCGCCAGCAGCGGCTCCGTCGATGTCGACGCGCTTCTGTCGGCCGGTGATACGTCGGTCACATCAGCGGCGCTGACAGCCCAGAGCGTCATTGCGCATGGCGCCATCGCGATCAACGCGGCCACTGACATCAGCGGTCAGATCCTCAGTGGCGGCAACATCGACCTCACCGGCTCGGCCATCGCAGCCGATGCGATCATCGCCGGCATCGACTTTGCGGGAACGGAAGCGGCCGGCGGCAATATCGTGCTGACGCAGAGCGGCGATCTCTCCCTTGCCGCCAGTGGTGACATCGATACCGGCACCCTGCTTGCGGCAGGCAACATCTCGGCTTCCGCCGCCAACCTCAGTGCCGCCGCCATCACCAGCCATGGCGCGATCGCGCTTTCCGGCAACACTGATATCACCGGCCAGCTCCTCGGCGCCGGCGATGTATCGATCAGCGGCGGTTCGATTGCAGCGGGCACGATCGTTGCCGGCATGGACTTTGCCGCCACCGCCGCCTCGCCGGGCGGTGCCATCGCCGTCGGTACGGCCGGCGACCTGATGCTTGATGCCGGCAGCAGCGGGAGCGTCGATATCGACACGCTGCTTGCCGCAGGCGCTCTCCTCATCGATGCCGGTCGTTTCCAGGCCGATAATGTCAGCGGCCACGGAGCCGTTACCATCAACGCCGATACATCGGTCACCGGCCAGCTCCTTGGAGCCGGCGACGTCTCGGTCACGGGTCCGGCAATTCAGGCCGGCGCCATCGTCTCCGGCGTCGATTTTGCCGCCACCGCGCAGTCGACCAATGGCGACATTGCCCTCGGGCAGACCGGCGCTCTCACGCTCAAGGCGACGGCCACCGATATCAGCGCCGGCAACTTGCTTGCCGCCGGAAACGTCGACGCCAGCGCAGCGGGTGATGTCAGCGCCAACGTCGTTGCGCATCAGGACATGACGATCGCCGCCGGCGGCACGATCGACCTTACCGGCCAGTCGCTTGCCGCCGGCAACGCCAGCCTCTCGGCGCGGGATATCACCGTCGATACTCTCGTTTCCGGCCTCGACTTCGCCGCCACCGCTGCATCCGCCGACACGCTGAAGCTCCAGCAGACCGGCAGCATGAGCCTTGCGGCCACAAGCGGTTCGATCACGGCCGGCGACGCCCTACTGAGCAGCGGCGCTCTTTCGGCCAGCGCCGGCCAGAATATTGCCTATAACAAGCTCCAGAGCCTCAGCAGCGCTGCGCTCACTGCGTCTGGCGGCCAGATCAGCTACGGCAATCCCACCCGCACAGCCGGCAACCTGACGCTCACCACGACGAATATCGATCTCTCCAATGGCCGGGCGAGCAACATTGCTGCCGGCGGTACGCTGACGCTCAATGCCGCAAGCGCTAACCTCGCCAACAGCAGCCTCACTCTCGGCGGCCTGGCTCTCAATCTCTCCGGCACGGCCGATCTCAGCGGCGCCCGGGTCAATGCCATTACCACCGCCGGCGGTTCGGGCGATATCGCCATCGATGCGACCGGTCTTACGACGACGGCCGGCACCGCGCTGCTCGCCGCCAACGACCTGACGCTGACGCTGCCGTCGCTGATCAATGCCGGGCAATTGGCCGCCGGCAACGATCTCACCTTCAATGTTTCCGGCAACCTCACCAACAACGCCACGGGCCTCGCCTATGCCGGCAAAGACGCCAGCCTCTTCGTCGGCGGCGTGCTCACCAACAATCAGGGCGCCATCCTCGCCAACCATGACCTTCAGATCGCCGGGGTGGCGGCCGGGCTGAGAAACACTGAGTTCACCAATATTTCCGGCCTGATCCAGGCCGGAAACGACATGTCGATCCTGACCAGCAACCTGACCAACAGGCGGGTTGCCACGCCGCAATGGACGACCGGGACGCTGGTGTCTTCAGGCGTCGTCAGCGGTTTCACGCTGAATCCCGTTGCCGCCGGCCTGCCGTTCGGTTACCTCGAGACCGCAGATCAGAACATGTACCAGCTCTATGCGGGCGTCGATCCGGGCTTGTGGCAGGATTATCAGCCGCTGCTCTGGTCGAAGGCGACGCTTGCCGACGGCACGACTTACCGCGCCTGGACCTGGATCTCGGCCGACGGACCGGAGAAGGTCGGGCCGATCATCGACTGGATCAGGGACCGGGTGCCGAGGGACGCGAACGGCAATCCGGTTGCCGATCCCAACAATCCGTCGCGATACTTCATCGTCGACGAGGTGAATTTCAGCGGCTCGGACGAAAGCACCACCTACTCCTGGGATTGGTCGTCCCATCTCAGTCAGTCGGTCTACGAGGACCGCATGGTCGGCACGCTCAGCCCGGAAGCGACGATCCGGGCGAGCCGCAACCTTTCGATCGACGCCACGAATCTCACCAACTCCTACAGCTCGATCGAGGCCGGCGGCGACGCGACGCTGGAGGGCTCAACGCTGACCAATACCGGCGTCACCCTCTTTCGCACGACGACGACAACCTGCAACGCGCAGGGCGCCTGCACGGCCTATGATGCCAATGGCAACGCCAATCCCTCGAAGAACATCGCCAACGGCACGACGATCGTCAGCTCCGTCCAGGCGATCGGCGGCGTATCGGCCAACATCAAGGCCGGCGGCGCCCTCTCCGTCAATTTCGGCAGCGTCAACAACACCTCGGCGGCCGGCTCGATGGCAGGCGGCGCCAGCCTGGCGGCATCAAGCAATCCCGGCGATCCGCTTTCAGCGCTCGACGGCCTGACCGCCGGCGGCGCGTTGTTCAATGTCAACTCGGCGCTCGGCGGCGTCACCGCCAATGGCGGCAGCCTGCGTGCCGGGCTCGGCAATATTGCCGACCGCATCCGCGTCGACGGCGCGGCCCTTGCGGCCGCCGCCAAGCCGAAATCGGGCGGCGTCGGCGGCACCATACCCGGACAGATCTTCCTGTTCGAAACCCGCGCAGCCTATCTCGATGTCGGCAAGTTCTATGGCTCCGGCTATTTCATGAACAAAATCGGCTACGTGCCGGAGACGACAGTTCCGTTCCTCGGCGATGCCTATTTCGAGAACCAGCTGATCGACACGCAGTTGCGGCAGCTTGTCGGCGAAGGCCTCGGCAGAAGCACCTTCATCGCCGGCAATGACGCCATCGAGCAGATGAAGACGTTGCTCGACAACGGTGCCGACTATGCCAGGGATAACGGCCTAGTTGTCGGCCAAGGGCTTACTCCGGAGCAGGCGGCGGCCCTCACCAAGTCGATCGTCCTCTACCAGTGGCAGACTGTCGACGGCGTCCAGGTGCTTGCTCCTGTCGTCTACGTCGCCGCCGCCGACCGGCAGAAGCTTAGCGGCGCCGGCGCCGTCATGGCGGGCGGCTCGGTCGATATGAATGTCGGCAATCTGGACAATTCCAGTCTGATCGCATCCGCTGGCGGCCTTACCGTCTCCGGCAGCTCCATCCAGGGCAGCGGCACGTTCCTGTCGCGCGGCGACACGACGCTCAATGCCACCAACGGCATCACGCTGGCGGCCCAGACGATGACGATCGGCGGCCAGAACCTCGTCAATGCCAATGCAGGCGTGACGGCAGGCGGCAATCTGCTGCTTGCCGGCGGCAGCGGCGATCTGGCGCTGAAGGGCGTCAAGGTCAATGCAACGCGCGACGCCTCGCTCACCGGCAACAACGTGACGCTGGCTGCGGCCAAGGTTGACAACGCAGGCCAGCAGAATGCCACCGGCACCCAGGTCGCCAGTGGTAAGGCTCTGTCGATCAAGGCAACCGACAATGCCAACGTCATCGGCAGTTCCGCCAAGGCGGGAACGACGCTTGACGTGACCGCCGACAAGGGCTCGGTGGCCGTGGTGTCGACCGATGTCGCCCGCAACAACCAATCCGGCTACACCAAGACCCTCTCCACCGACCAGCAGCAATCGCAGCTATCCGCCGGCACGAATGCGACGATCAAGGCCGGCGACGACATCCTGCTCTCCGGCTCCTCCATCAAGGGTGGTGACAATGTCGCGCTGAATGCCGGCGACGATATCAATATCACTGCCGCTCAGGAAACATCCGCCAGCTCCTTCGGCAAGAAATCCGCCTCGTCGATCACCAATGTCGGCTCGGAGATATCCGCCGGCGGCGATCTCTCGGTGACGGCAGGCAACGGCAGCGGCGATCACGACCTCAACATCGTCGGCAGCAAGCTCGCCGCCGACGGCAAGCTTTCTCTCAAGGCCGATGGCGACGTAACCATCGCCGAAGCCACCGACACCGCCACCCTCGACACCAAGCTCAGCACCAAGGGCGGTTTCCTCGGCAGCAGCGAGAAGACGACTACGCATCTGGAAACGACGACGGCCGTCGGTTCCGCCATCACAGGCGGTGGCGGCGTCGATATCTCTTCGGGCAAGGACACGGTCATCTCGGCCTCGAAGATCGAAGCCGGCAACGAGGCCGGCGCCGACCCGGCGGACCTCAACATCAGCGCCGGCGGTGACCTGATCATCGCCTCCGGAATGGATACCAGCGCCAAGGACGACAAGAGCTCGCGTAGCGGCTTCCTGTCCAAGGGTTCGTCCAGCCACAAGAGCTACGATGAGACGACCGTCGCCTCCGAGCTCGGCGCATCGGGCAATATCAATCTGACCGCCGAAGGCGCGGCGGTGATATCGGGCTCGAAGGCCAATGCCGACGGATCGATTTCCGTCACGGGCGACAGCGTCTCGATCATCGGGGCGCAGGAAACCCACGAGCTAGAGGAGCAGCGCAAGAAATCCGGCTTCGGCGTCGGCGGCGGTGGCGGCTTCATTTCGATCTATGGCAGCCAGCAGAACAAGGGCGCCCAGGCGTCGACACTGAATGTCGGTTCGGCACTTTCGGCCGGCGAGGACGTCAATCTCAAAGCTCGAACAACCGACCTGAACATCATGGGTTCGTCCGTCGATGCCGAGAACGACATCAACCTGTCGGCTAAGCGTGACGTCAACGTGACGCCGGGTGCGGAAAGCTTCTCGCAGTCCGAACAGGAGAAGAAGTCTGGCTTCGGCATTTCCTTCGGTTCGAGCGGGGGCGGCTTCTCGGTAGGCATCGGCGCGCAGACGAGCAAGGACAGCTCGGCACAACAATCCGACACCAATGCGGCCTCGATGCTGTCTGCCGGCCGCGACCTCAACATCTCCGCCGGCAACAACGTCAATCTGCAAGCCGCGGGGGCCTCGGCCGAACGCGATGTCAACCTGTTTGCCGGCAAGGACATTAATCTTCTCTCGGCCAACGACGTCACCAATTACCAGGAGGTGCATGAGAAGACATTCGCCGGCGTGACGCTTAGCGTCTCCAGCCAGTTGGGAAGTGCAGCCCAGAGCATTATGAACGGGGCAGAGCGCTTGTCCGATCCGGGCGGCGTTAATGGACTGACCAACAGTGCGATTGCCGGCCTCAGCTTCTATCAGGGCATCAAAAACCTTCAGGGCGTTTATGACGGTCTGACCAGCGCAGATCCGAACGTCGCAACGGGGCTATCGTTCAACATCGGCATCAATGCCGGCGTCAGCCATCAGGAAAGCAGCTCGTCTTCGTCATCTTCGACGCCCGTCGTGACCGCTATCGGCGCCGGCCGCTCGATCACTATGGAGGCCGAGAATGGTTCGATCACCAGCGACGGGGCGCAGATCGTCGCCGGTTACGACAAGTTCGGACTGCCGACCATCTCCGACGATCCTCTGGCTGGCGATATCTTCCTGTCGGCGCAGAATGGCAATATCAATCTGAATGCGGCAACCGGCACGTCGGATACGTCAAGCAAGAACTCATCCTTTAGCGCCGGCGTCGGCGTCAATTTCGGCTGCACCACGAAGACAGGGTGCAGCGCAGATGTCGGCGCCAGCGGCTCCTACGGCAAGGGCGGTTCCGACACCGTCGGCACCAGCCATACGAACTCCCATGTCAGCGGCACCGGCGACGTCACCATCCTCACGAACGATCTGGCGTTGAGAGGGGCGTCTGTTACCGGCAATTCCGTGACGGCCGACGTCAGAAATCTGATGGTCGAAAGCCTGGTGGATACGACGAAGGCCCATGCCGATCAGCTCAGCCTCTCGGGCCAGATTGGCCTTGGCTCCACCGGCGTCTCCGGCGCGACGCAGAAGGCGACGGGCGACGCCGCCGTCGTCGCCGAACAATCCGGCATCCATGCAGCCGCCGGCGGTCTCAATCTCACCGTTGAAAAGCAGACGACGCTCGTCGGTGGCCTGATCACCAGCCAGGCTTCAGCGGAGCTGAACCACTTCGAAACCGGCACGCTCGATGTCGCCGATGTCGATACGCATTCTTCCTGGAAGGCCGACACCTACGGCGGCTCGATCGGCGCCGGCGGCTTGAGCTTCGCCAAGGTCAACGACGGGGAAAGCGCCAGCGGCAAGGCCTATTCGGCCATCGGCGGCAACATCGGCATCACCATCACCGACCCCGAGCACCAGACGCAGGACATCGGCACAATTCGCCGGGACACCGACAACACCAACACCTCGCTGCCCGGCCTGCCGGATCTGCAGAACATCCTGCGCGACCAGTATAAGACACAGGCCGATCTACAGGAAGCGCAGAAGACCATGGCGGGGTTAGTCGGGGACATCGGCAGTGAGCTCTACAAACAGGCTGCTCTGAACCAAGACCAAGTCGGAATGGATTACTGGAAGGAAGGTGGTGCTGGCCGTGCACTGCTGCACGCCATAGGCGGCGGCATCCTTGGTGGCGTTAACGGTTGGGAGGGAGCGATCAAAGCTGCTCTCGGTGGGGCTGCCACGACCTTAATGGCGCCGGCCATCGCCGAACTCGTCAAGGGCATGCTCAAGGGCACAAAATACGAAGGAACGCCGGAAGGCGACGCGCTCGCCAAGCTGATTGGTGCAACCCTTGCTGCTGGTGTAGGCGGAGCTGTGGGTGGCGCTGAAGGCGCTGGGTATGGCGCTGCTAACTATCAGTACAACTATCTCGATCACGCCGACAATGATGCGCTGAATGCTGCCAAAGCAGCGTGTGATGCCTCAAAGCGTACGGACACTAAAGCCTGCGGTGAGCAGACGCGCCTGGAGGCAAAGGATAAGCAACAGCAGGATGCTTACGTAGCTTGCCAGCCAGGCGGGTTCCAAGCAGCCGGCTGCGATGCTGTGTTCGCCAATATGGTGGCAGCGCTTTCCAGCTATAGTGGCACGGCCTCATGGCTTCTTCCCGAAGATCAGTATCAAGCTGCTCTCAAAGAGCTGCAAGACAATGGTGGCCTGGAACAAATCTGGAAAATCATGGCGCCTAACGGGCTCGATAAGCTTTCCGAACAAGAAAAACGCGACGGGTCAAAGCTTATCTATCTTCTCATTCGCGATCCTTCTGGCTTTACCGCCATCCCATCGCTTATCGCGAAAGCTAACAACGGCGACCTTCTCGCCCTCCTGCAGGTGTTGACGCTCTTCGCGAAGTTCAAGGCCTCCGGTGTAAATGTCGACGGGCTTCCTACCAATGCTGACAACGAAGCCGATGAAGTCGGTGAGTGCGTTGGAGGCTCATGCTCTGCTTGTTCATTTGACGGCTCAACCCTTGTGAAGACCGATCAAGGTTTTACCGCAATCCGCAATATTCAGCCGGGGAGCACCCAAGTTTGGTCACGAGATGAGCTTGGGCATGAGGGATTTAAACCCGTGCTTGCGCAATTCGGTAACAGACATTCTAAGACGGTATATCTGACACTTCGGATGGAAAAAGGAGGTCATCGGCAAACCATAACCACGACGCTGACGCATCCTTTCTTCGCGATCTCGAAGCAAAGATTGGCAAGTAACGCAGCATTCTCGGAGGGTCGCGATGTAATGGCGCGATTTGTCAACGGTTCGTGGGTTACGGCGCGTGATCTTAAGATTGGTCAGCAACTGTTCGATGCGGACGGCGGCTGGAGCGAGGTCGTTGGAGTTCGTACCGAAAACAAGCAGCTCGATGCCTACAATCTGACGATTGCGGACTTTCATACCTACTTCGTAAAGCAAGCGGACAACGACAATGCCCAGCCAGTGTGGGTGCACAACGCCTGCGGACCGGATATCAATAAGTTTATTCAGCAGAGCACGAAAACCCGCGCTTCCGAAGTGTTCGAGGCGGCGCAGTCTGAGTTCGACGTCTTGGCCAAGGGCGAAAGTGTCGGTACAAACGGCGGTTCTGTTTTTGCAGCATCCCTGAAGAGTGTTTCCCAAGAAGAGATACAATTTGCATATGATTCTGCGAATTCGGGAAACAAGGTCGTTATTCTTGGCGGATCCAAGAACGGAGGCCTGGACTTCATAATAAACGACCAGCGTTTCGAGTTGGCGACCGTATCAAAGAATAGCACCGTCACGGTGCAACGTTCTATCCTGGAAAAAATTGACTCTAAAACCCGGGTGGCCTCGGGGGCTTCGATTGTCATAGACGGCCGCGCCGCTAATCTGAGCCGCGGGACAGCCGAACAGGCCATGAAAAATGTCATGTCGGATGCCCTGTACGACCAGAACGCGCCAACTATAACGATTTACACGGCACAGGGTAAACTTGTGTATTCCTATCCAAAGTAGAGGTCGAAATGTCGGTTGATTACATGCTTTTGAATCTCGATACCGGGGACATGATCGCTGTTGGTAAGCAAAGGACCCATCCTGCTGTCCCGGAAATCGGGATCTTGGAAGATCATACGTTTTTTGACGGTATTCCTCACTGCGATCAGTCAGAGGATCGGGAGGAATTATACAGGCGATCGGGGCATATTCTAAATTTTTTCCTGGCTCACTCGAGAGGGTGCCGGATAATAGTCATGGCTACGCAAGATATTCTAGATATACTTGATGAAATGGATGAAGAGCCAGGTGAACCTATCATGCATGGCGGGTCCATGCATATTCAAAACGAAAGAGTTGGAGCGCCATACTTTCAAAGACGACTTCAGCATACCAAATCGCGACAGCCGAAATCGGACGCCGAAAAAGAGGTGCAAGAGAAAAGGGCTCTGCAATATCGTGATGAAATCAAACAGCTTATCAGGGCGAATGTAGTGAAGATACCGAACAAGATCGGCGAGCTTGTGCCGACCTTCCAAGCCGGTGATATGGATCCCGATCCCGTTTTCGTGCCTTGGGATGATCGTCGTAGATCGCGTTGATTCATTGTAGGCCGCGCCAGCGCGATGTCGCTCAAAGGAATGCTATGACACCAGCTGTCTGCGTGGCATTTACAGCGGGGGCGGCTTTCAAATTTAGGCAGCTTGAAGATGTATTTCCGAACATTTGAAAGACAATGACGGTGAAATCTTACCTCATTTATTAATGGCAGATTATTGCCGCCTTGTTGAACGAGTTCCTGACGATGAGTGGGTGAGAAGCTTCCTCGCCTACTTGGAGGATAATTTCTTGGGCCAAAGTGAATGGTTGACAGAATTGATCTCGGTTTCATTTGTCGAGCATCTTCTGCCAGACGAGTCTTTATGTGGCCCCGTCGTCAAACTTCTCGGCAAACGAATGCGGGAGGAACATCGACATATTTTCGGAATTGAATAGCCCCAAATAGAGCAGTCACGCGGTATTCCGATGGTATTTGCAGTGTGTCGTCTCCGCATTCGGCGAGTAAGAGAAATATCCTCTGCTGGCAGCATCGAATTTGATAAGATTTACAATGCAAACGGCTGGGAACTGATTTTCAGCAAAAGACCAGAGGACCTCCTCCCTGTGATCAAGCATGCCCTGTATGTCCATGACTGATGTGATTTTTGAATCGGAAAGCCTTTCCTTGGAGCTGGGGTTTTTAGAGCTGGATCCAAACGATCATCGCTCAACGCGTTGGAGCGTCCGGTTGAGCATAAAGCATTCGACTGGGTGTTTTTCCTACCTGGCGACAGATGTTTGGTTCGATACGGACGTGTGGGATGAATTTACAACCGGCCTTTCATCGCAAGAACCGAAAATCCTCAGGCTTGTGGACATGAGCGAAAACTTCCGTTTTGTCATCGAGCGAACTGCAACATCCTTTGAAACCACAATTCAAGTACTTGAACCAATCATTTCACAAGGGATGATACGCCTTGAAGCGCGCTTGGAAAGCGATCTCGATTGGCCGTTGCTGCGCAGCCTAAGGGGTTCTTTCGCCGCCTGCCCCAAGTTTTGGTAGGTCTACCGAATTGAGAGATGACAGGGGCCTAACTCAAATTATAACGAACATCAAAGACGTTGTTGTAATTGGGACGTAAACAATGCCGTCGATTGTTTGTAAGTGCGGAAACCGCCTGAGTTTTGGCGAAATACCGAACTCATGCGCGAAGTCCTGACAGCCGCTATCATCCTCCCCGCGATTGACTAAAAGCGTTTGGCGCCGGGATTTCGCCTCAACTTGCCGACGAGGAGCGTATCATCGGTGAGAATCACCCGCCCGTTCCGACAATTTATCGTGGTCCTTACCGGCCAGGTTTATTCGATGATTTGGCAAAAACGCTGGATCTGAATAAGCAAGAGGGCTTTGTGGCAAGGACTCGGGCGCGTTCGCGGAGAATGCCATGCCTGAATGCGTGGGGGAATATGTCAGGGAAGGACATGTCCACACAGAGACCCATTGGATGAAGGCGGAACTCATCGCAAACCGCTTGGCTGAAATCTAACGACGGCTTCTGGCAAAGTTGCCTGCCATCAAATCGAAAGTCTACCCGACAACGTGCGAGTGGCACACCGCTTCGTTGCACTTCAATCTAGCTTTGCATCAGAGTCATCTGAGTACATGATGAGGCCTTCAAGATAGGGGCGATTCATGAAGTGCATCTCTGAACTTTTGATGGGATTGGCGGGGGCGACCTTGGTCGTTATTAGCGCAGTTCAACCGGCGGAAGCTAACAGTGACAATGGCGAAGACCCATCTTGTGAAATCGTCAACTTTGCATACGCGGCAACCATGAACGCTACCCGGTCGAGCGTGACGGCTTATGCCGAGCAGGACGATGGATCTTTAGTGTTTACTGCCGATTTGCGAACCCAGTTAGGTACTAATTATCTGAAAGATTCAACGCGAAAGCAATGGATCCGTTACCCACAGACAAAGTGGGTTCCAGCGGACGGATTTGGTCCAAAAATAACTGACTGTGTATTTAAGGGTGATGAAAGTCACCTGGATCTCGCAGCAAAGCACTATTCAGCTATCCGTCATGAGGGACCGCAGGTCTCTAAAGTGGATTTTTGGATTACGCATCACGATGGACGAATTGTTAAAATTCGAATTGGGCCGTGGGGAGTCAAGCTTAAGTCCGGACTAGGAGTAATTGAAATCCGGAAGTTCGATGATGAGGCATTGACCCCTCCGCTTTGATCAGCAGCCGTGACCTTGCCCCGTTGAAATAATCCATTTTGAAGTAAGCTCTGGCCCATTGAGAGGACCAGGGAATGAAGCGCAATCGTTTCACAGACGAACAGATCATCGGCATTCTGAAGGAGCACGAGGCTGGCGCGCCGGTCTCGGAGCTTTGCCGCAAGCACGGCGTCAGCGATGCCAGCATCTATAAATGGAAAGCCAAGTTCGGCGGCATGGACGTATCCGAAGCCAAGCGGCTGAAGACGCTGGAAGACGAGAACACGAAGCTGAAACGGCTCCTGGCAGATGCGATGCTCGACAATGCGGCTTTGAAGGACCTTTTGGGAAAGAAGTGGTGACGCCCGCAGCAAGGCGGAAAGCTGTCGCTCATCTGATGGATCACCACCAGATGAGCGAACGGCGGGCGTGTAAAGCCATCGGGTTTTGCCGAATGACGATCCGTTACGAAACCAGCCGCGGCGACGATCATGGCCTTCGCGAGCGCATGAAGGCGTTGGCGAATGAACGCCGCCGCTTTGGCTATCGACGCCTTCATGTACTGCTCAGGCGCGAGGGACACCTTGTGAACCACAAAAAGCTTTTCCGGCTCTATCGGGAGGAGAAGCTCACCGTGCGCAAGCGCGGCGGGCGGAAGCGAGCGATAGGCACACGAGCACCGATGCTGATCCCGCTTGCCGCCAATGATCGCTGGTCACTGGACTTCGTGTCGGATCAACTCACCGATGGACGCAGGTTCCGGGTGCTTACGGTCGTCGACGATTGTACCAGGGAATGCCTGGGCCTCATCGCCGATACGTCCCTTTCCGGCCTGCGGGTTGCCCGTGAGCTGGACCGGATCATCGAGGGACGAGGCAAGCCGAAGATGATCGTCAGCGACAACGGCAGCGAGTTCACCAGCAACAAGATCCTGCAATGGACGGATCGGACCAAGGTGGAATGGCACTACATCGCACCGGGCAAACCGATCCAGAACGCCTTCATCGAAAGCTTCAATGGGCGGCTGCGAGACGAGTTCCTGAATGAAACGCTCTTCTCGTCACTGACCCATGTTCGATCAGCGCTTTCAAACTGGCGCAGCGATTACAACGATCATCGACCGCACTCTGGACTCGGCTGGATGACACCTGCCGAGTTCGCTCAGACAATCAACCCGCGACGTGATGCGGCGCTACGCAGCCGGAACGGCTCCGCACCGCTTCACGCCGCTACCGCCCAGAATACAGCAACCCAAAACCGCTGGAGCGAACTCAAAACTGGATAAAACTTGGGGGCAAGGTCAGCCGCAACAGACTTGCGCTTCCATTCGAACGGTATGTCCGATGCTTTTGTCGAAATCCTGAAGCGGAATTACATGCGATAAAACTTGGGGGCAAGGTCAGCGGGAATAGCTTTTGGAAAATGCTAAATGGAGATCCAATGGATAAAACGATAAGGTCAATAAATTGATATATTCTGCGCTAATCGAGAAAATAGGAGATGATATCGAAGAAGAGGTTTCAGTGCTAATTTGTGAGGAGAGGCTAACTTGCTTCGCGAGTTATATGCCGTATCCAGTACATGTCGGAGAAGTATACGAAGTAGAACTGGTTGCTGTTGTGTTGAATGAGTATTTTATTGAAGAATCTAACGATGAATTGCCGTCAATTTTTCGGACGGGAACAGACTACTCATACTTATTGACTGGCATGTTGGACGAGGGAAATATTAACTGTGGAGCAATAGCTTTTTTTGATGACGTTCTCTCTGAGGATTTTGGGTTTCTCCGCGGAAAAATGGTTTCGTGGAAAGTGGATCGACTGGATATCTGTTTCTTGGAATAATATAGTACTCGCTACAAAGGCTACGGCGATCTCGACAATCCCGGCCTGATCGCCTCCGCCCAGCGGGCTTATCAATGGGCCAGAGCTTACTTCAAAATGGATTATTTCAACGGGGCAAGGTCAGACAAATTGAAAAGGATGCCCCTATCCGAGCAGGGCTGTTCACGCCGAAGGGGAGACCTATTGGATGAGATATGAAGCACCGGAAAGGAAAGGCGAGGAAGACATCGTTGAAACGCTTTCAAGAACGGATAACAGCCCTGAGGAGCGTATAGGAGCAGTACTTTCAGCGCTTTACTATGGTAAAAGCCTTGAATTTTCAGGCGACACACTGATTGGAGAGTTTTCCAGGGCGAAATACTCGGAAAGACGATCGTTGAAGAACTTATTTGAAACTTTCTATGGCATGTGCAGGACAAGCTATCGGGTTGACGACAGCATTGCACTTCTGGAAGCCTACCGGCGGGAAGTCCCAGAGTATGCGCCAGAAATCGATGCGACCCTCGAAGCGCTAAGCGAATATAAAGCAATGTTAAAGAATGTTTGACGTTTGGTTTGGGCGCCCCCGGTATGGTGACATGAGACGACATTGTTACTCTCAACCGTAAAAGGCCAGTTGATCAGTAGGAATTTTTACACTGCTGGATCGCTCGGGCTGCTTGAGATTGGTGTACTTGAATGCGCGATCAAGGAGGAGGCGTGGGAAGTGAACTAGACAGGCTGGAAAGAATATGGAGGCAAGATCGAACGAGATGACGCACGCGTCATTCCAGGTGTCGATCACGTCGATGGGGTCGAAATCGTCTATTTCTCCGATGATGGAAAAAGTAATTTTCGTAAGCAATTTCGAAGTCTCACTTCTTCTGTTGCCCAAGGGCAGCAACACGCGGTGGAATGAATGAACGAGGATGTAGGATCACACCGCCGAATGGCCCTTTGTTCCATGCGGTTGGATACCACGGCGACGTTGAAGGCTGGAGAAAGGATGTTCAAGCCGGGGCTAAGGCACGCGGCTTGTTGTTGGCAGCACCGCCAGACTTCTATACTCAACGGACGGCAGTATCTGGTTCAGTCCGAATCACTATGGAAGCTTTGAGGATCTATGAAATGATCTACTACAATAAAGCGCCAGACCCGACGGTTGGATACGATTTAGTGGTCCGGCTCGATAGAATTGTGGAGCGCGACGAAGATTTATTTCAGATGTTTTGGGGCCAGGGGGTGCTACCTGATTATTTTGGATGGAACGTAGATGCTCTCCTTGATAGTATATTTCTTTGGAAGACGAAGCTTAATAGAAAGAATATTCTCGTTGATTTCGTAGTTAATCTCGCGACTCCGTCACGGACGAACAAGGCTCTGTACCAGTGTTTGCGACGCCAAATCGAAATTTGGCGGGATGAGGACGGCGTTTTTGACGTCTATTTCAGAAGCGATCCCGACGGGGACGTTCGAAAGAAGGTTGAAAATTCAGGAAGGGTTATCACGCAAGCAGAATGGAATGAGAGGATGTCCAGTCGAAGCAAAAAGCGTAGCTAAACGTTCTTCAATGAATTTGACAGAAATTGATCACGAATTACGCAAAGCTCTGGTTTCAAGGGAGCAGTGTGTAGGTTTTGTCGTCCATCGAGGTGAAGCTATTTGGCTGATAGATCAGGTTGATTACTTTACCCCTGATCAACAGAAAAACATTGATGCCATGTGTACTGAGCAACGGTATCGCAGATTTATGCCCGCTGGTTTAACAGCCCAACAGTGGAGCAAGAAATTGCAGAGTGAATTTCGCAACGGCATTCCGCAGCTCACCGCGGATCTCTTTCCCCGATATAGGGATGGTGAAACCGCGAAGGTTGACTCAGCGGACTTTGCTGCGCCGGGAGCTCTTCTCGGAAGACGAAGGCCAGTATGCTGAGTTGGAGACGGAGCTTTTATTCAACACGCCGATGCGAGAAGAACTGGTTCAGCTGCGGATACGGCTGTTTTCGAAGCGGCCGAAGTTCTACATTAATTACGACCGCAAAATATTTATGCATATGGTGCATGGTCGTTCCTATGAAGCGGTCGTGCTTGATGGTTGGTGGGGGGCTGAAGGCGATTTTGAGCATATGATCCCGACATACCATCGTTATTGGGTTAGAAGCACCTCTGAAGACTTCTGGGCTGTTACCAATTTCTCAAACGGCTAGGCAGGGTGGGCGATGTATGAGGCATCTGCCGAATTGTCGAACCACGCGACCATATGTTTTGTGAAGTTTACGCGTTTCCGCCGGTTGCTATCACCTGTGCCAATTGGAGCATCCAAAATCGTCGAGGTTCCAATCGCCGCCGGATGAAACTTCGGGGTCTAAGGTAGCAGCATGGCGAAAAGGGCAGAGATAGTGACCTTGCCCCCAAGTTTTATCCAGTTTTGAGTTCGCTCCAGCGGTTTTGGGTTGCTGTATTCTGGGCGGTAGCGGCGTGAAGCGGTGCGGAGCCGTTCCGGCTGCGTAGCGCCGCATCACGTCGCGGGTTGATTGTCTGAGCGAACTCGGCAGGTGTCATCCAGCCGAGTCCAGAGTGCGGTCGATGATCGTTGTAATCGCTGCGCCAGTTTGAAAGCGCTGATCGAACATGGGTCAGTGACGAGAAGAGCGTTTCATTCAGGAACTCGTCTCGCAGCCGCCCATTGAAGCTTTCGATGAAGGCGTTCTGGATCGGTTTGCCCGGTGCGATGTAGTGCCATTCCACCTTGGTCCGATCCGTCCATTGCAGGATCTTGTTGCTGGTGAACTCGCTGCCGTTGTCGCTGACGATCATCTTCGGCTTGCCTCGTCCCTCGATGATCCGGTCCAGCTCACGGGCAACCCGCAGGCCGGAAAGGGACGTATCGGCGATGAGGCCCAGGCATTCCCTGGTACAATCGTCGACGACCGTAAGCACCCGGAACCTGCGTCCATCGGTGAGTTGATCCGACACGAAGTCCAGTGACCAGCGATCATTGGCGGCAAGCGGGATCAGCATCGGTGCTCGTGTGCCTATCGCTCGCTTCCGCCCGCCGCGCTTGCGCACGGTGAGCTTCTCCTCCCGATAGAGCCGGAAAAGCTTTTTGTGGTTCACAAGGTGTCCCTCGCGCCTGAGCAGTACATGAAGGCGTCGATAGCCAAAGCGGCGGCGTTCATTCGCCAACGCCTTCATGCGCTCGCGAAGGCCATGATCGTCGCCGCGGCTGGTTTCGTAACGGATCGTCATTCGGCAAAACCCGATGGCTTTACACGCCCGCCGTTCGCTCATCTGGTGGTGATCCATCAGATGAGCGACAGCTTTCCGCCTTGCTGCGGGCGTCACCACTTCTTTCCCAAAAGGTCCTTCAAAGCCGCATTGTCGAGCATCGCATCTGCCAGGAGCCGTTTCAGCTTCGTGTTCTCGTCTTCCAGCGTCTTCAGCCGCTTGGCTTCGGATACGTCCATGCCGCCGAACTTGGCTTTCCATTTATAGATGCTGGCATCGCTGACGCCGTGCTTGCGGCAAAGCTCCGAGACCGGCGCGCCAGCCTCGTGCTCCTTCAGAATGCCGATGATCTGTTCGTCTGTGAAACGATTGCGCTTCATTCCCTGGTCCTCTCAATGGGCCAGAGCTTACTTCAAAATGGATTATTTCAACGGGGCAAGGTCAATAGAGAACCGCTTCCTGGAGGTCGCGCAAAAAATTAGGCTGCCTACCGGAAAAATGACCTGCCACTGAACTTTCATCCAGCGGCGGTTAGAGCCTCGGCGGCTTTGAATACGCCAAATGGCGCGGTGTGAGCAACCGGCGGAAACGCGAAGCTTTCATCTTGCGCAGCGTTGGAGCCGGTTGCGGCGATGGTCCCGGCATAGTCTGCCGGGGTCTGATATCCGAGCGATGAGTGCGGCCGGAAATGGTTATAATCCTCAGCCCATTCAGCGATGGCGCTGCGGGCATGATCGAGGCCGAAGAAGAGGCTCTCGTTGAGCAACTCGTCGCGCATGCGACCGTTGAAACTCTCGACATAGCCGTTCTGCATTGGCTTTCCCGGCGCGATGTAGTGCCACTCGACCTTGTGATCCTTCGACCAGGCAAGAATGGCATTCGAGGTGAATTCGGTGCCGTTGTCGGAGACAATCATGTCAGGCTTGCCGCGTCGTTCGATCAGCGTCGTCAGTTCCCGAGCAACACGGCGACCGGAGATCGACGTGTCGGGGATTGCCGCCAGGCATTCGCGCGTCACATCATCGACAACGTTTAGCACCCGGAAGCGTCTACCGCAGGCAAACTGGTCGTGGACGAAATCCAGCGACCAGCGGGCATTGGCCTTCGCTTCGACCAGGATCGGCGCACGCGTGCCGACAGCACGCCGACGGGCCTTTCGCTTGCGAACGGAAAGCCCTTCCTCGCGATAAAGACGGTATATGCGATTGACCCCGGACGGCTCTCCGTCTCGCCGAAGCAGGATGAATAGCCGCCGGTAGCCGAAACGCCGTCGCTCATTAGCGAGGTCACGCAGCTTCGCTCGCAGATCGACCTCCGGCGGTCGATTGGACCGATAACGGATCGTCTTGCGGTCGGCGGATACGATCTGGCAGGCCCGCCGTTCCGAAAGACCCATGACGGCCTTCAGATGCGTGACGGCTTCACGCTTGGCGGCAGGCCCTACCATTTTTTTGCAAGAAGCTCGCAGAGCGCGGCTGCATCAAGCATCTGTTCGGCCAACAGCTTCTTCAGCCTGGTATTCTCGTCCTCAAGCGCCTTCAGCCGCTTCGCCTCGGAGACTTCCATGCCGCCATATTTGGCTTTCCAGTTATAAAACGTCGCTTCTGAAATCCCGTGCTTGCGGCAGAGGTCGGCCGCCTTCGCGCCAGCCTCCTGCTCCTTCAGCACACCGATAATCTGCTCTTCCGTAAATCTCTGCTTCTTCATTCGTCCGTCCCTTAATAGGCCGGACTCTAATCCATTCTGGAGGAAATTCTCAGTGGCAGGTCAAAAACCATCGTGCAATTTCAAGGTGACGGGATGGCAACGCCATACGTCGACCTTAGAGACAATGACGAAATATATTACGTCGTTGAAGAGCGTGGCGTCGAACTGGAGAGAGTGAAATGCTCGTCAATCGACGATGTTTTGTATTTTCTATTTTCGGACATAACGCATGACATGGCTTCCAGCCATGCGGCCACGCATGGCAAGCCAGGCACGGAATTCAGAAGGCTTATGTTTCAGGAGCAGCTTAGGCTATTGGAACTCGCGTCAAAGGAATGGCGGCTAAAAAGAGAATTGGAAATCGAGGAAGTCTTGCGTAAGGCGCCATACAACGACGGAATCACCTGATCTCAAATGCGATACCAAGTACCCTCAATCACGCATGCGCTTCCCTGCCGCGATAGACCTCCGGATCGGGGATCGGAACCGCGGCGATCAGCGCGCGGGTGTAGTCATCTCTGGGGTTCTCGAAGATTTCCCGCCGTGTGCCGGTTTCGATGATGCGGCCGGCGCGCATGACAGCTACGTTGTGGGACATGCGCTCGACCACCGCCATGTCGTGGGAGATGAACAGATAGGCGAGCCCCATCGTTTCCTGGAGTTCGAGCAGCAGGTCGAGCACCCGGGCGCGGACGGAGACGTCAAGGGCCGCGACGCTTTCGTCGGCGACGATCAACTTGAGCTCCAGCGCCAGCGCCCGGGCAATGCAGATGCGCTGGCGCTGGCCGCCCGAAAATTCGTGCGGGTAGCGCGTCGCCGCATCAGGCGTCAGGCCGACCCGGCGCAGCAGTTCGGCGACGCGGTCCTGCCGTTCGCTGTGGTTGCCGATACCGTGGATGACCATCGGTTCGCCGATCGCCTTGCCGACGGCCGTGCGCGGGTCGAGCGAGGCATAGGGATCCTGGAATATCATCTGCGCCGAGCGGCGCACGGGCCGCATCTCACGCTGGCTGAGGCCGGCGATGTCATGGCCGTCGATCAGGACGTTGCCCTTGAAGGGGATGAGACCGAGGACGGCCTTGCCCGTCGTCGATTTGCCGGAGCCGCTTTCGCCGACGAGGCCGAGCGTTTCACCCGGCAGGATATCGAAGGACACGCCTTCCACGGCTGCGACCGGCGGCTTGCCCTTGAAAAACCGGCTTGCGGCATTGCCATAGGTGACGGTGAGGTCGCGCACGTTCAGGACCGGCGTGCGATCCGGATGCAGTGTCTCGACGGCGCGTTGGGTGATGCGCGGCGGACGGTCGGTGCCGGCAAGCGCGCCGAGCCGCGGGACGGCGGCCAGCAATTGCTGGGTATAGGCCTCCTTCGGTCGCTGGAAGATGGCGAGCGCCGTTCCTTGCTCGACGATCCTGCCATTCTGCATGATGACGACGCGATCGGCCATTTCGGCGACGACGCCCATGTCGTGGGTGATGAGGATGATCGAGGCGCCGAATTCGCGCTTCAACTCGCGCATCAGCCGGAGGATCTGCGCCTGCACGGTGACGTCGAGCGCGGTCGTCGGCTCGTCGGCGATCAGCACCTTCGGCCGGCAGGAGAGCGCCATGGCGATCATCACCCGCTGGCGCATGCCGCCGGAAAGCTCATGCGGATATTGCTTCAGTCGCCGCGCCGGCTCGGTGATCTGCACGGCGTCGAGCATCTTCAGCGCCACCGCCTCGGCGTTCTCGCTGCCCTGGTGCGCGCGGATTGCCTCGGTCAGCTGGCTGCCGACCGACATGACCGGGTTCAGCGAGGTCATCGGCTCCTGGAACACCATGGCGATATCGCCGCCGCGCACGCTGCGCATCGCCCGGTCGGAAAGCTTGAGCAGGTCGCGCTCGCCAAGCAGCACGCTGCCGGAGGCGACCTTCAGCGAGGCTTTCGGCAAGAGCCCCATGATCGACAGCGAGGTGACCGACTTGCCGGAGCCGGATTCGCCGGCAATGCAGAGCGTTTCGCCGCTTGCAAGCTCGAAGCTGATATCCTGGAGCACCGGCTTGCGGCCTTCGGGTGTGCGGGCATCGACGTTCAGATTGCGAAGGCTGAGCACCGGCGCTGCGGCTGGCATGGCTTCGTTCACGCGAACACGATCCTCGGGAAGTAGAAGGAAACCACCCAGTTCGGCTGGTCGACGATCTCGCTGATCCGGAGATCGCCGCAGACCGAGCAGAGCAGATAGGCATCGATGGCGCTCATGCAGTGTTCGGCGCCGAGAAGATCGATCATCCGCATGACGCTTTCGCGCGCCCCGGTCATCAGATCAGGGCCAATGCCTGTCGTCACTTCGTAGCCGGCGCCGTCGAGATGGCGGGTCACCGGTTCGGTCGTGGTGAAGCGCGGCGTCTGCAGCTTGGCGTCCTTGACGAGCTCAATCGTCGCTTCGACGTTCATCTGGCTTTCGATCGCCGTGCCGCAGACTTCGCCATCGCCCTGGGCGGCATGGGTATCACCGATTGAAAACAGCGCGCCGTCGACCTCGACGGGCAGATAGAGCGTCACCCCCGCCGTCAGGTCGCGGATGTCCATGTTGCCGCCGACGCGACGTGGGGGAACGACGGAATGGGTGCCGGGCTCGGCGGGTGCGACGCCGATCGTGCCGGCGAAGGGCTTCAGAGGTACGCGGCCGCCCGGACCGTATAGAGCGGGCACCATGCTGTTGGCGTCATAGGACCACACGTGCAGCGCCGGATCCGTGAACTGATCGGCGAGCAGGCCGAAGCCTGGGATATTGGCCGTCCAGCCGACGCCCGAGGGGATGAACTTGCGCAGCGTCACCTTCAGCGCATCGCCGGGCTTGGCGCCTTCGATATAGACCGGGCCGGAGACGGGATTGATCTTGCCGAAATCGAGCGCGTTCAGCGTTTCCAGCGTCGCGTCGCTTCCGAGCTGGCCACCTGATGAATCCATGCATTCGAAGTGGATCGTCTCGCCGGGCTTGGCGACGACGGCGGGGGCGAAATCCTTGTTCCAGCCGAAATTATGCTGGGCGCGGTGGATGGTATGGGTGCAGGCGATGCACATGTCATGTCTCCCTCAATTTTATGATGCCTTCCCGGCAGGAACCGGGAAGGCTTTGTTTCTTCAGGGCTTATTGCTTCACGAAGATCGCGTCGTAATTGATGACGCGGGTCGGATCGATGTAGATGTTGTCAGCACCGCCCATGCGCAGCGACTTGGCGACGACGCGGCGTTCGTTGATGACAGGGATCCACGGCGCATCGGCCATGATGTCGGTGAAGATCTTGCCCCAGGCGGCGGTGCGTTCGGTCGCCTTTGCCGGATCGGACATGGAGTCGGCGGCAACGGCCCGCTTGTCGAGATCGGCGTTGCAGTACCATGACCAGTTCCAGCCGCCCGGAACCGCACCGGCGCAACCGAGGATCGGGCCATAGAAGTTGGACGGATCCGGGAAGTCGGCGATCCAGGCCATGCCGCCCGACCAGATCATCGGCGCTTCGCCTTCCGTGCCGCCGGCCGAGATGACGTTTGCCTGGGCCAGCGCCCGGACTTCGGCCTTGACGCCGATGGCGGCCAGATCCTGCTGGATCGCCTGGGCGATACGCGGCTGCGGATCGGTGTTGGTGGAGTAGAGCACGGTCTCGAAGCCATCGGGATAGCCGGCTTCGGCCAGCAGCGCCTTGGCTTTCGCCACGTCATAGGCATAGCCGGTGAAGGCCTTGTCGTAGCCCGGCATCAGCGGCGGCAGCGGCTGGTTGGCAGGCGTTGCGCGACCGTTGAGGATGCGGGTGATGCGGTCCTTGTTGATCGCCATGTTCAGCGCCTGGCGAACCTTGACGGTGTCGAAGGGCTTCAACTTGGTGTTCAGCGTGATGTAGCCGGTGTGCAGCTGTTCGCCGTCGACGATCATCTGCGCGCCGTCGGCCGAATTCTTGATTTCGAGGAACTTCGCCGGCGGAATGCCATCGCCGGCAATATCGACCTCGCCCTTCTGCAGGCGCAAGAGCGCCACCAGCGGCTCCTGGCCGACTTCGACCTTAAAGCTGTCGATATAGGGAACGCCCTTGACGAAATAATCCTTGTTGCGCTCGAAAACGAGCTGCTGGCCGATCGTCCAATCCTTCAGGATGAAGGTGCCGGAGCCGACCGGCTTCTTGCCGAAGTCGCCGGCGGCCGCCTCGACGGCTTCCTTCGGCACGACCGAGGCGAAGTTGATCGCAAGCACGTGCAGGAAGGTGGCGTCGGGGCGCGAGAGGTTGAAGATGACGGTGCTATCATCCGGCGTCTCGATGCCGGAGAGCGTCGTCGTCTTGCCGCCGGTTTCATCCTCGAAGCCCTTGATGGCGCCGAAGAAGCCGGCGCCGGGGCCTTGCGTCTTCGGGTCGACGGCGCGTTCGATCGAATATTTCACGTCGGAGGCGACGACCTCACGGCCGTTCGAGAACTTCACACCCTTGTGCAGCTTGAAGGTATAGGTCAAGCCATCGGGCGAAACGGTGAAGCTTTCGGCAAGCGAGGGAACCGGGTTCGGCGTGCCGGGCGCATAGTCCATCAGGCGGGAATAGAGGCTCTTGATCATCGACCAGTTGACCCAGTCGTAGCCGATCGCCGGGTCGAGCGTGGTGATGTCGTCCTTGTAGGTGACGACGATATCGCCGCCCTGCTTAGGCGTTTCCTCGGCCATGACGGATAATGGGGCGAGCGCCACCATCGTTGCCATGGTCGTCTGTTGCAGCCAGCGTTTGAACATCTTGGTTCCCCTTCTTTGGTTGCTGTCAGCGTGTGCGGATGCGCGGATCGATGACCGGCGCGACGAGGTCGGCAAGCAGATTGCCGATGATGATGGCGAGCGCCGACGTCAGCGTGACGCCCATGATGATCGGGATGTCGACCTGCTGGATCGCCTGCCAGGCGAGCTGGCCGATGCCGGGCCAGCCGTAGACCGCTTCGACCACGACCACGCCGCCCATGAACTGGCCGATATCGATGCCGATCATCGCGATGATCGGCAGCACGGCATTGGGCAGTGCATGCCGCAGGATGACGCGCTTCGAGGAAAGGCCCTTGGCGCGCGCCGTGCGGACATAATCCTGGTTCAGCACGTCGATCATCGATGAGCGCACCATGCGGGCGTACCAGCCGGCGCCGCATATGCCGAGTGTGACGGCCGGCAGGACGAGATGCGAGAAGCTGCCGTAGCCGCTCATCGGAAACCAGCCGAGCGTTGCCGCCAGCAGGTAGAGCAGCAGCAGAGCGACGAGGAACTGCGGCGCCGAGGTGCCGACAAAGGAGGCCATCATCACCAGCCGGTCGACGAAGCCGCCGCGGCGCACCGCGGCGATGGTGCCGAGCGTCAGGCCGAGCACCACCTCGACGACGATGCCGGCAAGCATCAGTGTCAGCGTCGCCGGCAGGCGGGCGGCAATCAGCGTCCAGACATCGGTCTTCTGCGCATAGGAGCGGCCGAGATTGCCGTGCAGCAGATTGCCGAGATAGGTGCCGAACTGGACCAGCAGCGGCTGGTCGAGGCCGAGCTCATGGCGGATGTTGGCGACCGTCTGGGCCGTAGCGCTGCGGCCGGCGATCATGCGGGCAGGATCGGCCGGAAGGGCGTAGAGCAGCACGAAGGTGATGGCCGCTACGCCGAGCAGGATGAGAGCCGCCTGCGCCAACCTGCGCAGCATGAGGGACGCCATCAGCCCCTCCCGCGCTGGGTCGGGTCGAGAATGTCGCGCAGCGCGTCGCCCACCAGATTGAAGGAAAGCGCCGTCAGAAGGATGATCGCGCCGGGAATGAAGACCAGCCAGGGGGCGGCCTGGAAATAGCTTTGGCTCTCGAAGATGATATTGCCCCAGGAGGGCTGCGGCGGCTGGACGCCGACGCCGAGGAAGGAGAGTGTGGCCTCGAGCAGCACGGTGGTGGCGATGCCGAGTGTTCCCCAGACGATTGCCGTCGGCACGAGATGCGGCAGGATATGCATGAAGAGCACGCGCATATGGCCGGCGCCGAGCGAGCGCTCGGCCATGATGAAGTCGCGCTCCACCAGGCCGCGCGTCTCGGTATAGACGATGCGGGCGACCTGCACCCAGTTGACGAGCGCGATCACCATGGCGACGATCCACAGGCTCGGCTTCAGCAATGCCGCGAGCACGATGGCGAGCAGCAGCGCCGGAAAGGCCATCATCAGATCGGTGAAGCGCATCAGGATGTTGCCCGGCAGCCCGCGGAGATAACCGGCAACGATGCCAACGAAGAGGCCGATCGCCACCGCGATGCCATTGGCGACAAGGCCGATGATCAGCGAGGTGCGGGCACCGAAGAGCAGGCGGGAGAAGAGGTCGCGGCCGAGCGTGTCGGTGCCGAGCAGATAGGGACCGCCCGGCGGCAGCGGCGCGCCTTCGAGCGAGAGGCCGTCAAACATCTGCTCGTCCGGGCTGAACGGCGCGATCCACGGCGCTGCAATTGCGAGCCCGATGACGAGTGTGACGACGATCAGGCCGAAGAGGGCGGTCGGCTGGCGGATCATCTGTTTCAGCACATGCATCAGCCCGCCTCCGGCAGAGGTTCTGCACCCGCCAGGATGAAGGCTGATATCTGCTCCATCGGCAGGCGGCGGCGCATGGCGCAATTGCGCAGGATTGCGTAAGCACTCTCCTCGTCGATACCGCGTGCGGCCCGAAGTTTTTCGACGGCGGCGTGCACGAGCGGCCGCAGCCGGACGCGCTCTTCGAGATATTGCAGCTTTTCCGCGGTCGCCTTGCGCTCCTGATGAATGGAGACGGCCATGACAAGCGCCGGATAAACGGCCGATGTGGCGATCGGCTTGGCGATGATCGCGCCGGCACCCTGTCCGAGCGCCCAGGCGATGCGGCCGGGCGCTTCCGAACCAAGCAAGGCGACGACGGGGCAGGCAGGCGTTTCACCATTCCAGGGCAGCAGATCGTCCCAGCCCTGGTCGGCATCGACGATGACGAGATCGGGCAGTGCCGCGGTCGAAAGCGGCGCCCATTGCAGGGTTGCGTGGATGCCGAGCAGGCGAAGCTGGCGGATCAGCCTTTCGGTGTTGCCGTCCTCGCGATGCAGGACCATCGCCTGCCAGCCGGTGAAATTGGGTGTCTCTCTCATGACACCACCCTCAGCCGCGGCAAGGTCTGTCGGTTGCGGCCGGTCAGGTAGGGGTCGGCGGCGAGCGGCGGCCGCGAGGCGACGACATCGAAGCCGTTGTCGGCGTTGATCCGGCCGAGATGGAAGGGCAGGGCGGCATGATTGGTCTCGCGGTCGATCGAAAGCGCGCCGAACAGCGTCGGCCAGGATCTATTGTAGAGCTCGCGCCGGACGGCATCGGGCTCGTCACTGCCGGCAGCGACGATCGCATCGACACAGAGCCGGACGGCCGTATAGGCGCTGGCAAAGACGCTGGAGACACGCCGCTCCGCGCCGTGATGCTCGGTGACACGGGCCTTGAAGGCGGCATTTTCGGGGGTCGCGATACTGTCGAAATAGGAAGCGGCGCAAAGCTGGCCGGCGGCGGCACCGGCGGCGATATCGTCGAGCTCGCATTCCATCAGGTCGCAGCTCACGACCGGGCAGTTTTCCGCGCGGAAGGCCGGGTCGCGATCACCGAGGGCCTTGATCGCCTCCAGGAAAGCGTAGCTTGAGGGGCCGATCAGATTGTTGAGGATGAAGCTCGGGCGGCGTTGCGCGATCTCGGCGACGATGCGCTCGACGGCGGTTTCCTCAAGCGGAAGATAGCGTTCGCCAAGCACCTCGCCGCCGGCATTGGTAATGAGTTCGCGGGCGAGCCGGTTCATTTCCCAGCCCCAGACATAGTTGGCGCCGACGAGATAGGGCCTTGCGCCGTAACGCGGGATCAGGTGCTCGAACAGCGGCAGCAGATGCTGGTTCGGGCAGCCGCCGACATAGATGACGTTCTCGTTGGCCTCGAAGCCTTCATAGGGGCACATATACCAGAGCAGGCCGTCATGTTTCTCGACGAGCGGGATGACCTCCTTGCGTGCCGCCGAGGTAATCGTGCCGACGATATGGCGGCAGCCGGCGCGCAGAAGATGGCGCGCACCGTCGAGATAGGCGGCAAGATCGGCATGCGGGTCGAAGAAGACGGGCTCGATCGCCAGCCCGTCGACGCCGGCATATTCGGCCATCGCGAAATCGGCACCGTCGCGCGCGTCGCGGCCCATCGAGCCGTAGGGTCCGGTGGTCGAAAAGAGGATGCCGATTTTCAGCGCGTCATTCATGAAGTGACCACATCAAAAACCCCACGACGCTGGTCCCATCGAGCGATGAGGCGTCATGGGGCGAAACTGCCCAGAGACTATCGGAGTCATGTCAACGCGGCAGGCCGTCTGCCTATTCCGCAGGCTTGAGTAAAATACAGGCAGCTTGTCTTTGTCAAGTGTGCTGCGCTGCACTCGCAGTCATTTGATCTTGTTCTTTCGGTAGGGCCGCGAAAGGACGCTCTCTAGCTCAAATCATGCAGATCCCTGGTGATCGCCGGCCCAATCGAGAATTCGGAGAAACGCACCGTCAGTCCGCTCCGCTCCGGCGTGCAGGCTGTGGGTCCGACCTCGTAGTGATCGGCAGCCGGGAAGGGGGCGAGCCGCAGCAGCGGCCAGAAGCTGCCGTCGCGCGAAGCCTGGATGCGCATTGCGCCGTTGGCGACAGTCACGCGGATGCGAAAATCCTCCAATTCCGTGAAGGGCTGCGCCACGGACCAGTCGGACTTGCCGTCGGTGACGACGGTGCTGAGGAAGGCTTCGCCGTCGGTGAATTCGACGCCTGTCTTCACCCAGTGTTTCTCGTCAATGCGCACCATCAGGCCGGCCTGGTCGTAGAGCGTGCGGAATTCGCCCTGGACGCGGATTTGCGCTGTGAAGCCTTTGCTCGTGGGAAAGGCGAGGAAATGGCCGTTGTCGCGGATGAATCCGTAGTGGGTTTCTCGCCAGAAATCGGTTTTTTCATCGGTCGTCAGGGTGAGGCCGGTTTCGTTCGCGAGCCAGCGTGCCGGTTCGTTCAACCATTTTCCGGCGTTGAAATCGATGCTCATCCTGTTCTCCCGTTCCGTTAAAAGTCTCACCGCAGGGCGAGTGACTCACCTTGGCATAATGCGCGGTCTTGTTGCAGGCGGGCGCAGCCGAAGATTGTGTGTTTTTCCGGCGTCCCAGTATCCGCCGCGAGCATAATCTGTCGCCCGTGCTTGACAGGATCGATCCATCTCCTATTCTGTTACAAAAAGATGAATTGCATAATTGTGGAACTATATTGGGAGCCCTCACATGAAAACATTGGTCGCATTCCTTCTCGGCACTGCGCTCGTCGCCCTGCCTTCGACGCTCCTTGCCCAGGAAAAGGGCGGCGTCATCAACGTTGCGACGATCGGTGAGCCGCCGACGCTCGATCCGATGTCGTCGACGGCCGATCTGGTCGGCATCGTCACTCAGCACATTTTCGAAACGCTCTATACCTTCGACAAGAGCTGGAACGTCACGCCGCTTCTGGCCGAAAGCCTGCCTGAGATCAGCGCCGACGGCAAAACCTATACGATCAAGCTCAGGACCGGCATCAAGTTCCACGACAATACCGACATGACCTCGGAAGATGTCGTCGCCTCGCTTGGCCGCTGGATGAAGATCGCCTCGCGCGGCAAGCAGGTGGCCGGTTTCATCGACAAGGTCACCGCCGTCGATCCGGCGACTCTCACCATCACGCTGAAGCAGCCCTATGCGCCGCTGACCTCGCTGCTTGCCTTCAACAATTCGGCGGCGATCATCATCCCGTCCGAAAAGCAGGACGAGCCGATGAAGGACTTCATCGGCACCGGTCCCTATATGCTGAAGGAGCGCAAGGCCGACCAGTATATCCAGCTCGTCCGCTTCGACGGCTATAAGTCCCGCGAAGGCGACAGCAACGGTTATGGCGGCGCCCGCCATCAGTATCTCGATGAGATCCGCTTCGTGCCGGTGCCCGATCCGAACACCCGCGTTGAGGCCGCTATTTCCGGCCAGTATGATTATGTCGACTCGATCCCTGTGGAATCCTACGACAAGCTGAAGGCCTCCACCGCCTCGCAGCCGATCATCCTCAAGCCCTTCGGTTATCCGGTCTTCGTCTTCAACACGGCCGATGGCATCAACAAGAATGTCGAAGTCCGCAAGGCGATCCGCCAGGCGCTCAGCATGGAAGACATGCTGGCCGCGGCTTTCGGCAGCAAGGATTTCTACGCGCTCGACGGCGCCATCTATCCGAAGACCTTTGCCTGGTCGACGGATGCTGGCGTCGAGGGCGCCTATAACGTCGCCGATCCGGAAGGGGCGGCCGCTGCCGCCAAGAAGGCCGGTTACAACGGCGAACCGATCCGGATTCTGACCAGCCGCCAGTACGAGTTCCATTACAAGATGGCGCAGGTCGCCGCCGAATATCTGAAACTTGCCGGCTTCACCGTCGATATGCAGGTTGTGGACTGGGCAACGCTGACGCAGCGCCGTACCGATCCGAAGCTCTGGGATATCTACATCACCCATAGCCCCTTCCTGCCGGAGCCGGCCCTCATCGGCTCGCTTTCGACCAGCTCGCCGGGCTGGTGGGATACGCCGGCCCGCAAGGCCGCCGTCGATGCCTTCACTTCGGAAGTCGATCCGAAGAAGCGTGTGGCGCTCTGGGCCGATGTCCAGAAGGCCGTCTATGCCGACGCACCCTTCATGAAGATCGGCGACTTCAACGCCGTTTCGGCAGAATCGACCAAGCTCGAAGGCGTCGAGCCGGCTCCATGGCCGTATTTCTGGAATGCGTCGATCAAGAAGTAAGCGTCGCCATCGGTACCGGCCATTCCTGACCGGTACCGGTCTTATTTTTCGCAGCATCTGCAAAGGTTTGCCAGGCATTCATGATACGCTACATCCTCCAGCGCCTGTTCGGCATGATCGTCGTGATGTTTCTCGTCGTCACGATCGTCTTCGTCATCGTGCGCGTGACGCCGGGAGATCCGGCCGCCGTCATGCTCGGGCCGGATGCGACGCCGCAGGATATTGCCGATCTCAGATCCCGGCTCGGCCTCGATCAGTCTCTCGGCCTGCAATATGTCTATTATATCGGCCAGCTGCTGAAGGGCGATCTCGGCCAGTCGATCTTCCTCAACATGCCTGTCACCTCGGCCTTGCTCGACCGCGCCGAGCCGACCTTCTTCCTGACGCTGTTCTCGCTTGCTATCGCCAGCATCATCGCCTTGCCGATCGGCATCTATGCCGCCTATCGGCGCGGCTCCTTCGTCGACCAGGCGGCAACGACGCTCGCGATGTTTGCCGCTAGCATTCCAAGCTTCTGGCTCGGTCTTATCCTGATGCAGTTCTTCGCCGTCAGGCTCAATCTCTTCCCGGTTTCAGGTTATGGCGGTCCCGGTTCGACCTTCTTCGAGCGGATGTATCACCTGACGCTGCCCGCCTTTGCGCTCGGCATCGTCTCCTCGGCGCTGATCCTGCGTTTCACTCGCGCCTCGATGCTCGATGTGCTCGGCGACGATTATATCCGCACGGCGCGCGCCAAGGGGCTGATCGAGCGCCGGGTGATCCTCAAGCACGCGCTGAAGAATGCACTGATCCCGATCCTGACGGTGATCGGCCTGACGGCAGCGGTGCTGATTTCGGGCGCCGTCGTCACCGAAACCGTCTTCGGCCTGCCGGGTGTCGGCAATCTCGTCGTCTCGGCGGTTCTGCGCCGCGACTATCCGGTCATCCAAGGGGCGCTGCTCGTCATCGCCGCGCTCTACGTGCTGATCAATTTTGCGATCGACATGCTTTATCTGTTGATCGATCCGAGGGTGCGCTACTGATGGCCGATATCGCAATCAAACCAGTCGAAGGCGAGGGCAGCAAATTCGTTCGCCGTCTGCTGAAGCGCAAGACGGTCGCCTGCGGCCTGGTGATCCTGACGATCTTCGTGCTTCTGGCGGTCTTCGCGCCTGTTGTCGCGCCCTATTCGCCGTCCAAGCTTTCCATTGTCAACCGGCTGAAGCCGCCGAGCGGCATGTTCTTCTTCGGCACGGACGAGTTCGGCCGCGACGTCTTCTCGCGCACGATCTTCGCCGGCCGCCTGTCGCTGCTTGTCGGTGTTGCGGTCGTGACCCTGTCGGCCATGATCGGCGTGACGCTCGGCCTGCTTGCCGGCTTCTTCCAGAAGCTGGATACGCCGATCGCCCGGCTGATCGACGCGATGATGGCGTTTCCGGATATTCTGCTGGCGATCGCGCTCGTCGCAGCCCTCGGTCCCTCGCTGACGACCGTCATCATCGCGCTGTCGATCGTCTATGCGCCGCGCCTTGCCCGCATCGTCCGCGCGTCGACGCTGGTCATTCGTGAGCTGCCCTATGTCGAGGCGGCAAGGGCGCTCGGCATCTCGACCTTCCATATCATGACGCGACATGTGCTGCGCAATCTGCTGTCGCCGATCCTGGTGCAGGCGACCTTCCTTTTCGCCAGCGCGATGCTTGCCGAAGCCGGCCTGTCTTTCCTCGGCCTCGGCGTCAGCCCCGAAATCCCGACCTGGGGAACGATGATCGCCGCCGGCCGCCAGTATATCGGCCAGGCCGACTGGATGACGCTGTTTCCTGGCGTCGCCATTATTCTCTCCGTGCTGTCGCTACAGATGGTCGGCGACGGCCTCAGGGACATGCTCGATCCAAGACTTCGCAAGGATCTTTAATCTGCCGACCGTGGGTCGGCCCAATCGAAATTCGCATGACAGGAGTTTGCGTGAATCAGTTTCCTACCGCCGCCGGCAAGGTCGAGAACTCGCCTTACGAACGGCTTGCCGCCCTCGGCATTACGCTTCCGCCGCCACCGCCGCCGATCGCCAACTTCGTGACGCATGTGTTGGAGGGCAACATGCTCTACCTCTCCGGCCAGGGACCGCGCGAGGCCGACGGCTTCATGCATGCCGGCAAGGTCGGCGGTGGGGTCAGTGTCGAGGCGGCCTACGGCCATGCGCGGCTGACCGGCATCAACCTGCTTGCAGTCATGCATGACGCGCTCGGCGATCTCACCCGGGTCAAGCGGGTGGTGAAACTGCTCGGCATGGTCAATGCCGTGCCTGAGTTCGAGGATCATCCGAGCGTCATCAACGGCTGCTCGGATCTGCTGATCGCAGTCTTCGGCGCGGCCGGCGAACATGCCCGCTCGGCCGTCGGCTTCGGTTCGCTGCCCGGCAACATCACCGTCGAGATCGAGGCAATCGTCGCCTTGCACGGTTGATGGGAGCTCGACACACTTGATCGACCGCCCCATGTTTCGTTTTTCGACCCAGAATCCTGGAGATCTCCATGTCCACTGATATCCGCCCGTCGCTCGGCCTGCGCCCTGTCATCAATGTATCGGGCACGATGACCAGCCTCGGCGCATCGATCGTCGTTCCCGAAGCCATCGAGGCGATGGCATCGATCCTGCCTCACTTCGTCGAGATCAACGACCTGCAGCGCAAGGCAAGTGGCGTCATCGCCCGGCTGACCGGCGGCGAGGCGGGCTTCGTCACCGCCTCTTGCTCGGCCGGCATTTCGCTCGCCGTCGCCGGCGCGATCACCGGCAACAATCTGCTGGCGATCGAGAGGTTGCCGGATGTCGTGCCGGAGAAGAACGAAGTGCTGGTGCAGATGGGCCATGTCGTCAGTTACGGCGCTCCGGTCGATCAGGCGATCCGGCTTGCCGGCGGCAAGGTCGTGCTTGTGGGGCAGGCGACCTCGACGCATCGCTTCCACATGGAAAACGCCATCACCGACAAGACCGCAGCCGCCGTCTATGTCGTCTCCCACCATGTCGTCGATTACGGCCTGTTGAACCTCAAGGAATTCGTCGAGATCGCCCATGCCAAGGGCGTGCCCGTCATCGTCGATGCAGCCTCGGAATATGACCTGCGGATCTTCCTCGAGCAGGGGGCCGATATCGCGCTCTACTCCGGCCACAAGTTCCTCGGCGGCCCGACCTCGGGCATCGTTGCCGGCAGGAAGGAGCTGGTGCGCCACGCCTTCCTGCAGAATATGGGCATCGGTCGCGGCATGAAGGTCGGCAAGGAGAGCATCTTCGGCGTCATGGCGGCACTCGAAGCCTGGGAAAATCGCGACCATGCCGGCATCCGGGAACGCGAGACCAGCTATCTCAACCTGTGGAAGCGCACGCTCGACGGCCGCCCTGGCCTCACTGCGCTGATCGAGCCTGACCCGACCAACAATCCGCTCGATCGGCTGCGCCTGATCGTCGATCCCGAGCAGGCGCATATCACTGCCTGGGATCTGGCGGATGCGCTTGCCAAGGGCAGCCCGCCGATCATCGTGCGTGATCACGAGGTGGAGCACCGCTATTTCTACCTCGACCCGTGCAATCTGCACCCGGGCGAGGAGACGATCGTCGCGGAGCGCCTGGCGCAGGAACTCGACAAGGCGCGCGCCTCCAACGAGATCATCGCAACGCCGATCGAAAACCGCAGCAGGCACCGCTTCGACGGTGCGCTGCGCTGGCCGGATTGATCCGCCGCCGCTCATCTGCCGCAAGAGGAACCACCATGGCCAGTGCCCAAGCGCAACCGATTGAGACAACCAGCGCCGTTCTTTCCGTCGAAAGGCTGACGACGTCCTTCCTGGTGGACGGCGTCTGGAAACCGGTCGTGCGCGACGTTTCCTTCACCGTGGCGCCGGCGGAGACGGTGGCGATCGTCGGCGAATCCGGCTCGGGCAAGAGCGTCACCTCGCTCTCGATCATGCGGCTGCTGCAGGCGGACACGAGCCGTGTCGAGGGCCGCGTCATGCTCGGCGGGCGCGACCTGCTGGCATTGCCGGAAAATGCCATGCGACAGGTGCGCGGCAACGAGGTGGCGATGATCTTCCAGGAGCCGATGACATCGCTCAATCCGCTCTTCATCATCGGCGACCAGATTTCCGAAGCGCTGCTCTGCCATTCCGACATGAGCAGGGCAGATGCCAAAGCCGAGACGATAAGGCTGCTGGAAAAGGTCCGCATCCCCTCTGCCGCTTCGCGCTTCGGCGAATATCCGCATCGTTTTTCCGGCGGCATGCGCCAGCGGGTGATGATCGCCATGGCGCTCGCCAGCCGGCCGAAGCTATTGATTGCCGACGAGCCGACGACGGCGCTCGACGTGACCATCCAGGGCCAGATCCTCGATCTCATCAAGGTGCTGCAGGACGAGGAGGGGACCTCCGTTCTGTTCATCACCCATGATATGGGCGTCGTTGCCGAGATCGCCGACAGGACGGTGGTGATGTATCGCGGCGAACAGGTGGAAAGCGGCGCCACCGCCGATATCTTCCACCGCGGCAAACATCCCTATACCAGGGCGCTCCTGTCAGCCGTGCCGGTGCTCGGCTCGATGCAGGGCCGGCAACGGCCGCTGCGCTTCCCCGTGGTCAATACCGCAACGGGTGAATCCGACATTCCCGCCGAGGCCGCCGATACCGTCGCTGCGACGCCGGTCCTGCAGGTGAAGAACCTTACGAAGCGCTTCGACATTCATTCCGGTCTCTTCGGCCGGCTGACCAGCCGGGTGCACGCGGTCGAAAACGTCTCCTTCGATCTTCATGCCGGCGAGACGCTGTCGCTGGTCGGCGAATCCGGCTGTGGCAAATCGACGACCGGCCGCGCCATCATGCGGCTGATCGAACCGCAGGCCGGTTCCGTTCTGGTCGAGGGCAGGGAGGTACTCGGCCTCGACAGGAAGGATCTGCGCGAGATGCGCAAATCCGTGCAGATGATCTTCCAGGATCCCTTTGCCAGCCTCAATCCGCGCATGACGGTCGGCGCAGCGATCGTCGAACCCTATCTCGAACACAGGATGGGCAACTCAAAACAGGCAAAGGACGTCGTCGCCGACCTGCTGGTGAAGGTCGGTCTGTCCTCGGATATGGCCGCGCGTTATCCGCATGAATTTTCCGGCGGCCAGCGTCAGCGCATCTGCATCGCCCGCGCGCTTGCCTTACAGCCGAAGGTCATCGTCGCCGATGAAAGCGTCTCGGCGCTCGACGTTTCGATCAAGGCGCAGGTCATCAACCTGATGCTGGATCTGCAGCAGAGCCTCAACCTTGCCTTCCTGTTCATCTCGCACGACATGGCGGTGGTCGAACGCGTCAGCCACCGGGTGGCGGTGATGTATCTCGGCGAGATCGTCGAGATCGGCCCACGGGGCGCGGTTTTCGAAAATCCGCAGCATCCCTATACGAAGAAACTCATTGCGGCAGTGCCCGTGCCCGATCCAGACCGTCGCCATGAAAAGCGGATGGTGGCGAACGACGAGATCAAGAGCCCGATGCGATCAGTCGACTATCAGCCCGCGAGCACTTCTTATCGCGAAGTCGGGCCGGGCCATCTGGTCATGGCCGATCGGTAAACTTGCCGTCGCGTTTCGGATTTGGCGGGCACTATTCCATGGCCAGGATCATGTTGCGCACGACGGGGTAGATTTCCCCCTCCCAACGACGGCCGTTGAAGACGCCGTAATGTCCGACATTGGCTTGAAGATGATGGCGCTTCAGATGCGGGCGCAGCGCCCGACAGAGATCGTGCGCGGCCGAGGTCTGGCCGAGGGCGCAGATATCGTCGCGCCCACCCTCGACGGTCAAAAGCGCGGTGTTGCGGATCTGGCCCGGATCGACCTTGCGGCCATGGTGGGTCAAGTCGCCGGTTGCGAGTTCCGCTTTCTGGAAGACGCGTTCGATGGTCTCGATGTAGAATTCCTCGGTGAGGTCGAGCACTGCGAAATATTCGTCATAGAAATTCTTGATCTTGCCGGCCTCGGCGGTCTCGCCCTTCGCCAGATGGTCGTAAAGCTTGCGATGAGCGTCCTGGTGGCGCTCCATGTTCATCGACATGAAGGCGACGAGCTGAAGGAAGCCGGGATAGACGCGCCGTCCGGCGCCCCGATAGCGCCAGGGAACAGCTGCGATCAACGAATTCTCGAACCAGGCGAGCGACTTCGACACCGCGAGTTCGTTGACTTTCGTCGGGCTTTCGCGCGGATCGATCGGCCCGGCCATCAGCGTCATGGTGCGTGGGGTGGCGGGATGCCGCTCTTCCGACATCACGGCAACGGCGGCCAGCGCCTGCACGCAGGGTTGGCAGACGGCGAGGATATGAGCGCCCGGACCGATCTCCTCCAGGAAGCGGATGATATAGTCCACATAATCGTCCATGCCGAAACGCCCTGCCGACAGCGGCACGTCGCGGGCATTGGCCCAGTCGGTGATATAGACGTCGTGATCGCGCAGCAGGGTCTGCACGGTGCCGCGCAGGAGTGTGGCGAAATGACCGGACAGCGGTGCGACGACCAGCACCCGCGGTCGCGGCGCGTCTGTTTCCGCTGCAAAGCGCAGCAGCGTGCCGAAGGGCATGTCGAGCACGGTCTCGACGGTGACGGGCGCCATGCGGTTGCCGATCATCGCCGAGGTGATGGCGAAGTCTGGACGTTCGTGGGTGATCTCGAAGCGTGAGATCATCTCCAGCGCAGCGGCGAAGTGCCGGCCCATACTGCCGACAGGTTCCCAGAACGCTGTCGCAGAGAAGATCTGCAGGCGCCGTGCCAGATCGCGCAGGGGCGCGATGAGATCATCCTGGAACTGATAGGCCTGATAGAGCATGGCCGAAATCTCCCGCACTGCCGCATCGATGCGGCGGTGCAAAAAATGCTAGTGGAATATGTCCTGCCATGCGAGAAGATTATCGAGGAAGAAGCAACATTGTCCGACAAGGATAGAGCCCGATGTCGCAGGCGGCACTGACGATTTCCTCGAAGAACTACTCCTCATGGTCTCTGCGCGGCTGGCTGCTGTGCCGGATGGCGGGGCTGGACTTCGCCGAAGTCCTTGTGGAGCTGGATGACGAGGCGCGCCAGGAACTGCTTCTGCTTTCACCGTCGGTTCTAGTGCCGAGGCTGACCCATGACGACGTGACGGTCTGGGACACGCTGGCTATCGCGGAATATCTCCACGAAGTGGCGCCCACTGCCGGGCTCTGGCCCGCCGAGCGCGCGGCGCGCGCCCGCTGCCGGTCGGTCTCGGGTGAGATGCATTCGGGTTTCCACAATCTGCGCTCGGCATTGCCGATGAACCTCAAGGCGCGGCATGCAAGCTTCAAGATATTCTCGGGCGCGCGGCCCGATGTCGAGCGCGTCAAGGCCATCTGGACCGAATGCCTCGAGGCAAGCGGCGGGCCTTGGCTGTTCGGGACCGCGCCGACCGTGGCCGATGCGATGTACGCGCCGGTCTGCACCCGCTTTCGCACCTATGCGGTGGAGTTGGAGCCGCGGCTCGCAGCCTATGTCGAGACGGTACTGTCATGGCCGCTGATGGGCGAATGGACCGAAGGGGCGTTGGTCGAGCCGGACGAGATCGTCGAGCTGGAAGTCGAGTTCTGACGGAAACGCGGCCGGTCGGCTCCGCATCGATTTTCACGGTCGAATTAGGAGTTGCCTGGAAGGTGAGCGGCGCATAAAGCAGATGCAATGCCAAATGCCGCGAAGCCTGGACCGATGAACAGAGATTATTATTCCAAACTCGGCGGACTACCGCCGCAAACCGAGCTGCTTTCCAGCAAGGCCGTCTTCACCACAGCCTATGCGGTCATCCCGCGCAGCGTCATGACCGACATCGTCACCAGCGTCCTTCCCCATTGGACGGGGACACGGGCATGGGTTCTCTCCAGGCCGCTCTCCGGTTTCTCCGAGACTTTCTCGCAATATGTGATGGAAGTTCAGCCGGGCGGCGGAAGCGACCGGCCAGAGCCCGACAAGCGGGCTGAAGCAGTTCTATTCGTCGTCGAAGGCGAGATGACAGTGGAACTCGAAGGCGTCAGCCATGCGCTTCGCAGCGGCTCGTTCGCCTATATTCCGGCGGGTTCGGTCTGGTGCCTGAAAAACGGCGGCTCGACTGCGGCAAAATTCCACTGGATTCGAAAGGCCTTTCAGGAGGTGGAGGGGCTAGAGCCGCCTCCGGCGATCTTCACGCATGAGGACGAACACGCCATCTCGGCAATGCCGGACACTGATGGACGTTGGGGGACGACTCGGTTCATCGATCCGGCCGATGTCCGCTACGACATGCACGTGAATATCGTGACTCTGGAGCCGGGTGCCGTGATCCCCTTCATGGAAACCCATGTCATGGAGCATGGTCTCTATGTGCTGGAAGGCAAGGCGGTCTATCGGCTGAACCAGGATTGGGTCGAGGTCGAGGCCGGCGACTTCATGTGGTTGCGCTCCTTCTGCCCGCAAGCATGTTACGCCGGTGGCCCCGGCCGTTTCCGCTACTTGCTCTACAAGGACGTCAACCGTCACATGACGCTCTGGTAGGATCTGTCGCAGAGGGACGATGAGGCTCGAAAGCGAACGTCTGATTTTGAGACCCTGGCGATCGCAGGATCGCAAGCCCTTCGCTGCGATCAATGCCGAGCCCGACGTTATCAGATATCTCAATCCTCTGACCGGCGAACAGTCGAATGCTATGCTCGACCGCATCGACCTTCACTTCGAGGATCATGGCTGGGGGTTCTGGGCGCTGGAGGAGAAGGCAAGCGGCGAGTTGATCGGTCTCTGCGGTCTCAACAATGTTTCGCCGGCTTTGCCGTTTGCCCCGGCAGTCGAAATCGGTTGGCGGCTTTCAGCGTCGCGGCATGGCGCCGGATATGCGCGCGAGGCCGCGGAACGGTCTCTCGACTTTGCATTCAACGATCTGAATCTTGACCGCATCGTCAGCTTCACGGTGCCCGCAAACAGCAATTCCTGGGGTTTGATGAGACGACTGGGAATGAACCGGATCGGTGAGTTCGATCATCCCAATTTGGCCGACGGGCATCCGTTGCGCCGTCACGTGCTCTACGAGAAGGTCAGCTAGAAAGAGGGCTATCGTGAAGTGATGGGGAAAAATGTCAAAAAAATGAATTTAGAGTACGTGAATAACTCCGTGCTGAAGGCGATGAAGGCTCTCCCAAAGGAGATCGCACTCCAATTTGCGACGGACCTGCAGAGGGTGCAAGAAGGCAAGAGCCCCCTGTCGGATTTTAAACATTTAAAGGGTATCGGGCAGGGCGGGGTAATCGAATTAATCGAAAACGGCAGCCCGGCTTATCGGGCAGTCTACTGCGCCAAGTATGAAGATACGGTGTTCGTATTGCACGCATTCACCAAGACCACGAACGGGGTAGACAGGGCTGCAATGAAGACGGTGGAGGAGCGCTACAAGGCCATGATGGCCGAGGTGAACGCGCGAAAGAAGCAAAAGAAGAATTGAGACAACTGAGGCCGCTAGGCGGCCTCTGTCATTTCCACATCACAGACGATTCTGTGATGTTCAAAGGATGGTTTGAAGCGAACGCCGAGGCGAGCCAGGTAGCCTATGAGCCGATCAGCGGAGAACAGATGAACCTTTCCCCGCATCAGCTCACTAACTCGTGGCTGTGGGATGCCTAGTGCTTCTGCTACATCTGCTTGCTTCCAACCGCGATCCTCGAAGAGATCGACGAGAGCGGAGATCAACGACGCGCGGAAGCTCAAGTCGGCGGCTTCATCTTTGTCGTCAACGAGTGACTCGAAGACGTTGTCGTAGACAAGCCGTTCCATATGATAACCCCTTTATACAGGTTCCAGTATATAGGTCAAAATGACGGGACCGTCAAGCTGGTTCCGTAAATCGCTTCGCCCCGCCTACGAAAAGCTGCATCGCACCGTCAGCTTTACGGTGCCGGCAAACATCAAAGAGACGACGGGGGATGAGCTGGATCGGTGAGTTCAATCATCCCAATTCGCCGAGGTGCATCGCTTGCGCGATCACGTGCTCTACGAACTGCGATTATCAAACGGTATTGCCGCCGCATTCGAAATCAACCCTTGAGAGCAACTGTTCTAATTCGCAATCTGTCTTAACAATGTCAAAGCTGAATAGATGTGCGACGTCACCAGCCAGTTAGAAATGCGACATTGGCCCCTCAGTCAGCCCCCGATCCGACCGGCTTGACCGGTTGCAAGGGAGGAGCGGGTTAGACCCACCCCTTTAGCTTTCTCACTGGCAATTGTTTTCTCGCCGGTCGATATTCGCTGGCACTTGCATGGCCCAGGACAGGGATCAAAGTCGCACGATGCTTCCGGAAATCAAGCTGCAGGGTAACATTGACGTCGCCGCGCTGTCACCACTTCTGCGCGGCATGCTTCTTTCGGTTGCCTATGCTTACGATGAGGGTGGCATAGGATTGACGGCAACCGGCGCCATGAACCGCAAGTTCGTGCATTGGGCCGCTGTGCACTTCCTCTGGCCAGGCTTCACAGCCGAAGACCTCTACAGCATGAACAAGGTACTCAATGAAAGCGACATGCCGCCGCTTTGGGTCGTGCGCGACATGACCCGTCATCTGAAGCTTCTTCGCCGGAAAAAAGATGTGCTGCTGCCAACCAGACGCGGTCGGGAGTTCCTGGTGAACCCGCAAGCCTTCTTCGATCTGGTCGCCACGGACTATCTCTATTCGTATGTCCACACCACCGAGCGGGAAGAGCAGGTCCGAGCGCGGTTACGCTGGTGGCGCATGTTCCTCAATCTTCTCAATATCAAGGCCAGAGAAGGGTGCACGCCAATAGACATTGTGAAGATCCTCTATCCAGACTTGGCGCCTCTGTCGGACACCGAAATGACCATAGAAGCCTGGAAGTTGAAATCCGATCTCCAATATGGCGTCTTTCGACGCCTGTGCTGGCTCGGTGTGCTCTATGAGGCACGAGAGGGGCTCACGCTCCTCCAGGATGGAGCCTTCCACAAGACGCCACTTTGGCCAGCTTGCCTGCAGTTGGAATCGGATACGCAGAGCGACATCGGCGTGCATTGACGCTGTTTATTCCGCCGCTGGCTGCCTCATCAACGCTTTCTCTCGTCGCGCAAGAACCTTCGGATCGTTCATGAAATCCGTGCGCCGACCGGGCTTGCGACCGTCGATGACTTTCGACAAAACCTCGATCCGCTGCAGGTCACGCTCGCTCATCGCAATCAGTCCCATCGGCAATCTCCCACGTCATCAAACGCGGGGAGTGTGACATTCCAACTTTGCAGAAACAGGACACTTCAACTTTGCGGTGGAGAAGCTAACCCAAGTGCATCATGCCCATTTTGCAGGGTAGGGGATCACGCCTCATCCTGCAAATGCGCCATGAACACCTCGGCTGGTGTCTTGTAGCCGAGGCATTTACGGGGTTGGTCGTTGAGATGACGTGCGAGTTGGATCAGGTCGTGTTGTGACACGGCTGCCAGATCCGTAGCGCCTGGCATGAAACGGCGAATGCGCTTGTTGGTATTCTCGACTGTCCCTTTTTGCCACGGTGCACTCGGGTCGCAGAACCAGCTACGCGCACCGATCCCTTCTTCCAAAGCCCTGAATCCGGCAAACTCGGTACCGCGATCAAATGTGAAGCTTTGACGCGCGAACGCCGGTAAAGGAGAAAACGCTCTGATGATCTTGTCCATGATCGGGCGTGAGTGCCGGCTCGGATTCTTGATGAGAACCGTATAGCGGCTTCGGCGCTCCACGAGGGACGTGACATTGGCATGTCCGAGTGGGCGTTCAAAGATGAGGAGGTCGCCCTCCCAATGCCCAAACCGTGATCTATCTCCAATAAAATCAGGACGTTGGGATATGCGATGCGTGGCTGGGAACGCACCGTCGCGCGGCTTCCTGGAGCGCAGTGGACGACGTTTGCGGCGCGCTTCCGGTAGATACTGATAGAGGCCTAGCCCATAATCTTCCTTGCTGTAGATGAAGCGATAGATTGTCTCTTTGCAGACGCGAACAAGACTGAGCCTCTCCGACAACAGCCGCCCGGCGATCTGCTCTGGAGACCAGCGTGCCTCCAACTGGTTGATGATCTCCGAGCGTAAATTCGGGTGGCGCCGCAGCTTTCTCAGCCGGCGTCGCCGCTCCTTAGAGATATCGTGAGCAACCGTGCTGTAGTAGCCGTCGTAGTCCGGCAGTTCGCGATCACGAAACGTATTGCGCTTGATCTCGCGGTAAATCGTCGAGCGGTGACGGCCAAGCTGACGGGCCATCTCGTTGACGGGAACTTTTGCCGCCACCAGTTGATGTAGGCGTCGCCGGTCGGCGAGGGTGATTTGCGTATAGCATCTGGACATGCCAAAATCTCCGAAGTGAAGCCATTGAAATTACTGGCATGTCGCACTTGGAAATAGAATGTACCCGGCTACAGGCAAAAGTGGCATAAGATATCTTATGGAACTATAGGCGTCTGCTTGGTCTTGGGTTGATATCGCACGGGTCGGAAAAACCGGGAAATGTGACGGTAGCCTCCAACTCTCTGCTTAGTCAGTTGATGAATAGAAATGCCGCATGACAGACCATCACGCAACGATGGGCTGGTCCGAATTGATTGGAAATGCGCCGACAAAAATTGCGTGAAAGTACGTGCCACAAAAGCCGATTAGATCGCCTTGTGCCTACGCCAGCCCAGGGCCCAAATCACTCGCTACGCCAATGATCACAACAGCGGGCTGAATTCCCTAGTTGTCCTAGTTCTTTTCGCGCTGCTCGGTCATCCTGACCTTGAGCTTTTTGTGATCGCGTCGGTGGCCGATAATAATCCTTATTGGGTGCGGCTCGAAGTCTGCGCCCAACCTCGCTCCTAACTTGCCATCAAGCTGAGTTTCTTTGGGCAACGGGCTTCGAGTACGCGGTATCATTGCGCTTTAGTTCGGCTTGGGATTTCAAATCAATTACGCGTGGTTCCAAGCTTCCAGCGGAGCCATTGGTATCGATCCGGTTGTCGTGGCGGCGATTAGACTTGGTCTGGTTTTGTGTTTCCTTCCTCGGCTGCTCAAAAGTTCGCGGAATCGGCGTAGCCGCCACTAGGCGATCCCTCTGCCGTGGACGTGTTCGATAGCGGAGGGAGATGGAATACGCTACGCAAACGCCGTGGAGCCAGGCCTACCAGATCACCTTGGAAAGTTCGGAGAGGACATCGTTGCCATAGCTCTCGTCTTTGATGCTGAACTCAGCCTCGCCAGACACGAGATTGAAGTTAAAATAGACTTCAGCCTGATCTTGTCCGAGGAAAATCTTGGTAGTGTACCAGTCTCCAGGACCGCCGCCGAAACCGCCTCCGAAGGAGCGGATGGTCGGTGGTCCGAGAAATGCTATATCGAACGCTAGCGTGTCCTGTTTGGCGTCTGAAAGGCGAAGATCGCTCGCTTCCAGGGCTTTGCCCAGTTCGGAAAGGAAATGCGTGGGGCGCGGCCCGCCTGTGACATGGCGGAACATGCCATGCGACTCGCTCTTTAGTTCGATGGCGAATTTCGTTTCGTCGTCACCCTCACCATACGACGCCATCAAAGCGAGGTCATCGGCGTTCGACTTAACGGGCAGCGGTGTGATCTTGAAGGCAAGCGACCCCGGAGACCGGCCGTCGGTAACCTGATCCTGTGCATATACGCCGCCCGACAAAGCAGCTCCTGCAAAGACTATCAGGGCGGAGCGTCGGCTGATCATGTCATTCTCCTGAGAAAGAAACTGCGGCCGCTGACATAGCACATCCTCCTTGGCTCCGTCGCGGACCGCATGGAGGTTCATTCGGGGCCTGCCCTGCGGGTAACTGGCGGTTCACCATCTCACTAAAGTATGTGTGAAGCGATGCGCCGGTCTAGTTGATTTCAAAGGGATTTCAGGCTGAGGTGAACGCTTCCACTCTAAGGCTTCAGTATGCCGCGCTACGAAATACAAGCACTTGAGAACGGGATGTGGTCGGTCATGGATCGCCAGACCGGCAAGCCAATCGCCGACCGTGAGGGGGCCAGCGAACGGACGAGGCTGGAAGCCCAAGCCCTGGCTGATTTCCGCAACGGCATGTTGATTCCTCCCGCAAAGGAGCGGATTTCCTCCAGGCTCGAGAAGATACGTCGCGCCTGGGAACTGCTCTCTGGGAAGCACCAGCCACGGAAACCCGTCCGCGTAGTCCCAATCCGACCCTCTCAGCAATGTTCCGACGCCGTTTCAACAAGATGACTGGCGACCGGTCGGGAGGAGCGTTAACCGACCCGGAGAATGGTAAATGCGAAAGATTTTAGAAGCGTTTCGGGTCGAAGGCCGCAATGGCACTATGGTCGCCGTCGAAGGATCGACCGACGTCCCTATCGGCAGTAGGCTTATTGCGAGATTACATGTTCCTGGCAAAGAAATACGTGAAGTCGCAGCTTACAAGGACCGGCTTCGTCCCAGACCATTGAAGGAGTCGTCAACCGAGGGCTTCCTATTAGTTGGATTGGATAACTCCGAGATCAAAGACGGCGCGATGGTTGAGATAAGCAGCTCGCTTGCGTGTCAGTTCGCGATCTCTGCGACAGAACCCGAAATGATCTTCGCGCCAACCTACCTGGCTATGACCGGATTGTGAAACTGATGCAGAGGGTTGCCATCGGGAATCTCCCGATCGGGCCTGTCGCCCTTTCAAATCAACCAGTTTTCGACCTGCAAAGCGCGGATACGCATGAACTCGCCCATGTTCGCCGTCACCAGAACTGCTCCGAGGGCAGAGGCGTGGGCAGCGATGAATAAGTCATTTGGACCGGTAGGCTTGCCAGCACCCTCCAGTTCAGCCCGGATGCCACCGTATTCAGCATCGGCGGGCAGATCCAGCGCAAGCACCGGTATGCTGCCAAGGATGGCTTCGATCTGTGCTAGAAGTTTCGGTGATCCCTTCTTGGCGCACCCGTAGCGCAACTCCGATGCCGTGATAATGCTGACGCAAATTGCATCGGGCCCAACCTCGGCGATGCGTCGGGTGATTGTGCCCATCGGGTTTCGAGCAAGCTCCGAGACGATATTGGTGTCCAGCATATAAAGCCTGCTCACAGGTCGATTTCCTCCACAGGAAGCAGGGTATCGTCGACATCGGGAAACTGATCTTCAGGACCAAGCGGCTCCAGACCAGCCAGAACTTCCAGGAGGTTCTTCCGGTGCACAGGCTCTATAATGAGCCGATCGCCGTCGCGGTGGATCATCACTCTGTCACCGGGTAGCTCAAAGTCAGCCGGGATTCGTACAGCCTGACTCTTGTTGTTTCTGAAAAGCTTGGCCTCCCGCTGGGGAATAGGCTCTTGACGTCGGGAATTGACCACGTCGGACTCCTATGTATATACACATGCATATACATGTCGGCGAAGATTTCAAGTAGGATCGAGGTCTTGTGACCTCCGCTGCTTTTGAAAAGGCTTGGCGCGGTTCATGGTTGAGATTAAAAATCATCGAGTGAAATGGGATAACATCTCACAGAATCTTTCTGAGGCCCGGAAGGTGCTGTGCTAACCACGTAACCCGATCTTTGCCGGAGTTTTATCGGTCAGGCCGTTCGTCCAAGGGTGGAAAGCGCATCCTGCAGTCTAAGCGCCGCCAGCGCCTCGGTTGCCTCATCCGAAGACCATCCCGCTTCCAGCGCCGCAGACAGGACCAGCGATTCCGTTTGAAGCTCAAGCTTCTCATAAAGCGGCTCGATGGCTTCGCGCGCTGTTACCACGTGCTGGTCTGGTGGGGTGATGGGTGTGGCGGCAACCGTAGGCATGAAATGCTCCTCCTATTGAACGCTAAGGTTCGAAACCCGTTAGGGGCATCCTTGTTCCATTCATATCGCCTTTTCGGTCTTCGAGCGGCGATGCGAAAGATGACGACGCCACATATGGCGAAATTTCCTCCATCGCAGGAACGCGCGAATGATGATTGCCGGCGGGATCTTCTTGTGGTCGCCGACAGTCCCCTGCCTGGTGATAGATGCGTTCGGGTCGAGCAGAAACGCGACCAACGTGCTTGCACTCTGCGCCTCTAGTTCGAGCTTGTCATCAGATAAATGCAGCCCCTGCTCGCCTTCGGCGAAGGTCTGCTGATCGACGACAATGGATCCGCCAAAGACATAGAAATAGAGGTCTCGGCCTTGTTTCTGCGGGAATTCCACCCGGACGCCTGTCTCTAGCCGCATGTCGAAGACGTCGATTGCGCTGCGGACATAGAAGGGCGCGCCCTCTCCTTCCTGCCCGACCAAGTGTCGCCAGACGTTTGCCGCGGCAGCTGGCATCGGCCCGTGCTGGATCCTTGGCTCCAGATCGACCGCATAAGGGCGAACGAGGATCTGCAGCATCCGCAGAGGCGGATCGGATGCCAGCGTCTCTTCGGAATGCCAAAAGCTTTTTCCGGCATTCATCACCATCAGATGGTCACGGTCGATCACTAACCGGCCAGCTGCCTTGTCGTCGTGACGCATGACGCCTTCGGGCACCCAGGAAATTATTTCGTCGTTCCTGTGCTCGTGCATGGCGATCAGGCGGCCGGGATCGAGGATCGATTCAACGACCATTGCGAGAGGGCCTTGGCCGTGATCGGTCGGCTTGGGCTTCAACCACCCTGGCATGTTGATGTGCGCGACGAAGCCTCCCATATCCCGCACCACGAATGTTCGTTCGCCCTTGAGCAGCATCGCATCCTCCATGCTTGCAAGGCAGTGACGACACCGGGCCATTACCGCGCCGTGCGTCGTGAGCAAGACTCACGGTCGGCGCGTTCGTCCAGGAGTTACAAATCAATCACGATGTCGCCCTCAGGTTTTGAGCAGCAAATCAGCACATTGCCATCCGCCGGAGCATCGACAGGCTCCGGCCGGTAGCCGACATTTCCCTCCACAAGTCCGGTCTCGCAAGTGTGACAGACGCCAGTTCGGCACGACCATCGCACAGGCACATCGCAGGCCTCGGCCAGTTCGAGCAAGCTCTGGAATGTCGGCTCCCAGCGCACGTTGAGACCGGTGCGGGCAAATGACACCAACGGCCCCGAGCCTGGGAGCCCGGCAGGCAAATGTGGTGGCCGGCGAGATGAAGCAGCTATGCCGGGGGTCATCGCAGGACCGGCTCCGAACATCTCGGTGTGGATGCGATCCGGCGCGATGCCCAAGGCTGCAAGGCCGACGGTCAGATCGCTCATGAAGCTCGACGGTCCGCAGACATAGACGTCACAATCGCGTGGCAGGTTGAGCGACTTGAGCGCCTGCGCATCCAGGTGGCCGCGAGCGTCGAAATCTATATCGGGCCGATCCTCAGGGTCGGGAGAGCTGTAGCAAATATGGCTGTGATGGTGAGCGAGCGCCTTCAGCAGCCCGCGCGCCTCATCGGCAAACGGATGTTCGCGGCCATTGCGGGTTCCATATAACCACCAGACCTCCCGCGTCGATGCTTCGGCCGCCAAAACATGAAGCATCGCCAGCACCGGCGTCACTCCGATCCCGGCACTCATCAGAACAACCGGCGTATCGCCTGGCCGCAATGTGAAACTGCCGCGGGCGGCACTTGCCTGGACGATGTCGCCAACCTGCAGCTCGTCGTCGATGTAGCCGCTGGCAGCGCCATGGGCCTCCCGCTTGACGCTGACGCGGTAGCGGGTGGCGCTGGGCTCGCCTGACAGCGAATAGCTGCGCATCAGCGCTGGCGCCGAAGTCGGCCCGAGCCGCAGCACCACGAACTGCCCGGGGAGTGCGGCGGCAACAGGTTGGCCATCCGCCGGTTCGAGCACGAGCGAAACCACGCTACCACTTTCGCGCACCTTGCGCGACACACGCAGCGGGCGGAACCCGCGCCATGCCGGAGGTGGGGCGGACGCGGCGGTCAGCCCGGCATTTCCTGTCGGCGCGCCCTGCTTCCGCTCCTGCTTGATCAGCGCCTGGAAAGAACGACGCCAGCCTGGGCTCAGCGCCGGGATGCGCAGCGCGCGCTCCAACTGATCGCGGGGGTGGCCCGGCATATAAAGCAGCGCGTTGATCTCGAAAACGCTCATGCCTTCAGGCCCGGACGCCACTTTCGTGATCTCGTTGCCGGCCTGCACTTCCCCTTCCTCCAGCACACGGAAATAGAAACCAGGCCGACCGTGTTTGACCATCAGCGCGGCCATCTCCGGCTCGTCCATGCGTATGCCGAGCCGGTAGCAGGTGACGCGTGGTTGCGTCACTTCGAACAAAGCACCGCCGATCCGGTAACGGTCTCCAATGCATACTTCTGCATCGGGCAAACCATCGACGGTGAAATTCTCGCCGAACTGCCCGTAGACGAAGTCGTCTCGGCGCAATTGCTCCTGCCAGTACCGATAGGAATCGATTTGATAGACAAAGACTGCGCGGCGTTCGCCGCCGTGGCCAGCCAGGTCGCCTTGTCCATCGCCGTCCACGTTCAGGCGCCGCACCATACGCGGGCCGTCGACCGGCGTCTTCCAAATGGCCGTGTTGACGATCTTGCCTTGCCAGGTGATGTCGCGCGGCAGGCCCACATTGACCGAAAGCAAGTGTACCATGACATTTCTCCCGAATGATGCTCACCGCAATTTCGAGATCGACGGAGGACGGTTACAGCGTCAATCTCAGCTCGAGATAGTGTTCGGTCAACGTCGTCAAGGTGAAGGCTCTGTTGAGGCCGCTCGGATTTGGCAACAGCCAGACGGCGGCGCCGGCAAATGTCTCGGGTTGCCGACCCCATTCAACATCGGCGCGAAGACTGATCCCCGCGTATGCCGCCTTTCCGAGAAAGGCCAGATTGGCCGGCGCAAACTTTCGTGTCTTGTTTTCCAGGACAGGCGCGGCGCTCAGATAATCCTGCCTCTTGAGCTCGCTTGCGCTTTTCGTCGGACGTGAAACCGCCGATGTCAGACCACAGCCATATTGCAGCAGCTCGCGCTCTTCATCCGCCTGCAGCAGCAACACGCGCCAAAAACGGTTGCTCGGGTTCGAGAAATTATGCCCGTCGCGAACGGCCGACAGAGCCGGATTCAATCCGCAGAAAACCGCGGAAAGGCCAGGTACGAGGATTTCCGACAATCCGGCTTTCGGCATCGTGGAGGCATCTGGACCATCGAGATCCGCGGACGCGGCATCATCTTGCATTGTAGGACGTCGCTCGAATTTAGCCTGTCAAATACACCAACCATGTGTCGATCGGACGGTGCTAATCATCTTGCTGAAAATGCCGATGAATGGCCTTAGTGGCAATTTGAAAGGCGCAATCGATTCTTTGACAGGATCCGTAATGACCACCGAAGCAGCGCGTAATTCGCATCCCATCTACTTCATCGGAGCTTTTGCCACGGGTGGGCTCCTGACTTTTATGGTGCATCTCAATGGGGAATTGGCCCGTTATGGGAATCCCCTGTTCTCATCTTGGACCGCGCACGGCACGGGCATCATCGCAGCCGTCATTCTTCTCCTGGTGGTCCACCGCCGAGGCAGGCCGAGGGTAGAAAAAGCCCCCAACGCGCCTTGGTGGGCCTACTTCGGTGGGATATCCGGTGCGGCAACGGTGATTCTGACCTCGACTGCGGTCAACTCACCGCTCGGGCTCTCCGGCACCTTGGCGTTGGGTTTGGCAGGCCAGGTCGCCTTCAGCGTCGCGGCCGACAGCTGGGGACTGTTCGGTCTGCCAAAGCGGCATCCAGATAGACGAGACATCGCCGCGCTCGGCTTGGTCGTCACGGGGGCTGCACTCATTATCCTGTTTGGGCGAGGTGCGGCGTGACGGTGTTTATTCTCCTGGCTTGCCTGGGCGGTGTGCTCGTTGGCCTCAGTCGTCAGCTGAATGGGCGGTTGAGCATATCCACCACGCCGCTGATCGCATCCTTCTGGAATCATGCCATAGGTTTTGCTGCCCTCACCTGCCTTGGTCTCTTTGTCGGAGGTCTGCTTCCTGCGGGCGCTGCCGAGGCGCCTTGGTACGCCTATCTGGGTGGTTCCATCGGCGTTGTTTTCGTGGCCGCGGGCAGTTGGGTCATTGCTCGAATAGGTGCGGTTAATTCGGCTCTGCTGATCATCGGTGGCCAGATGGTAACAGGGGTGGCGTTTGATTATATCAGCGCCGTTCCAGCGTCATTTTGGGCGAACGCGACCGGAATTATTCTCATCGTCGGCGGAATGATGGTCAGCCGGCGACGACGCAAAGTCGACGGCTCGCAATAGCCAAGCGCTGCGCTGTCATTCCGGTGCCATCGCTGACCGGTCGCAAGCCACGGGGATGGATGGACGGCGGGCAATGGATCCCCGCCGCATTTGCTCTTTCACTCAGCCCTTAGTCGCCGGGCTCACTTGCCCCGGCTCCCTAGCGAAAGGGCTAAATCCAGGGCAGGCGGCCGGCGTCCGACCGGACAAAGACTATTGCAACAGCGGCTAAAATGAGCAGGCGCGCGCTCGACAAGCGGAAATAGCCGGGAAGCCCGAGCGGGCGGGAACTACCGGCTGTGAACCGTTGCGGGCATCACATTGTCGGGGATCGGGCATGTATAGGCTTTGCCGCTGGTCTTTTCTCGCCACTCGGCCGTCGCGGCTGCCAGGAGGTCGGATGACGACATCAATGCGAGCCCCGTTGTCGCAAGCGTCTTGGCCGCATGCGCCATGGCCTTGTGCGCGGCCGGGCTTTTTCCCTGCGCGACGACCTGCCAGGTATGGGGATTGGTGCCGATCGCCCAGGCTGGCGCCCAGCATTGCGCGGTCGGCGTCACCCAGCTGACGTCGCCGACATCGGTCGATCCGGCCCGGAAATGCGATTGTCCCTCGAAATCGCGCAGACCGGTGTGCAAGGGCGCCGAGCCATCGACCTTGGCATTGGAGAACACATCGCCCTTGATCTGATAGAGGCGGATGCTGCTCCTGATCGCTTCCTCAGTGAAGGTAACCTGGATTTTCCTGGCGAAGGCGATGTCGGCCTCGTCGAAGGCTATCGGCCCGAGCGCGACCATGTTTTCGTGCATTGCCGTTTCCAGCGTGATGTTGGGAAGAAGGTTCGTCGAGGCGGTGTCGAACACGATCTCGACCTCGGTTTCGGTCATCATCGCCGCACCTCGTGCAACTTTCTCGACGCGCCCGGCAAGCTCAAGCGCCTGCGGCATGTCAGGCGCCCTGATCAGATAGAGAACCTCGGCACTGGCCTGCACGACATTGGCGGCCCTGCCGCCGGTGTCGGTGATCGCGTAATGAACGCGACAATCCTGCGGCATGTGTTCGCGCAGGAAATTGACGCCGACATTCATGAGTTCGACCGCATCCAGTGCCGAACGGCCGAGATGGGCGCTGTTGGCAGCATGTGCCGCGACACCCCTGAAGCGATAGTAATATTCGAGAACGGCAAGATTGTTCGTTGAACGTACACCGTTGAACGGGGCCGGATGCCAGGTCAGGGCGGCATCGACGTCATCGAATGCGCCGGCGCGAACCATGAAGGTCTTGCCGGAACCGCCCTCCTCTCCTGGGCAGCCGTAATAGCGCACCGTCCCGGGCAGGTTGTTCTCCTTGAGGTGGCGGGCAAGCGCAACCGCCGCCATCAGCGACCCGACGCCAAGCAGATTGTGTCCGCAGCCGTGACCGGTCGCCCCCGCCGCTTGGGGACGAGGCTCGGCCACGTCGGCGGTCTGGCTCATTCCGGCCAGGGCATCGAATTCGCCGAGGAAGGCAATCACCGGCTTGCCGCTGCCGGATTCGCCGATGAAGGCCGTTTCCATGTCTGCGACGCCGTGGCGCACGGCAAAGCCGTTTTCCTCGAGTGTCCTTGCCAGCAATTGCGACGACCGCCGCTCCTCGAACTTCAACTCCGCGAAATCCCAGATACTGTCGCTGAGAGCGACATAATCCGGCTTCATCTTTTCGATCGTCGCGGCAATAGAGCTGATCGCGTCAAGATTCATGGCATTTCCTCGCTGTCTGTCCTGCCGCCACAGGGACGTGTTGCACCGGATCCGGCAGGACTGCCTGCCGGATCTCCTATTGACTGTCGAAGTGGGATGGCGGCGCCCGATCCACCGGGCGCGGCAATTCGGGCTCAATTGTCGAGCGAAACTTCCCAAAGACGAGCATTCGATTGCCAGACGGGCTGACCCTTCAGCTTCTTGGTCGCGCCCCAGACATCGACCATGTCGTAGAGGAAGATGCCCGGCATTTCCTTGAGCATCAGCGTGTGAAACTCGTCGAAGATCGCCTGACGCTTCGTCTGGTCGGACTCCGCATAGGCGGCCTTCATCAACTCGACGGCTTTCGGGTCATCCCACATCAAAGAAGCGTTCTTGTCCTTGTTGCCGACATAGAAGCCGTACATCAGCGCCGGATCGAGCCGCGGCGCGACCGATTGCGAGATGATCTGGTAGTTGCCGGAGCGGCGACGATCGACCTGCGTCGCATAGTCGAGCACCTCGATCTGCACATTGAGACCTGCCTGCTGCATCATGGCCTGCGCCATCACCGCGGCCGGGAAGCTTGGCACGTTGCTGCGCTTGTTGGCGATGATGGTGATCGGCTCGCCCTTGTAGCCGGCCGTCGCAAGCTCCTTCTTCGCGGCCTCTAGGTCGTAGGGCAGACGCGTCTTCTGGACATCGTCGAAATAGAGCGAGTCTTCCGAAACCATGGAGCCGTTGGCTGCTCCGGTGCCATTGGAGGCGGCCTCGACGAGCTGGTCGAGATCGAGTGCCATCGCCATGGCGCGGCGCACGCCGGGATTGCTCAGAACCTTGTCGCGCGTCTGGATGTAGAAGAGGTTTTTGCCGTTGTTGCGCGCCACGATCAGTTGCATCGTGTCGCTCGTCTTGAATTCGGGAATGAGATCCGGCGAAATCTCCGCGGTGTCGAGCACACCGGACTGAAGGCCGGCCTTTACGGTCGAAGCATCGGGAATGACCATGAACTTGATGCCATCGACGAGAGGGCGTTTGGAGCCGACCATGCCATCGGGCTTGCCGTCGTTCTGGGGCGACACATAATCGTCAAACTTGGCAAGGTGGATATACTCGCCCTTCTTCCATTCATCCCATTTGAAGGGACCGGTGCCGATCGGTTTGATGAAGCTGCCGTCCGAGCCGACCGATTCCGGCGAGATCATCCCGGTATAACCGCATTCGGGGCGCGACATCAGGCCAAGGAAAATCGCGGATGGCTTTTCCAGCGTGATGGTGACTGTGGAAGCATCGACTGCCTTGACCCCCGTAACATGCACGCTGCCGCTGCCGTCGAAATCAGGAAGGCAGGTCCATTTCGTTTCGGGCTTGAGATAGCGGTTCCAGTTCCACACGACGTCATCGGCGGTCAATGTCTTGCCGTTGTGAAATTTGACGTCGTCACGCAGTTTGAAGCTGTAGCTCAGCCCATCCGCCGAGACTTCGAAGCTCTTTGCCAGCAGCGGCTTGACCTCGCCGTTGTTGGCATAGCCGACGAGTCCTTCGACGATATGCAGGATGACGCCATCGGTATTGCCGTCGCGATTGACGCCTGGATTGGCGCTGCGCAGATCGGAGCTTTGAGCCACGACGATGTCGCGGGCGTCGACCACGCCGGTCATCGCCATCAACATGGTCCCTGCAAGAAGAAGCTTATGCATTGTTCTACCCTCTTTTATGGATTGTTAGGATCGGAGTTCATCCCAGCAGGCGCGTGAAAGCCTGCCGATGGTTTCAAGCGCGACCGTGTAGCCAGGGGTGCCGTCCGGCATTTCCTGCGGCACATCGTCGGTATAGGCGGCGATGATGTAGAAGGGGGACCCGTCGCGATAGACGATACCGGCATTCATGCGGCCGCGCTTTCCCGTGCCGCCCTTGTGGGCGACGAGCACACCGAATGGCAGCCGGGAAGGAATGGCATAACGCAGGATCTGGTTCTTCAGGGTTTGAAGCGCGTAAGCGCACAGCGCCTGCGAGCAGCCGAGCCGGTCCGCGGCTTCCGGCGAATCCTGGGCATCCAGGATGGTCTGCAGCAGATAGACCTGATCCCGCGCCGTCGTCGTGGTGACGGCCTTCAGGGAATGATCGGGCGACAGCGCCAAGGGAGGGATGAGGAAGCGATGGTTGGTGCCTGACATGCCGATCGACTTGCAATAACCGTCGACCTCTTCGAGCGTCAGCCTTTCGAAGACCATCTTGGTGCAGACATTGTCGCTCAGCACCATCATGCCGGTGATGGCATCGCGCAGCGATATGACGATACCGGGCGTCAGATAGCGGAACATCCCGCTCGCCACTTCCTCGGCGAAGCGCTTTTCGTAGGTAATCCGTTCGTCCAGATCGAGGCGGCCTTCATGCGCGGCCTTCAGGGCTGCCATCATGATCGAGGTCTTTCGGGTGCTGGCGGAGGGCGTTTCCTCGTCCGCGCCTCTGCCGATCGTTTCACCGCTGCCAAGCGCACGCACCATGAAGCGCGTCACGAAAGGCTGGGCATCGCAGATCGCGTTCAATCGCTCCGCGAGCTTTGTGGATTCAATCATCGTCGTCATGTCAGTTCTCCAGGCGCCATTTGAGGATCACGCCGCCCTGAGCATTGTGGTCCAGAGCGGGGATGGCCGAGAGAAGCCTTTGCGTATAGGCCTCCTTCGGGCTGTCGAAAACCGTATTGCGGTCGCCCTCCTCGATGATCCGGCCGTCCTGCATGACGACGACGCGATCGGCAACCTGTTCGACCACGCCGAGATCGTGGCTGATGAACAGGCAGGAAAAGCCGTAGCGTTTTTGCAGATCGGACAGGAGTTCGAGCACCTGCGCCCGGACCGTCACGTCAAGCGCCGATACCGGTTCGTCGGCGATCAGGAATTTCGGCCGGCGCGCAATGGCCCGGGCAATCGCCACGCGCTGGCGCTGGCCGCCCGAAAGCTCATGCGGGTAGCGCTCGGCATAATCGGCCCCAAGCCCGACTTCCTCCAGCGTCCCCAGGGCGCGCTTGCGCTTTGCCGCAGCGTCGAGATCGGGAACGAGCCGCAGCGCTTCTCCCACAAGCGCGACGATGGTCATGCGCGGATCGAGCGAGGAATAAGGATCCTGAAAAACCATCTGGCAATTCAGCCGATAGTCCATCCAGTCGTCGTCGCGGCTGCGTCCCTTGAACCGGATATCGCCTTCGCTCTCCCGGACCAGTCCGGCAATGGTGCGGCCGAGCGTGGTCTTGCCGGAACCCGAACCGCCGACCAGGGCCACGACTTCGCCCTCGTGGATATCGATGCTGACGCCATGCAGCGCCCGTTTCGGCGTTGCCTTCTTCATCAGCGACCGCCGGCCTGCATAGTCGACGACGATATCCCGCGCCGAGACCATCGGCGCCTTGGTCTTGTCGATCGTCCGCGTCTCTCCGCGAAACGGCAGGGAGGAGAGCAGTTTCTTCGTATAGGCACGCTGCGGCGCGTCAAGCAGATCGGCGGTGCGTCCTTCTTCGACAATCACGCCCTTTTCCATGACGACGATGCGGTTCGTGTAACGGGCAACCATCGGCAGATCGTGACTGATCAGCAGCACGGCGGTGCCTTCCGCCTGTGTCAGTTCCACCATCAATTCCATGACGTCGCGCTGGATCACGGCATCGAGCGCCGTCGTCGGCTCGTCGGCGATCAAGAGCGCCGGTTTCAGCAGCATGACCGATGCCAGCATGATGCGCTGGCGCATGCCGCCCGAGAATTCATGCGGATAGGAAGTGAGCGCTCCGGCGGGATCGCGGATCCCGACCCGGTTCAGCATGTCGAGGATCCGGCTGCGCCGCTCTTCCCGCGAAAGTTTCGTGTGCAGCTGCAACCCTTCTTCGAGTTGGCGGCCGACGATCATCGAGGGATTGAGCGAGGTCATCGGCTCCTGGAAGACGACACCGATTTCTGCTCCACGCAATTGGCGCAATTGCGCGCCGTTCATCGCAAGCACGTCGCGTCCCTTGTAGGCAACAGAACCGCCGATCACCTTGATGGGCGCCGGCAGCAGCGAGATCAGGGCGCGTGTTGCCAGCGTCTTGCCCGATCCGCTTTCTCCGACAATGCCGAAGATCTCGCCTGGCGCGATGTCGAAGCTCACGTTCTTGACGACCTGCACACCGGTCCCAGTGACCTGAAGCGACAGGTTGCGGACATTCAAAAGCGTTTTATTGGTCATTTCAGCCCCCTCATCCGCGGATCAAGCTTGTCTCGAAGAGCGTCGCCCAGAAGATTGATGCCGAGGAGCGTCAGGGCGATCGCCAGGCCTGGGAACAGACCCAGCCAGACAGCCTGTTCGATGAATGGTCGGCCGGCGGCCAGCATGTTGCCCCAGGTCGGCGCCGGTGGCGGGACGCCGAGACCGAGAAAGCTGAGCGCGCTTTCTGAAAGGATCGCCCAGCCGAACATCGAGGTCGCAAGCACGGTGATCGGGGCGATGCAATTGGGGAGGATATGGCGGAACATGGTGTAGAGCTCGCCATTGCCCATCACCTTGGAGGCCTCGATGAACTCCCGCTCGCGCAGCGACAGGACGGCACCCCGGACAACGCGGGCCATCGAGGGCGAATAGGCAATGCCCAGCGCGAAGATGATGCCATATTGGTTGGCGCCGAAGACCGCGAGCAATCCAAGCGCCAGAAGGATGCCCGGGAAGGCGAGAAGCGCATTGTTGACTGCCATGATGACGGCGTCGATCCAACCACGGGCGTAACCGCTGACGAGACCGATCAGCGTGCCGCACACCGTTGCGAATGTGACCGTCAAGGTGCCGATCCAGACGCTCGCCCGGGCGCCGACGATCAGGCGGCTGAGCACGTCGCGGCCGAATTCGTCGGTTCCGAGCCAGTGGGCGCTGCTTGGCGCCGCCAGCCGTGCGGTGAAGCCGAGCTTCATCGGATCATAGGGGGTCCAGAAAAGGCCGATCGCAGCGGAGATGAGCAATGCGGCAATCAGAATGCTGCCGATGAAGCCGTTGAACGTGACGTTTTTCATTCGGCGACTACCCGCGGATCGAACAAGGGATAGAGCAGGTCGACGACCAAATTGACCAGCACATAGGAAAGCGAGACGAACAGCAGGCAACCCTGGATAACGGGGTAGTCGCGGGCAAAAATACTGTCGACCATCAGTCGCCCGAGCCCCGGAATGGTGAAGACCGTCTCGATGACGGCAATGCCGCCGAGCAGATTGCCGAGGATCAGACCGATGACTGTCCAGGTTGGGCCGAAGGCATTCTTGAAGGCGTGCCGCCAAAGCACGGCGCTCTCGGAAAGCCCCTTGGCGCGGGCGTGGGTGATATAGTCGAGCCGCAGCACTTCCAGCGTCGAGGCGCGTGCCATGCGGATCAACACACCCATTTCGTGAATGACCAGGGTCATGATCGGCAGCACGAGGTAGAGCAGGCCACCGGTGACGTTGCTGCCGATCGAGACATAGCCGAGGACCGGTAACCAACCGAGTTTCAAGCCGAAGAAAAGCAGAAGCAGAAGTCCGAGCCAGAATGTCGGGATCGACAGCAGGATCGTGGCCGTGCCGACCAGCGCCAGGTCCGTCAGACTGTTTTGCCGCCAGGCGGCGATGACGCCCGCCGGCACGGCGATGAGGCTCGCCAGAAGAACGGCGACGACGACGATTTCGGCGCTGACCAGAAAGCGTGATGCGACGAGCGGCAGAACCGCCTCGTTATTGACGATCGAACGGCCGAAGTCACCCTGCACGACGTTGGCGGTCCAGATCAGGAACTGTTCCGGCAGCGATTTGTCGAGGCCGAGTTCCGAGCGCATCGCCGCGATCTGAGCCGGCTCAGCCATATCACCCAGCATCAGTGCCGCCGGATCGCCGGGTATGAAGCGGATCAGCGTGAAGACTGTCACCGAAACGAGGACGATCGTCGGCAATGCCATCAACAGGCGGTTCAGGACGAATTTCAGCATTTTTGTTCCCCGCGATGGGCGACGGGCAGTGCCCAGCGCCATCGGTTTCGTTGCCGCAGACTATGATCGAATGAAGAAATATCCGCAATATTATGCGATTCCGTCATAAGTCTATGCGGAATACGACCGCAACCAAAGCGGCTGCTTTCGTGTAGGAATTCAGGCTAAAAATTTGATTTCAAATGTCTTTTTGCGAAAGCTTGATCTGTCGCTTCAAGGCGTCGCTCAGGGCGTGGGCGGCAATCGAGAGTGGCGTCCCGACCGCCCTCGCCAATCCGAATTCCTGGGTCGCGCGTGGCACAAAAGGACGGTGAACCACCGGCAGGTGGCGATAGAGATTCGCATAAAAGCTGCTGATGATCGTGACCCCAAGGCCATGCGCGACGTAGGAACAGGCCGAACTGTTGGTATGCGTCTCGATCTTGACGATCTGCTTGACGCCGGCCCGCCGGAAGGTCTGGTCGAGCGCCATGCGGTTCGGCCGCTGGCGACCAATCAGAATGAGAGGCACGTCGCGCAAATTCCTGACCGTGATTTCCTCCAGCTTCGCGAGAGGATGATCCTTCGGCACGACGCAGACACTTTCGCCGGTGGCGACGCGCTCGACCTCGATGCCCGGTCCGCTCTCACCCTCCATGCGCAGAAAGCCGAAATCGATCACCCTCTGCTCGACGAGCTTATTGATCGCGGTCGTCGTCTCGAAGAAGGTTTCGATCCGCACACCGGGGAAATCGCTGATGTAATCGGCCAGCATTGCCGGCGCGAAATGCTCCCACATGCTGCTCGGCAGGCCGATGCGGACGATCTCCGGGCCGGCGGCGCCGCTTCTTAAATCCTCCGCGTGGCCCGACATCCGATCGACCGCGAGCAAGATGGTCTCGGCATCGCGGGCAAGAAGCAGAGCCTCGGGGGTGGGGACGAGACGGCCTTTGTCGCGGACGAAAAGCGACATCGAAAGGTCCGCCTCGAGCTGCTGCAGGAGGCGGCTGACGCCGGATTGACTGAGCCCCATCGTCTTTGCCGTGGCAATCGTCGACCCCGTCGCCAGAAGCGTGCGCAAGACTTCCAGTTGCTTGATATTCATGCGTTTTCGATCCCCCGGGACGGTTCAAGCACCGTCATCATGCCCAGTCCGAAATGCTTTGAAGGAAGAGGCCGGCTGCCTTGGGCATCGGAAATTTCTCTCCGCTGATCAGCGCATAGGCAACCGGCAGTTCCGGTTCGAGCGGAATGAACTGCAGCGGCAGCGTCGCAAATTCGCGGGCGATGATCTCGCCGACCAGCGCAATGCCGAGCCCCTGGGCGGCCAGCGCGCAGGCACTCGCCACCGAATGCGCTTCGAGCAGGGGGCGTTGGCGGATGCCGGCCTTGTAGAATAACGCCTCAAGCTCGTGGCGAACCGGTCGCTCCCTGTTCAGCATGATCAGATCCTGCCCCTTCAGGTCGCCGACCAACAATAGGCGGCTGCCGGCCTTGGGATGATCCTTGTGTAGGGCGCAAATGATCCGCGACGACAGGATCTTCTCCTGTTTCAGTCCCGGGCTCATCAGCGGCAGACGCGCGAAACCGAGATCGGCCTCGCCGTCGGCCACCATCCGTTCAATTGCGAGATAGCTGCCGGATGCGACTTCGACGCGCATCGGACCATTCGCCGCGAGAAAGTTCTTCAGCAGCTTCGGAATGCGCGTCGTGGAAAGGCTGGCGGGAAAGGCGAGCCGCAGCATGATCTCGCGCGATCGACCGCTCTCGAGCTCCATCGCCGCCGTTTTCAAGGCACGTAGCCGGTCGGAAATGGCACGGATTTCCGGGCCGAGCTGCAGCCCCTCGCGGGTCGGTTGAAGCCGGTTCTTTTCCCGGTCGAAAAGCCGGACGCCGAGATAGTCTTCCAGTTGCTGCAACAAGCGACTGGCGTTCGATTGCGAGATCCCAAGCTCAACGGAAGCGGCGATCGTCGAGCCCGTCGCGGCGATGGCGTCATAGGCCTCGATATGCTTCAGGCTGATCGCCGCACTCGTGTCTCGCGCCATTCTATCTCCAATGTCGATAGCCCTACCCGCAAACCGCATAAGATTGCGGACCAGCGGAAACTTGAACATTTTCCGCTGAGAACCAAACTCACGGAAAGACTTTCGTCAATGGCCACCATTCTCCGGAAGATCGCGGAACAGGTCCTGTCGCGAACGGCGTTCTCAAACCTCGCCATGGACCGGGCAAGAGATGCAGCGGTGGACGCCATCGGCTGCATGATTGCGGGCAGAGGCGATGAAAGCGTTGCCGCGCTCACTCGCGCTTTCGATGGGGAAATCGTCGGAGGTGGCGAAGCGCGGCTCGTCACCGGCGGCTCCGTCTCACCCTCGCTCGCCGCACTCATCAATGCAACGGCGGCTCATGCGCTCGATTTCGATGACAATTTCCATCCGGCGAGGGCGCATGCTTCCGCGGTGCTGGTGCCGGCGCTGCTGGCGGTTCTGGCGAGCGGCAAGGTGACAAGCGGAAAACGGTTTCTCGAGGCCTACCTGGCCGGGCTGGAAGCGCAGGCGGCGGTCGGCTTCGGCGTCAATCCCTCTCATTACAACAGGGGCTGGCACGCAACGGCGACGGTCGGCAGCATTGGGGCTGCGGCTGGAGTGGCACGGCTTCTCGGTGCCGACGAAGAAAGCCTGGTCGCGGCCATGAGCCTCGCGACGAGCTTCGCCTGTGGCCCGAAAGGGCAATTCGGCACGACCGCCAAACCGCTTCACGCCGGCATTGCCGCGCGCAATGCCGTGGATGCGGCGCGCATGGCGCTTGCGGGCATGAGCGGGCGGCCGGATATCCTCGAGCGGCCGCAAGGCTTCCTCGACCTTTTCGGAGGCGATGATGCCAAGGGCTGGGAAGGCCTGACATTTGACGAAGAGCATATCATCGAAAGCCGGGGTGTGGTGACCAAGCGCCATCCCTGCTGCGCCTCCACCCATCGCGCAATCGACGCGCTTCTGGATCTGAAGCAGGAGCATGGACTTTTGGCGGGCGACATTGCCAGGATCGAGACGAAAGTCGGCATATCCGCTGCCCGCAACCTCGCTTATCCCGACCCCGCCGACGAGGTGGAGGCCCGCTTCTCGATGCAATATTGCCTGGCGACAGCTTTCCTCAAAGGCGCCCTTAGCCTTTCGGACTTTACACGGCAGGAGATCGGACGGCCGGAAATCCGGGAATTCATGCCGCGCATCGAAATGCGGTCCTATTCGGCTGATGAGGAAAAAGGCGTGGAGCGCCTCCCGCATGTCGTCACGGTCACGATGCGCGACGGGCGCGTTTTGAACAAGTCCCGCTTGCATGCGAAAGGATCGCTCGAAGCGCCGATGAGCGTGCATGAACGCGAAGTCAAATTGATGGACTGCTTGCGCTGGGGAAATCGGAATGTGTCCGGCGCCTCTTTCCTGCAGCTTCGCAGGCTTGCCGATTTGGAAAACCTGTCCGGCGACGATCGCTTCTGGAACCTGATCACAGGCCGTCAGTCGCCGTGACAAGCCGCGGGACGGATAGGCGGCGGGGAAGCCTCCCCGCCGCAGCATCGTTCAAGCCACGGCCTTCTCAGGCGAGGTATTTCGTAAACCAGTCGACCGTTCGCTGCCAGGCGAGCTTGGCAGCCGCCTCGTCATAGCGCGGCGTGGAATCATTGTGGAAGCCGTGATTGACGTCAGGATAGATGTAAGCCTCGAATGTTTTTCCTGATGACTTCAGCGCAGCTTCATAGGCCGGCCAGCCTTCGTTGATGCCCTTGTCCAGCCCGGCATAATGGAGAAGCAACGGCGCCTTGATCTTCGGCACGTCTTCGGCGCGGGGCTGTCGGCCGTAAAAGGGCACGGCGGCGGCAAGTTCCGGATAGGCAACCGCCGCAGCGTTGGCAACGCCACCGCCATAGCAGAAGCCGGTGATGCCGACCTTGCCGGTGGTGAGATCGCTGTGCATCAAAAATTCGACCGCCGCGAAGAAGTCGTTCATCAGTTTTTCCGGGTCGACCTTCTGCTGGAGTTCCCGCCCCTTTTCGTCATTGCCGGGGTAGCCTCCGACCGACGTGAGGCCATCCGGCGCAAGTGCTACGAAACCCGCCTTTGCCACACGCCGCGCTACATCCTCGATATAGGGGTTCAGGCCCCTGTTCTCGTGAACGACCACCACGGCCGCGATTTTGCCGGTCGCGTTTTTGGGGCGGACGAGATAGGCGCGGACATCTCCATTTCCCTTTGGCGAGGGATAGGTGATGTATTCGGCTGATATATCGGGATCGGTGAACTCGACCTGGGTCGCCAGCGCATAGTCAGGGCTCAGCGATGCAAGAATGGCGGCCGCCGTGACGCCGCCGACGGCGAATTTGCCGGCGCGGTCGAGAAACTCGCGCTTGGTAATTCTCCCGTGCGCGTAATAATCGTAGAGTTCGAGAAGTTCCTGAGGGAAATCCTTGGCTGTCATTCGGGTCATGATGGCTCCTCCTTGCCTCCGGTTCTCGCACCATCCTACACAGGTAAACTCGCGACTCTTTTCAACATTTCGCGAGTTCCGCGTGAGCTTGCCGGGGCAATCGATGGCTGCGCCAACAGTCGCTGAATTCGCCGCCCCGGCTTCAAGAGAAGCGGACTGTTCCCTTTGGCAATCGGCGTCCGGCCGGTCGCAGCCAGCAATCGACCGCCGGCTACCGATCTATGAAAATTAATTTCATACTCGCGCTTTGAGGCCCGTTTTCTATTGACGCCTCCCGATTTTTGTCCCAACTTAAAGAAAATAAATTACTAAATGGGAACTTGATCGGCATGAAAGTGGGAATCATCGGGCTAGGATTCCGGCTCGGCTATCTCGGCTATGTTTTCAAGGCAATTGATAGCAGCTTCGACATCGTAGGCTATGTGGATCCGGAACCTGCCGGACTTCCCGGATTGACGGAAAAGGGAATTTCAGTCGGCAAGGCCTATGGCTCGCCGGAGGAACTCCTCGCTTCCGAAAAGCTCGATCTGCTGATGATCGGCTCTCCCAATCACCTGCATCTCGATCATATCAGGCTCGGACTTCAAGCCGGCCTCAAGGTCTTCTGCGAAAAGCCGATCGTCACGACCATCACCGAAAGCATCGAGCTTGCCCATCTGATGGCAAAATTCGGCCACGAGCGGCTGATGGTCGGTCTCGTCCTGCGCTATTCTCCTCTTTACAAGGATCTGCGCGCCATCCAGGCCGAGGGCAAGCTTGGCCAGATCGTGTCGATCGAGGCCTCCGAACATATCGAGCCTTATCATGGCGCCTTTTTCATGCGCGACTGGCGCCGCTATGAGCGCTATTCCGGCAGCTTCATGCTGGAGAAATGCTGCCACGACCTCGATCTTTACAATGGTGTCGTCGGCGCAAGGCCGGAGCGCGTTGCAAGTTTCGGCGGCCGCAAGAGTTTCATTCCGGACAACGACCCGGCGCGCGAGGGTATCAACGACCTCGAGCTTTTCCACCGCAAGCCGAGCGGATGGATGGGGTCGGACAAGGTCTTCGACAGCGACGCCGATATCATCGACTATCAGGTCGCGATCGTCGAATATGCCAATGGCGTCGGCATGAATTTCCACACCAATCTGAACGTGCCCGACCAGTTCCGCCGTTTCGCCATCATGGGCTCGCGCGGCATGGCCGAAGGCGATTTCGTTCGCGGTTATCTCGACGTGCACGAACAGCTGACCGGCAACAAGGTGGTCGAAAACAAATATGCCGCCACGGAGCTGTCCCAGCATTACGGCGCCGATGAACAGATGGCGAGCGACCTGCTTGAAAGCGTGCGCACCGGGCTCGAGCTTCCTGTTTCGACGCTGAATGCGCTCGAAGCCGGCATCCTCGCCTTGGCGATGGACGAAGCGAGGATGAAGAAAATGGTCGTCGATCTCAGACCCGTCTGGGACCGCTTCGACGAAGCCCTTCACGCAAGAGCGGCTTGAGGAGGGCGGCAAGATGAGTGTTCAAAGAAGCACGGTCATCTTCGCCTGGATCCTTCTTCTTCCGGCTGTCCTTTATGTTCTGGCGATCGTCGCCTACCCGCTGGTCGATACATTCATTCTCTCCTTCACCGATGCCTCCCTCAAGAAGACCACCAATTGGGTCGGCTGGATTAATTACGAGAAGATCTTCGATGCGCGGTTTGCGGAAGTCATCATCCGCACCTTCATCTGGACGTTCTTCTCTGTCGCCTTGAAAATGGTGATCGGCACGTTCGGTGCGACCATGCTGAACGCCGCGGTGCCCGGCCGCTCATTGTTCCGGCTTTTGACCATGCCGCCATGGATCGTGCCGATGGCGATCGGCATCTTCATGTGGGGCTGGATGTATAATGGCCAGTTCGGGATGATATCGGGCATGTTGCAGCGCTTCGGTCTCGTCGACGGCCCGGTCGCCTTCCTCGCCTATGGAAGCACGGCCTTCTGGGCCACGATCATCACCGACGTGTGGATCGGCGTGCCGCTGGTGACGATCTACTTCCTGGCGGCGATCCAATCGATTCCGAAGGATCTCTACGAGGCCGCCTGGACCGACGGCGCCGGTCGTTGGTATCGCTTCCGCCGCATCACGCTGCCTCTGATGGTTCCGGCGATCATCACCATGTCGATGCTCTCGCTGATCGCCACCTTCAACTCCTTCGACATCATCTGGATTCTGACTCAGGGCGGACCGAGCGGCGAGACGACGACGATGATCATCGATACCTATCAGACCGCGATCGGCTCGAAGAAATACGGTGAAGGTGCAGCGCGCGCCGTTTTGATCTGCATCTTCCTGTCGCTCTTCTGCTTCGCCTATTTCCGCGTTACCCGCCGCCTCAATCCGGAGAAGCGCGCATGAGCAATGCAGCCATGATCGACCGTTATCGCTGGTGGGAAATCATTCTGATTTATTGCGGCATCGCGGTGTTTCTTTTCTTCGTGCTGTCGCCCTTCGTTGAAGGTTTCCTGGTTTCACTGAAGCCGCTCAGCCAGCTCTTCTCCTCGCCCTACCGCTTCTGGCCGGAGAACGGCTCGTTCGAAGCCTATCGGACGATGTGGATCAGCGTGCCGGGTTTCGGTCGCTATATCTTCAATTCTTTCTTCATCTCGATCATCGTCACGCTGATCGTGCTTTGCCTCGTCATTCCGGCCGCCTATGCTTTCGCGAAGTTCGAATTCAAGGGCATGGGGATCCTGCTCGGCGCATTCCTGACCGTGAACATGTTCTCCGGCGCCGTGCTGTTGATCCCGCTCTTCCGGCTGATGCGCAGCATGGGTGTGCTCAACACCTATCTCGCGATGATCGTGCCGGGCGTCGCCTTCCTGATTCCTTCGGCGATCTGGCTGCTGCGCACCTACATGATCCGTATTCCGCAGGAGCTGAACGAAGCGGCCTATATGGATGGCGCCAGCCATTTCTACACGCTTCGCCGTGTCATCCTGCCCATCGCGATGCCGGGGATTATCGTCGTCGCCATAACCACCTTCATCGGCGCTTACGCCCAGCAATTCATCTTCGCGCTGACGTTCAACTCGAAGACCGAATACATGCCCTTGCCGGTGGGGCTCTTTGCTTACTTCGGCAAGCAGGAGGTCATCTGGAACGAACTGATGGCGGCTTCCTTCGTCGGTATCGCGCCGGCGATGGTCGTTATCTTCTTCCTTCAGCGCTACCTTGTCGGCGGGCTGACCGCCGGTGCGGTGAAACAATAAGACCAAAAAACGAGTGAACAGCTAACACAAGAATGGGAGTCACGACGTGAGCATTACCATCAAGACAGGCCTTATGGGGCTCGCTTTGCTCGGTTCGACGGCACTGACCACAGTCACTGTCCAGGCGGCCGACAAGGAAATCAGCTGGATCTATTGCGGCGACACGATCGACCCGGTCCACACCAAATACATCAAGCAGTGGGAAGAAAAGAACACAGGCTGGAAGATCGCCCCCGAGGTCGTCGGATGGGCGCAGTGCCAGGACAAGGCAACGACGCTCGCCGCCGCCGGCACGCCGGTGGCGATGGCCTATGTCGGTTCGCGCACGCTGAAGGAGTTCGCGCAGAACGACCTCATCGTTCCGGTGCCGATGACGGACGACGAGAAGAAGACCTACTATCCGCACATCGTCGACACGGTCACCTTCGAGGGCTCGCAGTGGGGCGTTCCGATCGCCTTCTCTACCAAGGCGCTCTATTGGAACAAGGATCTGTTCAAGCAGGCCGGCCTCGATCCCGAGACGCCTCCGAAGACCTGGGCTGAAGAAATCGAGATGGCAAAGACCATCAAGGAAAAGACCGGCATTCCGGGCTTTGGTCTCTCCGCCAAGACCTTCGACAATACGATGCACCAGTTCATGCATTGGGTTTACACCAACAACGGTGCGGTGATCGATGCCGACGGCAAGGTCACGCTGGACAGCCCTGAGATTCTTGCTGCGCTGAAGGCCTACAAGGATATCGTTCCCTACTCCGAAGAAGGCCCGACGGCCTACGAGCAGAACGAAGTCCGCGCCATCTTCCTCGACGGCAAGGTCGCGATGATCCAGGCCGGCTCGGGCGCGGCCGACCGCCTGAAGAAGACGAAGATCAGCTGGGGCATCACGACACTGCCGCTCGGTCCCGACGCCAAAGGCCCCGGCACGCTGCTGATCACCGACAGCCTGGCGATCTTCAAGGGTTCAGGGGTGGAGGACAAGGCGACGGAATTTGCCAAGTTCATCACCTCGCCCGATGTGCAGTCCGAATACGAACTGCAGGGCGGCGCCGGCCTCACTCCCCTGCGTCCGTCCGCAAAGGTCGACGAGTTCGTCGCCAAGGATCCTTACTGGAAGCCCTTGATCGACGGCATCAGCTATGGTGGTCCCGAGCCGCTCTTCACCGACTATAAGGGCTTCCAGAACTCGATGATCGAGATGATCCAGTCCGTGGTGACGGGTAAGGCCGAGCCTGAAGCGGCGCTCAAGAAGGCTGCTGGCGAAGTCGAGGCGTTCAAGTAAGCTTTTGGGCACCTTGGGATCGCGGACGGCAACAGCCCGCGATCCCTCCCCTACAGCGCCGCGCGTCTTTTCGAGAGCCGCAAGGGAACGCTGTAACACTTTGAATTGCTGCATAGTTTTATCTCTAAATCGAATCCGATTTAAGGAATATGCAGGAACGATGATCGAATGTGCGACGAAGGCCGCCGGTGGAGACAGATTTTTGGGACAGCTCTTTCTCAACAAAGTTCAGAAGTTCTATGGCGACTACGAAGTTTTGAAGGGCGTGCAGCTCGATGTGAGGAACGGCGAGTTCGTCGTCTTCGTCGGCCCGTCAGGCTGCGGCAAGTCCACCCTGCTGCGCATGATCGCCGGTCTCGACGCGACGAGCGCGGGCGACATCGTCATCGATGGTATCAGGGTCAATGACCTGCCGCCGGTCAAGCGCGGCATCGCCATGGTGTTCCAGTCCTACGCGCTCTACCCGCACATGACAGTCTTCGAGAACATCGCCTTTCCGCTTCGCGTCGAAAAGATGGAGGAGGAAAAGCTCAAGGCCAAGGTGGAAAATGCAGCGCGCATCCTTCACCTCGAACAACGGCTGCAGCAGAAACCCGGCATGTTGTCCGGTGGCCAGCGCCAACGCGTGGCGATCGGCCGCGCCATCGTGCGCGAACCGAAGATATTCCTGTTCGACGAGCCGCTCTCCAACCTCGACGCAGCACTTCGCGCCGACATGCGCATCGAGCTTGCCAAGCTGCACAGGCAGTTGAAGGCGACGATGATCTATGTGACGCACGACCAGGTCGAGGCGATGACTATGGCCGACCGTATCGTCGTGCTGGATTCCGGCGATATCTCCCAGACGGGGGCGCCGCTGGAGCTTTATCACAAGCCCGCAAACCAGTTCGTCGCCGGCTTTATCGGCAATCCGAAAATGAATTTTCTTCCCGTGACCTGCAAAAGCGTCAGCGCCAATGGCGTCGAGGTGGAGTATCAGGGCCAGACAGCCCTGTTGCCGGTGACGCCGCGCGATGGCATGACCGGTAAGGCTTTGACGCTCGGCATCCGGCCGGAGCATATCCAGCTCGGCGGCGGCGATATCGTCTTTACCGTGACGCCGACGGTCATCGAGCGCCTCGGGGCCAATACTGTCGCTTACGCCTCGCTCAACGGCGAGGCCGAGAATTTCTGCGCCATGCTGCCCGGCAGCGTCGGCATCCGCGCGGACGCGCCGGTTGCGACCGGCATCAATGCCGTCGATTGCCACCTGTTCGACGAGGCGGGCGTGGCCTTCGAGCGACGCGTGGAACTCACCGAAATCGATATGAACGTGATCAATCCGACGGCGGCCTGAACCGACTGGTTCTGTGTCGGCGGTTTGTCCTGCAGGGTCGAGTCCAGGGGCGATGAGACGCGAGGCAATTACGGCTGCCGGCCGGCAGATATTACCCAGCCGGGGAATTTCACGAATCCCTATGTGCAGACGTTCCCCGGGGCGAGTCTCCCGACCCGCGCTACTCGCCTATGCTGGAAAGCAATTCGTCGAGCTGCTCCAGCTGCTCCGGCAATGCGGCCGCCGAGCCCTGTAGTGCTTCCTCAAGCGCCTCCTTGGACGGATAGACCTCGTGGAAATTCAGTAGTGTCCTTCCGCCTTGGTCCTCGAAGGTCACGGTCGTGATCGCGCCCTCTTCGCCCTCGTCGTTGGTCCAGACGATGCGCTCGTTCGGCACCACCTCGAGATACTTGCCATAGAAGGCCATGGTGTCCGAACCGCCGGAGCCGAATTCCAGCCGATATTTGCCGCCGGTACGGACGTCCATATCGCACGATACGAGCGAAACGCCGGATACCGATTTTGGCACCCACCAACGTTGGAACAGCTCGGGCTGGCTCCACGCCCTGTAAACCGTGCTCGGCGGCGCATTGAATGTCCGCGTTACGACGAGTTCGCGATCCCCTCTGCGCTCGACTGACGTGCGGTTCTGCGCACCACCTGCAATGTTAACTTGAGTCATCGCTTCCCTCCCGTTTCATTTCTCTGATGATTTCGTCCAATGCTTTGAAGCGGGCTTCGAAGAGCTTGCGATGCGCCTCGATCCATTCGGCCTCCGCCTTGAGGCCGCGTTTCCCGAGCTTGCAGGTTCTCACCCGTCCGACCTTCTGTGTGACGACGAGCCCCGCCCGCTCGAGAACCTGGATGTGCTTCTTCATGCCGGTCAGCGTCATCTGGAACTTATCCGCGAGACTGGTAATCGACGCGTCCCCTCGCCCAAGCTGATCGATGATCCCGCGGCGGGTCGCATCGGATAGCGCCGCAAACGAGAGATCGAGGGGAGGACTTAGATACTGAACCATCTAGTTCAGTATCTAACCTACTCGCGCAGGTAGCGCAAGCGTCCCGAACTTTTCATGCCGTGTACCGGTCATCCGAGATTATGCACCGCGGCGGCAGCAGCAATAAATCGTCTGCTGCGGGTCAAAAGCGGACCTTCGAGCCGCCTGCTCTCCGAAAGCGGTCCGCCTGCTAACGACTCCAAAGCGGACACTCGTCCGTTGAGTCTATGTCCGCCATAGGCGCAACGAGGTCACCCGCCGCGCGCACGTGTTCTGATACTCGTTGCTAATACCGATACCTTCGGCGATCAGGGCCACTTCACCCTCAACCGGAACCGGCTCCTACCAGACGAGGCCGCGGGCCGCGACCTCTTCGACGCGGGTGACGATGCCGCCCCGGTGGAAGACCATCGTATCGAACAGGTTGGACACCACGCAGGTGTGGTTCGGGATGATGAAGAGCTTCTCGCCGATCTGTGGTCGGGGGCCGGCGCAGTTCGAAAGGTCGATGACGCCATGCTCTTCCGAGAGGCTGCTGATCCGCGCTTGGGGATAACCGACGATCAATCCGTAATCGCTAAAACCCTGAAGATCCGATGTCAGAGCCTTCGAGCCGGCATCGATAACGGCGCGGTCGGCGTTTGGCCGCGACACGACGGTTGCCAGCACATGCATGGCGCAATCGTCCTCGGTGCAATGGCCCATGCGCACCATCTGGCGATCGTTGTAGATATAGGTGCCGGCGCGGTGTTCCGTGGCCGAGGTGACGAGATGCGCCTCGAAGAGGCTCGGCGTTCCGCCATTGCTGACGATCGGGCAGTCAATGCCTTCCGATGTCAGCTGTCGCAGCGTTTCGGCGATGAAGGCTTCCACGGCGGCCGCCGATTGCGGCTTCGGGTAGGTCACGATGCCGCCAAACTCCAGACCGTCGGCCGCGGCAATCCGCTTGGCGAGCGAGGCCGCTTCTCCTGATGTCTGCACGCCGCAGCGGCCGCCGCCCGTATCGCATTCGACCAGGACTGTAAGCGGCTTGTGGCCGGAGAAATGCGCTGCGAGCCCGTCGACCGTCACTTCGCTGTCGGCGACGACCTTGAGGGCCGAAATTCTCTCGTTCAACTTGGCCAGGCGCTCGAGCTTCTGCGGTCCGAGGATGTTGAAGGTGATGAGGATGTCCTCGAAGCCGGCTGCGGCAAAGACTTCGGCTTCCGTCACCTTCTGGCAATTGATGCCCTTGGCACCGGCGGCAACCTGCGCGACGGCCAGGGCCGGGATCTTGTGGGTCTTGATATGCGGGCGAAAATTCAGCCCGTGCTGATCCATATAGGATTGAACGCGGCTTATGTTCGCTGCCAGCCGGTCTTCGTCGATCACAGGACGCGGCGTCGAGAGATCGGCGATCCTGTCTCCTGCCTTGGCGACGACGGCAAACCTGGCATCAGGCATCTAGGCGGCTCCGCGTTCTGTTCCATGTGGATCGGCGACGATCGGCCATATGGTCTTCGGTGCCCGCTGGTACGGCGTCGTCGCCGGATTATTGGGATAGGGCGTTCCGGCAGAGCAGTAAAGGATTTCCGCCGCAATCTTCGAGAAGGAGGCGAAGAAGTGGTTGGTGGATTTGATCACCAGGATCTTCTGCCTGGCGGGATCGATACCCATCACCGAAAACAGGCTCGGGTCGAAGCTTTGGGCGCGAGTCGAATTGAGGATGATGTCGATGCCGTTGAGGACGATATGTGCGGCATCGCCGAAAGGTGCGAGGCTCTCGCCGAACTGCATCTCGGCATTGTTCACCAGCTTGACGACCTTCACGGTGCCGTCGATGGGGTTGCCAGTGCCGGGCGCCGACTTGGCGCCGAAGCGCAGCGGAATTTCTGCCCCCTCGCCCGCTGCAAAACAAATCTGGACGGCGACCGGATCCCAGATGGTGCCAATCGCAGCACTGGTGACGCCGCGGGCCATGAGCTCCCCGAGAATGACAGTCGCATCGCCTGCCGTGCCGCCGCCCGGATTATCCCAGACGTCGGTAATGACAACAGGCCATGCGGTGGCGGTCATCGCGCGTGAGACGGCTTCCTTCTCGTCGATCTGCGGGACCATGAAGGTGCCGCGCTTCGAAAACAGCTCGAGGCCGAGTTCGCGCGCCAAAGCCGCGCCCTTTTCCGGCTTATTGTCAGTCACGACAAGCAGCTTCGTTCCCATTTCAGGAACGTCGCCCACCATGAAGCCGTGGACCACGGAGATCGACAGGACGTCCGGATCATCCTTCTCGATCTGCATGATCTTGTCGACGAAGGAGCGCATGGGCTCGCGCGATGTCGGGAAGACGTCGATCATCTTGCAGTCGAACACCGACATAACAGGCTTGATCCGGCCTTCGAGCGTTTCGACCGCGATGCGCCAGAGGTCCTCGGCGCGGTCGACGAAGTCGGTGTGCGGAAACTCCTTGAAATAGACCGCGAAATCGAGTGCAGCGACCCGTTTTGCCGTGAGATGGCTGTGCGGATCGAGTTCGGCGCAGATGAGCACATCAGGCCCGACGATCTGGCGGATGCGCGAGAGAAGATCGCCTTCCGTATCCTCGTATCCGGCCGCCACCATGGCGCCGTGCAGGCCCATGACAACCGCGTCGACAGGCATTGCCGCGCGGAGTTGACCGAGAATTTCGTCACGCAATTCCTCGTAGGTCGTCCGGTTGACGAGGCCTGCGGGGTCGGCCCAGGTGGCGGTTCCTTCGATCAGCTCCCAACCCTTTTCAGCAGTGACGCGCCTTCCGACGGTGATCGGCGCGGTGCAGAGTGTCGGTGTTTCGGGATGTTGGCCGGGCGGGGCATAAAGCGACGCTTCGAATGCGCGACGATCCACGCAGATCGGGGAAAAGGTGTTGGTCTCGGTCGCCAGTGCTGCCGTGAAAATGCGCAAGAAAGTGGCCTTCGTGTTGTCGGCCCTGCGTCAACCCATCGGGTTCGGCAGGTAGCCGGTGAAACCTGAGATTTTCCAGCGTCCTTGGTGAAGCCTGCAATAATAGAGCGTCTGCCATTGCATGACGTCTCGGGTGCCGTCAGGCTTGGAAATGCCGCCGTCGAATTTCTTGCGGACGAGCGCCGTGTCGCCTTCGATTTCGATATCTTCCAGCGTCGTCGTGGTGAAGATCGCCGTGCGCGCATCTTCCGCGAAACTCTGTTGGGCGAAATCCTGCGCCTGCCTCAGCCATTCCTGGCGATAGGCAGACAGCGTCGGAAATGCGAGGCGCCACTTGTCGGGGCTGACTTCCTTTCGGCCATCGATGCCGATGAAGCCCTCTTCCACGAAATCACCAGCCACCATCGACCAATCGGCGGCGAGAAAGGCATCGATATCGCGCGGAACGAGCATTTCCCAGATGGCATGCCGGGCACTGTCGGAGGGGAAAGGGTTCTTGAAAGGATCGCGCATATCTGCCCCGGATTGAAATTCTTTTCATAAATCGCGTTTTTCACTGGTCAAATTCTGCTTTCTATGGTCATTTGTCAACTTATCAAGAAAATAATTTGCAAGGACTTCAGCATGCCCATCAAGCGCTATGGCACTGTTCAAACGGGCGCCGGCGGCAAGGCGCTGCCTTTCGCGCGTGCGGTCGAAGCCGACGGATGGCTGTATGTTTCCGGGCAGGTTGCGATGGAAGATGGCGAAATCATCGACGGCAACATCGTTGCCCAGACCCACAAGACGATTGCCAATGTTCTGGCGATCCTCGATGAGGCCGGATACGGCGTCGAGGACATCGTGCGCGTCGGCGTCTGGCTCGACGATCCGCGCGACTTCTGGACCTTCAATAAGATCTATCAGGAGTATTTCGGCGAACATCCACCGGCGCGCGCCTGTGTGCAATCGTCGATGATGGTTGATTGCAAGGTTGAGATCGACTGCGTGGCCTATAAGAAGAAGGGTAAATAGAGAACCATTGGGGGGGACGGGCTTGGATATCTTTTCAACGCTGCAGGAAGACAAGAGCAGGCTCTCTCCCTCCGAGAGCCGCATCGCGGAGATCATCGTCAACGATTTCGAGTTTGCCGTGAACGCCTCGATCATCGAGCTCGCGGAACGGGCGGAGGTTTCGCCGCCGACCGTCACCCGCTTTTGCCGGCGGCTCGGTTGCGAGAGCTTTTCCGACTTCAAGGTGCAGCTCGCCCGGACCGCCCATATCGGCGTTCGCTATCTGAAACCGGAATCGAAAAGCACCGATCCGGCCGATGTCGCCCAGGACATCATCACCAAGGCCCAGAACGCGCTCTTTCTCCTGCATCGCTCGCTCGATCTTGCGGCGATCGAAGCCGCCGTTTCGCATATCGCCAAGGCCGATATGATCTATGCGTTCGGGTCGGGCGGCAATTCGTCGATGATCGCCGACGAGCTCCAGAACCGGCTCTTCCGTCTCGGGCTTCGCATCACCGCAAGTTCCGACCACAGCATGCAGCTGATGATGGCTGCCGCGGCACGGCCGGGCGATGTCGTGATCGGCTCGTCCTTCTCGGGACGCAATACCGAGCTGGTGCGCGCCTTCGAGCTTGCCCGCCAGGCCAAGGTGAAGACGATCGCCCTGACACAGACGGCAAGCCCGGTTGCCAAGGCTGCCGAAATCGTCGTACCGATCGACCTTCCCGAGGGCAATAACATCTATCGCCCGACCTCGACGCGTATCGCCTACATCGCGACGGTCGATATCCTGTCGAGCCTCGTCGCCTACGCCGTTCAGCCCAAGGCGACGACCACGCTTCGGCGTATCAAGCAGCAGCTTGTCATTCACCGTGACGGCGACGACCGGCAATTGCTTGGAGATTGAGACCCATGAGAATCCGGTTGTGAACGGGAGCGACAGGAAATGACGCAGTCGATAGCCATCATTACAGGCGCTGCCGGCGATATCGGCGCGGCGATCGCCGCACGGCTTGCCGATGACCACGATGTCGTGTTGCTCGCCGATATCGATGCTCCGGCTGCGGCTGCCGTGGCGTCGAGGCTCGGGCCGGACAATCGCTTCGTGGCGGTCGGATGTGATGTGACCAGCGAGACGAGCATTGCGGAATTGGCAAGGCGCGCTGCGGAGGTCGGCGTGGTTCGAACCCTGGTCAACAATGCCGGTGCTGCCCGCGCGACCAGCCTGCACGAGACGACGCCCGAGATCTGGCGGGCGGACAATGCGCTCAATCTCGAGGCGGCATTTTTGTGTTTCCGCACATTCGAGCCCATGCTGAAGGCCTCGAAGGGTTCCGTCGTCAACATCGCCTCGGTCAACGGTATGCATGTCTTCGGACACCCGGCCTATAGCGTCGCCAAGGCCGGCCTTCTGCATTTCACCCGGCTGGTCGCCGTTGAATACGGCAAGTTCGGCATCCGGTCCAACGCCGTCGCACCCGGCACGGTGAAGACGCAGGCCTGGGAAGCACGCGCGGCAGCCAATCCCAACGTTTTCGAGGAAGCGCGCCGCTGGTATCCGCTGCAGCGCGTCGTCGATCCCAAAGATGTTGCCAATGCCGTGGCCTTCCTTGCCGGCCCCCAGGCCGCAGCCATCACCGGCGTCTGCCTGCCTGTCGATTGCGGCCTCACGGCCGGCCAGGCCGAGCTCGCGCGAACCTTCTCGCAATCGGAACATTACTGAAACCTAGAGCGGTTCAACTTTTCATGGAAGCGCAGAACCGCTCTAACTTTTTGTTTTTACGCAATTCCGGACGAAAAACCGCTTCGCACTTTTCCTGGAATTTCTCTAGAGGAAGACGAGAGGAGCAGGTTGTGAAGCCGGCTTACTTCTGATCGATGACCGCATGAGCCGACTTTTTCCCGACGTCTTCCGCACTCCGGCGATCCGCGCCAGCATGATCGCCATTTTCACCTTCGGAATGGCGGGGGCGATGACCGCACCTTACCGTTCGGTCGTGGGTATCCGCGAATTGGGCTTGAGCGACGGCCTCTATTCGTTCCTGAGTTTCGTCTCGGCGGCGGTGAACGTCGTCATCAGCATTCTGCTCGGCAATCTCGCCGACCGGCTTGGCGAGTACCGGTCGACGATGATCGGCGCCTGCCTGTTCGGCATCGTCGGCTACGGCATGGTCTACGCCTTTCCGACTGCGGCCATATTCGTCATCAGCGGGTTGCTGCCGCTGCCGATCTACGGGGCGCTGAACTCGCTGCTGTTTGCCAATGCGCGCGCGGCGATGCACGGCATGAACCGAAGCGACATGGTGACGGCCAACTCCGGCGTGCGCGCCATGATCTCGCTGTCCTGGGTGCTGATCCCAGGGGTAACCGGCTTGCTGCTGTCTGGCGCATCGAGCATGCTGCCAGCCTACCTTTTTGCCAGCATTTCCTGTCTGCTCTGCCAGGGGATCATCGTCTTCGCCCTGCCGAAGCGGGCGGGAACGGAGATGGCGGCGGCTCATCATCTCAGCTATCTCGGCGCGCTTCGCCAGGTGGTTTCGCCGCGCATCTCGGCGCATATTTGCGGAGTGGCGCTCATCACCAGCACGCTGCATCTCAATGACGCCCTTCTGCCATTGATTGCCACTGGTGCTGCACATGGCAGGCTGAGTGACGTCGGCATTCTCGTTGGCATCGTCGCATTGCTGGAAGTCGTCTTCATCATCGTCTGGTCGCGAATCGCGCGGAAGGCCGGCCAGATGACGGCGCTTGCCGCTGGTACCATCATCTATGCCGTGTTCCTCAGCCTGCTCGGCTTTGCCTCCGAGCCGTGGCACCTCTATGCGCTCACCTTGCTTGCAGGCATGGGAGCGTCGGCGATCATCAGCATTCCGATCACCTATCTGCAGGATCTGATCTCCGACCGGCCGGGGCTCGGCAGTGCACTGATCTCCGTCAATATCTTTGCCAGCGCCGGGATCGGCGCGCTGGTCTTTGCCACCGGCACCTACGTGACAGGTTATTCGGGAACCGCGATCCTGAGCGCCGTCACCGGATTGGCGGGGATAGCGATCATCGGCCTCCTGCATAGAGGCAAAGCCCGCTAAAGCGCGTCGCGATCTTTCAGATTCGCTTGTCGCGCTTTGGGTCTTTATTGTTACGCATGTCGTTGTCGCAAAACCGCGGCACAGTTTTGCGCGACATGCTTAGTCCAGGGACGTGACGAAGAATGTGGCTTTCATCGGTGTTCGTCTTGTGACAAGGGTGACGCACCATTTCTTTGAAGGCGACATGAAGGCAATTTCCGGCACGAATCTCGAGCAGGCCAAGTCTCACAACCGGCGTGTGGTGATTGAGGCTGTCCGCACGAACGGTCCCTTGTCGCGCGCAGCGATCGCCCGGATGACGGCGCTGACTGCCCAGACCGTGTCGAATATCGTCGAGGAACTGGAGAGATCGCACCTTCTTGTCCCGTCCGAGGCGCAGAAGCTGGCGCGCGGCCAGCCGATCATTCCCTACACCATCAATCCGCGCGGTGCCTATTCGATCGGCCTCGAACTTGGCCGCCAGCGCGCCAGCGGGGTCCTGACGGATCTCTCCGGCGCGGTTTGCGCCCGCATCGAGCGCCATGTCGAACATCCAGATCCGCAACGTGCCATGCCGGCTCTTCAGTCCATCGTCGAGGATCTTCAGCAGGCCTTCGTTTTCGATCGGAACCGGCTGCTCGGCGTCGGGATGGCCCTGCCCGGCCGCTATGCCGATGGCGGCACCACCTCTCTCAGCCCGTTGAACCTGCCCGGCTGGCAGGGTTTTCCTGTCGGGCATGAGCTGGAACAGCGGGTTAAGGTGCCGGTGCTCGTCGAAAACGATGCGACGGCAGCAGCGATCGGCGAGCGTCTTCACGGCGTCGCCCGCGGTTTGGGCAGCTTCGTCTATCTCTTCCTCGCCGGCGGAGGCGGCATCGGCGCCGGAATGTTCCTCGATGGTCACCTCTACAAGGGTAGCCGCAACAATGCCGGTGAGATCGGCCATATCATCGTCGAACCGCAAGGCAAGCTCTGCAGCTGCGGTAAGCGCGGCTGTCTGGATCGCTACATCTCGTTGACGGTCGCCTACGAATTCATGGGCATTGCCAACGCCGAGGAGCTTTCGCCCGATGATCTCGATGCGCTGATCGCCAAGGGCGGCGAAGGTCTCGACGCCTGGCTGGATCAGGCCGTCCAGCCGCTGCGGCAGACCGTCGACTTTCTGGAACTGGCCTTCGATCCGCAGACCATCGTGCTTGGAGGCAGCATTTCGACATCGCTGATGCTTCGGCTTGCCGAGCGGCTGGAGCCGCTGCACACCCCGATCGACCCCAACCAGAAGCGGACATTGCCCCGCGTCATGATCGGCATGACCGGCAAGGATACGGCGATCCTCGGCGCCGCCGCCCTGCCGATCTTTTCGGAAACCAATCCGCGCTTCGACGTTCTTCAAAAGCCGCTCGGCTAGAGCAATTCCAGCAAAAGTGGGTAGCGGTTTTGCGTCCGGAATTGCGTGAAAACAAAGAGATAGAGCATTTCCGTGATTCGGAGAAAAACGGAAAGGCTCTAGTACACCTCGTCACGGGAGATTGCCGAGCCGGCCCCTCATCAGCCTGCCGGCAGCCTTGCATCTGCCTGCACCGGGCGGCGGGCTAGAGGTCGCGCAAAGATGACCACGTTCCCGAGAAGCGTCAGCGCCAGACCGATCAGGCCCAGGCCGCTCCAGTGGTAGCCCTCGAAAACCGTCGACAACGACAGGGCGACGATCGGGAACAGGACGGTGGCATAGGCAGCGCGTGAGGAGCCGATCCGGGACACCAGCATGAGGTAGGTGGTGAAGCCGACCACCGATCCGATCGCCGCGAGATAGAGCAGGGCGGCAAGATAGGTGATGTTGGGCGGCGCCACGATCGGCGTTTGCGTCACGGCAATCAGGAACAGGAGGACGACCGCGCCATAGGTCATGCCCCAGGCATTGGCGATCAGCGGTGAGATTCCGGCCGCGCTGTTTCGACGCGATGCCATATTGCCCAGCGAGAAGAACAGCGTGCCAAGCGCTGCGAGCCCGATCCCTTTCAACGTGCCCATATCGAAATTGACGACAACGTCTTGTCCGAAAAGCAGGAGAAGGCCGGTTGCTCCGAGCGCCGCTGCGAGAAGCGTGCGGCCTGTAATGCGGTCGCCGAAGAAGAGGCGCGCATTGACGGCATTGTAGATCGTTGCGAGTGAGAAGATCACGGAGATTAGCCCGGACGGGATAGAGGCGGCGGCGTTGTAGAAACAGATGAAATTGAGGCTGAACAGGCAGAGCGCCTGCGCAAGGATGAAAGGTTGATCGCGCAAGGCAGGGAGCTTGAGCCGCCGCATGCCAGCCAGGATGGCGACGAGGATCACTGCTGCGACCGCAAATCTGTAAAAGACCGAGACCAAGACCGGCACGGGACCGACCTGCATCGCAATGGCGATCCAGGTCGTCCCCCATATGAGGACGGTTGCGATGAAGAGAGCGGCATTTGCCATGGAGTGATCCTCGTTTTCCCGACCATTAGGCGAACCGTGAGCAGGCCTCTTGCAGATTCTTGCTATCAAATCGATTTGCCCGGACTTCCGGCTCGCCATGCGGGTCGTCCGCCGGTATTGTTCGCGCGGCATGGTCAGGTGTGGGGAAGAATTGGTGAAATATAGTCACCCCTCGGTTTTCGGGTTTTTGTCAGCATCTCCCACTGCGCGGATGTCACAGTCCATCGATTTGGGGTTCGGGCGATCAGCTGCCATCTGGAGCAATGCACACGACAGGATGAGCTATCAGCGGCCGAACGGTCATACGTTCAGTCTTTATCTCAAAGGCGGCGCCGGAACGCGTCGTCTAGATGGCAGCCCCGCCGTTCGCGGCCGTCCGGGAGTGCTGTGCATCATGCCACAGGAGCACTCGTCCGAATGGGAAATCACCGACTTCTCCCAATTCGTCCATCTGTATGTTCCCGACGACCAGATGCGGCGGATGTTTGCGGAGACGTTTGACCGCGATGCTCGGCTCATGGCTCTTCCCGAAGTGACCTTCGCAGATGCACCCGCCTTGGCGCGCACGCTTTGGCAGATGACGCAAGCGATGGTGGCGGGCGGTCATCTGCAGGCTGAAGAAGCGATGGCACAGACGATCAATGATTTCTTCGTCGATCCCCGTTACGGAGGGATGCGTCCCTGCGCGATCAGCGGCGGGCTCGCTCCTCATGTGCGGCGCCGGAGTCTGGAGTATATCGAGGCCCATCTCGGTGAGACAATCCGATTGCAGGATCTGGCGGCGATCGGGCAGCTCAGCGCCTTTCATTTTCAGCGGATGTTCCGGGCAAGTTATGGTGTGTCCCCGCATGGCTGGGTCGCTCACCGGCGGGTCGAGCGCGCCAAATCGATGTTATCAGGCATGGACCCGATCGCGCAGATCGCTTCGGCCTGCGGCTTCAGCAGCCAGAGCCACATGACACGGGCATTCAAGTTGGGCACAGGCGTCACACCCTCTGCCTATCGGCAACGACAGTGAAGAGCCCCTTCGCTCGACCGCCCTTCTCTTTTCCGAAACCAATCCGCGCTTCGACGTCCTGCAAAAGCCGCTCGGCTAAACCGAGGGCTCCTCGGCCTTCCCGGGTCTACTTCACCGCGATGACGACCTTGCCCTTAACGCGGCCTGTCTCCACATAGTCCAGCGCCTCGTTGGTCTTCTCGAATTGGAAGGCCCGGTCGATGACGGGGCGGATGGCGCCCGCCTCGATCAGCGAGGTGATCTTGCCGAGCTGCGCGCCATTTGCCGTCATGAAGAGGAAGGAATAGCCGATCCCCCGGCGTTTCGATTTCCGCCGGATGCTTAAACTCAAGAAGCGCATGACCTGCCGCAGCAGCCAGCCGAAGCCGTTTTCCCTGGCGAAATCGGGATCGGGCGGACCTGATATCGAGATCAGCTTGCCGCCGGGCTTCAGGACGGCGAGCGATTTCTCCAGCGTATCCTTGCCGAGGCTGTTCAGCACGACGTCATAGCCCTTCAGCACCTTGTCGAAGTCGTCCTTCTTGTAATCGACCACCACGTCGGCGCCGAGGCTTTTCACCAGATCGATATTTGCCGTGCTCACGGTCGTCGCCACGTGGGCGCCGAGATGTTTGGCAAGCTGGATCGCTATAGTGCCGACGCCGCCGGAGCCCGCATGGATCAGCACCCTCTGCCCCTTCTGCAGTTTGGCGCGTTCGACCAGCGCCTGCCATGCGGTCAGCGCCACAAGTGGAATGGATGCGGCTTCTTCCATGCTGAGATTGGCGGGTTTCAACGCGACATCGCCAGCGTCGATGGCGATATACTCGGCGAAGGTGCCGATGCGATCCTGGCCGGGACGCGCATAGACCGCGTCGCCGGGTTTGAACTGCCGGACATTGGCGCCCACCCGAACCACGACACCAGCGACATCATTGCCGAGCACCAATGGAAGCCGGTAAGGCAGGATCAGCTTGAACTCTCCGTCCCGGATCTTGCCATCCAGTGGGTTCACGCTGGCGGCATGGATCTCGACCATGACGTCATTCTCGCGCAGCTGCGGTTCAGGGCTCTGGCCGAACCTGAGGGCGCCGCCCTTCTTGTAGCGATCAATCAGGAATGCTTTCATGATGGCGAACTTTCGTTTTTGTGGTGCGCCGGAAATGCGGTAAGGCAGGCTCAACCGGGAAGTTTGTTGAATTTCCGGAGGCTCTTGTCGACGAAGGACTCGGGCAGGAATCGGCGGATGAAGCGGACCTGTCCTGCCGCCTTTCCGGCAGTATAGCGTCTCTTGGGCGATGGCGCATTGGCGGCCCTGACGACGGTTGCGGCGACCACCTCGGGCGCATCTCCTTTTGAGACGATCTCGCGCATCAGCTTCTCCGCAACGGCGCGCACCGCATCATAGACGGCAAGCGGCCGGTCGGGGCGCGTGATGTTCTCTTCGAACGAGGTGCGGGTGATACCAGGTTCGACGAGCACGACGCGGATGCCCTGTGTGCGCACTTCATGGTCGAGGGATTCCGAATAACCTTCGATCGCGTGTTTGGTCGCTGCGTAGAGTGCGTTGAAGGGCGCCGGGATCAGCCCAAGGATCGAGCTCAGGTTGATGATCCGGCCGTTGCGCTGCCGCCGCATCACCGGCAGTACTGCATTGGTCATGCGCATCGTGCCGAAGACGTTGACGTCGAATACGGCTTTGGCCTGCGCCGTCGTCGATTCCTCGGCGCCGCCGAGCAGGCCGATCCCGGCATTGTTGACCAGAAGATCGATCCGTCCCGTGCGCTTCAGAATCTCGTCGACGACGCTCTGCACGGATCGATCGTCGATGACGTCGCAGACCAGCATGGTGATCCCATCGGCGGTGTCGGCCATCGGCTTTCGGCTGGTGCCGAACACCCGGTAACCGTCGCGCCGCAGCGCCTTCGCCGTCACCAGCCCGATGCCGGAGGAAGCCCCGGTGACCAGGGCAATGCCGCGTTCTCTCTTGCTCATTGACGTCTGCCTTCGTTTTTGTCGTGGAATGTCTATGCGCATTCTGTTACTATCAAATCGATAGCAAGTCACTACTAAAAAGATATCGACATGAAGAATCTTTCGGAACAGCCCTGCCTGATCGCCCGTAGCCTGGCGCTCGTCGGCGATGCGTGGAGCATGCTGATCATGCGCGACGCCCATGCGGGGCTGACCCGCTTCGATGAATTTCGCAAAAGCCTCGGCATCGTCCCGACAATGCTGACGGGGCGGCTGTCATCGCTGACCGAGGAAGGATTGCTGGAAAAGCGTCGCTATTCCGAGCGTCCGCCGCGCGACGAATATGTGCTGACGGAAGCCGGCCGCGACTTTTTGCCGGTGCTGTTTGCGATCGGTGCCTGGGGCCGCAAGTACCGCGGCGGCGGCGACGTCACCCGTTTCTTCGACGCCGAAACCGGAACGGAGGTCGATCCCGTCACCATCGACCGCGCGACCGGCGCACCGATTGGAACACGTCCTATTCGTATCGCAGCACCCGAATGTCAACCGCCCGGGGCAGATGAAGCGGCCACCTGACAACTCGCCTTGAAGCCGATGTCAGTATCCCCCGCCATCACCGCCTCCGGCGATGGCAAGGGTGATCCTCAAATAAAGCCCGCGGCGCCGATCCCGAGCGCTACGACTGCTGCAGTCCGTAGAGCAGCGGCATCAGTCCTGCGAGCGCCCTGAAACGCTCCCACGACTTGGATGACGGCTTTGTCCAGCCCGTTTCGGCAAGTGCGGAAAGGCGCGGGAAGACGAGGCGGTCGAAAACGGCGCGATCCGTCATCGGCTCGGACCAGATGCAGGCCTGGATGCCGAGGAGTTTCTGTTTCTGGCTCGCCGTCCAGCCGCCGATGGGATCGAAATTGTAGAGCTTCTCGGCATCCGAAGTCCCCGCCCAGCTGGCGCCGGGCTCATCCCAGTCGGGCCTGAGCGCCATGTCGAGGTAGTAGACCTGTCCGGGGCAGACGACGATTTCGTAGCCGCGCTCGGCCAGTTCGGCCGAGACCTCGACATTGCGCCAGCTGCAGAGATAGCTCTTCGATTTGTCGATGACATCGCCATGGGCTGCCTCTTCCCAGCCGCCGGTGATGCAGCCCTTGCTCGCAAGGAAGCGCTGGACGCGGCTGAGGAACTCCGCCTGCAGGATGGCGGCACCCGAGCCGTGGATGTCGTCGGCGCCGTGGGTATTGGTCACGACGTTCAGCCGTTTGGCATGCGCATCGGCAACCTCGTTGCCGGCCGCGCTGCGCAGGCGCTCGAGCGCTTCCGGCGAGCCGGACCACGCGCCAAGCGGAACTTCGTCGGCGCCGAGATGGATGATCTTGAACGGAAAGAGTTCGATGAGCTCGGAGAGGATCGTCTCGATGATCTCATAGGTCTTCTCGCGGGCCGGATTGATGCAATTGTCGGGAAAGCCCTGAACCGAATAATAGCTGCCGACCTCGGCCGGATCGCGCAGCTCCGGTATCGCCTGCAGCATGGCGTAGCAATGGCCGGGGACATCGATCTCCGGCACGATCTCCACGCCGAAGCTCTTGCCATGGGCGACGATCTCGCGGATGGCGGCCTTGGTGTAATAGCCGCCGGTGCGGGCCGGGCTCGAACCGAGCAGCGGCGGAACGGCCAGACCGTGGCCGCGCCAGGCGCCGACCGCGGTCAGATCAGGATAGGCGTCGATCTCGACGCGCCATGCTTCGTCGTCGGAAAGGTGCCAGTGGAAGCGGTTGAGCTTGTTCCAGGCAAGCACCGCCAACAGCTTCTTGACCTCGGCGGCGCCGTAGAACTGGCGGGCGACATCGAGATGCAGCCCGCGCCAACCCATCGACGGCTCATCGACGATCTCGCCGGCGGCCGGAAACTGGAAGACCTCGGGATGCAGCCTTGCACCGCGCCAGATCTGGCCGAGCGTGACGAGACCGTAGAGGAAGCCGGTCCGGCTGCTTGCCTCGATCGTGATCACCTCACCCTCGAAGCTCAGTCGATAGGCCTCCGGCCCGAACCTGGCGGCATCCTTCAGGGCAACCGGAACCGCGCCTTCCGCCTCGCTCCGTACGATGCCCTCGACGGCAAAGAGATGCTCGACCAGCGCTGCGAAACTGCGTGCTGCCGCCTCCCCTTCAGCGCTCTGCGCCTGCGGCGCAAAACCGGCCGGCAGCGGCCGGCGGGAAGTGACCGACACATGGTTCGGCCAGGGGATGATCGACACCTGAACGGGCGCATTGATGGGAACCGGATAGATCTCGGCGCCACGCTTCAATGGTGCGTTGCTGACCGAAGATCGCGTCGGCTCGATGGTGAGCACGATCGTGCTGCCATCAGAAAGCGCGAGATAGCCGCTCGTCGCGCCGTCCGTCCAGTGGCGGAACTGCCAGCTCAACGCGTAGACCGAAATCGTCCACGTCTCGCCGGCGCCGAGAACGAAATTGGCCGGCGGCTGGAATTCGGTGAAATTCGAGAGCCGTTGTGAGACCGTCGCGCCTTCGACGCGACCCGCCGGATCGACACGGCCCGGGCCGCTCACGCAGAGGGAGAAATTCGAAAGCGGCTCGGTGCCGAGGTTCTTGAGGCGCAGGACATAGGAAAACTCCTTACCATCAGCAGGCGGATTCCAAAGGGTTTCAAGCCGCAGGGCTTTCGGTCGCGAAATGGACATGGTCACTCTTCCTTCTGAAGATCAGGTCTTGAGCATTCCGGCGTAAATGCCGGGAGCGGAATTGGGGATAGGCATGGCCCCGACGGCCTTTTCGTAAAAGGCAGAAGGGCCGACATCGCCGATGATCGCGTAGGCATAGCCCATCGCTGTCAGGTCGTTCAGGCTGGCAAAAAGCAATGCCCGGCCGATGCCGAGCCCGCGAAGGCCTTCGTCGACGCCGGTCGGTCCGAAGAAACCGCGTGCCGTCGCTTCATGGCAGGAAAAACCGACGAGCTTCTGTTCGCGCGTGGCGATGAAGCAGGTCGTCGGCTGGCGGGTCATCGCGACGGATGCCTCGCTCGCCCATCCCTCACCGAATTGTTCTGCGATCCAGCCAGTGATCAGCCGGAATTCCGGCGGCAGAGCCCGGCGGATCGTCACACCCTCGCGGGCCATTCGCTCGGGCGATTGCGTATCTTGCGGCAGGGTGGAAAGGTTTACCAGGTAGTCCACTTTGCCATCCTTCAGCCGGAAACGCCGAGCGCGCGTATGAAATGATTGGAGCCGACCTGCTCGACGACAGTCGATTCCGGACGGCTGAGCGAGCGTACCTTTTCCGCTTGTTCGAGGAAACGCGCGCTTCCGCCCGTCACGAACGGCCGGCTGCCATCTGGAACGGCTGAAAGCAGCAATCTTGTATAGGGATGGCGCGGATCGGACAGAACCGCATCGGTGTCGCCCCATTCGACCATCTGGCCGGCGAACATGACGACGATCTCTTCGGCCACATGTGCGGCCGTTGCGATGTCGTGCGTGATATAGAGCATGGCGAGCTCATTCTCGCGTTTCACTTTCGCGAGCAGATCGAGAATGTCTTTGCGGATGGAGACATCAAGCATCGAGGTCGGCTCATCGGCAACCAGCACGCTCGGCGCGACGGCCAGCGCCCGAGCGATATTCACACGCTGCCGCTGCCCGCCCGAGAGTTCATGCGGGAATTTCTGCCTGGTCACATCGGGCTCCAGCCCGACGCTTGCCAGCAGGCGGGCAATCTCTTCGGGAAGATCCGCCCTGGAGCCGCTCTGCCGATGCAATTGCAGTGGCCGCGCCAGATGATGGCTGACCGTGAAGGCTGGGTTGAGCGACGAGAACGGATCCTGGAAGACCATCTGCACCTCCCTGCGGTACTGATGCTCATCCTTCGCCTCGCCGCGGGCGGTCAGATCCTGCCCGCGGAAAAACAGCCTGCCGCCCGTCGGTTTGTCCAAGCGGGCGATGATGCGGGCGCAAGTCGTCTTGCCGCAGCCGGATTCGCCGACCAGCGCCAATGCCCGCCCGGGAAAGAGCGAGAAGGACACACCTTTCAGCGCATGTACCGGGCCGAAATTACGCTTGATGTCTTCGAGCCGGATCACCGCGTCGGCGACAACAGGATTTGCCTCCGCTTTCATGCCAAGACTCCCGATAGATGCGGATTGCCCGGAAGCTGCGGAATGGCATTCCAAAGCTTGCGGGTATATTCGTGCCGCGGCGCTTGAGCGACCTGGCGAACATCGCCCACTTCGACGAGTTCGCCCTTCAGCATCACCCCGATGCGCTGGCAGAGCTGCGCCATCAGATGCAGGTCATGGGTGATGAAGAGCACCGAAAAACCATAGGTCCGCTGCAGATCGACGACCTGCTCGAGAATCTCCCGCTGCACGACCACGTCGAGAGCCGTCGTCGGCTCGTCCATGATGATGAGTTCGGGCCTGAGCGCCAGGCAGATGGCGATGACGATGCGCTGGCGCATGCCGCCGGAGAACTGGTGCGGGTAGTCGCCGATGCGATGTGTGGGGATGCCGACGAGGCGGAACATCTCCTCGCCGCGAGCCCTTGATTCCTCATGCGAGCAACCGGTGTGTCGGCGCAGAACGTCATGGAACTGCGCCTCGACCCGCATCAGCGGATTGAGTGAATTCATCGCGCTCTGGAAGACCATGCCGATGCGCTTCCAGCGGATTTTCTGCAACTCGCGTTCGGGCAGCCTCAGGAGATCCTGTCCGTCCAGCCGGATGCTGCCGCCGCTGATCCAGGCAGGCGCCTTGGAAAGACGCGTGATGGCATAGGCAATCGTGCTCTTGCCGCAACCGGATTCACCCGCCAGCCCGAAGATCTCGCCGCGGCCGATATTGAAGGAGACCTCCTTCACGGCGCGGAATTCTCCCTTGTCGATGAGGTAATCGACATTGAGCTTTTCGATTTCCAGAAGATTGTCGCTCATCGGCCAAGCTCCAGTTCCCTGTTGCGGGCACGGTTGAGGCGGAACCAGCGCGTCAGCGCCGGGCCGGAGCGCAGCTGCGGATTGGCGATCTCGTCGAAGGTGAAATTCAAAAGCGCAAGACCAAGCCCCGTCAGCGCGATGCCAACTGCCGGCACCCCGATGTCCCACCATGCGCCGACCATGATCGCCGAGGAATTCTGGGCATTGTAGAGCATCGTGCCCCAGGAGACCTTCAGCGGATCGCCAAAGCCCAGATATTCGAGCGTCGTCTGGGCAACGATGGCATAGATGATGCTGCCGACGAGGTTGATGCCGATCAGCGTCGTCAGGTTCGGCAGGATTTCCACGAAGATGATGCGCCAGGCCGGCTCTCCGATCATCTTGGAGGCAGTGACGAAGTCACGATTGCGAAGCGCCATCGTCTGCGAGCGTGTCATGCGGGCGCCCCAGGGCCAGGAGGTCAGCGCGATGATCGCCATGATCGTCATCGGCCCCACCGTCCCGGCGAAGGAGGCGAGCAGGATCAGCAGCGGCATGTTGGGGACAACAAGCACGGCATTGGTCGCAAGATCGAGCACCGCATCGGTCCTGCCTCCGGCATAACCGGCCACGAGGCCGATGGCCGTGCCGAGAACGGTGATGGCAATGCCCGTGGCAAAACCGACGGAGAGAGAGCTACGGGCGCCCCAGACGAACTGGCGATAGACATCTCGCCCCATCTTCGTCGTGCCCATGACATGTTCGATCGACGGCGGTTGATGCGAGCGCCCGACACGCGCTCCCGGTTCGCCGGGCGCAACGATCGGCGCAAACAGCGCCATCAGCCACAGAGCCACAATGATGATGAGGCCGGCCAGCGCTTTCTTTTGCCTGAGGATGGGCCGCAGCGTAAAGCTCATCATACGGCCTCCCGCAATCTGGGATCGACGAGCCCGTAGATGATGTCGACGAGGAAGTTGGCACCCAGCGTCGCGAGCGTCATCAGCAGCAACTGTCCCTGGATGACAGGATAATCGCGGGCGATGCTCGCAGTATAAAGTGTCAGTCCCAACCCCGGATAGTTGAAGACGATCTCGGTGACGATCGAGCCGCCGAAGACGGCGCCGAGCATCAGCGCCAGGTTGGTCAAAACGGGAAGCATGGCATTGCGTGCGCCGTAGCCGAACATGACGGTGAGGTGGCTGAGCCCCTTGGCGCGCGCCATGGTTACATAGTCCTCGCCGAGTACCGAGATCATCGACGAGCGCATCGTCGTCTGGAATTCGCCGATCAGGAACGGCGAAAGCGTCAGGACCGGCAGGATCGCATGGGCGAACACGCTGCCAATGAAGGTGAAATCGAAGGCGGGATCGAGGTTGGGATCATAGGCATATCCCACCGGAAACCAGCGCAGTGAGACCGCGAAGACGAAAAGTGTCGTCAGTGCCACGATGACAGGCGGCACCGAAATCATGATCACGGAGAGCGGCGAGACGATCGTGTCGAAGCGTCCGCCGCGACGCCAGGCCGAGATCGCGCCGAGCACGACACCGACGCAGAGCGAAAAGATGATCGCGGTGGTGACAAGGAAGACTGTCCAGAGCGTCGAACGGCCAAGAACCTGGACGACGGTCTGGGGGTAATATTTGACCGAGACGCCGAGATCGAGGGTCGCCAACCCCTTCACGTAATCGACGAACTGCCAGAGCATCGGCTGGTCGACCGCGCCGAAGCGCGCCTTGATCGCCTCGACGGCGGCAGGTGTTGCCCGCGGGCCGAGCTGGGCGACCATGGCATCGACAGGACTCCCCGGCATGAGCCGGGGAAGAATGAAGTTCATGACGATGGCGAACGCCAGGGCGACCGCATAGACGCCGAGGCGCCGGCTCGAAACGCGCATTTCCGCTCCCTCGCGAGGCTTATTGGACCGGCTTGAGGCGCAGCAGATGCATCAGGCGCATGCGGTTGTTGTCATGGTCCTCCGGATTCATGACGGGATCCTTGTCGGTGACCCAGCCGGTGAAGCGCTTGCTGGAGAACTGATACCAGGTCGGCCCGTTGAATACCGGCACGACAGGGAAGTCGTCGGCAATCAGCAGCTGGATGTCGTTGAAGATCTTCTTGTGATCGTCCTCCGACGTCGCCTTCAGATACTGATCGAAAAGCGCGTCCAGCTTCGGGTTCGAATAGCGCGAGGGCGCGCCGGTGATGCGCCCGCCGTAAGCGGTCGACAGGCTCTGGTAATAGCCGCGGAATGGCGTTGCCCCGTCGGCGCGGGAGTTCATGACGACCTCGAAGCTGCCATCGATGATCTGCTTGCGCCATTGTTCATATTCCGGCGTGGCAACGGACGCGTTGATGCCGGCTGCACGCAGGCCTTCGACCGCAATCTGGACCGCATCGATCCAGTCCGTCCAGCCGTTCGGAACGATGATCGGGAAGGCAATCGGCTTACCGCTCGGCGTGGTGCGGAAGCCGTCGGCACCCTTCTTGTAGCCGGCATCGTCGAGGATCTTGTTGGCCTCCTCGGTATCGAAGCCCATGAAGGCGTCCTTGTCGCCTTCGGCGCCCTTGTTGCGCCAGGTCTCAAAACGCGGCGGCAGGCCGGTCGCATGCACGTTGACGACAGGATAGCCGAAGCCGGCAATATCGACCATCGACGCGCGGTCCATGGCGAGGCTGAAGGCATGGCGGAAGTTCAGATCCTTGTAGGCCTCGAGGTTGCCTTCATTGCCGCTCTTGAAGTTCATCTGGAAGGCGACGGTTTCGGCCGGCGGCTGCCAATAGCCGTTATGGTCGGGATCGAGCGGGACGAAGGTCTTGTCGATCTGCGGAATGAAGGATCCGATCCAGTCCATGTTGCCTTCCGGCAGGATGGCAAGCATCTGGTCGTTGCCTGAGATCTGCGGCAGCCTGAGGCAATCGACATGCAGCGAGGCGGCATCCCAGTAGTTCGGGTTGCGGCACTGCTCGTAGACCTGCGGCGTGAAACGGCGCAGCTCCGTCATCGGGCCGGAACCGACCGGCTTCTCGTTCTTGAAGGCGACCGGATCGGAAACGTCCTTCCAGATATGCTCGGGAACGACGGCGAGATCGGCAAGCGTTTCCGGGAAATCGGAGTTCACCGCCTTGAGATCGATCCTGACCTCGGTCGCCGACGGCGCCTCGACGGAGGCAATGGTTTCGCCGACGCCGACAGTGTCGAGCGCGGGGTTCTTCAGCATGAGATCGATCGTGTACTTCACGTCAGCCGACGTCAGCGGCTGGCCGTCGGACCACTTCAGACCAGGCCGCAGCGTATAGGTGACTGATTTCATATCCTCGGAGAACTTATAGTCGGTCGCCAGGCGAAACACCGGCTTGCCGCCATCCTCGGCATTGAAGATGACCAGGGGCTCGTAGATGAAATCCATCGTGCTCTGCCGGCGGCCGGCAAGGTCGAACGGATTGAAGTTCTGAACCCAGCTGCTCTGCTCCTCGATATGCATCGTCAGCACTGACTCTGCGGATGCACCCCCCGCCCCAAAAACGACGAGCGCCGTCAGAGCGGTTGCCGCCGCAAAGCCAGCGCGCACGGAATTGTTGCGGATTGCACTCTTGCTCAATCTCATTCAATCGTTCCCCTTGTTGCTTATTTTTGAAGTCAATCAAATTGATTTAATATTGATAGTCAGTTTCCTGCCGACACGTCAATTGCCGATTTCAAACTTTTTGCAACGGCCTCCGAGCCGCTTACCTGCGTTGTTTTGTAAGGATAATTCCGGCGTTAATAATTAATGTACCTTTAAGTACCATAATTGTTTCAACGATGGCGAATCGACCGGCTCGAACATTGGTCGATAAGCATGAGGCTGCTCGCCACGGCCGGGATGTTCCCCGGGATGCAACACATTCAACTTCTAAGAGCGGGTCGAATTTCCCATGACGAGCATCAATACGAACAATTCAGCGATGTCTGCCCTTCAGACGCTGCGCAACATCAACTCCAGTCTCGAAACGACACAGAACAGTGTTTCTACCGGCTATCGGGTCGACACCGCATCCGACAATGCCGCCTACTGGTCGATCGCAACCACGATGCGGTCCGACAACAAGGCGCTCTCCGCCGTGTCCGACGCGCTGGGCCTTGGCGCAGCAAAGGTCGATACTGCCTATACGGCCATGGACAATGCGATCGACGTTGTCGACGAGATCAAATCCAAGCTTGTCGCAGCGACCGAGGACGGTGTCGACAAGTCCAAGGTCCAGGAAGAAATCAGCCAGCTTCAGGAACAACTGCTGAGCATTGCCCAGTCGGCGTCGTTCTCGGGTGAAAACTGGGTCGCGGGCGCGGATGGCACGAAAAGTGTCGTATCGTCCTTCGTTCGCGACGGCTCCGGCGCCGTTTCCGTTAAAATGACGGAATACGCTCTGGATACCAGCTCCACGGGCAATGTGTTGTTCGGCATGAGCAGCGGGACGATCGATACCGCGTCCGGCATCCTCGGAACGGCTGATGCAAACGGCGATTCCGTCTATTCGCTTGATATCACCGACTTCACCACCGGTCAGATCCAGTCGGCGCTGTCGACCATCGAATCCGCACTGTCGGCAATGACCTCTGCCGGTGCGCAACTAGGTTCGATCTCGACGCGCATCGATCTGCAGGAAGACTTCGTCAGTGCGCTTTCCGATTCGATCGACTCGGGTGTGGGCCGGCTGGTCGACGCCGACATGGAGGAGGAGTCGAGCAAACTCTCTGCCTTGCAAACACAACAGCAGCTTGCGATCCAGTCGCTATCGATCGCGAATTCGTCGTCGCAGAATATCCTGTCGCTCTTCCGCAGCTAAGCGCCGGACATATAGGGCGCTCGGAGCAAATCCGTTGGTGACACGATCGAGCCTGGCCCACCCGGTCAGGCTCGATCGCGTTCAACTCACTCGTGCAAATTTGTGTCGGCGGGTCCCTATCCCTCCTGTCCTCATCCGAACTATGGTGTCGCGATCGGCGAAATCGCGGTTCACTTCCGAGCCATGCTGTCCGTCGTCTCGATCGCAACCACGATCGGCCTTAGTCTTCGCACCCCAGGGCGGAGAACGCAGCGCGCGGGATCATCGCATGTCGGAACGACTTGAATCTGCCCGTCCTGATGAAACGCCCGCCATCGTCTGGCTCGGCTTCCTGGCGATGTGCGTCGGCATGTTCATGGCGATCCTCGACGTCCAGGTGGTGGCGACATCTCTGCCGACCATCCAGTCAGCGCTGGGCATCGATCCGGATCAGATGAGCTGGATACAGACGGCCTATCTCATCGCCGAGGTGGTGGCGATCCCGCTCACCGGCTTCTTGACCCGGCTGTTGACGATGCGATGGCTGTTCGTCATTGCCATCAGCCTGTTCGTCGCAGCCTCCGCCGGCTGTGCGGCGAGCGGCAGCTTCGGCGAGTTGGTGGCCTGGCGGGTGCTTCAGGGTTTTTCCGGCGGAACGCTGATCCCATCGGTATTTTCAGCCGTGTTCATCCTGTTCCCGAACGAGCGGCAGGCGCTTGCGACGACGATCGCCGGCGTGCTTGCGGTGCTTGCTCCAACCGTCGGACCGATCGTCGGCGGATGGCTGACGCAGACCTATTCCTGGCACTGGCTGTTCCTGATCAACATCATCCCCGGTATCGTCTCGGCAATCCTGGCCGCACGGTCCCTGCCGCGGCAGGCGACCGATCCGTCCGAACTGAGGCATCTCGATGGTCTGTCGCTCCTGCTGATGGCGACCGCGCTGACGACTTTGGAACTCAGCCTGAAGGAGGCGCCGACGAGCGGCTGGATCTCGGCCTATGTGCTCAGCCTGCTCACCGTCTGCCTTGCTTCGGGAGGCGTCTTCGTCTGGCGAACGCTGCGCCGAGGCAGGCCGATCGTCGATCTCGGCAATTTCGGCGATCGGAACTTTCTCGTCGGATCGGTTCTGAGCTTCGTGCTCGGCATCGGCCTCTTTGGCTCGGTCTATCTCATGCCGGTCTTCCTCGCTTTCATCAGGGGGCATGACGCGCTTGAGATCGGCATGACGATGCTGGTCACCGGCATCGCGCAGTTGGTGACGGCGCCGATCGCGGTCGCGCTGGAGAAGCGCATGGATGCGCGGCTGCTGTCGGCGGCCGGTTTCGCGCTCTTTGCGATCGGCGTCGGGATGAGCGCGTTTCAGGATCCTCGCACGGATTATGACGCGATGTTCTGGCCGCAGGTCGTGCGCGGCGTCGCCATCATGTTCTGCCTGCTGCCGCCGACGCGGCTGGCGCTCGGCACACTTCCGCCAGATCGCATTCCCGATGCCAGTGGACTTTTCAACCTGATGCGCAATCTCGGCGGGGCGATCGGCATCGCGCTGATCGACACCATCATCTACACGCGCTCGGAACCGCTGGGACAGGCCCTGTGGACCCGTCTTCAAGCCGGCGACATCGAGGCTGGGACATTCGTCGGCGCGCCTCCGCAGACCATATCGGCACATAGCGGCAGCTTCGATGCAGATACCATGGCGCTGCTCGATCCGCTGGTCCAGACCGCGGCTAGCGTCCAGGCGATCAACGAAGCCTGGATGATCGTCGCTATCCTGACCGGCTGCGCCCTGCTCTCAGTGCCCTTCGCCAGGCGACCGGCCTCAACGTGAAAACCATGGTGAGAAGTTGCCGATCTTCCGATCTCCGGTAAGATTTCTCTCAATCATTTTGCGTCATCTTCCAGTTCCCTTCTGAAGCCAATCGACGAGATCTCAATGGCCACGGACCTTACGCGCAGTTTTCAAATGCCCCGACGCGAAGAGCTTGGCCTCTTCACGATCAGCAACGGATCCGGCCTGTCGATAGCGGCCCTGCCGAACGGCACGCTGTTTGCCATCGAATATGCCGACGACAAGGGATCGGTGCAGATCAACCAGATCCAGGGCTCGCCGCTCACCGGCGGCATCGGACGGCTGTATCTGCGCATCGGCGGTGCGGCACCTGATGTCGTCGAGATTGTCGGGCCTCGCGCTAATGGCAGCTTCGGGCACGATACGACGAGCTTCTCCTGGAGCGGCAAGAGAGGCGATATCGGCTACACCGTCCGCCTCGAGCTTCATCCCTCCGAAACGGCCTGGTTCTGGCGTGTCTCCATCCGCCATCTGAAGGATGGAGCGCTGCCGGTGGATCTGGTACTGATCCAGGACGTCGGTCTCGGCGACCGCGGCTTCCTGATGAACAGCGAAGCCTATGCATCGCAATATGTCGATCACCATATCACCGATCATGAGACATTCGGCCCGGTCGTGATGAACCGGCAAAATCTCAAGCAGTCGGGTGCCCGCAACCCCTGGCTCGTGCAAGGCTGCCGCGATGGGGCGGCTGCCTATGCCACGGATGCCATTCAGCTGGTGCAGGCGAAGGACCGCCTCGACGATCGGCTGGTCGGCCCTTTCGGCACCAGCCTGCCGAGCAAACGGCGGCAGCAAGAGACGGCGTGTCCCGCCATCCAGTCGAAATCGCTCTCCGTGCCGGCAAGCGGTGTGACCGCGACCTTCTTTGCCGTCTTCGCCGCCGATCATCCCGAAGCGTCGAGCGATGCCGACCTTTCACGACTTGACGCGCTTGCGGCGACCAACAGTGCGGCTGCCGATATCGAGGAGGTCACGCCGGTCTGCAGTCTGCTTCAGGATGCTGCCTTGCTGAAGGCCGAGGCGCTGGACAAAAAGGCGATCAGCCAGCTCTATCCGGAGCGGAGCCTGGAAGAGCGCGTCGACGGAAAGCTTCTTTCGTTTTTCGTGTCGGACGGCGTTTTGAACCGTCATGTGGTCCTGCGCGACAAGGAGCTCATGGTGGCGCGCCGTCACGGCGCGATCGTCAGAAGCGGTGAGAATATGCTGCTCGACGATGCGACGCTTGCCGCGACCTGCTGGATGCAGGGCATTTTTGCGGCGCAGCTGACGATCGGCAATACGTCTTTTCACAAGCTCTTTTCCGTCTCCCGTGACCCCTACAATCTGACGCGCGCCGGCGGGCTGCGCATCATGGCGGATGTCGGCGCCGGCTGGCAGCTTCTGGCGGTGCCGTCGGCTTTCGAAATGGGACTCAGCGATTGCCGTTGGATCTATCGCCTCTCCGAACGCACGATCATCGTATCGGCAGTCGCCTCCGGCGAGGATGCGGCGATGCAGTGGACCGTCTCTGTCGAGGGCGAGCCATGCCGCTTCCTGGTGTTTGGTCATGTCGTGCTCGGCGAGCGCGAATATGACGCGGGCGGGCAGATCGCATTCGACACCTTAGCCAAGCGCATTCTTTTCCGGCCGGACCCGGCCTGGCTCTGGGGCGAGCGTTATCCCGATGCCAGCTATTGGCTGGTGAGTTCGACGCCCGATGCCATCGAGGAGATCGGTGGCGACGAATTGCTCTATAGCGACGGGATGGCGCGCAACGGCGCCTTCGTCGCACTGCGATCGCGACCGACGCAGACGCTTTCCTTTGCCGTCGTCGGCTCGATGACCGATGCGGCGGAGGCCGAGCGCCTGGCGCAACGATATGAGGCCGGCGTCACCGGTGATGCCATGCTTGCGCCGGCATCAAAATTCTGGCGGAACGCCGTGCGCGGCGTGACGATCGCCAGCACCTCGCCCGACCTTGCCGCGCAGACGGCCCTGCTTCCCTGGCTCGCGCATGATGCCATTGTGCATCTGAGCGTGCCGCACGGCCTCGAGCAATATACCGGTGCTGCCTGGGGTACGCGCGACGCCTGCCAGGGGCCGATCGAATTCCTGCTCGCCTACGAGCATGACCGCGAAGCCAAAGAGGTGCTGAAGACCGTCTTCAGCGAACAATACCTGGAAAAAGGTGACTGGCCGCAGTGGTTCATGCTGGAGCCCTATGCCAATATCCGGGCAGGCGATAGTCACGGCGACATCGTCGTCTGGCCGCTGAAGGCGCTCTGCGACTATATCGAAGCGACCGGCGATCTCGCCATCCTCGACGAGAAAGTCTCCTGGCGTGATGAAAAGACCATGGCCCGGGCACCGGAGCCCGACACCATCGCAATCCATGTCGAGAAGCTGCTCGATACCGTTGGCGAAGCTTTCATCCCGGGAACGCATCTGATCCGCTATGGCGAGGGAGACTGGAACGATTCCCTGCAGCCGGCCGATCCGCATCTGCGCGACTGGATGGTCAGTAGCTGGACCGTTGCTTTGCTCTACGAGCAGATCGTCCGTTATTCCGCGATCCTGCGCCGCCTCGGCCATGGCGACAAGGCCAAGGGCTTGAGGAAGATCGCAACGGCGATGCGCCGGGATTTCAACCGCCATCTCGTGCGTGACGGTATCGTTGCCGGCTACGGTATCTTCGATCCCAGCCATGATGGTGTCGAATTGCTGCTGCACCCGAGCGACCGGCGCACCGGCCTGCATTACTCGCTGATCTCGATGACGCAGGCGATGCTCGGCGGCCTCTTTACGCCGGTTCAGCGACGCGATCATATGAAGCTGATCGAAGAGCATCTGCTCTTTCCCGACGGCGTGCGGCTGATGGAAAAGCCCGCGACCTATGCCGGCGGCCCCGAGACACTGTTTCGCCGCGCCGAATCCTCCTCTTTCTTCGGGCGCGAGATCGGGCTGATGTATGTACATGCGCATCTGCGCTACTGCGAGACGCTGGCGCTGGAGGCGGACGTGGACGAACTCTGGAAGGCGATCGCTGTCGTCAATCCGATTTCAGTCACATCAGCGCTGCCGCATGCTTCGCTGCGCCAGCGCAATACCTATTTCAGCAGCAGCGACGCGGCTTTCCATGATCGTTATCAGGCGGCGGCCGAGTGGGAGCGGGTCAAGGCGGGAGAGATCGCCGTCGACGGTGGATGGCGCATCTATTCAAGCGGCCCCGGGCTCTACACCAGAAGCGTCGTCGAAAATATCCTCGGCTTCAAACGGCGCTTCGGCCGACGCAAACGCAAACCGCTTCTTCCCGCGATCCACGCCTCGGTCGATCTGCAAACCGACCACGCCGCCTGGCTTCGGCTGATGAGACCGAAGCCTGAGGTGTGAAAAGGATTATGCCGTAGCGTCGCGCAACTCCTCGAAGCGCGCGGCGCTCTTCGACAGGTGGCTTCGGATGGCGCGGCGCGCGGCGGGCTCGTCGCGGTCGCGGATTGCCGCGAATATGGCATGGTGTTCCCTGCGCATGCGCGCCGCATGGCGCTTGCGCTCGGCTGATGTCATCTTGTCCAAGCGCGCCCACTGCCGCGGCACCATGATGTTGCCGAACGTGTCGAAGAGGCGGCCGTAATAGGAGTTCTGTGTCGCGACCAGAATGGACCTGTGGAAGGCGTAATCCTCCTGCGCGCCGTATCCGCCCTCTTCGAGCGCCTTGTCGAGGGCATCGAGACGATCCTGCATGCGGTCGATATCCTCCTGCGTGCGCCGCAGCGCGGCAAGGCCGGCGGCTTCGTATTCGATCCCCATGCGCAGCTCCAGCACGCGCAGAACCTCGTCGATCGACTGCAGGTCGTTCGGAATGATCGAGAAGGATCTCGGTGTCGGATCGTTCGAGACGAAAGCCCCAAGGCCTTGCCGTGTGGTGATCAACCCCTTTGCACGCAGGGCGGCAAGCGCTTCGCGAACGATCGTCCGGCTGACGCCGGTCGCCGTCATGATCGCCTGTTCGGTCGGCAGGCGCTGGCCGGGCTTCAGGTCGCCGGACTCGATTTGCGCCGTCAACATATCGGCAAGGTTGCTGCGCAGGTTCGGCGCCTGCTGAATGGTATTGAAGACCGCGTTGTCCTTATCTGCCATCCTGTTTCGAAATCCTGGTGTCGAGGCGGCTGCGCCGACCCCGTTTCCTGTTCGCATTCCGCATCTACGCCGATACGGTGGGCAGCAGCCCTAGCGCATAACCCCGAAAACCGGAATCAATTTTCGGGGTTATGCGGAGAGTCGAAGCGATAGAGCATCCTTAGCCCGCCTGAAAAGAGGCACGGCGTGAGACCGATCAGCGCGCCAGCCAACCGCCATCGACGGGCAGCACCGTTCCATGCACGTAGTCGGACGCCGACGATGCCAGGAATACGGCCGCACCGCCGAGTTCGGACGGCGTTCCCCAGCGCCCGGCCGGGATGCGGGCAAGGATGGCGGCATTGCGGTCGGCATCCTCGCGCAGCGCCGTGGTGTTGTTGGTCACGAAATAGCCCGGGGCAATGGCGTTGACGTTGACGCCCTTGCCGGCCCATTCGCAGGCCAGCAGCTTGGTCAGGCCGGCGAGGCCACTTTTCGAGGCGGTATAGGACGGGATCCGGATGCCGCCCTGGAAGGAGAGCAGCGAGGCGATGTTGATGATCTTACCCCTGCCCTTGTCGACCATGTGGCGGCCGGCGGCCTGCGACAGGAAGAAGGCAGTCTTCAGGTTGACGTCGATCACCGCGTCCCAGTCTTCCTCGGTGAAGTCGAGCGCATCGGCGCGGCGGATGATGCCGGCATTGTTGACGAGGATGTCGAGGCCGCCGAAGGTCTGGATGGTCTCAGTGACGATCCCCTTCACCGGTTCGATGCTGGCAAGATCGGCCTTGACGACATGAAAGCGGCTTCCCGCTTCCTTCACCAGCGCCTCGGTTTCGTCCATTGAGGAGCGTCCGACGGCGACGATCGACGCACCGGCCGCTGCCAGTGCGGCCGCGATGGCCTGGCCGAGCCCTGTATTGGCGCCGGTGACGACGGCAACCCGGCCGGAAAGGTCGAAGGGATTTGCCACGACGCTCACCTCAGATCCGCAATGGCGATATGGTCCATGTCGGTAAAGCTCTTATTGTCGCCGGCCATCGCCCAGATGAAGCTGTAATTCTTGGTGCCGGCGCCCGAATGGATCGACCAGGGCGGCGAGATGACCGCTTGTTCGTTGGCGACAAGCATATGCCGGGTCTGCTGCGGCTCGCCCATGAAGTGGAACACACGCTGTTCCGCTTCGAGATCGAAATAGAGATAGGCTTCCATGCGGCGGTCATGCGTATGGGCCGGCATGGTGTTCCAGACGCTGCCCGGTTCGATCATGGTGAAGCCCAGGGTGAGTTGGCAGGATTGGCAGACTTCCGGGTGGATGAACTGGTAGATCGACCGCTTGTTGGCTGTGGCGGCTTCGCCCGGCGTCAGGTGACGGGCCTTTTCGCGGGTGAGCAACACGGTTGGATGGGCTTGATGCGCTGGCGTCGAGACCAGATAGAACTTTGCCGGATTGGCAGCATCCGCGCTCTCGAAGCTGACGTCCTTGGCACCCTTGCCGACATACAGGCAATCATATTTGGCAAGATCGTAATTCGTGCCGTCGACGATGATGCGGCCGGCACCACCGATGTTCAGGGCGCCGAGTTCACGTTCGGCAAGGAAGGTTTCCTGTCCGATCGCCGTCGGCGCCGTCAGCGTCAGCCCGGAGCCGAGCGGCGTCGCGCCGCCGATTACCATTCGGTCGTAATGCGAATATGTGAGCCGGATCTCGCCGCTCGCGAAAACGGTTTCCACCAGAAAGTGACGCCGCAGCGTCTCCGTGTCGAAATCACGCACGGCCTCCGGATGGGAGGCGTGCCTCACGTCGATCTGCATGTCAATTTTCCTTCCGCTTCATTGTCGCCAGGGGTCGTCGCTATTGCGGAAGCCGGTCTTGTCCGGCCTGTTCCGCTGCGGCGGTATCCATCCGGTTACATAGTTGTACGACAAGTTTGGTGTCAACAGGTTTGTCGGCGCTCGCTTGAGGAGACGCAAGGCCCGCAAGAGCACGAAAGAAAATCTGGGAATAGACAGGAGAATTTGCGGAGATGATGACGCCATCATCAAGCGATGATCGCAAGCGGCCGCTTCGGCACGGGCCGGTATTTTCTTGGGCCAAAACGAAAAAGCCTGCCGCGGGAGGAGGTGCGGCAGGCTTTCGAAAAAAACCGAACGACAGCTGGGAGGAGGAGTGCTGTCATTCCACAGACGACCCTGGGAGGAGGATGGGGCGCCTGTATATCGAAGGGACGCGGGAGGAGGTGCATCGCTTCGATAGAAATAATCATACTTATTTCTTGCTCAGTTGATAGGCATTTCTTTGCAATGCAGCTATGCGCTATGCGAAAAGCGGGCGGCTTGATCACCCTGCTCCATCCGCCGGACGCACAAAAGCAAAGCGCCCGCTCGGGAGGAAGCAGGCGCTGGCATAGTCTCGAAGATGCTTGGTCTAATTTGCCGTTAGCGGGCGATGGCCGCGCGGGCGACGTTGCGGATTTCGCTGCGGCCGATGCCGAGGTCGTCCAGTTCGCGTGCGGACATACGACCCAGTTCAGCGACCGTCTGACGGTACTTGCGCCAGTTATTGAAAGAGCGTGCTACGTTCATGATGATCCCCTTTCGTGGGCTTTCGAAGCTCAGCTGCCAGTCCTTGGCGCTTCGTTCGCTTCGATGAGTTGTATATAATATGAGACCTCTGACTATTACAGCGCCAATGCATCACTGCACCTATGCAGCAATTGCATGGATCGTCATATCTGGTAGCGATTTCCCGATCAGGATCCGAACCGCTTCGCGGTCAGAGTTTGAAACGATCGAAGGCCGTCAGCCGCACGATCGGCGGCTCCGCTTCTTTCCACCGGTAAATTTCCGAACGCAGATAGGAAAGCTCGTCGCCGAGATCCTCTTCGCCGACTTCTATCCACCAGGACTTCAGACGGCCGTCGCTGCCGTCAGACCAGCGATAACCCCTCGCTTTCAGGTGGTCCTTCATCTCGAACGGGCTGTGTTCGGCAAAGATGCGGATGCGCGAGCGCTGGCTGGCGCGGTAGAGCTCGGTGAACGGGCTTTCACCGTCGCGCTGCTCTCGATCGAGGATTTCCAGGAGCGCGTGGCAGTCGTCCACGGCGCGATGGCCTTCATGGAAATACCCGGCCTGGCCGACGAGATAGCCGAGTTTCGTGCCCTCGAAGCCGCGGGCGCTCCAGTCGATCTCCGAAACCGAGCATGCCCAGGCCTTGCCGGCGAAAATCGTCGAGAAGGCCTCGCAGAACGGCCGGTCGAACCCGGCATTGCGGGCAATAATTAGATCCGCCGGTTCGATCAGCGCTCTCAGAGATTGGATATCGATGAGCTGTCCTTCGACCATCGCATCGGTGATACCCGTCAGCCGGGTGACCTCGGGCGGGATCGGTCGGGACGGCTGTTGCAGGCCGCCATAAATGCTGATGATATCGCCGATTGCCCCGTCATCGTTGAACGTGAAGGCGACGGCGCCGATTTCGATGATCTCGTCGCTGCGGTGGTTGAGACCTGTGGTCTCCGTATCGAGAATGACGCCGAGCTGTGAAAACCCGGGCCGCCTGACTGACGCAACCGGCCGTGCGGCCAGCTTTCTCAAGATGCGATAGTTGCCGCTCTCTTCCAGCGTCCGCGCCATGTCTTCATCAGAGTAGGCGGTCGGTTGGGAAGGTTGCCGGCGCACTGGACCGCGCACCTTGGCAATCGCGGGCGATGCCTTGGCAAACATGTCGAGTTGCGAATCTCTGTGCACGCTCATCGACTCTATATGTCACGGAGACGCGATTTAATCCATCGCACGACAGCGCCGCGCGTCTTTTCGCGAGCCACAAAGGACGCGGTAGCCCTTAGTATTATGCAGTCGCCAGGCGCGGCGGCGTATGAACGCCTGCCGTTTTGTCCGGCGGGAAGCTCAGCCGGCAGACCGCCCCGGGATTGCGGTTGTCGATCGTCACCTCGCCGCCGTGCATGCGCAGGATGTCACGAACGAGATTGAGGCCGAGTCCGGCGCCGCGTCCGTCGTGATGGCGCTTGAAGAAGGGCTCGAATATCCGATCCCGCATATCGGCGGGAATGCCCGGTCCCTCGTCGCTGACCTCGATCCAGTTGCAGCCGGCGGTCAGCGCGATGATGCCTTTCCTGCCGCCGTGGTTGATCGCGTTCTGCAGGATGTTCATCAGGGCGCGTTGCAGGGCCAGAGGATCGCCGTCGATCTGGCCGGCGCCGTCGACATCGAACTGCACCGTATAGCCGGCGGCAAAGGCCAGCGGCGCCATTTCGATGATGACCTTCCTCGCCAGTTGGCCGAGATCGACCTTGGTGAATTGGACCTTGCCCTGCTTCAGTCGCTGAAGATCGAGCATCTGCTCGGTGAGAACGGCGAGCCTTGCGGCATCTTCCAACAGGTCGGTCTTGATCGAACTGTGCGGCAGGGATCCAATTCTCGTATTCAGAATGGCGATCGGCGTGCGCAGCTCATGGGCGGCGTCGGTCAGAAACCGTTCCTGCCGCTCGTAACCCTCGTCGAGACGGCCGAGCGCACGGTTGACGGCGCGCACCAGCGGCGCGATCTCTTCGGGAATATCGTTGGCCGAAAGCCGGCCGCCGCGCTGGTCGATATCGATCGTATCGGCCTCGAGCGCGGCCTGGTCGATCCCAACCAGCGACCTTCGCACGACGAGTGGCGTTGCGATCAGCGCACCCAACGCCATCACGGCGACGACGGGGATGACAAGCTTCGCAAGGATCAGCGAAACGCCGTACAGCATGAAGGTGAGCGAGTTGGGGCCGTCGGTGCCCGTCAGAAACTGCACCTGTCCACCGTCCGTCGCAATCCACTTCATTCGGACAGCCGGACGGTCGCGGTCGCCGAGATTCGAGCCGAACCTCGCCTGGCCGACATGATCGAGCGTATTGCCGATGGTGGCATATTCTTCCGGAATCCGGCCCTCGGTCAAAACATGTCCCTGCATGTCGCGAATGGTGTACCAGAGATCGGGCGCATCTTTCCGCAGCTGTCGCAGATCCTGCGTTTCCCTCAGGCTCAACTCTCCGGTGGGCTGGCGGAAGACGGCCTGGCGCAGGATCTCGATCGTGCCCTCCGTCGACCTGTAGTCGAATATTTTCCCGACCGAAATCAGCACGATCATCACCAGGATGAGCACGACCGACTGTACGGCAAGAAGCCGCCAGAACAGTCGCTTGTGCAGCGAATAGGAGCATCGTTTGCTCATGATGCTTCACGCAGGAGATAACCCACGCCCCGGATAACGTTGATGACCACGCCCGCTTGCGACGCTGCCAGCTTGCGCCGCAGCCGCGATATATGGGAATCGAGCGCGTTCGACTGGATTTCGTCGTCGAATCCGAAGACCGCCTCCATCAAGGCCGGCCGCGGCACCATGCGACCGGCCCGGCGCACCAGGCATTCGAGCACCAGCGCCTCCCGGCGTGGCATTTCCAGACGCTGGCCGCAGACGATGATGTCGCAATAGGTCGGATCGAACGAAAGCCGGCCGATCGAGATAAGCGCCGGGCGCAAGGTTTCTGAGCGGCGCATGACGGCACGCAGCCGCGCCAGAAGTTCGTCGAAGACGAAGGGTTTGGCGAGGTAATCGTCGGCGCCGGTCTCAAGGCCGGTGATCTTGTCTGGAACCTCTCCCTTGGCGGTGATGACGATGATTGGCAGCGTCAGCCCCCTATTTCGGATCTTCGGAATGAGTTCAAGGCCGTCGCCGTCGGGCAGTTGCCGATCCAGGAGGACGGCGTCGTAGGCGCCGTCGCCGATCACCAGCTCGGCGTCGCATAGGGTCGAAACATGATCCATCACCATGTCGTGCCTGGTGAGCGCGCCCCGCAGCGCCACGGCCATTTGAGGTTCGTCCTCGATCAATAATATGCGCATCTCACATTCCTATCGGGGGCCGTCGATCCACAGGAGGTGACCATATCACCTCAGCGAGGCCCGCAGCAGCGGTTGCGCATCGAATTCAAGATCGCCGCCTCGTAGCAAAGGATCCTATCCATCATCATGCACGGTGCTGCTCGATCAGGGCCATTGGCTGGTACCTGCGGCTGATGCGATAGACCGCAGCCGGCGGGATATTGCGCAGGGTCCAACCGATCCTCTTCGAGACGAGACCGAGGGAGTCGAGGATTTCGATGGGCACCGGGCATTTTGGGCCGTAGGTGAATTGATAGAAGGCACCATGCGGCCTGAGGTTGGAAAAGCAGCCCGCGAGCAGCGCCCGCACATCGTCCGGCCGCATGGCAAGAAGCGGAAGCCCGCTGACGACGCCGCCGAAGAAACTTCTGGAAAGCGCCGTCTTCCACATCTCTCGCACGTCCAGCTGCAGCACCCTGGCATCGGGAAAACGGTCTTGAAGCATCGTGGCGATATCCCGTTCGTATTCGATTAGAGTCAGATCGCGCTCTGCAATGCCGCGTTCCAAAAGGGCCGAGCTGAAAACGCCGGTGCCCGGGCCGAGTTCGAGAACCGGCCCGGTTAGCGCAGAAATTTCCTTGGTCATCAGGCCCGCAAGGCGGGGGCCCGATGGCGTGATCGAGGTGATGCGCAGCGGCGCGCGCAGCCAGGCAAGAAGAAAGCGTCGTCGATCGAAACGTGGCATTGGACCTTCACAGTGGCGGATTGATCCCACCCATGAACCGGCTCAACATTGCAACAGTCTGTCATGTCGCATTCACTGTGACGCAGACGCTGATTTTTATGCCTGAGACGCCACCTTCCGCTGTGCTGTTCTGAGCCCATTCCGATCGATCCAGCTTTTGATTTCGGCGGCAATCGCCTCGGGCTGGTCCTCGGGGGCAATGTGGCGCGCTGGCCCGCAGCCCCTGATTTCCAGGCCGGCGATGGTGTCGCGGCACCACGAAATCATCTCGCTACCGATCAACAGCGTTTCGGCAGGCCCGTCGAAGGTCAGCAGCAGCTTGGGAGTTTGAGGACTGGCGGAAAGCCAGCGGTCATAACTCTCGATCCTGGCGACGACATCGGCCGGCTCGCCGTTGATCGGCATGGCGCGCGGCCATTCCAGCAGCGGGCGCCGGCTGTCGCGGTCCGGATAGGGGGCGCGGTAGACGTCCCAATCGGCATCGCTGAGCCCTTTCAGCGTGGTCGCGCGCAAGGCCTGTTCGATGAAGAAATTTTCGTCGAGGACCTTGGCCTCGCCGGTTCCCGTACCCCGCAACAGTTCATAACGCGCTTTTCCGCCGCCTGGCAGATCCTCCCAGCTCATCGGCCGCAGGATGGTTTCCATGAAGGCGATGCCGCGCACCCGTTCGGCGTGGCGTGAAGCCCAGTCGAATGCCAGCGCGCCGCCCCAGTCGTGGCCGACGAGCACGACGTCGTCGAGGTCAAGCGCATCGAACCAGGCGTCGAGATAGGCGATGTGATCGCCATAGCGATAGCCGATATCGGGTTTGCCGGATCGTCCCATGCCGATGAGATCGGGCGCCAGGCAGCGGCCGGGCCCGATAACGGGCATGATGTTCCGCCAGAGATGCGATGAGGTGGGATTGCCGTGCAGGAAGACGATCGGGTCGCCCTCCCCCAGTTCCTCGTAGGAGATGAACGAGGTGAGAATATCGATGGTCGGCATATGGAGCTCCGCGCTTTCGTGCTATATAGGCAGGCGACTGTCCATTTATCATATAGACAGTTACCTGTCTATATTGTTGCGCGGGGTTTCATGTCGTCTTCTTCCCTTGGCCTGTTGTTGCGTCTGGTCCATCAGCATTGGACGCAGGCCGTCGAAGCGGCACTCGATGAGGCAGGCTACGGCGATATCCGCCCACCGCATGCCAACGTTTTCACTTTCGCGCGGCCCGAGGGCATCCAGGTCAGCGAGCTGACCAAGCTCGCCCGTGTGCGTAAGCAGACGATGACGCAGGCTGTCGAAGAACTCGAGCGCCTGGGTTATGTCGAGCGCCGGCCAGATCCGAACGATCGGCGCGGCCGGCTGGTGTTTCTGACGGAAAAAGGCCAGGGGGTCAGGCCGATAGCGATGGCGGCGGGCCGGAGCGTCGATGAAAGCTGGGCTGCCTTGACCAGCCAGCAGCAGATGGACGATTTGCGGACAGCACTCCGGCGGCTGCTGGAGCAGCTGCAATAGCGAAGCGGGGCTGGCTTGAGACGACGACCCTTTCCACTTAACCGTCGCACGACCGAAGGAAAATTCATGCCGGGTGACAACAGCAAGGGCGCCGAAGAGGATGTCGTCATCATCGGCGCCGGTGCCGCCGGCATCGCCGCCGCCCGTCGCCTGCAGGCAATCCGCCCGGATCTTTCCATCCTCCTGCTTGAAGCCGGCGATCGTCTCGGCGGGCGCGCCTGGACGGTCGGACTGCCTGACGCCGATGTCGCGCTCGATCTCGGCTGCGGCTGGCTGCATGGCGCGCGGACCAATGCCTGGACTGCGATCGCCGGCGAGGTCGGACTGACGGTCGACCGTACGCCGGCACCCTGGAACGATGGCGGACGGCGGCTTCAGCGGGATGGCGCGGAGGCGCATGCCGCAAGGAATGCGATCGGCGCCTATTTCGAGCGCCTCGAGAGCCATGAGGGGAATGACGCAGCCATGGCCGAAATGCTCGAGCCCGGCAACCCCTGGAATGGCCAGATCCGGGCGATCGGCACCTATATCACCGGTGCCGAACTGGAGCGGTCGTCGGTCGTCGATTACAACAGATACGATCCCGGCCCCGGCCCTGACTGGCGGGTACGCGAGGGCTATGGAACGCTGGTCTCGCTTTACGGCAAGCCGGTTCGGGCAAAGCTCGGCACCGCGGTGACGCGCATCGACCATCGTCATGCCGGCCGCATCGGCATCGAGACGAGCCAGGGTGTGCTGAGTGCCCGCGCGGTGGTGGTGACCGTTTCAACGAATGTGCTTGCCGCCGGCAAGATCGCCTTCGACCCGCCTTTGCCGGAGAAGATCGAGGCCGCAGCCCGTTTGCCCCTAGGGCTCGCCGACAAGCTCTTCCTGAGGCTCGCAAATCAGCAGGCGCTGCCGGCGGATACGCATATGCTCGGCTCCACCGGTCGCGGCGCAACCGGCACCTATCAGCTCCGGCCGTTCGGCGCGCCCGTCGTCGAGGCCTATTTCGCCGGTGACCTCGCGCATGATCTGGAGGGGCAAGGCAGAGAGGCCGCCTTCTCCTTCGCCGGAGATGAACTGGCGGCACATTTTGGCGCGGATATCCGCAAGGAGCTGTCGGTGGCGGCAATGTCGGCCTGGGCCGCAGCGCCCCATATCGGCGGCTCCTATTCCTATGCCGAACCCGGCGCCTCCGATCTGCGCGGCCGTCTCGCCGCGCCGCATGACGAGCGGATCTTCTTTGCCGGCGAGGCCTGTTCGAAGTCGCGTTATTCGACGGCGCACGGCGCCTACGAGACCGGCGTCGCCGCAGCCGATCTGATCGCCGGCTCGTTTTCGCAAAATCCGTGATCCTCGCCGGCCGCGACGGCAGGAATATTTTTTTCTCACTTGTCGCGCGGGCGGGATTGGTTATGCTCCCCCCGGCCCCTGTGCTCCCAGCCTGGGGCGCTATACGTCATCCGGCGGCAAGCGGCCGCCTCAAGCACAATATTGTCATTGATTGCAGGAGCCCCGGCTTCTACCCCGACCGTTTGCGTGTCGGCTGCGGGTATCCGCATGAGGAGGAAGAAATGGACTATCGCAAGCTCGGTCCCAGCGGGACCGTCGTCACCGCCTATTGCCTCGGCACCATGACCTTCGGCGCGGAGGCCGACGAGGCCGCCTCGCACAAGCTGCTCGACGATTATTTCGCCTGGGGCGGCAATTTCATCGATACCGCCGATGTCTACAGCGCCGGCAAATCGGAAGAGATCATCGGAGGCTGGCTGAAGGCGCGCCCGACCGAGGCCCGCCAGGCGATCGTCGCCACCAAGGGGCGCTTTCCGATGGGCAACGGACCCAACGATATCGGCTTGTCGCGCCGGCATCTCGGCCAGGCGCTCGACGATTCGCTCCGCCGCCTCGGCCTCGAGCAGATCGACCTCTACCAGATGCATGCCTGGGATGCGCTGACGCCGATCGAAGAGACGCTCCGCTTCCTCGACGATGCGGTTTCCTCCGGCAAGATCGGCTATTACGGCTTTTCCAATTATGTCGGCTGGCACATCGCCAAGGCCTCGGAGATCGCCAAGGCGCGGGGTTATACCCGCCCGGTGACGCTGCAGCCGCAATATAACCTGCTGGTGCGCGACATCGAGCTCGAGATCGTCGCAGCCTGCCAGGATGCCGGCATGGGCCTGTTGCCATGGTCGCCGCTCGGCGGCGGCTGGCTGACCGGCAAATACAAGCGCGACGAGATGCCGACGGGCGCCACCCGCCTCGGTGAAAACCCCAATCGCGGCGGTGAATCCTATGCGCCGCGCAATGCGCTGGAGCGAACCTGGGCGATCATCGGCGTCGTCGAGGAAATCGCCAAGGCGCATGGCGGCAGCATGGCGCAGGTAGCGCTCGCCTGGACGGCGGCGCAGCCGGCGATCACCTCAGTCATCCTCGGCGCCCGCACGCCGGAACAGCTCGCCGACAATCTCGGCGCCATGAAACTCAAGCTCTCCGACGACGACATGGCGAGGCTCAATGAGGTGAGCGCGCCTCAGCCACTCGACTACCCCTACGGCAAGGGCGGCATCAACCAGCGCCACCGCAAGATCGAAGGCGGCCGCTGAACCTTCCTTCAGCTCTGATTGAACGAACCCTGTCCGCTTCTCGCCGAAGCGGACAGGATGTCCCAGGTTCAGGATGATCGACCGGCGCCGGCTCGCGTCACGACTGACTGCTGCCTCGGTTTCCTGCAAAAGCGGCCGTCAACCCGAGGCCGATCAGCAAGGCCCCGCTGACATAGCGTTCGGCTGTGAGATAGCGGCGATTGCGCCTCAACCAGTCGCCCGCAGTGCCGGCCGCGAATGCGTAGCTGCCGTCAGTTATGATGCCGAGACAGGTGTAGATCAGACCCAGGAACGCGATCTGCATCGCTGCGTGACCCCGGTCCACCTCGACGAACTGGGGCAGGAAGGCAAGAAAGAAGAGCGCGGTCTTGGGATTGAAGAGATTGACGACGAACCCGTCGCGGAGAAGGCGCGCGTGCCCGAACGCCTTCAAGCCGGTCTCGGTGCCGGGAATCTCGCTTCGGCCGAAAATCTTCTTGAGCCCAAGCCAAATCAGATAGGCAGCGCCTGCATACTTGACCGCGCTGAACGCCAGAGCCGATGAAGCCAGGACTGCCGATAAGCCCAACGCCGCGACGATGACATGTACCAGCGTCGCGGCATGGATGCCGAGAATCGAAACAAAGCCGGCGAGGCGGCCCTGCTCGACCGAGCGGGCAAAGATGTAGAGAACCGCCGGCCCGGGAATCAGAAGCAGGGCCAAGGAAGCGCCGATAAACAACCAGATATTGCCGAGGGTTGGCATGATAATCGCCCCGCTCCTGTTTTCCCGATCGCCTTGCGGGCGCATCGCCGGAGCCAGCCGTCGTCACCGCAAGAGTAGACAGTATTCACATAAGCAAACCCTGCTGTCTTGAACGCTATAAACCTTTCGCATAATCGGCGGGCGTCACGCCCGTCGTCTGTTTGAACAGGCGGGAGAGATGGCTCTGATCGGCGAAGCCGACCATCTCGGCTACTTCGGCCGGCGGCGTGCCCAACCGAAGCAACTGCCGCGCCCGGCTCAGTCGCAATTGCCTCTGATAGGCATGCGGCGGCAGCCCGACAGACGAGCGGAAGGATCGGACGAGATACACGGGATTGAGCCTGACCAGCCGGGCAAGATCGGCAAGGGCGATACGCCTGTCGTAGTTGGCGTCCAGAAATTCGCGAATGGTCGTGACGTGCCGCGGCTCGCTGCCTGCTTCGATCCTTGCGTGCGGCTGCTGCCCGGAGTAAGTGGCCAGCGCCGCGAGCCCGCTCGTCAGCAGCGTCTCGGCTTCAAAAGCGTCATCGTCAGTTTCGAGATATCGATGCGCATTGCCAAGGCTTTGGAAAAGCTCGAGGTCTCCAAGGCATAACAACCGCTCGAACAGCGCTAGGCGCGTCGCCCCCGGGTCGAGCACCGCGTACTGCAAAAACGCAGGCGAAACGAACAGGCAGCGGTAGTTCAACGCCTGTTCTTCGGCCGGCAGGCACATGTGAACGACGCCGGGCGCAAGGACATTGATGTTGCCTGGTTTCAGGGCCACCTGAGGCTGACCATATTGGAACGCCATTGTGCCGCGTTCGTGGAGATGGATTGCGTAAGCGTCGTGGAAGTGCTTCGGAAAGTGATGCTGCGTTCCCGACGCGCGCAGCAATTCAACTCCGGCTAACGCGTCGTTGCGCCAGATTCGAATGCGTCCCGCATCCTGCTTCATCCGCACCATTCGATAGTCTTCCTACAGACCGTTCCCGCCTTCAAGCAATTTCCATGACAATCTTGCCTGCCGCTGGAGTCGTGGACCGAAAAATTTCCGCACCCAGTTCATGGAGGAGGAGCAGGTTAAGCTCACCGTGATGATCAACATCATCAATGGCTGGAATCGCATCGCTGTCGGCTTCGGCCTCTATGTCGACGCGGCCGCCATCAAGGCCGCCAGGGCTTCGGCCGCCTGACGCCACGACCGTCCATGAAAAAGCCGCCATGTTTCCATGGCGGCTTTTCGGCCTTTGTGCTTGGGAGGCGATTCTAGGCCGGAAGCTGGAAGATCACGTTGGCGATCAGGACGATCGCCAGGCCGCCGGCGAGTGCGAGGTAAGGCAGGATGCCGGCTTTCTTGACGCCGAGATCCTGGCCGACGAGGCCGAGATCCTCCATCGCGCCGGCTGGGAATTTGCCGCCGTCGCGCACATAGTGGCGATAGGCGAAGACCGGCAGGATCAGGGCGGCGAAGATGAAGCCGACCCAGAGCGCATTGGAATAACCCCAGACCTTGGCACCGGCGCCGAGAAACAGCGCGTTGACGAAGGCCAGCACGGTGTTGAGGCCGATCAGCCAGGTCGGCGCCTTCCAGGGGCGTTCGATATGACCGGAATCCATCCGGTGGATCCAGCCGGAATTGAGGTTCAGGAAGTTGAAGATGATGTAGCCGACATTGGAGACGGCGAGCACGAAGAAATAGCCACCGACATCCGAGGCGATCGCCAGCAGGAAGAGATTGAAGGCGAAATCGGTCCACATCGCCCGCGTCGGGGCGCCGTGTTCGTTGACGTGGTCGAGATATTTCGGCAGCCAGCCGTCCTTCGAGCCCTGGTAGAGCGTGCGCGAGGAGCCGGCCATCGCCGTCATGATGGCAAGGAAGAGTGCCATGATCATCAATACGACGAGCAACTGGGTGACGACGCGGCCGGCGCCGATGAGGCCGCCGAGCGCTTCGGCAACACCCGTGCCATCGACGATGCCGGGGGCCAGCATGCCTGCATGGCCGAGAACGCCCTGGAAGGCGAACGGCACCAGGAAGAAGAACAGGCAGCAGGCAAGGCCGGAATAGAAGATCGCCTTGAAGGTGTCGGTCTTCGGGTTCTTGAGTTCGCGGGTGTAGCAGACCGCCGTCTCGAAGCCGTAGGTCGACCAGGCGGCGATATAGAGGCCGCCGAGGAAGAGCGTCCAGCCGCCGTTGCTCCAGGTGCCGTCGACAGCGGCATAGGCGGCCGTCGGCGGCACGAGACCGGTGACGTTGGTGGCAAGGATCTGGCCGCTGACGATCGGATAGAGGCCGATGATGAGCAGCGGCACCAACACGATGATTGCCAGCCACTTCTGCACGCTTGCCGTTTCCGAAATGCCGCGATGCTGAATCGCGAAGATGATCAGCATCAGGATGCCGCCGATGAAGAAGGTGGCGTTGATATTGGCGGTGGCAAGGAAGGGAATGCTGAAGCTGAAGAGCGACCAGCTGCGGATCGCTGGCGTCAGGGCAGCGACGCCGTCGGTGCCGAGCAATGCCTTGACGGCGTCATCCGGGGTGGTACCTGCATGGGCTGCAATATATTCGGCGACGCGGGGGCTATCGGCCGTGACGGAAGCGGCATGCGCGGAGATCCAATCGAGGACCATCTGCGAATCCGCCGCTGGAATCGGGTAGAATGCGTTGAGGATGTAACCGGCGGCGATGGCGCAGCCGAGCGACAGCACCGGCGACCAGGCAAACCAGTTGCACCAGACCGACAGTGGCGCGATGAATTTCGAATAGCGCAGCCAGGCGGTGGCGCCATAGACCGAAGCGCCGCCGGACTTATTGGCGAACATGCCGGCGATCTCGGCATAGGTGAAGGATTGCAGGAAACCCATCACCATCGAGATGATCCAGACGACGAAGGCGAGCTTGCCCGTCGTGCCCGCAATGCCGCCGATGGAGAAAAGAACGAGCGGCGGCACGCCCGCAGCCACCCAGAATGCGCCCTTCCAGTCGAGCGCGCGTACAAGCTTACCTTCGGTGCCGGATGCAATCCCGGCCTCCACAATGTCTGTCATCGGTGAAATTCCCCATTCTATTTGTTCCGGACGTATCTTTGTACGTCTCCCTGAACGTGTCTCCCTGACAGTCTCAAGCCCGCCCGGATGATTTTGGCGATCCGCGTTCCCGACGGATTCCCCGAGTCTCAACTCTTTATGCATAGTGAAGATTTTTTCTTTTTAGTCAACTCGACTTTACTTTCGTGGCGCATTTTGTAACCTGTATGGGTGGGTGCCCGAGGGCATGCTGGATCCCCAAGAGGGCGCAATGCGAGAACTTCATCCTGCTATGATTGGCCCGCGACCGGCGGCTCCGAGCCTCGTGCACTATCCCGGCATTCCCACCCTGCCGGAGGGAACCGAGCGCTACAGGGCAAAGGGCGGCGGATCGGTCGTTATGCGCGTCGAGCCGGGCGACCGCGTCAGCGTTATCGACAGCGAGGGCGGACAGGTCTGCGAGATCTCTTTCCTCGATGAAAAAGGGCGCTTCCTGGCGGCCGGCCTCGGAACGGCATTCAGCAATTCGGCCGAAGGTTTGAAGGCCATACTTCAGGCAGAGGATGAGAGTGCTGCCCGCACGCGTGCAGCACTTCAGCGTCGCGGCGCCGATCTGGCCGTGGCCGGCGCGCTCAGCATCTTCGGGGCCGGATCGACGCCTGGCAGCCGGGCGGAATTCACGATCTCCATGAAGGGCCTGCTGATCGTTGCGGCACCCGCTAGCGCCATGTCGCCGGAGGCGCAGGATACGGCGACGCCGATCGAGATCAGGATCAAGCGCAGCCTGCTGATCCGCGATTATGCCTCTGCCCTGCCGGAACCGGCCGCCGATCCCGTCGAGGATATCCGCATCCGGGCGGCGACCGCCGCGGCCTACTTCGTGCGGGCCGGCGAATTCATCCAGATCATCGATGTCTATGGACGCCAGTGCACCGATTTCCAGGCTTTTGCCGCCCGCAAGGTCGACAAGGGTCTCGAGCTCGCGCTCGATTCCACCGTCACCCGCACGCTGCTCGGCCGCAGCTATCCGATGCCGGGCCTGCCCTCCAAGGCCTTCGACCGCGACTTCGAGCCGCTGGTCGAGATCGTGCAGGATACGGTCGGGCGTCACGACGCTTTCGCGACCGCCTGCAATTCGCGCTATTACGACGACATGGGTTATCCCGGCCACGTCAACTGCACGGATAATTTCAACGCGGTGCTGGCGCCCTACGGCATTGCCGGCCGCAAGGGCTGGGAAGCGCTGAACTATTTCTACAACACCAACATCGACCACAACAACCAGCTCTATCTTGACGAGCCCTGGTCGCGCCCCGGCGATTACGTGCTGATGAGGGCACTGACCGACCTCGTCTGCGTCTCCTCGTCCTGCCCTGACGATATCGACGCGGCGAACGGCTGGGATCCGACGGATATCCACGTCCGCACCTTTTCCGGAAAAGAGAAATTCTCACGAGCGGTAGCTTATCGCATGACCCCAGATGCCGACGCCGAACTGACGCGCGAAACCGCCTTCCATCCCCGCCTCTCCACGCTGACGCGGGACTACACCGAATATCGCGGCTACTGGCTGCCGAACCGCTTTTCCAGCGAAGGGCCGGTCGAGGAATATTGGGCCTGCCGCGAGCGCGCCGCCGTCATCGACCTCTCGCCCTTGCGGAAATTCGAGGTGACGGGGCCGGATGCCGAGGAGCTGCTGCAATATTGCCTGACGCGCGACGTGCGCAAGCTGTCGACCGGCCAGGTCGTCTATTCCGCCATGTGCTACGAAAACGGCGGCATGATCGATGACGGCACGCTGTTCCGGCTCGGCGACAAGAACTTCCGCTGGATCGGCGGCGATGATTTCAGCGGCATCTGGCTGCGTCAGCAGGCCGAGAAGAAGGGCTTCAAGGCCTGGGTCCGCTCATCGACCGATCAGATGCACAATATCGCCCTGCAGGGTCCGAAAAGCCGCGATATCCTGAAGGAGATCATCTGGACGGCGCCGCGCCAACCGACGATCGGCGAGCTCGAATGGTTCCGCTTCACCGTCGGCCGCATCGGCGGCTTCGAGGGTGTTCCAATCGTCGTCTCGCGCACGGGTTACACCGGCGAGCTCGGCTACGAGATCTTCTGTCATCCGAAGGATGCGCTGACAGTGTTCGACGCCGTCTGGGAGGCCGGGCAGCCGCACGGGTTGAAGCCGATGGGGCTGGAGGCGCTCGACATGGTCCGCATAGAGGCGGGCCTGATCTTCGCCCATCACGAATTCACCGACCAGACGGACCCATTCGAGGCCGGGATCGGCTTCACGGTGCCGCTGAAATCCAAGCAGGACGATTTCATCGGCCGCGAGGCGCTGATCCGGCGCAAGGAGCATCCGCGCCATCTGCTCGTCGGCCTCGACATCAAGTCCAACGAGGCCGTCGGCCATGGCGATTGCATCCATATCGGCCGGGCGCAGGTCGGCGTTATCACCAGCGCCACGCGCTCGCCGATCCTCGGCAAGACGATCGCGCTCGCCCGCATCGACGTGATGCATGCAAGCCCCGGCACCGAGGTCGAGATCGGCAAGCTCGACGGCCACCAGAAGCGCCTGCCGGCGACGATCGTGCCGCTTTCGCATTACGACCCGCAGAAGACGCGACCGCGCTCGTAACGCCTGCTTTGGGGTCGAGGACGGTGATCGGTTTCTCGTACTGTTGATGAAGCCGCACGTTTTAACGGCGGCACGCAATGCGATAGAGATGCAACCTTATATTGAGTGCATGGCCCTGAAAAACTAAAAGTTGACAAATTTGGGTTGAATGACTATATCTTGGTAGTCGATATTGCTTGTTTGACTTTTGTTATCGCACGCTGGCAACGTGCCCTGGACGAACTTCCCTCTTCAAAATCGAGACCATCATCCGTCGTGCTTCCGCACGTGCGGTCGTTCAATTGCTATGAAAGGGTTTGTTATGACCACTGGCACAGTTAAATGGTTCAATTCCACCAAGGGCTTCGGCTTCATTCAGCCTGATGACGGCGGCGCTGACGCCTTCGTCCATATCTCTGCCGTCGAACGCGCTGGAATGCGTGAAATCGTCGAAGGCCAGAAGATCGGCTACGAGCTTGAGCGCGATAACAAGTCGGGCAAAATGTCCGCTTGCAATCTCCAAGCTGCCTGAACTGACATCAGCTTTCCTTTGACCGCGGATGTACCGGCACTGTCGAAAGCATGATACTATTGAGGTCAGGCACGTTGCCTGGCCTTTTTGCTGAGTCGGCCAGCGGGCTGCTGCGTAATTCCTTAAACGCGGAATCGATTTCAGGAATTATGCAGTAATTCAAAGTGTTACAGCGTCCTTTGCGCGTCTGAAAAACGCGCGGCGCTCTAATAAAATCCGGGATGAATATGACAGAGACACACAGCAAATCACGCAAGCAGGCGGAGATTGCCTTCGGAAACGTGCAATCGCAGTTCTTGGAGCGAAGCCGCGCGGTCGAAGAGATCGACTCGACAGTGCGGGCCCGCGAGGAAAAAACCTTGCGGTTACGCGAGGCCCGTGAGGCCAAGGAATTGCAGGATCGCTTGGCAGCGACGACTGCCCCTGCCGCGAAGCGGAAAAAGAAAATCTGACCCTGCTGCATAATTCCTTAAATCGGATTCGATTTCAGGATAAAACATGCGGCAGTTCAAAATATTGCAGCGTCCTTTGCGCGTCTGAAGACGCGCGGCGCCTTAGAACAGGATGATTTTAGGCCGGGATCGCCCTAAACTCTGAATCCTGTTCTTATTAAAGAGTTAGAGCATGATGTCGTCCGAAAACCGCGCACACTTTTCGCCCATCATGCTCTAGGGTCGAAGTCAAACAGTCAGGAAACAGATTTGAAAAACGCCAGAAACAACGAGCTTTCCGATCGCCGCAGCGCAGCTGCCGAAGCCAAGGCCGCTCTCCTCAACGCGTATCGCACCGCCAAAGATACGGCCGAACCCACAAGGCTGGCAAAGCAAGCGGAGCGTCAAGCCATTGCCGCGGCCAGGGAAGAACGGCGTGCTGCGCGAGAACGGCTGAAGCTTGAGGAACTGGAGCGGGCTAAAGCCGCGGAAGCCGAGCGTCAGGCCGCCGCCGAAGCCGCAGCACGCGCCGATGCCGACGCGCGCGAAGCGGCTGACAAAGACAGGATCGCTCGCGTGATTGCGGACGAAGCCGCCCGAAAGGCCGAACGCGACCTGCGTTACGCCAATCGCAAAGCCAGAAAGTCCTGACCGTCAGCGCTGCCTGTTGTCGCAACAGGCAGCGCGCTGTCGTTCACGCGGCCTGCACGGCTGCATTCAGCGGGATTTCGACGTCGATCTCAAGGGTCGAGACGTACTCGTTGCGATCGATCGTCACCTGCACCTTGTCGTGGTCGAGCTGCACGTGCTTTGCGATCACCGCAAGGATTTCCTCGCGCAGCAGGGAGACCAGGTCCGACCCCGCCGAGGAACGTTCATGGGCGAGAAGGACCTGCAGCCGTTCGCGGGCGGCCGGTGCGGTTCTCTGCTTGTTGAAAAGACGGAAAATATTCATGCCGCCCTCCGTCCGAAGATCTTGCCGAAAATATTCCTCTTTTCCTCTGGGATCGCGATCGGCACCGTCTCGCCGGCGAGCCGGCGAGCGGCGTCGAAATAGGCCATCGCAGCCGCGCTGCGACTGTCTGCCAGCGTGACCGGTGCACCGATGTTGGATGCCCGCAGAACATCCATGCTTTCGGGTATGATGCCGAGGAGCGGGATGGACAGGATCTCCAGGACGTCGTCGACCTTGAGCATGTCGCCGCGTTCGGCGCGATTGGCGTCGTAGCGGGTGAGCAGCAGGTGCTTTTCCATCCGCTCGCCGCGCTCGGCCTTGGCGGTCTTGGCATCCAGTAGGCCGATGATGCGATCCGAATCGCGCACCGACGAGACCTCGGGATTGGTGACGACCACGGCAACATCGGCGTGGCGCATGGCAAGCGTTGCACCGCGCTCGATCCCGGCGGGGCTGTCGCAGATGATCCAGTCGAAATAGCGCTTCAGGTCGTTGATGACGCGCTCGACGCCCTCGGCCGTCAGATTGTCCTTGTCGCGCGTCTGCGAGGCCGGCAAGAGGAACAGCGTCTCCAGCCGCTTGTCGCGGATCAGTGCCTGGGTAAGCTTGGCGTCGCCCTGGATGACATTGATCAGGTCGTAGACGACCCTGCGTTCGGCGCCCATCACGAGGTCGAGATTGCGTAAGCCCACGTCGAAATCGACGACGACGACTTTTTCATTGCGTTGCGCCAGCGCCGCTCCTAATGCGGCGGTCGAGGTCGTCTTGCCAACCCCGCCCTTGCCTGACGTGACGACGATCACTTTCCCCATCATTGTCTCTCCTTTGCCGTGGCCCCAGTAATTCAAAGTGTTAAAGCGTCCTCTTGCGGCTCTCGAAGAGACGCGCGGCGCTGCCGTCAGATCAGTTTCTCTGCCATGATCGCGTCGTCCTCGAGCCAGAGCTGAACAGCCTGTCCGCGAAGATTGGGGGCCATGTCTTCCGCCATTTTGTAGATGCCGTCGATTGCAACCAGCTCGGCCTCGAGCTTGCGGCAAAAGATCCGCGCCGATGCGTTTCCGATGGACCCTGCCATGGCTCGGCCACGCAAGGTGCCATAGATATGGACGGAGCCGCCGGCGATGACCTCGGCACCCGAGGCGACCGAACCGATGACGGTGACGTCGCCTTCCGGAAAGATCACCGATTGCCCCGAGCGCACAGGCTCCCGGATGACGATCGATTGCATGGCCGGGCGGGTCTCTGCTACCGCCGGTTTGCCGGGCGGATCGACAGGCTCCTTTGCCTGAACCTCAATATCGGAAACCGACCGACCGCCCTTGAGCGCCGGCGGCATGCCGGATCCGAGGATGGAAGGCCGCGCGCCCTCGATGCCCATGATGCTGACATTGCGCTTGGCAAGTTCAGCAATCAGGTCCTTCAGCTGCGGCCGGTCGATTTGCAGGTCCGTCAGGTCGAGCACGACAGGCCGTCCGAGGAAGAAGCCGGCCGAACGTGCGGCCAGATCGTCCAGGCGGGTCAACCAATCATCGATCGGAAGATCCGGGGACAGCATGACCGCGAGGAAAGAGCGGCCCTTGATGCGGATAGAGCGAGCGTCTGTTAGCACTTTGGTCATCTATGTGAAGAAATCGTTGACCATGTCTACCGCTGCTATGGTTAACAAAAAGTTAACGCGGCCTTAACATTACCGACAATCACAGCAGATTCTTCACACACTGAATTACCGCAAGTCATTGGAAAAGCGTTGCAATCGCTGGAAGCGCCGAACGGTTAATAATACGGCTTCGAAGGTGAGCCGCAAATCTGCCGCTGCTTGGGTAACGCTCAGCCTTCCGCCTTGCGTTGTGCGTTGGAAATGGCGCGTGCGGCCTCTTCCGAGGAGTTGGCAAGCGTGCGCATCTCGGCGGCAAGCACGGCAAAGCCCGATCCAGCCGTGCCGGCGCGAGCAGCCTCGATGCCGGCATTGACGGCGAGCAGCTTCAGGTAACGCAGTGATTGCAGGATCTCATTGGTCTTCGAGGCGGTGACGCGCATATCGGCGGTCTGGTCATCGATTCGCTGATAGAGTGATTCGATATTGATGATGCTGCCTTCGAGATAGAGAAGTTCACCCTTCTCGTCCCAGATGCCGCCGCCCGTCTCGGTGACCCAGATGAGATGGCCCATGGCGTGACGGATGCGGTATTCCATCGTCCAGTCGGTGCGCCTCTCCAGCGCCCGTCCGACGATCTCGTCCATCAGAGGCACGTCTTCCTCGTACATGATCGAGGTGAAGGTCCGCGTGCGGTTGCCGATGATTTCCTCGGCGGGATAACCGAAGATGCGCTCGATGCCGTTGGTCATCTCCAGCATCGTATAGTTTTCATCGGCACGGCAGCGATAGAGAAAACCACTCATGCGCCCGAGAATGCTCGTTTGAAAATCCATGAAGGCCACATCCGAAGAGAAGAGTTGCAGATGGATTTATGTCGTCTCATTTAAAAAGGCGCACGTCACAATGCCGGAAGAGAGCACGAACACCCTCCACCGGCAATGCAGTCCGCCTCATCAGTTGCGCAGATATTCCTCCATGGAATCGTCGAGCGCCTCGACCCAGGGCGTGTGGTGCGTCGGCGACATGTTGCCGGTCATCAGCGACCGGTAGGCATGGTCGCGGAAGCCCATGATGTTGTGGGCCTTGTGATGTTCCCACTCCATGAAGGTCTGGTTGGTGCCCTCGATGTCGAAGTTGGGATAGTCGGTTTCGGCAAGCAGTTCCTTCACGTAATCGCCCTGGTACCAGATCATCTGCTCGGCATCCTCGAGCGTTTCCTCGCGGGCGCGCCACATGTCGAAATTGGCTTTCAGCTCCTCTTCGGATGGCAGGGTGATGCGACCCATCATCACGTCGCGCGCCCACCAGGCCTGCACGTCGAACATGTTGAAGGTGTAGAACTGGTCCTGCATGCCGATATAGAAAAGCTGCGGGTTCTTGTCGAAGATCACCCCCTTGTAGAGGCTGTCGGCCCAGAGGCGGTTGGCGGTCTTCAGCCGGAGGTCGTCGGGCAGGAAGGGGAAGTGGTGCTGGTATCCGGTGCAGAGGATCACCGCATCGACCTCCTTGGTCGAGCCGTCGAGGAAATGCGCCGTGCGGTTTTCGAGCTTGGTCAACAGCGGCCGCTCCTCGAAATTCTCCGGCCATTTGAAGCCCATCGGCTTCGAGCGATAGCTGGTCGTCACCGATTTCGCGCCATATTTCCAGCATTGCGAGCCGATGTCTTCGGCCGAATAGCTGCGGCCGACGATCAGGATATCCTTGCCCTTGAACTCCAGCGCGTCGCGGAAATCATGGGCATGCAGCACGCGGCCGTTGAAGGTCTTCACGCCCTCGAAATAGGGCACGTTCGGCGTCGAGAAATGACCTGATGCCACGACGACATAGTCGAATTCCTCGTCATACATCCGGTCCTCGATGCGGTTATGCGCCGTCACCGTGAATTTCTTCGTCTGATCGTTGAAGCGAACCATGCGCACCGGCGTGCTGAAACGTACCCAATGGCGGACGTTCGCCTTCTCGACGCGGCCCTTGATGTAATCCCAGAGCACGGCGCGCGGCGGATAGGAAGCGATCGGCTTGCCGAAATGCTCCTCGAAGGAATAATCGGCGAATTCGAGGCATTCCTTCGGGCCGTTCGACCAGAGGTAACGATACATGCTGCCATGGACCGGCTCGCCATATTCGTCGAGCCCGGTGCGCCAGGTATAATTCCAGAGCCCGCCCCAGTCCGACTGCTTTTCGAAGCAGACGATCTCCGGGATCTCGGCGCCCTTCTGGGCAGCCGATTGAAAGGCGCGCAGCTGCGCCAGCCCGGAAGGACCGGCACCGATGACGGCTACTCTTGTCATGAAGCATTCCCCTCTTGATTATGTCGTTTTATCTGGTGCATCGCCGCCTCAGTCCGGATAGATGCCGGGGCTGGTCGGCGCCCCGTCGTCATATTTGGAAAGCCAGTCGATCGTCGTCCCGCGGAAGCGGGTGAGGCCCTTGTAGTCAATGAGCTCGGCCGGCAGCGTCTTCAGCACGCGCGGGAAGCGGCGCGCCCATTTCGGCACGGTGACGAGCTCTTCCATGTTCATCAGGTAGCAGCGGATGACGAAGAGGATGGCGTTCGAGCGCGGCAGGCGCCAGAGGCTCTGCAATTCGACGCGCAGATGCACCTTTTCGCCGACATTCTCCGGCGTCACCGTCGTGCGGTCCGGACCCCATTTGTGATAGTTCTCCGGGCTGGTGTCGAGCCGCGGATTGATCGTCATCGTCCAGTTGAAGCGTCGTGTCGGCTTGCCCTGCTGCAGGTTCAGCAGGAATTTCAGCGCCCGGTCGAAGACGCCGATCTGGTGGGCGAGCGGCACCGGTCCGTGCCATTCCATGAAATTCATGCCGATATCGAAATCGAGCGACCAGTCGGCCTGCGTCGTCACCATGCCGGCATCCATCCAGAGATTGCTGTCGCGCTGGTCGACGATGCAGAAATCGCCCTGGGCCTGGCGGGTGATATATTCGAAGGGCTCATAGGGCAGCGTCGAGGCATCGCCGAAGGTGAAGCTATCGTCGATGCCGAGCGGGCGGTTGATCCAGCGCCACTGGTCGCCGTTGCGGATCAGCGTGAAGTGTTCGGGGTACCCTGCCGCCTGCTCTTCCATCAAAAGTTCGAGCGTGTCCCACTGCGCGCTCATCATGTGCGGCAGCGCCTGGTAGCGTAGCGGATCTTCCTTCAGCACCAGCGCCCGGTCGTGCATCTCGGCGACATAATGCTCGTCGACGTCGATCAGACTTTCGTAGACGGTTCCCGCCCGGCCGTGCACATGCGGCTCCATGTTGACCGAATACATGTATTCGTCGCGGTCGAAGGGAAACGGGAAACGCCGGATGTTCTCGGGGCTGTTCCGATAGCTGAAATCGTTCCGGAAGGTTTCCTGCTTGAAGACGATTGCCATGTCCGGTCTCCTTGTTCCGCTTCCGATGCCGCTAGAGATCAAGATGCAGCGTGTTTCCCTCGAAGCGGGAAACACAGATCATCACCTTGCGACCGGATGCTTTTTCTTCGCTCGTCAAATAGACGTCATGGTGCAGCAGCTTGCCGTTGCAGGTAACGACCCCGGTCTCGCATTGACCGCAGGCGCCGCCGCGACAGAGGAAGGGCGCGTCGACGCCCGCCGCCTCGATTGCCTCCAGCATGCTTTCGTGATGGCCGACCTTCACGGTCTTGCCGGACCGCAGGAGCTCGATCGCGAAGGGCTTGCCGGGCAGCGACGACAGGAACCGTTCCGAATGCAAGTTCTGTTCCGGCCAGCCGGCGTTGAGGCCGGTTTTCAGCACGCCATCGATCATCCCCGACGGGCCGCAGACATAAAGATGCGTGCCGAGCGGCTGGCTGTCGAGCAGGCGTGTCAACGGGATAGCGCCGCCTTCGGCGTCGCAATAGATCTTGATGCGATGTCTGCCGTAGCGCTCGACGAGTTGCTGCCAATAGGCGCCGCGGTCGCGCGTGCGGATGGCATAATGCAGCTCGAAATTGGCGCCCTCGCGGGAAAACTGCTCCATCATCGCGATGAAGGGGGTAATGCCGATGCCGCCGGCGATCAGAAGGTGCTTGCGTCCGCGCCAGTCCGGCTGGAACAGGTTGACGGGATAGCTGACCTTCAGCTCATCGCCTTCGCTGAGCTTCTCATGCATGAAGGTGGAGCCGCCGCGTGAATCCTCGACATGTAGCACGCTGATCTCATAGGCTGCGCAATCATGCGGCGGCGACATCAGCGAATAGGCGTTGCGGCGCATATGGCCGCCATCGTTCATCGAGACGATGATATGCGCGCCGCCGGAGAAATAGGGCATCGGCTTGCCGTCAAGGCGCTCGAAACGGAAGCGCTTGACGCGCTCGGCGATCGGCGTAATCCGCGTCACGCGGACAGGAATTTCAGTGCCACCGCTCAAAGGAACAAATCCTCCGGATCAGGCGCGCTGCCCGGTTCTTCGGCGTCGATATTGACGCCCTGGAAGGCAGCGAGCCGGCGCGAATAATGGTCGCGTACCAGAAGCGGCAGCCCGCAATGGCTGCAGGCAAAGGGGCTGGTGGTGACGTCGTCGGTAATGCCCTTGCAATGGACGCATTGCACACGCCGGGCCAGCGAGCCGCGATGCTCGGTGATGACGGAGGCATGGTCCATGCCGTAATCGAGCGCCACCAGCATTGCCTGGCCGATGAAGCCTTCCGTGCCCGATAGATAGAGCCGCGTGCCCATATGTGCGGTGGCCAGCGAACCCTTCAGTCGGAAGAGCAGCGTTGCGATGGTCGGCGCCGTGAAGAACATGTCGGCGCCGAGGCGGCGCAGCGCCTCGTCCAGGCCGGACCCTTGAGAGCCGCGGGCGACATAGAGGATTTCACTGCGGGCAAGCGCCGTTTCGTCAAGCGCTGGCTGCTGATCGAGGAGAGCCTTGGCGCCCTCCCCTTCGAGCGCGAAAATGTGCCGCCGGGCGCGCGGCTGGATGGTCAGGCCCGTGTAGACTGGTCGGCTCTTGATGCCTGCAACGAGCATTCGCGTGCTCCTTAACCTACGGCGGTCCTCTTCTTCTTCTCCGGATCGTCGAAAGGAAGCGTGTGGGCGGTGGCGCCTGCCATCACGGTCTTGCCGCGGACTTCAAGTTTCGTCCCATGCACCGCCTTGTCAACGTCCAGACGAGCAATCGCCATGGATTTCTGCGTCAGCGACGAATAGCTCGGGCAGGTAATGACGCCGACCTTTTTTCCGTCGGCAAAGACTTCGTCGCCGAGATCGGCCGGTCCGTCGGCATCGATCAGCATGCCAAAGATCTTGAAGCGTTCTTTGCCCTTCAGGCGAGCATGTTCCTCGGCGCCACGGAAGCCCGTTTTGCCGGGGCTGACGGTAAAGTCGAGGCCGAGTTCCCAGAGACTGTCGCCGGGCGGCTGATCGGCGAAGGGATACATCTGCGAATTGTCATAGGGATAGAAGAGCAGGTAGCTTTCGACGCGCAGCATGTCGAGAACGGAGAAACAGCAGGGGATGATGCCCATTTCCTTGCCTTCCTCGACGATCCGGTCCCAGACCATGACAGCGTCCTGGCCGCGCACGAAGATCTCGTAGCCGCGTTCGCCGGTATAGCCGGTGCGCGAGATCATCACCGGTGCGCCGAACAGCGTCGTCTGCATGTGGTGGAAATATTTGAGGTCGCGGATGCCGGGCACATATTTGGCGAGATAGTCGACCGCGATCGGACCCTGCAGCGACAGGTCGTGCAGGTCATCGTCGAAGAGCACGGCGCAATTGCGGCCCGCCGCCTGCTTGACGACCTCCTCGTGGCCGGAGCCGGAGCCATGCACCAGCATCCAGGAATTCGGGCCGGTGCGATAGACGATGCAGTCGTCGGTGAAGTGGCCGCGGTCGTTCAGCATGGTCGCATAGACCGACCGACCGGGGTAGATCTTCGTCAGGTCGCGGGTGGTGATGGAGTCGAGCACGGCGATGGCGTGCGGGCCGACCAGGTGCACCTTCTTCAGGCCCGAGACATCCATGATGCCGGCCTTGGTGCGGACTGCGACATGCTCTTCCGACATGTCCTTGTCGTAGGTCCAGGCGGTGCCCATGCCGCTCCAGTCCTCGAGCTTCGATCCCAGAGCGCGATGCCGATCCGCCAAGACGGAGAAACGCCATGATAAAGCCATTGTCCGTTCCCTTTTGTTTCCTCTACGGAATATTTATTTCCTGACTATATAAGTCTTTCGCGCCGTGGCAAGCCCGCCTGGCATGCATTTCCCAAACTTTGATGGCACCTGCCGCAACCTTAACGCTCTAAATGACGGATGCGGCGAGGCTACTACTGTCGATGCACGTCTCAACCCATGCGTTCGGAGGCGTAGCTGCCGGGGCTTGCCGGAAAGACCACGGTGCGATTGCCGTTGATGAAGGTGCGGTGATGGATGTGGGCGTGGATGGCACGCGCCAGCACCTGGCTTTCGACGTCGCGGCCGATCGAGACATAGTCGTCGGGCGACTGCGCATGGGTGATGCGCGCCGTGTCCTGCTCGATGATCGGGCCTTCGTCGAGATCGGCGGTGACGTAATGCGCCGTCGCTCCGATCAGCTTCACGCCGCGGCCGTAGGCCTGCTTGTAAGGGTTGGCGCCTTTGAAGCTCGGCAGAAAGGAATGGTGGATGTTGATGATCCGGCCGGACATCTTCTGGCACATCTCGTCCGACAGGATCTGCATGTAGCGGGCGAGCACGATCAACTCCGTGCCGGTCTGCTCGGCCACCTCCATGATACGGGCCTCGGCCTGCACCTTGTTGGCCTTGGTGACGGGAATATGGTGGAAGGGAATGTCATGGTTGACCACGACCTTCTGGTAATCGAAATGGTTGGAGACGACGCCGACGATATCGATCGGCAGTGCGCCGATCTTCCAGCGGTAAAGCAGGTCGTTGAGGCAATGGCCGAAGCGCGACACCATTAAGAGCACCTTCATGCGCTTCTCGCTGTCGTGAAAATCATAATCCATTTCGAAGGGCGCTGCGACGGCAGCAAAGCCGGCGTCGATATCAGCACCCGAAAGCCCCTCTTCCGAAATGAAGCTGACGCGCATGAAGAACTTTCCGGTATCGAGATCGTCGAACTGCGAGCTGTCGATGATGTTGCAGCCCTTGTCGGCCAGATAGCTCGAAATCGCCGCGACGATGCCACGTGTCGATTTGCAGGATACGGTGAGTACGAAGTTCTTCATGCTGTCACTTTCTTCGCCATATCAAGTGCAAGGTCCGATCACGCCGAAGCCTGTTCGCCCCGGCGCGCGTCAGCGTGTCAATAGAGCGCCGCGCGTCTTTTCAGACGCGCCAAGGACGCTCTATCACTTTGAATCAGCGCATAATCCTTTCCGAAAATCGATTCCGGTTTTCGGGAGGTATGCGCCAGAGGCGTCCAGCCACTCAGATGTCGAGCGTGCTGTCGCGTTCCCACTGGGTGAAATGCGAGCAATAGGCATTCCATTCCTGATGCTTGAGCTTGAGATAGGCGGCGGAAAACTCAGCCCCGATCGCCTCCTTCAAGCCTTCGTCGGCATCATAGGCACGTAGCGCGTCGAGCAGGTTGAGCGGCAGGCGCGGCGCGTCCTTCACCAGATGCCCCTCGGCATACATGTCGATATCGTAGTGCCGGCCGGGATCGGCCTGGCTGCGGATGCCGTCGAGGCCGGCGGCGATGATGATCGCCTGCAGCAGGTACGGGTTGACCGCACCGTCCGGCAGGCGCAATTCGAAACGTCCCGGCCCCGGCACACGCACCATGTGAGTGCGGTTGTTGCCCGTCCAGGTCACGGTGTTCGGCGACCAGGTCGCGCCCGATGTCGTGCGCGGCGCGTTGATGCGCTTGTAGGAATTGACCGTCGGATTGGTGATCGCAGCAAGCGCGGAGGCGTGTTTCATGATGCCGCCGAGAAAGGTTTTCCCCTGAGCGGAAAGCCCAAAGGCCATTTCCTTGTCCGCGAAGGCGTTTACCTTGCCATCGATGTCCCAGACCGAGATGTGGGCATGGCACCCGTTTCCGGTCAGGCCTTTGAAGGGTTTCGGCATGAAGGTGGCGCGAAGGCCGTGCTTTTCGGCGACCGACTTGACCATGAACTTGAAGAAAGAGTGCTTGTCTGCCGTCTGAAGAGCGTCGTCATATTCCCAGTTCATCTCGAACTGGCCATTCGCGTCCTCGTGGTCGTTCTGATAGGGCTTCCAGCCGAGCTCGAGCATGTAGTCGCAAATCTCGGCAATGACATCATACCGACGCATCACGGCCTGCTGGTCGTAGCAAGGCTTCTCGGCTGTATCGAACTGGTCTGAAATCACCGAGCCGTCAGAAGAGATGAGAAAGAACTCGGGCTCCACGCCGGTTTTCACCCGGAGCCCTTCTTTCGCAGCTTCAGCGACCAGTCTTTTCAGCAGCACACGCGGCGCCTGTTCGACAGGCTTATCGTCCATGACGCAGTCGGCGGCAACCCATGCGACGTCTTTCTTCCAGGGTAGTTGGATGACCGAGGAAGCATCGGGAACCGCGAACAGGTCGGGATGGGCAGGCGTCAAATCGAGCCAAGTTGCGAAGCCCGCGAAGCCGGCGCCATCTTTCTGCATATCGGCGATGGCTTCTGCGGGGACCAGCTTGGCGCGTTGGCCGCCGAACAGGTCGGTATAGCTGATCATGAAATATTTGATGCCTTTGTCTCTGGCAAAAGCAGCAAGGTCCAGTGTCATTCTCGTTCCCCTTTGGATTTCTTGGAGACACTTTGGTTATGGATGCGAGACGGCCGGGACGTCTGCCCGGCCGGTAGAAATCAGTAGCCTCCCTTGCCGGGATACCAGTTTGTGCCGGCGAGCGGGATCTGGGCCATGGCGGCGGCCTCCATCGTCAGGGCGCAAAGATCTTCCGGTTCCAGGTTGTGCAGGTGGTTCTTGCCGCAGGCGCGCGCAATGGTCTGGGCTTCCAGCGTCATAACCTTCAGATAGTTGGCGAGACGGCGGCCGGCGGCGATTGGATCAAGCCGCTTCATCAGTTCCGGGTCCTGCGTCGTGATGCCGGCCGGGTCTTTGCCTTCGTGCCAGTCGTCATAGGCGCCGGCCGTCGTGCCGAGCTTTTGGTATTCTTCTTCCCAATGCGGATCGTTGTCGCCGATCGCAACGAGCGCCGCCGTGCCGATAGCAACGGCATCGGCACCCAGCGCCAGTGCCTTGGCCACGTCGGCGCCCGAACGGATGCCGCCCGAGATGATCAGTTGCACCTTGCGATGCATGCCGAGATCCTGCAGCGCCTGGACCGCGGGGCGGATGCAGGCGAGCGTCGGCATGCCGACATTCTCGATGAAGACATCCTGCGTCGCGGCGGTTCCACCCTGCATGCCATCGAGCACCACCACGTCGGCACCGGCCTTCACGGCCAGCGCTGTGTCGTAATAGGGACGCGCGCCGCCGACCTTCACATAGATCGGCTTTTCCCAGTCGGTGATCTCGCGCAGTTCCAGGATCTTGATTTCGAGGTCGTCCGGGCCAGTCCAATCCGGATGGCGGCAGGCCGAGCGCTGGTCGATGCCCTTCGGCAGGTTGCGCATGTTGGCGACGCGATCGGAGATCTTCTGGCCGAGCAGCATGCCGCCGCCGCCGGGCTTTGCGCCTTGACCGACAACCACTTCGATCGCATCGGCGCGACGCAGGTCCTTGGGATTCATGCCGTATCGCGACGGCAGATACTGGTAGACCAACGTCTGTGAATGGCCGCGCTCTTCATCGGTCATCCCGCCGTCGCCTGTCGTGGTGGAGGTTCCGGCAATCGTCGCGCCGCGTCCGAGCGCTTCCTTGGCATTGCCGGACAGGGCGCCGAAGCTCATGCCGGCAATGGTGATCGGCGTCTTCAGGTGAATGGGCTTTTTGGCAAAGCGCGCGCCGAGGACGACCGACGTGTCGCACTTCTCACGGTAACCTTCGAGCGGATAGCGCGAGATCGATGCGCCGAGAAACAGCAGGTCATCGAAATGCGGAACCTTCCGTTTGGTGCCGGCGCCACGGATGTCGTAAATGCCGGTCGCCGCAGCTCGGCGGATTTCCGCCAGCGTGTAATCGTCGAAGGTCGCGGACTTGCGCGGCGGGGTATAGGGGTTGTGATAGCTCATGATGGTCCCTCGCCTTAATATGCGTCAGCGTTGTCGATATTGAAATTGTAAAGCTTGCGGGCGGAGCCGTAACGCTTGAATTCCTCGGGCCTCACTTCGGTCACGCCCGCCTTTTCGAGAAGTTCGGCCAGCTTGGTCAGATGCTCGGGACGCAGCTCCTTTTCGATGCAATCGGCACCCAGGCTCTTAACCGAACCGCGCACGAAGAGCTTCGCCTCGTAGAGCGAATCCCCAAGCGCATCGCCGGCATCGCCGAGCACCACGAGGTGGCCGGACTGGCCCATGAAGGCGGACATGTGGCCGATATTGCCATGAACGACAATGTCGATGCCCTTCATCGAGATGCCGCAGCGCGATGCCGCATTGCCCTTGATGACAAGGAGGCCGCCGCGGCCGGTTGCGCCGGCATACTGGCTGGCATCGCCCTCGATGACGACTGTTCCAGACATCATGTTTTCCGCAACACCCGGACCTGCCGAACCGTGAACGGTGACGGTCCCGCCGTCGTTCATGCCGGCGCAATAATAGCCGACGGACCCCTTCACGTCGACCGTGACCGGCGCATCGATGCCGACGGCAACCGAATGGCTGCCGCGCGGATTGACGACTTCGAAGGAAAGATCGTTCGATCCGTTCTGGATGTTGTGCAGGGCGCTGTTGAGTTCGCGTAACGGCGTAGTGGCAAGATCAATGACAGGCATGTTTCAATAACCCTTGGAGAATGCGCATGAGGTGCCGGTCAAGCGACCTTCTGGTGATCCCAGAAATAGACGGTTGCAGGCTCCGGCTCCCAGACCCGGGCATTCTCGATGCCGGGCAGATTGACGAGCGCCCGGTATTCCGAACCGAATGCGACATACTGGTCCGTTTCGGCCATGACAGCGGGCTTGCAGGCAATTGCGTCGCGCACGACGCCGAAGCCGGATTTCGTGCCGACGACGAAGGTGAAGAAGCCATCGAGGTCATCCACCGCGCCTTCGAGCGCCTGGCCGAGATTCTTGCCCTTGGCCATCTCTGCCGTCAGATAGGCGGCGGCGACCTCGGTGTCGTTTTCCGTTTCGAAGGTCATGCCTTCGCGCTTCAGCTCGCGGCGCAGATTGTTGTGGTTCGAGAGCGAGCCATTATGCACCAGGCATTGGTCGGAGCCGGTGGAAAAAGGATGAGCGCCGAGCGTCGTGACGGCCGATTCGGTCGCCATGCGGGTATGGCCGATGCCGTGGGTGCCGGCCATTGAATTGACCGCGAAGCGGGAGACGACATCCTTTGGCAGGCCGGTTTCCTTATAGATCTCGATGGCGTCGCCGCTGCTCATGATGCGAACGTTCGGACGCAGTTCCGCAACGGCTGCCTTGCCGGCGTCGAGCAGGTCCTTCGCAAGCGTGATGACGGCATGCGTACTCTTCACCTGGATGGCGACCGGTGCGCCAACCGCCTGGCCGAGTTCGGCCTCAAGCCCGGCGAAATCCTTCTTCGGATTGGCCGACTGGATGGTGATCTTGGCATTGTTGCCGCTGGCGTCGCCATAGATCGCGATACCGGCGCTGTCCGGCCCCCGATCCGTCATCGTCACCAGCATGGACGACAGGAGCGCGCCGAGCTCCGGTTCGAGACTTTTATCCTTGAGGAAGAGACCCACAATTCCGCACATGACCAGACCTCCATTCGTGTTGAGAAAGGACTAGCAGGTCTGTTTTGGGATTTCAACTCGGAAGAAATATTTTTTCTTTTAAGGCAAGTCAGCCTTTCGAGCTCCGCTGAGGATAGGTGATGATCGAAAGGTACTTGCTAGGCAGTTTCACCAGCTGCTCCGGCCCATGCGGTGCATCGGCATCGAAGAACAGGCTGTCGCCCGGCTCCATCTGGAAAAGCTGGTCGCCATGGCGGTAAACGACCACGCCTTCCAGCATGTAGAGAAATTCCATACCCTCGTGCTGAAAGGTCGGGAAGGTGTCGGAATCGGCCGTCAGTGTGATGAGATAGGGCTCGACAATGACGCCGCTGGTATTGTTGTCGATATGGCCGAGCAGATTATATTGATGGCCGGCGCGCGTGCCGCGCCGTTCGAGCTCGATGCCCTGCCCCGCCTTGACGAAGACGGCATTGCGCGGTTCCTCATAGCGGCGAAAAAAGGCAGTCAGCGGTACGCCGAGCGCCCGCGACAGTGATTGCAGCGTCGTCAACGACGGCGAGATGTTGCCGTTCTCGATCTTCGACAGCATGCCGAGCGAAATGCCGGTGGCGGCGGCCAGATCGGTGACCGTGATGCCGAGTTTCTTGCGGTAGGCGCGCACCTCATGGCCGATCGCCATTTCGAGGTTGTTTTCCTTCGGCTCGCGAACGGCGTGCGGGTCCTGGGAAAAGGGAGCGCGTCCGCTAGGCGCCTGTTCCGGTTGCTCTGCCGCTTTACGGTTGGATTTCATGGGTTTTCCACTGCCGCCTTTTCTTTTGTCCAAGACAACCCTATCGTCATAGTGAAAATTTCTCAACCGTGAAGAAAACCTATTCCCGCCGCGCTTCGCGCGGAGCGATGCCGTAGAGGGCACGGAACATCCGGGAAAAATGGCTCAGACTGGAAAAACCGGTAGCCACCGCGATTTCCGAGACGGAAAGCGGGCTCTGTTTCAGCAGACGATGGGCATGCTGTAGCCTGATCCTGCGGTATTGATCGAGGAAGGTGGTATTGAGCTGGGCAGCAAAGAGCCGGTCGAGATGGCGGGTGGTGACGCCGGCGATGCGCGCCATGGCGGCACGCTCGAGCGGCATCTCGATCGTCTCCTCCATCCGCTCGAGAACGCTGAGCAGGCCGGGATGATAAACGCCATAACGCTCCGCCAGCGAGGCGCGCTGGGGTGCGGCGGGTTCGTTGACCTCTGTATGAAGATACCAGTCGCTGACGCGGCGGGCGAAATCCGGCCCCATGCGCTCGGCGATCAGCACATGCATCATGTCGAGCGGTGCGATGCCGCCGCCGCAGGTAATCCGGTTGCCGTCGATCATGAAGCGCGCCTGGCGCGGCGTGAGGTCCGGGAAGGCTTCAAGAAGGGCTGCGGCATGCTCCCAGTGGATGGTGAAATCGCGGCCGCCAAGCAGACCGGCAGCGGCCATCAGATAGGGGCCGCCCGAGATGCCGCCGATCCTCACACCTTCGCGCGACAGCTGCCGCAAGCAGGCAAGTACGCCGGGATACCGCCAGTCGCGGGGCAACCCGCCGGCGCAGACGAAGGCCGTTCCGAGCCCCGCGCCCCTGACGGGCAGAGGTTCGGCGGGGACGCTGACGCCCGAGGAGGAAAGCGCCGGGGCGCCATCGGGCGAGAAGATCTGCAGCCGATAGATCTCACGTCCGGCCAAGAGATTTGCCGCCCTGAGCGGTTCGGTCGCCGAGGCATAGGACATCAGCGCAAATCCCGGGATAAGGATGAAGCCGATCGTCTGGGTATTTCTGCTATCAAGTGAGGACATGTCTCTTTCTTAGCGATTTATGTCCCTAACGTGCAAGTCTACCCGCTTCTTTCTGGCATCATGCAGCCGTTCATTTCGGATTGACCCATGCGCTATTCCGCTCTTTCGATTTTCCTGAACGGCCTTCGCGGTAACAAAAGCTGGGCGCCCGCCTGGCGCGACCCGGCGCCAAGGCCGCATTACGACGTCATCATCGTCGGTGGCGGCGGCCATGGTCTTGCCACCGCCTATTATCTTGCCAAGGAATTCGGCGTCACCAATGTCGCCGTCCTCGAAAAGGGCTATCTCGGCTCGGGCAATATCGGCAGGAACACGACGATCATCCGTTCGAACTATCTGCTGCCGGGCAACAATCCCTTCTACGAGCTGTCGATGAAACTCTGGGAGGGGCTGGAGCAGGACTTCAACTTCAACGCCATGGTCTCGCAGCGCGGCGTGCTCAACCTCTTCCATTCCGACGCCCAGCGCGACGCCTATACGCGCCGCGGCAACGCCATGCGGCTGCACGGCGTCGACGCCGAGCTTCTCGACAGGCAGGCGGTGCGCCAGAAATTACCCTTCCTCGATTTCGACAATGCCCGTTTCCCCATTATGGGCGGCCTGTTCCACCCGCGCGGCGGCACGGTGCGCCACGATGCGGTCGCCTGGGGTTATGCGCGCGGCGCCGATCAGCGTGGCGTCGACATCATCACCCAGTGCGAGGTGACCGGCATCCGCAGCGAAAACGGCCAGGTGACCGGCGTCGAGACCAGCAAGGGCTTCATCGGCTGCGGCAAGCTGGCGCTTGCGGCAGCCGGCAACTCCACCGTCGTCGCCGACATGGCCGGCCTGCAGCTGCCGATCGAAAGCCATGTGCTGCAGGCCTTCGTTTCCGAAGGGCTGAAGCCGTTCATCGACACGGTCGTTACCTTCGGCGCCGGGCATTTTTACGTGTCCCAGTCGGACAAGGGCGGCCTCGTTTTCGGCGGCGATATCGACGGCTACAATTCCTATGCCCAGCGCGGCAATCTCGCTTCGGTCGAACATGTCGCCGAAGCCGGGCTGGCGATGATCCCTTCCTTGTCGCGCGTGCGGTATCTGCGCTCCTGGGGTGGCGTCATGGATATGAGCATGGACGGCTCGCCGATCATCGACCGCACCCATATCGACAATCTCTATCTCAACACCGGCTGGTGTTATGGCGGCTTCAAGGCCACGCCCGCCTCCGGCTTCTGCTACGCCCATCTGATTGCCCGCAATGCGCCGCATCAGACCGCCCGCGCCTTCCGGCTCGACCGCTTCGCGCGCGGCTACCCGATCGACGAAAAGGGCGTCGGCGCCCAGCCCAATCTGCACTGAGGACTTTCGACGATGGCAAGCCTGATTTCCTGTCCCCATTGCGGCGCCCGACCCAAGGAGGAATTTTCGATCCGCGGCGATGCCGGCCTTATCAGGCCGGCGCCGGATGCCGGTGCGGAGGCCTGGTTCGATTATGTCTATCTGCGTGACAATCCGAGAGGCCGGCACAGCGAATACTGGCACCACTCCTCCGGATGCCGCCGCTGGCTGATCGTCGAACGCGATACCGTCACCCATGCGGTCCACGGCGTCAGGGATGCCGCCCTTTCGAAGCTCGGCGGAGAACCGGCATGACGAGCTTCCGTCTTTCCTCCGGCGGCCGCATCGAGCGCGCCACAACACTCGGCTTCACCTTCGACGGCAGACCGCTCGAAGGCCATCCGGGCGACACGCTCGCCTCGGCGCTGCTTGCCAACGGCGTCCAGCTCGTCGGCCGCAGCTTCAAATATCACCGCCCGCGCGGCATCCTGACGGCGGGGGCCGCCGAACCGAACGCGCTGGTGACGACAGGCAGCGGCGGGCGCACCGAACCGAATACGCGCGCGACGATGATCGAGCTTTACCAGGGGCTGACGGCAAAGAGCCAGAACCGCTGGCCCTCGCTCGGCTTCGATGTCGGCGCCGTCAACGGGCTGCTCTCGCCCTTCCTCAGCGCCGGCTTCTACTACAAGACCTTCATGTGGCCGGCGGCCCTCTGGGAAAAGCTCTACGAGCCGGTGATCCGCAAGGCGGCAGGCCTCGGCAGGGCCTCCTACGAGGCCGATCCCGATACCTACGAGAAATGCTGGGCGCATTGCGACCTGCTGGTGATCGGCGCCGGCCCGGCTGGTCTTGCCGCAGCGCTGACCGCGGGCCGCGCCGGTGCGCGCGTCATCCTCGCCGATGAGGGAGCCGAACTCGGCGGCAGCCTGCTTTCCGACAGCGGTTCTGTCGACGGCAAGCCGGCGGACGCGCTTCTCGGCGAGCTGCTTGCCGAGCTGGAGGGACTTCTGAATGTGCGCCGCCTGCCGCGCATGACGGTGTTCGGCTGGTACGACGACAATGTCTTCGGCGCGGTTGAACGGGTGCAGAAGCATGTGGCGATGCCCGATCCGGATCGTCCGGTCGAAAGATTGTGGCGCATCGTCGCCCACCAGGCGATCCTTGCGACGGGCGCCGAGGAGCGGCCGCTCGTCTTCGGCGGCAACGATATTCCCGGTGTGATGATGGCAGGCGCCATGCGCAGCTATCTCAACCGGCAGGCGGTCGCGCCCGGCAGAAGCACTGTTATCTTCACCACCAACGATGCCGGATATCGCACCGCTGCGGATCTTGAAGCAGCCGGTCTCAAGGTCGCGGCGATCGTCGACAGCCGAGGCGATGCGGCCGAGAGCTGGCAGGGTCGCGCCGAAGTGCTGAAGGGCGCCAGGGTCATCGATGCGATTGGCGGCAAGCACCTGCGCGGCGTCAGCGTTGAGGCAGCAGGCGGCACCCGTCGGATTGAAGCGGATGCGCTTGCCATGTCGGGCGGCTGGAGCCCGATCATTCATCTTGCCTGCCATCGCGGTGCAAAACCGCAATGGTCGAACGAGGCCTCGGCGTTTCTGGCGCCTGTCCAGCAGGAAGGTCTGACCGTTGCCGGCTCGGCCGCCGGCATGGTGCAAACCGCGACCTGCCTCGGGGATGGCGCCGCAAAGGCAGCTGCCGCGTTGAAGGCGATCGGTCTGGCATCGGCGGAGCCGGCCTTTGCTCCGGCGTCCGAGACGGCTGCACAGGCAAAGCCGCTCTGGTCGATCAAGGGCTCGAAGGGCAAGGCTTTCGTCGATTATCAGAACGACGTGCATCTCAAGGATTTGGGTCTCGCCGTCCGCGAAGGCTACGGCCATGTCGAGCTCGCCAAGCGTTACACCACAAGCGGCATGGCGACCGACCAGGGCAAGCTTTCCAACATCAACGCCATCGGCATTCTCGCCGAGGCGCGCGGCGTGTCTCCCGCCGAGGCGGGAACGACGACCTTCCGGCCCTTCTATACGCCGGTTTCCTTCGGCGCCTTGACCGGGGCGTCGCGCGGCAAACATTTCCAGCCGGCGCGCAAATCGCCGCTGCATGGCTGGGCTGAGAAGAACGGTGCGGTCTTCATCGAAACCGGCCTGTGGTACCGTTCCTCCTGGTTCCCGCGCCCCGGCGAGACGACATGGCGCGAAAGCGTCGACCGCGAGGTGCTGAATATCCGTAAGAATGCCGGCCTTTGCGACGTCTCGACCCTCGGCAAGATCGAAATCTTCGGTAGGGATGCCGCGACCTTCCTCGATCGCATCTATTGCAACGGTTTCGCCAAGCTCGCCGTCGGCAAGGCGCGTTACGGCATCATGCTGCGTGAGGACGGCTTCATCTACGATGACGGCACCACCAGCCGGTTCAGTGACGACCATTTCTTCATGACCACGACGACGGCACTTGCCGCTGGTGTGCTGACCCATCTCGAATTCTGTGCCCAGACGCTCTGGCCGGAACTCGACGTCTGCTTCGCCTCCTCGACGGATCAATGGGCGCAGATGGCCGTCGCCGGGCCGAAGTCGCGCGCCATCCTCTCCGAGATCGTCGACGGGGACATATCGGATGCGGCCTTTCCCTTCATGGGCGCTCGCAAGGTCTCGCTCTTCGGCGGCGGGCTCGAGGGCCGGCTCTTCCGGATCTCCTTCTCCGGCGAACTCGCCTACGAGCTGGCCGTACCGGCCGGCTATGGCGAAGGCGTTGCCGACGCGATCATGGCGGCGGGCGAGAAACATGGCATCTGCGCCTATGGCGCCGAAGCGCTCGGCGTCATGCGCATCGAAAAGGGTCATGTCACTCATGCCGAAATCAACGGCACGGTAACACCAGGCGATCTCGGCTTCGGCCGTATGGTATCCGCCACCAAGCCGGATTTCATCGGCAGGGCAATGCTGGCCCGCGAAGGCCTGCAGGATCCCGAGCGGCCGCGCCTCGTCGGTGTCAAGCCGATTAATCCGGCGACCGGCTTCCGCACCGGCTCGCATATTCTTGCCGACGGCGTTGCGGCGACGCTCGAAAACGACCAGGGCTACGTGACATCAAGCGCCTTTTCGCCGGGGCTCGGCCATACGATCGGCCTGGCGCTCGTCAGGCGCGGGCCGGAACGCATCGGTGAAAAGGTGACGGTCTGGAACGGCCTGCGCAATGAATTCACCGATGCGGTGCTCTGCCATCCCGTCTTCATCGATCCTGAAAACGAGAAGCTCCATGCGTGATCTTCCGCAACATAAACCGGTTCTGGCCGGAACGGTCTATAACGGCATCTCGGAGGCAGGCATCCGGCTGGCAGCCCTGCCGGAGGGCCATCTCCTGCATGTGCTGGGCGCCATCGAGCCATCCGCGCTCGCCGCGGAATTGGTGAAGGCGGGTTTTGCTGAGAGTTCGATCCGCAAGGCGGGCTTCCGGCAATGGTTCGTCGCCGGCGACGAACCGCTTGTCCCGGCCAGCCTCGATACTCTCGCCGCAGCGCTTGCGGGAAAGGCCTACGTCATGGACCAGAGCCACGGGCGCGTGCGTATCGGCGTTTCCGGCCGCTCTTCGCGGGCGCTTCTTTCAAAGGGAACTGCCGTCGATCTCGATCCTTCCGTCTTTCCGGAAGGCCATTCTGTAATGACGATGGTCGGTCATCTCTCGGTGCAGATCGTCCGCACCGGCGATGACAGCTTCGAGCTTACGGCGCTGCGCAGCTTTGCCGAAAGCCTCTGGGACGATCTTACCCATATGGCGGCGAGCGCTGAAAAGGATAGCGTCTGATAGAGCCGGGTTTCGATCGTTTTTAAGCTGTATGCAGCGCGGCAGCACCGACCCATTCGGGGCGCTCCGCCCCTTGCAGCTCTTCGACCGCATCGGCGGCAAAGCTTGGCACGACACCGGTCCACAGCAGTGCGCCATCGGGATTGGAATGTCCGTCGCCCTCGAGCTTGTAGATGCTTTCGACGATATACTGGCCGTCATTGTTCAAACCCTTGATCTCGGAAATCTCGATCACCCGGCGCCGGCCGGTGCGCTTGAAACGGGCGATCTGCACGACGACGTCGACCGCCGAGGCGATCTGGGCGCGCAGCGGCCGAAGCGGCATGTCGATGTCCGACATCAGCGCCAGCGTTTCCAGCCGGTGCAGGGAATCATAGGGCGTGTTCGCATGCACCGTCGAAAGGCTGCCGCTGTGGCCGGATGTCATCGCCTGGATCATATCGAGCGCCTCGCCGCCGCGGCACTCGCCGACGATGATCCGGTCGGGCCGCATGCGCAGCGACGAGCGGAACAGGTCTCGGATGGTGGCGCCGCCGCGACCGAAACGGTCGGGCTTGGTCACTTCGAGATAGACCACGTGTTCCTTGCGGATCTGCAGTTCGGACGTGTCCTCGATGACGATGACGCGCTCGTGGTCGGCAAAGGCTTCCGACAGCGCGTTCAGCATCGTCGTCTTGCCGGTGCCGGTGCCGCCGGAGATGATGACGTTTTTCTGTAGCCCGACGGCCGCCTGCAGCAATGACAGCGATTCCTCGGTCAGGCTGCCCTGGGTGACGAGGTCGCGGATGCTGCGATGTTCTTTCAGGAAACGGCGAATGGAGATGCAAAGCCCAGTACGGGCGGCCGGCGGCTGAATCATCTGTACGCGCGAACCATCCGGCAGACGGGCCTCGATGCTCGGCTCCTCGGGCGTCAGCCGCTTGCCTGAGAACTGCGCGATGCTGCGTGCGGCCGATTCCAGGTCCTCACGACTGGCAAAGCGCGTATCGGCGCGTTCGAGCTTGCCTCGCCTTTCGACGAAGATGTCAGATGTCCCGTTGATCAGGATTTCGGAAACGCTCGGATCATCGAGGAGAAAACGGATCGGCCCGAGCAGCTTGTCCAGCGCCCGGGTCAGGACCTGGAAGGTTGCCTGTTCGGCAGCGTCGTCGGAAACGGCTTTCATCAGAGCGGCATCCCGACCAGGACCGTACTCATCCCGAATAGTGTCGCCATCATTTGAACCGCGGTTGGAAAGAACATCATCAGTGGAATGAGGACCAATCCAAGTATTAAGATGCTGCTCATCGTTTCCATCGTTTTCTCTCCGGATCGACTGGCGGGCGATACCCACCATTTGACGAAAGCTTAATCCAGATCGCCAAACAACGCCATGGCTAGGCCCCGCGAAGGCAGTCATTATGGGCACAACACGCCGTTTCTTCTATCGCCTTGAAAGAATTGACCAATTATGGAGCAGTAGACGATGCCCTGCGCGGTTGACGAAAACTTAGCCCGCGCAGCTAAAATCGCAACTTGTTCAAGCGGTTAGTTAAAAAAATGTGACGTCAACTGCGATTGTGCCGGTGATGCCTCCAAGACAATTGGAACCCTTCGTTTCGTTTGCTTGACGGAGGGCTGGCCTTGGGCGCACTCTTGGGTCTTAATGGTGTTGCTCAACAAGCGTTGGCCGTCGGGGAAGATAAGCTGAAGCAGAAAATGTCATTGGAACGAGCAACGTGCTGGTTCGGATCGATAGCGTATGCTTGCTTAATCTTCGCCAAGGTCTTCGATCCGAAACAAACCTAGGAACGAGGAATACGCAGATGTTTGGAAAACTCAAGACTCTCGCAATTGCACTTCACAAGGACGAACGCGGCGACATGGCCCAGATCGTCCTGGCCGTTGCCCTGATCGTCATTCCGCTGATGCTGCTTCTGCTCGCATTCGGCAAACAGATCGGCGAATGGTTCAACGAAAAGAACACGGCGCTCTCGGATGCCGAGAGAATTCCTGAGCCGGGTCAATAAGCGGATCAGTGTCATGGATATGACCTATGATCTGACCCTGATGCCTGCAGCGGCGGCTCTTGCCGTCGCCTGCACCATGACCGCGGCGGTGCTCGACCATCGTCACGGTCATATCCCGAACGCCGTCACCTATCCCTGCTTGCTTGGCGGGTTGGCGCTGGCGGCGATCGGAAGCGGTCCGGCAGGGATCGGCCTGGCTTTTGCCGGTCTCCTTGCAGCCGGTTTGATCTTCTTCATCGCCTTCGCAGCCGGAAGCTGCGGCGGCGGCGACGTCAAGCTGATGGCGGCGCTCGGCGCCATTCTCGGTCTCTGGCCCGCCATCGACGTCACCCTTGCATCGCTCATGGTCGGTGGCGTGATCGCTGTTTTCTCCATGGCGCGGCGTGTTCAGTGGAGCGTGCTAGCCCGAACGGTCGGATTGTTCGCCCTGCTTCTGCCCGCCGGTTTTCGCGATGCCGCTTCAGTGCTGAAGCCGCGCGAAACCCATCATACCGTCCGCTTCGGCGTTGCCGCTGCTCTCGGACTTCTCTGGTGCCTTTTCATGCCTGATTTCACCCCTCTTTCACTCGTGAGGTAACGGCAATGCGCGCGGAACTCGAACGCCCCATCTTCGACGGTGCCTTCTGGAGTTCGATCCTGCACTCACGGACCTTCTGGATCCCTGAGGATCACGGCGCGCTCCTCGGTACCTTTGCGATCGCCATGATGCTGCTTGCCTCGATGCTGCTGCTGCCGCGGCTTTCCGCCCGCCGGCGCCGGATATCGGAGCTTCACGGCGATATCTCCGGCAGCACGACGATGATGGATTTCGTGCTTGTCACGCCGGTCTTCGTCTTCTTCATGTTCGTGGTCTTCCAGTTCACGATCCTGGCAAAGAACCACCTCTTCACTCACTATGCCGCCTATGCGGCGGCCCGCAGCGCCCGCGTCTATTTCTGCCCGGCCCTGCCGATCACCATCCGGAGCTTAATCGACGCCAAGACCTGCGATGACGACGCTGCACCCGGCAAGGCCGATCTTGCCGCCCGCCTGGCGCTGATCCCGGCCGCACCCTACGACCAGCTGAAATGCGTCGGCGCCTGCCAGCCGCCGGAAGAGGCGCTGAAAAGCCTTGCCGACGCCTCGGGCCTTTCGAAGAACTGGCGCGCGATGCGCAACCAGGCCCGCTACATGTTCGATCCGCAGAACGTCACCGTGACCGTCGATCGCGCGCCGATGGCGCTCTATGCCGCGATCAACCGCTCGCCGCACGTGCCGGTCACCGCCAAGGTGGAAGCGCGCTTCCTGCTGCTCGAATATGCCGGCTGGGTCTTTGCCCGCGGCCAGAGGAAGGACGGACGCTACTACACGATTTCGACGGCGGAGGTGAACCTGCTATGACACCGACCTTCATCAAACGTCTGCACCGCGACGAACGTGGCTTCCTTTCGCCGATCATCCTCTACATGACGATCGCGCTCGCACTGATGATCGTCTGGATCCTGAATACGGGACAGATGATCTATGACAAGCAGCGCACGCAGGACACGGCGGATGCCGCCGCGCTCGTCCATGCGGACTGGGAAGCCCGCTATCTCAACATCATGGCGATGAACAACGTCGCTTCCTCGCAGGCCACCGTCGTCATGGCGACCTCGGTCGCCTTCCAGCTGACGACGGCGGAACTGGCCCTGCGTTCGACCGCCATTCTGGCGAAGCTCGCACAATATTCATTTACAGAGGGCTTCGGGCCGGCGTCGCTTCTGCCGCCGCTTCCGCCGATGCCTTATTGCCCCGGCTGGCAAAAGGTCCCGATCGTCGGCGGCATCATCTACGGCGCTTGCCTGGCATTCCAAGGGTTCCGGGCGACGGAAGCCACCAAAGCGATCGCATATACGGTGGCGGCGCAAATCAAATATGACCCCTTGGGCCTCATCAACAAGTCCAGCGACATCATCGATGCGATGAACGATCTCAACGACTACCTCGTCGAGAGCTTCCCACAGCGCGTCGGCAACGAAGCCCTGCACTTGGTGCGCCTGAACAAGTCGGACCACGTCGTGTTCCATCCGCCGTGCGAATCCTGCGACGGTGCAGGAGAAGGTGCCGGCGGCAACCTGCCGGTGGATCGCGACGGCATCAATCCCGTCTCGGCCTACGCTGAAATGTGCCGCGCCATGAGCAATGGCACGGAGGGACAGGACCCGTTCCTCATGCGCGGTGAGTTTGCCAACCGCGGCTTCCCCAACGGCAAGGGTCCGCTGACGGCAGGCGGAGTCGATGGCAGCCATATCCGCGACTGGGTCAACCACGAAAGCGGCGTCGACGATGCGCTGGTGGAGTTCTACATCTTCTATGAAGCCTTCGGCCCGGCCTACCTGAGCAAGATCCCGTTCAAGGCGATTGTCGAACAATATGCCGGCGATCTCGGCTTTTGGGAAGAATTGGCGCTCGATGTCAGCTTCTGGCTCGCAGACAAGGTCTTCGGCGTCGGCTTCGGCATCACCAACCCCTTCCAGCTGCCGATCGACGTGCCGCCGCGGTATTCTGATGCGCAGACGTCCGACGAGAACGATTTCACCCGCAAGTTCGACATGATCTGGAACCAGGTCTGCGGCCCGGCGGGCGGCGCGATCTCCGTGACGGGTGCCAATCTGCCTCTCGTCTCCTTCCCGAAGCCCTACTGGCTGAAGGGACGCATCCCTTTCAACTTCACGCCCTTTGGCGGCGAGCAACTGGACGACTATCAGACCCTGGCGGTCGTTTCACGCGCGCCTCGCGCCCGGCTGCAGATCCGCATCTTCAAGGACAAGACGCCATCCGCCTATGCGCTGGCGCAGAGCTGGGTCCACAATTACACGGCCTTCGATCTCTACACCCAGGACTGGCTCGCATCGCTTGCCCCCGCCACACTGGCCGATGATATCGGCCAGGTTTCGAACACCATCAAACAGAGCCCGGCCGCCGACAGTTTTACCGGCTTGACCCGCGTCTTCGACCAGGGAGGAGCCAATGCCTGGGCTGCCGTCAACACCCACTGAGCCTATGGGCGGTCCTCCGGGCCGCGGGCTGCTGATGCGGCTGCACCGCGACAGGCGCGGTCTTGCCTCGATCGAATTCGTGCTTGCCGCGCCGGTCATCTTGCTGATCGTGATTTTCGTCATCCACGCGAACAAGATTTCCACCAAGAAGGTCGGAACCATGGTTGCGATGCGCAACGCCGCCTTCGCCGAGGCGAATGGACTGGACTGCACGTCGGATTTCTCGAACGTCTTTCCGATCCCGACCCTGCCGGCACTGCCCGGGGGCGACGCCATGAGCTGTTCGCGCACACCGTCGCATGAAGGCGACGGCGACCCGCAGCGCACCTTTGTCTGGGACGACGTGCAGAACACCCTCAAGAGCGACGGCCGCGACTTCGGCGATATGGTCGGCGACCTCGCCAATGAAAAGCCGCAGCTCGTCACCGCGACGGCCGACCGCGTCTACAAGTTCAGGGATTCCGACGATCTCGACACGATCAGGAGCATCCGCTGGAAGGATGCGTTTACGGTAGACGACGCAACACTCTTTGCCTCCCACAACAACGATACGACGCGCCGCGGCTACGATCCGACCCTGCGTCGGGAAATCCGCGATGTAGCCAGCGATTCCGGCGATCTGTTCGACGGCGTCTTTCCGGGAGCGAAATAGGATGAGACAGGGCGCGCGCATCTCTTTCCGTTTCGCTGACCATCTCCTTGGTTTGGCGCTCGTCATCGGGCTCGCCGCCGCCGTCGCCACACCGGGCCGCGCCGAGATCTACAAGGATTTGAGGGTGACGCTAAATTCGATGCTGGCCGGTATCGTCGGCGCGCCGGAACGCGCGCCGCGCGATCTTGTCATCAACGGCCAGCCGCTGGAATTCACGCCCTACCAGAGCGATCGCAGCATTTCCGATATCACCGACGAATGGCTGCGGGTGCTGGCCGTCAATACCCGGCCTGCCCTGCCCAGGAGCAACGACAGAGAGGAGCTGACCGCCGTCATTGCCGCCAACATGCTGATCGTCCCGAAGACGAGCCGGATCCGCGACGATCTTGCGGTGGTGGTTCGGTTCTTCGACGGCGACGGCGAGGCAGCCCTCGATTATATGAGGCGGCAGGATCCCAAGAATCCTTCGGCAAACGGGCCGATCCCTGGTGTCTCGATCATGATCCGTCGTCCCGCCGATGCGCCGATGACCGAAGTGCTGATGAGCCGCTTCGACGATGTTGCCTCGACGCTGCCGGCCTTCGCGGCTCCAGCCGATGTCAGCAAGCTGCCGATGTCGCTGCGTCCGCCGGCCGGTGTCGAAGTGCTGAGCGATATCGGCGATCGCGACAAGGGCCACACGTCGCGCACGGTCGTGTCGAAAGGCACACTCACCGCCTCGCGCTGGTCGGATCAGCGCGCCGATCTTCTGGTCCGCGACGGTTTCACCATCGAGACGCCGCCAGCCCAGCGCGGCGGGGTCACCGCGCTTTATGGCCGGCGCGGCAGCGTCGAGGCCAATGTTCTCTACACCAGCAGCAAGACCGACGGCCGGACCGTCGAGGTCATTCAAATCAGGCAACCCTTCGTCGAAGGAATAACACCATGAACTGGAAGCTCATCGCGGCCGTCATCGTCGGGCTCATCACGGGCGTTCTGCTCTACTTCTGGACCGAGAGCGTCAAGAACGAGCAGGTGGCCTATGCCTTCATGCGGCTCCAGCCCGACAGGAAGGTCACGCGAGGGCAGGCGATCACGCCCGACATGCTCGCCGAACCGGTGATGCTGCCGGAAAGCTTCGGGGCGCTCGCCAAGCTCGCGGTGCCTGCGGCCAGCGCCTATCAGGAATGGCTGAAGGACAGGACGGCTGCGAGCGATATTCCGGCCGGCTCGGTGCTGCTCTTCCAGTATTTCGACGATACCGACGGTGGACGCCTGACGACGATGATCGCGCCGGGTAAACGGGCGCTCACCCTTCCCGTCAACGCGGCCGCGGCCGTCGGGCATTTCGTCGAGCCGGGCAGCTATGTCGATATCATCGGCACGGTCGACGAACCGGTCGAGCCCGTGGCGCCGGCCGCTGCGACCCAGCCGGGGGTCCCTGGCCAGCCCGCTGCCGTGCCAGGTCAGCCTGCCGTTCCGGGCCAGGCGCCGGCCGCGACCGGACAGCCGCAGGCTCCAGCGCAGCCACAGTCGCCGGTCGAGCAGATGCTGAAGAATTATCTCACCCAGTATCCAGGGGCCGACGAGAACGATGTCAACGCCTACCGCAAACAAGCGCAAGATTATAAACTCGGCATCAGCTCGCGCACCCGCGTCGTCACCCGCACCTTCCTGCAGAATGTCAAAGTGCTGGCCGTCGGCGCGGCGACGACGGCCGAGGGTGCAGTCACCAAGGCCAATAGCACGTACAACAATGTGACCGTCGAAGTGACGCCGTCGGAAGCTGAAATGCTGATCTTTGCCATGGGCCAGTCGAACGGCAGCCTCAATCTGGTGCTGCGCAATCCGGCCGACAATACCGTCGAGGACCTGCCGAGCATCAACTGGACGCGCATGTGAGCGTCGCGGGGGAATGAGCCATGCTGTTGAAGATTTCCTATGAGGACGGCAGCGGTCGGGAGGTGATCCCGCTCTCGGCGAACGAGACCTATTTCGTCGGCGAAAGCAGCACGCTGACGCTGCCCGCCGGGGCGGGCGTCGTGCGGCTGCGCGGCAGCCACGTCTCTTCGCCGCAATTCGTGCTGCGAAAGTCGGGCCAGGGCTGGTCGGTGCAGCATCATGGGCGAAACCCGACGCGCGTCGACGATCAGCCGCTTCGAGCCGGCACGCCGGTTGCGGTTTCGGCCGGCATGTCGATCTGGGTGCCGAACGTTACGATCGAACTCGTCGAGCCGGCCGCGGCCCCCGTCGCGGTCACGCAGTTTCCGGACCAGGAACGTGTGCTGGCACTGCAGATGGAGATCCATGAGCGACTGCTAAAAGACACGCAATATGACCGGCTGGTAAAATCCTCCGATTTCGGCCGCGAGGAGACGCGCAGCCGCATCCGCGAGCGTCTCGACATGTTCATCAAGGAGGCGCTCGACAGCGCGCCGCAGGATCTCGTCATCCTCGTCATCAAGAACGCCGTCTATCGGTGGCTGGCAAAACGCATCGCCCGCACCGGCCGGCGGGATGCCTCGTCGAATGCCGCGAGCCTCTCGCGCGAGGAGCAGGACAATCGCCGCCTGTTCGATGTCGGCAAGGCGCTGATCTCAGCCCTGCAACTCAAGCTCAACTTCGAATCCACCCGCTCGGACTTCGCCCAGCTCGATACCCGGTTCAGCGCTGCCTTCCAGTCCAGGCAGGCGCTGTTCAACGCCGGCGACCGCTATGAGATCGCCCATATGCACCTGCGCTCCAATATCGAGGAGCTGATGTATCGCTGGGGGACGATCTCCGAGCTGATGGATCTCGACGTCATCTCGGAAATCATGGTGACGCGTTATGACGAGATCTATGTCGAAAAATTCGGCCTGCTGGAGCGGTACCCTTTCGCCTTCGCCAATGAGCGGCAACTGATGAAGGTGATCGAGCGCATCGCCGTCGATTCCAACCGCTCGATCAATGAGAGCGAGGCGATGGCCGACTTTCGCATGCCGGATGGTTCACGTGTCAACGCCGTCATTCCGCCACTGGCGGTCAAGGGCGCCTGCCTCACCATCCGCAAATTCGGCGGCAAGTCGCGGCTCGATATCAGCAAGCTGGTGACCGCCGGCGCGCTCAGCGAGCCGATGCGCGCATTCCTCGAGGCCGCGGTCCGCTCGCGCAAGAACATCGTCGTCTCGGGCGGCACCGGCTCCGGCAAGACGACGCTGTTGAACAGCCTGTCGCAGTTCATCCCGGTCGGCGAGCGTGTCGTTGCCGTCGAGGACACGTCGGAACTGCAGCTCGACGGCATCCATGTCGTCTATCTGCAATCGCGGCCGAAGACGGCGGAGTCCGAGACCAGCGTCACCATCCGCGACCTCGTACGCAACGCGCTGCGCATGCGGCCTGATCGCATCATTGTCGGCGAGTGCCGTGGTGCGGAGGCGATCGACATGCTGCAGGCGATGAACACCGGCCATGCCGGCTCGATGACGACGGCGCATGCCAACACGCCGCAGGACATGATGACCCGCCTGGAGGTGATGGTGCTGCAGGGCCAGAGCTCGCTGCCTGTGATGGCGATCCGCCAGCAGATCGTTGCCGCCGTCGAGCTCGTCGTGCAGCTCAACCGCCTGGCGAACGGCCGGCGTGCCGTCACCGAAATATCAGAGGTGATCGGGATCGATCCGGATACCGGCCTCATCATCGTCGAGCCGATCTTCAATCTCGTCGGCCGCGCCGGCGGCCAGGCCGTGCATGCCTTCACCGGCTACCTGCCGAGCTTCGTCGCCGAGCTCGTCGAGTTCGGCGAGGACGGCGAGATCGAAAAACTGGATATGTTCGTCTAGAGCGGTTCAGGTTTTTGCGGAAGCGCAGAACCGCTCTAAGCTTTTGTTTTTACGCAATTCCCGGCAAAAGCACTTCACACTTTTCCTGGAATTGCTCTGAGGGGGAAGCCATGGATATCAGCATTCTGCAGATTTTTACGGTCGCCCTCGGCGCGGTGACGGCGGGACTGCTCGTCTGGGGCGCGCCGGTGCAATGGCCGGCGCCGCTGCTGCGCGCCACCGAACGTGACATCGCGCTCGCCAGCGAGGCGGCGCAGGTCTTCGGGCGCGATGCCGTTCCGCCTTATACGATGATCCTCGCCTACGGCATCACGGCGATCGTCGTCTTCGTGGTGGTCTCGCTGATCTTCGGTCCTATCCCAGGCATCATCGTCGCCATCCCGGTCGCCATCTTCCTGCCCAAGGGCGTGATCCGTTATTTTCTGCAGCGCCGCTGGCTGCAGATCGAATCGCAGCTTCCTTATGCCGTCGACCAGATCGTCTCGGCTGTGCGCACCGGCAAGCCGCTCGCCATAGCCGTCAATGCGGTGGCCGATACCGGCCAGATGCCGGCCTCGCGCGAGTTCGAGCGCATTGCCCGCGAACAGAAGCTCGGCATCGGTCTGGTCGAGGCGCTCGACCGCCACGGCCGCAATGTGCCGAGCCTGCACTTCAAGATGGTCGATGCGGCCCTCGGTCTCTTTGCCCGCCAGGGCGGCGATATTTCCGAACCGCTGACGGAAATGTCGAAATCCTTCAAGGAAATCTGGAAGCTCGATCAGAAGATCACGACCTCGTCGTCGCAGGCGCGCATGAATTTCCGCGTCGTCAACGGCGGCGCGCTGTTCATGATCCTGATGATCTTCTTCGGCCAGCCGGAACTGATCGACAAGGTGTTCGGCAACGCCATCGGCATCGTCATCGCGATCGTCGGCGCCGTTCTCTATGCCACAGGTTTCTTCTGGATGCGCTCGATGATGAAGGTGTCGGTATGATGTCCGAGATACCCCTCGCCCCGATCGCCGTCGTCTTTGCCGGGATCACCGCTGCACTGTTCGTCTGGTGGATCGGCGATCTGCTCGGCAGCATCCAGGTGGTGCGCCGATCTGCGGGCGGCGATGGTCCGCCGCCGAATATCGTCGACAGCATCGGCATGCGCACGCCTGTTGAATTCGTGCTGACGCATTTCGAGCCGCTGCTGGCCGATTACGGGGCGCAGCTGGAGCAGAAGCTGATCTATGGCGGCCGGCCGTTCGGCGGCGTGACGGGGCGGGAATATATCGCGCTTCTCGTGGTTCTGAGCCTCTTCGGCTTCGTCGTGCTCGGCGTGCTGTTCGGCATTGCCAGCGGCAGCGTGATCGGCGGGCTCGTTGCCGGCCTGATCCTCGGCCTGATCCCGGCGATCTATTTCTGGGTTGTCGCCGACGACAAGGCGCAGGACCGCAAGGAACGCATCTCGCGCGAATTTCCCTATTTTCTCGATCTCGTCGTCATGACGCAGCAGGCGCAGGCGACCCTGCCGGAAAGCCTGAGGCTTTATGCCGAGGCGGCACCCGGTACCGTTATGAGCGAGGAGATCGACCAGACGCTGAAAGACGTGGCGCTCGGCACCGGCATGATCGAGGCGTTGCAGCGGCTGGAACGCCGTATGACCGCCGAGGAGGTCATCCGCGTCATCCGCGCCGTGATCCAGGGCGAAGTCGAGGGCAGCAACCGCGTCGAGCTGCTGCGCGAACACGCGCGCGACCTGCGCTTCCGCCGCTGGGAAAAGGCCGACAGGGCCAGTGAAAAGCTGAAGGCCAAGATCGTCATGCCGGCGATGATGATCGTCGTGTCGATCCTGCTTCTGGTGCTGGCCCCGGCAATTGTCGAGATGATGTCGAGTGGGATGTTCTGATCATGGTCTTTTCCTTCTTTCGCGGAAACAAGCCAAGCCTTCTGCAGACCGGTCCCGGCGGCCAGAGCCGCAGCCATGTGCTCGACCGGCCGGAAATGTCGATCGGCCGGGCTTCGAATGCCGATATCGTCGTCGACGATCCGTTCCTGGCGCCGATCCATGCGCGCATCGAGCGGCAGAGCGACGGCGGCTTCATCATTCGCCGCATGGGGCTGAACCCGATCATGCTGCGCGGCGAAGCATTGTTGCAGACGGCGTCGCTGAAGGCCGGCGACAGCTTCCGTCTCGGCAAGGATGTAGAATTCCAGTTCGTCGTCAAAGCCGCCGCCAAGGAGGCGCCGAAGAAGGAGGCTTCCAAGGCAAGTGACGACAAGCCGAAAAAGTCGCTCCTCAAGCAGCCGGCCTTCCTGGCCGGCATGGGGGTCGCCTATCTCGCCATCGTCGGTATCATCGGCTACGTGATCCTGTCCGACAGCGGCAGCGCGGAAAGTGGCCCGACGGCAGAGCGCATCAATGCGGAAGCCGGCCGCATTCCGACATGCATCAAGAATGCCCGACGCATGCGCCAGGTTTCCGAGCAAAGCTTTAACGGCGCTGTCGGCGGCCGCGTCGGCAGGGATGGCGACGCAACCTATGCCGCCCTTTCGCTTGCAGCCGAACCGTCTGACGACGCGGCGCTGGCAAAAGCCGCCGAGCCGATCGTCGAGGCCTACAAGCGTACGGCACTCGCAGCCCTCGCCTCGGAAAATCGCGGCAACAATACGCTGGCGCAGAGCCTCTACCAGCAGACCTACGATCTCGTCCCCGACATCAACTGCTCGGCCGCGCGTTTCGCGCTGCAGCGCCGCGCCGCCACGAAGCCGCCCGCCCGCCGCTGATCGACGACACAAGTTCGTCGAAGCGGTTTGCTGCAAGACGAGCGGTTGACCGACTATTCCCAGCGCACCCCATGCATTTAAGTAGGTACACCTGGGAAAGCCGACGCAAAAGTTATCGAGCTCGACGGGTCCGCGTAGCCATCGTTTTGTCAACGAGACGAGCGGTCACATAAGCGAAACAAACGACCGCGCTGAGAAACACTGAGAATGCGAGAGGGCTATTCAATCCAATCGACGCCGCAACCGGCTTGAAAACGCCGATCGCACCTCGATGTAGGATGTAGATTGGGTAGGAGATATACCCAATCCACGTCGCCAACGCCTCTGCTTTTGCAGGCATCTCCAAAAAGAGGCCAAGCATTACGATGAGCGGCGCCAAGGCCATCGCGAACATCAAGTCGTAGTAAGGCCGCAGCACGACAGGAACCGGCGCCGCAATGCAAATCATCAGAAGAAGGCATGGCACAATGGCGGCCCAGCCCTTCCTCCAAGCGGGCATGCCGCCGAATAGACGGCTTATCACGACCCCTGCGGTAAATGAAAACATCACCCTTGGCAGGCCACCTACCGCTGAGGGCCACTCCCAGCCAATATTCAACATACCGTATTTAAAACCGACAAAAACCAAAAATGCAGCCGAGACCAATGCAACTCCGCAGAGGGCTCGGATAGAGAGCCGAAAAAGCCACAGGGCGAAGACTATATTCACCAACAGTTCCCAGAACATCGACCATGCTGGACCGTTGATTGGAAACATTCCTTGCATCGGGTTCGCTTGAAGGAAATACATTGGGCTGGGCAGAAAGAACGTGTTCGCAGTCGTCGACGCCAGCAGGTCGATAACACTTTGATTTCTCAGCCCCCAGCTTGTTAACAGAATGATCTGTGTGAGGCCGACCAAAATTCCGATCAAATAGAGCGGATAAAGGCGCTTGATGCGGGCCGCCATAAACGACTGGAACAGCAGACCGCGGGCGAGCCGTTTTCCGTAAATATCGGCGATAATAAATCCGCTGAGAACGAAGAAAAAATCGACTGCCAGATAGGCTGAAGGCGCATAGCTCTCCCGGAAATGTGTAGCGACAACACAAATAGCGGCAAATCCGCGCATTGCATCGAGCGTATAGTAACGGTTGCGGTCGGCAACCGAGACTCCTACATCGTCCATCGCCGGTGGCGAATAACCGCGGTCGAGGCTAGTCATCTTATGGATTATCCTATTACGCGTTGGTCTGAGGGGCGTTCGGACGCGGTGAATGAGAACGTCACCGAAGCGCCGTTCTCATAATTTCAGATGACGGCTTGAGCACCAGATCCTTCAAATCGCAACACTGGTCTATGCGGGTAGGGCCTGGAAATCATGCAGGGTTGGCAACCGCACCCCTGTTACTTTTGCGCTGCCGTGCCTGCTTTATACTGCCGATCAAGATATTTAAACGTGCTCTGCACAGAACGAATATCAGGCCGCAGTAAACCATGCCGCCTGCAAGGATTTCTGCGGCCAAGCGTGGATACGGGGACCAATGAATGAGCAATTCGTGGAGGAGGAAAATGACTGCAACCATTCCTGCACAGGCTATCGTAGGCCGCAGGAATTGCGCCAGATATGCCGGGATACTCAGCTCTATATGCTGCGAAACCTTCCAGCTGGTGATCGGCCAAAACAACAGAACTTCGATCATTATGGCGAAAACAATCGTCGTGACGCCATAAGGATAGAGAATTGCGATCGTCAGGAGTGTGAGGAGGTTTCGTGCCAGCTGGTAGTAAAACCACCAATCCATCTCTCCTTGGCTCTTGATCAAGGATGCCTGCACGTAGCCGATCCCAGCCATCAATCCTATGACGCAGTAGAACCGAACCGGCCAAACGGCCGCGATCCAATGTGCACCGAAAATTGTCGTGATCGCATCATCGGCAACGGCGGCAAGGCCAATGAATACGGGGTAGGACACCAGAGCGCAGCCAAACGTTGCCATGAGAAATGCTTCTCGCACTTTCTTCGGATCGGCTCGCAATGAAGAAAGCAAGACGTGCGTGACAGATGTTAAGCCACCGGCGATGACGTTGTTGATCATATCAAACAAACGCTTGGAAAAGTTATAGATCCCGAGCGCTGCCGGGCTCAAGAGCACCCCAATGAGCAAGTTGTCCAAGCTCATCGTCTGTAAAAACCGAGTGCCGGATGCAAAGAACCCATAGTGAAGCAGCTCGTTGAGGCTTGCTCGCTTCAGGTAAAGCCCGGGCCGCCACCCGGCGCCCCAGAAAGCGGCGCCGCATGATGCCGCTGTGGCCGCGATCTGTGCAATCGCAAGCCCCCACAAGCCGAAACCCGCGAGAACCAAAACAAGGCAAATGCAGGCAGAAGTGATGGTCGCAATCACAGTGCGGACGGCTACCAGATGAAACGACATCTTCCTATTGACAATTGCATTCGGAACGACGGCCGTGAAGTCGAAGAAAACCTTCAATCCCATGATGTAAATCAGGGGTGTGATTTGCTCATGCCCCACATAGGCCGCGATTGGCGAAGCGGCTATGCACAAAGCGCCATAGATCAAAAATGAAAAAGCGAGCGAAAGCAGGAATATCGTATCCAGATGGCTGCGCCTGATTTCGGCTTTTTGTATAATCGCTTCGCCAAATGCCGTTGGTCCAAAGCTGCCCGCAAACGACACAATGCTGAATGCCAGCGCGACAAGACCGAAATCCTGGGGCTGGAGAACGCGAGACGTCACCACAAAAACAGCGAAGGTCAGAACTGTCGGAATAAGCGTGCTCAGCGCCGACCAGAAGGCACCGGTTACGGCTGCGGCGGATCGGTTCTCACTGACATGGCTGAATAGAATATCGTCGTCTTGTAAAACCGACAAAGTGAGCTCCTACCGGGAATCAGACTATGGAGGGTTGAGGTATTAGATCGGGGGCGGGAATAGCGGGACTTGGATTCATGGGTTTGCTCGACTTGTACCAAGTTCCTCCCATCTCATACGGCAGGCGAGACATTGCTGCTAAAAGCTCACCGGCATTTGTCGCTTTCTCCACCAGAGGGCTATCGCCAGTCTGGCTACCGATGACGTCGTGTAGATTGCTTCCGTCCCTCGCAACCGCGATATGCGGCTTATTCAGCAAAAGACAGAGAATATGACCGTGTAGATGGTTGGTGATGATCCGTTGCGCGCCGGACAGGATCTTCACGCCGTAATCGACATATCGAGCCGCGACATCCTCACGATGTTGGGCGATCATCTCTGTGCGGCTAAAGCCATGCCGCAACGCCGACTTGACGACGCTCGACTTGCGCATGCGCGACAAACTATTTGGACCGTTGATCCAATTGGTAAGAGGTCCATCAACGATCGCTCGCGCTTTCGCTATATCAACCTCGTCCTCTCCAAGAGGCTGCATGACATATAATACCCTGAGAGGATCGGCTTCGAACGGTTTCAGCGTTCCCATGCCGAATGCCGTGTCCGGGCCAGCCTCGACATCACAATCGAAGTTGGCTTTCGCTAACTCGAAACTCTGACCATCGCGCGTCATGCAAAAAAAATTGCGATGCCTCCCAATCGTACGTTTCGCGTATTCCTTGAGGGACTCGTTCGCGAAATGAATCGTTTGCGGCATCTGAATGATCGTTCGATCCGGATATTTCCACATCAAACGGTAGCGAACATCATCCCTGCCCGTCCGCGCGTCTCCAAAGTCGGTCCAACCGCAAATGAATATTGGAGCGTCGCCTGGTGTTGTTTTTATCTCATCTATACTTTGAGCGGTACTGCCAGTCAGCACCGGGAGGCGCCCTGTTACTTCGCGCAATACCATCGACAATCCAAGCCAACTCGCATGATGGCCAGGATCTTTATTTGATGGAAAGTTCATTATAACGTAAGGCTGTCCCCGGCTTACAAATTTCCTTACGATTTCAATCAACTTTTCTTTTTGTCGTCGTATTACAACTTCGCCGAGGTGATGCATATACTCAACTTGTATTTTCAAAACTCGAACAGCAATTACAGCCGCGATTCTGAAAAGTCAATTGGAGGATGTATTACTTTTGAGTAATAGTTAAGTGGGCAAATTGTCTCACTTCTTAGCCACCAGCGATCACGAGGTTCGAGCGTGGTCGACGCCTTTTAGGCCTTGGCGACAGGTCCACTTTTGGAGCGCTTGTAGTCTGCTTGAGGCCAAAGTCGACCTTCCCGATTGAGACTCCGACGTCGCGGATTGCTCAGTAATTTGAGACCCCAATTGCGCCTGTGACAGCGGAGTTCGTTCGCCATGGACGCTTGCAATCTTGGCTACGATCAAAGTGGTGACCGGGAGTAAGACGCGGCAACCGGTTGCCGAATTCAGTCCCGTGCAAGCTACTTAAGGTTTCTCTCTTCCATTGTTAAACGCCTGACGCGGTGAATGATGAGCAAGCTGGATGGAGTAATGTCGCTCCTGGCGGCTCGGAAACGCCATGCCAAAAATAAGTGAAGGTCACTATGCGCGTCGGCATCGTTGCTTTAATTCTCCCAGTGATTTTGTCGGTCGTATCGCAGTCCGCCGCACAAGAAGACCATAGGTCTTTCGGCTTGCTCGACCGTCTGCCAGACGAAGACCCTTCATGTGATTTCGTCAACCGTTCTTATGAGCGCACCTTTGGAGGCAATTTCGCGTACCGGCTTTACGGCGTTCAGCCGACGGGCGCTTTTGACCTGCTCGAAATTCGAGTCTTCATTGGTGATTTCGCTTATGATCGACAGGGGCTCGGTAGATGGCATTTGCGACACCGTGGGCTACGCAAGACTGTAGATGGTGTCGGAGCAGTTTTCCGGCATTGCTCGAACGCTTCCGACAGCCTCTATGGCGCTGTGCCGGTGAAGGTTTTTCAGGTGGACTGGGCAAGAAATGGCTATAACGCCAAATCAGAAGTCGTGATTTCTACAGCAACTTCAAAAATCATCAAAACCACCCGCCAGTTCGTTGGAGCCACCCCAACCGGCTTCCCCGTGATGACGGAAATCTTCGAGACGAAGCGAGATCGGATCAAAGCTCCCTCTGACGCAGTCGATCTTCGCAACGAGTAGGTTTTGCGCGTTCCATGGCTACTGATCCCAGATGAATGGTTGGTCCAGTTGAAGGCTCGTTCGGGGGAAGTCGCTGAGAAAGCGTGCCGAGAGAAGGCCTCTTATATGGCGCGCGCGTTGCACAGGGCTGTTCTATGGCTGCCCGAGGGGTTTGGCCTTCTCCGCCTCGCATTCCGGCAGTCGCACAGGTTTGGCGAGGTTCGCCAGCGCCTCGGGCTTGGCGCATGCCGGGAAGCCAGCGAGTGGCATTGTCTCTATGAACCGATTGCGCTCGATGGTGCTTAGGCCGGGCTCACTGATCATGCTCTCGACAGTCACCTCGGGGTGCTGCTTGAGAGTTTCCATAGCTGAAGCATGCGCCTCATCGGTTCGACCCAGTGCCGCAAGCGAACTGCTGCGCACCACCCAAGTCCACCTTTGGTAGTTGTCAGGCGTCATGCGCTCCAGCATCGTCACCGCGTCCTCATACCGCCCCGCCATAAAATAGGCAGGTGCGAAGAAGTTGGACGCCCACATCGGATAGTTCGGGTCGAGCCGCATGACCTTGTCGACCATTTGAGCACCGCGTTCTGGTTCACCGAAGCGTGCTGCATAGCCGCTGTAAAAGGTCAGGATTTCGGACGAACCCGGAGCCAGGCGAAGGGCCGTGTCGAATTCGGACTTGCCGCGGCCCATATCGCCCTTATTGGCAAGGCTCATACCAAACACCGCATGGGCTTCAGCGTCGCTCGGATCAAGCCGCACCGCGCGTTCGGCCACATCGGCGGCCACCTTGCGGTTGCTCTCGGGATCGACGCCAAACACGCCCATCAGATCATGAGCATGGTAAAGTTCGACCCAGGCCCGGGCCAGCCCCGGGTCGAGCTCGACGGCGCGGTTGAGCAAGGTGATGGCCTCCTCGTCATCAGCCTTGGTGAGCTTTTCAATCTTTTCGGACCCGAGCAGATAGTAATCATAGGCATTCAGGTTTTCAGGCCGTTTGCGTTTGGCTGCCGCCCGCCCGGCCTCTTGAATCAGTCCCACTCCGCCGCCGAGGCGGTTGGCGACCTGCTCTGCGATTTCGGTCTGAACGGCGAACACGTCCTCGGCGGGCCGGTCCCAATTCTCCGACCAAAGATGGTGGCCGGCTTTTGCATCGATCAACTGTGCTGTGATCCGTACCCGATCACTCTGCCGCTGGATCGAGCCTTCCAGAACAAAGCCTACATGGAGCGCGCTTGCGACCTGGCGGGCATCCACGGGCTTGCCTTTATAAACGTCCGTCGAATTCCGCGCCACCACCTCAAATTCGGGAAACCGCGCGAGGTCGGTGATGATGTCCTCGGTCAGGCCATCGGCCAGACGCCCGCTAGCCTCGTCGCCGCCATAATTGTCGAAGGGCAGCACCGCCACCGACGGCTTGCCGCTCAAAGGTTCGGGCTGCGAGAACCGCCAGACCCCGCCGCCTGCCAGAGCCAGTGCCACGATCGCCGCGGCAGCCGCCTTGGCCCAGCGCGGCATCATTTTGAGAAGGGGCCGACGCGCCCGTTTGCCGTCGAGCCGCAGCCGATACATCCGTACCGGGCGGCTGATGTTCTTGACCTGCTGCTCGCCGGCGAAATCGAGCGGCCAGTCGAGTTTGCCCTGGAGATGATCGTATGCGGTGCCCGACACCACGACGCCGCCCGGCTCGGCCAAATGCTCCAGCCGCGCGGCGACATTCACCCCATCCCCATAGACATCGCCATCCACCAAGGCCACATCGCCCAGATTGATCCCGACGCGAAATACCATGCGCTCAGGCTCCGGTAGGTCGGCGTTGCGCGCCGCCACGACATTCTGAAACTCCGCGGCGCAGGCAACCGCATCAACCACGCTATCGAAGGAGACGAGCGCGCCGTCGCCCATCAGCTTGATAATTGTGCCATGGCGCTGGGAGATGGCGGGATTGATCAGTTCGGCGCGGATGGCCTTCAGTCGCTTGATGGTGCCGGCCTCATCGGCCTCCATCGCCTTCGAGTAGCCGACCATATCCGCCGCGAGGATCGCGAGCAGCTTTCGGTCGAGCGCGAGGGTGCCCATCATTGTTGCCTTGCATGAACATGCAATAGTATCGGCAGTCTACACCCATCGAAGCGCCGCAACTAGCACACCGCCAAAACGGCAGGTCTGCTTGTGGTGCTATCCGGCCCAGAGCCGAAGCAAACCTCACGCGTCCCGAATGGACGCTCCTCAGCACGCTGAGAATATCTGGCATCCGCACGCCGACACTGCCATAAATGAGCTTCATCGAGGGGAGGCATCATGATGCAGAAGAATGCGCCGGACTTCAGCCTTGAGGGCAAGGTGACTTTGGTGACGGGAGCGAGCCGTGGCATCGGTCGAGCTTGCGCGCTTGCCTGTGCCAGAGCAGGCTCCGATATTGTTTTAGGGGTCCGCGATGTCGCGGCGTCGGCGGGTCTGGTTGCCGAACTCGAGGGAACGGGACGAAAAGTTCTCCCTGTTGAACTGGATATTCCCAACAAGGCCCATATCGCACAAGCCGTCGACGCGGCGCTTACGACGTTCGGTCGGATCGACGTCCTCGTCAACAACGTCGGCGTGGCTCCGGGCAATCTCGCGGAACTCGTCGAGGAGAAGGACCTTGACGAGATACTCGATGTCAATATCAAGGGCACCTTTCTGATGACGCAGGCCGTGGGGCGCCACATGATCAAGCGCAATGGCGGCCGGATCATCAACATCAGCTCACAGGCCGGCACCGTGGCACTGCGCGGCGAGGCAATCTATTGCATGAGCAAGGCGGCAATTAATCACCTCACACGCTGCCTTGCAGCGGAATGGGCACGTTATAATGTCACCGTAAACACCGTATCGCCGACGTTCATCCACACCGATGGTACAGCACCATTTCTATCCGATGCCGACAATCGCGAAGCGACGCTCGGTCACATTCCACTCGGCCGGATCGGTGAAACCGATGATGTGGTGGGTGCCGTGGTCTTCCTCGCATCGCCGGCTGCGAGCCTGATCACCGGCGCGAACCTGCTGGTGGACGGTGGATGGTCCGTCGCCTGAGGCCTAGGCTGGCTGCGCAGGAGCCCAAGATCATCCGCCGCTTTCGGCCCAAAGCTGCCATACCGTCGGTGCTATTTTCCGCGCAGAGCGAAGTTGAACCACACGGTAAAGAGACGGGAAAACTCGGCGAACAGCAGAAGTATAAAGCAAATTCCCCACCGCGGTTCTCCAAAAATCACCATGCTTATGAGCGCCACCAGAAAGTAGGCCGCTGCAAAGATTGAAACGTACCTTAATAGCGCCACCTGTATCCTCCTTCGGCTATCCGCTAATTTAATCATCCCATCTCAAAATACAACCTCAGGCCGCAATAGGTTCCCGTGACCGCAATTAGCGCATTCCCGTCTCGGGCAACGCCGAGCAGGCCGCCGAGCTTCTTCATCAGCCGGACATTCCCCAACGAATAACTTCCCGCCGGCACGGTCTCGAACGCAAGGGTCGCCTCGTAGGCAACATTGACCACACGTCCGTCATGGCGCGAAGTTCGTCGCGACGGACCTGTTGCGCAACCTCTCGATGCGCTAATCTTGACCGATGAAACTCAGCCAGACCATACGGTTCTGCGCCTCCGCCGACGGCACCCGGATAGCCGTCGCATCGTGCGGGACGGGACAAGTGATCCTGCGGGCGGCTCACTGGCTTAGTCATGTCGACTATGATGTCGAGAGCCCGGTCTGGCGGCCATGGCTGCAGGCGCTCTCGGCCGGCAACCGGTTTGTGCGCTACGATCCGCGCGGCTGCGGCCTATCGGATCGGCATGTCGCCGATCTTTCGGTTGAAGCGTGGCATGCGGACCTCGATGCCGTGGCAGCCTCCATCGAGGAACCGCGTTTCGTCCTCCTCGGTCTTTCGCAAGGCGGCGCCCTCAGTATCGCATTCGCCCTGAGGCATCCCGAGCGGGTGTCACACCTGGTGCTCCTGAATGCCTATAGTCAGGGTGCACGGGCGCGCGCGCAGACCGAGGCCGAGCGCTTGGAGGCCGAGACGCTCGTCAACCTCATCCGTATCGGCTGGGGCCGCGACAATCCGGCGTTCTGTCGGTTTTTTACCAACCTTTTCATTCCGGACGGGACACCGGAACAGCATCGATGGTGGGGCGATCTGGAGCGTGTGACGGCAGCACCCGACGTTGCCGCGCAACTGCTCTGGCAGATGCAGGGGCTCGATGTGCTTGATCTGGCGACGACACTTCGCGTCCCGACTTTGGTTGCGCATAGCCGCGGCGATATGCGCGTGCCGTTCGACCAGGGCTGCAAGCTTGCGGCCGCGATTCCCGGAGCACGCTTCATACCGCTCGAGAGCAAGAACCATGTGCTCTTGCCAGACGAACCGGCCTGGGCCGTCTTCCATGCCGAACTCGCAACCTTCCTCGGGCAGGATCGACCGGTGCGACCGCGCGCCGTTCGCGACGCCGGTCTGACGCCCGCCGAGGCGGCGCTTTTCGACCTCGTCGCGGAAGGGCTCGACAATCGCGCGATCGCAGCCCGCCTTGGCAAGAGCGTGAAGACCGTGCGCAACCAACTGTCGGTGATTTTCAGCAAGCTCGGCGTGCATAACCGTTCGCAGGCGATCGTCATGGCGCTTTCCAGGTAGCGAGCTGCATCGCCGACATCTTTGGGACAAACGCCCCTTTGCCGGGCCTGAATCCGCAACTGCGCGGGACAACTGTCTCATGCCGTCAGGCGCGACGGGTCTCATCCTTGAACCGCGATCGGCAAAAGGCCGCCCGTCAATCAGGAGGAATCCGACATGACCCAACTCAACGAAACTACGCTCAATGAGCTCGTGGGCCGCATCCTTGGCGACCTTGGCGGTGCAGTCAGCGTGCCGCTGGTGCGGATCGGAGACGCGCTCGACCTCTACAAGACCCTCAGGGACATCGGACCGGCGACTACCGACGAGTTTGCCGAGGCCGCGGGATGTGCGCCGCGCTATGTACGCGAGTGGCTGGCAGCACAGGCGGCTTCGGGCTATGTGCATTACGAGAATGGCCGGTTCTCGCTCACGCCCGAACAGGCCTATGTGTTTGCTGAACCCGACAGCCCGGTCAACCTGATCGGCGCATTCGATACGGCTGCCGCGATGGTCGAAAACCAACCGAAGGTCCAGTCTGCCTTCAAGACCGGCAGAGGCGTGGCTTGGGGGGATCAGGCCGGCTGCATGTTCTGCGCCGTGGCGAGGCTGTTCCGGCCCGGCTATGTGAACGCCCTCGTGCAGGACTGGCTGCCTGCGCTGGATGGCGTCGTCGACAGATTAAAGGCGGGCGCGACCGTGGCCGACGTGGGGTGCGGACATGGGCTGTCGACGATCCTCATGGCGCAGGCTTTCCCCAATTCCCGGTTCGTCGGCTACGATTTTCATGCGGATTCGATTGCGGCCGCGACTGCCCACGCCCGGGCAGATGGCCTGACGAACGTGGACTTTAAGGTGGGCCGGGCGCAGGACTTCGACGGAAGCGACTTCGATCTGATCACCTGCTTCGACTGCCTGCACGACATGGGCGACCCCAAGACCGCGGCGGCGCATATCAGAAAGGCGCTGAAGGAGGGTGGCACGTGGATGGTGGTCGAGCCCACCGCCGGGGATACACTCGAGGACAACATCAACCCGGTCGGGCGGCTCTACTACTCGGCCTCGACGATGATCTGCGTTCCCACCTCCCTGGCGCAGGAGACAGGACTCGCGCTCGGCGCTCAGGCGGGAGAGAAGCGATTGACGGAGGTGATCCGCTCAGGCGGGTTCACACATGTCCGGCGCGCAGCCCAGACCCCGCTCAACATGGTGCTCGAAGCAACCTGATTAGAAGGAGTGGCGCGTCCGTGTCCGGCAGATCGGGCGGGCGCTCCTCATCTGGGACCGTTCTTGGGGCAAAGCGGGATCTGTCCTCGTCCGCCTCTGGCTCATCGTTGCCATAGGCGCCCTCAAGCTTCTGCGATGCGCAGGGTCTTGCAAACCACCGCCGTTGATGTGCCATGGACAAAGCCTATGATGGACAAAAACTGTGACCCATCTCGATCGATTATTTTCCTTATATCCTCCTCAAGATATTGGAGGCCTGCCCGCCCCTGAAACAAAGCGTTCCATCCCACGTCTACCGACTGCGAAGCCGGCACATATTCAACGCTCCAGATGAAAATATCGATGACTATCGAATCGTTCCAAATTTGCCCCAGGGAAATTTCGTGAACTCCCTCATACGAGAGTTTTACTTCCGTTCCATCAACTCTCCTTAAAGTCAAAAGAAGTCGGTGACGGTTCACAAACTCCAACGAAATCAATCTTGCATCGTGGGCTCTGGCCCCAAGAAGCATCCCGTCGTCATCGTTTCTCCATGCAATTTCTTTCATTTCCATACTCCTGATCATCACTTGTTGGCGTCGGCGGCGATCAGGCTGGCATCGACGATGCCACGCAGCAGATGGTCGGAAGGGACATGATCATCGAGGCTGAAGTCGTAGATGAGCTGCGCCGGAGCCTCCTGACATGCCATCATCACTCAATTCTCCGCAAATCGATGCGACGATTGAATCACGGCCCTGCTGCAAACAACAATGCTGAGTTTTTCAACTTCCCCGACATCAACTGCTCGGCCGCGTGTTGCGCACTCCAGCGCCGCGCCGCCGTGAAGCCGGTCGCGCGCCGCTGATTGCCGGTTCTACACTGCCAGCGCTGACAGACAATTGAGTTTGCTCCTCTCGTCAAACTCACCACAATTGCTATTAAGCTCAAATAGCTGAATGGTCTCTATGACTTAGCAATCATCCAGCGATCGTCGACGCACAGTAGGTGAAATAGCTCCTATACAAATCAACCATACCGTTTCCGATCGACCAATCCGTTACGCTGACGTGAGTCCGCCCAGCTCCCGTTTGGACAACATCGATGATGGTCTGCATTTTGTGTGGCGGGAGGTAAATAAATCTCACTTGTTTCGCATCATCATGGTTTTCGCGAAGCCAAAAATTGCTGGGCAGATACTTCGTTGCGCAGCTGGCTATCGTTTTATAGTCGCCGCTCAACTCAAAATCGGCAAAATGTTAAAGCATAGGGTCACAGCCGCATAGCGAAATGACGGCCAAAAGTGCCGCCAAGCGCTTGCAACAGTTTACGAGAATTACTGGTTTTACCATAAATATTGTTTCCGCGCTGAGCCTGAACCCGATAATTCGTCAAACCTCGATGACGTATGCTTGGATAGCAACCACATGGATGAGCAGACAACCCCTTAGCCATGTCGGCCTCGACCGAGCGTCGCTACCCAAACCGTTCCACCAGGAAATCGATTGCCGTCCGCAACATCGCTGTCGGCCGACGGTTCGGCGCATAGACGAGGGACATCGGTACAGGCTTGTAGGACCATTCCGGCAGCACCTGCTCAAGCCGTCCTTCGGCGATATCGGCGGCGAGCAGCAGTTCCGGCTGAAGCGTAATTCCCGCGCCGCTGAGCGCGGCCATGCGCAACGCCGCCCCTTGGTTGGTCGAGAATTTTCCGGAAATCAATACATCACGCATTTCAGCCCCCGGTCCAACCAGGTGCCAGCGATCCTGCATGCGCCAATAGGAGTGGCCGAGGCAGAGATGGTTCGCCAGAGCCTCCGGCGAGGCCGGCCGACCATGGCGGGCAAGATAGTCCGGCGAGGCAGCGAGAATCCGCCGGTAGGGCGTGAGCGGGCGGGCGACGAGGCTGCTGTCCGAGAGCGGACCGATGTGGATACCGAGCTCGAACCCCTCGCCGACGAGATCATGGACGTTGTTGTCGAGCGATAGCTCGATGCTGACGTCGGGATAGGCGTTCTGGTAATCGACCAGCGCCGGCACCAGGACTTGCGTCCCGAAGCTGACCGGCGCAACCACGCGAAGCCGGCCGCGCGGCGCCGATTGCAGCTCGCTCGCCGCAGCCTCGGCCAGCGCCACTTCGGAAAGGGCGCGCTTGCAGCGCTCGTAATAGAGCTGGCCAACCTCTGTGAGCTGATGGCGTCGCGTGGTGCGATGGATCAGCTTCGCCCCGAGCCGGGTCTCAATCGTCTTGATGTGCTTGGCAACCATGGCAGGGGACACTTGCGCGATCTCCGCGGCGGCCGCGAAACTGCCATTGTCGATGACCCTGACGAACATCGCCATGCCGGCCAGCTTGTCCACGATTGCCTACCTCTTGGTTTCGAATGACGATACCGGGAGCTTATTTATCAACCAGGGAATTTACAACATGGTCGTGATGCCCGCGCCAAGACGACGGACACCACCAACCTGACCAAGGAGACACCATGCCCATTCTTCACCTGCAGATGCATCCCGGCCGCACCGACGATCAGAAGCGCGCCTTCGCGCGCGAAGCGACCAAGGCCGCCGTCGAAACCCTGGCGTGCCCGCCGGAATCGCTGGAAATCCTGATAACGGAGATCGCCAAGGATTCCTGGGCGGTCGGTGGCAAGCTGAAATCTGAAGCCTGAGAGGCGACCCGCAGCGTCGAACGCTCGAGCTGCGGGACGCCGCCGCCATGGTATTGGACAGGGAGCCGGCAGGCGGCTCCCGTGCTGAATGTGAAGGGCGGCCGGTTGACCTAAGCGAACTTTTTCGTCGTCGAAGGATAAGGCTGCTTTGCGCCCTCATGTCAGTCGTAGAGCCCAGCCAAGCGGCGGCTTGAAAGCGGACAACGCATTGGACTGGCGAGGCGGCATGTTTGCGTAAAAGCGGATCTTATTTTGGCCCAGTATTCAGCGGGTCACTCGTTCGCAAGCACCGTCTTTCCAGATGCAAATTGGCGATCATAGAAAATCCGAACCGACAGAACGACGCCGGCGATCAGGACAACAACCCCGGCGACTGCGATCGGAGTTGGCCAGCGCGCATGCACAACAAGTCCGCCGATCACACCGAAGGCAGTCTCTGAGACGATCAATTGCGCGGCCAAGGCAACCGGCAGGCTGCGTGAGGCAATATTCCAGGCCCAGACGCCGCCCACGGTGGCCAGCAGCGCGAGCGTTGTGCCCCAGACATAGAGGTTGCCGGCAGCGCTCCAGCCGAATCCCAATGTAGGAAGCCGGAAGAGGTCCATCGCGGCACCGATGGGATAGAAGGCCAGCATCAAGACGCCGCCGCCAACCAGTATCAGCGCCGACCACACGCCGGAGGGCATGTCCGGCCGTGCGGCGAGTGCTGCCTGATTGGAAAGCGCGAACCAGACCCAAAGGCCCACGGCAGCAAGCGCCAGCGGCACGCCAATCCACAATGATTGCACAGAGTCCAGTCCTTCGGCCGTGAATGCCGTGCCATTGACGAGACCAAGGCCGACCAGCACCAGCGCCAGAGGCACCATGAGGGATCGCCATGGCAATGATGCCTGACGCTGATTGCCAATGACCATCAATACGATTGGTACCAGCCCGAGAAAGGCCGGAGCGATGACTGGGCCGGCAAAGAGGGCCGCTCCCGTCACTGTCAGGAAGTAGCCGACATAGCCGACGAAGGCGAGCCAGATGGCTTGCAGGCAGTTTCGAAGCGTGAGGTGGCGCATGACACCCTTCTCGGAAAACAGAATGTAAAGCCCGACGAGTGCCGAGACGACGTGACGGATGAGGGCAAAATCAAAGGTGGAATAGTCACCGATGATGAAGGGCACGACGAAGTTGAGCGAAAAGGCAAAGGCCGCAAAGAGCGCGGCCGACACGCCAACATAGAAACGTCTGTCCATAATGTTCACCCTTTTGCAGTTGCGTCACCGAGCCCTGGTCTCCGCGACGCCGAGTGTGTCGTTTGGCAATCAAGCGAAATGCTTGATCGAATGGGGAAAATTTACTGGCCACGCGCTTTGGTCGGTAGCCGCCGAAAATGAGAACCAGCCTCTCGATACGCATCACCCGGATCGTGAAACGATGCTGTATCGCGGGGGGCCGGTATGCGGCTCCCACTTTGACCGGGGCGGGCGAACTCTACGACATCGAAAAGACCATTCGGGGTGCTCCGCCGCACTTACGGAAAGCTGCACGACAGGAAAATAGCAAGCCCAGGGTCGAAGCTCTGCGATTGTGGCTGGACGATAACCTCAAACGCTTGCCACACAAATCCGGGACAGCTGAGGCAATCCGCTACGCGCTTTCCCGTTGGGCATCGCTTTGTCGTTTCATTGATGACGGCAGTATCGAGATCGACAACAATGCCGCTGAAAGGGCCATCCGACCCATTGCGCTCGGACGCAAGAATTGGCTGTTCGCCGGATCAGAAAAAGGCGGAGAACGGGCCGCCGCCATCCTGTCACTGATCGAAACGTGTTTATGCCGCGCGCGGCATAAGCAGGTTTATGCCGACCGGCGAACTATGCCGATTAATCAACTTTTTGCCAACGTTTCCAGCACCATAGCGGCCGCCTAGTCGGCATAGCTTAGGGTCTCTCCGTCGCAATTGTCGCGAAGGAGAGGACACATGAACGCAACTGACTATTTGAATCGCAGCGCCCTATACCGGAAGCTGGTCTACGGTCCGTATCGGGAGTTTGCGGGCGTTTACGCCGCCAAAATGTCGAACGAAGGTTTGGGGCGGCAATGCACGTGGCGGTCGCTGAGCCTGTTTCGGGATCTGATGGACTGGCATGTTGGCAATGGACATGCTCCGCAGGATTTGAATGAGGTTCACGCCGACCGCTTTCTTGAGCATCGTTTCAAACACTGGAAGCCCGACTCGGGCGATCGATCGGCGCTCCGCCGCTTGCTTTTGGCGTTACGGGAGAAAGGCTTAATACCAGCCGCGCTTCCGATTCAGCGCAGTGAGCACGAGATGATCGTCGATGTATTCGGGCAATATCTCTCGAATGAGAGAGGGCTCGCCGCCGCGACAGTGGGGAGCCACAAGCTTCTGTCGCTTCGATTTCTCCGGGAGGTGTGTCCTTTCGGCGCAGACGAGTTTGCAGCGCTCACCCCGGAGATCGTTATCGGTTATGTCGAGCGACATGCGCTCGACGGTTCCGCCGACAGTGGCAAAGCCATGTGCGGGGTTGTGCGTGCTTTCCTGCGCTATTTGCATCTGAAGGGCTTCATCTCGACGCCGCTCGCTGACTGTGTGCCGTCCATCCGCCGCTGGCGACTTGCCGGCCTTCCAACCTTCCTGCCGCCCGAGAAAGTCCAGAAGGTTCTCGATGCCTGCGATCGGACGACGGCAATGGGTCGTCGGGACTATGCGGTTCTGATGATCCTCGCCAAGCTCGGTTTGCGCGCCAGCGAAGTGGCCACCCTCAATCTTGACGATATCGACTGGCAGTCGGGCACGATCCTCGTACACGGAAAGGGACGACGACAAGCGACTATGCCGCTGCGTCACGACGTCGGAACAGCGATCGTCGCTTATATCCGGCATGGGCGCCCAGCTTCGGCATGTCGGCGAGTCTTCTTGCGAACACTTGCGCCGCATGTGGGCTTTGCCTCCGGCTGCGCCATCACGATGATCGCGAAGCAGGCACTCGAACGGGCAGGCATTGACGGCTATGCGCATCACGGTGCCCATCTTTTCCGCCACAGCCTTGCGACCGACCTTTTGCGGTCGGGCGCCAGCTTTGCCGAGATCGGTCAACTGCTCCGCCATCGAAGCATCGACAGTACAAGAATCTATGCAAAGCTCGATATTGAGAAGCTGCGGGAACTGAGCCTACCCTGGCCGGGAGGTGTCCAATGAGCCGGCTTCGCACCGCGCTTGAGCGCTACATCGGCATGCGCCAAGGGCTGGGATACAAATATGACGGTCCGGCAAAACGATTGTCGGAGTTCGTCGCTTTCATGGAAGCCCGCGGCGCCGAGACCATCACGGCGGACCTGGCAATGGAGTGGGTCACCTCGATGGGCCGGCAGCCGAGTTGGTCAATCCGACTGGCTGATGTGCGCTGCTTTGCCCAGCACCTCAGTCATTTCGATCCTTTGACGGAAGTGCCACCGAGCGACGCTGTGGCGCCGGCACGGCGGACAAAACCCTACATCTATAGTGAGGTCGAGATTCAGGCACTTCTGGCGGCAGCACTGTCGTTGCCGCCGGCCAACGCCCTGCGGCGCTGGACATATCACTGCCTGTTCGGGCTGATAGCGGTCGCCGGACTGCGCCATTCCGAAGCGCTCAGCCTGCTCCGGGCCGATGTAGATCTCGACCAGGGCGTCCTCACCATCCGAGAGACAAAGTTTGGCAAGTCACGGCTGGTGCCGCTGCATGCCACGACAATTGCTGTCCTTTCAGGCTATGCCGCCCGACGCGATGCACACCTTGGTACGCCGCGTAGTCCCTATTTCTTCGTCGCCGAACAGGGCGGCAGATTGCTGCATCAATACGTGCACCGCGTGTTCTGGCGACTATCTCGGCAAATCGGATTACGGCAGGAGGGGAAACGAGATGGCCCACGGATTCATGATCTTCGTCACCGTTTCGCCGTCCAGACCCTGATCAACTGGCATCGCGCCGGCGAAGATGTGGAACGCGAGCTGCCGGTTCTCTCGACCTTCCTCGGCCATGCGAATGTTCGCGACACCTATTGGTATCTGTCCGCCACGCCGGAACTGATGAACCATGCCGTACGGCGATTGAATAAGCGCTGGGAGGTACGGTCATGAGACGCACGAAAGACCTGGCCGTGCTGATCGAGCGGTGGTTCACAGATCGGCTCATGAAGCATCGAGGTGTAAGTTCTAACACCATCGCCTCCTATCGCGACACCTTCAGGCTCCTGTTTGCGTTCGCACAGACGCGCCTTGGGAGATCCCCATCGGAGTTGACGCTGCGGGATTTGGACGCTCCCTTCATCGGCGCATTCCTGGAGGATCTTGAGACGAAGAGATCCGCCTCGGTGCGGACCCGGAATCTCCGCCTTACAGCCATCCGCTCTTTCTTCCGATATGCGGCGTTCGAGGAGCCGGCACATAGCGCCCACATTCAGCGTGTGCTCGCGATCCCCAGCAAGCGATGTGACAAGCGGCAGCTTCAGTTTCTAACTAGGCCCGAGATTGAAGCGATCCTGGACTGCACGGATCGAAGCACGTGGCTGGGACGCCGCGACTACACTCTGCTGTTACTGGCCGCCCAAACGGGGCTGCGGGTCTCGGAGATCATCGACCTTGACCGAGATTCGGTAATGCTCGGCCGCGGTGCGCATGTGCAATGCATCGGCAAGGGCCGCAAAGAGCGAAGTACGCCGCTCACAAAGGTTGCACAGCAAGCCCTCCGTTATTGGCTCAAGGAACCAGGGAAGCGAGGCTCAACAGCCCTCTTTCCGAATACGCACGGTGGCAGGCTCAGCGCCGACGGCGTGCAGGCACTGCTGAACAAATATGTCGCCAAAGCACGTGAGCACTGCGTCTCCCTTCGCTCAAAGCGGGTGTCGCCCCATGTCTTGCGGCACTCTGCTGCCATGGAGTTGCTGCAGGCGGGCGTCGACTGCTCCGTCATTGCCCTGTGGTTGGGCCATGAAGCGATGGAAACGACGTTGACCTATCTTCATGCGCATCTCGAACTGAAGGAATCTGCACTCGCAAAGCTGAAGCCGTACGAAGGCGCCAAGGCCGAGCGATTTCGACCAAGCGACCGGCTTCTGGAATTCCTGAACACCCTCTGAGCATGAGAACTATGCCGAGTGCCAAACAACGGCGACCCGCCAAACTGGCTCGGAACGCACGGTTTGCCGTTCCTGCCAGAAGACGCACTCGGCATAGTTCGCCGGTCGGCATAAACCGCAAAGCTCAATCGTCTCGATCCAGAGGCCTCTCTGCGGGACATCCTTGCCCGCATCGCCGATCATCCCATCAACAGAATCGGTGAATTGCCATGGAACACCGCATCTAACCGGGAAAGCGCTGGTCGCAACGTCGGGCAAAATTGATTACGAGCGCGGCGTCTTTCTCAGCGATAGCGGCCAAGGAATCTACATGCTTCTGCATGTAGGCTTGTGCATCGCTTTTAGGTCGATGAGATTGTTCGAAAATGCCTTCCGCCTGGACAGCTAGCTTATCGAATTTTGTTTGGTAATCTCCGGCTTTGTTGGCATCTCCGGCTTCCTGATAGACCTTAGCCATGATCGCAAAGGCCGCTCCACACTGGAAAGGATGCTCGTTTGTATTCGGTCCAAGCTCCGCCGGACTCTGGCCGTAACTCGGCGTTGCCAGAGTCCCGATCAAAAGCAAAACAATCGCACGCACCACAAGCTCAACCTCTTCACGCCGGAGCTGTTATCGTAGCATTACAGCCTCAGGAAACGCCATCATGCACTTGGAAAACCAGTTAACCGGACGCTTACTTTGTAAGCATCCGTTGAAGCCTTTACCGAGGGGGTACTCTGGGGGCTCGCTGAGTGTAGTTTTTGACTAGAAACCCGTCATTTTTAGCTTTATTGCCTCAGGTAACCTGATGGGAACGAGGAAAGGGCAAAATGCTAGGTTTGGGGCGGGTTGCCTATTTCGTCGCAGGTACATGCGTGATCGGACCTGTGACGTCCGTGCTTGGCGGCTGCGCCTTTCCATATCCTGCGGTTTGGTCAAAATGTCCTGACTCTCAACATCTCGTCGTTGAAGGAGAGTTCCGATGCGGAGGGCCCAACCTTCCTCCTACTCCTTCACAAGTGGCGATTCTTAAACAGCGTCCAATCGTAGACCCCTGAACGACTTCAAATTGTACGTAACAAGCTGACCCCATTTGGCGCCGGTAGTGCCGGTCCCTGTATTGCGGACAGACGATTCACAAAAAAAGGGGCTGAATGCCGCTTAGATGATTGGATTCATCATCCCGCATTATATTCTCCTACAGCTTTGGGAAAACGTCGATCCGCCGGAACCGTTCAGACCGGGCGAACTTCGGCAAGCCGCTTGACTGCATACTCGTCCCGCCAGCAGACGGCGGCTTCCCATGCAGCTGATGCTTGCGCGGCGATGTCATGCGCGCCGTCGTCGAGGTCGGCAGCGTTGCCGGGCAGCACCAGGTCAAGGTCGGGGACGTCGACATGTGCCTCGTCCCAGTCGATCAACGCGACCCGATCCGCGGTCATGCGGACGTTGCCGGGGTTGCTGGGGTTGCCGTGGACAACACATGTCTGGCGTCCGATTAGCCGCGCCCATGCTGCTCGACATCGAACAACGCCCTCCGGCGGCATCGCGGCAAGGTTGATCCTTGTTCCGGTTTCGGCATGCAGGAGGTCGCTCGACGATCGCCAACCTAGGCGCTGCGGCCAGCCCTGCGTCAACCGATGCAGTTCGCGGAGCGTTTCGGCCACGCGACGCCAGTCGGACTCCGTCTCGGGCGGTCCGCCCTCCATGTACTTCATGACCACCAGACCGTTCGCGAACAGCCGGCCGTCAGTCGTGGGGATCGGCACTGGAACGTTCATCCCTTCACGGTCGAGATGTTGGAGCAGTTCGGTTTCCCATGCGAGATCAGCGTCGGTCCTGGAGCCGAAACGACCGACCGCGATCTGCCCGTGGATGCGAACGCTCCACACGTCGTTGGCGACTCCACCGGCAAGTGGTTCGATGCGGACCGCACCTTCACCCCATTGCCCCATTGCTTCCCATCCCATTGACAATATCCCTGGCGGTCGTGATCAAATCGACGGAGAAATAGAAAAAGTTTGCGACGCCACGATGTCCGCTGCCGGCGCAAACGTGACGTCGAAAAGCGGGTAGACCCTTGATATAAGGCCTATGTTCGCATCATCGGGGGAAGGTCGGGCCGTCGCTCTCGAACTCCCTGCGGGACGAGCGACAGAGTAGCGATACCCGCCTCATCGGCCGCACGCAGAAGCGCTTCCCGGAATTGTTCCGGGGCAATCTTCCCGCTCAATGCGTCGACGCAGGCTTTGACGGCAGCCACATATTCCTCGCCGTCATCGCAAGGCCAGTCGTTGATCAGGAGACGCGCCGCGTCGCCCAGCGTCCATACGATCTTGCGAGATGCCGGGCCTCGCAAAGCAAATCCAACCGGCGTGAATGCTGATGATGTATTCCAGCACATTGTCCTCGACCCCTCAAGGCACGGATACTGCAGTCCCCAGCTCAATATACGCGCGTATTCTGAAATTTGGAATTGAAAAGTGTAGAGGTATGCGGCCTGAGCGCGAGCTGTCGAATGAAGAAGAAAGGGCACTCTGGAACCTTATGTCGGAGCGCCCTGCGCTCCGTCGACAAGGGTTGCACTGATGGATGCATTCCGGGTTCGCAACCGATTACCCGCCCCATTATCAGCGGCGCACCGCTTTCTTTTTTCGATCTCCACGCTTCGGAATCCCTCACCGCAATTCCGCGGTGACGCTGAAGATGCCGCCGGCGGGGCGAAGCGACCCTCCACATCACCCTGATGATCGAACGGTGGGTTATTTTGTGATTTTAACGACTTTGGTGACGAAACTAAAAACAGCCTTTCTGTAAGCTTGCGGCTTTGGAGCTGTGCGATTGATCACCACACGTCACTTCACCTCTGCGGCAATTCTGCTCGGCCTCTTTGCAGGCTTGGCCGGGGCTTATTCGCTAAGCAATCTGTCGCTCGAAGGGATGGATCGGAGCCGCTTCACCTATGAGTTTACGAAGTGCTACTATCCAAACTGTGACCGTATGATCGTGCATGACAGATGGCTCGACGAAGCTCTGGCAGAAGCACAGCGACGCAGTCATTGATGATCGGGCGGGGACAATCCGCTTTGTGTTTTCATGGCGCAGTCACGGCAAGGCAGTATACAGTCAAGCGGATCCCCACTGTCGAAAGCCATACATGCAGCGCCTGCCCCGTGCTCCCAAAGCCGTCCTGTTCGACATGGACGGTTTGATGTTCGATACCGAAGCTCTGTATCGCGATGCCACGATCACGGCTGCACGGAATGCAGGCTTCGAATTGCCTCTGCCGGCCTATCTTGAAACCATTGGTTTGCCGGCTTCCAGTGTCCGCGAACTTTTGTTGGCCCGGTTCGGCAAGGATGCCCCTCTGGACGATCTCTGGAGGCAGGCTTCGGAACTCTTCACGCAGATGGTGCAAACGGATTTACGAACGAAAGCAGGCTTGCCGGAAATTCTATCCTTCCTCGAAGAGGCGCGGATCCCTTCGGCCATCGTAACCTCATCGGATCGGACGGCCGTCGAGGGCCATCTTTCCGCAACCGGGCTGCAAGACCGGTTCCAAACCATTGTTGCCTATGGCGATTACGGGATGGGAAAACCGCATCCCGCTCCATACCTACTGGCCGCCGAGCGGCTCAACCTGTCCATTTCAGAATGCGTTGCCCTGGAAGACTCCCGAAATGGGGTTCTCTCCGCATCAGGCGCCGGAGCGATGACCATCATGGTGCCGGATCTGGTTCAGCCGGCACCAGATCTTCTTGGTCGCTGCGCTTGCGTCTTGGCGGATCTTCACGCCGTTCGGGACTTGATCGCAATCTCGAGTGGGCACGAGTAGGTGGCATTGAGGCGGGCGAGACGGAGCAGGAAATCGTCAATTTTCTGCCGGTGGCTTGAGAGCCAAGCCAAGGCATTTCAATCGAAAGTTACACCGCCTTGACGTAAATCGAACCGCAGAGCCGCCGTGGAGCAGGGGGGAACAAAACTGCAGGCCTACAGATGCACTCTGCACTTCATGCAGTTGACAGGCCGGGACGGTTCTTTCATCTGGAGCGCAAGATCAGGAGCCTCTCACATGACCCTTACCGTACGCCCCGCGACGCCTTTAGACGCGGCAACGATCCTGCGATTCGTCCGCGAATTGGCCGACTATGAAAAGGCAATCCACGAGGTCGAGGCGACCGAGGAGAGCACGCGTGCGGCGATCTTCGGCGACGGTTCGGTCACGCATGCGCTGATCTGCGAACGCGAAGGCCAAGCGATCGGCATGGCGGTCTATTTCTTCAGCTATTCGACTTGGCAGGCGAAGAACGGCCTTTATCTGGAAGATCTCTACGTAACACCGGACGCGCGCGGCTCGGGGGCCGGCAAGGCGCTGCTGCGGCGCCTAGCACAGATCGCGCTGGAGAAGAGCTGCGGCCGCTTTGAATGGAGTGTGCTCGACTGGAACGAACCTTCGATCCGCGTCTATGAGGCGATCGGCGCGGAGCCGCAGAAGGAATGGATCCGCTATCGGATGGCGGGAGAGAAGCTGGCGGCGTTTGCCCGCGGCTAGAACTCTCTCTTTTTCCTGGCGACGGCCTCGATTTTCGGAGCCTTTTTCAGCTCCGGCCGCGTCAGCAGTGCGTCCCGCCTCTTCCAATATATCCGCAATCAGGCATTGGACCGCTCAGGAATGCCGTCCGGCGATATTCGGCCTGTTCGAGACGGCCCCGGCTCTGGTCGTACTTGGCCTTCACCGCATTGAGATTGGCTAGTAATCGGCACACAGCTCCCGCTTTCCGATCTCCACCCTTCTGATCCCTTACCGCAATTCAGCAGTAACCCGGAAGATCCCGCCGGCCGAGGCGTCGGAGCAGACGACGAAGGTCGAGCCCTCCTGCGCCATGAAGGCGACATTGCCGCCGGCTTCGCAGGGGGTGGCGCTCCATTGCAGGATGATATCGCCGTTGTCGGGCAGTTTTTCCGGCGTGATCTTCGCCGCACTTGCCATCCATTCCGTCGCCGACGGCAGGTGGACCGGGGCGTTCAGCTGTTTCGACAGCCAGGCCGTATAGTTCTCCGCCACGGCAAGCGGCACGTCGTCGGCCGGCTGCTGCGGATTGTCGGCATAGGCCTGGGCTGCGGCGGGATCTGAGTTGGCGGTGTAATATTCCGCCATCTCGGCACGGGTGACGGCCTTCCTCTGCATGCAGAAGGACTTGTCGATCTTCACGGCGCCATTGGCAACGCCAAGCATGCCGCCGAGTTCCTTCATCGACGAGGTCATCAGCCGGACATTCTCCAGCGAATAACTTCCCGCCGGGACGGTCTCGAAGGCAAGGGTCTGCGAAACCGGGCAGAAGCCGCGCGCCGATAGCGCCTCGAGATCGGCCAGGATCGGCTGGTAGGCGACGACGGCAAGCTTATAGGCTTCCGCGGTGTAGCGGCCGTCGGCTTCGCCGATCTTCGGGGCGAGGGCTGCAAGCGTCGGTTCGGCAGCACCTGCACGTGTCGCGATCGAGGCGCTGAGATCGGTGACTTTCTGCTTCAGCGCCGTCGCCTCGTCCTTTGCCGCCATGACGTCGGCGATGACGGCGTCGAACAGCTTGGCGGCGTCGCCATAGCCTGTGGTCGCGGCCGGCATCTGCCATTGCTCGGCCTTGGTCTTGGCGTCCGCCATCAGCCCGCTCGCCTTTTTGACGTCGGGGCTATCGCCGGCGCCGATGCGATTGACGGTTTCGCGTTTTGCCGCCGCGTCCTTTTCGGCGGCGGCCAGCGCGGTGAGCGCCTTGGCGAGATCGTCAAACGTCGTTTTCGATGCGTCGTAGGCGTCGACCGCAGCATGCATCTGCTTTGCGGTGGCGGCGTCGGCGGCGGTCTTCATCTTGGCGTCCGCCTCGGCAAAGCCTGGCGCCTTGTCGCCGCCTGCGGCCGAAGCGGCAGCTTTCGCCTTTTCGGCATTCTCCTTGGAGATGCCGATCAGCGCATTGCCGAGATTGATGGCGGCCGTCTGGAAGCCCGGAAGCGCCTTTTCGTAATCTTCGTCCTTGAGCAGCGCATCGGCCGAGGTCAGCGCCGCAGCACCGGTGTCATAGGAAAGCTTTGCCTGGTCACCGGAAGGGCGCTCCGGCGCCTTGGCGGCGATCGCCTTCTGCTTTCGGCTTTCGGCCTCCTTCTTCCAGGTGCCGACATCGGCGACGAGCTTCGGATCCGGGCGCAGCAGCTTCGGAATGGTGACGACACCGACGCCAATGCAGATCAGCAGCAGCGCCCCGATCATGGACCGCTTGGCAAGCGTCCATTTTTTCGGTTTCGGCGCCTCCTGCTGCTGTTGCATGCCGCCGCGCGGATCCCACGACATAGGCTGGATGCCCGTCGTCACCCGGGCGAATTCGCCCAGCGCATCGGCGCCCATGCGCGGACGCTGAGCAGGGTCGCGGCTCAGCATCTTTTCCACAAGGCTTGCAAGACCTTCGGGAAAACCGGGGATCAGCACGTCCAGGCGGGGAAAGACGTTGGAAGGGTCGAGATGGATGTTCTTCCAGCTCTGCTCGCGCTGGTGCTCGTCCTCCCAGACCATGACGCTGTCGAAGACGCTGGCATAGGTCTGCCGCGGCAGTAAGAGCTTGTAGGCAATCATGCCCATTGCGTAGATATCGAGTGCCGATGAGGCGGAGAAGGTGCCGCTGGCATAGATTTCGGGCGCGCCGAATTCCGGCACATAGGGCGGGATGATATGCTCGCCGATCTTCGAGATCAGATGCAGGTTGCCGATCCGGACCGAGAGGCCGGAATAATCTTCGGAGACATAGATGCACTGGTCGGTCAGGGCATTGTGGGCGTAACCGGCGCCGTGCAGCGTCGCCAGCCCTTCGAGGATGTGGCGGCCGATCTCGACGGCGCGCTCGTAAGCCACCATCTCCGTTTCGTCGAGATATTGGTGCAGCGTTTTCGATGGCCGCTTCTCGACGATATAGAAATTGTCGTCTTCCGGGGACGGCGGGATGAGGTCCTCGATTTCGACGAAGCGTCGGGCCGTCAGAGATTTGGCCTCGTTGATCGAGGTCCAGACCCGCTCGAAACGAGCCTTGTCCAGTTTCAGCGCCACATCGGGTGTGACGATGAAGACCGCATGGTCCATCCGCTTGTCCTGGGCGGGATAGACGATGAACTCGTTTTCATAGATCGGCTCGCCGATCGTGTAGCGGGCGATCAGATCACTTCTCATGCACTTGTCCCCCTGCATTCATTGCATTCATGAAACCGAATTCTATTCGCCTGCCAGTAATGGATCGCCGATAAGGCCTGCGGCCAGCAGCAGACCGGTCTTGGTATCGCGAAGCGCGAAAGCGAAACGGGCATCGGCGACGACGCGAACAAGCTTCGGATCGATGCTGCGTTCCGTGATAACAGCCGTGGCTGCCGCTGCCTCCGTGCCGTTTTCGTCAACCTTGATCATCGTCTTCTGCAGGACGCGCGACAAGCGGATGTTTTCCTTGGTGAAACCCGGGAAACCCGCATCCTTGGCCTTCTCGGGCGCCACTCCCATCGCATTGAGTACCGGCATCAAATCACGCCCGTCGTTCAGGGAAAAGCGGGGCAGGAAGATTTCGCCCTTGGCCGCTTCGAATTTCTCGCCCTGAAGCCAGGAGGCAAGCGTCTTCAGGTCGGCGCCGCCCACACCCTTGCCGGAGCGCGCCGCCACCACGACCATGCTGTAGCCCTCGCCGGCATAGGCAAGGTCGACAGCTGAGAATTTCTCATCGGAGCGGAAGTTATGCCCGTCGCCGGCAAGATGCATCATCGGTACCGAAATCGTCGAGCCATCCGGCCGCTGAAAGGGGCTTGCCGGGCTTTCCCTGTCGAAGGAGGTTTTCCAACGGGCCTTGAACGAGAGTGCGCCGAGGCTGACGAAGCCGCCGCCGGGTGGTGCATCCAGGATTGATGGAATGGCGCCCCGCGTCGCTTGCTTGACCCAGCCGTTGATGTGCTCGACCGATTTCGGTCCGTCGAGGTCCTCGATCGAAGGCTTGATCCGGTGGGTGGCGAGCATGGATAGCGCATCGGGGACGAGCACCAGTCTGTCGTCGAAGACGATCGCGACCGCCGTCGTCAAAGGCGCATCAGCCGCTGCCGGCTTTTCCGGAGACATCGCGTCGAGCACTGTCTCCGGTCCCTTCACCTCGCCGCCGAAGCCGAGGCCTTTGGCGATCGACGCCTTGCCCTCATCGGAGGCGCCGAGGCTTGCAAGACCGAGCGCGGCGGCAAGGCTTGCCGGCGACACCATGATATTGGCCCCCCCTTCCTTTGCCAGGGTGCGGTCGATGAGTTCGGCGGCAAGCCCCGCCTGCGCTGTTAGCATCGCCTGGCTGTCGCCAGTCTCGCCGGCATGGCCGGCTGGGGCAAGCGCCATCAGGGAAGCGGCAAGGCCCGCCAGCAGAATGGATTTCGGCATGGTTCGCTCCTGTTCAGCGGATGCGATAGAATTTGGAATCGAACGACCATTTGCCTTGGGCGCCGTTCTCGTCGTCGCCGACGATCCTGAGGCTTCGGGCGAGATCGTAGACATAGTTGAAGGCGGCGCGCTGGCCGACGAGCGGTGTCGGCACATCCGGCAGGTCGAGCACTTCGATCGGCTTGTCGCTGAGGATGGCGACGACCATGCCGACGCCGGCCGGTCCCTCCACCACATATTCGAAGCCGGTATAGGGATTGCGGGCATCGGGCACGACGACCGGCCGGGCCGGATCGAGCCGGTTGTCGCCGCTTTTGGCCGTTGGCTTCAGGCCCATCGAGCGCTTGTTCGGGTAAAGCTGCGTCAGCTTGCCGGAGGCGTCGATATCGACCAGGATCAGGTAACCGGACTTTTTGGTGGAGACACGCATCGCCACCTTGTCGCCGACGCTGACAGCGGTGCCGGGCAGCACGTCGACGGCAACGCCCGCCTCATTGTCGCTCTTCAGCGTGTTCTCGACGGCGGCGACCGCCGTCTTCGCCTCCTCGCCGGTGATCACATCCCGGCCGAGCGCATCCGGCTGGCCATAAAATTGCGGCACCGGGGTGAAGCGGCAATCCTCGGCATGCGTCCGGCAATATTCGTCGGATTTGCGCCGGACATAATCGAGCAAAGCGGCATTGCTGACATTCGGCTTGTCGGCCGCGCGCGCCACGCCGTCCTGCACGCCTTCGATGAAGTGGCGGGTGAAGACCCCGAGCGCCGGTTTGGCCTCGCGGTCGACGAGCGCCCACTGCCCTGCGTTGACGGCCGACCAGACCATCGCGTTTTCGCCGCCGAAGGAGAATTTCGCTTCCTTGCCTGACTTGTTCGGTGGTTCGAGCGCTGCCAGCGCCGGGCCGAGGCATCGCACGGTGCCGGAGGGCGCTGCCACCGCGCTGCGGCTGCCAGGCCCGACATGGCAGGCGTCGATCAGCAGCGTCACGCGGCGGTCCTTGAGGCTGTTCAGCCGTGCGGCAATCTCGGTTTCGCGGATCTGGTTGGTGACCATCACCTTGCCGCCCTCGCGCACCAGCTTGGCGTCGACTGCAACCAGCGTCGGGCTCGTCGTTTCCTCGGCGCCCATTTCCTCCGAGCCCTGGCCGCTGAAATAGAGGAAGACGCGGCTCCCCGGCGTCGATTGGCGCACCAGCCAGTCGTCGATCTCGGCAAGGATCGCCTCGCGGGTCGCCTTGCGGTTGGTCAGCGTGTGGATCTGTTCCGGGCGGTAGGCGAGCGTCTTGGCGAGGAAGACCTGCATCGCCTTCACATCGGTGGCGGAGCCGGTCAGTTTCGCCTCGCGCATCTCGTAATCGTCGATGCCGATCAACAGCGCGCGGTCGCCGGGCGAGCTTTCGATCACCGGCGTCTGGACGACTGGCGGCTGCACGGCGGGTTCGTCGGTGGCAGGCTTGTCCGCCGGCGGAGTATCGCCGGCGGGCGTGTCGGCAGCAGGTGTTTCGGTCGTGCCGGCCGGCGCCGTATCGCCGGCGGGCGGGGTGGTGATGGCGAGATTGGCCTCTTCCTGTCCGGACTTCCTCTGCTTCGTCCCGCCACCGGTCGTGGTGGACGCGACCTGATCGCCGGCAGCGGGCCCTTCAACATTTGGCACGTCGCCGTCGGTCTTTGCGGCGATCCAGTCACGGAAGGCGGCAACCCGGGTATAGACGCCGTAGTGCTCGGCCTCGGCGCAGCCGGCGCCCCAGCTGACGATGCCGAGCTGGATCCAGCGCTTGTCGGGGCGCTGGGCGACGAGCGGTCCGCCGCTGTCGCCCTGGCAGGCATCCTTGCCGCCTTCGGCATAGCCGGCGCAGACATTGCGCTCGTCGATCGGGTTCATGCGCATCGAGCTGTCGCGATAGGCGGCGCGGCAGTCCTCGCGCGGGACGATCGGCAGTTCGACTTCCTGCAGCTCGGTCGGCAGGTACTTGTCGTCCCAGCCGTGATCGGCCTTGGTATAGCCCCAGCCGGTGACGACGGCCGGGTGGCCGGCGGCCTCCACCTCGTCGTCGGAGGCCGAGGCGAGGATCGCCGGCTTCGATTTGGCGGGCTCGCCCAACTTGATGAGGGCGATGTCGTTGGCAAAGACCTTGCGGTCGAAATCCTCGTGAATGATCACGTCTTCGACGGCAAGGCCGGGCTTGTCCGGCCCGTCGACCGCGATCACCTTGTCGATCTTCGACTTGCCCTCGACGATCAGCAGGTCGCGGGCAAAGAGATCCTGCTTGCCGGAGCGGCCGCTGGTGACGCAATGGGCGGCCGTCAGGATCCAGCGGGGCGCGATCAGCGAGCCGCCGCAATGGCCGCCGAAGCGGCCGCGCTGTTCGGGGTCGGGCGCCAGGATCTTCACCTGCCAGGGCCATTCGCCCTTCTTCGCCGTCTCGCCGCCGATGACCCGCCCGCCATCCTCGCCGGCAAAATCGGTATCCTGCTGCGCCAGCGCAGGCGGGGCCAGAAGCAGCATGACGGTCGCAATATTGAGGACCCGGCTGATCGACGTGCTCATAGCTTGGCTCCGGCGGAGGTATAGAGGACCGTAAATCCGACGCGTGCGCCTTCGGGCAGGAATTCGCCGAGGCGCTTGGCGATATTGCCGGCGGTGCGGCGCCTGTCGTTCTGCTTCAGGAACTTCACAAGTTCGGGCATCGGGCTTTCAGAGGTGACGGCGACGAGCAGGTCGGTCCCGAACGGGGCGACGACGGAAAGATCGAGATCGAAGGTCTGAGACATCTCGGCATCGACCTCCTTCTCGTTGGGATAGAGGAACTGCACGGTTCCATCGCCGGTGACGTCGAAGAGCACGAGCTTGCGGCCTGATAGATCCGAAACAGTGACGCCGACGCGCTCACCTTCGCGATGGACAGTGTCTGAAGGCGTCACGCGCGTGGTTTGCGGGTTTGTCTCGGACAGTCGCTTCAGGGTGTCGAGCGCGGCCATCCGGTCGACGACGAAAGGCATGTCGCCGGCGCCGACGGCGGAGGCGACGACATCGCCGCCGGCAATCGCCTCGCGTTTTTCAGGATCGAAGACGAGTTCGGCATCGGCACCTTCCGTCAGCTTGAACGGGGTGACGGCAGGGTCGATCCCCTGCAGCACCGGCTCCGAGCCGAGGGCGGCAACGCTGATCGGCGCGGGCCCGGCGGGCAGCGGAGCGTTTGATTTCTCCGCCGCCGCCTGCGCCCCCGCCCCTTCGTAATTATAGACGACCGCGCGATCGAGATCGGTTCCGGGCGGGCTTTCGGTAAAGATGTTCTGCCGTTGGTCGGTGAACTGGTAGACCGCCTGGCGCACATATTCGAACAGTTCGCGGCGGCTGACGGCGCCGTCGCCGTTGCGGTCGGCCGCCCCCTCGAAAGCGCGGGCGGTGGCATAGCTCAGCGCGCCGCGTTTCTGCGGGATGCCGGGAATTGATATCTCGGGCGATTTGGTGTTCTCGTCGACGGCGGCGAGGAAGGTCAGCCGCTTGAAATCGAAGCCGGTGGACAGTGCATCCGCCGTGGTCGAGATCGGCGCGAGGTCGTCCTCCTCGATCGTATAGGAAGGCGCCTGACGCCAGGTGATTTTGGCGCCGCGCGGATCGACGTCGCGGGTCATGCCGCCGGCATGGCAGGTATCGGCGATGAAGACGACATCGGCGCCCTTGGTCTCAAGATTGCGGATCAGCGCCTTGAACTCGTCGCCGAAGATGCGCTCGCGTGATCCGGGAAGCCGGGTGTCGAAGCCGGCGAGCACATAAACCTCGTCGCGGCCGCTCGGTTTCGAGCCCTTGACGCGTTCCGGCTCGCTCGACCCGTGACCGGCAATGCCGAGCACGACGAGGTCGCCAGGCCCTGCCCGTTCCGTGACGGCCTCGATCGCATGGAAGATGCCCTCGCGGTCGGCAGCACCATTCTTCAAGAGCGTCATGTCCTCGACGCCGACCGAGCGCAGCGAAAGCGAGAGATCCTCGGCATCGGCGACGGCGCCATGCAGCGGCGGGACGTTGCGGTAGAGGTCGATGCCGATCAGCACCGCCCTGACCGCGCCGCGCTCCGGCGCCTCGATCACCCTTGCCAGGCTGTCGGTGGCCGCCAAGGTGAGGAGGGCAAATGCGGCGGCCATGGAAACGGATGCAGACATGGCCAAACTCCCCTCGCCCTGGCTATTCGCGGCGCCATTCGACGCGCCGGTTCAGCGCATCGACATCGTCTTCGGTGAGGTTTGCGGTTGCGGTCACGTCGACCGGCTCGGATGCGCCGCGGCCTTCGGCGTCGATCGTCGCATCGATGCCGTGGCTCTTCAGGAAATCGGCAACGGCCTGGGCCCGGCGTTCGGACAGCTTCTGATTATAGTCGTCACCGCCGCGCCGATCGGTATGGCCGATGAGGATGACGCGGCCGGGCTTCTGCTCCTTCAGCGCTTCCAGCAATTCCTCAGCAGCTTCGGTGCCGATCGAGGTGAAGCTCGACTTGTCGAAATCGAAGGTGATCGGAACCGGAATGGAGACCGGCACGATGCCGCGCACATTCTCGGAATAGATGCCGCCGAGCACGCCGCTGCGGTGATCCTTTTCGGCCGGCACGAAGCTACCTTCGGGATTGTCGCTTGTCGGGTTGGCGGCAAGGATGCGGGCCTGGGCGGCGCGCTGGATGAGATCGGAGATCGTCTCGGCCGGCGGCGCCTTCGGCGTGCGGGTCTCGTTCTTGATGATCTCGATCGCCTGCTGGTAATCGGCGGCGGCATCGGCGAAACGGCGAGCGGAGAAATAGATCTCGCCGAGCGTGGCGGAGGCCTGCCAGAGCACCTGCGGACTGTCGGCGGCGATCAGCAGCGGCTCGTAATCGGCGACCGGCTGGTTGGCGGCCATCATCTCCTGAGCAGCGGAGAGCCTGAGGGCTGCGACGCGGCGCTGGGCATTCACCTGGAACTGGCCGCAATCGGCGCTGACGGCGATCGTATCGGCTTCAGCGGCGGCAGCTGTGATATCCTTGGCGGCAACGGCCGTGTTCAGCTTGTCGAGAAGGGCGGTGCAAACAGGCGTATCGGCATTTGCCACCTCGATCTCCTCGCCGGCTTGGCCAGGTTCGGCCGAGCGGCCGAGATTTAGCTGCGGCATCTTGATGCTAAAGCCGCCGGGAAGCTTGAATTGCGGCATCTTGATCTGCGGCATCGGCAGTTTGGGCATCTTCGTTTGGGAAGTCTGGGCCGGCTGCTTGTACTGCGTCGGCTGCTTATATTGGGTCGGCCGGGTGGATGAGGTGGTGTCGGCCGGGCCGATCAGCTCCAGTTCATCGGCGGCAAGCTCCTGGCCGGGCGCCAGATTGGTGACGATCTTGTATTTCTTCGGCGGCTGTGTCGTGGCCTGCTCGACGGGTTTCGGCGTCACCTTTTTCGGGGTAACGGGCTTCGGTTTTTCCACCACCGTTTCCGGCTTCTTGGCGACTTCCTGTTTCGTCACCGGCTTCGGCTTCGGCGCAACGGGCGGCTTGGCAGCCTGTTCGACCGGTGCGGGTTTTGCTGCAGGGGCGGCTGCGACGGGCGGAGCGACAGAGGGCGGCAGGGCCGCCGGACTGTCGACGGTCGTCAGCATCAGCGTCTTGCTGCTGATCTTGGTGCCGAGGCTGCGGGCTTCTTCGAGACTGCGGGAAACGGCCTCCATGCCGCCGTCGATCGAGCGGAACATGCCACCGCCGCTGCTGCCGAGATCGGCGAAGATGGTGAGCGGCTTGGAGGAATAGAAGACCTTGATCTGCTCCTGGCCGACCGGGCCTGAAACCTGCAGCCGGGCGCCGCTTGCCGGATCCGGCACCTGCACGCGCTTGCCGGCGCCGACAAGGGCATCGGTCTGGTACTTGTTCGGGAAAAGCTTCACGACCGCGCCGTTCGGCGAAACGTTTAGCACCGTGACATAGCTGTTTTCGGTCGATTGGATGAAGAGGCCGACAACTTCGCCAATGGCGTATTTGGCCTCGGCGCGATCGAAGGTGATGCTGACAGGCCCGGTCTGCGCGGGCGCCTCGGTCAGTGTGCGTTCGTTCTGCGCCTCGACGGCGGGAACCATCGAAAAAAGCGAAAGAAAGGTGGCTGCTGCTAGGATGGCTTTGCGGTTCGGCATTGGAAAACCTCCTCTTCGAACAATCTCACACTGTGTTGAAGATGAGAATAGCACTGACCGGCGAAATTGGGATGGCTTCGCCTGTCTTGCTTGAGGGAGGGTTACAAATTATTTGGAGCCTGGAAGATTTTGCGAGGCAAAGACGTGAGCAAGACTCACGCCCGGCAATAACCGGCGCCTTTTATAGTCCCGTTCGACTGCAGACAGGCGGTTAGTTCTTCGGTTTCTGCCCGGCTGATTTCAAAATCGAGATCAGGTCGCTCATTCCCTCGGGCGAGGAATTGTAGAGCCAGAGAATATCGGGATTGTCGACGGTGAATTCCTTGCCGGGACCCGAGCCCATGTCGCGGCCGGGCGAGGTCGCGTCGGGCAGCTTGTCTTCGCCGGGTGCAAGCCCCTTGGCGCGCTCATGTTCGGCGATGATCGCAGTCGCCGCAGCAAAGGCCTTTTCGTCATGGTGGCGCAACGCCGCCAGCGAGGGGTTTCGCGCCGCTAGTGCGTCCTCAGCCGGGCCGGAATAGGCAAGCCGAGGTGTCTGCAGCGCCAGCAGAAGGCCGATCGACAAGGGTATGAGCCAGGATTTCGTCATCGTCGTCAAATCCGTTATCAACCTGATGCGCGCCGCAAGAGGGCAAGCAGCACGACAATAGGGAGAGGCCGGAAGGAAGGCAACGGTGCTCCGCGCCAATCGATTGGGAGGGTTGAAATCGACTGGCCACGAACGCATCGCCCAGAAAATCGGGTCGCGCGGCGCTGTGGTCAGAGGATCTTCAATTGCTGCAGGTTAAGGCGCAGGTCGCGCAGCATCTCGCCGAAGATCTCCTCGATCATTCCGGTCGACCAGACGACCATGGTGCCGTAAGGCGAGCGCTTGCGCTGCATGAAGCCCGCCGTCTCGAAATCGATCAATGTCTTGCGGCAGGTCTCGCTCGACATCACCGCGACGAGGAAACGGGCGAGATTGGACTGGTCGATTGCGCCTGATTTTTCTGCCCAGTTCTGGATCAGCCGCGGCTTGGTGTCGGCGGTGAACATCGAGGCGAGCGCCCGATCCTGCGACAGTCCCAGGCGCTGCAGCTTGGCCGGATCGCGGGTGAGCGAAACCACGTAGTCGTTGTGCAGATCGGCGAAGCGTTCGATATCCTCGGCGGTGCTGATGCCGAAGACCTTCATCGAATAGAGGAACTCGGCCATCAGATAGGTCGGCTCGGAACGCAGCTGCGCCAGATGCTTGTCATCCTTGCTGGCAGACGCCGCGCAGACGCGATCGGAGAAGCCTATGCGCGCGGCGCGAACCTGCTCCAGCAGGCTTATATCGAGCGCCAGTTCGTCACCGTTCCATTCCAGCATAAGCATTTCCTGCCAGCAAATCTTCGAGACGATGATCTTGTACTATTCCAGGCGCAGATCTCCAAATCGTTTGGAAAGCAACGGCTTGCTGAGGGGGCATATCTAGCCTACCATTTTAAAGACTTGGTCACAGAGCATGATGCCGGGGGTCGAGGCAATGCGTAGTTCAGGGTCGCATTTTTTGTTTGCCGCGGTACTTGCGGTCGCCTCGCCGGTTTTTGCCAAAGACACTGTGATGATCGAGCTTCGCGGCGGCGACGGCGCGCGTTCGGTCGGTATCATCTCGTCCAACGAGGAAGTGGAGGCATCCGGTCCGGCGGCGATCACCGTCGGCGACGACGGCACCATCTACATCCTCGACCAGAATAACGGCCGCGTGCTCGCCATCGACGCCGAACGCTCGCAGGCCGATCCCGAAATCCTGCCGCTGCCTGATAATGCCGCGCCGGAGGATCTCGCCGTCGTCCACAACGAACTCTACCTCTGGTCGGATGGTGTCGTGCCGCTCGAGCGCTCCACAGATGCCGACGGCCGGTCGCAGACGCTGCGCGCCGTCGACGGCGGTGGCGATGCCGACGACTACACCCGCTCGGTCTTCGCCTCGATGGGCTCGGTATCGCCGGGTCCGCTCAACAGCATCATCGACGAGATCGGCCGCAGCACCAGCCGGCCCGAGGCCCGCCCGCCGGTCATTCAGTACGTGCCGAGCCGCGGGCTCGGCGATATCGTCGCCGAGGTCTCGGCTGCCGCAAACGACAAGGCGGAAATCCTGCTACGGCGCAGCAGCTCCGAGGAGAATTTCCTCTCGCTGCAGCTGACTTCGGAAGGGCGGATCGGCACGGTGGAGCTTCTCGACATCGACACCACAGGCAGGCCCTATGCGCTGGTCGAGCTGGTGCCGGCCGACCGGCCCGAGCGCACCGGCATGCTGGTGGTGCGCTTCACGCCGAACGGCGCGATGGACCGGGTCTACGACCTGCCGATCGATCCCGGCACGGTATTCTCCAGGCGTTTCGTGGCGATCGGTCCGCGCGGCGACGTGCTGTATCTCCGCTCTGGGGAAGGCCGGGCGCAGGTCCTGCGGCTCGACGGCCGGGAGCCTGGCCGCAAGCTTGCCGTCGCCCTGCCCGCGAAGCAGTTGAATACCGGCAAGCCCGGAAAGACGCCGAAGGTGGCGATCGTGCCGAAATCGCGCAACGACGTCATCGAGCGGGCAATCGGCTTCGAGACGCTGAACTGGCTAGTGACATCAACCGCCTATGGCAAGGATCCAGGCCCAGGCTGCATTAACATGAACCGGCTGCGCCGCCCGATCTACCTGATCGGCAAGCGCGGCCAGACGGTCAAGGGTGTTCCCTACTGCTGGGGCTGCAAGACGCCGCTCGAGAATTTCGTCGGCGGCGTCGAAAAGGGCCAGACTGCCGGCAATGTCTGCACCAAGAGCGCGCCGCAATCCAATATCCTTGGCGTCGACTGCTCCGGCTTCGTCAGCGACGCCTGGGGTCTGAAGATGCATGTCTCGACGCGCGCCATCCCCGGGATCACCAAGCGCCTGTCTGACCCCTGGTCGATGCGGCCGGGCGACGCGCTGAACAAGCCGGGCTCGCATGTGCTGTTGTTCATGCGCTTCACCGACGACCGCAAAGTGGAAGTGATGGAAGCCTCGCCAAATGCCTGCAAGGGCCGCGTCTGCCGCAACACCTATTCGCTCGGCAGCCTGTTGATGCGCGGCTACCAGCCGGTGCGTTTTAAGGGGCTGGATGGCTGAACGGACGGGGTCTCATGCCGCAATTCAAAGTGTTACAGCGTCCTTTGCGCGTCTTTTCAGACGCGCGGCGCTGTAGGCATCAGCCGCCGCTTAGCTATTGCTAAAAGCCCATGCGCGGAGACGCTTTCGGCATAGTCCCGATAGAGGAGGTAGCGAGGCGATAGGGTGCTGGACGGCTATGAGGGCGCAACCCGAATAACCAGTGGGCTTCAGGTTGATGAAATTCCGTCTACGGATGGCACGCTTAGCCGATTTCTTTGATCAGATTGCCGGTTGCACGGCGCGTTGCGAAGAAAAAACGGCGGGTGGTTTCCGCTGGCGTTTGCTTGCTGCGTCAACAGAAAGTGCCACAGCCGTGGCGCCTGCTCCTGCAGTAGCGAGCGAGATTCCTTCTGCGACATATATCATATCGATATCGAGCTTCTCGTAGTTCACCATGTAGTATCCGGACGCAGTTTCGATCGCGGCCTCAGGTCTAATCAGCAGGAGGTCTTGAGCCATCGTGCCGATAAAGAGTGGCCCACCCCATACGTAGCGAAATGCGTACACCGGAATTCCGGCGGGTGAGATGCCGAGGCGGCGAATATCGGTCTTTAGGCGGCGATCCGAATTCCAACCGCCGGGATCGCTACCACCGGGATCGCTACCACCGGGATCACTACCACCGGGATCACTGCCGCCCGAGCTGTCGCTGGAAGAGGAACTGCTGGAAGAGGAACTGCTACTGGACGAAGAGCTAGAAGAGCTGCCACCAGAATAGCCGCCACTAGAATCGTTGCCCGCCCGCCCGAAAGTTCCCCCGTTTGCTGCTGCCACGTTCGTTGTCTGAGGCCGTTTTCTCGGGATCGATTGGTTCGCAGCGACCGCCGGTCTGGGGGAAAATAGCTGCTTACCTTCCGGTGTGAAAACACAGCCTTGCAACAACGCCGCCGAGCCGGCCATGAAGGTCGAGCACAACAAAATGCGGATTAAAAGCTTACTAGTTCTCTGCATGATGATCGCCCCCCGGATCGCGGTTTAGAAAAGGTCATATCTAGGATTCCGTTTTACCCAAGTGGTTTTTGCGAGCAGCACCAGCCTCTCGTTGAGCGATTTGGTCTTCGGAAGAGCCTTGCGCTCTTGTGCAGTCATTTCGCCGGAGAAAGCTGCTTCTGCCTTTTTCTTTGCCGAGTCCGGCAGGGCTGCGAGTTCTTTGTCCGATTGCTTCTTAGGGTCGCCGCTACCCGGCCTGTTGAGTGCGCTTGCAAAAGCGAAATAGTGAGCTGCGACAACTAGGCTTTGTGTGTTTGAACCGTCGCCCTTAGCCATTTTGGCTCGCTCGAACGCGCTCCAATAATCACCACGCTCGGCGCCCATCTCCAGCCATGTGATGGCTGCGGCTTCGTCTTTAGGCACTCCCAGGCCGTCTCGGTACATAAGGCCGATATTTCGGGGCGCATAAGGCTGGCCGCCCTCTGCTGCCCTTTTAAAAAGCTCAAGGGCCTTCTCAAGGTCCTGCGGCACGTTTTTGCCGGCGCGATAAATCATCCCGAGGCTATTCATCGAATATATGTCGTCTCGCTTGAGACCTGACTCGTAAAAGCGAATGCCACGTTCCGTGTCAGGTGGAACGTTGACGCCGTTTACGAAGATGTAGCCAAGTTCGTTCATTGCATAAGTGTGGCCCAAATCGGCTGCTTGAAGCATAAGCCTAAGGCCTACTTGTGCATCGGCTTTCGCGCCCCGGCCATAGTAGAGGCTTTTCCCGTAGGCATAGAGCGCATAAGGGTCCCCCTTCTTTGCGCCCATAGCGGCGATCTCGCTAGATTTGTCGAGGTTCGCCGGTACGGAAGCTCCGACAAGATAGAGCGCAGAGAGTTCGGAAATCGCCCTTAGGTGCCCGGCATCCATCGCCTTTGTGATCGTCGCAAAGGCCGTCTTGGTGTCGCGGTTGGCAAGCTGGGCGCGGCCGAGCTGATAGACGAAGCGCGCCACCTTGGGATAGGCCTTCACCGCCTCCGTACAGGCCGGCAATGCATCAGCGGGATCGATCTCGTTCGGCAGTTTGCCCGATGTCACGCCCTGCAGGTCAAGGGGGGCGGCGGCTGATGTGTCGCAGGCGTCGAGCGCCGGCTTGAAGGTGACGGTGGCGGGCGGCAGATCGTCGTTGGCGGCCTGCAGCGTCAGGGCGAAAGGCTGGTTTTCGGTGCCGATCTGCGGCTCGTAAGTGAGCAATGGAATATCCGCGGACTCCAGCACGTGACCGAGCCCGATCACCCGGTCTCCGGCGCGCAGCGTGCCCTTGTCGGGCAGGGTCGCGACCTTGAAGGTCATCTCCGTGGCCGATGCCGGTACTTCAGGCAGGCCGGCCTCGACGGGGCCGACGCCGATTGTCGTGTCCACATCGCGCGGCAGCGTCTTCAGATAGGCATCGGCATCGGCAAGCCGTATCTTCTTGTCCTGTTCGAGCTGGGCGAGCTTGGCGCCGGCATCCGCCGAGACGGTGATCGCCACCACGCCCTGCGTCGCCTGGCCATAGGGGTCGCTGACGGTATAGCCGATCAGGCCGACGGTTCCGGCGGCAACACCTGATGAATCATAGGTCAGCGCCGTCAGGGCGGCGGCGGGCATCTTCGCGCCCTGGTCGATCGGCTTGCCGTCGAAGCTGAGCTTGCCGGTCTTCGGAAGCTGGTTGAGGGTGACGAGCAGCGCCGAGCCGGTCTCGTCATGCGGCGGGGCGATCGGCAATTTAGTCGCGGCCGCCCCCTCTGGCACGCTCACCTGCTGCATCGGCTCGACGCTCGGCGGCGGCGGCGCCGGGATGAAATAGAAGCTGTCGGTCAGCGAGGAGTTTTCCCAGGGGACCTGCTTGCCGCCAGTCATGGCGATCACATCGCGGCGCACGTCGGTCAGGACCTGGCGGATTTCCTTGTTGGGTTCGCTTGCGCGTTTGATGAAGGATTCGGAATAGGGGCTGAGCGCCCCGGTGCCATCGAGCGCCACCTGGCCCGGTTCTGTGGAAAAGGCGATCAGGCTGCCGAGATCGCTGTCGATGCGCGCCAGTCCGCGTGTGGCGCCGACCGGCTCCAGTTTTTCCGCCATCCAGAATTTCTGGGCATTGAAGGGATTGTTGCGGCAAGCGTCGAGGAAGATCAGCTGCACCCGCGAATTCTGCTTGAGATGGTTGAGGATGAGGTCGAGCGGCATGGTCTGCGTCTCGACGTCATAGGGCGTCTCCAGTGTCGCATCGACCGGCACGATGAAGTTCTGGCCGCCCACCTGGATGCCGTGGCCCGAATAATAGATGAGGCCGGCCTCGGCATTGCTGGTCGAACGCAGGAAACGGCGCACCGTATCTTCGAGCCCGATGCGGTCGACATTGACGCCGATCGTCACATCGAAACCGGCCGCCCGCAACGTGCTGGCGACCTCTTCGACATCATTGGCGGGATTCGGAAGCGAGGGCAGCGTCTTGTAGACCGAATTGCCGATGACGAGAGCGACGCGGCGCCCACTCTCTTCTGTGATGGCGGCAGATGCGGTGCCGACCGACAGCAGCATTGCCGCGACGATCAGCAGGTAAGCGCACAGTCTCTTGACGTAGTGAAACTTGGGCATGGCTCGATCGCAAACATTCTATTGTTTAAGTTCAATAAAATTTGCTGGCCTGCTGGTGCTGGGCCCCCTCCGCATTCACACTACGAAAATATTCCTCGGCGCTTTAAAAAGCAAGCTTCGCCGCCTCCAAGTCAATTGGAGCAGTCCCGTCAGATTGGAAGCCCATCGTCGACAAGAAAGACTGTCGAAATCAAGAATTCAACATGCGGCCGGCGAAGTTTCCTTAGCCTCGAAACGTATAGTTGCTGATCGAGGCCGATTTCATCTCGATCGAGAAACCCGGCAGGGTGGGCGGCATGTAGGCGGCGTTCTCAATCCGGCAGGGGTCGAGGAAGTGTTCGTGCAGATGATCGACATATTCGATGACGCGGCCTTTCTTGGTGCCCGACACCGCGACATAATCGATCATCGACAGATGCTGCACATATTCGCACAGGCCGACGCCGCCGGCATGCGGCCAGACCGGCAGGTCGAACTTGGCGGCGATCAGCAGTACGGCCAGCACCTCGTTCAGCCCACCCATGCGGCAGGAATCGATCTGCACGATGTCGATCGCGCCCTCGGCGATGAACTGCTTGAACATGATGCGGTTCTGGCACATCTCGCCAGTCGCAACCTTCACCGGAGCGATCGCCTGGCGGATCTTGCGGTGGCCGGCGACATCATCGGGGCTTGTCGGTTCTTCGATGAAGAAGGGCTTGGCGAAGGAGAGCGCCTTGACCCAGTCGATCGCCTGACCGACATCCCACACCTGGTTGGCGTCGATCATCAGGTAACGATCGGGTCCGATCACCTCGCGGGCAATCCTAAGGCGGCGGATATCGTCTTCCAGGTCGCGGCCGACCTTCATCTTGATATGGTTGAAGCCTTCATCGATCGCCTCCTGGCAGAGGCGGCGCAGCTTTTCGTCGCCGTAGCCGAGCCAGCCGGCCGAGGTTGTGTAGCAGGCGTAGCCCTCCTTTTCGAGGATGGCGATGCGTTCCGCCTTGCCCGCCTCGGCGCGCTTCAGGATCTCGACCGCCTCGGCACGCGTCAGCACATCGGTGAGGTAGCGGTAATCGACGATATCGGCGATCTCCTCCGCCGACATCTCGGCGACGAGCCGCCAGACAGGCTTGCCGGCCTGTTTGGCCAGCAGATCCCAGACGGCATTGACGACCGCACCGGTCGCCAGATGAATGGCGCCCTTTTCCGGGCCGATCCAGCGCAACTGGCTGTCGCTGGTCAGGTGCCGCCAGAAGGTGCCGGGATGGGCGAGAACCTCGGTGAGGTCGGCGCCGACGACGAGGTGGCGCATCGCTTCGATCGCCATGCAGCAAATGTCGTTACCGCGGCCGATGGTGAAGGTCAGGCCGTGGCCGGCAAGATCAGGCGCATCCGTATCGAGAATGACGTAGGCCGCCGAATAATCCGGATCGGGATTCATCGCATCGGATCCATCAAGGCTTTGCGACGTGGGGAAGCGGAGATCGAAGACACGAAGGTCGGTGATGCGGGTCATGGTTGTTCCTCCCGTTTATATGCGCCGATTATATAGAGCCGATTGCAGTGGCCGGGCCGGCCGGCAAGACTGCCGGGCCGGCCGCATCAGCTGAAATCAGATCGTCCAGCCGCCGTCGATGGCGATCGCCTGGCCCGACGTGTAGGTCGCGCCGGCGAGATAGACGGCGAGATCGGCGATCTCTTCCGGCGAGCCGAGCCGGCCCATCGGCTGGCGGGCGATGAAAGCGGCGCGCGCGGCGTCGTAATCGCCCTGCGCGCGCATGCGGTCCTGCAGCGACGGGCTTTCCACCGTGCCGGGGCAGATGGCGTTGCAGCGGATGCCCTGACCGACATAATCGGCGGCAACGGCTTTGGTGAGCCCGATCACGGCCGCCTTGGTGACGCCGTAGGCGAAGCGGTTCGGCACGCCCTTGATGCTGGAGGCGACGGAGGCCATGTTGATGATCGCTCCGTCCTTGCGCTCGATCATGCCGGGCAGCACGGCGCGGATGGTGCGGATCATCGCCTTGACGTTGAGGTCGAAGGCGAATTCGAGATCGGAATCCTTCATCTCGAGGATCGAGCCGGCATGGACAAAGCCGGCGCAGTTGAACAGCACGTCAACAGCCCCGATCTCGGCGACAAGGGCCTTGACCGCATCCTCTTCGAGCACGTTCAACTGATGGGTGAAAACGCCGGTTTCGGCGGCAAGCGTCGCCAACGCCTCGGTGTTGATATCCGTCGCGTGAACCCTGGCGCCGATCGCGGCAAAGGCTGCCGCCGTCGCCCGGCCGATGCCCTGACCGGCGGCGGTGATGAGAACGGTCTTGCCGGAAAGTCTGTTTGTCATGTCACGGGCCTTTTCTGGAATTGTCTACGCTGGACGATGGAGTGCGGTTGATGTCTTGGCGAAGCTCGGCGTGATGCAGCGCGCCGGTCTGCTTCCAGAGATGCGCGGCTCTCTGCGTTAAATGGAGGAGTTGGCGCTGTTGCACAGGCAGATCGGCGGGGGATTCAGTCGATTGGCTGCTTTTTCGGCGATCTCCGCCGGCGGCGGGTCCGATGACCATTCCCATGCGCTGCACGGTCTTCCTCCCTGTCCCCGGCTTGCTTATGATCCTGCCGCTCGGGCGCCTTCTGTAGCTCAGTCGTTCGCTTCCGATCGACCTTTTTCAGTGATGATTTGTCTGTTTATAGACAAACAGACGATTGACCAAGGGTCAAGTGCGAAGTTTTCCTTTTCCGGCTGCGGTTCTGCGTATATGCAGAGTGATATTCACAGGGGGAAGGAATGGAGACCGACGAGTCCGACCGCTACCGCGCTCCTGCCCTCGACAAGGGCCTCGATATCCTGGAATTGCTCGCCGGCGTCGACAGTGGCCTCACTCAGGCCGAAATCGCCAAACGGCTCGACCGCAGCCCCAACGAATTCTACCGCATGCTCGACCGGCTGGTGCGCCGCGGTTACGTCACCCGGCTGGATGGCGACCGCTATTCGCTGACGCTGAAGCTCTTCGGTCTTGCGCAACTGCACGCGCCGGTGCGCCGGCTTGCCTCCTATGCCACGCCGCTGATGCGCGATCTCGCCCAGCGCACGCGCCAGGCCAATCATCTTGCCGTCTTCGATCGAGGCGCGGCTGTTGTCATCGCCCAGCAGGAGGCGCCGGACTATTGGGGATTCTCGATCCGCATCGGCGCCCATATCAGCCTCTTCGACACCGGCTCGGGACATGTGCTGCTTGCCTTCCGCAGCGAGGAGGAGCGGGAGATGATGATCTCGGAACATGTGCGCAGCCGCTCGGACATCGAACTCGGCCCCGAATTCTACGATCGCCTCCACCAGATCCGCGAGCGCGGCTACGAGATGATGGCGAGCGCCCAGACATCAGGCGTCTACAATCTCTCCGCTCCGGTTCTTGGGCCGGACCGCCGCTGCATCGCCGCCCTCACCTGCCCCTTTATCGCGCTCGTCAATGCGCCGTCCGCTCCCGATATCACGCAGGCGATCATGCTGGTGCAGAAAACCGCCGCCCAGCTTTCGCTGCTTGCCGGCGCCGATGTCGTTAACCCCGCCTGAGGCCTAAGAATTTCTATTTGAACAATCCATTCACCAGGAATAGGTTTGCCGCCAAACCACTCTGGGAGGAGAAGAGCGTGTTCATCGACACCCATCTGCACATCATCGACCGATCGGCCCTGCCCTATCCCTGGCTCTCAGGCGCGCCCGCTCTCGATCATGATTTCCTCTACGAGACCTATGCGACTGAAGCGCGGCGCTGCGGCATCACCGCGGCGCTGCATATGGAGGTCGACGTGGATCCCGCCGCGATGCAGGCCGAGACCGATCACGTCGCCGGCATCGCCAAAAAGGAAGGCAGTCTGATTGCCGGCGCCATCGTCTCCTGCCGGCCGGAAGAGGAAGGCTTTGCCGCCTATCTCGAGCGGCAAAGGGCCGATCCCTTCGTCAAGGGGTTCCGCCGCGTGCTGCATGTGGTGCCAGATGATGTTTCCGAAGGCGCCCTGTTTCGCGAAAACATCAGGCGCATGAGCGGCAGCGGCCTGACTTTCGACCTCTGCACATTGCCGCATCAGGCGAGCCGTGTAACCGCCCTCGTCGATCTTGCGCCTGATGTGCAGTTCGTTCTCGACCATTGCGGCGTGCCGGATATCCGCTCGGACGCCTTCCAGCCATGGAGGGCCGGCATATCAGAGATTGCCCGGCGGCCGAACGTGGTCTGCAAGGTCTCCGGCGTTGTCGCCTATGCCGATGCGAAGACATGGACGGCAGAAATGCTGCAGCCCTATCTCGAACATGTGATCGCAAGCTTCGGCTGGGACCGCGTCGTCTGGGGCAGCGATTGGCCGGTCTGCACGCTCGGTGGCGGCCTCTCTACCTGGGTTGCGGCGACCCATGCGATGCTCTCAGGTAGCAGCGAGGCAGAGCGCTCGAAGTTGCTTTTCGCCAATGCGCAGCGCCTCTGGTCGCTCTGACGTCACAAAATAAAGCGACCGGTCTCCTGGGCGTGCCATTTCGGCATGTTTTTTGTACCATTCCGGGACAAAAAACGCCCGATTTTCGGGCTTAACGCTATCTACATGCAAGCAATTGCTAGCCTTATTTATCTCGGCTAAAAGTTGTTGACACGGATATGGGGAATGACCCCTGTCCGCTGCCTTCAGAAGGGAAAATGAGATGAAAGAAGAACCGCATTCCGTCGATGTTCACGTCGGAAAGACGATCCGTATCCAGCGTCTGTTGAGGAAAGTTTCTCAGACGGAACTGGGCGATCGTGTTGGCGTAACGTTCCAGCAGATCCAGAAGTACGAAAAGGGTTCCAACCGCGTTTCCGCCAGCATGCTGGTCGAAATCGCCGGCGCGCTTAAGGTCGATGTCAGGACGTTTTTTGACGATCTGTCGACCCCTGATACGGCCAACGACAACCCCGCTCCGAGCGAGGAATTCGTCATTTCGCGCGAAGGCGTCCTTCTCAATGCGGCGTTCTTTTCGATCAAGAACGAAGCGCTTCGCAAGAAGATCCTGAAGCTCGTCCAGGCGATTGCCAACACCGAACAGTTGGAAACCGAAGCGGCCGAATAGACCGGTTGTCCTTCACGCGCTCCAAACGGACCGCATGAGGATTAATAGCGGTTGATCGGATCAATGGCGATCGATCGGGATCAGTAGCAATCGATCGGGCTCAATGGCGATCGATCAGGATTAGATTCTCGCTGGCATCCTTCATTGCGATCTTGGCTTTGCTGCCGAGCAGCTTCTCGAGATTGACGTCAAGCTCCCTGTCGGGATCTATGCCGTCCCAATCGATGACGACCTGCAGCAGCGCCATGTTCGTCAGGTGCATCAGATTGCGCAGCTGAAGCTTTTCAGCCTCATCCTTGGCTGCCGACAGCAGCCGGAAGATCCTTGCGTATTCGCTGCCGGTACCCTCTTTGTATTGATCAAACATCGTTCCCGCCTCTTGGTCGTGGAACCCTACGATTCCATCGGTGCTGCATCATCTCGCCGCGACCGTTATTCAAGCGTTACAGGAACCGCATTGCGCGTGACTTCGGCGTGCAAGAGCTCCCAATGTGAGGTCGCGGCAAAGCGCCAGTCACGATTGACGGGGAGGAATTTATCCCGGCTAAGCCATTCCAGCACCAGTCGCGCGTCGTCGCGCTTGCGCTCGACGCGGCTGCCGCGGATAGCGGCGAGGATATGGTCGCGGCGCGGCTTGCGGAAATGGCACTCGTCGGCCACCTTCGCATAGGTGCGCTCGGAGAAATGCAGAAACCGGCCGGCCAGCAACAGCTTCTTGCGCTCGCCGGGCGAAATCTCGCCTTTGGCGTGAAGCGCGTCGATCGTCGGCTCGAAATCGACCCAGGGAACGGAAAGCGGCAGCCAGCCGAACTCGGTTGGCGCATGCACCAGCGCGACGGCCTCATCGTCGAGCAGCCGTCCGGACTCGTAATCTTCGAAGATCGAGCCGAGCCCAACCATGCCGAAGGGGGCACATTCGGCTGCCCGCAACGCCCCCATGCTGGCGCCGCCGGCAACGGCGACATCATGTTCGAGTGCGTAGAGTATTTCCTTGTGCCAGACCGAAGGCAGATTGCCGAAATAGCCGTCGACAAGGCCGATCGCAGTGGCGCCGTCCCGAACCGCCTTCAAGATATCGCCGGCGGCGGCAGGTGGCCGGAAGTCGATGCAAGGAGATACGGCTCTTGCGGCGGCAAGATCACTGCCAAGGCTCGGGCCGACAAACAGCACCTTCATGATTCGGCTCCTCTTATCGTGTTGACCGCGCGCATGCCGAGCTGGATGTATTGGCCCGATATATCGACCTCCAGTCCCGGCACGATCACTCTGACGACCGAGATCGGCAGGGATCGATGCGGAAAGGGCACGACGATGATCTGCTCGATGCCGGTCGCCGCCAGTCGCTCGGCAATATGGGCGGTGGTTTCCTGGATCGTCGCCGGGCGGCGATGGCGGTCGTGGAACGCGCGCATCCGACCGTCGCCCTCGCAAAGTTCGACCACCTGCTGCATCGCCGCGCTCCGGTCGAGCCGCTGGTAGATGCGCGGCGAGAAATCGTCGCGGCTGCCGGCGATCGCGGTCAGCCGGCTCTGCGCCGCTTCCGTGATGGCGCGCAGCGCGGCGCGCACGGGATCGGGGTGGCATCCGCAGCCACCGCAGACATGCGACCAGCGCGCGTCGACACGGTCGGAAAGATTGCCCGGCATGATGACTGCCAGAAAAGCGGGAACGCCGATATCCGTCGTCATGTCGAGCAGCAGCAGTTTCATGCCGGCGCGTGTGATCCGGTCGGTCATGACGTCGATAACCGCATCGCCGAAGGAGGCAGGGTCGACGCGGCTCTCCTTCAGGCGCTCCGGCGATTTCAGCTGGGTCAAGGCCCAGGCGTCGCGCTCCACTAGCTCGCAAAGCCCATGCAGGACCGCCTCGGACGGCGTGTTGCCGGAGGCAAGCCCGTCGCTCGACTGCTCGAAGCCCGGCGGCCTCTCGCCGCGATGATCGAGACCGACGAGCCACCAGGGCACGAAGACGCTGCTGCCGGAAAGGATGTCGAGCCCCGTGCACCAGGGAATAGGCTTGCTGGCGATCTCGTCGGGCGCGCAGCGTGCGACATTGTCGAGATCGATCATCGTGGCCCGCTCCGCCCGCATGCTCTCGACCGTCGCCTGCGTCAGGTCGGCGGGGGCAATTTCGGCGATCCGCGTCTCGACTGCTTCCATCGCCGCCGAGGTCATGGCGGCATCATTGTCGATACCCTTGCCCTGAAAGACCGAAAGCGTATGGCTGTTCGGCCTTGTTGCGAAGGCGACGGGGATGTTCAAGACATCGAGTGCCGTCAAGAGACCGACGCGCGTGATGCCGAATTCGCGCAAATGCGGCCTGATGGCTGCGAGGGTCTGAGCCGGCGTGACCGCGCGGTCATGATAATCGCTGACACCGGCCGATGATCGTTTAAGGTCACCGGCTAGCGTTTCAAGGTCGGTGAAAGCGGACATACCGATCTGTTCCTTAGCGGAACCTCAGCGCATGCGTCAGGCTCTCGAGCGCATTTGCGGAAACGTTGAGTTCGTCCTGCTTCAGGGCTGCCCTGGCGGCGGCAGAAAAACGCAGAGACTGTGTCTGAGCTGCAGTGGTTTCAGCATTCGTCTTCATGTTCCATCTCCGATTGGTGGGGCAGCGCCTTGCTGCCGTTAGCCATCGGAGGGAAACATTGCCTGCGTCATTTAAGCGTTACAGGCTTCGTTAAAAGGCGATGCAATCAGGGAAGACCGGCAAGATGCAGGCCCTTTATCAACGGTTCCGTATAGGCGGGATCGCGATCGGGGACGAAATGACGGATGTCCTCGCTGCGGAAATCCGGGAAACTTTCCAACACCACCCTAGCGTAGTTCCTGGCCTTGCTCGTATCACCTGCCATGGCATGCGAGGCGGCGAGCAGACGGGCCGTCGCCTGCTTCGCCTTCACCGGTTCCAGCGCCTCGATCGCCATTTCATATTCTTCGCGCATGAAGTGGATGCCGCCGAGGTTCCAGTAATAATAGTCCGGCGGCAGCGGATTGAGTTTGAAGGCCGCGCGGCTGAGCTCCAGCGCTCGATCGAAATCGCCATCATGAGAAAGCGCGTCGGCGAAATCGGCGAGGATGTCGGCGTCGTTGGGATTGAGATCCTGGGCCTGCTGGAAATATTCCAGGCTTTCGTCAAAGCGGCGGCGATAAAGTGCCACGAAGCCGAGCTCGCGGTAGGCCCGGCCGCTGTTCGGGTCGGACTGCTGCGCCAGCCGGGCAGCACCGTTCGCCTCGTCGAGCAGTTCCTTGTCCCGCATGCCGCGGATCAGCCATTCCATGCCGAGCGCGCGCGACATGCCAGCATGGGCGGCAGAGAAATGTTCGTAACGATTGAGCGAGGATTTGAACCATTTGCGCGCCTGGCGCAGATGCTGCAGATCGGTCTGGGCGATCAGCCGCTTGCCTTCCAGGTAGAGACGGTAGGCGGACGGCGGCGCCTCGCCGATCGGTATCGCCAGTTCGTGGCGCTCGATCGTGTCGGCGAGCGAGGAGACGATCCGCCGCGTCAGATGCGCGAAGGATTCGCTTATCTTCTGCATGACCAGCGGCAGTTCGATGGCCCAGATCACTTCCGAGGTCGTCGTCCGCGTCAGCCGGCAGGTCGCAAAGACATCCTCGTCGCGGCCCTGGATGGTGACATAGACCGCATAGTCAAAGCTGAGGTCGAGCGGACCGGGCACGGCACGCGACGGATCGATCGAACGGCTGAGGATCTCCAGGCTCGTATGCGCAGCGATCACCTTGAAGCCGCGCTGCTGGCTGAGGCCGATGGTGACGTCTTCGAGAAGCGCCCTGCCGACGCGCTCCATCAGCGGATCGGTGAAGATACTTTCCGGCGGCAGAATGATGATGCGCGGCTGGCCGACCGTATTGACGGAAAGGTTAAGCGCCGACTGAGGATGTCCCGACGTCGCCTGTGCTGCCGGCACCAGGTTGAGTTCGCGGGCAAGAGCAGTGGTGCTTTCTTCCGGCTCGGTGTCGAAATCGTCCTTCAGCTGGCTCTTGCACTTCAGATAGGCCTGACGCGCCGCTGCCGGATCGTTCATCCTGACATAGGTGCGCATCAAGGCGCGATAGGCCGTCTCGCTGGCAGGGTCGAGTTCCAGCAGGCGCCTGGCAAGCGTGACCTGCTCTTCATCAGATCTGTCTTCTGATGTCTCGACCAGCCGGGTGAGATGGGCGGAGCGCAGTTCGTCGACGCGCTGGCGCTCGAAGGTCAGCCAGTCCTCGGCGCCCTGCGTCGGCGATTTGACGCCTTCGAGCAATTCGCCGTTCAGCAGGCCGCCGTCTTCGGGTGCGAGTGGCCCTTTGTGTTTCAGGATATGAACGTCGACCTCCCAGCCATCGGCAAGGCCGATATGGGTTCGGGTCGCGGCAAGCAGCTGTGGAAGGCCGGCGGGAACGCTCTGCTCGATGCGCGCCAGCAGCTGGCGCAGGCTGCCGGCCCGTTTTTCCGGTAGTTCCGATTGCCAGAGCTGTCGCCTGACGGTTTCGCGGTCGAGTTCGAAATTGGGTTCGGCGGCGAGCATGGCGAGGAGAAAATAAGACTTCTCCGGCAAGGGGAGTTCCGTCCCCGCCGCCAGCAATCGCGGTCTTCCGAGCAGGCACAGCCTGTTCGTCAGCATCTGCCGGATGTCCATCGCATCTCGGTTCTCACCCCTGAAAGCCAAGGCGCACAAGCGCACCGGCCAATCCAAAGCATGTTAGAGCCATAAGAGGCCGGCGCATAGCGGTTTTGCTTTAAAAAGAAGAATTTTCAGCGAATATTTGCATATTCTCGCGCCACACGGGGAGGAAATGCTTGCCAACACTTTCGTGAGGATGCGGTTTGCGTGTCGTGGCGGAAAGTTATTTCCACTGCCGATGGTCCTTGTCACCCGCTATTCCCAACCAAATCGCGGCCGCGTTAAAGGCCGAGCGCCTTGATGTGCTCGATCGAACGCCGGGCGAAGCGGCGCCAGTCGGCCGGATTGTCATGCTCGGTGACGATATGCTCGGCCTTTGTCTCGCGGAAGAGTGGTACGAATTTTTCCTACTCGATGATGCCGTCGCCGGTCGCAGCCCAACCGTCTTCCGTCGTGGTGCCCTTCGGGCGAATTCGACGGTGGCCACGGGCGCTATGCCTATTACGACACGGTACCCGATCTCGGCGTCATGATCGAACTGCTGGAATTCGACAGCGACAACGACGTCCAGCTGAAGCAGGTCTGAGGGGTCACAGCACCTGTGCAATCCGTTTCGGGCTAACCCCCGTTGCGGCCGCGGCCTCGACGAAATCGAGCCCGATATCCAGCACCGGGGCGCTGTGTGTCAGCCAGCCGACGGAAATGAGGTCGACACCGGAAGCGGCGATTGCGGCAGCCGTTATCGGTGTGACGCGGCCGGATGCTTCGGTGATGGCTCGGCCGGCGACGATGGCGACGGCCTCGCGCAGCTGATCCGGCGTCATATTGTCGAGCAGAACGGCATCGACGCCGGTCTCCATAGCTTCACGCAGCTGATCGAGGGTGTCCACTTCGACCTCGATCTTCACCATGTGGCCGACGCCTGCCCGCGCCCGACGGATCGCTTCAGCGACCCCACCGGCGATGGCGACGTGGTTGTCCTTGATCAGCACTGCGTCATAAAGCGCGAAACGGTGATTCATGCCGCCACCGGCTCGCACCGCATATTTCTCCAGCGCCCTGAGGCCCGGCGTCGTCTTGCGCGTGCAGGCCACGGAAGCCTTGGTACCCCTGATGGCGGCGGCGATCCCTGCCGTCACTGTGGCGATGCCTGAGAGATGGCCGAGGAAATTCAGCGCGGTGCGCTCGGCGCTCAGCAGGCCACGCGAAGGGCCTTCGATGGTGGCGATCACATCGCCGGGTTTGACCGCGTCGCCGTCCTGGAGATGGCGGCGCATGACGATCTCGGGATCGACGAGGGCGAAGGCGAGTTCGGCCGCATCGAGACCGGCAATCACGCCCGGCTGGCGGGCCGCCATTACCACCGTCGAGTGGTGATCGCGAGGGATAACCGATGCAGAGGTGATATCGCCGGCAAGACCCAGATCTTCGAGAAGGGCGGCCCGCACCAAGGGTTCGACGATCAGGCGCGGAAGGGGAACAAGGCTCATCTCAGGCACTCCTTGCAAGGGCATAGGGCGGCGTCGCGCGGGCGATCTCCAGCGCTTGGGAAAGGTGCATCTGGCGCCGGTTGGCGTCGGCGAGCTTCAGCGGAAAGTCGGTGCGGGCATGGGCACCGCGCGATTCCATTCGCAGGCTGGCAAAGACGGCGATCAGCAGCGCGACGATAGCCGGATCGGCGGCAGCGCCGTTCCCTTCGGCCAGCGGCAGCAGGGAGGCGATCGCGCCATGAAGGGCGCCGGCATTGCGCAACACGCCGAGATGGCGCGAGACGATCGGCCGCACGACTGACGCATCGGCCGGCGCCGGGAGACTCCCGGCGGAGATAGTGCCGGTACCACTCGCCGGCATGCCTGAAATGTCGCGTGCCGCCCGCATGCCCATGACAGCCGCCTCCAGCAGCGAATTGCTGGCAAGCCGGTTTGCGCCGTGCAGGCCGGTCGAGGCCGCCTCTCCGGCGACCCAGAGACCGGGAACCGAACTGCGGCCATTTGCATCCGTGGCCACGCCGCCCATGTGATAGTGAACGGCCGGGCGCACAGGAATGAGGTCTCTCGCCGGATCGATGCCGGCCTCACCGCAAAGGCACGAGATGACAGGAAAGCGAGCGGCAAAGCGGCTGCCGAGAGCATCGCGGGTATCGAGAAAGACTCGTCCGCCGCGGGCGATTTCGGCGCTGATCGCTCGCGCCACCACGTCACGCGATGCAAGCTCGGCCCCTGGAATGCGGGCCATGAACCGTTCGCCGCGTTCGTTGACGAGCAAAGCCCCCTCCCCGCGCACTGCCTCGCTGATGAGCGCCAGCGGCCTGCGGCGTGAATCGAGCGCCGTTGGATGGAACTGAACGAATTCCATATCGGCGAGCGCGGCACCGGCCCTTGCTGCGAGCGCGATCCCCTGGCCAAAATTGCCCATCGGATTGGTGGTCGCGTCGTAAAGCCCGCCAATGCCGCCGGTGGTGAGCACGACCCGTGAAGTCGGCAGAATGGCGGCGCCATTCGCGGTCGCGCAGAGCAGGCCGGCGACCTGCTCGCCGTCCATCAGAATCCGCCGCGCCTCGAAACCTTCGAGCACTGATATAGCCGGCGTTGTCATCACCGCCTTGATCAGCGCGGCGATGATCGCCGCACCCGAGCCATCGCCTTCGGCATGGACAATACGGCGGCGATTGTGCGCAGCCTCCAGCCCGAGCGAGAGTTCGCCGGCGGCATTCCGGTCGAACCGCACGCCAGCTTGCTCCAGCGCGGCGATCGCTGCCGGTGCCTCGGCGATGATACCGGCGGCAATGGCCGGATCGCAAAGCCCGTCGCCGGCGGCAAGCGTATCGGCAAGATGCAGCACCGCACTGTCGTCGGCGCCGACGCTGGCGGCGATGCCGCCCTGCGCCCAGGCGCTCGATGTTTCCGCGCCAAGGGCCGCGCGGGTGACGATCACGGAAGGTTCGGGCGCCAGCGTCAGCGCGGTCATCAACCCCGCAAGCCCGCTGCCGACGATTACCGTGCGTCCGGCAAGATGCTCGAGAATCTCGGTCATATCGCCAGCATCCTTTCGACGGCGCGGCGCGCAGCGACAGCAATCGCCGGATCGACGGTGACCTCGTGGCGGTTTTCCTCGAGGGCGGCGCGGATATTGGCCAGGGTGATCCGCTTCATGTGCGGGCAGAGATTGCAGGGGCGAATAAATTCGACATCGGGATGGTGCACGGCGACATTGTCGCTCATCGAGCATTCGGTGAGCAGCACGACGCGCGCCGGTTTCTGCCTGCCGACATAATCCGACATGACAGCGGTGGAGCCAGCGAAATCAGCTTCGGCCACCACATCGGGCGGGCATTCGGGATGGGCGAGCACTGTTACGCCGGGATGGTTTTCGCGCAGCTGGCGCACGTCCTCGGCGGTGAAGAGTTCATGCACTTCGCAATGGCCGTGCCAGGCGATGATCTCGACATCAGTCTCGCGGGCGACGTTGCGCGCCAGATATTCGTCCGGGATCATCAGCACCTTCGGCACACCGAGCGATTCCACCACCTGTTTGGCATTGCCCGAGGTGCAGCAGATATCGGAGGCAGCCTTCACTGCGGCCGAGGTATTGACATAGGTGACGATGGGCACGCCGGGATGGGCCTGGCGCAGCAGGGCGATATCCTCGGGCGTGATCGAATCCGCCAGCGAACAGCCGGCGGCGAGATCCGGGATCAGCACGGTTTTCTCGGGGTTCAGCAGCTTGGCGGTCTCGGCCATGAAATGCACGCCGGCAAGCACGATGACATCGGCATCGACCTCGATTGCCTTGCGGGCGAGCGCCAGGCTGTCGCCGACGATATCGGCCACGCCGTGGAAGATCTCCGGTGTCTGATAGTTATGCGCGAGAATGACGGCGTTGCGGCGGCGCTTGAGTTCGAGGATCGCGTCGATGTCATTTTCGAACGTCATCCATTCGGCTTTGGGAATGACGCGGCTGACGCGCTCGTAGAGCGAGGATGCGGAAACAGGATAATTCATGACCGGCTCCTAATTATGCTCCAATTGAGCATATCATAGGCAAAGAGATATTCTCACGGTGAGCATATGTCAATTGCGGGAGAGCGGTAATTTCGTTCCTGCCAGCGCCCGTTCTTCGAGCACGGTGTGGCGAAAGCGGAAAAGCTTGGCCGGCCGGCCGCCGGTTTCGCTTTCGGTGCCGCCGGTTTCCTCGACCAGTTCCTGCTGTTCGATGAGGCGGCGGAAGTTCTGCTTGTGCAGCGTCAGCCCCGCCAAGGCTTCGATGGTGCGCTGAAGCCTCAGCAGCGTGAAGCTCTCCGGCATCAACTCGAAGACGACGGGGCGGTATTTGATCTTGGCGCGCAGCCGGGCGATTCCGGTTGCGAGAATACGGCGGTGATCGGCAAACATTGCCAGGCCGAGATTGGCCTCCGCGCCGCATCCGGCTTCCGAGACGAGCCCCGCCTCGTAAAGCAGTTCGTAGCGCTGCAGGGCCAGATCCTCGTTCCAGCCGCCGCCATCGAGGCCGAAGGTGAAATCCGCCCGGCGATGGCGATGGTCGCGCCTTGCCGGATCGGCATCGGCCCAGCTCCTCAGACGCGCCATGATCTCGTCAAGCACGGCTGGCCGGCCCTGCCGGTGGTCTTCCCAGGGGAAATATTCGTACCAGCCGTGCCATCCCGGCCGGCCGGCGCCTGACTGCTCGTTGACGAGGCCGAGATAGCTGATCGAGATCGTCCGCCCGCCTGGGATGTCGTTGTTCCGGTCGCGGTCGGCGAAAGTATAGAGCTGTTCGAGATAACCGACGGGGTGTTCCGTCTGCTCCTGCACCCATTCGCGCAGGCCCGATTGCAGGGTGCGATGACCCATTTCGAAAGGCCCCGACGGCAGCGCATTGCCGGAACGGATGGTCATTACGCGCGGCTCGTCCCCCGTCACCGCGACGAGCACCGCAATCAATTCCGCATGCGCAAAGCCGATCGTCACAGGGGACCGAATACTCCGTTCCGAATGAATCGAACGGATAATTTCTGACACAGGCCGGGACGGAAGCCAATGGAGGGGAAGCGCCTTTGCGGCGCTTCCCACATGATCGAGGCAACAGCGCGCGTTTGCCCTCAGCTATTGCCCGTCTCGCTTTTCAGCCGCTGCAGGAAGATTTCCAGTTCCGCGTTGTCGATACCGACGAGATGGCGCTTTTCCGGATAGGCGCCGGTCCTGACATCCTCGGCAAATTCCGTAAAGGCGGCGATGCGCTCGCGCTGCAGCCGGTCGTGTTCGGTGGCAAAGTCGCGATAGATCTTGGCGTGGCGCGGATAGTGGTCGCGATTGGCGCCGAGCACGTCGTCGGCGAAGAGATATTGGGCGTCGCAGCCGCTGCCTGCGCCCATGGAGATCATCAGCATCGAGGTGTTGCTGCTGATGGCGGCAGCCACATCCCCTGGGACGACTTCGATTTCGGCGGCGAAGGCGCCGGCCTCTTCCAGCGCCTTGGTCTGCCGCCAGATCTCGGCGGCACTCGCCGCCGTCTTGCCGACGGCGCGGAAGCCGCCTGTCCAGGTCGCCTTCGAAGGGATCAGTCCGAGATGACCGCAGACTGGGATACCCTCGTCCCGCATGCGCCGGATCGTCTGCAGGCTTGCGGCGCAATAGACCGCGTCGCCGCCTGCCTTCAGCGCCGCAAAGGCCGCACGCAGATAGTCCTCGGCCGAGACATGGTCGCCATATTCGAGCCCAGGAATGGCAAAGGGCGTGGGGGCGATCTCGCGAAAGACCGGGCCGAGCAGAGAGGGCGGCACGGAGACAATGTCGATCCCGGCCTTTTCGGCGGCTTCCGCCTCCTCCAGCGAGGTGACGCGCAGCATGGTGAGCTGGCGCTTGCCTTTTTCCGAAAGCAGATCGGCGACGGTTGCGCGTCTATGTTTTTTCATCATCAATTCCTTTGAAAAAATCGGGTGAAAATATCGGGCAGCTCAGGCGGCCAGCAGGGATTTCAGCTTGATGTCGCTGGCTGCGAGTGCTGCCGGGTTCGGATGGGCGCGCGCTGCGATCAGCATTTCGGCGAGCCTGATGTCGCGCGCCACCGCATTGCCCGGCCCGATGCCGCTTGCGGCGATCAATCGTCCGTCGGCGTCGAGATGGAAGAGAATGAAGGCGCCTGCGCCGAGCTCGCGGCGCTGATGCGTGGCGGCCCCTTCGGCAAGGCCTGATATCTGCAGCGTCATGTCGTATTGATCCGACCAGAACCACGGCACCGCCGAAACGGCCTCGTTAAGGCCGAGCATGTTGGCCGCCGCCAATGTGCCCTGCTCCTGGGCATTGCGCCAGGATTCGAGCCGCACCCGCCGGCCGCCATAGATCGACAGCGGAAAGGAGCAGCAATCGCCGGCTGCGAAGACATCAGGAGCAGAGGTCTGGAGATAGGTGTCGACGGCAATGCCGTTGTCGATTGCCAGCCCGGCCCTTTCGGCGATCTCGACATTCGGGCGTGCACCGATGCCGACGAGGACGAGATCGGCTTCGATCACCTCGCCGGTCGACAATCGGATCTGGGCGTTGCCGTTTTCCGCAGTCATTGCCTCGATGGAGACGCCGCAGCGGATATCGACGCCTTCAGCGCGGTGGCGCTCGGTGAGCAGATGAGCGATCTCCTCCGGCACGCCACGCTTCAGCACGCGTTCCAGCCCTTCGATGACGGTGACCTCGGCGCCAAGTAGCCGCGCCGTGGCCGCAAGTTCCAGTCCGATGAACCCGCCACCGATGATGGCGATATGCCGTCCCGGCTTCATCGCATCGCGCAGTGCTGCCGCATCGTAATGCGTCCGCAGCGAACGAATATGCGGGCTGCCTTCGGGTGCGCCGGGGAACGACCGCGCGGCCGCACCCGTCGCAAGCAGAAGCTTGCTGTAGGAAAGCACCGTCCCGTCCGAAAGCGTGACGGTCCTGGATGCGGGATCGAAATCCCTTGCCTCCAGGCCGGTCAGCAGCCGGATGCCGTTTTCGACATATTTTTCCGCCGCGGCGATGAATTTCGGATCGCTTGCATCGGTGGAGCCGGCCTTCGAAAGCGGCGGCCGTTCATAGGGCGGAAGCGGCTCGGCGCCGACTAGCGTTATCTCGCCGGCAAAGCCCTTTTCCCGCAAGGCGAAGGCGGCGCGCGCACCGCATTCGCCCGCGCCCAGGATGACGTAATGAGCCATGCCGGCCTCCCTCAGAGCGAGATGAAGACGGCGCCGTCTTCGATCTTGACAGGATAGGTCTTGAGATTGACGCAGACCGGCGCACCCTTGGCTTCGCCCGTCTTGTAGTTGAAGCGGCCATTATGTTTTGGACATTCGATGATCTCATCCATGACAAGCCCGTCGGCGAGGTGGATATGTTCATGCGTGCAGAGCCCGTCGGTCGCGAAGAATTCGTCGTCCGGGCTGCGATAGACCGCGAAGGTGCGCCCGCCGTGATCGAAGCGGATGACATCCTCCTCGTCGATCTCGTCCTTGTCGCAGACCTGGATCCAATTTCCGCTCATCTTGTCCTCCCTTGATTGTCGTTATTGCGCGGCCGGGGCCAGCTCGTTGTGAAATTCCTCGCGATAGGGCCGCGCGGTGGCCGGCAGTTCGCGCTTAAGGAAATAGTCCTCGTTGCGCAGCTGGCGCAGGAAGGCAGGGATCATCTCGCGATAGCCGGACAAGATCGACGGGTTCGGTGCCGGCAGGTCGTGCTTGATCATCGCGTGCAGCTGGGGCAGCGCGTGGTAGGGCACCATCGGAAACATGTGATGCTCGACGTGGTAGTTCATGTTCCAGTAGATGAATCGGCTGATGGGGTTCATATAGACCGTGCGGCTGTTCAGCCGATGGTCGGTCACATTGTCGGCAAGGCCGCCATGCTGCAGCAGTCCGGTCAGCACATGGTGCCAGGCGCCATAGAGGCGCGGCAGGCCGATCAGCATCAGCGGCAGGATCGAACCCATGGCGATCGCGGCCGCGATCGTTGCAAGATAGATCGCCAGCCAGATGCGGGCGATGCGGATGGCCTTTGGCTGCTCCATCTCGGGAATGAAGGTTTTTTCCGCCGCGCTGACGCCGCCGAAGGCATTGCGCAGCATGTCGACGATTGCATGCCAGGCGTCGAGGATGCCGAAGAAATTAAGCACCAGCCGGAAGAGATCGGGCGGCCGCATGACGGCGATCTCGGGATCGCGGCCGACGATCACCGTATCCGTGTGATGGCGCGCATGGCTCCAGCGCCAGGTCACCGGATTGCGCATGATCATGAAGCAGGCAATCTGGTAGACGACATCGTTCATCCAGCGCGTCTTGAAGGCGGTGCCATGGCCGCATTCGTGCCAGCGGCTATCGGAGGCCGAGCCGTAAAGCACGCCGTAGGCGAGGAAGAAGGGCAGCGCGATCCACGAGCCCCAGAAATAGATGCCGAGCCCGGCAAGGACGACCATGCTGCCGAGCCAGAGGGCCGTGTCGCGGATCGCCGGCGCATCGGAGCGCTGCATCAGCGCCTTCATCTCCTTGCGGGGAATGTCGGTGTGATACCATTCGGCTGCCGCCAGCCCCGTCTCGACGGCGGTGCGGCCGCTTTCGCCGAGAAGGTCGTAGTCGCGCTTCTTTGTCTGGGTCGCCATTATCCGCCTCCCGTTGCCCTTGCCTCGGAGAATAGGTTGACTTTGGAAAGCGCTCAATGCAGGCTTGATATAATCTATCAAAAACCATCACGAATGACTTGCATTCATGATCGAATCCATCAGGAACGCCGATGCGCCGTCCCACCATATCCGATCTCGCCCGCGCCTCCGGCGTCAGCGTCGCCACCGTCGACCGCGTTCTCAACGCCCGCCACCGCGTGCGCGAGGAAACGGCGCGACGGGTCTATGATGCGGCGCAGTCGATCGGCTATCACGCCGTCGGCCTGATCAAGCAGCGCGTCTTCGAGGATCTGCCGCAATACAGGCTCGCCTTCCTGCTGCAGAAGCCGATGCAGCCCTTCTATCAGAGCTTCGTGCGCGAGATCGAAACCGCCGCGCGCGCGCTGACGAGTGCGCGCATCCAGACGCAGATCGACTTTCCGTCAGCCGCGACACCGGCTGCGATCGTCGAAAAGATCAAGACGCTTGGCGCCCGCAACCAGGCCGTGGCTCTCGTTGGCCCGGATTATCCGGCGGTGACGACGGCGGTCGAGGAGTTGAAGGAGCGCGGTATTCCGGTGTTCTCGTTGCTCTCCGACCTCGCCACGGGTGTGCGCGACGCCTATGTCGGCGTCAACAACCGCAAGGTCGGGCGTACTGCCGCCTGGACGATTGCGCGCACGGCACACACGCCCGGCAAGGTCGCCTGTTTCGTCGGCAGCCACCGCTTTCACGGCCATGAACTCAGAGAGATCGGCTTTCGCTCCTATTTTCGCGAGAATGCGCCTGAGTTCGATGTCGTCGACACGCTGATCAATCTCGAGACTGCCGAGATCACGCATGAGGCGACGTTGACGCTGCTGCAGAAACATCCCGATCTCGTCGGCCTCTATGTCTGCGGCGGCGGCATGGAGGGGGCAATTTCGGCATTCCGCGAAGAAGGCGTCGGCGGCAAGATCGTCCTCGTGGTCAACGAGCTGACGCCCGACAGCAAAGCCGGCCTTGCCGACGATATCGTCGCCATGGCGATCGGCACCCCCCTGCCCGCCCTCTGTAAGGAGTTGATGGTCCTGATGACCGGCGCCATCGAAAACGGCGAAACGGCTGTTCCCGGACAGCTCTTCCTGCCTTTCGATATTCATATTTCCGAGAACATCTAAGGCGTGATGGAATTCCATCATTCCGTTCGAAATTCTCTCAGCAATGAAAGCCGGCGCCGGCGATGACGGATGGATTGCGACGCGAATTCCGATAGAGATTCGCTGACCCATTCACGAGGACCGCTCCGCCCTGACGCGGAGATCAGGAGGAGAACCAGTCATGACTTCGATCCGTTTTGCGCTCAACCATATGGCCGCGCCGTCGCTTGCCATCGACGATTTTTTCGCGCTGGCCCGATCGCTCGGCATCGATGCCGTCGAGATCCGCAACGACCTTTCCGGCAATGCCATCCTCGACGGCACCCAACCCGAAACGATCAGACAAGCGGCCGCCCGCCATGGCGTGACGATCATCTCGATCAACGCCCTGCAGCGCTTCAATGAGTGGAACGCGACCCGGGCCGCTGAAGCGCAGGAACTGATCGATTATGCCGGCGCGTCGGGCGCCAAGGCGCTCGTCCTCGTTCCGAAGAACGACGGCACCGGCTGCGCCGATGGCGAACGGCAGGCCAATCTGCGCCAGTCTCTGATTGCGCTGAAGCCGATGCTCGAGGAAGCCGGCATTATCGGTCTCGTCGAGCCGCTCGGTTTCGAGATCTGCTCGCTGCGCTCGAAGACCGAGGCGGCCGAGGCCATCAGGGAACTTGGCGCGGAATCGACCTTCAGGCTTGTCCACGACACCTTCCACCATCACCTTGCCGGCGAAGCGGCGACCTTCCCTGAGCTGGCCGGCCTCGTTCACATTTCCGGGGTCAGCGATCCCTCCGTTTCCGTTGCCGACATGCGCGATTCCCGTCGCGTGCTCGTGGATGCCGACGACCGGCTCGACAATGCCGGGCAGGTCAGGGCGCTGCTGCAGGCGGGCTATACCGGCCCGTTCTCCTTCGAGCCCTTTGCGGCGGAGGTGCATGCGCTGAAAGACCCGGCCGGCGCGCTGCGCGCCAGCATGGAGTATCTCAGCGCGCGGGTCTAAAAGCCGCGCGGTCGCTTGACGCTACTCTCTACCTCTGAACCGGCGCTGATAGGCCGGATCGTAGAGCGAGCTTTCGCGGAAATCCTCCACTGCCAACGAGGGGCCGACGAAGATGATCGCTGTGCGTTCGATCGGTTCGGCCGCAACCTTTGCCTCGATATCGGCGAGCGTGCCGCGCAGGATGCGCTCGTCTGGCCAGGAGGCCTTGACGACGATGGCGACCGGGCAGTCGACGCCGTAAAGCGGCGTCAACTCTTCGACCACCTGCTGCAGCGCGTGGATTGCCAGATGGATTGCCAGCGTGGCGCCCGTCGCGCCGAACTTCGCCAGTGTCTCGTCGTTGGGCATTGGTGACGCGCGGCCGGAAACGCGGGTCAGCACCAGGCTCTGCGCCACGGCCGGGATCGTCAGCTCTCGGCCGAGGGCTGAGGCTGCGGCGGCAAAGGCCGGAACGCCTGGCGTCATCGTATAGTCGATGCCGTGTTTTTGAAGCCGGCGCACCTGCTCGGCGACCGCACTCCAGACCGAGAGATCGCCGGAATGCAGCCGGGCGACATCCTGGCCCGCCGCGGCAGCGCGAAGATATTCTGCCTCGATCTCGTCGAGCGACATCGGCGCCGTATCGACGATGCGCGCGCCCGCCGGACAATATTGCAGCAGTTCGGCCGAGACGATCGAGCCGGCATAGAGACAGACCGGGCACCGGGCGATGAGATCACGGCCACGCACCGTGATCAGATCCGCAGCACCTGGTCCCGCGCCGATGAAATGCACCGTCATCTCGTCATCCTTTCGTCCAGCGCCACTGCGTTACCGGCATGGCCGGCCGCCAGCCGGTCATGCCGCCGACGGGCTGGGCGCGCGATATTTCGATCCGCGTGAGGAAGCCGCCGCGTTTGGCATGTTCACTGAGCAGCACCGCTTCCATCTCCAGCGTCACGGCATTGGCAACGAGCCGCCCTCCCCGCTTCAGCGCGGCAATTGCAGTATCGACAACACCCGGCTCGCTACCGCCGCCGCCGAGGAAGATCACATCCGGTTCCGGCAGGCCCTTCAGCGCGTCGGGCGCCGTATCCTCAATGACGGCGAGATGCGGTACGCCGAAGGCGCCTGCGTTGCGGGCGACCCGTGCTGCCCGTTCCGGCGATTGTTCGACGGCGATTGCCCTCAGGCTGGGATCGACCAGCATCCATTCGATGCCGATCGATCCCGAGCCTGCGCCAATATCCCAGAGCAGCTCGCCGTGACGCGGCGCGAGTGCGGAAAGCGTCATCGCCCGGATTTCACGCTTGGTGATCTGTCCGTCATTCTCGAACAGCTCGTCTTCGAGCCCTGCGGCAAAAGGCAGGATGCGAGCCCCCTCCCCTGCCGCAACATCGACGGCGCAGACATTTAGGGGATCGATGTCCACGAGATCGAAATCCGCTGCCACAGCACTTCTTTGCCGTTCCCGAGCACCGCCAAGCGCCTCGAGCACCGTAAGTCGCGACTGACCGAAGCCAGCGGCAGTCATGAGGGCAGCCAGTTCGCCGGGCCCATTCTCGTCCGAGGTCAGCGCGAGGATGCGCCGCCCGGGGTGCAGATGCGGCCGGATCAGGTCGATCGGCCGCCCATGCAGCGAGATCGTCGCGACGTCCTGCAGCGGCCAGCCAAGGCAGGAGGCAGCAAGGCTGAAGGCCGAGGGTGCGGGGATGGTGCGCATCTCTTCCGCCGCCACGTGGCGGGAGAGCGTTGCGCCGACGCCATAGAGAAAGGGATCGCCAGAGGCGAGCACGACAACAGGCGTGCCACGCCTTTCGAGGATAGCGTCGACCGAGCGCTCGAACGGGCTCTGCCAGGAAAGCCTTTCGCCTGTGATCAGCGAGGCAGCGAGTGCGTGGTGTCGCGCACCGCCGAAGACGGCGGGTGCGGTTGCGATCAGCCTCTTCGCCGCCTCGCCCAGCCCTTCTGGACCATCCTCGCCGATGCCGATAATAGTCAGCCAACGCTGGCCGGACGGAGGGGCGACATCAGACATGGGACGACCCCGCATCTTGATCCTCGGCGGCACCAGCGAGGCGCGGCTGCTGGCCGAGGCGCTCGCGGCGCGGGATGATTGCGATGTTTTGTTGTCGCTTGCCGGACGCACCGAAAAACCGGCCACGCAGCCTGTTCCGGTCCGCATCGGCGGTTTCGGCGGCGCTGCCGCACTCGCCGATTTCCTGAAGGCCGGCGGATATGACCTGTTGTTCGACGCCACGCACCCTTTCGCCGAGCGCATTTCGGCCAATGCCGCTTTCGCGGCTGAGGCCAGCGGTATCGCTGCCATCGCACTGCGCCGTCCCGAATGGCAACGCCGACCGGGCGATCGATGGCGGGACGTGCAGAGCATTCCGGCTGCCATCGATGCGCTTGGCCCCTCCCCCCGCCATGTCTTCCTGGCGACGGGCCGGCAGGGTGCGCATCATGCGGAAGCCGCACCGCAACATCACTATCTTATTCGCAGCGTCGATCCCGTCGAACCGCCGCTTGCGCTTGATAATGTCGACTACATCCTCGATCGGGGTCCGTTCACGCTGGACGGTGAATGCGATCTGCTGAGACAGCACGATATCGACGTCATCGTCGCCAAGAACAGCGGCGGTGCGGCCACCTATGCGAAGATCGAGGCCGCCCGTCTGCTCGGTATCGAGGTGATGATGGTGGTGCGCGCGCCGGCCTCTATGGTCAAGGCGGTCGAAACTGTCGAGGCGGCGCTGGCGGCGATCGATCACCTGTTTCCTCCCGCCATGAAACGCGGCGTATAGACGAGGTCCAGCCTGCCTGGCCGCGTGACGATGCGTGTCTCGGCCGAGCCGATGATGATGCAGGTCGCCATATCGGCAATCGACGCATCCGCCTGCGACAGCGGCTGGACCGCGATGCGCTCGTCCGGCCGCCCGGCCGCGCGCCCGAATATAACCGGCGTTGCTGCAGGCAGATGGTTGCGCAACAGCTTGAAGGCGTCGCCGAGCTGCCATGGCCGCGCCCGGCTGATCGGATTATAGAGCGCGATGACGAAGCCCGCTTTTGCCGCCAGTTCAAGGCGTGTTTCTATTATATTCCAAGGCTTTAGATTGTCAGACAGCGATATGGCGCAGAAATCGTGGCCAAGCGGGGCACCGGCTCTTGCCGCCACGGCCAGCATCGCCGTGATGCCGGGCAGAATGGTGAGATCGACCGAGCGCCAGGCGGCCGGCCCGTTCTCGATTGCCTCGCAGACGGCGGCCGCCATGGCGAAGACGCCGGGGTCGCCGCCGGAGACGACGCAGACCTTCGCGCCGTCAGCCGCCATGGCGAGGGCTGCCTCCGCCCTGTCGAGCTCCTCGCGATTGTCCGAGGCATGGCGCAGCTGATCGTCGCGAAGCTGCAGCCTGTCGAGATAGGGTCCGTAGCCGAAGAAATCCGTTGCCTGGTCGACGACGGTCAAAGCCTCCGGCGTCATCTGCTCGGGATTGCCGGGGCCGGTGCCGATCACGAAAAGCCTGCCGCTCATCGGCTGCCCTCCCAGCCCGGCACCAGCACCAGCGAAAAATACGGGGCATCGCCATCTGTCCTGTCGGCAAGCTTTTCCATCGCCGCATTCGCCATGGTGCCGCGCTCGACATAGACGGCTTCCGCAAGCCGGCCGGCCGCTGCGAGCGCCCGGCGGATCTTCGGCAGATTGCGGCCGACCTTCATGATGACGGCGGCCTGCGTATCGGCAAGGCGGCGCGTCAGCTCGGTCTCGGCCATCGTACCGGGCAGTACGGTAAGCACGTCGTCGCCCTGGACGATCGGCATGCCGGCAAGCGACCAGCAGCCCGACATGGCGCTGATGCCGGGGATCACTTCCGTCGGGTAGCGCTGGGAAAGCCTGACATGCAGATGCATATAGGAGCCGTAGAAGAGCGGATCGCCTTCGCTGAGAACGGCGACGGTCAGTCCGGCATCGAGATACCCGGCGACCGCTTTGGCAGACAGATCGTAGAATTGGGTGATCAGGCTCTGATAGCGTTCGTCGTTCTTGTCGATCTCGGTCGTCACGGGATAATAGAGCGGCAGCAGCGTCACGCCTGATTTCAGCAGCGGCTCGACGATCGCCTTGCCGTTGCCGCCCCTGCCCTGCTTGGCGAAATAAGCAATCACATCCGCGCCTTCGATGGCGCGCACGGCTTTGAGGGTGAGGAGCTCCGGGTCGCCAGGACCCGTGCCAACGCCGATGAGACGGCCGCTTGTCGTCATAGGCCTGGCCTCGCCAATGCATTGATGGCGGCAGCCGTCATGGCGCTGCCGCCGAGCCGGCCGCGGACGATGGCAAAGGGTACGCCGTAGGAATTTTCCGCCAATGCATCCTTGGATTCCGCCGCGCCGACGAAGCCCACAGGCATGCCGAGGATCGCCGCGGGTTTCGGGGCGCCGTCGCGCAGGAGTTCAAGCAGATGGAAGAGGGCGGTCGGCGCATTGCCGATCGCGACAACGCTGCCGCCGAGCCGATCGAGCCAGAGATGCATGGCGGCGGCCGAACGCGTATTGCCGGTCTCGCGCGCAAGCTCCGGTGTCGCGGGATCGCGCAGCGTGCAGATCACCTCGTTCAGCGCCGGCAGCCGCGCCCGGGTGACGCCCTGGGACACCATTTCCGCGTCGCAGAAGATTGGCGCGCCACCCTTCAGCGCATCGCGCGCAGCGCTGACGAAATCGGCGGAAAACAGGAAATGTTCCGCTGCCTCGACCAGCCCGCAGGCATGGATCATGCGCACGGCGATTTCGGCTTGATCGTCGGTGAAGCGCGAAAGATCGGCCTCGGCACGGATAATGGCAAAGGAACGCTCGTAGATCGCATCGCCGTTGCGGATATAATCGTAGTCTGGCATTCCTATTCCTGTCGCAGCGCCTTCGAAACACCGGTGGCGCCGAGCCGTGTAAGGCAGGCGGCGGTCGATTCGCCAGCGTCTTTGTTGTCTTCGATGGACCGGGCGAGCCTCTCTATAGCGAAATCGATCCGACCGCCAGCGATCCGTTCGTCCGGCTGATCCGCCGCAAGCCCATTGAGGATGAGCCCATAACCTTCCGCTGAGCCCGTCAGGGTCAGCGCCGGCCGGGCATGAGCGCAGCCCTTGGCGCAGCCGGATAGATGCAGCGTCAGCGAACCGTCGAAAAGGGCAGGTGCTGCGGCAATGAGACGGCGCGCAAGGGTCCGCGTCTCGTAGAAAGCGGAACCGCAGGCGCCGGCGCCGGCACAGGCGGCGATATGCTCGGTATTCTCGCCAGGCTGGCTGCTGAAGCCATGTCTGGCTGCGGCGATCTGCATAGCCAGCACTGCATCGTCGGAAAGCCCGATGAGGAAGAAACCGCGACCGGGCGCAAGCCGGATGGCTGTTGCGCCACGGGCCTTTGCCAGATCGAGCAAAGCGACCAGATCGGGCGCTCTCATCTGCCCGAATTCCGGCCTGACGCCGAGTATGATTTTGCCGTCGTCAAGCCTGTGCGAGCCGGCAAGCGGCATGACTGCCGCGCGAGACGAAATGAATTGAATGCCATCCATCGCGGGAAAACGCGCCCGCAGAAGCGTCGCGTCGATATCCTTTGCTCGCCTGCCCTGCCCGAGGGTCGCCAACAAGCTCAGAATTTCGCCAACGGCTGATATCGCCGCCTCCGCAGGGCCGATCGCGACTGGGATTGCAGTTCCACCGTCGCCATTGATCGCGACAAGCCAATCCGCGCCGAATTGCGCGACGACACGAATGTCGGCGGACAGTGCTGACAATCCGAAGGAACCGCCGCCGTCGACGATAAGCGAGAGCTTCGGCGCGAGCCGCGGCGAGGCAAGCAGATCGTGGAGCGTAGCACGCAAGGCCATTTCCATCACGGCCGGATCGCTTATCTCTTCCGGGTCGATGCCGTGCAGCGGCGATGTCTCGATTGCCGGCCCTTCCGGCACGGTGATACCGGCGGCATCGATATCGGCCGCGAGCTGTCCGACGGTCTCGGCCCGAAGGCCTCGGATCTGCAGATTGCCGCGGGCGGTGATTTCGAGAATGCCGTTTCCATGTGCTGCGGCGGAGCGGGCAAGGCTTGCGAACTGCGACAGCGTCAACGTGCCGCCGGTCGGCCGCAGCCGTACCAGCAAACCGTCGCCGGTCGGCATCGGCGCGGCAAGGGCGGGGCAGGCGCCGCGTCTACCCATCTTTGCCGCCGGGCGACCGTGCAGATCCGCCTCGCCTGTCCTGTCGCTTGCCTTTGCGGCCTTAATGCTCATTCTCGATCCTCTGGCCACTTCTTACATGATCGCAGCCGGGCCGGCAAAGCATGCTGGAAAGGCTTCGCACTGGCTAATCGTCGAAATCCCGTCCCTTGCGCAGAAGATAGATGTCCATGATCCAGCCGTGCCGCTGCCTGGCCTCGGCCCTGAGCGTCAGAATGTCGGTGGCGATGTCGCCAAGTCGTCCTGATCTGACGATCTCGTCCTTGGTGCCGAGATAGGCGCCCCAGAAGATCTCGGCATCGGGATCGTCGATCTTCGCAAAAGCCTGTTCGCCGTCAAGCATGACGACGGTGCTGTCGGTTAGAAGTCCATCCTGTGCCAGCCTGCGCCCTGTGGTGATCTCGATCGGTTTGCCGACGAGGTTGACGGGGATTCTGTGGCTGGCCGCCAGCGCCTGGATGCTGGTGATGCCGGGGATGACGCTGTAATCGAAATCCAGGCTGCTTTCCTGCCGCACGCGTTCGATGATGCGGATCGTGCTGTCGTAGAGACTGGGATCGCCCCAGACGAGAAAGGCGCCGCTGCCATCATCAGGGAGACCGGAGATCAGTTCTGCATAGATGCCGGCGATCTCACCGTGCCAGGCGTCGACGCTCCGCACATAGGTCTTGTCTGCCGTCTGCCTTTGCGGCACCGCGAACTCTGAAATCCTGCCGGCCGGCCGTGTGAAATAGCGGTCGCAGATATCCCGCCGGATTTCGGCGAGCTCTTCCTTGCCGACGCCCTTGACCGGCAGGAAGACCACGTCGGCTGCGTTCATAGCGTTGATGGCCTGTATGGTCAGGTGCTCCGGGTTGCCCGTGCCGATGCCGATGATATGGATATGCTTCAAGCGGATGCTCCCCGTTGAGTCCTGGCGGTCATGCCGAAAAAGCTTGGACGTCGCAAGGGCTGAACGATGAGTTGGCCGCGGCCAACCGGGCCTGTGGATAGTGGCTTAGCCCTATTGTTGCTGCGAATCCCGAATCGTGTCACTTTTGATACGCTTTTTGACGCTATGTTGACAGAAAAGCGCATCGAAAAGGATTGGGTGTTTTGGACAACATTAGCGTATCGACGACAGAT
>NZ_JBPWPW010000004.1:0-400269 GCF_051811185.1 Rhizobium sp. 62_C5_N11_2
ATGGCGAAGACCGCAGCAAAAACAGCGCCAGTCGTCGAAGGGTTGACCGCATTGATGGAGCGTCATGCCGACGCTCTCTCCAGCCAACTTCAAGCCCATCATCTCAAGGTCTTCCCGCCGACGTCCGAAAAGGGCATTCGATCCTTTGCACCGTCAGAAGCCTCAAAATTGCTTGGCATCGGTGAGTCTTATCTTAGGCAAACTGCTTCGGAAATGCCTGAATTGCACGTTAGCATGAGTCCTGGCGGTCGACGCACGTTTACGATCGAAGATATTCATTCAATCCGTAAGCACCTGGACCTGATTGGCCGCGGGAACCGGCGCCACCTGCCCCATCGTCGCACGGGAGAGCAGCTTCAAGTCATCTCGGTGATGAATTTCAAAGGCGGCTCGGGCAAGACGACGACGGCCGCGCATCTGGCACAGTACTTGGCAATGCGTGGCTACCGAATTCTGGCGATTGATCTTGATCCCCAAGCAAGCCTTTCCGCACTCTTCGGCAGTCAGCCAGAAACTGACGTTGGTCCGAACGAAACACTCTATGGCGCCATCCGGTATGATGACGAGCAGGTCCCAATCGAGCAGGTTGTCCGAGGAACGTACATCCCGGATCTTCATCTAATTCCCGGCAATCTTGAACTGATGGAGTTCGAGCACGACACCCCCCGCGCGCTTATGAACCGGAAGGAAGGCGACACGCTTTTTTACGGTCGGATCAGTCAGGTCATCGAAGACATCGCGGACAACTACGATGTCGTCGTTATCGATTGCCCTCCTCAACTTGGCTACCTCACTCTTTCGGCTCTGACTGCCGCAACCTCGATCCTCGTCACCGTCCATCCGCAGATGTTGGATGTAATGTCGATGAACCAGTTTCTGGCGATGACCTCGAATCTCCTTCGGGAAATCGAGAATGCAGGCGCCCAGTTCAAGTTCAATTGGATGCGCTACCTCGTCACTCGTTTTGAACCGAGCGATGGCCCGCAGAACCAGATGGTGGGCTATCTGCGTTCGATCTTCGGCGAAAATGTCCTCAATTTTCCGATGCTCAAGACGACGGCCGTTTCGGACGCTGGTCTGACAAATCAAACCCTCTTTGAGGTTGAGCGCGGACAGTTCACGCGCTCAACCTATGATCGGGCCTTAGAGGCGATGAACGCCGTCAACGACGAGATCGAAACTCTGATCAAAAAAGCATGGGGTAGAACCACATGAGTCGGAAGCACCTCCTTGACGTCTCCACGGACGCCCCCGACAGCTCATCAGCTGCTGAACACAGAGCGGCAAAGACTCGCTCCATGCCGCTTCTCGGCGTGACCAGAAAAGAACGAGATCCAGCGACGAAGCTGACTGCAAACATCGGTAACGCGTTGCGCGAGCAAAATGATCGTCTTGGTCGTGCCGACGAGATCGAGCGGCGTCTAGCCGAAGGTCAGGCCGTGGTTGAACTGGACACGTCGTCAATCGAGTCGTCCTTCGTTCAGGATCGTATGCAAGGTGATATCGAAGGACTTCTTGCATCCGTCCGCGAGCAAGGACAGCAGGTCCCAATCCTTGTGAGACCTCATCCCGTTAAACCCGCGCGCTACCAGGTTGCCTTTGGACACCGCCGGCTGCGCGCCGTTTCGGAGCTAGGACTGCCGGTCAAGGCGGTTGTTCGGGACTTGACGGACGAGCAGTTGGTTATCGCACAGGGTCAGGAAAACAATGAGCGCGAAGACCTCACCTTCATCGAAAAGGCACGTTTCGCACACAAGCTAAACAAGCAGTTTCCACGAGAAATCGTCATCGCGGCAATGTCAATCGACAAAAGCAACTTGTCGAAGATGCTCCTGCTTGTCGACGCCCTCCCCTCTGAATTGATCGATGCCATTGGCGCCGCTCCAGGCGTTGGACGCCCAAGTTGGCAGCAATTGGCAGAGCTGGTTGAGAAAGCATCGTCTCCGGGAGGCGCGGCGAAATATGCGGCCTCGGAAGAGGTGCAGGCGCTGCCGTCGTCAGACCGGTTCAAGGCGGTGATCGACCATTTGAAACCGCGTCGGATTGCGCGCGGGTTGCCAGACGTCATGTCGACCCCCGATGGCGACAGGCTTGCGCAGGTCACGCAGAGCAAGAGCAAGGTCGAAATTACCATTGACAGGAAAGCCACGCCGGATTTCGCGGCTTTCGTACTCGAGCATTTGCCGGCGCTCTACCAGGAGCATCGCGCAACGCATCAACGGAAACAGGGAGTGTAACCCGCAAAAGAAAAGAGCTCCCTCAACGTCGCCGTCGTGGAAGCCCTTCTGTCTCTGTAGCAAGAACAGAATCGCATTTCCTCGAATCCTCGTCAAGAGTCTTTGGCGCCGTTTTGGTGAGCGAATTTCGTTTGCCTGGTGAAAGGTGAGAGACAATGCACTCGGGGAATGTGACGACGCCGTTCGGGCGGCGGCCGATGACGCTTGCGCTCGTGCGGCGCCAGGCGGCAATAGAGATCAAGCATGGAAAGATTGCCGATAAGTGGAAAGTGTTGAGAGACGCTTCCGCCGCGATGGGACTGCTCGGGATCCAGTCGAACAGCCTGGCCGTTCTTGACGCACTTTTGAGCTTTTATCCTGACAATGAGTTGCGTCAGGACGCACAATTGATTGTCTTCCCGTCGAATGCTCAACTGGCGCTTCGGGCGCATGCAATGGCGGGCGCAACGTTGCGGCGGCATATAGCTATCCTGGTGGAGTCGGGGTTAATCGTCCGTAAGGATAGCGCAAATGGCAAGCGCTTCGCCCGTAAGGGCGACGATGGCCGGATCGAGAACGCTTTCGGCTTCGACCTGTCGCCCCTGCTGGCGCGATCGGAAGAGTTGGCGATGTTGGCGCAAAGAGTGGCGGCCGAGAGAGCCTCTCTCAGGAAGGCCAAAGAGAGCCTTACCATTTGCCGGCGGGATGTTCGCAAACTTATCACGGCTGCAATGGTCGAGGGCGCAGACGGCGATTGGCAGACGACCGAAGATATCTACGTTGCGCTCGTGAGCAGAATTCCGCGTGTTCCGACCCTTGAAGGGGTCACTAGCGTTCTCGATGAAATGTTGATGCTCCGTGAGGAAGTGCTCAATCGATTGGAAAACCTTGAGAATAATGAAGAAATTAGCACCAATGCTGCTCGTATTGAGCAGCACATACAGAATTCAAAACCCGAATCCATCAATGAATATGAACCTCGCTCCGAAAAGGAGCAGGGGGCAAAGGCTGGCTTGAGCCATCAGCCGAAGAATAAATCGCAAAGGGCATTCCCATTGGAATTGGTGCTCAAGGCGTGCCCGATGATCAGCGACTATGCGCCACGCGGCGTGGGGAACTGGCGAGATCTGATGTCTGCCGCCGTGGTGGTTCGATCTATGCTGGGGGTAAGCCCTTCCGCCTACCAGGATGCCTGCGAGGCGCTAGGACCGGAGAACGCGGCGGCGGCAATTGCGTGCATCCTGGAAAGGGCTAATTTTATCAACTCCCCTGGAGGCTATCTGCGGGATCTAACGCGTCGGAGTGAGCGCGGTGAATTCTCGCTTGGCCCGATGTTAATGGCGTTGTTGAAGGCCAACGGACAAGGTGGTTTGAGGGCTGGGTAGGTGCGGCTGATCGTTATCCTGCCGCTGAGGATTTCGGTTGTGGTCAGCTGACCACAGAGCTAACCCCTTGGAAGACGCTGATTTTCGAAGGAGACTGGTTGGAGGGACTGTGTGTAGGTTACCGTCAGGCCCTGAGCCAAATGACGCCTCTTAGGGGAACAGTAGACCGTGACCTCAATACGAAGTCGCTCCAAAGTCGAGCACAAACAAGCCAGGAGCGAAGTCTTCGCACGATTCAGTAATTCATTGGAACCGTCGCGGCGAGCAAATCGCAAGGTGGTCTGCTGCGCCGGCTAATCGCGAATGCGCGATGGCGCCGAAGGAATAGGACGCAAACAATAGGAACAAATACCTGCTGCTATCCGCAGAGGCCCCGATCCTGGTCGAAGCGAAAGCCGATGCCCGCTGGTAGCTGGATTTCGTTCACGACCAGTTCACTTGCGGAAGGCGGTTTCGCGTGCTCAACATCGTCGACGATGTGACGCGCGAATGCCTGGCGGCGATCCCGGACACCTCGATCTTGCGTCGTCGCGTCGCTCGAGAGCTGACGACCCTCATCCTATGCGCGGCAAACCTGGAATGGTCGTTTCCGACAGGCACCGAACTCACCTCAAATGCCATCCTTGTCCGGTCGAAAGATCATGAGGTCGAGCGGCACTACATCGCGCCGGGAAAGGAGATGCAGAATGGCTATGTCGAGAGCTCCAACGGCTGCATGCGCGACGAGCTGCTCAACGAAAGCCTCTTCTTCGGCCTCGATCATGCCCGAAGTGCCATTGCCGAATGGGCCGACGATTACAATCCTGTTTCATAACACCCATCTTTCTATGTCATTGAAAGGAATAGATTTTCCTGATCTGGAGGCGATCCCGCGGGGTGGCGAGGGTTCTTCCGGGCACGATCGAGAATCTGACGTGCTTGCGGGGTCGCGAGTTTGGAACGGCTGAAGATCCATGGGCCATCGGGTAGCGGATGAGCCCCCTTAATATCGCCAGCCTCGGCCGCCAGACGCAGCGTCTTTGGCGATATCCCGAGTAACTTCGCCGCACCGCCCAGATTAAGCCATGGCTCAACCCCGTCGATCTGCGGACGGAAGACCGGAATCTTGCGATATGACCTCAGCGCGGTGACCCGCTCCCGTGTCCAGCGATTGCCATTGCCGGTCGTCAGTCCGTTGCGATTGAGGACACCGGCAATCACATCATCATTGGCGATCAAGACGAGCTGTTTCACAGCGTCGACAATGTCGTCAGGGGTCGCATTTCTTTGGCCACGGTGTCGCTTCGGCAGGCGCAGTTCGGTGTGGACGCCTCCAACCCAATGAATGACGAGGACGATCTCAGAGGTTCCATCATCGAGATCGGCGACCACTTCATTGATGAGCGTGCGCACGATGCGCTTCTTCAGCCTTGCATCGGTTGTCGGCGCCGTCCAGACGGCGCGAAGGTTTCCCGCAAGTGCGGTTACCTGTGATGCGGACATGGGGAACGGATGCGGCGTAACTGTCCGATGTTTGGCAATCTTGGCCTCGATCTCACCGACGCCAGTCAGCGCCTTGTTCCAGCGTGCTTCCAGCTCCGACGTCACCAGCCTATTCTCTGGATCGGCCGCGTCATATTGCCGGAATGCCCGGTCGGCTACATAGCGTGCTGCCTCGAGGTCGCGCATCAGGGCATCCTGAACCTGATCGCGTTGGTTGGCCATATTGCGTTCCGCCTCGACGGCGGCGGCAATGGCTCCTGGCTCGACCACGCCGAGAAGTGCCTCTTCGATCGCGTCATCGACCCGCAGACCGCCGAAGGCGATGCAACGTGGTTCGCCGTTGTCGAGCAACCCTCGCCAACAGGAATAGCGCGGGATGTTATGGTTGGCTCCTGTGTAACGAACCGTCAGCTTCCGGCCGCACCTTTTGCAGCGGAACAGGCCGGCAAGCAGAGCGTCGCCATGCTTCGGCGCTCCATGATGGCGACTGGCCGGTACATTGTCGCTGACCATCTTGCGGATCTCCTCCGCCCGTTCCCAACTGATGTAACCTTCGTGCGCATCCGGGATCAGCGCCAGCCATTCATCACGCGCCTTGCGGCGAATTCCAGATCGGCCATCGTATCCTGGTACGGAACGACTCTTACCATAAGCATAAGCGCCGCCGTAGATCGGGTTCGCAATCATCCGGTGGATGGTGGCATAATTTGGCCTGCGCCAGATGACGTCACCGTTGGCGCACCTGACGGGCAGGTCCAATCCCTGCTCAAGGAACCATAGCAAGGCCTGCCGGGCACTCCCGAGTTCGGTGACCTTGTCGAAGACGAGTGCGATGGCTTCCTGGATGCGCCGATTGGGATCCTTCTCGATCCTGTCACCGGCCTTTACGAAGCCGGCCGGAACAGTGACGACGAGTTCACCGCGGCGAGCCTTCTCATAGCGGGCGGAAAGGGAACGCTGACGCAAGAGATCGAGTTCATACTCGTTGAGGCTGCCCTTCAAACCCAAGAGCAGGCGGTCGTTGCCCTGGCGGGGCGCATAAACTGCTTCCTGGTCGACCAGGACGGTATCGACAACGCGGCACATCTCGATGAGTTGCTGCCAATCGCGGCTGTTCCGGGCGAAGCGCGATACCTCACGCGCGGCCACGGCGCCTACCTTGCCAAGGCAGACTTCCGCCACCATCCGATCAAATCCAGCGCGGGTCACGCCGCCGGCGGCCGAACGACCAAGGTCGTCATCCACCGTCTCTATATGTGACCATCCAAGCGCTGCCAGACGGTCGCGCATGGCGTACTGGAGGGCGCTGCTCTCTCGATTGTGCAGAACCTGGTGAGCCGAGGACTGCCGAACATAGAGGATGGCCTTCCGCTCCAGATGATGCGGCGCGATCTTCTCATGCATCATGACCGGCCTCCTTCTGTTGGCAGGCATGTCCGCACTTTGCGTGATCGACGAACAGCCGCACGATGAGCACCGTCAACGCTTGGCGGGTCTCCTCCGGCAACTCCGGCCATTGCGGCGTCCCTGCCGTCTTCCCCCGCTGCGGGGCCGAGAACAGATCGAACTGGCATGTCATGGGCTGGCGAGGCATGAACATCTCTCCGACTCGTTTCGTGAGAGACCAATGCTGCGCCCATTACCGAAGATTGCGATGAGGCATCAGCGTCCTTCAGCAATCTTGCCAAAGAATGCAGGCTTGCGAGATCGACGTGCGGGACCGCCAGGCTGCGCCAACAACCACTCACTGATCGGTCGAACATCCACGACGGGACCTCAAGAAGTCGACCAGAAGAAGAACCAGAAAGGCTGCAGCGGAAAATATGCGTCCCTTTAGACACCGCCTCATGCACGTGAACAAGCCGTCCGGACCAGGGATGCCACGGATACAGAAGCTCGCGAACCTCGGTCCCGTGGGTGTTCTGTCGTCGTGTTGTACAACCAATTCCGGCCGCACGCATCGCTCGGATCCAGACCCCGACAAATGATGCTGAAATAACCGCCGTAACCGCGCCATTTGGCCTACTCTAAACCGCCGGGCTCTCTTATGTTCGTTTGCAAGCTCTTTAGTCATGAGTCTTTCTTTCCGGTTTTGAGGACGAAAGCCGATGCGTGTAGCTGTTGAACAAAGGAGGAGACAGGGCATTTCGACGACGGCTGGCATACTCTTATGCGCGGGTTGGGTACCGCATTTCCGTGTGTTCGTCTGGGGCTGCCTCTGTCTAATCTCGGGCTTGGAATTGTCCGCCACATAGAGCCTGCGAGGGTTCCCCACCGGAGCCCTGCCTCCATCTTTGTCCAACAGCAGATGATTTCAATTTGCGGGTTAAGCGTCTCTGTTCAAGCTGGTTATTCGCCTTTAGCCTTTTGCTATGGGAGCGACCTCCTGCCCGATGGCCCACAGGAACGCTGCCATTTCTCGCGCAATGGCGGTGACCGCGACGACCTTCGGCTTGCCTGCCGCCATCAGCTTGCGATAGCGCGCGCAAAGCCTCACCTGGGCTTTCCAAGCAATCTCGCGAACCGTTCTTGGTAGGTCGTCCAGTCGCGCCTGGATCTTCGGGCTCACGCGAGCCGGGAAGCGATATGTCCAAGCCCCTTCAATGAGTACCCTTCGAGCCCTTGTATTGCCCGCCTTGGTGATCCCACCACGCTTGACCCGTTCGCCGGTTGAGCTTTCCGACGGCACGAGACCGAGATACGCCATCAACTGACGGGGATTATCGAAGCGCCTGACGTCGCCGATCTCGACGACAAAGGTGACCGCCGTCATGAACGCGACGCCGCGGATCGCCTGGTAGGCGGCCACAACCGGGGCCATTGACCAGGATGCCGCGGTCTCGACGACCAGCTTGGTCAGCCGATCCAGGCGCACGCAGGCATCCGCGACTGCCTGGCAATATTCCGCCAGCAGGATTTGGTGGGCGGGATGATCGAAGGCCTGGCATGTCAGTCAGCCATCTTGTATGGGCACGCGTCCATGGTTCGCGTCCGGCATAGATCCGGCCATGACGCAACAAGAAGGACTGAAGTTGCTGACGCGCCTGTTTCAGCGCGTCGCTGGCCGCCTCACGCGCCCGCACCAGGTCGCGGATCGCCTCATGGCCTTCATCTGGGACCCAGACTGCGGTCAGCTCGCCCGCCCGGTGCAGGCGCGCTAGACCCATGGCATCCCGGCGGTTTGTCTTCACCCGGTCGCCCGCACGCTTGGGCACCAGTGACGGCGCCACGACCACGCAATCATGCCCCAGTTCGACAATATGCCGGTAAAGACCGTAACCGTTGGACCGGCCTCATAGCAAAAATGAAGCTTAGCTCCGCGCTTGGAAAGCTTGTTGACCATAGATGCCACTGATGCCGGCTCCGAGGAGATGTCGCCGAAAAACCGCACCTCGCCGTTGCGGGTTCCGTCGGCAATGGCCACCGAAATCTTCAATTTCGACGTATCCAAGCCGACGAAAATTACGCTATCTTCTTTCATGGTTCGCCCTCGCTAAGCGTGGGGCTCGGCTCCGGCCTATCCAGAGCAACCCCCGAATTCAGCTTACCGCGGGGGCGGGCCACCTTCACCCTACGAACATACGGTCTAATCGCCGCCGGATGAGGATTGAGCGCCAGCCAGCGGGTCCAGTGATCAAGGTTTTTCCGCCCGACCTGCTGTCGTGGGCCAACTGGCAGGGAGTTTTTTGGAGTAAGACGCCCCGCCAACAGCTAGTTTTCCAGTGGTCAGCTGACCACAGCTCCAACACTTTGAAACGAAACGACTTTTCAGACGCTTCTGGAACGGTGCAGCTCCTCGGGGCCACCTTTCACAAGGTCAGCCATCGAGATAGGTACCGTCCTGTCGCCGCCATGGGTTCGCAGGTTTTGATGGGCAATTTTGATCGTCATGACCGTAAAGATCTCATGACATTCTAAGGTCACGGTTGACTGGGTAGAATGGCCGCCAGCCTTCTATGCGGCTGGTGTAGTAAGGTCAGTTGATGCACGGACCCGATCGAGCAGCTTCGTGTTGTGCGCCCAGCATGGGCGCACTCTTGTGGGTGGAAGTCCCCACGTAAGTTGGTCATGGCGAGCGAAGCGAAGCGCAACTGAGGAAGGGCGACCAACCGTGAGGAGGAAGCGTGGATCGAAACTGAGGGCCGATGAACAAGAATCGGATATGGCGGTGCCGACCAGGGCGAGCGGGCAAAGAACGGCGAAGCTCTCTTGACCAAGAGGCGGTGGCGTAGATCCGGCGGTCGGGCAGTGAAGGAGTGCGCTCTTACCTGGGGAGATCTCGCCTCACGCCAAAGGGCGACGGTGTCGAGCCTGAGCGAGAAGCAGAGGCCTTAGTAGTGAGCACGGAAGTGCGGACGAAGGGCCGAACGAGCGAAAGGGAGAACCGCTGGTTATCTGATTTGAACGGTCTCTGATGGTCGCGTCAGCGAAGCTCGCCGATCTGGCAGGTAGGGTGAAGCTCGAAGGGCCACGGCAGCGAGAAATGAAATCCGCCGCACCAGGATAAGCAACGCCACGCGTCAGGCTGGGAGAACTGCGATCCTGCCGACTTCAACTGCTCCAACCGCCCGGTGCGGATCCGGATGCCGGGTGGCTGGGAGGGAGGAGCCGAGGCAACAGGCTCCCCCTATCCCCATCAAGCGACCAATGACAATGTTTGTCACGACTGAAAGCAGACATTAGCTTGTAATCTTTGCAACGCTTCCGCGAGATGCTTCAGGACGATGACCTCCCAGGCTCCGAGGACAGTCGGAACTTGCTGGTCGCGAAACAATATGTTCGCAGATTTTGGCCGTAGTCATTCTTGTAGAAATCATAGCTGCCGGCGTGGACAAAGGCCCAACCGAATTGTCGACCATCCTCGAAAGAACGCCGAAACGCTTATGGGATTTTGAATGAAACAAACACTGTCTGACTGGGTCCTAGCTCGCGCCCGAATTCTTCGTGCGGCCGAGATGGATTGGCCGCGAGGGGAGGGGGCCGTTCTCTGCTTTCAATGGCGCCGTCGAGGGTCATGGCCCGCGCGCCTCTACGGAACGTAATCGCCGCGGCTGAAGCCGCAGCATGTTCCGAGGGAGGGAGGGCGAGCAGGGGGAAGAAGCCGCCTCCGCGGTCGAGGATGTAGGCGCTGAGCCGAAACTGTGGAGCGATAGCGACTAGCGGTCCTGGCGCTGCAGATCCCCAAAGCCGGACCTGCAAGCTATGCCGTCGAATAGCGGCAAGAAGAAACACCCTGCCATCGGTTGCCGGATGAACCGTGCCCTCAGCGGCGAATGAGGCCAAACCGGTGGGCTTCGTCCAGCAGGACCCGCACCGAGGACGGTTGCCACTTCTTGCCGCCGCGGACAGGCCGTTCTCCCATCTGGTCCAGTTGCGCGGCGATGTCGCGCAGCGACAGATTGGGATCGGCAATGGCAATCGCTGCCACCAGCTTCATCAGGTAGTCTTCGGGAGCGCGGCGAGGGGACCGAGCAAGGAGTTCCTTCTCCGCCAGCTTTTCGCGGACCATGCGATGAACAGCGCGACGAAGGCGTTCGACGGTCCAGTCGTGGCCACGGCGATTGAGCACCCGCACGACATTGTCCCAACTGTGCTGCGGCCGGAGTTGCCGCACCATTGGCAGCCACGTCTGCGCCGATGCAATAAGTTCATCAAGATATAACTTATGCCGTGCTTGCGTGACTGCCTTGATCGCCTCCGGCCGTCGTTCTCGCAGACCCGGATTTCCAGGAAGCTTGCCGCGCGCCTTCGCCGCCTTAATGCCGGCTTTGGTGCGCTCGGCGATGAGCGCCCGCTCGAGCTGCGCGACCGCGCCGAGGACCTGAAGGGAAAACATGCCCTGTGGTGTGGACGTATCGATCGGATCGCGGATCGACCGGAAATGGACGCCGCGTTCTTCAAGGTCCTCGATCACCTGCAACAGATGGCTGACCGACCGAGCAAGGCGATCCAGCCGGACAACAACAAGCACGTCGCCGGCGGCGAGCTCGCCGAGCAGTCTCGTTAGGACGGGCCGTGCCCGTGAAGCACCTGATGCTTGCTCCTGAAAAATCCGCTCACAGCCGGCGGCGCGCAACTCGTCCATCTGCGCATCATGGACCTGATCATCAGTCGAGACGCGTGCATAGCCGATAAGCCGTTTGGGTGCTGACGATGGATTGGCGCCTGGCCGTTTTGCCATGGTTTTCTCACGGGTATTTCAGGTGCTTTGTACAGATAAGGAATGCGTGAGAAAATGATCAGTTGCAAGCGTGTTTTAAGCTCTGAATAGCGGGCCGCCAGACTCAAATCGTCGCCCAAGACGAGCGACGGGCCGTCCACATAGGCAAACGCGTGCCTGCGGGCTTCTGTGACGGAAATGCCGGAAAACCAATGGTTCCGAAGATAGTGGAACGACTAAGACCTCGCTCATGGGGTATTGAAGTCTGTTTCGGTATCGGCGCCAGATCACTTGGCCCGACGGCGCGGGTCGAATTCTGCTTGGGCGAGTCCGGTTAATCCGGCCGACATCGCCCTAGAAGGCCGAAAACCGGGCCTTTCCGGTCATCCAGGACGACCGACATCGCCGATTTGCGGTGTTATAGCAATCACGTCCGATAAGCATTACTTATCGGAAGTGAGGCGAACTCTAAACGACGCAAGCGATGACGGAAGTTAATGCCATCCTGGCTTCCAGGACAGAAAAGAACGGCATTAATTCATATGGTTAATGAAACGGAAACGGCGAAATATTGAGTAAGCGGGGGGTAAGCGGGGCTGATTTGGTGGCCATGCCAATACAATCAGCATGTCTGACGCAGAGCAGGGTGCTCGAAGGGCCGAGAGCGTTCAGGCGCGTGCTGCAACCATCGAGGCGAGGGGTGCAATAGGATGATCTTCGTCATTGATCCCCAGCCGATCGCCGAGATAGTGCCAGAACGACAGGCCGAGCTTTTGGCAGGTCTTCATCAGGCCGAGCATGCTGTCTCGCGCCTGCCGACCGTTGCGACTGACCGTGCCGCCGGAAATCTTTCGCTTGATGACAAATCCGCGCAGATCTCTTTCCGACGCATTGGTATGGAGCGGGGTTTCAGGCCGCTCGAGAACCCGCAGCAGTTCTGCCTTGCGGCGTCTCAGTCGAAACAGCAGTTTGTCGAGGTCGCCATAACCGGTGCGCAGCGAGAAAATCCGATCGAACCGGGCCTGAAGGCTCCGGGCTGCACGCGGATCAGGTCTTCGCTGATAGGCTTTCAGGGCCTTGTAAAAGCGCCAGATGAGATCCCGCAGGGTTTCGACATGCCGTACTTGGCCGGGTGTCGCCGGCATCAGTTTGTGCAGCAACCGTTCGGCGTGGAGCACAGCGCATGGGTGCCGACGCGGAACTGTCCGGCATCATCGGACACAATCACCGCATTGCCGACCAGACCATGATGGCGGATGGCGCCCCAGATGCCGGCCTCGGCAAACGGGCGGATTATTTCTTTGTCGAAGATGTCGACCCCATTGGCGGCCAGATACTCGAGAAACGGAACCTGATTGGCAAACCGCCGCGGTTGGCGTGTGTTCAACCGCGCCAGAAGGGCGGGGTCGACCTGACGGTCTTCCAGAAAGGTGAAGGCGGCATCGTTGAGAACATAGTCCTGATAGTTGCCGCGCAGCAGGGCCAGAAAGTTCAGCCGCGACTTCGACGGCGTAGTGCGGAAGGCGGTGAAATGTTCGCCTCCGATCTGTGTCGTATGGAAATTGCGGTTGGCATGACGGGCGCCAGTGTCGTCGACCGTGACAAAGGGAGCCGAGACCAAGCCCGCATGCAGCACGGCGGCATCCTCGGCATGAAAGCCGTCCAGCCGCTGCGTCAAAAACCGGATGACCTGGCGTTTGGAAATCTCGACACCGACATCGTTGAGCAAGGTCGTCAATCGCTGCGTTGTGACCTGCCCATGGCTATGAAGCATCAGGCAGAAGCGACGCAGACTGGCGCCGTAGCCGCCCCTTATCCCTGCTGGCAGCGGCGCAATGATCGTGCGTCCTTCCGGTGTCACCCAGCATTCGCGGCGATAGCGCACCACTTCGGCCCGCACGACCAGATCCCGGACCACGCAATCCTTGTAGCCTTTAAACCGCGATCCAGGTGGGGCTCTGGCAGGCAGTACCTCTTCGCGCGTGGCGCTCCCCGTGTCGCCCTTCGGCCCGCGACGCCGCGCCGGCTTTCGGCTGCCGGCCACCGCCTTGTCGCTCGTTGCCTGGTCCATACCCGAGGGCCTGAAGGGTGGGCGTGGCGGCAGGTTTTTAAGCCGCGCAATCTCGTCGCGCAGAAGCTGGTTGTCGACCTTCAGCCGCGTGTTCTCTACCCTGAGCAGGTCGTTGTCTTCTCGAAGCTTTCGGTTGTCAGCCTCAAGCTTCTCGATCCGGATTTCTGCCCGATCAGCCCGCTCCACCAGACCAGTCACCAACTCCCGCAGCGCCTTCAGCGACAGCGTGTCGGCATGCTCGGCCATGGGGAGGCGGCGCTTCGTCATAAAGGAAGTGAATCATGATTCACAAAAAACAGGAATCCCTTCTGCCACCAGATCTGCTCCAGTTACCGTCTGGGCGCTGACCCCAGAGGGCTGCGCCCAGATCTGCTCCAGTTACCGTCTGGGCGCTGACCCCAGAGGGCTGCGGATACTCCGCGGTCATGGCGGGGACATTACACCAGAGGTGGGTGGGCTCGGTGGCGCAGGAGTCGCTACCGGTCTACCGGCCGCCGCGCGACACGGCCGACCGGGGGACGGGAGAGGCCCAAGATTTCCGATCCCCCCGCGGCGGAGTTAGCTGCGATCGACGCGGTACTCGCCCGTTCCAACACGGCTATTGCCGAGGCTCAGGCGCCCGGGCGTGGGCGGAAGGGGCAAGCTCGACGTCACGCCGCAGGCGGCGCGACGGATCCTGTAATTTCGGTCGTGTCCGCTATCGTGGGGCAAACGTCTGTCTGAAAACTAGTGGATCGGGAATGGAGCGCTCGTCGGCAGGAAACGACGTCTTCAGAGCAGCGTGCGGAACCTCGATCTGAAAAGTCTACCCCGCACGTTCGCGCATAGGCTTGTTTGCAATCAGGCCCGCCCTGGCGCGTAGAGTGCTGAATGTTGTCTCGCCATATTCACCTAACCTATTGGCGTTAAGCGGCCTTCTATTCGACATCACATCTCCTCCAAGGCGCCACCTCGATCGGTTCCGTCAGCCTTCCGAGAGGTGATCCATCGGAGATCACTGTGCATGGGCGCCTGGCACCTGATCCAAAAGGAATGGTTATGGCGGCAAAACCACTGGGCTGGAGATGTCAAATCACCTGCTGCCCTTGCTGTCAGCGCCCGCAAGCCGAAAATGTCCTCGGCGGTCCTTATCGCCTTCCTCGACCGTCCCGCCCCAGGTTAGTCGCCGCAAGACCCTCAGAACATCCCACGGGATCTCATCGATATCGATGGCGATATCAGAGCCGCTGCGATAGGTCGCTTCATCCAATGCGGCAATGACCTTGGCTTCGAGGCGACCGTCGTAGGACGGTTCTTCATTGCCGTATTCGAAGCGCCCGCACCATACGATATGATCACGCCAGACGATGAAATGGCTGCGGCAGCCGTCCTCGCGCCATACCGACGGATAAAGCGAGCAACGCTCGCCCCGGACCGTCAGAGACCATGCCTTTCCCGCTCGAGGATCAAGGTTGATGACCAGGGTGTCACCGCACCCGTCTGGGCATCTTATCAACAGCGAACGGGGGCGGGTGCGGATGACGGCGGCGGTATCGCCGGGCAGTTCGAGCAAGGCTTCGGTATCATCACGATATTCGCCTCTTCCGCGCCAGCGGATCTTGCGTGCTGGCGACGTCATGGTGCGCCCCCGCAAAGATCGGCGACAAGACGGGCGGCGATCCGGTAGCCCCTTGCGCGGCGCCCGCGGTCGGCATCGGGACCATCCGCCCATTGGCAGCGCCGCAGGAGCTGCACGGCGACGGCGGTCTGGTATTCGCCGGGGCAGGTCTGAATGGCGATCCCCATCGTGCGGATCTGGCGGACAACCGCTTCGATCCAGGCAAAGCGTGTTGCCGGGCGAGCAGGCCCGGGGGGATGGCGAAAGGCCGTTGGTGCATAAAGTCGTTCGATCACCGTGGTCCATTCCGGATCGTCATAACGGTGCTGGTCGACGTCGGGTGGCAACTCGAATGCCAGCCAGGCTTCGAGTGCGGCAAGATCGGCGGTCAAAGGCCCGAGCGTTACCGAAGCCAGATCGATCAGGATGGCACTAGATCCGCGCACCCGCACATTGTCGCCATGCAGGTCACCATGAATCGGGGCCCGTCGATAGGTCTGCTCAAGTGATGCAAGAGCGGTCCACAACGTCTCAGGTGTTTCAAAGATCCCGGCCTCGGCGGCACGCTCGACATAACAGGGATCAATCCGATCCGGGTTCCACACGCCAATGTTCCTGAGGGCAACCGCGACAGCGCCTCTGACCGGATCGCTCGCATAACCCTGGTCGCGCCAGCCACCCAACGTTTCATCCAAGAGGGCGGTGATGGCTGATCCTGCGACATTGCGCCGGGCAAGCGTCCAGAGCGATTCCGAGCGGTCAACGAAACTGCCGACGAGAAGACTGCGCTGGCTGCCGTGGATCAGTTCATCGATATTGGGACGCAGTCCGAACGGGATGAAGCGCTCCGCGAAATTCCGATAATTGTCGTGTTCCTGTGCGATCTTGTCGCGTCGGTCGAGCTTTGCGAATGCCGGTTGCGGCCACGCACCGATGTTGGAACGGTCGACGATCATATGGACGGCAAAGACGCGAGCCGCAGAGCGCCCGCCACCCAGTTCGACAAGCGCGATCCTGCTGCAGTGAGGAAAGGCCCGTTTGAACAGGATCTTGTCGGCTTCGCGTAGTGGCTCGCGGTCATCGGACGTGTTGATGTCGAGGTCCAGGCGCGGCACCTTGCCCGCATCGTATCGGGCAATCACCTCGGCGATGGCGGGCGCTTGAGGCGCGGTATGCAGGCCGACGGAAGGTAGGCCGGCAAGCGTTCCCAGACGATCCTGGATACGGCCCGTCGCGGCATCGTCGGGCGCAATCACATCGACGCGCAGACCGTGATCCACAAGCTGCAGGGCGTCGCGTCCGACCGCCTTGATGAGCTCGTCTTCCTGTCGCCCATTGACGTTCACGACGACACTACGTGCGAAGCCGGCATTCGGGAACAGCGATGTCGGATCACATCGTTCTATGATGCAACGGCGATTGGCAAACTCGCGCATCATCAGTGCGCCGGGCGCTTCACCGATCCACAGCACGTTGCGGCGTTCGTCAAACATGGTGTGCTCCTGCGGGGCGGACGGGCAGCGGCCAGCTTGGGCCATGGCCGAGCGCGCCGGATGGTGAACAGACGATGCAGCCGCAGCGCTGGGCGGCAGCCGTTGGCCTCACCGTGCCGCGCACGCCGTCATAATATTGGAAGCGGCTTTGCGCGGGCATGGCCGTGACGGCTCCGAGGAACATCGTGACCGCAAGCGAGGCGACCGTCGAATTGATGGAAACGACCGCGGGCTGGGGAACATGTGCGCCGAGCACATAGGGATCGGCTGCGCGTTGGGCCGGGGTGAGCATCTCACGGCGGATCTGTTCGCCGTTCAAGGCACCGGTGCAGGTCAGGCACGGCAGACCGGGCGCCAGCATTTGTACCCGGCCGGTCATGTGCGAGACCAGACCGTCGGCAACCGTCACACTGACGCCGACATCGATGGCCGGCACGAGATACTGGTAGGCGGCCTGGCCGACGACGGCGCGGCTGGCATGCGAATCCGTGCACAGGAAGATGAAATCGAAGCCGCCGATCAGGCCTGCGACCGGGCCGTCGACGATATCGCCGACAATGCCCTGCACAGCCGCCTTCGGATTGACGGCAAGCATGGCCCGGCGGGCGACATCGACCTTCGGCGTGCCGATATCTGCTGCCGTCGCCCCGATCAGCCGATTGAGGTTGGTCGCCTCGACGCTGTCGGGATCGACGATCGTCACGTTTTCGGCTCCGAGATAGGCGAGCTGCTGCACCGTCGCCGATCCGGTGCCGCCGGCGCCGACAACCAGGATTTTCAGCCTTGCGATCATCTGCTGGCCGTCCCGGCCGAAGGCGCGGATCTGCCGATCGTGGCGCAGATCGCCCTCCTGGAAGCCTGCCGCCGCGTCGCTCAGCAGCGTCAGCCCGGTTCCGACCTCCCAGACGTCAACGGGCGTCCGCAGGCCGAGACGACGGGCGCTCAGCCCTTGCGGTCCGATCACCATTGCCAATGGACTTGCCTGCGGGGCACGCCGGTCGAAAAAGGCCTTCATCTCCTTTTCGCCGGCATCGTCGATCGACGAAAAGACAGGCCTCCCGGCGGCGTGCGGATGCGTATGGATCATGACGGGGCTGAGGCGCTCGATGCGCGCTCGATTGGCAATGTCGACCAGGACGGCGGGGTGGAGGCAGACCGAGGTCGGGCCCCGGCTCACATAGGCCGACTGGTCGACCGGCGAGGCTTCGGCAAGCACCCAGCTTTTGGTAATCTGGTCGAAATGGGCGTAGCCGATTGCGCAGGCCTCGGCGCCGGTTGCCGCCAGCAGATCGTCGGCCAGGCTCCTGCAGGTCCCTTGCAGCGTACGTAGTCCGCTCATTGGATCCTCCGTAGCCGGTCGATGATGGTGTTCATCCAGCCCGACAGCGTGTCGCGGTTTGCGTCCCATGGCGTTGTCAGATGCCATGAAAACCACAGCCCGCTTTCGCTGGTTTCCGGGATCGCATTGTCCGAGGCCGCATTCTGCGGCAGGTTGCCCGAGGAAAGCCTGAGGCTATTGTCACCCCAGAAGCAGTCCAGGGCGGCGTAAGGGTAGGCCACCGGAACCAGAAAACGGATCGTGGTCTGCCTTGCCGACCATCCTTCGGGCAGCAGGACGGCCGGCACGCTCACGAGCGTCGTTCCGCTCGGCAAGAGGCGTTTTTCGGCGGCTGAAAAGCGCGCCCGGAGTTCGTCAAATTGACGTTCGAGGATCGTGCTCATCAGCCAAAATTCGCCTTCGGGACAGAGGAGAAGCGGCGCGCAGGCGTCACATCGAGATCGACGATCTCGTCGTCTGCGATGATGCGGTCCGGATCGTCGCCATGGCCTTCCAGCATAAGATCGTGTTCGGGGTTCCAGCCCGAAACGCGTGCCTTGATCTGCAGACCGGTCAGTTGCGGCTGGTCGGTTTCGTACTTCTGGCCATTGACGAAGAAGTGATAGGTCTTCGGACGCGGCGCGGTGATGAAGCGCTCGACGCCGTCGCGCGTGAGGTCGATGGCTTCGCCTTGCTTGATCAGGCGGTCGGTGCCGCCGCGAACCTCGAGAAAAACCGCCTCATTGTCCGACGCACCGCTGAACAGGCGCAGCGCCGCCTCGTCGATCGTTTCGAGACCCCATTTGATTTCCCGGTTATTGGCAAAGAGGCGGAAGATACGGTCACCGGTAAAGGCGATGAAGCGTTCGGTGCTCTTGGCGCGCAGGTCGAAGGTTTCGTCGAGACGGACATCCTCGAAGTCACCGGTTTGAAGAATGGCATAGAGGCTATAGGCCTCGGGCGGCGCAAGCTTGCCGGCGCCCAGAAGCTGGCGGCCCAGTGGCACGGGGTCGGAAAGCGCGATCGGCTTGAAGACGATACCGTCGACGGCGAGTTCGGCGGGATGGCCCTTGTTGGTACTGTTATCTTGCATCGGAATTGATCCTCATGATTGTCACCGCGGTCTGCTGTGACGTGCACTGGATCAATCCCTGCGAGGAACGATAACCGGAAAGGTCAGGCGAAATTTTTTTCGAATGTTCCGCCCGGCACGGTTCCGCACATAAAAAACGCCGGGCATTTCGGACAGGTGCGCGGCGATGCCTTGGTCGGAAATTGGCCGGACAGTATGGCGGCGATATTGGCCTCGAGCTTGCGCCGCCGCGTGTCGAGCGGCCCATCCTGCAGGCTGAGCCGTTCGTGGCCTGCGTCGGAAAGAAACAAGATTTCGGCGCTGCAGCCAGGTGCCTGATCGTTGACGGCAAGGAGCGTCGCCATGACGGCAGCGCCTTCCATCGCCGTCGTGCGCCTGTGGCCCGTCTGGACCTGCCGCAATGCCCGCATGACGCCGGCGGCATCCGTCTGCGCATAGTCGATCTCGATTTCGATCGTTGCCCCGGCGAGCGTAAAGGACAGGCGGTCCGGCGGGGCGACGGGCCTGCCGTCGTTCATGGCGACGAAATTCCGGACGAGTTCGCCGGCAAGGCGGCGATAGGCCGGCGCGGCCGGCAATGCAGCAAGAGGCGAGGCCGACCAGAGACGTTCGACGATCTCATCCGGACCGGCCGCCTCCGCCGCGATGGTGCCGGTGGCGATCAGCTCGCGGACCGCCTGCCGGACGATCTCGTGCATGTCCTCATAGGCGGTCGTGGTACGCCGGCCGCCGAGTTTGAGGATATGGGTATAAAAGAAACGGCGCGCACAGCGCTCGTAGAGGGCAAGCTCGCTCTGCCGGAAGAGGGGCTGTCCGCGATAGATTATCGCGATCGACGGGTTGTCGGGCGGCAGATCGAAGCTGGACGGCGTAACGCCGAGCCGAGACAGGCCGGATCCGAGCCGGGCGATGAAGGGTGAGGGCTGCCGCTCGGACTTTTTCGTGCGGCCGGGCGCGTAGACGAGGAGCCGATCGCGCGCCCGCGACAGGGCGACATAAAACAGACACTGCTGCTCCTGCATATGCTCGCGATCATTGAAACGTTCGCCGTCAAGGTCCGATCCTTCGATCATGCCGTCGGGCGGCGGACAGGCTGGCGCGGCGGCGTTGCGCGGCAAGGTACCCTTCGCCATGCCGGGGATGTGCACGACGCGAAACTCAAGGCCCTTGCTGGCATGCATGGTCATCAACCGCATCGCGTCGATGCCGCCTGCCGCCTGCGGAATATGTCTCAGGTCCCGGTCGTCGGAGAGGCGTACAAGCCGGCGGATCCTCTCGAGCAGGGCGGAAATGGCTCCGGTGCGGCCTGCGGGCTGGGTCCGCACGAAATTCATTAACTGCCAAAGGGCGATCCCTTTTGCGCGCGCCTGCATGTTGCCGGCGCCGGCAATCTGTGCCGCCATACGGCTGCGGTCGAGCAACAATTGCGCGAGGGTATCCCAGGGCGGAGAATTGGCGTCGAAGCCGGCAAGCAAGGAGGAATAGGCGGCAACGGCCGCCGCGGCTGGCTCGCTGAGGCCGGCAGGCGGGTGTTTTATCCAATCGAGTGGTCTGGCCGTGTCGTTATTGAGCGCTTCATTGAAACGACCAAGATCGCCAAGCGGTATCGTCAGCCCCGGTGTGGCGACCGCGCGCGCAAGCGCCATGGCGCGCCGGTCGATCAACAGCGAAAGCCATGCCAAAAGATCCTTCACCTCCGGCCGCTCAAACAGACTGCCAAGATAGAGGACGGGAATGCCCCTGGCCTCGAGGCCGGCGCCGATCTTGGCGAGCCGGTCGTTGCCGCTGCACAAGAGCGCCTGGTCGCGGAAGGCATGACCGGCATTGCGCATTTCCAGGATGCCGTCGGCGAGAGCGTCGATTTCCCTTTCGGTGTCGCCGTCGACGGAGCGGAATTCGACCGGATTGCCGCTGGCCCTGCGGTTCGATTTCAGTGCCATGGGCGTGGCCCCTTCGATCTGCATGCCAGCCGCGAAGGCTTGGTAGCTGTCGACGATCTCGCCCACAGAGCGATAGTTCACCTCCAGCTGATCGCGACTGCCGCCCTTGAAATCCTGCGTCTCGAAACGGGAAAGGTTGAAGGATGATGCGCCCCGGAAGCGATAGATCGACTGACGGACATCGCCGACGCACCACAGGTTGCGACCACCCGGGCTCAATTGCTGCAGGAGCCTCACGCTTGCCCGGTTCACATCCTGATATTCGTCGACAAGGATATGGCCGATATCGGCGGCGACGGCGCGCGCGATCTCGGGGCGCGTCTCAAGCAAATGCGTCGGCAAGGCGACGAGATCGCCAAAATCGACGCAGTCGAGCGACCTCTTCAGGTCGCTGTAGCTCTCATAGACGCGCGCGACTTCGCGGGCCCGGTCCGCCCGTCCGCCCGACGCGCCGTCCGAAGCGGCCAACTTGTCGACGAGAGCGGCATAATCTGGCGCAAGCACGACCTCATCCTGCGCCCGGGAGATCGCAGACAGGAGATCGCGCAGCTTGTCAGTCGGATCGGAGAGATCCCGGTAGTGGGCAAGATCGAGACCGGCGACCCTGTCGAGCATAAGATCGATGGCTTCGGTGCGATCGAGCAGCCGTGGTTCGCGAGCAAATCCGAGCTCCCTATGATAGCTGCGCACCAGATTGAGGCCATAGGCGTGGAAGGTGCCGATCCACATGGCCGCTGCCGCTTGCGGCGCACGCTTTGCAATACGCTCCGACAATTCGCCGGCCGCTTTGTTGGAATAGGTCAGGACGACCATGGTACGCGGGTCGACCGCATCCTTGTCGATGAGGTCGCAGATGCGGCCGACGAGGGTCTTCGTCTTGCCCGTACCCGGGCCCGCCTCGAGCAGAAAGGCACCACCGCGATGGGCTGCGGCGCGCGCCTGACGATCGTTCAGCGGCAACGTGTCGCAGGCGTCCTGTCTGAGCTCGACCGACGGCAAGAGTAGCGCGTCCAGCAATTGCTGGGCAACCGCGCCAAAGGGCGCGCCCAGCTTCGCCGCTATGGCGTTCGCGCTCATGCCCGCCAGGTGTTGCTCACGCAGGAATGCGCGCGGCATCAGCAGCTCGCGCGAAAAGAGGTCCATCTGCACCTCGCGACGCGACTTGCGGCTATAATCGGCGACGCGCTCTTCGCCATCGGGGGCCGCCTCGACCGAACGAGCCGGATCTGGGTCGCGCGCCTGGTCGGGCAATCGCGCGTCACCGAGGGTGGCATGGCCGATTTCGTGGCCGATCAGGAAGGCGTTCATGAACGCATTGCCGGTGTCTTCATGCAGAATGCTATGGCTGTGCGGGTCGTAGCTCGCACGTGCTTGGGCCAGAAGCGCGCCGCCCGGCTTCAAACCGGTTATGTCGACGATGCCGCAGCGATCGGCGGCCGCTTCCACCAGCGCCAGCGGGTCCCAGGGATCTATGCCTTGTTCAACCAGACGGGCGTGGATCCTTGCGGCCTCCTGACGGCCGAGTTCGACCGTATCCATCCTAGTCCTCGTCGAGAAGAAGTTCTGCAACGTGTTCCGGGGAGACATTCGCCTCCTCCAGCACTGCCTTGAAACTCAGCTTGTCGCTTGCCGCCCCAGGCTTGCCGTCCGACTTATACTGGACCCCGCGCGACAGGCTCGGAGGAGCGGAAAGATAGTCCGCAAGTTCCTGGATGCCGACATTCAGCCCGGCGGCGAACTTTTCCAGGAAGGACAACGGCACGCTCCCGAGCGTTATCAATCGATCGCGAAAGGCGTTGATGACGGGGCCAGGAACGCCGAGGCTCTCGCGGAGCGCGGCATAGGCCGAACGATCAAGGCCCGCAAAGGGACTGGTCCGGGACGGGCCGGTAGGGGTGAGGTTGGCAATCCATCGATCGGTGGCCGCGTCGATGGGAGTGTCCTGTTCAACGCTCTGCAACAAGAGCAGTTCATGGGCGAGCGCGACGAAGTCGTGCGTATTCTGCGGATAGCGCTGACAGTAGCGGCCGAGCGAGACGGGATCCTTGCGGAAATCGACGGCGAAGCTTGTCAGCAATGTCTCAGGGGTCGGCTGATCTTTGCTCATTTGTCCTCTCCGAGGCCGAGCGCCTGTCGCAATGCCGCAATAGCCCGCTTGCGGCGATTGTGCACGGTGCGCGGATCGCAGTGCAAGAGGCCGCTGATTGAAGCAATATCGGGATCGCTCGACTGGCTCGGGATATTTGCAAGCGTCATGGTGATGACCTCCTTTTGTTCCTGTGGCAAAGCATCAATCGCCGCCAACAGCCGAGGCCGGAAAATAGGATCTGAAAGAATTGCATCATCCGCATCATTTGCATGCGCGCCGGTCGTCTGGGCCGACGCGACGAGAGCCCCGCTGTCGTCATCGACTTCGATCGGGGTCTCGCGTTCGGCGCGAACGGAGACACGCCTGCGTGCGCTCAGGCGAAGCTTCGCGACCGCCTCGTCGAAATGGACCTCGTAGAAATCGAGACGGTCGCCGCCACTGCGGTCAAGGCTGACGAGAAGGCGAATACGGTCGAGTGCCGCATCGTTGATGTCTTTCGTGGCCGCATCGACCAGAACCTTGCCGTCGACCGTGCGTTCGGCACGCGGCAAGGCGCGGGCGATGCGCCGGAGAAAAAGCACAAACAACCGGTTGAACCTTGCGTCATTATTGTCCGACCGCGTCGCCCGCATCCTGTAGACCAGCGATTCCGAGCGTATATAGCCGGGGTTCGAGCGGTCGGAAATTTCGCAACGCGTAATAAGCTCGTCGAACCCAAGCGTTTCAAGTCCGGCAAGCTCGGTCTCGACCTCGGTCATTCTCGTATATTTGCTGAGCGGCGGAATGGTCCGCGGGTTCATTTTGTCGGCTCCGCGTCAAAATTCGATTCGAATCACATTTCGAGAATCCAACATCTTTAAGTTGATGTCGAGCGGGGCACCGGACCAAAAATGGGCATGGCCTTCTGAAGGCGAGTCTCGTGGTCGATGAGCCGGACTATAACTCGGCCCCATGCTTTCAAAGAAAACGTCTCAAAAGTTCATTTGTCTCCAAGACTGGTCTTCTTAAAGTTGAAAAACACGGCTAGTCTTTTCCGCCAAGGGGGAGACAGCAATGCAGGATTTTGAGAATTATGGTAGTGAAAGCAAAGAAGCCGATAGATCCAACAATCCTGCCGTTGTTGTCGACGTTGCGGCCAGCTTCACCTACGCATCTTACCAAAATGCGATTCCGGTCATCCGCTCGATCCTGATTGAGAATAATACTGATAGGCACATTGAAAACTGCCGCCTCGATCTGACGTCTTCGCCTTCGTTTCTAAGGCCGAAATCATGGATAGTTGATCGCCTGATGCCGGGCGATCGGCTTCCGCTGGTCGATCGAAAAGTCGAATTCGACGCCGCCTATCTCTCCGGCCTAAATGAGGCAGAGCGCGGTGAGATCACGCTACGTCTATCCAGGGGTGGAGAGATTCTGGACGAACGGCGCCTTCCCGTCAGACTGCTTGCGCGAGACGAATGGGGAGGCGTTGCCGATATGGTGCAACTGCTGCCAGCCTTCGTCATGCCGAACGATCCGGGAGTTGCCCAAATCCTGCGAACGGCAGCAGAAAGGCTTGCTGCACACGGTCAGCCGGGAGGATTGGACGGTTACCAGTCACAGAATCCCCAGCGAGCCTACATGCTCGCCGCAGCTATCTATTCAGCCGTTGCCGGGATGGGGCTGCACTACGCAGAGCCGCCGGCAAGTTTTGAAAGTCGCGGCCAGAAGATTCGGCGTCCCAGCACAATTGCCGAGGAGCGGCTGGCGACCTGCCTTGATACTACCCTTCTTTTTGCCGCTGGACTGGAAGCCGCCGGATTGCATCCGGTCGTCTTGATGTTCGATGGGCATGCGGCAGTTGGTGTATGGCTGTCTAAGAGAACCTTCGCCCATGCGATCGAGACAGATCATATGGAGGTCCGAAAGGCCCTTGCATCGCGCGAGTTGATAGTGTTTGAAACGACTGGCGTGACGCATCGTCCCGCCATGACCTTGGAAAGTGCACAGCGGGCCCTGGACAGCCGTCTCGGAGAAGGCGAAGCTCACGCATTCGTCGCGGCGATCGATGTCAGGCGATCGAGAAGCGGCGGGGTCATGCCACTCGCCTCACATGAGCCGATCCGGCGCAATGTCCTCGATGACGAAATGTCACCCGTCGCGGATCTGCGCCTTCCCTCAGCCCTCAGTTTTGGCGAGTTACCGGCTGATATCATTGAGATAAAACCGCCCACCGCCGCCGGCCGTATCGACCGATGGCAGAAGAAGCTGCTCGATCTCACCCTTCGCAACCGGCTCCTCAACTTTCCCGAATCGAAGAAGACGATTCCGTTTCTTTGTACTGACGTTGCCTATCTCGAAGACCGACTCGCGAATGGCGCTGCAGTACGGATCATTTCATTGCCCGAACAGAACCCACTCGGCGAACGGGACGCGGCGCTCTATCGTGACGTGCACGGCCGCGATCTTCAGCGCAATTTTGCTGCCGAAGCTCTGCTGAGAGACGAACTTCCGTCGCCACTGGATACTCAACAGCTCGATGCTCGGTTGATCGACCTGTACAGGCAGGTCCGTAATGATTTTGCCGAGGGCGGAGCAAACACCCTCTTTCTTGCCGTCGGCTTCCTGCGGTGGAAGAAGAAACCGGAGGATGAGCGCAGCTATCGAGCGCCGCTTTTGTTGGTTCCGGTAAAGCTTGAGCGCCGCAGTGCCAGTTCGCGCTTTACGATCCGCTTTCATGAGGATGAGCCGCGCTTCAATGCTACTCTCTTGCAATTCCTGGAGCGGGATTTCGACCTGACGCTTCCCCAGTTCGGCGGCGATCTGCCGCTCGATGACAATGGGGTGGATGTACCACGTCTTCTGGCGATGATGCGGCAGGCGGTCCGTGACGTGCCTGGTATGGAGGTTGTGGACGAGACAGCATTGTCGACCTTCTCCTTCGCGAAATTCCTCATGTGGAAGGATCTCGTGGAACGTACCGAGGCGCTTCGCGAGAACAGAGTGGTCCGCCATCTGATCGATACGCCGGAGGACGCCTTCCAAGAAGGCGGCGGGCAATCGGCGTTCCGGGACGAGCGTGAGCTCGATCTTGCTTACGCGCCAGCGGACATCATTTGCCTTCTTCCGTCAGATTCATCCCAGACAGCGGCAAGCCTGGCGGCCGCTGAGGGCCGAGATTTCGTCATTGTCGGTCCTCCCGGTACGGGCAAGAGCCAGACTATCGCAAACATGATCGCGAACTGCCTCGCGGTGGGAAAAACGGTCCTGTTCGTCGCTGAAAAAACGGCTGCGCTGGACGTTGTCTACCGTCGGTTACGCGCGCACGGCCTCGGAGACCACTGCATCGAATTGCACTCGCACAAAGCTGATCGCCGACATTTCCTTGGACAGCTCAAGGCAGCCTGGGAGCATGGCGGTCGGACAGATGCGTCGGAGTGGGTCGCGATCAACGAGCGACTTCGATTGCGCCGCGACGAGCTCAATGCCTACGTCGAGGCTTTGCACAATCGTTATCCAAACGGATGGACGCCTTATCTGGCATTGGGCGTCGCTCTCAAGGCTGTGGACGCTCCGGCACCAGGCTTGTCATGGTTGGAACGAGACGCTCATGATGCGCAGACGTTACGCGAGCTTGAAGACCTTGCGGGCGAACTCGGTCTGGTCTTCGCATCGGTCGAGCGGCAGCCAGCACTGGACCTTGTTAAGGTTGGCGAATGGACTTCCGCCTGGCAGGATGGGTTGTTAGCGTCCGCACAATCGCTGCAGAATGCGATCGATCTGTTGGCCAGCTCAATCGACGGCTATCTCGCGAGCATGGGCCTGAAGCCGCGGGAACGGTCGTCACAAGCCGAACTCCAAGCATTGGAAAGTCTAGCGCGAGCACTGCAGAAATGCCGAGGTCGCGACATCACGATCGTATTCGATCGGGACTTCGCGCGATGTGCCGAGGCGCTGGAAAGTCTTCGAAATTCTATCGAGGCCTATCGCGAAGCAGAGCGCGGACTCGCAGCATCTTATGGAGCCTCCGCCATTCGAGACCTTGATCCGGACGTGCTGGATCGCCAATGGCGAGAGGCGAACGCTTCGTTTTGGCCAAACGCGATGCTTGCCAAGCGCAAGATTCAAAAGCTGCTGCAAAGCTATGCCGATAAAGGTACCGCGGAACCGGAGCGGGACCTCCCACTAATGCGCCGCATGAAGGATTGCCTGGCGGCGATCGACCAGAATCTGTTGAACGGAAAACCCTTGCCGGTACACGGCCTGGGTACAGATGTCGGAGTGGTTGCCCAAACTCTGGAACTGGCGCGAGAGTTTCGTGCCACCATGCCGCTTCCGGGACGTGATCAGGAGGAGATACGGTCGGCGGTCCGCATCATCGCGCCATGTCTCCACGCAGTGGTTGAAAACGATGGCGTCCGGCAAGCGGGAGACAGGCTTCTTGCCGCAGTCGAAGGCTTTAAGGAAGCGCGACAGCGCTTCAGCACGATTGCGGGGTGGGATCGCTCTGTTGAGAAAGACGTGGTCGACCTTGCGACGCTTAGGGAGAAGCTTGATGCTCTCATCGGTGCACGACATCTGCTTCGCGATTGGTCCGCCTGGTGCCGGATCAGAAGCCGCGCAATGCACGCGAACCTGTCCTCTCTGGTCGAACAGATTGAGAATGGGGTGATCCGGCTCGATGAAGCGCGAGCTGCGTTTCGCCTCGGTTACGCGAGGTGGTGGCTTCCGAAGGTTCTGGACGCAGACCATGTTCTGCGAAGTTTCCGCCGTTTCCAGCACGAAAACGCAATCCGTGAATTTCGTGAAATCGATGATCTCGTTCGATCACACGCTACCTCACGTGTCGTCAGTGTGATTGCCCACGGATTGCCGCCCGTTCAGAGCGTTCCACGGAATTCGGAACTCGGCCTCTTGCGCTACCAGATGGAGTTGCAACGGCCGAGCCAGTCGATACGAGACATGATCGGCAAGATGCCGCAGAACTTTTCAAAGCTTGCGCCCTGCATGCTCATGTCGCCGCTCTCCATTGCTCAGTATCTCCCGCCAAACCAGGCGTTGTTTGACGTTGTGATCTTCGATGAGGCGTCGCAGATAACAACCTGGGACGCTGTTGGCGCCATCGCGCGGGCTCGCCAGACTATTATTGTCGGGGATCCGAAGCAGTTGCCGCCGACGAACTTCTTCGGGCGCAACGAGGAAGAGGAGGAAGTCGCCGATCATGAGAAGGATCTGGAGAGCATTCTTGACGAGGCGAAGGCCGCTGGTATTCCGGTCCGCGATTTACGATGGCACTACCGCAGTCGAAGCGAGTCTCTGATCGCTTTCTCAAACCATCACTACTACCAGAACCGTCTGGTAACGTTTCCGTCGCCTGCCGTTGAAGACCGCGCGGTACATCTGCGCAAGGTACCTAACGGCATTTACGACCGTGGGAAGAGCAGAACCAACCGGATCGAAGCAGAGGCAGTCGCAAAAGAAGCCGTTTCCCGAATGAAGGCGTGGCTGAAATTGTCTGAAAAAGATCGCCCGACGCTTGGGATAATCACCTTCAACGCGCAGCAGCAGTCGCTGATCCTCGATCTCCTCGATTCCGCGCGCCGAGCCGATCCGGAGCTCGAGTGGTTCTTTGTCGAGGAACGGGTCGAGCCCACGATCGTCAAGAACCTGGAGAACGTGCAGGGCGACGAGCGAGACGTCATCCTGTTTTCGATCACGTTCTGGAAGGACGCCGCTGGCAAGCTCACGATGGATTTCGGCGCGCTCAACCGGGACGGTGGCGAGCGCCGCCTCAATGTTGCTGTCACACGTGCGCGGCAGGAACTCATCGTCTTCTCCGGTTTCACGGCTGACCAGATCGACCCGACCCGCACAAAGGCACTCGCCGTACAACATCTGAAGACATTCCTCGACTATGCCGACCGTGGCGCGATCGCCCTGCCGGCCCAGGATATCGGTTCTGTCGGCGGTTTCGACTCCCCCTTCGAGGAGGCCGTCGCTGCGCAATTGGAGCGCCACGGCTGGCGGGTCGTGCCGCAGGTTGGGATTTCCGGATTTCGGATCGATTTCGGTATCCGCCATCCCGATTTGGCTGGTAGCTATCTGGCGGGCGTGGAGTGCGATGGCGCCACCTACCACGGATCGGCCACCGCCAGAGACCGCGACAAGGTCCGTGAACAGGTGTTGAGAGGTCTTGGCTGGAACATATTGCGAGTCTGGTCGACCGATTGGTGGTTCGATGCGGCAGGCTGCGCCGAGCGACTCCATGCCAGCCTCGAAGCCCTCCTGGAGGAGAGCAGGGCGCGCCGTGCTACGGAAACGGAGGACACCGCGACCCGTTGGAACATGGGGCACGAGGTGGAGGGGATTGACGAAATTCATGACGACGAAGCTGCCCCTCCTGTCGAGCAGGCTATTTTGCCTCCAGCGATCGTCGAGACCGAACTCGTCTCTGCGGAGACGCCGCCCTCTTCAAGCATGTTGGGATCGGTGGGAACACAACCACCTGCCGCTTCGGTCGGCGACGAAGCATCGGATGGACAGCGATATCGTGTCACCGATCTGTCCAGCTTCCGAGCTGATCCCGATCAGTTCTTCGAATTCGGCTATAGAGATACCCTGCGAGGTATGATCGAAGCGGTCATCGAAACCGAAAGCCCGGTACGCACAGACATACTAGCCCAGCGCATTTCGCGGGCGCACGGCTGGTTGCGTACCGGTGGACGAATCCGAGAGAGGATCGACCTTCATCTTCGCGGTCTCCAAACGACCAAGGAATCGAGCGGCGAGTTCGTCTGGAAGGTGGGAACCGTTTCCGAAATTGTTGCATACCGGAAGCCAGCCAGCGAGGATGCGCGCAGATCGATTGCCGATATCCCGCTTGCGGAACTTGCTTTTGTAGTACTCGATAATCCCGACTTACTAGACCAATTAGATCCGGCCCGAGATCTGGCTCGGCTGCTTGGTGTCGAGCGCCTTGCCGCTGTTTCCCGCTCACGGCTTGACGAAGCGATTGCGAGAGCGCAGCAGCATATTTCAACCACCCATTCATTCGAGTAGCCATGTTCCGATTTATCCATTCAAGCGACCTCCATCTTGGCAAGCGCTTCGGCAATTTCTCGGGCGACTTGCCCAGTCGATTGCGCGAGGCAAGACACGCAGTCATCGCGCGGCTCGCTCAGCACGCCCGCGAACAAGGCGCCACCACTATCCTGCTCGCGGGCGACACATTCGACACCGAAACGCCTGCGCCGGATGTGCGAAGACAGGCTCTCACGGAGATGCAGAACCACGCCCCGATCCGATGGGTAATTCTGCCCGGCAACCACGATTCGCTACAGGCAACGCAGCTTTGGACGACGCTGATTGCAGAAGTGCCGGAAAATGTCGTGCTCGCGGTCGAGCCTCGGCCGGTCGAATTGGCGAGGGACGTTTTTCTATTGCCTGCCCCTTGCACCACACGCCGTCCTGGCCGGGATTTGACTGAATGGATGGATGGCGAAGCAACGCCAGAGGGGACGCTTCGCGTCGGGCTTGCCCATGGCGCAATTCAGAGTTTCTCCGAGGAGGCAATCGCCTCGGATGTTATTGCGGTGGACCGGGCACGGCGAGCCGGACTTGACTATCTTGCGCTTGGCGATTGGCACGGCGCGGTCGAGATCGATCAGCGAACCCATTACAGCGGTACCCCTGAACCCGACCGTTTCAAACACCAACGTCCAGGCACCGCGTTGCTTGTTAGCATTGCCGGCCCCTCCGCCCAGCCCGAGGTAACGCCGCTACCGATGGAGAGCTTTACATGGCGCAGGCTGGATCTTCACCTTCTCGAAGGCGACGAACCCGTCTCGGCCTTAGAAGCGCTCCTGCCGGATTCCAGGCATCGAAGGATGACCCTCGCCCGCGTGGCGGCGACAGGTCGCAGTCGTCTGGCGGCACGAGCAGCGTTGGCGGGTGCGGCCGAGAGACTTTTGCCGGATTTCGCATTCCTCGAGTTGGATGACATGGGTATTGTCACGGAGTACGAGGTCGAAGACCTTGACCACATAGATCGCGGAGGCGCACTTCGCGAGGCCGCGAATGCGTTGCGTGCCGAGGGGGACGACGAGAGTCGCGCATCGTCTGAACGTGAGATCGCACGGGCGGCGCTGGTGCGCCTTTATTCTTACGCACAGGCGATCACACCATGAAGATCTCGGCACTACGCTTGTTCAATGTGAAGCGGTTTGCCGGTCGTGGTGTTGCCATTGACGGTATTGGCGATGGCGTGAACGTCCTTTGCGCTGCCAACGAGTTTGGCAAGTCGACCAGCTTTGAAGCGCTGCACGCACTCTTTTTCCAACCACATTCTGGTACTCCCGCCGATGTTCAGAGATTGCGGCCCTACAGTGGTGGCAATCCACTGCTCGAAGCCGACTGTTGGTTTCCACGCGGAACTGAGCCGGTTTTTCCACCGAGAAGTGAGCCACCTCTGAGTATGGTTTTCTGATCAGGGTTTGGTCAAGGGATTGGTTTTTTCTCCTTTCCTCTGTGCTGCGGCAGCCGAGCTGGCTTTGAATCGGAAGCTGTCGTTGCCGGTTTCCAGGATATGACAACGATGGGTCAGGCGGTCGAGCAGAGCGGTCGTCATCTTGGCGTCCCCAAAGACGGTGGCCCACTCGCTGAAGCTGAGGTTGGTGGTAATGATGACGCTGGTGCGTTCATAAAGCTTGCTCAGCAGATGGAAGAGCAGCGCTCCGCCTGAGGCACTGAACGGAAGGTATCCGAGTTCATCGAGGATCAGCAGATCGAGGCGAACCAGCGTCTCAGCGATCTGGCCCGCCTTGCCTTTGGCCTTCTCCTGCTCGAGCGCATTGACCAATTCTATGGTCGAGAAGAAGCGAACTTTTCGGCGATGATGCTCAATCGCCTGGACTGCGAGGGCGGTCGCGACATGTGTTTTTCCTGTGCCCGGTCCGCCGACAAGCACAATATTATGCGCTCCGTCCATGAACTCGCATCGGTGCAACTGGCGCACCGTCGCTTCGTTGATCTCGCTGGCGGCGAAGTCGAACCCGGAGATGTCCTTGTAGGCTGGGAAGCGAGCAGCCTTCATGTGATAGGCGATGGAACGGACCTCGCGCTCGGCCATCTCGGCCTTCAGCAACTGGGACAGGATCGGCACGGCCGCATCGAAAGCCGGGGCTCCTTGCTCGATCAGGTCAGTGACAGCCTGGGCCATGCCATACATCTTCAGGCTACGCAGCATGATGACGACTGCGGCGCTGGCAGGATCATGACGCATGGCGACCTCCGATCCGGACGCGCAGACCATCGTAGCGCTCGACATTGGCCTTGGGTTCGTGAAGCAAGGTCAACGCGTGTGGCGTATCGATATCGGGGCCATCGGTCGTCTTGCCGTCGATCAGCCGATGCAGCAGGTTCAGCACATGCGTCTTCGTCGCTACGCCCGCATCCAGAGCCAGTTCCACAGCCCTGACGACGACCTGTTCGTCGTGATGAAGAACGAGAGCAAGGATATCGACCATCTCACGATCACCGCCAGGGCGGCGAAGCATCTGGTCCTGCAGCCGTCGAAAGGCCAACGGCAATTCCAGGAAGGGCGCACCATTGCGCAGGGCACCAGGTTTGCGTTGGATGACCGCAAGGTAATGCCGCCAGTCGTAAATCGTTCGCGGCGGTTTGTCGTGACTCCTCTCAATAACCCGCGCATGCTCGCATAGGATATTGCCCTCGGCCGCAACGACCAGCCGCTCCGGATAAATCCGCAGGCTGACGGGCCGGTTAGCAAACGACGCGGGCACGCTGTAGCGGTTCCGCTCGAAGGTAATCAGGCAAGTCGGCGAGACGCGCTTGCTCTGTTCGACAAAGCCATCGAAAGCGGCAGGTAATGCCATCAGAGCAGCCTGCTCGGCGACCCAGATGTCCGCAATCGTGCCGGGCAAAGTGCCGTGCTGGGTCTCGCGCCACAGGTCTTGGCAATGCTGTTCCAGCCATGCGTTCAACGCCAATAAATCCGGGAAGTCCGGCATCTGTTGCCACAGCCGCGGTCGGGCATCCTGGACGTTTTTCTCGACCTGACCCTTCTCCCAACCCGCGGCGGGATTGCAGAACTCAGGCGCAAAGACGTAGTGGTTCGTCATTGCCAGGAAACGGATATTGACCTGTCGCTCCTTGCCGCGGCCAACACGGTCGACTGCAGTCTTCATGTTATCGTAGATGCCGCGACTAGGCACACCGCCGAACACGCGGAAGCCGTGCCAATGAGCGTCAAAGAGCATCTCGTGGGTTTGCAGCAGGTAGGCCCTGATCAGAAAAGCTCGGCTGTGCGATAGCTTGATGTGGGCGACCTGAAGCTTCGTGCGTTCGCCGCCGATCACGGCATAGTCCTCACTCCAATCAAATTGGAATGCCTCGCCAGCGCGGAAAGACAGCGGAACGAATATGCCGCGGCCCGATATCTGCTGCTCAATCCGCCACTCACGGGCGAAGGCGGCGACCCGGCCGTAGGACCCGGTAAAGCCCAGAGCCATCAGATCGGCATGAAGTTGCTTCAGCGTTCGGCGCTGCTTGCGTGACCTCCCGGCCTCGGTCTTCAGCCAGCCAGCGAGTTTGTCGGCGAACGGATCAAGCTTGCTTGGTCGTTCCGGTACCGTGAACTTCGGCTCGATCGTGCCGGCGCTCAAATACTTCGCGATCGTATTGCGCGACAATCCGGTTCGTCGGCTGATCTCGCGGATCGACTGCTTCTCCCGAAGCGCCATCCGACGGATGATATTTAAAAGTCCCATGTGGATCACTCCGTTGCCCCCGTCGCTCACCGCGTTGGGGGAAGGTTCACATGGCTCAATTCTCAATGGAAATTATGCGCCTAACCGGCTCAGTTCTGCGTGGAAACCAACAGCTCATACTGAGCGTACGCATCCAGCATCATTTGCGTATACTCGCTCGTGCTGGAGGTTAGCTCGCCCAATCTCGGCCAGGCGAAGGGTATCGCGGAGCACATCGATTCGAGTTCAACCTCGATTCCCAGTTGTGCCGCTACAATAAAGGCCTGAACGGGCCGCTTGTCGTGCGGCCACAAATCCTCCTCAAGTGCGATCCAGACGTCATTTTCGTCTTCGACACTGATCTCAGCCTGAAGTGCGCCTAGCTTTTCGCTGATGTTGGTGGCGTCATCAAGCAAGGCGCATCGGATGAGAAGAGTGATCTTCTCTTCATTCAGGTCGAGTTTGGGTCTGTCATCGACAACCCGGAAATCGGGCTTGTCACTGTCCACCGCCCCGTCCGTTCTTACCGACGGAAGAGACTCACCACCATCATCACACCAGAACGCCGTGTCAAAGATGTCGAGAGGAGATGCCCCACACCCCGGGCAATGCCAGAGGTTTTGAGCGATCTGAGTACCGATAATTTTTCTACCGCAATGCAAGCAGAACCACATGTCTGACTCGCCGCCCCAAAGTGGGTGGCGAACCACCCCGTCGAGGTCAGGCTTTGTGGAGCGTCGGGGCCAGTCGGTGGAGATTTCTCCACGAACCTGGACAGCCCGATCTCTCGCCAGATCAAGTGCTTTTTGAAGGAATTCCGGGTCAAACACCGGGCATCGCTCATCATTTTCGATAGATGTCTGGATGATCGGTGCCGCGCCAGGGTTCTCAGGCACCTTTATACTCCATCCGGCTCCCGCCATAACGACGTCGTGGAAAATCACCTGAAGACGGTATGCATGATCTCCAATCATGCCATGTTCGGCCTGTTCGAGGTTTGCGAACCGCCGGGTCATTGCTTCGGGATGTCCGGTCTGAAAATCTTCCGTCGGAAGAGCATGTGCCACGAAGGCTTCTATGCTCGCCATCTGTTTGGAACTGGGTATCCAATCATTCTTGCTGGCGGAAGCGAGTTTGGTCCAGTTGGCGAATCCCAGTTTCCCCGCAACCAAGTCAAGAGCTTGGTGTAGCGTGATTCTCTTGGCCCGCGCGTATCGTTTAGCAAGAAGCTTGAGGCTAAGTTTTGTTGCTTTGGTCATATCGATATCCTGAAATGATCCGACCATGTGCCCGCTAATGGCCAGACCATGCCTGTTGGCACGGATTGACACTTCAGGAATGAAACGCTGACATAGCTTTGCGTGGCGGGCACACCGGCCCGCGTGTAGGGCCATGTTTTGTATGCCAAGCATGGCGATGTCGGTCAAGCCGACCCGTATTTTCCCACAGCGATTTCGCATGGCACGCGCGCGCTAACGGTGTGGCAAACCGGACCTCGATACCGCATGGCTTCAGCGAGGGCCGAAAACGCCGGCCAAGGCGGTGAGGTCGCGATTAGGCGTCAACTGGCGGGCAGGTCGCAGATTCACATCCCGTCAAGAACTGCCGCTGCCTCATCGGCGTTTCGCTCGCGCCGCCAGATGCAATGAAACGAACAGGTTGAGCGGTGCGACTTTGCGAAATCATTACCCCGGTGAATGGCACAAAATTTCATGCCGGCCTCGCTTTGCGCAACTCAAATTGCCCTTGCAACGTAAGCAAGAAAATGTGCAAGTATAAGTCGTCTGCTTTGTCTCGGAATCACTATAGAAATGCTTCAAGAAGAAAATCAAAATGCTCACGTGGGGAGTGAACAGCTCGCTATCGCTCTGGATGCTATCGACAGGCGATTTAATATGCTCCGTCGCCCACGGCGCTCGCTCGTAGTCGGTACGCGATCAATTGGGGCTCTTGACGCGTACTTGCGGGGTGTCAGCGGAAATCTAACAAGCGAAAGGATCACGATCCGCAACGTCGTCCGATTCGGTATCGCCCTGCAAAATGATGAGCCTGATGATGTGATCATCGGCATACTGTCGCGCTTCTCTGTCCTGAGTTTTTATCCCGAAATTGTGGCTTTCTGTTGTGGTACCGAGGCTGCGGCAACATTGGGCCTCAAGATCGAGTCTGAAATCGATCTTCATGCGGTAGCTCCGCCACATCTGCCATTGAATGAGACCATGCGCATACGGAACATGATCGCTCAACGTCTGTCGAGCATGGGTATTTCGTTGCCTGTCGACATCGAAGATCTACGTACCCTCAATTTCCGCGTGGCCAAAGTCAGAGGAAAAAAGCCATTCGATTTCGAGGAGCTCAGCAACTTCCTCGGCGCGGTCCAACAGAGCGTTTGGCCGTATTTCTTCGCTGACGCCTTTCGCTTATTGCGAGCAATGTTCAAGCACGACCTCAGCCTGTCGCTCGCGTCACTCGATGAGACTCATCGGGTCTGTCACGCTTGCGGACTGGAAATTTTCTTCTCGCAGATGCTGATGGTACGCGCCCTATCCGGCCATGCCGCCGAACAAGCCTATCTAATTCAGAACCAAGCGCGCTACGGTGACGCGCGCCTGCCTCGAAAGCTGATCGTCTGGGTTCGTCAGACCCTTTCTGGCCGAAGAGCGACGATCGCCATTGAGGATGTGCAATCCTATTCCCAGCCCCTGGCAAGACTCATCGGAGCGATAGTCTACGTGCTTGCCTCTGATGAGGAACACGCTTTTCTAAAAAGGCTTGCGGCAGCCTATGAGGTAGATGAGGCACTGCCCGACTTCTTGAACTGGCAGTCGCTAGGGCCTCTCCTGGACAAGACCGCTGGCATCAACCTGCCGCATCTCGTGTTCATGTCAACATTGGCTTCATCCGATCGCGTTGTCGCACGCTATCCCTTCCTCTTTCATAGCTATTGGGTCGGTGGAGCGACGGCGGACCTAGAAAGCTATGCGATGTTTGTTCGGGGACGCTCGAAAGAGTCGGGCCTCGGTGATTTCCTGACTAGCCTTGCCACCCTGCCACCGAAGGCGAGGGCAAAGACGTTCAAACACCTCTTTTCTCCCACAGTCATCGAGCGGCTAGCGAGCCTCCTGACGACCCCGATCACAAAGCGTCTGGGCCTGTCAGAAGGTGCAGACGAATTTAAGTCTCTCCATGCCCAACTTGCGATCTTGGATTTTGTCGAGACACATCGCGTTCTTAGTCCTGAGTTCGTCCATCAACGTCGCGAAGATATCCGCAAGTTCATGCGGTTCCTAAAATATTCGACCCATAAGAGTGGCGGCATGATACGCATTGATCCGCTCGACGTCGAGAACGAGCTGCTGCGGTTCCTTGCGACCAGCGGCGACGAATATCTAGGCATTTACTACGGCGTTAACGAAAGCGCAGATGTTATTCTTGAAATTGTATCGCAACAGTTAGCACAGCTCGTCACCCGATACATCTGCTTCAACTCACGCGTTGCATTCGATTATGTGCTCAGCAACCGCTTGAGGCATGGTTGGTTGGAGCGGCGGTTGGAAAGGGCCGTGCTCGATGCTAAAAGCAGCGTGCGCTCGTCGATCCTCGATTGGGCAAATCTGCTCGATCAAGTAGACGCGGTGGTCAAACGGTTCAATTCGATAGAACTGACACTGTCAGAAAGTAGCCGATACTTCGAGGCGATCGCTAAAACAACTGCAGATTGGTTTCGTCGCGAGCTACCGAATGGTCGCGAAGCCCTCCGCGGTAATGCAATTTCGCGGCTGTCAACAGATCTGATCGCTCACCTTCATACGATGCTTGAGCACGCTCGTCAGCGTTGGAAATTTGATTATAAAGAAGATGTGCTGGTCCTCTGTAACGACAGCGCGCGCGAAGTGGACGAAAAAGATCGGCCGGTCGTCCAAGACCATCTGCTTGCAAATTTCGACGCGGCGTTTACTGAGACGGAGCGCTGGATCCGTGTCAACTCCCGTGAACTCAACCATCAATCCGACGTTCAGCTAAGATCGCTCATCGAATTCGAGGCGCGTACCATCGCGGTCAATGATCCCCCCGAAAACGGGATCACCTTCGAAGTTTATGATGGTGACGCTCACGGCCGACGCCGGCATGGTTTCGACGTGTTGATCCCCGCTAAATATGTCGGGGTCCTAACGACACTGGCCGATATTGCCATACAAAACGCGATCGACAAAAGTGGTTTGCGGCACAGCACTCTCATTAATATCATCGTATCTTTCAGCTCTGCACGGGTTCAGCTGAGCTTCACGAACACTTTTCGGAAATCCGAGCTCTCGCGTATCAAGCGCAACATTGCCCATGCGCAACAGATTTTGACCAAAGCCAATCTGATGAACAGCGGCGAGTTGCTCGCCAGCCGACGGATCGAAGGTGGAGGAGGGCTCATCAAGGTGATTTACGAATGCCGCGAGACTTTTGAAAAAGGATTCAATATCGAGGTCAGCGAAGATCTGCTGTCGGATGGATGGTTTTGCGTCAAGGCGGATTTACCGATCGTTGCGGCCAAGCTGGTGCCGCCCGATGCCGTTCCGGAGCGATCGTCATGAAGATACTCGTGGTGGAGGACAACGACCTCAAATATCGGCGCCTGCTGGAGGTATTGACTTCATGCGGTTTTGCTAGCGAGAATGTCACTCGATCTAAGAATCAGCGATCGGCGCTAATCAATCTGCGGCTGCACCATGATTTGGTGCTGCTCGACATGACGTTCGAGGTCCTGGAAAACAAGAGCCAAACTGCAACGCTGCAAGCGCTTGCGGGGCTTCAGGTCATGCAGTACATGCGGCGCACTGGGCTGCAAACTCCCACGATCGTCGTTACCCAACATTCCAGTTTTCAGCAGCCAGGGACCCCTGTCATCCCGGATATCGAGACGTTGGACACCGTCCTGAAAACCAACTTTCCTGGACTATATCGCGGTTACGTTTTCATGACGGAAACGAACAACTGGCGGGAAGTCCTCATCAGTCATTTGAGGCCCCTAAATGGATAAGCTTAGCATTCTCATTGTTGAGGATCAGAACAGTAAATACGAGGACGTTTGCAAGAAACTCGTCGAGCGCTTTCGCCAGGAAAGTCTCCCAGAGCCGGCCATCTGTCGCGCGGCGAGCCATACCGGCGCGGTGCTGGCACTCGGTGAGAACAAGCATTTTGATATTATCGTTCTTGATCTGAAAATACCATTCGTCGACAACGACAATATGCCCAGTTTCGAAGCCTCGAAAGCGTTCCTTCACTACCTTCGCAGCAATCCGACAGCCCAACCTTTCCGGGTTCTGGCCTTAACGTCCTTCGAGGAGAGCGAGCTTCCGGATCTGCAGGCAACCGACGCGACGGTCACGGTGCAGCAGTATAAGGCGATGGACGACAGTTGGCTCGACCGCCTTATTGAGGAACTGCGATATATCTCGAAGGCGAAGACGGCCTTGATGCGGTACTATAACTCAACGTACGATCTTGATGTGTTGATCGTTGTGGCTCGCTACGAAAACGAATTCGCGCCAATTAACGAGGCCATTGAGTGGCTTGCCCCGCCGACCAGTGATGCGCGGCTCGGCAAACGGATGAATGTGTTTGGCAAAGTCAGCTACGGCGCGACAACTCGGAGGGTTGGCCTCATCTGTATTCAAGAGACGGGGCTTTCAACGAGTGCCGCCCTCGTTGGTAACGTGATTGCTTTCTTAAGGCCCAAAACGCTGCTGATGCTCGGAATGTGCTGCGGTCTCAACGACTTGAGCTCGCCACGCAAATCGATGCTCGGCGACGTCATAGTGGCTGACGAGACGGCCTGTTGGGACGAAGGGAAATACTCCGAGGAGTTGGTTCGCGATGACCCTTTCTATAATCGGTCCGTCGTTCGCACGCCCGAACATAGCTTTAGAAACCATCTTAAAGCATACTTTGAAACGAACGCATTGGCGCTCGATAGTGCGCTCTTGTCGGCGAGCAAGCCCTTCAAAAAAACGGCTGCAAAGTGTGACGAACCGGTCGCCGCCAATCCGACCGTCTACTGCGGTCTGATGTTGTCCGGATCGAGTGTCGTCGATAGCGTCCGTCAGATTGCAACAATCCGCAGCCGGTTCCCGTCAGCAATTGGCTTGGAGATGGAAGCCCACTCGATCTATGCGGCGGTCGATGCGACAGTTGGCCCTAAACCGGGTGCTGTCGTCATCAAAGGCGTTGCCGATCATGGACAAGGTAAGAAGAACAAGCAGGCGCAAAAGTGGGCCTCGACCTTGTCATACGTGGTCGCCCGCGAATATTTGGTTTGGGACGACTGCCAATCGAGCTAAGAGGGCGGTTTGTGTTCCTCTCCAACAGTCTCGCCAAACGTGATCAAAGACGGATTACGTCGTGCACCGAAAAATCACGTAACGGGTGTTCCGCTCCCGCGTTGCCCTGACTGCCCAAATCTGTGATTGGCTTCCATGGACGAGCGACGGGAGTTTCTCCATTAAGAGTACATTGGCGGTTCTAACAACCAAGAAATCTGGACGTGAGGTCACGGGCACCGACGGGACGAGGTCAAAGGCAGAGATCGTTTCCAAGAGCCTTCGGCCGACGTGATGGTGAATGAGGTCGCACAGCGGCATGGCGTGAAGCCGAACCAACTGTCGACTTGGCGAACGATGGCGCGGCAGGGCAGGTTGATCCTGCCTGCACCCGAGGATGCGGTGGAGTTCGCCTCGGTCGATCCGCCCGCTTCGGAGTCGCCAATCAAGAAAGCCAGCGGTCCCGAGATTTGTTGGCTCTGTCACGATCCGTACGGAACAAGGCGCGTCTGCTGCCCGGATCGCCAGGGCGGTGCGAACAGGCCGCTGATGTTCAAAGGTCAATAGTGCGGCGACTAACAGTTCCAGCTTTTCGAAGTCTGCAACGGGTTATACCGCTCGAAACACCGACTGCGGCAGCTTCGATGACCAGCCAAGGTGCTGTCGACAGCACCTTCCTTTCGCGATAGTGCATGCCCCCCGCTCCGGATTTCCCGCTGAGATCTGTACGATGCGCGGAAAGTCATCCAAAAGAATGAGGTCTCGCATGCGTCAGACTTCTTCCCGACGCTCGGTTCCTGACCCCGAGGGACCGATATTTGTTCTAGCGGCTGAGTGTTTAGTTCCCACATCGCCGGCACCGCCAGAGCTTTCGAGACTAGAGCTTGTTGCCATGCTGTTCACGGTCTGGGCCAAGAGGATCGCATAATGGATCGTCGGGAACACCAATTCACCGGACACGCCGATGGGCGGTACTGTGAAGGGAACTACGCCGGCAAGCGCGCCTCGGCATAATGGTCGGCGGCCTCTTCCAGCACCTCTTCTGCCCACTGGTTCAGACTCTTTCCCGAAAGCTCAGCAGCAAGAGCTGCTCGGCGATGGACTTCGGGAGCGACACGAAACATCATCTTCCCAGAATAGGGTCGCTGAGGCTCTTTGCCGATTTTCCTGCAGGTCTCGAGGTAGTCATCGACTGCCTCATGGAAGGCTTTCTTGAGTTCAGTGACACTGTCACCGTGAAAGCCGATTACATCGGAGATACCTGCAATCCTGCCGAAAAACACATCGTCCTCAGCGTCGAATTCGATGCGAGCGTGATATCCGTTATAGGTCATGATGTTCATGGCGTTACTCCAATCTGCATCAGGAACTCGCGAGCATCGCGCACCTGATAACGCTTTGCTTCCTTGTCCGGATGAGGTCGATGGAAGCTCGCAATGATCTCGTCTTTTTCAAACTTAACGCGGGAACCGTTCCCCTCAATGACGTCGGCTCCGGCAGCCACAAGCAGATTCTCTATAGCGGCCCATTCAATGGTTCCCGAGACCGGGTCCGTGAAGACCGCCGCGAGAGTCTTTCTCTGCTTGCTGTTCATGCTAGCAAATATAGAGACGCTTGCTGATTATGCAAGCACAAACTCAACAGCCTCTTGAATTCATCCCAAAGGTCGTACCGGGGGGCGTGGTGGGGCAATAATCGCGGGTCGGCAGTTCGTATCCCTTCAAGGCGTCCATTGGGCACCCTCGCCCAACTCATTTCTATGGCTGCGGGATCTGCGACGAATGTCTGGCACCATGACTGCCGGCGGCAAAACACCTCCACCGATTCTGGCGACGTTCGAAGACGCGCTTGCGAAAAGCTCGGAGGAGGGGAAACGGACCTGGCTCTATGCGAGGAGCTTAGCGGAACCGATATCGTCAGCTTCAACCCCGGCACGGGAACACTGCGTCTCGACCACAATGCCGAAAAACGCACAGAATTTCATATTGCATTGCAACATGCGCATGGCTGCACTGCGATCTGAGCGCTGGCGGTCGGGGCAGCCTCTGGTATTTTCAGATCATCGAAGCGATGCACCTCCTCCCGCAAAGCTTCGTGTTTCAGGCGACCCATTCCTCCTCCCAAGGGGCGCCTGACGGAATAGCGGCACTCCTCCTCCCAGCCGTTGTTCAATTCTTTCGAAAAGCCTGCCGCACCTCCTCCCGCGGCAGGCTTTTTTCGTTTTCCGATACAATCAAGCTCTGAGTTCCGGCGTTAAAGCAAACCGCCCTGTTCCACCGGCTCTCCGGATGTCGAGACGATCGTGGATCCATACGGCTCGCGTGAGGAAATAATTAGCGCGTCGTCCGGTAGAGGCCGTGCGAGATTCTTGGCCTCATCCCAAGGCGCCCGCATCCAGGTGTCGGTCTCTTCCTTCGTCAGCAGCAGGACCGGCATGGCCTTCTCATGGATCGGCTCCACCAGTCTGTTGGGATCCGTGGTCAAAAACCCATAAAGGTCGTCGGTTGTCAGGCCATCCCTGACTTTTCGGACACTCTGCCATTGCGGCACATGGATGCCAGCGAAAAACATCAGCGACTTTTGCTCATCGCGGGCGAACCAGGCATTTGGCACCTTACCACCTTCCGCTTGGCTGGCCGGATCCGGTTCCGCGAAACTGGTGACCGGGACGAGACATCTATTTTCGACGCCGAACCATCGCTTCCTATGCGGAAAATTGAGCTTGCGCACATTGGTCGTGCCGCGGTCGGCCTCTATGCGGATCAGCTCTTCGAAATCGAATGGCTTGCCCTTGGCCGCAAGTCCGTGGCTTTGGCCGTCTTCTCGAGCGCGAAGCGCGGGGAGGGCAGTCCCCAGCGCGCATGGACCAGTTGTTTCTTCCCGTCCGCGGTATTGCGGACGATCGGCCCCATCTGATCGATTTCTCCCAATCCTTGGCGAGACGGCGGCAGCGTCCAAGCCAGGCGAAAGTCCTTTCCACCACCCATCTCTTGGGCAGGACGACGAAGCCCTTGGCGTGATCCGAACGCTTGACGATTTCGATCGTCCAGTCACCATGGCCGCACATTGCTCGCCTCAACTTGGCTCCGGCGTAGCCACCATCGGCGAAGATGTGGCGCAGCCACGGAAAACGGCGGCGGATCGCCTTGAGGACATGGGGTGCGCCGTCGCGATCCTGTATGTCGGCAGCATGGATGAACACGAAGATCAGAAATCCAAGCGTATAGGTGACAATCTGACGCTTGCGGCCCTTAATCTTCTTGCCTGCATCATAGCCGGATATTCCGCCGCTTTCCGTGGTCTTGACGCTTTGGCTGTCGATAATCCCTGCCGTCGGTTGCGCCTCCCGTCCCTCGATTTCCCGCGCCGCCATCACCAGAAGCTGGTTGATGCTCTGCCACAGTCCGATCGCGCGCCAAGCATAAAAATAACCGCGCACTGTCGAAACCGGCGGAAAATCGCCCGGCAGCATGCGCCATTGGCAGCCGCTCGAGGCGATATAGAGGATCGCCTCCACGACCGGGCGCATATTCGTCGTCCGACGCCGCCCGCCACGACGCGCTGGCGGGATCAGCGGTTTGATCAACGCCCATCCCCGGTCCTCCAAATCACTTGGAAAACGAAGCACGTCTCGGTTATGCCCACGGCGAGCGATAGCAGTCCAGCTCATCGAAACCCCATTTGATTTAGCACCAATAGGGAATCACAACTGCCTGTTTCGCTCAACTTCTTTTAAATCGGGCTCTAAGGCGTGAATTCACAAACGTTCAGGCCAAAGTGAAATGACGCACAATGCATCGGGTCAGTAAAGCAATCGAGCGCGTATCGTTCCCGGAATCTGGCGAACTTCATCAAGGATGTCATCCGCTCTCTGGCCAATGCTCTCGGCCTCAATCACCACATAACCCATCTCGCCGAAGGTCTGCAGGAATTCGCCGACGATATTCAGTCCGCGGGACGAAAAAATCATATTCAAACTGTTCAAGATCCCAGGGCGATTTTCATGAACATGGATGAAACGTGTGCCGTTCGGTCGCGGAGGCAGTTGAACCTGGGGAAAATTGACCGCGCCCAGCGTCGAACCGACGTCCGAATATTCGACGAGCTTCCTTGAGACTTCCCCTCCGATGCGCTCCTGGGCTTCTTCGGTTGAGCCGCCAATAAGTGGCGTCAGAATTACATTGTCCAAACCCTGTAGCGGCGTCTCGAAAAGTTCTTCATTGGATGCCGGCTCTTTCGGGAACACGTCCACAGCGGCGCCTGCGAGATGCCCTTCTTTCAAAACCGTCGCAAGCGCCTCAAGATCGACCACGGTCCCGCGGGAATTGTTGATAAAAACGGCTCCCTTCTTCATTCGGCGCAGTTCCGCTTCAGTGATCATGTTTCGCGTTGAACCGGTCTCTGGAACGTGCATCGTCACATAATCTGAGATTTCGAGCAGTGCCCCGAGCGTTTCCATCGATTCTGTATTGCCGTGCCGAAGCTTGTCCGAGGGATCGAAATAGCGCACGTTCATGCCCATACTTTCCGCAAGAACGCCAAGCTGCGAGCCGATATTGCCATAGCCAACGATTCCCAGCGTTTTACCGCGCACCTCACGACTGCCGACGGCAGATTTTTCCCATCCGCGTTCATGAGCCGAGGCCGAACGCGGGAAGATCCGCCTGGTCAGCATGATGATCTCACCGATCACAAGCTCGGCCACCGAGCGCGTATTTGAATAGGGTGCGTTGAACACGGGTATCCCACGTCGGCGGGCCGCATCCAGATCGACCTGATTTGTCCCCACAGAAAAACAGCCGACGGCCATGAGCTTCTTAGCCGATCTGAAAACTTCCTCTGTCAGATGTGTGCGTGAGCGAATTCCCACAATGTGCTTCGGCTATATGACTTTTGAGATCCTTGTCATCCAGAGCCTTCGGCAGATGCGTGAGATTGACGTAGCCGGATGACGAAAAATAGTCCACCGCGCTCTGACTGATGCCTTCAAGCAGAAGTACGGAAATCCGGTCGCGCGGAAGCGAAAGAGGTCGGGACATTGGATTGCTCTCGATTTTGAATCATTAATATACCGACAATGTGACTGAATCCTGTTGCCCTGTCTGTGAGCTTTTGTGGCCTCATCTAAAAAACCCGTATTCGGAGATCATCGCTCAGGGCCTGTCCCATCATCCACCTCTCCGCTGTGGATGTTGAATCAGCTTCGACCGGCCCCGTCACCTCACAATCGATTCATCAATCGCAGGACATGCTCTAGCAAATGATGTAGATCTTTGGGCAATGCGGAACTGTCCGCTGGCGAGCCATATGTTCAACCCCCGAAGTCGGTTATGATGTGCAATTGTCCGTGGATCTGACATAGACAAAGCGCCGTAGATCTGGCCGTCGCCGCTATTGTGATGTCCCTCGGCTCCTCGTTCTCAATACGTGAGTTCCGGCACAAGCAACTGAAGGGGTGGCGACAAACAACTTTCGCTGTTGCTGAGGATCAGGATACGATACCGCCAGCTGCGACCAATGCTTCCATTGTGTCGACATCGTGCAATGCTGAGGGACCGATATCGACTTCTACGACCGGCAGATTGGAGCCTCGGATAATATTTCGTGCTCCAAGGTCGCCCTTAAGATTGGCGACCTCGCCCAGGAGAGACCTGGGAAGGATCACTGGATTCCCGCGAACGCTCCCGCAGGTCGCGACAATAATCGGTCGACAACGATGAGCAAAGAAAGCCTCAATAAGCGAGTTTATGTCAGCTGTTGAAACCCACGGCATGTCGGCCAGCATGACCAGCGTTCCTTGCGCCGATCGCACGTATGTCGCCACCTACGGACTTGGTGTCACCGGCGAGTTCGTCGCTCTGATTAATGCAACGTCTAGGTTGGTTGACCTTCCTCCCCAAGAGCGCGAGCGCCAGCGGTGCTGCAGGTCTTCCCAGACGGAGCCCCACCGGCGCCTTGAGGCTAAGGCGTGAGCGTCAGTGCCAGTTGCCGTGGGGTGTTTATGCGGTCACGCCGCACCTGATGACAAGATTATTGTGTGAGTACCTGCAGACCTTCTTTCTGGCTTATCGCCTGCGATCGGATCGCCGTTTCTTATGGGTCCGAAGCTTTCAATATTAGACCTGATGCCTTATCTATAGTGTGAACCATCATCAATTCGGCCTCGTCCGATGAACAATTTTATAAAGCTGCCCATGAACATTGCGTCCTCACCCGATGTTGAAAAACCCTTGTTAATGCAGCGGCAATCATCGGTTCGTCGAACCATGGAAATTGTTTTCGAGACCTGGAACTTCTTGATTCTTCGAGAAGCCTATTTCGGTGTGCGTCGGTTCGACAAATTTCAAGAGCGTTTGGGATTTCCACGGCAAACGCTTTCGTCCCGACTCTGTGGCAAATGAGATCCTCAGCACCGGCAAGCGGCCCAACGAGCCGGGGCAACAGTATTTTCTAACCCTCCGAGGTAAAGATCTTTTTCCGACGATGCTTTCGCTCATGGAGTTCGGCGACAAGTGGTTGACAGGGGGCAACGAAGCCCCGCTACAGTTGATTCATAAAAGTTGTGGGTGTGAATGCCATCCCATCACTGTCTGCTGCGAGTGTCTCGAACCTTTCACGGCTAAAGAAGTTGCGCCTCGCGACGGACCGGGCGCGGGGTATGCTCCGGTCGAGACGCGCCCGACATCTCGCAGAAGCTCAGATTCGACACTTTTGGAAAGAGTGCGGCCGTGCTCCGTCGCGCGGACGCTCGCGATCATTGGCGATCGTTGGAGCTTCCTCATTCTGAGAGAAGGCTGGTTCGGTGTTCGCCGCTTCGAGGAAATGCGGGAGAATCTCGGCATTGCGACCAACATTCTCGCGGACCGTCTCTCCCGGCTCGTACAGGCAGGGTATTGCGCAAAGTTCCCTATAATGCGGGCGTACGCTTCGAGTATCGCTTTACGGAAATCGGCCTCGATCTGTACAAGCCCATGCTCGTCATGATGGCTTGGGGAGACAGGTGGCTCTCAGATGGCAAGCCACCGATGCGGCTTCGGCATAAGGGCTGCGGGCAGGATTTTTCCGCCATTTTGGTCTGCTCCGAGTGCAAGAAGCCCATCTCCTCCAAGGACACCGACTATATCCTGAGGTACCCATTTGACCTTTGAAGGGTCTCTTGTCCCATAGGGATTTCCAAAAACGCGATGTTCGGGGTCAATCCGGCGCATCGGGGAACAGTCTCTTATGGCGAAGCATCTGGAAAATGCGCTCTGGAGTAACTGGCAGCGTTCTACCGACACGCCGAGGTGAGAAAGCGCGTCCGAGACGGCGTTTGCGATCGCCGCCGGCGCGCCGATCGTGCCGCCTTCGCCCATGCCGCGAAAGCCGCCGATATTATTCGGCAGATTTGCTTCGGTATGGACGATACCGCCAGCTCAGCCTCGATCAGTTCGTCGAAGGCCTGACTGGTCGCGGAAAGATCTTCCAGCCGATCGCTGATGTACTTGATTGGCCGCTTCAGCTTTCGAGCCAGCGCGCAGACAAGAATTTCTTCGCCGTAGAGCGACCCCTTGCCGCCGAAGCTGCCTCCCACATCGGGGGCCACGACGCGCATGCGTGTTCCTGGGAGGTCGAGGCAGGCCGAAAGCACATCGCGGATCACGCCCGGAATATTGGAGGACGTGTAGCGTGAGCGATTGTTTCCGGCTCTCCCATTCGGCGAGATAGGACCGGTTCTCCATGGCAGCCGCGGTCTTCCGCGTCATCCGGAACTTGCCTTTCACGGTGACCGCTGCATCCTTGGAACGCCGCGTCGACGTCGCCACGCTTGAACTCGCGGCGGATGATCGTGTTGGTGCCTGCCTCCTCATGCAGGAGGGGTGCATCGTCCTTGACCGCATTGATAGCGAAGGGCAGTGGCTCGTACTTGATACTGATATGTTCAAGCGCGCCTTCCGCCGCGTACCGGCTTTCCGCCACAATGGCGACGACCGGCTCGCCTACATATCGAACCTTCCCGCGTGCAAGTGGCCATATGGGGGTGGCGTAATAACCAGGCATACGCGAGGTCGGTATGGCAGGTTTGATCTCTCCTTCCAGGTCGCTCGCGTCATAGATCGCGACGACGCCGGGCATCGAGAACGCATCGCCGACATCGATGTTCAGGATTCGGGCATGTGGCTGGTCGGAGCGCCGCAATGCGATATGCAACATACCGGCCGGCGCCATGTCATCGACATACTGACCAACACCCGTCAGCAGACGTGGATCTTCGGTGCGCTTGACCCGCTTGCCGACAAGTTTGGGCCGCAGCTCGACGGAGTGGTCCTGATGGCTCATTCGTAGAACTCCGTACCCTTTCGCAACCCTTGCCACTGCGCGTCGTCGTGGCCGGAAATGATGGTAGCTCCCCGCTCCCGAAGAGCTTTCAGGCGAGCGAGTGCCTCTGCGGCCAGCTCGATGTTCCAAGTATTTCTTGGAGCGATACCGGTGTCGACGTTCGCCTGGAGCGGCGCAGCATCTGAAGCGAGGATGAAAGAACCATCCTTTTCCAGCTCGACACGGGCGACGGTCATCCCGGGGGTATGACCCGGCATGGGCAGTAAGACGATGCGCCCGTCGCCAAAGACGTCATGCTCCGCGTTGAAGGTCTGGAAACCCTGGGGCTGGTCCCATTCTCCTCGAAGATAGCCTAGATTTTCTGCACCGTTTGCCGTTGCTGCCTTCGCCTCCGCTTCGTGGCAGAAGATCGTCGCGCGCCGAAAGTACGAGTTGCAGCCGCAATGATCGGGATGCAGATGTGAACAGATCACCACATCTATGTCCTCCGGATCGAGAGCAAGAGTCTTCAACTGATGAACGACCGTCTGCTCAGGTGAAAAGATCGGGGTCATAACCTTGCTTAACCCGCCCCATCGCGCGCCTGGATCGATGGCGGCCTCCGGACTGCATCCGCTGTCGAACAGCGCGTTGCCTTGGGGATGGCGCACCAGGGTGGCGTGAACCGGCAACTCGATCGCTTCTTCCTTCGGTGCCCCGGGGACGTAGATGGACCGGCGCATACGGAGCCGGCCGCCTTCAAGAAAATGCATCTTCATCTCAGAGGTCCTCTCTCCCTAGCCAGTTCGCGGACGGCATTGACGATGTTTTCATATCCCGTACAGCGACAGATGTTCCCCGACAGCGCTTCCCTGATCTCCTCATCGGTTTCCAGCGGGTGGTGGCGAAGAAGGTCGGTGATCGCCATGATGAAACCGGGCGTACAGAATCCGCATTGCAGGCCATGATGCTGGCGGAACGCTTCTTGGATTCGCCCGAGTTTATCGACGCTTCCCTGGCCCTCGATGGTTTCGATTTCGCTCCCGTCCGCCTGCACTGCAAGCGTCAGACAGGAGCGTGCGCTCCTTCCATCGAGAATGACCGTGCAGGCACCACAAACGCCATGTTCGCACCCGACGTGGGTTCCGGTCAGGCAAAGGTCCTGGCGCAGGAAGTCGCTCAGCAGCATTCGTGCTTCAATCGTGCGCGTCGTACACACTCCGTTGACGCTGACGGTGATCGTCTTATCACTCATCTTGCTTGAAGCCTTTCGTGGTTCGCACGGCTCCAGGCGGCGCGAAGGGCTCGTTTGGCGAGGACGCCGGAGAGATGTCTACGATAATCTGCAGAGGCATGGATATCGGTGTTGGGGGTGAGAATTCGCGCTAGGCGAACCGCCACCATATCGAGAACCGGCTCGGACACATCCGTCCCCTCGATGATGTCCTCGATCTCTTCGAGCCGCAGCGGGGTTTCACCAACGCCCATCATGCCAACGCGAACGTCAGACGCCCTGATAGGAATGTCAAGCAATGCGATTTCGCCACTCGAGGGCGGCAACACCCAACCGTCAGGTGAGGAGATGGCATCGTAAACTAACGGAAATTGGATTTCGATGTCCGATCACGGGCTATGACACACACCGTGATCCGCTTTACCGTCGCATCGCTTTCCCGCCGAGGTGATCGCTCATGCCGTTTGGCTGTATTTCCGCTTTCCTCTCAGCCTACGGATGGTCGAGGACATGCTGGCAGCCCGCGGGATCATTGTCTCGCATCAAACGATCCGACCGTGGGCGGAGAAGTTCGGCCGAGCCTTCGCCAACGACATACGCCGTCGTTCGGTCGGAGCGCTTGGTGACAAATAGCACCTGGACGAGGTGGTCGTCACCATTCGCGGCAGAAGGTACTGGCTCTGGCGTGCCGTTGACCAAGACGGCTTCGTTCTGGACGTTCTCGTGCAAAGCCGCCGAAATGCAAAGGCGGCAAAGCGCCTGATGCGCAAGCTTTTGAAAGACCAGGGACAGCCGCCACGGGTGATGATTACCGACAAGCTTCGATCCTACGCCGCCGCGAAGCGAGATGTCATGCCTGGCATCGAGCACCGCTCGCATAAGGGCCTCAACAATCGGGCGGAGAATTCTCACCAGCCAACCCGGCGACGGGAGCGGACCATGAAACGCTTCAAGTCGCAGCGACAATTACAGCGTTTCGTCTCCATCCATGACCCGGTTGCCAACCTCTTTCATATCCCTCGCCACGACATTCCCTCCAGCCATCATCGCGAACTGCGAGATGCAGCGATGAACTTATGGTCGGAAATGGCTCGCGTCTGAGTGAAAACCCAGGCCATCGTGATAATCCGTCGCCAATCGCGATTAAGTTTACAATGCCCTTCGACTTGTTGACCGGGTCGCCGATCAAGCTCTTCCTGTGAAGCCGATCCGTCGTTGCCCAGTCGAAGCCCTTCCAGGCACAACGCTCGTTATGCAGCGTCAGCCATAACAGCGCCAGAACGGCATCGTCGATCTTGTCCTCATCGATCTCCATGAACCGACGTTACCACGCGCGGCGCCCAAAATCCCGCGGCCCTGCTCGGATGGATACGATCTCTCTGAGCAGTTGGAGGTTCTCGCCGGTCATGGTGGCGACGTCTTCGATCGTGCAGATATGCATCGAACGAGCCATCAGGCGGCCTTTTGCGCAGTGGAGACCGTCGGGAGCATATTCCACGGCAACAGGTCTTCAAGCCTATCTACCGGTGAATCTTTGATCTGGGTTAGGACGTCCGTGAGGTAGCTCTCGGGGTTGCGGCCATGCAGTTTGTCCGTTCAATGATGGTCAAGATATTAGCGTTGCGCTATCCCGTTCGTAATTTGCATGGTGTAAGTCTTCACTCCCGATGCTCGTTCTCGGGCCGCGCCGCGCAAGGCGCGGCCCGTCTTTCGGGTTTCTCAACCCGGTAAATTGCTACTCGGATTGATTGATTATTACGAGATTATATGCAACCTTCGGTACGATCGCCGACGGTCGGCGCACATCAGGAGGAAAAACCATGATCCGTACTACTGCAGTTGCAGCACTTGTGTTTGCTGTAGCAACCTCAGCTCTTGCTTTCGATGCAAGCAACTTCAAGGATTTTTCAAGCATCGCATCGGCTTCCAGCAGTTGGCAGAACCAGTCCGGCTCGACGATGATCATTCAAGTCGACTCGTTCGGAAATGTCTCCGGCCAATATGTAAACAGAGCCCAGGGCACCGGATGCCAGAACTCGCCCTATCCGCTAACAGGAAGGGTAAACGGGACGTTCATCGCATTTTCGGTCGGCTGGAACAATTCGACGGAGAACTGCAATTCCGCAACCGGATGGACCGGCTACGCACAGGTCAACGGCAACAACACTGAGATAGTTACGAGCTGGAACCTCGCTTACGAAGGCGGCTCCGGACCGGCCATTGAGCAAGGACAAGACACTTTCCAGTACGTGCCGACGACTGAGAACAAAAGCCTCTTGAAGGACTAAACTCCTCTGCCCTGCCGGCGCTGGCCCGTCGGAGATTGTGGAGCAAGAATTCATCGAATATGGCCAAAGGCTTAGACGAAGCTGCTTTCCCTGCCGAATAAAAGCGCCGCGTGCTCGTCCGCGCGGCGCAAATCCTATTTGATGAGTTCAATGCGGCCAAAACGGCAAGCTTTCCGGACAAAAGTGAGCATCCGAGGATGCGCCGCCTTGAGCGCGTAGGATGAATCTGTCGTTTTGTCGCTATGGACAGGCATATGGACAGTTTTCGGACACCGGTGAGCCGGCTTGAAATCATCGACCCAGGGCGTCGGCGGCGCTTTACCGCCGCGGCCAAGCTCAAAATTCTCGAGGAAGGCTTTTCCGGCGATGGTCGCCAGGTTTCCGCGACGGCGCAGAAGCATGGGGTTTCCCGCGCACAACTGTACCGCTGGCGGCAGTTGGCGCAGGCCGGCAATCTTGGCAGCAATCGGATCGAGGGCTTTGTGCCCGCGCTGATCACACCGGACGTGCCTACGCCCGTGTCGGCTCCATCGACTCCGGTAGTGGGTAGCCGTCGCATGGAGGTGCGGAGCGCAAACGGCCGGCGCGTCCTTGTCGACCGTGACGTCGACGTCGATGCGCTGCTGCGAATCCTGCGCGGGCTGGAGACACTGCGATGATCCCGATCCCGACAGGCGTCCGGGTTTGGTTGGCGACGGGCAATGCGGATATGCGATGTGGGTTCCCGTCCCGGCGCTACGGGTGCAGGAGGTGCTGAAGCACGACCCGCTGGGCGGTCATCTGTTCTGCTTCAGGGGCAAACGCGGCGATCTGATCAAGGTCGTTTGGCACGATGGCCAGGGGGCCTGCCTGTTCACGAAAAAACTGGAGCGAGGAAGGTTTATCTGGCCTTCCGCCGAAGGTGGGGCGGTGGCAATCTCGTCGGCGCAGCTTTCCTATCTGCTGTCCGGAATTGACTCACGCGCACCGCAGGAAACCTGGCGCCCCAGCCGGGTCTGACTGCATTTTTGCACTGAGATTGTTGAGAAATCTAATTCAATGTCGTTATGACATTGCCGCCGCTTACCCTGCCATCGGACCTTGCCAGCGCTCATGCGGCGCTGCTGGCCGAACGTGCTGCGCGGCTGCAAGCTAGCTGAGGCAAGCGGCCAACGCGAAGGCGCGGCTGTCGAGCATTGAGGCGCTGAACGTGCATTTGCAGTTGCTGATCGGCAAGCTGGAGCGCGAGAAGCACGGGCCGCGCCGCGAGCGCACGCAGCGGCTGATCGATCAGTTGGAATTGCAGCTCGAAGAGCTCGTGGCGTCGGCCGCCGAGGACGAACTGAGCGCCCAAGAGGCCGCGGCAAGAACGCAGTCCGTGCGCGCCTTCGCCCGCAAGCGTCCAGTGCGCAAGCCGTGGCCCGAAGACGTCGAGCGCGCACGCATCGTCATCGAAGCGCCGACGGCATGTGCCTGCTGTGGCGGCTCGCGGGTGTCGAAGCTGGGCGAGGACGTGACGGAAACGCTGGAGGAGATCCCGCGCCGATTCAAGGTGATCGAGACGGTGCGCGAGAAATTTACCTGCCGCGATTGCGAGGCGATCAGTCAGGCTCCCGCACCGTTCCATGCGACGCCCGCGCGGCTTCATCGGCCCTCAGTTGCTGGCGACGATCGTGTTCGACAAGTTCGGGCAGCACATCCCGCTGAACCGCCAGAGCACGCGGTTCAAATGTGAGGCATCGGTCTGTCGACCCAGACCCTGGCCGATCAGGTCGGGCACGTCACCTTCGCCCTCAAGCCGGTCTTCGACCTGATCAAGGCGCATGTGTTCCAGGCCGAGCGGCTTCACGGTGACGACACGACGATCCCGATCCTGGCCAAGGGCCAATGCACCACCGGGCGAATATGGGTTTACGTGCGTGACCATCAGCCGTTCGCCGGCCCTACGCCTCCAGCGATCGGCGCGGCGAGCACCCGCAAGGGCATCTGGCCGACTTCAGCGGCATTCTTCAGGCTGATTGCTACAACGGCTTTAATCCGCTGTTCGACCGGACGAGGAAGCAGATGCCGGCTACGCCCGCGTTCTGCTTTGCCCATGCGCGCCGGAAGTTCTTCGAGCTGGCCGATGTCGCTCGCAACGCTCGGCGCGGTAAAGGGTGCCAAGCCGATCTCCCCGGTAGCCCTCGAGCGCGACATAAACGGCCTGAGCGCGGCCGAGCGGCTTGCGGTCCGGCAGGAGAAGAGCAAGCTGCTACTGGGCGATATGGAGGAATGGTTGCGCACCGAGCGGGCCAGCCTATCGCGCTCATCGCCGGTGGCCGGACCGATCGACTATATGCTGTCGCGCTGGGCTGACTTTGCCCGCTATGCCGACGACGGCAGAACCTGCATGACGACGGATGGTGTCGAGAAGAGTGAATCTTCACTCTCTCGCTGCATGCAGTGGCTTTTCTTTCCAAGCCGCCACCTTCCGCTCGTAGGCTCTTTCAGCGCGTTCGACATATTGCGCTTCGCGATCGCGGATCTCTTTGATCGGCATCGTAAACTTAATCGCGATTGGCGACGGATTATCACGATGGCCTGGGTTTCCACTCAGACGCGAGCCATTTCCGACCATAAGTTCATCGCTGCATCTCGCAGTTCGCGATGATGGCTGGAGGGAATGTCGTGGCGAGGGATATGAAAGAGGTTGGCAACCGGGTCATGGATGGAGACGAAACGCTGTAATTGTCGCTGCGACTTGAAGCGTTTCATGGTCCGCTCCCGTCGCCGGGTTGGCTGGTGAGAATTCTCCGCCCGATTGTTGAGGCCCTTATGCGAGCGGTGCTCGATGCCAGGCATGACATCTCGCTTCGCGGCGGCGTAGGATCGAAGCTTGTCGGTAATCATCACCCGTGGCGGCTGTCCCTGGTCTTTCAAAAGCTTGCGCATCAGGCGCTTTGCCGCCTTTGCATTTCGGCGGCTTTGCACGAGAACGTCCAGAACGAAGCCGTCTTGGTCAACGGCACGCCAGAGCCAGTACCTTCTGCCGCGAATGGTGACGGGCGGTGACGGCGCCATGCACCGCAGAAATGGTGCATGCGATCGCCGTGAATAGGGCGCTGCTCGGAAACGCGGACAAAGCGGCAGCTTGGCTCGCCTTGGGGGAGCAGGCCGACTTCGTGCAACACTTTTGCGGCATTCGAATTACCTTGGTCAAGGCTTGGCTGGATATCCTCGCGGTAGACGGAATAGCCTCCGGTGTGCGATTTGTGGAGATCGAGGACGCCATCTTTAATATACAGGCGCCTGAGTTGCAGATAGAGATGTTGGAACTCCTTTGCACGTGCGGAGGTTAGGGGCATCTATGCACCTGCGCGGATCAAGAGCTGGAACGATTATTTCCGGTCGGTCAGACCATTGATGCTCTGCCCTAAGTTCCGGCGGGATTTCTGGCTCGGATTGAGCCGTGTGAAACACGAGGCCACCCGACTCGACCTTGATGCGGGAGCGCGAGCCCGCCTGCTGCAACGGTCCACGTGGGCGAAGGATTGGGGGAACCGAGCCGTCGAGCGAAGAGATTGTTTCCGGAGGGATCCGCAATGAAAGCGCTGGTGACCGGATTCGACGCGTTTGCCGGGCTTCCGTTTAACCCATCCGAAGAGATTTTGAAAAGCCTAAGACGGCATCCCCCAAACGACCTGTTCGATCTGATCGAGTTTTCGGTCCTTCCAACTTCATACGCGGGAGTCGACAACTGGCTCGAGCGAAGCCTCGATCTCGCCCTGGACGCAGATCTAATCCTAATGCTTGGCCTGTCTGTGTCGACAGATAGGCTTAAGCTTGAGCGCTTTGCCATCAACGTAGCCGATTGTGGCGTAGCGGACAATCGCGGCGAGGTTCGCAGTGGAGTCGCGATTGTCGATGGCGGCCCCCGCGCATACGGGACCTCTGTCAATCTTGAACGTGTCGGAGCGCAGCTGGCGGTGGCTGGTATCCCCTATTGCGTGTCGAACAACGCGGGCTACTACGTCTGTAACTATATCTATTACCGCGTACTTAGACGCTTAGACGAAGTGGCGTCGACCGCGAAGGCCCTGTTTGTCCATATACCTTGGGCTTATCCCGTGACGATACAGGAGCATTTCGATTTGCCGCAACGGGACAGGCATCTAGCAGCCATCGGAAAATTACTGCTGGCATGCCGGATGTATCTAGATGAGTGCTGAACTGCACGGCTGTGGTTCGGCGTTGACGGATGACCCCCGTGGTTCACGTGGGAGGCGCAGGCGATCAGATCTTGGACCACCGCAACGGGAACTTGCACCCCGCGCATGGGCGGAGGCGGGACGGCAGGGAAAACTCGTCATCCATTTTGTGCCCAGCAGTGACCGACGCCCGCAGTGAGATAGGATTAGCAGCATACCGCCGGACGCCAATACCCTCCTGTGGGTCGGCGATCACTGCCTGAAGACATACGACCGCGTCAACGTGATCGTTGCCGGCAAGCAGCCGGAGTCCCAGTACCTTACGATCGACGAGGCGGTGAAGCATTGTGAAGAGGGCATTGGCGTCTGGGACTGGGCAAGCTTCGAAAACAATACAATCGCGCCGGACGTCGTGATGGCATGTGCGGGCGACGTGCCGACTATGGAGACCTCGCGGCCGTCATGCTGCTGCACGCGGCGGTACCAGATCTCAAGATAAGGACGGTCAACGTCGTCGATCTACTCGCGCTGCAAGGTCCGAAGGTGCATCCTCATGGCCTCGATGATGCACGGTTCGATAGTATCTTTACGCAGGACAGGCCGGTCATCTTCGCCTACCACGGCTATCCCTATCTCATCCACCGGTTGACGTACCGGCGCACCAATCACGGCAACATCCACGTGCGCGGGTTCGTGGAGGAGGGAACTACGACGACGCCGTTCGACATGACCGTATTGAACGAGCTGGACAGGTATCATCTCGCTCTCGAGGCGATCGCGCGAGTGCCCGATCTCGCCGAGAAGGTGCCAGATGTGGTGGCAGACCTGCATGCAAAGCTCGACGAGCACCGGGCGTTCGTGCGGGAGCGTGGAGAAGACATGCCGGAAATCCAGAATTGGCGCTGGGCACGCTCCTCCTAGCGCCACCGATGACCGGATTTGGGTAGCGACTGCCACCGCATACTGCCGCAGCCACGCTGGCACGCAGGAGAGAGGATTCGAGTGCGAGGTGGCAACCTCGCTCGACTTGGGGTGTCCCAACGGCAAGCGCAGCCTTTGCAGCGTCAGCTTCAGCCTGTTTCGAGTCGTTTTCGCTCTGCAGACGATGCGATCCCAAAACGTCGTAGAGAATGATCGCCGGATCATGCTGCAGCCGTCAACGAGAGGCAGCTAAGGGTGAAGCCCGGTCCCATCGCCGTCAGGACAGTTCTCCTGGGTAGTCCTTGCGCAAGAAGCTTCTCGAGTACGAACAGCGCGGTTGGCGAGGACATGTTCCCATAGTCCGAGAGCACCTCACGTTCCTGGTCGAGGGTTCCCTGGCTTAGTTTAAGCGCCGATTCCAAGGCTCCGGGGTGGCACGCAAACCGGTCAACGTCGGCAGGAGTAAGATCTGATCGGGCGAGTATGGACGTTACGCCCTTCAGCACATGAGTTTCGGCGAACGATGGTATCGCACGGTCGAAGATCACGCCCAGACCCTCCGGATCGACGCTCCATCCCATGATGTCTAGCGTGTCGGGCCACGTATGCTTGGCCTGCAAGTTCGACCTCGGCCAGACCGGTCTCACTGGCACGCACCACGCAGGCGGCGGCCCCGTCGCCGAAGAGGGCGGTCGCCACGATGTTCGCCTTCGTAAGCTTGTCCATATGCCAACGTGCAGGTCTCGGCGGCGACCACCAGAACGACTGAGCCTGGCCGGGATGCCGCCAGCCGTGACGCGATTGAAAGCGCAGAGACTCCGCCGGCACAGCCGAGGCCAAACACGGGAACCCGTTCGACATCGTCCCGGAAGCCCAGCTCGCCGCTTACCCTCGCTTCCAGACTAGGTGTCGCAATACCAGTCGAGGAGACGGTTACGATCGTGTCGGCATCGCCTGCTGCAAGGCCCGCCGACGCGAGAGCCTTGCTGGCGGCGGCGACGAACATTGCACTCGCGCCCTCGATGTGAGCGAGGTTTCGTTCGGGCCATCCCGACGTCTCGAGATACCACTCGATCGGCCGGACGGCATAGCGGCGCCGAATTCCCGAGGTTTCGAACACCCTTGCCAGCTTTTCGAAATCGCCAAATCGCGATGAGAACGCGGCGTGCGAGGCTCGCGCCGCGTCACGCTGGTCGATGACATGTGGCGGAACGGCGGTACCGACGGATACCAGCTTGACGGAATGCTGCATAAGACTCCTTGCGACGGCGCGGGAAGAATTTGGTACGCCGCGCGAGGACGAGACCGAACCGTACGCCTTGATCCTCAATAAGGTTGCAATGCGGGCGAGCCTGACGCCGCACTTCGTCGGAAGGCTTCAGAGACGACGACGCGCGAAGAATGCCTCCCGCGGCTTCGTGTCTGCCTTGATCCACGTCAATGCGCTCAACGTGTGCTTCAGGTTGAAACCGAACGAGTAATCGCTGCGACGTGAAAAGGGGCCATCCGCTTATCGAGTGGATCGCGCTCTATGCCGATGGCACGGAGCCGGCTTTCTGCCGTCTCCGCCGATCCCGGTGACGATCGCTTGTCCAGCGGTCGCTGACGCGCCTGGCGACGAGGCCCGTTCCGGGCCGCTTCCGTCTGTTTCGCCCCATGACATCGCCGCCCAGGCCCGTCAAGCGGCCCGTGAAGCCGGTCCATCTTCCGCGCCAGTCCGCAGAGCGGACCCGAGAAGATCTCCCGCCTTCCGCGCCACGCCGCTTGACAGTCCCGTTCGCCACCGCGGGGCGGGCTTTCGCCCTCCCCTTCTGTCCGGGGGAATGTCAGAGGCCATTCCCCCGGAAAGACCGGGGAGGCTTCGCCCGAGGGGGCTTGCCCTTCGGGGTGGCAACGGGAAATCTTGGAGACAGACAATGAGCATCGCGGGCCCGCGGATATTGCCATCGAGGAAATCGTCGAAGTCAGCTTGATCGAGGAGCGCACGAAACTGTCCGGCGATGAAATTTTGAACGTCGTTGTCGGCCGCCGTGACCTCGGCAAGGAGCTCCTCCCTGCCGTCGACAATAAGGAGGATGTCTTCAGCGTCACGGGTCATGATCAAGTCGCCGTTTCCCCTTCCGGCATAGGCTTCGAGCTTCGTCGCAAGAAACATTGGCGGCGTCAGGATCCGGATCGTGAGGTCTTCCGAGAGCTGGTAATGCTGTGCCGTCTCGATTCCACTCGCATACCATCGATTTCCGAATCCGAGGATAGCCGGATCATCCGGCATGACGTCGACCGTGAGCTTGCCGAGACGCATGCGGCAGATCACCGCCTCGTCAGCGGCCTCCATGAAGCCCAGTTGTCGAAGCTCTTCCTGGAGCTGTGCCCAGGCAGGAAGGCCCGCCAGGTCAACGATCAGGTCGATGTCATCTGTGGCACGCACATCCTCGAGCGTGACCGGATCAGTGATGAATAGCGCGGTCGTGCATCCGCCAACGAAGACCAGGCGCGAGCGGGTCTTCGCCAAGGGCCGAGGCAACGGCTTTCATCATTTCCAGCAGTTGAGCGCGGATCGCTGTCATTTGCTCATGATCCTTGACTTGAGGTGGTCGGTCGCGAGACCAACTTCCCGCTGGTTCCCGAGCCGGATCGCATCGACCAACGCGAGGTACTCGTAGAGTGCGTCGTCCTTCAGGACTGCGTCCGGCACGGTCTTGAAGAGCGGCTCCACCGCCTGCCCCATCTCCCTTCCGTTGGCATAGGGCCAAACGTAGTTGTACGTCCCGCCGCTGATCAGGAGTTCCGTGAGCATAGGTGCGGCGAAGGCAGTCGGTATGCCGCGCTGCATCGGTCCAACTTGGGCGGGGAAGACGAACTTTAGCCCGGTGGTAATGAAGCCGAACAGGTTCCTTCGGCTTGGCCGAGGCTCGTTCCTGCTGTTGTCTTTTCGCGCGATGCCTGATGCGACACTACGCTTGATCGACTGCGCTATTTCGGTCTTGCTGATCCCGAGTTGCGCTTCTAGGTTCCGAACGGAATATGGATCTCCCCCCACGGATTCCGATCGCAACCGATCGATGCCCTTGGTGAGTTCCTGATCTTGCAGGCTTACCAGCTTCAGCAGGACGACGATATCTTGGCTCTTCATAATAGTGTCCTCTGTCCTAGGACTGAGGACACTTAGCCTAAAGCAATTGGTCCTGTCAAATCTGTGGACATCGCCCTTAGGGTTGATCGTCTGGAGCAAAGAGCTCGATGTACCTCACAGTAAGTGCTTGGGCGATTTGGTAGATGATGATGATCGAGGGGTTTCCGAATTGATCAAGACCAGATTTCCAGCCGAAGCAAAGGCGCCTGGCCAATCTCTCGCCGGCACCGCCCCAAATAATATCTAAAATCGCGGGAAAAGCGGAATGGCATTAGCTCGAGATAACGCATACATTTCGCGAGAAACCTAAGGGAAACCCTGACCAGCTTTCGGCTTTCACTGAGGTGATTGCCACCGCTGTTATGACATGATGAAACAAAGGTTGGATGACGACCCCACATGTCGAAACTAGAGAATCATATAATCTCGACACAAGCTGTTCTATCAAGATCTCATTTTGCCAAATCACGGTTCAACGGTTCGATTCCCATCAAGGCGAGGGATGAGTTGGGTATGCCGCTCCGAATAGTCCCATTTGTCACATCACTGAAAAACTTCTGACCTAACGAGGCTTTCCGGGCCTCCGCTCAGGGTGCGGCCGTCGATCAGGAGTGACGAAATCATGTTGGAACGTGTTGGCAGCGAATCGAAAGAGGTCGAAACCCTGGTCGTGGACCTCGGCCAGAAAGACGTGACCGGCCGTTCTGCATCGGCAAAAACCATCGACGCCAGCGAAATACGCAAGATCGCGCCGAGCGGCAACGGGCAGGCACTCGACATCTCCGCTGCGCGGGGCTTCGTCGGGTTTACGCCGAGCAAACGCGGCGGCGCCGCGATCCTGGTCGATGCAAAGGTGAGCACGCCCGAAACCGACCCGGGCACCGATCTCAAGATCGACCTCGACGGTTTTCTCGCCGCTGCCCTCCAGCAATCTCGCCAGCTATTCGTTCAACGACGTCATGGCGGCGATCATGATCGGCACCGGGCTGGCCGGCAAGGGCATTGCCGCCAACGGCTCAGGCGACGGACGCTTCTTCGCCGGCAGCGGCGGCGACGCCTGGATCGCCGAGCGCATGTTCGCCACCAAGGATAATGGCTGGAGCAAGACCATCCAAAGTCTCGATCTGCCTTATATCGACAGCGACTATCTGACATCCAGCCTCAAGAAGATGGACCTTGTCATGTCGGGTTCGGATGCCATCGAGCCGGTCGTGGAGCGCCCGATCGACGAGAAAGACATCCTGGAAAGCAAGGTGCTGCGCGGTTACGCTCCGTCGACCGCCTATGAGCCGACGCTGAAGAAGCTCGACGAACTCAAATACGGCATTCTCGGCGACGCCGTGAAGGACGTGAACCGGGATTTCGTGGCGCCCCACAATATGGACCACCTCGACCAGCTGGCGCCGGAACAGAAGGCAACGCTGCTCTACGATCTCATCGAGATCAAACAGCAGTTCAACGGCTATATGAACCAGTATGGCGACAGCGTGCCCGATGGCGAGCGCGTCGGCAAGGACCTCGACGCGCGGATCGAAAAGCTGACGGCTGATCCCGCGACGCAGCAGCATCTCTCAGATATCTTCGCAAGCGGCATGAAGGAATATCTGCAGCAACCGGAGAATTCCGATCTGCTCACCAACATCGAAGACGCCTATCTGATCGATATCGGCGGCGGCAAGGCGATCGACCGGGCGCTGAGCGCCGGCAAGAGCTTCGAAGATGCCCTGAAGGATTATTATTCCGAACTCAACACGCTCGTCGATCTCCTGCCCCAGGATTATATCGACGCGCATCTCGACGCCGCGAACGTCACCTTCTCAAACATCATCAAGGAACATTATATCGGCGACGGCCAGGGTGTCGATCTCGAGCAGTTGCTGTCGGGTCCGGATGACACATTTGTGCCCGGCGCAACGAATGACGCCATCAGCCAGTTGGCAAACACCTTCGCCGAGGATTTCATCAGCAAAAACGGCCCGGCAGATGGCGGCGAAACGCTGAAACAGAATCTGGCGCAGGACATAGCACGCGACGTTGACGGCGTTCTGCGCATGGTGCGCGGCGGCATGAAGCTCGACGCCGCGGTCGCCTCCTTCAAGGATTCGCTCGACCTGCCGCGCCAGACTCGCACACCTGCTGGCATCGATGCCGAAGTGTACAAGGCCGGCCTCGTCCATGCGGTCCAGATGCTCAGCATGTCGAGCGTGCTGGTGGCGCGCGGCCTCGGTGTGGGCGGCAAGTGGACGCCGGCCGATATCGCCGCTGCGGTCGGCTCGGCGACGCAGATCGTTGGCATGACGATGGAGGGTCTCGGCAAGAACCTCGACGTTGCCGGCAAGCCGTTCAGCGCCTTCGGCAATCAGCCGGGCAGCTGGGGCAAGGGGATCTCCATGAGCTTCTCGCCGAAGACGATGGAAGCGGCGGGCAAGATTCTCGGTGCCGCCGGCGGCCTCGCCATGGCCGGCCTCGGCTTCTATCTGGCGTCGCGGACGATGAAGACCGGCGACCGCGCCAAGGGCGCGCTCGAAATCATCGGCGGCATTGCCGGTACCGGCAACGCGCTTATCGGTTTCTCCGAAGCGATGCTTTATCTGACCAATGTCATGTCCCGCGCCTTTTCCGGACTCGAAACGGTGGCGCCGGAAGTGGTGACCATCTTCAGCAACGCCGCCAAAGCCGGCCTTGCGGCGGCCGGACTGGTCACCGGCCTCGTTGCCTCGGCCGTCGGGCTGGCACTTGGCCTGTGGGATATGGCCAATGGCGTGAAGAAGCTCGACAAGATGGAAAAGCAGCTGAACGAGAAGCTTGAGCGCTACACCGGCGAGTCCGTGCATCTCGAATTCCGGCCGGATCCGTCATTCATCTGGTAAAGGCATAGTCGGCGGCAACGATGACCGCCACCCCGGAAAAGCCTGGGAAATGCCCTGCGAGCCTCGGTAAAAATGTGATTTGATCTCCCCGCGCGAGGTCGCTGCATTTATGCAACCGCGATGTCGCGATCGGGCTTGAATTATCGCGCAAAGGTCGATCTTATGCCTAACGTAAGGTAAACGACCTCATCCGCGAAAAGCGGACAAGAAAATCAAAGGGAACGCATGTCATCCATCGCACCAGCATCTTCGGATATCGATACGGTTTCATTTCTCAGGCTAAACGCCAATTCCGATCCGAAGTCCGAAAATTCGACAAGCCAGGACAAGACCGCGAGCACGGTCAAGAAGGCATCGCCTTTTAGCTCTGACGGGACGACGACGGCAGGCCTGACGATTCTCTCCTCCACATCGGCGCAGACGAGTAGCCCGAAGTTCGTTGCGCAGGCCGCGACGTCAAATGGCGATTCCAGCCCTACCGCACCGATCCAGCCGGTCATCGATCTCCTGTTCAATTCCGATTTCATGAGCGAGATCAATCAGGGCTTCATGGAAGGGCTGAAGGACAAGGACAAGTCCTTCGAGAGCATCGACGTCGTCAAAAACCCTCAGAATTACACCGCCGAGCAGAAACTGATCATGTATCTCGATCTGCTTCAGACTAAGGCGACCTTCGGCAAATACAAGGACAGCCTCGGCGACAACCAGCGCGGCATCTACAACGACCAGGAGATCCTGAAGGATCTCGACAAGTCGATTGCAATCCTGGGCTCGGACGCCGACGTCAACTCACAGATGACGGAGAAGGCGCTGAAGGCCCTCAAGCTGATCTTCTCCGGTTATCGCGTCGCGCCGGCCGATACCAACAAGGACGCTTTCGAGATCATCAACGACACGATCACCCGTGACGAGAAGATGAAGGACCTGCGTACGAAGGTCGAGGATGCCTTTGAGCGCGACATCGTCAATGGCGGCCTGCTGAATGACGGCCTGAAATCCGGCAAGGACGTCACCACCATTCTCAAGGAATATAATGCCGCCCTCGGCTTCTATTCCATGGTGCTTCCCGACGATTTCGTAAAGCAGCGCTCGGCGATTGCCGACAAGACCTATGCCGAATTTTTCGACAAGAACGTGCTGCCGACGATCTCCGATCCGACGACGGCGCTCGATGGCCTGATCCGCATGGGACTGGCCGGCAACAAGACCGAGCGGGAGCTGAAGGGGCTCGGCTCCATCCTGCCGGTTGTGGATTTCGACCAGTCGCTCGGGCTCGGCGGCAGTCTGTTCCCCGATCTCAAGATCGACCTCGACGGTTTGAAGAAGGTTGCCGCTTCCGAATTCGGCAGCACCGTGCCCAACAACATCACCCACCTGTTCAACCCGACCATCCAGGCGATGGCCAACCAGTTTCACGGGGGAGACAGCCCCGAGGTGCGCGATCAGTTCAAGGCCGATGTGAAGGCGCTTCTCGGCCCGCTGCTCGACAAGATCGGGGCCGGAGAAATCGGAGTCGGCGATCTTGCCGGCAATCTGGAGCGCATCACCTCGCAGCTGGCCGCCCCCGGTGGCAAGGAGGTCTGGGGCTACCGCCATGCGGTGCAGACCGCGCTCGAAGGGCTCGTCATGGGCGCCAGCCTTGTCTCGAAGATGTCGGCCAATGCTGAGTGGGACAAGAGCGTCTCGCCGCTGCCCTCCAGCAATCTCGCCAGCTATTCGTTCAACGACGTCATGGCGGCGATCATGATCGGCACCGGGCTGGCCGGCAAGGGCATTGCCGCCAACGGCTCAGGCGACGGACGCTTCTTCGCCGGTAGCGGCGGCGACGCCTGGATCGCCGAGCGCATGTTCGCCACCAAGGATAACGGCTGGAGCAAGACCATCCAGAATCTCGATCTGCCCTATATCGACAGCGAATATCTGACATCCAGCCTGAAGGACATGGGACTTTCCATGTCGGGGCTGATGAAGACGCTGATGCCCGGAACGGATGTGATCGATCCGATCATCGTCGACGGCAAGACCGCCGAAGAGGCGATCAAGAAGATCATCGCTCCGAGCCTTGATGCGCTGGCGGAAACACTGTTCAAGGGCAATGCCGAGGCCATGGCGCAATACAAGACCAATTTCACGACGATCTTCACCGCGCTTTGGGCGACGATGCGCCCGGGCGGCAGCGTCGAAACCATCAAGGCCGACCTTGCCAAGCTGATCGACAAGACTGCGACGGCAGTGCCAGCGGGGGTCGATCCGGTCAAATACAAGGCGGCGCTCTCTTCCGGCGTGATGTCGGTGCTCACCGCCTCCCGGTCCATCTATGCCGGCCTCAACATGACGAGCCCGACCTGGGACAGCATCGGCATCGTCGTTCTGCACGCCCTTGGTGCGCTGGCGCATATGGGCAGTGCGCTCGGCTCGGCGATCAAAGCCTCGAATTTTTCGCTGCTGGATGGGATCGGCTCGCTCGTCGGCGTCTCCGACGAACTGGCGCGGGCGCAACGCAGCGTGCTCTCCGCCTTTTTCAAGAATACCGGGACGACGGTCGGCGCCGTTGCCGGGGTCGCCTGGCTGCCGGTGGAATATTACCAGTTCCTGCAAGGGCTCACGAGCGGCAAGGGCGACCCGGTCGATCTCATTTTCATGGGTATCGGAACGGTAGCGGACACGGTCGGCGCGATCGAAGGCATTGCAGGCGTTGCCAACATGCTGGTGAACTCCACCTTCCTCGGGCGCACGGGTGCAACGGTTGCCCTGGTCTCCGGCGCCTTCTCGCTCGGTTTTGCCGTTGCTTGCGCGGTGTCCTGGGCGGCCTGGTCAGGCTTTACCATCTACCAGAGCATCAAGCAGGAAAAGGCCTTCCACAAGCAGACCGACATGATGAACGACATGCTCAAGCGCACGGTCAACGACACGGTCGGCATCTACGCCAAGACCGGCCCGATCGTCGGCGCCAAGGGCGGCGTCACCCCCGCGCCCCGCGACCCGGAACAGCGCGAGCTTACGCCTGAGAACTGGGACGCGATCACCGCCGATGTCGAGAAGCGCCGCGGTACGGCGGTGGGCTGATCCGGGACGCGTTCGCAACACCAAATATCTGAGTGTTCACAGGCCCGTTGGCGTAGAGGCGGTCGGGCCTGTGAACATTCGAACAAATTTAAGTATAAACTTCATGCGCAATCTGGATATCTGCTGCGTTTTATGGACAAAACGTTCCATTTTAATATAAAGATCGCTAAATTTATCATAGCCGACTGTACGTTCTGGAAATTAACCATCGGTTAAGTTTAAACAATTGACCAGCCGTTTTTTTATCCATATCAAATCATGCATTCATTTTGATAAATTCCTTGATGGAAGTGCTCATATGGCCGTAGATGCGGTGAATTCCGACCTGAACTTGGCGCCTGCAGACCCTGTCTCGGTGGAGCTGACGACTGATAAGACGGGTTCCACAGGCACCACCGGCAGCACGACGAAAAAGGTCGATCCGAACAGCGAGAGCGAGGTTCTCTCCGCTGCCGTGGACGCATTTCTGCCGGGCATGATTTCCAACACCCTGATGCTGAACAATTCGCTTTTCAATTTCGCCAAGGAGGCGATCGACGAAGGCAGCGACGAGTAGCGTTCCTGTTCATCGTTTGCAGTTGACATGTACCGAGTTGAGGAATTGCAATGAGTGGAGAAGTACTTTCCGGCCGCGCCTTCACGCCGCCCTTCGATGGCGTATCGACGGGCAATGTCCTGAAGACCTCGGAGATCGTGGCGGAGCGGATCGGGTTGCAGCCGGCGGATTTCGCTGGCATTCGGCCAACCGAGCTCACCTCCATTCCCAATACCCAGGGCCGCAAGATCGCGCCTGAGTCCGACGCCGTCCTGCCCTCCTATTCACCGGAAGGCAATACCACGCCCTCCAGCATTCTCGACCGGCTGTCGGCTTTCTTCATGCCGGTGGCCGGAATCGGCCAGCCGGAGACGCCGCTGGTGCGATTTACCGCGGACAAGGATCAGAGCGGCCCGAAGATCGAAGACATCACGACATCAATCGACCGGCTGGAGAAATCACAGCAATTCGCAACCGGCACGACGCTGCTGTCGTCGCTCACCCAGTCGGTGATGTCGTCATCCAAACGGCTGACGCAGGGCCAGTGAACATCATGATCACATCGGCCCTTTCGAGATCATCGATCTCTTCGCCCGCGCGCAAAGTCCTTCCGAAGGCCGCAATGCTTGCCCTCTGCCTGTTCCTCGCCGCCTGCAGCCAGGACGTGCTCACGGGGCTCGATCAGCGCGATGCGCTGGATGCCCAGGTGCTGCTCGAACGCGCCGGCATTTCCGTCACCATGAAGAGCGAAAAGGGCGGGACCTATGCGATCACCGCTGAATCAACCGATCATGCCCGGGCGATCGAGCTGCTGGCGGGCGCCGGTCTGCCGCGTCAGTCGTTTGGAAATGTCGCCGAACTCTTTGCCGGCAACGGCTTCCTCGTGACACCTTACGAACAGAAAGCCCGGATGAGCTACGCCATCGAGCAGCAGCTTGCCGAAACGCTTTCCGGGCTCGACGGCGTGGCGACGGCGCGCGTCCATGTGGTGCTGCCGGAGGAGAACGGCCGCGGGCTCATCAAGGAGAAGGCGAGGGCAGCGGCCGTGCTGCAATATCGCCCCGGCGCCAATCTCAACGAGATCGACATGAAGAGCCGGTCCGTTCTGGTCAACAGCATCCGTGATCTCTCTTACGAAGATGTCTCGGTGGTGGTCAGCCCCTGGTCGGAGGTCGGCGCGCCGGCGGCGGTAGCGGCGGCACCGGCCCCGGCGGCAACCGTGACGCCGGCGCCCGCTACAGCGCCATCCTCGATGGTGCAAAGCGCTCTCTCGGCTTTCAAAGGCCCCAATCTTGCCGTGATCGGCGCCATCATCCTCGCCATCGGGGCATGCCTGCTGCTGCTGTTTCCGCAGCGGAAGGAGCGCTGAGCATGCGCACGCCGCGTGCGGACGGCGAGGCGATCTCGAATGCGGCGAGGATCCGCAAGGCAGCGCTGCTTTCCGCGGATATGCTGACGGCCGCCCGATGGGATGGGATCGCGCCGCTCCTTGCCGACGGATCCACCCTGTCGCCGCGGCTGCATCGGCGGCTTTTCACTGAGATAGCGGAAGCCCATGGCGATCCCGCCACGTTTGCCGACGGCGCCCGCCGCCTGACTTCCATGGCCACGGACGGACGCGCAACGGCCGCGCTCCGGGCGGGCCTCGCCTATCATCTCGCAGCCTTCTGCCCCGCGGTCGATCGCCCGACCCTTACGAGGCTCAGGGCCGCCTACGGCGAGGAAGCGGTCGCATTCGCTCTCGGCCACATCAATCTTTCCGCGGCAACGCCGCCGCTCGATCTGTTGAGCGAGCAGGCAAGGCAGGTCGTCGAGGCCGATGGCTGGTCGATGCTGGCACTTCTGGCAGACGAATACCGGATCTCCGCGGCTTGGCGGTCGGCGGGCTGGCGCGACATGGCTGAAAACGGCTCGGCTTCCCTCTTAAAGGGCCCGGCGCTCGCCCTGGCGGCGGCAGCCGTCGACGAGGTCGCCGCCTTAAAGGAAGGCGCCGGACGATGAGCTCGGGATTTGCACGCCACGACCGCATCATTCCGGCGGAGAGTTTCGGCCAGATCACAGAGGCGGCGCAAATTCTGGAGGCTGCCCAACGGGACGCCGCCCAATCTCAGGCCACACTTGCAGCCGCCAGCGAGCAAGCCGCCCAAAACGGCTATCGCGACGGATTCGAACAGGGCGTTCGCGATGCCGCCGCACGGCTTGCCGCCTCGCTCGGAAAAGCCGAACGGGAAATTGCCAATCTCGACAGCTGGGTCGAGGCGGTGGTTCTGAAATCGGTCGGACTGATCCTCGGATCGATGGAGGCCGACGAACGCACGAGGCGATTGGTCCGCCACGCCATATCCCAGACCGCTGAGGCGCAGGAGATCGTCCTGCATGTCGCCCCCGACGATGCCGCCATGATCGCCCGGGCAATTGCGGACATCGATCACCGCATCACCATCGAAACGGATCCGCTGATGTCTGCCGGCGAGATTATTCTGGAGACGTCGGCGGGACGAAGCCAGATCGGCTTGAAAGACCAGCTCGCCACCGTGACCGAGGCCCTCGTCCATGGTTGACGCGTTGCTTCGGATGGAGCGGACACTCGAACAAACGGACGTGCGGCGGCAGAGCGGCCGCGTAAAGAGTGTGTCGGGCCTGCTGGTGCGGGCGCTCATCCCCTCGGTCAGGATCGGCGAGCTTTGTGAACTGCATGAGCCGGGCAGGGGTCGCATCGGCCTTGCCGATGTCGTCGGCATCGACGGCGAGACGGCGCTTCTCTCGCTTCACGGCGAAACCCGCGGCATCTCCCAGCGCACGGAAATCATCCCGACCGGCCGGGAACCGACGGTCTCTGTCGGCAGTTTCCTAATCGGCGCGATCGTCGACGCACACGGTAATGTCCTGCGTCCCTCCGCCAATCCCGGCGGCGAGGACGCGCGCTTCCTGCAGCCGCTCTATGGCCAGCCGGTCGATCCTCTGTCGCGCCGCCCCATCCGCCAGCCGTTTACCTCGGGAATTGCTGCCCTGGACGGATTGCTGACCTGCGGCCAGGGCCAACGCATCGGTATTTTCGGCGCGCCCGGCGCCGGCAAGTCGACGCTGGTGTCCCAGATCGTCGCCAACAGCAAGGCCGATGTGATCGTCTGCGCCCTGGTGGGCGAACGCGGACGCGAGGTCGGCGAATTCGTTGCCGGCAACATGCCGGAAGGCGTTCCGTCGAATGTGGCGCTGGTTGTCGCCACATCCGATCGCCCGGCGCTGGAGCGGTTCAAGGCGGTGATGACAGCAACGGCGATCGCCGAATATTTTCGCGAGCAGGGAAAACATGTGCTGCTCGTCATCGACAGCGTCACCCGCATGGCCCGCGCCTTGCGCGAAGTCGGACTTGCTGCCGGCGAACCGCCGGTGCGGCGCGGCTTTCCGCCTTCCGTATTCGCCGTCTTGCCGCAGATCTTCGAGCGCGCCGGCAACAGCGCAAACGGCACGATGACGGCTTTCTATACGGTCCTCGTCGAAGGCGAAGAGCAGGACGATCCGATTGCCGAAGAAACCAGGTCGCTGCTGGACGGCCATATCGTGCTCTCCGACAAGATTGCCAGGGCGGGCAATTTTCCGGCGATCGATGTTCTGGCCAGCCGAAGCCGGACGATGAGCGCGGTGGTGAGCGAGAGCCATCGCCAGGCAGCCGACAAGCTGCGCGCCCTGCTTGCCCTCTATGACGAAGTGGAACTGCTTATCCGCGTCGGCGAATATCGCCAGGGGCGCGATGCCGCTGTCGACGAGGCCGTCGCCAAACACGGCCTCATCCAGCGCTTCCTGTTTGACGGCCAGGGCAAGCCGCAGCCGTTCGGCGCGATCGTCGAAGCCCTCGATGAGCTTGTCCGATGAATGTCGCCGCGCCCGCATGGCCCCACGCATCGATGGCCGGGAACTTCTTTTCCCGTTCCGGCACGATGATGCGCGCCGCCTGGCAAATTCCGGTCCGGGAGCAGACGCTTTCCGTTCGCCCGCTGGCCCCCGATATCGCAGCCGCGCGGACCACCGATCCGGTCGGCATTCTCTGCCACGTCGGTAAACGTGAGCAGATGCTGATTGCGTCGGCCGGCGCATTGCGGCTGCTGGCGGAAAGACTGGAACCGCTGCTCCTATGGGAAAAGCTGTCGCCGTCTGAAAAGGCGGCCGTGGTCGAACACCTGTTCGCCGAGGCTTTCGAGGCAATCGAGAATAGGATCGGCATGAGCCTGTCGCTGCTGCAGATCGGCGCCGAGACGCAGCCGGATGTCAGCGGCAATTTCGGCTTCGACATCGGCTGGAACGGCATGAGCCTGCCCTTGAGCGGCCGCTTCGATGAAACCGCCCTTGCCGGCCTGGTCGGCTGGGCAAGCCGCCTGCCGCGCCGCACGCTCAATGTCCTGACGACGGCGGTCAGCATCCGGCGCGGTTATGCCCTGCTGTCGGTCAGTGAAATCAAATCCCTGCGGTTGGGGGACGGCATCGTCATCGATGGCGGGGCACCGGAGACCGTGGTCGCGATCACGGGTGAACGTTACCTTGCAACCTGCATGCGATCGGACAAAGGCGCGGTCCTCACCGAACCACTCCTGTCGACGCCAACCGGACCAATGAGGCATTTCATGACAAATGAAACCGTCGATCAGGAATTGCAGGGCGAGCCGCGTCCGTCGCCTGTCGACAGCATCCCGATCAAGCTGGTCTTCGATGCAGGACGGCTGGAGTTGCCGCTGCGCACACTCGAAATGATCGGCGAGGGTTATGTGTTCAACCTCGACAGGCCATTGTCGGACGCCGTCGATATCATCGCCCAAGGCCGCGTTATCGGACGGGGCGAAATCATCTCCGTGGATGGATTGAGCGCCGTTCGCGTCACGGCGCTGCACGACTGATGGAACAGAGCTTTCCTCTTGCCCAGAGCCTCGTGGCGATGGCGGCGATCTCGATGCTGCCGGTTATTGCCGTGATCGCGACCTCCTTCACCAAGATTTCGGTCGTCCTGCTGATCGTGCGTAATGCGATCGGCATCCAACAGACGCCGCCGAATCTCCTGGTCTTTGCGATTGCCATCGTGCTCTCGGCCTTCGTGATGAACCCGGTGCTGCAAAACAGCTGGCAATTGCTGCTCGCCCATAGCGGCGATTTCGGCACGGTCAGTGGCATGGTGGACGGCATGATCAAGGTGGCGGCACCGCTGAAGGATTTCATGCTGAAATTTTCCGACGCCGAGGTGCGCGAATTTTTCGTGCAGGCGTCGCAGAAGATCTGGGCAAACGCGCCGGCAACCCCCATTGCCTCCGATGACATCACCGTGCTGACGCCGAGCTTCCTCGTTTCGGAACTGACGCGGGCCTTCGAAATCGGATTTCTGATCTATCTGCCCTTTCTGATGATCGACTTTGCCGTTTCCGCCATTCTGGTGGCGCTCGGCATGCAGATGATGTCCCCGACCGTGGTGTCGACACCGCTGAAGCTGCTGCTGTTCGTCTCGATCGATGGCTGGCGGCGATTGCTGGAAGGTCTGGTGCTGTCCTATGCGCAGTGAGCATCGCCCCTTCCCGAAAACCCCGGTTCACGTGCCTGCCACGCGAAAGGCTTGCCGTCATGGGTGAAGACCAGGTCGCAGCCGAAATCGGCATGTCCGTCATGGCGACCTTCGCCTTGGCCGGCCCCATTCTGGGCCTGGCCGCGCTTCTCGGGCTGATCATCGCCATTTTCCAGGCGGCAACGCAGATCCAGGAGCAGACCATCGCGCAGATCGTCAAGATTTTCGTGATCTCCATCACCCTGCTGCTGTTCGGCCGGGTGCTGGCAACGCCGCTGATCGAACATTCCGTTCATATCCTCAACGACTTCCCGACCATGGTTCAGTGAGGCGAGGCGGATGGGGCCGGATCATCTTCCGCTCGTCGGCATTGAGGTCGCGGCACCGGCCGCAGCCATGCTCGGCGCCGCGCGTGCGCTCGGGATCCTGCTGATCTTCCCGATCTTCTCGCTGTTTAGCATCGTCGGCATTCTGCGTTTCGGCCTGGCAATCGGCCTTTCGGCGCCCTCCGTCGCCTTCGCCTATTCGGTGCTGGCTCTCGGAGATACGTCCTGGTTCGATCTGGCCGCCCTTTCGATGAAGGAGCTTTGCTTCGGGGCGCTGATCGGCATGGGGCTCGGCATTCCCTTCTGGGCGGCCCAGACGGCGGGCGATATGACCGATGTCTATCGCGGCGCCAATGCCGCCAATCTCTTCGACCAGATCAACGCGCTGGAAACCGCGCCGCTCGGCTCGCTGATGATGTCGATCGCCCTGGTGATTTTCGTCAGTGCCGGCGGCATCATCGATCTGGTCACGATCTTCTATAAGTCGTTCGAGCTCTGGCCGCTCTTCAACCTCATGCCCACTATCCCCGACGATCCGCTCGACATGATATCAGGCGTTTTCGGCCGGCTGTTCAAAGCGGCCGGGTTACTCGCCGCCCCGTTCATGATCGTCACCTGCGCGTTTGAATTGTCGCTCGCCTTCGTCGGCCGCTCGTCCAAACAATTCCCGCTGAACGACAGCCTGCCGGCCATCAAGAACTTCGCGGTCATGGTCATCCTCGTGATCTACACGGCCTTCATCTCCAGCTATTTCCACGATCTCTGGATCGATGGATTCAACGAGGCGAAAGCCATGCTGGAGGTGACCGATGGCCAAAAATGACGATACCGAGGAAAAAACCCTGCCGCCGAGCCGGGTGAAGCTCGATCGTCTTCGGCGCGAGGGCCAGGTTCCCCGCTCGAAGGAAATCCCGGTTGCGATCTCCGTCCTTGCCATCGCCGTCTACGTCACCTGGGGCTTGCCTGATATCCTCGAGGATTTCACCCGCAGTTTCGATGCCGGCCTACACTCCGCCGCGCGGGCCGACCCCTCCGACGCCGTCACTGTCGGCTTGAGCGAAACCGGCGTGGCGCTGCTCGATCTCATCTGGCTGCCGCTTGCCATGGGTCTTGCCGCAACCATCCTGGTCGCGATCCTCGACGGGCAGGGGTTTCTCGTATCGTTCAAACATATGAGCTTCGATTTTAACCGGCTCAATCCGTTCGAGGGCATCAAGAGGCTTTTTTCGCTCGCGAGCATCGCTGAGTTCGTCAAGGGGCTCGTCAAGTTTGTCCTGCTCGCGGCGGCCGGCGGCGGTGCGATCCTCTATTTTCTCAACAGCATCTTCTGGTCGCCTCTTTGCAGAGAAGCATGCACGCTCTCCGCGGCAGCCCATCTCCTCGGCTCGATCCTCGTCATTGCCGCCGGCATCATGGTAGCGGCGGCGTTTTTCGATATTCGCATTTCGCGCGCGCTGTTCAGGCACGAACACCGGATGACCAGGACGGAGGCGCGGCGCGAATACAAGGATACTCAGGGCGACCCGAAGCTGAAATCGGCGCGCCGGCAGATCGGCGCGGAAATGCGTAGCAGCTCGCCGCGCAGGCAAGGGCCTGGCCGGCAATGAAAAAGCGGGAGCCTAAGGCGCCCGCTTGGTCTCAATTTGCGGTTCCAGTCGTCGGGCGTCTCAAACGCCCGATTGATTGTCACCCACACGCGTACAATTCTTCACATCGTCCAGCGTGATCTGGGACAGGAACGTCGCGCCGGCAAGCGAGCTGTCGGTGCGGAAGACGTTGCTGCCGTTGGAGAACGCCCCGCCATCGATGGTGACGTCGCCGGCGCTTTTTACCGTCAGCGCATCCTCGCCGACATTCTGCCAATTGACGTTTTCGAGCGTCGGGCCGCCATAGACGTGAATGCCGTCGGTGCCATTCTCGCCGAGATTGACATTCTTGAGCGTCGCGCCGTTCTTGAAAATGAACAGCGGCGATTGGGTTTCGGACTGGCCGCCATTGCCGAGCTTGGACGAGGCCGTATAGGTCGCCCCCTTGCCGTCGAACACGCCTCCATCTACGACGATCGGCTCATTGACCACGATGACGCTGCCCTCTTTCGAGAGGTCGGGCTTTTCCGTCGTGGCCTGTTTTTCGTCGGATGGATCCACCTTCTTGGAGTCTGACTGCCAGTTGATGTGCTTGCGCAGCACATCCTTGGGGTCGGACTCAGTGCCGTTTTCCGACGTTTCCCGCGACTTCGGCACATAGGAAGTTAGCAACGGCGGGTTGCCGGAGAAATCTTCGAAGGGCGAAACCTTGCGGGTTCGGATGGCGGTGAAATCCGTGTCGGCCCTATTGCTGCCGCCAAGGCAACCGGACTCAAGGTCGAAACGGGACGTTCTGTCGAAGTCGATGGGCCTTTGTCCATCTACGCCACACATTGCATTCACCCCAGTTGGTCTCGTCTACTTCACCTGCTCTATGAGCCTGGCCTCTGTTTGGAGCCGGCAGCGTTCCGGATTTGCCCGATCTCTCCGACGGTTTCGATCGTTATATCCCTGTCGATCTCCGCCGCCGCCAGCACCGGAATGCGGCAGTTGTGGTGGATCATCAGCGTCTGGGTGAGCAGGCGCCATTCGCCCGGCACGATGATGACGGGATCGTAACCCCGCTCGTTGGTGTCCTCGAGAGCCTGCCTGGCTTTTTCGGCCAGCAGGCGCAGTCTTTCGGCTATCTCGATCTTCTCGGTCGCTCCAGCGGCATCATAGGACCGGATGAAGTGGTCCCATTCGGCCGGAAGCACCAGCGCCGGCAGCAATCCGCGCCGGTCGAGAAGCCCGAAGGCGATCTGCTTGACCAGCGCGGCGCGCGCCATTTCGGCCACGGCATCCGGTGCGTGATCGGTGCCGGCGTGCAGCATCACTTCCAGCAGTCCGCGCGGCTGGGAAAGCGTCACGCCGGAATCCAGCAGGCGCCTGACGACCGCGACCGTCAGCATCAGCGGCACCTGGGTGGCGACGTCGATCGCCAGTTTGCCGAGACGCGGTTCGAGGCTCCCCAGCCATTGTGCCGCGTCGTCGACGCTGAACAGGGCGCCGATATGGCGGCGGACGATGCGCACGATGTCGTCGGCAATCTGTTCGGCCGTCCGTTCAGGACCGCAGTTGACGAGGCCGGCGGGCACATTTTCCACCTGAAGATGGATCAGATCCTCGGCCATGCGGGGATCGGCGTTGAACGTCGGCACCGTCACGGAGACGCCGACGGCGCGCGCCGCCAGGCGAATCCGCGCGTCCAGCATTTCGCCGAGCCGCATCGCCTCAAGCCGCGCCAGCGTTTCCACCGCGACGGTGGCGATGACGGGATCGCCATATTTCGCCCTGTCGAGCGGATAGGAATTGGCGCTTTCCACGGCATTCGCCGATCCGGCCGCGGCAGGGCCCGCGCGCCGGCGATGAATCATGAAGGCTAGGCCCGCCAGACACAGGCCGATCGCGGCGAGCACGCTCGTCGGAAATCCCGGGACGAAGCCCGCGCAGATCGTCAGCGCCGCCGCAATCGCCAATGCGCGGGGCTCCCGGAAGAGTTCGCGGCCGATATCGCTGCCGAGACTGCCGTTGCCGTCATCGGACACGCGGGTCACGACGATACCGGCCGAGACTGCCATCAGAATCGACGGAATCTGCGACACCAGACCGTCGCCGATCGACAGCAGCGTATAGAGATGGGCAGCCTCGGCGAAGCTCAGCCCCTTCTGGAAGATACCGATCGCCAGGCCGCCTATGAGATTGACGGCGACGATCACCAATCCTGCGACCGCATCGCCCTTGACGAAGCGCATGGCGCCGTCCATCGCGCCGAAGAACTGGCTCTCCTGTTCGAGACGCGACCGGCGCTTTTGCGCAGCTTCCGTGGTGATATGGCCGTTGCGCAGGTCGCTGTCGATGGCGAGCTGCTTGCCCGGCATGGCATCGAGCGTGAAACGCGCGCCGACCTCTGCGATACGCTCGGCGCCCTTCGTCACCACGATGAACTGCACCAGCGCCACGATCAGAAAAATGATCAGGCCGACGACGACATTTCCCGCAACGACGAAATCGCCGAAGGCCATGATGATCTCGCCGGCATCGGCATCCGCCAGCACGAGCCGCGTCGAGGAAATCGTCAAGGCCAGGCGGAACAGCGTGCCGATCAGAATGACCGCGGGAAAGGTCGAGATTTCAAGCACGCTCTTCAGATAGGTCGTGGTGATCAGCACCACGAAAGCGAAGGAGAGATTGAAGGCGATCAGCACGTCCAGAACGATTGTCGGAAGCGGCAGCACCATCATCGTCACGACGGAGGCGAAAAACACCGCAAGCAGCATATCGGTGCGCCGCGCAAGCATGGCGATGGCGGATGACCTTACCTTCATGATCCGGCTTCCGACGCCATCGCCTATTCTTGTTCGCTGCTGGAAATTTCGGCGAGCTTCGGCTCGGCACTGCCGGCGGAGGCGAAATTGACCGTATCGTCCTCACTGTCGCGGGAAACGATCATCTGGTCGTTGCCGATCTCCTTGATCCGCCAGCCGCTCGCAACGACATCGCCTTCCTCGTAGCGGCGGCCGTCGGAGCCGATGATGAACCTGACTGGCGTATAGCCGGCGGCGGCGACGAAGCCGTCGAGACCGGAAGAGAGGGCGGTGAGATCGACGATGGAAACGGAACCACCGCGCCGGCTCATCGAGGCGATGATGCTACGCAGCTTCGTCTTGTCAGGCAGGCCGAGAGGTCGCGATCCTTCGCCGATGCGAATTTCGTCGGCGGTGGCGACGATGCTAAGATCTTGGGGAATCTGAGCCATACGAATGGCCTGGCGGATTTCGGCAGCGATCGCCGCCGATGACGGCGCCGGTTCGGGTGCGGCGGAAACCCTGACGGGCGGGCCTTCGTGAGCCGGCGCGTCGCTGTTGTAAAGGCCGACCAGCAAAAGCATCGCCGCCAGCCCGAGAAGGCCGGCAGCCGCAATCCGGCGTGGCGCGAACCGCCCGCGCCCGGCGCCGAGACCTTCGAGTTCGCAGGCCGTGCCGTCGAAGGAGATGGTCTGCCTCTTTGTAAGGCTCATCGTTCGATCACGCGGGATGGAATGACCATCGATCACCACGTCATCCCGCAGCGCGGTAAACGACACCGCGTCGGAGCCGCGGGAGCGCTGCAGACTGATGGCAAAGGCGGGTTCCGGTTTGGCGCCGAGGATGATCAGGTCGCAATCGGCGCTGCCGCCGACAACCTGCCGCTCCGCCGTCAACGGCAGAATGGAGCTGCGCCCGGCGCGCGTGATACGCAAGACCGGTCCGCCGCGGCCTGACGCAGCGTTGCCGGCGTTACCTCTGAATGTCGGCGAAGAGGGATCTAGATTCATAGCCATCTTGTTCCCGAACCGTCCGTCGAGCGGCTTTTATTGTCTTCGAGAGCGGGGAAGCGAGACGGGCGAACCCGTCGCGCCATTGTTTCAATCAGCCTGGGCCGATCTTCTTGATGGCGTTTGCGACGCCGTTGATCTTGGTGATTTCAGTTGCAACCTGCAGGCTCTGCGCGGTCGCTTCGTTCTGGGCCGACTTGAAGGCGGAAATCGCCGAGCCGATACCCGCATCGAGTGTCGAAGTACTAGTGCTGGTAGCCATGTCTTGAACTCCTTGCATGGTTTTGGCGGCCAAAATCTTGCAGAATTCCGGATCGAATTCAACAGCTTATGTTAAAAAGTTATTAATTCGCGATATGTACAACAATTGCGCGAAATGGATATCCGTCCTGTTCCCAGCGGACCGATGATCTGCAACAGTAGATCAGATAATTATTAACAGACTGGATTTCGCAGCCCCCTGATTTCCTTCGTTCATTAGTTGTCGGGCGGCATCCGGATCGTGAGGTAAACTCAGATGTTTGCGCGTTTTGTTTACATGGCCGCTATCGGACTGCTGGTCTCCTTTCCTCCATCAGCCGGCGCCGGCGAGCGGGAGGTGCGCCTGGATGTCGTCTCCCTGCCGCTTGGCGATGTCGTCCAGACGCTGTCCTTCATGTCTGGCATCCCGGTCACGACAGTCGGGACGCTGAGCGGCAAGGTCGAGCACTGGTCCGTCCGAGAAAGCGGAGCCAAGGCCTTCGTCAAGCTTGGCGATGCCAGCAATCTCTTCGTCGCCTATGACGGCAGCCGCATCATCATCGCGCCTAAGCAGGAGGTCTCCACCGTTGTCCTCGATCGCGGCGACCGCAGCTGGAAGACCGAGCAAAACGCCATTCGCGCGCTGTTCCCGCTACTGCCGGACGATGCACTGCGTGAAGATCCCGCCAGCGGCTTGGTGCTGGTGCGCGGCCCCTCCGTCTTCACCAAGGCCGTCGAAGACGTGCTGAGCCGGCAGGAAGCCGACAGCATCAAGGTCATCAAGGGCGGCCAGCTGGAAATCCTGACGACGAACAACGGTGCCTGAGCGGCTGATATGAAGGCGCTGAAGTCTCTCAGGCAGTTACTGGAGATCCGCAGCCTGCGGGCGGACAATCTTTCCCGCAGCCTCTCCGAGGCGCGGGCGGACGCCGAAAACGCGCGGGAGCGGGAAGCGAAAGCCTCCGAAGCGCTCGACATGGCAGCAAGCCGGGCCGCAGGCAATCCTATCGTCGACGAATTGCGCAAGAGCGGCGTTATCTCCGCCGCCAAGCTTCAGGACGCGTTGATGCGACAATCCGTATTGCGCAGCCATGAAGCCGATGCCGGCCGATCGCTTGCGCAGCGCAAAGACGCCCGGTGCGCCGCGCAAGAGCGGGCAGAACAAGCCGCCGCCGATTTTTCGCGAGCACAGAAGGCGGTATTGCGCGCCGAATTTTCGCTTGAAGCAGCGGAGAAAGTCGACCGGTAGAGAGCTAAGAACCAGCAGATGAACCAACCGCCTTGGCAGCGAACCAGCGTAACCACTGTCCTGATGCAACGTTCCGCGTCATCGCTTGATCATTGATGTTCAGCCTCAGCTTGAAATTAGTGCTCACGTTACGAATGCGAAACCTACCCGGGCTCCCCTCTTGTTCAGCAATGGCTGGATGGTGAACTTCGAGCGCATCACGATACGGAGTTGATCCGCGGCGTCGACCGGCCGTAATGGCTCCGCAGCTGGTGTCTTAAGCCAGGGTCCGAGTACGGCACGCTCATTCCAGCGCGTTTCCTCCGAGCGCCATCTGTTTTTCTCCCGCCAAGCCTGTTTGCTCATCGTAGCTAGGAACTGCTCAACGGCCATGCCAATGATAACGCCCTCAAACAGCGCGGCGATTAGCAGTTCAGGAATTTCGAAGTCTGCAATGGCTATACCGCCCGAAGCGCCTACTGCGGCAGCCCCGATGATCAGCCGAGGTGCTGCTCACAGCACCAACCTTTGGCCATATTGCATGCCCCTCTCCGGATTTCCCGCCACGATAGTACAACGCGCGTACCATATCCAAAAAAATGAGGCCTCGACCGCATGAAGCTTCCCCCGAGAAACCGATATTGGCTCTAGAGGACAGTCGACATCCGCTTCCGCTCAGGACGTTCCTACGTCGTGGCACGGCGCGATTTCGAGGCCAGCGCTCCGGCTTGTTGCTATGGAGCTCACGTTTTGGACGAAGATCGCATAATGGATCGTCGGGGACGGCGTGATCGCGCTGCTTGTGGGGTCGATTCGGATCCAGCCGGTGGGATTCGGGTGGCGGAAGCGCTCGCGCACTGAGAGCCTGCGCAATCGACAAAGCTAAGCACCTTCGCGGGCCGAAGGAACCTGTCTTAAGGAACGGGCGGGCCCGGCATTTCTCGCCTCGGTGGAGGTGGCGAATATCCGCCAGTTAGGTTCCTATTGCGGCGCGCATATCGCGCTTGTGAAATGCAATTAGCGGAGGCACGGAGACTTCCGGTTTCAACGGCGATTTTAGACGGGAAGCCGTCATGCTTGACGAGCAAGAAAAATATGCATTAGGCCTTGCTTGACAGAAGGGCAGCTCCGGTCTTTCATGGCGGCATTCACCAGGGGGGCCCGGCAAGGGGCTGAGATACTGCTGAACAATAAGGTGTTGCTTGTTGTGGCGCAGTGACCCGTTGAACCTGATCCAGTTCATACTGGCGTAGGGACGGTGCAAGCGCTCCAAGGCTTCGGATTCACGCGTGGAATCCATGCCGGCGTCTTTTCATCATTCCGGCTGACTGGGTCTCCAACTTTCAATTTGGAGCCTCAAACTATGACATTGCCGCAAAAAACTTCACCCCAACCGTCACCACCGGCCCGCTGCCAGTGTCGCGGAAGATCCATACCGGGAGTTATCCACAGTCATGTCCGCGTGCCGATGCGCGGAATCAGCGTCCATCCGACCGCCGGCGAGCCGCCTTTCGTCGTCTATGATTCCTCCCATCCCGACACCGCCCGCAGCTACCGTGACGAGACCTTGCCGAAGGAAGCGCACAAGGTGGCGCATTTCTGCTCGATGCGCATATCGCACAACATCCGCGCCGAGGCGCAGAAGGAGGGGCTGGACGCGATGGCGGCGAAATACCGACAGGGCGGCGAACTTTACATGTCGGTCGTAGAGGCCGCTAAAATACCGATTGGAGGATGACCATGCGCGTTCTTGTCAAGGGGGCCGGCGTTGCCGGCCTCACCGTGGCCTGGCAGCTTTATCGCCAAGGCTTCCGCGTCACCCTTACGGAGCTGGCCGACAAGGTCGGGGGCGGCGCCTCCGGCCTTGCCGGCGGCATGCTCGCCCCGTGGTGCGAACGGGAAAGTGCGGAGGAACCGGTGCTGACGCTCGGTCGTAATGCCGCCGATTGGTGGGAGGCAGCATTGCCCGGCCACGTCAAACGCCGAGGAACGCTGGTGGTCGCGGGTGGGCGAGATACCGCCGAGCTGGACCGCTTTTCCCGCCGCACAAGCGGATGGGAATGGCTGGACGAGGCGGCGATCGCAGCTCTGGAGCCTGATCTCGCCGGCCGCTTCCGCAGGGCGTTGTTCTTCCGGCAGGAAGCGCACCTCGATCCACGGCAGGCGCTCTCGGGACTTGCGGCAGGACTGGAGAACGCCCGCGTGCTTCTCGTGTTCGGCGTCACGGGCAATGCGAACGTTGCCCATTATGACCGGGTGATCGACTGCACCGGTGCCGCCCAGATTGGCCAACTGCCCGAATTGCGTGGTGTTCGAGGCGAGATGCTCTGCGTCGAAACGCGCGAGGTCAGCCTTTCTCGCCCCGTCCGCCTGCTGCATCCGCGCCACCCGATCTATATCGTGCCGCGCGAAAAGAACTGCTTCATGGTCGGTGCGACGATGATCGAAAGTGACGATGCGGGGCCGATTACCGCGCGTTCGCTGATGGAGTTGCTGAATGCTGCCTATGCGATGCATCCCGCCTTCGGCGAGGCACGCGTCACGGAAACAGGCGCAGGCGTGCGGCCCGCTTATCCCGATAATCTACCGCGCGTGACGCAGGAGAAACACACCCTCCATGTCAACGGCCTCTATCGCCATGGCTTTTTGCTGGCGCCGGCCATGGCCGGAGAGGTGGCGCGGCTTCTTCTAACAGAACAAACGGAAAGGAGGGCGCCATGACCTTCATCATCAATGGCGAGGAACAACAGGTCGCGGCCGCGACGCTCGCAGATCTGCTTCTCGCTCTGGACTACGAAGGCGGGTGGCTCGCAACCGCGGTGAACGGCGAACTGGTACACCGCGAGGATCGCGTCGATTTCATGCTTGGCGAGCGCGACCGCATTGAAATTCTCTCACCGATGCAAGGAGGCTAAGATGCTGAAACTTTACAGCGTCGAGGTCCATTCCCGGCTGCTGCTTGGCACCGCCCGCTACCCGTCTCCGGCCGTGCTTGCGGAAGCAGTGAGACGATCGAAGACCGAAATTGTAACTGTTTCGCTTCGGCGCGAGGCCGTCGGCGGCAAGGCGGGCGGCGCCTTCTTTGAGCTGATCCGCGAGCTTGATGTGCGCGTGCTTCCCAACACGGCCGGATGCCACAGCGTGCAGGAGGCTGTGCTGACGGCGAAGATGGCGCGCGATGTTTTCCGCACCGACTGGATCAAGCTCGAAGTGATCGGCCATCACGATACGCTGCAGCCCGATGTTTTCGGCCTCGTCGAGGCGGCACGCATCCTGACCGGCGAGGGCTTTCACGTCTTCCCCTATACGACCGACGATCTTGTCGTCGCCGAAAGGCTGCTGGACGCCGGCTGCCGCGTCCTGATGCCTTGGTGCGCGCCGATCGGCTCTGCCATGGGAGCGGTGAACCCGATGGCGCTGCGGGCATTCCGAGCACATTTTCCGGATGTGCCGCTCATCGTTGATGCCGGCATCGGCCGCCCATCTCATGCCGCCGCCGTCATGGAATACGGCTATGATGCCGTTCTTCTGAACACCGCCGTTGCCGGCGCGGGTGATCCCGCCGCCATGGCCGAGGCCTTCGCGTTTGCCATCAATGCCGGCCGCATCGCGCATGGCGCCGTGCCGCTGGAGCCGCGCGACATGGCCGTTCCTTCCACTCCCGTCATCGGAAAGGCCGTCTTTTCATGAAGCTCGATCCCTTCTATCTCATCGTCGACAGCGCCAACTGGGTCGAGCGTCTCGTGCCGCTCGGCGTCAAACTCGTCCAGCTGCGCATCAAGGACCAGCCAGAGCCGGTGCTTCGCGAGGAGATCCGGCGTGCGAAAGCCGCCTGCGCGGCAGCGGACTGCCGATTGATCGTCAACGATTACTGGAAGCTCGCGATCGATGAGGGATGCGATTTCATCCATCTCGGGCAGGAGGATCTGGCGGCAGCCGATCTGGCTGCAATCGGCCGCGCCGGCCTGAAGCTCGGCCTTTCCACGCACGACATGGCGGAACTAGAGACGGCGCTGGCCGCCCGTCCGGATTACGTGGCATTCGGACCGGTCTGGCCCACGGTGCTCAAAGAGATGAGATGGACGCCACAAGGCGTCGAACGCATTGCGAACTGGCGGCGGCGTGTCGGGCCGATGCCGCTCGTTGCCATCGGCGGGATCACCGCCGAGCGCGCGCCGCTGGTACTGGAAAACGGCGCCGATACCGCTGCCGTGGTCACCGATATCACCCGCAACCCCGATCCCGAAGCCCGCACACGACAGTGGCTGGCCGCGACCGCGCCTTGGCGGTCCGTGACTGAGAGGCCGCACCTGGGCTCTCTACAATGAAAAGGCAACAATAAAGAGGACCAAAAGGCGGATGCGTCAGGGGCTCGCGACCACCGCTCGCTGGTTCAGACGCTGACTGAGGCACCATCGGAAGGTTACTATCGGACACCCGATCTTTGCAACGCAACGATGCCGCAATTTGGTTCAGTGATCGGGCTGGCCGAGGGCGGGTCGAAACTTTGGAGTAAGGCTCTCTTCATAGAGTTAGCGCTCGCTGCAAATCATCGTGCTCGAACGCACTAGCCATACGGTTGATCTCGGCTGACTGCGCACCGACCGCCTTTGCGGTCTCGCGCCACCTTGCTGTGGAGGTCGCGACTTCCTTAATGATCGCGCGAGCCTGGGCGAGCGTGAGCGCGAAGAACCCGGCAGTTTCTTCCAGCAGATCAAGGGAGCAGGTGCCCTCATCAAGATCTATGTTGGTCGTCAGGACGCGCGCCCTGACGTCAGTAGGCACTGGATTGAGGTCATAGGCAGGGGACAACGACCAGCCGGCTTTGCCGAGCCACAGAAAGCCGTGATTTCTCAGGTGGTCATCGACGTTGGAAATCAGCACATTGAAGGCGACGCGGCGATAAAGCGCGTGCGCATCGGTCTTTCCCTGCGCGCCGTGTTCGGCCAAGGCGTCTACGATCTCCGGATAGCTTCCACGCTCGCCGTCCTTTGCGCCCATCATCGCCATCGCGGACAGGAAGGGGATCCGGACAGCACCATCACGGTCGAAGCGACGCGAGAGCATGACCTTCTTGCCGGCGACGTCGATGAGCTCGTGGAGGGGCGTGACAATGCCGGCTTGTTCAGCCAGTTGCAGAGCGACCTCTTCCCATGTCTCCATGCTGTAGTCGTCGGTTTCCTTAGGAAACTTGGCGATCGAGAGATGGCCATGTTGATCGATAACAGAAGCCTTCGGACGCGCTCCACCAAGCGAGGAGCCAGGCGCGAAGATAAGTTGGACGTCTTCGTCGGTTTCCTCATCGCGCAGAATACGTTCGGTGATCTGCAGTAGGCGGCCGAGCTCGATGAGGGCGGGAACGCCGGCACGGATCGGCGCCTGGAATTCCTCGTCGCCAACCCGGCGGAACCGGAGGGCGCCGAGCCGTGTCTCGTCGGCGACCCCAAGCAGATAGTCGCTTTCGGCCAGCGTACGAACGGCCCGGCCATCGCGCTCAGCCATGCGCCTTTCCGAGCGTTGCATGAGGCGTCGGCCCCACGTATCGGGTGCTGAGTCACCAATAGAGCCAAAGTTTGCGAGGCCGGCGGGTGGGGCGAACGCTCCCCGGCTCAGAGCTAGAGCGGGCTCCAGCGAGAAGCGGCCGGGGTCCTCTAGCCAGGCACGGTCATACTCAAACACGATCGTTTCGGCACCACGGACGCGATTGCTTCGCGCCAGTCCGATCGGACGGGTGTGACCGTGAAGGTCGAGATGAACTTCAAAATCAGCCATCGCGTGACGATCCCGGCGATCGCTTTGGGTGAGCGTGCTTGGGCAACTCCGCACTGGCCAAAGATTGGCCGACGCTGTCGTTACTGATGTCGGCGACTTGGCTCAGCCCAACTAGCAGGCCGAGTGCCTGGAGGACGCCTGCATAGATGCCGATGCTGACATTGGTGTCGCCGGCCTCGATCTTTTGAAGCGTTGAGCGTGAGGTGAAGGCACGTTCGGCTACTACCGCCATAGGCAGGCGGCGACGTCGACGTGCGTCGTGGATGTCTGCGCCCAGTTTGCGCAGCGCGCGCCGCACAGCGGCCGGAGGGTTATGAGGTGTAGGCATTTGTCACCTTCGCACTGCAGATAAGCCCAATATGTAGCACGAAGATGACAATTTTGCCAGAGGGATGGTCAGGTAGAAAAGCCGATTGTTTCGTCGAGCGCCACCCCGTCTGGTTCGTTTGCCGAGCAATCCTGCGAATAACTAGCGGTGTCCAATTCTCACCCTAAACTTCATCAGCAAGCAAGCAAGCAAGCAAGCGGGAAGTGAACCGTATCTTTGGCAACGTCAAAGATGGTGGAGTCGATATCGTTCGGCGTCCCGCTTGCCGCCAGGTCCCGCTTGTCCCTGATAAAGTTGCGAACGTTCGCATAAGGTACCAAAAACGCTCTTCCGGGCTGTGCAAAGCAAATGACCGGGAACAGCGAAAATCGCCTCAGCGGTCATGCCGAGCGGGCGCTGTTCCATGACGGTCCCTGCCATAGTCATCCTCTTGCCGGCGCCGGCGGAACCGGCCAGCTAGGTCGTGCCGGATGCGATGATTCCCCAGGTGCCGTGTTCTGGCGAATAGAGAGTGAACGCGGCCGATGCACGCCAGCAGCTTCAGATACACGCTGCCGAAGCGCCGAGGGGCTGGTTGTTGAAACGGTCTTTACAAACCTTGCAGCCGGTCGATCCGGTCGGCATCGGACCAGGCCCAGCCCAGAAAGGCCGTCTGACCTTCGTGAGCTTCTCCTTTGCCGGCTACGTCTAACAAGCGCCGTTCACTGTGGGAATTCATAGCATTGGTGAGCTGTTGTCGGCGTCGCGGCGGCCAATGCCGCATTCCATATGCCCGCGGCATTCCCCTCCAACGACGGCGCCAACTATCGAGGAGTGGAGCTTCGGCCAGTGATGCATGCGGGTTTCGGAGCCCATCGTCTCACGCACGAAGGAGATCATGTCTAAAGCCGGGATCCAGGGATCCAGGGAGCACTGGGACGCGCCGTTTAATCGCCAAGCAGCGAAGATCGGCCGGCTGCACCTCGCAAGCGCCCGGACATTGCGCCTAAGTGGCATTTGGTTGCTGACGTGGCCGGAGAGATGGGCTTCCGCCGCTGCACCGGTATGCCATTTCTTCAATGTTACATCTCCGTTACGATCCCCACCGCATCTTGTCCGGTTCACGACAATGCTGTCCTCGATTAATCCTTCATAGGCTAGCTAAGAGGCTGGAAAAATTACAGATTCCGTGTTCCGAAACTCACCGGAGGAGACTGGCATGAGTCTTGAACTCCCAGAACTAGGCGGCGAGCAATCCCCCTGGTGGAACGTGTCGCGTACGGTCGAAGTCTTTTGAATCTTGAAAGGGAAATACATGGCAGGTCTGCGTCAATTCGCACTCTACGGAAAGGGGGGTATCGGCAAGTTCACTGCCTCTCAAAATACTCCCACTGCCCTTGTCGACCTCGAGAAGCTGATTCCACCCGCCTAATCTAAATCCGAAAGCCCAGGACACGGTGTTAGACCTGGCGGCGAATAGGTCCGGTTGAGGATCTGGAGTTCGCGGAGAAACATACCGCCACTGAAATATCGAGACGGAAATCTCGCTTGTGAAGCGCTTTTCGTCAACCCCGCCGGCGCATGCCAGCCGCTTGCCGGTGTTGTTGCGGCCGCCCGGCTTCGAGGGGGCTATGTCTTTCGCCGGGCCAAGTTGCGTCCCGCCACAGGTCCCATTTGTCGCACCATTTTAAGGAAGGTGTTATCGGAGGCGGGTGTGGCCGTAGTTAAACCGCATCCAGCACTCAGGAGGATTTTAAGCTGATGTCAAACGTCACCCCTGTCCCCGACAATGCTCGATTAGATGAGAAAGACGCTCTCGGCACGCCTTTCGTTAAGTGTCTCTTGCGACTGATGCGTGCTCAAGACACCTTTGAATTGTGGCAAGAAAAATCGGACACCGATTTGGTCTGTGATTTCATCGTGACGAGGCAGCAGCGTAGGGCGATTCCTCTCATCGGGGGACCTGACCTGGAGGTGCAGTGGCGGCTTGAGATCTTCTATGCCGCTGTGGCACTTGCTATAGAGGAGCAGTCCGGACTGATCGCGTCACCGGTGTTGACTGTGAACCATGAGGGATTCGGTCGGATATTACTTACGGCTGGGCGGCTCGTCGTACTGTCGAAGACGCTCCGCGACGTGCATCGATTTGGCTTCGACAACCTGCGAAAGCTTGCCGAGGCGGGAACTGGCCTGGTCGATAATGGCTTAACAACAATTAAGACCTATTCAGATGTAGCGCGCGTTTGAGTGCGGTTGAAATGGCTCATATAGGGCGGAATTCTTCGCTAATCTGGCCAGCAATCAAAGCCGATCAAAGGGGACCTTACAGCTCTTGGCGCGGGGGGGCGACATGGAGGAGCCCGCATGACAGTGCGTTCACTACTCGTTACGGCTCCTCTTGGCTCCGGCGTATCTTACAAGCACTGATCAAGCGACGTGTATTGGCTGCTCAGCGCATTCGGCAATGGCGCTTCGTGCATTTGGCGGGCGAGGAACAGGCTGCTTTGGTTGACCAGCTCGTCGCGCATCTGCCGTTGAAGCTCTCGACATAAGCGTTTTGCATCTGCTTTCCCGGCGTGATGTCGTGCCACTCGACCTTTTGATCTTTCGACCGGGCAAGGGTGGCATTCGAGGTCTTGTCCGAGAGATCATTGCGAGTTTGCCGCGTCGTTCGATGAGGGTCGTCAGCTCTCGAGCGACGCGGCGACGCAAGATCAAGGTGTCCGGGATCGCCGCCAGGCATTCGCGCGTCACATCGTCGACGATGGTTGAGCACGCGAAACCGCCTTCCGCAAGCGAACTGGTCGTGAACGAAATCCAGCTACCAGCGGGCATCGGCTTTCGCTTCGACCAGGACCGGGGCGCGCGCGCCGACAGCATGCCGCCTGGCTTTCCGGTTGCGAACGAAAAGTCCTTCTTCGCAATAGAGAGGGTAGATGCGGTTGACCCCAGGCGGCTCTCCCTCCCGCCGAAGCAGGACGAACAGTCGCCGATAAACCATGACGTTCGCAACCGTTTTTCAACTTGGACAAAATCCCAGCTTCGAGCCGACATGGCCTACACGGATCAAGACCTTTGCGCCCGCCACAATCGAGCGTAAGGACCATCAGTTTTCAGCAGGTCAGCGTGCTTTCCCTCCTCGATGACCCGCCCCTTGTCCAGGACCACAATATTGTCCGCCCCACGAACGGTCCTCAACCGATGAGTGATGACTATGATGGTCTTCCCAGCGCGAGACAGATCCTCCACAACCCGCAGCACAAACTCTTCGGCTGCCGAGTCCAGGGAGGAGGTCGCTTCGTCAAGGATTAGAACGTCGGGATCCCGGTACAGGGCCCGAGCCAATGCGAGGCGCTGCTTCTCACCTCCGGAGAGGCGAACCCCGTTCTCGCCCAGATGGGCCTGGAACCGCCCGGGCCAGCGCTCGATGCACTCCCGCAGTCCTATTCGATCACAGATACGTACGATCTTATCGAACTCCGGTTCGAACTCGCCCAGGGCGATGTTCTCGATCACGGAACCAGAGAAGACGTCTATCGATTGCGGTACTGCAGCCATGACCTTGTGCAGTGATGCGCTCGAGAGGTCCTGGAGGGCATATCGGCCGATCCGAATGCATCCATCCTCAAGCTGGTAGACATTCTGCAGCAGAGCCGCAAGGGTGCTTTTGCCCGAGCCGCTCTCACCCACGACGGCCGTCAACTCTCCTTGGCGAAAGGAGACGCTTAGATCGCTGAAAACCTCCGCCTGCGCGCCATAGCGGAACGTGACGTTCTCCAGGCGAATATCTCCGAGATCGGTCTTCGTGGCATCGATGCCGCTGCTGCTTGCCGACTCCAGTTCAAAGATCTCGAAAAGTCTATCCGCCGCGATAAACGCGTCTTGAACGATCCGGTTGGTCTGGATCAGGCGGGTGACCGGCCGGGTGATATAGCCAAGCAACGTATAGCAGGACAGCAATTCGCCGGGCGTGACGGCCTGTTCGAGCGCAAGCGTGGTTCCAAACCACATCAGCACGATGGTGAACAGGACCGACAGGAACGTCGAGGCGTTGTCGCCGCAGATTGAGATCAGCCCGGAGCTGTAAACGGAATGCAGCATCTTTACGAAGCGGGTCTCCATTTTGAAGTTTGCGAAGCTCTCGACGCCGGAAGTCTTAATGGTGGAGACGGCTCCGAGTGATTCTACCAGTTGCGCCTCGAGTTTGGCGTCATTTTCCATGATGACACGTTGGAGATTTCTGTTCATCCGATTAATGGCCCAATATGCCAGGATGTACATTGGAATGGCGAGCGCCACGATCAAAGCAATATTCCAAGAATAGATGAACATCATCCCGAACGAGAACAGTATCATTAAAACGTCAACAAACATGTTTATCGAAACGTCGTTCAGGAAGCTCCTGATTTTCACAGCGTCGTTCATGCGCGACACGATTTCTCCCATGCGCATGCTGTCGAAGAACTTCTGAGGCAGGGCCAGGATGTGATTGTAATAGCCGAGGATCAAGCAGACGTCGATCTTCTGCCCCGTCTGCAGGACGAGTCGGCCTCTTAGGAGGTTGATCAGGATCTGTATCACTAGGATCAGCAGCATTGCGATGCTCATCAAGTTGAGCAGGTTGCGGTTTCCCGCTGGGATCACGTGATCAACGATCTTCTGAACGTAGATCGCCGTCGAGAGACTGAGGACGGTCGTCACCAGCGCGCCGGCGAGAGCCTGCGCCATCACCATGCGGTGTGGCGCGAGTAGGCGGGCGAAGCGGGCGAGGGGCGACGTGGTCTCGTCTCGGCGATTGAATGTGTCTGCCGGAACCAGCAGAACCAGGACGCCGGTCCATTGCTCCATGAATTCCTGATGCGGCACTTTGCAGATTTCGCCAAAGGCCGGGTCCATGACGATAACCCACTTGGCGTCGATCGCATGGACCACTACGAAATGGTGCAGGCCCTCCTTGACGACGTGCGCGATAGCGGGCTTAGGGATCTTGTACAAGCTGTCGAAGCCACCTTTGACGCCTTTCGCGATGAAGCCCAGCTTCTGCGCCGCCTCCGTGAGCCCCAGCACGCTCGTACCGGAGCGGTCGGTCGACGCATACTGGCGGATGCGCGCCAATGGCAACTTGTAGCCGTAGAAGGCTGCGACAGAAGCAAGGCTGGCGGCGCCGCAATCCGTGATGTCACGCTGCTTGAACTTAATGGCCTTACTCGACATGGAGGCTCGCTGACTGTTGGGACAATATTAGCGCCCCGCCAGCATCGGGTTGAGCCAATCGTCTGCCTCGTCGTAGAGCAGTTGCAGGAGAGTGCGATTGGCCAACAGAAAGCGAGCCCGCACGGTCATTCCTTTCTTCAGGTGGCCGATGGCCCCGCTCTTTAGCGCGAGATCGCTGCGAGAGAGCGCGCACTGGACCTTGAAGACCGGGTTCCCGTCATGCAGAGTGAAGTCCTGCGCCACCTCGAGCACCCTTGCTTTGATGACACCCCATTGGTTGTAGTTAAAGGCATCCACTTGGAGCCGCACCGGCTGACCAGCCTGCACAAAGCCAATGTCGTTGGGGGAGACGTAGATTTCCGCCACCAGATCGTCGTTCGGCGAGATCCAACCAACGGTTTGCCCGATCTGAACGTAGCTTCCGTGCGCGAGGCCGGAGAACTGCTCGAGAGCACCCGATACTGGGGCGCGGATGCGGTGCAGGTCCCGTTCGTGCTCGAGCTGATGCAAGGTGGCCGTGAGTTCCTTTAAGCGCAGGTTAGCATCAAGGAGCTTCTGGTTCCAATCAGCGGTTTTGCGTCGCACGAGGATCTCCCCTTGGACCTCGATATTTTGGAGAGCGAAAGCCTTCTCGTCAACGGCCTTCGCCGGCGCCGCAGCAGCCGAGACAAGTCGCTTTGCGCGGTCGAGTTCCGCCGCGGCGTTACTGCGCGCATATTGGTTCTCGCGCAGCAAGTTGAGAAAATGCACCCTTTCAGCCGTCGCGGATTCGGTTTGTAGGGGGGACGAGACGCTGATCCTTGCGCCGGAAGAAATCAGCGTTTGGAAGTCATGGGCAAGATCGCTCTTGGCATGAATGTCGGCTAAAACGCCGCTGAGCTTTTCCTCGATTACATGATCGTCAAAGGCGATTATTTCCTTCCCCTTAGCAACGAGATCGTTCTCAAAGGCAAGGACACGGGAGATGCGTCCGGAGACGGGCGCTATCAGGGGCGTCTTCTCCACGATCGGGCGAATAGTACCGGCACTCTGCATGGAGACCGGTATGGTGACGAGTGGCAGTGAGCCAAATGCCGCGACGACGAAGAGCAAGATCGCCCTATAAATGCTCAGGGATCGTCCTGATCGTCGCGACAGTATGCTTTCTGCGGTGCAGCTGGCCGTTTCAGCAGAAAGGGGAACTGCTAGTCTGTAGTCACTAGGAGCCATCGAGAGCCAGCTCGCTTTGTATCAACCAAACAAGTGCCCGTAACGTCGCAAAAACACGTAAACCCAAAAATACCAACCTCCGGAGGTTTCAGCTGCTTCTTGAGGGGTTAATTCAGTTACACGATAGGCTGCCATGTTGTTCATCATTGGTGTCTCCGTTCAGAGCTGGATTGAGAAGATGCCAAGGCCCCGTTGGGAGCTCCTAGCGGCGCGCAACAAAAAGGTTCAAGATTCGTGCCAATGCAGAAAGAGCGAAAAGCATCAGAAAACTGTTCTGCATGTTATACAATGGCTGCCCTAGATGTGAGCTTCCAATAGGTTGTCCATTCGATCCGGACCGGGAAAGCTGAGGTTGTCGAAGCTTCAGTGATTCTCGGGGGACCGAATGGACATCCATATGAATGCCCGCCTCACGCCGCTCAGTCGAGCGGTAATTGCGCACCGCGTGCTGATGGAAGGACAGCGACCGATGGCCGTCGCTGCGGCTTTCGGCGTCTGCGTGAAGACTGTCTATAAGTGGGTAAGACGCTATCGACGGGAGGGCGAGGCCGGTCTCAATGATCGCAGTTCCCGACCGCACCGCCTGTATCATCCGACCTCGCAGGCCACCGCCGCCCGGATCGAGACGTTACGCCGCCTGCGCATGACCGGCCAACACATCGCCAAGGAGACGGGTGTCTCGCCAGCCACAGTCAGCCGCATTCTCAAGCGCCTTGGCCTGAACAAGCTCAAGGCCTTGGCCCCGGCTGAGCCGGTGCGGCGCTACGAACGCGACCAGCCCGGCGAACTCATCCATATCGACATCAAGAAACTCGGCAAATTCAACCGAACCGGCCACCGCATCACCGGCGATCGCACGGGGCAGAGCAACAGCCGCGGCATCGGTTGGGAATACGTCCATCTGGCCATCGACGACCACTCACGCCTGGCCTATTTGGAAATATTACCCGACGAGACGCGACGCTCCTGTCTGCGCTTTCTCTTCAATGCTTTGCGCTTCTTCAAAGCCCATGGCGTCAAGGTCCAGCGCGTCATGACCGACAACGGCACAAGCTTCCGCTCCCATCGATACGCCAAGGCGCTGCGGCGGCTCAGCATCAAACACATCCGCACCAAACCCTATACGCCGAAGACAAATGGTAAGGCCGAACGCCTCGTCCAGACCGCACTGCGCGAATGGGCATATGCCAAGGCCTACGAAACCTCGCAGCAGCGCGCCGCCGACCTGCCGCTCTGGCTCCACCGTTACAATTGGCATCGCCCGCACGGCAGCCTACAATCCAAACCGCCCGTCAGTAGACTCGGCCTGATCAAGGACAACCTGTTGAGGCTCCACACCTAGAGCGCCGAGACATGCCAAAACGCACATCACGCTGTCGCAAGCACGACAAACCGAGTAGGGTTCTGAATGAACGTCTTGAACAGGATCGACAGCTCCGAAGTTCGGTGGGGGCGGTACAGTTGAGGCCTAGAGTCTGTCAGCGCTAATCGGAATCGTGCGGAGATTCCCTTGTCTTTGATTTTGTGATTCAAGGTCATTGCTGGTGTGGAGGCCAGCGATGATGGTGCGACCTCTTTCTCTGGATTTGCGAACGCGCATTGCGACAGCGTTGAATGATGGCATGACGGTTCGCGCCGCAGCGGAGCGGTTCGGCATATCGGCTGCGACAGCGGTACGCATCGGACAGCTCGATCGTTCAGGTAAAGGCCTGGCGCCGGCGAAGATCGGCGGCTATGTCAAACCGACACTGAGGGGTGCGGCCGCCGACGCCGTGCGTCAGCGGCTACAAGTCAAGTCCGACTGGACGGTGCGCGCACTGTCGGCGGACCTGAAGGCTGCGGGGATCAACGTGTCTCACGACACCGTCTGGCGCTTTCTGCGCAGCGAAGGCAAGACCTTCAAAAAAAACGCTGGTGGCAAGCGAGCAAGACCGCCCGAAGGTGGCCCGGTTCCGGATGCGGTGGAAGACCCATCAGCACCGGCTTGATCCGGACCGTCTCGTCTTCATCGACGAGACTTGGGTCAAGACCAACATGACGCGCACCTGCGGCTGGTGTCAGCGGGGAGAGCCCCTCATTGCAAAAGTCCCTCATGGTCATTGGAAGACACTGACCTTCCTGGCCGGCTTACGCCGCGATAGCATCGTTGCCCCCTTCGTCCTCGATGGTCCCATCAATGGCATCGCTTTCACCGCATGGGTTCGGCAATGTCTGGTCCCGACACTCAAAGCCGGTGACATCGTCATCCTCGACAATCTCGGAAGCCACAAAGGAAAGCCGGCCCGCGATGCGATCCGAGATGTCGGTGCACATCTCTTCTTCCTGCCGCCCTACAGCCCCGACCTCAATCCCATCGAGATGATGTTCGCAAAGCTCAAGACACTCGTCAGAAAGGCAGACGAACGAACCGTTGAAACAACATGGAGACGCATTGGAGAACTCTTGAAGACGTTCAGTCCCCAAGAGTGCTCTAACTACCTCAGACATGCAGGGTATGGTTCAAAATAAACCTGACAGACTCTAGAACCTCGGCGCTCAGTGAGCACCCCAATCCGCGTGGCCCCCCATCGAGCTTGCCGTCGATTTTTGTTGTTGCTGATGCACCCTGAAACCTGTGAATTGTTAACGGACTGTGGCCCTCCGCACGATAGTGGGTGCGGATGCGCCGCTTCTGGTGCCGCAGGCCTTGTCCCTGTTAACAGATGCTATGGCCGCATGCGTCAAGTAAAAGATCCACCGGATGCGACAAGAAACGAGACACCTATTGGGGAATGCCTGGCCGGGTCCCGACGCTATAGCGATCTCAGACCTGCACTTGTTCCGGCCCAGGCTGTGACCGACAGCGGTCGTCTCGCTGTGCCGTTGCGACAGGAGGAATAGCTGGAAATCTCAAGCTCACCTCGACATCCGGTTACGCGAGCTTGGCCGCGCCCGCTCGGGCTGGTACGATTCCCGGCGGCTCGATTGCGAAGGCGTCCTGTATTAGAGAGAAGCTCAAAGTTGCCGCACCGGACGGCTTTGAGGACGTGTTACTCGATCTCTACAAGCAAATCTCGCCCACGCGGATCACCGATGTCCCGACGTGGATGCTGCGACTGGCTTCTGCGAAGCATTCAATCATCTGCGGAGCGCCCTGCGATGAACGTCATCCTCGCGGAAGGGACTAACTTTGACCTGCGCATGATGGCCGATGCCACAGAGACACCCACACCTTGTGGTTGTTAATCCGTATTCGACAGTGGCATGTCGAAGGCGAAGCCTACGACCGGCGCTAGCCAGGGTGGTCGAGGCGCAGGCGGGGTTACCGATCCATGAGCACTCCGGCTTCGAGCGACGGCCTATTATTTGCCGCCACCGCGCAAGGCGATGCCATTAGAGGGTACGGTTCAGAATAACCCTGACAGGCCGACCCCAAAACCTTCAGAAACCGACCTGTCGCTCTTTCTTCGACGCGTCGAATGGAAACCCTCTGGCCAAAATATGGATGCCAGCGATAGTTAGGCTGATTTGTACGCGTGGATCGCACGCACCCGCCTTACAGAAGCGATCCGATGCCCGGTCCAGGTTTTTCCTTGCCCCGTTGGCATGCCCATTCGATTAAGCGACGCGGCGATATGTTCATCGGAGCAGCGACCAGCCATGCTGCGCATCACCGCCAGGGCATCCTCAGTGGTGGCACAACCGTGTTCACCGGTCTGAGGCTTACGGACCTTGAGCTCCGAAGCTGACCGCCCTTCCAATGGATCGTCAACACCACGTCACGCACCGCATCGTCGTCGTGCCAAATGGAAACCCTCTGGCCGAAATACGGATGCCAGCGATAATAGACCTCGACTTCATCGCCGACATGGGCAGAATGAACGGGCTTTGGCGTTGGAAGAGGGAACTGGCTCTTCGCGGGAGCCGATACGGGAGCGGAGACCTTGGCACGCGCCATGACGATCATCGAGACGGCAAAGATGAATGGTCGTGATCCGCAGGCATATCTGGCTGACGTGCTCGATCGTATCCACGATCACAAGATCAATCGGTTAGACGAATTGCTTCCGTGGAACTGGTCGGCGATCACCACAATCGACGCAAAGGCAGCCTGATGGCGACAGTCACCCACGTCCGTACGATCAAATTTGTTGCCGAAATTCTCGAAGAGGACCCGGAGCTTCTTCAGGCAATCGTCTCCAACGATGATAATCTGAGCTATGGCAGCATTATCTCCGTGTGCACTGGCGACGACGAATCCGTGACCGCACTGACAGACGACGGCATGGACGAATTGGAGCAGATGCTCAAAGACGCCCGCCGGTCATCCCAAGAATGGAACGACTTCCTCGACAGCTTTGTTGACGACGTGCCGCTCGTCGCTCGCATCAAAGCAAAATCTCCGCGGTAGCAATCGGGCCGGTTACGATCGAGGCGACGACCCTGCGTTCCCACTCGCCACCATCTCATGCACTGTCTCGACCAAGAGATGGACGACCGCGTTAGCGGAAAAAGACAGCGTAAATGCCAAGGTATGCGCCTGAGGACGCCGCCGAACCTCCCGCGCGGTTTCCTGGCAGAAACGACGATACAGCCGCTCCCCCGTAGCAGCGCCTGCACCGGCCGCCTGGCCGGCTGGGCGAAGTGGGTTAGCTCGATGAAGCTTGTGTACGGAGGGGACATTTGATTGATAAAAGGCTAATCGCGCGCGAGACGGCTTCTTACTTTTGCTTCCCCACAATAGAACTCGCTAAAATTGCCTGGGCTTTTAGATCGGCTGTCTTCTGAGAGGAACTTACAGGTGCTCCAGAAGACGCTGGCGATTTATTAATAGATGAAGACCGTGCCGTTGCCATTCCTTCCTCAGGAAGCGTAGCTACTTGAGCGGCACTGTCAATCGCTCTACGGCAGTCATCAAGGAAGTTAGCTATATATTCATTGACATAGACAACCAACGGCTCTTTTGGAACAACAATCAGACGCCGTTTGTCCGTTTTGTCCCGAGTGATGTCGATGAACCCACGCAAATGCGCTGCCTCGACATACTTTTGGCAAACAGTCTGGTTTTTAAAAGGTAGATAGCGACACGCCTGCATTTTCGTCATGGGTCTGTTATTAGCATGCATATGATATACTTTAAGCAGCAACCCAAGAATGTTCCTCAGGAAAAGTTTTTCTTCGGAATTTTCGCTAAAGAGATCTGACAAAAACGAGTCAATTTTCTCAAGCTTATGCTTTACGCCGACGTCGATCTGTTCTGGCGTATATATTACTCTTCGTGTTGTCTTCGCCACGGCCACGCCTCTGCGCAATGGGTCGTTCTGTTTTCACCCAAAGCCTGTTACCGGATCCCATCGCGGCGACATTTATCATATGTATGTCTTTATAACTACGACGAATATAGAGTTTTTAGCGGTCGTGCGACTGACCTTCAGGGTGCACGAGCCCCCGCTCTTGTTTTCACATCCATTTAAAAAAACAGTTACACAAGTGTAACTACCAGTGCTATCAAAAAATTCGGGAGCTTCGCTTCCGATGGAAGGTCGGTCTCTTAGTTGGCCCCCGACCCAGCTCGCCCGCCGCCCGAGCTGGCATGAAAGAGCCCGACCTTCCGTTTTGAACGTGTGGCTTTTCGAGCGAGGGATCCGAAATGACTAAAGAGATCTGGACAGATTACAGCCAACCGTTCGGGACGATCGGTCCATTGATGACAGTGGGCGAAATTCTGGAAAAGAACATTGATGCCGGATACAATGCCTACGATGAGTATACAAACGCAGCTCTTCAGAAATTTGCTCGGTATGCCTCGGACTTCCTCTCCAATCCACATCCTCGTTTGGGTCGGGACGGGAGCGTTTGCCCTTTCGTTCCCGAAGCTCTGACGAAGGGACTCTTACGGATTGCCGCGTCGCAAGTTGTTGCAGTTGACGAAATCGAAAATGAGATGGCGCGTATGCTCGCCGTCTTCAGCCAGATGAAACCCGTTATGTCCTTCAACGATCGAACGGGCGACTGGATCTATAAGGCGATTATTATTGCCCTTCCTGGAATTCAGGATGAAGGAGAGATCAACATGATAGGTCAACTGCAGAAACGGCTGAAGCCCGACTTCATTCAGGAAGGTTTCATGATCGGTGAATTTTATCCAGGTTGCCCGGAACCTGGGTTGCACAATAGGATGTTTCGACCGCTCGACACGCCGGTTCCAGCCTTGGCTATTCGGCATATCACCAAATATGATGCTCCTTTCATGCTTGGCAGCGATAAGTGCCTGGAGGCTTACTTCAGTATTTTTGGTGACGAGGGTCGCCGCCGCATTAGGCAACTTTTGGAGCGAACCGGCTGAAACCTACTCGCAACCGGGGTGTACTCGCAGTCGCAATCAGCCATGCTCGATCATCCTGCCATATGAAACGGAAGGAAACGACTATGTTGGATGTTCATCCGAACGTACTTGCTGAACTGCACCAGATCGGAGCGTCGACGGTACGATTGTGGCGATATAGTGATTTCGCCACCCCTATTACATCCCCTTCAGATTTAGCCTCTGCTATCGGCCTTCCCGTCGGACGCGTTGCAAAGACAATGATTGTTGCGGAGCAGCAAGCAGACGATGTGATGCGCCGATTGGATCCTGGACGCCACCTTTGTGCCGTTTTGCTGCCATCACCTGCAAAGATCGACATGAAAGCGGTTGCTGGCACGTATGGATGGAAACGAGCCGAACTGGCTCAGAAAGAACAGGTACTGGATCTCTTCGGCTACCCGTCAGGAAGCGTATCACCATTCGGTCTCCAGAAGATCGCCGTACTGATTGACACCGCCCTTTTTGCTTATCCTACCGTAGTCACAGGTGCGGGCAAGTTTGGAGTCGAGCTTGAGATCGACACGAGCATGCTTTGGAAGATCGGGCAGCCGTTGCAGACGCGTGCACGGGCCACCCAAACCTAACGACTCCGTCACCTATCAAAGAGAGGCCGTGACCAAGGTTAGGTTATTTCTTCGGAAGAGGAAATGCGGGTCGACATAACGGCGTCTTGATAGATAATGAGGGTTCCAATACGTATGCCGCGTTAACCGGCTCACAGTCCACACTATAACGAAATCCGTCCGGAGCCGCCCGCTCTAAGGCCGAAACTCAATCAGTCGAGCGCAAGCTTCAAACGTAACGGCACGTGGGCCGTCCTGAGGATAGCTGAACACGCGAAAAAACCTTCGAGCATCGACTCGCCGGCGCATGGAATTTCTAAGTGCGGATCGTACGAGTTCGCGCTGATTGGTTGTTTCAACGTGAATATCTAGTGGACTATGTCTGCGCATCGGCTCCCCATAAGTGGTAGAACCATGCGCCATGCCGGACTCGGCGCTAGCGCATGCATTTCCAACCTGAGTTCGTTCATTAAACGCGCTCTCGATCAGATGCTGCGCTCGGTATCGTCGCTGATCAAAGCGGACAACCTTTTTTCGGTTGCGCCGACTAGGAATGACCGGTGTGCATTTCTTCGTTTGCAGCGAGCAGCGCAATTTGCCCAGCGTAATACTTTTTGGCTCCCAACAGATAACGTATTGGGCCAGCGCGGGCGATCAAGCCTGGCGTACGCATTAACTGTCTGACGTCTCCTGCTGTGAAATTGCGGGCGGGAATCACATGGTGAGCGCATAGATTCTGGTGGTCCGGCCACCGCGACAACGGCCGATGGCTTGTTCTTGCGCCCCCTTTCCACCAAATGCCGCCGCGGGTCGTGCACAATTGGCGCAGTCCGCCGTACTCTTCGTCACTGCGCCAGTCTGCATGAGCGACTTCAGCCAGGAGCCTCGTTGCGACCATCAACGGGTTGAGCGATTATAGACCGTCGTCGGTGGGTCATAAGCGGCCAGGCAATCACACCAGCGGCAACCAACCTTCTCAACGTGGATGATGCCCGAATCACGCGACGGTCATCCACCCCGCGTGCACCTGGCTGGTTTTTCGGCAAGTGCGACTCCATTGTTGACCGCTCTTCCTTCGACAGCTTAGACAATTCTATGTCGTTTCTCCTGATCAATGCCCGGCAGTGAGTCAGGTAAGATAACTTCATCAATAGCTGATTGGATTTTGACCGAGGGACGCGACGCATGGCTTTTATGCCTTATGTAGCTACGTCGGTTCCGTGTCATACTCGTCGGAACGAAAGCAGCTCTGGAATTCCTCGCATTGTTGGTAATTCGGAGGGGAGCACAGAATGAAACCTGCAGATTGACAGATTTGGTGGTAGAGGTTTTTCTTCCACTCATATTGTGGGTGTTCTCAGCAGCGAGCTGGGGGAAATGATTGGCGACCAATCTGGTTCGTTCGCCCGGGTCGAGAAGGCCGAACTCCTTCCATAGTTGATCATCTCGCAAGCGCGAAGCGCAATAACTTTGGCAAATAGGCTGCTGATGAGCTCGTGCGGCCGGGCGTAATTCAGCAACAGACGACCATGCAACAGTCCTTACTCGACGCCAACCTCTGCATCCCGCACGTTTTCAACGGCAAATGACAAAGTAAGCGTGGTTGGATAGCGCATCTCGGAGTTCAATCTGCGAAATCCGGTCACCTCCGTAGCCGTCGCCTCGCCGGCCTCGACCTCCTCCAGTGCCCGCGAAAGTACGCAAGTGATGACATACTGATCGAAGCCCATTTCGCCACCGCTTCAGAGCGTCGCTTTGCAACGCGAATTTTTCGGAAGCTCCACTCCTACTCACCCCGATCGGGTGCTATGGAGCTCAGCAGGATGCCTTCGCCGCGGCGGAGCCCGGAGTGTGTTTAAGCATGGAATGTTGACCCCTCTGGCGGGGTGATACTTATCCAATTTTGACCCCCCTTGGATTTCATCCGACCATCCGGCTTTTGCCAGTGGATGGGGTGGGGAGTTGAAGAGAGTGGATACGATTGCCCGTGTCCGACGAGCCTTCCATGTTCAGGGCTGGTCGGTGAAGAAGATCACCAGAGAGCTGAATGTTTCGCGTAATACGGTTCGCAAAATCCTGCGTTCTGATGCGACTGATTTTGTCTACAAACGAGAACATCAACCGTTGCCCAGGATCGGAGCCTGGAAGGGTGATATTGAACGGTTCCTCATTGCCAACGAAGGCAAGGCATCGCGCGAACGGCTGACGCTGATCCGGATTTACGAGGAGGTTCGGGCACTCGGCTACGACGGCAGTTATGACGCGATCCGGCGATATGCCAAGACCTGGGCGAAGAACCGGGGAGCCGTGACGGCGGAAGCCTATGTGCCCCTCTATTACGCGCCGGGCGAAGCCTACCAGTTCGACTGGAGCCACGAGATCATTCTGATCAACGGGGTGACTACGACCGTGAAGGTCGCGCATGTCCGGCTCTGCCACAGCCGGATGATGTTCGCCCGAGCCTATATGCGTGAGAGCCAGGAGATGGTGTTCGATGCCCATGACAAGGCCTTCGCCTTCTTCCGTGGCACCTGTACGCGCGGCATCTACGATAACATGAAGACTGCGGTCGAGGCGGTGTTCGTCGGCAAGGAGCGACAATACAATCGCCGCTTCCTGCAGATGTGTAGCCACTATCTGGTCCATCCCGTTGCCTGCACGCCCGCATCCGGATGGGAGAAGGGACAGGTCGAGAACCAGGTCGGACTGGTTCGAGAACGCTTCTTCACACCACGTCTTCGGGTTAAAAGCCTGGAAGAGCTGAACGTCTGGCTGCTCGATAAGTGCATCGCTTACGCCAAGGCACACCGTCATCCTGAACAGACCGAGCGAATGATCTGGCAGGTGTTCGAGGAGGAACGCGGCAGCCTCGTGCATTACGTCGGGCCGTTCGATGGTTTCCACAGCGTCCCGGCCTCGGTGTCGAAGACCTGCACGGTCCGTTTCGACAACAACAAATACTCCGTCCTCTCGACTGCGGTCGGCCGCCCTGTTGAGGTTCACGCCTATGCCGAGAAGATCGTCATCAGGCAGGACGGCGTGAACGTCGGTGAGCATCCGCGTTGCTTTGGCCGTGGCGAGACGATCTACGATCCCTGGCATTATGTACCCGTTCTGGCTCGCAAACCCGGCGCTTTGCGCAATGGTGCGCCGTTCAGGGACTGGGTGTTGCCAGCGGCGATGGAGAAGGTCCGCAAGCGCCTGAAGAGCGTCCACGACGGTGATCGGCAAATGGTCACAATCCTTGCATGCGTTCCCACCGATGGTCTGACGGCCGTCGATGCGGCCTGTCAGGAGGCGCTGGACCAAGGCGTCTGCTCGGCCTCGGTGATCATCAACATTCTGGCTCGTAGTCGTGACCCGGCTCCGGCCGCAACCCTGCAAACCCCGGATGCGCTTCGATTGACCCATGAACCGGTCGCCGACTGCGCACGCTATGACAGCCTCAGGAGGGCAAGCTGATGGAACGCACACAGGTTCTCGAACTGATGAGCACGCTGAAGCTCTATGGAATGCGCAGCGCCTACGACGAGGTCATGGGCAACGGCATCAAACGGCAGCACGAACCGCCGCGCATTGTCGGTGATCTCTTGCAGTCGGAGATCGCCGAGAAGCAGGCCCGCTCCATTCGCTACCAACTCAGCATCGCCAAGCTGCCCCTCGCTAAGGACATCGACGATTTCGACTTCACCGATACGCCGGTCAATGAATCCCTGGTGCGGGAGCTGGCTACCGGCACCTTCGTCGCCGATCAGCGTAACGTCGTCCTCGTCGGCGGCACGGGAACCGGAAAGAGCCATCTCGCCATCGCGATTGCCCGTGCACTGATCCGCAACGGAACACGCGGGCGCTTCTTCAACGTCGTCGATCTGGTCAATCGGCTGGAAACGGAAACGCGCAGCGGCAAGCAAGGGCGGACGGCCGACTATCTCAATCGTCTCGACTTCATCATCCTCGACGAACTCGGATACCTGCCATTTGCCCTGGCCGGCGGCCAACTCCTATTCCATCTGATCAGCAGGCTCTACGAGCGCACGTCGATCATTGTCACCACGAACCTGGCGTTCGGTGAATGGCCGACGGTGTTCGGCGATGCCAAGATGACGACGGCACTTCTCGACCGCCTGACGCACCATTGTGAGATCGTCGAGACCGGAAACGAATCCTGGCGCTTCAAGAACCGCTCTCAAAGCTAAAGCCGAAGAGCCCCATCACCCGCACTTGGCCTACCCTCTGCAACCCCGGCCAGCGCCGGGCAGGCCAAGCGCTGATCTACAGCACAGGGGGGTCAAAATTGGATAAGCAAAAGGGGTCAATGTTCGGTGCTGATTGACAGCCCGGAGGTACCATTCGTGCGGTCGGCGCGGCAGAAGATTGGCTTCACTTCCCGGCAGCGGAGCAGTATCCTAATGGCGCCGATGCTCACTCGCCTCTATGTGCCTCTACGTACCATGGCGATGGTCCTAGATGCGCAGGCGTTTCTGACCCGGAAGTGTCCGTGACAAAAAAGACGAGGTATCGAAAAGACGCGCGTTCTTGGCAATCAGTGCGCAACCTCCCGGCGTTTTTCGAGGGGCTGCCTCTAAGGAGGTATGCAATGACACTCGCCACATCAACAGGGTTGCTGATCGCACTTGGGGCGATCTCCGTCTGCACTATCGTTCGAACCGACGCCCATCAAGCGAAGAGCGGCTGGACCTATCCTCCGGCGTGCTGCAAGGCCCACGGTTTGAGTGGAGATTGTCAGTCCATTCCGACTCAGAACATTCGTAAAGGGCCCCGCGGTTTTTCCGTCTTACTGCATGCGGGCGACCACCACCTCGCGACAGAGCCGCACCTTTTCTTCATTCCGTATGGGGACGAAATCCCTTCGGGAGATGGCCGGTATCATATCTGCCTTCATCCGACGGAAAACGACGTGAACTGCTTCTTCTCGCCGCCTGACAGTACCTAACTACATTTGCCAACTTGGCCACCGCTAGCTTCTCCACCCGTATCACTGGCGCTGAATCAGTGCGCATTCTCCATTTCAAATTGGTTCTGAATTAGTTAATGGCTATGGGCCAAGTGCGGGTGTAGGGATCCCGACTTTAGCTTTGAAGCGGTTTTCGAAGCGCCAGGACTCTTTCCCAATTTCTACAATGGTGAGTCAACCAATCAAGCAGTGCTGTCGTCATCTTGGCATCACCGAACGCCGACGGGGCGTTCACCGAAGGCCATGTTCGCCGGTGACGAGGATCGAGGTGCGCTCGTAAAGCCTGCGGATAAGATGGAACAGGAGCGGGCCTCCGTCCTTCGCGAACGGCAGATAGCCGATCTCATCGAGGGTGATGAAGTCGAGGCGTGTGAGGTAAGTCGACTATCCGCCTTGCTTGTCGTTCCAACCGGTTGACCAGATCGATGACATTGAAGAAACGGCCGCGCATCAAGTCCATGAAGCGATCTATAGAGTCTGATCTGCCAGCCCCTACGCGGCGTCTCCTCATCTCCCAATCGTAACACCTTTCATCCTATAAAGCTAAGATCTGGAAATGCAGGGACATACAACCGCACTGGCTCCTGATCCTTCCACCTCAGAAGGGACCGTGATTTCGCCCGGGTCGGCCTTACGCCACTTCGATCGACCGAAGGAAAGCAACGGTTCGGCCGAACATCCAAAATGGCATCGAACGCTTAGACGCCTTCTGAACATCGGGGCGAGCGCTGTTGTGCCCTGGGTCAGACGTGGCAAGAAGCGTTGACGTTTGAGCAACCCTTTGAAGGTGGAGATCCCGGGTTATTCACCTGGTGGATCAATGCCATACAAACAATTAATTTTACGAAGCCGTGGGATGTTATTAAACACCTCGACTATGAATTGGGGATACCATGATGTTGCTCCACCGGAGAGCAGCCGAGGGCTAGGTCACAGACCTGGCCGATAAATGGAGACGAATATGGCCAACGTGGAAATGCAGAACGCACTCTCGTCTGCCAATCAAGTGCGGAGACATAGCTCTGGGTCCTTTCTTCGCCTACTGCAAGAGCCTCGTCGCATTACACCGAATACCAGCCATAACCCGTTCGGGTCGCCACAAAAGCTGAACAACCACTAATCGAACTTCCCAATCCTTGGGTTCTCAAAAGTGAACGGAGCTGTGGGTATGCGAGATGGGGTGTTACTCGCCGCGAAGTCATACAGGGAATATGAAGGATCCAATATCATTTCAGCGTGAGCATTATGTTCAGCTCATCGGCGTCAGCATCGGTTTCAGAGCCAACGGCTTTACGAAGAGAACCGCAAGGATGTTAAGTATGGGTGAGGTAGTGAGCCTGGCGCTTTCGGAGCGGGGCTTTCGATCACCCTTTCGAAATTAACTTCGCACTTTTCAGGGCCCGGGCGGGTAAAAATGGAAGGTTTTGGCAAAGGGAATTAGAACGGAGAAATATATACTGGTAAATGTTTCCGAACGAAGCTCTTTGCCATTCCATATGCGTGAGTATCGGTACGGCTACGCAGATAAATCCATTGATGAAACTGTAGACTGCATTCTTGGAGCAGCCACCCGATTGTGGATGCGAGAGCCGTCGCCAGCAATCGCATGCTCGCAGCGGTAGATGAAGCGGGTGGCGTCCTAGTCTAGGGGGTGAAAGCTGAGCAGGTTCAATAAACTCGAAGCCCCAACATTTATAGGCTCTGGATGTGCGGCCTCCAATCCTGCCAGACCCTCCAACCACCTAGCGCAACGGGCTTCGGATAGATTTTCCGGCGCCGCCGTAACCATTAGATAATTCAGTGCAAACTTAAGACGGGCGAATAATTCCTGGCGAAAGACATCGGGGCCACCCTCCGGTTCTGGCCACCGAAAACTCGCCGCCAAACTTGGAGACATTCAGATGACAAACTCTCTTCCCGCAAAGCTGATGGTTGGCATTTTCGACCATTTGGACGAAGACGGCAGAGAGATTGCGCGCCAATATGAAGATCGGATGAAATTGGCAGAGGTTTGCGATCGCCTTGGCTTTTTTGGATATCACGTCGCAGAGCACCACTGTACCCCCCATGGTAGGGGACCTTCGCCGAATCTATTTCTAGCAGGCGTAGCTCAGCGCACGCAGCATCTTCGTCTCGGTCCGTTGGTTATGCTGTTGAACCTTTATCATCCGCTACGTGCGTTTGAAGAAATTTGCATGCTGGATCATCTGAGTGGTGGCAGGCTCGAGTTGGGCATGGGACGCGGCTCCTTACCAATCGAATGGGGCTTTTTCGGTATTGAGGAGGAGGTGGCGACATCGCGCTATCTCGAAGCCAGCGAGATCGTCATCCAAGCGATGAAGGGAGGAGCTCAAGCTCTTTCCTACAAAGGCGATCACTTTGAACTAGACAAAGTCCCGTTGATGTTGAGGCCACACCAACGTCCTCAGCCTCCGACATGGATTACAACCAGTCGTCCTGAGGTTGCGCGCTGGGCGGCTGAGAACGATACAAATCTTGCCTGCGGGGGCCCTGCTTCGACTGTTCGCCAGATCACTGATGCCTACCGAGCACACGAGAGACATACCGCCGGGGGCAGGAAACGGGCGCCATTCCTTGGGTTGGTCCGAATGGTGGTGGCCGGCAGCACGACGAAGCATGCCATTTCGCTCGCGGCCCCGGCTTATCAACGGTGGCTTCGGAGCTTTAAGTTTCTGTACGAGATAAACGGGATACAGACTCCTCAGAACCTCCCGCCAGATTTTGATGCAGCAGTAGACTGTCAGTTGTGCGTAGTTGGTACTGCGGCGTCAGTTAGGCAAGATCTTCTCGATCATGTCGAGGAAGCAGGTGCTAATTATCTTCTTTGCCAGCTGGCGTTTGGCGATTTGCCATTGGAGGCTTCCTATTACACTGCAACGAGCGTTCACTCTGGAGTTATGGCTTAATCTGGACTGGCCTCAGGTTGCTTTCCGAGCACAGAGATTAAGTCTCTGTGTCCGCGCCCTCAAATCGGTTGAGGAGCGCCAAGGCGAATTCAGCCATCGCCGTAGGAACAACCGTTGTGGAAGGGCTGCATTATTGGATAGTTAAAAGATATGCGATTCAAGGGCCTCGATCTAAATCTCCTTGTCGCGCTCGATGCACTAATGATTGAGCGCAACCTTACTGCGGCGGCACGTAGCATTAATCTGAGCCAGCCCGCAATGAGTGCAGCCGTCCGCCGGCTCCGCTCCTATTTCCGCGATGAACTTTTTACGATGCGTGGTCGTGAATTTGTTCCAACGCCGCGTGCGGAAGACCTCGCGCCTGCGATTCGTGAGGCTTTACAGCATATTCGTCTCAATATCATTTCCTGGGACAAATTTACTCCTGATCAATCAGATCGTCATTTCAGAGTAAGTTTGTGCGATTTCGTTACAGTTGTTCTTTTTCAGAAGATACTGGAGCGTCTTGCGCGGGAGGCACCCGGCATTAGCTTTGACTTGCTGCCGCTTACTGACAATCCAGACGAGCTCTTGCGACGCGGCGACGTAGACTTCCTTATTAGCCCACCGTTATTCATGTCGAGCGCGCATCCTAAGATAGATCTATTTCAGGAACGACTGACTTGCGTCGGCTGCAGTAATAACAAACAACTTGAGGAAGCCCTTACTGCAGAGGAGTATTCATCAATGGGGCACGCGGTAGTTAGGTTCGGTCGGACGCAGCAGCCTACCATAGAAGATTGCTTCTTGCAGGAGCATGGCCTCAAGAGGCGGGTCGAAGTCGTTGTTTCAAGCTTTAGCATGATCCCCGCCGCCCTGATGGGCACTGATCGCATCGCAACCATTCCGTTACGATTAGTTGGGCTTTTTGAGGACAAGATACCGTTGCGGATGACTGCGCCCCCGATAACGCTGCCGACATTCACCGAGGCGGTCCAATGGCCGGTACTTCACGACAAAGATCCGGCAAATATCTGGATGCGAGATATAATGGTTCAGGAGGCAGCGCGATTGCCGTGACCATCTTGAAACCTAGGAAGCTGGGTTGCATTGGAATCGATCGACCCGCGACGTGCCCGATTAGCTGAAGACGGCACCACCTGTGACTGACCCGCAGGCCATTTTATCGACGAAGCTGAGCGCCACGTCCGTCGCCGGTCGGCCGGCCTTCGGACGATTGGTGGTGAGCGTCCGGTGAGCGGATTTTGGTTAGGTGTGGGATTGGCGCAAGTTACGACACAGATGATTCATTTGTGACGTAACAGGGTATGAATGGCCAAGGTTGAGATCCTGACGGGTGCCGAGCGACAACGTCGATGGTCGACGGAACTGAAGCTTTCGATATTGCAAGAAGCGTTCAGCGCGGATGGCACCGTTTCGGATGTGGCGCGCCGGCACGACGTTCTTCCGCAGCAGATTTACGCCTGGCGAAAGAAGCTCTTGCCACCCGAATCTCCCCAGACCGCATCGTTCATCCCGGTATCGCTTATCGGAGCGTCGGAGTGCGTGAGTGAAGGCTCTAAGAGGAGCAGTGCTCGGCCGAGATGCAAAGACGTTGAAATCGTCCTGAGGAATGGCCGCTTACTGAGAATTGCAGCGGACATGGATCTCGAAGTGCTATCGTCACTGGTCGCTTGTGTGGAGGCGGCATGATCGGGCCTTCGGGGAATGTGCGGGTTTATCTGGCCTGCGGGGTGACCGACATGCGGCGTGGCATTGATGGACTGTCCGCGCTTGTCGAGACGGCTATCAAGGAGGTGCCGGGCTCCGGCGCAATCTTCGGCTTCCGCGGAAAACGCGCTGATCGGATCAAACTTTTATGGTGGGATGGCCAAGGGTTCTGCCTGTTTTACAAAATTTTGGAACGCGGATACTTTCCCTGGCCGACAGCGAAAGATGGGGTTGCGCATCTGACGCAAGCTCAGTTGTCGATGCTTGTTGAGGGGATCGACTGGCGCCGACCTGCGTGGACTTCCGCTCCCGGTCGAACGGGTTAAAAGCTATATTTTGCAAGGACATCCGGAGCATAATGCTAGCGCTTCCGGCGCAAATCGGCTACGTATGCGGGTATGGAAATAACGCCGCTGGACAGTCAGGAGGAGCTATCTGTTTTGCGCGCGCTCGTCGCTGAACAGGCGGCGAAACTTGAGCGCCAAGAAGCCGAAGTCAGCAAGCGAGACTCCATTATCGGGCTCCTGCGCGCGCAGTTGGATTTGCTCCGCCATCGGCAGCATGGCGCTTCTTCGGAAAAGATCGACCGGAAGATCGAGCAATTCGAACTGATGCTGGAGGAGATCGAAGCCGCCCGCGCCGAGGCTGAGATGCGCTCCGGGAAAGCTCCTTTGCCGGAGTTGGACGACGCGCCGGACAAGCCGAAGCGTAAACCATTGCCCGATGGTCTTCCAACCGAAGAACTGGTCTATGCAGCACCCTGCAGTTGTCCGACTTGTGGTGGCACATCGTTCCTGAAGGCCGCCGACAGGGTGATCCAGGTGATGGAGCACGTGCCGGCGTCCATCAAGATTGTCCGCCACGTCGAAAAGCGCATGATCTGCAGGGACTGCGATACGACGGTGGCAGGCGAAATGCCGACCCTGCCGATCGAGCGCGGCAAGCCCGGACCGGGGTTGCTGGCCCATATCATGGTCGCCAAATTCGACGATCACATCCCGCTCTACCGTCTATCCGAGATGTACGACCGGCTGGGGATAGATATCTCCCGATCCGTGATGGCCGACTGGGTCGGCCGCGTGTCAGTTCTGCTGGCTCCTCTCATCTTGCTGATCAGAGCCCATATCGCGGCGGTCGACCGAATACATACGGACGATACCCCGGTCGATGTTCTCGACCCTGGGCGAGGAAAGACAAAAACCGGGCGGGTCTGGGTCTATGTCTTCGATGGCAGCGGCTATCAAGATCCCACTCCAAGAGCCATTGCCTACTACTATAGCCCCGACCGCAAGGGCGCGCATCCAGCCGACCATCTCGCAAACTTCAGCGGCGTGATGCACGCGGATGGCTATGGTGGCTATAAGAAGCTTTACGGCAACCAGATCGTCGAGGCCGCCTGCATGGCCCATGTGCGCCGCAAGTTCCACGATGTGATCAAGCTGAAGCCATCTCCAATCGCTGACGAAGCGCTCTCGCGCATCGGTGCGCTCTACGATATCGAGGATCGTATCCGCGGCATGCCGGCTGACGAGCGGCGTACACTGCGCCAGCAACACGCCAGGCCCCTTCTGGCAGACTTCAAGAGCTGGATCGAGGAAAAGCTGCAGGCGGTACCACAGAAGCAGAAGCTGGCTGAAGCGATGCGATATGCCCTCTCGCGATGGGCAGCGTTGAGCGTTTACATCGACGATGGCCGTGTCGAAATCGATAACAACATAGCTGAGCGAGCCATGCGTCCGCTTGGAATCGGAAGAAAAAATTGGCTCTTCGCCGGGTCAGACAAGGGCGGTGAGCGCATCGCCAACATTCTGACTATCATCGAGACTGCCAAACTCCATGGCCACAATCCGGAGGTCTATCTCACAGACGTCCTGACCCGGATCCCGAGCCATCCCAAGGATCGGCTCCAGGAACTGCTGCCGTGGCAGTGGGTGCCGGCGAAAGACCGATACGAGGCTGCGTGATGGCACGCTCGAGGTTCATCTACACGCTCAAAGAAGTCGCCGTCATGATCGGCGAGAACCTTGAACTACTCGAGGAAGTCACCGCCAACTCGGACAATATCGCCGAGGGCGAATTGGTATATGTCCGCGATGGCAGTGAAGATGGCACAAAAGGCCTGACCGAAAATGGAATTGACGACCTTCGAGATCTCCTGGCCGACATACGGACGTGGGATGGTGGAATCCGCCAGTTCCTCGTCGATGAACAATGCGATCCCGAGGTGATCGAGCGCGTCATGGCAGATGAGCTAATCCGCAAGTCCTAAACCGTGCCTCGTTGACGCAAAAAATGCATTCGCCGGACGCTTACGACGATTGCGCGACCTGCGGTCTAGCACCTTCGGCGGCAAAGCGAAGGGTGCTGGGGGACCACAATTGCTGGTATTGTTCGTTTCTGATGGTTCTTGGTTTTTGGTGGCATCTCCTAAGCTCGGACGCTGCTCCTACGTAAGCAGGGACGGAGGCCTCGGGAATGTGGCCAATGTTCGCGTTTAACCGCTTCACAGGCGATTGGATCGCCGAATTCTAAACTAGTTTATGATAGCAGCCTTTCTAACCGCGGCTTCCTCAGCGATCCAATGCGAGCGCCCCACTGTGAATTTTCATGCGTTTGGGCTCTGAAACGCCTGTTTAGTGGGTGCAGTATCATGACTTCGGCGTCGGCCGCGAATTCTCCGCGTTAGTTGAACTTGTTCGGATTCGGCAGATCGTACTCAAGCAGGAACCTCCGTCAGGAACCGGATTATTGCAGCGAGCCATGTATTTTAAGTGCGTTGGAGGAAATCATATGGGAAGCTTCCTCAACCAATATCTCCCTAAACCAGATGCTCCCTGGATCGGCATTATGTAGCGCTGGCCATTGAACAGCTTCGGTGAAGACGGGAAGCGGTAACGGAAGGTTGATGATCCGCAAAGGAAAAGTACTTTCGTAATGCTCGACTAAGCGAAGCGGTAGGTTAGCTATGCGTTTCGTGCCACGCAGGACTGATGGTATTAAGCTAAACCCTTGCACGACGACCTCCACCCGCCTCTGAATCCCATTCTCGAGCAAGAACCAGCCCTCGACCGATGGCTTCAAAAAGCGCCCAAACGCGGCAGCGACGTGTCCCATGGAAACATATTGCTCGATCGTCAGCGCTGAAGGTAGGTCCACATTTGTCGAACAGGCTACGCATACAAATTTCTCTGTGAACAGCTTTGCGCTCGGGTGTGCGCCCGAGAGAAAAAATTCAGGCAGTATGAGGAAATCGACGTCACCGCGGCTAAGCATTTCGTACGGATCACTATCTAAAGGCAGCAACTCGAAGCTGACTCCGGGCGCTTCTCGAGCAACGCGCTCAATGATTTTATTGAAGTATATCAGCATCATGAAATCGGACAGAACTATTCTAAAGCATCTGTCAGACTTCGACGGGTTAAATGGCTCCCAAGAGATGATTGAGCATTGTACTTGCAAGAGAGTTTCGCGCACTGCCGAGGCAAGTCCTTCGGCGCGTGGCGTCAGCCGAAGTTCTCGACCATTCATTGTAAACAATTCGTCGCGGAAATAGTCCCGCAGCCTGCCAATGGCGGCACTCATGGCTGGCTGACTTAGATTGATACTACGTGCGGCAGCCGTTAGGTTGCGCTCGGTCGTGAGCGCGTCCAGTGCAACGAGCAGGTTTAGATCAAGGCCCTTGAAACGCATCTTTAGTCACATCCAAACAACGGATATTTTATATCCAAACAATCAAGTTTTCCAGTACAGAACCTTCCAGCCTAGCTCCAATGAAGGTTCGTCGATGATCTATTAAGTAGCGTGCATAGTTACGATAGACGTTATAGTTGCAGATAGTCTAATTTAAGTATGGAAAGGCGCCTTAGCAATAGGCGATGTGGAGCGGCGTCACCGAGCGACATAACATTCGCTAGTGAACGGAATGGGCGGAAGTAGGTTCATCATATCGCGATACCGGAGAGGCTTTGCCGTACGCTGGCTATCGACTGGCGGGCTCCTTCTATTTGGAAGCATGTTCAAGATATGGTGGCGTTGACCTGCCACTGAGAATTTGATCTGAACCCTTCAAACTGGACCAATTTTGGTTAGAGTTTTCCGGTGCATTTTCCTGGCTGGGAAAGGACCAGAAGACGATGGAAGCATCGCAGTTTTCGGACGCTCAGAAGGCGTTCATTCTGAAGCAAGGTGATGAAGGCGTGTCGGTTGCTGAAATCTGCAGGAAGGCGGGGATCAGCCAGGCGACTTATTTCAACTGGAAGAAAAAATACGCGGGCATGCTGCCACCGGAGATGAAGAGGCTGAAACAGCTCGAGGACGAGAATTCGCGCCTGAAGAAGATCGTCGCGGATCTAAGAGTCGGACTCGAAAAGGTTTCAACGATATCCGTATCTTGCCAGCCGCCTGGTGAGCATTCGGATGTGAGCGATGGTTATCCAGGCTTCTGCTGAAGCGATGGATGTCTCGAAGTCCTTGGCCAGCCTGCGGCATCGACCCAACCACGCAAACGTCCGTTCGACGACCCAGCGGCGCGGCAGGATTTCGAAACCCTTGGCCTTGTCGGTACGCTTGATGATTTCGAGTGTCCATTTTCCTATTTTCTGCAGCCGCTTTTTCAGCTTGTCGCCCGCATAGCCGCCATCGGCGAAGACATGAAGGAGCCACGGCCATCGGTTGCGGATGGACTTCAGAAGATCGGGAGCCCCGTCGCGGTCCTGTATATCAGCGCTGTGCACCACGAGACCAACCATCAGCCCGAGCGTATCGACAATGATGTGGCGCTTGCGGCCCTTGATCTTCTTGCCAGCGTCAAAGCCCCGAATACCACCGCTTTCAGTCGTCTTGACGCTTTGGCTGTCGATGGCGCCAGCCGTCGGTGAAGCTTCTTTCCCATCCAGCTCCCGCGCCTCCATGACGAGGTGATGGTTGATCCGTGGCCAAAGACCCATTGCCCGCCATTCATAGAAATACCGCTGCACCGTTGAACAGGGCGAAAGTCCTTCGGCAGCATCCGCCACTGGCAGCCTGTCGAAGCGATATAGAGAAGGGCGTTTAAAACCTCGCGCAGATCGGTCTTGCGTGGCCGGCCCAGACGCCGTGGCGCGGGCATGAACGGCGCAATAAATTCCCATTCGCGATCGGTAACATCGCTTGCATATCGGCTCGTCCGACGGACATATTGCCGTCGGGTGGTTTCAGTCCAGGCCATTGTGCACTCCATCGAATCTTCGCAAATCCGAAGGAATCACAACTGGCTGAAATCACTCAAATCTTTTTGGGGCAGCCTCTAACGCTGGACCGCGAGATGTTGCAGGATGTCATCCGCCGAAAGCTCTGAGGCCTGCTCGGAAGCGGGAGATGGTGAAAGGCATGTGCCGCGATTGGGCGATCTCGATCCGGCGTGCTTGTGGAGCGTTGAACTTCGATCGATCAACTCACCACTATACCTCTCGCCGTACTGATCAGGCCGGTCTGGAACGTCGTATTCGCGAGATCTGCGAGATCCGTGTGCGGTACGGCTATCGCCGCGTGCATGTGCTGTTGGAACGCGAGGGTTGGGGCACCAACATCAAGCGAACTTACAAGCATTTACAGGGACTTGGGGCTACAGTTGCGGAACAAAACACCGAAGCGGAGGGTAAAAGCCAAGCTTCGCGAGGATCGGCACATGGCCGTCGGCCCCAACGACGTCTGGGCGATGGACTTCGTTCACGACCAACTCGCAACGGGTAAGAAACTGCGCGTGCTGACGGTGGTCGACACCTTCTCGCGCTACGTGCCGGTGCTTGATCCACGTCATAGCTATAGAGGCGAAGACGTTGTGCAAACCCTTGAACGGGTGTGCCAAAAAGCCGGCTATCCGAAAACGATCCGTGTCGACCAAGGGACGGAGTTCGTGTCGCGCGACTTGGACTTGTGGGCCTATTCCAAGGGCGTGACGTTGGACTTCTCACGCCCCGGCAAGCCAACTGATAATGCTTTCATCGAAGCGTTCAATGGCCGCTTCCGTGCAGAATGCCTGAACCAGCATTGGTTCCTGACCCTTGCGGATGCCCGCGAAAAGATGGAGGATTGGCGTAGATACTACAATCCTGTTTCATAACACCCATCTTTCTATGTCATTGAAAGGAATAGATTTTCCTGATCTGGAGGCGATCCCGCGGGGTGGCGAGGGTTCTTCCGGGCACGATCGAGAATCTGACGTGCTTGCGGGGTCGCGAGTTTGGAACGGCTGAAGATCCATGGGCCATCGGGTAGCGGATGAGCCCCCTTAATATCGCCAGCCTCGGCCGCCAGACGCAGCGTCTTTGGCGATATCCCGAGTAACTTCGCCGCACCGCCCAGATTAAGCCATGGCTCAACCCCGTCGATCTGCGGACGGAAGACCGGAATCTTGCGATATGACCTCAGCGCGGTGACCCGCTCCCGTGTCCAGCGATTGCCATTGCCGGTCGTCAGTCCGTTGCGATTGAGGACACCGGCAATCACATCATCATTGGCGATCAAGACGAGCTGTTTCACAGCGTCGACAATGTCGTCAGGGGTCGCATTTCTTTGGCCACGGTGTCGCTTCGGCAGGCGCAGTTCGGTGTGGACGCCTCCAACCCAATGAATGACGAGGACGATCTCAGAGGTTCCATCATCGAGATCGGCGACCACTTCATTGATGAGCGTGCGCACGATGCGCTTCTTCAGCCTTGCATCGGTTGTCGGCGCCGTCCAGACGGCGCGAAGGTTTCCCGCAAGTGCGGTTACCTGTGATGCGGACATGGGGAACGGATGCGGCGTAACTGTCCGATGTTTGGCAATCTTGGCCTCGATCTCACCGACGCCAGTCAGCGCCTTGTTCCAGCGTGCTTCCAGCTCCGACGTCACCAGCCTATTCTCTGGATCGGCCGCGTCATATTGCCGGAATGCCCGGTCGGCTACATAGCGTGCTGCCTCGAGGTCGCGCATCAGGGCATCCTGAACCTGATCGCGTTGGTTGGCCATATTGCGTTCCGCCTCGACGGCGGCGGCAATGGCTCCTGGCTCGACCACGCCGAGAAGTGCCTCTTCGATCGCGTCATCGACCCGCAGACCGCCGAAGGCGATGCAACGTGGTTCGCCGTTGTCGAGCAACCCTCGCCAACAGGAATAGCGCGGGATGTTATGGTTGGCTCCTGTGTAACGAACCGTCAGCTTCCGGCCGCACCTTTTGCAGCGGAACAGGCCGGCAAGCAGAGCGTCGCCATGCTTCGGCGCTCCATGATGGCGACTGGCCGGTACATTGTCGCTGACCATCTTGCGGATCTCCTCCGCCCGTTCCCAACTGATGTAACCTTCGTGCGCATCCGGGATCAGCGCCAGCCATTCATCACGCGCCTTGCGGCGAATTCCAGATCGGCCATCGTATCCTGGTACGGAACGACTCTTACCATAAGCATAAGCGCCGCCGTAGATCGGGTTCGCAATCATCCGGTGGATGGTGGCATAATTTGGCCTGCGCCAGATGACGTCACCGTTGGCGCACCTGACGGGCAGGTCCAATCCCTGCTCAAGGAACCATAGCAAGGCCTGCCGGGCACTCCCGAGTTCGGTGACCTTGTCGAAGACGAGTGCGATGGCTTCCTGGATGCGCCGATTGGGATCCTTCTCGATCCTGTCACCGGCCTTTACGAAGCCGGCCGGAACAGTGACGACGAGTTCACCGCGGCGAGCCTTCTCATAGCGGGCGGAAAGGGAACGCTGACGCAAGAGATCGAGTTCATACTCGTTGAGGCTGCCCTTCAAACCCAAGAGCAGGCGGTCGTTGCCCTGGCGGGGCGCATAAACTGCTTCCTGGTCGACCAGGACGGTATCGACAACGCGGCACATCTCGATGAGTTGCTGCCAATCGCGGCTGTTCCGGGCGAAGCGCGATACCTCACGCGCGGCCACGGCGCCTACCTTGCCAAGGCAGACTTCCGCCACCATCCGATCAAATCCAGCGCGGGTCACGCCGCCGGCGGCCGAACGACCAAGGTCGTCATCCACCGTCTCTATATGTGACCATCCAAGCGCTGCCAGACGGTCGCGCATGGCGTACTGGAGGGCGCTGCTCTCTCGATTGTGCAGAACCTGGTGAGCCGAGGACTGCCGAACATAGAGGATGGCCTTCCGCTCCAGATGATGCGGCGCGATCTTCTCATGCATCATGACCGGCCTCCTTCTGTTGGCAGGCATGTCCGCACTTTGCGTGATCGACGAACAGCCGCACGATGAGCACCGTCAACGCTTGGCGGGTCTCCTCCGGCAACTCCGGCCATTGCGGCGTCCCTGCCGTCTTCCCCCGCTGCGGGGCCGAGAACAGATCGAACTGGCATGTCATGGGCTGGCGAGGCATGAACATCTCTCCGACTCGTTTCGTGAGAGACCAATGCTGCGCCCATTACCGAAGATTGCGATGAGGCATCAGCGTCCTTCAGCAATCTTGCCAAAGAATGCAGGCTTGCGAGATCGACGTGCGGGACCGCCAGGCTGCGCCAACAACCACTCACTGATCGGTCGAACATCCACGACGGGACCTCAAGAAGTCGACCAGAAGAAGAACCAGAAAGGCTGCAGCGGAAAATATGCGTCCCTTTAGACACCGCCTCATGCACGTGAACAAGCCGTCCGGACCAGGGATGCCACGGATACAGAAGCTCGCGAACCTCGGTCCCGTGGGTGTTCTGTCGTCGTGTTGTACAATGAGGAAAGACCTCATGGTGCGATCGGCAACAAGGTGCCGATCTCGTTGGTGAATTCAGGGTGCGCAACCAGCCCGCCTCCCTGAGTAAAGCCGGAAAACTCTAGCATGCGGTGGTCCAACGTTTGGGAGCGGTTCACTGACGCCGAGGCTCTAATCGCCGCCGGATGAAAATTCAGTGGCAGGTCACGGGAAGCGCTCCGCATAGATAGATGAGACGAACAATGGAAGAATGCATCAATATAGACAATCGGGATGACTTTGGTAACTGGGCGATCAAGGTCGCCAAGCAGATTGTCGGCGAACAGGGTTTTGATCTAGCCAAGGCCGTACGTGATGGAACCGAAGACGCAGTCCGGGAAGCAGGCAATGCTCTTGGACAGGCTATCAACAACGCGCTCATGGAAGTCTATGACGGCCTCCTCGAAGATGCGCCAGAATAGGCCCACGAAACGTTTAACGGCTTAACAACACTGATCATCTCCAGCACCGCTAAACCAGGATGGGTTCGGCGTGGCATGTTCAAGCCGGTGATATCGCCCTTTGCGCCGCGGCCGAGTGTCGCCAGCAAGGGGACAGACGTCAAAGTTTACGCCTTTGGTCTCGATGTTGCACAAGGAGCCAATTCCAGCGGTCACGAAGTACTTGGTATGCACCCGTGGGAACAACATGGGCGCTTCAATTGAACGGAAACTCAAATTTATGGCTGGCTCTGACAAATTACGGACGATCAGCGATAGTTCGGGTCTCCAGCGGGATTGCAGCATGAGGCCGGCAGTCAATACCAAAGGACATTACTGCGACTTCGCCGAATGCCGGTAATAGACATCCGCCAGAATGTGGTGGTCATGGCGGTAGACTTCGGCCATGATATTATAGAGGCTTGGATCGTGAGCCTCGAAATCTTCTGATGTGGCAATGGTGAGATTGCCTCGGCTGTAAGCCAAGTTCGTATTGAACCAAAATCGCGTGCCCTCGGCCCAATACTCATCGACGTTGTTCTCCATATAGGAACACGCCCAGAGGCCTTTCTCGTAGGCGTGCGAATAGGCACGTTCAACTCGTGCAACGAGATCAGGATCTACCGTGCGCAGCGCGTAGAAAATATTATGTGAGAATTCGTGAACAAGAATGTTCCCGCCGTAATACCGCGTGCCCGGCACGCCCATCAAATTCTCCACAGCTCCCGTCGTGTAGAGCCCGCCCATGCCGCGCGCCCTTTGTGCCCAGTAGTCTCGGGCAGTCATCTTGCCGATCGTGTTGGCGTAATCCCGCCGCTCGTCAGGGGTGAGACGTGGATCATCGGGAAGAGGCTTCTTCCAATCCCGCTGCTCGGGAATATCAGTCGTCGTCTCGTCAATTGCCATGACGCCCACCCGCGCTCCAGCCTGGATTAAAGCATCGCGGACATCACGGCGTTCTGACAACATGTAGAGGACAATGTCACGTGAGATCAATAGTGCCGTGTCTGGAACCTTGTTTGACGAAATAATAGGTATGCCCGCTGCGTCAGCATATTTGGCATAAAATGGATCCAGATTGAGTGATGTCGGTGGGCTGCGAACTATGAAAGTCTCGAAACTCGATACATCAGCCGCGGACAATGGCGAGTCAGATAAGACATTCTCAGCGCCGCCGAGTCTGCCTGCGGATGCAGCAAGAAGGTACCCACCGCACAACACCATCCCCATCGAGCATACGTCAATCATCGTGACCTCTCGTTAACGGCTGTCTTTCGTGAGACGACGCAACAATCGTGCCAGTCACTAAGTATTTCCTCGGGGGCACATCGGCGCCGCCGGCTCTGTATCAGACCATGTGCGTGACGATCGGCATCCGGTGACCAGGGTATGACGATCACCTCATACCGTTATCTAGGAGAAAATTGCGATCTCGCGGCCGCCTCGCCAGTCCTGGGAGGCGTTTGCTGTGTCCGGGGTCCTAAAAGCTTGCACCGGAAACGCACTGATCTGCGAATCCATTCCTGTACCCATCATCTTCTCCCGAGGTCGGGATCGCCAGGCAAGTATGTCCTCTGGCAATCTTCGCCGATACCCAGCGTGCCGGTCCATGGGTTGCGATAGCCAAAGCGAACCAGGGCGTTTTGCAAGGGGAACCCCTTTCAGATTCAACAGGAGAATGCTGCTGCCTATCGCCGCGTCCCATTTTGTGTGGAATCAGACGGGCGCAAACCGAACATTCCGAAAAAACCCCTCCGCCAGGTCGGGTCGTTCGACGACTTTCGACGCCGGGATAGACCAGCCCGGTCCCGCCGAGGGTTCTAATGTGATCTCGACAATTTGCCTGATTATCGCCGAAAACGTCTTTGGCTTGCTTCTGCCTGAGTAGCGAGCCCCTCAGTCATGGTCAACTTTTCAGTTCAATGTCGTGGATGCCTGATCAAGATGATCCAGCATGATGGACAAGGCGGCATGTTCACGAAGAAGTTGGAGCTCGGCCGCTTCATCTGGCGTCGGCAGCCGATGGCAGGCCGATTGATTGGAACGCATCCATTGGACGGATGAGTTCCATCCAAACAAATGATTTCACCAGCTTATACCAGTGCCATTAGAAGCGCCCCAACGAGTGCGTATCAAGTAGTTGCTCTGTCGACGCCTGGACAGAGTATTAAGTGGAGGTTTAGGTATGAGCCCTCAGGTGCGGTGGAAAGTATGCTGGGAAAACGAGTTGGAGCTCTCTGACCACACGGAGCTCGCAGATTTCTTTCGGAAGACCTATGGGCCAACTGGAGCTTACAACGCCCTTCCATTCGAAGGTGCTCGTAGTTGGTCAGGAGCTAGGCCCGAGCTTCGCGTAATAGGCTATGATGCGCACGGTGTGGCCGCTCACATGGGGTTGTTGCGTCGTTTCGTTCGGATTGGCGAGGTCGATCTACTCGTATGCGAGCTTGGATTGTGGGGCGTGCGTCCAGATCTTGAGGGGTACGGCATTAATTCGATGCGCATTGTTTACCCAGTGCTGCAGCAACTTGGCGTTCGGTTTGCGTTCGGCGGTGTTCGGCAGGCGTTGCGCAACCTTGTTCTCAGGCTCTGCCGAAATGGTCTTGCGACGGTTTTGGAAGGGGTACGCGTGCGATCCACCCTTGCCGATGTTTATCTCAACCTCCCGCCGACGCGCTGTGAAAACGTAATTCTGGTAGTATTCCCAATAGGATGCTCAATGAGTGATTGGCCATCGGGGACCTTGATCGAGCGGAATGGCCCTGAGCTATGAAAGAGCATGGTCCCATAGCTGAAGTTATCCGAAGAGAGACGGTGGCGGCCCAGTGATCGGTGCGTCTATTTAACCCTCGATGACGGACCGACTCACACGATGACACATCCCGCACCTTTCGATCTGCGAACGCTTAGACGTCAAGCTTGAGATATTCGAGACAAGCAGGACCATCAGGGACATATGCCCCGAAGCCTCGGTACCGCAATCCGGGCACCTGGAGGAAGTATGAACATTATCGGCTAATGCCGTATTTTTGCGCGCTCGCGGGTTCACGATCCGCGCTCCTCGTTCGACCCGCTAACTGACGCCACTGCCGCAGAGCACGGCATCGGAGCCTGCGTACAAGCGCACTGCCGACCATACTGCGATGGCCGACAACCCAGATCTTCTTGTTGGACAAGTCGTACACTTAGAGCTCTTCCCGGCTGTTCAGGGCCTTCCAGTGCTTGACACCTCGCGCACCTTCTCGGCGACGAGCTCCCGAACCGGGTTCTTGTGTTGCCAGCCCAGCTTCTGGCGGGCCTTGGTCGGATCACCGGCAGAAGATCGACTTCCGTCGGGCGGAGGTATCGAGGATCGACTTCCACAAGGCAGGCACCGGACGCGGAGTCGTAGCCATTTCGTCGACGCCGGACGCCTTCCATTCCAAAGCAATGTCCACATCGGCAAAAGCCCGCTCGTGAAATTGGCGGACACTCGTCGTCTCGCCGGTCGCCAAGACGTGGCCATCCGGCTTGTCCTGCTGCAGCATGCGCCACATGCCCTCGACATACTCACGTGCGTGGCCCCAGTCGCAGCTCCTGACGCTGTTTTTGGCCAGCTGTCGGGCGCTGCGGGCCTGCGCGATCGAAGTTGGCTTGTTCAGCCACAAGGCGAAGCTCTGTCACCTGGGCGCTCGCATCGTCGCCCGTGCGATACGCCATTTCTCTCTTGGCTACAGGGATGTGCGATTGTCTCCAGTTTTCGGAGCTTCGTTTGATCCTGCTGATAGTCGCGGTCTCCCTGCCGCGCGGTCGACCGAGCGGTGCAAGTGATGCCCTTACGACACCGTCTGTCGGCTTTGTCTTGTCGGCGACATTAGGGTTGGTTGGCCAGTTTCCTGTGCTGGCTCCGGCTAACTTCCTGAAACCCAACAAAAAGATCTTTCCTTCGGCTCGATCGGCCCACATGGCACGGGTTTTGAAGACTGCCCTGGGAGGCGGCGCGAGCTGCCGGCCTTTTACTCAGCGATGGATGGAACGAAAGAAGGAAGGCGATATGTCAGATTTGCGTCAAATCGCATTTTACGGCAAAGGGGGGATCGGCAAGTCCACCACCTCCCAAAATACGCTCGCAGCGCTTGTCGACCTCGGGCAGAAGATCCTGATCGTCGGATGCGACCCGAAAGCCGACTCCACCCGGCTGATCCTGAACGCCAAAGCACAGGACACGGTTCTGCATCTGGCAGCCCAGGAAGGTTCGGTGGAAGACCTTGAGCTCGAGGACGTGCTCAAGGCCGGCTACAAAGGCATCAAGTGCGTGGAGTCCGGCGGTCCGGAACCGGGCGTCGGCTGCGCCGGGCGCGGCGTCATCACCTCGATCAATTTCCTCGAGGAGAACGGCGCTTATGACGATGTCGACTACGTCTCCTATGACGTGCTTGGCGATGTGGTGTGCGGTGGCTTCGCGATGCCGATCCGTGAGAACAAGGCCCAGGAGATCTACATCGTGATGTCCGGCGAGATGATGGCGCTCTATGCCGCCAACAACATCGCCAAGGGCATCCTGAAATATGCCCATTCCGGCGGCGTGCGGCTCGGCGGCCTGATCTGTAACGAGCGCCAGACGGACCGCGAGCTCGACCTCTCCGAGGCGCTGGCTGCCAGGCTCAATTCCAAGCTCATCCACTTTGTGCCGCGTGACAACATCGTCCAGCACGCCGAGCTCAGGAAGATGACGGTGATCCAGTACGCGCCGGACTCCAAGCAGGCCGGGGAATATCGGGCGCTAGCCGAGAAGATCCATGCCAATTCGGGCCAAGGGACCATTCCGACCCCGATTACCATGGAAGAGCTCGAAGACATGCTGCTCGACTTCGGCATCATGAAGAGCGACGAGCAGATGCTGGCCGAACTACAGGCCAAGGAGTCAGCGGTGGCTGCGGCTCAATAACTGCCGCTGTCGACAGGACGCGCTGGCCCTTGAGCCAGCGCGTCCTTCCACGAAAGACGCTTCGTCGACGACGACCTAACCCGAACCTTGAAAGGGGCAGGGGCCCATGAGCCTTGATTACGAGAATGACAGCGTTTTGCATGAAAAGCTCATTGCGGAAGTGTTAGCGCAATATCCAGACAAGGCGGCAAAGCGCCGCAAGAAGCACCTCAGCGTCGCAACGAGCGGCGACGAGCCTGGCGATGAGCCGAAGGCGCTTTCCGAATGCGACGTCAAATCGAACATCAAGTCCATTCCGGGCGTGATGACGATCCGCGGCTGCGCCTATGCCGGCTCCAAAGGCGTGGTATGGGGGCCGGTCAAGGACATGGTCCACATCTCGCACGGGCCGGTCGGTTGCGGTCATTATTCCTGGTCGCAACGCCGCAACTACTACGTCGGCCTGACGGGCATCGACACGTTCGTGACGCTGCAGTTCACCTCAGACTTCCAGGAAAAGGACATCGTGTTCGGCGGCGACAAGAAGCTTGAACAGGTCATCGACGAGATCGAGGCGCTTTTCCCCCTCAACAACGGCATCAGCGTGCAGTCGGAATGCCCGATCGGGCTGATTGGCGACGACATTGAGGCGGTGTCGCGCAAGAAGGCCAAGGAGCACGAAAAGACGATCGTGCCGGTGCGCTGCGAGGGCTTCCGCGGCGTCTCGCAATCGCTCGGCCACCACATCGCCAACGACGCCATCCGTGACTGGGTTTTCGACAAGAACGACGTCGAGTTCGAGACCGGCCCTTATGACGTCAACGTCGTCGGCGACTACAATATCGGTGGCGACGCGTGGGCTACGCGCATTCTATTGGAGGAGGTGGGGCTGCGCGTGGTCGGCAACTGGTCGGGTGATGCCACGCTCGCTGAGGTCGAGCGCGCGCCAAAGGCGAAGCTCAACCTCATCCACTGCTACCGCTCGATGAACTACATCTGTCGGCACATGGAGGAAAAGTACGGCATCCCGTGGATGGAATACAATTTCTTTGGTCCGTCCCAGATCGAAACCTCCCTGCGCGAAATAGCCAAGCACTTCGGTCCGGAAATCGTCGACAAGACCGAGGCTGTCATCACCAAGTACCGGCCCCTGGTCGATGCTGTCGTCGACAAGTACCGGCCGCGCCTCGAAGGCAAGACGGTGATGCTCTATGTCGGCGGCCTGCGTCCTCGCCACGTCATCACGGCCTATGAGGACCTCGGCATGCGGATCGTCGGCACCGGCTACGAGTTCGCCCACAACGACGACTATCAGCGCACCGGCCATTATGTGAACAAGGGTACGTTGATCTATGACGACGTGACCGGTTACGAGCTGGAAAAGTTCATCGAAGGCATCCGCCCCGACCTTGTTGGGTCCGGCATCAAAGAGAAGTATCCGGTGCAGAAGATGGGCATCCCCTTCCGCCAGATGCACTCCTGGGATTATTCGGGCCCGTATCACGGCTATGACGGCTTTGCCATATTCGCCCGCGACATGGATCTGGCCATCAATAATCCGGTGTGGGATCTCTACGACGTCCCCTGGAAAAAAAAGGCCGCGCCAGCTGAGGCGGTTGCGGCCGAATGAGAGCTTGGCCTGTCTTGGGAGGGGGCAGGCCAGGCCCTTCCATCGGCCTTGATCCGCACTCGTGACAGATGACATCCCATTGCCGCCACCGGTGCGGCGCGATGAAAAGAAAGGTGCTTACTATGCCGCAGTCGGCGGAAAAAGTTCTCGATCATGCTCCCCTGTTCCGCGAGCCGGAATACAGGCAGATGCTCGCCGAGAAGAAAGCCAATTTCGAATGCCCCCACCCGGATCAGGTCGTTGCCGATCAAAACGACTTCACGAAGACCTGGGAGTATCGCGAAAAGAACCTGGGCCGCAAAGCCCTGGTCGTGAACCCGGCCAAAGCCTGCCAGCCGCTCGGTGCCGTCTTCGCAGCCGCAGGCTTTGAGCAAACGATGTCCTTCGTCCACGGCAGCCAGGGCTGCGTCGCCTATTACCGTTCGCATCTGTCGCGTCACTTCAAGGAGCCTTCATCGGCGGTCTCGTCCTCGATGACGGAGGACGCGGCGGTGTTCGGCGGGTTGAAGAACATGATCGACGGGCTCGCCAATACATACAAGCTCTACGATCCGAAGATGATCGCCGTCTCGACCACCTGCATGGCCGAAGTCATTGGAGACGATCTCCACAGCTTCATCGAAAACGCAAAGAACGAAGGGTCGGTCCCGCACGACTTCGATGTTCCTTTCGCTCACACGCCTGCCTTCGTCGGCAGCCACGTCGATGGCTATGACGGCATGATCAAGGGCATTCTGGAGAACTTCTGGAAAGGCAACGAGCGGAAGGAGGTTGCCCAAGCCATCAACATCATTCCCGGCTTCGACGGCTTCTGCGTCGGCAACAACCGCGAACTGAAGCGCCTGCTCGACATGATGGGCGTATCCTACATCTTCATCCAGGATGCCTCCGACCAGTTCGACACGCCGTCTGACGGCACGTACCGCATGTATGACGGCGGCACGAAGATCGAAGACGTGAAAACGGCGTTGAACGCCGAAGCGACCCTGTCGCTGCAGCACTATAACACGCGCAAAACGCTGGAATATTGCAAGGAGGTCGGTCAGGCTACGGCCTCGTTCCATTATCCGCTGGGTGTCCAGGCGACCGATGAATTCCTGATGAAGGTCTCGGAGATTACCGGCAAGGAAATTCCTCCGGCACTCGGCCTGGAGCGCGGCCGTCTCGTCGACGCTATGGCAGATAGCCAGGCCTGGCTGCACGGGAAGAAATACGCGATCTACGGCGATCCTGACTTCGTCTACGCTGTTGCTCGCTTCGTCTTGGAAACCGGCGGTGAGCCGACCCACTGCCTTGCTACCAACGGCACGTCGGCCTGGGAAGCCGAGATGAAGGCGTTGCTCGCATCCTCGCCCTTCGGCAAGGCTTCCCAGGTCTGGGCGGGCAAGGACCTCTGGGCGTTGCGCTCGCTGCTCTTTACCGAGCCGGTAGATCTTATGATCGGCAATTCCTATGGCAAGTATCTCGAGCGCGACACCGGCACCCCATTGATCCGGCTGAGCTTTCCGATATTCGACCGGCACCATCACCACCGTTTCCCGCTCATGGGCTACCAGGGCGGCCTGCGCGTCCTGACGACGATCCTCGACAAGATCTTCGACACGCTCGATCGCGAGACGAGCGAGCCGGGTGTGACGGACTATTCTTACGACCTGACCCGCTAGGAGCGGCGGCGGTCGGCCTTGTGAGGCCGGCCGCCTTCATCTGAACTTGGAGACCGCAATGCCCTCGCTCAATGCTAAAGTCCAGGACGTCTTCGACGAGCCTGCCTGCGAGAAGAACCGCAGCAAGGATTCCAAGGCGCGTAAGACCGGCTGCTCGAAGCCGCTGATCCCCGGGGCGGCAGCCGGCGGATGCGCTTTCGATGGCGCCAAGATCGTGCTGCAGCCCGTCACCGACGTCGCGCACCTGATCCACGGGCCTCTCGGCTGTGAGGGCAATTCCTGGGACAACCGAGGATCGGCTTCCTCAGGTCCGACGCTCTGGCACACGAGCTTCAAGGTGCTGACCGAATCAGGCGCCACCGAAAAGAAGCCTTTCGATGAGGAGGACTAGGACATGGGTACATTGACAGGAAGTACGGATGGCCCTGCTGTCAAGGAGGATGGGGATCTCGCCACCCCTTTTCTCAGATGCCTCATAAGGCTCATCCGCGCTCAGGATGCCCATGGGGCGTGGGAGGGCAAATCGGACGCTGACCTGCTGGCCGACTTCATCCTCACCAAGGAGCAGCGCCGTAAGATCCCGATCATAGGCGATCCCGATCCAGATGTGCTGTGGAGGCTCCAGAATTTTTACAGTTGCGTGGGGCTTGTGATCGAAGAGTGCACAGGCCTGTTGGCATCGCCGATCATGACGATCGGCCATGAGGGCTTCGGCCGCGTGCTTTTCACGACTGGACGGTTGGTCGTTCTGTCGAAGACCCTGCGCGATGTCCACCGGTTCGGCTTTGAGACGCTTGGCAAGCTCGCCGAGGTCGGCAACAAAATGGTCGATGACGCGATTGCAGTTATCGAAACCTATCCCGACGTTGCGCGGGCATCATGAAATCAGTTTTCGAGGAAAGAGATCATGCCAAACATTGTGGAGCAGCTGAAGAAGGTCCGTAAGCTGCAGTCACGTGCCGCCACTGCGAAAATGGCGTTGCACGATCTTGCCGAGGACCTTCCGATTAATTGGGCTAAGATCAAGACCATTGCTGGAGAGACGTTCGACGCCTTCGCCGAGTTGAACGCTGCGAAGGAAGAGCTCGCCGCATTGGAGAATTCACGATGACCGGCTCTTTCGTCACGCGCGACGGCTCCAGCTGGGTGCCGGAGTACCTGACCTGCATCGATGCTGCAACCTGCATCGGCTGTGGCCGATGCTTCAAAGTCTGCTCTCGCGAAGTCATGCACCTCTATGGCGTCGATGAAGCGGGTGGAATCCTCGGCATCTGCGACGACGAGGATGAAGACTTCGATGGCGAGCTCAATCGTATGATCATGGTTGTCGACCAGGCCGGCCGATGCATTGGTTGCGGCGCCTGCGCGCGCGTCTGCCCGAAGAACTGTCAGACCCATGTCGCGGCAGATAAGGTTAGTGCGTGATCTTGCGAACAAATCAGGAGAACGCTGTTGCCTTCATCTCGTTTGTTGCCTCCTGCTGCTCGTACTCTGCGCAAGCCAACGAACGAAGTTACTTCCTGTGGCATTCCATCCACAAAGTTAGCGTTGCGATGGTGGCTAGTTCATCGCTTCTTCAGTGAAGCTTTTTCAAAAGCGCGAAGTGGCGATCGCTGTCTCGTGGCCCTCGGCGATGAACCGATTATCCGGTTTCCAAGGCTGATGCCCCGTGATCGGATCGCCACACATCGTGACATTCGTGTCCCATGCCGGTTCCGCGGATGCGGATGCGGCGGTTTCTACCCAGATGACGGCCGGTGTAAAGAAGGCACTGCGCTTGCACGCAATGTCTCGCGCAAGCTGACCGTCAAGGCAAACACCAGTGCGCGGCTGACGGAGGCACTTGCGGCGAGGACCGCAACGTCACTTTCCACCCCGCAGGCTCAATACGATCCGACACAGGACGATCCTGAGCGCGATTGAATTACATGCTCATTCGCTTGTCCCCATCTCAGCTGTCCACATGTCTCGCAAATGTCGGGCACCCGACACCTATCTAGAAGCAACCCGCTCGTCGGGGTTGCTTCTGCTTCGCCCGCCGCCGTCGTCCCCTCTCGGGTCTCCTCGGTATTGTCGAATTGTCGAGATTAGAACGTTTGTTCGCCGGTCTCTCCGCCAAATACCCATCAATCCGCCCATCGATAAACAAAAATCATCTTCTTGGAGCGTCTGAGCAGTTGGCATGGTGTTTGCTGATCCCTGGTTACAAGCGGCAGAAAGCAGTCTGCATGATGCCGGTTCATGAAACGAACGGAACGGAGGCCACATGACGGTTCGTCATCGGCCCGACGTTCTACCAAGCGGCCTGCATAGTCCGCCGGCGGAAGGGGCAATCCCGACGTCACAGCTTGCAACCAACTCAATGAGAAGGAAAACGCTATGACCAAGATTTCCGAAAGATCCTTTGAAACGATCGAAAACCCGGCGTCATCGCCGCTCAAGGTGCCAGATCAGTTGGGCGCATCCGTTGAAAAGGGGAACAAGCAGGTGACAGAGGCTTTTTTGAAATTTGCGTCCGGTGCTGAAGCGACACAGAAAATGCTGCCTCCGATCCTCGAAACGACAAGCCTGTTCGGCAACGAATTGTCTTGGAAGACGATCGCTGCACTGCAGGCCGACGCCGAGGCCGGCTTCTCGCATCTGCAAGCTTTGCTTAGCGCAAATTCGCCGTCGCAGGTCCTCGAACTGCAGTCGACCTTCCTGCGCAAGCGGGTTGAGACAAGTTTGCAGCACGCCAAGGAATTCCGGGTACTCGCAAGCAGGACGGTGGAGGAAATCTCAAAGCCGGTCAAGGATGCTTTTGACAAGGTGCTGACGGACCTCAAGGCGACGTAAAACTGAGGAGAGCCTGGAAAAACCGCGCGGTGATCTGCCCGGTGAAGAAACACCTGAAGTTCGCACTCGCTTCGATGACCGCTCGGTAGCTCCCGATCTTTCCCATCCATCTTCTGTGCACGGCTGATGCGCGGGATGTCTATGGCGCTTATATTCGCGCCCGAATGCAGAGCCCGCTCGAGCAACTCGTTGTTGGCTACGGGATAGATGAAAGAGATCAGCGTCTTTTCAGGCGACAGCAGGGCGACCTCATTAGTCGGAGCGCACCTTGACGATCACGTCGGCGGCCGCGGCGAGGGCCTGTGGACTTGGAACGACCACGACTTCCGCATTTCGGTAGGCTTCGTTCGAGATTTCCGCCGTTAGGCCGGCACCAGTTTCCACTGGCGATCAGCAAAATATCGCCGGGGGCCAGCGCATGGAGCGTGCCGAGACGGTGGGATGCGGCTCGACCGGCGACACCACGCGGACATCAATTTGAGTTGTTTCACCCGGTATCAGGCATTCTTGCTCGTTTCCTTGTGCCACGTCTCTTCGAACAGACGGGACCGCGGCTCGACCCATGTCAGAACGAGATGTTAGGCGGGTTCGAAAGTGCTGACTTTCACAGCGGACAAAGATCGGGCTGAGTCTGGCCTGAGACGTCATCATTGATTTGGGACAAGGAAGCCGGCGCGGCCGGAGGTCATAAAGCATCCTGTTTTGAGAAGGGATGCGAAAATGTCCGATGATCTGATCGCCAAATACGGCGATGCGCGGGTTCCGCGTTATACGAGCTACCCGACGGCGGCGGCTTTTTCAGCTGCCGTGGGGCCGGATGAATATGTCGGCAACCTCGCCCATATCGCCGCGGCTGGCCCGGTTTCGGTTTATCTCCACGTCCCGTTCTGCCGTTCGATATGCTGGTACTGCGGCTGCCACACAACCATCACCCGGCAAGACGCTCCAGTCGCCGACTATCTCGACGTGATGAAGGAGGAGATCGAGCTTATCTCCTTTGCGGCCGGAAACGACGTGCCCGTCAAGTACGTGCATTTCGGCGGCGGCACGCCGTCGGTCATGAAGCCGCAGGAATTTTCGGCTCTAATGGCAAAGCTCAGGAGCGCCTTTACATTCGAAGCGAAAGCCGGCGTCGCAGTCGAGATCGACCCTCGCACATTGGTCGCCCCCATGATCGACGCGCTCGGCGAAAACGGTATCGACCGCGCAAGCCTCGGCGTCCAGAGCTTCGATCCGATCGTGCAGGCCGGTATCAAGCGGCTGCAATCCTTTGAGCAGACGGAAAGGGCGGTCGCCGGGTTGCGCTCAGCAGGCGTCAGCAGCATCAACTTCGACCTGATTTATGGCCTTCCGAAACAGACCGTCCAATCTTGCATCGAAACGGTCCGGCTGGCTGCAGAACTGCGTCCCGAACGTTTCGCCGTTTTCGGTTACGCTCACATACCCGCTTTCAAGAAACATCAGCGCCTGATCGACGAAGCATCGCTGCCGGACGCAAAACAGCGGAACGAGCAGGCGGAAGTGATCGCCGAGGAGCTGCAGAACGCCGGATATCAGCGCATTGGGCTCGATCATTTTGCACTGCCGGACGATCAGTTGGCACTCGCCGCGCGCAACAGAGCGCTGAGGAGAAACTTCCAGGGCTATACCACGGATGATTGCGATAGCCTGATCGGCCTCGGCGCATCTGCGATCGGGCGGCTGCCGGCCGGCTATATGCAGAACCACGTGCCTCTCGGCCTCTATGCCGAGCGGATTGCCTTCGGGGTGCTGCCGACCGCCAAGGGATATCTTCTCAGCGAGGAGGACAAGCTTCGGGCGAGGGTCATCGAGAGGCTGATGTGCGATTTCGAAGCCGATCTCGGCCATTTGAGCAGCGGGTCGGGTTTCGACACCGGCTTCCTTGTCGAGGGCAACGACCGTCTCGGCGAGCTCATGGCCGACGGCGTCGTGACGATCAGCGGTGAACGGATTGTCGTATGCGAGGAGGCGCGCTTTATGGTCCGTGCAGTCGCGGCAGCATTCGACGCCTATTTTGGCTCGCACGGGCACACGCACAGCAAGGCAGCCTAATGCATGTCGCCGGAAGTTTGCATCGGTTCCGGCGACACGAAACGCATCAAAGGCCGCGCGAGAAGACATCGAGTTCCCGTTTCTCGATCGAGGACCCTGCGGTTATCTTCCCAGGAGTCCCGTCGACAACCGCACGTCGACGAGGATCGACGTCGCAAGTTCGTGTGAATCAGGGCGGGCGCACTCACAAATACGGTCATCGGGCGCCCTGTCGCAAGCAGATGGGCGCGCGCCCGTATCACCGCCTGGACGTCGAGGTCGTTACCGTCGAGCTTTTCGGCTCATTGAAGCACAGCTCGATCTCGGCAGGCCGCGGTCTAGGATATCGTTGGCGACTGACGTCGAACCTTTCAGGTGGCGTCGGCAAGCGCCGGTCCGCAGAAATGTGCCCATCGCGATTATGGCGGCCGCTCAGGCGCCTGAAGGAGCCTTGTCGCGAGGTGAGCTACCGAGCGCCGCATGGTCGACGGCTCTCGCCCGCTCACGAAAGCGGTTGTTCGAGCACGTCGAAGGACGAGGGCAGGGGTCTCGTAATTGTAGCACGACTTGCCTGCCGCGGGATTTCGATCAAACGTTCGACGGCGCCTTCCGTGCAATTCCTAGACGACCGGAACGAAACCGCGGGTTTCGGCTGGCATCTCCTTCGCGACTGCCCGCAAAAAACGACCTCGTTATATTCGTCGTCAGCGAGATTGCCGCCGGGCCAGTGATCTCGCCCACGCGTTTCTTCGCAGGTCTGCCGTGCAGATCATAGCTCTTTTCACAGGCCGCATTGACGTTCTCGATGATCCAGCCAAGTTTCGGCATTGGCTTTGCCGACAACCGTGTCCGACGCTAACCACTGCCTGGACGCCTTGCCTGACGCGCCTGGCTCTGCTCGATGCTCACGGGAGCATCAGTTGCTCCTGAGAGGCAGAAAGCCCCCGCGAACGCCATCTTCATGGGCTGCGCGGCCATCCGCACCTGCCGTTTATCACTGGGTGATGTGTGTGAGGTCGGCATCGAGCCGCTTACGCACCATGTTCGGCACCTTTGCAGTCTTGATCGCTTCGAGATTGGCCGGGCTGTCGCCCACCTGGATCAAGGCAACCATGCCCATGCCGGAATGTGGGGTGCATTTCAGGACATAGACGCCTGGAACATCGAACTTCGCCCGATATTGCTCGTTCGGCTTTGACTTATATTCCGCAACGCCATCCGGAATGAGGCCTTTGAAGGTTTCGACGTTGTGGCCCTTGTCGGTGGGGATGAAAGTGACGGTGTCGCCGGGGGCGATCTTCAGGAAGCCGGGCTCGAACACCATCGCGCCTTCCGTGCCTTTGTTGAGCATCCGAACCTGATGGTCGGCCGCCATCAACGGCGCTGCCGAGACAATCAAGGCTGCTGCTGCAGCGATCGGACTGAATTTTAACCGCATTTGCAAGCTCCTGTTCTGCGAGACCCAATCAGCCTCATGAATGTTTTTAGCAGATGCCGGATTTGGGTTCTTTGATGCCCGTCAAATTCGGGAATAAAAGGCAGAAGATCCCAATTTTTGCCTGCTTGCCCAGCGCCCTTGCGAGGGACATGGCAGCCTGCAAGCGATGTAGGAATCACCGGAGGACAAGCACGCTCGGCGAACGTCGGCGCTGCTGAACCAGCTTTGGATTGCCGCGACTGAGCTCATATCGCGTCGGGAGTTCGCGAGGGCATTAATGTCGATCCCCCGGTGTCGCGTGTGTGGAAGTTGACCCTTTGACAGGAATCCTCCGAAAACGACGCGCCGTTGAGATCGTCGGCGAAGTGAAGAGCGATTATCACGCGATGATCTTCGCCGATGAAACGAAGCAGGCGCACGACACCTTCTTCCACCTGGACGAGATGGTTGGCTTATCACCCTCCCACCAAATCGCCTTACTGGCCGCGACGGCTTCCGCCTCCGAGCCTACGAAAAGCGACGAGAGGGATTGGCCGGCATGAAGAGCTTTTAACGTCTTCTCGACGGACGCGTGGTGTTCTGCACAGCATCTTCATACCCCCTTGTGGCAGTGGGTGCGGTAGAAAGCAGCTGCGTCACATGGGAATAGCGGGCGGTGCCAAAAGGGGAAAGTTTGTAACAGAGTGTAACAACGTCCGTTCGTCCACCGCTTCCAGTCCGCTTGTTGATGTAGATCAAGGAGCCGTTCCCGTCTTCGTGACAGTCCTGCCTCGAAATCCGAGAAAGCCGGCCGCGAGGCGGTCGTCTGCGCACTGGGGACGACATCATGAATTACACGACAGAAACGATGGTGGTCGCGGTCGCAGCGTTTCTGGCGCTGCTCGCAGCGGCATTCGCGCACGATCATCTCTTTGCAGTCCATATGGGTATACTTTGCCTCTGCCTGGTTGTGGGAACGCTGCTGCTTGTTAAAAACGCAGAGTTTTCGCCGACGGGCCAACAGCGCAAAACAGACCTTACGGGCTATTGCGATGAGGTAATCCGCTACGGCCTGATCGCCACGGTGTTCTGGGGCGTCGTCGGCTTCCTCGTCGGCGTGATCATCGCGCTGCAGCTCGCCTTTCCCGACCTCAACATCGCGCCCTATTTGAATTTCGGAAGATTGCGACCGGTTCACACGTCGGCGGTGATCTTCGCCTTCGGCGGCAACGCGCTGATCATGACATCCTTCTATGTGGTGCAACGCACCTGTCGCGCGCGTCTCTTCGGAGGAACACTCGCCTGGTTCGTCTTCTGGGGCTACCAGCTGTTCATCGTGATGGCCGCGACCGGCTACGTGATCGGCATCAATCAGGCGCGCGAATATGCCGAGCCTGAATGGTACGTCGACCTGTGGCTTACCATCGTCTGGGTCGCCTATCTGGCCGTCTATCTCGGAACGATCCTGAAGCGCAGAGAGCCGCATATTTACGTGGCAAACTGGTTCTATCTCAGCTTCATAGTCACCATTGCGATGCTGCATGTGGTCAACAACCTCGCTGTTCCTGCTTCGTTCCTCGGCTCCAAGAGTTATTCTCTCTTCTCCGGCGTCCAGGATGCACTCACCCAATGGTGGTACGGCCACAACGCCGTCGGCTTCTTCCTCACCGCCGGCTTCCTGGGCATGATGTACTATTTCGTGCCGAAGCAGGCCAACCGCCCGGTTTATTCCTACCGGCTGTCGATCATCCACTTCTGGGCCCTGATCTTCATGTATATCTGGGCCGGCCCGCATCATCTGCATTACACGGCGCTGCCTGACTGGGCGCAGACGCTCGGAATGGTCTTCTCCGTCATGCTCTGGATGCCCTCCTGGGGCGGCATGATCAACGGTTTAATGACCCTTTCGGGCGCCTGGGACAAAATTCGCACCGACCCGATCATCCGGATGATGATCGTCGCCATCGCATTTTATGGGATGTCGACCTTCGAAGGCCCGATGATGTCGATCAAGGCGGTCAATTCGCTCAGCCACTATACCGAATGGACGATCGGTCACGTGCATTCCGGAGCACTTGGCTGGGTGGGTATGATCACCTTCGGGGCGATATACTACCTGACGCCGAAACTGTGGGGGCGCGAGCGCCTCTACAGCCTGCGGATGGTCAACTGGCACTTCTGGCTTGCGACGCTCGGGATTGTGATTTACGCCGCGGTGCTCTGGGTCGCGGGCATCCAGCAGGGGCTGATGTGGCGAGAATACAATTCCCAGGGCTTCCTCGTCTATTCCTTCGCTGAAACGGTCGCGGCGATGATCCCCTATTACGTGCTGCGTGCCGTCGGCGGAGCACTCTACCTGGCCGGTGGCCTCGTCATGGCCTGGAATGTGTTCATGACGCTCCGAGGCCACCTGCGCGACGAAGCCCCAATGCCGACCAGTTTGGTGCCCCAGGCACAGCCTGCCGAGTGAGGTGAGACATGGCATCGTTACTTGATAAACATAAGACCCTCGAGAAGAACGCGACGCTTCTTCTGGTCGGCTCGCTGCTGGTCGTCAGCATTGGCGGCATCGTTGAAATCGCCCCGCTGTTCTACCTGCAGAACACGATCGAAAAAGTGGCAGGGATGCGGCCCTACACGCCGCTAGAGCTCGCCGGACGGAACATCTACATCCGTGAAGGCTGCTATCTCTGCCACAGCCAGATGATCCGGCCGTTCCGTGATGAGGTCGAGCGTTACGGCCATTATTCGCTCGCAGCGGAATCGATGTACGACCACCCGTTCCAATGGGGATCCAAGCGGACAGGGCCAGATCTGGCCCGCGTCGGGGGGCGTTACTCGAACGAATGGCACGTCCAGCATCTCGCAAATCCGCGGGCCGTGGTGCCGGAATCAATCATGCCGAGCTACGCCTTCCTAGAAGAGAAGGAGGTGACGGTCAGGAGTGTCGGAGAGGACCTCAAGGCCAATGAGGACGTGGGCGTGCCTTACAGCGACGACATGCTGGCGAATGCCGAGGCCGACATGAGAGCCCAGGCCGATCCGAACGCGGACGCGGCGGCCCTACTCAAGCGCTACCCAAATGCGAATGTCGGCGATCTCGACGGCGATCCAACCCGGCTGACCGAGATGGACGCGCTGGTGTCCTACCTGCAGATGCTCGGAACGCTGGTTGATTTCTCGACCTATGACGACGCGACCGGCTACCGGTGAGGTGATCCATGGAAACTTACACTGCAATGAGACACTTCTCCGACAGCTGGGGCCTCCTGGCAATGGCGGCATTCTTCGTCGGCGCGGTCATGCTCACCCTTCGCCCAGGTAGCAAGCAAACGGCGAAAGATGCCGCCGATATTCCCTTGAAGGACGATTGAGATGTCGGAAAAGCATATCGATGAACTGAGCGGCGTCGAAACGACGGGTCATGAATGGGACGGCATCCAAGAGCTCAACAATCCCATGCCGCGCTGGTGGATCTGGACCTTCTACGTGACGATCCTCTGGGCGATCGGCTACGCCATCGCTTACCCGGCCATCCCGATGATCACTTCCGCCACTAACGGCTATCTCGGTTATTCAACGCGCGCCGAGCTGCAGCAGGACCTCAATCTCGCTAAGTCATCGCAGACGAAGTTCCATAATCTGATCGCTGCCAAGACAGTGGAGGAGATCGCCGCGGATCCTGCTCTTCGTGAATTCGCGATCGCTGGCGGCGCATCCGCTTTCAAGGTGAACTGCGCGCCCTGCCATGGATCGGGAGCGAGCGGCGGTCCGGGGTTTCCGAATCTCAACGACGACGACTGGCTGTGGGGCGGGGATCTGAATGCCATCCAGACCACGATCGCTCATGGCATCCGCTTCGACGGCGATACGGATAGCCATTCCTCCGAAATGCCGCCCTTTGCCGGTGTTCTGGAGCCCATCCAGATGAAGCAGGTCGCCGCCTATGTCTGGGGGCTGACCAATACGCCCTCGGATGTCGGTCTGGCGGCGGCCGGAAAACAGGTTTTCTTCGACAATTGCGCCCCATGTCACGGCGAGGACGCAAAAGGAAAGGCGGAAATGGGTGCGCCGGATCTCGCCGATGCAATCTGGCTGAAGTCGCGGGGTGAAGACGCCATTCTTCGTCAGGTTGCCTCTCCCAAACATGGCGTCATGCCTGCCTGGGCAGCGCGCCTGGGGGACACAACGGTCAACGAGCTTACCATTTTCGTTCATGCGCTCGGGGGCGGCACGTAAGGAGAAAAGACATGACAGCCCACGACCGCAATCCGATCCTCCGTCTCTACGGCACGCCGCGTGCTGTTATCCGATCGCGTGTCTCAGCGCGCGCCCAACAGATGCCTGCGTCTTCGGAGCAGGACGACCCGGCAAAGATCGGCAATTCGATGGTGAGTTTGATCTGCCTCAAAGACCACATGCAGACGAGCCGATAGTTTCAGCTCCTGTGGAGGACGTCCCAGCGGTTTCTCCGCCGCTGTCCTCCGGCCACGCCCTTACTCTGGGGCGTGGCCTTTTCGCTTCTGCACGGTCGTTCTTGATCTGCATCAAGGAACAGATGCGCCACGGCTGGGAAAAGAGTGGTGAAAATCGGACAGGTCCTATGAATCTCTATACCCGCTCCAATCTAAATGACATTGACCGCGTTTGCGTCGAACCCGTCAACGCCCGGCGCAATCGCCAGCCTCTCTATGCGCCGCGCAAGAAGATCTTTCCGAAACGCGCCGAAGGGCCATTTCGCCGGTTCAAATGGGTCTTGATGCTGCTCACGCTTGGCACCTATTACCTCGCGCCATGGATTCGCTGGGATCGCGGTCCCTATGCGCCCAATCAGGCAATCCTCGTCGACCTCGCCTCGCGGCGCTTCTTCTTTTTCTTCATCGAGATCTGGCCGCAGGAATTCTACTATGTGGCGGGCCTGCTCGTCATGGCGGGCTTCGGCCTCTTCCTCCTCACCGCCGCTGTCGGCCGCGCCTGGTGTGGCTATGCCTGTCCGCAGACCGTCTGGGTCGATCTCTTTCTCGTCGTCGAACGCGCTGTCGAAGGCGACCGAAACGCTCGGATGAAGCTCGATGCCGACCCCTTCACTTTCGACAAGCTCAGGAAGCGGGTGATCAAGCACGCGATCTGGCTGCTGATCGCCGTCGCCACGGGCGGAGCGTGGATCTCCTATTTTGCCGACGCGCCGAGCCTGGCGGCTTCACTGTTTGACGGCAGCGCTCCTGCCGCTGCGTATGCCACGATCGCCACCCTGACCGCGACGACCTATGTGCTTGGCGGCCTCATGCGCGAACAGACATGCACCTATATGTGTCCGTGGCCGCGCATTCAGGGCGCGATGCTGGATGAGAATTCGCTTGTTGTCACCTACAACGACTGGCGGGGCGAGCAGCGGTCGCGCCATGCCAAGAAGGCTCAGGGTCTGCCGGTGGGCGATTGCGTGGACTGCAATGCCTGCGTCGCCGTCTGCCCGATGGGGATCGACATTCGCGACGGCCAGCAGATGGAATGCATCACATGCGCCCTCTGCATCGATGCCTGTGGCGGCGTCATGGACAAGCTCGGAAAGCCACACGGCCTGATCGCCTATGCGACGCTCAAGGAATATTCGAGCAATATGTCGCTTGCTACTGACGGAGGACGGACAGCCATCCAGCCCTCCAATGTCCGAAACGACGACGGAAGCTTCATCCCGACCGTCCGGCATTTCGACTGGCGCATCATCTTCCGCCGAAGAACCGTCTTCTACGGTGTCGTCTGGGCATTGATCGGCATCGCCATGGTCGTCCATCTCGCCTTCCGCGATCGGCTCGGGCTCAACGTCGTCCACGACCGGAACCCTCAATATGTTCTGGAAAGCGACGGCTCCATCCGAAACGGCTACACGCTGCGTGTCCTCAACATGGTGCCGAAGCCGCGGGACGTGACCATCACCCTCGTCGGGCTGGAGGGGGGCACAATGCGCATTCCCGAGTTCGGCAGGCAGGATGTCCGCAGCTTCACCGCTCACGTCGAACCCGACGCGGCCACGACGCTCAAGGTCTTCGTCACGCGCGCCCCCGACGGGGCAGAGATCAACGAATTCCTCTTCGTCATCGAAGATATAGGCCAAGACGCCGGTCAAGCCGACCGGGCGAGCTATCGCGCGGCGTTCAACGCGCCGGGAGACGTGAAATGAAGACATCTACTCGAGGCTTTACCGGCTTGCACGTGCTGCTTGCCACCTCGGCATTCTTCGCCGTGGTGATCGCCGTCAACGCCACCATGGCCTTCTATGCTGCGTCCAGCTGGAGTGGCATCGTCGTGGAAAACACCTATGTGGCCAGCCAGGAATTCAACGCCAGGGCGGCAGCGATGAAGGCAATGGCCGCCTCCGGCGTCGAGGGCGCGCTCGTCGTTAAGGGCAGCCAAATCCGTTACGACATCCACGACAAGGCCGGCACGCCTGCGATGATCGATGATGTCACGCTGAACTTCAAGCGGCCCGTCGGCGATCATGAGGATTTCCGCTTGACGCTCCGGAAGACGGGCGAAGGGCGGTTCGAAGCTGATCACCAGGTTGTCGCCGGCGACTGGATCGTCGAGGCCATATCGAGAATGAATGGGGCGGTCGTCATGCATGAGGCCAAACGCTTCGACACCGCGGAGTTCCGCCAATGACCTGCTGTTCGATGGATGCGGAAAGCGTTCTCGCCCTCAGCGCGACATCTGCCAGCGCCGGGGAGGTACGCCTTGCCAGCCACCCGCTCGGGGCTGGATTACGCCAGGTCGACCTCAGCGTGCCCGACGTCCACTGTGGCGGCTGCATATTGACCATCGAAAAAGCACTGTCGGCGCTTGCGTTCGTCAGGAAAGCCCGGGTCAATCTCACCGCCAGACGTGTCAGCTGCGTCTATCAGGAGGAGATCGAGGCGAAGGCGACCGATCCCTCCGAAATCCTCGCCGCGATCACTTTGGCCGGATACCGCGCCCATCTCATCACGTCGACAGCACTCGAAACCGACAGGATCCGGAACCAGCTACTGCTGGCGATCGGAGTTTCCGGCTTTGCGGCCGCCAACATCATGATGCTCTCGGTGTCGGTATGGTCGGGCGCCGATGCGGCCACGCGCGACATGTTTCACTGGATCTCGGCGATGATCGCGGCGCCTGCGCTGGTTTATGCGGGACGCCTCTTCTTCAAATCGGCGTGGAACGCGGTAAAAAGCGGGCGCACCAACATGGATGTTCCGATCTCGCTTGCCGTGACGCTATCCTATGCAGTCTCCCTGTGGGAAACCGTGCACCATGGCGAGCATGTCTGGTTCGACGCATCGGTGTCCCTGCTGTTCTTCCTGCTGATCGGTAGAACGCTCGATCATGTCATGCGGGAAAAGGCGCGCGCTGCAATCAATGGGCTTGTCAGACTAACGCCGCGCGGTGCGCTGCTGATAATGGCGGACGGGTCGCGGCGCTATGTTGCGGTCGAAGAGATCGCAGTTGGAGACGAGATCTCGATTGCGGCCGGCGAACGCATCCCCCTCGACGGCATGATCGTCAGCGGCAAGAGCGACGTCGACCTCTCCATCGTCACCGGCGAAAGCAGCCCGGTCGCCGTCGCCGCAGGCAGCGCGGTGAATTCGGGTGCGATGAACCTGACCGGTTCGCTCGTCCTGCGGGCGACTAAAGTGGCAAGGGATTCACTTCTTTCCGAGATCATCGGCCTGATGGAAGCGGCCGAGGGCGGCAGGGCTCGTTATCGCCGGGTCGCCGATCGCGCCGCAGCACTTTATTCTCCCGCCGTGCACCTGTTGGCGTTGGCCTCCTTTCTCGCCTGGGGCTTGCTTGGCGGCGATTGGAAACAGGCCATGCTGGTCGCGGTCGCGGTGCTGATCATCACATGCCCCTGCGCATTGGGCCTTGCTGTACCGGTGGTCCAGGTGGTCGCCGCCGGCGAACTTTTCCGCAGGGGCATCATGGTGAAGGACGGTTCGGCGCTCGAAAGACTGGCCGACGCGGACATCGTGGCCTTCGACAAGACCGGCACCCTGACGATGGGCCGGCCCCGCCTCGTCCGAGCCGACGCGATCGACGGGGGCAATAGCGCCATCGCCTGCGCAATGGCGGCGCATTCCCGGCATCCGCTTTCCCAGGGTCTGGTGCGGGACATAGAGATCTCTTACCCCTTCGCCTTCGACAGGGTCACGGAAATCGCCGGCGGGGGGCTGGAAGCCTGGAAAGGAGCGGACTTCTATCGGCTCGGCAACCGGGCCTTTGCCTGCGGAACCGGGCTCACGCCCGCAGGCGATAGTCCGTTTTCGGAGGTGGTCCTGTCGAAAAACGGCGTTGATCTCGCCCGTTTCCTGTTTGACGACACGCTTCGTCCGGGCGCCGCCGAGGCTTTCCGCCAGCTCGCTGCAGCCGGTATCGAAACGCTGATAGTATCCGGCGACAGGCAGGCCGTCGTCGACAACACAGCGCGGGCTCTCGGTATCGGCAAAGCTCTGGGCGACCTGGCGCCGAAACAGAAGGTCGAGGAACTCCAGAGGCTGGGCGCCGAGGGCTATCGCGTGCTCATGGTCGGCGACGGGATCAACGACGCACCGGCGCTGGCCGCCGCGCAGGTCTCGATGGCGCCCGCAACCGCATCCGACGTCGGCAGGCAAGCCGCCGACCTTATCTTCTTCAACGATCGTCTCGATGCCGTTCCTGAAGCAATCGCCGTTGCGCGAAGATCCGCCAGCCTCATTCGCCAGAACTTTGCTCTCGCCATCGGTTACAACGTGCTTGCGGTACCGATCGCAATCGCCGGCCTGGCAACGCCGCTGATAGCGGCGGTGGCCATGTCGACTTCGTCGATCATCGTCGTGACGAATGCGCTGCGATTAAATGCCTTCGGCAGGCGCCCCGGCCTACGGAGCGAGCCGCTTGCCGGGGGAAGTGCGGAAGTTGAAACCACATGAACATGCTGATCTATCTGATGCCGATCGCACTGCTGATGGGGGGAATGGGTCTCCTGGCGTTCCTCTGGTCGCTGACGAGCCGCCAGTACGACGACCTTGAAGGAGCAGCTTGGCGAATCCTCGTCGAGGACGAAACCGATTGCAAAAGACCTTGAACCGCTCACGGCCGAAACGAAAGGAAGATCGATGCTATCGAGACATCCCATACTTTTGCGATCTGACCTGTTTCACGGCCTGGACAAAGCAAGGATAGAAGAACTGGCCGACACGGCTCAGTTCCAGATCTTCGCACCGGACGAGCGGATCATCGCCGAGGGCCAGCAGGCGTCGTTCGTCTATTGCGTGATGCGCGGCTTCGTGCGACTTTCGAAGTCGGAATCCGCGGGGCGCCAGGCAGATATCTGCATCTGCGAACCGGGCGAGACGTTCGGCGAATATCTCCTGTCGGGAGGCGGCTCCTACACCTACAGCGCATGGTCCGCCGACGGCGCAGAGGTCGCGTTGTTCGACCTTGTGGAGTTGCGGGTGCTCGCCGACCGCTATCCGATCATGCATCGCAACGTGATGCGCATCATAACCCAGCATCTGCTCGGTGCCATGGATTGCATAGCGGGAGACCGGCTGCACACGGCTGCACAGCGTGTTGCGAATTACCTCGTCAGCCGCTGCCCGGCCTCAGCATCGCAGGCCACCTTTCGCCTGCCTTACCGGAAGAGAATTCTGGCCGGCAAACTCGGTGTTGCGCCCGAAGCCCTTTCGCGGGCTTTCGCTGCCCTCGGTCCTGCAGGGGTCGAAGTCAGAGGCAGGGTCGTCGTGGTCGACAGCGTCGATCTGCTGCGGAAGGCGTGCTGACCTCGGGGCAGGGCGATAACCGCGCCGGAATTCGACCGCCGTCAATGTGGCGATCAATCGCTTGCTCCGTTATGGCCAGGCGCAAATGTACCAGGACGTCATGCTCATCGGGATTGTTCTTGCCATCTCGACTGTCTTCATCGCTTGCTTCAGGCCTTGTCCGCATCAACGGTGGCGCTGACGACACATGCGGATACCGTCGGACTGGCGGGCTTAATAGGGAAGTGCAGACGAACGGGCGCAACGAGCACCAACATGCGACGGAGAGCGTCCGGCGTTATTCTTCGAGGAGCAGGGCCGTCGCGAGATAACCCATGCTGATGGTGCTTGCGAAGAGGTAGATGAACAGGCCCTGCGCGAGATAATTCTCAAGCGTGCCTGCCGCGGCAAATCCATTTTGCCAAACGAAGAAGCCCACGGCGGATCTAATTGCGAACCCCGTCGCCAAACGCGTGAGCATGAACCTGATCATGCGAGGCATGGCACCACCTCAAACTTAATCATTACAAATGGCCGGGCAACGGGAATGGTGACTGGCCAATTGAGTTTTGTCAACGACTGGCGCAAGCCGTCATGCAAGCAGCGGCGGGAGCCGGAGACTACAACAGTGCATCTTCTGTCTTTCGCAGCCGATCACGCCTGCGAATGCGTCGTGAGTTGAGCTGCGAGTTGCAAGGACGATGCGCGCTAAGGACCTAGCGCGGCGGCGGCTTCTTCGCGCGGTTTGCCAGACGTGTCGGAATGTGGGAATAAACAACGGCACCGGCCACGCCCACGACCGCATAGAGCACGAACATCAGCTTGATGGCGATCTGTCGACCAAGCCCGACGAAGGCCCTCGCATCAGGCAGGGCGGCGGCAAAGGCGCCGACGAGGCTGCGGCGCGCGAATGTCCTCGTCCGATCGGAATCGCCGACGTGCGAGCTTGCTATGCCAATGATGCGGGTCGAGCGCGCGGTGCCGTTTCCATTCACCGAAGGCGCCCAATAGCTACCCTCACAACAATGATCCGGCAAGCCTTTGGGCGCGCGAGACGCTAGGAGAGGATGCGCCCCCGCCTTGTCTCGTCGCGTGCTGCGCCCACATTACGATCCAGTGAAGACCTCTCGTCAATCCTGCGAGGGCGCCGAGAATTTGTTCAGCGGAGTGCCGGTTCATAAAGCCAGCTCATGCTCGGACGACTCGTCAGTCAAGATCAAGCGAGTCGGATCTTTCAAGTCGAACTCAATAACACGTGACACGAAGAGACGGGCATAGCGCGTGAAGGCGCTGGTCCGCGGAAAGCGAATTACCGTATCGCATCGGGCGAGAAGGTACATCTCTGTAAGAGCAGAGATACCGCCGTCCGCTCCCAGCGATGCACTGTGTAATAGCCCGGCCTGTGCCGCCTGGAAGCATTTCGGGATAGTGATTAGATCGGGAAACACACCCAGTAAATGGTCCCGTACCTGCGCGCTGTCCGTACACAAGAAAACCAGGGCGTCGATGCGGTAGCGCTTTGGCCTTCTCAATGGCAGTGCACACTTGGCGTAAGGCGAACTCCGGATCGGCCCAGTAGGGCGTATGGTCCATTATATCTTCGTCATTGCCGTGCCGTACGTGCACACCGATGATACTGCGCCCCTTGAAGTGCTCCTGATAGATGGTGTGAATACGAGCCTGAATTTCAGGTCTAAGGTTGAGGCTCTGAAATATCTGGCGTTCGGCAGCTTGGTCGCACCGCCACATTAAACAGGCATCAGAAACTACCCTGTTGGTATCAGTATCGTCCTGGGCTTGAAGAAGCTCAGTCAGTTCGTCCCGTTCCGGGAAAATTTGTTCATCGGGGCGGCAAACGCTCTCGATTGTGGGCTTGTTCCACCATGATGGGAAGAACGGTCCCGGAAATGAGAACTGGTTGATCTGGTCATCGCAAATCACCCGTACGCCAGCAATATCTTGAATCGGCTCGAAGAACACCGTAAAAGCGTTCGTGAAGGGTTGATTGAGATAGCAGGAGCCACGCCAATCGATGGCCAGCGTCCGCCCCGTTCGCTGTGCATAGCGCCAAGCTGCCGCCAGCGACCACAGACAATCACCGAAACCAGTCCGCCGTCGAGAAACAACATACCGATCCCTCTTCAGCGAGCATGTTCTTTGCCTCGTTCTGGAAAAGCGCATCGGCTTAAAATCTGCTGAAATTCTGCATATCAATTCGGACCTGCATCAGCGATCGTGATTCTCGCCAATTTTTATGCATGACCCTTCGTCTCACAGATTTACGATTTTCTGCCAGACTGGAAGTTGCGGCGCCATACGCCTTTTCAGTCCGGGCGTTCAAGCCGCCGCATATCCCTCCGTCATCGTTCAGTCTTTTATCTCGCACCCGATCCGACCCATCGGCATCGCACTTGGGTCGGAGCGAGAGGCCGGAGCTTCCGTGCAAATGGGCGATGACGTATGTTGCGGTACGGCTCATGTTGGCGCGCTTCGCCGATTCATCGAGGATGGCGCCGATCTAGCCAATTCCCGTCCCTTCCCGGTACCTGATCTCGTCATTTCATGCGTCTTCTGGAGCATCCCGGGGAATCCGTAAATCGATTGTTTGGATAATCGCCATCCGCTTCATGGATAACTGTGGGCACCACTGCCATCGTCACAGCTGCCACCGTGGCGGCGATGCTGGCGAAGTCTCACAACTGCGGCTCGCTGGACAAGCAGTCGATGTCGTGCCGCGGCCCAGGTTGTTGATTCAGACGAGCTCGGTTACCTGCACTTGGAGGCCAATCGCGCCCGGGTGTCTTCCAAATGGTGTCCCGCGCTACGACAACGGCTCGATCCTGATCCCCTCAAGTAGTCGTGTGGTCGTCACAGCATGGACCGCCTGCTTTCACCTCTCGACGGTGGTCACCATCCGGGCGACAGTTATCGCTTAGCCAAAAGCGACGCTCCGCCCATCTGCGGAAGATTGGGGCCAGCGCTCGGATCTAACGAAACCGCAAACCGATGGGGTCAGTTCTTCAATTCGGCAAGTGAGACAAGTTCCTCGAGTCGTTTGACAGCCATAGCCGAGCAATTCTATCCGGCGCTTTCAGGCTTCCGGAAGGTTTCAATCTGCTCCAGAGCTTTACCCAGAGCAGGTTAAAAAGCCGCCAATGCCGAGCCATGATAAGTTCTTCAAGGGAGCGACGACGCAAGTCCCGCGCCAGCCACGACAACAGGCTCGGTCCGTTAGCAGGAACCCGTGGAGGCAGAATTTTATCTATGGCGTGGATGGGTGTCATCCAAACAATCGATTTTACGAATTGAATGGCGTCATCCATTAGACGGGCATCTTGACAGAAATCAAGTCGTCGATGGCGCGCCAGTGGTGTAGAGGGGTCAAATGTGTGGCTTTGGAATGCGATGCTTACATAAGCGTTCGATCAGCCCATTGCATCACCTTGCGATCGTCGACAGCTCGGGGATTCACCACCAATCGTCACTTTGATCGCAAGATCGGACGCTTTGGCAAATCGGCAAAAATTATGAGGCCTTTGCATGCGCTTTAACGTGCGTTGGGAACCGTTGCGGAAAAGGAATCGCAACTCCGAGCATGTCGAGGGATCATCTATCGCTCGAATTTACATTCGCACTCGGTGCAGTCCGCAACGAGCCGCGGTATTGACAGATTCAGACGAGGCGGTCTGGTGACCGCTATTTTGGGAAACGGCGTACGCTACACGCTGCCCCGCGCGCGTTTCGACCTGCGTCCACGCGCGGCGTCATCATCCTACCCTTTGGGCGGCCGGTCTCCGAATGGCACACCAGGATAATTTACCGGAAAGGACGAGAACAATGACGCACCTCGATTGCTCGTGCGAAGTGCACGGTGAGCGCGATGACGGCACTGGTCGTAACAGCGTTTATTTGACGTTCGACGACGGTCCGCATCCATTTTGTACACCGGAGATTCTCGATATTCTGGCTGAACACCGGGTGCCGGCAACATTCTTCGTCATCGGCGAGTTCCTGGCCGATCAATCGAAATTGATCCAGCGAATGATTGCAGAGGGGCATGAAGTCGCCAACCACACAATGACGCATCCAGACCTGTCTGACTGCGAACCCGACGAGGTGCAACGTCAGATACTCGAGACAAACAGAGCCATAAAAATGGCGGCGCCTCAGGCGGTGGTGCGGCACATCCGGGCTCCTTACGGCATCTGGACCGAAGAAGTGCTCAAGGCTTCGGCGAATGCGGAACTCACTGCCGTGCACTGGTCGGTAGATCCACGAGACTGGTCTCTTCCCGGGGCCGACGCCATTGTCAATGATGTGCTGCAGTCTGTCCGACCGGGGTCAATCGTGCTCTTGCACGACGGTTGTCCCTCCAGTGAAATGCAGCAAGGAACTGACCGCAGTCTGCGCCACCAGACTATTATGGCGTTATCTAGGATAATTCCAGCTTTACATGATCGCGGCTTTGTATTCCGCTCGCTTACTCGGGAGTTCTGAAGATCCGATGGATATGCTTGACACAACCAGCACTGTCGCCGTCTCGCTTTATACACTTCTCTCGACTGCTTATAAAAGCATGCAGGCCGTTTATTCTCTGCCGACCGATGTTTCATTGGCGTCCCAGGGCTTGGACGGCTTTGACGAGCTGCCCAGCGTAGATGTCATCGTGCCAAGCTTCAACGAGGATCCCCGCACGCTTTCGGAGTGCCTGGCTTCTATTGCGGGTCAGGAATACGGGGGAAGGCTGCAGGTTTACCTAGTTGATGACGGTTCCGAAAATCGCGAGGCTTTGCGACCTGTGCACGAGGCCTTCGCACGAGACCCCAGATTCAATATTCTCCTGCTTCCCCAGAATGTCGGTAAACGGAAGGCACAGATCGCCGCGATACGCCGCTCTGCTGGAGATATGGTGTTAAACGTCGACTCCGACACGATCCTCGCATCTGACGTCATCAGGAAACTCGTGCCTAAAATGCAAGATCCGGCTGTCGGCGCGGCCATGGGACAGTTGACGGCCCGCAACCGAAACGATAGTTGGCTGACCCGTTTGATCGATATGGAGTACTGGCTGGCTTGCAACGAGGAGCGTGCGGCACAAGCTCGCTTCGGAGCCGTTATGTGCTGCTGCGGTCCATGTGCTATCTACCGTCGCTCTGCGCTCGCTTCGCTGCTTGACCAGTACGAATCACAGTATTTTCGGGGAAAGCCAAGCGATTTCGGTGAGGATCGGCATCTCACCATTCTCATGCTGAAGGCAGGCTTTCGAACGGAGTACGTGCCGAGCGCCATCGCAGCGACAGTCGTTCCGAACAAGCTAGGACCGTATCTGCGCCAACAACTACGCTGGGCGCGGAGCACGTACCGGGACACGTTGCTTGGGCTGCGCCTGCTGCCCAACCTCAATCGCTTCCTTACGCTCGACGTTGTCGGACAGAACCTCGGACCGCCGCTTCTGGCACTATCGGTGCTGACGGGGCTCGCACAGCTTGCATTGACGGGCACCGTGCCTTGGTTGGCAGCCCTGATGATTGTGGCCATGACGATGATCCACTGCAGCGTTGTCGCGCTTCGGGCCCGCCAACTACGGTTCCTCGGGTTCTCTCTGCATGCATTCATCAATATTTTTCTGCTACTTCCCTTGAAAGCCTACGCGCTGTGCACGCTGAGCAATAGCGACTGGCTGTCGCGCAGCTCTGCTGGCAACTCGAATCAACATCCGGCGACTGATGCGCGCACTACAGAATGTTCTGGACATGCGACAGCGCCTCGAAGGCTCAACCCCGCCCGCGATCCTGCCGCGCGAACGACGTCTGACTGCATGTGCAGCGACGAGTAAGATCTATTTACCGAGGTGAACGAGTTGACACAGATCGACAATTATCAATTGCTGAATCGGGAACTGGCTGCACCCGATCCATGGGGACTCGACGCCAATCCATTCGAGCGTGAGCGTCACACGCAAATGCTCCGCTTGGCGCTTGCCCAGGGATCCATCTCAAATGCGCTCGAAGTGGGATGCGCTGCCGGCGCATTTACGGTGCAGCTAGCCCCCCACTGCAAACGGCTCACCGTGATCGATGTTGTGCCTCACGCTATAGAAAGATCGCGTCGACGCATGAGGGATTATCCGCACATCAGCTGGATAGTCTCTGATGTTCAACAGTTTTCACCTGACGAGAGGTTTGATCTGATCGTTGTGGCGGAAGTGCTCTACTACATCGGAGGAATAGCCGAGATGAGAGGGGCTGTTCGGAATTTAGTGCGGATGCTTGCGCCAGATGGATATCTGGTTTTCGGATCGGCGCGCGACGCCAATTGTCGTCGCTGGGGCCACGTTGCTGGTGCTGAGACGGTCCTCGGCATGCTGAACGAAACTTTGCTCGAGGTAGAGCGGCTTGAGTGTCGGGGTGAGTCGGTCAACGAAGATTGCTTACTCGCCTGTTTCCGAAATCCGGCCTCCTAGCGGCCCCAACCCTCGACGTTCAGACATGGAGACACTATGCGCGTCTGTGGTATTAAATTGACCCGTGACGGAGCGGACGCGCTTGTCGAGGGTGGGTGGCTCGCCTTCTGCGTCGAGCAGGAGAAGCGGGGCAACAACCCGCGATATGAAACTGTCGACAATCTCGACGCGATTGGCGCCGCTTGGCGCAACACGGTCCGGATCCACGCGTTATTGATCAAATCATCATCGATGGCTGGGATGCAATGCTGAAAGTTCTCTCGAATCCGTCGAGGGCTCCGGACTCGTTCCAATGACAGGGCATTTCCTTACAAGACTTATCCTCGTGATACGTGCCGCGCGGCCCCCGCGCCCGTGGCTCCGCCTCGTGGCGCCGATCTGCCTGGTGGACCGTGCGCCTTATATAGTCAGCCCTCGAACTCCGGATTGCGATATGTTGTTTAAGCATCAGACGCGGATGGGACGCCAGGAGAGAATTCCGGCTGTTGTCCATCTCGATGAATCTGCACGATTGCAGACCATTCCAGGCACTCTCTCCACGAAGTCGCCGAGGTACTCGTCGAATATAAAAAGCTCAGGGACATTCGGCTGCTCTGCAACACGATTGCCAATTACCACGGACGAGGCGTTTTCCCGGATGCTGCTGCAGCCCTTTAATGAGGACGCAATGAACACATACGGTGCGATAGACCAGGAAGAACCCACCCAACCGAAGAAATGCCAGTCAACGGCGCCCGACGGTCAGATGAGGGCATGTTCATGCCCGCAATAGATTTTTCCGACGTAAGCAAGACATATGGCGACAAGGCCGTGGTCAACGCGCTATCGTTCCGTGTTTCCCCGGGGGAATGCTTCGGGCTGCTTGGACCGAACGGCGCGGGCAAGAGCACGATCGCACGTATGATCCTTGGCATGACATCCCCTGATGCGGGGAAGATTACTGTGCTCGGCGTGCCGGTACCTGCCCAGGCTCGTTTGGCGCGCAAGGGTATCGGCGTGGTGCCGCAATTCGACAACCTTGAGCCCGAATTCACTGTGCGCGAGAATCTGCTGGTCTACGGCCGCTACTTCGGCATGAATACACGCAGAGTTGAAGCGGTCATGCCGTCGCTCCTTGAGTTTGCACGCCTAGAGAGCAAGGTGAATGCGCGTGTGTCTGAACTTTCAGGCGGCATGAAGCGGCGCCTGACGCTAGCGCGTGCGTTGATCAATGACCCGCAGCTACTTGTCATGGACGAGCCGACCACCGGTCTCGACCCACACGCGCGCCACCTGATCTGGGAGCGCCTGCGTTCCCTGCTTACGCGCGGCAAAACGATCATCTTGACCACCCATTTCATGGAAGAGGCCGAACGGTTATGCGATCGACTCTGCGTACTCGAAAGAGGTCGCAGCATTGCCGAAGGGCGTCCGCATGACCTGATCGATGAACTGATCGGGTGCGAAGTCATTGAGATCTACGGCGGCGATCCGCATGAATTGGAATCGCTGGTCGGGCCATATGCCGATCGCATCGAAATTAGCGGCGAGACCCTTTTTTGCTATGTGTCCGACCCGGAGCAGGTGCGTGTGCGGTTACGGGAGCGCGCGGGCTTGCGTATTCTGCAGCGTCCGCCGAATCTTGAGGATGTGTTTTTGCGGTTGACCGGGCGCGAGATGGAGAAGTGAACGATGGGTGAAGGTTGTGCCGCGGCTCTGCCCGCCAACGCTTTTAACTGGATTGCGATATGGCGACGCAACTATCTGGCATGGAAGAAAGTAGCACTTGCGTCAATTGTTGGAAGTCTGGCCGATCCTATGATCTACCTGTTTGGCCTCGGCCTTGGTCTCGGAATTATTGTGGGTCGCGTTGACGGCACAACCTACGTTGCGTTCTTGGCGGGCGGCATGGTGGCGACAAGCGCGATGACGTCTGCGACGTTCGAGACGATTTACGCGGCTTTTACGCGAATGCACGCCCAACGCACCTGGGAAGCCATGCTCTACACACAAATGACACTCGGGGACATCATCCTGGGTGAGTTGGCATGGGCAGCGAGCAAGGCATTTCTTGCCGGTACGGGAATCATAATTGTCGCCACCGTGCTAGGCTATGCGACGTGGCCGTCAGTCCTCTATGTGTTGCCAGTTATCATGCTCACTGGATTTGCATTCGCGAGCCTGGCGATGGTAGTCACGGCACTTGCGCCCAGTTACGAGTATTTCATTTTTTACCAGACGCTCGTCCTCACACCAATGCTGTTCTTGTGCGGCGCGGTGTTTCCAATCACGCAACTGCCCCCGACCTTTCAGCAGGTAGCGCAGTTCTTGCCTCTAGCGCATGCGATCGACCTCATACGCCCGGCAATGCTTGGGCGTCCCGCGAGCAGCATGGGCCTGCATATAGGCGCGCTTTGCATCTACGCGATTTTGCCGTTCTTCCTGTCGGCAGCGCTGTTGCGTCGGCGCCTGATGTCTTGACGCTACTCGCAACCACGCCAGGAGGGGTATTGCGACGCAGTGTCTGGAAAAGACCCGCAGAGCTCTGAAGATAGTCATCATAGTCTGGGAACAAATGAACCCGTGTCGGCGCCGGTGAGACGATGCAGGTTTTCGCTCTGCAACTGGCCGAACTCGGTAGCAAACACCCTTCAGGAAGATCCGGCGTGCATCAGGAGAAAAGCAAATGAAGGTCATCTCAATCGCCACGGCGCTCTTTGCTCTGGCGTGTCCCGCGAACGCGTTCGAAAACAAAGCGGTCGCGGCTACGCTTATCTTAAGGACCGATCGTACGATTGCCGGTCAGCCCATCATCGTTCCACGGAAGGACGTCGAGGTCATCGCTTCGATTTATGAGATTGCGCCCGGTGCGACGTTACCAATTCATCAGCATCGCTATCAGCGCTATGGCTATGTGCTTTCCGGGGAAATCACGGTCACCAATACAGAATCTGGGAAAGAAAGCATTTTCACGGCAGGGGATTTTGTCGTCGAGTCCTGGGGGATATGGCATAAAGGGGCGAACAACGGCACCGAGCCGGTAAAGCTGCTCGTGATCGATCAGGTGGAAAGGGGCAGTGAGAATGTTCTGCCGCAAAAATAAAGACGTTGAGGTATCACCGGAGGGCAATCTGGCGCCACGGCTCGGATGTGGTGAACCCGTCCCATATTAGGGGTTGGTTTGCCGCTCCTTGCTAGTGTCGATTGGAGCTGCGTGAACCTTCGACTTGCGTTGTCGACAAAACTGTCGAGGAGCTTGTTTCATTGGTCGGTTGAACGGCGGGCGTAGGAGAGCATCTGTCCAGTTCCTCCATGCTTGGTCGTCAGTCAGTCAGCGCGGCTGTTGGGCCAGCGGCGACACGATCGCTCATCCGTGAGGCTGTAACGGCGGCGTCTCAAAGTGGCCCTCATTCCGACGCCATGAATCACGCCCAACGACAAAACCACGTAAGAATGCTAGGAAATCCTGAGACGTCTCATTACCTCATTCGGCGAGGGCATGCGGGATGCTTCCTGACATAGCACGTCCCGCATCCAGAGGCTTGCCTGATCACTATTGTGAAGGGCGGGCCATTGGAGGGCCTGTGTGAACGCGGGCAACGGTAGCGGAAGGTCAGCGATCCGCAGGGGTATTGTCTTTTCGAGCTGCTTGACCAGGCGTAAGGGCATTGTCGCTATGCGCTCGGTCCCTGAAAGCATGAACGGAATCATGCTGAAGCCCTGCACGACTACTTCGACATGTCTCTTAAGCCCGTGCTCAAGCAAACACCATTCCTCGATGGAAGCCGTCCGGGCGTTCCCAAACTTCACCACAACGTGTCCCATCGACATATACCTCTCGATTGTAAGTTGCTCCGAGAGTAGCTTGTTCGAGCGGCAGCCCACGCACACGAGGGTCTCCTCGAATAGCGTCACCTTAGGATGTGCGCGCGACATGAGCAATTCCGGAAAGATGAGAAAATCGGCGTCACCGCGCCGCAGGTAATCATCGTAGTTATCGGCGATAGGCAGCAACTCGAAGCAGACGGCGGGCGCTTCTCGGGCGACACGCCTCACGACCTTTTCAAAAAAAACGAGTGCGGCGTAATCGGAAAGGATGACTCTGAAGCAGCGATCCGATTGAGCCGGGCTAAACGGATCCCAGGATATGATCGAGACCTGGATGTGAAGCAGAGCCTCGCGGACCGAAGGCGCGAGCCGCTCCGCACGCGGGGTTGGAACGAGTTCGCGACCCACCATGGTAAAAAGGTCGTCATTGAAATAGGTGCGTAACCTGCCGACGGCCGCGCTCATGGCCGGCTGGCTCAGGTTGATGCTGCGCGCCGCCGCCGTGAGATTACGCTCGGTCATCAGGGCGTCGAGTGCGACGAGGAGATTCAGATCAAGGCCCTTGAACCGCATGTCTTCATCCGTAGCGAGGTGGGGAGAGAAAAGGTGAAAAGGCTCGGTCTCGCGGTGCGGCGCCGAGAGAGATCAGCAAGCAAAGGGTCGCCTAAAATTGGGAAAGTATCGACATTCCAGCCGCCGTGGCTTCAATGGTCTTACTGCTATCTTCAACCGACAAGATTCAGTGGCGCCTGATCATTCTGGCGAGTAGCAGTGATTTCCGCGGATATAGGTTGCGGTCTGCGACGTCGATGACTTCGGCGTCTTGAATATGTACTTCGGGGGGTAAGACGCACTCGTAGCATTCACCTTCTTCGGCAGGTGCATCTTGGCAATTGCAGTCTTGAGTGTGCTCTGCTGAATGGGTTTTGTCGGCACCGGTCTGGTTTGCGCGGAGGTCACTTATCGCCGGGCCGGAATCTTGGTCACGATCATCTGCTGCAAACGACGGCCCGGCCTGCAATGTCAATGCGAGCAACGCGGCGACGATGACGTGGTAGTAGCCAATAACCTTCATGGGACGTTTCCTTTCGTTGGCTAAGGCCAGGCGACACCAAGTAGGATTGATGCCATTCCCGCCGCCGGTACTTCGGGGCTACGGGTGTTGTTCGATTGGTCGAGAGCCTTTCAACGGATCATACCCGGTGGAGTGGAGATGGCCGTCTATGGAACATCCGCGAAAATTGGTGAAATCTATTGTTTAAATGCGAGTCATCCATTTGATGCATGAGACGACGTCTTGCCAGCCCGAACCACCAAGTGTCCGCCAAACCCACTGTTTTCGGCGGTGCTTTTTCACCCAATCGCGACTTCTATCCTCGGTGGTCTTGCGCATGTCGTTGCCGCAATCCCCCTTCATCCCGGATGGCAAAGGGCGCCGCATGCACCGGAGTGACACCGAGGAATCCCTTATCGATCTCCTAAAGATCTGCCGGTGTCATACACGGTCCATTGATACTGTGATGATAGCCCGCTATCATCCCAGAGGACTCGGTTGGATTTCGCCTCATCGGACTCTACGATGTAGCCCAGCGGCAAAGGTCGAAGGAGGATTGGTTCACTTTGCTAACCGGCGGCGGAAATGAATTGCAAAAAAAGGAGATCGAAACGGCTATAGGCTCGTGTTTCTGAGCAACACGTCACCCTCCACTCCTCGGGGATACTCAACTACCATCTGGAAGGAAGGTAAGAGCTCAAGAATGGCGCGCAGGGGAGCTGGCCTTCATAGAGCTCCTGATCACTATACTCAGTATATATGTAGCGCGTTCTGCTCAGGATCTGATTGCCCCCGGCAATAACGTCGGCCTCGGCTCCTTGCACATCCATCCAGATGACATCGATGTTCTCTAGGCCAGCTTCGCCGCACCAGTCATCCAGCCTTCTCGTCTCAACGGAAATCGGACGGTCAAACCGAACCAACGCATACTCAGAAAGGTGGTTCTTGGGACGGCGTATCGAGCCCGAGAGATCCCATTCCTTAGCGCTGCCATTTCCATTGCTGCGTTGAGCAAGATCGGAACGCCGGTTCGCTTCCCGAAAGCATTGATTAGCTCCCAATATGCGGGATTTGTCTCGCGTGACACCGTCTGCAAACGAGCCGTACCATCTACGTGCGTTATGGCGCCTAGCGAACTACGCTGGGATTCGCGCACAGACACTACAAAATTCATAAAAGGAAATTCCCGCAAGGTACCTGGCAGATCAAAGAATTTCGCGGCATCCTCCTCCAATACCGAGGGAGCAAATGGGCGGTAGCCTTCCCGCTTCTTGACCATCATATTAATTCGATCCTTGTTTGAGGCCGGCCTCGGGTCAGCAAGAATACTTCGGTTGCCCAGCGCCCGTGGACCGAATTCCGAACGTCCCTGCACCCAGGCGATCACGGCGCCATCCGCAATCCATTCCGCTGCTTTGCCTGTCACGTCATCACTGCGTTCAATGTCGAGATGCTGGCCCCAAGCAACAAGTTCCTCCTCCACGCTTCCTTCGCTCCCCAGGTGGGGTCCCCAATAGACGTTTTGCAAACGCTCACGAGGTGCCGGATGTCCCAGATCATGAGACGCCATCAATGCGGCGCCTAGTGCGCAGCCAGCGTCATGGGCAGCCGGTTGTACGAAGATGTCTTCAAACATCCCCGAGTACAGCAGCTTGCCATTCAAAGTGCAGTTGTGAGCCACTCCTCCGGCCAAACACAGTCGTTCTATGCCGGTAACCTTGGTGTAATGCCGCAGGACGTGGAACACGATCCGTTCCAGTGCTTCCTGCAGTGAAGCACTCACATCTTTATGCTGCTGCGTGAACGGCATGCCTTTCTGGCGTATTTGGATGTTGCTGAGCAACGTGGGACCAACTCGGTCGAGATAGACCCGGTAACCACCGTCGTCTAGGAGTTCGTAGAATTGTTGGAAGATCGCGCGGTATGACGCGGGATTACCGTAGGGTGCGAGTCCCATGACCTTATATTCATCGAACGCGCCATAACCTAGGAAGCGGATCGTTTCCAAGTATAGCAGCCCTAGAGAATCGTTCTCCGGGAATGCCACGAGTGGCTCAATCTCCGTGCTGGAACCAACCGCCAAAAGCCCCGAAAGAAAGTCCCCACCGCCGTCAATTGAGAGGACCAGACTTCGCTCGAAGCCCGACATGAAAAACGAGCTCACGGCGTGCGACATATGGTGGCTCACGAAGGAGACACGTGAGGGATCAATTTCGGCACCAAATTCTTGCCCGAGTAATCCACACAACAACAGCCTCGCATCCGGTATTGGGGCGCTTGGGTGAGAGAGGCGCACGCGCTCGAGCACAGCGTTGCAATAGGCCTCGGTCGCATAATACGCGATGCGGTCTATGTCGTTAAGGTGAACACCTGCAGATGCGAGGCAATATTGAACCGAACGTGTTGGTAGCTTGTTGGAGTGCTTGATCCGGTTAAGGCGCTCCTCCTCGACCGCCGCTATCACTCGGCCGTCGCGAACGAGAACCGCAGCCCCATCGTGCATAAAGGTGTTCGGTAGATCGAACGAATTTTCGTAGACTCTGCTTAGACCGCCACTGAGCCCTAGACACAGCATGTTGCTCTCCAGTTCGTTTCGAAAGGTAGGTCGCTCTGGCTTGGCCTCCGGCTTTCGTAGTTTCATAGGGTGGTGCTTGACAGTGCAGCTAGAGCTCACGGGCCGAAGCCGAAATCAGATCGTGACCGGATCGGTGAGATTGCCGACAATCGGCGCTATCAGAAACCCAGACCGAAGCATTTGCGGCAGTAACGCCGCGTTGCGTATCCACATTACCCAGTCCTTCATCTTTCCGCCCCACAGCCACAAGGGAAAATCAACGACGTTTGGTCGTCGCTGCAAAGGTCGTAGACCGTGTCCTTGCAACGGCGAGTGCGCCTGCGTTGGCTCCGAGGCATAGCAAACAGAGTTCTGCCGCCGGTCTCTATCACCGCATGTGCGCCAGTACCGAACTCAGCTCCCATGCGGTGAGACCGCCATTGATATCAATCACGTTGAACAGAGGCTACGGTGTGAGAACCAATCTGCGCTCAATGTGCAAAACGCGTGTTCCTTAAGGGGAAGCAGTAGAAAGATGACCAGCGCGCGCGGTGAAACTCGACGAATAGGAGGCGGCATCGACCGGGGCAAAGTGCGTCCCTTGAGAGCCCGCTGAAATGTCGAGAAGCAACGACCAAGATTCTGGCCGATCACTTCGAGTGCAAGATAACGATCGAGACCAGGCAGCAGACGGACTGCCCCAGGCCGTTTTCCCAGCACAGTCTGCACGGCACCCGAGGACCCATTTTAAGAACTCCGAATTATCGCTTTACAAAGCGCTTCTTCAGCGTCTTCTAATGGCAACCGTTTCGATCAGTAAAATCGATTGTTTGGATGGAATGCATCCAAAAAAAAGATGGCGTGACTCCCCGGTGAAGCGGGCGGCGCCCCCATCCTTCTCTCAATGGCGGCCGTGTTCAAGGCAGATCCGCCTGCGACATTCGGACCGACGAACTCCTCGTGTCTAGTCGTATAAGCAACACTCCTTCGCTACTCTTGTTCAGCCGACAAAGCCAAGCCGCGTGTTCGTCTTGGCACATCGATGAGCGTGATAGCCGCGCCTGCTGCAAGGAAACGGCGTTCAGTCTTGGTGAGCGCTGCCGCAGCGAGTGCCGCGAAACGTGGGCCAAGCGCTTCATCATTTCCCGAGCGTAAGTGCGCAGCATCTGGTCGGTGAAGCGCGAGCCGAAGGAGAAGCCCGGGGGTTGGTGCGCCGCTCCTTCACGACTTCAGGGATCGGCTCTGAGTATCGATATCGGTCAGGACTTCGATAGTCCGAATTTGCGACTAAGAAGTTTGCGGCCGGCCTGACGCTGCCGTGTGCAATATAGAAGACGGTCTTCGCCGCTGACCCCAGTCCGATTTCCCTCCCAACAAATCGCTTTCGCCCAGATGTCGCCGGATGAGGCTTTCCCACTGTACCGCCTCGAATTGCATGGAGTGCGACGAGTTCAAGAGTTGCTTCGGACCAGAGGAAGTCTGACCGGCCCCGCATGGGCACTCCTTCGATCGACATTGAAGCCGTACGTTACATCGCGGCGGTGTTGCACGGAGGAGGGCAGACACTGCCACGGCTGAAGCCGAGAAGCTTCGCCTGGCGCACGACGGATAGCTTATGCTCGCGGTCGATCATTTCTTTCCGCCCAGCAATCCCGCCTTGCCGAGCGCACCGGACAAAAAATCGTTCTCCAGTGTCAGCTCGCCGATCTTGGCGTGCAGCGTTTTGACATCGACGGTTGGGGCTGCTGGTTCCGCCTTGGCTTCATCCCCGAAAACGCCAGTCGCCCCCTCAAGGAGCTGCTCTTTCCATTGCTTGATCTGATTGGCGTGCACGTCGAACTGCTGGGACAATTCCACCAGTGTCTGCTCGCCTCTGATAGCGGCAAGCGCCACCTTCGCCTTGAAAGCCGGGCTATGGTTCCGGCGCGGTCGTCTTGTCATGGTATCTCCTGTTCCCGGCATCTAAGCCAAAGTCAGGCAGAAATTCCACTTATCCTAGCTGTTCAAATTTCCCGAGCCAGCTCTGGCTGTCCATTGCCTCCCTATGCTTTGTGACAGTGCGGCGCGCAATGCTGATGCCGGTTTCCTTCAGCCAAGCGACGATTTCATCGTCGGAAAGTACTTCCGAGGCCTCTGCGGCGATACTTGCCTTGATGCGGTGGCGGATGCGCGAGCGCTTCCCCGGGGGCCACGATAAATCGGCAGAGGCGCGGTAACTTCAAAAAAATAACGCGGGGCTAAAAAATTGGCCGCAGGCTAGTCCGTGGGTATGGACTGGAAGTCCGGTAGGCGCTATTCGTGCCGTTCCAGCATAACATCAGCCACCCCGTGGATTCTCCAAGGCCTCTTATATTGAAAAAAGTGCAACGCAGTTTTGCCGTCGAGTACAAGAACGGCAGGCGAAAACTCGATACCAGATCGAACTCGATCTGGGGCAATGTGGATCTAAAGTCAGTCGCGCGCGATCTAGAGGAAGAGGCATTGCCTGCTCTGTCAGGTAGCTCTCAGAGTGGCAAACCCGACAGCGAAATGTCTTTGCCGGAACAAGATCAGGCCGAGCAGTTGTTGACAGCGCCTCTCGGCCCGTCGACAACTGCATCAGATACACAGGAGATGAGCATGGCCGACGAGACTAATACGACAACCAATGTCGATGGACAGACCGTTGTCGAAACGCCTAATGCGCCGAAGAAACAGCGCAAACCGCGCGCCAAAAAAGCCGCGGCACTCGAGACCGCGTCCGCTGACGCTACGGCAGAGCCAGCAGCTGCTCTGGCCGGGGCCGGTGGTGTAAAGAGGAGAGGGCGCAAGACAAAGGCGATCGAAGCCACGGCGAGCGCCAAAAGTGCACCTATGCGCCGCGCTCCAAAAGCTGTGCAGACAGCGCCGGCCGCCCCGATGACGGCGATCGATGAGATGGCAGACCTTTTGCAGTTGGAAGAAGAAAATCAGCGACTGCGCAAGCTTCTTGCTGAAAAACTTCGCGCTGAAAATGAAGATCTGCGCAAACGGCTCAAGCTCGATTAATATAAGCAGCCGGTCAATTAGCCGGCCGTATCTACACTCTTATCGAGACAAACAATTCGGCAACGGTAAATGCTGTTGCCGGACCTAAAACTCACTGCCTGCTTGCGGGATAAAACGCGAGGTCAGATAGATGGCGTCTCCCTGGAAACTTCTTGCCCGACTGATCTCACCGGGTCGCGAACAAAAGCGAGAAAACGGCTCGGACCAAAAGGTTACGCCGGACCCGTTGGCTATTGCCGGTCCGACCGAAACGCCTGCCGAGAAGAGCCTGATTAGCGCCGTTCGACCGGCAAGCGAGGGGCTTCCCCGTCACGGCCATTCTCCTGCAATTTCCACCGAGTTTGTTGTTTCCAAAGAAGTCGGAATCGGTATCGGCATGAACGAGACTGAGGAGGCCATCTCTCGTCGCAGCCACGATCAGGTCGACGGCCAAGACGCCAAAATCGTTGAGGCGGCTGATCCACCTCCATTCGGCGAGCTTGGTACCGACATCGTCGCTGGGCATGATGCTACGAAGTTCGTGCGAACTCTCGAGGTCGCCCCGCGTAAGAAGGCATCAGCCGCGATTGCAAACGCGGCCCCGGCAATTCACACTGCGGACCAGATGAGCCTCGACGAAGACATCAGGGTGCTCAGGGGGCAGCTAGCCAGAAAGCTAAGGCTGCAAAACGCGCAGTTGAGAACAATGCTGGAGCGGTTTGAACGGTGACCTGTCGCAGTGCAACACGTTGAGCCCGGTTTATTGCAAGTGACGGCATTGAAAGCGTTCTCCTAGGCCACGTCGAAGGATCATTGTTCAGCGTCAGGCAACCTGTCGCCCTGGGCATGTTGATGGTTCTTGCCGCCGGTGCTTCGCGGAGCCAGCGGCAGCATCACCTGTGTACGGCTAGGGTTCCAAGCACGGTCCCATTTCGTCGACATCGACGACAAGCGTGTTTAGGCCATGTTCTAGGCATTTAACCGCGCTCGATCGCCACTGTGGACATCGAGCCTGCCGCAGGTTTCTTGATGCGCGTCTCCGCCGCTTGCGCAATCGAAGCCGCATTGGTGACGTCAAGCTGAACTGTCCGGGCGTCTGGTCCGGCGCTTTGAACGAAGGTGTCGCCTGCTTCAAGTTGGCGCGCGCAACCGAGCCGGTGAAGCCGTTCTGCGCCAGACCTTGCACGATCTGACGGCGGATTTCTTTGCCAGTGGCGAGAGCTGAACTGTGACGCGATCGAGACCGACACATGCCATTGACTTCGAATTCAGCGATCGATTTAAATCGAGCAATTGGGGCTTGCCTCCTGCCTAACATCTCGACGAACTCGAGCTCGATTATGTGATCACTCTAAGGCCCTCCGTTTGCCAGTCTAGATGGGCTGGCGGCCAAGATAAGCATCGAACGCGGCAGCGACATGGCGAAGGGCAGAGCGACATTCGTGCCGTACACGGACTAAACCGTTGTCAAACTGAACGATCCCGTCCTCAGCCAGAATCTCTAGCTGCTTAGCTGAACTCACTAGATGGGTCTGATCAAATCCCTGGGCCGTACAGATTGCTGATATGTCCGCCTCCAAGTAGCACATGAGCTGTTCGATGATTGCAGCTCTTACGCGATCCTCGGTAGTTAAACGGTAGCCCCTTGAGATCGCCAAGCGGCCGGATGCTATGTGTCGGTTATAACAGCTTTGCGTGAGATCGTTTTGAACGTAACCGTCGCCGCAACGACCGATGGCGGACGCGCCCAAACCGATGACAGTTGGGCAGGTTTCGGCAGAGTAACCAAGCGAATTGCGGCGCAGACGACCAGCTCTCTGTGCTATTGCAAGCTCGTCATCCGGCAAAGCAAAATGGTCGAGACCGATTTGCAGATAGCCTGCTGCAACTAACGTATCGGCCATGGCTGAGGCCTGCTCAGCTCGCGCGGCTATATCGGGCAGTGCTGCGGTGTCAATCAAGCGCTGATTTTTTCGAAAAGATGGAACGTGGGAATAACCGAAAACCGCGAGACGGTCGGGACGCATCGCAATAGCTAACATTGCGCTCTCTAGACAGGACTGGACGGTTTGGTTCGGCAAACCGAACATCAGATCGAAATTGATACGCCTGACCCCATACAGGCGGAGGTTTTCGACGGCGGTCATCACTTGCGCCTCGCTCTGAATCCGGTTGATCGCTTTTTGTACGACGGGATCGAAGCTCTGCACACCGACGCTTGCGCGATTCACACCGGCTCTTTCTAGGGCTTCGGCCATATCGGTGGTGAACGTGCGCGGGTCGACCTCAATGGCAATGGTTGCGCCTCGCTCAAGCGCAAAACGGCCGCGCAGGAGTTCCATTAGCGACAGGAAGTCTGCCGATGGCATAATGGTCGGGGATCCGCCGCCAAAGTGCACGTCACCCACGGAGAGTGCCTGCGGCACTTGCTCGGCGACCAGGCGGATTTCCTCGCGCAGCATTGCTAGATAATCGGTTATCAAAGTATCCCGACGAGTGATGCTAGTCGGAAAACCACAATACCAGCACATCGAGCGGCAGAATGGAATGTGGAGATAGAGCGAGACAGCGTCATCAGTTCCCTGGCTTCTCAGCCATTGCTCATAAGTGTGGGCGCCGATTTCTGGAGAAAACTCCTGTATTGTTGGGTAGATAGTATACCAAGGCAACTGCGCCCCGCTATTTGTGTTCGGAACGAAAATCGACGACGGTGCGCGCACAGACTTTCGCCTGCAGTCCGTGTCACGTTCACATTCAATATTTGACACGTTTTTTTCCCTCGAAAGCTGGGTCCTATTGGGCACGTGCCACGCCCGGAATGGACTTGATGTTCGATTTGACGTCGCATTCGGAAAGCGCCTTCGGCTCATCGCCAGGCTCGTCGCCGCTCGTTGCGACGCTGAGGTGCTTCTTGCGGCGCTTTGCCGCCTTGTCTGGATATTGCGCTAACACTTCCGCAATGAGCTTTTCATGCAAAACGCTGTCATTCTCGTAATCAAGGCTCATGGGCCCCTGCCCCTTTCAAGGTTCGGGTTAGGTCGTCGTCGACGAAGCGTCTTTCGTGGAAGGACGCGCTGGCTCAAGGGCCAGCGCGTCCTGTCGACAGCGGCAGTTATTGAGCCGCAGCCACCGCTGACTCCTTGGCCTGTAGTTCGGCCAGCATCTGCTCGTCGCTCTTCATGATGCCGAAGTCGAGCAGCATGTCTTCGAGCTCTTCCATGGTAATCGGGGTCGGAATGGTCCCTTGGCCCGAATTGGCATGGATCTTCTCGGCTAGCGCCCGATATTCCCCGGCCTGCTTGGAGTCCGGCGCGTACTGGATCACCGTCATCTTCCTGAGCTCGGCGTGCTGGACGATGTTGTCACGCGGCACAAAGTGGATGAGCTTGGAATTGAGCCTGGCAGCCAGCGCCTCGGAGAGGTCGAGCTCGCGGTCCGTCTGGCGCTCGTTACAGATCAGGCCGCCGAGCCGCACGCCGCCGGAATGGGCATATTTCAGGATGCCCTTGGCGATGTTGTTGGCGGCATAGAGCGCCATCATCTCGCCGGACATCACGATGTAGATCTCCTGGGCCTTGTTCTCACGGATCGGCATCGCGAAGCCACCGCACACCACATCGCCAAGCACGTCATAGGAGACGTAGTCGACATCGTCATAAGCGCCGTTCTCCTCGAGGAAATTGATCGAGGTGATGACGCCGCGCCCGGCGCAGCCGACGCCCGGTTCCGGACCGCCGGACTCCACGCACTTGATGCCTTTGTAGCCGGCCTTGAGCACGTCCTCGAGCTCAAGGTCTTCCACCGAACCTTCCTGGGCTGCCAGATGCAGAACCGTGTCCTGTGCTTTGGCGTTCAGGATCAGCCGGGTGGAGTCGGCTTTCGGGTCGCATCCGACGATCAGGATCTTCTGCCCGAGGTCGACAAGCGCTGCGAGCGTATTTTGGGAGGTGGTGGACTTGCCGATCCCCCCTTTGCCGTAAAATGCGATTTGACGCAAATCTGACATATCGCCTTCCTTCTTTCGTTCCATCCATCGCTGAGTAAAAGGCCGGCAGCTCGCGCCGCCTCCCAGGGCAGTCTTCAAAACCCGTGCCATGTGGGCAGCAGCATATAAAACAGTTGGTTTGCTGATCTTCAGCTATTTAATTCCAAACTTTCGAAGGCGGGTTCGACAAACTCTTGTCCCGAAGCCGCCAAACTGGACGAAGCGGCTGTGAGGTTTTGTCGGTTCGAAATCGCTAGCCTCAAAGATCAACAAATGTCGTCCGTATCCCTACATCCCAAGCGAAGGGACAGAAGTAGTGTGGCAAGTCGTAGAGCCAAACAGATCGATACCGTCTTGATGGCCGATCGGCTTCGCACCACGCGTCGGATTAAGGCCGGATGATCAGCAGAACGCAGATGAAGGCACAGTAGAGATTGTCGCTTACAACAAACTCGCTGTTATGCTGTCTCCATGAACACATAGGAGGAATGCCGCCAGCTTGGCAGCTGCAGTCTTGCGGCCGGATTGTTTCGCCATAGGCTGAGATTGACAACAGAGCCGGTTTCGATCGTCAGCGGGTCAATTCTGAGGAAATGCTCGAAGGCTACAGCAAAGATCGGAGCAAGGTATCAAGTAAAAGCGCTAGTCGCAGATGCTTTTTTCCAGGCGCACGCTCAGCTCCGACAAATTGTGGATCGCGTAGTCGAATACGGCGAAGAGCTTATGGCAATTTTAGTAGGTGCTATCAAAATCGCCCGATGATCACCATCCGACGACGACATCACCGCTCATCTTTAAGGAAGTGGCATTTGCGCGTGCCGCACAGTCGCAAATATCGGGAGCAAGGATCCCCGTTCTCGGTCCAACGTCGCCGGACAAGCCCGCTAGGTTGCATCTGGGGCCTTCACGTTTTCAAGATCTGGCGCCCGACGAACTCTGCCGCTCCAGAAAGACTTCCGCTTTCCTCAGGCAGAAAGCATTCATTAAAATCGCCGCATTCCTTGCAGCTGGGAGCGCTACAAAGGGAAAAGCCTTCAGCTTCGCAAATCTTGCGGTAAAAATACTTCTTCCACCTCATGTTGTTGGTGTTGCCTGCCGCCAGCGCCGGAAAATGCGCGAACAGCAATCTGCCAAGTTCGGTCTTGTCAAGCAAGCCGAGATCCCGCCAGAGGTGGTCTTCACGCATGGAACGTCGCGCAATGATCTTAGCGAAACGCACGCCCTCAGGGTCGCCTGGCCGGACATACGCTAGAAGCATATCGCGCAACAGTTGCTCCTCCGCATCACGCACGCAATCACTCGCCTCTTGCAGGGCAAAGGCGCGGATGAGCCTTGCCGGGAAACTGCGGGTTGGAATATCCCGCAGCTCCCTAAGTGAAAGGCCGGTTGCCTCGGTCGCGGTGGCAATCCCCATCTCAATTTCTTCAAGTGCGCGCGAAAAAACGCGGAAGAGCACATAGTCATCAAAATATAACCTAAGACCCATCTGGCATGGTCGGCTGACATAGAGTGTTTGGCAATCGTCGCAGTGGTCGACGGCTATGCTGGTTTGACGTGCTGCGTCCGCTATCGTCGAGACCCCGATGTGATGCACATTTGGCATGCGCTTCGTCACTTTCTCCAATAATCGAATTCAGTTGGCTGCTTTGGCCCTCGCAAGGCGAACATTCAAAGATTGTGCCAGCTTGAGCAAGTGACACTTGAAGCCTCGATCGCCCGTGCAGCGGGGAGGCGATCCCGCCTCCAGTGGTCGCCAAACGGACAAACGCAGGCTTTCAATCTGCGGCGCCGATCGAGCAGTCTGAATGCAGCAATCCGAGCGAAGATCAAAGATCAACGCCTGCGCAAAGACGCGTTAGCCGATAGAGTTATCCATATGTCTCTTCTATAGTCCTCAGAGTAGTTGGAGACCGGGCCTGTTCGCCGCGCTCCGAAGGCCGCCGCCATAGCGAGCAACAAGGCGGCGCCAGTATCTCTCCGGGATACGCAATAAAATCTGCCGCTTCCTATCTATTGCATTTTTGTACGCTCTCCGCTGCGGTCGCGATCGGCTTCCTTGGTTAGACACCTCCGTCATGCACCAAGGTCGCCAATCAGGAAAAATAGATTGATTGGATGTCATCATTTGCGTTTTGAATAACGCTCAAAACGCGGCACCAAAAACGCCTGGGGACCGAGGGCGAATTCGCGACCGCGGCACTCAGCGCACTTGAGTAAGCCAACAGTGAGCGCGGCTGTTGCCCCGGTTGCGCTAGCCAAATGTCGTGATGCTCGGATGGAACTCGCCGATTGCAGATTTTCTTTCTGCTTTCAACGTCGTAAGGAGTGCATTGATAGAAGCTCCACTCGTCAGCTTCGAGTTCAGGCGCTCGCGTCTGCAGCGGTGGGAGATGGTTTCTAATTCTGCCGGGTATTCGTACAACGTAAAGATCTCGTCAAATCTGGAACACGCACTCGTTTGCATAATCTGCCCAAGGTCGGGATTCCGTTCCGCAAAAGTGGGACAAATGTCGAGCCATACGAGCGGCGACGCCGATGGCCGCCACGTTCGATTGCTGAACCCGCCCTGGTCGACTGCGCGGCCGCCGGTATGGTTTAACATCGTCGCGTACATTGTTGGCGCGAATTCTGTATAGGGGCGTGCCGGAATAAAAACATGCCAATCATAATATCACATCAAATACAACATGATGATCGCTATCGGAGCGCCGCGTCCGGAGCCAAGCTTGGTTTAAGCCGAACCGAATTGGCGCAGGACCATTTACACAGCACACTGAAATCTGCATATTGCCGCGCGTTGTCGCTATCCCGAGTTGATGGACAAGTCGCTTTCGCTCCAGCCAAAAGCAGCTGGGCACGGGCTCTTTTCAAGAAATTAGAAGGCAAGGATATGGAAAATTTTGTGTATCTGTTGGAGTCGGAAAGTGCGATCTTTCGCGCCGCTGAGCTCCCTGATCGCAACAGCATTGCATCGATCTCCGGTTTAATTGGCAGTGATCTTATTCAGATGATCCGCTTCGACGACATGCACTCGCTATTTGTTGGGGAAGAAGCTTTGCGAGCTGGGTTAACCGCCTTTACGATCTTTGACGGGTACCCGATCCCTCTTGCCGGGAAAATAGCGCTTTTGGGAGGCGATGGTAGTAAACCTTATCGTTCGCCGTCAATAATGATGACGGAAGCCGCGCGACGTTTTGAATGTTGCCGGCCGGTGCTTGATCCTGTGTTTGTTCCGATGGACCGAGTAGTGAACAAGGGCCTCATCGTTGCGGGCGCACTGGAAAGCTTGCAAGTGCGTATTGATCGCCGCTCCCCGGTGCTCCTATGAGCGCAATGACGAATGATAGGATCCGCGAGAATGAACTCTATCGCGCCGGTTCGCTCAGAGTCCGCGAGCGTGGCGCCATGGGCACGAGAAACGGAAAGCTGACGCCTCAAAATTGCGGCGTTTACTACGTTGCCGAAGGCCTCCCGTTCCACTGGACAAGGTCAACACTGAAGGGCGGAAGACATTCATTGCATTTGCCGAGTTGGAAGCCGCGAAGGAAGAAGTCGCCACTTTGGCGTATTCGCGCTTACCCGGCTTTTGGCAACCTATGGCACCAGCTGAATGCCGAAGTATTTGATCGCTGTCGACGGCGCAGCCCGCATTGATTGCAGACGCTGTTTCAACGCCTGCTCACGGCGAAGTCATGCACGTTCATAGGGTGGACGAATCGGGCGAAATCGTCGGCGTTGACGCAGTTGAAACATTGGACGAACGAACGGGGAGCAAGACCTTGCCCTTTAGAACCTTTTTTTGCATCCTGCTGCTGGTCACGTGCACCAGTGCTGTTTCGGCTTACGCTGCCTCGCTTTCCATCTTCAAAGCGTTCGCCGTAACCTTAGCGGCTTCGTTTTTGCTTCAGGTCATCTATTTCTTGAGCCTGCTATTTATGTCCTTCCGGCCCACGCGCGAGAGCGACAGGTCGATACATTCAGGAACTTGGCAGGCAGACCAGCCACAAAAACGTGATCGCGATGAAACTGAGCAGTCCAACGTCCCCCAGCTTGACCCAAGGCGTAAACGGCGCACCCCTTAAGGCAATTTCGGCGGAGGACAGATTATCAAATATACCGAGCATTACCACTTGGTGTATTCTGCGTACGTCGCGGTTATACTAGCATATTTGCTGTATCAATACTTATGCCATCGGATACGACCAAGTCTAATACCGAAGAAAGGATCGCTTAACCGCCCGAATCATTTCAAAAAATATTATAGATAGTGGAGGAAGCCCGTGGGCTTACGTGTAATCGCGTGTTCTGCCCCCCAGTTTTCTCACGGCGAGGCGGGCGAAATGGCATTATCAAGCGCCGATCCGGCAAGCCTCTACAATGCCTGCAGATATGCTGCGTCACTGGCATCCAAGGCGGAAGGTGCATGGGGCGAAAGCAATTGGCGCGGCACCAGGAGTGACAGGCGACAATCAACGCTTCTGCTATCTGACATGGACGATGTGCAGCGAAGGCTAACGCCGCTATTAGTCCGGGTCCGGCCCAATTTAGTTCTCATAGGAGCGATGTCGATATGCTTCCGTGGTGCGATTGAGACAGCGAAATACATCAGAGAGTTTCTAGGCGATGACGTTTGTATCGTTCTTGGCGGTCGCCACGCCACCGAAACAATATATCGGGATGACGAAAATCGTGTAAGACATCATCTAGCGTCCCCTCTGCGGCTAATTGCTGACGGAAAAGTTTCCAACTGTTTCGACATCGTGCTCTCCGGAGATGGTGAACACTTTATCGCGGAAATTGGGTGCGTCGTAGCTTCCTTGGAAGCAAGAGGTTTTTCGCCAAGGGAGGCGAAATTCTCATTGGGCCACCTGACGACCACCCCGGGGCACTGGATCGCCGGCACAATCATGGACGATCAGGTCCACACTGTGTGCTCTTCGGGCATGCCGCTCGATTATAATGGGATGCCATCCCCAGCCGAAATGTTCGGAATTACAACTAGCTTTGACGTGTTTGGTGGCGCGCCTACCGCGCACGTCTTCAGCGACATCGGGCGTGGATGTATCTATGATTGTATCTTCTGCAGTGAGAGGGTCAGCGTTGTCGGGCCTCCTCGACAGTTCAAGACAAGCCCCCACCGGTTATGCGGCCAGCTCGCAGCAGCCCACCGCGTAGTCAAGGCAGATTACGGCGAAAACTTTCCTGTCTCGGCGTTCATTGAAGACTCAACTCTTCTTGGATGGAATTCGGCCCTCGTAGCCCAGTTTGAAAAGGTATTCGACCCACTCGAAAATCCTGTGCGGCTTGGCGGACAAGCGACCATTGACCAAATCGTTAATAACCCAGCCCTTGCACGAAGACTAGGCCGCATGGGCCTGGAGTATCTTTTCATCGGGGTCGAGACACCGCGCCCAGAACTTGTTGGAGGTCTTCACAAGAACATCGCCACCAAGAAGGGTTCGTGGATGGAACGCGCGGACAAAGCAGTTGAGATCTTGTCCGAAGCCGGAATCAAGGTTGGGGTATCCCTCCTATTTGGCATGGGCGAGGGAGCTGCTGAAAGGCAGCAATTGTTTTCGGCCTTAGAAAGCTGGCGGAAAACGGGCTCTCTGATCACAATCAGCATGAACTGGGCCGTCCAACACCCTTTGAGAAACACGGTTCAGGGGAATGAATATACCTATTTGGATTGGGCGGTGTCGCCCGGTCCCATGCTGTCGTTGTTAAGGAATTTTGGCGAAGCCTCTGAGATCTATCCAATTGCCGGCGGTACAAACCCAGACGAAGCCTCCGTAAAGGATATTCTCCAAGCCACCACGGAGATCATGGCTATGCCGCCTGCACACCCAATGCAAAACCAAGAAGCGGAGCATATATATGCTGAACGGAGCGCCTAAAGGCGGAATAAATTACCCTAGCTCAGACCGAGTATGCGCCGGAACCCATCTCTTTATCGATATGTGGGATGCAGAAAATACGGGAGATACTGAAGCGATTGAGGCGGCGGTAGCGCAAGCCGTTCATGACTGCCGCGCCACGATGCTGGAATCGAGTTATAGAAAATATAGCGAAGATGGGGGCGTCACGGGCTTCGCAATTCTCGCTGAATCGCACATTTGCGTAAATACCTGGCACGAAGAACGCATGGTCGCGATAGACGTATTTTTTTGTGGTTCGCTAGACCCGTACGCGAGTATCGCCGCGTTGCGCGACGTATTTCGCCCATCCCGGATCGATATTAGCGAGCACAAGCGTCTTCTTGGAACAAGAATAACGCATCCAAATATTGTGGAAGCGCTTCAACCGAAAGTATTCTCCGAAATCGAGGTGGAACATGTCTAAGAGCCCGATTTAAAAGAAGTTGTGCGATAACAGGCAGTTGTGATTCCCTATTGGTGCTAAATCAAATGGGGTTTCGATGAGCTGGACTGCTATCGCTCGCCGTGGGCATAACCGAGACGTGCTTCGTTTTCCAAGTGATTTGAAGGACCGGGAATGGACGTTGATCAAACCGCTGATCCCGCCAGCGCGTCGTGGCGGGCGGCGTCGGACGACGAATATGCGCCCGGTCGTGGAGGCGATCCTCTATATCCCCTCGAGCGGCTGCCAATGGCGCATGCTGCCGGGCGATTTTCCGCCGGTTTCGACAGTGCGCGGTTATTTTTATGCTTGGCGCGCGATCGGACTGTGGCAGAGCATCAACCAGCTTCTGGTGATGGCGGCGCGGGAAATCGAGGGACGGGAGGCGCAACCGACGGCAGGGATTATCGACAGCCAAAGCGTCAAGACCACGGAAAGCGGCGGAATATCCGGCTATGATGCAGGCAAGAAGATTAGTTGAGGCGAGCAATGTGCGGCCATGGTGACTGGACGATCGAAATCGTCAAGCAGGAGGCTTCTGGGGGCATCGTCTGGTTTAGAAAGCACCTCCGACTAAGGCGACTGTTGCCGACCGCCGCTTCTGATTAGATGACATGTTTCCGGAAGAGAACATGCCTCGAAAATTTGAGCGTTTCCCGTTTGCCTTTTGGACCTACGCCGATCGAGAAGCTCGACCGTCTCGGTAAGCGCGGGGGTGGAAACATTGAGAACAACGTCAAAACGAGATGACTGCAAGTTCGCAACTTGCATTTGGCGGAAATAAGCTCCGCAAACTTTATTGCAGTGTTCCGGACGGTGAGTCGAGGCGGGTCCAGTGAGATTTGCCCAGGGCCGGCGCTTTTAACGCGGCGGCCTCGGCGCAGTCGACGACGTTCCCGCCCATCGGACGAAAACTGGCGGGGCAACTTCGACGTCGAAGATGGCGCGGATTGTTGCACGAAAGCCCGCCGCGGGGACATCCCAATGCAGGTCGCCGACTATCGGACGCAGACCGGCGTTAGAGCAGGCTTTTGTCAGACATGTACTCAGCGGTTGTCGGCATTGAGACTGAATGGCGGGAGCTTGACACTACGCGCTGCTACGAAATGCCTGCTGAGCCCACGAATTCACCCCGGCACGCGATTTGCTCTGGTCACGGTATGTCGCCAATCGCAGCGCGATGGTCTTCGGGCGGTGCGTCGCTGTTCGCGTCTCGTGAGGTCCCGATGGTTTGCTGTGGCAATGATAGTGGCTCCGTTGTGACCGGGAAAATCTCAGGAGTGTTGGATGCGATCTAGAGTTCTTCATTTGCGAGCCACAACGATCGCCCACGTCGCGGGCGGTACAGCCAAAGCGGCAGACCTTGAGCCAGGAGGGAAGCCGGGGGTGTGGGACTGGTCTGGAAGTTATGTTTGCGGACGGGTCGGTAGGTGGGTGCGGTCGAACCTGCTGCGCCAATTCCTACGGTCGGGCGACCTATGGCGATACCGACATGTTCGATTTCAACCGGCTGCACAACCCGCACCTGCCGCTCGGCTAAGGGCTGTATCTGTGCCTGGGCGCTGCGCTGGCGCGCCCGGAATTGGGAAGTGCCTTCCCCCCGCCGTTCGTGCGGTCGGAGGATCTGGCGCTGGTAATCGCCGCAGAGGACGTCGTCTACGCGCTGTCTTAGCTCATTTGCTGCCCGCAGTCTGCCCATCATCTTCCGCCCCTTCCAGGCTCAGAGAGTAAAGCGTCACCATGTCCGAACAATCCTTGCCGGCGCTGCCGATGTGGCGGGTCGATCACATCGAGCCCTCGCCCGAGATGTTGGCGCTACGTGCCAAAGGTCCGATCCACCGCGTGCGCCTTCCGTCCGGGCACGAATGCTGGTGGGTGACAGGCTATGACGAGGCCAAGGCGGTGCTGTCTGACGCGGCATTCCGGCCCGCGGGAATGCCTCCGACGGATTTCACCCCGGATTCGGTCATTCTCGGTTCGCCGGGATGGCTGGTCTCGCACGAAGGGGACGAGCATGCTCGGTTACGCACGATCGTGGCGCCGGCCTTCAGCAACAGCAGGGTGAAGCTGCTTACGCAGCAGGTCGAGGCGATCACTGTGCAGTTGTTCGATACGCTGGCGGTTCAGCCCCAGCCCGCAGACTTGCGACGCCATGTCTCCTTTCCGCTTCCGGCCAAGGTAATCAGCGCGCTGATGGGCGTGCCCTTCGAGGAACACGCCTTTTTCGCAGGACTCTCCGACGAGGTGATGACGCACCAGCATGAAAGCGGCCCGCGCAGCGCGTCGGGCCTGGCCTGGGAAGAGCTCCGCGCCTACATTCACGGCAAAATACGGGGCAAGCGACAGGAGCCGGGCGATAACCTGCTGACGGATCTGCTCGCCGCGGTCGACCAGGGCAAAGCGACCGAGGAAGAGGCGATCGGCCTCGCGGCGGGCGTGCTGGTGGCGGGGCACGAGAGCACCGTTGCGCAGATCGAATTCGGCCTGCTGGCCATGTTTCGCCATCCGCAACAGCGCGAACGCCTGGTCCGCGATCCGTCCCTGGTGGACAAGGCGGTGGAGGAGATACTGCGCATGTATTCGCCTGGTGCGGGCTGGGACGGCATCATGCGCTATCCCCGGACCGACGTGACCATCGCAGGCGTGCATATACCCGCGGAGAGCAAAGTACTGGTCGGCCTGCCGGCGACCTCGTTTGATCCGCGCCATTTCAAAGACCCGGAAGTCTTCGACATCGGACGCGACGCAAATCCCCACCTGGCGTTCTCCTACGGGCAGCACAATTGCATCGGGGCGGCGCTGGCCAGGCTGGAACTGAAGGCCGTATTCGGTTCGATCTTCCAGCGCTTTCCCGCGTTGCGCCTGGCCGTGGCGCCCGAAGAACTGAAGTTGCGCAAGGAGATCATCACCGGCGGGTTCGAGGAGATGCCGGTGATCTGGTGCGGACGCCGCCCGGTATCGCAATTTTCTCATTTGACGGCGCCTGGCGCGCGCCGGTCAGATCAGCCACCCGACAGGTAACCAAGATGGACGTGCAAGGAACCAAGGCAGCATGCCACGACGCCTTCGCCGAGCTGGCGTCGCCAGCATGCATCCAAGACCCGTACCCGTTCATGCGGTGGTTGCAAGAGCACGATCCGGTGCACCGCGCGGCGTCGGGCATCTTTCTGTTGAGCCGCCACGCCGACATCTACTGGGCGTTCAAGGCCACGGGCGATGCGTTTCGGGGACCGGCGCCATCCGAACTGGCGCGCTATTTCCCGCGTGCGGCGAGCAGCCTGTCGCTCAATCTGCTGGCGTCCACGCTAGCCATGAAGGAACCACCGACGCATACGCGTCTGCGCCGGCTGATTTCGCGCGATTTCACCGTGGGCCATATCGACAACCTGCGGCCGAGCATCGCGCGCATCGTCGCAGCCCGCCTGGATGGCATGGCGCCCGCACTGGAGCGAGGAGAGGCGGTGGACCTGCATCGGGAATTCGCACTGGCCTTGCCCATGCTTGTCTTCGCTGAATTGTTCGGCATGCCCCAAGACGACATTTTCGAGCTCTCAGCGATCGTCAGCGCCATTCTAGAAGGCCTGAGCCCGCACGCCAGCGATCCACAGCTCGCCGCGGCGGACGTGGCCAGCGCCAGGGTGAAGGCCTATTTCGGCGACCTCATATTGCGCAAGCGCGCCGATCCCTGCCGCGACATCGTGTCGACACTGGTCGGCGCACACAGCGACGATGCCGACACGCTTTCGGACGCGGAGTTGATCAGCATGCTGTGGGGCATGTTGCTGGGCGGCTTCGCCACCACTGCTGCGACTATCGACCATGCGGTGCTGGCGATGCTGGCCTACCCCGAGGAGCGGCACTGGCTGCAGGGAGACGCCGCAGGGGTGGAGGCATTCGTGGAAGAAGTACTGCGCTGCGAGGCGCCCGCCATGTTCAGCTCCATTCCGCGTATCGCCCAGCGCGACATCGAATTGCGTGGCGTGGTGATCCCGAAGGACGCGGACGTGCGCGTGCTGATCGCGGCCGGCAATCGCGACCCGGACGCTTTCGCTGATCCCGACCGATTCGATCCGGTGCGGTTCTACGGCACCAGGCCTGGCATGTCGAACGACGGAAAGATTATGCTGAGCTTCGGCCATGGCATCCACTTCTGCCTAGGTGCGCAACTCGCCAGGGTGCAGCTGGCCGAGAGCCTGCCGCAGATCCAGGCGCGCTTCCCCACGTTGGCCTTGGCCGAGCAGCCGACCCGGGAGCCCTCAGCGTTCCTTAGGACGTTCCGCGCGCTGCCGGTGCGGCTGCACGCGCAGGCGGCGGCTGAGGTTCGCGTCGTGGTCGACCAGGACCTGTGCGGAACCACTGGTCAGTGCGTGTTGACGCTGCCGGGCGCCTTTCGTCAGCGCGAACCGGACGGCGTGGCCGAAGTGTGCATGGCGACGGTCCCGCAGGCGCTGCACGCCGCCGTGCGGCAAGCAGAAAGCCAGTGCCCGGTCGCGGCCATTCGGGTGATCGAAAGCGAAGCCGGCGATAACCACTGCACCAACCCCGGCCCTACGCCCTCTCAGGCAGACGCTGAGCGACATGCAGCGAAGACCTACGCAATCCAGGAGAACATGATGGAACGATTTAAAGGCAAGGTGGCCGTGGTGACCGGCGCCGGCGCCGGGATCGGCAAGGCATGCGCCCTCGCCATCGCACGCGAGGGCGGAAGAGTGGTGGTGGCCGACATTGATGGCCCCGCTGCCATCGCCTGCACCGCACAGATCGCAGCCGAAGCGGGCCAAGCGCTGGCCGTGGCCATGGACATCGCAGATGCGCAGGCGGTGGCAGAGCTTTTCCAAACGGCGAAGCGGCGCTTCGGTGGGGTAGACGTGCTTGTGAACAATGCGAGCGCCATGCATTTGACCCCGCACGACCGCGCGATCCTCGACCTGGACGTGGCGGTCTGGGACAAGACCATGGCGACCAATTTGCGCGGCACGCTCCTCTGCTGCCGGCAGGCCATCCCACAAATGATCACCCGCGGTGGTGGCGCGATCGTGAACATGTCATCGTGCCAAGGGCTCAGCGGCGACACCGCACTGACGTCCTACGCCGCGTCGAAGGCCGCAATGAACATGCTGTCGGCCTCGCTTGCCACGCAGTATGGACACGCGAAGATCCGCTGCAACGCGGTTGCGCCAGGTCTTATCATGACGGAACGCCTCTTCGCCAAGCTGGACGAGTGCATGCAACGGCATCTACACCGGCACCAGCTCCTGCCGCACGTCGGCCGCCCCGAGGACGTAGCCGCGCTGGTCGCATTCCTGCTCTCCGACGAGGCTGCGTTCATCACCGGCCAGGTGTTGTGTATCGACGGCGGCATGTTGTCGCATGTTCCAACCTACGCCGACGGTGGCAACAGCGCGGCTCTGCCGGCCGGTGACGCCGCCGAAGCAGCCGCAACGTCGCACTGGTGATGGACATGCTGCTCAACCCGCTGAACCGCTGGCACCGGCTACGGGACGACATCCCGGTCATGCCTGGCGCTTTCCCCCTGGTCGGGCATCTTCCCGCCATCGTCTGCGATCTGCCGCGCCTGCTGCGGCGCGCCGAAAGGACGCTAGGCAGCCACTTCTGGCTGGATTTCGGCCCGGCCGGACACCTGATGACATGCCTGGATCCGGATGCGCTCGCATTGCTCCGGCACAAGGAAGTGTCCTCGGCACTGATCGAAGAGATGGCGCCCGACATCCTTGGCGGAACGTTGGTCACTTTGGACGGTAGCGCGCACCGGCAGGCGCGCGATGGGATAAATGCGGCGTTTCTGCCCAGGGGTCTGACCGAGGCCGGCATTGGCGAGCTGTTCGAACCAATTATTCGGGCTCAGGTCAGGGCGTGGCGCGACCGCGGTGAAGTCGCTATCCTGCCAGACACCCGCAACCTGATGCTTAAACTCACCTTCAGTCTCATGGGCATCCCCGCCCAAGACCTGTCGGAGTGGCATCGCAAGTACCGGCAACTGCTACAATTGATGGTCGCGCCCCCGATCGACCTGCCGGGGATGCCATTGCGGCGCGGCCGCGCCGCCCGCGATTGGATCGACGCGCAGTCGCGCCAGTTCATCCGGGACGCGCGCGCGCGCGCCGCGCGCACCGGGTTGATCAACGACATGGTGAGCGCCTTCGATCGCAGCGACGGCGCACTCTCCGATGACGTCCTGGTCGCCAATATCCGCTTGCTGCTGCTTGCCGGCCACGAGACCTCCGCCTCAACGATGGCCTGGATGGTGATTGAGCTGGCGCAGCAGCCAGAGCTGTGGGACGCCCTGGTCGAAGAGGCGCAACGCGTGGGCGCGGTGCCGACCGGGCACGAGGACCTGGCGCAATGTCCGGTCGCAGAGGCACTGTTTCGGGAGACGCTACGAATGCATCCGGCTTCCTCGCTCGTACCGCGTCGCGCGATGCAGGAATTACAACTCGGCCAGCGGCACATTCCTGCGGGCACTCATTTGTGCATCCCACTGCTGCATTTCTCGACCTCGGCGCTGCTGCACGAAGCGCCTGATCAGTTCCGTCTGGGACGATGGCTGCAACGCACGGAGCCGATCCGGCCGGTGGACATGCTGCAGTTCGGTGCCGGCCCACACGTCTGCATGGGCTATCATCTAGTATGGCTGGAGCTGGTGCAGTTCAGCATCGCCTTGGCATTGACCATGCAGGAGGCCGGGGTGCGGCCGCGGTTGATGAGCGGCGTCGAAAATGGCCGGCGCTATTACCCGACCGCACATCCGTCCATGACAATCCGCATCGGATTCTCATGAGCTGGGATCGTCTGCCCCGTGTCAGGAGGCAGCGGCGCCGGCGATGGGCGGCATTGCTGCACTCGGCGCGCGCGCCCGGTGCGACGCCGGCAACACCGCGGCTCGCCGCTCGCCGCGGCATTCTCTGTCACGTACAAGGAGATGAACAACATGCAGACGGGTTCCATGCTAAACGACGACCGAACTGGCGTTTCCCCGTTCGGCGGATTGGGCGCGCAGGCGTGCGGCGGAGTGCCGGTGCGCGCGTCCGTACGCATGGTCGCGCTATGCGCCGTCGCGGAGGATGCCGCGCGTTACGCTGTTCCGCGCGCTGGATCGCTATCGCGCCTGTTTCGGATCGTAGGTGGTCGAGGATGACACGCCAGCGGATGACACGACGCTGGGCAAGCCCCCGGCAAGCATGTGGCGGAGAAGAATGCAACCGGCGTGCCGATCACGGAGCTGCATGCAGCGCGCCAGTCAATGCCGGGCCTATGGCCCGAGGCCGAGGAAGCCATCACCCCACTGCGGCCGCGTGCGGAGCGGTTGGCGCAGGCCGTGCAGCGGGCCAAAAGGGTATCTGTTCAAGCACGCGCCGTGCGCATGGGCGCCGGTCGGCACGGAGGCGCCGCCGTACCGCTGCGATCCGCCGGCGGCAGCGCTAGATGCTACATTGTGTCCGATTCCACGGCGCAGATCGCAGCGGTTGCCCACCGCGGTCCGCCGCGCTGTCCGGCGGACCGCCGCCAGCATAGGTGCGCTTCGCCGCGACGGGCCCGCGGCGGTGCCCGGCGTCCGCCCCATCCTGCTTCTCGTCAACTGCCTGCAGAGGGAACATCCCGCATGAATGCGCTGTCCGAACAGATCCTTTCTGAATTGCGCCACCTGCTGAACGAGACGCGCGATGGCGGCAGCGTCAGTCCCTCCGTTTACGACACGGCGCGCGTTTTGCACTTCCGCGGCAACGTCACCGGTCGGCAGAACGCATACGCGTGGCTCATGGCGCAGCAACAGGCTGATGGCGGGTGGGGAAGTGCTGACTTCCCACTGTTCCGCCATGCACCCACGTGGGCGGCGTTGCTTGCATTGCAGCGTGCCGATCCTCTTCCCGGCGCTGCGGACGCAGTTCAGGCTGCAACGCGGTTCCTCGAGCGCCAGCCGGATCCCTACGCAGATGCGGTGCCGGAAGACGCGCCGGTAGGCGCGGAGCTGATCCTGCCGCAGATCTCCGGCGAGGCCGCATCCTTGGTGGACGACGTGGTGTTTCCGCGCTACCCGGCGCTGTTGCCGTTGCGGCAGGCGTGCCTGGCCAAGTTGGGGACGGTGGGACCGCTGCCGAGCGGCCATCCGTTGTTGCACTCCTGGGAAGCCTGGGGCACGTCGCCGACCACGGCATGCCTGGACGACGACGGCAGCATCGGCATCAGCCCGGCGGCAACCGCCGCCTGGCGTGCGCACGCCCTCACACAGGCGAGCGCGCCACAGGTCGGGCGTGCCGACAGGTATCTTCAGGCCGCATCGCGCGCGGCGCGTAGCGGCATCGAAGGTGTCGTTCCTAGCGTCTGGCCGATCAACGTATTCGAGCCATGCTGGTCGCTGTACACCCTGCATCTGGCCGGGTTGTTTTCGCATCCCGCGCTCGCCGAGGCGGTAGGCGTGATCGTCGCGCAGCTCGATGCCTGTCTGGGCGTGCGCGGTCTGGGTCCGGCCTTGCACTTCGCGGCCGATGCGGACGACACCGCCGTTGCGTTGTGCATCCTGCGCCTAGCAGGACGCAACCCGGCTGCCGACGCGTTGCGCCATTTCGAAATCGGCGGGCTGTTCGTTACCTTCCCCGGCGAGCGCAATGCCTCGGTGTCGACCAACATCCACGCCCTGCATGCGTTCAGACTGTTGGGAAAGCCCACCGCCGGCACCAGCGCTTACCTTGAGGCCAATCGCAACCCGGACGGTCTATGGGACAATGAAAAATGGCACGTTTCGTGGCTGTATCCCACCGCGCATGCAATTGCTGCGCTCGCGCAAGGCGTGCCCCAGTGGCGCGACGAGCGCGCGCTGGCGGCGCTGTTGCAGGCGCAGTGCGACGACGGCGGCTGGGGCGCCGGTCGCGCGTCAACATTTGAGGAAACCGCCTATGCGCTGTTCGCCTTGCACGTGATGGATGGGCGCGAAGAGCCGACAGGGCGCGCCCGCATCGCGCTGGCGGTCGCGCACGCGTTGGAGTGGATGCTCGCTCGCCATGAGGCGCATGAATTGCCGCAGACGCCGCTGTGGATCGGCAAGGAATTGTATTGCCCGACCCGGGTCGTGCGCGTGATCGAACTCGCCGGCTTGTGGCTGGCTCTTCGTTGGGGGCGGCGCATCCCGGCCGAGGGAGCAGGAGGAATAGCGCAATGATCCCGACCGAAAGCGCGCTGCAGCAAGTACTGGAGTGGGGGCGTTCTCTAACCGGATTCGCCGACGAGCATGCCGTGGAAGCAGTTAGGGGCGGACAGTACATCCTGCAGCGTATCCAACCGAGCCTGCACGATACCAGCGCCCGCACCGGCCGGGATCCGCAGGACGAAAAGCTGATCGTGGCGTTTTATCGCGAGTTGGCGCTACTGTTTTGGCTCGACGATTGCAACGACCTTGGCCTGATCGCGCCAGAGCAGCTGGCCGCGGTGGAGCAGGCGCTGGGGCAGGGCGGCCCATGCGCGATCCCCGGGTTCGAGGGCTGCGCTGTGCTGCGCGCTTCCCTGGCCGCGCTCGCCTACGATAGGCGCGACTATACTCAGCTTCTTAACGATACCCAGTGCTACTGCGCGGCGCTTCGCGCCGGACACGCGCAGGCGGCGGGGGCGCAACGCTGGTCTTACGCCGAATACTTGCACAATTCCATCGATTCGATCGCCTACGCGAACGTGTTCTGTTGCCTGTCGTTGCTTTGGGGGCTGGACATGGCGACCCTGCGCGCGCGTCCGGCGTTTCGCCAGGTACTGCGGCTCATCTCCACGATAGGGCGCCTGCAGAACGATCTGCATGGACGCGCCAAGGATAGGTCGGCGGGAGAGGCCGACAACGCTGCCATCCTGCTCCTGCAGCGTTATCCGGCTATGCCTGTGGAGGATTTCCTCAACGACGAGCTGGCCGGCCATGAGCGCATGCTGCACCGAGTGATGGTGGAGGAACGCTTTCCTGCGCCATGGGGACCGTTAATCGAGGCCATGGCGGCCATTCGCGCGAAGTACTACGAGACCTCGATCAGCCGCTACGGCAACGATGCTGCGGGGAGAGGCCAGCGTGCGCCGGCGTGAACGCGCGGGAGGCGGCGGCGTGCGCGCAGCGCCCTCGGTCCGATCCGACGCAACGCCAACGCCCAATACGGCGGATCGAGCGAGCATGTGCGACGACGCCCTGACCCGGCGCAAGGACGACCATCTGGACCTCGTGCTTAATCGGCGAACGGCGCCAGCCACGGTCGCCGCCGGCTGGGAGCAAATCCGGTTCGAACACTGCGCACTACCCGAGCTGGACCTGACGCAGATCGGACTGCGCACCTCGCTGTTAGGCAAGCCCATGCGTGCGCCGCTGCTGATCAGTTCCATGACCGGCGGAATGCCACGCGCCGAGGCCATCAATCGGCATCTGAGCGAGGCGGCGCAAGCCTTGGGGATCGCCATGTGCGTCGGTTCGCAGCGCGTGAGCCTGCAATCGCGCAATTCCCAGGGACTGACGCGCGCGCTTCGCCGCCTGGCGCCTGACATTCCCTTGCTGGCCAATATCGGCGCCGCGCAACTGCGTGAGGCCGACGGCCTTGATCTGGCGCGCCGGGCTGTCGATGCGCTGGAGGCTGATGGGCTGATCGTCCATCTCAATCCGCTGCAGGAAGCGCTACAGCCGGATGGCGACCGCGACTGGCGCGGCGTCCTGGAGCAGATGGCTCGCGCCGCGCGTAGCGTGGGCGTGCCGATCGTGGCCAAAGAAGTGGGGTCGGGCCTGTCCGCCTCGGTGGCCTGCGCGCTCGTCGAGGCGGGTGTTGCGGTGATTGATGTCGCCGGAGCCGGCGGCACCAGTTGGGCCGCGGTGGAGGGCGAGCGCGCCCGCGATGCCGCCGGCCGTGCAGTGGCGATGGCGTTCGCCGATTGGGGGATCCCGACACCGGCCAGTTTGCAGGCGGTACGTCGGGCGCTGCCAACGGTGAAGCTTATCGCTTCCGGCGGGATCCGCGATGGCGTCGACGTGGCCAAGGCCATTCGCCTGGGCGCGGACATCGCCGGGCAGGCAGCCGGCGTGCTGCCAGCGGCTACGGTATCGACCGAAGCGGTCGTCGCGCATTTCGAGGTCGTCATCCGCCAGTTGGCCGTCGCCTGCTTTTGCACCGGCTCACCTAATCTGGCGACGTTGCGCCAGGCGCGCTTGTTGCCCTCCGCGCATCCGCCAGCTGGATGATGCCGGCGTCGCTCGCTCGTGTCGGCCGGCGCCTAGCTGGTTGCAAAAACCGTTAACGCTAAAGCTAGACCTCTAATCCACCTGGCCCACGGGTTCGATACAGGGAACGAAGTGTTCATGAGGCAGCTGTTGACGATGAAGCGGTAATGATGCCGCCGGTTAGCTAGGTTATGCGTAACGGAATTCGGAGCTCATAAAGGTGCGCAATCCAGCGCCGCTTGTTGAATTAGCCCGGCTTTTCCCGGTCCCGCCACGCCTTTGCAAAGTGCATGATTCAGCCAGTTAACGAAGGACCGTTTGTGAGGGCTGGCAGGAACGGTGTCACCTATCTGTTCGAGATACGCGTAAAATCTGGCGGCTGCGCTGTCCAATCCTTCGCCGCGAACGATACTGGGCCGCTTCAGCTGCGTGTCCACGGCAGGCAATTTGCCAAGCACTTCGGCGCGACCGACTGTATCTGCGATGTCGTCGGCGATCTGATACGCATGCCCGAGCAATTCCCCCACCTTAGACCATGGGGCCGGATCAACATCACTTGCCAGGGCACCGCACGTGGCCGCTGCGACAAAGAGGGAGCCGGTCTTGTAATGGTGATAGCGGTCGATTGGGACGTGCGTCATTGCCTCCATCGACTGTCCGGCGATCAGTCCGTGACTGGGGCCGACCGCCTCCGCAACCACCTCGATCATGCGCGCGCCCAACTCAGGTGTTAGCGCAGCCTGCAGGCTGAGGTATTTGAAAGCCATCACAATCAAGGCATCGCCAGCCAAAACGGCGATAGGCTCTCCGAAAAGCCGGTGCACCGTCGGTCTGCCGCGGCGTAGCGCGGCGTTATCGAAGCAAGGCAAGTCGTCATGCACCAACGAGGCACAGTGTAGCAATTCAATTGCTGCCGCGGCTCTTGTCGCCAGCTCAGGATGTCTTTCGCCGCACACATAGGAGACTTTCAAGCAGAGCTTGGGGCGCATCCGGGAGCCACCTGGAAACACTGCCGCGTCTAGCGCTCCACGCAGGTGAGCCGGCGCAGCCGGACTTAGAGCACTATCCATGGCAGCTCGCAGCGCATGCTCGATGAGCTTGTCGCTATCGCCAACGACGTCGGCTTGGTGATTCGAAATCATATCGCATCTCCACTTTTGAGACGAAAACGAACATCGGGCCTAGTCCAACCGGTGCCAAACAAAAGGCCAATTTCGCTGTGTCTCTTCAGGTTCCAGGGCGCCGTTAAGTTTAGCGGGGTGCGGCGGCCAACATGCGGCACCGGCGTCACCAATGAACCCGCGTGCCAGTGGGAGCCCTAACTCGGCAAGGCGATCTCCCGCTGGAATCCCTCGAAGCAGTCCCATTCGCGGCGACATGACATCTGGACGAATTCGGTTATTTCGATCGCGTGCGAAAAACATTGGCTCTGGCGGCGCTGTCGGCCAGAATGGCATTGCTCTCGACGTCTTGATCCAAAGCCGAAGAGGCTCCCGCGCTGAGCAGTGGCTCGTGACAAAGCTCTTTGGATCGGCTGCACGCCGCCGCGCGTGATGATCGCTGACGAGCTCCGTTCGTAGGGTACGACATGGGCGAAGATGGGCCTTACATCTAAAAGTGTTGGTCATCGTCGATAGTAACCACTGGAGCTTGGACCGGAACCATTGCCGGCAGAGATCTGGGCTCTTACAAGCAATTGATGTGCCACCAGAGCATTGTTAGTGAATGGTTCAATGGCGGCAGAAGGCGCCTTCCGGTGCTCACCGTGTGTCGGGAGTCGTAGATTGTGCCACTCCGCCTAGTATGTGAACGCCGTCAACCTTGCGAGCGATCCGTCCGAAGGCCGACCCAGCATTGGGAGTGAATTGGGTCGAGCTCACAATGCACGTCGGCACTTGCATCATGCCAACCTGTCAATGTGCGCGATCGCACGCGACTGTTATCTTTGCGTCAATTGCGATCGAACCAATGCTTTTGACGCTTCACGAGGTTACGCTGCCGATAGACCCAGCGGAGAAGAGGACTGAGCCCTTCCTGTTGCTCTTCGGCGCGATGTTGCCGAAGCCTTAGACTCGACCGGCTTGGCGAGGATTTCGGCGCTGCCGTAGCCCTAGTCGGCCGGCAGGAAACCGCTTCGAGAAGTCGGTCCCCGACCGCCTTTTGCTAGCGGACTAAAAGGTCGGAGCAGGTGGATATGCAGCGCTCTCCTTCGATAGCTTGGTTGAAGGAGGCGGAATTTCGAACCTACACGCTTGCGGGAGCGGTAACCGATATGGGTTCTTGGCTGGGTGATCTCCAGCACGGCGGAGCTTTCCCAGCTAGCCAAATGGGATATCCTGGGACGGGGAAATGGATCGGTTTTCGAGATTATTTTTTATCGTCCTCAACGATGACGGCTTAGAAGATGTTGAGCATTGAATGTGAATTTTCGCTCAAATTCGACGCTAACCTAGATGATTCAGTGGCGGGTGCGGCCATAGCAACAGATCTTTCACGGAACTGGGCGACCGGTCTCAGCGCCTGTTTTGCATGCATTCCTGAAGCAATTTGGCTAAACCCTCAAATATTTGCTATAACGCAAAAAATGCCCAAAATGGGTATTTAAAACGGTTGTAGTGTGGCGATGACAAGTGGTTCAAATCCGCTCAGTTGGCGCACGCCTACAACGAGTGGCAGGAAAACAGGGACGTGCGGTGACGGAAGATCTAACAAGCTACAGAAGTTCGAGAGGCCTCGTCAGCACCGCCGATCCGGAGGTTGACAAGCCGATCTGTCGAAAGCCAGGTTTCGACGGCAAAATTACATCCCTGGGACACATGGAGGAATTGATCAGCGCGTTCCTGAAAAAGACACGCGAAGCGCAAGGCCTGTCTCGTGCGGACGTTGCTCCAATGCTTGGTCTGTCCATCCCTGTATACGGACGCTACGAGCGGGCATTTTCCAAAATGACTGTTACCCGGATGATCCATCTGTGTGAGATTCTTGGCTTTATGCCTATCGATATGATCTTTGAAGCTGCGCCACATCTTTGGGGCCGTACATCGGAGGAGGCCGAGGATTGTCTCACACTGGCTCGGGTTCTCAGGAGACTTCCGAACGGCACGACGCGCGATCTTATTCGGCTCCTGCAGCGAATGATCCCCGATGACGACGATAGCGACAGGGGTCAGTGATGTAGCGGAGACCGTGAAGTGAGCTGGGTTTGTCTATGACGCCCCCGACCAGTTGCAGTATTGGTGATAGCCGGGTGTCGCAGCCGACGCGCTGTCGTCGGTGTGCAGACACCCACAATCTCACAACTTAGCTTTTCACTCGCATTTCCGTCTGAACACAATACGTGCCGATTGCGCAATATTCGATCGTTGGTTGGCGTCGATCTTGCTCGATGCTCGAGCGGTTCGTCGACGAGCGACGCCAAGTCTATTTGCATGCGCTTTGCTTGTATCCATTCGGTGGAGACCCCGCCGGATGGATACCTTTGCTTCGACAGTAGGGTCTGTGATTAACTCCCACATTGGGTTCTCCTGCTCAATGCCATGTGGGTATTCGAGCTGCCGGCGCGCATGCTTTTTTCAATTACTAAATCGAAGCCTGTCCTCTCCGCGCCTCTGTTTCATCGCGCGATCCCTTTGTGCCATTCGGCTCGGAAATAGCCTTTCGACATCACGGATCAGGTTCCGCGAAAAGGGGTCGAGTCGCCGAGACGGGAAACGCAGCTAGACAAACCTCGCTGTTCATGGCTGCCGCCCTTCAGAGGTACTATGAGGGCATCGCCTAGGGCAGCCAACACGCGCAGCCGTGATTGGTTGGCCGTGAGCCGAGAGTCTCCACGTGCAGGACAAAAGACCACCATGCCCGCACACGACGTCCCGGAAGGTGTTCATAGCCAATTTGGCGCAATTGTATAATCCTTGCGTGAAGCGATTTCGGTGTTGGCTAGATCTATGTACTTGCGCTCACTGATATATTTGAGTGAACGATAGCAAGCGGGTGAGGTTCGCGTGGACAAAATTGCGCCAAATGAGACCGAAATTCAAACATTGGTGGTTCCAAGCACATCACTTTCCGGGTAAAGAGCTCTGGCGCATTTACCTCAGTCGGAGCAATGTCAGGACCATCATTGAAGCAATGGATTAATGAACTCGGTTTGCAACAAGTCGATGATCCAGGCATAGACAAGCCGGTCTATCGAAAACCTTTTGACGGACGGATTGCACTTAGCGCCGAACTCGAAAACTTGATCAGCATCAGCCTTCGCGAAGCCCGCGATAAGCGAAAACTCCCGCGCTCGAAACTGGCGCCCTTGCTTGGCATCACTAAGCAGGTCTACGGCCGGTACGAAAATGGAGTATCCCGCTTGACCGTGAGCCGACTGATTCATCTGTGTGAGGTTTTGGATGCGACTCCGGAAGAGATTATCGCCCCGGCGGCACCTTATCTTTGGGGCGAAACTGAAACCAAAGCGGTTCTGCTGTTGGCTACTATCGTGAAGTTGCGGACTTTCGATGAAGAGATTTTGCAAGATATTTACAGCTTACTAAGCCGCATAGACGAGACCGGTAGCGATAGCGGCGATGGTGCTGTGAAAGTCGCGTCTACCAGCGCCACTGCAGACGATCGCGAATAAGGTGTAGATCGCTCGCGTCAAGAAACAGAACGTGCGTCCGTCCCTGATGAAGTTCTATCAGAAGCCGCGACCAAACGCTCGCGCCGTTGCTGGTTGCCGAAGCGAGCTTTGCGCAGGCGGTTAGGACTAGCTGCCGACCAATTATCGCCACAGCTCTGCGGGGCATAGGTGGGTAAACGGGGAGGCGCATGTTGGGTCAACTGGTCCAACTCATCCCTGCTCTCGGCCGCTGAAGGGGTTGCGCGGTCGTCTTACGCGGCAAGGAGGAAGGTCACGTCAAAGCCTAAGAAACCCGTATATTCATCATCCAAAGCATCGATGATTTCATTGACACAATTAATTTTACCAATCTCCCATGATGATGCATTAGGAATCTTGATCTCAGACGCGAGTGACGGCGAAACCTTCGACGGTCCGGACTGGCTATAGCGCGAAGAGCCGACATGCAGCGGGGTGACCGCTGCTTCAATCAAACAATGCGTGCTTCAAAATAGCAGCAAGAAATACCAAAGGAGGTCTTTGCATGCGTTCTGAGCTGCGGTGGAAGCTGTGCTGGGAAAACGAGCTGGACATCATCGACCATGTCGATCCTCCCGAGTTCTTTCGCAAAGCTTATGGGCCGACCGGGGTCTTCAATACAAAGCTTTTCAGCGGTAGCCAAAGCTGGGCAAGGCGCGCCGACAACGTGCATTGGCAGGCGACGGGCGTTGACAAAGGCGCACGCGCGGCGATGAAGAGCCAGCGGCCAGCCGTCCTGTGGTTCACCGGACTTTCCGGCTCCGGCAAGTCCACAATCGCCAATGCGCTCGACCGGTTGCTGCATGCCCGCGGTAAGCACACCTACATCCTCGACGGCGACAACGTGCGCCACGGGCTCAATCGCGACCTAGGCTTCAACCAGTCTGATCGCGTCGAGAACATCCGCCGCGTCGCCGAGGTCGCTAAGCTGATGGCCGATGCCGGGCTGATCGTGCTCGTATCCTTGATCTCGCCGTTCCGCGGCGAACGCCGGATGGCTCGCGAACTGATGGAGGAGGGGGAGTTCATCGAAATCTTCGTCGACACGCCGCTCGAAGAATGCGCGCGGCGCGATCCGAAGGGGCTTTATCGGAAGGCGTTCGCTGGCAAGATAGCCAATTTCACCGGCGTTTCCTCACCGTACGAGATCCCTGAGAGCCCTGAGAGCCCTGAGTTGCATCTCGAAACGGTTGGCCACGACCCTGCGGCGTTGGCGTTTGAGATCGAACAGTTCCTCGAAAGGCGAATGGAGCAAAGTGACGCATGATTGTGAGAGTGCGGAGGCTTAAGCATTGGCGGCTTGAGGCGGCCGCGGCGGTCCTTGGCTATTAACTACGCGGTGGTCGTTGCAGCCCCAGGCGGGCCGCGCCAACGTCCGATGCTATTGTTGGCTTCAGCATGAGACAGCCGATCACGCGCTCACGGCCGGCTTACTGAAACGGAGAAAAGATATGTCTGATGCAAAGCTGCAGGGCGTGCTTTCGGCTCTTTCGCCGGTGGCGAGACAGCTAAATGCGCTACCCTCCAATCAACCGGGGCGAGATGCAAACTGCGTTAAACTAAACACGAATGAGAATCCATTTCCGTTGCCGATGATGGTGATGCAAAGTGCGCTGGCGGCCCTCGAACGGCATTATCTGTATCCCGAAGATGACAATCTGAGTTTGCGCGACGCAGCCGCCAATGCGTATGGCCTCTCCCAGGATCAGGTGATCGCCGGGAATGGCTCGTCTGAGCTGCTCGGGCTCATCTACAGAGCATTCCTAGACCCGGGAGATAGCGTGGCGATGATATCGCCAGGTTTTTCCTTTAACCGCAAACTTGCCATGTTGCAGGGTGCTCGACTTCTCGAAATCGAATGGGGCGAGTCTTATTCTCTGCCGATCGAGCAGCTGCTTCTTGGTCCAGCAAGAGATGCAAAATTCATACTGCTGGCCAATCCGAACAATCCGACCGGAACATTCGTTCCCGTGGACGAAATCGACCGCCTCGTCGCGCAATCTGACCAATTGATAGTGGTGGACGAAGCGTATGTCGACTTTGCGCCCGATGATGCCCTGCGCCTCGTCGATCGCCATTCAAACCTTCTGATATTGAGAACATTTTCGAAAGGCTTTGCAGCCGCTGGAATACGTGTTGGTTTTGGCTTTGGTCATCCTGAGCTTATTGAGAGGCTCCGCAACCTCCAAAATGTCTTCAATATGAACGTAATCGGCCATGCGGTGGGCATTAGTATCCTTTCGCACCGCGCCGACTACCACGAGAACCACAAATATATTAAACATGAAAGACACAGAACGACGACTGCCTTGTCTCAATTGGGCTTTTCTGTGATCCCGTCCCACACAAACTTTTTGCTTGCTCGGGTGCCCCCCGCACAAGATGGCAAATGGTGGCAAGCGTCTTTGGCTAGGCAGAACGTACTTGTAGCCGTCTTTCCCGATTCCGGATTGGAAAATTATATTCGCGTCAGCATCGGCACCAGAACCCAAATGGATGCGTTCCTTTCAGCTGCCAGGGACATCATTTCTGGAAGCATGAAGACGCAGAGCTAGCCGGTTCGAACTATTGCTCACTGCTTGTCACGTGGCAATAAGATCACAAATAGGCGCAACACAGTAAGGCATGCGCAGTCTCGATTCCCTTGATTACGCGTGTTGTTAGCGCACGAGTGGAGCACCCGGTCACAGACGACATGGCCAATTGGACGGCTCTATGTAGATAAGACCACGGCTCCATTGTTTGGATGGGGCGCGGCAGGACGAAAATAGCTATCTCTGGGGCTGCGACCGCGGCTGGAACGGATCTTTGCCGTCCGGCGGGGTGCTCGGCCTGGGCGTAACGGCGAATATGCTGCAGAAATTAAGACGGATTCAACGGCGCGATCCAAGTCGATGCCTACGGGGGCTACTCTCACCTGGTTACGCCAGACCGCATGCGCGGTAATCCGCTGAGGCTCGCTTTCTGGTGGGTTCATGGCGCCAGAAAGCTGATCAAGGCAAAGCCGAAGAAGGGCTCGCCTATCGTCGACGAGGCGTTGCTGCGTATCGCGGCTCTTTACAGGATCGAAGATGGCATCCGCGGTTCTGATCCCAAAATCGTAAGCGTACTCGGAAATGAGCACGTGGGGATACGCCACCACCATCCCCTTGCGTGGATGACTGGAGAGGCGATGGGTCAAACATGGTTGTTAGTGATGGGCCGCTCAATGGCTATTTTTGTCGGGTTTCATCGACTTACGACAAAACTTGGTATGTCCAGCCGTGCACCCAAGCGGTCGAATCGTTGATTAACATCGGCAATTGCTCCGGGATCTAAATTGGCACAGCTCTTGATACTCCTCGAATCAAGTCCAAGAGCAACACACGTGGTCAGAGCAAGTTGTGTAGCCCTTCCGGCAGTAACGCCGGAGTTTCTGCATCGAAAACTCTGTAACGACGGTGACGATGTTTGGAGGCAAAGGATGCGGCGGCAGAGCTACAGAACTTGGGTGAATGCATTCTGTCGAGGCCGCGGAGCCGACAGGTACCTATCCTTTCAGCTTTCTTTTGGTTCCGCTCATGCAATTCCCTAAATCAATCGAAGAAGCGCATGCAGCTGAATTTTACCAATTCCTCGAAAAAACTCAGGGCTTAATTCGATCCCCGAAGCTTTTCGAATTGTTGTGTTCATTTGCTCGGATTCTCGAATTCCCATGGGTCGCCTATCATCGTCAATCGGGCGATGAAATCCTAAAGATGGTCCGCTGCAATCCGCCTGCCGTCAGCTATCCTGATGAGTGGCAGGATCATTATGCCAAGATGGGCTATGACAGAATTGATCCCATCATCAAAAAGAGCCGAAAGCAGGCGGACGCTTTCCGTTGGAGTGAAGCGCACAATGACATGATCAAAACGGAACTGGAACGGCGATTTTTCGAGGAGGCTGCAGCGTTCGGTTTGAGGTCAGGGGTCAGTGTTCCATTGCACGGTCCCGGAGGTAGTTTTGCGATTATGAGCTTTGCTCGGCCCTCGTCCTGCGAGCCCGAGAATAAAATGGTTACATATCTGAAATTTGCGGCTGTGCACTTCCATCTGAGTGTCGCGGATTTTGCGAAGCGGGTTGCGGGAAAATGCCCCGAACTTACTCCAAGAGAAAGAGAGTGTATTCTCTGGGTAGCAAGGGGGAAGTCTTCATGGGATATAGGGCGGATACTTGATATTTCTGAGAATACTGTAAATTTTCACATAAAAAATATAACGCGGAAGTTGGATGTCAGTAGCCGAACGGTCGCGGCTTTGAAAGCAGCAAGCCTTGGAATTATCGAATTGTAGGACCAACTCGGGGTGTGGTCCTGCGTCCGGCCGTTGCGGGGCGGCCATCGGAACCTGTCTTCGGTCATATCGCAACTGCTGATGTTGGACTGGGCACAACGCTGCCGTCCGGCAGTAACGGCAGCCAAACGTGTATCCGGCACGCGCTGAGCCTGTAACCAAGAAACGGTCTATGACGATACTCCCTTTGCAGGTAGGTGCAATGGGTCGCCGTTGTCGGCTAGGATGCCAGCCTACAATTGTAAAGGGTTAGTGAAGGCAGACCGGGAGCGGTTCGACTAGTTCACGACCAGATGAGACTCTGCAAGTTTCTTATGGAGGAAGATCATGCCTCAAGAGAGTAGTTCTAACTCGCTACTGGAATTTGAAACCCTCGAGTCAAATGTGAGGTCATATTCACGATCCTTCCCTGTGGTGTTCAGAAAGGCGGCAGGAGCCATCCTCGAAGACGAGAATGGTTTTGAGTTCATTGATTTTCTTTCCGGCGCGAGTGCCCTTAACTACGGTCACAACGACCCCTACATCCGAAATGCTGCAGTGGAATACCTGCAATCGAATCGGATCGTCCACGCGTTAGACATGGCAACATCAGCGAAACGAGAATTTATCAAAAATTTTGACCATATAATTTTGCGCCCGCGCGGGCTGGCGTACAAATTTCAGTTTACCGGCCCCACGGGTGCCAACGCTGTTGAAGCTGCTTTGAAACTCGCACGTAAGGCAACCGGCCGGCACAACGTAATCTCGTTCACAAACGGCTATCACGGAGGGAGTTTGGGGGCCCTTGCCGTAACCGGCAATCGCTATTTCCGAAATGCAGCAGGTCTTACCCCTGCCGGCGCAGTTTTCATGCCCTACGACGGCTACTGGGGAGCCGACAACGATACGTCCGACTACTTGGATAAGGTGCTTGCTGATAGTAGTAGCGGAGTCGACTTGCCGGCAGCTATTATTCTGGAAACTGTTCAAGGCGAGGGAGGTATCAACCCTGCAAGCACAGACTGGCTGCAGTCAGTTGAGCGGCTCTGCAGAAAGAACGACGTCCTACTGATTGTTGACGACATTCAGGCTGGCTGCGGCCGAACTGGCGAATTTTTCAGTTTTGAGTCTGCGGGTATATCCCCAGACATCGTGCTTTTATCCAAATCCCTCAGCGGTTATGGGTTACCTCTATCGCTTCTGCTGCTCAAATCCGAATTGGACGTTTGGCAGCCAGGTGAACACACTGGGACTTTCAGAGGCAATAACCTTGCACTCGTGACGGCAAGTGCTGCTTTGCAAAAATACTGGACAAATGAAAACTTATCTAAGGGCGTTATCGAAACAGGACGCCAGCTCATGGAGCGCCTTCGGGAAGTTGCTCAAAGCAACCAACGTTCTGAACTTGCCGTGCGGGGAAGAGGCATGATGTTGGGGCTCGACTGCCGTACGGGGAAACTAGCGGAGAAAATCGTCCGCCAAGCCTTCGAACAAGGACTGGTGGTAGAGCGATGCGGCGCGGAAGACCAGGTAATCAAGCTTCTTCCTCCCTTGACTATCGACAGTCAAACTGCCCAACGCGGTTTGGACATCCTGGAGAAGTCGGTGCGGGTGAGCGTTTAAAGACAAACCTTGGTCTCTCGTTTCGGCCGATCAGCGTACAACTTGATTATGGTGGCCGATGCGAGGGCTTATCTTTGGCGATTCCGGCCGCGGTTCTGCCGCGTAGTGGGAATTGTTTAGGTTTTTTTTTGATAACCATCGGTCCTCCGCATGGCATTGAGCGAACAGTAAATCTGCGGTCGTCCCCGATCTTGCCGTCGATCACCTGCGACAGAGCCTCGATCCGCTGCAGAGATCACGCGCGCTCATCGCCACCACGTCAGCAAACCTGGGCAGTATGACATTCGAACTTAGCAGAAACAGAGCACTTTCTATTTGCGGCTACACCCTAGCCGCTACGGAAATTCGAACCGGAAGCCGTGTGGCCTTCCTCACCATCCGTCTTAATGCCAAATGGGACAAGCAGAGCCGCGGCTTCGCCGGTCGGCAGGTCGACAACCGTGATTGCGCTCGCTGCAAGGAAACGCCGCTCGTTTTTGGTAAGGCCTTCCGCATCAAGTACTGCAAAGTGGGGGCCGTGGGAGCGCTTGATGATCTGTCGAGCGTAGATCCGGAGCATTTGATCGTTGAAGCGGCAGCCAATGAAAAGAAAACCGCGATCTGTACGCCGTTCTTTCACCATTTCAGGAATTGGCGTCTGGATATCAATTTCGGTTAGGACTTCCACGTAATCGGAATCGGACACTAGAAAGTTCGAGGCTGGCATAACACTGCCGTGCGGCGCATAGAGGACCGTCTTTGGCGCTGAGACGCGTTCGACGTCTCTCCCGGAGAGATCGTAAGTTTTTGTCCAAATGTCGCCGCCGCCGTTCGCACGCGTGACGCCTTGCATCTCGACGACATCCGTTCGACCGGTCTTCGCGAAAGCCGCACGCATTGTCCCGTCGTACCAGCCGTCGACGATAAGGGAGATCGGCAACGTCGCGAGCCAGTCGTGGAGGGCCGTCGGCGCCACGGGTGCTCCAAATATTTCTGCCATCCAGGTCTGAAGCGTCCGGCGATGCCGTCGCTGTTCAATGAACTGCGCGACTGACCACATATTGCTGCGTATCCTGGAGGGAGCAAGTGTGCGTTTGTTGAGTGCCGCGGAGACGGCTTCCGGGGTGTCCGGTACAGGTGGTTCCGTGGATTGCAGCCGAAGGAGATCCGGACCGAGATAGGGAATGATCCGATCCGCAGCGAGCGCTTCCTGAAGCAGCTTAAGTCTTTTTTCCGCGTCACCGTTGCGAACGATTAGGAGACGGTCCGAGGTCAAGATTGTGTTCATGCTGGTTTCTCTTGTCTGTCGTTGCAGCATCAGTCCTCGTCAGGAATCTTCCTTGCTTGGACGGTGATCGGCAGAGGCGTATCCCGCGATAGCTTGGGCAGGACGAGCCTCCAGCCGTTCCTGAGTGTGACCGTGCCGCCCCACAAGTCATCAGTCTCGACGTCTACGATCGGCTCTTCGAGATCTTTCTTTGGTACGTAAGCCGACAAGCCGGCGCTCGTTCTGCGAATCATTATCTTCATGTCGCTATTCCTTCGTTGGGGGCCCCGCGATTTCAGCAGCGCCGCAAGCAGCGGCGTTGTCTAGGCTCGTCAGTTCACGCGCACGCATGCCGACGATAGTGCCATGTTCGACCCATTCGACGGCATAGATGTAAAACTGCTGGAGAAAGGTGCCGATGTCGCGCACATAGCCTTCGTCGCCCTTCCGCACCAAATTTTCGCCGATGTTTTTGCCAGCATAGGTGCCGTCATTCTTTACGTGAAGTCTGGCCCTCACCCGCTCGCCGGGTATAAATCGTGGAGGCTTGTGGATTTCGACCTCCTGTTCACGTCCAAGGCCCATCGGCGTTCCTCCTTCTGGGAGCTGCAGGATGTCATTGCAGGCGGCTTCTCCGCAGGAGCCCCGACCCATGCTGAAGGTCAAATCGCAGGTGCGGCGGCGACGCAGGTCTTCGGCACGGGACAAACCTCCGCGCATTGCTGCGTTTCAAAGGTGCCCTTGCATTCGGTGCATTTTTCCGCGTCGATAACGTAGATCTCTCCTTTAAACCTGATCGCGCCGGAGGGGCATTCGAACTCGCAGGCACCGCACTGGGTGCATTGGGACGCTATGATCCTGAAGGCCATTTTAAAACTCCTGAAGATGTTGGATTAAGAGCGCTCACGCCGTCGCTGCTTGTGGTTCGACGCCAAACTTGGCGGCGTAGAGGGTGCCGATGGCGGTCTCGATGTAGTCATAGCAATAAGCATCCGTTGCCCGAACCCCGGCCTCCGTGAGCCGATTCTTAGGGCACTCCCCGATCTTGGCGCATAGCACGACGTCAATGCCCTCCAGCGCAGTTATGATGGCGTCGAGGGTGGCTTCCTCGCCCATGCCTCCGAGGCAATACTGTTCAATCCTGCGATGCCCGACGTAGGTGATGCCTCTCGACGAAGCTTCGTATACTTGGAATTCCTTCGCATGGCCGAAGTGCTCGTTGATGCGACCGCCACCCTTTGTCGCGACCGCGACGTGGAGGGACCCGTCGCCGGCTGCTTTGACTGTCTCGATTGCCTCGCTCTTGGCGGTCGCGTGATCGCCGCGTTCGCGCGCGACCACTTCCCGATAGGCCTCGCGCTTATGGGCGTCATAGGTGATCTCTTCTGGAATCGGGTCGAGTGCGAACTCCTGGCCGCGATCATCCCCAAGCAGGCCGACGGCGTCGGCCCTGCACTGCCGACAATGGCGCATCAGCTTTGCGCCGCCTTCGAGACGATCCTGGAGCGCCTTCAATTCGAGCGCCCGCGGGCCGCGCTGTCCGGTCAAGCCGTAGTAGGTGCCATGGGCCGGATCGGAAATAAGCGGCATGACGTTGTGCAGGAACGCCCCCCGCTCCTTGACCCATTTGTTTACCTCGACCAGGTGTTCGTCGTTGACGCCAGGGATCATCACCGAATTGACCTTAGTGAGGATGCCGCGCGCGGTCAGCATCTCCAGGCCCAACATCTGCCGCTCGTGCAGGATTCTGGCGCCTTCGATGCCGGTGTAACGACGGTTGTGGTAAAAGATCCAGGGATAGATCTTTGCGCCGATTTCAGGGTCAACCATGTTGATCGTGATTGTCACATGATCGACATTCATGTCGACAAGTTCGACGACGTGATCCGGCAGCGCAAGCCCGTTGGTGGAGATGCACAGCTTGATGTCGTGGATCTCGCCCGCGACTCGTTCGAACGTTTCCTTTGTCTTCTTCCAGTCGTAACAGGCATCGCCCGGTCCGGCGACACCCAGCACGGAAAGCTGCGGCACTTCGTTGGCGACGGCAATGACCTTGCGCCGCGCTTGGTCTGGCGTCAACTTTTCCGAGACTACCCCAGGCCGGCTTTCGTTGGCGCAGTCATATTTACGGTTGCAATAGTTGCACTGGATATTGCAGGCTGGTGCGACCGCGACATGCATGCGCGCGAAATAATGGTGAGCTTCTTCTGAATAGCAGGGGTGGTTTTTGATCTTCGCCCAGATAGCCTGGTCCATGTCGGCCGGCTTTGTGGACACGCCACATGACGAGGATGTGCAGCCACTCGGTTTCGCGGTCACCAGCAATTGATCCGAGGATGTCGTGCTGGTCACACTCTCAAGCGAAATCATCGGTGCGGACATTGAATGCTCCGTTGCTAGTTGACGTCGCGTTTCAAAACGCAAAAGCCATGCCATCCCAAGCATTGGATTTCGCTTCAATAATTTGCTTATTGTTGTTCGATTCCGACCGTGTTCTGACACAGATTTGTCGAGCTTTCGACAGTCGACAAAGGAGTTGGCCGAAGCCATAAAACCAGGCATTGAAAATGCGAGAAGGTCCAAACGTCACTTGGACGCTTAAAGCTTTTTCACCTCGATGCGATGCTGGCGTAAAGCATAGCCGACCTGACGTGGCGTAAGGCCGAGGATACGAGCCGCCTTGGCCTGAACCCACCCGGCCTTTTCCATCGCCTCGATCAGCCGGTCCCGTTGCGTGAGGCGCGAGTCCATTGCGGGACAACCGGAACCGTTCGGATCACAGGCCTTGACGGAAGACACCTCGTCCGACGCACCGACGTTCCCGCTCGAGCGCGGCGATGCAGCCGGCATCACATTGCTCCGGGCACGCCCATCGATGGTATTGCCGCTGGGCGACCCGTCGGTTCCTTTCCAGAGGAGCGACGAAAGGCACTGACTGTTCTTGCAGGCAAAATCAGACGAAACGATCGAGCTTGAACGTGCAAGGGTAGCAGTCCTTCGCACGCAGTTTTCGAGTTCCCGGACGTTGCCTGGGAAATAGCATTGCGACATCACCTCGATCGCCGACGGCGAAAACGTAAGCTCGCTTTCGTTCTCCTTGTTGAATCGGTCAAGAAGAGCTTTCGCAAGGCGTGGAATATCGCCGGGTCGCTCTCGAAGCGGCGGCAGGACAATTGGAACTACGCTGATGCGGTAATACAGGTCGGCCCTGAATTCCGCGTTTGCAACAGCCATTTCGAGGTTTTTATTCGTGGCGCATATGAGCCGGACGTCGACCGCAAGCGTCTTGGTCCCGCCCACTCGCTCCAGCTCGCCTTCCTGCAGGACGCGCAGCAGCTTGGCTTGAAAGGCGGGCGAAATCTCGCCAATCTCGTCAAGCAGAAGCGTTCCGCCATTTGCCAGTTCGAAGCGTCCGGCACGCTGCGCGATGGCCCCGGTGAAAGCGCCCTTTTCATGCCCAAACAACTCCGATTCCAGGACGCCTTCAGGCAGCGCGGCGCAGTTCAATTTGACGAACGGCTTGTTTCTACGAGGGGAAAGCTCATGGATCGCCTGAGCAAAAAATTCCTTGCCGGTGCCGCTTTCGCCCCGCAGAAGCACGGTGGAATTCGTCCTTGCCACCACCGAGACTGTTTCAACCACCTGCTGGAGAGCCGGGCTATCCCCGACAATCCCGTCGATTTTGACGGGTGGATGTCGGCCCGGGGCGCCCCTTTGCGTGTTGATCGGCTTCTCCGGTCTCTCTTGTTCGCCGATAAGTCGCCGACTCTCCAGGTTCAGGAAGCGATGAAGCCGGATCGTCCGGCTGACCAGATTGGCGACCATGGTCAGAAAGCGAACGTCCTCGTCGGCGGGGAAGGGGGCGGCGTCGTTCCTGACGCGATCGACCGATATTGTGCCAATTATTTTGTTATCGGCTTTTACCGGAACGCCAACAAAAGAAATCGGGACGGTGCCGCTGCTCCAAGGCGGTTGCGGATCAGCCTGAAACAATTCGGACTTGCCAACATCCTTTACAATAAAGGGCATACCGGTTGTCACGATATGGTCGATTACGGCCTTCGGTATAACGCCTCGAGCGGCTGATTGAGAGGGTGGGGGGATGTCGCCAGTTGCGGCAATCTCGGGATGACCTCCAGCGTCCAGAACAACGATTGCTCCCTGTCGAATCTGCAGAAAGGAAGAGAGGACGTTCACGACGTTGGCAAGCGTGATCTCTAGCCGGGCGGGGGCAGTTAGGACCTTTGATATCTCGTAGATTCCGCTGCCCGCTTGGCGCATGGGTCCAGCAGGTAGCGCAGATAGGGGCTCCACTCCATCGACCGATCGCGCGGGCATGTGGGTCATTATATAGCCTCGGGTTGTCTAATTTTCTTATAACCCTTGCTTGCATGTATTTATAGTAATTTCTAATGCCAATCCGCAACGCGCACCTCTGCAAGTTTCCGATGCGCCTGTCTGCAAACCCAGTTGGTTCTGAGTCGTTGAGTTGCAAACCTTTATCCGAACTTGAAGAGAACGCCGAAACCGCCTCTCGGATAGTTCCACTCGATATCTCCACTTGCCTCACAGAGTACGCGGCACGTGCCGCACTCCATGCACCCGTCGGCGATAACCTCCACTTGGCCCTGGTCATTCAATTCGTAGCACTTGGCCGGACAGACACCTGTCAGGGCATACAGATTTACGCTCGGCCACTCGTGTGGACGCACCCTAATATGCGGACGTCCGGCATCGACCACATATCGATTTTGGTAAAGCTTGTCCTCTACGCGTATGTTCGTCACTGCAACCGTCATCTCATCTTTCCTTTATCGCCACGCGCGCGCCAAGCGGACCGCATCACCAAACAGCCCCCAGCGCGAGCGTGCCTTGATGAAGGTGGCCGTGGTCGCCCGTTCCTTGTCGATCTTCGGGGTGCCGTCCACTCGCACAAAGTTCTGTGCGGCCTGCGACAGCAATTTTGGATAAGTCGTGAAGAAATTGCGGGAATTGGTGTGCAGCAGGGCAGGCATGTCCTTGTACTTCCGCAAGTCTTTGATGACGAATGAATTTTCAAGCATCGACTTGTAAAGGGAGAGGTGCTCCTTGACCATCGGCTTCTTGCGGTTCTTGATCTGGACGATTGCTTCGCCGGCGATGCGCCCCGACGTCATGGCGAGGTTGGACCCCTCGCGGTGCACCGCATTATTAAGCTGTGCCGCGTCGCCGACGACGACCCAGCCGTCACCAAAAAGCTGCGGAATTGCCTTGTAACCACCTTCTGGAATGAGATGAGCCGCATATTCCTTGACTTCCGATCCTGCGATCAGCGGCTTGACCGAGGGATGGGTTTTGAATTTTTCGAGCAGGTCATAAGGACTTTCCATTGTTGCCGCGAATTCGGAGACAAGGCAGCCAATCCCGATCGAGATCGATTCTTTGTTGGTGTAGAGGAAGGCAAGCCCGGCCATGTTGCGAGAGATCGTGCCAACTGCCTCGATGACGCAGCCTTCATTGGCCTTGAGGCCGAACCGCTGGTCAATCACCTCTTCGGCCAGGAAATGCATTTCCTTGACGGCGAGCGCGACAGTTTCCGGCTTTGGCGTGTCACGCAATCCAGCCCGCGTGCCGAGCAGTCCATTGACGCCCTCTGCGAGAACGACCACGTCAGCAAGGATCACGTCGCCGGCGCGGTCGGTGCGAACGCCAATCACCCTGCCCTTTGGATCTCGAACGAGTTCCGTCACGGTCGTCTCGCATAGAAGAGTAGCTCCGGCCTCGCGCACCTTGCGTGAAAACCATTTGTCGAATTGGGCGCGAATGACCGTGTAGCGATTGGGTCTTGACTCGTTGAAGTCGTCCGACCGGTATTGCATACCGATGTGGGATGAGTCGTCCATCATCCAGAAGCGCTGCTCGACCAAGTGCCGCTCCAGTGGCGCATCATCCCGGAAGTCCGGCAGGATTTTCTCCAGCATGTCCGCGTACATGATGGCGCCCTGCACATTCTTGGAGCCCGGATACTCGCCGCGCTCCAATTGCAGCACCTTCATGCCGCGGCTCGACATCGTGTAAGCAGCTGCGTTTCCGGCCATGCCGGCCCCGATAACTATGGCGTCGAAGTTTTCCTCGGTCATGGGGCGCCCTCAGTTTGCAAGCTTATCGCGACTGTGCGGCGACAGTCGATGGGTGAATAGTTCCGTCAATGACGGCAGTAAACGGATCGCATCGGTGACCACGCCAAGGTGAGCGAAATCAAAAATCGGCGCGTTAGGATCGGTGTTAATGGCTAAAATAAGATCAGCTCCCTCGACGCCAACGCGATGCTGGATGGCGCCGGAAATGCCGGCCGCTATGTAGAGCTTCGGCCGGATAGTTTTGCCAGTTTGGCCGATCTGCCGATCAGCAGGCATCCAGCCCTTTTGGACGAGGGGGCGCGAACAGCCATAATCGGCCCCGATCGTCCGCGCGAGTTTCTTCATAAGCTTCACGTTCTCCATCGCGCCGAGACCGAGGCCTCCAGCAACCACGACATCCGCATAGGCGAGATTCGCCGTCTCCGACTGACCATCAGACAAGAAACCGAGGACCTTAGTGACGATCTCTTCCTCGATCATCGACACTTTGTGTCGAATGACGCGTCCGATCTTATTATTTCCGCGCGGCGGCATGGCCATGACCCTCGGACGAACCGTTGCCATCTGCGGCCGGCAGTTGAGCGTGTAGATCGTGCACAGCAAGGAGCCGCCGAAAGTTGGCCGGGTCGCCGCAAGCGAGCCGTCCGCATCCACATCAAGTTCGGTGCAATCCGCCGTGAGCCCTGTCAACAAGGTCGTCGCCACGGAACCGGCAAGGTCGCGCCCGAGCGTCGTTGCCCCTAAAAGAAGGATTTCCGGTTTGTAGTTAGTAACCAGATCCGTCAATGCTTTGGTGAAGGGCTCGTTTCGATAGTCGGCGAGCAGTGGGGCCTCGATGAGGTAGGCAAGGTCGGCGCCATATGCAAAAGCCTCGGCGACGGCAAACCACGTGGCCTCTTCCGGCGGTCCGAGAACGACGCCGGCAAGCTGGACGCCCAGCTTGTCGGCGAGTTTGCGGCCTTCGCCGAGCAGCTCGAAGGAGACGGGATGGACCTGGTCGCGCTCCAGCTCGATGAAGACCCAAACGTGCCGATGGTCCTTAAACTGATCGGGCAGCTCTTTTTTCATGGCGGCACGGCCAACGGCTGGAGGAGGGCTCTCTCGATTCGTGCTCAACATCGTCGCTCCTTGCCTTTACGCTTCGCCGTCAAAGGCGAGTTCGCTTTCGAGCGCCGGCTGGCGCAAAAAGATCCCAGCGATCAACTCCTCCGCGAGATCGCGCGGCGTTTTTTCCGCGGTATCGATCTGCTCCGCCTTTTCCGGCCGCTCAGGAGGGGCAAAGACCCTCTTAACGACGGTTGGCGAGCCACGCAGGCCGCACTTGGTGAGGTCCTCTATGCCAGCGTCGGCCGCATTCCACTTCACGATCTGGCTGCGCGCGGCCCGTAGCGCGTCATCGAACGAGCCGCGGCGGATTTCGTTTGTGCCTTCGAGCATTGTAATCAGGCAAGGGAGCTTGCTCAACAGCGTCTGCGTGCCCCCTTCCGAGCGGCGCTCCACCGTAATCTCGCGCCCATTGATGTCGACAGAGACGATTTTCGCCACGTAGGTGAGCTGCAGGAGGTCCAGGCGCTTGGCGATGCCAGGCCCAACCTGGGCGGTATCGCCGTCGATGGTCTGTTTGCCCGTAAAGACGATATCGGGCGTACCGAAGGCCTCTCCGATCTTCGCGATGGCTTGCGAAAGAGCAAACGAGGTTGCCAGAGTGTCGGAGCCGGCAAAATGACGGTCGGTCAAGAGTACGGCGCGGTCGGCGCCGTAAGTGAGCGCCTTGCGCAACGCGTCCTCTGCCATGGGCGGCCCCATGGTGAGCACGGTCACCTCGCCTCCATGGCGGTCGCGCAACTGGAGTGCCTCCTCAAGGGCGAACAGATCATAGGGGTTGATGATGGTTGGCACCCCCTGACGCATGATTGTGTTCGTCACCGGATGCACTCGTATTTGTGCGGAGTCCGGTACCTGTTTGATACAGATAACTATGTGCATGGCGGTTTCTTACTCCCTCCCTCTATGGGTGGCCGGCTTGTCAGTACATATGCTTGCGTGCATCATTCGTGCCAACCGTTTGGCATTCGCTATCCCCTTGAAACGGCTTTAATTCCGGCGTTGCTAGCATATGACTGAATTGTAGGCTTCCCGACATTGTCGTGTCGCAACCGTGCTCATTCCTTTTCGAACGGCTTCAGGAAGGAGTCCAACGGGATAATGGTGCGGCCGGGTGTGACAGGTCTGTCCGGATTGTGGTCCCTGAGCACCTTGAAGACCCGGTGCGTGAGCGGCGCGGAGGTGGCGAAATCACAGTAGGCCCTTTCCAGTATGGCACGGGCACGAGCAGCGATTACCTGGTCAGGGAGATGGGAGAAGTCCTCTGCCGCGAGGTATTGGCCCATACGCTTCATGATATGGAGTCGTGAGACATCGAGAACCTTCGGGTCATAGCGGACCCCGAGGGCTGCGAAGAACTCCTCCGCAGCTGAGAGACATTTCAGCCGATTGAGGATATCCTCGACATTGATGGGACTGCTGTCAGCGGAGCAACGGCACATAAGATTTCCCCTTGTCGTGAGCGGTGATCTCGAGACCGTTCTCCCGTAGCTTAAACTGCAACATACGGAATGCGCGGTTCGACGCGGTTTCCCGCAAGGCAGTCGCGTTGCTACTGGAATCGGCATAGGCTGGTGGTCGAAATCGATCCACCGATGGTGTCGAGAGATCCAATAAGATGATGTGGCGCGGGACGCCCTCATGAACACGCATTGGCGGTGAACCGGCGATCTGTGTGACTGAACGAGCCCCAGCTTTTCTCTGATCATTCATACGATGCCGGTGAAGGTTCGCCGTAATGCAGGTCGTATCGGTGAGAAGGAATTGCCGTTTCATGAGCGTGCCTGCTACTACTCCCCTGAACGAACCCGGCTGCTCGTGTCGGCCACGTGGCCGGAACGGGATTGGCTCCGCAGCTTCTCAACGATGCCAGGTAAAACTTCGAGCACCCGGTCGACATCCTCCTCACAGTTATCGCGCGAGAACGAGAAGCGGATTGTTCCGTGCGCCACGGCATGAGGGATGTCCATTGCCCTCAAGACATGGCTCGGCTCCAGCGAACCGGAGGAGCAGGCAGACCCGGAAGAGCAGGCGATGCCATAGCGATTGAGAAGAAGGAGCATACTGTCGCCTTCGACACGTTGAAAGGCGATGTTCGCCGTGTTTGGCAACCTCTTAAGCCGATCGCCGGTTACGAAGGCGCCTGGAACACGCTGGACGATGCCGTTCTCCAATCGATCTCGGAGCGACCTTAATCGGGTCGTCTCGTCGTCCATTGATTTCAAGGCGAGTTCGGCAGCCTTGCCTAAACCTACAATCCCGGCCGTATTTTCTGTCCCTGCGCGTCGGTCGCGCTCCTGATGACCTCCCTTGACCAGTGAGGAGAAAGATACGCCCCGTCTAAGATAGAGTGCGCCGATTCCTTTTGGTCCATGGAATTTGTGTCCGGACAACGACAGCATGTCGATTGCAGTAGGTTGGAGGTTCATTGGAACCTTACCGACCGCCTGGACCGCGTCCGTGTGGAAAAGTGCACCGATCCTCTTGGCCATGTCGGCAAGCTTAGCGACCGGAAAAATGGTTCCCGTCTCGTTGTTCGCCCACATGATCGAAACAATCGCTACGCGATGAGTGAGGGCGTTCTCGTAGGCGTCAAGATCGAGACGTCCATGCCGATCCACTGGGATCCTGTGTACCTTCACGCCGCGCGTCTTCTCCAGATGGCCGCAGAGTGTCAGCACCGCTGAATGCTCGACTGCGGAGGTCACGATCTCTGTGCGCTCAGGCATCACCTCCAGCGCCGAAATGATCGCTGTATTGTCGCTTTCCGTCCCCCCCGAGGTGAACACGATCTCATAATCGAACTCGGCGCCGATCAGCGCTTGCAATTGCCGGCGCGCCTTCCTCACCGCCTCGCGGATGGAGGAGCCAAAAGCGTGTGCCGACGAAGGGTTTCCAAACTGATCCGCAAAGAACGGCAGCATGGCTTCAACCACTTCAGGATCGACCCTGGTCGTTGCATTATTGTCGAGATAGATCGCTCTCATGGGTCAATCTCGACTGAGGGGACGCGGTGATAATGCTTCAGCGTCTTGTACATGCTGTTGTTTTCTGGCCTCGGGCAGCCAGCGCGGGCTGGAAGGCGCGTCGCGCGATCTCGTTGGCGTCGATAATGTCGCATCGCCGCTATCAGCAGAAAGGGAGGAACGCTTTGCGCTCGCGCCGTTTCCAATGGCTGGATTCGCCGCGGCGGCTTAACTAGGTGGGTCGTCAGCCTAGCTTGTCGCTGAGAACTGAACTGTTGCAGGCGGCGGCGATTTTTTGCTCCTGCCCGACGCGATTGTCGGCTACAACATCGAGTTCGACCCTGCCAACTTCTCAAGGCCTCAGATTTCTGTTGTGGCGGTCTGATGGTCCTCTTCTGCCGGAACGAGGCTTTCGACGACCAGTACAGTATAAACCCCTGACACGTCTTCGACGGCTTGGACGAGTGTCGTCCGGCTACAGCCAAACCTAGCGAAGTGAGCGACTTGGTCATGAAATCGAGCTTCTTGACACGCACGCTTCTTCGCTCACCCTTCATCGGCACGGAACTGTTTGAAGATGGGGCGTCACCTTCGTAATCCTTGCCCGGATGTCCGCCACGAAATTTTGCTGCCTCAGGATAATCCGTGGATGAGCAGACGTTTTTCTCCGGCAGCAAACAGTCTAAAAAGCCTGCTGTCTCCTGACGGACGGTCCGAGGCGCTCTATCAGCGGGCTTTCGGGTTATGAGTTCGGCCAGCGCTGACGAGGAGGCGGTCGCTGGGTTGCCACGCAAGGACGACGGTGTCACCGAAAACGCTTCCACCTTTGGGTCGACTCCGATGATCAATTCAGGCCCTCTACGATCGGCTGCCCCGGTCTCAATGACGGGATTTTCCTGCATGCCGTCGTTCTTCTGATTGAACAAGGAAATCATGACCGTTTCGCTATAATTCCACATGGGCTCTCTCCCTTTCCCGGTGATCAGCCGAAAGATTTGCCGCATGTGCACTTTTGTTGCGCATTGGGATTGTCGAAGACAAAACCGGAGGATTCAGGCCCCGTCACAAAGTCGATCGTCATGCCCTTGATGTGTGCTTGGGAGCCGGCGTCAACGAACACCTTGACCCCATCTGTTTCGATCACCGCGTCGCCCTGGCCCTGGACGCTCTCCAGCCCCACCAGGTATTTGTAGCCGGCGCACCCACCTGCCTCGACCGCGATGCGAAAGCCTTCCGCCTGCTCGGCTCGGGAAAGCGCGACGTTCATGATGGCAGCGGCATTCTCTGTGAGCTTGATCATGGGATGATTCCTTTCTGTTCGATGGCGCATTTCGGATTACCGTGCATGCACCGTGCCAAGCGGTGAGGAAGACCAAGAGCTCCACCGGCCCGTGTGTTGTATTCCTGCGTCGTCGAACATCGGACATCCCGAAAACGCGTCAACTCCAGAACGTCTGCCCGCGTCTCTCCGTTTGTCATTTCCGGTTGAGGCTCTCGTTGCCGCCGCACCGAAATTTTAGCGGTTCGGCGGAAAATGAATGGGAGCCGACAACTACTTTCAGATTTGTCGATTGCGCGACATCAAAATTCGACACGAGCTTCGTGATTAACCGCTTAGCCGCCAAAGCGCTTGAGCTATGGAACAGACATCTAGTCTTTTCTAGAATTTCTTAAGCAGCCGGCACAACTTTTGAAGCTCCCCGTGACGAGGCTGCGGTCGCCAGCCCATATCAAATCGATCTATGGAGAAGGACCAGAGCATGATGTCACATGTGCCTCAGGTTTGCGGATTGTGGGAAGGGCGTGACCCATGGTACGAAGGCCGTTATCCCTCCGCGGCCGCTAGTACAAACCGTTTCTCCCGCCGGCGTTGCGCGGACGAGGGGATGTTCATCGCCTCGCGATATTTGGCGACTGTGCGGCGAGCAATGTCGACGCCAGTTTCCTTGAGCCTCGCAACGATGCCATCGTCGGACAGCACATTATCGAGCGTTTCTGCGGCAATAATTGCCCTAATCTGATGGCGCACAGCTTCGGCCGAGTGCGCGTCACCGCCTTGTGAGGAGGGGATCGCAACTGTGAAAAAATATTTGAGTTCGAACACGCCGCGGGGCGTGAGAATATATTTGTTCGACGTCACCCGACTTACAGTGGACTCGTGCATGTCGATCGCGTCAGCGATGGTCTTAAGATTGAGAGGCCGAAGATGGGCAATGCCATCTTCCAGAAAGACATCCTGGTGGCGCACGATTTCGGTTGCCACCTTGAGGATTGTCGTGGCGCGCTGATCGAGACTCCGAACCAACCAGCTCGCGTTCTGGAAGCATTCGTTGAGGAACGACTGATCTTTCGAACTTTGGGCGGTTAGGCGAGTAACTTGCGCAAAATAGGTTTGGTTGATCAGTACCTTGGGCAGAACCTCCCGATTAAGTTCGACTTGCCATCCGCCTCCCGGCGAGGGCAGGACGAAGACGTCGGGTATGATGGATTCCGACCCTGCGGACTGGAACTGGTTCCCAGGCTTTGGGTCAAGGGCACGGATTTCGTTCAACATATCGAGAAGATCGTCTTCATCGACCCGGCAACGTCGCTTCAGTGCTCGAAAATCGCGTCGCGCAAGCAACTCGAGATTTGCGACCAGAGCTGCCATGGCCGGGTCGAACCGGTCTCGCTGGCGCAGCTGAATCTCGAGGCATTCGCTCAGACTTCGCGCAAAAATGCCCGGTGGGTCAAATAGCTGCAAAGCCTCAAGAACCAGTTTCACTCTAGCCTCAGGGCTATTTAGCCTCTCTGCTAGCTCCAGAAGGTTCACTTGCAGATACCCAGTGTCATTCAGATGATCGGCAAGCGCGCCAGCAATCAGCCGCTCCTGGGGTGTGAAGGCGGTGAGGGCGATCTGATGGGCGACATGTTCGTGCAATGTCTCAGTCGAGGCGGCGAACTCATCCAGAGAAGGCCTTTCCCCCGGCGAAAGGTTGCCTGTGTCGCGGATTGATTTCCAGGGACTCGACAGCTCAGGCATGTCCGTCCTGGCCGGCCCATCAACGTGGTCTTCGCGCGCGCTGATATTTTGATTATCCGCCACAGTCGGCGATACGTCGCCAGAAGCCCCGCTGTCATTCGACGCTAGGTCGAGAAATGGGTTCTTCTCGATTTCCTGTTCCACGAATTGATTCAGTTCGGTGTGCGCTAGCTGCAGCATGCGAATAGACTCGATGAGCTGGGGCGTAATAACCAGCGATTGCTGCTGACGCTGATGAAGGCTTGTAAAGGACTTCATGGTTCGAGCAAACTCCTATCGTTCGGCGCAGGTGTGCGCGACAAGTGGTAGCTGCTGGCCGTTGGCTTCTCTGCTCATGCGAAGGCTGGGGTCTTGAGGCATTTCAAAATGTTTTGCGGTGAAGAGACGCCATACGGATCGGTTGCGCAGTTGTCGCCAAAGCCTTCCTCCTCGAACCACTCCTCCACGACGCCATTATTGATCACGGCAGCGTAGCGCCAGGAGCGCAGACCGAATCCGAGATTGTCCTTGGCGACGAGCATACCCATTTTGCGAGTGAATTCTCCCGAGCCGTCCGGGATAAGCTTGACATTTTTCAGCCCCTGGGCCTTGCCCCAAGCATTCATGACGAAGGCATCGTTGACGGAGAGACAGTAGATTTCGTCAATGCCCTTCTTCTTAAACTCGACATAGAGACTTTCGAAATCGGGCAGTTGGAAAGTGGAGCAGGTGGGGGTGAAGGCGCCTGGCAGGGAAAAAAGGATTACCCGCTTACCGCTGAAATAGTCGTCGGTTGTCTTGTCTTCCCAGCGGTAGGGGTTGGGACCGGATATAGACTCGTCGCGAACCCGCGTGCGAAAGGTGACAATAGGGACCTGCTTTTCCATGGTCATCAATGAAGCTCCTCTAGGAAGATTTATGTGCGGCCTCTCGGTCACGGCTAACAAATCCGACCTCGGCCCACACGCCGGGGGAGCAAGCGTCATGCCATTTGACCTGAAGGAACTGGACTTGCGGTCAGCACAGAGCCTTCGTCGCCGTATTCGAGCGCTTGCCTATGCGGGCAAGGTGAATTGTGAAGCCTTTGTCCCGCGCTGACGGCAGGGCGCTGTGTTGGCTACTTCCGACCGCATCTCGATCAGGGTCTCTGCCGCCTACCAGAACTTTAGCATGCTGCCCGCCGATCCGGTCGCGGCGGGAAACGAAGCCGGCGCGGGTCACGGTGTTTGAGGTTCTGCTCGTGCGTGTGTCTACCCGCGCACCTTTTCTTGTCTGAAACTGGACAAGAATGTTTGAGGCCCGACAAAAAGGGGTCGCCAGGCTCGGACCGTGCATCGAAAATGGTGAAACGCAAACGGTGCATAGGCACGCGACTTGCTCCGATGATTTCGTCACGCAGACGGCGATGGCCAATATCGCAGGGCGCGGCGTGAAGAGCTCGCAGCCGCCAATATCGATCGGCTGATGCCGATCGGCACCCGGGTCGCCGTGGCGCGCGATGTAGTCTTTGGCCTACGAGCATATGTTGCTCGGCTGGCGGCGCCGCGGGGCTGAGATTTTGCTCCTCTCACCGCTCGCTGGCGACGCCGGCCGCCGATGGCGATGCCATCTACCTGCCCGGCGGCTATCCCGAGTTGCAAGCCGGCGGCTCCGGGACTAAAAGTTTTGTGCCGGAATGCTCGATGTGGCGGCGCGCGGCACGTCCGTCTGCATCCCGACAATGCGGCCCAGTTCTTTACACTGGCGCCAAGCCGGCCCTGCCAATATGCGGGTGGTAATTACCCGCTGATTTTCTTTGCGAGCGCATCCATGTCGGGCACGGTGATATGCCGGATGTTCTCGATGCGGATGACGCCGCTTTTGCGCAGCCGGGTCAGCTGGCGGCTGACGGTTTCGATCGTCAGCCCGAGGAAATCGGCGATTTCGGCGCGCGATAGCGACAGGTCGAAGGCGGTGCTCGTCGCCGTCGCCGTCTCGGCGTGGGCGGCAATGAGGTGGAGCAGGCTTGCGACCTTCTCCTCGGCGGTCCGCCGGCCGAGCGTCAGCATCCATTCGCGCGCGGCATCCAGCTCGATCAGCGCCTGAGCGTGCAGGCTACGCTGCAATTCCCTGGTCTCCAATATCATGCGTTCGAGCAAATTGCGGGGGAACACGCAGATCTCCGCGTCGGTCGCGGCCTCGGCCGACAGCGTGCTTTCACGCACGAAGGGCCGGCCGACGAAATCGGGGGCGAATTGCAGGCCAACGATCTGCTGGCGCCCGTCCGGCATCACCTTGCAGAGCTTCACCACGCCGCGCATGATGTTCGAATAGAAAGAGTTTTCCGACCCTTGTGCGATGATCTCGCAGCCCGCATCGACCTTGCGGCGCAGCGAGTGGCGGCCGAGTTCGCTAAGCTGGCCAGCCGACAAGGCGCCGCAAACGACGCCGTGCCGCGCCTGGCAGGAACGGCAAGCGACGGAAGTGCCAATCTCGAGAACCTCACTGCGTGCGACGTCCATGTCCTGATCCCTTCGAAAACCGCATATGCCGGGCATGCCGAGACGACTACGCGGTCGTTGCGACTTCGGCTATCCCGATTTCTTCCAGCGCGTCTTTGATGCCTATCAATTTCATTGGGATTGCGATTTGATCCAGATCAAGTCTTCATACCTACGCTCTTGCCGTGCGAGGCAGGGCCGCTTGTGCATTTTATTCGGACGGCATCTTCGCCCCGCCGGCTGGGCGGGCTTTCTGCGGCATCGCCTCCCGTTTCGGCTGACGGCAAAGGCCACCATTCCATTGCTGTTGGGCAACACCCAATCGGCAAATTGCCGCCGCGATGTCCTCTCAGGGTGGCGTCGTCGGGGCTGGTAGAACTGATATCCTAGGACAGAGGAGTTGCACGCGTCGAGCTGTTCCCCGGAATTCGGCCGCTTAGCTCGATGCCGCAATTCAAAGCTACCACACCCTCAAGCTATCCCACTGCATCGCTGTACATCAGCGCATCGTTATGCATCGCGCTGCAGGTCTCTGACTGCCGGCTGTGGTGGCCGGAAAATTAGTCGCGCTTGAATAAATGGTATCCGACACCTGATGTCGGATTTTGTTAGATACGCGACACGGGCCTGAGCAGCCAATCTTTGTTCTGGCTCAAGCTAAATAGCTGGGAAAGCAATCAAAAAAACTTTTTGCCGGCCAAATCAATCAAATTGGCACGAACCTTGGAAGTTCTTGCGGGGCGGCAAGAGCTGTCGGCCGGTACTCATTCTTTGGTGGCCGCCATGGAGCGAATGAAATCAAAATGTATGTTTTGCTCAGATCGCATTCCACCGAAAGAGAGGAACCTCGTGAAATTCGGATGTCGACCGGCAAGCCGGGCGAGACATCTAAGAATTTCGACTTCGGCCAAAACCCAGCGTGAGTTTCGAGCCGCACGACGATCTGATCGCTGCATCGCATGTTATCGGCGCGTCACGCTGCGGAAGTTGGTAGTCTGGCGCTCCACGATTTTTCTCGTTTCCTCTGCGAGGAAAATTCGTTTTCGGCGAAGGGTCTTTGACGGCAGGAGAAAAGCAGTGGTTACCATTCGGGTTCCAGAACATGTCCCTCCCGAAATGGTGAAGGACTTCAGCCTGTTCACGTCGCCCGGCATGGAGCGCATGCCAAACGGGGATCCGCACGCAGCTGTCGCTTGCCTCCATAATGGGCCGCGGATCTTTTATTCTCCCTGCAATACGCGCGATGGACGAGGTACTTGGGTCATTACGCGCGCCCAGGACCAACGCAAATTGCTGCAGGACACCGGAACCTTTTCCAGCCATCGGAGCCTTTTCGCGTCGGCCCTTGGCGAAAACTGGCCGTTGATCCCGCTTGAACTCGACCCACCGGCTCACAGCGTGTTTCGCTCGCTACTCAATCCGCTGCTTTCGCCCAAGCGGATAATGGAGCTTGAACCGGCTGTCCGTGATCGGGCGATTGCGCTGATTTCCAAGATTTCCGCGTCGAGCACAAGCTGCGACGTCTTGACCGACTTCGCCTTTCCTTTTGCGGTTAGTATCTCCCTCCGTTTGCTCGGCTTATCCGATGAGCGCCTCGATACATTTGTGGGCTGGGGGAGGGACCTGCTTCACGGCGACGGCATCAAACGAACCGCAGCCGCCCGGACGATTCTGGCGTTCATCGATGAACTCGCAGCCATGCGCCGCAAAGAACCGACCGACGATTTCATGACCTTGGTCGTGCAGGCAAAGGTCGATGGCCGCGCGTTGAGAGACGAGGAAATCCATGGTATTGGCGTGCTCCTATTCGTCGCCGGACTGGACACGGTCGCAACGGCGATAGGCTTTGACCTCGCCTATCTCGCGCGCAATCCCAAAGAACAGGAATTGCTGCGGAGTAAACCGGATCGAATCGTGCTCGCAGCCGAAGAATTGCTTCGCGCCTATTCGACCGTGCAGATGATCCGTGTGGCAACGAAAGATATCAATTTCGAAGGCGCGCCGATCCGTAAGGGGGACTTCGTTTCCTGCGCCACAATGATTGCCAATCGTGATCCGGCGGAATTCGAGCATCCGAACACGATCGATTTGGCACGAGAAGACAATCGCCACACCGCTTTTGCGTACGGTCCCCATCGTTGTCTTGGATCACACCTTGCCCGGCAGGAGATCGTCATCGCCCTGGAGGAGTGGCTGTCCCGCATTCCTGACTTCCGTATCAAGGATGGTACCGCGCCCATCACCTATGGTGGCCACGTGTTTGGAATGGAGAATCTGATCCTGGACTGGTCCTGATAATTGAGAGGAGGAAAGACATGGAGTACCGCATGCGCATCATAGTACACACTGCCAAATGCCAAGGTCATGCAAGATGTTGGGCCCAAGCGCCCGAAATATTCAATCTTGACGACGAGGGATACATACTCCCCGGTGCAATCGATGTTGAGGAGAAGGACGAATTGTTCGCATCGCGAGGCGCTCGATCCTGCCCCGAACGTGCGCTGGAGATAGATTGCACTTCCGATGCGTTGCTTGATCGCCTTTTGTTCAACCAACATTGTGGGGGTTGAAACGCAACGTAACTGGTGCATGACGGCGCCGTCGCTGTCCAAACACCTTACCCGCAGCTCTCCCAGTGGTGTCTACTTCTAGGGCAGTTGTTTACATGCATGCCCAAGCAGAGAGAGGGTTTTCCTTACGTCAGCCGAGCAGTTGAAAGCTGGCTGCGTCACCGGATTGGTAAGCGCCCCCGATATCAGATGTGCGATAAGCGATGAAACACAAAAAAAAAATTACCGAATTGCTCGACCGCGAGGCGATCCGCGACTGCCTCTATCGGTATTGCCGCGGGATAGACCGCGCCGATGAAGGGGCGCTGCGCAGTTCCTACTGGCCCGATGCACGTGACAATCACGGGGCCTATTCCGGTTCGGCCGAGGGCTTCATCGAGTTCGCCCTCGGTATCTTTAAGACGGGACCGCGCAACATCCATCAAATCACGAACATTCTGATTGAGTTCAGCAGCCCGGAAAAAGCCGCCGTCGAAAGTTACTTCGCCGCACTGCAACGCGCACCGGACAAGGCCGGGACGCTAAGTCAGGCCCTGATCTGCGGCCGCTATTGCGATCTGTTCCTGAAAAAGGGAGGGGATTGGAGAATTGCCGAACGGACGGTGGTCTATGATCTGGTCGAGGAGCAGATCTTGGCCGCGGCATCCGAGACTGAGCAGTTCGGCCGCCGGCAGCCGATCGGAGCATCATGTCCCGATGACCCCGTCTACGCATTTAGGAAGACTGCATTCCTTCAAGAAGATGAAAGTGAGGCTTGATCGATTAGGATTCATGCCTCGAGATCGTCAACGTTGGTCAGGGAACTTTTATCTCATGAAACAAGCCGGACGTATCGTCATCATCACAGGCGCTGCAGGCGGGATAGGCCATGCCCTGGTGGACACTCTTGCCGCAGGCGGGGATACTGTCGTCGCCGTGGACCTGCCTGGCAGCGGCGTGCTTGAACTGGCCCGTGGTCTCGGGCCCGCCCATCTTGGGCTAGAGTTCGATGTCTCGCGAGAGGAGGATATCCCTGCGCTTTATGATCGGATCGAACGACAATTCGGGCATATCGGTGTGCTCGTCAACAACGCGGCCATAGGCCCTACTATGGCTGCGACCGTTGATACGACTATCGACGGCTTCCGACGCATCTTGGCAGTAAATCTGATTGGGCCCATTGCAATGGCCCGCGAAGTAGCGGGACGGATAGGCTCAGGCGCTGTCATCGTCAATGTCGCCTCGCTGGCAGGCGTGCTCGGCAATCCCAAACGCAACGCCTACGCTGCCTCGAAGGCAGGCCTGATCTCGTTCACGAAATCGCTGTCATGGCAGTTTGCATCGTGCGGCATCCGCGTTGCGGCGGTAGCACCTGGGTACGTACGCACGCCGATGGTTTCGGAACTTGAACGCGCGGGCAAGATAGACCTCGCCGCGGTGCGCAGCCGGGTGCCAATGGGTCGCGTGGTGCGTCCAGACGAAATTGCCCGGGCGGTGCGCTTTCTCGCCAGCGCGCAAGCGAGTTACATCACCGGGTCGGTGCTGACCGTCGACGGTGGCTGGAGATCGTCTAATCAACCGGGCGAGGCGCACCCGCCAGTGCCCGGGACGCCACGAGCCGAACTCTTCCCTCCTGCCGAGCACTCCACCGCGCGAATTGCGCTTGTCATCGGCGGGGCGGACTGCATAGGCGCTGCCGTTGCGCGCCGCTTTGCGGAAAACGGCGACGCTTGTAATTGCCGACAAAGATGGCGCTGCAGCGGCAGAGCTTGCCGATTTCCTCGGTGGCAAGCATATCGCGAGGTCCGTGGACATCGCCGTCGAAACGTGGTGGCGCTGTTCGAGGAATTGCGAAGGCACTTCGGCCGGCTAGACGTCCTCGTCAATAATGCGGCCAACTATCATGTGTTAGAGGTCGAACAAATGCCGACAGAGATCGAGCCCGCACTCACCGGCGCCTTCACCTGCGCGCGCGAGGCGATCAAGGTAATGCGTCGGGGAAACCTTATCTTAAATCTGGGACCAAACAACACATTACTGCCCTTTGCACCGCGCCACGCCTACGATGCTTTCGGAGCGGGCATGGAAATCCTGACGCGACGCATGGCGGCCGAACTTGGTCCGGTTGGCATTCGCACAGCCACCGTCGCGCCTGGCTACATACACACGCCTGCCGTCGCGAAGATGGAAAAGCTCGGCCACGTCGATCCGAAAGCAATCAGGCGGCGCATCCCGATGGGAAGGATGGGACGGCCGGAAGACGTCGCTGACCAGCGTTCTTCCTTGCATCGTCTGACGCATCGTACGTGACCGGCTCTACCCTTTACGTTGACGGCGGGTGGACCTCGGCCGGGGATGCGGCATTTGCCGGCGAACTTCATCAAAACATTTAGCGGAGGCTGCACAATGATCGTCGACTATCCACCAAACGGCCGGCTGCGGCTCCATCGGAGCCGACAATGTCGTAGGAGAGCAGCTCCGGCGCACGATGCTCCCAAAGCGCTCCCGATCGAGGCACTACATTCATCGAGAAGCAAAACAGACGGCCGCGTTCGAGCTTTCTGAGTTTGCCGTGTCGGCGAGCGGGGTGAGGAGCGGATAACCGACACGCCACTTCTAGTTGGCGAACCCCGATCGCTAATTTGCCGCAAAGGAATCATCATGGAATTTGCAACGTTCCTCCTGGCCGCGCGGCGCGGTTATCATCAATCGTCCGACGAGATCATCCGCAACTCCATCGAACAGGTAGTTCTTTCAGAGCAAGCTGGCTTCCAGACTGCATGGTTTGCCGAGCATCACTTCAACAATTACAGCCTGGTTCCGTCGCCCTTGATGATGGTGGCGCACTGCGCCGCCCTGACGAGCATCATTCGCCTCGGCACCGCCGTCTGTGTGTTGCCGCTCTATCAACCGCTTCGCCTGCTCTCCGAGATTGGATTGGCCGATATCGTTTCCAACGGCCGGCTCGAGCTCGGCGTCGGCTCTGGATACCAGCAGTTTGAGTTCGAGCGCTTCGGCGTCAATGTCGAAGAGGCGCCGGCTGTTTTTTCGGAATGTTTGGACATTCTTGTCAAGGGTCTCAATCAGAGGATCTTTGAGCACGACGGACGGTTCGAAAAGATACCCCCGACAGCGATTTCCGTCCGCTCGGTCCAGAGGCCAATGCTGCCAATCTGGATCGCTACGGCGTCCGGAAACAGCATGGGGCGGGCCTATCGTGAGGGACACAATCTGTTGATCACAGCATTCCACGACGGCTTGGACAGTTTGAGCGTGTTGCGCGAACGCATCGAAGAAGCCGCAATTTCTAAAGGGAAGAATGTTTCGGACGCGAAGATATCACTGCTGCGCTGCTGCTATGCCAGCGATGAGGAGGCGGAGATCAACAGCTATCTCGATAATGCCCGCTTCCAACGGCGGCTTTCCGAAGTATTGCTTCTGCGCCGCCAGCAAAGCCTGGATGGCTATCTGCTGCATGAAACACCGACGCGCCAGGACCTCTCCTTCGAGACGATGCGCGAGAACCTGCCGGTTGGTAGCGTCAATCGCGTCATCGATCGGCTACTGGAAGAGATAGATATCTTGAAACCAACCCAGATCGCGATCCAGACCCAAATGGGAGATTTCGACCAGAAGACGATGCTGCGGCAGATCGAGCTCTGGGGAGACAAGATCATCCCGGAGGTGAACAAATCGCTTGGGCATCGGCCTGACGTGGCAGAATAACCGCTTTTCGGACGCTGTAATCTGCGATCAAATTACGAAGGTGATAACCGCAATAGATCCCTGCTCGAGGCCAGATGACCCTGAGATCCTTCTCTTCGACCCGAAGACATCGACCGCAAGGGCCCTTGCCCGGGCACCCACCGATCGAAGAGACCTCTGGTCGGTCTTCATGGGCCGGCCTTCCGCTGCAACCGTAACACGCTTGGCAGTCACTGGCAGGCTTCTCGATTACCCGCTGCGGTCGACACGTCCACCGTTTCCGGCGAGATTCGCCAAAACAGAATATGAATAGAAGAACGCTGCCTACGTGCATGGCGGCAGGGCCCAAAAGGTCGTTCTCGGCTTATTCCCGTTGCGGCACGCCGAGAAGACGAAATGATGGACATCGCGTCAATCGAATCGAGAAATGCGGAAGTGCCGACCTCCGCTCGCGTTTGGCGGCGGACCGCGGTCGCACATTGCAACACTGTGTCATTCGCAGGCCGGCCGGCGCTATGGTCCCGACCAAACTGCATTTAATCGATTTCCGACATTCGTCATGCGCGGCTGCTCATTGTGAATTTCTCCAATGTTATAGATCAATTGCAACAGCGAGGAGCCAGAACCGCCCGTCCTGCTTGGGCCTGCCTGAAGGTGCGCAAGTACCAGAACACCGCCGGAGCTGCTCGGAGTTTTCTCCCTCGTCTGCGGTTGATTGGCGCGCATGCGGCGCTGCCGATTTGTTGAAACGCGACGATATTGTTCGGGCGCTGTTGATGCAGTTGCATTTAAGCCCCGAGCAAATAGGAAAACTTTTCCTAGGCTCTTTTCGCAGCTGGCACGATTTTTGGATCTCCCACATGCCGAGGGATTGGAGTTTTGTTTGTCAGCAATTGGTCGCGGAGTCGACCGTAAGGTGAAGTGGGCTTCATACGACCGTATGGGCCTCCCGAAGCCGCCTTAAGGGATGAAAATCGCCAGCGATGGGTTGGGCCAATGAAAGGCTCGAAGAGGAGGAAAAGAGCATGAACGGCATTATGTTTCGGACCGTCCACCGCGTTCTGCCATTGGCGAAGAAGTCGCCAAACTGCAACAAGGGCGACGGTGTGTCTGTCCCGGCTGCAAATTCAGTTGCGATGTCGCCCCTCGTACCGAGTGAGGTCCCTCGTGCACTACTTTAAGCCGTTATTAAAGCGTTCTCATCAGGTGTTTGTAGCCGAGGACGGGAGTATCTGGATCGGGAAGGAATCCCAGAAATCAAGAAAGATCATCCAATCTCCTCCGCCTTGGGTCGCCGGTTTGGTTTCGAAACTGGACGGCGAGCATACACTACCAAGGATACTGAGCGAGCTTAAATCAGAACGGTATGACGTCACCAAATGCGACGTTCACGATTTCGTCTCTGCCCTTGCCAGCTGTGGGCTCATTGAAGAGAGCTGAGCCACTTAAGTTGGAGATGGGGTCAATCGGGCAATGGTTGCCCCATGTCCGGCCGCGGCGTTGGAACTGGCAAAAGGGTTTTTCATCAAGGGCGATCACGCAACGAGCGTTCGACGAAATGATACTCGTCCTCGAATGCGGCCGTCGTCGGTCAAGCTGGTGACTCGAGCAAGCGCCAGAGTGGGTGTCGCAGATTCCTCAATGCGAACAAAAGATTCAGCAGTTCGCAGTCAGTTGATCGAGTCCCTGTAGCCCGGGCGACCGGCTTTGTTTCTTTTGTCCACGCCGGCTGGGCAGCCGCGCAACACTTCCGCGCCATTCCTGAGCGGTTTGGGGCCGAGCAATATTGCGGAAGGTTTGTCGTTCCCTGGCGGGCTTACCGTTCGTGGGCGACCTGGAAGGGGCGGAAACTGCCCGATGATCAAGTCGCGAGGCGTCTTCCACTCAAGAAAGAAGCTCGGGCGAAAGACGGGCCTATTCAATACTGTTCGCGATTTGATCGCCCTCGACGTTTTGCGGGATCGAAAGCTTCACCATTTCTCTCTTGGCTACAGGGATGTGCGAATGTCTCCAGTTTTCGGAGCTTCGTTTGATCCTGCTGATAGTCGCGGTCTCCCTGCCGCGCGGTCGACCGAGCGGTGCAAGTGATGCCCTTACGACACCGTCTGTCGGCTTTGTCCGGTCGGCGACATTAGGGTTGGTTGGCCAGTTTCCTGTGCTGGCTCGGGCTAACTTCCTGAAACCCAACAAAAAGACCTTTGCTTCGGCTCGATCGGCCCACATGGCACGGGTTTTGAAGACTGCCCTGGGAGGCGGCGCGAGCTGCCGGCCTTTTACTCAGCGATGGATGGAACGAAAGAAGGAAGGCGATATGTCAGATTTGCGTCAAATCGCATTTTACGGCAAAGGGGGGATCGGCAAGTCCACCACCTCCCAAAATACGCTCGCAGCGCTTGTCGACCTCGGGCAGAAGATCCTGATCGTCGGATGCGACCCGAAAGCCGACTCCACCCGGCTGATCCTGAACGCCAAAGCACAGGACACGGTTCTGCATCTGGCAGCCCAGGAAGGTTCGGTGGAAGACCTTGAGCTCGAGGACGTGCTCAAGGCCGGCTACAAAGGCATCAAGTGCGTGGAGTCCGGCGGTCCGGAACCGGGCGTCGGCTGCGCCGGGCGCGGCGTCATCACCTCGATCAATTTCCTCGAGGAGAACGGCGCTTATGACGATGTCGACTACGTCTCCTATGACGTGCTTGGCGATGTGGTGTGCGGTGGCTTCGCGATGCCGATCCGTGAGAACAAGGCCCAGGAGATCTACATCGTGATGTCCGGCGAGATGATGGCGCTCTATGCCGCCAACAACATCGCCAAGGGCATCCTGAAATATGCCCATTCCGGCGGCGTGCGGCTCGGCGGCCTGATCTGTAACGAGCGCCAGACGGACCGCGAGCTCGACCTCTCCGAGGCGCTGGCTGCCAGGCTCAATTCCAAGCTCATCCACTTTGTGCCGCGTGACAACATCGTCCAGCACGCCGAGCTCAGGAAGATGACGGTGATCCAGTACGCGCCGGACTCCAAGCAGGCCGGGGAATATCGGGCGCTAGCCGAGAAGATCCATGCCAATTCGGGCCAAGGGACCATTCCGACCCCGATTACCATGGAAGAGCTCGAAGACATGCTGCTCGACTTCGGCATCATGAAGAGCGACGAGCAGATGCTGGCCGAACTACAGGCCAAGGAGTCAGCGGTGGCTGCGGCTCAATAACTGCCGCTGTCGACAGGACGCGCTGGCCCTTGAGCCAGCGCGTCCTTCCACGAAAGACGCTTCGTCGACGACGACCTAACCCGAACCTTGAAAGGGGCAGGGGCCCATGAGCCTTGATTACGAGAATGACAGCGTTTTGCATGAAAAGCTCATTGCGGAAGTGTTAGCGCAATATCCAGACAAGGCGGCAAAGCGCCGCAAGAAGCACCTCAGCGTCGCAACGAGCGGCGACGAGCCTGGCGATGAGCCGAAGGCGCTTTCCGAATGCGACGTCAAATCGAACATCAAGTCCATTCCGGGCGTGATGACGATCCGCGGCTGCGCCTATGCCGGCTCCAAAGGCGTGGTATGGGGGCCGGTCAAGGACATGGTCCACATCTCGCACGGGCCGGTCGGTTGCGGTCATTATTCCTGGTCGCAACGCCGCAACTACTACGTCGGCCTGACGGGCATCGACACGTTCGTGACGCTGCAGTTCACCTCAGACTTCCAGGAAAAGGACATCGTGTTCGGCGGCGACAAGAAGCTTGAACAGGTCATCGACGAGATCGAGGCGCTTTTCCCCCTCAACAACGGCATCAGCGTGCAGTCGGAATGCCCGATCGGGCTGATTGGCGACGACATTGAGGCGGTGTCGCGCAAGAAGGCCAAGGAGCACGAAAAGACGATCGTGCCGGTGCGCTGCGAGGGCTTCCGCGGCGTCTCGCAATCGCTCGGCCACCACATCGCCAACGACGCCATCCGTGACTGGGTTTTCGACAAGAACGACGTCGAGTTCGAGACCGGCCCTTATGACGTCAACGTCGTCGGCGACTACAATATCGGTGGCGACGCGTGGGCTACGCGCATTCTATTGGAGGAGGTGGGGCTGCGCGTGGTCGGCAACTGGTCGGGTGATGCCACGCTCGCTGAGGTCGAGCGCGCGCCAAAGGCGAAGCTCAACCTCATCCACTGCTACCGCTCGATGAACTACATCTGTCGGCACATGGAGGAAAAGTACGGCATCCCGTGGATGGAATACAATTTCTTTGGTCCGTCCCAGATCGAAACCTCCCTGCGCGAAATAGCCAAGCACTTCGGTCCGGAAATCGTCGACAAGACCGAGGCTGTCATCACCAAGTACCGGCCCCTGGTCGATGCTGTCGTCGACAAGTACCGGCCGCGCCTCGAAGGCAAGACGGTGATGCTCTATGTCGGCGGCCTGCGTCCTCGCCACGTCATCACGGCCTATGAGGACCTCGGCATGCGGATCGTCGGCACCGGCTACGAGTTCGCCCACAACGACGACTATCAGCGCACCGGCCATTATGTGAACAAGGGTACGTTGATCTATGACGACGTGACCGGTTACGAGCTGGAAAAGTTCATCGAAGGCATCCGCCCCGACCTTGTTGGGTCCGGCATCAAAGAGAAGTATCCGGTGCAGAAGATGGGCATCCCCTTCCGCCAGATGCACTCCTGGGATTATTCGGGCCCGTATCACGGCTATGACGGCTTTGCCATATTCGCCCGCGACATGGATCTGGCCATCAATAATCCGGTGTGGGATCTCTACGACGTCCCCTGGAAAAAAAAGGCCGCGCCAGCTGAGGCGGTTGCGGCCGAATGAGAGCTTGGCCTGTCTTGGGAGGGGGCAGGCCAGGCCCTTCCATCGGCCTTGATCCGCACTCGTGACAGATGACATCCCATTGCCGCCACCGGTGCGGCGCGATGAAAAGAAAGGTGCTTACTATGCCGCAGTCGGCGGAAAAAGTTCTCGATCATGCTCCCCTGTTCCGCGAGCCGGAATACAGGCAGATGCTCGCCGAGAAGAAAGCCAATTTCGAATGCCCCCACCCGGATCAGGTCGTTGCCGATCAAAACGACTTCACGAAGACCTGGGAGTATCGCGAAAAGAACCTGGGCCGCAAAGCCCTGGTCGTGAACCCGGCCAAAGCCTGCCAGCCGCTCGGTGCCGTCTTCGCAGCCGCAGGCTTTGAGCAAACGATGTCCTTCGTCCACGGCAGCCAGGGCTGCGTCGCCTATTACCGTTCGCATCTGTCGCGTCACTTCAAGGAGCCTTCATCGGCGGTCTCGTCCTCGATGACGGAGGACGCGGCGGTGTTCGGCGGGTTGAAGAACATGATCGACGGGCTCGCCAATACATACAAGCTCTACGATCCGAAGATGATCGCCGTCTCGACCACCTGCATGGCCGAAGTCATTGGAGACGATCTCCACAGCTTCATCGAAAACGCAAAGAACGAAGGGTCGGTCCCGCACGACTTCGATGTTCCTTTCGCTCACACGCCTGCCTTCGTCGGCAGCCACGTCGATGGCTATGACGGCATGATCAAGGGCATTCTGGAGAACTTCTGGAAAGGCAACGAGCGGAAGGAGGTTGCCCAAGCCATCAACATCATTCCCGGCTTCGACGGCTTCTGCGTCGGCAACAACCGCGAACTGAAGCGCCTGCTCGACATGATGGGCGTATCCTACATCTTCATCCAGGATGCCTCCGACCAGTTCGACACGCCGTCTGACGGCACGTACCGCATGTATGACGGCGGCACGAAGATCGAGGACGTGAAAACGACGTTGAACGCCGAAGCGACCCTGTCGCTGCAGCACTATAACACGCGCAAAACGCTGGAATATTGCAAGGAGGTCGGTCAGGCTACGGCCTCGTTCCATTATCCGCTGGGTGTCCAGGCGACCGATGAATTCCTGATGAAGGTCTCGGAGATTACCGGCAAGGAAATTCCTCCGGCACTCGGCCTGGAGCGCGGCCGTCTCGTCGACGCTATGGCAGATAGCCAGGCCTGGCTGCACGGGAAGAAATACGCGATCTACGGCGATCCTGACTTCGTCTACGCCGTTGCCCGCTTCGTCTTGGAAACCGGCGGTGAGCCGACCCACTGCCTTGCTACCAACGGCACGTCGGCCTGGGAAGCCGAGATGAAGGCGTTGCTCGCATCCTCGCCCTTCGGCAAGGATTCCCAGGTCTGGGCGGGCAAGGACCTCTGGGCGTTGCGCTCGCTGCTCTTTACCGAGCCGGTAGATCTTATGATCGGCAATTCCTATGGCAAGTATCTCGAGCGCGACACCGGCACCCCATTGATCCGGCTGAGCTTTCCGATATTCGACCGGCACCATCACCACCGTTTCCCGCTCATGGGCTACCAGGGCGGCCTGCGCGTCCTGACGACGATCCTCGACAAGATCTTCGACAAGCTCGATCGCGAGACGAGCGAGCCGGGTGTGACAGACTATTCTTACGACCTGACCCGCTAGGAGCGGCGGCGGTCGGCCTTGTGAGGCCGGCCGCCTTCATCTGAACTTGGAGACCGCAATGCCCTCGCTCAATGCTAAAGTCCAGGACGTCTTCGACGAGCCTGCCTGCGAGAAGAACCGCAGCAAGGATTCCAAGGCGCGTAAGAACGGCTGCTCGAAGTCGCTGATCCCCGGGGCGGCAGCCGGCGGATGCGCTTTCGATGGCGCCAAGATCGTGCTGCAGCCCGTCACCGACGTCGCGCACCTGATCCACGGGCCTCTCGGCTGTGAGGGCAATTCCTGGGACAACCGAGGATCGGCTTCCTCAGGTCCAACGCTCTGGCGCACGAGCTTCACGACCGACCTCACTGAAACCGAAGTGGTGATGGGACACGGCGAGCGGAAGCTTTTTAAAGCAATCCGCGAGATCAAGGAGGCCTATGCTCCACCGGCGGTCTTCGTCTATTCGACCTGTGTGACAGCATTGATTGGCGACGACATCGAGGCGGTCTGCGAGCGGGCCGCGGAAAAATTCGGCCTTCCGGTGGTGCCAGTCAACGCACCGGGCTTTGCCGGCTCCAAGAACCTTGGCAATAAGCTCGCCGGTGAAGCGTTGCTCGATCATGTGATCGGCAGCGTAGAGCCGAACGACGTGACCGCCTACGACATCAATATCATTGGTGAGTTCAACCTATCCGGCGAGTTTTGGCTGGTGAAGCCGCTTCTTGACCGGCTGGGGATCAGAGTGCGGGCCTGCATTCCAGGAGACGCTCGATATCTTGACATTGCTTCTGCGCATCGCGCCAAGGCGTCCATGTTGGTGTGCTCGACAGCACTCATCAACCTTGCCCGCAAAATGGAGGAGCTCTGGGATATCCCGTTCTTCGAAGGCTCCTTCTACGGCATTACCGACACCTCTGAAGCACTCAGGCAGATCGCCAAGCTGCTCGTGACGCAGGGGGCGGATCCCGAAATCCTCGAGCGCACCGAGGCATTGATCGCGGAGGAGGAGGCGATTGCCTGGAAGAAACTCGCAGCATATCGACCAAGGCTTGAAGGCAAGCGCGTGTTGCTCAACACCGGCGGCGTGAAGTCCTGGTCGATTGTCGATGCGCTGATGGAGGTGGGCATCGAGATCGTCGGCACCTCGGTTAAGAAATCCACGCCTGAAGACAAGGAACGGATCAAGCAACTCCTGAAAGACGAAAACCACCTGTTCGAGTCGATGGCGCCGCGCGAGCTTTATAACATGCTCGCCGACGGTAAAGCCGACATCATGTTGTCTGGCGGGCGCACGCAATTCATCGCGCTGAAGGCCAAGACACCTTGGCTCGATATCAACCAGGAACGCCACCAGCCCTATGCCGGCTATGACGGCATGGTGGAGCTCGTTCGCCAGATCGATCTTGCTATTCACAATCCGATCTGGATTGAGGTGCGGGAGCCGGCACCGTGGGAATGCCAGCATGCGGTGGAAGAAGAACTGACGAATACCAAGAGCGAGAACGAGACTGGGTACGCCTTGCAAAACTTTGTCGGCGCGGTCGCCGGCAGCTTCGGCAAGCGTTGAGGAAAGCCGATGGTTCAAGTCTTTCCCCAGACCAAATCAGCTGCGGTCAATCCGCTGAAATCATCACAGCCGCTCGGCGCCGCGCTCGCCTTTCTTGGCGTCGAGCGTGCAGTGCCGCTGTTCCACGGCAGCCAGGGCTGCACCAGCCTGGCTCTCGTACTTTTAGTCCGGCACTTCAAGGAAGCCATTCCCTTGCAGACAACGGCATTGGACGCAGTGGCGACGATCCTCGGCGGCGCAGGTAATCTGGAAGAGGCGATACTCAATCTCAAGAGGCGCGCAAAACCAAAGTTGATCGGAATCTGCACGACAGCCCTGGTGGAAACCCGCGGCGAAGATTTTGCAGGCGATCTCACCAACATCAAGCGGGATCGTGCCGATGAGCTTGCGGGTACGGAGATCGTGCTGGCGAGCACACCGGATTTCGAGGGAGCGATCGAAGAGGGATGGGCTAAGGCTGTCACCTCTATGATCGAGCGCATCACCACGCAAGGCGAGCAGAGCCGCGACCAAAAGAAGATTGCGATCCTACCAGGATGGCATGTGACAGTCGCCGACATCGAGCTTCTGCGCGAAACGGTCGAAAGCTTCGGTCTGAAGCCGGTAATCCTGCCGGACATTTCCGGCTCGCTCGACGGCACGGTGCCCGACGATCGTTGGGTGCCGACCACCTATGGCGGTACTCCCGTCGACGAGATCCAAGAGCTTGGCACGGCGGCACAATGTATCGCGATCGGCGAGCATATGCGCCGCCCCGCAGAGCTACTGCGGACCCGGACGGGAGTGCCTTACGCACTGTTCCAGTCGCTGACAGGATTGAAAAGAGCCGACCGGTTCGTCTCGTTGCTTTCAAGGATTTCAGGTGCGCCGGTGCCAGCAAACATTCGCCGTCGCCGAGCACAGCTGCAGGACGCCCTGCTCGACGGGCATTTCTATTTCGGCGGCAAGAAGATCGCAATTGCTGCGGAGCCGGACCAGCTCTACCAATTCGCTACCTTCTTCACCGGCATGGGCGCCAAGATTACGGCGGCAGTCACCACGACCGGCACTTCAAAAATAATCCAGGAAATGCCGGTCGAATCGCTCCAGGTGGGTGATCTTGGCGATCTCGAAGAACTTGCCGTCGACGCTGATCTTCTTGTTACGCATTCGCATGGACGACAAGCGGCGGAGCGCCTTGGCATTCCGCTTATGCGGGTGGGCTTCCCGATTTTCGACCGACTCGGCAGCCAGCATAAGATCACAAGTCTCTATCAGGGAACGCGCGACCTGATCTTCGATGTTTCCAACATCTTCCAGGCCAATCAGCGCGCGCCGTGTCCTGGATCGCTTGATCCCTCCCGCAAAGGAGAACTGGCTAGATGACCGCCGCCCGTCGCCTCTCCATCGTCCCTGACGGGGCTCACTCGGCAGCTCCGAAGCGGAAGGCTGGCGCCTTGCGCGTAGCAATCGCCACCCAAGATATGAAATGTCTGGACGCCCATTTCGGATCGGCCAAGCGCTTCGCGGTCTTTGACGTCAGTCCCGACGATTGGAAACTCGTGGAAGTCCTGTGTTTCGAAGACGTTTCCGATGAGAGCGGAATGCATCGAAACGAGGGCGACGATCGCATTGCCCCCAAGGTGAAGGCATTGGAAGGCTGTCACCTCTTGTTCTGTCTGGCGATTGGCGGGCCTTCGGCAGCAAGGGTCGTTTCGGCCAAAATCCACCCGATAAAAGTACCCGATGCTCAATTGATTGAAGACGTACTGTCCCAAACTAGGGCGATGCTCAGGACGACTCCACCGCCCTGGTTGCGCAAGGTGCTAGCCGAAGCAGGCGCCACCGAAAAGAAGCCTTTCGATGAGGAGGACTAGGACATGGGTACATTGGCAGGAAGTACGGATGGCCCTGCTATCAACGAGGATGGGGATCTCGCCACCCCTTTTCTCAGATGCCTCATAAGGCTCATCCGCGCTCAGGATGCCCATGGGGCGTGGGAAGGCAAATCGGACGCTGACCTGCTGGCCGACTTCATCCTCGCCAAGGAGCAGCGCCGTGAGATCCCGATCATCGGCGATCCCGATCCGGACGTGCTGTGGAGGCTCCAGAATTTTTACAGTTGCGTGGGACTTGTTATCGAAGAGCGATGCGGCCTGGTGGCATCGCCGATCATGACGATCGGCCATGAGGGCTTTGGCCGCGTGGTTCTCACGACCGGACGGTTGGTCGTTCTGTCGAAGACCCTACGCGATGTCCACCGGTTCGGCTTTGAGATGCTTGGGAAACTCGCCGAGGTGGGCACAAAATTGGTCGACGATGCGATCGCAGTCCCAATGTGGCGCGGGCGTGATGAGCCGGTTTTTGAGGAAGGAGATCATGTCAGACCTTGAGAAACTACAGAAGAAGGTCCGCAAGCTGCAGTCGCGGGCGGGCAATGCGAAGATGGAATTGCACGACCTAGCCGAGGACCTCCCGGTCAACTGGACCGAGATCAAGGCGGTCGCCGAGAAGACGTTCGGGGTTTTTGCCGAGTTGGAGGCTGCGAAACGAGAGCTCGGCGCATTGGAGAACTCACGATGATGGGCCCAATTTTCGTTACCCGCGATGGCTCCAGATGGATGCCGGAATATCTGACCGCTATCGATGGCACGACCTGCATCGGTTGCGGCCGCTGCTTTAAGGTCTGCTCGCGCGAGGTCATGCACCTTCACGGAATCGATGACACCGGTGAAATCCTCGGCATCTGCGACGGCCAGGACGACGACTTCGATGGCGAGCTCAATCGCATTGATGGTCGTCGACCATGCCGGCTGTTGCATTGGCTGCGGAGCCTGTGGCCGCGTCTGCCCGAAGAACTGCCAGACTCATGTTGCCGCAGACAAGGTTGCTGCGTGATCTTGCGAACAAATCAGGAGAACAGTGTTGCCCTTCAGAATCTTTTGTCTCCTCCTGCTGCTCGTCGTCGGCGCCAGCGCCCCAACGAGCTACTTCGTCTCGCATTCCATCCGCATCGTAATGGTCAAAACGATGGGTGCTTGGCTCCTTCTTCAAGTGGCTTATTTCGCAAGCATGCTCTTTCTCATCTGGCGGTCTAGCCGCGCTCAGAGCGGTCGCCAAAGGGCTAAGCGGTCGATCATTGCCAGGAAGGACGCTATCAGTCGCAAGCGTATCATGAGGGCGACAAATGAAGGCTCCGACGCGCTCCAACCGGGTCAAACCCTCCGAGTATCGGCGCTCCCTTGGGTGGCCTTTCACTATTACCTCTCGGCTCAGGATAAGACGCCGTTACCGTGTTTGCGATTGCCTAGAGGGACTCCAGGATGAATGAGACTATTCGCGATTTGCTGGCCAAGTGTGATGCGCTCCCCGTCACAATGGATCAGATTGCCGACGACGCCGATCTCTATGCGGCGGGGCTGTCTTCCTTTGCGTCGGTGCAACTCATGCTCCGCATCGAAGAGGCTTTCGATATCGAGTTTCCCGACAATCTGCTGAACCGTAAATCCTTTGCCAGCATCGTCGCCATCGAAAAGACGGTTGGCATGATCCTGGATAGCCGAAAGGTCGTCTGATGAACGTCGCGGGCGCTCTGATTGAAGCCAGGGCCGGAGACGCGGCGGCGGTGCGCGCCGCACGCGTCGCGGCGATCGCCGGCAAATATGCTGACGCAGTCGATGCCGAAGGCCGTTTCCCGCGCGAAGCTGTAGATGCGATGCGCGCCGAAAGGCTGCTCGGCATTCAGGTGCCGCACCATCTCGGCGGTGAATCGGCCTCGATCACCGAGATCGCCGAATTGTGCTCGATGCTCGGCCAGGCTTGCGCGGCGAGCGCCATGGTCTTCGCCATGCACCACATTAAGCTGTCGAGCCTTGTCGAACACGGCGCCGACAGCCAATGGCATTGCCATTTCATGCGCCGCATTGCTGCCGAGCAACTGCTGATCGCCTCCGCCACCACCGAGGGTGGGATCGGCGGAAACCTGCGCAACAGTATTTGTGCGGTTGAGGTCGATGGCGATAGCTGCCGCCTCGAAAAGGATGCCACCGTCATTTCCTACGGCTCGCATGCCGACGCCATTCTCATCACCTCGCGTGCGCATGCCCAGGCGGCTTCCTCCGATCAGGTGCTTACGGCCTTCCTCAAGGACCAGTACACGCTCGAGAAAACGCACGTCTGGAACACGCTCGGCATGCGCGGCACCTGCTCCGACGGCTTCCTGTTCAAGGGACAAGCGCCGGCAGAGCAGATCCTGCCGAAGCCTTTTGCCGAAATCGCGGCGCAGTCCATGCTCGCCTCCTCGCATCTGCTTTGGAGCGGTGTCTGGTACGGCATTGCGGTCGACGCCGTCGCTCGCGCCCAGGCCTTCGTGCGCGCCGCTGCCCGCAAGGCGCCGGATGCCCAGCCGCCGGGTGCGCTGCGCCTGGCGGAGGTGTCGAACCTGCTCCAGATGGTGAAATCCAACGTGGTTGCCGGCCTCAAGGCCTATGAACATGCCAAGGCCGATCCCGACAGGCTGTCGTCGATGGGCTTTGCCGTGGCGATGAACAACGTCAAGATCGCCTCATCCGAGACGATCCTGGAGATCGTCAACCACGCCATGCTGATCTGCGGCATCATGGGCTACAAGAACGGCACGCCCTTCAGCCTGGGACGCCATCTGCGCGACGCCCATTCCGCGCAGCTGATGATTTCGAACGACCGCATCCTCGGCAATACGTCGAGCATGCTTCTTGTCCACAAGCAGGACACTAGCCTACTGGGGTAACAGTCATGGATATGCAGACCTCGTTTCTCGACCGGCTTTTCGAATCCGGCCTGCTGATCGATACGGGTATCGACGGGCTCTATGGCCGCAGCGGCCAGTTCGAAGAGGCGGCGGCGACGGTGCGGAGGCCATGCGTTTTCCGCCCGGCATGAACCGCGCCTTTTTCGAAAAGAGCGGCTACATGAAGAGCTTCCCGCAGCTGGCCGGCACAGTGCACAGCTTCTGCGGCAGCGAACTCGACCATGTCAGCCTGTTGCAATGCATGGAAGTCGGCGAGGACTGGACCAAGGGGCAGGAAGCGACCGATATCGTGTTGACGCCGGCTGCCTGCTATCCGCTCTATCCGACGGTCGCCAAGCGCGGCAATCTGCCGAAGACGGGCGGCCTCTTCGACCTGCAATCCTATTGCTTCCGCCACGAGCCGTCGAAAGACCCGGCCCGCCAGCAGCTGTTCCGGATGCGCGAATATGTCTGCATGGGCACCGAAGAGCATGTCACCGATTTCCGCCAACGCTGGATGGATCGCGGCGTCGAGATGATGAAAGCCGTCGGCCTCGAGGTGACGATCGACATCGCCAACGATCCGTTCTTCGGCCGCGCCGGCAAGATGCTCGCCAACAATCAGCGCGACCAGAACCTGAAGTTCGAACTGCTGATCCCGATCACCTCGTCCGCCAATCCCACCGCCTGCATGAGCTTCAACTATCATCAGGACGCCTTCGGCACGAAATGGGGTCTCAACCTCGAAGACGGCAGCGTCGCGCACACGGCCTGTGTCGGCTTCGGGCTGGAGCGCATCGCGCTTGCGCTTCTCCATCATCATGGGCTCGATACCGTGGAATGGCCCGAGAGCGTGCGCAAGGCACTGTGGGGTTGATCATGGCTTCCGTCTTCAGGGACCTCGATCCCGTTACCCATAAGTCACACGCGCTGCACGCCAGCGAGCGTATGTGGCCGGAAACCAACTGCTATATCGACCTCTGGATCGAAGTGCTGAACACGCTTAGGCTGCCTCCGGAAGCGATGCTCGGCTTCACTGTGACCCTGGATTTCGAGGGCGACCAGTTCCCCTTCTTCAAGGTGCCGCTCGAAGATCTCGAAGCGATCTACGGCATCCGCTGCACGGAGCTGGCGATCTACAACGAGGTCCAGCATCACGTTGCCGAACAGATCGGTCGTGGCCGGCTTTGCCTGGTGGAGATGGATCCCTTCTTTATGCCGGATACGCAGGGCGTCGGCTATCGCTGCGAGCACGGCAAGACGACGATGGCGATCAATCGGCTTGATATCGCGGGCCGTTCGCTCGACTATTTTCACAATGGCGGCTTCTTCAGCCTTTCGGGCGAGGATTTCGACGGACTGTTGCAGTTGCAGCTTACGGAAGAGGATCCCCCGTTCCTGCCCTATACCGAATTTGCTAAATTCCCGGAAAAGGCGCCGGGAGAATCCGCCATTCGGCAAACATCGCGGCAGCTCCTGGATTTCCATTTCTGCCGCCGCCCCACGGCCAACCCCATACGTGCCTTCGCAGCGGTTTTCCCGGCCCAGGCGGAAGCGGTGGCCGAGCGGTCCTTCGGCTTTTTCCATAAATATGCCTTCAATACGCTGCGCCAGCTCGGGGCCAATTTCGAGCTGGCGGGCAGTCATCTCGATTGGCTGTCGGCGGATTTCGCTGAGGCGGCTGGTGAGGCACGGCGGATTTCGGAAGTGGCGAAATCGGTGCAGTTCCAGCTTGCCCGAGCTGTGACGCGCAAGAAATTCGAGCCGTTGCAGATGGCGCTTGAGCCGGCCGTGGATGCATGGGATTCCATGATGGGCCTGCTTCAACAAAAGCTGTAGTTGAACATGATCTCCTCCAAGAGTCGCTTTTCACTTATCGGGATCATGTTTTGAGTTGGGGGATCCAATGCAAGGGCGTTTGGCTGATATCAGCGGCGACGCGCTGCAGAGCGATGGCTGGAATCTGGTTCTGACGGATGCGGGCGCCTGCGCTTCGTCTTCGGATCTATCGCCTTCGGCTGGTCTCATCCCGGCACCTGTGCCGGGCACTGTGGCGGAAGCGCTGGAAAAGGCCGGGCTTTTCGACCGAGAACAACCGCATCCGTTGAACGACCGTGACGCTTGGTATCTCTGCCGGTTGGTCGATGTTAATGCCGGCGATGCCGTATTGCGGCTGGAAGGTCTGGCAACGCTCTGCGAAGTCTTCCTGAACGGCCAGAAAATTCTCGTCTCCGAGAGCATGTTCGAAACCCATGATCTTGCCGTTCACCTTCATGGCGGCGACGAACTGGCATTGTGCTTCCGTGCGCTGGAGCCGGGCCTTGGCGAACCCGGCCCGCGCGCCCGCTGGCGGCCGCAAATGATCACGCCGCAGGGATTGCGGCTGGTGCGCACGACCCTGCTCGGCCATATGCCTGGCTGGTGCCCGGAAAGACAGGCCGTCGGACCCTGGCGGCCGGTATCGCTGCTGCATCCGCATAAGCCCATCGTTCGCGACCTTTCGCTGCGGTCTGATCTGCTCGAGGATGGCGAGGGACTGCTCTATGCCTCGCTTTCGATCGAAGGGTATGTCAGCGAGGTCACCCTTCGCTGCGGCGAGATCAAGCAGGCCTTCGAGCGGGATAGCCACGGCCGCTGCACGACGATCCTGAAGATCCCTAGTGTGACGCCATGGTGGCCACGCACGCATGGAAGACCGCACCTCCATGAGGTCACGCTGATCATCGATGATGTCGAGCATCCGCTCGGACGCGCCGGCTTTCGTCGGCTGGCGATCGATCGCGGCCCCGATGGCAGGATTTCGGCCTGATGGTAAACGGCGAACGCATCTTCTGCCGTGGCGCGGTCTGGATCACAGCCGATATCGTGCGCCTACCTGGCGGTAGCGCCGATTCCGAACCGTGGCTGCGGCTGGCGGCGGAGGCCAGTATGAACCTGATCCGCATTGGCGGCACTATGGCCTAGGAGACGCCGGAGTTCTTCCGCCTCTGCGATGAGTTCGGCCTGCTGGTCTGGCGGGATTTCATGTTCGCCAATTTCGACTATCCGAAAGACGATAAGGCTTTGAACGCCCATGTCGAGGCGGAAGTGGCGCAGTTCCTTTCCGCCACGCGACTGTCGCCATCACTCGCCGTCGTTTGCGGCGGCAGCGAAACCAGCAGGCGGCGATGCTCGGCCTGCCGGAGCGACTCTGGCCGAGCCCCATCGTCGAGGAGATCATACCGGCGGTTGCCCGATCGCTTCGGCCGGATATCCCCTATGTCGCCAATTCGCCCTTCGGCGGCGCCATGCCGTCGGCGTCGGAGCCTATATGCGCCCTCTCGATGACTCACGCCGCGCTGACGTCCGCTTTGCGGCGGAAAGCTTGGGTTTCGCGCATTACCACAGGCCCGGAGCTGTCGCGGCATCTCTCGGTTCCTCCAGTCCAAAGCCCGCTATGGAAGGAGCGTGTGCCGCGCGATCGTGGCGCCTCCTGGGATTTTGAGGATGTGCGCGATCATTATCTTGCGAGCTCTATGGTTTCGAGTCGGATCGGCTGCTCCGGGAGGATCCTGATCTCTATCTTGCTCTGTCGCAGGCGGTCACCGGCGAAGTCGCGGAAGAGTGTTATGCCGAGTGGCGGCGGCAGGGTTCGGGCTGCAACGGCGCTCTGGTCTGGACGCTGTAGGATTTATTGCCTGGCCCGGCTGGGGCGTATCGATTCGACCGGAGAACCGAAGCCAACATGGTATGCGCTGCGCCGCCCCTTTCGGCCCGTGCAAGTGCTTTTCACCGACGAAGGCACCAACGGTCTCGATTTGCATGTGGCCAACGAGAGCAATGTGACGCTCGACCTCGATCCCGAGGTCCGCTGCCTGCGCGATGGCCGTCAAAAAGTGGTGAGCGGTAAGCTTGGCCTCTCGATCGAAGCCCGCGCCAAGTGCAAGATCGCCTGCACCGATCTCTCGGCGCCTTCTTCGACACCACCTATGCCTTCCGCTTCGGCCCGCCGTCGCATGACGTCACGGTAGCGCGTCTCATAGCGCCCGACACCGAGGCGCTGATCGCGGAAGCTTTCTATTTCCCCTTGGGCAGGACGAAAGCCTTTCATGAGGCCGAAATCACCGCTTCCGTCGCGCATCAGGACGATCACTGGTTCCTTGATCTGCGCAGCGACCGGCTGCACAATCGGTACAGATCGATCTTGAGGCCTATCGGGCGGAGGATGATTGGTTCCACCTACCGCCGGGTCCGATGCGGCGGTTGAGGCTTCATCCGAGAACTGGAACGTCGGCGGAAACTGTTCCCACCTGTCAGATCAAAACCCTGGGTAGCCGGCGAATAGTCGAAGTCTGATCAAGGTAAGTCACTGGAGAGAACATGCTGAAAAAGTTCGAACGATACCCGCTCACCTTTGGACTTACGCCCATCGAGAAGCTCGACCGCCTCGGCAAGCATCTAGGGGGAAAGATGGAAATCTACGCCAAACGCGAGGACTGCAACTCCGGTCTCGCGTTTGGCGGAAACAAGCTTCGCAAGCTCGAATACATCATCCCCGCTGCGATCGCGTCGAAAGCCGATACGCTTATCTCCATCGGCGGCGTGCAGTCCAACCACACGCGGATGGTCGCGGCGGTCGCCGCCAAGATCGGCATGAAATGCGTGCTTGTCCAAGAGAGCTGGGTACCACATGAAGATGCCGTTTACGACCGAGTCGGTAACATTCTCTTGAGCCGTATCATGGGAGCAGAGGTGCGGCTGGTCGATGAGGGCTTTGACATCGGCATCCGCGGCAGTTGGGAAGAGGCACTCGACGAGGTCAAGTCAAGAGGAGGTAGACCCTATGCAATACCAGCCGGGGCATCCGTTCACACATTTGGTGGTCTCGGCTACGTCGGCTTCGCGGAGGAAGTCCGTGCACAGGAGAAGCAGCTTGGATTTGCCTTCGACTATATCGTGGTTTGCACGGTGACGGGTTCGACGCAAGCCGGCATGGTGGTCGGGTTCGCCAGTGACGGGCGACAGCGCAACGTGATCGGGATCGATGCCTCCGCAAGCCCCGCCCAAGCCAAGGCGCAGGTGCTAAAAATTGCTCGGCATACTGCAACGCTCGTTGACCTCGACAAGGAAATCGACGACGACGACGTGCTTCTGCTCGAGGGATATGCGTATCCTAGTTATGGCATTCCGTCAGAGGAAACGAAGGAGGCCATCCGCTTGTGCGCGCAGCTGGAGGGCATGATCATCGATCCGGTCTACGAGGGCAAATCAATGCAAGGGATGGTTGATCTCGTGCAGAAGGGCTTTTTTCCAGAAGGATCGAAGGTCCTCTATGCGCATTTGGGGGGCGTTCCGGCGATCAACGGTTACAGCTATGCCTTTCGCAACGGCTGACGCCAGGCGATGTTGCGGCGAGCGCACGCGCTATGCGGTGGTACTGCTCCACGAAGATGCTCTTGCGAGTCTCGGAAATCTCCAGTTTAGAGCCAACCTCGGTCTGAGTGACAGGCACCTCCAACAAAAAGTACGGTTTGCTGAATGTTTTTTCATGTGATGCATAGCAGGTGCATTCAATACGGCCCCTACCGAACCTGGTAGTTTTTGATGATTCCATCATCACATAGAGTGTGGGCGGTGATCGTCCACCATACCCAATCAGGAACCTGACACAGCCTCCATAGGAGCAGTGAACATAGCCACGCGGGCAGCGAGCTGCCCGGAACTGCCCTCTGGAGGTCGAGTATCATGAGAGCCTTGGATATTTCTATCATTGGAGCCACGGGGGCCGTCGGGGCTGAACTGATAAAGTTGCTGGATTCGAGCCAGCTTCCGGTCTCTCGTTTGCGGTTGCTAGCGTCCCGCACCTCGGTCGGTCGCCAAACAAGGTTTCGAGATGAAATCTGCATCGTGGAGCCACTCGACGAAATCGACGATACCCAAGCCGATATCGCGTTATTCTCCGCAGGGGGCGCGGTAAGCGCCAAATATGGACCTCTGTTCGCAGCCCAGGGCGCCCTCGTGATCGACAACTCGAACGCCTTTCGAATGAACCCGGACGTACCACTCCTCATACCACAAGTTAGTCCTAATGCGCTCGCGGCTCGCCCGCGTTCGGGGATAGTGGCAAACCCAAACTGTTCTACGATTCAGCTGGTCCGCGCTCTTAGACCATTGGTCACTGAATTCGATGTCCATCAGATCATTTTGACCACCTTTCAGGCCGCTTCGGGGGGCGGCCTGAAAGGGATCGACGAGCTATTGGAAGGGGCCAGAGCCGCACTGGTTGGACGAGCGCCGCCAACCGCGGAGCATTTCCCTTTTCCCCTTGCGTTCAATGTAATACCGCAAGTTGGTGAGATCGCCTCGGAGGGCGTGACTTTAGAAGAGCGTAAGCTCGTTCAGGAGTCTCGAAAAATCTTGGGTCTGCCTCATCTGCGGTTAACCTCCACCTGCGTTCGGGTTCCCGTAGTAAATGGCCATTCGGAGGCGGTGTATCTCGAGCTACACGAGCCCGTTCCCCTGGAGCGGGTTCATGAGTTGCTGGCGATAGAGTCCGATGTCCGGCTCTATGCAGACGGAACCCACGAAGGATACCCCACACCGCGCTTTCTGGAAGATCCTACGGTTGTTCACGTCGGGCGCGTGAGAGTAAACCCCGAGAATCCGTGCGGGCTCTGGCTCTGGATCGTCGCAGATAATCTTCAAGTTGGAGCGGCGCTTAACGCACTTCCCATCGCAAAGCTTGCAATCGCCAACAACGTGATTGGTGGACCATGTACGCAACGGTTCTAAAATTCGGAGGCTCTAGTTTTCGGCATCCTGAAGACTTCGGTCGAGTCGCTCGGCATTTAGCCGAGCGACTCGCAGCCGGTGAAAACAAAATCGTTGCCGTGGTCAGCGCAATGTCGGGAACGACCGACAACCTCAAATCAGTCATGCTCGACGTCAACAAGCAAGTAAAACCATCGAACCTCGATGCGGCACTCGCAACCGGAGAGATGCTCAGTGCCTGCCTGTTGGAGGCCGCCGTGAGCCGGCAAGGGATTCCCGTCATGTCTTTAAACGGTTATTCCCTTGGAATATGTACGAATTCAGACTTCGGCCGCGCTTCGATAGAAAGCGTAAATCCTAGTTCAATTATTGCAGCGTTACGGGGAAATGACATTGTCATTGCCACGGGCGGACAGGCAATTGATCAGTCGGGCAGGTTAACGTTTCTCGGCAGAAATAGCTCTGATCTGACAGCTATCGTAATTGCCTCCATGTTGGGAGAGCGCTTTTGTGAAATATACTCGGATGTTCCGGGTGTCTATACAGCAGACCCTTATCTTGTGCCGGGAGCGCGATTGATTCCAAAGATTGCCTACGAGACAATCGCACGGATGTCGAGATATGGCGCAAAAGTACTGCACCACAGGGCAGTGGAGTATGCCGAAAAGCACTCGGTCACCATTGCTTGCAAATCGCTCACCAGCGACGGAGTGGTTAATGGCACGATTGTCACAGAGCATGGGAATGCCCCTTCCGTGACACTGGCTCGCGGTGCAGCCGTGTTATCGTGCGGCAGCCTTGCGGAACGCAACAAGCTCCGCGCGATTCTTGATCAGGAGGACATCAGCGCAATCTGTACGGAGGACAACCGCGGGATCGGCATTTGCATTTTAAGCGACGTTGATTTTGCCCTTCGGATTGTCGCGCTGACAGGCAACCGCTCGGTCTCCGTTGGTTCAAGAACCGCAGTGACAGAGCTCGATTCTTCAACGTTGCGCGTCCATTTGGAAGACGATCATAAGCTGGCGATTTCCCGGGCGCGTGAGATCCATGAACGATTGTATCCCGGAACGGACGGCGAACCAGTTGCGCCGAGAGCGGCTAAGCAGCGCTCCGCTCACAGTTCGTTGCTCATCGGTACGGATGCGCCGGAAAATACGCAATGACGCCGTCGAGGGGTGCCGAAGCGGATGGGACCGTCGCTCGAGACACTTGGAGCCCCGGCGCATGGGGCAACGCGTAAGAAGCAGGAATGAGCAAATATTGAGCTTGCTCGTCATCCTTTCCCGGCATTGAACAGTAATCACATCACAGCTGATTTGATGGTATGGAACAGCTCCAACATCGGTACAATTGAGGGCGCGGGGGGAGGCAGGTCGACGAAGCTACCTGTAGCCAAAATACCTCGCGTGCCTAATCGGAAAGTGCGTATCCGACGGACCATACGGTGCGTATGAGATCCTGTCCGCCCGCCTTATTGAGAGCCGCTCGCAAGCGGCCAATGTGGACATCGATGGTGCGGGGGCCAACATGAACAGCGCGTTGCCAAGCCGCGCCCCGCAGTTCATCCCTGGAGTACACCTTATGTGGGTCCTTCATGAGATGGTGCAACAGTCGAAACTCCATTGGAGCGAGATGAATCGTACGTCCATTTCGCCGCACGCGATAACTGCTTGCATCCAGTTCGAGATCGAGAAAGGTCAAGAGTTCTCTTGGGCTGAGGGCGGGATCCCGATTCGCTTCCTGCCAGATCGCGCCAATACTTGTCATGAGTATCTCGGGCGAGAATGGTCTGCAAAGATACTGGTCGGCACCGGACTCAAGCATTTCTTGCCGACTTGCTTCGTGACCTTCGGCCGCAAGCGCGATAATCGACATTGACTGCGTCCGGCGGTCCAAGCGGAGGCGTTCACAGAGCGTCTGCGTCTCCACACCGGGTATACGTGATTCAAGAAGCAGCAGATCCGGCGCCGTTGTCCGGAGGCGCTTCGCAAGCGCCTCGCCATCGCTCACGCCTGCAACCACAAGGCCATTGCTTTTTACGGTGTATTCCAAAAACGTGCGAAAGCTATCGTCTGCCGCAGCGATCAGTACCATTGGCGGTGGCAGGAAACCCGGACTAGTAGCGTCATTCGACATCGTAGACCCTTCAGATGTGCCTTCGACCGGCCGCTCCATTTGTGGTTCTGTCGCGAATATGAATTTTGGCCACGAAGAGCAGTGTGCTACGCGACGCACTGATTGCCGCCGACACCATGCTTTCAAGTCAGCATCAATCGGATTGGACCGGACTTTGATGTAGTTCTTGTCAATATGCCAGTTTCCGGTGGGGCCGTTGCATCCGTTGAACAGCTCCAGCAGGTGAGTAGAGACGGGAACAATGCAGCGGTTGATCGTGGATTGATCAACCTGCAGATTCCGCTCAGCAATCGTATCTTCCAGATCGGGATGAGCGACCTGGGAGTGGCCGGGACAGTATTGTAGATGGGTGTTATCACAGGACGACTTCTCCTCGCTCGGTAATGCGGTTTGCTCACAATCATGCATGCACCGTGCCAAAGTAGCCCGACGTTCTAAAAACAATATGGCGTAAGTGCTGTTGTCGCGTTTGTGACGTCGCCGGACATGCTACAATGCGGGGCGCGGGTGGTATGGCGCGTGTGAATTCCGCTCGAAGGTGTCCTGGGTGCCGTTTCCTGGCCGGATACTCCAATCGCCGGTGCATGGGAGTTCGTGGCAATTGATAGCAAAAACGGCTGGAAACCGACACCTACTGTCGGGTTTGTCGAATCCGAAATATGGTCAATATTCGACCTAGCGCTTGCAGCGGCATAGTCGTAAGCGCGATTTTCGATGCGCATTGACGGCGGCAAGACCGATGACGTTCGCGCATTGGTAGCGAGATCCGGTTCTATCCGGCCTTAATAGTCTTGGAGAAGTTGAACGGCAGCAGGTCGTCGATTTCGGCCGCTTTGCCCCGTTGCGGCAACTCTGTGAGCAGTGTGGCGCAGCCAGGCGAGCGGGTCGATCCGCAGGCACGGCAGGTCAGCATGAGACTGTAGATCACGGCGCTGGCCTTGGCACCGTCGGAGGTATCACTGAACAGCCACGATTTTCTGCCGGTGGCAAAAACTCTGATCTCGCGCTCCAAAATGTTGTTGTCGATCGGCATCCTGCCATCGCTGATGTAGCGTGTCAGGTAATCCCATTGGTTCAGGGTGAGGAGACGGCATCGCCGAGCTTGGTATCCGGCACGATCTTTGGCGCGATGTTGTCGAGCCACGTCTTCAGGGCGTTGAGGACAGGCAAGCTGTGCTGTTGGCGGAATCGGCGAATGCAGTCACCTGTCGTTTCACCGGCGTCGGGCTTTTCGCCTCGCGTCTGCCTTTCGATCCGGTAGAGCTGCTCGAAGAACCTGAGAGCCCGATTCAAAAGTTCATTCGTATATCCAATATCTTGCGATGCGCCTTGTGAGCATTCTGATTGAAGCGATTTGCGCCCATGCGGTTGCGCTTTCGATTGATCTGAACCCTTCAAACTGGACCAATTTTGGTTAGAGTTTTCCGGTGCATTTTCCTGGCTGGGAAAGGACCAGAAGACGATGAAAGCATCGCAGTTTTCGGACGCTCAGAAGGCGTTCATTCTGAAGCAAGGTGATGAAGGCGTGTCGGTTGCTGAAATCTGCAGGAAGGCGGGGATCAGCCAGGCGACTTATTTCAACTGGAAGAAAAAATACGCGGGCATGCTGCCACCGGAGATGAAATGGTTGAAGCAGCTCGAGGAAGAGAATTCGCGCCTGAAGAAGATCGTCGCGGATCTAACGCTGGACCGCGAGATGTTGCAGGATGTCATCCGCCGAAAGCTCTGAGGCCTGCTCGGAAGCGGGAGATGGTGAAAGGCATGTGCCGCGATTGGGCGATCTCGATCCGGCGTGCTTGTGGAGCGTTGAACTTCGATCGATCAACTCACCACTATACCTCTCGCCGTGCTGATCAGGCCGGTTTGGAACGTCGTATTCGCGAGATCTGCGAGATCCGTGTGCGGTACGGCTATCGCCGCGTGCATGTGCTGTTGGAACGCGAGGGTTGGGGCACCAACATCAAGTGAACTTACCGCATTTACGGGGACTTGGGGCTACAGTTGCGGAACAAGACACCGAAGCGGAGGGTAAAAGCCAAGCTTCGCGAGGATCGGCACATGGCCGTCGGACCCAACGACGTCTGGGCGATGGACTTCGTTCACGACCAACTCGCAACGGGTAAGAAACTGCGCGTGCTGACGGTGGTCGACACCTTCTCGCGCTACGTGCCGGTGCTTGATCCACGTCATAGCTATAAAGGCGAAGACGTTGTGCAAACCCTTGAACGGGTGTGCCAAAAAGCCGGCTATCCGAAAACGATCCGTGTCGACCAAGGGACGGAGTTCGTGTCGCGCGACTTGGACCTGTGGGCCTATTCCAAGGGCGTGACGTTGGACTTCTCACGCCCCGGCAAGCCAACTGATAATGCTTTCATCGAAGCGTTCAATGGCCGCTTCCGTGCAGAATGCCTGAACCAGCATTGGTTCCTGACCCTTGCGGATGCCCGCGAAAAGATGGAGGATTGGCGTAGATACTACAATGAGGAAAGACCTCATGGTGCGATCGGCAACAAGGTGCCGATCTCGTTGGTGAATTCAGGGTGCGCAACCAGCCCGCCTCCCTGAGTAAAGCCGGAAAACTATAGCATCCGGTGGTCCAACGTTTGGGAGCGGTTCACCCGCAAGGGGGCGTGGTCAGCCCGATCCTATCGAATCCTCTTCGTGCATTACGCGTTTGACGTCTGGATGACCCGGACGCATCCGGATCTACCATGGTGTCGGTATGCAGACGATGGTCTGGTGCACTGCCGGACCGAGCAGGAAGCAGAGGCCCTCATGGTCGAGCTCCAAGCGCGGCTGGCAGAATGCGGACTTCAGATGCATCCGACTAAGACCCATATCGTCTACGGCAAAGATAATCGGCGCCGGGAAATGTATCCGACGTTCAAATTTGACTTCCTTGGATACCAGTTCAGGCCGCGACAGGTGGCGACTTCACAGCGGAATGAGTTCTTCTGTGGCTATACCCCAGCGGCCAGTCCGGCGGCGCTAAAATCGATGCGGGCCACGATCAAGAGCTTGAACATTCCGCGGCAAACGCCCGGGACGCTGGCTGAAATTGCCAAACAGATCAATCCGCTCCTCCGGGGATGGATTGCCTATTATGGGCGGTTCAGTGGTTCGGCCCTGTTCTTCCTGGCTGACTATGTCAATCGGAAGCTCAAGGCCTGGATCATGCGAAAGTACAAGCGCTTTCGGTTCCACAAAACTCGGGCTTCGCAGTTCCTGCGGCAACTTGCCCGAGATAGACGGGACCTCTTCGTACACTGGCAGGCGTCCGGAACGAACACGTTTACCTGATGGGAGCGGTGTAATCGAGAGGTTCACGCACCGTTCTGCGAGAGGCCGGCAGGTGAAATCCCTCCGGCCTACTCACCCCGGCCTTTCGACCAAGATGGCACGGCTACGCGGACGTGCACTTCGAGGTGAGCGTTGCCGAGCTGGCGTGCCACATGGCCATTGGAAAACAACGACCTTTACCGGAGCGTTGCGCCTCACCGGGATGACCGCGCCGTTTGTCTACGATGGCGCCATGAACGGTAACGTCTTCCTGGCTTACGTCGAACAGGTGTTGGTGCCTACCCTGGAGATCGGCGACGTGGTGGTCATGGACAACCTACCGGCTCACAAGACAGCCGGTGTACGCGACGCCATCGAACGTGTCGGCGCCACGCTCATGTTCCTGCCTCCTTACAGCCCAGACTTCAATCCGATCGATAACGCCTTCTCCAAACTGAAGGCGATGCTGCGAGGCCGGGCGGAGCGTAAGATTGACGCCCTGTGGGACGCAGTCGGCGCCTTGATACCCCGCTTCACCCCCGCAGAATGCGCCAATTACTTCAAGGCTGCTGGATATGATCCGGATTGAACAGGATTTGCTCCAGACGATGCCGTGGAATACTTGAAATCAAATCGGATTATCCACGCTTGGACATGGCCACGTCAGCGAAACGAGAGTTTATGGAGTATTTTGACGAGATAAAATGGCGCCCGCGTCGTCTGACATACAAATTTCAGTTTGCCGGTCCTACGGGCGCCAATGCCGTCGAAGCTGCTTTGAAACTCGCGCGCAAGGCCACTGGACGGCACAGTATAATTTCATTCACCAACGGCTATCATGGCGTGAGCTTAGGCGCGCTCGCAGTAACTGGCAATCGATACTGCCGAGATGCAGCAGGTCTTCCTGCTGGCGGCGCAGTGTTCATGCCCTACGACGGGTATTGGGGAGCTGACAAAGACACTTCAGAATATCTGGAAAGGGTGCTCGCGGATGCTAGCAGTGGTATTGACATGCCGGCAGCCATCATTTTAGAAACCATCCAAGGGAAGGGGGTATAAATCCTGCCAGCAAAGACTGGCTGCAGTCGCTCGATCGGCTTTGCAAAAAGAACGGCATCCTCCTGATTGTTGATGACATTCAGGCGGGCTGCGGCCGAACCGGCGATTTTTTCAGTTTTGAGTTTGCGAATATATCTCCAGACATCGTTCTTTTGTCAAAGTCCCTCAGTGGCTGTGGACTACCTCTGTCCCTTTTGCTGTTCAAACCCGACTGGACGTGTGGCGACCGGGCGAGCACAGCGGGACTTTCAGAGGCAACAATCTCGCACTCGTGACGGGCACTGCCGCTTTGCGAAAATACTGGACAAATGAAAACCTGTCTAAGCTGTTGTCGAAACAGGACGCATCCTGAGCGAGCGCCTTCGGCAAATCGCTCAAAGCAACCGAGATTCTTACCTTTCCGTACGTGGAAGGGGCATGATGATGGGGCTTGACTGCAGTACGGGCAAACTGTCCGAGAAAATTGTCCGCCAGGCCTTCGAAGACGGACTTGTGATAGAACGATGCGGCACGGAGGACCAAGTGGTCAAATTTCTTCCTCCGTTGACTATTGACGGGCAGACGCTTCAACGTGGTCTGGACATTCTGGACAAGGCTGTGCGTACAAGCCCCTAAAGCCGCCCTCTGACGGCGCAGCCGGCGCATTGAATTGCACAAACACCTGCCAACGCATCGAGAGCGACCACCAGGATCGGCAAATTGTTCGACTCAGCAAGAAAGGCCGGTGCCATGTTCGAGGCGATGCTTTCCTGAGCAAAGGATTGGACCGCTGACCATCCGTCCGCCAGCAGAACGAGCTGCTCGCGCTTTTTCTGAATCAAGGGTCAGGCTAAAAAGCAGGCTTTTTAAGGCATTCTCGCGCCCAAAGTCCGAGTTTGCGATAAGCCTGTTTATGTTCGGAACCTGACACGCCAGCCGCAAGTTTCCGTCGCTGCGATGCAAATCCCTTGGTTTTGCGCCTTTTGACACAATCTCTTCAATGGCACGCCGATTGCATGGGACAGCGTGAAATAATCCGTTACGACCATGGGGGTCTTGCAAGCTCCGGCCGAGGAGGTCTACATGAATTTTGCTCGAACGCTCCCAATCAATGCGATAGATGCTGCACTGTTTGGTGCGGTTCCGCCAATTGAAGCTTTGCCTCGCCCACAGCGGGTGCCGCTGTCGTTGTCCCAGGAGCGTTGGTTTTCGTCGCGTCCGGTGGACGGCAGCCGAGCCCGTCACGTTCAGATGGAGCTTCGGCTTCGCGGCGAGTTGAACGAGGCAGTCCTTCAGTCTTCTTTGGACGGGCTGGTGGCGCGTCATGAGATGCTGCGCACCACCTTCGGGGTTGACGACGGCCGGCCGTTCCAGCGGATCGGGCCGTCGGACGTCCGGCTGCCACTGAAACGGGACGATCTGACGGCGGCAGCAGATGTGGAGGCGACCCTCGCGGAGTTCATGAGCCACGAAGTGCAGGCGACGTTCGACTTGGACTCCGGGCCGCTGATCAGTGCTCGGCTCTTGCGCTTGGCAGCGAACGACCACGTGTTACTGATCACCATGCACCGCATGATCTCCGATGAGCAGTCAGGAAAGATCCTGGCGCGCGAGTTCAACGAGCGCTACACTGCGGCCTGCGAGGGCCGCGCCGATCAGCTGATGCCATTGCCGGTGCAGTATGCGGACTATGCTGTTTGGCAGCGTCGTTGGCTGGCGGGCGAGCTGTTGGAGCGCCACTCGGAATACCGGGGCCGGATACTGGTGGGCGCGCCAACGACGCTGAAGCTGCCGACAGACCGGCCGCGTCCGGCGCGGCAGGACCGCAGGGACAGTTACGTCGAGTTCGTGTTACGGGAGCCGCTGGCCACGCGGCTCAAGGCACAAAGCAGTCTTCTTGGGACCACATTGTTCGTCACTCTGCTGGCGGGCTGGGCGCTCGTGTTGGCACGGTTGTCGGGTCAGGATGAGATAGTCATTGCCACGCCGGACGCCAACCGCACGCGCTCCGAGATTGCGGGGCTGATCGGCCCCTTTGTAGACGCGCCGACACTGCGGATTGATCTGTCAGGCGACCCCACTCTGGGGGACTTAATGAAGCGGGTGAATGCCGCGCTTTGGGCGCAGGCATACCAGGACCTGACGTTTGAACAGGTGATCGAGCTCGCCAATCCGCCCCGTAACGAGTCTCACACCGCGAGCTTCCCGGCTATACTTGCATGGCAAAATAATTCTGCGGCTCCTCTGGAGCTGCCGGGACTTGAGTACGTCAGCGTTGACGAACGTGTGGAGCAACATGATCTTGCGCTTGAGTTTGTTGAGGTCGGCGAGGCGATTCGTGGAAGGCTGATCTACGCGCCGTCGCTGTTTGAGCGCAGCACGGTCGAGCCGTTTGTGAGCTATTTGCAGCACGCGCTGAGCGAGATGGCGGTCGACCTTGGGCAGCGAGTTTGGTCGGCGGCACTTCCGTTGGGGGAGGAACGTCACCGTCTTCCGGCAGAGCCGAACCCGAGGAAAGCGGCCTATCCTCAGGACCGGCGCACGCACGAGCGGTTTGGGGCGCAGCCGGAGCAGGACCCGAGGGAGAGTTCGGTTGACTGCAAGGATCAGAGCCCAAGCTATCGTGAGCTGCGAACGACCTCTGGCGCGCCTCGCGATTGGTCGTTTCAAACATCGCCAATCAACTCGGATCCGCCGATCGATACCGCAGTCATGACCTTCATTGAGGGGACGCGCAGCGTTAGCCCCGGTGAACTACAAGCCAACAGCATCACGCGTTATCATGTCACAAGATTCTACCGTGAACAGATCACCAAAAGTGGCTATTATAACCAACTTAAATACATCGTCGAACCCTCATTCGAAGAGTTCGAGAGCCCCGGCAATTTGGATACCAGCGGCGAGCACGATAACACAGTTGTACCGGGGTTTCAGCACAAATACGCCCGGACGGGATTGTTGCTGGTAACGGACCGTTGCGCTTCATACTGCCGCTACTGCTTTCGCAAACGCATTGTTGGCAAGGACTCCGATGAAATCGCAGCTGATTTCGCGCAGATTGCGCAATATATCGGAAGTCATCCTGAGATGACGAACGTGCTGCTCTCGGGAGGCGACCCGTTCATGCTCAGCACCGCCAGACTTGATGAAATTCTTGACCATCTGCTGCCCTTCCCACATTTGGAGTCCATTCGATTCGGCACAAAAATGGTCGCCTACACGCCCGAAAGGTTCGAGGACCCTGCGTTACCGGCTTTGTTCCAACGGATCCATGACGCGGGCAAGGCCGCAGTGATCGTCACACATTTCGACCACATCGGTGAAATCTCGGTCGATGCTGAGCGCAACATTCGCTCGTTACGCGCGTGTGGCGTGCAGTTCCTCAACCAATCCGTGCTTCTCGGGAAAGTCAACGATGATGCCGAGATCTTAGCGGCAACCTTCGCCAAGTGTCATCAAATAGGTATCCGCCCATATTATCTCTTTCAAGGCAGGCCGGTGAAAGGTGCATCGCATTTTCAGGTTTCATTGCTCCGCGGACTAAAGATTGTGCACGGCATCAACCAACGTCTCAGCGGCATCCAAAAGACATTCAAATACATCATGTCGCATTACACAGGAAAGATTGAGATCCTGGATCTCGGAGCCGATGGCCGCTTGTATATGCGATATCATCAAAACAAAGCCGCAGAAATGATTGGAAAGGTCTTTTCCCGGCCGCACCTCGATGGCGCCTGCTGGTTGGACGACTTGCCTGAAGCGTGAGATCGAAGCGGAAATGCGGATTGCCGTAGAGAGCGAGTGGAGCACGAAGCACCGCCTTTTTTATATGGCAGCACCGTGAGGCGGTGGTGGCGACTTTCTCGCTTGCCCGAGAGTGGAGATGCTATGTGTTCGACGGGAACACCATTAAGGGGTTGGTCACTGCGGCGTGCGGAGTGGCGGAGGACTGGCTTGAACGATTCCATCTGGAACGCGCCCCCAGGACATTCAGCGTGCTTGGTCGTTTGGTAACCGCTACCCTCATCTTGAAAAAATGCTTCGGCAGATCACAGATAGAGCCCTAGCCGGGACCATGACAGAGCTCACGACTGATAGCCCGAAGAGCGGCGCATCGAGTTGCCCACCCAGCTCTACAAGGCGGCCAGGGGCGTGCTGTTCGTGCTCCTCGTCAATGTCTCGTTACTTGGGGTGTTTAAGAAGGACCACAGTTGGGGCACGAGTGGCCGTTAGGCTGAGCCTCGTCGCTGCACTGCGTTTGCGCTTCTGCTGGACTCAACCTTGATCGATCGACCTGAGGACGTAAATCAGAATGGATTTCCCCGTCTCAAACCTCATAAGGGACAGCTATGAGCGCTTCCCGCGGCAAATGAAGGTCGCCGCGCGTTGGTTAGTTGATCATCCGACGGAGGTCGCACTGCTTTCGATGAGAGAGCAGGCACGTCGAGCACGAGTCCCTCCGGCAACACTTACGCGGCTTGCAAAGCGCCTTGGTTTCGATGGTTTCGAGAAATTGAAGGAAGTATTTGCGGACAGCATCAGGGAAGGGCCCGAGAGCTTCATCCGGAGTGCAGAGGAATTGCTGGTGCGACGGCATATCGAGGGCGATGAGGCCCTCATCGGCGATACAATTAGAGCTTTGCATGGCCATCTAGGCGAATTTGCACAGCCCTCAGCGATTGCCACGCTGACAGCAGCCGCCGACCTCATGGTGGAGGCAAGGCAAATTTTTTGTATCGGCCGCCGTTCAAGCTTTCCGGTAGCTTATCTGATGCACTACCTCGGGTCATTGCTCGACTCTCCCACGATATTGATTGACGGAATGGGTGGCTCCTCCACCGATGTGCTCCGAGCTGTCGGTCCACAAGACGCATTGGTCGCGGTTACAGTCAGCCCGTATACTCGCTTCACTGTGCAGGCCGCCGATTTCGCGGTCTCGCGCGGTGCTAAACTAGTGGCTTTGACCGACAGCGACCTGTCTCCGATCGCTAAGATTTCTGAAATTGTGATCCGCGTTCGGACCGAAATGCCCTCGTTTATCCACACAATGACTCCCGCATTTGCCGCGGTGGAATGTCTCCTGCGCCTGGTCGCCGCCAGACGCGGTAATTGCGCCCTTCAAGCTTTGGCAGCCAACGAAGGACATCTCGCAGAATTCGGCACTTATGTCCTGCGGACACCGCGCAAACCTATCGCAAATTTCTGAGCTCAACGACGACCTGTTGGGCTCGCGCAGCATGTCGATGTTGGTATTGGTCCCGCCAACTGATGTAACCTTGATGATTGTCGCGCAACAGCACGCTCCATTCATCCCTCGGCTTGCGCACCCCGGTAACCTTGCGAGCGCGGCCATCGACGATCCGCGTTCGCTGCGCACGTCTTCCGAAGGCATAGGCGCCCGCGTAGAGTGGATCGTGGAGAATCTGCATGACGCTGTGGTAGGCCGGCGCCTTCCAGGCAAGCTTGCAGACGTCGACATTGCGCAGAACGACCGGCATCTTGATATCGGCCCACCGCAGCCACAAAAAGACCTGTCGTCCACTTCCCAGTTCCCGGAATTTGGCGAAGACGAGCCTGATCGTTTCTGCCACATGTTCGTCCGGGTCAATCTCGATCTTGCCCGCCTCGCTCCAGCAAAATCCCGGCGGCAGCATGAACCGCAGTTCCCCGCGTCCTGCCTTGGAATCACGTGCGGCGATGCCGCGCTGACGCATCAAGCTAAGCTCATACTCCGACATCGTGCCTTTCAATCCAAACAGCAGACGATCGTTGACGAGCTGCGGATCATAGGCGCCATCCGGATCGATGACCAGCGTACCCGCAAGCGCGCAAAGGTCGACCAGATGATGCAAGTCCCTGCCGTTGCGCGCCAGGCGTGACGCTTCAATGCAATTGACAGCTCCGACATTGCCGGAGCAAACCTGTTCCACAAGCCGTTCGAATCTAGGTCGTTCCATGCTGCCTGAACCGGAGCGGCCGAGATCATCATCGATTACGCTCACCGACCTGGCGCGAAAGCCTTGGCCACAATCTGCGCACGATCTTCCCACGACCATCGCCGACGCCGCTCCGGCCCCGTCAACAAAACTGCATGTCTCATGCTTCAATGCACTCTTAATTCCACTCTTACGAGCGCAGACTCACGGGAGACGCGGAACTTCGCAAGGCGGTTCACGCCGAAGGGATACGTTCCGCTTCGGCGGGCTGCGGCAAGACCAGAATCGAAAAACGAGGAAAAGGCGGCTGTCGTGAGCAGGGATCGACGCCAGCCGAGTGAACCTGGATGGCAGGTGTTGATGCCACACCCAGGCCAGGAGCTGTGTTGGGTTTGCTGCTATTCTCCGCATCCTAATGAGGTTGTGTGCGTCAAGTTCAGCAAAATGGGCAGTCATGAGACTGGTCATGCGGCATTGCGGAGAGCGAGTTTCTTGTGCTCTCTGAGGTCGTCCATATTGATGTAGCGGTTGGCCTCCATCCAGTTTTCGTGGGTTTCGACGGCAAGCGCCCGGACTAGGCGCAAGCAGCTGTCGGTGTTGGGAAAGATGCGCACGACATAGGTTCTGCGCCTGATCTCCTCGTTGAGGCGCTCGAGCATGTTGGTGCTCTTGAGATGCTTGTGGTGAGTGCGCGGCAGGCGGAAGAAGGTGAGCGTCTGCTCGATGGCCTCCTCGACCCAGCCGGTGAGGCGCGGATATTTGCCCGACCATTTGCCCAGCCAGGCGGCAAGATCGGCCTTCGCCTCGTCGATGTCACGCCGGTCGTAGATCCATCGCAGTTCCTGCAGGCAATCGTCGCCGTGCTTGCGCGGCAGGTGGTCGAGCGCATTGCGCAGGAAGTGCACGTAGCAGCGCTGCCAGGCGGCTTCCGGAATGACTTCGCCGATCGCCGCGACGAGGCCGGCATGATCGTCAGAGACGACGAATTCGATACCCTTGAGGCCGCGGGCTTTCAGCCCCAGCAGGAAGTCCTTCCAGGCCGACCGGCTCTCGCGGCCGGCCATCTCGACGGAGAGGATCTGCCGCCGGCCATCCCAATCGATGCCGACGGCGATCAGCACCGCCTGGCTCCTGACGACGCCGGCCTCTCTGACCTTCTCATAGCGAGCGTCGAGAATGAGATAGGGAAAGGGCTCTTGAAGCGGGCGGCAGGCAAAGGCCTTCAGGCTTTCGTCCAGGCGCTTGTTGATTGCTGAGATCGATGACGCCGAGAAGGAATGACCGCACAGTTCCTCGGTGATCGCCTTGACCTTGCGCGTCGACACTCCCTGCACATACATCTCCGCCAGCGTCGCCACCAGCGCCCGCTCCGAGCGCTGGTAGCGCTCGAACAGTTCGGTGGAGAAGTGCCCGGAGCGATCCTGCGGCACCCGGAGCTCTAACTTGCCGACCCGCGTCATCAGCGTGCGACCGTAGTGGCCGGAGCGGTAGCCGAGCCGCTCGGGCGTGCGTTCGCCTTTCGCAGCTCCCAAAGCCTCGTCCATCTCGGCTTCAAGTACCTCCTGCATGACAGCACGGATCACCTCGTGCAGCCCATCGGGGTTTGAAAGCAAAATATCTTTGACGGCGCCAACGGCAGTCTTATCTTCAATCTTGGTCATGGTGGCGTTCCTTCCAGGGAATCAGGTGACGTTGAACATCACCAGCCTGCCATGGCCGCCCTTCTCAGCGAAATTTGCAGAACCTTCCGCACACTACCCCTAATGATCGTGAGGCTTCGTTTCTGGCCGGCGACACTATGACCGTTGCTGCTGCTCGATAGATGGCCTCATCGCAAAATCACCTCACGGACGCGAAACGCGCGCGGCCGGTTGGCTCCGGGTCCGTCGCGCGTCTGTTGTACGCTCAATTACAAGATCAGTTTCCGGAGGCTTGTCACTCATATGGAAATCGGCGAGAAGCTGGACGACTTGCTGATCCGATGGAGAGAGGCGATGATGCAGACGCAGGAAATCCATCCAGGTCGGCGTGCGGAACGTTTCCGTCCACCGGGAGGGCTTTCGAAGATTTCTCTGGAGCGTCCAGTCGCGCGCACCTGCGCGAGCTAGGGCGTATCTGCGAGTGCGCATGTGATCGAGGAAGATGTCAAGGTCGGTTTCATCTATGGAATATTCCGTCCTCGCTGCAATCGGACCGTTTCGGGGCTTTAGATCAAGCGCCACAGCGGGCGCCGGATACACCGAGCCCTGCTGATCACCCTCCGCCTCCAGATGCACCGGCAAGACGAACCCTGAAGCCGCAAAGAGGAATAGGGCGGCCGCGGCTAATTCGAGAGAAGAAGCCAGCGAATAGGTCTGGGCGACGGTCCCCCAGATCCAGCTCCCCGCTGCCATGCCACCCGACAGGAATGCATAGTAGATTGAGAGCGTACGGCCGACGACCCAGCGCGGACTGCCCAATTGTACCCAGACGTCGAACCCGGTCCAGGTGATGACCCATCCGGCGCCGCCGATGGCAAGCGCAAGTGTCGCCATAGGTACATAGGAGGTGAAGGCAAGCGAGATGCAACACACCGCGGAAGCGATCGAAGCGATCGCCATCAACCATTCCGGAGGAAGCAATTTCCTTAAGAGCCGGTTGTTTAGACCGGCGATGCAGGCGCCTGTTCCAAAACCGGCAAATAGTATGCCGTAGATGATAGGTCCGCCGGCCAAACGATCGCGTGCGACGAGCGGCAGAAGTGCAAGAATGGCAATGGCGGCAAGACCGAAGAGGTTGCACGGATAATCGCCGCTCGGATGTCGGAGGAAAGTGCCGTGAACCGCATGCCGTCGTGGATTGCTGTTGAAATCCGCTCTGCTGGCAGAGGAGACGAGCGAACGTGCCACTTGTTGCGCAACACGGCGCCGAGCGGTGCGAGGTTGCTGCACGCGGCAAAAAGAAAGGCCGCCAAAGGGCCAAGGAACGCGAGAACGGCTCCGCCCACAGCCGGTCCGAGGCTGCGCGTCACGTTGTATCCAACCGACATGAGTGTCACCGCAGCCGGAATATCTCGTTTGTCGAGTTATCACCCACCGAGGCATGCCAAGCGGGGTCATTCAGCGCAAATCCGCAGCCTGCCATAAATCCCAGCCCGAGAATGAGCCAGGGACTGACGAATCCAAAGGCGGCAGCAACTGCCAGTGCGATAGACGCGAGCGCGATTAATGACAGCCCGATGATCATGACCGATCGGCGGCTATACGTATCGGCGATAGCTCCAGCGATGATAGAGAGTATGAATGCTGGAAGCGTGGTCGAAGCCTGCACAAGTGCGACCATCAGATCCGAAGTGGAGATCATCGCCATGAGCCAACTGATTGTGACAGTTTGCACAAGCCATCCTAGATTTGCGACTTGCGTCGAACTCCAGATCGAACGGAATGCGATATTCCGCAGCTGATAGAGGGTGCTTGGCCCGCGCACGGAGACGTCTTTGATCTGCATTCTGCGGGACGCCTCGAGCTTCTTGGAACCCCAGTGACGTAGCAGGATATCCGCAACCATGCTACGAATTCCGCCGTTATTGAGGGCCCTTGGCGCAGGAAGCCTGTGTTGAGCGGGACTGCACCCGGCAGTCCGAGTCCCACTGACATTTCGCTTGCTTATTATAAAGCTTGTAGCCTGTTTAAGATTTTCCGTTTCGAACCCGGGTCAATCGTTTGTCGCGCTATTCTACCGTCCGTTTTTCGCGCACGTGATTGGTTTCACCAGCAGAGAGTGACGAGTCGTCTGTGACCAGCATATCGAGAAGGCGGGCGCTGAATCTGCGGCTTCTGTCTCGGCCATTTTGCTCACTAACACTGTCCGATTATTCCTCTGGAAGGGCGTACCGGAGCACGCGCACTTTCTCCTGGTCGTGGAGGGAATTTCCAACACTCGATTGACACGATAATTGTCATCCTCGAGTTGTTGTTGTCAAAACTTACTAGAGGCGCGGCGTTTTCAGCCAGTTAGAAACGCGACACTAGGACCGTCGGTCAGCCACCGATCTGACCGGCTGGTCCGGGTTGCAGGCGGAGTGGGGCGGGTGAGACGCACGCGGCAAGAACGACGCGGCGGACGCGGAAGCCTTGTGTGAGGCGATGAGCCGACCCACCATGAGGTTCGTGCCGGTGAAGACCGCGAATCAGCAGGCGGCGTTGATGCTGGTCGGCGTGCGGGAGAGACTCATTCGCAATCGAACGCAGCTCGCCAATGCCATTCGCGGTTTTGCCATGGAGTTCGGCATCGTCGCGGCCAAGGGCATGTGCCGGATCGAACCGCTATTGGAGCGAATAGCGGCTGATCAATCCCTGCCTGAATTGGCGCGCGAGCTCTTTGCCATGCATGGTGTTGAATATCGGCAATTGCTTGCCGAGACGAAAGCCATCGAGGAAAAATTGACCGCGCTGCATCGCTCCGATGAATGCAGCAGGCGGCTTGCCGAAATTCCGGGTGTCGGGCCGGTCGGCGCATCGCTTTTGAAGATGAAGACCCCAGATCCCCGAATGTTCAAGTCGGGTCGCGAATTTGCCGCCTGGATAGGGCTTACATCCAAAGACCATTCGACGCAGGCAAGGTAAGGCTTGGTGTGATCACACGTGCCGGCGATGCTGAGGAGCGTTTTAGTGGTTGGCGCGACTGCCCTTCTTCAGCACGTCAGAACAGGTCGAAGCAGACATGCTTCCCGATGGCTCACCGAACTCCTGCAAAGGAAGAAATCGAAGCTGGTTGCGGTGGCACGCCAACAAGATCGCCCGTATCGCCTGGAAGCTCATGGTGAGTGGCGAAAATTATCGGCGGACGGAGGGGCAAACACAGGCAGTATAGGAGATTGGCCATCACGGTGAGCATGATAATGCTACCGTGTTGAGCTGATGCAGTGAACTTGCAAGAGAAAAGCAGATGGTGCGATCGATCGATCCAAGACGCGTGAAACTCCGTCAGTTCCACTGGCCATTCAAGGCAGTTACCGTGTTAGGAGCACGCGTTGCGGAAACCATCTTGGCAAGTGGTCATGTGCGACCACACAGAAAGGCCGCACAGATGGAAGCAAGCGATCCGATCAAAAATTTCTGTTAAAAAACACTTGCAAGTGGGGGCCGTCAACATATGGAACTGGAAGGCTGAGCGCGAGGCGATGACAGAGCAGGAGCGACGGGCGGCATGACGCACAACAGCCAGGGGACGACGACCGCACGACCGAAGCTTGATGATGTGGCGTTCGAGGCGTTTATCAGGGCACGTCGTCCGGCATCGCCAATCTGGTCAATGAGCGGTCTCGATGGCTATCTCACTGCTCTCATCATCGGACCGAGATTTATCGACCCACGCCAATGGATCCCGGAATTGACCAGTCCGGATGCCCTGAATCTGCCGATGGAAACAACTGAACATCGGGCCGTGCAGACGATCGTTGCGGAATATAACCGCATCTCTGCGAGCCTTTCTGAAACACCGAAAGACCCCCGGCCCAAGTTCACCAGGATCGATGATCAGACCTTTGATCCATTCGATTGGATCTCTGCTTTCTGCGAGGAAACAAGTTACGCGCCCAAGCTTTGGCAGCCCGTCCTTCGAGGTCATGCCGTCACTGGGGATATCATCGCGCCCATCCGCAAGCTCGGCGAGGCAAAACGGAAAGCGACCCGCCACGATGCTGCTGAAGTCGCCGAAGCACTCGTCAATATCGGAACCCATTTTATGCCGAAGCGGGCAAAGCAGAAGTTCTGACCGAGAGCCAGAAACCTATTTAGCCGACCGTGAAGAACGCTGTTTTCATTGTGGCGGGCAGGATTGTCCGTCGCCACAGTTTTTACGTTGAGATCTTCAGGAAGCGTGTGACGCGGAAACGTGCGGGGATCGCGGCAGAGCCGCCAGGAGCAATGCGGCGAGCAGGCACAAACAGTCTCTGAACCAGTTAAGCAGGAGCGAGAAGTTGTAGCCAACGGCAGCCAGAACGGCATTGATGGCATCTCCTTGTTGTCCGGCGAGATAATTGCGATCCATCCGATGCTCGTTCTTGATGTGGCCGATGACGGGCTCGACGGCTGACCGTCGTCGTGATCCGTGCAATGCAGGCACGTCGAGGTCCATTTCGTGGTGAACCCGCGCCGAAGCATGAACCCAGCCGAGACCGCCTTCGTACGGACGATTCATGAGATGGTCGCGAAGACCTCGTTGGAGGAGCGCACCTATCTGTAGGGCGACCATCTGGGTTGTCGCGCTGCCCCGATCGGTAACGACTCAGTCCGTCGCCTCGCGGAACCTCATCGCCTCAAGCAAGAATTCGCTCGCATTGCGGATCTCCTCGATGAGGAAGTCGCGCGCTAGATCGGGCTGGTCCTGGCGCAGGGCGCCCATGATTTCCTTGTGCCTGTGCGGCGCCCGGCCGAGCGAGCTTCCCAGCAGCGCCCAGCGCGCCTCCCAGAACATTGGGCTGCGGCGAAGCCACAGGCTCTCGATGAAGCTGAGCAGCAAGGTCGAACCGGAGGAGCGGTAGAGCTCGAACAGGAAGCCGGTATCGGCTTGCCGCACTCCTGTCGGATCGCTGGCGAGCCGGGCGGCTTCATGCTGCGCCACGAAGGCGTCAAGCCGCTCGAACTGTGCGGGCTTCAGATGGGGCGCGGCAAGCGTCAGCGCCAGCGGCTCCAATTGCAGGCGCACCGCCGTCAGTTCGGAAAACTCGCGCCGGGTCATGCGCGGAACCACGGCCGTTCCCGATGGCTTGGCATCCAGCGCTCGCTCGTTGACTAGGCGGCGTAGGGCTGCACGCCCCGGCATGGGGCTCAGCGATAATGTCGCGCAGACTCCCCGAATGGAAAGCTTGCTGTCCGGTGTGAAATCGCCATTGATCAGCGAGTTGCGGATCAGCCGATAGGCCGCTGCCTCCAGCGCGCCCGCGGCCGTGGTTTCGGTGCTCGCTTCGCTCTTGCCCATATGCTCTATGCTCGCTCGATTTCGGCTCCGGATTTTGTCTTGCTGGAACTCAGTCGCACCGTCTGGCTCGTCACGACCGGGTTGCATGGATTGGCTGGTGAGACCGCTTCTGCCAGCCCCTACCTCCATGCTGCGCTTAGTTTTGGAGATACCGGTCGCGCTGAGTCGGCGCGGTCTCCGCCGTATCGCTCGGCACCGCCGTTGATCGTGGCGGGATGATCAGTCAGCGGCTTGTGTCCTGCGGGGTTCGGCCCGGCAGCCGGCAATCGCCTCGTCAGAAAACCAGACGGCGAGGCTTCCGCGCTGCTGCAAGGCAGATTCATACTCCGCCCAATTCCGCACCCGGTATTGCTGCTTCGGAATGCAGTGACGGCGAGCGGCATTAGTTTTGAAGGGCATAGCGGAAATCCGAGATCAGGAGGACGCGGTTCCCTATGCCATGCCACTCCGGCCGCTAAATCGCTCATCGGTGCAACAATGCGTATCAACACCGATCGCCTCGGTGGCGTCCCTCGCAATGTAGTGTACTGAGCTGGATCAGCCGACAGGGCCCTTGGATGAAAACCGAGACGCCAGGCCGCTTGGACGTAGAGCAGACCATCGCCCGGTGTATTGCTTTCAAACAGGATGAGGGCTCTTGTTGCCATTTGTGTTGGCCTTTCGTGGTGTCCGATGCGGCGACATGACGGTAAATCGAGCCAGTTCTCAGACGTGTCTGACTTCCGATTTTTGGTCAGCCTGCCATTAGATTGCCAAGCCTTCCCATCTGCTCCGCAGGTCGGGAAAGCGCGATCCTCATGGCAGTGACATCATTTTGGATGAGCGTGTTCATGAGATGTCCTCGTCGGTCTGCGACGCGCTTTAGGATAACCATGCATCTACCGTTCCAAAAGAGAATACCATTAAAACACAATACGATACCTCTCATGCTGCTATGTCGCTTGTCCAACATCGTTGGACATCAGACAACGCGGGGCGCGCTTGGATGGTGCGTGAGCCCCACTTTCCCGCGAAAGAACCTGTTCGCCATTTCTCGGAGAATGCTTGGGATCCAACAATTGTCGGGTTTGTCGAGTGTGTGGCACGATGCTATGTGACCTGGCGTCCTGCCGCAGTCTCATGGGAGCTATTGAATACACTGCCCAACATATCATCTGAGGCTCTTTCTGCGCAGTTGGCATGACTTTTGAAGCTCCCCTTGTCGCGGTCAGGAATTGCCGTCTGGCATTCATGGCGTGAGTATAGCGCGATCGCTGAAACGAGGGAGTAAAGCAACATGTCAGGGCAGCACAATCAACCTAAGCCGACAAGCGCTCGTCCCATCCGCACACCTGCAGAGCTGGTCGAATCTGGCTTCGTTACGGCTGAAGACCTTGCTAGTAGTATCGACGCCGTGGCCGAGCGCCATGCCGTCGGGATCAGCCCCGCCATCGCCGCGCTGATCGACCGGAACGATCCGAAGGATCCGATCGCGCGCCAGTTCGTGCCGGATGCGGCCGAGCTAAATGTGGCGCCCGAGGAGCGCGAGGATCCCATTGGCGATCTCACGCACAGTCCTGTCGAAGGGATCGTGCATCGTTATCCCGACCGGGTCCTGCTCAAGGCCGTGCATGTCTGCCCGGTCTATTGCCGCTTCTGCTTCCGCCGCCAAATGGTCGGTCCGCAGGGGCTCGGCACCCTCTCGCCCGAGGCCATGGACGAGGCGTTTGCCTATATCGCCAATCGCCCGGAAATCTGGGAGGTGATCCTCACCGGTGGGGAACCGCTCATGCTCTCACCCCGCCGCCTCGGGGAAATCATGCAGCGGCTGGATGCCATCGATCACGTGAAGATCGTCCGCTTTCACACCCGCGTTCCCGTGGTCGAGCCGGAACGGATCAACGAGGCTTTGATTACCGCCATAGAGGCGAGCGGCAAGACGGCCTATGTAGCCCTCCATGCCAATCATCCGCGCGAGTTGGCGCCTTCGGCTCGCGAGGCCTGCGCTCGTCTCGTCGATTCGGGCGTCGTTATGATCAGCCAATCGGTTCTGCTCAAGGGCGTCAACGACGATCCCGACACGTTGGCGGCGCTCATGCGCGCTTTCGTGGAAACGAGGGTAAAACCTTATTATCTTCACCACCCGGACCTCGCCCGCGGCACGAGGCATTTCCGCCTCTCCATTGAGGAAGGCCGCGCCCTCGTGGCAGGCCTGCGCGGTCGAATCTCGGGGCTTTGCCAGCCGACCTACATCCTCGACATTCCGGGTGGGCATGGGAAGGCGGTGATCGGACCGGATGCCATTCAGCAAGAGGAGGCAGGTTGCTATAGGGTCTGCGACTTCAAGGGCGGCGGGCACGCGTATCCGCCTTCGGATTAACATAATTCAATTCAAGCACTACCGATCCTTATGTGGACGGCCTCCACCTCCTATGGGCAATACTCTGATCGACTCGCTTGCGCCCATGTTGGAATAGACGGCCCCTGCGCAGGCGGTTCCAGTCCAGCTCCCAGAGAAGACACTTTTCTCGTAAGGGAGAGCCATAAATTCAATCAATGATCATGATTATATTTATCTGTTTGCGTTATGTAGCGGGAGTGGTCAAATTCGCGAACAAAGTAGATTCCAAACGCAAAGCGACCTTGATGGGTGCTGTCTGGGCAGGGAGGTCCGCACCGGGAACGGCATTCCGCCGTCCGGGACATTGTTTTCCAAAGCCGACAGCGCGAAACCAACGTTTTGGCGCAAGACGATCTGTTCGAACTATTCGCGAACGCTGGCCCGCCGCATATGCGCGAGTCGGCAAGAAGTGGGATGACTTGCATGACACTGCCTGACAAGCGCGGCGCGATTGAAGAGGCCATCTCGGCCATTGGGGACGGCGCCTCGGTCATGCTCGGCGGCTTCGGCGTGCCCGGAACGCCCTTCTGCCTGATCCGTGAGCTGGTTAGGCAGGGCCCCCGCAATCTGATAATCATCAAGAACGACGCCAATGAAGCAGGAATGGGCGTCGATTGGTTGCTAGAAAATGGCCAGGTGGCCAAGCTGGTAACCAGTCATATCGGTCTCAACCCGACCGCCATACGCATGATGAACGAAGGCGCCATCGAGGTGGAATTCGTCCCGCAAGGCATTCTGGCCGAGCGCATCCGCGTGGCCGGAGCTGGAATGATGGGCTTTGTAACTGATATCGGCCTTGGCACTCCCGTCGAGGAGGGAAAGCAGAGCATTGTCATAGAGGGCAGGACGGGTCTTCTCGAGACCGCACTGCGTGCCGATTTCGCGTTGATCCATGCCCACAAGGCCGATGCTTTCGGCAATCTTTCCTTCTCGGCCTCGGCGCGCAACTTCAATCCCCTAATGGCCATGGCCGCGCGCCAAACCATTGTTGAGGCTGAGAGGATCGTGACCCTTGGCGCGCTCCTACCCGAGAGTATCCACTTGTCCGGAGCTTTTGTCGATACGGTGGTTGAACTGACTGAATTGCCGGAGGTCTACGGTGTCGTCCAACGCTAAAGAGAAGATGCTGAAGCGCACAGCTGCCGATATCCTGCCCGGCATGACTGTCAATCTGGGCATCGGGCTGCCGACTGAGGTGCTGCAATATGTGGTCTCCGGCATCCCGGTCTGCCTGCATTCGGAAAACGGGATCGCCGGCGTCGGACCTGTTCTATCGCCCGACATGGCCGACCGCAACCTGATCGACGCTGGCGGCGCCTATGTCTCCACCATACCCGGCACGGCATTCTTCGACAGCGCGGTCAGCTTCGCGATCGTGCGCTCCGGCCGCCTCGATCTGACCCTGTTGGGGGCCTTCGAGGTCGCGGCGAACGGCGATCTGGCGAACTGGAAGATCCCTGGCAAATTCTCGCCGGGCATTGGCGGCGCGATCGAACTGGCGCAAAAGGCGCGGCGGGTGGGCGTTATCATGATGCACACGGATCGCAAGGGCAACCCGAAGATCCTCGTACAATGTACCCTGCCCTTAACCGCCAAAGGCCGTGTGAGCCGGATCTATACCGATATGGCGGTCTTCGACGTCACCGCCGAAGGCCTACATCTGCGCGAAATCGCCGAAGGCGTCGGCCTCACCGAGCTTCGCGCGGCCACCGGCGCCCCATTCCGTATCCCCGATCAGGATTTGCCGAGGTTCTAGATGGACAGGACTGCCATCCTTCATGCGGTCGATGCACTCTTCGATCGCGAACTGGAATTTCTGACCGAACTGGTGCGCCAGCCGTCGACACGAGGGGCCGAGCAATCGGCACAGGATTTCGTGGAGAGGGAGTTGTCTGGACTCGGTTTTGAGGTCGACCGCTGGCAAATCGATGTGAAGGAGATCGCGAACATGCCCGGCTTCTCGCCGGTGATCGGCAATTATGAGAACGCCGTGAACGTGGTGGGCAGCCTACGCAGCCGGACCAGCAGCGGACGCAGCCTGATCCTTAACGGCCATATCGACGTGGTGCCGACAGGCCCGCTGGACATGTGGGATCGCGCACCCTTCGACCCGCACATCGACGGCGACTGGATGTACGGCCGCGGCGCGGGTGACATGAAGGCCGGGTTGACCTCGAACCTCTTTGCCATCGATGCGTTGAAGCATCTCGGCCTGCGTCCCGCCGCCGACGTGTTCTTTCAGTCTGTCGTGGAGGAGGAGTGCACCGGCAATGGCGCGCTAGCCTGCTTGCACCGCGGCTACCGCGCCGATGCAGCACTGATTCCCGAACCGTTTGCCGAAAAGCTCGTGTCCTCGCAGGTCGGGGTGATCTGGTTTCAGGTGCGCCTGAAAGGCTTGCCGACGCATGTCGCCTATGCCGGTTCGGGCGCCAACGCCATCGAGGCGGCCATCCCCCTATTCGAGGCGCTGCACCGGCTGGAGCGGCGGATGAATGCGCCGGAATGCCGCCATCACGACTATGTCGGCCACAGCCATGCGCTCAACCTCAACATCGGCAAGATCGAGGGCGGCGACTGGGCAAGTTCTGTCCCCGCCTGGTGCGTCTTCGATGTGCGCATGGGGGTATTCCCTGGCCAGAGACTCGACGAAGTGCGCCACATGATCGAAGAGACCATCTTCGATGCGGCCCGCAACCACCCCTTCCTCGCCGAGAACGGTCCCGAAGTTGTCTATAATGGCTTCGCCGCAGAGGGCTATTCCTTCAAGGATGACAAAAGTGCAGCGGCGCGCGCGGCGCTGGCCGCGCTCGACCGCGCCCACAGCCTTGTCGTTGGCAAGCCCCTTGAACACGAGGCGATCACCGCCACCACGGACGCCCGTTTCTTCGGCCTCTACGCCGACACCCCAGCGCTCGTCTATGGCCCGCGCGCCGAGGCGATCCACGGGTTCAACGAGCGCGTCGACCTAGACTCAGTCCGGCGCGTGACACAATCGACCGCCCTGTTCATCGCCGACTGGTGCGGCCTGGAGGAAGTATAACCCATGCGCGACGCCGTCATTGTTTCCACCGCCCGAACCCCGATCGGCAAGGCCTATCGCGGCGCCTTCAATGCCACGCAAGGGCCGCTTCTGGCGGCCTATGCCGTGCGCGCCGCCTTGGCTCGTGCCGGGCTAGAGGGCGGAGAAGTGCAGGATTTCACGCTGGGCTGCGCCCTGACTCAGGGCACCAGCGGCATCAATGTCGCCCGCCATACCGTCTTCGCCGCTGGCCTTCCCGACGGCGTGCCAGCCGTTACCATCGACCGGCAATGCGCGTCTGGTCTATCGGCAATTGCAACGGCAGCCAACCAGATCCGCTCCGGCGACTGCGATATTGCTCTGGCCGGCGGCATGGACAGCATCTCGCTGGTGCAGAACGACGATTGGAACGGCACCCACTATCGTGTGCCGGCGATCCGCGGGGGATACTATATGCCCATGCTGGCCACGGCGGATCTGGTCGCGCGCAAATATCGCGTCACCCGCGCGGCGCAGGATGAATATGCGCTGATCAGCCAGGAGCGCACTGCCGCCGCGCAGGAAGCGGGGCGCTTCGCCGACGAGATCGTTCCGGTTTTGGCCGAGCAGCCTCCAAAGAACCGGGAAACGGGCGAGGAAAGTATTGCGTCAGTCACATTGGGGCGCGACGAATGCAATCGTCCCGGCACCACCCTGCAAGGCTTGGCGGCGCTCGCGCCCGTGATGGGCGAGGATTCGACCGTCACTGCCGGTAATTCCTCCCAGCTTTCCGACGGCGCCTCGGCTTGCGTCCTGATGTCGGCCTCGGAGGCGGCCTCACGAAACCTCACCCCGCTCGGTGTATTCCGCGGCATGCTAACCGTCGGCTGCGCTCCTGAGGAAATGGGGATCGGACCCGCGCTGGCCATTCCGTCCTTGCTCGATCGCCACGGCCTTTCGCTCGACGACATCGACCTCTTCGAGATCAACGAAGCCTTCGCCGCGCAACTGGTCTATTGCCGCGACCTACTCGGACTTGACTCGGATAAGTTGAATGTCAATGGCGGCGCCATCTCCATCGGTCATCCCTACGGGATGAGTGGATCGCGCCTTGTCGGCCACGCGCTGCTGGAGGGACGCCGGCGTGGCGCGCGCTTCGCCGTGGTGAGCATGTGCGTGGGTTGGGGCATGGGGGCGGCAGCGCTGCTTGAGGTCGCTTCCTGAGCAATATCGACCTCTCTCGAGGTCGCCTGGCGAGCGGAGCAGAAAGGATCATGATGACGTCTGGATTATCATTCCGGTTGGCCAAGCGCGAGGATTGCGAAGAGATCCTGCTGGCGCTTCGGTTGCTGGCTGAGTCTCTCGGCACTCCCGGGCGCTTGAAAAGCACCAGGGAAAATATTGAAGCCGCCGGATTCGGTCCTCGGCGCGAATTTACCGTGATGCTGGCCGAGGTCGACGGCAAGATCGCCGCCATCTGCCTTTACTTCCCGATGTTTTCTTCTTGGATGGGCAAGCCGGGCCTGTACATCCAGGACCTCTTCGTCCACGAGGAATTTCGCAGCGCCCGGATTGGTGAAAAGCTGCTGCGCCACGTAGCCCGATCCGCTAGCAATGACGGTTACCACTATCTCCGCCTGACAGTCGATCATGGCAACCAGGCGGGGGCTCGCTTCTATCTTCGGCATGGATTCGAACCGGCGAACGATGAGACGAGCTACAGGCTTCATGGTGAGGCATTCGAGAGATTTTGTCGCAGCGGAACTAACCGCCACTCTTGAGGCTGTACGACTAGCGCCCTCTGCCCTTTGTTAAGGTGCCCCTCCGGATACGTGTGCCAGTTTTTTTGGACTTGTTTCGGAAAAGATACTGCTGTCGAATCCAGTACGAGATCGCACCTTCTCCTGGAGCTGAGCAAAACGATCCAGCAATGCCGTCACATCGCCACCAACCACCGAGTGCTTCGACATCTTCTCGCCGTTTCACAGCGACAACAAGGTGATCGGCCACATTGAGCGAGAGCGTTCCAATAATACGAAAATTGCGGCATGATCGTCAACACTGGTGGCGCTATTCGCAGTTCTTTGTGGGGCCGAAGGGAGTCGTTACCCCCTTCATTTTGACACGCTACCTAGCCATAAACTATTTTCCAGATCTACGGTCGATGGCGGCGATCCGGGCAGCAGACGCCCCTTCCTCAAGACGGATTGTGACAGAACCGACGACAATCTCGGCGCGGGAGGTCTGCTTGGCCGCCGGCGGCTCCGGCGCGGGAGTCTCGACAACGATGGCCGCGAATTCGACTGCGTCTTCCGGCTCAGGCAAGACCAGCTTGCCCTGCCGCGCCAGTGTTCGCCAGGACGACAGGTGATTGGCCTTCAACCCGTGGCGTTCCGCCACTTCGTTCACCGTCACTCCCGGACGCAAATTCTCCGACACGATCCGCGCCTTGACTTCGTCCGGCCATTGCCGATGAAACTCCCGTCGGCTCCGTACGCTTCGTAAGAACCTCCAGTGTAGTATCCATGGAGAAACTCCTTGTCGCTCGTCCATGGAAACTCGATCACAGATCAGGCGACAGCGGGCAATGTGGGGGCACAACATCGGTTAAGGTGCAAAACAAGTTCACCATTCTGCCGCCTAGCCAAGCCGCCTACTGTGGACGCCGCGGCTGGCGGTGGTTTGATGTCGACCCAGAGCAACCGGACTACAAACGCTTCCCTCAGTATAAACGAGCTGCACCCGCTGCAGTTACGGTGAATGCTGGCGACATCCTGTATATGCCGCCGGCAGCACTCCACCATGTCCGCAGCTTATCCACCTCAATTTCCTTCAATATCGATTTCCACACAAAAACGGAGCGTATTAGATGCGCTAGCGAGGGCGGACAAGGATATGCCGAAAGAGGTGGTTTTCTATAATGCAATCAACGCGCTCGCGGTAACAAGCAGCATACCAGAGGCCATCACCTTTCCGCTATGCCGGCCTTACTTAAGCTATATAAGTTGACGGACGAACGCTCTCTGCGGTGAGAGCTGCCTGCGCGACAGGCTCGCACCCATCAGTCTTAGTACACGCGCAGGACTAGCATTCTGGTGGGACAGTCGCTCACGCCGCATTTCACTTAGCTGCGGCTCAGCGATGGCAGGACCACAGCTCTGTGACGGCCTGATCCGGTCGGCATCCGATCTTGCGAATTTCGCTCGCATAACGAGCGCCGTAGAGGCCGATTTCAAAATTTTACACAATCTTTGCAACGCAATTCCACCGACAATGATACGCTCGCCGCGAGTATCCATTGAGAGAAAGACGCTACCTGTTACTTGCCCTTGCATCGGTCGGAGTTTAACACCAATGGCAAAAAGAGCGCTCATCCTAATTGAAGGTAGTAGAGGTAATGGTCCTCTGTATATGAAGGCGGCTGAGCGCCTTGGACTTTATCCAATTACATTAGCGGCTGATCCAACTCAGTACGGCTATCTTGAGTTGGAAAGGGGTGAGGCAATCCGTGCCGACACGGATAGTCTAGACGCTATGATCCGCCAGTGCTCCCGACTAAGTGCTCCGTATGACCTTGCCGGCATTACGGGCTTTGCCGGTCGCGATGAATCGGAATATTTGATAATAAGCAAGCTTTGCCGCCACTTCGATTTGCCCGGTCCGAATCCGGCTTCAATCGAACGGTGCTATGACAAATTCGCCCAACGGGAGGTCCTCGCACAAGCCGGGGTTCCAGTACCTGCTTACCGTCTGGCAACAGACGCGACTGGCATTGAAAGTGCTGCTAAAGAAATCGGGCTGCCGGTAATTCTTAAGCCAGTTGTTGGCAGTGGCAGCACGGGTGTTCGATTGTGCCGCAACTTGGCTGAATTGACTGAGCACACGGACCAGCTGCTAGGCGGGAAACACGTCTGGCGGTCTTCGCCGAAGATGCTGGTGGAAGAATTTGCGCAAGGCCCGTATTATACCGTCGACACTATGGGAAATGAGGTTATCGCAATTGGCACCGCTGATTTCGGCGATCCACCCTATTTCATTGCTCGTGAATACATCTTTCCGGCCCTGCTGGCTGACGCCGAGCATGAGCGAATCTCGGATGTGGCAATGAGCTGTTTGGAAGCTCTGGGTCTTGGGTGGGGGCCCGCGAACATTGAATTCCGGTGGACAAAACGCGGACCGGTCGCCATTGAAATCAATCCCCGCGTTCCGGGCTTGGCGACTCCTCGGCTAGTGCAGCTGGCGTATGGCGTAGATCTCGTGGCCGAACACATCAAGCTTGTGGTAGGCGAGGAATCGGTTTTGCGCATAACGCGGTCACAGGTCGCCGGCGCACGGTTCCTAGTGCCGGACAGGGACGGCATTCTCGAGTGGGTCGACGGTGATCGAAGGGCGGCGGCTGAAAAGGGAGTGGCCGAGGTCGAATTGTACATTAAACCCAAGACGCCAATTGTCAGAAAGAGCGACGACCGAGACGCGATCGGACATGTCATCGCTACCTCATCCCACCACACTCATACCGAGACGATACTCGAGCGTGCCACAGGCCTAATTACTTGGTCTATTGTACCGTTCTCGACCCCTGCCGATAAACGGCACCCAATCACATAAATTCCCTGCTTGCAGGTGGAGGAGACTCTCTCCCAGTGTCCTGCTGTTGATCGGTTTTGTGTCCGAGCGGCTTTATGCTGGGTCTAACTACCGCATCCTCAATCATCGCGTGCCAAATTATCATCGACCTAAGCTCCAATCGTATGGATGGTGTCCCAGGGAGTTGTGTAGCTCGATAGCGGTGGTCATCGGCTTTTTTCCGGTAGGGTTGGGTTGTTCAAGCGTTCAAGCACAACAGCGAGAAGGGGCTGAGAATGTCAATCGTCCGCAATCGAGCACGATTATTAAGCGCGCGACAGTTGTCGCCACAGGTGTGACGGTCGGCTCTGTCCCTTGCAAACCGCACAAACCAAGTTGATGGGCCGCCGTTCTCAATGTCCGAAAGCGGATAAGACCGGTTTCCCTTCGCGATGATCATGTTCTATACGCGATTTTAACGGCCGACTGATCAGCATCAAAACCGCCAGCATCTCTTCCGAGGGTGCACCTTTTTGAGGATGCTCCATGCTACCGACCGCCAATCAAAATATTGCACCAGATTCGTCAAATAAAAATTTACAAGATCTTTACGACCGCAACTCGGTGAGAATGGTACGTTCACTGCAGGTCGGGGTCGGGCGCGGCTAGCAAGCTTGATGCCGTTAACGTCCGGACCGCCGCACATAACGATACGGAGGTCAGTAGTCAATGGCAAGAAGAGCGCTCATCCTGCTTGAAGGCGCACACGGTGTTGGTCAGCAATATGTCCAAGCTGCCCAGAGTTTTGGCCTTCATCCAATTACTCTGTTGGCCGATCCAGCTCAGTACCACCATCTCGCAGCGGGAGGCCTTGACGCAATCCAGGTTGATACGAACAATCTTTCTGCGCTTATCCACGAATGCTCTCGGCTACGTGGGACCTACGAGATTGCTGGCGTTACAAGCGCCGAGGATAAGGTCTATGCGATGGTGGGAAAGCTCTGCCAGCATTTAGATTTACCGGGACCGAATCCCGCGTCCGTCGAACGATGCTGCGACAAATTCACTCAGCGTCGCCTGCTTGAAGACGCCGGCGTTCCGATACCCTTTTATCGTTTGGCCACTAACGCGGCGGAGGTTGAAAGCTCTGCCGCGGACATCGGCCTGCCAGTGGTAGTCAAGCCAGCGCTCGGCGGTACCGGCGGCGTCGGTGTCCGACTGTGCCGCAACGTCGCTGAATTGACTGAGCACACGAACCATCTGCTAGGCGGGAAACACCTCTGGCTGTCTTCACCGAAGATACTCGTCGAAGAATTCGCACAAGGCCCGTTCTATGAAGCTGAAACCATGGGAAATGAGGTCATTGGGATTAGCGCCGCCGACTTCGATCATCCACCGCATTTTGTCTTTCGCGAGAGCATCTTTCCGGCCTCGCTGACTAATGACGAGCACAAGCGCATCTCCCACGTGGCGCTGAGCTGTTTGGGAGCTCTGGGTCTGGGGTGGGGCCCAACTAACATTGAATTGCGGTGGACGACGCGTGGCCCAGTCGTAATAGAAGTCAATCCGCGTATCGCGGGTGGAACCTATCCTCGGCGGGTTCAGCTGGCTTATGGTGTCGATCTCGTAACCGAGCACATTAAACTTGCCACGGGCGTGGACTGGGAGTTGCGCAGACGGTATCTCCAAACTGCAGGCGTGCGGTTCCTATTGCCTGATCGCGATGGCACTCTCAATTGGATCGGTGGCGACAGTCGGGCTGCTACCGTGTCGGGTGTTGTAGAGGTCAAACTTTATGTCGAACCTAAGACGCAGATCGTCAGGAAAGGTGACTACCGAGACCGCATTGGACATGTGATCGCCGCTTCATCAAGCTTTGCACAGACCAAGGCCATACTTCAGGACGCGGTCGGTCTAATAGATTGGTCGATTACTCCATTCTCGCCCCCTGACCAAGAGGAACACCCCTCATGACTGGACGATTCGCCAGCGTGACGCTTGGCTTGATCTCACCCGGCATCGCTCGCTGCAGCAGGCGGGCGGCACGCTCGGCGGTCTCGTACGTCTCGGTATGCGGCGTCGTCCGGTAGGTGGTGATGATGTCGGCCAGGCACGCCATGTTTTCCGTTGCGTTTGCGTGCAGGTCCGGGGTGACGGCAACGGGCAGTTCGCACCCGACGATTGCCCGTACTTGCCGGGAGGATCTCGCCCTCGGCGTCGTCGTGGCTCTCGGTGACCATCGCACCGTCTAGCAGTATCACGCCGTCCACTGGCATCTCGCGTTTAAGCGCTTGAGTGATGATCCCCATCAGGTTGTCGAAGGCCTGGTCCGTGACTTTCCCCCGGCCTCTTCGATAGCGGCGGCGAAAACGGTAAGAGACATTCGATCAACTCCCTTTGTCATCTTATGCCTCAAGCGTGGCGGGAGGTTTGGGAACATCGATTCAAAACTTTTAACGGTCCGTCCCACTGCAATGGACGTTGCCAGCGCAATCTTAGCGATTTCTCGGCTATCGAATGGTCGTCTGCATGCGACGATGACTTCAAACTCGACTAGCACTTTGCATTTGGAATCAGGTTGTTGGCCAACTTGACTCATCACCGCTCATAGCGCAAAGAGATCATCATAATCCTGATGATTGATTGGATTAATAGTGCGGCCATACGAAGAGCGTTTTCTCTGGAGGCTTGACTGGAACCTGCTGCGCACTTTCACGGTGGTCGTCGAACAGGGCGGCATTACGCGGGCGGCGGAATTTATGAACCTCAGCCAGCCTACTATCAGCAGTGCGCTGAAACGCCTGGAAGAGACCACAGAGAAGCGGCTGCTTGATCGCCGACCCGGGCATTTCGCGCTGACCCCGGCGGGTGAGACGCTTTTTCGCGAAAGTTGCATGCTTTTGGGCTCGATCTCACGACTGCCGGGTCTAATGGCGGCGGCGGAGACCGTTGTCACCGGCCATGTGGCCATCGCGATGACCAGCCATGTGGTCTGCCCGCATTTCGATGAGGCAATGGCCCGCTTCAACACAGCCTATCCCGAGGTGACCTATTCGATCTCGATCACCGACAGCGCCGAGGTCCTAAGCCGGGTGCGGCAGAACCAGGCGTCGGTAGGCTTGTGCCTAATGTGCGAGGATGATCCCATGCTGGACAGCCGCATCCTGTTCCGGGAGTTCTTCGGCCTGTTCTGCGGTCCGCCGCACAGGCTGTTCGGCCGATCGGACATCGGGATCGAGGATGTGTCCGGCGAACGCTCGGTGTCGTTCCAAACCGAACTCGAGAACGGGCCGCTCTATCTGGTGCGCCAGTTGCGTGAGCGCGTCAATCTGCACCCCGAGCCCCACGGCCTGTCTGCCAATCTGCCCGAGGTGCGGCGAATGATCATCACGGGAACGGGCATTGGAGCGCTGCCAGTGCATATCGCCAGTCGCGACGTCGACGCCGGGCTCCTGTGGCAGGTGCCGCCGAAGGACCATCTGCCGGCGGTCGAGGTCCATTTCGTGGTGAACCCGCGCCGAAGCATGAACCCAGCCGAGACCGCCTTCGTACGGACGATTCATGAGATGGTCGCGAAGACCTCGTTGGAGGAGCGCACCTATCTGTAGGGCGACCATCTGGGTTGTCGCGCTGCCCCGATCGGTAACGACTCAGTCCGTCGCCTCGCGGAACCTCATCGCCTCAAGCAAGAATTCGCCCGCATTGCGGATCTCCTCGATGAGGAAGTCGCGCGCTAGATCGGGCTGGTCCTGGCGCAGGGCGCCCATGATTTCCTTGTGCCTGTGCGGCGCCCGGCCGAGCGAGCTTCCCAGCAGCGCCCAGCGCGCCTCCCAGAACATTGGGCTGCGGCGAAGCCACAGGCTCTCGATGAAGCTGAGCAGCAAGGTCGAACCGGAGGAGCGGTAGAGCTCGAACAGGAAGCCGGTATCGGCTTGCCGCACTCCTGTCGGATCGCTGGCGAGCCGGGCGGCTTCATGCTGCGCCACGAAGGCGTCAAGCCGCTCGAACTGTGCGGGCTTCAGATGGGGCGCGGCAAGCGTCAGCGCCAGCGGCTCCAATTGCAGGCGCATCGCCGTCAGTTCGGAAAACTCGCGCCGGGTCATGCGCGGAACCACGGCCGTTCCCGATGGCTTGGCATCCAGCGCTCGCTCGCTGACCAGGCGGCGTAAGGCTGCGCGAACCGGCATGGGGCTCAGCGATAATGTTGCGCAGACGCCCCGAATGGAAAGCTTGCTGTCCGGTGTGAAATCGCCATTGATCAGCGAGTTGCGGATCAGCCGATAAGCTTCTTCCTCCAGCGCGCCCGTGGCCATGGCTGACGAAGTTATGTCGCTCCTGTCCATCTTGTAGCGATCTGCCTTTGGTGCCGGCCTATCGTAGCAATGCCGCCCTTGCGTCGAGGAAATCCCCGACGGCAGCGGTGAAATGCGCAAGGTCGCGTTCCGTCGTCGGCAAGCTGAGCGCAGTCATGCCGCGGCGGGCGATGTAGATGCCGGCGTCGAGCATGTCGAAGAAGAACAGCTCTTTCAGCGCCTCCTCCCTGGGGGTGACCGCATAGGGGCGGTCAATGCGGCCCCGACGGAAATGGGCCGTGGCGAGCGAGCCAAGGCCACAGAACTGCAGCGGCGCGCCGGCCGTGTTGGAAATTGAGTTGTGTCGTTCGCGCAGGCCCTCCCCGAGCGCGAATAGACCGGCAGCTGCTGCGGCGGTAAACACCTCTTCCATGGCGGTGACGCCTGCCGCCATGGACATCACGTTGTTGTTGAAGGTGCCAGCATGAAGCACCTTAGAGACGAAGATCTCCATGAGGTCGTGGCGCCCGCCAAAGGCGCCGAAGCTCATGCCGCCGCCGATATATTTTCCAAGCGTGGTCATGTCGGGCAGGATACCGAGACGTTCCTGCAGGCCGCCTCCCGACATGCGCGAGGTCATCACCTCGTCGAAGATCAGTATCGCACCGGCAGCGCGTGTGGCCTCGGCGACTGCCGCCAGAAAGGCAGGCTCCGCGGCGATGCAGCCCCCGCTGCCCATCATCGGCTCGACAATTACGGCAGCAAGGTCGTCGCCGATGGCCCGGATGGCGGCCACTGTGCCATCGGTGTCGTTGTAGTCGCATAGCGTCACCGGGAACGGGGCTGTGATCAGGCTCGAGCCGGTCACGGGGTAATACAGAAGGCTGCCGTGATAGCCGCCGCGGAAGGCAATGATGCGCTTGCGCTCCGTCACCACCTGCGCGGCGCTAAGCGCAATAAGGTTGGCCTCGGTGCCACTGTTGGTGAAGCGGATCATGTCGATGGACGGAAAGCGGTTGCAGAGGATCTTGGCAAGGCGCTGCTCAGCCTCTCCCACCGCCGCCAGGCTCAGTCCTTTCGCCATCGCGTCGTGGAGGGCGGCATGGATGCGGCTGTCGGTATGGCCGAACAAACCGGCAGTGTATTCGCCGCACAGGTCGAGATAGGCGTTGCCGTCAATGTCCCAAAGCCGGCAGCCCTCGCCGCGCGCCATGGCAGTCGGAAAAGGCGCATAGGCGAGCACGGACCGGGTGTTGCCGCCGGGGAGGACGTTTATCGCCTCGCGATGCAGCGCCGCACTCTTGGGGCGCTTCGCGTTATAGCGTTCCCGCGCTTCGAGGAGAGCGGCGTCGAGGGAAGATTTCTGTTGGGCAGGGGGCTGGGGCATCACAGATCAGATCTCACTATGGATAGTTCTGAGATCACAAAAGTCTATTTTAGGGATTTAATCAAGGGCCTTCTGCTGACTAGATGTGAGCTTCCAATAGGTTGTCCATTCGATCCGGACCGGGAAAGCTGAGGTTGTCGAAGCTTCAGTGATTCTCGGGGGACCGAATGGACATCCATATGAATGCCCGCCTCACGCCGCTCAGTCGAGCGGTAATTGCGCACCGCGTGCTGATGGAAGGACAGCGACCGATGGCCGTCGCTGCGGCTTTCGGCGTCTGCGTGAAGACTGTCTATAAGTGGGTAAGACGCTATCGACGGGAGGGCGAGGCCGGTCTCAATGATCGCAGTTCCCGACCGCACCGCCTGTATCATCCGACCTCGCAGGCCACCGCCGCCCGGATCGAGACGTTACGCCGCCTGCGCATGACCGGCCAACACATCGCCAAGGAGACGGGTGTCTCGCCAGCCACAGTCAGCCGCATTCTCAAGCGCCTTGGCCTGAACAAGCTCAAGGCCTTGGCCCCGGCTGAGCCGGTGCGGCGCTACGAACGCGACCAGCCCGGCGAACTCATCCATATCGACATCAAGAAACTCGGCAAATTCAACCGAACCGGCCACCGCATCACCGGCGATCGCACGGGGCAGAGCAACAGCCGCGGCATCGGTTGGGAATACGTCCATCTGGCCATCGACGACCACTCACGCCTGGCCTATTTGGAAATATTACCCGACGAGACGCGACGCTCCTGTCTGCGCTTTCTCTTCAATGCTTTGCGCTTCTTCAAAGCCCATGGCGTCAAGGTCCAGCGCGTCATGACCGACAACGGCACAAGCTTCCGCTCCCATCGATACGCCAAGGCGCTGCGGCGGCTCAGCATCAAACACATCCGCACCAAACCCTATACGCCGAAGACAAATGGTAAGGCCGAACGCCTCGTCCAGACCGCACTGCGCGAATGGGCATATGCCAAGGCCTACGAAACCTCGCAGCAGCGCGCCGCCGACCTGCCGCTCTGGCTCCACCGTTACAATTGGCATCGCCCGCACGGCAGCCTACAATCCAAACCGCCCGTCAGTAGACTCGGCCTGATCAAGGACAACCTGTTGAGGCTCCACAACTAGAGCGTTTCAGGTTTTCACGGAAGCATATCCGGCATTGGCGAAGTAGTTGCTGCATTCGCTGGGCTCGATGGTTGTGACGAGGTGTCCGATGTGGCGCCAGGTGTCATCGATGGTTCGCTTCTGAGCCAGGCGCATCCAGTGCTTGATTTTGGCGAAAGCCTGTTCGATCGGATTAAGGTCGGGGGAGTATGGCGGCAGGTACCAGAGCCGAGCACCAGCGTTGCGGATCATCTGACGGATGGCGACCGACTTGTGGGAGCCGAGATTATCCATCACGACGATATCGCCGGGTTTGAGCACTGGTACGAGTTGCTGTTCGACATAAGCGCGAAAGCACTCACCGTTGATCGGTCCATCGAAGACACAAGGCGCGGTGAGCCGATCGCAGCGCAACGCGCCGAGGAAAGTCAGGGTGCGCCAATGTCCGTGCGGGGCGAAGCTGCGCAGCCGTTTGCCCTTCGGCCCCCAGCCTCGAAGCGGCGCCATGTTGGTCTTGATCCAGGTTTCATCGATGAAGACCAGCCGGCTTGGATCGAGGCCAGCCTGCCAGGATCGCCAGCGCTGTCGCCGTCGTGCGACGTCAGCGCGCGCCTGCTCAAGGGCGAACAGTGTTTTTTTTGAACCGTAGTCCCTCGCGCCGCAGAAACTGCCATACGGTGTCGTGGGATACCTTCACCCCTCGTGCGGCCAGTTCTTCCTTCAACCTGTTCAGTGACACATGCGGCGTCTGGTTGATCCGCTCGGCGATAAACGCTCGGTACGGCTCAAGAACCCGCTTGCGGTGGCCGCCCATCTTCCCAGGCGCGACAGATCCGCTCGAACGGTAGCGCTGAGACCACTTCACCGCTGAAGACACGGCAATACCGAACCGCACCGCCACCGACCGGCAGCTCTCGCCGGCTTCGATTGCATCAACAACACGCTTGCGAAGATCATTTGAAAGAGGTCGAGTCATCCGATGCTGGCCTCCACTCCAGCAGCATCTTGAATCACAAAACAGCCAAAAACGGAATCCCTTCCGATTCAACTAAATCCGGATACGCTCTAGCCGATGCGAGAGCGGGCGCAGCCGAGGGCCGCTTCCGTCTGGGGATGGAGGCTCGCAGCCGATGGTCTGATGATGATGGGGTTCCGATCAGCGATCGCATGGCGTGACAATGCAGCCTGGCATCAATGCTGTGCCTCATAGGTTGGCTCGCAGGCACAAGCCCATCGGCGTTGCATTCTGTAGATCTATACTCGCTATTCAAACTATTTGACGAATGACTTACAGGAGGAGAGTATCGAAATTCGGAAAGCACCGATGCATATCAATCATAAGCGGGGGAGTCATCCATGTTTCAATGCATCTCACGGGTCGCAATGCGCTCCACGGTTGTCCTCGGCCTGGCGTTCAGCGTGGCCTTGCCGGCGACTGCCGATGAACTGGCTTCGATCAAGGAGCCGGGCAAGTTCAGCGCCGCCATGTCGGGCCAGCATCCGCCCTTCAGCATGACTGACGGGCAGAACCGGCTCGTCGGTTTCGACGTCGATATTGCCAATGAAATCGCCAACCGTCTTGGCGTGAAACGCGAAGTTCTGACCACGGCGTGGGACGGCATCATTCCGGGTCTCGTCGCAAACAGGTATGATTCCATCGTCGGTTCCATGACCATCACCGCGGAACGTCAGAAGGTCGTTGATTTCGTTGGACCTTATTATAGTGATGGTCGCGGCATCTTCGTGCTGAAAGACTCGACGTCGAAAGGACTGGATGATCTCAAGGGCGGCCATCGGCGTAACCCTCGGCGAGACCCATGAAAAGTGGACCCGCAAAACCGGTGGCTGGACGATCCGAACCTGCAAGGGGCTTCCCGAACTGGTGATGGGCTTGAACGCCGGCCGTATCGATGCGGTTTGGTTGACTACATCGCGCTGCTTGCCGTGATCAAGCAATCCGGCGACCCAATCCGCGTGCTCGACATTCCGAACATCGAAGGCGCCAGCGTCAGCATTGGTATCGCAATCCGCAAGGGTAATCCGGAACTTAAGGCAGCGATGCAGAAAGCGCTTGATGGCATGATGGCCGACGGCACTTACGAGACCATTGCTACGAAATGGATCGGTCGCGACATCCGCTGATCGCCATTTGCCGGGCCTGATGGCCCGGCCTTCCACGGGAGGGGGCATTGGACATCGCGCTGATCCAGGGTTTTTTTCCCTATTTCCTTGACGCCGCCGGAGTGACGGTTGTCATATCATTTCTGGCTTTCGTTCTGTCCTTGCTGCGGTGCTGACCGCAATGCGGCTGTCGCGCAGCCAGATCCCACGGTCCATCGGTACGGGCTATGTCAGCGTCTTTCGCGGCACGCCCTCTCTCGTGCAGCTCTTCCTGCTTTACTTTGGCGGCCCGCAGATCGGCATAAACCTTTCGGCCTTCACCGCGGGCTGGATCGGTCTGGGCATGAACATCACGGCCTATATGGCGGAATCCATACGCGGTGAGTGTCAGCGACTGGACGGTGGAGCGGGGCCAACCCCATCGATGCCGAGGTGCCGGCTGTCGCAAGCCGGCAAGAGATGCCCAGACTTTTCTCGCCCGGGTCTACGCACCCATGGGCCGCCGATCGCAGGACGAAGCCAGCGCTACGCTCGGCGATCAAAGAGCTGCATTAGACGACGCGCATGGTTCCGCTTAGTGCGTTTCGCTCGTCACGAGCCGCATGTATGCGCCACTCGATGCGGTTTGGGAAAAGCTCGAAAATGCTCGTCGCGAGCGTCCGGGAGTCTTTCCATTCTTTAAAAATCGGAGTGGTCTCATCGAACAGCACAGCTTCTGCTCCACCCGCCAACGCGCCTTCGGCGATCATCCGATCTGCCGCTTCTTGTCGGTCGCGGGAGGAAGCACCGATGGTCTGCTTCAATCCACTGAACTCGCCGGAGAGAAGATGGTTGGCATGAGCGCGTGGCTCAGTAACCTCTACCGCGACGCAGCCGGAGGCCGGCGCTTCGACAGAGAGTACCTTGCGGGTCTTCGCATCGCCGAGAGTGTGATGGAATCCGCAAGAGCGGTCGTTTCGCTTCAAAATACCGACCGCATCCTCCAAGCTTTTTGCATCAAGGATGGCGCGGCAGAGAACCTGCCGGGGCACGCCCGGTTTTTGGTCGTTCGGCGTGATCTCGTTGATCGTCTGGACCAGGCCGGACTCGTTCAGGCCAAAAGTCCCACCTGGGAGCATGCCGGGCGTCATAAAGCTGCTCCACGCGAGCCCATCATCGGGCTCAATTTCTATCCAGAAATTGGCACCAAGATAGTCGGGTTCGCCGTCCTCATTATGGGCGATAACTGCCGGGCCGTTGCCTTCAGCTGGAATCAGGACAGTCGTGCAGCCCATTCCGGCAACAGAGTTTTGTGTGGCGGCCGCTTCTGAAATTTGCAGGTCGGCCTGGCAATTCAACAGGAAGATGGTCTCAAAATCCTTGCCGGCACCTTCTGCGATCCCCTCGATTTCGCGCACGTAGCGGGGATAGGCCGCGCGGGCTGCGGCTTCCAAATTCTTCAAATACTCCGATCCGCGCCAGCGAGCATCCAAGGCGCGAAATTGCTCGGTGCCAAGCCGATATTCAAGGAAGCTTGTGGCATTGGCTTTTCCGAGCGCACAGCCAATCTCGAAGGCGTTGCCCTTGGCGCGCACGCACGTGATAAGATTTTTTTTCATTGAGTCCTCAGCCTTTCACTCATTGTCCTATTTAGGCGGGCTATGCAGCAGTAGGTTCCTTTCGGCGGAACCCCGGCAAACGCACCCTGCGAAGCGCGCCGCGTGCGTCATTTGATACACAATGCAAAAATATGCGTCAAGTGTTTCACTCTGCCACTAGGACAGCGAGAAGGCTGCAGACCAAAAGATCCCTGAACCTGATGCGATTGAACTCAAACGATCGCCGTTGCCATTAGGTCCGATCAGTAAAAATTCCTGGCCTTCACCTTGAGGGTGTCGATATGCAAATCGAGTACTTATCCCGAGCCGGACACGATGCCGAGCCCATTCCCCAAGGCCCGAGATTTCCGGTAATCAGGATTGAAAACTCGGCATAGTTTAAGCGCGTTGGAAGACCGGGGTCGGCCGTTTGCGGAGGTAAGAATAGAGCCAGCGGTCTAGCGAGCGTGCAGTTCAGTAGAAATGAAGTCGGGACAGCTCGATTTCGTAAGGATCGATGAGAATCGGCTTTCCGTTTTCCTTATAGATTTCCAGCTCGGAGGGCTTTCCTTCGATCACATGCAACGCGAGCGCGCGCTTATCAGGTCAATCCCGCAGGCTATATTCCCCCAACGTTCTTCGAGTTGGCCAAAATCGCAGCTCGGGCCGACTGCATCTAATACGCTTGACGCATATCCGGACGCATAAAACATTTGTTGCAATAGGCGCCGTATTACGCTAGGCATTGCCTCCAGCCGGTATAGTCCGTGAGGGCGTGCCGTTGCTTGAAACTGGTCAGCCGGCAACCGCCGCGTTGGTTGGTGAAATGGAAGGATGAAGTCCGTCACAACAATGACGAACACCGCGGTCCAAACACCGCTTGCGGCAATGAGTTTGATCCCGTGAGTTGTGTTCGCCACAAACCGAGCAGAATGAATGCCCCTTGATAAGCAAGGGAATAACAGAGGGAACGAAAATGAGCTTTTTGATAAATCGCAGGCACTTCATGCAGGCCACATCCTCCGTGATCGCCGTCGGTGCGATGTCTTCCGTTTCGGGTCGCGCACGGGCCGCTTCCGCTGGTGAGTTGAAAGTCAACATGAGCGGCGGCACCTGGGGAAACGCAGTCATGAAGGCTTATGTCGAGCCGTTCGTGGTCGAGACCGGGGTTAAGGTTATCCCGGTTACCGCAGACTTTTCATCCACGCAGATCGCGATGATGGTCGACACCAAGAACGTCTCGGCTGACGTCGTGAATCTTGGTCAGACCAACGTCGACCCACTCACCGCCAAGGGATATCTCGAACAGGTAGATTACTCTTCGTGGAAGAAAGACGAATTGGACGCAATATCTGAATTCGCGAAACACACCAATGGCTTCGCTTCGTACGTCTATTCCACCAACATGGTGTATAACACCAAGAAGTTTCCGGCTGACAAGCCGCGGCCGACTACCTGGGCGGAGTTCTGGGACGTAGAAAAATTCCCGGGCGTGCGCTCGCTCTTCACCGGTGAATATGGAAACGGGCCGTGGGAGGAAGCGCTGCTTGCGGATGGCGTGCCTATGGACAAGCTATACCCACTGGATGTCGACCGCGTCTTTGCCAGCCTCAACAAGATCAGGCCGCACATCCGCAAATGGTGGACAAGTGGTTCCGAAATTCTGCAGATCATGCGCGATAACGTCGCCGACGTCGTGCAGTCCTATGATGGTCGTGCACTTTCACTGATCGATGAGGGGGCGCCAATCGAGATCAATCGCAATCAGGCGAAGTTGACCACGGATTTCTGGTGCATTCCAAAGGGCAGCCCAAATGCGGAAAATGCTCAGAAATTCCTCGAATTGACCGGTCGCGCCGATCGGCAAGCTGCGTTCGCTGAGTTGATCGGGCAGGGCCCAACGAACAAGAACGCTTACAAAACGATAGCTGAAAAAATCGGACGAAAGCTCGCATCGTATCCCGATTACACGGCCTCCAGTTTTGCTCTGAACGCAAAATGGTATGCCGAGACAAGCGCGGACGGCAAGTCGAATAAAGAGCTGATGGTCCAACGCTGGAATGAGTGGATTCTCCAGTAAGCCGTTCATCGAACTTCGATCGGTGGCGCCATCCAATCGCGGACGCTGGACTATGCTCCGTGAGGATGGTGCCACCTTATCTGACGACTGAGTTTTAGGCATGGTACGCCAAACTGGCGCACTGTTCCTCCTGGAGTATCCTGATGACCCTGAACCTGAAAAGTTATCTTCCTGCCGAGGACGAAGTATTGAAGAACGACCCAGCCGCCACCCAGATTGAATTCCGTAATGTTACAAAGATGTATGGGGCCGTGGCTGCGGTTAAGGATATCTCCCTTTCCGTATCTCGGGGTGAGTTTCTGACTATTCTCGGTCCAAGCGGTTCGGGAAAGACGACCGCTTTGATGCTCCTTGCCGGCTTCACGGCACCGACAAAGGGCGACATTCTCATTGCCGGAAAATCAGTTTCCAAGGTTCCGTCTTACAGACGTGACCAAGGCATCGTATTCCAGAGTTATGCCCTTTTCCCGCACCTCACGGTTCATCGCAACTTGGAGTTCCCGCTGGAGATGCGTGGGATCAAGGCCGCCGACAGGGCGACGCGAGTCAGCCGAATGCTGGAGCGCGTTCGGCTCGGCGAATTTGGCAGCCGGATGCCGTCACAACTGAGTGGCGGCCAGCAGCAGCGCGTCGCCGTTGCGCGCGCGCTGATCGCCGACCCGCCGATATTGCTGCTCGACGAGCCGCTTGGTGCGCTGGATCGAAACCTGCGCGAACAAATGCAGGTCGAGATCAAAGAACTGCATAGAGAATTTGGAAAGACCACCATTTGCGTGACCCACGATCAGGAGGAGGCCCTGACCTTGTCCGACCGCATCGTCGTGATGCAAGCTGGCCAAATCGAGCAGATCGATACGCCCGAAGCACTCTACGATCGACCGAAAACGCGCTTCGTCGCCAATTTCCTGGGCGAGGCCAACATCCTCGAGAACACCGAATTCAAAGTGGAATCGGACGCCGTGCCGTCTTCCGGAATGGTTTCAATGTTGCGACCCGAACGCATTTGCATTGGTGGGCGCACGGCCGCGAGACGCGCCGACGCGGATCAAAGACAGGCTGTGTCCGGCACCGTTGAAGATATGATCTATGCAGGTCCGCTGAGGAAATACCGGGTACGTGTCGGGAACACCATGCTAATCGCGCGCGAACATGTTGCCTCAGGCCAGGAAGTCTTCCAACCCGGGGATGAGGTCCGCTTAGACTGGCTCCGGTCCGATATCCGCTTTGTTGCGGCGTAACGTGGGGGCAGGTAAATGACGATTCAAAAACTACGGTCAATGCCGATCCTGCTTACGGTGCCGGCCTGCGGCCTCTTGTTTGCGGTTTTCGGTATACCGATGATCCTCTTGTTCCTGACGAGCTTGAACGCGCCAGCGTTTTCTCTTGCAAATTATGAAGGATTTTTTGCACAGCGATCCTTCGTCCTGATCCTGTTTCAAACCTTCGAGATCAGCTTCATCGCGACGGCACTGTGCTTGGTCATCGGCTACCCTACTGCATTTCTGATCGCCAACGCCGGTCGCGCACGTCCCATCTTGATGGTAATGGTCTTCCTACCTTGGCTAACGAGCGCACTGGTGCGCACGTATGCTTGGACGGTCGTTTTGGGCGACAGTGGCCTGATCAACACCCTGTTGCTCAATGCTGGTCTTATCGAAAGGCCACTATCGCTCATATATAATCGCTTCGCCGTATACGTCGGCATGGTGCATATTATGCTGCCGATGATGATCTTGCCATTGATCAGCGTGATGATGGGTATCGATAAGTCCTTGATGTCGGCTGCTCGTAGCATGGGGGCAAAGCCTCTCACAGCCTTTTTGCGTGTGTTCTTTCCACTCAGCATCCCGGGCATTCGAAGTGGCTGCATCCTGGTCTTTGTCGTGTGCCTTGGGTTCTACATCACGCCGCAGGCTCTTGGCGGTCTAGGCGACACTATGCTGTCTACCCTCATCAACTCGCTGCTTACGACCTCCTTGAACATCGGTCAGACGGCAGCTGCGGCTTTCATTCTCCTTGCGGTGGCGCTTCTGCTTCTTTCCACAGCAGGAGTCAATCTTGCAGCCGCCCATGACCAATCAGGACAAGCGGAGCGAAAGCCACGCCCGATCCGGTTGCCGTCTGCCAGCAAGGGCGTCCGCTTTCTGCACGAACTTGCAATACCGTATCAGGCCCGTCGGTGGGCTGCGGGGGTCTACAAGGCGCAACGGGATACCTCCTGGTCGAAGATCCTCGGAGCTGTCTTCCTTACCCCCGTTATGATCTATCTGCTGGCGCCGGGCTTGATCGTCATCGTGATATCGTTCAGTTCGGGAGAATTTATCGAGTTTCCCCCAAGAGCAGTTTCCCTGCGGTGGTACTATTCGTTCTTTGGGGATCCTTCCTGGATCGGAGCTTTGTGGAACAGCTTCCAATTCGGTGTGGTCGTCGCCGTCGTGTCCACGGTCGTTGGTACATTGGCCGCCTTTGGTCTAAGCCGCTGCGCACCCCGCCTCCGTTCGGGTCTGACCATGGCAATCCTGACGCCAATAACGTTTCCAATCATCGTCGTCGGTGTAGCCGTCTATCTCGGACTGGCGAGATTTGGCCTTGTGGGAACCAGCACAGGAATTATTCTGGGCCAAACCATCGGCGCCATTGGTTATGTCGTGGTGGTCGTCTTGGCGACTCTCTCGGGCTTCGACAGGAGGCTGGAGCAGGCTGCGATGAGCATGCGTGCCGGACCTATGCAGACCTTCATGCGGGTGACCCTACCGTTGATCCGCTCAGGTATCATCGGTGGCGCTTTGTTCGCGTTCCTTGCGTCCTTCGACGAGGTCATTATCACGTCGTTTGTCAGCGGCTATTCGATCCCCACGCTCCCTTTGAAGATGCTGGAGAACTTGAAGCAGCAAATCGACCCAACGATTGCTGCAGTTGGATCGTTTTTGACGCTACTCCCTGTTGTCTGGCTGGTCGCTCTTTACTTCACCTTGTGGCGGGGCCGAGGAAAATTGCAGGCAACGGTCGGCGCGACCTGAGCTTTCCCGACGATATCGCGTCTAAGCAGTGTGGATGCTTCTAACGAAAGGGCAGCCCCGGAGAATCTGTGGGGCTGGCTATTTGGGCAACGCACAACTGTGCTGGTATCCGCGCGCTCAGATCTTCCGCCGCGGAATGGAGGTGGCATAGGTATTCATCGCTGAAAGGTGGCGGTCGGCACGCTTCAGTTCTTCCAGAGCGGCTAAGCGATCATGGCTCGCAAGAAGGCCGCACAAGACCTCGGAAACGGCTAGCGCTGGCGTCAACGTATGAAAGAATGTTTGGCTCTCGGTCGGGAATAACACCACGTGCTCTGCGATCGTCACCAAAGGAGACACTTCGCTGTCGGTAATCGCCAAAATAGGCATCCCTTTTTCCCGGGCCGCCTCGGCCAATTCAAGGGTCTGAAGCGAATAGGGATTTATGGAAATAGCTAAAAGCACGTCGTCTTGGGTGGCGCGAATGAGCGGATCTCCGCTTGTGCCGGCCGGACCATCCAGATGAACTGTTTTCTCGCCAAGCAACGTCATAACGTAATGGAAATGCCAGGCGACAGAATGGCAGGAGCGCAACCCGAGCACATAGATGCGCCGAGCTTTGGCGAGGTGATCGGCCATCGTGTTGAGCCGCAGAATTGTATCGGAATCGCAGAGCCGATCGATCTGACCTGAGAGGCCCTGGAGCATGCGATACGCCAAGCCCTCGCCGTTGGCCGCTCCTTCGTCTCTTTGCAGTGCGCGGGCGGCAAAGCCGTCTGCGCTCACCCGGATGACGTCAGCGTGATGTCCTCTAAAGTCTTCATATCCTGAAAAGCCAAGAAACTTCGCCAGCCGAGTCATCGTCGACGGCTGCACACCAGCATTGCGCGCGAGCTCGCGCATAGAAACAAGCGCTACTTCTTGGGGATGCTCCAAGATGTGTCGAGCTGCTTGTTGCAACTGCTCAGACATCTCGTCGAACCGCTCAATAATTAGAGCGTGCAATGGACCCTTTTGCAACATTTGCCTCACATACGATGTCATAATTCACCCGGACCATCTCTCTCGGGAACAAAAAAGTCAAATAATTGAATGCCAATCCTTAACAAAAGCCGCTCCAGAAACATGGCTGGGGCGGTGAAAACAAATGCGTCAAAACCTATTGCATAAAACATTTGTTGCATATTTCGGCGAAACCTGCAAATCAATGGTTGGAAACGTTCGAAAGCCGGACGGATAAGCACCCGAGATCACCATGACCAAAATTCTCCATCGAACGATCGGTACAACTCTGCCTACCGCGGTAGCAGGGCAAGGCATCTACATCGTGGACAGCGACGGACGGAGCTACTTAGACGGATCGGGCGGCGCCGCGGTCAGTTGCCTGGGGCACAATCATCCAGAAGTTCTGGACGCGATGAAGGTGCAGATGGGCCGCATCAGCTACACCCATACGTCCTTCTTTACAACCGATGTCGCCGAGCGGCTTGCAGAGCAACTGATTGAACTCGCGCCGGATGGCCTTGATTATGTCTACCTGGTGTCCGGCGGTTCAGAAGCTGTCGAGGCGGCGCTCAAGATGGCGCGGCAGTATTTTGTCGAAATCGGGCAACCGCAGCGGCGCCACATCATCGCACGTCGGCAGAGCTATCACGGCAATACGATCGGAGCTCTGGCCACAGGCGGCAATGCTTGGCGTCGTGCCCAGTTCAAACCCATCCTGCCTGAAACACATCATGTTTCTCCCTGCTATGCCTACCGCGATCTTCAGGTGGGCGAAACGCCCGAGGCTTATGCCGAGCGTCTTGCATCGGAGTTGGAAGACAAGATCCTTCAACTTGGAGAGGACAAGGTCATTGCTTTCGTCGCCGAGCCGGTAGTCGGTGCGACGCTTGGCGCAGTGGGGCCGGTTGCCGACTATTTCAAACGGGTTCGGCAGGTGTGCGACAAGTATGGCATCTTGCTGATCCTCGATGAAGTCATGTGCGGAATGGGGCGCACCGGCACGATCTTCGCGTTGGAACAGGAGGGGATTGTCGCGGATCTTGTAACGATTGCAAAGGGCCTGGGCGGTGGCTTTCAGCCGGTCGGGGCGGTGTTGCTTTCCGAGAAGATCTACCGCGCGTTCGCAGACGGATCGGGTCTCTTCCAGCATGGCCATACCTACATCGGACATCCGATCGCAGCGGCGGCAGCCAGTAAGGTGGTTGAGATAATCAGCCGCCCCGAGATGGTGACAAACGTGATCAGGATGGGTGATCGCCTGCAGGCCGGCCTCGATGAGGCACTCGGGCAATCGCCGTATGTCGGCGACATCCGTGGCCGCGGTCTTTTCCGCGGCGTGGAGATCGTATCGGACAAAGACACCAAGCAACCTTTCGATCCAGCCCGCAAGATGTATTCCCGGATCAAGAAGGAAGCGATGCGCCGAGGCCTTATGTGTTACCCCATGGGCGGCACGATTGACGGGGTGCAGGGCGACCATGTGCTGCTGGCGCCACCCTATATTATTCAGCCCGAGCAGATTGACCTTATCGTCGAACGGCTTGGCGATGCAATCCGCGCCGCAGTGGCAGACTGAGGTTCTCGCGAAATGACGACACCGTCCTGCCCACCTATCTCTGACGAAAACTGGCCCGCAGATATCGCGGATATGAAAACTGGTTTTGCCGCCGCGCTCAATGTCTATCGCACCATGGCTCATCATCCCGCGCTCCTCCGAGCGTGGGCCCCCTTACGGCAGCATATCGTCAAGGACAGCGCTTTGGGGGCAGTTCGATCCGAGCTCGTGATTCTGCGCGCGGCACATCGGATGGGTTCTGCCTATGAGTGGGCCCATCATGTAAGCCGCGCTCGTGGTCTTGGCATTTCCGATGCCCGGATCCGGGGTATGGCTGGAACTCCGGATGGCGAAGATGGATTGATTGCCGGAGCTGTTGACGCGCTTTTTGACGGAGCGCGTCTGCCTTCGCATCTTGAGCGAGGGATTTCTGCTGCCATGGGGCAGCAAGCTGTCTTCGACATTATGGCCACGGTCGGCTTCTATTCGGTGCTGGGTTACATATTAATGACCTTCGATACACCGATTGACCAAGACGTTGCCGACGAGATGGCAAAGCATCCTCTTTAGGACGCTGGCAAAGCACGCATTCCGGCCAAGTTTTCAGGCGTGCGGGCGCAAGGGCATGAAGCCTTCGAACGCCCGGGCCATCGGCGCGATACGTTTGTATCATTGAATAGGTGTTAAAACAGTTGTTGCAATACGCGGGAGTTTCATGTACATGAACTAATTGAACGCAAGTCGCCCTAAAAATGCGGGTATCAGCGTTCCGAAGATGGATTTGGGTGCCAGTAGTCGTGCTCATGATCAAAAAGAACAGGGGAACATCGCATGAAAAAACACTCGCAAATATCGCAGCCATGTCCTTGGCTCTGGCCTCCGCCGCATTTTCTGCGTCCGCTATGCCGGCGAAGTCCTCGATCGCGTGCTTTCGAACAAGACGCTCACAGTCGCAGTTGGAACCGACTGGGGCCCGATCTCGCACCTGGACGAGAAGCACGAACTTATTGGATACGATGTGGACGTGGCGGGGAGCATTGCCAAATACCTTGGCACGGGAATTGCGTTCGTAACGCCGGGGTGGGACATCATTGCAGGCGGCAAATGGCAGGGGCGTTGGGACGTTGCCATGGGTCAGATGATACCGACCAAGGCGCGAGCGGAAGTATTCGATTTCCCGGCACTATATATTTGGGGGCCGAACGTCGCTGTGGTCCACAAGGACAGCAAAGATATTGTTGAACTATGAGTGTGTAGTCTTCGTCGGCCATGACGAATATTGGACTTGGGAGATGCGCGACGCCGTCGACGCCTATGTCGATCAAGGCGGTCGGGTGGCGCGTTTCGCGGGCAACTTTTGTTGGCAGACGAGGCTTGAAGACGAAGGGCGGCGGCAGGTTTGCTACAAAGCGCGGGCCCGTGCAGAGGACCCGGTCTACAAAACCGGCGACGCCAGTCGCACGGCGACCCTATGGGAGACGCCGGAGGTAGGCCGGCCCGAGGCCCACACGTTCGGCCTCAACTCCACCAAGGGCATTTATGCTGGATGGTTGGGCTGCGCTCCGCGCGGAGCCCGGGGCTTCCCTATCTATAGACCTGAGCATTGGGCTTTTGCCGACACTGGTCTTTTCTACGGTGACGTGCTCGGTGCCGAGAGCCACATCTTTGGCTACGAGGTGGACGGCCTGGACTATGAAATTCGCGATGGGCTGCCATACCCTACGGCAACAAGCAGGGCGCCGGAAGGAACGGAGATCCTCGCGATCGGAATGGCGGCACAGATGGAATGGAGCGCGGATTTGGCGCGTGAAGACCTGGCGCTCGACGACTCCGAGATGCGCCAGACCGCGGAATTGCTGTTCGGCGAGGCAACAAGAGAAAATATCGAAAAGCTCAAGCGTGGCAATGGAATGATCATCAATTTCAAGCGCAATAAGGGTGAGGTGTTTCATGCCGGAAGTTGCGAATGGGTTGCCGGATTGCTGAGAAACGATCCCATGGTCGAGCAGGTAACCCGCAACGTGCTCGACCGGTACCTGCGCCCGTAATAGGCTTAGCGCGGCGCATCTGAGTGACTTTCGAAAACTCCGCGCCTCGGCAGATTGTGCCGGAGCGCTCTGATCAAAGCTTCGCCATAGGCGAACGTCCTACACGGAGAACCACGTGATAAAGGAACTGCACTTCGAACTAGGCGAGTTCCAGACTCGTCTGGCGGCTGTCAAAAAGGAAATGGCGAAGCGAGGAATTGATATCCTCCTCCTCTCGGAACCGCCCAACCAGAACTACCTTACCGGCTACAATGCCTATTCCTTCTACACTCCTCAAATGGTGGTTGTGGCACAAGACCACGCGGAGCCGATCTGGATTGGCCGTTTCATGGACCGAGTTTCAGCCTCCATGACCACCTATCTGTCCGAGGACAACATCCGGGCCTATCCGGACACCTATGTTCAATCTGCTACGCTCTCGGCCTATACTTTCATGGCCGATATCGTGAAGGAGCTTGGAGGGGAAAAGGCGCGCATCGGCGTCGAGATGGGGGGATATTACTATCCGGCACGCGGCCACGCCGATCTCACCCGCGCACTACCGAATGCCGAGTTCGTCGACGCCGACCTCCTTGTTGGATGGATCCGACTCGTGAAGAGCCCGGCCGAAGTGGCCATCATGCGTCAGGCCGGCCAACTTGCAGACGCCGCCATGACGCGCGTCATCGATATGGTGCAAGCCGGGGTTCGTGAGTGCGATATCGCGGCTGCGATCTATCACCAGCAGATTTCGGGCACGCCCGAATTCGGTGGCGACTATCCTTGCTGCCCTCCGGATCTCTGCATTGGCGAGCGCTCGATCGCGCCACATGCCGCCTGGACCGACGATCCCCTACCGGAGTCCACCGTTGTCAACCTGGAACTGAACGGATGCCGGCATCGCTACCAGGTCAACCTGGCGCGCACGATCGTCGTCGGCCAGCCTCTACCCGCTTTCCTGAACCTGTCGGAAATTGCTGTTGAAGCCTTGAACGCTGGGCTGGAAGCAGTTCGACCCGGGCGAACCTGCTCGGAGGTCGATGGCGACTTCCGGAAGGCCCTGGCACGCCACGGGATCGAGAAAGAGTCTCGCATCGGTTATCCGACCGGCATCGGGTTCCCTCCGGCCTCGGGCGAACGCACGGCGAGCATTCGCAAGGGCGACGAAACCGTGCTCCAGCCCGGCATGGTGTTCCACATGATGCCCGGCCTGTGGCTCGACAATGTCGGAATCACGATCACACAAAGCTTTGCGGTCTCCGACACTGGTTATGAACCCCTGACGAAGACCCCGCGCACCCTCTTCGTCAAATAGAGACTGAATTCGGTGCATACTCGTCTGATTCCAACATGTCTCCTTCGCTCTCGAAATGGCGTGACCAGGTCGGATGACTATCTGTGCCGGAGACAGAAATGCGACAGAAGTTTGCGAGACCCAATAGGCCTCGCAGGCTTCCGCACGCGCGTCCCAAATTGCTTCTTCGGGGAGGCATAGCGGTGGTCGAACTCGATCGTGCGGACATCGCGCTTCTCCAGGCGGTCCAAAAGAACAATCGATTGACATCGGAGGAACTCGCGGGCGTCGTTCACCTCTCTCCAACGGCATGCCAGCGACGCTTGAGGCGGTTGCGCAACGAGGGTGTCATTGAAGGGGACGTTTCGATCGTCTCACCGAAAGCAGTCGGACGACATATCACCATGGTCGTCATGGTGTCCCTTGAACGAGAAAGAGCCGACATCGTCGATCGGTTCAAGGCGTCGATCCGAAATACCCGCGAGGTAATGATGGGCTTCTACGTGACAGGGGATGCCGACTTCATGCTCGTGGTTACCGCCAAAGACATGGAGGACTACGAACATTTCACGCGGCGGTTCTTCTATGAAAATGCGGATATCAAAGGCTTCAAAACGATGGTGGTGATGGATCGTCTCAAGGCAAGCTTCGCGATCCCTATCGAGGCGTAGCAATGGCAGCAGTATATTTTCTTTGCAGAGCCAGATCGCGCGCCACCGCCGCGTTTTGCAGGAACACTGCGTGACGTGCATTCAAATCGACGGGTTTTGCCGCTCAGCTGCTGCTAGCCTCGACACCAGACAACGCTGAAAAGACCGTGACGATGAACAATACCACGAACAACCTACTCTCCGAAGTCGAACGCAATGCAGTTGTCGAGATGCGACACGCAATGCATCGCGAGCCCGAACTTTCCAACAACGAATGGAAAACGCAAAAGCGGATCATCGAAACCCTCGCCGGCTTCGGATTGACCGAAGTGACGACCTTCCACAAGACCGGTGTCTATGTGGATATCCAGGGCTTGGCCCCAGGCGCAAATCGGTCAATCGCACTGCGTGGCGACATTGACGCCCTTCCCATACATGAAGCCCGCGAGGACCTGCCTTATAGGTCACAAGTGCCTGGCGTGATGCACGCATGCGGCCATGACATGCACGGCTCAATCGCCTTGGGAACGGCGCTTGCATTCCATCGCATGCGCGAAAATTTCTCAGGAAGGCTGCGGGTCTTCTTTCAGCCGGCCGAGGAAGCGGAGCCGCTCGGCGGCAGGACCGCTGTCGATGAAAAGTTGCTCGAAGGATTTGATGCCGCCGTCGGATTTCATGTCCGCACGGACATTCCTGTCGGCTCATACGGCGCTCGCGCGGGCGCTGTTACGAAATCTGCAGACCAGTTCTCGCTCGAATTCACCGGGACGATGGCACACGGCGCCAAACCGCATCTCGGCGTGGACGCAATTGCGATCGCGGGCGCCTTCATCAATGAAGTGCAGAAAGTCGTGTCGCGCGAAATGCCGGTAGACGATGGCGCAATCGTCACCATTGGAACGATCCGTGGTGGGGAAGCGACGAACATTATCTGTCCCTCGGTCACCATGACTGGAACGATCCGGACAAGCAGCCCCGAGAGAAGAAAGCTGTTGGTCCAGCGCGTTGGCGAAATCGCCGAAGGTGTCGCTGCCATGCACCGCGGACGGGCGGAGTTCAGCTCGCATGCCGGCGAACCTCCTGTGGTTAACGACAGCGCAATGGTTGCGCTGTTTAAGCACATCGTGGTGCATACTGACGGCGAGGACAGGTATGTCGAAGGCTCGGCGAGCTCGGGCAGCGACGACTTCGGCTTCTATGCCAGCTGCCTGCCATCGATTTATTTCTGGTTTGGCAGCAAGGAAGCCGGAAACGAGTCCGGCGTGCACACGCCGACCTTCGGCGTCTCGGACAACGCGCTAATCCCGACAACGGAACTGGCTATCCGCTACTGCTGGGAGCTGTTCCAAAACGCGTGATGACTGGTTTCGCGCCGAGGCTGACCCGAATGATCGATCTCAACGATATCGAAGATGCCCGAAAGCGCATCAAGGATCACATACTAACCACCCCGCTCACGCAATCGTCTACGTTATCGAGCTTTTCCAGAGTTCCGGTTTATCTCAAACTGGAGCACCGGCAGACCACCGGCAGTTTCAAGCTGCGCGGTGCCTTCAATGCGGTTCTCCAGCTTTCTCAAGAAGAGCGGCGACGGGGAGTTGTCGCCGCCTCGACCGGCAATCACGGGCGCGCACTTTCCTTCGCGGCGAACGCTTGCGGCGTGAATGCAACGATCTGCATGTCCAATCTGGTGCCTGAGAACAAGGTTTCCGAAATTCGGCAGCTTGGGCCTGGGGTTCGGATAGTCGGTCGATCGCAGGATGACGCTCAGGAAGAAGCCGAGAGATTAGCAGGCGAGGGACGATGCCTCATTCCTCCGTTTGATCACCCGGCAGTCATTGCCGGTCAAGGTACCCTCGGACTGGAAATCGTCGAGGCGCTGCCACACGTAGCTACTGTTCTTATTCCACTATCGGGCGGAGGGTTGGCTTCGGGCGTGGCGGCAGCAGTGAAGAGCCTTCGGCCGGCTGCGCGAATCATCGGCCTCACGATGGATCGCGGCGCCGCGATTAAAGCCAGCCTTGATGCGGGGCGCCCTGTCCAGGTCGAAGAATTCGAAAGTCTCGCTGATTCACTCGGCGGCGGAATCGGGCTCGCCAACAAATGGACATTTGCCATGTGCCGGGACCTGTTGGACGACGTCATATTGTTGAGCGAATCCGAAATCGCCGCCGGCATTCGACATGCGTACGCGCAGGTGCGCGAAGTCGTGGAGGGTGCGGGAGCGATCGGCATTGCGGCTTTGCTAGCAAACAAGATCAACGATCTGCGGGGACCGGTTGTGATCGTACTGTCGGGCGGCAATATCGATATGAAATTGCATCAACGTATCGTCAGCAATGACGAGGAATGGCTGAGGATGGGCTTCATGAGGTCGACGACGATCTTAACGGAACACCAGCTGAGAAAGCTGGTGTCATTGGATCTGGAGGCCGTCCGTTGCGTCGAAGAGGCGTTTCGCACGCTAGCGACGAAAAGCGTGGTGATGCCACCAATTTTTCGTCTGGATATTGTCGAGCATCGCGGCGAAGTCGACGTCAAAACCGCCTATGTCCCCGGCCTAGATGGCTTCGCCATAAAAATCAGCCCCGGCTTTTTCTGCAATCCGGAACTTGGTCTGCCCAGCACGAATGGCCTGATAATCCTACTGTCCAGCAAGACGGGCTTGGTTCAGGCATGGTTGCTCGATAACGGCTATCTCACCGATGTCCGCACGGCCGCCGCGGGCGCGGTAGCTGCAATGCGCCTCGCCCGCAAAGACTCGTCGGTGGCTGCTGTGTTTGGTGCTGGGATGCAGGCGCGTCTACAGCTGCAGGCGCTCATGTTGGTTCGGCCAATTCGCGAAGCCCGCATTTGGGCGCGCGGCAGCTCCAGGGCCGGAAAGACGGCGCGAGAACTGTCCGCCCAATTGGGTATCAGCGTCACCGCTTGCAAAAGCGGGAAAGAGGCTGTCGCCGGTGCGCAAGTCATCATTACCACAACACCGGCCGATCATCCGAACCTTGAGGCGCAATGGCTCGATCCGGGGCAACACATCACGACCATGGGTTCGGATGCCGAACACAAGAATGAGGTCGAGCCGCAGGCAATTGCCCGCGCCGATCTCTATGTCGCGGACAGCCTCTGTCAAACGCGTCGGCTCGGCGAGCTGCATCACGCTATCGCGGCCGGCGCAGTCGCTGAAGACCAATCTTTTGCCGAGCTCGGCCAGGTTGTTGTTGGTGCGATCGCCGGTCGCACCAGCAATAGCCAGATCACCATTGCCGATCTGACCGGGACGGGAATTCAAAACACCGCCATTGCCAATTTCGCCTTTGCCAGGGCGCTTGCTGCGAAAGCCGGAACCACAATCGATTGATCAACCGGAGGTTCTGGATGCGCAGTATGGCGCTAGAACTGAAAGAAAATTCGGCATGGCTTGGGAGGTGCGCTGGTTTCAGAAAGCAGGATGAGGGGCTCGTCGTTCCCCTCATTTCTCGAGGCCAGTTGCTAATCGAATTTTTCTCAAAGCGGTAACAGCCGTTTTAACCATGGAGCTTCATTTTATGTCTTCGCAAACCAACCTTACTCTCGGAATTCTTGAGCTCGATGAAGGCCTGACGGCAGACAGCCCGACTTTCGCTCCGCGGGAAGGATCGCTCTTCCACCCGGCGACTTTCAACCGACCCGTGATCACAGAAATGGTTGAGGGCGCTCTGGCGGAAGTGATCATTCCTGGCGATGCATCGCTCGAGAGTGCCTGTATAGCCGCCGCCGAGCGGCTGATCGCCCGCGGTGCTGGCGTGATTACCGCAGACTGCGGTTTTTTTATCCGTCACCAGCAAGCGATCTCAGCGGCGGTCAATGTGCCGGTTGTGACTTCCAGCCTGCTCCTCATTCCGGCTCTGCTGCGGCAACTCGCACCTCAAAAGAAACTTGCTGTTTTGACCGCCGACTCTCGACATTGCAGTGAAGACCTACTGGGCATCGAAAATCCCGCGGATCGCAAAAGCGTGGTCGTCGGAGGAATCGAAGGTGGCGTTTACGTGCGCAATGCTTTGGCTCGCCCGTTCGTCCGTACCGACGTTGACCAGATTCAACGGGAAGTTGGTGACCGCATCGCGCAACTTCGCGCGGACCATCCCGATATCGCAATGATACTCTTCGAGTGCACAGGCTTTCCCACCGTCGCAAATGCCCTGCGATCAAAGACCGGGCTGCCCATCTACGACATCACGGACCTCTGCAGGCTGACTATCGCCGCAGCAACCTGCCGCGCTTGAATTTTCGACTTCAATTGGAGGATCTGACGTGAACGGCGAAACGCTACGGTTCGATTTGTCTGAATACAAAACTCGCCTCGAAAAGGCGCGCGGGGCAATGGAGCAGACGGGCATCGACTTATTGGTCGTAACCGATCCTGCAAACATGGGCTGGCTGACGGGCTACGATGGCTGCTCCTATTGTGTGCCTCAATGCGTCGTGGTGTCCAAGGACAAGGATCCGCTCTGGTTCGGCCGGCGCATGGACGCCAACGGTTGCCGCAGGACGGCCTATATCGGCGAAGACCGCATCAAATGGTACGGTGACGAATATGTCCAGTCCGATACCTTGCACGCAATGTCGGCCCCGGGGCAGATCATTGCAAACGAGGGTCATGGCTCGGCAACGATCGGTGTCGAAAAGGACAGCGCCTGCCTGTCGGCCCGATCTTTTGAAGCGCTGTCCGCGTCGCTCCCGAATGCAAGATTCAAAAATGCCGACAGACTGATCAACTCGCAGCGCTTGGTAAAGTCCCCACGAGAAATCGAGTACATGCGCGGATGGTAAGATCGTCGAAGCCATGCATCAGCGTGTCGGCGAATTGCTGCGACTGGGAATAAAGCAATCCGACGTGATTGCCGAACTCACTTATATCGGCACCCGCGGCGTCGATGCCTACTGGGGAGATTATCCGGCCTGCGTCCCGAATCTTGGCGCCGGGGCAGACGCGTCCGCCCCGCATCTGACCTGGACGGACCGGCCTATACGGGCCGACGAGAGCGTTTTCTTCGAGCTTGCCGGCGTACACAAGCGCTATCACTGCCCCTTGTCGCGCACCTATTATCTCGGACGACCTACCCAGCAGATACTGGACGCGGAAAAGGCTGTTCTCGATGGCATGCAGGCGGGGCTCGAAAGGCCGTGGCCGGTAACCTCTGCGAGGATATCGCCAGAGCCTATTCCGGAACGTTGGCGCGATACGGCTTTGAGAAGACGAGTCGCTCAGGTTACCCGATCGGGATGGGCTATCCGACTGCGTGGGGCGAGAGCTCGGCGAGCTTCCGGGAGGGTGACAAGACGGAACTGAAGCCGGGAATGACGTTCCATTTCATGTCTGGTCTTTGGTATGGGGATTGGGGCATCGAAATCACCGAAAGCATCCTGATCACCGATCGACAAGCCGAATTCCTGTCCAACGTTCCGCGGAAATTGCTGGTCATCGACACCACGAACTGCGAAATCTCGTGTCTCGTAAGAGGATGTGTTGTCGGAGATAGCAATCCGATTCACCTAATGCAGGCGGGGTTCGGTGGTCCGATCCCCGCTTTGTCTTTTCACTCCTGTCTCGACAACCACGGTTGCTTCACAAGCCCACCGGCACGATTCAAATCGGCAAAGCCCGCACGAATAGCGAACTACTGCATTAAGCGGAAAAGTTTGCAGGAACCCTGCGCCACCCCAGAGCGAAATGGTGCGGTTTAGCTCGCACTTGAAGGCACTATCATCGGAGCGGGTCGGCCAAGCGAAGCTGTCCTAAACTTGAGGTTGTGTGCTCCTGCTCGATCTGGCCCTGTTCACAGATACAAAATTCGCAGCCGAGATGCGGCGGTGGAAGGAATTAAAATGACTGTCAACATCAAAAACATAGCTGAGAAGGATCGCAACTCGGTCCTGCATCCTTTCACGCAGTTGAAGGATTTTGCCAGCGGAAAGCTTGGCGAGCCGACGATCGTCGAGACGGGTAAGGGAATCCGCGTCCAGGATGCCCATGGCAACCAGCTGATCGATGGTTTTGCCGGCCTCTACTGCGTCAATGTCGGTTACGGTCGCACCGAGGTCGCCGAGGCAATCTCGCGTCAGGCTTACCGCCTGGCCTATTACCATTCCTACGCTGCACACACGACCGAAGAGCTTGCGATCCTTTCCGATCGCCTCGTGAAGATGGCGCCCGGCAAAATGAGCAAGGTGTTCTACGGCATGTCGGGCTCGGACGCCAACGAGACCCAGGCAAAGCTCGTCTGGTACTACAACAACCTGCGCGGCAAACCGACGAAGAAGAAAATTATATCGCGTGAACGCGGCTATCACGGCTGCAGCGTCGTCTCCGGCTCTATGACCGGCATGAGTTTCTATCACGACCACATGGATCTGCCGCTGCCGCAGATCGACCATACCGGTGTTCCGCACCACTACTGGGGTGCCAACCCCGGCGAAACCGAACACGAATTCTCAGCCCGCCGTGCTGCCGAGCTCGACGAGATGATCGAGACGCTCGGGCCGGACAATGTCGGCGCCTTCATCGCCGAGCCGGTGCTTGGCACCGGTGGTATCACGCCGCCGCCGGAAGGCTATTGGGAAGCGATCCAGGCGGTGCTCAAGAAGCACGACGTGCTTTTGATCGCCGACGAAGTCGTCACCGGCTTCGGCCGCACCGGCTCGATGTTCGGCTCGCAGCATTACTGCATCGAACCCGACCTGATCACCGTCGCCAAGGGCCTCACTTCGGCCTATTTCCCGCTTTCGGCGTCGATCGTCGGTGAGAAGGTCTATAAGGTCATGGAAGAGGGAGCTGACAAGGTCGGCGCCTTCTCGCACGGCTACACCTATTCCGGCCACCCGATCGGTGCGGCAGCTGCCAACGCGGTCCTTGACATCGTCGAGAAGGAAGACCTGCCGGGCAACGCCCGCGAGGTTGGCGCCTATTTCCAGGCACAGCTCAAGGAGAAGTTCGCACAGCTGCCGATCGTCGGCGAAGTGCGTGGCGTTGGTCTGATGGGTGCCATCGAGTTTGTCGGCGATCGTGAGAACAAGAAGCGCTTCGATCCGTCCCTGAAGGTCGGTGCCCGCGTCTCCAAGGCTGCCCGCGATCGTGGCCTCATCGCCCGCGCCATGCCGCATGGCGACATCCTCGGCTTTGCACCGCCGCTCGTCACCACCAAGGCGGAGATCGACGAGATCGTCTCGATCGCCGAGAAGGCGGTGCGCTCGGTCATGGACGACCTCGTCCGCGACGGTCAGAAGATCTGACGGTAGGCGTAGGCAGGTTCCGACCGCAACCCATCGCATTCATGGAATTGAGAATGGGGCAGGGATCTCTCCTTGCCCGGACCGAGAAACTTACCCGTCGCAAAGCAATGCGCACCAGTAAAGAGGAAGCCGGCCTATGACCGCCGCCGAACTTCATATCAGCACCAGCTTGGCGCCGATCACCGTCCATAGCCCCTATGACGGGTCTGTGCTGGGGACGGTTGAGGCCACGGATGCAAGCGAAATCGGTGAACTCCTCGCCCGCGCCCGTCGCGGCTCTGAGCTTTCCAGCAAGCTGCCAAGACACAAGCGTGCGAGCATCCTCAAAGGCGCTGCGCAGATTATCGAGAGCCGTCGTGACGCTTTCGCTGAGACCATCGTGCGCGAAGCCGGCAAGACGATCATCCAGGCGCGCAAGGAAGTGCTTCGTTGCGTCAATACGCTGAAGCTGTCTGCCGAAGAGGCAAAACGCAATGCCGGCGAGATCGTGCCTTTCGATGCCTATGTGGGGTCGGAACAGCGCCAGGGCTGGTTTACGCGAGAGCCGCTCGGCATCATCACCGCGATCACCCCCTATAACGACCCTCTGAACCTAGTCGCGCACAAGCTTGGTCCTGCGATTGCCGGTGGTAACGCGGTACTGCTGAAACCCTCGAACCTGACGCCGTTTTCCTCTATCAACCTTGTTGACGCCTTGGTCGAAGCAGGCTTGCCGCGCGAGATCATCACCCTCGTTCACGGCGACAGGGAGATCGTGACGGCCCTTGTCTCTGCACGGGACGTCCGCATGGTCTCCTTTACCGGTGGGTTTGCTACGGGAGAAGCCATCAGTCGCAAGGCGGGACTGAAGAAACTTGCAATGGAACTGGGCGGCAATGCGCCGGTCATCGTTATGAATGACTGCGACTTCGACAAGGCGGTTGAAGGCTGCGTTTCGGGCGCCTTCTGGGCAGCCGGGCAGAACTGCATCGGCGCCCAGCGTGTTCTTGTCCAGGCTGAACTCTATGGGCGCTTTCGCGACGCCTTTGTCGCCGCGACCAACAAGCTCAAGGCCGGGGATCCGCTGAAGGAAGACACGGATGTTGGCCCGATGGTCTCGAAGGAAGTCGCCGAACGCACCGAAGCAGCTGTCAATGACGCCATCGCCGCAGGCGCGAAGCTGCTCTGCGGTCACAAACGCGAGGGGTCGCTCTATCACCCAACCGTGCTGGAAGGCACGCCGGTCAGCTGCCGCCTGTGGCACGAGGAAGTGTTCGCGCCTGTGGTCATGCTTGCCCCTTTTCAGACGCTCGATGAAGCGATCGAACTCGCGAATGAACCGGAATACAGTCTGCACGCCGGCATCTTCACCAGCAACCTCAATGTCGCACTGGACGCCGCAGGCAGGATCGAGGCTGGCGGTGTGATGATTAACGACTCCTCGGACTACCGCTTCGATGCCATGCCGTTCGGCGGTTCCAAATATGGCTCCATGGGGCGAGAGGGCGTGCGCTTTGCCTATGAAGAAATGACCCAGCCGAAGGTCGTTTGCATCAATCGCGGGTGAACGAGATCGCCCGCAGCGGTTGGGAAACTGCTGCGGGTGTTCGGGAACCAAGGAATGAATTCAGGCGGCGCCTCGGCGCCGCAACAGACGAACCTAACGGGGGGAGTATGAACAAGATTTTCGACAATCCGACGTCGGCGCTTGAGGGCTTGCTGTTCGACCGCATGTTGATTGCCGCGGGCGGCTTCGGCCTTTGTGGCATTCCGAAACTGCTGATCGACGCGATTCGCGAGGCCGGCACCAAGGACCTGACGATCGCGTCCAACAATTGCGGGGTCGACGACTTCGGTCTCGGCGTGCTGCTGAAGACAAAGCAGATCAAGAAGATGATCTCGTCCTATGTCGGCGAGAACGCCGAGTTCATGCGGCAGTATCTCAGCGGCGAACTTGAGCTCGAGTTCAATCCGCAGGGCACGCTTGCCGAACGGATGCGGGCCGGCGGCGCAGGTATTGCCGGCTTCTATACCAAGACCGGCGTCGGCACGGTGGTAGCAAAGGGAAAAGAACTCAAGGTCTTTGACGGAGAGGTCTTCGTTCTCGAGACCGGCATCGTCGCCGATCTGTCGATCGTCAAGGCTTGGAAGGCCGACACGACGGGCAATCTCGTCTTCCGCAAGACGGCCCGCAACTTCAACCCGCCGGCGGCCACCTGCGGCAAGATCTGCGTCGCCGAAGTCGAGGAGATCGTGCCGGTCGGCAGCCTTGATCCCGATCACATCCACGTGCCGGGGATCTATGTGCATCGCCTGATCCAGGGTCAGCACGAGAAACGCATCGAACAGCGCACGACGCGTGCGGCGGCTTGAAGGGCAGGGAAGAGACATGGCCTGGGACAGAAACCAGATGGCGGCGCGCGCTGCCCGCGAACTCGAAGACGGGACTTACGTCAACCTCGGCATCGGCATTCCGACGCTGGTCGCCAATTACATCCCCGAAGGTGTCCATGTGACGTTGCAGTCGGAGAACGGCTTGCTCGGCATCGGACCTTTTCCGACAGAGGGTGAGATCGATGCCGATCTCATCAACGCCGGCAAGCAGACGGTTACGGCCTTGCCGCATTCCGCGTTCTTCGATTCAGCGCAGAGCTTCGCGATGATCCGCGGCGGCAAGATCGCCATGGCGATCCTCGGCGCCATGGAGGTGTCAGAGAACGGTGACCTCGCCAACTGGATGATCCCGGGCAAGCTCGTCAAGGGCATGGGCGGGGCAATGGATCTCGTTGCTGGGGTCAAGCGGGTGGTGGTCGTCATGGACCACACCAACAAGGCCGGCGAATCAAAGGTGCTGAAGGCCTGCACCCTGCCGCTGACCGGACAAAGCGTCGTCGATCGGATCATCACCAATCTTGGTGTGCTCGACGTCGTTGATGGCGGACTGAAGCTGGTCGAGCTTGCCGAGGGCGTCACCGACGGCGAGATCCGCAGCGCCACCGAGGCGACCATCGTCAACTAGGCCGACCGGCGGCTTATTGCCGAGATGCTGGAGCCGTCTTTGCCGGCTTCGCGAGGACCATAGAGGAGACCAGCATGAGCACCCCATCGATCGTCATCGCCAGCGCCGGCCGTACCGCGGTCGGATCCTTCAACGGCGCGTTCGCCAATACGCCGGCGCACGAACTGGGTGCTGCCGTCATCAAGGGCGTGCTTGAGCGCGCAGGCGTCGAGGCGAGCGAGATCGACGAGGTGATCCTCGGCCAGGTGCTGCAGGCAGGCGAGGGCCAGAACCCGGCGCGTCAGGCGGCGATGAAGGCGGGTGTCCCTCAGGAAAAGACCGCCTGGGGCATGAACCAGCTCTGTGGCTCGGGCCTTCGCGCCGTGGCTCTCGGCATGCAGCAGATTGCAACCGGTGATGCGGATATCATTGTTGCCGGCGGCATGGAGTCGATGTCGATGGCGCCGCATTGCTCGCATCTTCGCGGCGGCGTGAAGATGGGCGACTTCAAGATGATCGACACCATGATCAAGGACGGCCTGACCGACGCCTTCTACGGTTACCACATGGGCATCACCGCCGAGAACGTCGCCCGGCAGTGGCAGCTCAGTCGCGAGGAACAGGACGAGTTCTCGCTGGCATCCCAGAACAAGGCCGAGGCGGCACAGAAAGCAGGGCGTTTTGCCGACGAGATCATTCCGTTCATCGTCAAGACCCGCAAGGGCGATGTCACAGTCGACCAGGACGAATATATCCGCCATGGCGCAACGCTTGACCAGATGACCAAGCTCCGCCCGGCCTTCGACAAGGAGGGCACCGTCACCGCCGGTAACGCCTCGGGTCTCAACGACGGCGCGGCCGCGACCCTGCTGATGACCGAAGCACAGGCATCCACGCGTGGCATCCAGCCGTTGGCCCGTATCGTGTCCTGGGCAACAGCCGGCGTCGATCCGCAGGTCATGGGCACCGGCCCGATCCCGGCATCGCGCAAGGCGCTGGCGAAAGTCGGCTGGGCAATCGCCGATGTCGAACTGGTCGAGGCCAACGAGGCCTTCGCGGCGCAGGCTTGCGCGGTCAACAAGGACCTCGGCTGGGATCCGTCGATCGTCAACGTCAACGGCGGCGCGATCGCCATCGGTCATCCGATCGGGGCTTCCGGTGCCCGCGTCCTCAACACGCTGCTCTTCGAAATGAAGCGCCGCGGCGCCAGGAAGGGCCTGGCGACGCTTTGCATCGGCGGCGGCATGGGTGTCGCTATGTGTGTGGAAGCGATGTGAGGGGAGAGCAGGCTATGGCCTTCGCCAAGTACCGTCTCTGCGACGTATCGATCGACCGCTCGTTCGCTGGCCAGCACGCGAGCATGGAGCGTGAGCAAGCCATCGCGGTCATCGACCTTCTAGAATCCAATACATTCATTCCAGTCGGTCACGACGGCGGACCTTATCGCCTCAGGATCGAAGCGGTAGATGGGCGCCTGGCATTGCATGTTGCTGTTGATCAGGGCGAGCATGTTGTCAGTCACTACTTGTCGCTCACGCCCTTTCGCCGCTTGCTGAAAGACTACACCCGCATCTGTGAGAGTTATTACGACGCTGTTCGCCACTCTGGGCCTGAGCGCCTTGAGGCAATCGATATGGGCCGGCGAGGCGTTCATAATGAGGCCGCGGAATTGCTGAAAAGCCGGCTGTCAGCGAAACTGAAGATCGACAACGACACCGCCCGACGCCTGTTCACGCTGATCTACGTCCTGCTCGTTCGCAATGCCGACCGATGAATTTTGTGCAGTTGAAACAGCCGCGGCCGAGACTTTCCCAGCTAGGAGGAACGCCAAGTGAACGCAATACCACAACGCAATGTACAGCTCGGAGAGACCAGCTCTGCGGGCTTCCTGGATAGCGTTGATCAGAACTTCCGTCATGCGATGACCTTCCTCGATCTGCCGGAAGGCCTGTCGGAGCGGATCATGCAGTGCAACTCGACCTATACTGTCCGGTTCGGCGTTCGCCTGCGCGGCCGCATGTACAGCTTCGTCGGGTGGCGATCGGTCCACAGCGAGCACTGTGAGCCGGTGAAGGGTGGCATCCGCTACGCGTCGAACGCCGACGCTGAAGAGGTCGAAGCGCTGGCAGCGCTGATGACGCTTAAATGCTCGCTGGTTGATGTGCCGTTCGGCGGCTCGAAGGGCGCGCTGAAGATCGATCCGCGCGAATGGACGCCGCAGGAGCTCGAGCGCATCACCCGCCGCTTCACGCAGGAACTCAACAAACGCGGCCTGATCGGCCCCGGCGTCAACGTCCCAGCTCCCGACATTGGTACGGGCGAGCGGGAGATGGCCTGGATGATGGACGAGTTTCGCCGCGCCAATCCAACTGATGTGATCAATGCCCGCGCCTGCGTGACCGGCAAGCCGCTGTCGAAGGGAGGTATCGCCGGTCGCACCGAAGCAACCGGTCGAGGTGTCCAATTCGCCATCCAGAGCTATCTCCAGGATCCGCGCACCGCCGGATTGAGCGGCAAGCGTGATCTGAAGGGTGCCGCCGTCATCGTTCAGGGCTTCGGCAATGTCGGCTACCATGCGGCAAGGTTCCTCTCCGAAGAGAATGGTGCTCGGATAACCGTCGTCGCTGAACGGGACGGCTATGTCGCCAATGCCGACGGCCTGGCGATCGAGGCGCTGAAGCAACATCAGAACAAAACCGGCAGCATCCTCGGTTTCGAGGGCGCCACCTCATTTCCCTGCGATATCAAGGGCATCGAGCAGCCATGCGACATCCTCATTCCGGCGGCGATGGAAAATGCGATCCATGCGGGCAACGCGGAGTGCATCAAGGCGCGTCTCGTGGTCGAAGCGGCCAACGGACCGGTATCTTTCGAGGCCGACAGAGCACTGCGCACCCGCGGGATCATTATTCTACCCGATCTTTACGTGAATGCCGGCGGCGTCGTCGTCAGCTACTTCGAGTGGGTGAAGAACCTGACGCATATTCCCTTCGGGCTGATGGAACGGCGCCGGCGCGAGCGGCGTAACCAAACGATTGCCGCGGCGCTGGAACGCATGACCGGCAAGGAATTTCCAGCCGACATCCGCGGCGAGTTCCTTGAAGGTGGCGCAGAAATCGATCTCGTTCGTTCCGGACTGGAAGACGTCATGCGCAGCACTTGGGGTCGCATCGCCGATCTCATCGAACAGCAACCGGAACTCGGAAATTATCGAACCGCTGCCTATGTCGCGTCAATCCGACAAATCGCGGATGCCTATGAAGCGATCGGGATCTGATCACGATTCGATAATTGGCGCCGCAGGTGCGCTTAAGCCCTCCTGTCGAAACCGGGCGGCATCGCCCATGCACCACGGATCGAAGGGCCGCATTCTTGTCGCAGATGGCAGAGGTTTGGATGATCGCGGAAATTCCGAAGCTGGGTACCAACAGGGGTCGGTCACGAAAAATGCGGCGTCATTGCGCAAGATATTGCAGGGGCATGTATGGGTCGGTCAATGCTGCCAAATGGTTCCAGCTACATCTTAATCTTCAGGACAGAACAAATTGAAGACGCAGTCGGGTGTGTAGGTATGACGGTCGGCCACCGTTTTACAGCGAGCCGCGCGAAACCCGCACTCTGCCTGGCAGCACCGTAACATGGCTCTCATCCTTTTACGCATCTCAAAGATTTCGCAACGGGCAACTTGGTGAGCCGACGATCGTGGAGCGGGTAAGGGGATGATCCGCATCGAGGACGCCCGCGGCAACCAGCTGATCGACGACTTCGCGGGTCTCTACTGCTTCAACGTTGGCTACGGGCGCATCGAGGTCGCGGAAGCGATTGCGCGTCGGGCCTAATCGCCTGGCCTACAGAATCCGTCATCGCCGGCTTTTGAATAAGGTAGCGAACCGGCGCAAAGCTTGGATTTGCTGCGATTATTCCATTCAGGTCTTGTTGCCTTACCTCGAAGCAGCGCGTCAGTTGGTCGCCAAACCACCTATCACCGATCTGCCGGAATCCCATCTTTCCAACTGAACGCAAGGAACGCTGGTTCTCAGGCCGAACAAAGCACAGGACTCGCGGTGCTGCCAGGGTCGTGAAGGCAAAATCAAGGATGGCACATCCCGCTTCTGGAGCATATTCATTGCCGGATGCGGCCCGGTGAAAGCATGCGCTGAGCTCGAGATCGTCGCTTTCCGGCAGAAAACCTAGGCGGCGTTGTCCAAGGAAGCGGCCTTCCTGGCTGGCGCTGTCGCGTTCGAATACTGCAAAGAGACCGATTCCATACCTATCCCAATCGGCACGGGACTTCTTGAACTCGGCACATGTGTCTGCAAAGGACGGAGGCTTGCCGTCATATATGGCATTCGCAACGAAAGGATCGGCATGAAGTGCATGAAATCGCAGCAGGTCCCATGGTGTGGTTAGCGGGCGCAAATATAGTCGCGCGGTTTCCAGAGTCACCTGCATTGCGCGTGCCCTACCGCGCGGGGCAGACTGCCAGCGCGCTGTTGTGTCTCTCGGACCAGGACCACCCAACCCAATGTGACGATATCCTCTGTGAGCTTGAGCATGAGACTCTTTCTCCTGAAGGTGACGCAGACGTATCAGCGGATGTCAATGCATGTACCGTGCCAACGGGAACCACCAACCATGGCTCTGAAACCGCGATGTCGAATGCCTCTCTTCGAACGACGCTGAAACGACTGAACAGCGCGTGGAATCCACTTCCCCCAGCAGCGTCAGGTCCGGTTGTTTCCTCTGAAAGAGCCAATCAACGAACTGTCGGGTTTCTCGAGGCCGAGACACGGCGATGTCCTCTATAATACCGCGCACGCTCTTAAGCCATTGAATGATTGCAGACAATTGTTTGTTTCTTTCCGGCCAACTTGCACTGGTCCAAGCGCCGAGAGCCGTCGCTTGATTCTTTAGATTGGTTCCACACATTGGCTGCAAGGTCACACCAGAGCGACGAATTCAAGGAGCCGCCATAGGTCTGGAAGCCAGTTGGGCGCCTTACGGTTCTGCGACGATATTTGCCGACCCCTCTGCGCAATGTTCCAAATCAATGCTAGTCGACTACTTTTGGTCCGACGAGGAAAGGGTGAAGCGAATGGAATTTAGTCCAAGCTATCGACCCGATCATTTTGCTGGTCATGATCTGTTCGAACATGAGATGGGTCAGCTGGCGGCGGAATGTACACCTAGTGCCGTGGTTCCGGGTCAGGATCCAGTGAGGGTTCCGCTGGGCCGAGCGCCGGCGTTGAAGCGGGACAAATCTCGCCCGGCGTTCGACGTGCGGACGCTCTTGTCAAGGTGGTCCAGCCCTTCACTAAACCACTGCAATGCCCATTCCCGGTGCCCTTATCCTCCTGTTGATCGCTTGACGCGTGAGGCGTTTGCTAAGTCGAACAAGCCGTACGCGCGCAGGATAGTTCCATAATAACCCTTATGAAATGTTATAACATCACGCGATACATTCTATTTCCAAGTGCGACATGCCAGTATTTTCAATGACTTCACTTTGGAGATTCTGGCGTGTCTTGATGCTATACGCAGATCACCCTCGCCGATCGCCGACGCCTGCATCACTTGGTGGCGGCAAAAGTTCCGATAGACCAGATGGCACGTCAGCTTGGCCGTCATCGCTCGACCATTTACCGCGAGATCAAGCGCAATACGTTTCGCGATCGTGAACTGCCGGACTACGACGGTTACTACAGCACGGTTGCTGACGATACTTCCAAGGAGCGGCGGCGCCGGCTGAGAAAGCTGCGGCGTCACCCGAATTTGCGCACAGAGATCATCAACCAGTTGGAGGCTCGCTGGTCTCCAGAACAGATTGCCGGACGCCTGCTGTCGGAGGGGCTAAGTCTTGTTCGCGTCTGCAAAGAGACAATCTATCGCTTCATCTACAGCAGGAAGGCTATGGGCTAGGCCTCTATCGCTATCTGCCCGAAGCGCGCCGCAAACGTCGCCCACTGCGCTCCAGGAAGCCGCGCGACGGTGCGTTTCCAGCCACTCACCGCATATCCCAACGGACTGATTTTATTGGAGAAAGATCGCAGTTTGGGCATTGGGAGGGCGACCTCCTCATCTTCGAACGTCCACTCGGCCATGCCAAGTCACTTCCCTCGTGGAGCGCAAGAGCCGCTATACCGTTCCCATCAAGAAAACGAGCCGGCATTCGCGCCCGATCATGGACAAGATCATCAAAGCGTTTTCTCCTTTACCGGCCTTCGCGCGTCAAAGCTTCACATTTGATCGCGGTACCGAGTTCGCCGGGTTCAGGGCTTTGGAAGAAGGGATCGGTGTGTGCAGTTGGTTTTGCGACCCAAGTGCGCCTTGGCAAAAAGGGACCGTCGAGAACACCAACAAGCGCATTCGACGCTTCCTGCCAGGCACCACAGATCTGGCAGTTGTGTCGCAACGCGACCTTCTCCACCTCACGCGCCATATCAACGATCAACCGCGCAAGTGCCTCGGATACAGGACACCGACCGAGGTGTTTATGGCGCATTTGCACGAAGACAGGTGATCCCCTATCCTGCAGAACTGGCATGATGCACTTGGGTTAGCTTCTCCACGGCGATTTAGTAATGCGACAGTTGGGCCAGTTAGAGATGCGACAGTCTCGCCTCTCGATGCGCTGGTCAAGGTCAACGTTGGGAGCAAGGATGCCGACTTCAGCCTGGTGGAGACCAGGAGCGTTCGGAGGCGTGATGTCCTGTTTGATCACCATGTCGCAGAAAGAATTGCATCGCCTCGAAGTCATTCAAAAATTACTGGCGCGACTGTTTCGGTGAACTCATCCAGATCGACGGCTTGCACCGCTGGTGGTTAAGAACCGCTCGTCTGCATCTGCGGTTCGCCGGATCGGCAGGATCGTCAAGGAACTGCGGCTGCGCGGCATCGACACGATCGACGGGGCTAAAGCCTATGCGCCGGCGTTCATGGCGGACTTCGATGCTCGGTTCATTCGGCTGTCGTTCAACCTGCTTCGACGACGGCCTGCTGTCATTGATTTCGATTCGCGGTCTTGCCGCGTTGCGTCGACGCGAAGTTGGCCGACTTCTTGCGTGCGGCTTCTACAACGCTGGCGGTAACGCGCATGACGGACGCCCACCACCATGACCAAACGCCGCTCGGTCTCACCGAAGCCGACCCGCCCGAAAGAGACTGATCGACATGGACGCCATTGAAGAGCGAGCATCCTCGGCGCTGTTAGCGCCACTGAAGAATTCGACGTTCCGTTCGATTTTCTTCGCGTCGCAGCTCTCCAGCCTGGGTTGGCTGATGCAGACGGTGGCTCTCAGCTGGCTGATGGCCACCGTTTCCACCTCGGATGTGATGGTCGCCCTGGTCCAGGCCTCGTCTACCCTGCCTGCCTTTTTTCTTGCGATTTTCGTTGGCGCGATTGCCGACAACTACAGCCGGCGCATGGTCATGATCGTCGGCCGAAGCCTGATGATGGCGGCCTCGGCGATGCTGACGATCCTGATGGCTTTCGGCATCACCGATCCATGGATGATCCTGGCGTTCAGTTTCCTTGACGGCTGCGGTATCGCACTCAGCGATCCCGCGTGGCGCGCTTCGCTTGGCGACATGCTGGAACGCCGCCATCTGCCGTCGGCCGTCACCCTTCTCAATGTCGGATTCAACACGGTCCGTAGCGTCGGTCCCGCGCTTGGCGGCATCATCGTTGCGATTTTTGGGCCGCTCGTCACTTTCGCGCTCACCACGCTTGGCTTCGTCGCGCCCCTCACCGCTCTGTGGCGAAACAAGTGGACCGTGAAAGCGTCGCCCCTCCCTCGCGAAGCGCTTATGACGGCGATCTATGATGGACTGCGGTTCACGGCGATATCCTCGGAAATCAAGGCAGCTATTGTCCGCGGTACGCTGTTTGGGCTGACCGGAACCTCGATGCTGGCGCTCCTGCCGCTCGTCGCAAGAGACCTCTTGAAGGGCGGCCCAATCGACTACGGTATTCTCATGGGTGGCTTCGGCGCCGGCGCGCTGATCGCGGGGCTCGTGAACCCACCACTCAGGCGCGCGGTCACGCAGGAACTGCTGATTGTTCTGGCATGTGTCGCGTGCGCGGTATGTGCGATCTCACTTGCGCTGACGTCTTCCCTGATCATCGCAACAGTCTGCCTCGCCTTCGGCGGCGCCGGCTGGGTAACCGGATGGTCGGGGTTCGGCGTCAACGTGCAGTTGGCAAGCCCGCGCTGGGTGGTGGGTCGCACGATTTCCATCTACAGCGCTTTTACTTATGGGGGGATCGCCGCTGGCAGTTGGCTCTGGGGAATTATCGCCGAAAACCATTCCCTCTCCCTATCCTTGGCATGTTCTGCTGCCGCCTCGTTGCTGGTCGCCGCACTTGGGCTCAAGCTGCCGATCAGAAACCGCTTGGAGTCTGAACTCGAAGCCTCCGGCGCCTTCGATGCGCCAGTACCTGCACTCGATCTGAAGCCGAGAAGCGGCCCGATCCTGGTGACGACGGAATATGCGATTGCCGAAGAGAATGCCGCTGTCTTTCTTGAGATCATGCGCAGACGGCGGCATGTTCAAAGCCGAGCCGGCGCACGCCATTGGACCCTCACGCGCGACGTTCAGCAGCCTTCGCGATGGCTCGAGACCTTCCGGACGCCGACTCGGGTTGATTTTCATCGCCTTAATCACCGCCTCACGGCAGCGGACAAGCGCTTGGACGATGAGCTGAAGGGGTTGAGCGCAGCATGCAACCTGCCACGGACGACCATTTTGGTGGAGCGCCCGCCAGTTGCGCGCAATTCCCCGCCAGATCCCTACGTATCGCAGAAATGAGCAATTGCGTCTCAAGTGGTTCATTCGGAACAAGGCTCGCACAAGGCAGAACTCTTGTTGAGATCTCAGGATCGACGGTGGTCTCCGGAAAAGACTCCATCTCGGTCGGCGAGGATAATGACCGCGTATTCGGTAGCATGGGCAATGATCACGTCTTTGGCGACGAGGGCAACGACTACTTCTACGGCGACATGGGTCGCTTTAAGCCTCGCAACCTGGATGCGGCCCTCCTTGGTGGGGACAACGACAAGCTTTATGGCCGCGATGAGGCGACCTCACTCGCTCGCGTGGTCCACGGGTTCCCCCGCGACGCACGTTCCCGTGAAGACGCATTCGTCGCAGTAAGCCGGCCGAAGGCATCGCACAGGCGGCTGTCACGGTGACTTAGATTTCATCTCGGCCTATGGGTGCAAATAAGGCAATAGGGTTGGACGGCTCACTAACATTCCGCTTCTAAACAAGCGGACGTCTCCTTTGCCGCGGACAGGTCTGTGGGTTGTGCGCGTGTCATAGTGGCGCCCCCATTGGCACGCGCACCCCGCGGGCTGACTTGCTTCTAAAGCAAGGACTGAATCTCTACGGTTCGTCATAAACACTTGCAAAGCCTGGGTAACGCTCGAGGTCTCGTAGCGTCTTGACAAGACTCTGGCTTACCCTTGAGCTGAGCCCCTTAATTTTCTTCCTTACATTTCCCGGTGCGGGTACCTGCCTAATATAGCGGATAAGTAATTGGGCTGCGCCAGGAGTGATATCGTGACGCTTCTACGCTAACTCCTCAATCAGCAAAAATATATGCTCAACATCCTGCCCCATCCACGAAACGAGGCGGTGCAAAGGACGTTCTGCCCAACAACTGCCCTCCCAAGCATCGATTCGAGCTGTCGCCGCAATCCACCATCCTTCGAAAGGATTAACGATAGAGTCCCGAAGAGATAAAAGGCTTTTCGCGACTTGACGTTGCCAGAGAAGTTGCCCTCGCGAAATGGCATTGTCCGCGCTTGCTCCAGAACTCACTAAGGGCTCGCGGATTATTTGATGATGCGTCAATCATCTTCCCGCAGATACGTTCAGCTTCCGGAAGGTTATATGTGAATTCCATATTGTACCATCGACGCATCATGAAAATGTCGTGGTATCCGATACCTTCGGCCTGACGAAAAGGGGATCGCATCCTCCTCGATGCGAAAGCCGGCTTTCGACTGGCTGGCGATTTCGTTCAGGGTAGCGGCGATGCCGCCGCGCGTTGGATCCGCATCAACCGGATATGCCTCCCGCCGCCGCGACCATCACGGCTACGAGCTGGTGCAGCGTTGCGCTGCGGAGACGATATCTCTATCGAATTCCAGGTTCTCGCGCTTCGACATCACGGCGACACCGTGGTCACAGATGGAGTCTGGGATGATCACAGCATCGCCCAGCCGGGCCGCATCGGGACGAAAATCGAGCCCGTCGGGAGCCATGCCGACACCCGCCGTCGAGATGAAAACGCAGGAGGACCGAATGAACATTTACAAGAATGCCCGTTTGACACCGCGGCGTCGAGAGGAGATGGCGCGCGCCGTTATTGAGGGCGCTTGTCCCAAAGCCGAGGCTGCGCGGAGTGCCGTCGAAGGTGGTCGCTCGTTGGAAGGCGCGATTTCTGGCGGATGGCGCCGCCGGCATGGCGGACCGGTCGTCGCGGCCGAGGACAAGTCCGAGACGCACCGCGGCCAACATTGCCGGCGAGATTGCAGTGTTGCGCCGACAGCGGCTGACGGGCAAGCACATCGCCAAGCAGACGGGCGTGTCGGCGGCAACGGTGAGCCGGGTTCTCAAGCGCGCCGGTCTTTCCCGGCTGAAGGATATCGAGCCGGCCGAACCGGTGTGACGCTATGAGCGCGAGCGGCCTGGCGAAATGATCCATATCAACATCAAGAAACTTGGCCGCTTCAGCCAGGTTAGCCACCGCATCACGGGTGATCGAACCCGCCAAAGTTCGCGCAGGGGCAAAGGCTGGGGCGCCGGCTGGGAGTACGTTCACGTCGCCATTGATGACGCCTCGCGCATTGCCTTCTCGCAGATATTGCCAGACGAAAAGAAGGACAGCGCGGTCGCCTTTCTCAAGGCGGCACTGACCTACTATAATAACCTCGGCATTACCGTCGAGCGCGTCATGACCGATAACGGTCCCTGCGACATTAGATAGAGACAGCCCCAGACGAACATACGGAAATGCGGGACCCAGCTCGCGCATAAGAGTATGTCAGCCGTCGTCAAAATGCCCTGTCTCCCTCGTTTGCTCAATAGTTTCACGCTTTGCTTCCGTCGTCAAAGCCGGAAGGAAAAAGCATGACAAAGAGCTTGCATACGACATAAGAGAGATGCGACAGTCGTCGCCTCTTGGGATGCTGGCCAAACGTCAACGTTTTGAAGGAAGACTGGCGACGTGCACATTCGATGTCGCCCCCGGCACTGGGGATCGTCTTATCTGGTTGGCGCGCTGCACGTGGCCGCGTAAAAACGGATTCTCCCTCAACGGTTTGGTGCTTTTCAAGAACGACTGGCATCTATTGCTCGATCCATCTCCACCCTATTGCATGAAAAGGTAAATGTCGCTCTGCATGCCTGATGGCCCCAGAGTGGCCGTGTAGGGCACACCATGGATACTGAAGTTGGTGGGTTTGTCCGCGCTCGGCAGCAAGTCATACAAGTACATTGCAGGCAGAAGGTCATCTGGTACCGGTTGATTGCCGTGTTGCCAGCTCGGAGGGACAAATCCTCCCAAGTCTTCCACAGGCAGCGTGTACTGTGGGGTGCCGAAGATCGATGCCCCCAAGCTTTGCTCCCATGGTGCGTCTGGCGGATTGACGCTTTGCACCGGTGAATAGGCGGCTGATGGCAAATCCTGCCGGAAGGTCGCTGTATTCCAGCTATCGGGAAGCTGGCCGGGTTGACCCACTCCATGCCAAAACTCTGCGGGATCGGCGCTCTGTGTGGAGGACTCCGGTTCAGCCGCCGCAGCCCCCGCTCGAGCACTGTTGGGCGCGGGGCTCAGACGTCGTTGGAGTTGCTCCCGATCGGCGACGAGGTTGTCGAGGTGCAGCACGGCTGGCCGGCCTCTTCGCGCCAGACGTCTAACGAGCGCCCGCGTGCCGTCAACCACGAAGACTCCGCAATCATAGTCGTTGCGCTGTTGGGTCATGCGGACGGGCTCCAGACGGGTACCCAACCTTTGTGCGAGCATTGCTGCAAACTCGTCGTTCTGTCCCCGGAAGGAGTCATAGTGATAGGCAGCCGGCCCCTCGCGGTTGCGACGGTCAACGAGTAGCAGCGACCAATGGGTGCCGCGGTGATCAGGATCCGAAGCACTGGCATCGCTCACTGGAAGGAACAGGAAGTCGGCTGTATCTCTTCCATTCTGATCATTAACGATGCGCTGGAAAGCGCTCAGCGCGGTGCTCTCATCGCCCAGGCGCAGATGATAATGGGCTATCAGGGGATCGATAAGCCGCGTCCTGGCTGCGAGATCCGGATCGTTTCGCTGCAAGTCCTGCATTAGCAGCTCATAATCCGTCTGGATATGCTGGTCGCCCAGCCATTCGGTATGGTCGAGCGACAATCCGCTGCGGCCTTCGATCGGTGGATCAACCTGCTGCAGCGGCGAAGTTGATCTGAACTCGGCACGTGGATCCGAACGGCCGTCCAGACCGGCCGGTTCCCGGCCACTTGCCTGCTCAGGGGACAACCCCGACGCTGCGTTCGCCTCAACGACTTGCTGGTACTGCCGAAGCCGCTTGAAAGACATAGTGAGTTTTTTTCCCATGGCTTCGGTGAAGTCTTGGTAATCTTTTTTCAACGACCATTGCTGCTGATCACTGCCGTTGAGCCGGCTCGCTATGCTCTCCCTACCCCTGGTTTGCAGCCAAGCACTAAACTTTCGTTGATTGCTGGCCAGCCTCGAGACGCCTTTTCTCTTGGAAGTCGAGTCCGATCCGAGCTTGCTCAGCTCTTCATTGGCGAAGCCATCAATCATGCGGGCGTCGTCGGGATAAGGATCATGCTGTTTCAACTGCGACTCGGCGCCTAGATACTGCCGCAACCGATCGAGACTCACGTTTATTTTTTTTCCTTCAGCCTTGGTAAAGGCCTTAAAATCGTCCTTCAACGACTGTTGCTGCTGATCAGTTCCCGTGAGTCGACTGCCTATGCTCCCCCGACCATTCTTATGGAGCCAATTACTAAACCTCCGTTGATTGCTGGCCAGATTCAAGACGCCTTTCCTCTGCGAAGTCGAGTCCGATCCGAGCTTGCTCAGCTCTTCGTTGGTGAAGGCATCAATCATGAGGGCGTCGTCGGGATAAGGATGATGCTGTTTCAACTGCGACTCGGCGCCTAGATACTGCCGCAGCCGATCGAAACCAACGCTTATTTTTACTTCAACGTTAGTAGTAAATTCCCTAAAATCGTCCTTCAACGACTGTTGCTGCTGATCACTACCGGTGAGTCGGCTGACTATGCTCCCCCGACCATTCTTTTGGAGCCAACCACTAAACCTCCGTTGATTTATGGCCATAGTCCGGACAACTTTCCTCTGCGAAGTCGAGTCCGGTCCGAGCTTGCTCAAATGTTCGTTGGCTAGGTCATCAATGATGCGGGCGTCGTCGGGATAAGGTTCATGCGGTTTCAACTGCGACTCGGCGCCTAGATACTGCCGCAGCCGATCGAAACTCACGACCACTTTTTTTCCTTCAGCCTTGGTAAAGGCCCTAAAATCGTCCTGCAACGACTGTTGCTGCTCATCACTACCGGTGAGTCGGCTGACTATGCTCCCCCTGCCCTCCCTTTTGAGCCAATCGCTAAACTTTCGTTGGCTACTGGCATTTTTCCGGGAAATCGAGGCCGGTCTGAGCTTACTCAGCTCTTCGTTGACCAAGTCATCAATGACGCGGGCGTCATCGGGATAGGGATCATGAATTCGGCGGCCCATCAGGCGCGGCCCAGGTCCAACGGCTTGGAGTTCTTGCCCCTCAGACGCGAGCCTCCTGAAATGAGACAGTGCTGAGTTAAGACGGTTCTGATCGTCCTCACCGCTTGCCCAATAATCCGCGATATCACCGGCTAGTGAATCTGGATCGTTTAAAAACCGAGAAGTCATCGAATCTCTGTTCTCTGCTCGGAGCCAACGAGCGAAACCCCTAAGAATACCTAAATTGTTCTCGACGGTACGCTCGGGAACCCTTCCGTCCCCTCGGCCGATGCTACCGTCGGGTAGAATTTCGTAGTTTCGGACTGCTTCCGCGAACTGGTTGATGCGGGACTCGTCATCGGGATGCATGTCCCGGTCGGCGGGGCGACCACGCTTGGCGCCGACGCGAACCTCGGTTGAGACCTCCGTTGCGGCATCAACCTCTTGCTGCCCCGAACCCCTCTCCGGCGCCAGCGACTGCGGCGTCACTCGCATCGAACCGCCCACGGAACTGCGACGCGGCACACGGTCGCCGGCGTCACTATCGTGCGAACCGAGGCGCAAGTCGGTCGGATCCTGCTCCATGTCTCGGCTCTCTGGATAGTAGTCCTCGATCCAGGCGTCCGTATCGAAAGCTCCGGTCACGCCTTCGATCCACCCACTTACTTCGCGAGAATCGTCATCGCGCGGCTGGTTCCGTCTTGGGTACATCGATGCCGGTCCTCCGGAAATCAAATTTGGAACCTCGATCCTAATGCCTGCCGACCGCCGCCCAGCATGCAAAAGCCAGATCCGATCATGCCCTCAAGGCATGGCCGAACACCATATGGCGACGGCTTGCCGACAATCGTCTGCACTCGACCATCAGGCCGTCACAGAGCCTCGCCAGCTTGCCGCTTGCCATGCGGAGCCCGCCAGAATTGGCCTTAATTTAAGCAGTTTCGAGTGATGTGTGGGACATGCAGCGTGAAGGCGCCGTCAGGATTTCCGATTCCAACCAATCCATCCGCCGGGCGGTAAATCTTCCAAGGCCACCTCCAACATTCAAGCTAATCTTAGCCCGGCCGCGGCGCAGACACCTCCGGCGGACTGTCAGCCGTTTCGACGATGGTCTGGGAAGGGAGCCGTCGTCAAAATGCCCTGTCTCCCTCGTTTGCTCAGTAGCTTCACACGGTGCTTTCGTCGTCAAAGCCGGAAGGAAGTTGCATACGACATAAGAGAGATGCGACAGCCGTCGCCTCTTGGGATGCTGGCCAAACGTCAACGTTTTGAAGGAAGACTGGCGACGTGCACATTCGATGTCGCCCCCGGCACTGGGGATCGTCTCATCTGGGTTGGCGCGCTGCACGTACCGCGTAAAAACGGATTCTCCCTCAACGGTTTGATGTTTTTTCAAGAACGACTGGCATCTATTGCTCGATCCATCTCCACCCTATTGATATTGCAGGAAAAGGTAAATGTCGTTCTCCCTGCCTGATGGCCCCAGAGTGGCCGTGTAGGGCACACCATGGATAGTGATGCTGGTCTGGGGTTTGTCCGCGCTCGGCAGCAAGTCATAATAGTACATTGCAAGCCGAAGGCCAGCCGGTGCCGGTTGATTGCGGTGTTGCCAGCTCGAAGGGACAGCTCCTCCCAAGTCGTCCACAGGCAGCATGTACTGTGGGGTGCCGAAGATCGATGCCCCCAAGCTTTGCTCCCATGGTGCGTCTGGCGGATTGAGGCTTTGCACCGGTGAATAGGCGGCTGACGGCAAATCCTGCCGGAAGGTCGCTGTATTCCAGCTATCGGGAAGCTGGCCGGGTTGACCCACTCCATGCCAAAACTCTGCGGGATCGGCGCTCTGTGTGGAGGACTCCGGTTCAGCCGCCGCAGCCCCCGCTCGAGCACTGTTGGGCGCGGGGCTCAGACGTCGTTGGAGTTGCTCCCGATCGGCGACGAGGTTGTCGAGGTGCAGCACGGCTGGCCGGCCTCTTCGCGCCAGACGTCTAACGAGCGCCCGCGTGCCGTCAACCACGAAGACTCCGCAATCATAGTCGTTGCGCTGTTGGGTCATGCGGACGGGCTCCAGACGGGTACCCAACCTTTGTGCGAGCATTGCTGCAAACTCGTCGTTCTGTCCCCGGAAGGAGTCATAGTGATAGGCAGCCGGCCCCTCGCGGTTGCGACGGTCAACGAGTAGCAGCGACCAATGGGTGCCGCGGTGATCAGGATCCGAAGCACTGGCATCGCTCACTGGAAGGAACAGGAAGTCGGCTGTATCTCTTCCATTCTGATCATTAACGATGCGCTGGAAAGCGCTCAGCGCGGTGCTCTCATCGCCCAGGCGCAGATGATAATGGGCTATCAGGGGATCGATAAGCCGCGTCCTGGCTGCGAGATCCGGATCGTTTCGCTGCAAGTCCTGCATTAGCAGCTCATAATCCGTCTGGATATGCTGGTCGCCCAGCCATTCGGTATGGTCGAGCGACAATCCGCTGCGGCCTTCGATCGATGGATCAACCTGCTGCAGCGGCGAAGTTGATCTGAACTCGGCACGTGGATCCGAACGGCCGTCCAGACCGGCCGGTTCCCGGCCACTTGCCTGCTCAGGGGACAACCCCGACGCTGCGTTCGCCTCAACGACTTGCTGGTACTGCCGAAGCCGCTTGAAAGACATAGTGAGTTTTTTTCCCATGGCTTCGCTGAAGTCTTGGTAATCTATTTTCAACGACCATTGCTGCTGATCACTGCCGTTGAGCCGGCTCGCTATGCTCTCCCTACCCCTGGTTTGCAGCCAAGCACTAAACTTTCGTTGATTGCTGGCCACATTCCGGGCAACTTGCCTCTTGGAAGTCGAGTCCGATCCGAGCTTGCTCAGCTCTTCCTTGGCGAAGCCATCAATCATGAGGGCGTCGTCGGGATAAGGATGATGCTGTTTCAACTGCGACTCGGCGCCTAGATACTGCCGCAGCCGATCGAGACCCACGCCGCCAATATTTTTTCCTTCATCCTTGGTAAAGGCCCTAAAATCGTCCTTCAACGACTGTTGCTGCTGATCAGTACCCGTGAGTCGGCTGGCTATGCTCCCCCTGCCCGTCCTTTGGAGCCAAGCACTAAACCTTCGTTGGTTACTGGTATTTTTCTGAGAATTCGGGACCGGTCCGAACTTACTCAGCTCTTCCTTGGCCAAGCTATCAATGATGAGGGCGTCGTCGGGATAAGGATCATGTATCTGGCGCCCCATCAGGCGCGGCCCAGGTCCAACGGCTTGGAGTTCTTGCCCCTCAGGCCCGAGCCTCCTGAAATGAGACAGTGCTGACTTAAGACGGTCCTGACCATCCCCACCGCTTGCCCAATAATCCGCGATATCAACGGCTAGTGAATCTGGATCGTTTAAAAGCCGAGAAGCCATCGAATCTCTGTTCTCTGCTTTGAGCCAACGAGCGAACCTCCTAAGAATCTTTAAATTGTTCGTGAGGGTACCCTCGGGAACCCTTCCGTCCCCTCGGCCGATGCTACCGTCGGGTAGAATTTCGTAGTCTCGGACTGCTTCCGCGAACTGGTTGATGCGGGACTCGTCATCGGGATACATGTCCCGGTCGGCGGGGCGACCACGCTTGGCGTAATCGACGCGAACCGTGGTTGAGACCACGTGAGTCTCCGTTGCGGCATCGACGTCTTGCTGCCCCGAACCCCGCGACGACGTCTTGCTGCTCCATCCGAACGCCTTCTTGAACCCTGACGCCATGCGCGACTTAAATCCGCGGCTTTTGCCCTGCGGCGCCGCGGCGACTTCGCCCGCCTCCGCCATATTGCTCGATGTCTTGCCCCCCGAGCCGCCGAATCGCAAGCTGCTGGAGCCCGCCCGAGAGACGTCTATGCTGTGGCGGGCGCCGCTCAACGAGTTCTCTGGCGCCCGCGACTGCGGCGTCACTCGCATCGAACCGCCCACGGATCTGCGACGCGGCACACGATCGCCGGCGTCACTGTCGTGCGACCCGAGGCGCAAGTCGCTCAGATCCTGTTCCATGTCTCGTCTCAGTGAATAGTAGTCCCGGATCCAGGCGTCCGTCGCGACAGCTCCGGTCACGCCTTCGATCCACTCACTTACTTCGCGAGAATCGTCATCGCGCGGCTGGTTCCGTCTTGGGTACATCGATGCCGGTCCTCCGGAAATCAAATTTGGAACCTCGATCCTAATGCCTGCCGACCGCCGCCAAGCATGCTAAAGCCAGATCCAATCATGCCCTCAAGGCATGGCCGAACACCATATGGCGACGGCTTGCCGACAATCGTCTGCACTCGACCATCAGGCCGGCACATGGCTTGAGAGGCTCGCCAGCTTGCCGCTTGCCATGCGGAGCCCGCTAAAATTGGCCTTCATTTAAGCAGTTTCGGGTGATGTGTGGAACATGCAGCGTGAAGGTGCCGTCAGAATTTCCAATTCCAACCAATCCATCCGCCGGCCTTCTGATTTCACCGCCTCAGTGCGCGGCGGCAAACAAGGTGAGACTCAGCCAGATTGTCGCTCTACAGAACCCACTCGGCCTTCCGTGATCATTCAACTTTCGAGGCTCATTCCCGCACCCGTATCTGTCTACACTTCAGCCCCCCGTTACCGCGACGCCCGCAAGACTCGCCCCGGCTTCGCCGCTGTGACCTTGGCCGGATGGGACTTTGGCCGGATGGGACTTGCGCCGCCAAGCAGCTATCAGCTTGGCATGACGTATTCCCGAGCGGAGGTCCATCATCTCATTGGTCATCAGTGGCCTTCTATCGGGCTGTGCTTGAACCACCCGACCCTGCCGAAAAACCACTGATGCCCACCTACTCCTCAGAGCCTTCACCACCTAAGGGGACTCCGTGGATCCGCTTTTCCAAAGCATTTTGGAATATCGATTTTGCATGGTGGCGGCCAGTCCGGTTGCACTAGCATATGCGTAATCTGCAATTGGAGACCAACAGCGGTGAACACAGAACAGGCCCGCGGGGCGGTAAATCCTCCGAGGACACCTCTAACATTCAAGCTAATCTTAGCCCTGCCGCGGCGCAGACACCTCCGACGGACTTCGACGATGGTTTGGCGAAGGGACCACGCTTTCACGAATCCTCGGGGCTTGGGCTGAGGAAAGGAATCAGGAGGAGACGAGGAGCGGCTGGAGGCGGTAAGACGAACTATAACGTGGATGGACGCTGGCGATGTTAATGCAACTACAATCACTGCGGCTGGCCAAGCCGCCGGCACTGTTCCGCCAGAGCTCCAGAAGCTCGCGGACGACAACCGGCTGTGAGCAGCTTCCCGAGCGGGTCCGGACGACGCTGGCAGAACCAGTGATCGCATCGGGCTATATGGGCCCCGCAGGTCGTCTTTCCGCCCAGTTCGCGGAAGTTTAGTCCCCTCTAGGCGAGACCAGGAGCCGCGCATGCAACGCGTACCCCCCCGCTTCATCGAAGCTTAGCAGTCACGTATCCGCTTTATAGGCCGGACAGTGAGCGCACCGTTCCCACATGTGAAGCGACTGAACAGGATGCGCTTCATCACACCTTTCACTCTCAGGAGAGACCGCCATGGATAACTCAGAACGATCGCTGCGCTACAACATTTCCGAGGAAGATGATCGCACCGGGGCCATGGCGGGGTGGATCGAGAATATGACCGGGGCACAAACACTTACGGGCATGCCGTCCCGATCAACGCCAGATCCCAATGCTCGTTCGCCTTCGTCGCCAACGCGGCCATACTCGCTCTCTTCCGAACCTCCAATTAAGGTGCTCGACAGATCTACATTTGCCAGAAAAGTGAGGGAATTTTACGGTGATGATATCAAGCACATTTCCGTCAATCCACAAGAGTACTCGCCCTTCGTGTCCTCTAAAGCCCTGCGTGCGGCTACCATCGCTCGACTCTACGGCGGCACCGACGATGATACGCCCAGCGCGCGATATTTCAGCTATGATCTGGGAGAACGAAGCGTTGGGCTTTTAAGAACAGAGGATGGATTTAGCATCGAAAACGAGCCGTGGCGGGAACTATTTCCCGGTCGAAAAAGAATCACGTCGATTGTAGACCTTCGCGTTACTCATCCGCTTGTCGAGAACGCTGGCGATATTCTGCTCGAACATCAACTTCAACTCGACGGCGAACAGCCGTTGATCATGTCACGTCCCGCTTCGCCAGAGATGGGAACCCGTCTTGAGCAGATGGGTTTCGTTGACGTGGGTGAAAATCGCTGGGTGCTCGACCCTACGCAACATCCCGACAAGTGGATAAAGAATAGCAAGGGTGGATGGCAGCGCGCAGACAAACCTTCGAGTTATCTCTCTAAAACCGTGGGCTATCTTAGCGACGATGAAGCAGGTGTCGAGGGGCATTCGAGTGAAGCCAGTGTCGAGACAGATTCTTCCGATGATGACCCGTCTTGGTACTTCGAACAACTCAATTTGAACCGCGGATAAAAGTTTGCCGTCATCGTGATGACCTTTTGCGCCGCCGGCCGAGTTGATACGCCCCTCTATTACGAGGACGCAGGCGAAGATTAGAGACTGCAATCTTGCTGCGACTGTCTGCGACGGCCCGCCTCAAGCTGCACTGTGAAGTAGCTCTGACAGCTGCTTCAGTCGGGCTGATAAACTCAATCAGAACTTTCGTGATCTGGTGGATGTTGGGCGGTTCGGTCTTGAAGACACCAAGCGCGAACTCAATGAAGCCTCGGCGGAGCCCGTATACGCTCCGTGATTGTCCTGCGCGAGCCAGAAGGAGCTGCGCAGCGCCGCCTCGTCCGCCCGTCTATCGCGCGGCAATACCGATAGAGACAGTCGCGGATCGTTTCGCGATCATGCAATTCGACCATTTTCTCGTGGTCCATGGCCCGTCGCAAGTCTAGTCTTGAGTTGAAAGTGGCGTTCGGTGCATCTGCGAACGGACATTCGCGCCGTCGGCGCTTGACCTGGCCTCGCAAAGCCGCTTCCCAGGGAACGTCTGTGAACTTGAAACCGCGTGCGTAAGACAGCAACTCTCGCGCAATCAAGGACCATTGCTCCGTTGGATTTTGCCTGCAAGAACAGCCAGTGCCTCTCTGCGCTTGTGTGGAAGGGAGCTAACGGTCCATTCGGCAACAATGCGATTGACGAGTTCGCCAGAAAGAGCCGAATGTCGACTGGATCCCCGTTTGCGGCCGCCGGGCGCGCTGGCGCCTGCCTCGGCGAAGCCTCCTCCAAAGCCTGTGATCCGAACGATCCTGCCTGGCTCGCAATCGGTGCGCGTCTGACCGAGCGGGAACGGCTGATCGACGCGATGGAGAAATCTGGGTGGGTTCAGGCCAGGCGGCTCGCCTCCGGCCTCACCCGACCTTAGGTTGGTTATGCCATCCGCGGGTTCAAATCGGGGTGAAAGAAAGTTCTACGCCTGGTGTGGTCGAACGGCCCGACCTGCCCTCCTCAACTCATGCACCCGAGGCGAGCCGCCATTTTACCGGTGTCTGTCTATTGTCAAATGCCTGACAACCCTATGTCGGGTCGCAAATGGAGGGAACCGGACAAAAAACGCTAACATATTGAAAAAAAGTAGTGATTTTCATTGGCATGGCCCTTGCTTTTTGAACCGCGATGTTAAGCAGCAACGGAGCCTTCAATGTCCCCACCAATGATTTCGCTCAAGAGCCTGACCAGCACGACAACCATGAACCAACTGCTGGCCACAGCGAAGTCCACTGCTTGCGCCGCGTCATTGTGCGGTTCGTCCGCAAAGCCGCACCACGCCGAGCCGGCTGTGTGGGAGAAAATCAAGGACCTTTCCTGCTATTCAGAAGAAGCTTACTATTTCGCGCGCATGCACGTCGTAGCCGCACCAGCCTGCAATATCCAGTGCAACTACTGCGATCGTAAATACTGCGCCAACGAAAGCCGGCCTGGGGTCGTCTCGGAAAAGCTGACGCCTGACCAGGCGCTGCGAAAGGTCGTTGCGGTCGCCAATGAAGTCCCTCAGCTTTCCGTGCTCTTTATCACCGGACCAAGCGATGCCTGTTATGACCGGAAGAAGACAAAGGCGACATTTGAACGTGGAGCCACAGAGATCCCCGATATCAAGCTGTGTCTTTCAACCAACGGTCTGGCACTGCCGGACCGTGTCGGCGAGCTTGCTGACATGAATGTTGATCACTTGACGATCACCATCAACATGGTCGATCCGAGAGTCGGCGCGAAGATATCCGCGCCACTGCCGGGCCGTGCCGCAGCTCAGCAGAAGCCCGGACACAAGCAGGCCCCGCGAGCACATAGGCAGCCAAGTCTCGATATTCGTCCAACATGCCTGGCACTCTCGGTCGCAGCAGCGCTGGGGCCTTGGTCATCTCCCCGCGCAAAATGCCCGGTTGCTCTCTTTGATGCTTCAGGAGCATCCCGATCACCGCTTCTTGTGTCAGTCCGCTCCCGTCTCCAACGCGGCGGCGACCTCCTTGCGCAGCCATTTATGCTGCGGGTCGTGATGGCACCGCTCGTGCCAGATGAGCATGACCTTATACGGTGCCGGCTCGAGGGGTGGATCAACAACCCTAAGCGGCAGCATCGCGGAAACTTGGGTCGCAACGCGGCGCGGGACGAGCAATACCAAATCCGTTGCCGAAGCTACCACCGCTGCCGTGAGAACGCTGGAAAACAGTATGGGACTACGATCCGCTCGCAGGTTGGGCAAGTGGTCGTAGATCGGGCCGAAGTGGTCGGGGGAGTCCGTACTGATGGCAGCGTGACGCAAGGTCGCGAAGTTGTCGATCGTCCATTCCTGCGCCAGCGCTGGATGGTCGTGGCGCAACAAACACGCGAAGCGGTCTGTATAAAGACTCCGCCGAAAATAGCCAGGCAGTTGCACGTCGATATGCCCAACGGCCAAATCAATATCACCTTGCTCAAGCCCCCGCACGGCACGATCAAATGGCAAACAGGCGAGTGTGTCGAGATGAGGGGCACGCTCGCGTAACCACGGCAGGAGGCGCGGTAGTACAGCCAAAGCTTGATGATCGGGGATCGCCAGCGTTGCCCCCCTCCCCGCTTCTTTTGAGATTACGCTGCGGCTTGTCACCATCTCTCGGATCGTACGCAGTGCCGACGGCAGCCTTTGAGCCAAATGTTCGCCTTGCGGCGTTGGGATCAAACCCGTTGAAGACCGCACCAGGAGATCATCATTGAACAAGCCGCGCAGCCTTCCCAGTGCGCGGCTCATCGCCGGTTGACTCCGCCCGATGTGCTGGCCCGCGTGCGTCACGTTCCGGTATTCGAGCAGAGCCTCGAGCGCCACCAGGAGGTTGAGGTCTATTGATGCTAGGTTTATCTGGTGTCCAGTGAGGCGCTCTCCTCTCCAATCTTGCAACATCTTTCGCCTATAAGCGAGTTGATCCGTCACCTCTTGTTCTACATTGCGTTTCATGAAGTTCATTCCTCAACAATCAATTCCGGGTCCAACGTTTTCGAGTTCATCTCGGCGGTGGAGCGTGGGTGACAACCTCCATGGCATTGTGCCATCACGCGTCCAATGGGCGGCCAGATCTGTGTGACGATGGCGATCACATGGAACATCGGGGTGTCCCACAGGAATATAGAGCCCGTGTCGACCTCCCTGAGCCCGTTGCAACAGCCTCGCATCCGATACTGGGGTGCTTGGGTGAGAGAGGCGCACGCGCTCGAGCACAGCGTTGCAATAGGCCTCGGTTGCATAATACGCGATGCGGTCGATGTCGCTGAGCTGAACACCTGCAGATGCGAGGCAATATTGAATCGAACGAATTGGTAGCGTGTTGGAGTGCTTGATTCGGTTAGGCCGTTCCTCTTCGACAGCCGCTATCACTCGGCCGTCGCGAACGCGAACCGCAGCCCCATCGTGCATAAAGCTGTTCGGTAGATCGAACGAATTTTCGTAGACTCTGCTTAGACGCCCACTCAGCCCTAGACACAGCATGTTGCTCTCCAGTCCGTTTCGAAAGGTAGGTCGCTCTGGCCCGACCGCCGGCTTTCGTAAGTTCAAAGCTTGTGTTTGACGTGTCAGATAGAGCTCACAGGCGAAGCCGATACTAATAGCGACCGGCTCGGCGACATTGCCGACAATCGATGCTGCGCAACCTTCTTGATGCTATAGTTGCGACGCCGCACGGAAACCCTGACCGAAGCATTTGCAGCAGAACTGCCACGTAACCTATCCACATTACTCAGTCCTTCATATTTCGGCCCGACAGCCGCAAGAAAACATCACGAGGTTTGGTGTTCCTGCAAAAGGCGCAGATCATGTCCTTGCGGCTGCGAGCGCGCCTGCTCTGGCTTCTAGTCATTGTGAGGGATGCACTCACAGATTTAGTCGACCAGGCAACAGTGCTTCTTGTGAGAGCCCATTAGCACTGAAACGGCAGAAGCAACGGCCAAGATTTGGCCGATCACGTCCAACGTGATAACAATCGAGGCCAGGCAACTGACAGAGTGCTCCAACTCGTTTTCCAGCACAGTCTCTACCGAACCTGAGGACCCATTTTTAGAACTCCACACAATCGTTCTGCACAGCGCTCTTCAGCGTTTTTTCTAAGGGCAATTGTTTTGACCAGTAAAATTGTTTGTTTGGATGGAATGCGTGCAAAAAAGGGATGGGTGGATTGATAGGAAGGCGAGCGGCACTACCATCCTTCCTTTCAAATGGCGGCCGTGATGATCAACGTTTACGGCAAATCCGCCTCCGACGTCGGTGTCGACCGACCGACCGACGAAATCCTCGTGTATCGTCGCATCCGCAATACTCCTTCTCTACTCTAGTTTTCAGCCGACAAGCCGAGCCGCAGCTTCGCCAGTCTGCACGTCGATAAGCGTGATCGGGCTTGCTGCAAAGAAACGTATCCATCCGGCGAAGGCCGCGGCACTTATGATTTCGGCTCGTCTGCCATGATGCGTTCGATCTTTTCCGGATCACATTGCTCGTCGACAAGGAACTGGCGAAGACCTCCTTCCCAGGTGCGGATATCGGCGAGGAACTCCTTCAAGCTTTCGATGCCCCGGTCGGTGAAGGTCGTGATGCCCTCTTCGCTGCCGTCATGGGCATGGATCGTCTCACCATAGTCGATGTTGTCGGAGTTGCTGGCGACTTCCTGGATGAGTTCGAGGTTCTCGCCGATCAGCATGGCGACATAGTCGATCGTGTAGACATGCGTCGGGCGCGCCATCACGCCGCCATCTGCCGGGCGCTTCCGGCGGGCCAGTTCCACGGCAACAGCTCCGGCAGCCGTGATACGGGAATGCCGGGCATGCGGGCGAGCACGTCCGCCAACCAGGCCTGCGGATCGATATCGTTCATCTTTGCCGTGACGATTAGGGAATACATGAAGGCAGCACGCTCGCCTCCGCGCTGGGAACCGGCGAATAGCCATGCCTTTCTTCCGAGAGCAACGCCGCGCAGGGCTCGTTCAGCGGCATTGTTTGACAGACACAGTCTGCCGTCGTCGAGGAACCGGGTGAAGGCTTCCCAGCGACCCTCCTTCTCGAACATGTAGTTGATCGCCTTGGCGACGGGATTGTGCTTCGACATTTGCCCACGCTGAGCCATGAGCCAATCGTGCAGTTCTTCGACGAGCGGACGAGCATGTTGCTGCCGCGTTGTGAGCCGATCCTCGGCAGGCATTCCGTTTATGCCGCGCTCGATGTCGAAGAGCGCGTCGATGCGGGCCACGGCCTCAAGCGCGACGGGCGATATCTCATGGGCAGGTTTGCCCTTGCGCACGTTGCCGGCGATGTCAGCGAGTTCGAAGAACTTGCGTCGCGCATGGCTCCAGCAGAGCGCGCTCCTGACCGGCGCGGGGCGGCGATCGGCACGATAGAGGTCGTTGTAGCCGCCATAGGCATCGGCCTGCAGTGTGCCATGCCATCCGGCAAGATGCGTGTTGGGATGGGTCTTCTCGCGATCGGGAGAGAAATGGAAGAGTGCGGCGGGAGGCGCGCCGCCCGCGAAGGGACGGTCATCGCGCACATAAGTCCATAACCGTGCCTGCCTTGTTGCTCCCCTGGCCAGAAGCGGCACGGTGGTGTCGTCACTATGCAGCCGCTCGGCGGCCAGCACATGGGCGCGGATTAGATCATGGATCGGCTGCAGCGCCGTCGTGCAGGCTCCGACCTGATCGGCCAGCGTGGAGAGACTGAGATCGACGCCTTCCCTGGCGTAGCGCTCGGCCTGGCGGTTCAATGGCTGATGTTGGCCGAACTTCTCGAACAGGATCGTCGCCAGCAGGTTCGGTCCCGCCCATCCCCGCGGTGTCGCATGGAAAGGGGCCGGTGGCTGGCTGATCTTCTCGCAATCCCGGCAGGTGAACTTCTCGCGCACCGTCTGGATCACCTTCCACTGGCGCGGGATCGCCTCCAGCGTCTCAGTGACGTCTTCGCCCATCTTCACGATCCGCGCCGAGCCGCAGCAGGTGCAAATCGAGGGAGCTTCGATGATCAGGCGCTCGCGCGGCAAATGTTCCGGGAACGGCTTGCGTGCCGGGCGACGGCGTTCGAAGGCAGAGACATTTGTGATCTTCGCCGCCACGCGTTCCGCGGCGATCTCGTCCTCGGTGGCATCGGCCTCGAGTTCTTCGAGCTGCAGTTCCATCTGGTCGATCAGCCGGGCGCGCCGTTCCGAACTCTGGCCATATTGCTCGCGGCGCATTTTGGCAATCTCGAGCTTGAGGTGCCGGATCATCGCCTCGGAGGTCGTCACGAAGGCGCGCACCTGTGCGAGGTCGGACTCGGCAGAGGCGGCACGCACTTCCGATGCCGCAAGCGCGGCGCGCAGTCTGGCTATCTCCGAAGCAGCATCATCCATGGCCGAAAGCTACCATGCCGCATGTCGAAAGCCCAACAAAAACAGAGCAATGCAGGCGATCAGCCTGCCTTCGAAGGCCGCTGCGTCCAGCGCGGGTTGCGCCAGTCGATCCCTTCCAGGAGATAGCCGAGCTGCGCCGACGATACAGACACGGCGGAGCCATTCTGGCTGACCGGCCAGATGAATTTTCCAGCTTCCAGCCGCTTCAGGTAAAGCGACATGCCGACGCCGTCATGCCAGAGGACCTTGATCAGGTCACCCTTGCGACCCCGGAAGCAGAAGACCTCACCGCCATGAGGATCGCGGCCGAGGCCTTCCTGCACCCTCAGCGCCAGACTGTTCATGCCGCAACGCATGTCTGTCACGCCGCCCGCGATCCACACCTTCACCCCCGCGGGAAATGCGATCATGACATATCCAGAATCGGCAACAGCCGGGCGAGGACGATCGGATCAAGTGAGGCCGGGATCGTCAGCCGTCGGCCGTTCGGCAGGCCGATCTCGATCGTCATGTCGTCTTCAGAACGCAGCGGCGCGGTCATCTCCGCAGATGCCGCCGGCGGCGGTGGCGAAATCGTAAGCGGCACGAAACCCGTTGACGCTGAAACACTCAGAAGGCCGCTGCGGTATTGTCGACGCCAGGCCGTCAACAAAGATCGCGACAATCCATATCGTCGCGCCGTCGCTGACCCCTGACGAAAACCTTGCAGGCTTTCCTCGACGATCCGAACTTTCTCTTCGTCCGACCAATCCCGCCGGCGACCAAGATCATCGGCGGACAAGACCTCAATGGGGGAAATAATTGTAGCGCATGACATAAGGCATGCACTTAAAGCCAATCAGCAAATCGCGGCAGACGGCCTTCGCCGGATGGGTACAAAGAAACGGCGTTCGTTGTTGGTCAGCGCTGCCGCATCCAGCACCGCCAAACGTGGGGCGTTGGATCGCTTCGTGATCTGTCGGGCGTAGGTGCGCAGCATCTGGTCGTTGAAGCGGCAGCCGATGATGAAGAAGCCTCTGTTGGTGCGCCGCTCCTTCACCGCTTCGCTGATCCACCTGAGCGGCGGAACTCCTTCCGTCGCTGATGCAGCCGTTGATGGCGTGCTCGGCCGGCCTTCCGGTGGGCCGACCGGCATCGAGGCAGGCGATCACTACGCGGCGGGCGCGGCGCGCGAGGTTTCGATGCGCTTCAGTCCATCGGTGATGGCGGCGAGCCCTTCCCGCAGCGTCTGCCCTATAGTGCCCGGACCGATGTCGATTGGAGGATTGTCAAGCATGGCTACAATGTCGCTGCCGTTGAGATAGTCGAGCTTCTTCTGGACTGTGGTTCTGACACGCTCGGTCGCGCTCGACATTGCGTCACCGTTGCGTTCGGTGATGGCGGAGAGCTGATCCGAAAGCTCTCCACCGAACTGCAGGAAGATGTCGTCGACATACCTCCACGTTCCGCCGCGGGCTTCCACATCGACCATCTGGTTGATCTTGCTCTTTACCTCATCCCTCAGCGTCAAGGCAGTGTCGAGATGAGCCTGCCATGCAGCTATGATACTTTCGACCGAGTTTTCGACGGACTTGGTCCTTTCGGGCTGGTCTGTGATGCCAAGAAGGACCAGAAGTTGATCATCGTTACCGAGCCGCGGGACCACCGCTGCGATCAGACGCTCCACAACCGCGCGCCTACGGGCTGCATCGCCTAGTTCCTTCGGCCATTGCGACGACACTATCTTCGCAATCCTTTCAGAATTCGCGTTCTCTAGCGGATAAGAAAGCTGTCGCTCCTGAGCCTTTGCCTTGATCAGACGGAACAAGGACTCTACTACCTCGTCTTGATCGAGAGCACCCGTTGGGACTCTGTTCAGATCGATCCCATTCACCACGACCTCTTCGCGGCGGTCGCCGTTTGTCTCGCCCTGCCCCGCCCCATCGGGCATGTCATCCACATATTGAAGATTTCGCAGATTCTCAGGATAGGCCAGCATCAACAGAAGCCGGCCGGCGAAGTTGTGCAGCGTTGCCTCCTGCTCTTCCTGAGGCGTCGCAGCCAGCACACGTTGCAGCCAATCCGCGATCTTCGTGGTCAGATGGGACAACTCTGCGGTCTGTCCCGCGCCAATTTGCGCGCTGAGACTTACTGCGTGATTGGAAATGGTCGCTGCCGCGGCGGCAATGCCCTCCTTCACTTCCGGGAGAAGCTGCTCCAGGAGCTCAGCCCCGCCTTCACGCTTGCTTCTCTCTTCAGTTTCCTCAACACTCCCTGCGGAGTTCCCTTCCGCGCTATCGAGTGCCGCCATCGGCCGATTTAATTCTTCAGAGTCGTCGGGTGGAAGAAATTGAGAGTTCTCCTCGGCGTTCATCTCAAACTGCTGAATGTCTTCTTCAGTTAAAATTCCTGCTTCCTGCATGTCAGGCAGCCTCATGCGGAAGTTCACGAAATACTTCTTCATCACCTTTTGGACCTGCGGGAACCCGGCCTTTCCACCATCAGCCAACTTGACGAGGATAACGCCGTTTTCGTTCATCCTGCCCGTGCCTCTCCGCAGAAGCGAAAAGGTCTCCTTACCACTATCCTCATCATCTTCAAAAGGCATGCTTTTCAAAGTTTGTGCCAATCCATTGAGCTTTTTCTTACTCACCAGGACAGCAGGCTTCCGCAGATCGCCAACCGTGCCAACCGCAAAGCAGAACTCCAAATCCGCACTGTTCCTCGTCTGGTCGATCAACTGCATAAACTTCTTTGCTCTTGTCCTATTGTGCTTCATTCCGGCCATTATATCTCTCCAGTTTCCTGTTCTAGATCAGTGTACGTCGGTTGATAGGATGGGACAGGATCTGATCACCCAACTTCCCGAAGATCTGCCTGATGGAGGTGACCGCGCTCTCCAGCGGTCTAGTCGAGCCGGAAAGCGGCGCGCCGAGATCAAGCAACGATCGCCGCCAGTCGCAGCCGTGACCGCCTCCGATCCGGCCGGCAACCGAAATGCCGACCTCTCCCGCCGCGGACCTGCGTGGGCGTCTCGTGATCCCATAGGGCCTTCCCAGCGCAAGTCGGATGCTATCCCGGCGGTCATAAGAAATCTGGACATCGGAATTCTGACAGCAGATTGCGGGACAACGGGCTCATCACGCTGTCAGGCTGGAGGTTAAAAACCGCCCAATGGTCACCCGACACCAGTCGTACCTGAATAAGGTCCCCTCCTCCCAAGGGCCGCTTGTCCGCCTCATTTAAGAGGCGAAATAGCGCCCAATGGCCGCTCTTGGAGAGAATGGCGCCTTGAAAACCGATGAAAGCGACGGAAGCGCCGCCGACGCCGCTGGCCGTGGGCCAATGGAAATGCATGGCCGCGGCGGCCGTTCCTCGTCGATGTTCGAGGCGCTGGCCGTCGATGTCCACCACCACCTGGTCTGTCAACGGATCGGTCTCGGCGACGGTGAGCAGGAATCCAACTGACAACTGGCCGGTATCCTCGAACATGGTGTCGCGGATTGTGGCTGCCCGTTGGAACTGGGCCAAGGTATTGCGGCCGATAGGGAAATCGACACCGCTCGTTGGCCGAAACTGCCACGAACCTGTGGATTTGTCGACGAAGGGGGAAAGGTTCTCGGCGAAGAAAGTGTCGATCTCCGCCTTGCGGCCGAACAGTCGGGCGAAATCGCTCAAAGGGACATCCCGGCGGGATCCGCGCGCGAAGGGATACCGTCCTTCCGTAGCCCGCCGGCACAAATCGCCGGGGCCGCCCGCCCAACCGCTCGCCAACTCGCGCCTCACGCCGCTGACGGTTAGGTCCGAGCTGTGGCGGCTGAGGCCGAGGATCCATTGCCGGATGGGTTCGGGCAGATTGGTCGCTCCCGCCTCGATCTGGTGGATGGCGACGCCCGCCTGCCCGTTGTGTTCCAAGATGTTCGAACCCGCCAGCCCCTGCGCCTGGCTGAGGGAGCGATACAGTTCGCCCAGATCGCGGAGAGCACTGTCGATCGGCGCCTGCGCGCCCGCTTGGCTGTTCGACGGCACTTCGACCAACTGGTGCAGCCACTGGAAATGATCGCCCATATAGAGCCGGACGTGAGCTTCAGGCGTGTCCGCGGCCGGTTGAGAGCGGAACAGTGCCTCGAGCTCGCTTGGCAACACCTCGCCCTGGGGGACACTGTCACCTTTCGTCAAGCCGTCCTCGGGAGCCGGTGGTTGCTTGAGCTTTAGCTCCTGCGCCGCCGCGAAAAGGAACAGGCGCATTGGTGACGTCGGCGCGGACAGCGTGTTCAAGGTGCGCAGCGCGTCATCGATGCCCCCAAACGGGTGGATCGACATATCGCCAATGAGCTGGTCCCAGCGCAACGCGAACTCCTGAGCGTAGAGATCCGCCGCCGAACGCCGCAGCTTCTGGCTCACATCATCGGCTGCGGTCGGCGCGACTACCTGTGCGTCGAGAACCCAGCCTTCTGCAGCGACAGCGTCAGCCACCTGCGGCAGCAATCGCAGAAAAATTCCGTAAAACCCCGCCCTCGTGTAGATGCCAGGAACCCCCTCGCTGAGCGGCTGTCCCGATTTGCGAGCCAGGACGCCCTGCGCCAGCGGCCCGGCATGGTCGGCCAGACGCCAGGTTGGCGCCCGCGAGGCTTCGGGACTGGTCGCGATGATGTCGAGGACGCGGCGCGCCATCGAGACGGCCTGGAGCTTCGCGCGGCTCCTCTCTATCAGTTCGCCGTTAAGCTCACTATGGGGCAGCGGCCCTTCCATGAGGGCATCCAGATGATCAGCGAGCGCGCGGCGCAGGCCGGCATCGGCTTCGGCCGGAAACATCACTCCCCAGTCGGCAGCCATCCAGTTCTTGACGACCGCGCGCTGGAGCGGACCCTGCTGACCCAGCATCAGGTAAACCTTTAACGCCTGGTAGACGAACTGATCATCGTCGTGCCGCTCGGCCAGTAAGGTTTCCAACCGGAAGATCAGCCGCGGCAGCAGGACGGTGTTCAAGGCGCGGCGGTACGCCGCGAGCGTTTGAACCTTGATTTTCTTACTCTGGTCGAGACCCGAACTTGATAGGCGGCCGCCCGCGCTGTCGCCGTTAGAATCACGCAGCCGCTGAAGCAGTGGCAGGATGGGTCGAAGATCGCCACTCTCAACCCGGTCGAGCTTCAGCTTTTCGGCCCCTCTGGCATAGCTGCCAGCCATTAGGCGAACGCTCTCGATCCGCTCAACATTCCGAATATAGCTGAACGTCCACAAGACGCCGGCGCTAACGATGACCGCCGCTATCATCGTGTAGGCGCTATATCGGATCCGCCGCTGGCGCCGATCGAAGCGGTGATTGGCACCGACGAGCCCAGCTTCGGCGAAAACGACTTCGCGCAGCAGCCGGCTGATGAAATAACCACGCCCCGGGCCACGAAGCGCTGTACAGGGCGGCTGAGCGATCTCGAAGGTCTGAGATCTGGCGTTCGCAACTCGATCGAAGGGCATGCCAATTTGCGTGCCGCTTAAGAAGTAGACGCCGCGGAGCATAAGCGGTTCCTGGAACGAATTCCCGCCAAAGGCTTCCTTCAAGAACTGTTGCGTCAGGTGCTTGAGGCTAGCGACCTGCTGTGGGAAGCCGAACATGAGCGCGCGACGCTGGAGGTTGCTTTCATGCTGCATTCGTTCAAGCAGCCTTTCGTTTAGGCGGCCAACCAGCGCATCGTATGCTGCGGCAAACGCCATCGGATCGTCTTCGTCCTCCGAAGCCTCTTGCGCAAAGGTGAACCCCCACACCGCCTCCCGCCCCTCGCGACCCAGATCGTCGAAGAATTCAACAAATCCCGCCAGCAGATCGCTCTTAGTGAAAAGCACATAAATCGGCAGTTGCAGGCGAAGCTCCCTGTAAATTTCGAGGAGCCGCTCACGGATACAGCGCGCGCGATCGGCGAGCACTTCCTCGGATGTCGAGTTCAGCTCGCTGATCCCGATCGTGACTAAGACCCCGTTCAGCGGCTGCCGTGGCCGGGAGCGTCTGAGCATACGAAGCAAGCCACGCCAAACCGCTTTGTCCCGGTCTGCATCACCCTCCTGTATCGTGTAGCGCCCAGCAGTGTCGACGAACACCGCGTCATCGGTGATCCACCAGTCGCAGTTTTCCGTACCCGCGACCCCACCGGCGGCTCTCAGACCGGACCTTGCCGCCAGCGGAAAGCTGAGCCCGGAATTGACTATTGCTGTGGTCTTCCCCGAGTCGGGCGGACCGATCATCACATACCATGGCCGCTGATAGAGCCACCGCCTGCTGATACCTCCTGCGTAGCGGCGCCCCTTGAGTGTGGTAAGGGCCTCGCGGAAACGATGACGAATCGCCTCAAGCTCTCTTTCAGCAAGCGTGCTGGCTTGGCCCACACTTCGGTCGGAAGGCCTTGGGTCTCCCTTCTTCTGCTCGGCCCCAACCTCGTCCAGGGCTCCCGACACTCGTGATTGGACGAGGTCTTCAAAATAGGCCTGAACCTTGTAAAGCTGGGACTGGATCAAGTAGATCACGGTGTATCCGACCGGAATCAGCATCGATGCCGCGATCTGGCTGCGAAGGCTGTCAAGCGGCGCAAATCCTCCGACCGAGATGTGTGGTCCGAGCGTGAAGATTAAGGCACACACGATCCCTGCCCCGCCGACACGGAGCCATTGCCACCTAAGCGCTTTTTTGATTGACTGCATGGCCTGCCTTCATCGTGTCTTTGTGATGATGATTTCAATCCGACGGTTCCGCGCGCGGCCCTCGGGCGTATGGTTCGAAGCGACCGGTTCACCGCTCCCTCTGCCCTCTTCTCGCACGCGGCCTGGGTCATCCATGATGGATTTAATAATCTCGGCAGCTGTCCTCGCACGCGCGAGCGAAAGGGAATCGTTTGAAGGGAAGGCGAGCGATTGCACCGGCATGGCGTCGGTGTGCCCGGTCAGGAGGATTGCTCCCGACTCATCGTTCAGAGAACGACCAATTCGTAAAAGAAGCGGCAGGAACATTTTCTTCACTTCCGGACTAGCAGAATCGAACATCCCGGAGGCGCGAATGGTAACGACGATCTGCTGTGGGTCCTCGGACACAGTGACAAGCCCTTCGCGGATTTCGGGCTCGAGGAAGTTACGCAGTCGGCCGCTGCTCATCACAACCTTTGGCGGCAATACGATTCTCACCGATCTGACAGCGCCGTTCGGCGGCAATGTCGCGAGATCGTTGAAGACAGCATCGGCGCGGGCATTTAATGCATGCAGGAGTCCGGTATAGATCGAGAGGAGTAACCCTGCCCCAAACGCTACGACAGCCCAGATTGGAACGATTGTGCGGCGTGGCTTCGGATTATTAGAGTTCCTCCGCCAGTGCGGGGATAGTTCGCGCTCGAAGTCACCACGGGCTGCTCGGATCAGGCGGTAGACGTCTTCGCACAGCACACTGAGCTCTGCGGCTCCTCCCGCAGTGACGCGGTAGCGGCCTTCGAAGCCCAACCTCATGCAGTAGTAGAGCAGCTCCAGCAGTTCAATATTGATGGCCGGTTCATATTTCAATTGCGTCAGTAGATCGAAGAAACGCTCGCCGCCCCAGGTATCGCTGAACAGCGATCCCACCAAGCTGCGCGTCGTCCAGACGCTGTTGCTGCCCCAGACTGTGTTCAGAACGATGTCATCGATGGTCGCGCAGAGGGCGTATTTGCAGACCTTGATCGCTCGCGATGGCAATCCGAGCGGCGTGATCCGACGCTCAAAAGCATCGATCTCCTGCAGCACTCTAAGGCGCAGTGCTTCAACGTCGATATGGCTAGCACTGCTCTTGAGCTGAGCGCTGAGACCCAGCAGCGCCGCCGCGGCGGCGACCAGTGGATTAAGTCGGTCGAGCGCAAGCATCTCCCAGGTAAGTTCGTCCGGCACTGGCGATGACGGCGAAGGGACAGCCAACTGCTCCTCGGCGTGGAGGAGGACGAGTGGCTGGGATTTTGGCATCGTTTCCTCAATCACCATCATCAACCCGCCCACTTCCCTTCGGAGCGGACGCTCTCATCGTGGGATCGGCGGGCGGGTCGGCGACGCTCTCGCACTGGGCGCGCGAAGTCGGCGCCGAAGCTCCGGAGCAAATCAGTTTCGATGTTCGATACGACGTCATTGAAGACACGCACGTACGCACTCCGGTTTCGCGCCTTATGGTTGCAGTGCAAAAGGGAACGGGTCCGCCCCATCGCCTTCTCGATCCCTGGTAGGGACAAGCGTGCACGGACGCTGGACAGAGCCTTCTGCACAGCCGCGAATAACACGTCATGCGTCCCACGGTCGGCGAAGGCATGCTCAATGGCCAGGTCTCCGCGGAGGAACCCCCTGACATCCGGAACGAACCTCAGGGGTTTTTCGTCGGGACTCTTATTTCTGAATGATTGTTCGCCAGCTCTCGCTCGGAGAGAATGCTGTGCAGCGCGGCGGAATACAGAAGCATTTTCCCTGCACGATCCAGCACGCTTACGATGCCGGCATTCCGGACATCTGCCAATGATAAGCCGCAGGCGGCAAGAAAAGCCGTGACGGCCGCCCGATGATTCTTGTCGAGATGATTGATCTACCTTGGGTTGCGCCAAGATGGGGGCCCGATCCGGCACACTGTCTGCGTAGATATCCAACGGACTTCTCATCATGCCCGCCAGCGCGTCAAACCGAGTGTCTAAGACTGGCAATGGTGGGAAATCGCCGTCCCTCAGGTCCAGCAGCGCTTCTTCACCCCGGGTGCAATTGCCCGCCAGGAGCGACGAGGCCATTTCGAGGGGGCCAAGAAAACTCAACTCCTCACTTGTCGCTGCAAGTTGTCCCTCCGGTTCGGCGGCACTCTCCGCAATGGATATCGAAGGCGACACGACGACATCGATCCTATAGGCGCCGATCTGAATAACATCGCTGGTTTTCCGGGCGACCGGCGCCTCTGACGGAAGCGGCACAGCCTCGTCACTCAGACATGTGTTGCCGCGGCCTCGGTCGATCAGTCCGTATCGCCGTGCCATGCATTCGATTGAGCAGTGGTATTTCGAGACCATCTGCTGATCATCCGGCAGAACGAGGCTGTTGCCTGCTCGGCTGGTAGTCAGCCCACCAGCCGCGTCGCCCGGCACGAGATATTCCGGAAAACTGCATCTATTGCAGTGTACACGTAGCGTGAGGGGCATTGGTGGGCTAACTCAAATTTGGGTTCTGTCCGGCTCGGATGGCCCAAAGAGCCATTTCGAGATTTGGGAAGTCGCCAGCAACGTGCAGCGCCAAGCCAGCGGATTGGGGCATATCCTTCCAGAAGCGGCTATTTTGATCGATCTCGAAATAGCTGAATCCAACATGGAACGGGATCTGACGCGGCGCGACCGGTAGGGGATTGATGATAATGCCGGGCAGTGCGACATTGACGAGTTCCGTGATTTTCTCCGCCGGGCCGATCTTAATCTGAGACGGGAACTCGCGCCGGAGGCGCTCGACCTCAATATCAGCCCGAGCAGCCAGCACGAAGCTCGAGGTCGTAAAGAGAGAGCGGTCGGCCACCTCAGCCACATGGATACCGTATTTTTGCCGCTGCAGCGGTACGGAGACCGCAGTCTGCTCAATCACCGCACCCAGCGAAGCCCGGATCGACTGGATCACTGGCAAAAACGCCTCCGCGAGAGAGTCGTGCTTGTAAACACCAAGGGTCGGGGCACGTTTATCGAGGCGGGCGAACGTGGCTAGTTCACCCGCCAGCTGGAGCATGAGAACATACAGCGATTCCGGATTTACAACGGCGGCCTTGGACAGGTGGCAGAAGTACGGCTCGTACCGATTGATCGCCTGCAGCAGAAGGAAGTCCGCGAGCTCTGCAACCCGGTTCGTGCCCGACTGGGAGACCCGAGTAGCCAGAGCTTCACCACGATGGTGAAGCAGGCCGGTGATCTCAGTGATGTAGTTCGAGAGGACCCGGGAGCTGGCGCAGTCGGGGGTTGGCGGCACGTGCGTCTCGTCCAGAATGATCTGTCGGTCGGCCCGGACCTCTATGATACGGGCGATTGGGATGCAAGTGTAGCCAGACCGGTCTGCCGCGTCCGGCAGCAGTCGAAAATCCAGCCGCGCTACGTCGATGGAGGCGCTGCCCCGCTCGCCAGCGTTGGTGTCGACAACATCCTCAGTGGAGACTGCGAAGCGGATAGGTACGTCAATTCCCGCTTGCGCGTCGGTTTCAAGAGCGCCGGGTTGATAAAACGGTACCGCCAAGTGAATAAGCGAATCTCGAAAATCCCGCGGAACGTCGTAGGGAGTTGGCTGGTTGGCTTCGTCAGGAATACTGAAGGGCATGCCGTCCTCCAAGACGCCGCGAGCCGCTTCGATGGCGATCTTGCCGAGACCAAGTAGCTCTCGATTGAGCCGCAGCTCGCTGATACCCCACCCGTACCCATGCAAAACCGCCGTCCTGCTACGCACCAGCTGTTCGACGTGACGATCGGCCTGCTGAAAATGCTGGGGGCGGAGGAATAAGCCCTCCGACCAGACGACCCTATTATTCCACGACATTCAAGACTCGCCTCGCGTCCACCTGACAGAACGGCTTTCTCCGTAAAAAGTAGCAGAGCTTCACTGCCCCCTTGCATGCACATCTGATATCCAACAATGCGCTGGTAGAAGAGCATCGCGTGTCGAGACAGCTCAGATATGCAAGTGCCTAAGCTCATCAGGATTGGTCATGAGCCCCCCTTGCAGCGCGACACGCAAGGGATCTCATCTAGACTGTCGCTCAGCAGCCCGTTGCCCTCAGAGCCGTATTGGTCGTTCATGTTCACACTGACCTACTACGCGCCAATTCGGCCTGTCCTGTCGCTCGTACGGGATGAATCTTGCAAATGACCGCCCGGAAGCCTTGAGAGCCGGCGCCGCAAGTACGGGGCCAAAAGTGCAGCGCAACAGGCAAGGTGACACGTGATGCGCATTGCCTCGTCGAAAATGTTCGTGAATACGCCGAAGGCATGTGCCGCCGCCAACATCGTCTTCACGCGCCGCCGCCCCTAAAGCACCTTGACGACTAGTTTAGCGATTAGCGGGATAGCAGCTCTGGCGGCATGGATCATTCATGCGGCGAAGATAGGCATTTGCACATTTGGTGATGCCCAATAGCTAGCGAATGGGATATGCGCTGCGCCTCATGTTGGCGCGCGAGCACATGCTCGATGGCACGGTGGAGATTGACCGTTTTCATCTCGGTGAGCGACCGAGAAAGAATCCGGACGGTCTACCGCCTGGACGGGGCCGAAAAGGCCTTTCGATACGTGCAGGGCGCGCGACGGCGAAAAGGGATCGAACCGCATGCCTGCTTGATGGGCGGTGAGGCGTTCATGGCGATTGGCAAGAGCTTCGCTACGCATGAGAACGTAAAGCATTCGAGCCGCGAATTCGTTCGAGACGCCGCCCACGTCAACTCGGTGGGAGGTTTCAAGTCCCGGGTCCGCCGCACCATTGCCGGCGTCTTTCATCATATCAGCCCGCAGCATGCCTTGTCTTGCCACGAGATCGGCTTCCGCTGGTCACAGCGCATTGTTACGAGCCAGGCAGTGCGGATACTGGTCACGGGTGCCGCCGGCGCTGCGATTGCTGCAAGTCTTTCGCGCTATTACCGGCCGGCAATGCGCAGAAGTCCGGATGCCGGGATTATCGTTAAATCTCCCAGTCTTTTGTGATAAGGCCGCGTTGTTTAGCGGAAGCCAGCAAAGAGTTCGAAGACGAAGGGCCGACCTCACTGGCGCCGCAATTGGTGACAGTTGCCACTACCCTGGTATCGGTGGGCCAATCAATCCCACCATAGAAGAGATTATGTCGATGTTCGCGTCGTAACTGGCTTGCGCGGCACCGGCGGCCGTCAGCGTTGATAGCAATCCGTACCGATCGCCACATCAAGCACGGACCTCCGGTCTGGAGAACGGGTCGTCGCTGCATCTCTCGAAGGATCGCCGCTGTCGTTACGGGTTCACGCAGGAGCTGCGCCATAGCCGCTCACTAACTGGATGCGAGCATATCACCTGTGCATGCAATCCAATACCGGGACTGCGCTAGTTTGAATCGCGGGCTCTTCTCCGTGGTTTTCGAGGTTCTGCTGCAATGATGCGTTCACGCCACCAGCTATCAACGGCCTGGCCATGTCTTCGGGATCTGCCGGCCTCCCGTCACCTGAGCTCGATTCCGCAGAGCCGCCCCATGCCACAACAGCAGAAAACGGGACCCACGGTGATTGAGCGGCGTCCGAACGAGGCTCGGCAACCTGGAGCGGTCGATGGTTGCAGTCGCGTCCCTTGCGATCTGGTTAAGTCGCTTGAGCCCCTGATAAATTCTGACCTCCCGTCAGCAGTCGGTGCTCGACAGCTGACCCCTTGTTTCCTGAAGGCCATATCCCAGGGGGGTGAGCATGGTTGACTGGGACCCTCGGACTAAAGGGCAGGGCTCTTCGCGCGCGAAGGAGGGCCGGCACCCAGCGGATCAAAGAGCGCAGTCTTCAGTGGCGCGTGTCGATCACGTGGCCGACAACTTCAATTCGGACGACATCTGGCAAGAGAATCCGATGTTGCGTTACGTGGAAAGGCTAACGGGGCTTACCCGAGTACCCGTCGCCCCGGCAGAGACCGCGTTCAACCTCGCGAGCGCGACAGCGGCGGGAGCCAGCCCTCGGCAGCCAATGGATCAAAGCACGCAGCCTTTGGTGGCGTCTGCCGATCAAGAGGAGCTTTGGCAGGCGGTGGATCAAGCCGGTCCGCCGTCGGCCGCCAGCTTCAATTCACAGGACTTCTGGCTGGAGCCTTCTGAGTGGGCCTCTTGGGCTGCGTTAAGCGTCGACCAGCCAAGCCCGCCGACCGAGCTTCAAAGCCCTGAAGAACTAACCCCGCAAATGATGGCTGACATGACGGAACTGATGAGAGTTCCGGTCGCCCCGGCAGAGACCGCGTTCAACCTCGCGAGCGCGACAGCGGCGGGAGCCAGCCCTCGGCAGCCAACGGATCAAAGCCCGCAGCCTTCAGTGGCGTCTGCCGATCAAGAGGAGCTTTGGCAGGCGACGGATCAAGCCGGTCCGCTGTCAGCCGGCAGCTTCAATTCGCAGGACTTCTGGCTGGAGCCTTCTGAAACGGCCTCTTGGGCTGCGTTAAGCGTCGACCAGCCAAGCCCGCCGACCGAGCTTCAAAGCCCTGAAGAACTAACCCCGCAAATGATGGCTGACATGACGGAACTGATGAGAGTTCCGGTCGTCCCGGCAGAGACCGCGTTCAACCTCACGAGGACAACAGATGAATACAATAATGCCGATCGCATTATTCACCTCGTCGAGGGACAGCCGCTGGAGACTGGCCCTCAGCGCAGGGGGCTGCATGGCCTTGGGAATTTAGAAGCCTCGGCGGTTGCCAGGCCGACCGAGGTGCCGGGTGAAAGAGAGGAGCATTCGGCCATGTCCGAGGTGCCCGCGGAGCCCAGCGATCCGACCGGTGGCGGGCGCAAGAGGCAGACTACTGAGAAGGGCGCAGATCCCAGGCCCAGCCGCAAGCAAAAGTTTTATAATTTTGAAGCTTCGGCGGTTGCCAGGCCGACCGAGGTGACAGGTGAAAGAGAGGAGCATTCGGCCATGTCCGAGGTGCCCGCGGAGCCCGGCGATCCGACCGGTGGCGGGCGCAAGAGGCAGACTACTGAGAAGGGCGCAGATCCCAGGCCCAGCCGCAAGCAGAGGTTATATGCTCAAAGGCCGCTGGCGTTGGCGCCTGATCTCAGCGCCGCGAATGCCAGCATAATCGTGGGGGCCTCAACGGGCGATCTCGTCGATCGAGCGGCGTTCCAGACGGTGTCGGCCCAGGATCAGGCGAGGCTGGACGAAGTCGCCAGGCAGACACCGCGGCAGTCGAGGCAGAGCAAGGGGGCGTGGGCGGACGCGCTGAAGGCGGCCCATCCCGATCTCAGCGCCGCCGATGCCGCCGCCATCGTGGGCGTCGTAAAGCGGGTTATCGCCAGGAGGGCGGCGTTCCGGACGGTGTCGGCCCAGGACCGGGCGAGGCTAGACGAGATCAAGGCGGCGACACCGCAGCTGCCGGGGCAGAGCAAGGGGGCGTGGGCCGACGCGCTGAAGGCGGCCCATCCCGATCTCAGTGCCGCCGATGCCGCCATAATTGTGGGCACTTTTAAGGACGATATTGCCAGGAGGACGGCGTTCCGGACGGTGTCGGCCCAGGACCAGGCGAGGCTGGACGAAATCGCCAGGCAGACACCGCGGCAGTCGAGGCAGAGCAAGGGGGCGTGGGCGGACGCGCTGAAGGCGGCTCATCCCGATCTCAGCGCCGCCGATGCCGCCATAATCGTGGGCGCCGTAAAGCAGGATATTGCCAAAAGGGCGGCGTTCCGGACGGTGTCGGCCCAGGACCAGGCGAGGCTGGACGAAATCGCGGCGGCGACACCGCGGCAGGGGCGGAGCAATGCGGCCTGGGCGGACGCGCTGAAGGCGACCCATCCCGATCTCAGCGCCGCCGATGCCGCAACCATCGTGGGTGCCCTGAAGCAGGATATTGCTAAAAGGACAACGTTCCAAACGGTATCGGCCCAGGACCAGGCGAGGCTGGACGAGATCGCCAGGCAGACACCGCGGCAGTCGAGGCAGAGCAAGGGGGCCTGGGCGGACGCACTGAAGGCGGTCCATCCCGATCTCAGCGCCGCCGATGCCGCCGCCATCGTGGGCGCCGTAAAGCGGGCTATCGCCAGGAGGGCGGCTTTCCAGACGGTGTCGGCCCAGGATCAGGCGAGGCTGGACGAAATCACCAGGCAGACACCGCAGCTGCCGGGGCAGAGCAAGGGGGCGTGGGCGGACGCGCTGAAGGCGGCCCATCCCGATCTCAGCGCCGCCGATACTGCCACCATCGTGGGTTCAGTAAAGCATAATATTGCTAAAAGGGCGGCGTTCCAGACGGTGTCGGCCCAGGATCAGGCGAGGCTGGACGAAATCGCCAGGCAGACACCGCGGCAGTCGAGGCAGAGCAAGGGGGCGTGGGCGGACGCGCTGAAGGCGGCCCATCCCGATCTCAGCGCCGCCGATGCCGCCATAATTGTGGGCGCCTTAAAGGACGATATCGCCGTGAGGGCGGCGTTCCGGACGGTGTCGGCCCAGGATCAGGCGAGGCTGGACGAAATCGCCAGGCAGACACCGCGGCAGTCGAGGCAGAGCAAGGGGGCGTGGGCGGACGCGCTGAAGGCGGCCCATCCCGATCTCAGCGCCGCCGATGCCGCCACCATCGTGGGCGCCGCAAAGGACGAAATCGCCAGGAGGGCGGCGTTCCGGACGGTGTCGGCCCAGGACCAGGCGAGGCTGGACGAAATCGCGAGGCAGACACCGCAGCTGCCGGGGCAGAGCAATGCGGCCTGGGCGGACGCGCTGAAGGCGGCCCATCCCGATCTCAGCGCTGCCGATGCCGCCATAATCGTGGGTGCCGTAAAGCAGGATATTGCCAAAAGGGCGGCGTTCCGGACGGTGTCGGCCCAGGACCAGGCGAGGCTGGACGAAATCGCGGCGGCGACACCGCGGCAGGGGCGGAGCAATGCGGCCTGGGCGGACGCGCTGAAGGCGACCCATCCCGATCTCAGCGCCGCCGATGCCGCCATAATTGTGGGCACCTTTAAGGACGATATCGCCAGGAGGGCGGCGTTCCGGACGGTGTCGGCCCAGGATCAGGCGAGGCTGGACGAGATCAAGGCGGCGATACCGCAGCTGCCGGGGCAGAGCAAGGGGGCGTGGGCGGACGCGCTGAAGGCGGCCCATCCCGATCTCAGCGCTGCCGATGCCGCCATAATCGTGGGTGCCGTAAGGCGCGATATCGCCGTGAGGACGGCGTTCCAGACGGTGTCGGCGCAGGACCAGGCGAGGCTGGACGAAATCGCGAGGCAGACACCGCAGCTGCCGGGGCAGAGCAATGCGGCCTGGGCGGACGCGCTGAAGGCGGCCCATCCCGATCTCAGCGCCGCCGATGCCGCCATAATTGTGGGTGCCTCAAAGAAACGGATAGCCAGGAGGGCAGCGTTCAAGGTGATATGGAGTTGCCCCCAAAAGACCGGACATGCTCAGGTTTGAGATTGCGAGCTGATGAACTCGCGCGGCGATTGATATCCTAAAGCACTGTGTGGATGAAGATTGTTGTAATGCTCGAACCAGAATGGCAGTTGAGCGATGACGGTTTCAGCATCCGGGGTTGGATTGACCGAGACGTAGTCGCGCTTGAAGGTTTTGACGAACGCCTCCGCCATTCCGTTCGACTGTGGGCTTCGCACCGGTGTCGTGCACGGCTCCATGCCGATGTCGCGTAGCAAGGATGCGGTGTCCTTCGCGATGAAGCAGGAGCCGTTGTCGGTGAGCCATTCGATGGGCTCGGATAGCACGTTGATGCGGCCGAAACGGTTCTCGACAGCGGTGATCACGAGGTCCTGCACGTCTTCGCTTTTGATGCCCTGGGTGGTGGCGACATGGGCGATTGCCTCGCGGTCGCAGCAGTCGAGGGCGAAGGCGACGCGGACCTTCTCTTTGTTGTCACAGCCGATCTCGAAGCCGTCGGAGCACCATCTGACGTTCGAACGCTCGACGGCGACTTGGCCGTCGTGAAGGCGATCATCGACCGCTCCGGTATGACGCACCAGCAGCAGATTGTGCAGCTTCATCACCCGGTAGACACGCTTGGCATTGGGCCACGAACGCCCATCTTTCCGGGCATTCCGACGCAGGATGGCATGGACACGCCGATAGCCGTAGGTGGGCATGTCGGCGATGATGGCCTTGATGTGCTCCACCAGTTCTCGATCCGGGAGTGGCGGGCGTCCTCTGGCTCTGGAAGGGGAGCTTGCGGCACGCGCGGCGATATTCGAGCGGGCGACACCTAGAGTTTCGCAGACGGTCTTCATTCCAAAATCCCCCTCGGAAGAGAGAGCGAGCGCAACAGATGTTTTTTTGGGCCACCGGCGATTTCGAGAGCTTCCTTCAGGATTTCGCTCTCCATCGTCTTCTTGCCCAACAGGCGTTGCAACTCCTTCACCTGGGCCTGAAGCGCCCGGTATTCGGAAGCCGGAACAACCTCCTCTTCGGCGGCCGTCGCCGTCAGAGCCCCTTGGGACGCCAGTTTGCGCCAGGCGAACAACTGGTTCGGCTGGATGCCGTGCCGACGCGCGACGATGCTCACCGTCGCGTCCGCCTCATAGGTCTCGTGGATGATCGCGAGCTTCTCTGCCGTGCTCCAGCGCCGCCGACGTTCCGGCCCCCCGAGGACTTCCATCTTAAAATTGCTGCTAGTCATATTACCAACATTACTCCTACCCACTTAGCTAAGTGGTGGAGCATGTCCGGACCTTTCGGGGGCTAATTCAGCGTTCAAGGTGATATAGGACGGCTCATGGCTCATCACCACATTCCCTAGGAACTGCACCATCATGTGCGTTGGTTGTCCACCACGGGATTGCATGAGCATGTGAGAGCGCCGAATTTTTCTTCAGCCTGGAGGCCAATACCTGGCTCGAGATCGAGATTTAGGGGCACGACGGCCGGCGCATTCCGGCTGACTAACACGCCGAGAGCGACCTCGTCTTCGACGGCGCGGATCGCAGAATGTCGGCTCGCATGCCGCTGCGACCATCGGCCTGCTCCTCGCAAGATTGGCGCCAAGGCCGCCGTCGAACGATGACGAGGAGGCAAGTTTTCCCAAAACGTTCTTTAGCATAGAGGTAGAAGGATCGGTACAGCGGGGTTGCAGTGCCCGGGCGGCTAGGGTGACTAAGTGCGTGCACTCCACGACCGTCTAACGGGTTCGGTGTCCGTCAATTCGAAATCGCAGGGATCTGCACGAGAGACCGCGTGGTTGCCCTGCACGATTAATGGAAGCAGGGTCGACAGTCACGTTGGGGTCCGGTAGGTGCGCGGTAGAACGGGAGATTGGCGGCGGGATTCGATTCCTTTTAGAAGATCACGCAAAGCCGCATCACACCCATTGTCAATAGAATATACCGCGACGATGGTTATTAGACTTCGACTTCCGTCGAAAACGGCAATGGCGCTCGCGAAGGAGGCCGGCCGCTGCGAAACCCCGCCATCTCCGCACCCCACTCCTTCGCTCCAACTGGGAGCGAAATGAATGAGGCAACGTGCGAATCTCGGGGAGCATCGTTACATGCGGTCAATACGGATCTCATCTAGATTGTCGCCCTATAAGCCTCGTGCGGCGGTCCGGCGGAGCGCAGGAGATTACATGCCGTTGAAGTGCTCGAGGCGTTCTACCACTGACGGCGGGTCGCTGCACGCGCGATGGACCCGCCGGCTGGCCGCTCGTTCGATGTGGGGCCGCGCCCCGACACCCCCAAGACCGATCGCCGACGACGCCATCCACCTTATGCAGCACCCATTGCACACTCTGCGCTTCGAATCCTCCACTAGGCAGAGCGGCAGACGGCCGAATGGTTGCAGCTCCGAGGCTTTCTCGCGCTAGCAAGCTGAAGCGTTTGACCGGGTGGCGTGGACCTCGCACGTCGGCAATCTCGTATACCTCATCAGGTCAATTCGAGGCCAGCTGGCGTTGAGCTTCACATGTATCACACCAAGCCCGTCGCCTTGGTGCGGACCCTGGTGCTGGCGCGGAGGCGGCCGCGCGAAGACTCCGTAGTTGGAGGCCTTCCGGCTCACGTTTGCAACGGTATTCCGCAGGTTGCCCTTTGCACCGACTGCCCCCCGCGCTATCGGTGAGTTGATCCGACACGAAGTCCAGCGACCAACGATCATTGGCAGCCAGCGGGATCAACACCAACGCTTGCCTTTCGCTCGTTTCCGGCCATGGCGCTTGCGCATCGTGAGCTTCTCCTCCCGATGGAGCCGGAAGAGCTTCTTGTGGTTCACAAGGTGTCCTTTGCGCCTCAGCACATAGCTGCATCAAGATCCGAAGCGGCGGCGTTCACGCCCCAAGCATTCACGACATATACGAATGTCGATTGTGCATGAGCAATCGCGTCTGCTCATTGCTAAACGTTGAGAAACAGAGGCGCGACGATCTTTAATGTCGGGAAAACTGGGATTTTGGTCATGCTCGATGCAGATCATTTATTAAAACCGATCAGCGACGGCAACGCATGCGGGGATGCTCTCGATTACGATCTGAGCTTCCTGGAGCTCGAGATCGCGTCGCATGGCAAGCCGCACCAGCAGATAGGCGACTCCATCGCCACCGAGGAAGCTCCCAATTGGACAGAGGTGTGGCGGCTTGGCCTCGACCTTTCTGCCCGCACTAAGGATCTAAGAGTCGGCATCTTGCTCACACGATCCGCCCTCAGTCAGTTCGGCTTCCCTGGTCTAAGTCAGGGGCTTGAGCTGCTCGCGGCCTATGTCGAGCTCTACTGGTCAGAGCTACATCCGCGACCGGATCCAGAAGATGACGGAGATCAGACCGTTCGCCTCAACGCTCTGGCAAGCCTCTGCGATCTCTCCGGGATCTTGGCGGAAATACGCCAAGTTCCACTCACCGCCTCCAGGCAATTCGGGGCATTTACGCTCCGCGATTGGGCTGGTGCGCTACGGTCGCAGTCTGCGGAAGTTGATCGTTCGACTATCGAGCTCGCTTTCACCGACACCGACCCACTGCAGCTCGAGCAGATCAGCACTGGTCTCGACGCCAGCCTAGCAGCCGCCACCGATCTAGACGCGAGTGTTCGGCGGCACGTTGCGAGTGACGAGGCCGTTCGATTCGACCCTCTGATAGTGCTACTCACCCAGGCCAAGGATCTGGTCGACGTCCATCGGAAAAGGGCCCAGCCTGCCGCCGCGGCATCTCCATTGCCAGACTCCAGCAAGGCCCCATACCCCGACGTGATCCGCAACCGCGATGACGTTGTCGAAATCCTTGGCCGCATTTGCCACTGGTACCAGGTGAACGAACCCGCGAGCCCGCTATCAGCCCTTCTGGAGCGCGCGCAGCGACTTGTCTCGAAGGACTTCATGGCTCTTGTCAAAGAGTTGGCGCCAGAAGGGGTTGCCCAGTACCGCTCGATTGCCGGCCTGGCGGTCGATGAGGGCACGTGACGTGCGTAATCTTCCTAATCAGGAGTGGAACACATGACAAAGGCGAGTAGTCAAAAGTTCATCGCGCGGGTTCGTCCGCCTCGCGTACAGATCGAATACGACGTGGAGACCTATGGCTCTCAGAAGAAGGTTCAGCTTCCCTTCGTGGTCGGCGTGATGTCCGATCTCGCTGGCAATGCTGCCGAGCCGCTTGCTCCTGTCGCGGAGCGTAAGATGATGGAGATCGATATCGACAATTTCGATGATCGGCTCAGATCGCTGAGGCCCAGGGTGGTGATGCGGGTGCCGAACCTATTGACCGGAGAAGGCCAACTCGCTGTCGACTTGACCTTCGAGCGGCTCGAAGATTTCTCGCCGGCGGCCGTGGCGCGCAAGGTCGACAGCCTTAGCAGGCTGCTCGAAGCGCGAACGGAGCTCTCCAATCTGCTGGCCTACATGGACGGGAAGAACGGTGCCGAAGAGTTGCTCACCCACTTCCTCGCCGATTCGGCACTGCTAAGCGCCCTCGGCAGTGGCATCGAGACTGAGAAGCCTGATGCAGTGGTTGCCGCTCCGCCATTGGCATCCCCAGACACAGAGGAGAACTGATCGTGACGCCTGCAGATGCCACAGATGTACAGGTCGCCACCGTTGATCTCGGCGATTTCACCCGCATGCTTCGATTCGAGTTCAGGATCCGCTCGGACCACTCCCGTGACTTGGTAGAGAGTGCCGTCCGAACACTGGCCGAGCAGGCACTTCAAAACACGTCGCTGATCAGCGACGATGTCGTCGCGACTATCCAAAAAATGATTGCTTCGATCGACCAGAAGCTTTCTGCGCAACTCAACGAGATCCTCCATCACGAAAATTTCCAGCGCGTGGAATCAGCTTGGCGGGGCTTGCATCACCTTGCCCTCAACACCGAAACCGATGAGACGTTAAAGATTCGCGTTCTCCCAGTTTCAAAGGTGGAGATGTCCCGAACTTTGCGGAAATATAAGGGTGTCACCTGGGATCAGAGTCCGCTATTCAAAAAAATCTACGAAGACGAATATGGCCAAATCGGCGGTGAACCCTATGGCTGCCTGATTGCCGACTACTATTTCGACCATACCCCACCGGACGTAGAGTTGCTTTCGGGACTCGCGCAGATCGCGGCGGCGAGCCACTCACCGCTTATATCTGCCGTCTCACCACATCTGCTGCAGATGGATTCTTGGCGTGAGCTTGCGAACCCGCGTGACATCACCAAAATCTTCCTCACTCCCGAACATGCTCCTTGGCGAGCGTTCCGCGAAAGCGAGAACTCGCGGTACGTGGCCCTGACCTTACCACGCACCCTTGGCCGGCTGCCCTACGGGGCCAAAACCAACCCGGTCGATGAATTCGCCTTCGAGGAGGACACAGACGGCGGCGACAGCGAGAAATACCTTTGGACGAACGCAGCCTACGCCATGGGCGTAAATATCACGCGCTCGTTCAAGCTCTATGGCTGGCTCTCCAGAATTCGTGGCGTCGAATCCGGCGGCCTCGTCGAGGGCCTGCCGGTACATACCTTCCGCAGCGACGACGGTGGCGTCGACCTAAAATGCCCCACTGAGATCGCGATCAGCGACCGCCGTGAGGCCGAACTCTCCAAAAACGGTCTTCTACCGCTGTTGCACCGCAAGAACACGGACCTCGGCGTATTTATTGGCGCTCAGACTATTAACAAGCCGGTCAAATACGAAGACCCCGACGCGTCAGCGAACGCCGAACTCAGTGCCCGGCTACCCTACATCTTCGCAACCTGCCGCTTCGCACATTATTTGAAGTGTATGGTCCGGGACAAGATTGGCACGTTCAAGGAGCGCCACGAGGTCGAGGAGTGGCTCAACCAATGGATTCAGGGCTACGTCCACCCCTCGCCCGAGCTTGGGAGCGAAGAGAGTAAGGCACAGCAGCCGCTCTCCTCGGCCGAGGTCAAGGTGGAAGAGGTCGAAGATAATCCCGGATATTACGTTGCGAGATTTTACATGCGGCCACACTATCAGCTCGAAGGCCTAACCATCTCTTTGAGACTGGTCTCGCGCCTGCCATCCGCCCGCAAGGGCTGAGAAAACCCGCAGATGATTGTGCTCCGTTCTCGGCGCCAAAACTCGGGAATGGCTGCCCTGGGCTGGCCGATGCAATCCAGGCCCAATCAGATCAACGAGATAAGGAAAATCCATCATGGCGTTCGACGCGGTTATAAAGTTCACGCAGGCGTCCAAGGACGGCATTTTGCCCAAGGGCGAATCTATCATTCTAAAGGACGGTATCACGCTAGCGGACGAATGGAGCTTTTCACTCGAAAACAAGCTGAACATTGGGCCTCATACCGCCGGGGCGGGCGCGGGCAAGGCCGAATTCGAGGTCTTCACTATCAAGAAGCAGGTGGATACGTCATCGCCCTCTTTGTACGTTGCCTGCGGTCGCGGCGCCCACTTCAATAACGTTGAACTAAAACTTTTCAAAGCGACGGGGAGCGGACAAGCTACATCAGAATCGAACCTGTTCTTGCACTGGAGTTTCAATATGCTGGTAGTCGAGAAGGTCGAGTGGTCCTATGCGGAAGAGGCCCCCGAGGAGACGATCACATTCCGGTTCGGCGCCTGCAAGGTCATCTATTACAGGCAGGATGAAAAAGGCGCTCTTACCAAAGCAGGCGAGGGCATCTGGAACCAAATCGCGAACAGTACCGACTTCAATAGGCTCGTCGGCTGATGGGGCCATCGGGAACGGGAATATTCCGGGCCGCGCGCGAAAACGGCGGATCGCCTCTTCGATATTGCACCTGGAGATTGTAACATGGGCAGAGATGTTAAGCGGGATCTCGTGCAACCATCCCTCCTGGACCGGCTTACGGACGATGAGCCGCGCAGCTCGTGTGAAGCGCAGGACAAGCGCAGTTTCTCTGTTCGCCAACTGGAAGAGGTGATTCTACGCGATGTTTCCTGGTTGTTGAACACCAACCAATTGGGTGCAACCGTAGATCTACAAGCGTACCCTCACGTAGCGGCCAGTGCACTTAATTATGGTGCCTGGCCTCTCAGCGGACAAATTCGCGAAGGCATGGATAAGAGCGCATTGCGCGAAGCGATAATCGAGAGCCTTCAGCGCTTTGAGCCGCGTCTCTTACCGGACACCCTCAAGGTGACGGTCCTGGACGATGGTCAGGGTTGCGGCACTTTTCGCTTTAGGATCGAAGCCGATCTGTGGGCGCAGCCATTGCCGGTGCGAATGGTGATGCGTACGGAGGTAAACTCCGAGCTCGCATCCGCCCGCGTCCTTCATCTCGGTACAGAGATAAGCTGATGGATCCCCGGCTCCTGCGACTGTACAACGATGAACTTGCTTATATGCGCGAGATGGGGGCCGAGTTCGCCCGCGCATTCCCGAAGGTCGCCGCCCGGCTCGGGATGGAATCAGTGGAGGTCGCCGACCCCTACGTCGAGCGGCTTCTGGAAGGCTTCGCTTTCATGGCGGCGCGGGTGCAATTGAAGCTTCAGTCTCGCTTTCCGGAATTCACCCAGCACCTCCTGGAGATGGTCTATCCGCATTTTCTACCGCCGCTCCCGTCGATGACGATCGTGCGCTTCGAGCCCGACCAGGAGGCCGGACGACTTGAGAATGGATACGTCGTGCCGCGGGGAACCAAGCTTTTGGGCCGCCTTGCTCCGGGTGCCGTCACACATTGCGAGTTCCGCACGGCCCATGATGTGCATCTCTGGCCAATTGTGGTAAGCGCTGCCGATTATTTTTCGACGCCGGGGCAGATCGCCGCACTGGATCTTCCGGCCCGGCAAGATGCGAAGGCTGCTTTGCGACTACGCCTTCGCACCACCAATGGCATGCCGTTCAATAGACTCGCACTAGACGCTCTCACACTGCACCTAACAGGCCCCGGTGGCATCGGCGCCGCACTCGCCGAACAGCTTCTCGGTGACGCATGCAATATCATAGCCCGTCCGGTCGGCCGGCCCATCCCTTGGCAGGAAAAGATTCCGGTTCATGCGCTGCAGCAGCGCGGTTTGGAGCCGAGCTGTGCTCTCCTGCCCGAGGTGCCACGCTCTTTCGACGGGTACCGTCTCCTACAGGAGTATTTCGCCCTCGCGGAGCGGACGTTGTTCGTCGAGGTTAGCGGGCTGGCAGACGCAGTAGCCCTGTCAACTGCCGAGACCCTTGAGATCGTCTTCGCACTTGGACGTGTCGAGCCACGGCTGGAACGACAGCTCGGACCCCAAAATATCGTTCTCTTCGCAACGCCCGCGATTAATCTGTTCGAACGCCAGGCAGATCTCGTCCACGTGAGCGACAAGAACACCGAACATCATGTGATTGTTGACAGGATGAGGCCGCTCGACTTTGAGGTCCACTCGATCCTCGAGATGAGCGGAGACGGGGCGAAAAACGAAGCGGCTCCCGTGAGGTTCTACCCGTTCTATAGCATCAGCGCGCACGGTCAGGAGGAGCAGCATTCCAGATACTACGCGATCCGGCGGGAGCAGCGCCTCATGTCGGAGCACCAGCGTCTAAATGGCGCGCGGACTGGCTATATCGGCAGCGAGACGTTCGTTTCTCTAGTTGATCGCCAGGCGGCTCCCTATTCGGCGGAACTCCGGCATTTGTCTGTAAACTGCCTGTGCTCGAACCGGGACCTGGCGCTGCTGCTGCCGATTGGCCGGGACGAGACAGACTTCACCCTGGAAATCGGCGCTCCAGTTACCGCCACCCGGTGCGTATCGCCCCCGAGCCGACCGCGCCACTCTTTCGCCAATGGCGATATCACCTGGCGATTAATTAGCCATCTCTCACTGAACTACCTCTCGATCAGCAATTCCGATAGGAACGACCACCGGGGCGCAGAAGCGCTGCGTGAACTCCTCCGCCTCTACGTCGATCCAGTCAATGCCTTCGCCTCACGGCAGATCGACGGGATCCGGGAGATCCGGTCCAGGCCTGCGGTCAGGCGATTGTCCAGCGGTGGACAAGCCGCCGTAGCACGTGGGATTGAGGTTGGTATCATCCTGGACGAAGCGGCCTTCGAAGGCGTTGGCATCTTTCCGCTCGCCTCCGTGCTCAACCAGTTCTTCGCAAAATACGTATCCATCAACAGCTTCACCGAGATGGTCGTCTCGACGCTACAGCGCGGGGAGGTAATGCGATGGCCGACGATGGCCGGCCGCCGGGCGATCCTTTGATTTCGGGGGCACTCGGCGACTTCCTAAGCTCGCTTGGGGCCGAGCCGCATGCCTGCGACTTCTTCCAGGCTCTGCGGCGGATCGATGCAATCAGCTCAGATCGGCCTCGGCTGGGAGAATCGAGCGGTCCCAGCCTGGATCGTGTGCGGATCGCCCAGCAGCCCTCCCTTGCATTTCCGACTCGATCGATCGCGGGCGTGACTGCGCACGAGGAGAACGATCCCGTAATCTCCACCTACGCCTTCGGCTTGTTTGGACCCCACGGTCCCCTCCCATTGCATCTGACGGAGTACGCCCTTCTCCGGCAGCACAACGCCGCGGATGAGACGCTGATCCGATTTGCTGATACCTTTCATCATCGAATGGCCTCGTTCTTCTTCCGCGCATGGGCGGAGGGCGAACCGACCGTGAGCTATGACAGGCCACAAGAAGATCGATTTGCCCTTCAGCTCGGCGCGCTAGCCGGCTTCGGGATGACCTCCCTGCGCGCGCGGGATGCTATGCCCGATCTGGCCAAACTCCACTTCACCGGCCGTCTCGCCTCACACACCCGCAACGCCGAGGGGCTCGCTGCCATCCTCGCCAGCTTCGTCGAGGCGCCGGTTGATATCCGTGAATTTGTCCCAAAATGGGTCGAGCTGCCCCGCATATCGCTCTGCCTCCTGGGCCGCGACCCGGGCACGGGTACGCTGAACAGCACGGCTGTTGCAGGTGCGAGGATCAAAGTGTGGCACCATCGGTTCCGACTCATTGTGGGTCCCCTCAGCCTGGCTCATTACGAGTCGCTTCTGCCCGCAACTCCCGGCCTCAAGTCGATAGCGCAGATCATCTCCAACTACCTTGGAGATGAACTGGACTGGGAGATTAACCTCGTTCTTCGTCAGGAGCAGGTCCCGGAAGTGCAGTTGGGTCGCTGCGGCAGACTCGGTTGGTCCAGTTGGATGGGCAAGCGGAAAAGGCGCCAGCACGCCGATGACTTGACAACTACCCCAACTGACCGCGGCCCACCGGCTGCCGCATGGCACTCTCCCGAAACGGACATCCATGATGCGGCGGGCCCGCTCGACCTTCTTTTCGGGCGGGGAGAAGATCTCGTTGGCGAGATCGATCTGGATCGGATGAATGGCCCACGTGCCCTCGATGCCAAGTGCGGCGGCACGGCGGGCGGCGGCTTGGAAGGCCCGTTATGACAAGCATCGGAAGCCAGACTATCTTCAGTAAGCTCAACGCAAACTGCAATGAGACCGCCAAGGCCCTTTGCAAAATTCGCCGTGACGCCTCTTTGGAATGTTCTCGCCATTTTGACGCCCTTGAGGCTTCAGCAGCGGAGAGGCCGATCGAGGCGACGATCGCGGCGAAACTCGACCACCGTGGTTGTCCGCTAGGGCGCTGCGCCCTGGGCCTGGCTGAGAATTCCAGGAGATACGTCGTCGCTAGCACCGCCGGAATCCGCCAACTCATCGATGTTCTAAGGCCGCATGGCGAGATTTGGGTGGGAGTTAGCGTGGGTGAGTTCCAAGAGGCCCACACGCTTTCTTCGCCCCGCCCCCCCCGCTTGGCTCTGACGATGCGGGCCAGCAAGCCATCTTGGCTGAGCAACGGTCTGCGATTTCGATGCACGAGATAAACGCCTTTCTGCATCTTCGCCGATGGCTTCGGCGGCATCTTACTCACGCTATCGGGCGCAACCGCGCCTTCTCATCAAATCTGCGGAACACACACCACCATGGTCCTGTCAAGAATCGAGAGTCTCTTAAGGCACAATCGTTTTGTTGCGGTCACTTCGGCCGCGTCCGAGTTGAATGAAATCTCTCTCCGACGGCTCAGTGGCACCGAGCGGCTGGGGGAACCTTTCCTCTACGAGGTGAAGCTCGCCAGCCGCAATCCAGTTCAGAACTTTGCTACGATTCCCGGTCAAAGCCTGACAATCGGGCTTAAGCTCAAGGACTCGCAAACGCGCTTCTTCAACGGTGTTGTTACGCGCTTCCAATATCTCGGCCTCGACGATACCGAGCACCTCAACTACGTGGCGCAGGTGCGCCCGTGGATTTCATTGCTCGAGCATCGCTCTAACAGTCGGGTCTTTCAGAACAAGACCAGCATCGAGATCATCACCACGATTTTTCGAGAACATAAAGGCAATTTCAAGAATCAGACCGCCCGACGGTTCCCAGAGCGCCCATATTGCGTCCAGTACGATGAAACGGATCTGGCCTTCGTCAGCCGCCTCATGGAGCAGGACGGCATCTACTACTATTTTGAACATGCTGAGGACCAACATGACCTCGTGCTGGTCGACAACGCCGCGAGCCACATGGCCTGCACGCCTGAGATCGTGGAGACCCACCACAATCTCAGGCCTGCCCGAAGTCTTTACCAAGAAGACGTCATCCTGCATTGGGACGAGGTCGTTTCGCTACAGCCGAACAAGGTCGTTCTCAGGGACTATGACCATGAGAAGCCGATGGCAGAACTCACGTCTGTCGCGCGCGTTCCTCCCGTGAGGACAGGCGGCATTCCGCCCCGCAAGCTCACGGGAAGCGCCATCACCCGACCGCCGGAGAGCGTGGCGGTCAGAACGGGCGAGACCTCGTCGGGAAGCAGCGGCTGCACGGCAATGCGGGAGGTCTTCGAGTATCCAGGCCACTATACAAAAAAAAGCGATGGCGATTTCTACGCCACCATCCGTGCCGAGGAACTCGCCTGCAACGCTTATCGCGCGCGGATCGAAAGCACTGCGCGCCAGATAACGACCGGGTCATTATTCAAGGCCGCAAATCCCTTCTACTACGGCCAGGTCGGTTCCCGGCCGAAACCCACCGATCGCTTTCTGGCAGTCGGACAGGACTTCACTGTCATCGGAGAGGTGGGGGACGATCTCACTGCGGACACCGTGGGGGGGAAGGGCGAGCGCTTCCTCTATCACAGCAACGTAGAGATTATCCCCGCGACCACCCAGTACCGCCCGAGGCGCCGCACATCGGCGCGGTTGATTCACGGACCGCAGACGGCCGTCGTCGTAGGCCCCGAGGGCGAGTCGATCGCGACGGATAAGTACGGCCGTGTGAAGGTTCAGTTCTTCTGGGATCGAGAAGGCGAAAAGAACGAGAACAGCTCCTGCTGGATTCGGGTGGCCCAAAACTTCGCTGGTAAGGGTTTTGGCAACCTGGTCGTCCCACGGATCGGCCATGAGGTCGTCGTTGATTTCATCCACGGCAATCCCGACACGCCCCTGGTGACCGGCGTCGTATACAACGGCTCAAATCTGCCGCCTGAAACCCTGCCGACTGACAAAACGCGGTCGACTTTCCGGACGCATACCGATGGCGGCGCCGCTAATGCGTACAATGAACTGCGCTTTGAGGACAAGCAAGGCCGTGAGGAGGTCTATTTGAAGGCGCAGAAGAATCATACCGTCGAGGTCGGGAATATCTACAGCATCGACGTCAAGAGACACTTCCTCCTGACCTCGGGCGTCGCCGCGCCCGCGTCCTCTGCCGCAGCGGCCTTGGGTAGCCGCGTCGAGGTAACACCCGACAAGATCCGCCTTGTAGTATCGGGCAGAACCGGCCCCCAGGCCATCGAAATCAGCGCCGATGGGATAGCCATTATCGGCACGATGATTGGCGTTATGGCAACGCCTCCGCGGCTCGGGTCCATCGTCTCCATGCCGCCGCCGACACCGGGTCCACCCACGCCGTCGATAATGAAGCTTATTGCGACACTCGGGCTGCCGCCTGTGACGCCCGAGTGACACGATGTCAAGGTGAACTGGTTCTGGGTCTGGGCTGTCCGGCAGTCGTTGCCTTTAAGTCGTCAGGGCCCTGCAGGCGTAGAGATCAACAGCGGAACGGCTTCGGCGTCGTAAGCTGACCTACCGAATCAACGCGACACCGCGAGATTGCCCGAAAATGAGGAAAGGTTATGGTGCGTGAGCGTTTGTTCCGGGAACTTGCGCCTCAGTTGATGGAGTTGCCTCGCGAAATCGGCCGCAAGCGGCTCCAAATGCGTCTAGTTTATGTCTCCACCAAGCTGGAGTATAGCCCATCGATGAGGATGAAATACCTTTATCACTCGGCGTCACGAAATTGCCATCAGGGCGCGGGCGGCGCAAAAATCAGCGTTCTCGATCTGGGCGTCATAGCGCTGCTTTGTAGGGCGGCCTCTCGCCTCGAAGCGCTTCTGGCGGAGCGTGGCCGCCTCGAGCAGCAGTCGAAGCCTTTCGCCATGCTCGAAGGTGTCTCGCTTCCGTTTGCGTTTCGAGTTTCTGATGGGCGCTGGCCATGCCTGTCAGGCCGAGTTCGCGCAGCATGTCAATGGTGGAATTGGTCAACGTCGCGATAAGAATCATGCGCTGTCCAGCTCGAGGAAGGCCGCTGGCCATGCCCCCGAAGCATAACGGGATACGAATTTGGTATTGGAAGGAAAGGTCGCGACGGAAATAACATCAGCAGTGACGCAATGACCTAAGGAGCGTCGCAATGTACGGCAGAAGGCAGGGGGGTGGTGGCAATAGTTCCGAACAAGGAAGCCCAGGCTCGGCACTTGTGTCCTTCGGGCGAACTTGCATGCGAGCCACTTTGTAGAAAGGATTACCCGCTCTCGCGTATCAGAAAGGTGCGATGCTTATGGCCTAGAGGCCTTGCTGCCGGTTGGAAACCTCGCAAGCTGGACCCGATACCAACAGTCCTCAAGCGCATCGGCCATTTCCACATCCCAGCATCGCGTATTCGTTGATCTAACTACCCGAGACTCCAGCCTACGGGCCTTTTTGGATTCATCGGCGATCGAGGACTCTGTCGCCTATCAGTTGAAATAGGGTTTCGTGGCGAGCCAGCAGAGGGACAGCCCATGGATGAGAAAAACAGCCCCATTGTTTGCATCTCGGGTGTGGACGAACGAAAGCTCGGCGCCGCTCTAATCGCGGTCCAATCGGCATTTAGTGTCGCGATTGCGGAACTATCGAAGCTTCACAAAGGGAACAATCCTCAGTGGTTCGAAGACCTGGAGGAGGTGGTAATCGCTAACGCAAAAGGCACAGTCACCGAGGGCATCTCGCTGGATGTCGAGGTAGAAAGCCTCAAATTCGGCATCGACGTCCTTCGGGCGATCTTGGATGTAAGCCGCGTTGAGCTAGGCTTTGCAGCAAAGGAATAACCCTTTCGCCCAAACGAGGTGTCGATCTTATTTGGCGCGTCCAAAACATGCTCAGCCTGGACCGTCGACGCGCCTGCCTCTCGGAGGCGCTGGACAAGCATGCGCTGCTGCTCGATGATCACTTCACCGCGCAGCAAGTGGCGCTCGACCATTTCGAGTGCGGTCTCGACAGGGGTCTCCATAACCAATAAGCCGCTGACATTCTGAGCCACGGATCGGGGGCGGCAGCAGCCTCACCGATTTTTTCATCAATGGTGGCAATGTCACCATTGCCCCTAACGGCGGCCTTCCCGCGATCCTGTAGCAACTGGCGTGGCTTGCCGGATTGTTGCCCACAATCACCGCGGCAAGACCAGCAGGCTTGCCGATATCAGCTTGAAACCCCTTGACCGCGTCGATGACCGTTGCAGCCGTGGCCTTGCCTCGATGATAATTGTCATGTCTTTCGGTGACCTGCCCCTGCGAATTTCCTCCAGAATTGATTAGAGTCCGGCCCATCAAAGGACGGACGAATGAAGAAGCAGAGATTTACCGAAGAGCAGATAATTGGGGTGCTGAAGGAGCAGGAGGCTGGTGCGAAGGCGGCCGACCTTTGCCGCAAGCACGGAATTTCGGAAGCCACGTTTTACAATTGGAAAGCCAAATACGGCGGCATGGAGATCTCTGAGGCGAAGCGGCTGAAGGCGCTTGAAGATGAGAATGCCAAGCTGAAGAAGCTGCTCGCCGAGCAGATGTTGGACGCAGCAGCACTCCGCGAGCTTCTTTCAAAAAAATGGTAGGGCCTGTCGCCAAGCGTGACGCCGTCACGCATCTGAAGACCGTCATGGGTCTTTCGGAACGGCGGGCCTGCCAGATCATATCCGCCGACCGCAAGACGATCCGTTATCGGTCAAGTCGACCGCCGGAGGTAGAACTGCGGGCAAAGCTACGTGACCTCGCCAATGAGCGGCGGCGTTTCGGCTACCGGCGGCTGTTCGTCCTGCTTCGGCGGGAGGGAGAACCGTCCGGGGTCAATCGCATCTATCGCCTTTATCGCGAGGAGGGTCTCTCTGTCCGCAAGCGCAAAGCCAGACGCCGTGCTGTCGGCACGCGAGCTCCGATTCTGGTCGAAGCGAAGGCCAATGCCCGCTGGTCGCTGGACTTCGTGCACGACCAGTTCGCTTGCGGAAGGAGGTTTCGCGTGCTCAACATCGTCGATGACGTGACGCGCGAATGCCTGGCGGCGATCCCGGACACCTCGATCTCCGGTCGTCGCGTCGCTCGCGAACTGACGACCCTCATCGAACGGCGCGGCAAACCTAAAATGATCGTCTCCGACAACGGCACGGAACTCACTTCGAATGCCATCCTTGCCTGGTCGAAGGATCATAAGGTCGAGTGGCACTACATCGCGCCGGGAAAGCCGATGCAGAACGGCTATGTTGAGAGTTTCAACGGGCGCATGCGCGACGAACTGCTCAACGAAAGCCTGTTCTTTGGCCTCGACCATGCCCGAAGCGCCATTGCTGAATGGGCCGACGATTACAATCCTGTTTCATAACACCCATCTTTCTATGTCATTGAAAGGAATAGATTTTCCTGATCTGGAGGCGATCCCGCGGGGTGGCGAGGGTTCTTCCGGGCACGATCGAGAATCTGACGTGCTTGCGGGGTCGCGAGTTTGGAACGGCTGAAGATCCATGGGCCATCGGGTAGCGGATGAGCCCCCTTAATATCGCCAGCCTCGGCCGCCAGACGCAGCGTCTTTGGCGATATCCCGAGTAACTTCGCCGCACCGCCCAGATTAAGCCATGGCTCAACCCCGTCGATCTGCGGACGGAAGACCGGAATCTTGCGATATGACCTCAGCGCGGTGACCCGCTCCCGTGTCCAGCGATTGCCATTGCCGGTCGTCAGTCCGTTGCGATTGAGGACACCGGCAATCACATCATCATTGGCGATCAAGACGAGCTGTTTCACAGCGTCGACAATGTCGTCAGGGGTCGCATTTCTTTGGCCACGGTGTCGCTTCGGCAGGCGCAGTTCGGTGTGGACGCCTCCAACCCAATGAATGACGAGGACGATCTCAGAGGTTCCATCATCGAGATCGGCGACCACTTCATTGATGAGCGTGCGCACGATGCGCTTCTTCAGCCTTGCATCGGTTGTCGGCGCCGTCCAGACGGCGCGAAGGTTTCCCGCAAGTGCGGTTACCTGTGATGCGGACATGGGGAACGGATGCGGCGTAACTGTCCGATGTTTGGCAATCTTGGCCTCGATCTCACCGACGCCAGTCAGCGCCTTGTTCCAGCGTGCTTCCAGCTCCGACGTCACCAGCCTATTCTCTGGATCGGCCGCGTCATATTGCCGGAATGCCCGGTCGGCTACATAGCGTGCTGCCTCGAGGTCGCGCATCAGGGCATCCTGAACCTGATCGCGTTGGTTGGCCATATTGCGTTCCGCCTCGACGGCGGCGGCAATGGCTCCTGGCTCGACCACGCCGAGAAGTGCCTCTTCGATCGCGTCATCGACCCGCAGACCGCCGAAGGCGATGCAACGTGGTTCGCCGTTGTCGAGCAACCCTCGCCAACAGGAATAGCGCGGGATGTTATGGTTGGCTCCTGTGTAACGAACCGTCAGCTTCCGGCCGCACCTTTTGCAGCGGAACAGGCCGGCAAGCAGAGCGTCGCCATGCTTCGGCGCTCCATGATGGCGACTGGCCGGTACATTGTCGCTGACCATCTTGCGGATCTCCTCCGCCCGTTCCCAACTGATGTAACCTTCGTGCGCATCCGGGATCAGCGCCAGCCATTCATCACGCGCCTTGCGGCGAATTCCAGATCGGCCATCGTATCCTGGTACGGAACGACTCTTACCATAAGCATAAGCGCCGCCGTAGATCGGGTTCGCAATCATCCGGTGGATGGTGGCATAATTTGGCCTGCGCCAGATGACGTCACCGTTGGCGCACCTGACGGGCAGGTCCAATCCCTGCTCAAGGAACCATAGCAAGGCCTGCCGGGCACTCCCGAGTTCGGTGACCTTGTCGAAGACGAGTGCGATGGCTTCCTGGATGCGCCGATTGGGATCCTTCTCGATCCTGTCACCGGCCTTTACGAAGCCGGCCGGAACAGTGACGACGAGTTCACCGCGGCGAGCCTTCTCATAGCGGGCGGAAAGGGAACGCTGACGCAAGAGATCGAGTTCATACTCGTTGAGGCTGCCCTTCAAACCCAAGAGCAGGCGGTCGTTGCCCTGGCGGGGCGCATAAACTGCTTCCTGGTCGACCAGGACGGTATCGACAACGCGGCACATCTCGATGAGTTGCTGCCAATCGCGGCTGTTCCGGGCGAAGCGCGATACCTCACGCGCGGCCACGGCGCCTACCTTGCCAAGGCAGACTTCCGCCACCATCCGATCAAATCCAGCGCGGGTCACGCCGCCGGCGGCCGAACGACCAAGGTCGTCATCCACCGTCTCTATATGTGACCATCCAAGCGCTGCCAGACGGTCGCGCATGGCGTACTGGAGGGCGCTGCTCTCTCGATTGTGCAGAACCTGGTGAGCCGAGGACTGCCGAACATAGAGGATGGCCTTCCGCTCCAGATGATGCGGCGCGATCTTCTCATGCATCATGACCGGCCTCCTTCTGTTGGCAGGCATGTCCGCACTTTGCGTGATCGACGAACAGCCGCACGATGAGCACCGTCAACGCTTGGCGGGTCTCCTCCGGCAACTCCGGCCATTGCGGCGTCCCTGCCGTCTTCCCCCGCTGCGGGGCCGAGAACAGATCGAACTGGCATGTCATGGGCTGGCGAGGCATGAACATCTCTCCGACTCGTTTCGTGAGAGACCAATGCTGCGCCCATTACCGAAGATTGCGATGAGGCATCAGCGTCCTTCAGCAATCTTGCCAAAGAATGCAGGCTTGCGAGATCGACGTGCGGGACCGCCAGGCTGCGCCAACAACCACTCACTGATCGGTCGAACATCCACGACGGGACCTCAAGAAGTCGACCAGAAGAAGAACCAGAAAGGCTGCAGCGGAAAATATGCGTCCCTTTAGACACCGCCTCATGCACGTGAACAAGCCGTCCGGACCAGGGATGCCACGGATACAGAAGCTCGCGAACCTCGGTCCCGTGGGTGTTCTGTCGTCGTGTTGTACAACCATTTCCGGCCACACTCATCGCTCGGATACCAGACCCCGGCAAGCTATGCCGATACAATTGCCGCAACCGGCTCCAACGCTGCGCGAGATGAAAGCTTCGCGTTTCCGCCGGTTGCTCACACCGCGCCACTTGGCGTATTCAAAACCGCCGGGGCTCTAATCGCCGTTGGATGAAAATTCAGTGGCAGGTCATCGGCGCTCTCAATTTGGACCTCAATATTTGAGGACGCTCCATACGACGCTAAAACGCTACACTTTCTGCGTGACCGAAAACTACTGTACCTTTCATTGTCTCCCGTTTCTTCCCGGCTAGAAAATGCATCAAAACCTTCAGCTAAGATATTCAGTCCGAGGGTTTAGACCGATTACGCGGGTGGCGAAAGGAGCAGTCTCGTGAGCCAGTGATTGCATGGCGCTGAGGCATTCGCCAATGAGGCAATACGAACATCTGTCTACGGTCGATGGGTCGTCAAGGAGCGCTCTGCGTTTACTTGCAGCATTCCTGCGGACTCGCCCGAAAATCGCCGCGGACCTGCAGAAACTCCCTATTAAACGCTGCACATTGTCTCGGGCGCGGCAGTATTTTGCCGTTGTGAGGGCTCCGACGAAAGTGTCCGGCTGAGGACACATCAATGGGGGACACGTCGTGACCATCGATATCAGTGATATGGCGGTATAAGTACTACGATACCGGCTCGCATCCTTTGATGCAGATCAAGGACTTTGCCATGGGAAGCTCGGCCGGCCGCCGATCAGAGATCGCATCCAGGATGCGCATGGCAGCTGTCGTCGGTTTGCGGGACTTCACCATTGTTGTGGCTGCGATTTGATTCTCATCAATGCAAATAAATCATTTTAGTGCCGGGGATCGGCGATGGAGATTATCACATGGCAACTAAGAAAGTCATCTTCGTGGCTTTTGCCATCGAAGACGAGAGTATTCGGGACATGATAAAAGGTCAGTCGCTGAACACGGGCACGCCGTTCGAATACATCGACATGTCGGTGAAAGAGGCATACGAATCCGACTGGAAAAACAAAGTGAAGACCCGAATCTTGCGCTCGGCTGGGGTTCTCGTGATCGTGACGAAAAATTCGATATCATCGACAGGCCAAAATTGGGAAATCGCGTGCGCTCATGAAGTAGGTGTGCCTGTACGGGGAATCTGGGCCTACAAGGACGATCACACTCAAATTGCCGGCGTCGAAACAATGGAATGGACGTGGGCAAACATCAGCAATTGGATCGATAGCCTGTAAGGAGCCTCATGCGTAAAGCGTTGATTGTAGGTATCGATCATTATGAGCATATTGCATGTCTGAATGGGTGCGTAAACGATGCTCACTCTGTCCGTGCAGCCCTCGAACGTAACGCAGACGGTACAACCAACTTCAAGACGCCCAAGCTAATTACCGGTACCGGACGGGGCGACATTGTAGAGCGAGCGGAGCTTAAGGAGGCTGTCCGAGCGCTTTTTGCCGACCGGTCCGAGATTGCGTTGTTCTATTTTGCCGGGCATGGCTACATCGAGGATACAGGTGGCTATTTATGTGCGGGAGATTGCAAGGTAGGAGACGATGGTCTTGCCTTGAATGAGGTCATGACCATCGCAGCCAACTCCCCAGCCACCAACAAAGTCATCATCCTGGATAGTTGCCACAGCGGAATCGCTGGTGAAAACCCGACTATGAAGGGTGTTTTCGAAATCGTGACCGGGATGACCATACTCACCGCGTCAACCGCAGAACAGTATGCACTTGAAATGAACGGACCCACACCGGGTGGCGTTTTCACGGGCCTCTTGATAGACGCGTTGGCTGGCGCAGCCGCCAATCTTGTCGGAGATGTCACGCCGGGGAGCGTCTACGCCCATATTGATCAGTCGCTCGGGCCTTGGGCCGGTCAACGGCCGCTGTTCAAAACTAACGTCAAAACTTTCGTGTCTTTGAAAAAGGCTGACGCCCCCATTCCTCTTGCGGATTTGCAGCAATTGGCGACCTTGTTCCCTTCGCAGGACTACGTATTTCCGCTTGATCCCGAATACGAGCCCGAACGCAATGACGAACAAAAGAACGATCCAACAATCCCAAAGCCAGATCCCGCAAAGAATTCTGTTTTTGCGATCCTTCAGAGATACGTGAAGGTCAACTTGGTCCGGCCGGTAAACGCACCTCATATGTGGCACGCTGCAATGCAGAGTAAGGGCTGCGAGCTGACCGTGCTAGGTGAGCACTATCGAAAGCTTGTTGGAGCGGGGATGATCTAAGCAATGGCCCTTGACGACATCCTAGATGGCCTCGTGGACGAATTAGCCAGCATCGAACACGAACGTTGGGCCCACTGGCAGAAATATGTGCACGGCCAATCCCTTAAGCAACCTGATGGCTCTATCGTCATTCCTGCAAATCTTGTCGCCAAATGGGAACGACAGATTGCTACGCCGTTCTCGCAACTTTCCGATACGGAAAAGAAAAGCGACCGCGAGCAGGTCCAGAAATATCTGCCATTGCTTAAGAACGCTCTGCGGAAGTAGCAAGATCATAATCGGCGAATTGTTCATTCATTTCAATGCATGATAGCTAGTTTATCGGAAAGAGAACCGTTGATTGCCTGATGGAATTGTCACTGTCTATGCTGCTTCCGGCATAGATCCTCTAAACCAAAACGAGTTGGAAAGAAAACTATGTCAGACAAACGCTCGCCACCGCCACCGCGTCCTCCGGCGCCTTCACGGCCACCCGTTCATATCGAAAAAGGTGGAACACGGCATGTTGGAACTCAACCACCGCCGCCACCTCCCAGGAAGGGATAGAAATGACCAACGTAGAGGATGACTGCTATAACGAGGTGCACGGCATTCGCCACAACACTCTGCGCAACGCGCTTTACCATATTGCGCGACGTGCATGGTTGGAACGCGTCAGCCGATTTCTCAATTTGGCAGTCATTCTCGGTGGAACGAGTTACGCAGCGCAGGTCTTTATCAACAGCCCACGAGGAACGTTTGTGTTAGGTTTGGCTTCGGCTACTCTCGGAGCTGTACAACTCATCTTTGATTTTAGTGGAAAGGCACATCACCATGAGCGCCTACAAAAGCGCTACTATGATCTGCTCGCATCTGTCGAAGAGACACGCGGGCCTACGATGGACGATTGTGCAGCGTGGAGGGCTGAATTAACGAGGATCTATGCGGACGAGCCGCCCACGCTCCGCGCGCTTGATGCAATTGCCGACAATCAGGCTACCGCTGCCACGTATGGATCAAGCAACCCGAGACTGAACGTGTCTTTCTGGCAAAGCTGGACTCGAAATTTGTTTCTTCATAACGCTGGGAGGTTCCCAGAGAGAGACGGTTGGCGAATTCAGCCTGACGCTAGTCAGTCAGCTGTGGAACCGTACCCTCGGTAGCGGCGTGCCAGCCGGCGATCCACCCGCACGTCTCCTTGCCCACGCAGTCCAGAAAGATGAGGGACAAATCCGGCCTATTGCCGTAGGCGGACCGCGGGCAAACGCCGAGTGGATCCACAAGCTCTCAGTCACGGCAAAGGGTCAACTTGCCTGGGTTGTAGATCATTTTTGTTTCGATGTTTCCCTCAAGTTCGACATGGGAAATTGCATATTGGGACACCCCTGCTTTGCCAGCATTTGTGAGATCGCGATCCGCTTGACATCATATAATTAGATTTATTGCGTCACGTAAGGCAGTACCTTCAACCGCGCCACGCGGCGGCGGAAATCCGCGGGTATGCACTAGTATGCGGGAATAGAAGCTTACTCTGGACAACGTACCCGCTGCGCCCTCTTCGTCTGGACGTCGAGCTTAAGTCCAAGTGAAGGAATGTCTAACTGCTGTATTTCGAAGCCGACACACAGCTCCCGGAGGGGATTTGGGAATCAACTCCTCGAAATACCTGAAGCCCGAAGGACAGGATTCGAGCTCCAATCTGAGGATTTCGCCCGCAACAACGAACGGCCTGCAAGGCCAAGTTCGATGGACAAACTAGACGATCGCAAATCAAAGAACGCGTACGTTTTCTGCCTTCGATTTACCAGTCTTCCGATCCTGACCGACATCGTAGCTCACAGTTTGCCCTTCGCTCAGATTGCTGGCGCCCTGCAAAGCAGACACATGCACAAACACGTCAGCGCCTCCATTGTCGGGCGTAATGAAGCCAAAACCCTTGTCTCCATTGAAAAACTTAACTGTTCCGGTGGCCATGAACAAATCCTTCACGATTGCAAAGCAGATTGCCGCTGCAAAAACCTTTAAGGCGACGAGGTGCCATCCGCAATATGTTTGGCCTGATTTTTAAGCCATCGGAGTGAATCAAGGTTTTCGCTAGTCACTTCTAGGCACCCTTTTTCTGACCTTGTGGGGAGCCTCTCGTGAGGTCCTTAGCGATAGATGATATGGTCATGGCTGCTGCGAAAATTCGCGGCCCGTTACCCTAACTTTATTCCGGATTGTGCTTACTTCCGGGTCGGCAGCCGCATCCCGTGCGCGTCTGGCGAGCCACGGCTACCATGTCGGGCCGTTGCGCCTCGCGCGATTCCGTCTAGGGCCAAATCCCGGCGAGTATGGGAGGCGCATGAGGTCTGGGAAAGCCTTTGGCAGTTGGCCGAACCGGCAGTGCCGTGCGTGAACTCTGAAGGGACAAATTTCGGCGGCCGGTTCAAAGATTCGCGAGGGAGAATATCAGGCGGCCCGCCTTCACACCGGCGCTACGTGCCTGGTGTCTCTCCTGCTCGATGCAGTGTTCCTGCGCCAAGCAGCTGAATAACGCCGGAAATCATATCGTGGTTACGGATAAGCTCCTTCGTCAGCGAGATGATGGGAAGCGTCAGAGTAACCTAAATGCAGATGCAGATCGAAGACGTTTCCATGACCGGGGCAACCACCCCTGCTCCGCTGCGCAATGCAGCATTCTGTTCGATTTGGAGTTCAGCGCAAGTCGCAAATCTCAGATGGCTTGTGCAGACCGTCGCGATTGGTTGGCTGATGGTGACGATCACCGCTTCCGATCTGACGGTCGCGCTCGTACAGGCGTCGACAACGCTTCCGGCATTCATACTCTCCATCATCGCCGATACTCATAGCCGCCGATCGGTGATGATCATAGGACTGTCATTGATCGCGCTAGCGTCTGTCGCACTGGCAGGTGCCGCCGCCTTCGACTTCCTCAGTCCCTGGCTCATTCTAGCGCTGGGATTTATCGCAGGCTGCGGATTTGCGCTGAATGACCCCGCCTGGCACGCCTCCGTGGGGGATATCCCGGCCGCGGTGACGCTTATGTCTACTGGATATAACATGACGCGAAGCGTTGGGCCGGCGCTGGGCGGGGTTATTCTCGCCTTTCTCGGACCATTGGCCGCCTTTCTCTTCTCCGCATGCAGCAACCTGGCGCCTCTCGCCGCGGTATTGCGTAACAAGTGGCACGCGCGCCCGTCTCCTCTGCCTGCGGAGCCTATGTCGACCGCAATCCGAGATGGCATCCGGTTCACGGCGCTTTCGTCCGATATCCGGGCGACAATCATGCGCGCAACCCTCTTCGGCCCGGCCGCTATTGCTATCCTCGCACTTCTGCCGCTCGTCGCCCGCGATCGTTTGGCCGACGACCCCATCGCCTACGGCGTTCTTTTCGCAGGTTTTGGAACGGGCGCCTGCGTGGCCGGATTGAACAACCGGCTCTTAAGGCAGGAATGGCTGATGGCAATTGCTTCCATTGCTTGCGCGGTGTGTTGCATCTCACTTGCCTTCACCTCCTCTGTGCCTTCAGCAACACTTGCGCTTGCTTTCGGCGGCGCCGGCTGGATCATCACCTGGACCGGCTTTGACGTCTGGGTGCAATTGGCAAGTCCGCGCTGGGTCGTCGGCCGCACGCTCTCGATCTATTATGCGTTCCTATCCGGCGGCATGGCAGCCGGCAGCTGGATCTGGGGCCATGTTGCCCAGTCATATTCGCTCGCTTCTTCTCTCGAGCTGGCCGCGGCCGCCCTGCTTCTTGTTGCTGCGTCAGGGTTGGTCTTGCAGGTGCATCTGGGGGCGGAGGGAGACCAGCAGGGCGCGGTTTTTCCGGCTCCATCGGTGGCGCTTGATCTGAAGCCGCAAAGCGGTCCGATTGCAGCGAGGACAGAGTATTCCATAGACGAAAGCGACCTGGACAGCTTCTTCGATCACATGCGCACTCGCAGATACGCCTTAGCTCACGCAGGCGCGCGCGCCTGGACGCTCCAGCGAAATCTTCGAAAGCCCTCCCATTGGACGGAAACGTTTCGCACGCCGGCCTGGATGAGTTTCCGGCGTCTGCATCATCGCCTCTCTCTATCGGATCAGGACGTCTCCCAGCTTCTCGCCGCTTTGCATTTGAGTGAAAAGCCTGCGGAAACTGAGCTCGTTATTGAACGTACAACGGACGCGCGACGAACCCGGAGCCATCCAGTCCCGCGCGTTTTGCGTCCGTGAGGTGATTAGTGATGAGACCATCCGTCGAGCAGCAACGGTTAAAAGGCGGCGCCGACCAAAAACAAAACCTCACGATCACTAGGACTGCGGAGAATAGCCGCAAGTCCGACACGGCTCCTGGCCTGGGAGTGGCATCAACCCCTGCCATCCAGGTTCACTCGGCTGTCGTCGATCCCTGGTCGACGACAGCCGCTTTTTCCTCTGTTTTTGATTGTGGTCTTGCCGCAGCCCGCCGAAGCGGAACTTGCGACCCTCTGCTCACAGGCTCAAGGCCGGAGAGAGGAAGTAAGGCCAACCCAGTTCCCACTGCCCTCCCTCATCGCCGCCGCCCCGCAAAGACGGCCGAAGTGCCCCGTCCGAAAGAGACCGAATGACATGCCATCAAATGAAGGGACAGCATCCGTAGGCCTACTGGCGCCACTGAAGAATTCGACGTTCCGTTCGATTTTCTTCGCGTCTCAGCTCTCCAGCCTGGGTTGGCTGATGCAGACGGTGGCTCTCAGCTGGCTGATGGCCACCGTTTCCACCTCGGATGTGATGGTCGCCCTGGTCCAGGCCTCGTCTACCCTGCCTGCCTTTTTTCTTGCGATTTTCGTTGGCGCGATTGCCGACAACTACAGCCGGCGCATGGTCATGATCGTCGGCCGAAGCCTGATGATGGCGGCCTCGGCGATGCTGACGATCCTGATGGCTTTCGGCATCACCGATCCATGGATGATCCTGGCGTTCAGTTTCCTTGACGGCTGCGGTATCGCACTCAGCGATCCCGCGTGGCGCGCTTCGCTTGGCGACATGCTGGAGCGCCGCTATCTGCCGTCGGCCGTCACCCTTCTCAATGTCGGATTCAACACGGTCCGTAGCGTCGGTCCCGCGCTTGGCGGCATCATCGTTGCGATTTTTGGGCCGCTCGTCACTTTCGCGCTCACCACGCTTGGCTTCGTCGCGCCCCTCACCGCTCTGTGGCGAAACAAGTGGACCGTGAAAGCGTCGCCCCTCCCTCGCGAAGCGCTCATGACGGCGATCTATGATGGACTGCGGTTCACGGCGATATCCTCGGAAATCAAGGCAGCTATTGTCCGCGGTACGCTGTTTGGGCTGACCGGAACCTCGATGCTGGCGCTCCTGCCGCTCGTCGCAAGAGAACTCTTGCAGGGCGGCCCAATCGACTACGGTATTCTCATGGGTGGCTTCGGCGCCGGCGCGCTGATCGCGGGGCTCGTGAACCCGCCACTCAGGCGCGCGGTCACGCAGGAACTGCTGATTGTTCTGGCATGTGTCGCGTGCGCGGTATGTGCGATCTCACTTGCGCTGACGTCTTCCCTGATCATCGCAACAGTCTGCCTCGCCTTCGGCGGCGCCGGCTGGGTAACCGGATGGTCGGGGTTCGGCGTCAACGTGCAGTTGGCAAGCCCGCGCTGGGTGGTGGGTCGCACGATTTCCATCTACAGCGCTTTTACTTATGGGGGGATCGCCGCTGGCAGTTGGCTCTGGGGAATTATCGCCGAAAACCATTCCCTCTCCTTATCCTTGGCATGTTCTGCTGCCGCCTCGTTGCTGGTCGCCGCACTTGGGCTCAAGCTGCCGATCAGCAACCGCTTGGAGTCTGAACTCGAAGCCTCCGGCGCCTTCGATGCGCCAGTACCTGCACTCGATCTGAAGCCGAGAAGCGGCCCAATTCTGGTGACGACGGAATATGCGATTGCCGAAGAAAACGCCGCTGTCTTTCTTGAGATCATGCGCAGACGGCGGCATGTTCAAAGCCGAGCCGGCGCACGCCATTGGACCCTCACGCGCGATGTTCAGCAGCCTTCGCGATGGCTCGAGACCTTTCGGACGCCAACCTGGACGGATTACCATCGCCTTCATCACCGCCTCAACGAAGCGGACAAGCGCCTGGGCGATGAGCTCAAGTCGCTGAGCGTGGCATCCGACCTCCCGCGAACAATCGTTCTGGTGGAGCGCCCGACGGCTGCGCGCAAGTCCACGCCCGTGCCGTACGTTTCCCAGAAATGAGCACGCTATGCGACTCCGAGGCAACTCATCCAGCAAGAGAGGATCGTTCGATAATGGATACGTCGAAGCTTTGCCCCCTCCAGTTGGCCTCCCTCCGATGGCTGAAACAGAGCAGAACGTTGGAAGAGATCGCGCGGATCGAGGACCGAACCGTCGTCGATATCGAGCGATGCCTGCAGGATGCTTTGGTGCTGCTCGGCGCAGACTCGATTGAGGCGGCCATTCGTATGATCGAAAAGACAGCTTGAAGTGATGGCGATCTTTCGGCGCGCTGCTTGAGGCTTTGAAAATTCGGATTCGAGCGCACGGTGGAAGGAGCCGCGGGAACGCCGCCTGTTTTAGGTCGCGATTCCAGGAAATCCGGAACCGGTGTTCGATTTTATTCTCGGCATTCCCGCGCGAAGCAACTCGGCGAAGGAGCTTCTCTTCCGTTGAGCCCTTCGTGAAAGTTATCCTTGCGGCGGCAGTCCGAGACCTCCCCGGTCATCCGGTCCATCGTCTGGAATCGCAATCGACCGATGATCGACATCCGCCCCTTCGTCGCAGCGATTCACACCAAGTGGATTTGACCTGGACAGCGACCGCTCGCGCTGAAGCGCAGAATATCGGCGGCGCATTTCATCGGACGCAATCCTCCCTGCCGTCCAAAGAGCGACCAGTTCCATGAAACCCGGGTCTTCATCGAGCCGAATTCCCCGTGCATTCCAACGCGCGATGACCCGCTCGGCTATGTCCCTGCGTGAATCCATTACCAACTTCCCTGCCCGGCCTGCCGCCTACGCGGTGAGATACCAAGTTGCTGGGTTCTTCGCCAGTCGAAAGCGTCCGATATGTCACGCCGGGTGCCCGCGATCTGTTTTCGGGAGCTTGTTAGCTGGAGCTATCGAGATCGCTAAGACGCACTTTCCAGCTCTCTCCGACCTGATGGCCCCCGCCACCATCTTTTCCGTCGACCGCGAATACGGCGTCCTGCCGTCCGACGAAATCGACGTAGACGACGATCTTGAGATCGTCCATGAATACACGCCTTGGCATTGAGCGGGCGGCGACATGGCCTGCGGCCGTGCCGCTTGCGAGCGGCGGGGCCGCAAGGGAGGCTTCGCCGCGGCCGACTTTGTATAATTCACTAGGTTGCCAGCCGCGCCGTTGCGGCCTTTGCTCTTCGCGGCCGCTGAAGCGGCTAATAGATAACGCTGACGAGCAGGAGGCGATCACTCGTGATCGGAAGGAAAATGAAAAGAAGAGAGATAGAGGGCCTTCGCGAGGCCGTATCCTGCGCCGCGGTGCTGGAAGAGGCCGGTTTTGCCGTTGACGCCAAGGAGAGCTCCCGTCGGGCAGTGAAGTTTCGGCGCAGCAGTGAGATTGTCATAGTCACGCATGAAGGGCGCGGATGGTTCGACCCCCTAAGCGAGGCGAAAGGCGATGTCTTTGGGCTCGTCGAGCACCTCGATCGCGCCGGCTTTCTCGAAGCCGTCGAAAAGGTCGGGAGTCTCGTGGGATTCAAAATTTCCGCGCCAGGATGGCAATCTCGAAGCCCTGTCGCCAACTCCGAGTTTTCCGTTTCCGATCGTTGGCAGGCACGTCGCCGCCCGTGGCAAGGCTCATCGACCTGGCAATACCTGCACAACGAGCGCTGCCTTCCGACATATCTGCTCCGCACGGCGATCGAACGCGACCTCCTTCGAGAAGGCCCGAACGGCAGCCTTTGGGCCGCTCATACGAACCATGCCGGCGACATCACCGGATGGGAGGCGCGCGGCCCGCAATATCGCGGCTTTGCCACCGGGGGAGCGAAGGTCCTGTTCCGCTTTGGCTCGGACGCTTCAATGCGCCTGGCTGTGACGGAAGCTGCGATTGACGCCATGAGCCTTGCCGCCATCGAAGGATTGCGTGATGGAACGCTTTATCTCAGCACCGGCGGCGGCTGGTCTCCGACCACGGCCGCAGCCCTTGGTGCGCTTGCTTCACGTCGCAATGTCCAACTCGTCGCTGCGACAGACGCCAATCCTCAAGGCGACATGTTTGCTGGGCGATTACGGGCGCTTGCCGACGGCGCCGGCTGCGACTGGATGCGGCTCCGCCCACCGCGAGAGGATTGGAACGAGGCTCTGAAGCTTCGCGTGAAACAGAGGAATGAGAACAGGAAAAGGGTGGGTGGGAAAGAGAAGGAGGCGTGCCGCTTGCGCCCCAGCCGCGTCGAGGCAGGCTCCGCCCGGTTCAAGCCGGCCCTGGACCCGGCCGGTCGCGATGTCGGCGGAGGAAAGGGGCATGAAGGACTTAGGTGCCGAACCGCTCGATAATTGCTGGAGATGACGCGCCGATCGAAGCCCAGGCTAGCCGGCAGGACCGCACCGGCTGATCGCCGCGGCGCGCGCACGCCAAGCGCACGCCGGCGGATCGCGATCTACACCAACCGTCGGCAGATCAACGAATTGCGCCGCGCCAACGATCGCAAGGTCGTGCCCGAGAAACTCGCAGCGTGGGAGGACAAGCTCGCCCAGCAGCGATCGCTGATCCAGGTTCTACAGGTCGAGGAACGACGGCCCGTCACAGAAAATGCCATTCTACTGAAGCGTTTCCTACGAAGCTGAAACGGAGGTTGATCGCCGGCGGCATGCCCGACTCCTCGCAGAACGCGCCAAGTGGCTCCAAAGCCAATCCTGATGCCAAATAGTCACCGGCGGCCGACCTCCTCGAAGCCGTTCAGCAGATAGAAATCGAGAGTACTGAAATGCGCAGGCGTGGGACTTCTCACCGAAAGCAACCGGGTTCACCTCGAAACCGCACTCTGAAGCTCGACTTGCCGAAGTAAAAGCTCGAGGCGCCGACGATTGACGCGGTCGATGCAAATCAAGCGTCACATTACTATAAGACCGCAACAGATAGCGCCCGGTCGCGCACGCGTGTATCAAGGCGACGTAATCCTACCTCTCATATCCGGAGCACAACATGCCAAGCCTCGCAGAGATGAATGGATCGTTGCATATTCATAACTTCTATATCGAAAAGCTAAAGGCCAAACTGGAACAGTTTTTCGAAAACGATCCCGATTTAGCTATGCTCCTCGAAAACGTCGCTGCCATTTTGTCGGAGCACGCCGCGGATTTGGCCGAGGATATCGACGACATGGAGTGCGATCAATCATGAATGCCGAGCGGACCGAAGCCCGATCTACAAAGGTGCTCCTAACACGCGGGTCTTCCCTATCCGTTACCCCTAAGCCGCCCCTGAGCGGCAGATGCTCGCCGCCATAGCTGCCGGCCTTGCGATGCCATAACGTGCGATTGTCAATATTTTCGCCGTATCCGGTGTTCCACTCCATGTTGTCCCTCGGCTCTCATTTTCATCACTCCGTGCACGAGCAGGGTTCTCAATGAAGAGCCCCTGAACAATGCTTGGTTGGGTGGGCCGCCCGATGATGGCGGCAATGTTTTGCGAGCCTGGCTGCAATACTATTGGTTGCCTAGCCGGTCGAGCGTCGTCGGCGCACAGGCTTACTTGCCCGTTAGCCCCTGTCATTCATCGAGGACGCCATCTGCCTCACAAAACCGGATTGCCTTCGGTTTTGCTGCGGTCTGAACCGGCGGCCGTGCGCTTCAAGGTCGCTGTCGCGCCGCGGGGCGGCCGGACCCCGCCGTCCTTCGCGGAGCAGGCTCGCGTGCTCTTTCGAGGGCAGTTTGCCCCCGTCGCACGCAAACCGGCTCCGCTCGTCCAGGCAGGGCCGGACCCTGAAACGCCCGTCTTCCGCCGGTTCGGAATGACCGCACCGAAGGGTAAGCCGGCATGGGCCGGAGCCCGATCGGACGACCTCGAAAGGAAACGATCATGGCCAAGTCCGCACCCTCCTCTCGCCAACCCGCCCGCGTCGTGCAGCTGCGCAAGGGCGCCACCATCGAAATGGTCCGGCTGACATGCCCCGACGCCAGCCAGGCCCTGAAGATCGCCGAGAGTTTCGGCACCGCCGTCATCGACAGCGACGGCATCCGCGACCTGCACGAACGGCTCGTCATCGACACCGCCGATGCGCTCGGTGATGGCCTGGGCGACAAGGCCATGCAGATCCACCTGCAGCGCATCGTCGGCGCCTTCGTCGGCTCTGCCCACGGCGCCGGCCAGTTCTACAGCCGCGCTGTCACCGAGGCGCGCGATGCCACCGCCAAAGCCGCCAACGATGCCCGCGACGAGGACCTCGACGGCCCTGTCGGTTATGACAGCGCCGCCCAGCGCAAGCGCGAGTTCGCCGCCGACATGGGCATACAGGCCCATTCGCTTAGAATGGCGGCCGAAGGCGCCGTTGCCGCCTATGCCCAGGTGATCGGCGAGACCTGGAAGCCATTCGACCGGCCGGTCGAGCAGCCGGGTCACTCGCTGGGCCGCAAGGCCGCCGAAGCCCAGATCTCGGCATTCGACTAGGCCATGCCGGCGGGGCTTCGGCCCCGCACTTCGATAAACGCGAGAAGGGCCGGCTCCCTGACGGAGCCGGCCTGTTTTCGTGTCGCTGACGCGGCCAAAAGGGAATCGGAAATCAGGCAGGTGGCACGTCCGTTGCGGCCCGTCCCGCTTGTCGGGTCTGCAGGAGCTGCCGGCAGATGCAACGGCTCCGCCGTCCTCCACTTAAGTTCCGGCCGTTCCGGTGCATCGGCCGGCTGATCGGCTCCTGCCTTCTGCCCTCCGCAACGGGCCGCGACGGGCGCGGCCTCAAAACGGAGGCTTGAAGATGAGCAGTACGGAGAGACAACGGGTGGATCTCTATACCCGCATCACGGACAGAATCGTTGAAGATCTGGCGAAGGGCGTGCGGCCGTGGATGAAGCCATGGAACGCCAAGAATATGGTCGGCCGTATTACCCGGCCGCTGCGTCATAACGGGCAGCCATATTCGGGCGTCAACGTGCTGCTTCTCTGGTCGGAAGGCAGCGCCCGGGGATATACGTCATCCACGTGGATGACGTTCAAGCAGGCCCTCGAACTGGGCGCTGCTGTCCGCAAGGGCGAGACCGGGGCGACGGTCGTCTTCGCCAGCCGGTTCACCAAGTCCGAAACCGACGGAAATGGCGGCGAGGTCGAGCGGGAGATCCCTTTCCTGAAGGCCTACAGCGTCTTCAACGTCGAACAGATCGACGGACTGCCCGACCAATATTATCACCAGCCGGGGCCCGCGCCGGACCCGGTCGAGCGCCTCGAGCGTGCCGACAGCTTCTTCCGCAACACCCGTGCTGTGATCCGCCACGGCGGCAACCAGGCCTTCTTTGCGCCGGCCGCCGATATCGTCCAGATGCCACCGTTTGAGAGCTTCAAGGATACGGCCAGCTATTATGCGATCTTGAGTCACGAGGTCACGCACTGGACGGCGCCGGCGCATCGCCTCGGCCGCGACCTCAGCCGCTATGCCAAGGACAAATCCGAGCGGGCGCGAGAGGAACTGATCGCCGAACTCGGCAGCTGCTTCCTGTGCGCCGATCTCGGCATTGCTCCCGAGCTCGAGCCCCGCCCCGATCACGCCTCGTACCTCGACTCCTGGCTCAAGGTCCTGGTCGACGACAGACGGGCGATATTCCAGGCGGCGGCGCATGCGCAACGGGCCGTCAGTTTCCTGCACTCCCTGCAGCCCGAAACCGCTGGCGAGCGGCTCGCGGCCTGAAGGCCATCAGCGTCGGTCGTTGGTCTCGCCAGCGGCCGGCACCTGTTCAGGCCTCAACGCGGAGAGCGTGTCGGGATCAGCCGTGAGGTCCAGTTTGCCCCAGATCGAGGTTTTCCGGTCAATCGGTTTGAGCTTCCGGGACGGCTTGATTTCGACGGTAAACGGCTTTGGCTGCTGACGCATAGGTCCTCCAGGCGACGATTCGCGAACACGACGATAGCCCGAAGAACGGCCAACGCAACGCCCTTGTTCGGCTGTTCCCGGACGCCTGATTTTGACATGTGGCAAGGCGGCAGCCCCACCGTTGCAGGGACCCGGCAGGCAGTCGGGGCGCAGCTGCCATCGCCATATTCCTTTGGCCCTGAGCCAGGCCACGTCCTTCGTGGGCTCGATGAGGCATGTCTGATCGAAAACCGGCTTCGCCTCGATCGTCCTCCCGCAACGGCCTTCCAAAACTTTCTTCCCCTGAGCGCGGTGCGCCCATTCCTCGCGGAACAACAAAGTTTTTCCGGGCGCCCACCATTTCATTCCGGCCCTCCGGGTGCGGTCCGATCGTCCCCGATCCTTGCGACAGCCATCGAGGCCGCGATGGGCGCGGCCCGAAACAGCAAAGGAATACGACAATGGCAACCATCGGCACCTTCACCTCCACCGAAACCGGCTTCAACGGCTCGATCCGCACGCTCGCCCTCAACGTCAAGGCCCGCATCGCCCGCGTCGAAAACCCCTCCGACAAGGGCCCGCACTACCGCATCTACGCCGGCAATGTCGAGCTGGGTGCGGCCTGGCAGAAGCGCTCCGAGCAGGACCGCGACTACCTCTCGGTCAAGCTCGATGACCCGAGCTTCCCCGCTCCGATCTACGCAACCCTCACCGAGGTCGAGGGCGAGGACGGCTACCAGCTGATCTGGTCCCGCCCCAACCGGGACTGAGGCCCGGACGGCCCCGCCACCAAGGCGGGGCCAACTGGTCACAAAGACAAGCCGGCGGCAGGCATCGAGCCTGCCGCCTGCTTTTTCGGTGCGATACGGAACCGGAATATGTCTGCTCAGTGGATGCTATCGTGCCGGGAAGAAATGCCGGCCTCGAGGACGAGCGGTCGCCCCCAATTTTGCCTCCGCTCCGGTTTCCTCGCTCCAACAAAATCGGCACCCCCACTCGCCGGCTCCGCCGGTCGCTTCCGCGCTCCTTGACCCCGTCATCTCGTCCCGCCCCGCCGTCTCGTCTTTCACGAACTCAAGGAGATGAGACGATGACCATCGAACAGCACATCGAAGAACTGCGTGCCGAGTTGAGGAACGCCTGCGACGCCGTCGAGCGGTGCCAGGTCGAAGCGGAGCTTCAGCTCGCCCAGGCTGATTTGGCCGTGGCGCTTGCCGAACAGGACGGCACTATCGAAGCCGAGCCGCCCTTCTGAGGCGGCTCTCATTCTGCCGGAATATGAGCCGGTCGGCCGGATCGACCGGCCTTCCGGCTGTCAGGGATTCACCCCTCAACGCTCCCCTCCGGCTCACACCGGATACGGTCGCGTCCCCTCCGGGTCCGCGGGTCTCTTCTCTCTCTGACGTCCCAGTTTACTCCAGCAAATCCGGCGTCAAGGACGGCGCGGTCTCCCCCAATTTTAACGCCGCTGCGTTGCACTTCGCTTCCCGAAAAAATTGGTTCCCCCGCTTGCAAGCCGCGGTCCGCGGTCCTTGACCCCTCTTTGCCACAGAGTGGCCGGTCTCCGTCATCAAGATGAAGGAGATCACACAATGACATCTGACCAGAACCTTGCGCTCTACACCAAGCTTTCCGGTTTCCGGCTCGTCGTCCTGGCAAACCGCTTCGGCTGCGATACCGACGTCTCGCGAAAGCTCCATGATCGACTGCTCGAAGGGCTTGAGGCGGCTGCCGGTCGTATCCGGACCATCATGGCATTGGAGCGGAGCGTTCTTGCCGGCGACGACGAATATGCGGCGTACCGGCTGGAAGGTGAGACCGAGATCTTCGGACGCTTCACCATCATCCTGCTCGATGAACTCGACATCGATTTCGACACGCATGAATACCGCATCAACGGCGGCGATTGGTCCAGCGCTTTGACGGCGGACTATACCGGCGTCGACATCGACTATCCGGAGCTGATTGCGCTCACCGATGACGAACTTGGCTCACTTGCGCCGATCATCAAGGATATCACGTGGCAAACCGGTATCGCGGTAAGCGCCTCCCGTGTCAGCTACATCAGGTGCACAGGATCATAATCAATCCCGCGGCGGGCTCGACCAGCCGGAGGGCGTCGAGAGCGGCCCTTCGTTGCGATGCCGACGAGACCATCGCAATGATGGCGAGGACGACCCGTTGAGCCTCTTCCTTTCGACCTGCCGTCATCTGTCATCGGGGATGTTGCAGCCCGTTCGTCACGACGCAACCTGCCGCCGCCAGAATTTTCCCCGCCGCGCTGCGGCTCCTCGCGGATCAAAATTCGGTCGCCGGCAGGTCCTCCACGTCCGTTCCGGCCCTTTGGGTGCGTCCCGCCTTTCCGGTCTGCCGCTTATCCCCTGCGATAACCGCATTTCGAAAGGAGAAACGCCATGCAACAACTCGCCCAATTCCTCGCCGCCACCGGCCGCCGGCTCCGGAATCTCGGCAAGGTGATCAGCCACTTCTGCCGCAAGGGCAAGCTCGGTCTGAAGCTTGCGATCAAGATCCCGTTCTTCGTCGAGATCGAGGTGTCCTTCGAGACCGATTGGGACCGGCGCCGATGAGGCGCCCACATGGCCCGCTTCGACGGGCCTTTCTCAACTCGCCACAGAGGCGCGCGGGCGGTAACCGCGTTTTCGCTTTTGTCGGAGCAGATCGAGAAACAGTTCGACGGCATCTTCTTCCCGTCCGAAATGATGGACCATCATCTGGCCTTTGGCTCCAATGCGGCCCCATTTACGCAGGAGACAGACGTCCCCGAACAGGTTGGGTTCGATCGACATGGCGTAGTAGCGCGACATGTTCCTGGACGCGTCTGAGCGCTCGACATAGAGATGGTAGGGTTGCGAGATCATGAGGTTAGAATCGCTGATCTCGGGAATCCCGTCCAACGACACTTATGAATCGGTCGGTATTGATTGATTCAGATCTGTTATGAAACGCGAGTGGTGGGCTTGGGCGAGACGCCTTCGGCGCACGGCTCTACTCGCTTACGCTCCCCGAACCCGCCGGGCGGTTTCGGCCATCCGGCAACGATCCTCTCGCGGGTCCTCAGCCGCACCATCCGTGTCTTGCACCGTCCCAGCGCCTGGCAAGGCCCTCGTTGACGAGAGTGGCTCCGAGCGAGTGTCCTGATCGTATTACGGTCCGGAGCTTGCGGCCATACTTGTCTTCGTCGCGCCAGCCGGCCGAAAGCCAAAACGCGCCGGCATTGAGGAGCGCCAGCAGGCGTGCTTTCGCGGCCTCGCCTTTGATCCGTTCCGCCTCGCAGCGAGGCGGGCTGAGCTCAGGTGTATCGATATCCGCAATGCGGATTTTTTCGCCTTGGAACCAGAATGTATCGCCGTCGACGACGCAATTCACATGACGACCGTCGCTGCAGATTGAAAAGGCGGCCGACGCTGAGTCCGCTACCGGTGTCTTGGCCACAGCCGGCAGTCCGGGGAGGTTGCCGGCGCCGCCGAAGGCAAGCCAGCCTGCCGCAGCAACGACGATAGCTGAGATGACTGCCATCAGTGATTTGCGCGAACCGCTCTGTCCCGTTCGAGGTTTTCCCTGCGGGCTACGGCGATCGATCTTGCCGCCGGACTTCCGCGGCCTCCTGAACGGAACCACATTCGATTTCGCCATTTGCCTGCTCCTCTCCTGCTTTCCTCAACCTATCTTGGACTCAGTTTCATCTGCGTTTGCGGACAAGGTGCCTCCATGCGGTGTGCGAGGCGCGGGGCGCAGTCGGTCCCGCCTCCCCTGCGGGCCACTATGTTGAGGCTCCTGCGGCTGCGCTGTTTCCCGCTCTCGCACGGCGAGAATTCCCGAAATCCCGCACTTTCGTGCGGCCGCTATGCTGATTTCTCCAATGAAAGAACACAAGGAAAAAAACGCTTTGTTTTCGTGGCTTTCCCTGGGTTTGGCTTTACTTTGACCGACGTTTCGGCCGGTCGGAAAAATCTTCCCCGTTCGAAGGACGGCGTGTTCCGTCCTCCGGTCTTGAACCATTCTCCAATCCGTGCCCCTGATGCCGTTTCCTTCCGGCTTCGGTCACATAGTGGCGTTCGGTTCCCGGTTTCCCATTCTCCGATAAGAGCTCAGCCCAGACCTGCCGGGCTCGCTAAGAAATCATCGGGACAGCCGGGATATCGTTGCCGATGCACCTTCCTCACCAACGACGCCGCGACGCTCGTAAGGGCGCTGGTCACGCAGGATCTGGAAGGCGATCGTTAAAAGCTGGCGCGCGATCGCGACACGCGCCTTGTTGTTGGTTGAATTGCGCTTCAAATGTTCATATTGGGCACGAAGCTGCGAGTCGGCAGCGACGGCCGGTGCAACAGCCTCGACGAAGGCCCAGCGCAGCCACTTGTTGCCCTGCTTGATGATCTTCCCATGATAGGTCTTGCCACCGCTCGAGTAGGTCGAGGGAACAAGCCCGGCATAGGCAGCCAGCTTCTTCGGATTCCGGAAGCGATCGATGTCGTCGATCTCCGCATCGATCAGCCGGGCGAAGAACTCCCCGATGCCAGGGATGGTCTTCAACAGCTTCACATTGCCGTTGGTCTTCGTCATCGCCTTGATCGTGGCTTCGGCCTGCTTGATCCGCCCGTCAATGTCGCCGATGAACTCTAGCCCGCGGTCGATCTGGATTCGGTCGATCGCTGATACGTTGAGCGTGGCGAGCTGCTGGAGGCCGGTCTTGCTGAACAGGTCGCCCAGCTTCTTCAACTGCGCCGTCTGCTCTGGGTAACGGTCGAACACTGTCACAACCCGGTTCTTCACCATCGTGCGCAGCCGTACATAGAACATCCGCTCACGAAGCGCCACGCGAAGGTCCCGCGCCTTCTCCGTTGGTGCCCAGGCTTCCGGCACCAGATCGGCACGCAACAAGTGCGCCAGCACCGTCGCGTCGATCTTGTCCGTCTTGATTTTGGCGTCGGCGATCGCCTTCACCTTCAACGGATGCGCCAGAACGACATCGTCGCAGATGTCGTCCAGCCAATCATACATCACCATCCAGTTGCGGGTCGCTTCGATCACTGCATGGCTGTTCTCCCGATACCGTTCCAGAAACGATCCGAGAGACTGGCGGTCGTTCTTCACACGGCCGGATCGCAATGTCTTCCCGGCAGAGTCCTGCACGACAAGGTGGCTGTAGCTTTTGTGGTAGTCCACGCCGATGTGATAATGATAAGGGGCAGTCATGGTTTGCTCTCCTTCATTGAGTTCGCGAAAACCCAGGTAAGGTAAGCCAGGCGGTGCAAGGCGTGACTTTCCAAAGAGCATATCCATCTCAGATATCCGTTCTCGGTGGGCGCGGCCTCTTTCATGCCACCTCCGATACTCTTCATCATCCTTGATCGGCCGTGCTCGTTGCACTGCGCACCGGCTCGATCGAACGAATTCTCTGCGGGGTTTGCTGTTTTCGACAACGCGCTCGTGCCCACGCACCCCTTCATGGCATTCTGACCGCAAGGCCTTTGTCTGTCAGAATGAGCTTCCCGCCGGAGCCTCGGCCGTGGTGCAAGCGATAACGCAGCGACCATGCCAGTCCTGACCAGACACTCGCTGCGCGCGGCGTGTGCACAATGTTGCGAAAGGTTACTCCGTCGCAGGCTGTTCACGAGGTTGGATCGAACGTCACCGAATTACCATACTCCAAATTGTAGTTCCTCGTACTAATGTGCTCGACTCATTAGTGTAAATTGAATTAGATGTTCTTGGGTGGGGCATCCAACTCTCTGGGCAACTCCGCGAGGCGCGGCGAGCTAACTCGCACCCACCTGTTGCCGTCGGGGTTAGAAATGAAAATCGCAATCGCAATCTTGGTCGCATGGTCCACGTTCTCGCTGTCTGTTTCGGCAGCTTCCGCTCACAGTGGCGGAACGGATTCAAACGGCTGCCACACCAATCACAAGACCGGAGATTACCATTGCCATTGAAATCGTTGTTGGTGGCCGCCGTCCTGACGCTATCGCTTCCGGCGAACACCTTCGCCTGGGATGGTGTAGATAGCGATTCTGGCGGTGCGGTCGAGATTGGCAAAGGCAATCTAGTCAGATCGGGACAGACCGTCGAGGTTTACGACTACGAAGCGGGCGAGTACCGTGACGTTGATGTCCAAAGCATCCAGCGTTCTGGAGGCTCGGTCGAGGTCGAGGTTTACGACAACGAAAGCGGCGAATACCGCACCTTTGAAATGGACGACTGATAAAGTGGGCCGCCCTAAAAAGGGCGGCTGCTGCTATCGTTGCCATAGCGATTGGTGTCTTTGCCGCGGAGCTATCCTCTCCCAATGACCAACTCGTCAAAGATAGTCTTAAACTCCTCAAAAGAAGCTTCGATCACGATCCGTCCAGGCGATTTAGGTGTCTCCTCAGTTTTACGTCGCCTTGAGGTCCGTCAGCACCTTGTCAAAAGCATCCTTGACCGGCTTTGAGATTTCCTCCACCGTCCTGCTTGCGAGTACCCGGAATTCCTTGGCGTGCTGCAAACTTGTCTCAACCCGCTTGCGCAGGAAGGTCGACTGCAGTTCGAGGACCTGCGACGGCGAATTTGCGCTAAGCAAAGCTTGCAGATGCGAGAAGCTGGCCTCGGCGTCGGCCTGCAGTGCAGCGATCGTCTTCCACGACAATTCGTTGCCGAACAGACTTGTCGTTTCGAGGATCGGAGGCAGCATTTTCTGTGTCGCTTCAGCGCCGGACGCAAATTTCAAAAAAGCCTCTGTCACCTGCTTGTTCCCCTTTTCAACGGATGCGCCGAACTGATCTGGCACCTTGAGCGGCGATGACGCCGGGTTTTCGATCGTTTCAAAGGATCTTTCGGAAATCTTGGTCATAGCGTTTTCCTTCTCATTGAGTTGGTTGCAAGCTGTGACGTCGGGATTGCCCCTTCCGCCGGCGGACTATGCAGGCCGCTTGGTAGAACGTCGGTTCGATGACGAACCGTCATGTGGCCTCCGTTCCGTTCGTTTCATGAACCGCCATCATGCAGACTGCTTTCTGCCGCTTGTAACCAGGGATCAGCAAACACCATGCCAACTGCTCAGATGCTCCAAGAAGATGATTTTTGTTTATCGATGGGCGGATTGATCGGTATTTGGCGGAGAGACCGGCGAACAAACGTTCTAATCTCGACAATTCGACAATAGGTGTCGGGTGCCCGACATTTGCGAGACATGTGGACAGCTGAGATGGGGACAAGCGAATGAGCATGTAATTCAATCGCGCTCAGGATCGTCCTGTGTTGGATCGTATTGAGCCTGCGGGGTGGAAAGTGACGTTGCGGTCCTCGCCGCAAGTGCCTCCGTCAGCCGCGCACTGGTGTTTGCCTTGACGGTCAGCTTGCGCGAGACATTGCGTGCAAGCGCAGTGCCTTCTTTACACCGGCCGTCATCTGGGTAGAAACCGCCGCATCCGCATCCGCGGAACCGGCATGGGACACGAATGTCACGATGTGTGGCGATCCGATCACGGGGCATCTGCCTTGGCAACCGGATAATCGGTTCATCGCCGAGGGCCACGAGACAGCTGAACCGATTGGAACTACGGCGAGGCCCAAGGATCGTGTGCCTGTCTTGACCGGGGGCAGCTCGACTTCTCGCGAACGTATCCCTCGCGCGCTTATCAAACCTTGTCCCAGTCCTGCTGTTGCGCCACCTTCCGAGCTTGGAGACCATGAAAAGCGTCGCTGTTCGTTCGACAGCCTGAATGGGCGCTTGGCGCTTTGTTCGTAGCCCAGCTTGGGTCCATTCGGCTCGGAAACGGCATGCGCCTGCAGATCCTGTTCATCACACGTTTCGAACGTAAGACCGAAGCCATCGGAGTGACGCCGTGATGCGATTTTCATTTGGTACGAAATTTGCTGGTTTTGGTAACTCCGCTTGACCAAAGGCTCTGATGCCGGCCTCGTCGGACGAGGACTGATTTTAAATCAAGAGCGGAGTTTCAGAACCTGATACGATGATTGGTTCGGTGCGTGTGGAACGCTTGGCGGCACGAGGATGACACCGAAAAATTTCGCGGGGTCTAATTAATGGAGTGAAACATGAAAAAGTATGTTTGCGAATTCTTCGGAACCTTTACGCTTGTCTTCCTCGGCTGCGGCACACTGCTCTATATGCGTCTAGAGGTGGGCCTGCTGGGTGTCGCTTTAGCCTTCGGAATGACCGTGGTTGCTATGGCCTACACGATTGGCCCAGTCTCGGGTGCGCATCTTAATCCGGCGGTCAGCCTGGGTTTCCTTGTGTCGCGCCGACTGAGAGCGTGGGACTTTGTCGGGTATGCGTCTGCTCAATGTGCAGGAGCTATCGCGGCGGCGGGCACGCTCTACCTTATCGCTATGGAAAAGGTCGGCGGGTACGATATCACCATAGAAGGTTTCGCTCAAACCGGCTGGATAGTCTATGGGTGGAGAGCCGCGTTCCTTTTTGAGTTCATCGCCACGTTCCTGTTCGTGACTGTATTCCTCAAATGCACGGCAGAGGGGGGCGCTGTCGCACGATTGGCGATTGGACTTACCTTAGTTGCGATCCACCTTGGCGGTATCACGGTTTCTGGTTCTTCTGTGAATCCAGCACGATCGATCGGCCCAGCACTTTTCGCAGGAGGGGCGGCACTCTCTCAACTGTGGCTTTATATATTTGCGCCAATGCTCGGCGCTGTTGCAGCCGGCCTTCTTCAGCTCAGGGGGATCCTCGCGTCAAGCAAGCCGCAAAGTCTGCGCAAAGTTCGTGCGGCCCATCGAGCTTAAATATCGGTCTGCCCTCGCCCGGCCCCAGTTTTCGCAACGGTGCTGTAGAATCGGAAGCGCGGCAAGGATAAGCGAGCGCAGACACATTCGCTTCGAGATTTTGACTGCTCGCGCACCATAAAGCTGAGGCTGCCGCCAATTTACTCTCTAGTGCAATTGACCGGTAGAATTTTCTCGGTCCCAACACAGGCCTTCATATCGTCGCGGCGGAACCAGATCGCGCGTCCGCATCTGAGCGGCGGGTTGCCAGCGGTGAAGACGATCTGCTCGTCGGCCCGCATGCGCAGCACCTCATGCGGCTGGATCAGGGGTCTGGCGGCGAGTTGCTTCGATCGCGTGCGCGACGATCCTTTCGACTGAACACTGCGGCTGATCTGGTCGATCTCGACGGTCGCCATGCCGCAACGGCGCGAGATGTAGTCCGCGGTCTCGGAATCGTTGATCGCTGCAAAGGATATCCAGCTTGCGCTCTCGAACCATTTGCTGGCAGCGTCGCGACCGCCGTAGGTCTCGCGCATCTGGCCGATCGACTGGTAGATCGTGGTCAGCATGATACCATATTTGCGGCCGGCGTCGCGTGCGGTCTCCAGGATGCGCATGTAGCCGAGGCGCGCCACCTCATCGAGGAGGAAGAGCGCCCTCCCCCGCATCTCGCCGTTGCGGTTGTAGATCGCGTTTAGAAACGAACCGATGATGACCCGCGCCAAGCCCGAATGCGTCTCCAACGTCTTGAGATCGAGATTGATGAACACGTCCGTTTTTCCGTCTGCAAGATCACCCGTCGTAAAACTCGTTCCCGACACCAAGGCGGCGTAGTTCGGGTAGGATAGCCAGTGGGTTTCCTTGACCGCGTTAGCATAGACGCCCGAGAAGGTTTCCGGTGTCATGTTGACGAAGGCCGCGACATTTTCCTTCACGAAATCTGAACTTGAATCGTCGTAGATTTCCTGCAACCGCTTTCGCAGTTTGGGTTCGGGCTCGGACAAGTTCTTGCGTACTTGCCGGAGCGTCTGGTCGCTTTCCGTCGTGTGGCCGGAGAGGCAAACGTCGGCAATCAGCGCGGTGAGCAATTGCAAGGCCGAGGCGCGGAAGAAGTCGTCGCGAACCCCACGGGCGCCACCGCTGTCGCTTATAATCCACGATGCGACGGAGGCAATATCCTCCTCCTTCGTTCCGCCGAAGCGGCCGATCCAGTCGAGCGCGTTGAAACCGATCTCCGACTGCTTCGGATCGAGGACGAAGACGTCGCGGTTGGCGTTGCCACGGTGTTTCGACACAATTGGCGCGACCTCGTTCGACGGATCGAGGACGACGAGCGCAGCGCCCCATGTCAGCGCCGTCGGAATCGTGACTGACGTCGTCTTGAAGCCGCCCGATCCGGCGAAAACGATGCCATGAGACGAGCCGAACGAGCCGTCGAAGCAAAGCAGCGGCGACTTGCCACCTGCTCCCCAGGTCTCGGCACTGCCGGCGCGAAACGGCTGGGATGCAGTGCTGTCGCGGTCGACGCGATAGCACTCGCCGATGACGACTCCGCCGGTCTCGGGAAACAATTTTTCGGCTAGTAATAGTTTCATCCAGTCCGCGTCGCCGTGCAGAGCCCGTTTTCCAACGATGCGTTTCGGCTCGGCCTTGGCGAATGCGGCATTACCGGCAATCGCCACCCGCACGCCGAACAGCGCCGACATCAGCACCGTGGTGGTGCCGATCGCCGTTGCGGGATCGAGATAGTTGAAGATCGATCTGCCGGCCGGGACTTGTTCGAAAAACGCGGAGAGTCGCGATGCCTCGCGCATGACAGCAATGAGGAGCGCGGCTATCGCGCCGGTGACAACGCCCCATCCGGCCGTCTTGATCCGCACCGAGCCGGCGCTCGCAAACAAGAAGACGATGCCGACGACCGACGCGGCGACATAGGGCAGAGCGATACCGGCGCGGCCGAGCATCTGCCGGGCGGCATCGCTCTTGCCGAAAGGGGCGAGCCAGTGTTCGATCCCTGTCGTTCCGATGGCCGCCAGCATCATCAAACTTGAGGGTGCAACGAACAGCACGATCCTATTCATGGGTCTCTCTAAACGCCACAGCACCGATAACGGCAAGCCGTGAGCGCTCCTGTGCGTCTTCCTTCAGTCGCGCGGCGGCATCAATGAGGAGCCCGAGCAGTAGCGCGCGCTTCTCGTCTCGCAGCCCCGCCTTGACGATAAGGCCGCCGAGCTCAATCTTTTCGCGTGTGTCCTTCTTGCGGGCGTCGGATGTCGTGGATCTTCGCATTCGCTCAAGCCTCGCCAGTCCTGCCCTCAGCCGCGCCAGGCGGGTGTTGCGCGGAGAGTGTGCCCCCCTCCCCATTGTTGGAGGCGCCTTTCCCTCCGTTCGGACGGGCCTTGCCTCCGCGAAATCGTTTCGCCAGTTCCTCGAACGCTGCCTGCAATTCACTCTCGTCGATCTCGACTTCGCCGAGCCCGGCTTTCAGCGCGATCCGGCCGATCCGCTCGGCCTCCCGGGTCTCGGCGAGCTTCAATTGTTCTTGGAGCCTGGCGATTTCGTCGCGGATTTTCGAGGTAGGTTTCTTCATGTCCGGATGTCTCCTTGGGTGCGAAAGCTAGTCTTTGGGACCCATCTTCCGAATGTCGGTGCGGAACGCACTACTGTGAATACTACAATCGCCAAGGGCGATGCTTTCCTGGATGATCCCGGCCGCTCGACAAGGGCGGCATCCGAAGGGCGCAATTATACGTCGCTGACGCGACGTCCTTTTGATAGCGCCTGGCGGGGCCGATCTCGCTGCCGAACAAGTTGATTTTGCTCGCAATCGGGAGATAACTCCTCTGTGGCCGTCCCTCATTTCTCCGTCAGCATTGTCGCCCGCGGCTCCGGCCGCAGCGCTGTGCTGTCGGCGGCCTACCGGCATTGCGCGAAGATGGAATACGAGCGCGAGGCCCGCGCGATTGACTACACGCGCAAGCAGGGCCTGCTGCATGAAGAGTTCGTGGTCCCGGTCGATGCACCGCAATGGCTGCGGGCGATGATTACCGATCGCTCCGTCTCCGGGGCCTCCGAGGCCTTCTGGAATAGCGTCGAAACCTTCGAGAAACGTGTCGATGCCCAACTCGCCAAGGACGTGACCATTGCGCTGCCGGTGGAACTCTCGACCGCGCAGAACATCGGGCTGGTGAGGGATTTCGTCGAGCGGTACATCAGATCGAAGGGGATGGTGGCCGACTGGGTCTATCACGACGCACCCGGCAATCCGCATGTGCACTTGATGACGACGCTCCGGCCGCTGACCGAAGATAGTTTCGGAGCCAAGAAGGTCGCACTGACCGGCCCTGACGGCAATCCTCTGCGCAACGATGCCGGCAAGATCGTCTACGAGGTCTGGGCCGGCAGCCTCGACGATTTCAACGCCTTTCGCGACGGCTGGTTCGCCTGTCAGAACCGGCACCTGGCGCTTGCCGGCCTAGACCTCCGCGTCGACGGCCGCTCCTTCGAGAAGCAGGGGATCGAGCTCGCGCCGACCGTCCACCTCGGTGTCGGCGCCAAGGCGATCGAACGGAAGTCGAAAGAAGCCGAGCGGGATATTTCGCTGGAGCGGCTGGAGCTGCTGGAGGAGCGCCGGGCTGAAAACTCCCGCCGCATCCAGCTCCGCCCCGAGCTCGTGCTCGACTTGATCACGCGGGAGAAGAGCGTCTTCGACGAACGCGACGTCGCCAAGATCCTCCACCGCAATATCGACGACGCTGGCCTCTTTCAAAATCTGTTGGCAAGGATCCTGCAAAGCCCGGAGACGCTCCGGCTCGAACGCGAACGCATCGAACTTTCAAGCGGCCGACGCGAGCCGGCGCGCTACACGACGCGGGATCTCATCCGGCTCGAGGCGGAGATGGCCAACCGCGCGATCTGGTTGGCTCAACGCTCCTCTCACGGGATTGCGGAAGCTGTGCGCGAAGCCACCTTCGCGCGTCACTTGCGCCTCTCGGACGAGCAGAAGACGGCGATCGCACATATTACTGGCGGCGAGCGCATCGCCGCGGTGATCGGACGTGCCGGTGCCGGCAAGACGACGACGATGAAGGCGGGGCGCGAAGCGTGGGAAGCCGCCGGCTATCGCGTTGTCGGTGGGGCGCTTGCGGGCAAGGCCGCCGAGGGTTTGGAGAAGGAAGCCGGAATTGTCTCCCGCACGCTGTCATCATGGGAACTGCGCTGGAACCAGGGCCGTAGTCAGCTCGACGACAAGACCGTATTCGTTCTCGATGAAGCGGGCATGGTGTCGTCGCGGCAGATGGCGCTGTTCGTCGAAGCGGCAACCCAGTCTGGCGCCAAACTGGTGCTTGTCGGAGATCCGGAACAGCTGCAGCCGATCGAAGCCGGAGCTGCCCTCCGCGCCATTGTCGATCGCATCGGTTATGCCGAGCTCGAAACCATCTATCGCCAGCGCCTGCAATGGATGCGCGACGCGTCGCTCGATCTGGCCCGCGGAAATATTGGCAGAGCCGTGGAAGCCTATCGCGCGCAGGGCCGTGTCCACGGAGCCGAGCTGAAGGCTGATGCCCTGCAGGCACTGATCGCCGATTGGAACCGCGACTACGATCCTGCCAAAACAGCGATAATCCTCGCCCATCTGCGTCGCGACGTGCGCATGCTTAACGAAATGGCTCGGGCAACGCTCGTCGAGCGCGGTCTCGTCGCGGAGGGTTTTGCCTTCCGAACCGACGACGGACACCGGAAATTTGCAGCCGGCGACCAGATCGTGTTCCTGAAAAACGAGGGTTCGCTCGGCGTCAAGAACGGTATGCTCGCGAAGGTTCTTGAGGCAGGGCCCGGGCGCATCGTCGCGGAAGTCGGAGAAGGCGAGCACCGCCGCCCGGTCACGGTCGAGCAACGCTTCTACGCCAATCTCGATCACGGCTATGCCACCACGATCCACAAGAGCCAAGGTGCCACCGTCGATCGCGTGAAAGTACTGGCGTCCCTCTCGCTTGACCGCCATCTCACCTACGTTGCCATGACGCGTCATCGCGAAGACCTTGGCCTGTATTACGGCCGGCGATCCTTTGCCAAGGCAGGCGGACTGAGCCCGATCCTGTCGCGCAGACAAGCCAAGGAAACAACGCTCGACTACGCCAGCGGCCGCTTCTACGCCCAAGCCCTTCGATTCGCCGAGGCCCGTGGTCTTCACCTCGTTAACGTCGCACGCACTGTCGTTCGCGACCGCCTTGCGTGGACCGTCCGGCAAAAGTCGAAGCTCGCCGAGCTTGGCGCACGTCTGGCGGCGATCGCCGGCAGGCTTGGTCTGTCCGCCGGCGCGGCCAAGACTACTCAACCGCGCAGCATCAAGAAGGCAAAACCCATGGTATCGGGCATCACCACGTTCCCAAAATCGCTGGAACAGGCCGTCGAAGACCGGCTTGCCGCCGACCCCGGCTTGAAGAAGCAATGGGAGGAAGTCTCGGGGCGCTTCCATCTCGTCTACGCTCAGCCGGAAGAAGCGTTCAAGGCCGTCAACGTCGAGGCGATGCTGAAGGACGAAGCTGCGGCGAAATCCACTATTGCCAGGATCGGTTCCGAACCGGAGAGCTTTGGTGCCTTGAAAGGTAAGACTGGGCTCCTTGCCGGCCGCGCCGACAAGCAGGCCCGAGAAATGGCCGTCACCAATGCACCGGCGCTTGCCCGGAACCTGGAACGCTATCTGCTTCAGCGCACGGAGGCGGAACACAAATATGAAGCCGAGGAGCACGCTGCCCGCCTGAAGGTCTCCCTAGACATTCCAGCGCTGTCGCCGGCGGCAAAACAAACGCTCGAATGCGTCCGTGACGCCATCGATCGCAACGATCTTCCCGCAGGCCTCGAATACGCGCTCGCCGACAACTTGGTGAAGGCCGAACTCGAAGGCTTTGCGAGAGCCGTATCGGAACGTTTCGGGGAACGCACCTTCCTGCAGCTTGCGGCCAAGGACACGAGCGGTCAGACCTTCCAGTCAGTGACCTCAAGCATGTCTGCGGGGCAAAAGGCGGAGGTGCAAACGGCCTGGAGCGCTATGCGCACGCTTCAGCAACTTTCGGCGCATGAGCGCACGACCGAAGCACTTAAGCAGACTGTGACGCTGCGGCAAACGAGGAGCCAGGGGCTCTCGCTTAAATGACGCTTCAAGTTCGAACACACACACGAGCCTCTGCCCAGCGAAGGCGAGCCGCCAGCACTCTGTCAGTTGCTGCGGGCGCCGCCGCGCTGATGTCATTGGGTGGTTACCTGGGTGGCTATCGCGTCAACCTGACGCCGAGCGAGCCGCTCGGCCTCTGGCAGATCGTCCTCCTCAACCGTTCGCCACGCGTTGGCGACCTGGTGTTCATCTGCCCGCCAGACACAGCCACTATGCGCGAAGCGAGAACTCGGGGTTACCTCCGCTCCGGCCTTTGCCCCGGCCATCTCGCCCCGATGATCAAGTCGGTGGCTGCGGTCGGCGGTCAGCGGGTCGAGGTCGCGAACGAGGTAAGGGTCGATGGGCGCTCGGTTCGTGCTTCCGCGGTCTCGGGAAAAGATGGAGAAGGTCGGCCGCTGACACGGTTTTCCGGCGGCGTGGTGCCGCCCGGTGACGTCTTCCTGCATTCCGCCTTCGCCGGCTCGTTCGATTCGCGCTACTTCGGGCCTGTGCCGGCATCTGCCATTGTCGGTCTGGCGCGCGAGGTGCTGACCTATGCGCCATAATTGGGGGTGGTCAACACTGCTTGTCATCGCCTCGCTCGGGGTCAGAACGGTCGCATGGAGTGGCCACATGCTGTTGCTGCCGGTGGCGCTCGGTTTTCCCGTCTTCTGGTCGCTGTCGAGAACGAGATCGACGGTAACATTGGTTTCCGCCGCATATTTCCTGTCGGCGTCACGCGGCCTGCCGCAAGGCGTGGCCACCTTCTATGCAGCGGATATCTGGCCGGGCCTGCTGCTGTGGCTGGCTGCCTCCGCAAGCTTTGTGGCAGTGCACGCGCTGCTGTGGACGAAGGATGCTGGTCGTCGACCAACTCGCTATATTCTGGCCGCGCTCCTAGTGGCAGTGCCCCTTTCGGCATTACCGGCTGGGCGCATCCCATCACGGCTGCAGGCGTCGTGTTTCCGGGATGGGGATGGTGGGGACTGGCCGTCACGACAGCCGGCCTGGCGGGCCTCGTTTCCCGCCTCTGGCCAGCTGTCGCCATAGGCCTTACTGCCTTCTGGGTCTGGTCCGCCGCTTTCTGGACCGATCCGAAGCTACCCGAACAATGGCGGGGCGTCGATCTCGAATTGGGTGCCTCGCTTGGGCGGGATACCAGCATGGTTCGTCACCGTGATCTGATTGCAACGGTGCTTGACCGAGCGTCCGACCGTGCTCGAAGACTCATCCTCCCGGAAAGTGCGTTGGGCTTTTGGACGCCAACAGTAGAGCGGCTATGGAGACCCGGGCTAGAAGGACATGACACTACCGTTCTCGCGGGTGCGGCAGTCGTCGACGCGGCCGGATACGATAATGTGATTGTCGCAATATCGGCGGGTGGCAGTCGGATCCTCTACCTGGAACGGATGCCTGTCCCTGGGTCGATGTGGCAGCCCTGGCAGCCCCTCTTCGGAGGCAACGCCGGCGCGAAATCGAACATCTTCGCAAATCCCGTCGTGACACTCGGCTCCAGCCGGGTGGCGGTACTGATCTGCTACGAGCAACTGATCGTCTGGCCGGTGTTGCAATCGATGCTCGGAGGTCCGGACTTGATCGTTGCTGTCGGCAACGGCTGGTGGACCAAGGGAACGTCCATCGTCGCGATCCAGCGCGCCAGTACCGCCGCCTGGGCAAAACTGTTTGCCAAGCCGCTGGTTTTCTCTTTCAACAATTGATGCAGAGGAGGTCCCATGCTCGACGCGGCCCAAATCAAAGACTGCGCCGACCCTTCACTCACACCCGCGATCGTCGAACAGTTCGTCACTGCCGCGGGCTCTGCCGATCCTCTCGCGGTGACCGTCCGATCGGGCGGCCGATTGATCCTGGTGCCTAAGGCCAAATCACCTGACGAGGCGATGGACATCGTGCGTCAATATACCGGCAAGGCTGTCGTTCGTGTCGGTCTGACGCAGTTTCCGGCCGGTGTGGGGGTCAAGGACCTGGCGGATCTCAAACCAGATTTAATCGACGCCTGCCAGAACCTGCGCAAGGGAACGGCTATGTTCGCCAAGATCATCAGGATCGTCGCCAAATGGTACGGCAATCCAAAAAGCGACGATGTTTTTCCGCAGATTTTCGAGGACTCGGTCTACGCCTGGAAAACCGGCGTGTTCGAAGGGGTAGGGGTGTTTCAGGCGGATGATCCAGGCGGCGCTATCATTAATCAGACCGAGCTGAAGGACGGCGGGGAGACTGAGTTCGTGGACGAAGCCACCCCCTCCCAGACCGATGCGGAACCTCAGGAGTTGGAAGAAGTCGGCAAAGCCGGAATGCGGATTGATCTGTCGAGGATCGGCGGTCAAAAAGGCCTCTAAGTCTCTGTATCTCGATTGATCGCGTAAACGTCCCGACCTCGCTTGGTCCCGGCGCCACCATGCAACGGAACGCTGGCCACTTTGGACCATGTCCACTCGCCGGCTGCCTCCCCAATGCTATATCTGTTGTCCAATGCATGATCATGTCAAATGGACGATCGCCTGCTTCGAACAGAGGTAAAACGGTCCAAGGAGCGCAGGAGGATTCGCGTGTCGGCGCATCCAGGAATTGGTCATCGCGCGAATTTCTGCAGTTGCGGAAGCGCGTCAGGTCAGCACACTATCGTTGCCTACAGGCTGTACGGCGAAGGACCCTCGGCCTTGAGATGCGGTCGGCTCCAACGATACCGTTTTCGCTCACACTGGCTGAGCAATCGTAGCGCGAACGCGCCCGCGAAACGGTGCAACAGCTTCGAGATGAGGAATGTGCTGAAATTTACGACCGGTTGGCGCACCCGGAGCTGATGGGGGCGTTGCCACGGCAGGTCGGACTTGTTCTTGCTAAAAAATCCGATGGATCGACACCAAGGGCGTCAGAGATCTGGCCAAGGACAGTGAGGGTTGCGGACGTCTCGGCACGTTCGATGGCACCAATATGACGCATGCTCAGACCAGTTCGGTAGGCCAGTTCTTCCTGCGTCAGTTTTTTGCCATGGCGTATTCGACGCAAGTTCATCGCCATGACCTCGTTGAGATCCATGACATGAGCGGAACCTGAATCCGAACTATTGTTCTAGGAAGTATAGTTCCGATTCCGCCTGGCGCGTGCTATTGGTGGCCGCCGCGCGTTAATCTTTGAGTCGATTGAGCTGGATGATGGCGATCAGGGCCGTACACCGGCGGCCCAAACGATATACTGCGGTGAGTAGCGTTTGAAGAGTGGGGACGATGTGTGAGGAGAAGCGGATGAGCGAGTGTGATGCGTCCGGAGAGCCCGAAGAAAACGAGGGAGCTTCTCGCTATAGTTCACTCACGAAAACTGAACTGGAGGCGCTGGCCGTCTCAGCATTGCTGAAACACCGCAGTATGCTTGGCGCCGACGAGGCTGTTTACGAAGAATGGCTCAGCGCCAGCCGCGATCCCACCGTGTCGAGCGATGTTCTCCAGACTTTGCAGGACGAATATCTTTTAAGGCAGAAGAAGGCGCAGGACCAGCAGGAAGAGCTTTCCGAGATCATCGACGCCCTCGGCTATATTCCATTTATTTCGTCAGAGGAGGAGGGCTGACGGTCAGTACAGGCCACGGTCCTTGGCAATTGCGACGAGTTGGGGAACGGTCTTGGCCTCGAACTTTCGGCGCGCGCTGTCCAAGTAGTGCTGTACCGTCCTCGCGTTGATGCCCGTCAGCATGGCGGTTTCCGGCGCGCTTTTCCCCTTCATCGCCCACATCAGGCACCTCCCCTCCCTTGGGGAAAGCGCCTGTCTTGGAGCCACGAGCGTCGTCGCGCCAACGATCTTCAGGCTGTAATGGACAGCCATGACCGCCTGCATTGCCTTTCGAGCATCACGCAATTTCGGTATTTCCGACTTTCGTTCCGATGACGCCAATGTCAGCAACATTGTCGAGCCATAGCTTCCTTCGACGGGAATGGTCACTCCACTACAAATACCGTGCTCGACTGCCTTGTCGCGAAACTGCCGGAGTTCCGAAGAACCGCGAGCCGGCCAGTCGTCGGAGGTCCAGGCGAACATGTCCATGCGGCGCTTGGCCTCCGTCACCACAGGGTCGATCCGCGCGTAGCGACGGGCAAGGTAAATCCCCTCCCAAGTTTCAGGGTAAGAATTGAACGTTTTCACTTCAGCGCCTTCGGTTTGTAGATACGCAAAATAGTCGAACCCACATGCATGCGCAAAGCTCTTGACCGCTTTCTTGATCATACGTTCATCGCGCGCGGCTTCGGCCATGTCGATGAGTGAGCGAAAGTCTTCGTCCATTGACCTTTATCCTGCCTTCTCCCGTGCCGCTAGGGCCCTGATCTCGCCGCAACTTGGCCGCCCTTGTCATCAAGGCCGGCGAAGAGCCGGCCCAAGGTCAACCAATCTCGGATTCATGAGAGCCGTGGGACGCATGCCACAGTCGCTCACCGATATGTCTACTCACGTTCTGCGCGTATTCAAGCTCTGGTCGATCTAAAACAAGACCATAAGATGGAAGATTTTACCGCCGCCAAGCCGCGGACTTCGCTTGCAGCTATCGTCTTGGCTGTTACGGGCCGCTATAGGCCGACGGGAAAACGATGTCCTGATCGACAAGAACGTTGAACTTGTAACCGGGGCGTATGCGGATGGTCGGTTGGACGTTCAGGTTTTTCGAGATCGTCTGCTCAGCCACACGGCCGAAGCTTTCCGCGAAATTGCTCCTTGCCGCGTCAGAGGCGGATTCCTGGCTTGCGAGCGTCGAACTCTGGGGCGCCGACATTTCGATCCCGCTTCCGATCAGCGCGATTAGAGCGGCTGAACCAAAAGTCCGCCAGAGATGGCGATCGACCTTGTCCTTGAACCCGCCGTAGCCTTCAGCATCGGTGCCGGCCATGCCGCCGATCTGCAGCGTCGAACCGTTCGGGAATATGAGGTCGGTCCAGACGACCAGAACCCGCTCCTGAGCGAAGGAGATTTTCGAATCGTAGCGGCCGAATAGCTTGGCGCCCTGCGGCACGAGAAGACGGTGTCCCGTGGCGCTGTCATAGACATTCTGGCTGATCTGCGCGGTAATGCGTCCCGGTAGGTCGGAATTCAGGCCGGTGATCAGCGTGGCCGGGATGAACGCCCCCCGCTTGAGCTCATACGGCGACAACTGCGGCACAACCTGATTGGGCAGATAACCGAGGTCTTTGATATCCTGGTTGAAAAAGTCTTCCTTTGAGGCCTGGGCGTTCCCATCGACATTCTGTCCCAATAACCCCGATCTCATCGCAGCCGCATAAAGATCGGAGGCGTCGTTCGTCGTACTGTCGGTCTGTCGAGCAGTATCGTTGGTGTTCGCCGCAGCCTCTTCCGCGTCAGACACATTCACCTTTAGCGGCGAGTCCAATGCAGTTGCGCGCGCCTGTAGCCTCGCCATCAGCTGGCGCTGCTCTTCCCGAATATATTGTTCGTCCTGCTCGCGTTTCAGACGCGCCTTCCATTCCTCCTCGGACTCCATACCGGAACGCGGGTCCCGGTCCACCGGCCGCCGCTCGGGAACGGGCTCTTCAGTCTCGACCTTCTGCTCGATGACGGGCGTGGGCTGAAACGATCCGCGTTCAACCGGCTCGCCGATAATGCCGTCTGGAACTCCACGCTTGAGCTGTTCGCCGAAATTTGTCGCCGGGGTATTGGAGGCGCTGTCGATGTCGTTGCCGCGGTTGAAGGATAGTCCTCGCCACGACAGGCCGGTCACGACAATGCCGCAAAACAGCACGACCAAGATGATGGTGACGATGATCGGTAGACGGTTGAGGCGACGCATGCCGTTTTGATCGTCGGCCTGGCCGGATGCGCCAAGTTGAAGCGATTGCACCATGGTCTCCTCTTCAATTGCGCCGCATGACCGAAAGAGGACCCGCTGGCGTGGCGCCATCCGCTGTCGGCTTGTAGGCGCGGCTGATCGCGATGGAAGCGGTGGTCATCCGCGCGAGAACCTGGCCCTCAATGCTGTCGATCACATAGGCAAGCTCGACTGGCTTGATGTCCTTGCCGATCTTGTTGTCTGTAACGACGGTGTATCCCCATCCTTTGAGGGCCGCCTCAAGCGCGGTCGCAAACTCGGATTGGTCGTTGTTCATCTGGATCGTCGTCACTCTGGCAGAGCCGATCTGCTCGGCCAACCGACCGGCCATGTCACCGGCAACGGCGCTTGTGGCCGGTCCGGTGACAGCCCTCTGTGTTACACCGGTGGTCAATGCTTCATCGGCCGTCTGGCAACCGGAAGAGAAGGCGACGGCGATCGAGGCTAACAGCAGCTTGCGCATGATCACCCTCCCCGCTTGATCGTGATCTTCTGTTGTCGCCATCCGACGCCGGAAAGGAGGATCGCCTTGTCGACCACGTAGTCGACGATCATCATGTCATTCTTCATGCGAAAATTGACGATGCGGTTCTGACCGCCCGAGACGACGAAGAGGACCGGAGCGTCCTGGCCAGCGATCGCCTTTGAAAACTGAATGTAGGTCTTTGCTCCATCGGAATAGACCTGTTTTGGTTTCCAGGCGGCGGTGCCGCTCACCGAATAGGAGAAGTTAAGCTTATCGGGCGCGGCGCCTTGAATGCCTCCGGTTTCCAGCCGCGCATTGATGTCGCCGAGCTTCATCGAGACATCGTCGGGATACTCAAAACCGATGCGGGCCATGTATTGGGTCGGATGCGACTTGAGCTGGATATGGTATGTGCGTCGCGACGTCGTAACCACCATCGAGGTAAGGAGCCCGGCTTCGGATGGTTTGACGACCAAATGGATGGCCTGCCCCCCGGTCGCGCCCGACGTCGCCGGCTCGACCTTCCATCGCACCGTGTCGCCGACAAGCACGTCGCGGACGATCTCGCCGCCCTGCAACTCGATATCGCATACCTGCAGCGGCGAGCAGACCACCGAGGGTTGGGTTTCGCCGAACAGGAAGATGACCTTTCCATCCGGACCGGTCGTGACGAGACCGGCCGTTCCGCGCCACGTCCTGGAAATTCTCGTTCCCTTCGCCTCGTTCGAGGTCATGCCTTGCGCCAATGTGCCGCTCGCAAGAGCGAGCCCTGCAATGCAGCCGGCGGCCATGATCAATCCTGTTCTGTTCATTTAATTTCCCCGCATCAAAGCTGTGCCGTCCAGTCGAAATCACGGACGTAAAGGCCGATCGGATTGACCCGGATCGTCGCCTCGTCCTGAGGCGTGGTCAGCGTGACCGTGGCGATGCCCCGAAACCGGCGCGTGCCCATCTCCTTTCCCTTGCGGTCGCGCTCATATTCGGTCCAGTCGATCTGATATGTCTGGTTGGAGAGCGCGACGATGTTGTTGACTTCGATCGCGACCGTCGACGTCTTCCCCTTCTCGAATGGCGAGTTGCCACGGAACCAGGCATTGATCTTCTCCGTGGACGGGTCCGAAGTCCTCAGGAGTGCGTAGGTCCGGTCGATATATTGCTTCTGGACCACGGCGTCCGGTGTAATGGAGCGAAAGCTGCTCACGAAGTTGCCGATGGTCGCGCGGACCACGCGTTCGTCGGCATATTCAATTTGCGCTGGAAAGCCGGCCATCACCGACGTCCCAAGTTTGTCGACCTCGACAATGTAGGGCACGAGCTTGACCTGTGCGCTTAGATATAAGGCGTAAGTGAAGCCGATCACAGCCATTGTCATGCCGAGGATCCCGACCAGTCTCCAGGCGGCTGCGGCTTTGACGTATGAGCCATATCGTTCCGACCATTCCTGGCGTGCGGCGAGATACGGGCTTTCGGGAGCGCTGTTTGCTGCCATGGATCCATCCATTTCTGTTTCTTGCTAGTCGTTGAGTTCGGGTGGTCGCTTGGCGGCGCTGTGCCCACTGCGGCTTTCATCAAGCTTGGCGTTTGCGAGCCCGAGGATCGACCCCGCATAGGCGCCGGGCGAGCCGATCGCCTTCTCCTTGGTTGCGGATCCCGCAGCGTTGCCAGCAGAACCGACGCCGGCGCCAAGGCCTTTGAAGGCCGCGCCCACGACTGACGAGCCCGCAGCTCGAGCGGCTTGGCCCGCCGAAAACCCGGCCCCCGCCGCCCCTGCTCCGAGAAAACCTGCGCCGGCGGCGAAGGACGCGGCTTGTCCGCCGTGGCGAATGGCCTCCATCCCTCCGGAAACTGATGCCCCCTGCACCACGCCTTGCAAGATGCTGGGGACGTAGATCGCGATGATGAAGACGACGACGGCTATACCGGCTATCGCCAATGCTGTCTGAAACTGGTCACCGATATCAGGTTGGTTCGCGAGCCCGATCAGGACCTCCGATCCGATACGCGAGATCATGACAAGCGCCATGAGCTTCATTCCCACCGAGAAGGCGTAGACCAGATAGCGGATCGCGAAATCTTTGGTGTAGGATGATCCGCCAAGCCCGAGCATGATCATCCCGGCGAGCAGACCGATATACATCTCCACCATCACGCTCACGAAAATCGCTGCAACAAGCGAAAACGAGATGACGACGACGACCATGGCGAAAGCTGCCGAGATTGCGAGCGCGTTGTCCTCGAAGAGGCCGAACTGGATCTTCTCCGACATTTTGGTTGCGACGGCGAGGCCGGCATTGAAGACGTCGGCAGGTGAAGCAGTTCCACCGCCGGCGCCAATCTGGAATAGGCTGTCGACCACGGCCTTGGCGAAGGCTGGCCCTTGCGCGAGCACGAAGGCGAAGAAGCCGACGAACATGATCCGTCGCACCAACTCTGCGAACCAACTATCAAGTGACGCGGCCTGGATTGCGAGCCAGACGGCAGCGATGCCAATCTCGATCGTCGCGAGAATCCAGAACAACGATTTCCCAGCATCCATGACGGTGGTCTCCCACCCTTTGGCAGCCGTCGTGATCTGTTTTTGAAGTGATGTCAGCACCGATCCTTCTTGGGCGAATGCAGGCTGAGCTGCCACCGCCGTAAGTGCGGCGACCAACACCGCGGCTCGCAGCACACGGAAGCTTGTTGTGGCGCCCATGATGATCACCATTCGACCTTCATTTTATGCCCGCCAGAGGTGGGATAATCTCTCGAGGGATCAAAGACCGTGGCGCGGCGCTCATGCGCCGCCTGTCTTTCGAAAATGAGCCAAGCCGTGCGTAGAATGCCGACCACGTTCAGGAAAGAGGTCAGGATCAACTTGGTTCTCACCATTCGACTTTCATCCTTTCCCCGCCGGACGTGGATGGTGCAGTCGCGCCAAAGAACTTTTCCCGACGAGCCTGTGCGAGATCCTTGTCAGTCTGCTCGGTCTGGAGCCAGGTGCCCATCATGGTCATCTGTTGTGAAACGAGCCCGCGCATTTTCTGCATCTGCGCGACTTGCTGCGAAGCGATTTCGTGACCGACCTGGAGCGCCTTCATTTGCCCGTCGGCGGTCTCGGACATCGCGCGCAGCGTTGACATCGTGTTTTCCTCGCTGTCGAATTGATCGGCCGTGAGACTTGCCGCCTTCAATGTGCTGGCGATCGTGTCACGGTTGGTATCTGACCAAGTTTGATACGTGGATGTGAAGCTGGCTGCATTCGGAAGGTTGGTCTTGAGGTTGGCATAGCTCTGGAAGCGCTGCTGCAAGACATCGTCGGCATTCCCCATCGAGAACGATATGCTTTGCCCCTGGTCAACAATGCTGCGGAGCCGATTGAGGTCGCTTTCGACCTTTCCCCACATGTAAGACGGCAGTGTCGCCGTGTTCTGGAGAAGGTTCTGATAGATGTTCAGCTGGGTCTCGATCTGTTGCGCAAGCTGGCTGATCTGTGTCAGCTGATTCTGAATCTGCTCGCCGGATTGACCGACGAGGGAAACCAGTTCGCCGTTGTTGAGGACCTGAGTCCACTCGGTTGCTGCGCCGGTGGCGGTGCCAGCTTCGGCCTGCGCCACGGTAGCAACTCCGATTGCGAGGGCGCTTAAGCCCGTCAGCCATCTACTCGAAATTGAGCTGCGATGCGGCATCGTGAACTCCTCTCGTGTTCAGCCAATGGATCGGCCAGTCACGGCCGTGTTCGGCAATCAGCGCCCGGATGCGTTTCAGGTCGTCCTTGCCGGAAGCCCCGACGAAGCTCAACGCGACGGGGCCAAGCGTCATATCGAACAGCCGCCGGCCCTCTGGCGTGGCGACGTAATATTCGCGCTTTTGGGCTGCGCCCGCGACGATATCGATCTGGCGCTCGTTAAAGCCGATGCGCTCATAGAATTCCCGCGTTCCCGGCTCGCGCGCGGCACCGTTCGGAAGGCAGATTTTCGTCGGGCAAGATTCCTTCAAGACGTCGATGATCCCCGAGCGCTCCGCGTCCGAGATCGATTGTGTGGCGAGAACAACGGCACAATTCGCTTTGCGCAGCACTTTCAGCCACTCGCGGATCTTTGCGCGAAAAACGGGGTGACCGAGCATCAGCCAAGCTTCGTCCAACAGGATCAGGCTTGGAGAGCCATCGAGGCGCTTTTCGATGCGCCGGAACAAGTAGGTAAGCACCGGCACTAGATTGCGCTCTCCCAAATTCATGAGGTGATCGATCTCGAAGGTTTGCAGCGCGCCAAGCGAAAGGCCATCCTGCTCGGCGTCGAGCAACTGGCCCATCGGACCGTCGACCGTGTAATGGTGAAGCGCGTCCTTGATCTCGCGTATCTGGACCCCAGACACAAAATCTGAGAGCGATCGGCCCGGGGCGCTTGCCATTAAGCCGACCTGCCGGGAGATGGCATTGCGATAATCAGGCGAAACTGTGATGCCTTGCAACGCGATCAGCATCTCGATCCATTCGCTCGCCCAGGCCCGGTCCGCATTACTTCCGAGTTCGGAGAGCGGGCAGAAGGCAAGCGCCTTCCCCTCCCCTTCAGTGTCTCCGCCAATTTCGTAGTGGTCGCCGCCACCTGCCAACGTCAACGGCAGCAGTGAGTTGCCTTTGTCGAAGGCAAAGACCTGGGCGTTCTCGTAGCGTCGAAACTGCGCGACGATCAGCGCCAGAAGGGTCGACTTGCCGGAGCCCGTCGGACCGAACACGAGGGTATGTCCAACGTCGCCGACATGCAGGTTCAGGCGAAACGGTGTGGAGCCGCTCGCCACCTGCATAAGCGGCGCTGAATTTGGCGGATAGAATGGACACGGCGCGATCGGGCTACCTGACCAGACCGCATTGAGCGGGATAAGATCGGCCAGATTGTTGGTGTTGATCAAGGGCTCGCGAATATTGCAGTACCAATTGCCCGGCAGGCTACCAAGATAGGCATCGGTGGCGTTAAGCGTTTCGATCCGCGCTCCGAAGCCCTCGGCCTGGATCAGCCGTCGGATCGCCTCCGCCTTCTCCTGGAGTGCTTCGCGGTCGTGATCGAACAGCACGATCACCGGCGTGTAGTAGCCGTAGGCGACCCGCTGCGACGAAGCCTGTGCAATTGCGTCCTCGGTCTCGGCCACCATTGTCATGGCGTCCTGGTCAACGGACCGGCTTTGCGTCTGGAATAATTGATCAAAGAAGGGCCGGACCTTCTGCTGCCATTTCTTCCGGGTGCGTTCGAGCTTCTGTCGTGCCTCCTCGGCATCGAGGAAAATGAAGCGCGACGACCAGCGATAGGTGAGCGGCATCAGATCCAGGCTGTTGAGGATCCCCGGCCAGCTTTCCGCCGGCAACCCGTCGATTGCGACGATCCCGAGAAACTGGCTCTCGATCTTCGGCGTCAGCCCATGCTCGAGCTCGGCAGTCGCGATCCAGTCGAGGTACATGGGAACGTCGGGAAGCCGGATCGGGTGGCTCTCGCCGGTGATGCAGAAGCGAACGAACTGCAGCAATTCATCGTACCGTGCATTTCGCGTCCCGCCTCGTTCCCTGACAACGCGCGTTTCCATCCGACGGATCGAAAGGTTGTTCGCCAGATACTGCTCGATTTCCCGAATGGCGTTTTTGAACTCGAAGAGCACTGTGTCCGCATAAGACTTCTTGCGGCTTTCCTCGTCCGAATAGATGTATTTGCTCAGTGCCGTCTTCTTCGACTCCAGCGGCCGGTAGGTGAGAACGATTGCGTGCTTGCTCTCAAAATGTCCCTGTTCGCGCGCAAAATGCGCCCGGCGCTCGGCGTCGATCGCCCGTGTTACCGGATCGGGGAAATGGCACCGATCGTCGGATGGGTAGTCCATGGTCGGAATGCGGATCGCCTCGACCTGGATCATCCAGCCGCTTCCGAGCCGAGAGAGGATCGAATTGATCTGCCGCGACAGCTCGTTGCGCTCGAGAGCGGTCGCGCTTTCGGAGTCGGGGCCGGCAAAGTACCAACCCGCCATGAGACTGCCGTCCTTCAGAAGCAGAACGCCGTTATCGACAAGACCGGCGTAAGGAACGAGATCGGCAAAGGATGGGCCTGTGGTCCGCAAACGTTTCAGAGCTACCATGGGCGCCTCCTCAGTATCGGCGCCAAGGCGAACTCGTCGCCTTGTAGGTGGGCCTGTAGGAAATGTGCCGGATGTAGACCTGTCGCATTAGTGGGTCGGACTTCGCCATGATCCTGAGAACCCCGACGACCAGGATCCAGACGGCGACACCGAAGATCGCCGAATAGATTGTGAGGACGACGAAGATTAGGATCACGGCCGCAAGTCCGGTGAGCAGCACCAGTTCGCGATCCGCTCCCATCAAAAGATTTGAACGGGAAAGAGCCCGGTGGATGAGATTGCGTTGCAATCCGGTAAGCGACTCAGCCATCGGCCGCCTCCCCGCCCGCAGGCGGGTTGAGCTGTTGTTTCGCCAATCCAATTGACGCACCGGTCGAACCGAACAGACCGACAATCTGAGTCGCACCGAGAAGGATGCCGGCAACGAGCACGACGTAGACGAGACGTCGCGCAAAATCGTTGAGCTCGCCGCCAAAGATCAGCATGCCGCCCGCTATCGCCATTGCCGCGAGCGCAATGGCGCCCGCAACCGGGCCGGTGATCGACTCCTGGATTTGCTGCAGCGGTCCTTCCCAAGGCAGACCACCGCCCGAGGAGCTGGCGAGAGCCGGACCAAATGAAGCAAGCACGACCGGGGCCGCAAGGAGCGTGATGGTGACGAGGGAAACTTTACGCGACATGGCGCGCCTCCTCTTCTTCGGTGAGCTGGCCGGACTCAGTTTCGTATTGCCCCCCAGCGAACCGTTCGACTTGAATCACGTCGCGGACGCGCCGACCGCGCGGCGTCCGCTCGATCGAGATGATCAGGTCGACCGCCTCGCCGATCACCTCTTGCATCGGCTGCTGACTTGCTTCGGCAGTTAATTGTTCCAGTCGTCGCAGCGCCGACATGGCGGTGTTGGAGTGGATTGTCGCGACGCCGCCGGGATGGCCGGTGTTCCACGCCTTGAGCAATGTGAGCGCAGCGCCATCGCGGACCTCACCAACGACTATGCGGTCAGGCCGAAGCCGCATCGTGCTCTTCAAGAGACGCCCCATGTCGACGGTATCACTGGTGTGCAGGAGAACGGCGTTTTCAGCCGTGCACTGAATCTCGGCGGTGTCCTCGAGAATGACCAGACGGTCTTCCGGCGCGGATTTGACGATTTCGTCGATCACCGCGTTCGCGAGCGTCGTCTTGCCGGAACCTGTTCCTCCCGAGATGATGATGTTGAGCCTTGCGGCGATGGCGCTTCGGATCGTCGATGCGTGATGTTCGCCCATCACCCCGGACCGGATGTAGTCGTCGAGCGGGATGAGCCGCGACGCTCGGCGCCGAATAGTGAAGGCGGGCTTGGCCACCACTGGAGGCAGCAGCCCTTCAAAACGGTGGCCGCCGATCGGCAATTCGCCCGAGATGATTGGTTGCTCGTCGTCCACCTCCGACTGAAGGGCATGAGCGACGGTTCCGATCACCATTTCCGCGGCCGCCGAGGACATTTCTCCGGCCGGGGCAACACCGTGGCCCAGCCGTTCGATAAAGAGCTTTCCATCGGGATTGAGCATGATATCGACGACCGCCGCGTCCTCGAGCGCGATGCAGAGTTGATCGCCAAGCGCCTCCTGAAGTTTGCGCACGAGCCGGGGATGAGAAGGAAGCTGGGTCAAAGTGGTCTCCGTTACGCTTGATGACTGCAGGCGGTGAGGTTGGATTGGTAGTTCGGCGGCCGTAACCTCAGGAAGGTCTCAGCGTTTGCTGGCAGCGTGCCTGCGATGGCGGTGGTGGCACCGATCTTCTCCGGCTGCCCCAGGCGCTGGAGAGGCCATTCGACGCGAGCAAGAATTCGCTCGAACCTGATATCCGTTACCGTAACGACTTCGGTGAGACCGCCCGCCAGGCACCATTCTACGATGCCGGCGAACATGGTCCGCGTTGCCTCGTGAACCGAACCGTCTCCCCTCCCCTCTTCGAGGGCGGTGTCGACGCAAAAGCGAGAGCTCTCGACCATCAGGGGATGAGCGTTCAGGCGGCCTTTTGGGAGCAGCGATGGAAATACGTCTGCCAGCATGGTCGGTCCCATCGCAGGCAAAAGGCGCGCACATCCTGCAAGCCGTCCAGCCGCGGTGACAGCCAGGATGTAAGTCGGGCCGAGAGCGTCAAACCCATCTGCCTCGCAGTCGTCGACCACTTCCACATCCCAATTCAAGCGAGTGGAAAAGACCGACGCACGTAGCCTATGATGGTCCTGAACCAGCTGCGCTTCGTAGCAATTTTTTGGTGTCGAGATCGCGAATACCTGCATGGATTTCTCCGTCGTTGTTAGGCGACGGGAACTCAGCACGAATCGGAATCGGGCGTCAGTTGTCGAATCCTACAAGGTTTTTTGTGAGTGAGTCGCGGCAAGGAGATCACCGCCTTTGCCGAAGTCTTCTGCTTTTCGCCGAAATCGCCGCGGGCACATTTGTAGGATTCACAGTAAAACATACCGTGAACCCGTCGGTGCCGCGGCCTTGCTAAGCTTCAGGCTCTAAACGGAAATATCCATTTGCTCTACGTTTCGGGCTTCTCCGCGTTAACCTTTCGTTAACCTAAAAGCCCTTGCTGAAATTGCAGAATCGGCTCTAATAGCTAGTGGCGGAACTTTACCGGTTTCGCGAAAAATTCCGCCACTTGCAGGAAATGGGTTTTGAG
>NZ_JBPWPW010000005.1:0-230253 GCF_051811185.1 Rhizobium sp. 62_C5_N11_2
GTGTTCTATCTTTGGCGGGCAGTGGCCGGTAAACCGGTAGAAAGCCGCCAAGAGGGACAGATGGCGATAGCAAACCGAGTAGAAACTGTTGTTGGCTCGAAGGAAGATGCCGGCAGCAAAATCATGCGCCATGCCGGGCTCTTGTCCGGGCAATTGCAGCAGCTCAGAACTCGTATGTATCCGCCAAAGTCAGAAAAGACTCTGCGTCCGTTTCTGACCAATGAAGTGTCGAAGCTGACGTCTATACCCGATTCGACCCTGAAGCTGATGTCGACCGAAGGACGTGGTCCGGTTCCCAGCAGGCTGGAGAATAACCATCGCGTCTACACGCTAGCCCAGATCAATGAACTGCGTGAATTGTTCGCGATGCAGAAACCTGCAGACGCCTTGCGATTCCTTCCTCGACGTCGTGCCGGCGAGCACCTCCAGGTTCTTGCGATAGCCAACTTCAAGGGCGGCAGCGCGAAAACGACAACCTGCGTCCACCTTGCCCACTATCTCGCCCTGCATGGGTATCGCGTCCTCGCGCTCGACCTAGACCCGCAGGCATCCTTGTCCGCTTTGTTCGGTGCTCAGCCCGAGGTTGACGTCGGCTCGAATGAAACGATCTATGCCGCTTTGCGTTACGACGATGCCGAACGTCGTCCAATCCGCGAGATAATTCGCAAGACATATTTCGATGGCATCGACCTCATTCCTGGCAATCTTGAAGTCATGGAGTATGAGCACGAAACGCCACGGATATTGGCGAACAAGTCCAGCTCCGGCGCGATCTTCTTTGAGCGACTGAAACTCGCCCTTTCGGAAGTCGAGGCGGACTACGACATCGTGATTCTCGACACTCCGCCGTCGCTCGGCTTTCTGACGTTGAGCGCGATATACGCCGCGACTAGCATGATCATCACGGTCCACCCGGCCATGCTGGACGTCGCGTCAATGAGCCAGTTTCTTCTCATGATGGGCGATCTGATTAGTGTTTTGAACGAGAGCGGCGCTCAGTTGGACCAGGACTTCATTCGGTATCTGGTCACACGGCACGACACAAATGACGCGCCACAGTCGCAAGTCGTTGCGATGCTTCGGCACCTGTTCGGCTCCGATGTACTATTGCCAACCGCCATTGAAAGCACCGCCGTTGAGGCAGCCGGCTTGGCGAAACGTTCAGTATACGAGCTCGAATTGGGGCAGATCGGGCGCGATACTCATAAGCGTGCCCGCGAGGCAGTAGATGCTGTGAACGAGGCGATTGTTCGCCTCGTCAATGACAGCTGGGGGCGGACATGAGTAAATCTCCTCGCAAGTCGATTGTCGCCAGCTTCGGTTTGCTTTCCGCGGAGTTGGAGAGTGATCAGGCTGCGGATCAACAGCAGCCGTCGCAGACCCCTGCCCCGGCTCCCGGCAATCGTGTCGGAGCAGGTGTGATCGGTGCTGCTCATCGAGCGATCGACGACATTCGAACCGAGCGAGATCGCTTGAAGGCTATCGTTGAGTCGGGCGGTGGTGCGGTTCGCGAGTTGGATCCGTCACTCATCGACCCCTCCCCTTATCCGGACAGGCTGCCGGACGATGACGGGGCGAGCTTCGAGGTGTTCAAGCGGTCGATCGAGACTGAGGGGCAAAAGGTTCCGGTCCAAGTCCGCAAACACCCCTCGTCGCCGGGTCGCTATCAGATCATCTACGGGCATCGACGCTGGCTCGCTGCCATGCAGCTTAAGAGGCCTGTTCGCGCGCTCGAAGTCGAGATTTCCGACCTCGACCTGGTTCTCGCACAAGGTATTGAAAACGCGGCGCGCCAAGACCTCACCTGGATCGAGCGCGCGCTATTTGCATCACGAATGGATGATGCGGGGATCAAGCCTCGGCACATATACGCCGCGCTTTCGATCGAAGACGCAGAACTGGCTCGGATGCGGAATGTCTACAGGGTCGTTCCGGCAGATATCATCGAGGCCATTGGGCGGGCTCCAAAGATCGGGCGGCCACGTTGGCTCGATCTTGCCAAGACGGTTGCGGGTGACGCGGGAACGCTCGACGCCTTACGGGCGGCGCTGGATAGAAAAGGCGATGCTGCAGAGACCTCCGATCAGAGGTTTCAGCGTGCATTGAACGCGATCAAGCCGGTATCGACGGGTCGTCGGGAGCCAATCCCGATTGAAGACAAAAGCGGAACGAAGCTCGGCACCCTGTCGATGTCCTCGAAAGAGGTTCGAATTTCGGCTGAGGGCACGCTTGGGATTGAATTTTTGAAGTTTGTTGAGGCGGAGCTCCCAGCGCTGACTGAGCGCTTTGCCCGCCTGCGAGAAAACGAGGAACCCTGACAGTTGTCAGGGTTCGGAAGAAAGGAAGCGCTGCAAAAGAAAAAGGCCCCCAAACGTTGCCGTCGTGGAAGCCTCTCTCAATGTGTGACAACTAGAGAATCGCATTTCCCCGAATCCCAGTCAAGAGTCTTTGGCACCGTAATTTTGGTGAGCGGGTTTCTTTTGCCTTTTTGAAGGTGAAAAAAATGCAGATTGGAAGTGTGACGACGCCCTTTGGGCGACGGCCGATGACGCTTGCCTTGGTGAAGCGGCAAATTGAGGCGAGTGAGATTAAGCCAGGCAAGACGGCGGACAAATGGAAGGTCTTTAGGGACGCCTCCGAAGCAAGGGAGTTGCTTGGGTTGCAGGATCGCAGCCTCGCCGTCCTCGACGCACTCTTGAGCTTTTATCCCGACAACGAATTGCGCCAAGATGCGCAGCTCATCGTTTTTCCGTCCAACGCCCAGTTGACACTTCGGGCGCACGGTATCGCTGGCGCCACGCTTCGCAGACATCTGGCTCTTCTCGTAGAGGCCGGACTGATCGTTCGCAAGGACAGCGCGAATGGGAAGCGCTATGCCCGGAAGGACAAGGCAGGTGAGATCGATAGCGCATTCGGCTTTGATCTGTCACCCTTGCTCATGCGGGTGGATGAGCTTGCAATGATGGCGCAACAAGTCGTTGCCGATCGTTTTGCCCTCCGTCGGGCGAAGGAAAATTTAACGATATGCAGGCGCGACGTTCGAAAGCTCATTTCTGCTGCGATCGAGGAAGGTGCGTCGGGCAACTGGGAAAGCATCGAAGCGATCTACACCGGTCTCGTGGGCAGGATTCCGCGCTCTCCGACGCTCAGTGATGTGAATTCAATCCTGGACGAGATGGAGCTTCTGCAGCAGGAGATCATCAACATCCTGGAAATGCATCAAAAAGATGAAAATGTTAGCACCAATGGTGACCATCATGAGCAGCACATACAGAATTCAAATACCGAATCTTGCTGTGAATTTGAACCTAGCTCTAGGAACGAGCAGGGCGCAAAGGCCGTGAACGATGGTCGGCCAAAGCGGGAGCCAGTCCGGAATTTTCCGCTTGGCATGGTGATGCGGGCTTGCCCCGAGATCTCGATGTATGGGCCGGGCGGTACGATCGACAGCTGGCGCGCAATGATGATTGCAGCGGTGGTCGCCCGATCGATGCTGGGCGTCAGCCCGTCGGCCTATCAAGAGGCATGCGACGTGATGGGGCCGGAAAACGCGGCGACGGCGATCGCTTGCATCCTCGAGCGGGCAGGGCACATCAACGCGCCAGGAGGATATCTCCGAGATTTAACACGCAAGGCGGCACGGGGCGAATTTTCGTTAGGGCCGGTTCTCATGGCGCTGCTAAGAGTTCACGGACAAGGCGAGCGCGCAGTGGGCTAGTTGTTTAGACCCGGCATTTGATGGTGCAATATTTTTCTTGGCATGGAGGGAAGCACTATGGGCCATAGTTCTACACGGGAGCGCCACGACGACAGAGGCAATCCGTCGAGCAATACAAAATAGTGAAGAAGAGCCTGAGAACGCTTTCGAAGCGATACGGGATCAACCAGAAAACCGTGGCGAAATGGAAGAAGCGGACATCGTTGGTCGATCTTCCTACAGGTCCGAAGGACCCGCACTCGACGACCCTTTCCCTCGAAGAAGAGGCCGTTATCGTCGCCTTCCGCCGGCATACGTTGCTACCGCTCGATGATTGCCTCTACGCTCTTCAGCCTACCATCTCACATCTGACGCGTTCGTCGTTGCACAGGTGTTTGCAGCGCCACGGCATTTCACGTCTGCCGGAGGTCGGAGGCGACAAGGAGCCGAAGAAGAAGTTCAAAAGTTATCCGATCGGCTACTTCCACATCGATATTGCCGAGGTGCAGACGGCTGAGGGCAAGCTCTATCTCTTTGTCGCAATTGACCGAACATCCAAGTTCGCGTTCGCAGAGCTCTACAACAAAGCCGACAAGATGAATGCCGCCCAGTTCTTGCGCAATCTGATCGCGGCAGTGCCCTACACCATTCACACCGTTTTGACCGACAATGGCATTCAGTTCACTAACCGAGCTTGTGATCGAAATGCCTTCCAGCACATCTTCGATTGGGTCTGCGACGATCACAGCATCGAGCATCGCCTGACAAAGGTGAAGCATCCCTGGACCAACGGACAGGTCGAGCGGATGAACCGAACGATCAAGGAGGCGACCGTCAAGCGCTTCCACTACGACGATCATGCGCAATTAAAAAAACATCTCGCCGACTTTATCGACGCCTACAATTTCGGGCGCCGGCTCAAGACGCTAAAGGGCCTCACGCCTTACGAGTTCATATGCAAACGATGGACTTTGGAGCCAGATCGATTCATCATCGATCCCATCCATCAAATGCCGGGACTAAACACCTAAGGCCCCCACAGACAAAACCCTGACAGCTGTCAGGGTTTTGGTTAGCGCATTTCGCCCGCTCCTATTGAAGGCAAAGATCCGCGATGCGTGATGGGCTGATACACATGCAGGCCTTCACCGATATGGCAACGGTTCGGAGAAATCGTGAGCGTCGCATTGCAGTCATTTGCTGCGTGGTTCACCTACGAACTTCTGGCGTTACGGGTCGGCGACCCCTTATGAAGCGCTCGTCGCAAAAGCCGAGAAAGGGTCAGGGTCACGGACGTATGATTTACTCCGATACGGCACTCTCGAGGTGGGGGTTCGTGTGAATGAACCAGCGAAAGGACTGGAGCGATACACCGGGATGGTTAGACTAGCTGTTGCATTCGCAAGTAGTGGTATTCCTTGAGTACGCTTCCCGTTGCGAAACTCGCCGGTCGGGAAAGGACGCGGGCGAGTTTCGCGACATCGTTCTGTTCGACTAGGAGCGCAGCCAATTGCCCAATAGAGAGCGATGCCGTAGGGAGTGAGCGAATCCAAATCTGCCTCGATACGTCATCATTCAGATTATTAGCGATGGCCAGGGTCTTTCGCAGCTTTTCGAGCGTTTCGTTTGCCTTCTTCACTCTCTTCTTGGCCGAAGGATCTTTCGCCACCAGCTCGCTATCTGTTAGAGCAGCAGAAAGCTGTGCGAAGACAAATCGATCTTGCAGGGTTCCATAGTCGAAAAGGGTCATGGAAAGACGAATGATCTTCCTGGCGCGGTGCTCCAGAACGAAACCGTCCTCGAAAACAATCCGGCCATGGCTCTCAAGCATGGATTGATGCTGGAGGGCTTGCGCTTGTGAGGCAACGATGCCCTCAAGATAAAGAAGTATCGCGTCGGCTGCGTTGCCCGACATGGCGGTGCGCGTAATGGGTTTGGCTTTGCACTCGATAAATATGATCGTATTGTCATCCTCGAGAACCAGATCGCACTCTCCATCGGCACCGGCCATCTGGTACGATTTAGCTTCTATCGTCGGATGGACATCTCGAAACTTCAGGATTGCGCCGGTGGTTCGCTCGAGGCCCTCACCCGTCAATGCGCCAATTTCATCTTTTGTGAGCACTTTGCGAAGGCCAGCAGCGACGGCCTCGTAGCAGGCAGGGCCAAATGCCGATCGAGTCGGGATAAACACGTCCGCGGTCGAACCTGCCCTGCAGAAAGGCTTGAACATGAGATCTGCTTCGGGTGCTGAGAAGGGAGATACGTAGTTGTTGTTCGGGGTTGGAGCTTGATGCGTCAGGTCACGAAGCAACGCAGACACCGTTTCTGCAGGAAGAACGGACTCCAATGCGCTCTCAGTTAAAACGCCAGGACTGGTTGCTACCTCTCTTATCAGGGCCTCTGATGCGGTTGCTGCGTCCTCCACTCCCCATCCCAACTGACCGCGCAGCCTTGAATCCTGATCGGTGCCAAAGAAGCTACGGAGAAATATGGGAGTAATGAACGGCGTCCATTGCTGCAGCGAAAATAGGTGATCATGCAGCGTCGCGTCAGCGAGCCACTGGTCGATATCCCTAGTCGACACGCTCAACGCCCAAAACTGGCCGTAGCTCTCTATGCCGGTCAGGGCTACAAGATCGCGGGCCAGCGCCACAGCCTGATGCAGGACATCATTATGGTCAGCTACGATGGACGTCAAACCTTCCACGCGGGCCGTCAGCTGCCAGAGAAATCCGAAGGGCACGGAGGATTCTCTTGGGTGCTGTTTTGGATTGCGTGAGTATAGGACTTGGTCGAACTCATAATCATAAAGGCGCCTTGCTAAGCCTTCCAAGAAGGAAAAAGCTTTTGTCCGGCCAACGCTTGTCAATCGCGCAAGGATCTGCTGTGTGACGGTCAGGAAACCGTCCGAATTGCGGTCAATGCCCGTCTCGTCGAGCGAGAAACTGTGGCCGCCATCACGCAAGCGTTGCAGGGCAGCGACCATGTTTTCCGTCTTTGAATCGGGCGTTCTGAAGTTGTTTAAGGCTAACAACCGCCTACCTACATCAAGCGCAATGTGCCATCGTTCGTGGCTTGGTTTGATAAGACCTTGTGAGACAGGAAAGCGCTGCGCGATCTTTTCCAACACGAAGAGCAGCGCGCCGTCTCTCCCCGTGAGGGCGTTTGACAATGCTGCGTAGCGGATAAGCTTTCGCAGGTCGGCCACTGAAAAGGGGCTTCCGTCGTCCAAAAGAACTTTTGCTAGCATTGCGTTAAGTTGCTCCTCCTCGTCACGAAACGCGACGGCAGGTGGAGGAAGCTCGGTTCTTCCTGGATTGTCCCATGCCGCTTCAAGGTAGAGGACAAAATCTCGGAAATTATTGGATTCGGACATCGGGCAACCCTATCAAAGTTTATGTAGCCGAAATTCTATTACCCTACTCCTAATTGCAAGGCGTCTTAGCTGCGGCCGATTACGTGCCTCGAATAATAGGCAATCTGCATTCAGGCAGCTGCCCACTGCCGGCCAGCGTGATTGAAATAGCTTGAGGCTTGCAGCACTTGTCGATGCAGCGTCTCCTCGATCGCCTACGGGAGGAGGAAAAGCCACGATTGGCGGCACCGTGATCATCCGGCCCGCAATCCATTAGGGGAAAACTCCCCGCGATCCAGGCTAGCGGTTTCCACCCGCGGCTTGATCGTCGTTTGGCATTTTGGGCTGGAGTTTGCTGTATCGTAACAATTGTCCCGATATGAATCGGCATTTAGCGGTTTCGCGAGAGTCGATCATGTCTGGTGTGAATGAGGATCAAATCAGGGATTATTTGATCGACAATTTGGATCTGGTGGAACCAAACCTGAAATTTCTAGGTAAGGAACACCACCTCAGGAACCCAAATGGCTCAGACGGATTCCTCGATATATTCGCGGTCGCACCGGGAGGTGAGTATGTAATCATTGAGATCAAACGGACGCGAAGTGCATCGCGCGATGCAGTGCATGAACTGATCAAATATGCCGCACTTCTTCGACACAAGCTTCTAGTCAAGGAGCGGGAATACCGCTTTATCCTTCTATCTGTGGACTGGGTGGATCTGCATGTCCCGTTTTCCGAGTGGATGCGGAACTGCCCCTATGACGTTTCGGCTGGACGAATTGTGCTGGGGCAAAATAAACTTCCGGCTCGCATCGAAAAGGTTGTTTCGAATCCGCGTGTTCTCAATCGTCGCATTGCTCGAAGGCACTACATGTGGCGGTTTGGGTCTCAACCGGACATCGACCGAGCCATAAAGCTCATCGCAAAGCACATGAACACCAGCGGTGTCGAAGATTTCATTCTGATTTTTTCCAAAATACCCGCCGATGACATGCACTACCTATACTTTGCTCAGCAACAAAACTCGAAGGAGTTCTATCTGAACGATCTCGAGAGACGACTTTCGCGAGCGGCGTTTCGAGAAGTCAAGGATGACGTAGAGGGTCACGTCCTCCAAATCGATCAAGAGGCTGTCGCAGCTGATAGGATGTACGAACCTGGTTTCGAACTTGTCCATTCGAGATTGAGATCGATCAGCTCTACGATCTCGTACCCGGAGCGGGCAGGCGAATGGTTCACGCCTGATCGTATTAGCGAGGCCGAGATCAGGCGTTACGGCAGGTTCATCGATGTATCGATGACTGACGCGGAGCTGATCAAAGAACTCGTTGTAACGGATTCGTTCAATGATCTCGATATTGTTGCCACGACCGAATCGAATGCACAGATGGGAGAGCTGGCCGCATCTGTGAAGCGTGCGCTTCAATTTAACAACGAGTGGCATGCGACCCTGCGTGAGCTCTTCGAATACGCGAGTGCAGGTGGACCGGCGGTGATACGCCTTCAAATCTACAGCAATGACGATATTCTCCGCGTTCTGGCAGCGGAGTACTACGAGGCTAGCCTCTACACCCCTGCACTCCAATGTGAGATCGAGTTTGTGACCCGCCGCGAGGTGTTCCAGGGCTTCCTGGAATGGGATGGAGCACCGGTAGACGTTCGATCCGTCATACGTCGTCACTTCGGAGATCACGCGCGCGACTATGCTTCGGAGAAATTTTGGGGCTCGCACCGACCACGGAACATGGATGTCATGTCGGATCTTGGCCTGCGCTATTCGATCGGAAAGACCTCCGAAAGAAGTTTCCATCGCGTTCGCCTGCAAGGCAAAGAAATGGTCGTACAATCAGCAAAGGAAGGGCTTCCGGATTTTGTCACATATGCCCAGGAGGCCGTCGCCGAATTGGCGCAGTTTTTTGATGAGACCGACACCGGGTTTGAAAACGCCATCGCAGGTTACCACTATCAGAAAATAGTTCAGGCTGAGGCCTTTCTCAAACAGGTCATATCGGCCACTCGCGCGACAAAAACGGACAAGTTTTGGCTTGGTCAACTACCAGCCGGGTGTGACTACTGTGGTCGCCCATTTGCACACCTAAGGTATATGGCTGACGGATCATTCAAAAGAGAACCTTCTGGCAACTGGTGTGCGGCTTGTTTGGTGGACAAAACCCGCTCAAGCGGCGGGTTTACCGGCGAGATTTACTTCGCAACGAGCAAGGGCTGGCAGTTGGTAGAGACTGACCAGTTTTCGGCCGTCATCGCGTAACTCAGCCCCGGGTTGGAATCATAGACTGTTGGTCTGGACGCGCAACGACTCAAGTCACGCATAGTCAAGACGAGGCGGCTAAACTCGGTCGACCAACGCTGCCTCTTCGCATAATCCGGCTTAGGCCTTGGAGGCAGCAGAATGAACTTCTTAAACCCGTCCAAGCCCGTCGGACGGATGTTTCGTCATCCCATTATGCGAGTCGCCCGCCCACTTCGCCGCGTCGCGTTGTTGTAGTAGCTGGACGCTTGCTGAAGCGACCGGTGCCTCGACTGCTCCATCGCCTCGGGTAACGGGATGCCGCGGTTGGCTGCTTCCGTCAGATACCCCGACCGTAATCCATGCGCCGAAAACTCCCCCACCTCCAATCGGGCCATTTCGACGCGCAACTTGACGATATCATTGACCGCCTTCGGATCGAGCGCCCGGCGAGACACATTGCCCCAGCGATCGATCGCCCGGAACACACTGCCGCCGTCGATCTTGGCGGCGGCCAGCCAGGCATGCAGCGCCTCCACCGGCCGGCCGGTCAGATAGACGACCTCGTCCTGGCCGGCGCCGGAATTTTTGGTGCGGCCGAGGTGGATGGAGAGCGAGGGGAGGGGGCTTCCATCCTCGACAGTCACCGGCGGCTCGATCGTTAGCTGTTCTTTCCGCAGGCCGGCCACCTCGCTGCGCCGGCGGCCGCCGGAGCCGAAGGCGACCATCAGTATGGCCCGGTCGCGCAGATCGCGCAGGCTGTCGCCGCTGCAGGTCGCCAGCAGTTTGGCCAAAACATCGCCGGTGACCGCCTTGGCGCTCTTGCGGCGGCGCGTCCGGGGGACGGCGCGCACGGCGAGACGAATGGCGGATTTCAAAGTCGGGGAGGCGAAGGCGCCGTCGAGGCCGCGCCACTTGGTCAGCGTCGACCAGTTGGCGAGCCGTCGTCCGACGGTCGCCGGCGCATGCGGCCCGGCCGACCGGAGAAAGCCCCCGTCTCGCAAGGACTGGTCCACCTCGGGCGGCATGCCGTGCTGGGGATCGCTTTCGCGCCGCGTCGGATCCCAGAGATGATGGGCGACGAACTTCAGCAGCAGCGCTTCCGGTGCCGGCCAGGGCAGCGGACTTTCGGTCGCCGCTAAGCACCAGGCCTCGAGGTAAGCGAAATCGGACGTCAGCGCCCGAAGCGTGTTGGCACCCATGCCTTCGTTGACCAGATGTTTGAGCGTCTCGACGTCCTGGTCGGACAGGATTTCGGCGAGTTTGTCGCGCCGGTCGATCGGCAGCACCGCGGCAATGGTGTCGAGGGTTTCGGCCCGCCGGGCGATCGCGTCTGGTGCCGTGTTCGCAGCAAGAATGTCCAAAATGCCTCCTGAGGCGCGAAAACCGGGTGTCAGCACGGCCGCATTGGCCCTCCATTGATACCGTTTTCGCTGATTTGCGGCGTTATAGCAATCACTTCCGATAAGCAGTACTTATCGGAAGTGAGGCGTCGTCTCAACGATGTCGACCAGTGACGGATGCTAACTCCGCAATAGCGTCCGTTTAACAAATCATTTACCATGAATTCAATGCGTTATGATTTGTCCAAAATCCTCATGACCAGCCTTCAGCGACCGGTTGCTGACGCGACCTGTTGGTGCGGCTCGACGAGCGCATCGCCCGTTCACCGGTCGGGCAAGGCTGGATCGAACGATCGCACTATACCGACGCCTGCGCCTCGCTGTGGATCGATGGTGAACTCGTCCACTTGGAAGACCTCGTCCTCCATGACGCCACCCGCGATATTCGCACACCCACCCATGAGCTGACCATCGCCCGCGACGTGCTGCGCACCCGCCGGCGGGTTGCCGGCCAATCTCCTGATTGGGCGCTCTCTGCCGACGGCATCCGCTCGCTGCGCCAGGCGTGGCCTGGACCATCTTTGGGTGGCGGTGGCGAGGTTGAAAGGGAAGCCGACGTGGAGCCTGCTCCGGTTCGGGAAGGGGAGGGGGACGATGCCGACGGTGGCGAAAAAGCCGGGCCGAGCCGAGATCCGCGAACGCAATGCGTTGGTCTATGATCTCGACTGGGACGAGGATGCCCGGCTCGACGAATGGCGCGGGGTGCTCCGCCAGGCCGAACACCTGCCGGTGGTGCTGCAGGCGATTGTCGCCCTCGATGCCTGGAACGAGTTTTCCGTCCTTCAGCACGCGCCCTGGCTCGGCCGGCTGTTTTGCGCCTCAATCCTGCGCCAGGCCGGCATCACCACCGGCGCCCATCTGGCCGCCATTAACCTCGGCCTCAAAACCATTCCCGTCGATCGGCGCCGCCATCGCGACCGGGAAACTCGAATGCTCGCCATCGCGCGAGGTCTTTTGGCGGCGGCCGAGATCGGCATGAAAGAGCATGACCGGCTGGTGCTGGCGAAGACTATGATGGACCGAAAGCTGGACGGGCGCCGGACGTCTTCAAAGCTGCCGGAGCTGGTCGAGCTCGTCATGGCAAAGCCGCTCGTGTCGGCCGGGATGGTGGCGAAGACGCTCGACGTCACGCCGCAGGCGGCGCGGCGGATTGTTTTGGAGCTGGGCTTGCGTGAGATGACGGGCAGGGGGAGGTTTCGAGCGTGGGGGATTTCGTAGCGAAGTGGCTAAACGAAATAACCTCCACATTGAGCCGATGAATCGAATCAACTCAGTTGATCCTGATGGTAGCGTAGGACAGGGATGACAAGTCTACTTTCAGCTCGTCCGTGAAATGCATCTCATATGCATTCGCATCGTATCCCACGAACCGCACGCCTCTTGCCCGTAAGCTTCGAAACACGCGGCAAACTGCCGATATGAAGAGAGGTATAACGTTGAAATAGAGCTGTTTGTCAGGGTAGCCCTCTCGCCGTGCCTTCGAGAAAAATTCGCTGAAGCTGAGGTCAGCTTTCAATTGTCCCAGAAGCTTGCTTCTGTTCAAAGCACTCATTTTGCCTTCTAGAGCAGGTGAATTTTGACTGGGGTCGAGGCGAAACAGGAAATCTTCGGCCTTGTAGAGTTGGCGTCCGACATGTGCCTCGCCTACCAAGGTGTGGCTCGCGATCAAAAATTCGGCGCCGCTGAACCGATGGGGGCCTCCATCCTGCGCCATCGTATTGTTCCAGCTGGAGAACAGTTCGTGATCTCTGTGATGGATCGCATTTCTAAGCATTAAAATAAGCGCGGTGTCGGCATGATCAAAATAATTGAAAACCGCTCGATCTACGTCATAAACGCTGTGAAAAGCTTCTAGCTTCGCCTCGAATGCGCGATCGAGATTATCGATGGCTTCCTCTAGGTCTACTTTTTTTAGCTCGTTGAACCTGGCATTCGCTTCTGCGTAGATACGCATTGAATTGGCAAGCTTAGCGACGGCACGTTCAGTAATCTTCATCTTTGCTTCTGTGTTCATAGGCGGTCAGCTTGGGGAAAGGCAGCCCAGGCGCTCGACAGGCAATCGATCGCCTGCTCAGTATCCGAGTACGCACAACTATACCATCTGTACAGACACGGATGCAAAGGGCCAGGATTCAAAATGAAAAAGGAGTACAACCCACCCCTCGTGTTGGAGTTCGTGTGATGCCTTTGATACAAACGCCGGTTCTCAGAATTAGACCATTGCTAGCCCGTCGAAGGGTAAAGCGGGCTTCCGCCATTTTGCTTTTCAAGAAAGTCGAAACAACTGGCAGCGTCGGGATCGCTCATATCGATCCCGTATTCTTCTCCAAAGATCGCCAGAAAGAAGAACAGCCTCTTGTCTTCCGTGTAGACGAAGTCGAATTCGTGAAGGACCTCGTAGACATCGGAGTTCTCACGGAACAGTGCGTCATGCGCGTAGAGCCGGCGGCGGGAGTAACCCCACGTCGACGGTTGTTCACCGATCCTCACATACCGCCGGACGGGATCGAGCGCTTCCATCCCTAGAAGTTCCTGCCGCCACGGCCACCTCGCCAAAGACATCGATGCCCTGATGCCATGGCCTATGACGCCCGCATCAAAGCCTCACAATGAGCTCGTCAGATACTATTCGGTGAGCTCACATCCAGCCCTCAGCCAGCACTACCCAGTAGCGGAAACTGAAAAATCAATGGGGCGTGGACGGCGCATACGGCGCAGCGCACGTCTTGGTGCTCAGCAGGATTGGCACTGCCGCATGTCCGACACTACGTGCAGCACCTCCTCGATCCACTCCGCCGCGCCTTCGGAAAACCACATGAAGCTAAATTCCGTCGATGCACTCGAGCGCAGAAAAAAGGCAGGCCCTAATCAACCCGAGGACAAATACTCACAATTTCCGCGATGCGCCGGTTCTTCTTCTGGCCTAAACTCGCTTGCCAAATGGATTTTCGCACGAGTCAGGTTGTGGTAGTCACGATCGAAAGCGAATCCGATGATTGTTCAGGTGCCGGCGGTAAACGATGAGTTATTCTGCATTTTTTCTCGCCACGCACTGGGGACGCGCACACGGCGGTATCAACGTCTTCAATCAGGACCTTGCCAAGGCGGTAGCCGCGGAGCTGGGCTCGACCGGGTTGTGCCACTGTCTCGTGATGGGGCCGAGGGCAAGCTCGGTCGAGGATCAGGTTATTGTCGAAACAGGAGAGGAACTCGGGTGCCCGGAGGCCATCGCGAACCGTATCCACGCGGCACTTGCGGCTTCTAATAACTTACAGAACGACGTCATTGTAGTCGGACATGACGTGCATACAGGTTTCCTGGCAATCGATACCGTTGGCTATCTGAGGGGGCTTAAGCTTCCGACGGTCCGATCTGCTGTAATCAAGCATATGCATTACAAGCAGTACGACCTACAGAAAGGGCTTTCCCTCGAAGAGCGAGGGGAGAAGGAAGCTCGGCAGACTGAATTGGCTGATCGTGCGGACCTCGTCCTGGCGGTTGGGCCACTTCTCGCTGAGAGCTCTTATGGCGCAACTGGCAAAAAGCGCGTAAGCATGCTCATCCCCGGTGTGCCGCCGTTAGAGCCCGCCATGGAAAATAACGAACCGGCTTGGCAGATCTTTATGAGCGGCCGTCTCGGCCAGCAGGACGACCGGGTTAAGAACGCGCAGCTAGCAATTTCTGCGGTTGCCATTGCTTATCGAAAGGCGAAAGAGGTCCATCAGGGCAGGGATAGCCGTTTTCTAAATCGAGGTTGCTTGACGTTGTTCGGAGCTGGTCCCGAAGCAGCCGAGCCGGCAAACCTCTCTGAGTATGGCGAGCACATCTCACTCGATCCGGTTTCGTACACAGCTGATGCGGGACGTCTATTTAAGACACTCGCGAATTCTCATTTCGCCTTGATGCCATCTTGGCACGAGGGCTTTGGGCTTTCCGGTTGGGAAGCTCTCAGTCTCGGCGTACCACTGATCTGTTCCAGCCATTCCGGCCTCTTCCAGTTCTTGAAGGCCAACGTTTGGGGCGGAAATGTCGGTGTTAGCAGCGAGGGGGTGGTTGAAATTTCCCTCACGGGCGAAAAGGCCGTCGATGCTGAGACCATGAGCAAAGCTATCCTTGGCCTCACTGGGAACTATAGCCGACGCAAGCATGGTGCCATGGAACTCGCATCGTTCTTGAGAGCGCACTATACATGGTCAGCCTGCGCGAAAGCATTCGCGAGCGCGTGCGATTGGCCACTTGCGACATCAGTCGCATGGCAGGAAAGACAGGCAGTCGCCAAGATCACCCTGCAGGATCCTGAAACTGAAGACGGGCTCATACGCCAAGCGGAGGAAATCGTCGCGAACGGCTTGGTCTATGCCGAGTGGGAGCGCGTTTGTACCGCCCTCAACATACTTAGTGCGCGAGGAAAGATCGAACACGGAGTAGTCGGGCTTGAAGCTCTTGCATATCTCGACCAATTGTCGCTGACGCTTGATACAATGCTGGAAAGTCAACGGGGAGTGACCTTCTCCCTGCGCAGCTCGGGGGAACTGGATGTCATCTGGCGCTTCCTGGCGGCCGCGTCAAGCGTGTCGGGATCGATCAACGATTTTATCAATCTCGTAAGGCCTAATGTTTGGCGGCAGATTTGCAGCGATGGTTTCCTGCTACGGGAATTCTTTTTCTACCTCTGCAGATTTGACAACGACTTCCAGTCCCACGACTATGAGGTGACCACAAAAATCGAGGAGGTCATTCGACGGGGACTGGCGGATGGCGATTTTCAGACACGGCTTGCCCGGTTGGGCCTTAAGCATTCAGTTTTGCTAGACGTGTTGAGACAGAGCGATTACTACAGCCAGTTGCCTAGGTTCGCCGCCGTAATAACTGCCTTTCAGGCTCAGCAGCTGGATTTTGCAGAAGTCGAACCTGAGCACTTTGCTACGTTCCTGTGGCTAGCAAGCGAAAGCGCCCTTCAAGGGATATACTTGTTGATTTCCACTGAGAGCTGACCCGGCGTTTCCACCGAGAAGTGACCCGCCTTTAGGTATCGTTTGTGTTGGTCGTGGTGGTCAAGTTCCTTCGTTTCTCCTTCGTTGTTTTGGGCTCATGAGCCGAGCTGTTCTTGAAGCGGAAGCTGTCGTTTCCGGTTTCCAGGATGTGGCAGTGGTGGGTAAGCCGGTCGAGCAGCGCGGTCGTCATCTTGGCGTCGCCGAACACGCTGGCCCATTCACTGAAGCTCAGGTTGGTGGTGATGATGACGCTGGTGCGCTCGTAGAGTTTGCTCAGCAGATGGAAGAGCAATGCACCGCCTGAGGCGCTGAACGGCAGGTATCCCAGCTCGTCGAGAATGACGAGATCGGAATGGACGAGTCGATTAGCGATCTGCCCAGACCGACCCTGCGCCTTCTCTTGCTCGAGAGCGTTGACCAGTTCGACCGTTGAGAAGAACCGGACCCGTTTATGGTGATGCTCGATGGCCTGGACGCCGATCGCGGTGGCAATGTGTGTCTTGCCCGTGCCGGGACCGCCGACCAGAACGATGTTGTTGGCGTCGTCGAGGAAGTCGCAGCGATGAAGCTGTTGCACGAGCGCCTCGTTGATCTCGCTGCTGGCGAAGTCGAAGCCGTTCAGATCACGGTAAGCCGGGAAGCGTGCGGTTTTGAGCTGATATGCGGTCGATCGGACCTCTCGTTCCGCAGTCTCCGCCTTGAGAAGCTGGGACAGGATCGGAATGGCAGCCTCAAACGCCGGCGATCCCTGCTCGGTCAGATCACCGACGGCGTGGGCCATGCCGTGCATCTTCAGTTGCCGTAGCATGATGACGATCGCGCCGCTTGCCGGATTATGACGCATGGCGAACCTCCGTCTTTCTCAAGGTATCGTATCGTTCGACATTGGCCTTGGGCTCATTGGTGAGCGTCAGTGCCTGAGGTGCGTCGAGGGTCGGCGGCGTGAAGGATTTGCCGTCGACCAGGCGATGCAGCAGGTTCAACACATGCGTCTTGGTCGGAACGCCGGACTTCAGCGCCATGTCGACGGCCGAGAGCACTGCCTGTTCGTCGTGCTGGAGAACAAGTGCCAGGATATCGACCATCTCGCGGTCGCCACCTGGCTTCTTGAGCAGATATTGTTGCAAGGTCCGGAATGCGTCTGGAAGCTCGGCGAACGGTGCGCCGTTGCGAAGAGCGCCGGGCTTTCGCTGCACCACCGCCAGATAATGCCGCCAGTCATAGATGGTCTGCCCCGGTCGATCATGGGAACGATCGATGACGCGACGGTGCTCGCAAACGATCTGACCTTCTGCCGCGACGACGACACGATCCGGGTAGACTCGAAGGCTCACCGGTCGATTGGCAAAGGATGCCGGAACGCTGTAGCGGTTGCGCTCCAGATGCACGAGGCAGGTTGGCGTGACCCGCTTCGTGTATTCGACAAACCCGTCGAACGGCCTGGAAACGGGCATCAAAGCTGGTGTTTCCTCTGCCCAGATGTCGGCGATGGTGCCACGCATCTGACCATGCGGGGTCTGTGCCCAGAACTCCTTGCAACGCTGCTCAAGCCAGTCATTCAGGGCTTCCAGTGATGGAAAGCGCGGGACCGGTTGGAAGAAGCGATGACGCGCATCCTGAACGTTCTTCTCGACCTGTCCTTTCTCCCAGCCGGAGGCCGGATTGCAGAACTCGGGCTCGAACACGTAGTGGCTGGCCATTGCCATGAAGCGGACGTTGACGTCGCGCTCCTTGCCACGGCCGACCTTGTCGATTGCAGTCTTCATATTGTCGTAGATGCCGCGGCCAGGAATGCCGCCGAAGACGCGGAACGCGTGATTATGGGCATCGAACAGCATCTCATGCGTCTGCAGGAGATAGGCTCGGACGATGAAAGCCCTGGAGTAGCTCAGCTTCGTATGCGCCACCTGCAGCTTGGTGCGCTCATTGCCGATGATCGCCCAGTCTTCCGACCAGTCGAACTGGAAGGCTTCACCAGGCTCGAACGCCAAGGGCACAAACGTGCCGCGGCCTGTCGTCTGCAATTCCCTCTGCCGATCATCACGCCATTCCCGAGCAAATGCCGCCACGCGATTGTAGGAGCCCTCGTAGCCGAGGCTGACCAGGTCAGCATGTAATTGCTTCATCGTCCGCTTCTGTTTGCGGCCCTTCTTGGATTCCGTCTTCAACCAAGCTGACAATCGATCCGCAAACTGGTCAAGCTTGCTCGGTCGCTCCGGGACGTTGAACTTCGGCTCCACGCCGCCGGCACGCAGGTATTTGCGGATGGTATTCCGGGACAGGCCGGTCCTGCGGCAAATCTCCCGGATCGATAGATGCTCTCGAAAATGCCAGCGTCGGATTACGCTCAGTAATGCCATGTCGATCACTCCAGAGCCCCCGCTGAAAACATGCGAGGGACGGTTGAAACATGGGTCAATTCTCAATGGAAATATCTGGCTGCGCCGGGTCAGCTCTCAGTGGAAATCAACAATCGGTCCGGCTTTGCTGCCACGTTTGGCGTTCGTGGCAATGTCGGCCAGCACGAAGAACTTGCGGCGCGAATGTGCCCAGCAGAGTGCTTGGCGCAGAGGCGCGGGATCGCGATCTGCTTTGAACAGCGGGTTATAGCCGCCATAGGCATCCGCCTGCAGAATGCCGGTGAAGGTCTTCAGATGTCGCTCTGGATGCTCCTGCCGCCGATCCCGAGAGGAATAGTAGAGGGCGGCGGGCGGTGACTGTCCGCCGAACGGCCGATCGTCCGGAACGTAGGTCCAGATGCGGCCGGTATCGGTCTTTCCCTTCGCCAGGATCGGCACGGTCGTGTCGTCGCCATGCAGCCGCTCGGCCGCCAGGACATGGGCCTCGATCAACGAATGGATGGGCTTCAGGGCTGCGGCACACGCGCCGACCTGATCGGCAAGCGTCGACAGGCTGAGATCGATCCCCTCTCGGGCATAGCGCTCGCTTTGGCGATTGAGCGGCTGATGCTGCGCGAACTTCTCAAACAGGATCATCGCCAGAAGGTTCGGGCCGGCAAAGCCGCGGGGTGTCACATGGAAGGGTGCTGGCGGCTGCGTGATCTTCTCGCACTCGCGGCAGGTGAACTTCTACCGCACCGTCTGGATAACCTTCCACTGACGCGGAATGACCTCCAGGGTCTCGGTGATATCCTCGCCGAGCTTCGACAGCTTGGCCGATCCACAGCATGGGCAACTGGATGGGGCGGCAATAACGACGCGCTCGCGCGGCAGGTGTTCAGGAAAGGGCTTGCGTGACGGACGCTTGCGCTCGAAGGCCCTGACGGTCGAGCTTTTGGCAACCATCTCTGCCGCGAGTTCGTCTTCGCCGGCATCAGCTTCGAGTTCTTCGAGTTGCAGTTCCATCTGTTCGAGAAGCCGCGCCTTGCGCTCAGAGCGGCTGCCGTAAAGCTCTCGGCGGACCTTCTCGATCTCCAGCTTCAGCCGCGCGATCAGCGCCTCGGAATGTGACACGAGCGCTTTTGCGCTGGCAGCTTCCGCCTTGGCTGTCGCCGCTTCCACCTCGGCAGCAACACGCAGCGCTCGCTCTTCGGCCAGCAGTGCGAGCGCACTGGCAAGGTCATCTGGAAGCTGGTCGACAGGGCTGTTCATGGCGAGATGGAATCATATTCGCCCCCGCTATTCCAGTATTTTTGCTCATCCGACCGAGGTTGGTCGCAGGTCTTTTGCGGCATCCGCCAGTCGATACCTTCCAGCAAATAACCGAGCTGCCCAGGCGTAATCACGACCGTTCCATCGGCCGCCGACGGCCATATGAAACGTCCACGTTCCAACTTCTTGTACCTCACAACAGAATGCAGCCACTGCCAACGCAGATACGCAGTTAGTGCGGGTAACGCATCCGTTTCATCCTTTATTCCCACGACAGTTGCCGTGCATCGGCAAGCGCTACAACCGGCATGGTGAACGCCTTTTGCTGCAGACCGAGGACGCCACTGTTTGGTCGGTTCCTCCGCAATGGACTGATCTTGTGAGCCTGGATCCCGAAGTCGTCATGAGCAACGGACGATTGCTCTTGCGGATTGTCGACTTAATGGAGTTGGCCACTCTGGTGGAGCGCCTTTCGAGCAAATCGAGCCCGCGCTGACGCGCTGAAGTGTAAAGGTAAATATGTCGCATCTGTAAAGTGGATTATGCCGCAAGAGGTCGTTTTTATGAGATGGTACGCCTGCAAATACGAGATATCGCGTCAGATAGACCATAAACATCGCCTTGACGAGGTAGCAGAATGCGGCATAATTAGCATTACGCTAACGCCGCTTCATGTCCTCGGAGCCATTGATGTCTGCGAAGTACGAGAGCAAGCGCACAAAGATGGATGTCCTCATCGAAGAGGGCACGTTCAATCCCACCCCCGAGAAGGTGCGCGATCCAAAGTTTCGGGGCAGCGAGTTCTTCGATCCGCACGACGCCGTGCAGGTCAAATACGAGATGCTGCGTCGCGTGTCCATCGACAAGGTGTCGGTGACGGAGGCCTCCGACGAGTACGGTGTTTCCAGGCCAACCTATTACCAGGCCAAGGTGAACTTCGACATGGCCGGGATTGCCGGACTGGTGCCGACAAAGCCGGGCCCCCGCGGTCCCCACAAGATCGACGACAAAGTCCTGGCATTTCTGCAGGCGCAGACCGCCCCAGGAGAACCCGTTCGCGCCCGGGAACTGGCCAAGCTGCTCCGCCAGGAACTCGATATCGAGCTTCATCCCAGATCGATCGAGCGGGTTCTAAAAAAAAGCGACACGTAAACATTGCCGCGACGGCGGCATGCCCGACCCAACCGTCGACCATCGCGTCCCAGTACGAGGTATTGCGCAAGGCCGCCTTCGGCGCAGCGCTGCCACTTATGGCCCGTAGCGGCCTGATGCTCTTTCTGCGCCGGGGCATGTGGGGATGGGCTCAGGCGCTGACCGCAACAGCAGTCACCCCGCCAGAGCAGAATTACCCATCGTCAATGGCTTGGCCGCTGCGCGGCGGACACAGCGCCGTCGTTCACGTCCTTGCGACAATCGCTATGAGCACCAACGATCGGAGGTCACCATGAATGTACATCTCAAAGTCCAGCCTCATCACCTCGAACGTGGCGCCTACCTCTACATCCGCCAGTCTTCCATGCGGCAAGTCGTCGAGAACGTCGAGAGCGCCAGGCGGCAATATGCGCTTCGGGGACGCGCTGTCGCCCTCGGCTGGCGCGACGAGCAGATTATCGTCATCGACAACGATCAAGGAGAGTCCGGTGCATCGGCGGTGTGGCGCGAGGGGTTTCAGCGGCTGGTCAGCGACGTCGGCATGGGACATGCCGGGATCGTCATGGGCCTGGAGGTCTCGCGTCTGGCGCGCAACAATGCCGACTGGCAGCGTCTGCTGGAGATTTGCGCCCTTGCCGACACCCTGATCCTCGACGAGGACGGCGTCTATGATCCGGCAAGTTTCAACGACCGGCTCCTGCTCGGCCTCAAGGGAACAATGAGTGAGGCCGAACTGCATGTGATCAAAGCCCGGCTACGCGGCGGCATTCTCAACAAGGTGCGGCGCGGCGAGTTTCGTTGCCTCCTGCCGACTGGGTTGGTCTATGACCATTTCGGCAATGTGACGCTCGATCCAGACATGCAAGTCAGAGAAACGATCATTCATTTCTTTGAGATGTTCTCTCGCCTCGGGTCCGCCTCCCAGACCGTCAAGGTCTTTCGCAATGAAGGCCTATTGTTTCCATCGCGCCTACACAACGGCGGCACGCTGTTTCGGCCGCTGACCGCATCGACGGCGATGCGTGTCCTGAACAATCCGCGCTACGCTGGCGCCTATACCTATGGCCGACGACAGTTTCGACGCACCATCGACGGCAAAAAGACTCTGCGTGCGCGCGACATTGATGACTGGCCGGCCTGCATTCCCGATGCTCATCCCGGCTATATCAGCTGGGAGCGACATCAGGAGAATCTGAAGATCCTCAAGGCGAATGGCCGTGGATTTGAAGCGGCACGAGCTTCAATCCCAAGGGAGGGACCGGCACTGCTGCAAGGCCGGGCCGTATGTGGGCAGTGCGGCAGCCATCTTAGGGTTCGCTATGCGGCGCGGCGTGGCCGGCAGGAAGCCTGGTACATTTGTAATCGTGCCCGCATTTATCGTGGGGAGCCTATGTGTCAGTCGATCGCCGGGCCTCCCGTCGATGAAGCCATCGGTATGCTGATTGCCGAGCAAATGACGCCGGCGGCCGTCGAACTCGCTCTCGAAGTCCGCAAGGAGATCCAAGCCCGGCATGAAGAAGCAGACCGGCTGCGCTGTCGCGCAATCGAACGCGCCCAAACGGAAGCCGAGCTCGCTCAGCGCCGCTTCATGCTTGTCGATCCTAGTAACCGCCTCGTCGCCGACACGCTCGAAGGTGAATGGAACGAGAAGCTTCGCACGCTGGCCAGTGCCCGCGAAGAGCGCGAACGTGGCCGAGAGCACGATCAATTCATCCTCGATAAAGCTGTCCACGAACGGTTAGTCGCGATGACGGCCGACTTCAACCAGCTCTGGAAAGAGCCGGATACCCTAAGCCGCGAACGCAAGCGATTACTGGCCCACATCATTGAGGATGTCACTCTCTTAAAGCTGCCAGCGGAAGGAACCACCAAGCTTCACGTTCGCTTCAAGGGCGGCAAAATCCAGACGCTCACCACCATGAACCCAAAATCCTCTCCTCAGCAGATCAAGACAAAGCCCAGTATCATTGAACTGGTCGATAGGCTTCTCGACGATTACATTTATCCCGAGATCGCCGAGATTCTAAACGAGCAGGGACATCGCCCAGGTGGAACCGCACGTCGCGGCTGCCAGGACGCCCGCTTTACACCCCTCAAAGTCGCCTATCTCATCCACGAATATAAGCTGCGATCACGATATGATCGACTGCGACAGCGGGGAATGCTGACAAGACAGGAAGCGGCAGCGCATCTCAATATCAGCGAGCAAACCGTCGCCAGATGGGCCAAATTTGGCCTCATCACCAGACATGCCTATAACGGGCACTATAGCCTGTACGAAATCGCCGATGGAGACCTGCCGCAAAAGCAATGCAGCCGATGGAACCCCCTCAAGAATCGCGCTGCTGCGTATCGAGAAACGCAAACTGAGCCAAAAACATCAACTGGCGAGGAAAGAGGTGTAGTATGAACGCCGATCGTTCGTGAACAGGCAGGCTCCCTGACCATCATGCCAGATGACCTTGATCAGGCCGCCGCCACGCCCGCGGAACACGAACAGGCGCCCACACATCGGAGTTAGCGCTGTTTGCCTCGCACCTTGACCGTGCGCGTATTGCTGTTTCGAGTAATACCGCTGTGATAGAGATGGCAACGATGCGCCACTTGCGGACATTTCGTAAAACATGACTGTTCCCACCATGACAAAAGGTACACTACGATTTTTCTTTGATTTTGGGGCTGGCGGATGCTTGTGGGCGGGTGATGATGCTACCCGATCCAAATTAGGCGTCGGACCGCTTGATGCGACCGTGTATGACCTTCAAGGGGATGTCGCACTTCCCCCCCGGCTTTTATTGCCAAGCAACGTTCACTCGCTCATCAACCGTCTTGATCAAGAATATCTTAGCTACCTCAACCCATTGTATCCACCTGATCCAAGCCTCTGGACGCAAGCCAGGTGCGACCGCTTCAATAGCGATGTGGACCAGCTTCTGCTTTTGCTTCAGGTCGAGTTGGGTACCAACTTCGTGATTATCGATCAGCAGAAACGCCATGCCGAGGACCGGGCTCTTGGCGAATTCCTGGCCGCGAATCCCAATCAGAAGCCAATGCCCTAGAAATAGTCGGGATGGCGGTAATGGGCCGATACCATTGATAAAGTCGCGTCGAGATCGTGCGGCAGCATCTGGATTGCGGCTGGCGCGCCAAGGTGTAGCTCCCTTTATGCTGGTTTCGGCATCGGCGTCGGGATTAGCTTTGTAGCTTTGCGAGTTTCCGGAGGTTTTGGGCTGCGGCTGCGAGGTGGAACTCATCTCTAGCTCCATTCGGCCCTCGTAGTCGCAAGCGATCCAATCTGAGGATGCGTTTGAGGTGAGCAAAGAGCATCTCGACCTTTTTCCTCTCCCGCCTCGAAGTGACATAGGCTTCCGTTTTGGCGATATCGCGAGCCATGTCGCGAGCGCCCTCATGGATGGAGCGTGGTATTTTGCGCGCCGGGGGGGGGCGATGTCACGTTGTTTCATCAGTGATGGAAGAGTAAGCGGGGTCCCGGTCGCACTCGATCAAGATGCTTTAGGCGTTTCGAACTGTCTTGCGAGGCCGGGGACGACTGCATCGCGCCAATTGCAGTCCTACTCTAGCTTTTCGAAGCCGGGCATAAAACCAATGAGGGGCTCGCTCTTAATGTCTCTGACGCTTGTCGCATCTGAGCGCCATAAGCCGATGCCCATTGCTCAGGCGTGAAATCTGGAACCGGGCGAATGCCTTCGATTATGGCGACTGTATCATCGTGCTTGAGCAAGAATGTCTGTTGGTTTCCACGCGGAACTGAGCCGGTTTTTCCACCGAGAAGTGAGCCACCTCTAAGTATGGTTTTCTGATCATGCTTTGGTCAATGGGTTGGCCTTTTCTCCTCTCTTTTGTGCCGCGGCGGCCGAGCTGGCTTTGAAGCGGAAGCTGTCGTTCCCGGTTTCCAGGATATGGCAACGGTGGGTCAGGCGATCGAGCAGAGCGGTCGTCATCTTGGCGTCGCCGAAGACCGTGGCCCATTCGCTGAAGCTGAGATTGGTGGTGATGATGACGCTGGTGCGCTCGTAAAGCTTGCTCAAGAGGTGGAAGAGCAGCGCTCCACCCGAAGCACTGAACGGAAGGTATCCCAGCTCATCGAGGATCAGCAGATCGAGGCGAACCAGTGTCTCGGCGATCTGGCCTGCTTTTCCTTTGGCCTTCTCCTGCTCGAGCCCATTGACCAATTCGATGGTCGAGAAGAAGCGGACCTTTCGGCGATGATGCTCGATCGCCTGGACACCGAGGGCGGTCGCGACATGTGTTTTGCCTGTGCCCGGCCCGCCGACAAGCACGATATTCTGCGCTCCGTCGATGAACTCGCATCGGTTTAGTTGGCGCACCGTCGCTTCGTTGACTTCGCTGGCGGCGAAGTCGTATCCGGAGATGTCTTTGTAGGCCGGGAAGCGGGCAGCCTTCATATGATAGGCGATGGAGCGGACCTCGCGTTCGGCCATTTCGGCTTTCAGCAATTGGGACAGGATCGGCACGGCTGCATCAAACGCTGGAGCCCCTTGCTCGATCGTAAGCGTCCGGCGAATGCATTTTTTGCGTCAACGAGGCACGGTTTAGGACTTGCGGATTAGCTCATCTGCCATGACGCGCTCGATCACCTCGGGATCGCATTGTTCATCGACGAGGAACTGGCGGATTCCACCATCCCACGTCCGTATGTCGGCCAGGAGATCTCGAAGGTCGTCAATTCCATTTTCGGTCAGGCCTTTTGTGCCATCTTCACTGCCATCGCGGACATATACCAATTCGCCCTCGGCGATATTGTCCGAGTTGGCGGTGACTTCCTCGAGTAGTTCAAGGTTCTCGCCGATCATGACGGCGACTTCTTTGAGCGTGTAGATGAACCTCGAGCGTGCCATCACGCAGCCTCGTATCGGTCTTTCGCCGGCACCCACTGCCACGGCAGCAGTTCCTGGAGCCGATCCTTGGGATGGCTCGGGATCCGGGTCAGGACGTCTGTGAGATAGACCTCCGGATTGTGGCCATGGAGTTTGGCAGTCTCGATGATAGTCAGAATGTTGGCGATGCGCTCACCGCCCTTGTCTGACCCGGCGAAGAGCCAATTTTTTCTTCCGATTCCAAGCGGACGCATGGCTCGCTCAGCTATGTTGTTATCGATTTCGACACGGCCATCGTCGATGTAAACGCTCAACGCTGCCCATCGCGAGAGGGCATATCGCATCGCTTCAGCCAGCTTCTGCTTCTGTGGTACCGCCTGCAGCTTTTCCTCGATCCAGCTCTTGAAGTCTGCCAGAAGGGGCCTGGCGTGTTGCTGGCGCAGTGTACGCCGCTCGTCAGCCGGCATGCCGCGGATACGATCCTCGATATCGTAGAGCGCACCGATGCGCGAGAGCGCTTCGTCAGCGATTGGAGATGGCTTCAGCTTGATCACATCGTGGAACTTGCGGCGCACATGGGCCATGCAGGCGGCCTCGACGATCTGGTTGCCGTAAAGCTTCTTATAGCCACCATAGCCATCCGCGTGCATCACGCCGCTGAAGTTTGCGAGATGGTCGGCTGGATGCGCGCCCTTGCGGTCGGGGCTATAGTAGTAGGCAATGGCTCTTGGAGTGGGATCTTGATAGCCGCTGCCATCGAAGACATAGACCCAGACCCGCCCGGTTTTTGTCTTTCCTCGCCCAGGGTCGAGAACATCGACCGGGGTATCGTCCGTATGTATTCGGTCGACCGCCGCGATATGGGCTCTGATCAGCAAGATGAGAGGAGCCAGCAGAACTGACACGCGGCCGACCCAGTCGGCCATCACGGATCGGGAGATATCTATCCCCAGCCGGTCGTACATCTCGGATAGACGGTAGAGCGGGATGTGATCGTCGAATTTGGCGACCATGATATGGGCCAGCAACCCCGGTCCGGGCTTGCCGCGCTCGATCGGCAGGGTCGGCATTTCGCCTGCCACCGTCGTATCGCAGTCCCTGCAGATCATGCGCTTTTCGACGTGGCGGACAATCTTGATGGACGCCGGCACGTGCTCCATCACCTGGATCACCCTGTCGGCGGCCTTCAGGAACGATGTGCCACCACAAGTCGGACAACTGCAGGGTGCTGCATAGACCAGTTCTTCGGTTGGAAGACCATCGGGCAATGGTTTACGCTTCGGCTTGTCCGGCGCGTCGTCCAACTCCGGCAAAGGAGCTTTCCCGGAGCGCATCTCAGCCTCGGCGCGGGCGGCTTCGATCTCCTCCAGCATCAGTTCGAATTGCTCGATCTTCCGGTCGATCTTTTCCGAAGAAGCGCCATGCTGCCGATGGCGGAGCAAATCCAACTGCGCGCGCAGGAGCCCGATAATGGAGTCTCGCTTGCTGACTTCGGCTTCTTGGCGCTCAAGTTTCGCCGCCTGTTCAGCGACGAGCGCGCGCAAAACAGATAGCTCCTCCTGACTGTCCAGCGGCGTTATTTCCATACCCGCATACGTAGCCGATTTGCGCCGGAAGCGCTAGCATTATGCTCCGGATGTCCTTGCAAAATATAGCTTTTAACCCGTTCGACCGGGAGCGGAAGTCCACGCAGGTCGGCGCCAGTCGATCCCCTCAACAAGCATCGACAACTGAGCTTGCGTCAGATGCGCAACCCCATCTTTCGCTGTCGGCCAGGGAAAGTATCCGCGTTCCAAAATTTTGTAAAACAGGCAGAACCCTTGGCCATCCCACCATAAAAGTTTGATCCGATCAGCGCGTTTTCCGCGGAAGCCGAAGATTGCGCCGGAGCCCGGCACCTCCTTGATAGCCGTCTCGACAAGCGCGGACAGTCCATCAATGCCACGCCGCATGTCGGTCACCCCGCAGGCCAGATAAACCCGCACATTCCCCGAAGGCCCGATCATGCCGCCTCCACACAAGCGACCAGTGACGATAGCACTTCGAGATCCATGTCCGCTGCAATTCTCAGTAAGCGGCCATTCCTCAGGACGATTTCAACGTCTTTGCATCTCGGCCGAGCACTGCTCCTCTTAGAGCCTTCACTCACGCACTCCGACGCTCCGATAAGCGATACCGGGATGAACGATGCGGTCTGGGGAGATTCGGGTGGCAAGAGCTTCTTTCGCCAGGCGTAAATCTGCTGCGGAAGAACGTCGTGCCGGCGCGCCACATCCGAAACGGTGCCATCCGCGCTGAACGCTTCTTGCAATATCGAAAGCTTCAGTTCCGTCGACCATCGACGTTGTCGCTCGGCACCCGTCAGGATCTCAACCTTGGCCATTCATACCCTGTTACGTCACAAATGAATCATCTGTGTCGTAACTTGCGCCAATCCCACACCTAACCAAAATCCGCTCACCGGACGCTCACGCTCGATCAGGTCCGTGACGGCTTGAGACATGCCATACATCTTCAGGCTACGCAGCATGATGACGACGGCGGCGCTGGCAGGATCATGACGCATGACGACCTCCTACGATCCGGACCCGCAGACCGTCATAGCGTTCTACATTGGCCTTGGGTTCAAGCAGCAAGGTCAGCGCCTGTGGCGTGTCGATGTCAGGACCATCAGTCGTCTTCCCATCGATCAGACGATGCAGCAGGTTCAGCACATGCGTCTTGGTCGCGACGCCTTGATCCAGAGCCAGTTCCACAGCCCTGACGACAACCTGTTCGTCGTGATGAAGAACCAGAGCGAGGATGTCGGCCATCTCCCGATCACCACCGGGGCGGCGAAGCATCTGATCCTGCAGTTGTCGAAAGCCCGGCGGCAATTCCAGGAAGGGTGCGCCATTGCGCAAAGCACCGGGCTTGCGCTGGATGACGGCAAGGTAATGCCGCCAGTCATAAATCGTCCGTGGTGGTTTGTCGTGGCTGCGTTCTATGATCCGCGGATGTTCGCAGAGGATATTGCCCTCGGCTGCAACGACCAGCCGCTCGGGATAAATCCGCAGGCTGACGGGCCGGTTCGCAAATGATGCAGGCACACTGTAACGATTACGCTCGAAGGTGATCAAGCATGTCGGTGAGACGCGCTTGCTCTGCTCGACGAAGCCGTCAAACATGGCGGGCAATGCCATTAAGGCAGGCTGCTCATCACCCCAAACATCTGCGATCGAACCGGACAAGGTGCCATGCGGTGTCTCGCGCCACAGGTCCTGGCAATGCTGTTCCAGCCATGCGTTCAACGCCGCTAAATCTGGAAAGTCCGGCATCTGTTGCCACAGCCGTGGTCGGGCATCCTGGACGTTCTTCTCGACCTGGCCTTTCTCCCAGCCTGCGGCGGGATTGCAGAACTCGGGCGCAAAGACGTAGTGGTTCGTCATCGCCTGGAAGCGGACGTTGACCTGCCGTTCCTTGCCGCGGCCAACACGATCGACCGCGGTCTTCATGTTATCATAGATGCCGCGACCAGGTACGCCGCCGAACACGCGGAACCCGTGCCAGTGAGCGTCGAAGAGCATCTCGTGCGTCTGCAGCAGGTAAGCTCTGACCAGAAAGGCGCGACTGTGTGATAGCTTGATATGGGCGACCTGAAGCTTCGTGCGCTCGCCGCCGATTACGGCATAGTCCTCACTCCAATCGAATTGGAATGCTTCGCCTGGGCGGAAAGACAGCGGAACGAATATGCCGCGGCCCGCCGTCTGCTGCTCAACCCGCCACTCACGGGCGAACGCGGCGACCCGTCCATAGGAGCCGGTAAAGCCGAGAACCACCAGATCGGCATGAAGCTGCTTCAGCGTTCGGCGCTGCTTGCGCGACCTTCCGGCCTCGGTCTGCAGCCAGCCAGCAAGTTTGTCGGCAAAAGGATCAAGCTTGCTCGGTCGTTCCGGTACCGTGAACGTCGGCTCGATCGTACCGGCACTCAAATACTTCGCGATCGTGTTGCGTGACAGTCCAGTGCGCCGGCTGATCTCGCGGATCGACTGCTTCTCGCGCAGCGCCATCCGACGGATGATGTTTAAAAGTCCCATGTGGATCACTCCGTTGCCCCCGTCGCTCTCCGCGTTGGGGGAAGGTTCACATGGCTCAATTCTCAATGGAAATTATGCGCCTAACCGGCTCAGTTCTGCGTGGAAACCAACAAATGTCGTAACAAGGTTCCCTTTTGGCAATGGCGAGGACATGGAAACGCGATGCGAACCGATATCCTCAAGGGTGACATTCTCCATCTGGACCCGATACGCCGCCCCGTCGAAGGCGACGAAGTTGCCGTCTCGAATGGCCCAGAATGGCCCCTCACATCCAGTCCCAATGTAGTGAAGTTCGCTTTCGGCAAATTTGCTCACTACTGCGGTCGCCCTGTTGTCCGAGCACGAAGCCGCCACGAGAAGGCCAGCAAAAAGCACACAGCGAAATAAGCGATAATGAATCTGCTGCACGCTCCGCCTCTCTGGAACTGTATTGGTTAGCGCCGAACGGCCACCTGGGCAGGGTAACGGTGATCAAGAAACAGGTCGTTAAAGGCACAGGATCAATTTTACCCAGTTCCTGGAGACCGAATCTAGAGCCAAACACATAGCTGCGTCGTCGTTTCGCTAACGGGCCGACGAAAGCCTTCAAACACCCATTATGCTAAGGAGTAATTCCACGGCAGGAGACCCTCAATCTGGCGCTGCTTGTGACCGTTGGCAATGGCGGTGAGTGTGCAGGTCAAATAGGCAAGCGGATCGACAGTATTGAGCTTACACGTTTATGCCGACCGGCGAACTATGCCGAGTGCGTCTTCTGGCAGGAACGGCAAACCGTGCGTTCCGAGCCAGTTTGGCGGGTCGCCGTTGTTTGGCACTCGGCATAGTTCTCATGCTCAGAGGGTGTTCAGGAATTCCAGAAGCCGGTCGCTTGGTCGAAATCGCTCGGCCTTGGCGCCTTCGTACGGCTTCAGCTTTGCGAGTGCAGATTCCTTCAGTTCGAGATGCGCATGAAGATAGGTCAACGTCGTTTCCATCGCTTCATGGCCCAACCACAGGGCAATGACGGAGCAGTCGACGCCCGCCTGCAGCAACTCCATGGCAGCAGAGTGCCGCAAGACATGGGGCGACACCCGCTTTGAGCGAAGGGAGACGCAGTGCTCACGTGCTTTGGCGACATATTTGTTCAGCAGTGCCTGCACGCCGTCGGCGCTGAGCCTGCCACCGTGCGTATTCGGAAAGAGGGCTGTTGAGCCTCGCTTCCCTGGTTCCTTGAGCCAATAACGGAGGGCTTGCTGTGCAACCTTTGTGAGCGGCGTACTTCGCTCTTTGCGGCCCTTGCCGATGCATTGCACATGCGCACCGCGGCCGAGCATTACCGAATCTCGGTCAAGGTCGATGATCTCCGAGACCCGCAGCCCCGTTTGGGCGGCCAGTAACAGCAGAGTGTAGTCGCGGCGTCCCAGCCACGTGCTTCGATCCGTGCAGTCCAGGATCGCTTCAATCTCGGGCCTAGTTAGAAACTGAAGCTGCCGCTTGTCACATCGCTTGCTGGGGATCGCGAGCACACGCTGAATGTGGGCGCTATGTGCCGGCTCCTCGAACGCCGCATATCGGAAGAAAGAGCGGATGGCTGTAAGGCGGAGATTCCGGGTCCGCACCGAGGCGGATCTCTTCGTCTCAAGATCCTCCAGGAATGCGCCGATGAAGGGAGCGTCCAAATCCCGCAGCGTCAACTCCGATGGGGATCTCCCAAGGCGCGTCTGTGCGAACGCAAACAGGAGCCTGAAGGTGTCGCGATAGGAGGCGATGGTGTTAGAACTTACACCTCGATGCTTCATGAGCCGATCTGTGAACCACCGCTCGATCAGCACGGCCAGGTCTTTCGTGCGTCTCATGACCGTACCTCCCAGCGCTTATTCAATCGCCGTACGGCATGGTTCATCAGTTCCGGCGTGGCGGACAGATACCAATAGGTGTCGCGAACATTCGCATGGCCGAGGAAGGTCGAGAGAACCGGCAGCTCGCGTTCCACATCTTCGCCGGCGCGATGCCAGTTGATCAGGGTCTGGACGGCGAAACGGTGACGAAGATCATGAATCCGTGGGCCATCTCGTTTCCCCTCCTGCCGTAATCCGATTTGCCGAGATAGTCGCCAGAACACGCGGTGCACGTATTGATGCAGCAATCTGCCGCCCTGTTCGGCGACGAAGAAATAGGGACTACGCGGCGTACCAAGGTGTGCATCGCGTCGGGCGGCATAGCCTGAAAGGACAGCAATTGTCGTGGCATGCAGCGGCACCAGCCGTGACTTGCCAAACTTTGTCTCTCGGATGGTGAGGACGCCCTGGTCGAGATCTACATCGGCCCGGAGCAGGCTGAGCGCTTCGGAATGGCGCAGTCCGGCGACCGCTATCAGCCCGAACAGGCAGTGATATGTCCAGCGCCGCAGGGCGTTGGCCGGCGGCAACGACAGTGCTGCCGCCAGAAGTGCCTGAATCTCGACCTCACTATAGATGTAGGGTTTTGTCCGCCGTGCCGGCGCCACAGCGTCGCTCGGTGGCACTTCCGTCAAAGGATCGAAATGACTGAGGTGCTGGGCAAAGCAGCGCACATCAGCCAGTCGGATTGACCAACTCGGCTGCCGGCCCATCGAGGTGACCCACTCCATTGCCAGGTCCGCCGTGATGGTCTCGGCGCCGCGGGCTTCCATGAAAGCGACGAACTCCGACAATCGTTTTGCCGGACCGTCATATTTGTATCCCAGCCCTTGGCGCATGCCGATGTAGCGCTCAAGCGCGGTGCGAAGCCGGCTCATTGGACACCTCCCGGCCAGGGTAGGCTCAGTTCCCGCAGCTTCTCAATATCGAGCTTTGCATAGATTCTTGTACTGTCGATGCTTCGATGGCGGAGCAGTTGACCGATCTCGGCAAAGCTGGCGCCCGACCGCAAAAGGTCGGTCGCAAGGCTGTGGCGGAAAAGATGGGCACCGTGATGCGCATAGCCGTCAATGCCTGCCCGTTCGAGTGCCTGCTTCGCGATCATCGTGATGGCGCAGCCGGAGGCAAAGCCCACATGCGGCGCAAGTGTTCGCAAGAAGACTCGCCGACATGCCGAAGCTGGGCGCCCATGCCGGATATAAGCGACGATCGCTGTTCCGACGTCGTGACGCAGCGGCATAGTCGCTTGTCGTCGTCCCTTTCCGTGTACGAGGATCGTGCCCGACTGCCAGTCGATATCGTCAAGATTGAGGGTGGCCACTTCGCTGGCGCGCAAACCGAGCTTGGCGAGGATCATCAGAACCGCATAGTCCCGACGACCCATTGCCGTCGTCCGATCGCAGGCATCGAGAACCTTCTGGACTTTCTCGGGCGGCAGGAAGGTTGGAAGGCCGGCAAGTCGCCAGCGGCGGATGGACGGCACACAGTCAGCGAGCGGCGTCGAGATGAAGCCCTTCAGATGCAAATAGCGCAGGAAAGCACGCACAACCCCGCACATGGCTTTGCCACTGTCGGCGGAACCGTCGAGCGCATGTCGCTCGACATAACCGATAACGATCTCCGGGGTGAGCGCTGCAAACTCGTCTGCGCCGAAAGGACACACCTCCCGGAGAAATCGAAGCGACAGAAGCTTGTGGCTCCCCACTGTCGCGGCGGCGAGCCCTCTCTCATTCGAGAGATATTGCCCGAATACATCGACGATCATCTCGTGCTCACTGCGCTGAATCGGAAGCGCGGCTGGTATTAAGCCTTTCTCCCGTAACGCCAAAAGCAAGCGGCGGAGCGCCGATCGATCGCCCGAGTCGGGCTTCCAGTGTTTGAAACGATGCTCAAGAAAGCGGTCGGCGTGAACCTCATTCAAATCCTGCGGAGCATGTCCATTGCCAACATGCCAGTCCATCAGATCCCGAAACAGGCTCAGCGACCGCCACGTGCATTGCCGCCCCAAACCTTCGTTCGACATTTTGGCGGCGTAAACGCCCGCAAACTCCCGATACGGACCGTAGACCAGCTTCCGGTATAGGGCGCTGCGATTCAAATAGTCAGTTGCGTTCATGTGTCCTCTCCTTCGCGACAATTGCGACGGAGAGACCCTAAGCTATGCCGACTAGGCGGCCGCTATGGTGCTGGAAACGTTGGCAAAAAGTTGATTAATCGGCATAGTTCGCCGGTCGGCATAAACCGCCTTATGCCGCGCGCGGCATAAGGCAGTCTCGATGAGCGAGGCGATGGTCGCCCAGTTCTCCGCCCCGGCGTCATGTCCGGCGAAGAGAGCATTCTTCCGGTTGAGGGCTATCGGCCGGATGGTTCTCTCGACGGTGTTGTTGTCGATCTCGATGCGGCCATTAGTCAGGAAGACACAGAGGCCGTCCCAGTATTTGGCGATATAGGCCAGAGCTTCGCCAAGCGGCGACTTGCCAGCGACGCGGGCGCGATGCTGCGTCAGCCACATCCGCATGTCGGCGATCAATGGCGCTGATCGCTCCTGTCGCCCGGCCAGGCGAGCCTCTGGGGAACGACCCCGCAGCTCGTCTTCCATGCGATAGAGTTCGCCGATCCGCTTCACGCCTTCCGCGGCAATCGGTGCCGAGCCGTTGCGGGTGATCTCGACCAGTTTACGCCGGGCATGCGCCCAACAATAGGCTAGCCGGATGTCGGGACCGACACGGTCCGGTGCGATCAACCGATTATATCCGGCATAGCCGTCCACCTGAAGGACGCCCGTGAACCCCTGTAATATCCGCTCGGCATGTAACCCGCCGCGACCTGGAGCATAGGTGAAGGCTACACCAGGAGGCGCACCTCCGCCCCAAGGTCGGTCATCACGGGCCAGGGCCCAGAAGTATCCGGTCTTGGTTCTGCGTGAGCCGGGATCGAGGACCGGCGCATGGGTCTCGTCCATGAACAGCTTCGTCGACCGCTTCAGATCGGCAATCAATGCGTCAAAGACCGGGCGCAGTTCGAAAGCAGCCCGACCGACCCAATCGGCGAGTGTGGATCGGTCGAGATCAAGGCCCTGGCGGCTCATTATCTGGGCCTGCCGGTAGAGCGGCAGATGATCGGCGTATTTGGACACCAGCACATGAGCGATGGTCGCTTCTGTCGGCAATCCGGCCTGAATCAATCGGGCGGGAGCCGGAGCCTGAGTAACGCCGTCGGTGCAAGAACGGCAGGCATATTTGGGGCGACGGGTGACGACGACACGGAACTGCGCCGGAATGACATCCAGCCGCTCGGAGACGTCCTCGCCGATGCAATGCAAGCCTCCGCCGCAAGCGCAGATCAGGTTTTCCGGCTTGATGATCTCCTCGACGCGAGGAAGGTGGGCGGGCAGAGAACCGCGATTGATGGCGCGGGGTTTGGGGTGCGGCTTCCCAGAAGGGCTATCGGCTTCGTCTTCGGCGTGGATGGTTGCAATGGCCGTTTCCAGGTCTTCCAGCGCAAGATCGAATTGCTCTGGGTCAGCTTTCTCGGATTTGCGGCCGAAGGCGGCTTGCTTGAAGGCGGCGACCAGCTTCTCTAGCCGCTCGATCCGTTCATCCTTGCGAACTTCACGCGCTTGCGCCGCGATCAGCATCGCCTTCAAGGCAGCAATATCGTCGGGAAGATTGGCGGCGTCCAACATGGCCGAAGTCTATCAAAGCTAGCGTCGCTTCGCCGTTGGAATTTACCGCCCGAGTCATCGTGCCGCATCTATTCGATGGCATCCGGCGCTCTTGCCTCCATGGAACGGACACGACGCCAGTCGAGGCCTGCAAACAGCGCCTCGAACTGAGCATGGCCCAACGTCATCAGGCCATCTTTGATGCCCGGCCAGGTGAACGTGTGCTCCTCCAGCCGCTTGTAGGCCATCACCAGACCGCTGCCATCCCAGTAGATCAGCTTCAGGCGATCCGCCTTGCGCGAGCGGAATACGAAGACCGTCCCTGTAAAAGGGTCCTTGTGCAGCTCGTTTTTGACCAGCGCTGCCAGGCCATCGTGGCCCTTGCGGAAGTCGACCGGTTTGGTCGCCACCATGATCCGAACCCGGTTCGATGGAAAGATCATGCCGGAACAGCGCAGGCACGCGCGACAGCAGCGATGCGGGCGGCAGACGCGCCCTCTTCCAGGCGGATCGTGACCGAACCGACGATGATCTCGGGGCGGCTAGTCTTGATCAGCGGCTCCAAAACGGGTGGATTGACGACTACCGCTGCGAACTCCACAGCATTCTCGGGTGCAGGCAGAACAAGCTTGCCCTGCCGCGCCATCGTCCGCCAAGTCGAAAGGCGGTTCGCCCGCAATCCAAAGCGTTCAGCGACCTCATTCACCTTCGCACCGGGCCGAAGGCTCTCAGACACGATCTGCGCTTTGACCTCATCAGGCCAATGCCGATGAACCTCACGTCCAGACTTCCTGGTTGTGAGAAACTCCAATGTACTCTCCATGGAGAAACTCCCGTTGCTCGTCCATGGAAAGGCGATCACAGATCAGGGCGGCGAGGACAATGTGGGATCGGAACACCGGTTACACATCGGATCGCGCTTCAGTGTCTCTTGCACCATCAGAGACAGACCGGGAAAGCCCTTGCGCATGTCCGTATGGCCGGTCGCCAGCCAGACCTTCACACCAGCAGGAACCGGGATCATCGCCGACCCAGCACACAATCGAGAATGCGGCCAAGTGCCTCCGTGTCGATGTCGCTGTCCACACGGACACGACGACCGCGGCCCAGATCAATCGTCACATCGCTGCGCTTCCGGCGGGGATGCGATGAGGCCGGCGCTTCTGAGGCAGCGGGCTGGGCTGCCGGCGCGGCCTCCGAAACGATCACGGGCACCAAGGTGCTCGACACCTGCGTCGACGGCTCCTCGATCCGGCAGAGTTCCTTGCGCCACCGAAAGAGTTGGCTCACGTGGATGCCGGCCGCACGGGCAATCTCGGAAAGAACCGCACCAGGCTCAAGGCAGGCTGCAACCAGCCGCTCTTTGTCCTCGCGAGACCAGCGCCGACGGCGCTCGACAGACGTGATCACTTCAATCGGATGCTTGGTCATAGGACTACTCCTAGTGTTTGCACTAGGACTTCCGATGTTCGCATAAACCTCGCAAGACGGCCCTCACCGTGGGCTTACCTGCTTTCGAACTTCTGGAGGATAGCAATTTCCTCCGCCCTCATAGTTCCTGTGGACTGCGCGAGCCTGCTCGTTCGTCAGGACGTAGAACGTTGGTGCCATCGTCCTCAGATCGAGTTCGATGAAGATGAAGAAGTCCGCGTCGCCTTTCTTGTGCATTTCTACAGGCCAGCGGGTGATCTCAGTCGGCCGGCGCAGGAACTGCCGCGTCTTCACCTCGATCGATTTCGGCTGCCCACCGACGACAACAATGACATCGTGCCCAGGTGCGCCTTCGGGGCTCATATAGGCGGCCAGTCCGAGTGTGTTCAGCTTTGGTACGGTCAGCAGCTCGCCCAGCGTTCCGGATTGCGGGGACGATAGTTTTTCCAGCGTCATTGCTCTTCGTATTCTCCCAGAATCTCAATACGCGGACCACGTCCGGTCGCTTCACTCTCGGACGTGTCGAAGGTCTCAGGCATCGTCTGCCGCGGCCACATTTCGAAGGCGAGAGATGTAATCATCTACCCGGTCCAAAATGATTTCGAGACCGAGATAGCGAACGTAACCTCCTCCGCCCCGCTGGATAATGCCATCCAAGAAGATCTCGAAGGAATGACCATCACCCGCTAATCGAGTAACGAAGACCGCTCCACCACTCATGCCATCCAAAGGCTCTAAGTCCTCAGGATATCGCAACACGCCGCAGTTACTGCGGGACTCTAGGTGTCCCGACTTGCAGATCGGATGGATCCGCATCCCGCCATTCTCCATCACCATTCGCTGGAGATGGCTTGGCAAGCCTGAGGCTAAAGCTAAATCACCAGCGCGACCGATGTGGCGACGTTCGACGGGGAAGAACTGATGTCGTGAGTATGATGGTAGCATCTCATACTCGACCACACCGATCACATAGTCACTTTCATCCTCTGTGGAACCAGGCGAGAATAGGTATGTGTTGAACGGAATATTGGTGCTGTCGGTGCCATCGTCCATCAGCACTACCAGATAGTCCAAGCGGTCCTTAAAAGCCGCTGCTGTTTCACCCGCGATCGTTGCTATTTGGTGGCGCGTGAAGACGGCGAAATGTCGCCCTCGGTACTGGAAGAGAACGGCACTACCCTGAAGTCCAAACAGCAAACGGCGAGCAACCGCGCCATCCTGCAGCGTGAGCTCGAACCCATCCAGACCATAGTATTCGTCCCCAAGGGCGGCGAAACAAAGTGGTCGGATACATCGATCAGCGATCGTTGGCTCCTGTGGGTCTGTGAATCTCAGCATAGGAGGATCAATCCTTTCGACGGCGCGCACGAATTTCGTCAATTTGACGGTCAATTTCAGCCTCGGCGGCTGCGCAACTCTCCGCGAGATCCTCGCGGAATTGCAAGGTGTCTCTCAGGAAGTCGACATAGGTGGCGACGGCCAGATGTGTGTTGGCCTTAGAGCGCAAGCGCTGAACCCGCCGCTTCCATCCTGGAACGGGATCCTTCTTGATCGTCAGGCGGTAGTTGGCGGCGAGCCAATCAACAAGGTCATGGATAGATCTGCCGGAAAAGCCATTCTCGCTTGCGAACTTGTGACCCACAGGCGAGAAGGCCAGCCGCCATGTCTGGCAATTGATTGTCGCCTGATCTCGCGTGATCCCCTTCCCCTTGGGAAACACGCCAGTTGAGATGACATCGAGGTAAACATTGTTCTCAGTGATGATATAATCCATATAGTCCGCGAGCGCACCGATCGTCTTGCCTCTATCAAAATGGCACCGATCCTTCAGCGTTGCGCACGCCTTCTCGAAGTCACCTAGTTCGGCCGGATTGAGTCTGCTGCTGTTGAAATACTTCTTCGCGCGTTCCGGGATTACCATCTTATTGCCGTAGTAAAGACCACGCCCGGGAAACGCCTTCAGAATGTCGCAGGCTACCGAGAAGTAGAAATTAGCAATGGCTGGCAGGATGGCTTCGTGCTGGAGGCCGACATGGTACAGCTCGTTTCGGAACTCATGCATTATTGCAACTGTCCGCGCCTGTTCCTCTGTGACCATCTTCGCGATACGTGCAAACTTTAGCTTCGCGTCGAAAGACTGTCCGACAGCCTCGGCCAACTCCAGCTTATGGGGGTACGCCTCCTCTAAATGGTGCCAGCTCTTGAGGTGAGCATGCTTTTCTGTAGCGAGCCTATGGATTGCCAGCTCTACCGCATTGTCGGTCAGCATCAACGCAAACCGGGCATCATGAACGCCGCCCTTGTCGAGATGTTCGAGGGCCAGATCCATCTGGTCAAGGAGAGCCGCGTAAAAGCTGAGAGCTGTCATCTTAGGTCAATCTCGTCTGCCGCTCGTCGACCTCGCTCGACAGAGAAGTTGTTCATCTTCGGCTCCTGCCGGCGTCATGGCAGGTTCGCGTCAATCACCTGTCGAAATTGGTTGTAGGACGTGCCCTTTAAGAATGATCTTGGTGCAGTCAATCTCGCCTATTATCGGTGCTAGGATCGACAAATCCTCACTCGTGGAGAAAATCACTTGTTGTCCACGAGCCTTCGATGTCGCTGCTCGTCGCAAAAGCTGCTCGAAGCTGACCTTCGAAGATGATTGTTGGCGCGGTTCGTCGAAGACCAAAACACCTGGATGGTTCGTGCTGTAAGAAGCGGCGAGTTCGAGCAGCCCAAGCTGATACGCCCATTTCAATCTTATTGCGTCGCTTGCGGATGTTTCAAAACCGATCTCAAAACCCTCAACCTCGGGACGATACGTATCCTGGGAGATAGCAAGATCGTCGGGTTGAAAGGTTTTAAATCCAAACTGCCGCGCCTGTGCACGTAGCAATTCAGACAGACGGTTGAGCTTTGCCTTATCGCTGTCGGACAGCTCGTCGTCAGGAAGCGCGCTTCTCTGTTGAAGAAGCGTCGTATACTGCTCAGACAGGGTGCTGAAACTGCTCACCGCATCGTCAAAGAAAGACTGCAGTTCGGAAAAATCTCGAATCTTCCGTTCAATCAGAATTCGCTCTTCAATCGCTGAAGCCGAAACGCTCGTCGCCGGCGCTACTAAATCAGCTCTTAGTGTTCTTATTACCGTGTACGCTTCGCTGAGATCTCGATTTAGTTGTGAGAGTAATCCTTCACGCTCTCGATTTTCCTCTTCTTCGCGCCGAAGTATGTCTTCAAACATTCTGATTTCAGATTTGATGTATGAGATATTATCTTCGATTGGCATGATCGATGCTACGCATTTTGCGAAAGTAAAGTGTCCTGCAAGCCTTGTTCGCAGGTGGGGCACCGGTCAGGACTAAGTGACCATTGAACGCCTGAAAAGCGCTGTAGCTTTTGAACATCCTGGTTTTTTTGAAGATCTTCTCGCAAAGTCTGGATCCGCCGTGTCAGGGCGTCAACGTCTGCTAATTTTACCTGCTTCACGCCGTTTAACGAAAGGCGCTGGACATTGAGGCTCTCCGCGTGGGCGATCACCTCGGCGAGTTTGGCTTCTATGGCGGGGACATTGTCGGACACGACCGGCACTTCGGCTTGGGAAATAGTGTCGAGTTCGGACTTCAGCGATCTAAGATGGTCATCAAGTGGCGTCCAGCCAACTTGTGTTGCCACTGACACGAACGCTTTCGAGATCGCATTCAAATCAACGATCGGCTTCGTACCAAGTGCCTCAATGCGTGAGGCAGATCTGTTCAGCAGCTGGCTGAGGTCATGCCAATTTGTTTCCCATCTGCTGGTAAGAACGTTGATGCGTTGATTTAGCTGTTCACGTTTGCGCTCAATCTCGTAGGCTTCGAGCCCCGCGATGAACTCGACTGCTCGTTTGTGGACCTCTCGAATGCGAAAATATGTCGGAATGGCTGCGGGGATGGAGGACCACCCGGACTTTTGCTCCACCCAGAACAGCGGGAACACGGTTTCGAGATAGAGCTTGATATCTTCTTTCTCGTAGCCTCGAACGACGGGAAGCTCCCAGCCAAGAAAATTCTCGAGGAAATGATGGAAACCGTCCTCACGTTGAGCAGCCCCCGGGTCTCGCACGAAGAACTGCTGAGTCCGATACTGGCCTTCAGGTTCAGACAGACCAGGGCCGAATTTTACTGTTATCAGGCGGTCATCGAGTTTTGAGACGACAGGGCGATGGACTGTCGCTATTGTGCCGACTGAATTTTCCAGTTCGAGCATCACGTCAGATTCAACGACCCGCACGCTCTCGCCACTATCTGTCACAAGATGGCTTGTCATCGCGTGTGGAAGAGGGATCTCTCGACGAGGGCTCAGCATTCGTTCCAAACCAAGAACGTAAATCATCCCTTGAAGGCAGGTTGATTTACCCATGGTGTTGTCGGCCCAAAGAACATTTAGCCCGTCGGTGAAACCGAGTTCAACTCCGTACCAGCCCCGCTCTGTGAGCGCGCGAAGCCTTAGGCGTCTCAGTTTAAAAGTCATAGAAGATTCTCCGGACGCCAGACCGTTTTCATAAAGCCATCAGTTAGCTTCGGCGCCACCTCGGAAAGGAAGGCTCTCTCGGCGTCAAGTACGCCGCTAGCTTTGGCAATTGCCTCAGCTGCTTTGCGACCTTCGTCCGTCAAAACAACCACCGATCCTTTGTTAACGCTAACGAGACCCATCGAATGGCTGAGCGCTACCGCGCGGTTTAGCCAAGGCTCGACCCTTACGGATACGTCGAGTGGACGATACCGTCCCGCGATCAATCCTAGTGCCTCCTCTCGACCCTCCTCGAGTCGCACATTATGAGCAAGAAATTGGAGCTTCTGAAAACTCGCCTTTTTCCCTCGACTGTAAAATACACTTAGGAGCAGTATCGCCATTCCCCAAGCCATCCGCAGGTCGCCTGCGACAGGCTCTGGGCGGACGGTGAACGTGAACTTGGATGTATTAAGGATGTCTAAGAAAGGGCTTTCACGGGACATCTGGGAAATCCAATGGGCACTGCATTATCCATTCAGAGACGGTTCCGAACACGAGTTGATCGACGTTCTCAGGTGATAGGTTTGGCGCCGCACCCTTGATTGCTTCCTTCAGGTTCATAATCTCATCGTTCAGGATGCCACTGGCCGTAACTGCAGTGGGGCCGGCAAACTCTAAATGGCGCCTCCGGCTCGCAATCACCGTGGCAAGATTGTCATGTAACTCTGGTGCCTGAGAACGAAGTGCACTCATAAGCGCCGCGCCCTGCAGATGATAACGAGTAGCATCCGCAACCGCATCTTCAAGCTTTTGAGGAGTTGTACGCTTCGCCAGCTTCGTGCGAGCCGTTGACAGCAAATCCTGTGACCCCTTCTCCTTCTCCCAAGAGCTAATCTGCGGATTTGTCGGATTTGGAATGCTAAGTTTGATGAGCGACAGTTGCGCCGCATTCAGCGTTAGGGCGTCAGCGCCGAAAAATGCTTGATCATGAATAAGGACCTCAAAGTCAGTGTCGAGGTAAGGCAGTGCTTTCGATCGGAGCTCCGTCGTCTTGTTCGCGCAGTGTATGTTGACGTCCTTGCTGTCGTGTAATGGGCTGAGCAGGACCCATCTCTTTATCGGCGCGCCGAGGAAGAGTTTCGATACGATAACGTTGTTTTTTTGAAGCTTACCCAGATCCCTGGTGATCTTATCTTTTTGCTTCTTCGCGCGTTCAGCGACTCCGATCGGCTCTTCTACCGCGTAACACTGATATGCGACGCTGTCCTTGTTGCAGTAATAGTCGATACCAAGGTCGCCCTGATCTTTGGCGGGTACCTTGTGAACGTTTAAGACGCCATGCCGACAATTCAGGAGGCCAAGCGCAAATATCTCCCAGTCGTCGGGATTCCAAATAGTTGTTGTTGACGGCAAGACTTCCCCCAGTATTCAGTATAGGTAATCTACATGAAGGGCGGTTGCGTGCAATGGAAGATTGTCGGCCTTAGGTAGCATCACTTTGCTTTTTGATCTCATTGGTAAATGTTCGCTCTGCGGCACGTCGCCCAGACCGATTGGGCATGTTGAGATGGTTCGCTTCCTGGACAGCAGGCGCGGTCTTCCGCATCTTCTTTGGGTGATTGAGATTTGTAAGCATGCTTTCACCCCATCGCTCTTAGTCCGCCCTGGGCTGACGACTGGCCCAGTACGACGTGTATTTTGGCCCTTTGGAATCGGGCGGCGACGGGGGCTCGTGAATCAAAACAGGCACCGGCGCGGGAAGGTCTGGCCCGACGATTATGGCTTCTCCAGGCGCGAGAGTCGGGATGAACAGAGCGGCGTTGCGATCAAGATCGCCGCAGGCTTTCTCGACTGCATTGCGATCGTCTTCATTGGTCAGACGATGCACAATCAACGTGCCAAGTTGGCTGAGAACATCGGCCGGAATATCGCGAGGGCGTTGTGTGGCAAGGATGGTCGTCAGTCCGTATTTGCGACCTTCTTTGGCGATAAGCCCAAACGCTTCAAGTTTCACGCTGGCGTATTCGTCGCCGATGGTTCGGCCTAGGAATTGGTGTGCTTCATCCAGTAGTGTGATCATCGGTTTGTCTCGAAAGGTGTTCTGCCGGGCGCGGGCCAGGAGAAAGCGCCCGATGACATTCAGAAGGATTTCGCGCGTGTTGTGCTCGAACCTGACGTTTTTGAAGGATATTCGCAGGATGTCCTGCCTTTCGGACGCAAAGAATGCTTCCAGAACCTTTACTAAGGACTGTCCACGATTACCGAACAGGCATTCAAGCTCAGGGGTATGGATCAACGTGCGCATGCGCGCGATCAGGCTTTCGCAGTAGCCTACGGCCTGCTCATTGACCTTGCCCCAGTGGGTCGGATTGTCCCAATCCGTCGGCTGGACGCACTCCTGCTGAACCTGGTCGGGAAGGTTTTCAATGTCGAAGTGGCAAAGCGGACTGTGAATCACATCGCTATGCACTTCCAAAGCTTTCAGGAAGGGGCGGCGGTCCTTTTGCTTCTTAAGGAGCAGCTTTTTCTCATAGATCGTCACGCCTTCAAGCTGTCCCTCACTTTTCTTAACAAGCTTGAGGCTCTTGATCGCTTCGCGGAGTTTGGGGCCTTGACTTTGGCCCGATGGGCGAAACAAAGCAAACAGATCGTCCTCGGTCATGAACTGGTAGGGGAAATGAACCTGCTGGCTGCCGGCTTCTTCGTGGTCGAAGGCGTAGTGCTCCGATATGGCGGGGATTTCTGCAAATTCGCCGGTGGGATCAAAGAGAATGCATTTACCGCCAGCGGCTTTGACCTGCTGGAGTATGGTGGCCAGGGTCCAGCTCTTGCCGCCGCCCGTGGCGCCAAACACGCCGCAGTGGCGGCCGAAGAGCTTCTCAGGCGGCAGGCGCAAATGTACACCGCTGCCCGCATCGAGCGTGCCGATGTCGAGCGCGCTCGTACCGCTCGCCACCAGTGAATTTGCCATGAGCTCGCCGAACATCGACGGATCGGCCAGGTAAACCGCGTCGCCGACGCGGGGATGGTGGCGGATGCCACGGATGAGTTTGCTCTGGCGTTGATCGACTGACGCCAGCAGTTGCACCCTGCCGACCGGGTGAGGGTCGGGTTGCGTGCCCAGCGTCGGCTCGACGGTCAATCGCTCGGCGTCGGGCAGTTTGACTTCGACCAGTCGACCGAGAAGTTTCACGAGCTCGCAATCCACGAATACGAAGTCGCCGACGGCGCCGCGCGCAAGGGCACGGCGCTCCGGCCGGGCGGTGGCGTAAGGCAAGTTCACTTGCACCGTTGACGCCGTCACGACGGAAATCGTGCCGACATAGCGATCGGGATCAACCAGGCTGTGTTTGATCACGACTGTACCCCATCGCCGAAGCCTCTCGCGGCCTGCATACGGTCAAGATGGCGTTCGCGTTCGGTTTGCGCAACAAGATCAGGGATGGCTAGCGCCAAATCCTCAAAGCGGCCGCTGAGCAGTGTGATACGCTGATCGCCAATCCGCGCCAAGTGCTTGAACCTTTCGAAATAGTCGCTGATATGCTCGCGCACCGCGCTTTCCCCGGCGATGGTATGATCGCCTTTCTCCAAGACATCGTCTCTGAGAAAAGCCACGTCACACACGATCAGCTTGAGGCTCATATTGGCCTCCAGTGCCGCCATCACTGGCTTGCTCAGGTGGTCGTCGTTGAAGCCGAAGCCTGAGACGATCAGGGCGGTATCCGGCTCGCGCAGCGAGCTTTGAAACGCGCCCATCATATCAAGATAAGGAGGCTCAAACGCTTCCTGGTATTTGCTGTCGCGCGGAAAGATCAGGAGAGGCGTTTCCGAGCCTTCAGTCCGCACGATATCGGCACCGCTTCGCTTCCAGTCGATCGAGCCGTGGAGTTTGTAGAGATGGAACACGTTCTCGATATAGTCAGGCCCCTCCTTGGCATTCTCGCGGCGGACGATGTCGTGCGAGAAATGGCCGCGATCATAGATTTGCGGCATGGAATGGGAAAAGCCATCGATGATGGAGAAGCGCTGTGTCCGCGCGGCGTATTCAAAACACAAATCGTAGTTGGTCGTGAAAAATTTGGCGCGCGGCTTACGCACGCCGCGCCGCGCGATCTTACGGATGATCGTGCCGTGCGCCTTGAGGTCCGTATCCTTGTTGACGAAGCTGACGCGCTTGGAGATCGCCTTCTCGGCGGTTCCAATGAAGTTCGTGATTTTGGCGCTCTGGGCGTTGTCGAAGAGCTCGACATAAATTTTGCATTGGGTCAGCAATTTCTCAATGTTCTTTCCAATGTCCTTGGCTTTGGGGATGAGCTTGATCACTTCCTGGAATGTGTCGTCGGTGGCTGCGGTTTTGACCGCATCCCAAAGGTCGCCCATGCCGGGCGCGGTGAGAGCGTTCTGTGCGGTATTTCGTGCGCAGAATGATGCGCCGGCCCCGGTCAGCACCATCAGGTTCGAGGCGTTCATGGCGATGCTCAACGCAAGATCGATATCGCGGTTGGCGCCGAAACTGGTAGTTTTGCCATCGCCGTCAACTTGATCGGCGAACTCGACCCAGCCCTTGGCTGGGTTGAACAGCCGCAGATGATCGGCAGATGCCGGTAAATCCTTCCAGTATCCCAATGAATATCCCTCCATTTGCGATCTCGGTACGATCGCGCTATGCCCGTAATCGGAGCATGGCCGCAGACTACACGTCAAAATAAACTGTGTAAGCGTGTGGTGATAGATATTTGCAGGGGTTCGCGAGGCGAAAGACGCTGATATTTTTGCATGATCATTACGCAGACTTAGAGAGCGAGGTCATGCCGAGACAGCGGATGCTCAGTGCGAATGCACTCGATTGCCGTGGCGACAAGCTGTTCGCCGGCGTGTTTACCAAGAATGGAAGCCCGTAGGCAAACATTGGGATTGCCCATGGATTTCAGAGAGATGAGATTTTGGAACTTTCGCAGGTTGCGGGTTCGATTCCGCTCAAGGCGCACGGATGCCGAATATCGAGGTCTCCGGTTCTGCTCACACTAAGACAGCAACCTGAGTCTGTTCGCAGCGCGAGCCGCCCCACGCGGTGCGAACAGGTCGCTTTGCGCTTCTTCAACAGTTCTCATCGGTGAACGACGGTTAGTGCAGCAATACCAGCCTCATCGGCCGCACGCAGAAACGCTTCCCGGAATTGCTCCGGAGCAATCTGACCGCTGATCGCATCAACGCAGGCCTTCACCGCGCTGACGTATTCCTCGCCATCATCGGAAGGCCAGTCCGTGATCAGCATATGCGCTGCGTCGCCGAGCGTGCGAACGATCTTGTGGGCTGGCTGACCGCGCAGCGTAAGTCCAACGGGTGTGAATGTCGACGATGTATTCCAGTTCATTGCCCCCGACCCCTCAAGGCACGGATGCTGCGATCCCAAGCGGACTATACGCGCGCATTCTAAAAATCCGAATTAAGAATTATGGCTGCCACGTCGAGCGATGAAAGTCTGCCGCGCGGAGAAGTGAGGGCGCTCGACGACGAGGGGTAGGCCGCCACTAGCGCGATCACGCATGAAGTCGTCATTGGGCTTTGGGCAGATCGCTCCACCTTATCCTCAGCAGAGGTTTAGCCGTTTTAGGAAGCTTCGAGCGATCAACCATCCGCGATGAGACTTCAAAGTCGGCGTTGATCTTCACGACGAGCAGCTTGCTGAAATTCCCCGACACTTTCACGGAAACCTCATCGTTGGACTTGAACGGCGTGATGGTTTTGATCTCCACGTGATCGTTGCCAAGCCGCCCGTCGGCACCCTGCGCGTAGTTCTTGTTCAGCTTTATCCCGTAGGTGATGGCGCCGAACAGTTCGCCAATGACGCCGTACAGATCAAGATGACGACTTGTCTCACGGTGGTAGCTTTCGGCCAGTGCCAAGAGGTCCTGAAAATACGGGATCAGATGTCGGATAGCATTGGGATATTTGGCGCGCCACTCGTGGTATTGGAGTTGTTCTTCCACGTCGGACCAGGAAACCCACTCGCCGTCGTCATAGAAGGCTCGATTCCAGATATCAGCATCCATTTCAAACCTCTTGGAAGCCTGATTTTCGCGACGCTGCCCGTGCGATCTTATGATCTATCCATCCAGAAAGCGCGTCCCAGAGCGCTCGGTCTCGACCGGCTTGGCAGGCGATCGCAATGATCTGCTGGTAGGAGATAGGCGTGATCGCCCCTTGGCCGGCGAGGCCCGGATCCATCAGGCCCCGTATCGCTTTCCGCGCCGTTGGAAAGCTTGGGTGATCGGCAAAGGCTGCCAGGGCAGCCGCTTGAAGGTTTCGGCGCTTGCCTATCGCTGCCGCCAGCACGGCGTTGCGCATCCACTGATAGGCGTCTCCCCTAAAAGGACAGGGCGCATGGTCGACAACCGGATCGAGCTCGAAGACCTTTGGGATGTATTCCCAATAGCGGATGCTCTTGCCTGTCAGAGCGCATCGCGACCGCACGCCATTCCCCGGGTTGATTTGGTCTTCGTAGTTTCCGTTGCATTGACGTTGGCCTGAGCGAGAAGCAGCCGTTTGGCTACATTGTCCTCCGGGTTCGGTGAACTTGCACTCGATGACGAGTGCGGCCGCGGAGCCGACGGCAAGTGCATCGACTTGCGTGAGCCTGGGTTCTCCCAGAAGCCGATCGGTATCAGTCCACTCGAGTGTCACTGTCCATGGGCCACCCGGTGCCACTCCCACACGCTCGGCGATGGCGTCGAAAATGCGGTCGCGATCTGTGCTCATCTTAAGTGTGCCGAACACATCGATTGCGATGGCTTGCGACGAATGCGCCTTATAGGCCTGAATTCGATTGGTTCGATCACGATGCCAGGGAAACCCCTTCCAGTCCTTGATCGCTGCGCGACTGGCCGGAAACAGATTTTCGCGAACTGCCTGGAAATCGGAGATCATCCCCGGGTGCGCCTCACTTCCATCAAGGCAAGACGATCGTTTCTTTCGGTCGAAGAGGCTCGACCCTGCATGCGTTCGTGATGAGATCGCTTTAGGTGACACTCGGCTTGTCCACCAGCTTCTCGACCAATTGTCTGAGTTCCGACGGCGTCGTTTGGCCAGCCACCACCTCATAATAGCCGATCCCGGCGCGTCGCAGCGCCTCCTTCTTGACCGCGTCGCGCGCGGCCGCGGTGCCTTGGTGATGCGCTCCGCCCTGGTATTCGATGACGTGCCGTGGGTGGCAATTGCCGTCCACGAGCAGCAAGTCGACACGTTTGGAGTTGATGCAGCTGTAGGCCTCTGAGTCGGCACTTCGAAGGATCTCGCCCAATGAAACCTGAGCCATCACCTGCCAGGACGAATTGCAGCCGATCACGACACTGTCGAGTTCTCGAAACACCCGGGCTTCACTCTTGTTCAGCAATGGTTGGATGGTGAACTTCGAACGCATCACGATACGCAGTTGATCCGTGGCATCGATTGGCCGCGATAGCTGAGCAGCTGGGGTCTGAAGCCAGGGGCCCTGTATGACGCGCTCGTTCCAGCGCCTTTCTTCCCGGCGTGATCTGCTCCTCTCACGCCCCGGCTGTTTGCTCGTCGCGGTTAGGAACTGCTCAATGGCCATCCCAATGATAATGCCGACAAACAGCGCAGCGACTAACAGTTCCGGCTTTTCGAAGTCTGCAACGGTTATACCGCCCGAAACGCCGACTGCGGCAGCTCCGATGATCAGCCAAGGTGCTGCGAACAGCACCGACCTCTGGCGATATTGCATGCCCCTCTCCGGATTCCCCGCCAAGATAGTATGACGCTTTTACGATGTGCGGAAAGTTATCCAAAAGAATGGGGGCTCGCACGCATGAAGCTTCCCCCGGGGAACCGATATTGGCCCGCAGTCGACATCCGCTTCGGCCCAGGACGTTCCTACGTCGCTGGCGCGGCGAGAGATTTTCGAGGCCAGCACTTGGCTTGTTGCTATGGGGTTCACGTTTTGGGCCAGGAAGATCGCATAAAGGATCGAAGGGAACCCGCCGGCAGGTGAACAAAAGATAAAGCATGGCAGGCACATAGCTATTGATGCAGTTCGTATTCGAACCGTTCAAGGCGCGGCACCAGCCAATCCTTCTCACCGCTTTCGACCCGTTCAAGAGCTTCACAGGCAGAGGACTCTCGCAATCCAAACAGCTATCCGTCACTTCAGATCAAAACCCGCGTCCAACGCCGATGGACCAAATGCGAAAATTGAGAACAGACCAAGCGGCGAAGGAAAAACTCGATGATTTTCACCTATATCCGTAAAACTAGTTGTATTGCGTTAGCGAATCCTTGAGCTGCAGCGAGCATCGTCCGCTCACCTCGAGATGGATCTGGACTTGATGACCATTTTTGGCCAATCGCGCCTAACACGCATCACCTACGCCGTGCTGCTTCTGCTCATGTTCTGCTTCGATTTTGCGAAGGACCCGATCGAGCGCCTGATTATGGCCGAACATGATCAGGCAGCGCGTGAGTTAATGGCGCCACGCACAGGGACCGCCGTCGGAGGAGAGGTCAGCGGCAAAAACATGCCGCTGATGTTCAAAGGGCAAGAAGAGTTGGTGAAGCAGGTTGCAGCCTCCGGCCGCAAGCCGACGGCAGAGGACATGCAAAATTTCCGTGCTATGGCGGCCAAAGGGGCTATACAGATGGCCATGGGAACTGGAGCGGGCGATGCCGAAACAGCCAAGCTCGTTGCCCGCCGCTCCTTCTTCGAAACGCTTTACATGGTTGCCGCGATTGCGATGACAGCGATCACCATTGTAGGCCTGCTCTACATGGTATCGAGTCGGCTTCGCGACATTGGTTGGTCTCAATATCTGCTTTGGCTGCTGCTCGCGCCCGTCTTCTTACCGAGGTTTTTCGCAATTCCCTTGCCGACGCTTGCGATCCAGGGAATTACCTGTTTCTTCTACGGCATGCTTCTCGTTCTTGCCTTCATTCCCGGTGAGGACTCCAGCCCACCCGCCCGTTACAAGTTGGCCCAGCCGACATCGGCTAAACGTCGGCCGGGTCAGTTCGGGCGACTTGGCACGCAATAGCCGTAGCGGCTCGTGCGGCCGAGTCGGGACCCGGCCCGACTAGTCGACTGAGTTCGGTCGCTGACTTGTTGACGAGAGGGTATGCCTCATCCGTCAAGGGCCGGAAGAGGACACGGACGAAATTTTCACCCAAAGAGAGCATAGCGCGGCAATTTCACTTGCAATTGTACATTCAATTTGTAATGTCCATCTGGCAGTCGCGCATAGACCGATTGCAACTCTATCGAGCCATTTTGCTCGAAACCCATGGGGCTGGGGATACATGAATAACATTGCGACGGAAGCGTCGGCTAAATCAAGTCAAAACCCATTATCTGATGAAACCAAAAAGAAGCTTGCCGGAGCTAAGGCGGCATTGCAATCAACATTTGGGCAGGTTGTTCTAGCGATGAGCTCGGTGCCACGCTACCGCAGTCAGATGTTATCCGACCTCCATCATCTGGTTGTGGATCCCTTAATTAATGATCGTATCGCCATCGCGACACCCAAGGCCGTCACTGGCATTGAGCCGCCGGCGATCGCCATTTGGGCGACTGTCAGTGCCGAGGTTGATGCTCGTATTTCGGAGCAGGCTAAGGCGGGAGTGTTCCCGGCCCGCCTGAAGCCGGAAGACTGGAAGAGCGGTGAGGTCGTTTGGTTGCTCGACGTGATCGCGCCCACACGCGAGCTGGCAACGATGGTTCTGGCGAATTTTCATCAGGTTGCCAAGCGAGGAGACATCAAGATCCACCCGATGGTCGCCCATTTAGTCGATCGGGAAATCTTGGGAAAACTGACTAACGGTGTCACGTCAGCGGCTGCAAGCAGCGCTGAGTTTGGCAACGTGATGAACTGATCGAGCTGGCCGCCGAAACTCCAACAACAAATGTCAACTTTGAGCGCGCCTCGACCGGGTGTGCGATATCCGTTGCGGTGGGTTTGGCACCAACATGCAGACAGTGAGCGTGCTCGCGTCGCTTATAATGAAGGCTGTGCCCCTCATCGTAGCGAAAAACTCTTGATTGAAAAATGGGCAGCTAATGAAGCGTCGGTCGCTCTTGGCATCACTTTGCGCACTGCCTCTCGCGTCTTGCCAGGGTGAGAGTGCATCTGTTCGCTTTAAGGTTATTGCGTCGGCTACGGTGGATGGCCGACCGATTGAGAGTTCCTCGGTGATGGAAATCACCTATTCCAAGGTAACGCGCAGCCTTATCGGAAATGGTGGCGTCACACGTCTGTACGGCGAGGCGCTGATTTTCGATCTCGGAGACAAAAGTACGGCCTATATCCTGCCGGTCCAGCATGATCCGAACAACACTCTGACTCAAGTTTACGAAGCCGGAGTACTGACGAGCCTTGGCATCAAGAATAGCATTGGTTCGCTGTCGGAAGCGGACTTTGCAACACTACGCGATGCGAGCGGTCGCCGTCCCTTCAAGCTAAAAACGGGCAGACTGCCTGTGATTGTCTCGTTCAAGAACGAAACCGATCCCAAAACGATATTTGAAATCCAGTCCGCGGATTTCGGTCGATACTTCCCAGGTATCCACTTCACAGGTCTCGATATCGAAATAACGACTGACCCTATCACCAATAAATTGCGAGAACGGCTCCCCTGGCTCGATACCGCCGTGGCGCCCGGAAAAATTTTTCCACGCGATCCTCCAGGGGTCTCGCGCCCACGCAATGAACTGCCGTTTAGCTACATAATAACTCCCGCCAGATTCTTTGGAGATGGAAGCCGATGACAGAGACGCCCACCGACAAGAACGTAATGTTGGCCCTGCTTGCTCTGGATGCATATTCAAGGGGAGATAACCCGCAAGTTACAGACAAGGACGGGAACGAACTCTCCAATAGAATTGGAAATGCCCAAGTCGACAAGTTGTCCAGCGATGTACTTGACGGAACTGCAAGCATATCTGGTTTTAGCGCCACTTCCTATAAATGGACAGTTGGCGGGACTGCGGAAACGGTAATTGCCTATCGAGGCACGGATTTTATCACCAATGGCGGCTGGCCATCGATCGAGACGTTAAAGGACATAATTGCCGGCTGGTCCAGTTCCTTTGGGATGACCGGCGACGATACAGGTGTCCCGATCGTTCATCTCCAGCCCTACTATGCTGAAGAATTCTATAAAAACGTAACGGGTCATGAAGTCTTCCCCGGATGGAACTCCAGCGATGACGATTATGACTCGTCCACACCGTCAAATGTGATCATAACCGGTCACTCCCTCGGCGGTAGTCTTGCTGGTTTCATCGGGTCTCTGACAGGAACCGAGACTGTTGTTTTTAACGAGATACCCTACTTAGGCCTCGCGCTTACGGCGTCGCTTGATACGTTTTTCAGTACCCTGACAATCGCTGACGATCCAAAGCAGATTGCCGACACAGTTCTCGATGCGCTGAAAGGGGAAGGCCTAACCATTAACGGTTTCAGGCTCCCCATGGCCACGAGCGTAACCTCCTATCGAATGGATGGAGAGGTGGCAGCTTTGGCGCGCGTCCTTGGGCCGTTTCTCGGGATACCAACGAATCTGTTGATCGACAAACTTCGCGGTGCAGACGCGGCTCAGGTCGACGCCATCGCGGCGGCAGCTCTCGTATATGGGCTCTCGGTCGATGGACAGTCTCATATCGTGCCCATGAATGCCTATGGCGGCGGCTTGCTGGATGCCATCAGCTTGCATTCTCAGGCGCTTATGGTTCTCACGACTTACGCCGATGCTGAACATCATGTGAGCTGGAGTTCCGTAGGCGGGTCTCTGTTCAAAGCATATTTTGACGAACAGCTTGGCGTTGCGGCTGAAGCGGATCAACTGGGCGGATATGGAACGGCAGCCAGCAAGATGCTGAATGCGATCGCTTATTCCGTACTCGACGAGGGCAATCTTATCTTCGGCAACACGGGGGCGCGCGCTCTTTTCGACGACGCTGATGCTCTCGGAGTTCTAGTCTCATCGGGGAAGTCATCAGCAGTTCTGGAAGGTGCTTTGGATGGTCTGGCGGAAGCAATCGTGCAATTTGCCGGTTTGATGGCTGTTCGACAGGTCAACTATCACGACTACGGCGAATCAAGCCCCTACCGTCCCGAGCAAGGAGTTGTTCAGCTTTCTGACGAGAATGGCGATGCAGTCCAGACCGCTGATCAAGCAAGTATTCTTACGCTTGAAATAAACCAGGAACTATGGCGCTTGGGGCAGGACGACCCTAACGCGTTTATCGAAATCCGAGGCGTGAAGACGCTTCTGGAGAGCCTGTTCGAGCGCACGGCTGATACAATCGGAAGCAGTGTCGTTACGGAGGCAATTCATACTCTGTATCCCAGCTCAGAAGACAAGCCGATCCAAGAGGTAATCGGCGCGATACAATTTTCGGTTTCCGAAGATCCGCTCAAGACAAAGCTGCCTGAGTGGTACGGCGGATACGACCCGCACCATGCGTCATTGCTAGCTGCTACCGATGGAGACGACGCGGTCGATGGCAACTCTAAGAACAACATAATTGCTGGCTCGGACGGTGATGATGTTTTGGATGGACATAGCGGCCGCGACATCTTGATCGGGGGTTCCGGAAACGATTTGTTCATCGACTCGGTCACTGAAGAGAACGTAAACACTGGCCATAAGAACGATAACGATATTTACGTCGGCAGCGATCAAAAGGTTGGCCTTCTAACTGATTTCCTCGAGTGGCTCGTATTCGGCACCGAAACAGACACGGTCCGATACACGGTTGATCCGGGTGCGTCAGCAACGGATCCCGAGGCGACCGGAGATCTTTCTGACTTCACACAAGGCCTTCGCGTCACCGATCTCCAGAAAACCACGCTCGGCCAGGCTGAGGCCATTAAAATAACTATAGAGGACGCCAATAGCGGCGCAAAAGGTACTGACATCCTTCTTTCGATCGATAAGGTCGAATTGTCAGACCGAGCTGACGAACTTGTTTTGAACGATGCCGCACTCGATGCACCCATCCTCATCGATATGGGCAAATCCGGGCGTATCCAATCCGAGGTGCCGGCTGGCGAGAGGTTGAGCCCTAACGCCTTCACTGAAAACGTCGATGTCGTCGACTACTCTGGGCTGTCGCACGGCATTAACTACCTCAACGGTGTGACGTCGGACCACGATGACGTCTACACGCTTGACAACGTATTCCAATGGCAGGGTTACGATCAGGAACTCTTGACCATTGTCGACTACGCGGCCAAGGGAGCGCTTGGCTACAACAATGCGCTGCATGTTCAAGGCGCCGATCAGGTCAAGCTCAGCGATCATGATGATGTGCTGATCAGTGCCGACTTCGGCTCGATCATCACCACCGGTGAGGGCCAGGACAAGATCTGGTTCACCAACGGCATCGGTGTGACTGACCTCAGCAGCGAAGACCGCATCGCGCTCGGCGGTGTCTTGACGCTTTATGGCGGCCTCAAAAACGAAGCGTCGGAGGATCCCTATGCCTGGGGTCCGTATGGAACAGCTTATGCATTGAATGCCGAGGGAGAACTCGTCATCCGCAATGCATTCTGGCATGTGGCCAATGCCGATGGGACCCCGTCGGATGGCGTCGCGACGATGTATGTCCTCAATTGGAAGGATCAGGCGACGGCGGGCCCAGGCGGCGAAGGCGAAGTTGGGCCAGGCGGGATCTTCCTGGCCGAATACCATATGTACTTCGTCCGCTTCCGTGACATTACGCTCGATATGAAGGGGCAGTATTCCGTGCTCGGCGAGGGCGCGTTCGACATTCTCGGCCTGATGATCAAGACGATGACGGGTCATTATCCCTGGGGTGGTCAGGATCCTCTCGTCCTCGACCTCGATGGTGACGGCATCGAACTCACGGCGCTTGATCGCTCCAAATCGAAGCTCGATCTCGACAACGATCTCTATGCCGAGTCATCCGGTTTCGTCGGCAAGGACGACGGCGTTCTTGTCCGTGACCTTAATGGTGATGGCAAGATCACTGGTTCCGACGAGATGTTCGGCAACGCCACCACTTCGGGACTCGCCGCACTCGCCCTTCTCGACGGCAATCACGACGGTAAGGTCGACGCCAACGATAGTGGGCTCGCAGACTTCAATGGCGATGGTACGGTCACATCGGCCGACAGCTTCTCCTCACTTCTCGTCTGGCAGGATGCCAACGAGAACCACCGCACCGATACCGGTGAGCTCAAGAGTGTCGTGGATCGTGGCATTACCTCGATCAACGTGACGCCGAACACCGGAACCACGACCCAGACGGTCAATGGAAATACAATCACCAGCACCGCAGGCTATACGCTCGCTGACGGTACGGTTCGCACGATCGCAGACGTGCTGCTCAGTCTCGACAACCAGAACACCACCTATGTCGGTGCTCCGATCCAGGTCTCCCAGTCGGTCCTCGACCTTGCCGACCTTAAGGGGCGTGGCACCCTCGTGTCTTTGCACGAGGCACTGAGCGTTCTTCCGACAGCCGAGACGGCTGTGCGCGCTGCAGTCCAAACGCTGACGTCGCCGGTCCTATCGGACTTGCGCGAGGCAATCCGGCCTATCCTGACGGCATGGGCTGAAGGCTCTCCGGTCAAGATTGGTGCTGATATTATAACAGGCGCCGCGGGCCTGACCGCGTATGACGACCTTGCGATCGTTCGCAAAGACGGCAATGTCGTCGATTACGCTTGGGGCGTTTCCTCCGCCGGTGACAGCACGTCCGACATTCCGGGCATCCGGATGGCCTCGGGCGTCATCGTCTCGAGCAGTGAGGGTACGTCGGGACGCGGCGAGCTCTCCAGCCTCCTATCGCAATGGACGGGTGGCGACTCATCGATTGTCGTCACGACCGGAACGGAACTGCATAACGGCGTTTCGGTATCCTATCTCGATTACCGCGACGGTGACGACTACCTGCGCATCTACAACTACCAGAAGGCCGACTGGAGCAGCAATCTTGCATCGTCGGCCAATCACACGCTCGGCAGCGGCGTCGTCATCGACACGATCTCCGGCTCGGACTTCTCCTTCTATGAACGGTTGATCGGTGAATCGCTGCACGCGTTCTTCGATGTTCCGGACTCCGCCACCGCCGGCTACCAGGCGGTTGCGGCCTTCCTCGACAAGATGGATGATGCCCTCGACCTCTTTGCGGTTCGGCTGGCGGTGCAAAGCGGTCCCCTTGCGCATTATTTCGATAGCATCGACTATAATGCCCAAAGCGACGGCTTCACCTCGAAGAGCGGCTCGCAGATTGCCGCTGTCTTCACTGCGCTTCTTGCCGATGCCGAGCAAAGCAGCGACGCCGTGTCATGGCTCACCGATTGGAAGCCTTTCTTCGACGTATTCCTGTCCGACTATTCCCGTGGATCGGCATCTCAGAAGAACACCTATGCCTTCCTGGTGCAGAACATGCTCAACGCGGTTGAGCAGCATGCCGGCGGCATCTCAGTCGTCGACTTCGCGCATGCCTTCGGCATGGCGCAGGATCTGTTCTTCACCGGAACCGGCGTGGTCATTGGCAGCGGACAGGACGACATCCTGATCGTCGATGGTGGCGAAACGGTCGTTCGCGGCGGGACAGGCTCGGACAACTATGTTATCGGCAAGAGCTTCGGCTCGACTGAGATCTTTGACGACGATGGTCTCGGCGGCAGCGTCGATACGGTCCGCTTCTCCGCCCACAATGCCGGCGACATCATAGCCTCGCGCGATGGTATCGACCTGCTTCTGACCGATAAGGTCACCGGCGCTGTATTGCGCATCACCAACGAGTTCGAAGGGCGCTGGCCTGGCTTGATGATTAGCGACGCCTCCCACGACTTCGGAATCAACCAGATCGTATTCAAGGACGGCAGCGTTTGGACTAAGGTGGACATTGCCGAAGCCGTTTCGAAGATCGATGATGCATCGACCCACGTCACAGGTACGGAGGACATCGATGTCCTGCAGGGTGGTAAGGGAGACGACCTGCTCGAGGGCGGCGGTGATACTGATATTTATCGCTACGGTCGTGGCGACGGGCAGGATACGATCCACGACTTCGAGGGCAATGCCTTCCGCAATGACCAGGATATGCTTCAGTTCCTGGACGGCATCCGTAGTGGGGATCTGATATTCCTCCGCGATGGCGCATCGAACGATCTCGTCATCCGCTTCAAGAATAGTCCGCTCGACCAGATTACCATCCAAGGACAATTCGCTGCGACCTATACCGGTCCTTATGGCACCTGGTACATGAACCGCATCGACCTGTTCACGTTCGATGACGGCAGCAGCCTGACAAGCGATCAGGTCGCCAGCATCGTGTTGCAAGCCCATTCTACTGATGGAAATGACGAGCTCTATGGCATGGAGCGCGAAGACATCCTGCGGGCTGGCAAGGGTGACGACTTCATCTCCGGCGGAAATCAGAGCGATCTCTATCTCTATGCGCTTGGAGACGGTCACGACGTCATTCAGGATCGAATGACCAACATTCTGTCCGGAACCGATGACTTCCTGCGATTTGGAGCAGGTATCGGCCGAGAGGATATTAGCTTCGGCAGGGTGGATGGCGACCGCCATTCAATTGTTATCTACGTCAATGGTGGTCAGGGAAGCATTACGCTCCAGAACGAGTTCGCCTACGCCGCATCTGGTGTCTTTGGAAATATCTTCTTCGACCGTATCGAGCGCATTGATTTCACGTCGGGCGACCAGAGCATTTCCTGGCACGAACTCGCGACGATGCTCATCGCGTCGGAAAAAACGAGCGGTGCCGACATCATCGAAGGTTTGGATATTGACGACATACTTGATGGAGGGGCCGGCGACGACACCCTGTACGGTTACAACGGCAACGACACCTACGTATGGGGCCATGGCTACGGCAACGATACGATCCAGGAGCGTGGCGCCGGCGCTCTGAATGGCGGCGATTTCGACAAGATCATTTTCAACGATCAGGTAGTCGCATCTGACATTCAGCTAGTTCGAGATGCAGGTAGCAGCGATCTCGTCATAAGGCTTCGCGACAGCGGCGAAACGCTGACGCTGATCGGCCAATTCTCTTACAATGCCATAAATTATCGACCAGACCAGGTCGATGAGATCCATTTCTCAGATGGCGTTGTCTGGAACGCCGCCGACATCCGCAGCCAATATCTGCTTTCGATGAAAACGGCAGGCAACGACTCCATCTACGGATTCTGGACAAATGACACCCTGGATGGGGGGGCAGGCAACGACTACCTCGCAGGTGGCGATGGCGATGACACCTATTTCTTCGGCTATGGCGACGGACAAGACATCGTCCAAGAGAGCTATGGCATTGTGCTCTATTCCGATAACGACACAGTCCGGTTCAACAGCAACGTCAACGTTGATGACGTCACATTCCAACGTGTCGGCGACTACGACCTGCTGATAACGCTTGCCGGATCGAATGACTCTCTTCTCATTCGGAACGAATACGATATCGCCGTCTGGGACATGAACGATGTCGAGCAGTTTGCGTTCGCTGACGGCACGATTCTATCGAAGTTCGACATCATCGTTCGGTTGATCGCTGCCCAGGTGACCGAGGGTGACGACACGGTCACGGCTTTTGATTTCGACGATGTCATCGCCGCAGGTGCGGGAGCGGACACGATCGATGGCCGTAGTGGCAATGACACGATCACCGGCGGGACCGGCAACGACACGATCGACAGCGGCTGGGGCAACGACACGATCTATTACGCCCGTGGTGACGGCAACGACACGATCACGGATACGGGCATGTGGGATACCGACGACCGGCTGGTGTTGTCCGGCATCAATCCCGCCGACGTGACGTTGGTGCGCAATGGCAACGATGTGACGCTGGTCATCGCCGAGAGTGTGGCGGGTGCGGGCGACGCCGGCTCCATCCTGCTCAGCGGCAATCTCAACGAGTACTATCAGACCGGCCTTGAGAAGGTCGTCTTTGCCGACGGCACGATATGGACGCGTGACACGATGCGGGCAGCAGTGCTGGCCGAGGCATCGACGTCAGGCAACGACGTGATCACCGGCTTCAACGCGGCCGACATCATCAATGCCGGCGCCGGCAACGATACGATCAATGCCGGTGATGGCAATGACACGATCACCGGCGGGATCGGGAACGACACGATCGACAGCGGCTGGGGCAACGACACGATCTATTATTCCCGCGGCGACGGCAACGAAACGATCTCGGATTCGGGCATGTGGGATACCGACGACCGGCTGGTGTTGTCCGGCATCAATCCCGGCGACGTGACGCTGGTGCGCAACGGCAACGATGTGACGCTTGTCATCGCCGAGAGTGCGGCGGGTGCGGGCGATGGCGACAGCATCCTGCTCCAGGGCAATCTCTACGAATACCTTGAGAGCGGCCTTGATAAGATCGTCTTCGCCGACGGCACGGTGTGGAGCAGAGCTGATCTCAGAGCGATGCTGGTGAACTTTGCCGGTACTCCAGGCGACGATGTGATTACCGGATCAAACACGTCTGACATCATCAATGCCGGCGCCGGCAACGATACGATCAATGCCGGTGATGGCAATGACACGATCACCGGCGGGATCGGCAACGACACGATCGACAGCGGCTGGGGCAACGACACGATCTATTACGCACGCGGCGACGGCAACGACACGATCACGGATACGGGCATGTGGGATACCGACGACCGGCTGGTGCTCTCCGGCATCAATCCCGGCGACGTGACGTTGGTGCGCAACGGCAACGATGTGACGTTGGTCATTGCCGAGAGTACGGCGGGTGCGGGCGACGGCGGCTCCATTATGCTCCAGGGCAATCTCAACGAATACTATCAGACCGGCCTTGAGAAGGTCGTCTTTGCCGACGGCACGATATGGACGCGTGACACGATGCGGGCAGCAGTGCTGGCCGAGGCATCGACGTCAGGCAACGACGTGATCACCGGCTTCAACGCGGCCGACATCATCAATGCCGGCGCCGGCAACGATACGATCAATGCCGGTGATGGCAATGACACGATCACCGGCGGGATCGGCAACGACACGATCGACAGCGGCTGGGGCAACGACACGATCTATTACGCACGCGGCGACGGCAACGACACGATCACGGATACGGGCATGTGGGATACCGACGACCGGCTGGTGCTCTCCGGCATCAATCCCGGCGACGTGACGCTGGTGCGCAACGGCAACGATGTGACGTTGGTCATTGCCGAGAGTACGGCGGGTGCGGGCGACGGCGGCTCCATTATGCTCCAGGGCAATCTCAACGAATACTATCAGACCGGCCTTGAGAAGGTCGTCTTTGCCGACGGCACGATATGGACGCGTGACACGATGCGGGCAGCAGTGCTGGCCGAGGCATCGACGTCAGGCAACGACGTGATCACCGGCTTCAACGCGGCCGACATCATCAATGCCGGCGCCGGCAACGATACGATCAATGCCGGTGATGGCAATGACACGATCACCGGCGGGATCGGCAACGACACGATCGACAGCGGCTGGGGCAACGACACGATCTATTATTCCCGCGGCGACGGCAACGACACGATCTCGGATACGGGCATGTGGGATACCGACGACCGGCTGGTGTTGTCCGACATCAATCCCGGCGACGTGACGCTGGTGCGCAACGGCAACGATGTGACGCTTGTCATCGCCGAGAGTACGGCGGGTGCGGGCGACGGCGGCTCCATTATGCTCCAGGGCAATCTCAACGAATACTATCAGACCGGCCTTGAGAAAGTCGTCTTTGCCGACGGCACGATATGGACGCGTGACACGATGCGGGCAGCAGTGCTGGCCGAGGCATCGACGTCAGGCAACGACGTGATCACCGGCTTCAACGCGGCCGACATCATCAATGCCGGCGCCGGCAACGATACGATCAATGCCGGTGATGGCAATGACACGATCACCGGCGGGATCGGCAACGACACGATCGACAGCGGCTGGGGCAACGACACGATCTATTATTCCCGCGGCGACGGCAACGAAACGATCTCGGATTCGGGCATGTGGGATACCGACGACCGGCTGGTGTTGTCCGGCATCAATCCCGGCGACGTGACGCTGGTGCGCAACGGCAACGATGTGACGCTTGTCATCGCCGAGAGTGCGGCGGGTGCGGGCGATGGCGGCTCCATCCTGCTCCAGGGCAATCTCAACGAGTACTATCAGAGCGGCCTTGAGAAGATCGTCTTTGCCGACGGCACGATTTGGACGCGGGCGGACATGCTGACACATATCGCCTATACTGGAGGCACCGTCGGCAACGACATCATCACCGGATCTTCGGCCGCAGATGTGTTGCGTGCAGGACTGGGCAACGACACCTTGAAGGGCGGGGCCGGCAGTGATGCGTACATCTATCTTGCAGGTGATGGCAACGACATCATCGACGAGCCGACGTCGGGAACCGATAGCGATGTTCTCAGGCTGGATGACTTGCTCAAGAGTCAAGTTCTCTTTGCTCGGTCGACAACATCCGCAAGCGACTTGATCATCACAGTCCTCGCAACCGGCGAAACGATTACGCTGAAGAACCAATTCGATACTGCCGGAGGCGTCGAGTCGATCGTCTTCAAGGATGGCGAGGTTCTCGGTGGTGCCGCGGGCGCGTTGGATACTGCGCTCACGGGGCTGCTGGCAATCTATGGAACCTCAGGTAACGATACACTTGCCGGAACGACGGCGAATGACATCATCGATGCGGGTGCGGGCGACGACCGACTTGAAGGCAAGGAAGGCACCGACACCTATATTTATCGACCCGCCGACGGAAATGATGTCATTTTCGACTACCGAGGGTCTCGTGATAATCGACTCGTACTTGGACTTGGAATAGACGCCAGCGATGTTGTTTTCGCGCGCGTTGCCGCAGACTCGAACGATATTAAGCTCGCCTTCCGCTCGATGTCTGGATCGATCACGCTCGACGGTCAGCTTTGGAGCGATGCGGGTGTTGAGTTCATTCAGTTCGCCGATGGTACGGTCTGGAACGAAACAGAGATGTTGCGTCGGTATGTTGCGGACCAGCAGACGTCCGGCAACGACATCATCTGGGGTACGAATCTATCCGACCTGGCAACGGGTGGTGCGGGCGATGACACCCTGACTACCTTTGGCGGCAACGATCGTCTGGTCGGCGGGACAGGTAACGATCGCCTTGACGGCAGCGGCGGTACCGACGTCTACGTCTACGAGGCAGGCGATGGGGACGACGTGATTTTCGACTACACCGGCAGTCGCGACAATGTTTTGGAGTTCAGGCAGGGGATCTCTTCAGCGGACGTGGTGTTTTCACGCGTCGCGAGCGACGCGGCCGACATAAAGCTGACGTTCCGCTCATTGTCCGGCTCGATCGTGCTCGACAATCAGCATTGGGGTGACGCCGGTGTGGAGTTCATTCGGTTTGCCGACGGCACCCTATGGGACGATGCCGAGATCGCTCGCAGATACGTTGCAGATCAAAAGACGGCTGGTGACGACACGATTTGGGCAACGAACCTATCCGACAACGTATTCGGCGGCGCCGGCAATGACACGATCGTAGCCTACGACGGCAACGACCGTCTTATCGGCGAGGCAGGCAACGACCGGCTGGACGGCGGCGGCGGCAACGACGTCTACGTGTACAACGGCGGCGATGGCGACGACGCTATCTTCGACTACCAAAGCAGCCGCAACAACGTTCTCGAATTCGGTGCCGGAATTTCGGCAGCGGACGTAGTGTTTTCACGTGTCGCGAGCGATGCGGCCGATATGAAACTGACATTTCAATCGATGGCTGGCTCCATCGTGCTCGATAATCAGCACTGGGGCGACGCCGGCGTCGAGTTTATTCGGTTCGCCGACGGCACGATCTGGGATGATGCCGAGATCGCTCGTCGATATGTCGCGGGTCAAACGACGGATGGTGATGACACCATTTGGGCAACGAACCTATCCGACAATGTAGTCGGCGGCGCCGGCAATGACACGATTGCCGGCTACGATGGCAACGACCGTCTAGCCGGCGGGGCGGGCAACGACCGCCTGGACGGCGGCGGCGGTAACGACGTCTACGTGTACAACGTCGGCGATGGCGACGACGCTATCTTCGACTACCAAAGCAGCCGCAACAACGTCCTCGAGTTTGGTGCCGGAATTGCGGTAACAGACGTTGTCTTCTCACACGTCACGAGCGATGTGAACGACATGAAGCTGTCATTCCAAGGGATGACAGGCTCCATCGTTGTCGATAACCAGCTCTGGGGCGATGCTGGTGTCGAATTCGTTCGTTTTGCCGACGGCACCGTCTGGAACAAGACTCAGATCGCGGCACGCTATGTAGCCGACCAGCAGACCGCCGGCGACGACATCATCTGGGGGACGTATGGCGCCGATACAATCCAGGGCGGGGCTGGCAACGACACTCTTCGCGGGGTGGGTGGAAATGACACTTTCGTGTTCAAGGCTGACTTCGGCAAAGATACGGTGACAGATTTCTCCGCCGGTGCGGGCATTGGTGATGTCCTCGACATCAGTGACGACCTCTTCGCGGATTTTGCATCGGTGATGGCGGCCGCCACCCAGGTCGGAGCAGACACGTTGATTACTCATGACGCCAACACGTCGATCACTTTGAAGAACGTCGCGCTGACAAGCCTGCACCAGGATGATTTCCGCTTCACGGCTGCAGCGTGAGAAAGAGGAAATCGTCTTGAACAAGGCTGCAGAACAGTCGTCACAAGTATTCCTTGTGGCGGTTCTCTCGTCGCTTCGAAAGGCCTTCCTCGGAGTCGGCCTGACAAGCTGCGTCATCAATATCCTTGCTCTGACCGGCTCATTTTTCATGCTTCAGGTCTACGACCGGGTCATTCCCGGCCGTAGCCTGCCGACATTGGTGGGACTCGGGATCATCGCCGCAACGCTGTTCGTCTTCCAGGGCGTCTTGGAATTGATCCGGTCGATGTTGCTCGTCCGGGTTGGCACTGCGGTCGACGAACGTTTCGGTGACCGCGTTTACGGCTCTCTCGTCTTATTGCCGTCGCGCATGCAGATGCCGGGCGACGGGCTACAGTGCGTGCGGGATCTCGATACCGTCCGCGGTTTTCTGTCGGGACCGGGGCCGACCGCGCTGTTCGACATGCCCTGGATGCCGTTCTATCTTTTCCTTTGTTTCCTCTTCCACATTTGGATCGGAGTGACTGCGCTTGCCGGTGCACTGATCCTTATCGCCTTGACCATGCTTACCGAGGTTCGGTCGCGGCAGCCGGCGAAGGAAGCAGCCAAGCTTGCCGCCGAGCGCATCAATCTTGCCGAAGCGACCAAACGGAACTCGGAAGCCGTCCTCGCCATGGGCTTCGGCCATTTCATCGGTGAGCGTTGGACCGAGCTCAACCGAAAATATCTGGCAAACCACGTTGCCGCCAGCACGGTCACGGGCGGGCTGGCGACGGCATCGAAAATCCTGCGCATGATGCTGCAGTCGGGCGTGCTCGCCGTCGGCGCCCTTCTGGTGATCCGTCAGGAGGCAACTGGCGGCATCATGATTGCTAGTTCCATTTTGGTGAGCCGCGCCCTGGCGCCCGTAGAACTCGCCATCGGGCAATGGAAAGGCTTCGTTGCCGCCCGGCAAAGCTGGGGGCGGCTGACTAAGCTGATGACGCTCATGTCGTCGGAGCAGCGCGAGGTCGATCTACCGGCGCCGCGGGAAAACCTGATCGTCGAGAACCTGCAGATCGCCGCGCCGGGCGGGCGCAGCCCTATTCTTCGCGGCGTCTCCTTCAAGGTTTCGGCAGGAGAGGCAGTTGGCGTTATCGGTCCGAGCGCATCAGGAAAATCCACACTCGCCCGCGCAATCACCGGCCTTTGGTTGCCCTTGGGCGGCGCGGTAAGGCTCGACCAGGCTCTCCTTACCCAGTGGGATCCGCACGAACTCGGCCGCCATCTCGGTTATCTGCCACAGGATGTCTCGCTTTTCGATGGGTCGATCGCGCAGAACATTGCACGGTTTGACCCAAAGGCCGACTCCGAGACTGTCATCGCCGCAGCGAAGGCAGCTGGCGTCTACGACATGATCGTGCAATTTTCAGATGGGTTTGACACCAAGGTCGGAGAACAGGGATCGGTGCTCTCGGCCGGTCAGCGCCAGCGCATAGCGCTTGCTCGCGCACTCTATGGCGAGCCGTTTCTGGTGGTTCTCGACGAGCCTAATTCCAACCTTGATGCCGATGGCGAGGCGGCCCTGACGAAAGCGATCTCTGGGGTTCGCGCGAGGGGAGGGATTGCGATTGTGATCGCACACCGGCCGAGCGCGCTCACGGCAGTCGATCAGGTTCTTGTCATGGGCAATGGCCAGATGCAGGCCTTCGGTCCGAAGGACGAAGTATTGAAAAAGACCACGGCGAGGCCAGCCACGGCGACCCCGCAGCCGATGCGCCTGCTGATCGGCGGCGAGGAGACGGGAACATGAGCGATGTCGGAGCGCCATCGGCGGAAGGCGCCATCCGCAAGCTGACGGTAGCCGCCCTCAGCATCGTCGTCCTACTCGGCGGTGTGATGGGCGGTCTCGCTGCCACCACCCACCTTTCAGGCGCGGTCATCGCCTCCGGAATGGTCGTCGTTGACACTTATGTGAAGCCGGTACAGCATCAGAAAGGCGGTACCGTCGGCCAGATATTCGTCAAGAATGGAGATCTGGTGGAAGCCGGCCAGATCCTCATCCATTTGGACGATACCCAGACCCGCGCCAATCTCGCCATCGTAACCAAGCGGCTGAACGAGCTTTCCGCAAGGACGGCTCGGCTTGTAGCGGAACGCGACGGCACACAGTCGATCGCTTTTTCCGAAGAGTTGCTGGCAAAGGCCAGCGATCCAGAGGCCGCGCGCTCGATCGAGGGCGAGAAACGCCTCTTTGCCAACCGCCGGTCATCGCTGGTGGGGCGAAAGGCGCAATTGCGTGAGCGGATCGAGCAACTCAAGCAGGAAGCCGAGGGTCTGGTCGCCCAGGAAACCGGCAAGCGCCAGGAGATTGCGCTGATCGAAAAGGAACTGGAAAGCATTCAGCGCTTGTTCGATCAAGGGCTCGTTCCCGCCAACCGGGTATATGCGTTGCAGCGTGAGGCCGCGAGCCTCACTGGCGAGCTCGGCAACCTCGTCGCGACCGAAGCACAGACGAAGGGTAAGGTCACGGAAACAGAACTCCAGATCATCCAGATCGATGATGACCAGCGTAGCGAGGTCTCCGACCAGCTTCGACAGGCCGAGGGAGATATCGGCGAATATTCCGAACGCCTGGTCGCTGCTCAGGATGATTTGCAACGTATCGACATTCGCGCGCCGCAGGGCGGCATTGTGCATCAGCTTGCCGTGCACGCATCCGGCGCCGTCATCGCTCCGGGAGAAGCGATCATGCAGATCGTTCCGGATCGCGATGCCCTCGTTGCCGAAGTCAAGCTGATGCCGACCGATATCGATCAAGTGTCCATCGGACAGATGGTGCATTTGAGATTTTCTGCCTTCAGCCAGCGGAACACGCCGGAGCTGAATGGTGTCGTGACCAGTGTTGCAGCAGACCTGACGAGCGATCAGCGCTCGGGCCTCAGCTACTACGTCGTCCGTACCAAGGTTTCCGATGGCGAATGGCAGAGGCTTGGCCAGGTCACGCCCGTTCCCGGCATGCCGGTCGAAGCCTTCATACAGACCGGCGAACGAACGGCGCTGGCATATTTGACGAAGCCTCTCATGGATCAGGTCGCGCGAGCCTTCAAGGAAGAATAAAAAGATGCGGCGCCTTAATCACCGACCGGGGGAAGAAAGACAGCTGACCAATGCCGACACTCTCGACCGTTCGGCATTCCCTGGGGCCGCGTAGGATAGTGTCGGGTGACTGAGGTAGCGAAACTTCCATTAAAGTCGTTCCATAAATACCGGTTACGCCACTGACACTGAAAATAGCGGGGTCGACGGTCCTGTTCCTTTCAAATTTCGGCTATTTCGGCGTGTCGGCTTTGTTGGCGCGCGCCTGAATTTGCGTGCATCGTTCGATCAGGTGTTCGAACGGCTCGGAATCGCCGAGCAGCAGACCGTCGTCGACCATGCGCGCGTAATCCTCACCGAGTGCGCGCAGACCTTCTCCGGAGGGTGTCAGAACCAGATTGCCATTGACGGCTGCGGCGTAGTCGATGGGCGAGCGGTCGGCCGCCTTTTCCGCAAAGAACATTGATTTGTGTTTCGCCACGGCATTGGCGAGCTGCCGATCCGCGAATGCCTTGTCGGCGAAACCAGCATCGTTCAACCGGACGACGTCATGCCAATGACGAGCAAAACGATCGCCGCGGAGGCGCTCCTGCAGGCAGAAGACATGGATTGCCGTCGCCTTCTCCCAGAACGTCCGCTCCGCGTGCATGACGCGGGGGCTCGCCTTCGGAAATTCGACACCATCGACCTGACCCGCGGCGTCGCAGTCGACATCGCGAATACTGGCTGGCTCGCCGGTGGATCGGGCCCCGAATTCGAGCATGACGCTCCGGGCGACATAACCGGATCCGCTGCTCACCGCGTCATAGTCCAGATAGAGCGTATCATCCTCGAGGCGAATTGCCGCCGGAAGAGATTGATCGCGCAGCGCACCGGCGATGACCGGCTCCACCGACTCCGAAACCCAGACCGGAAGCCGCTTCCGTACTTCGCTGGTCCAGCGTTTCTCTTCGCTGCGGGTTTTCGGCAGCGCCTCATCATTATCGCCGACCAGGTCCGGCGCCAGGGCGCGGATATCATAGGTCAGGTCGACGTCCTCGGAGAACCTTTTGATGACGCCGTAGCCTTTCGAAAGCGAAGTGCCGCCCTTGAAGACGAGGTGCTCGCCGAGCTTGGACGAAAAGAGCGTCTGCAGCGTCCAGACGACCCAGACATCCTTTTCGAGCAGGTGAATGGGCCGTCCGGTGCGGTCGGCCGCCACGGCCAAGGCTTCGCGCCGGTCGTCCTTTGACAAGGTCAGGAACTGATCAGCCATGCGCAGCCTTTCCCACGCTTCTTGCAAGCCAAGTCGGGAACTGCGGAGCCGCCGCCACTAACTCGCCGAACGCGTCTGGCGGCAGCTTTCGCTTGATCCGCGACAGTGCTTCATCGGCCTTCTCGGGCCCAAGCCAGGCGAGCGCACGGACCGCCACGCCGGCGGGCCGATCGGCCAAGGCCAGTTGCCAGCGAGGGACATGCCTAAGCTCGACCGTTTGCTGTCCAAGGTTCATCGTCCGGCTGCGGCCGGATGTAAGGTAGACGGAGCGGACCGGGACCTGGGTGGTCAGGCCCAGGGAATTCGCAGCGGCGGCGCCGTTTGAGACAATGACCTCGCCGCGCTGCTGCGCCACTGCCTCTACGGCCTGTTCGACCGTCGGCAGCCGACTGCCAAAACGACTTTTGACGGGCCGCATATAGATACCACGGCCGGCCCGGACGAGCTCGCCACGCTCGGCCAGGCGCGACAGAGCCTGGTCCAGGGCGGCACGATTTCCGAGATGCAAAAAGCTCTTTGCCGAAAGCGCGGACCCTTCCGGCAGTCGTTCAGCATGGCCCATGATTTGTGACGTCAGCTTTTGCATGGCATGTCTCCTGTCAGAAATATATACAGTTTTCTGACAGTTTGCAATGAGAGGGGAAGACGACGCGTGTCATACTGGTATTTTTTTGCCGCGTTCGTATTCTTTCTGGGAAGATCGAGGAAGGCGCCCGCTGCCTATGCAAGGCGTCGAACGTCGCCGGCAGGCCAGAGCTCTCGAGGCCAGCGACCGGCTTGTTGCCATAGAGTTCGCGTTTTAGGCCAGGAAGATCGCATAATGGATCGTCGGGAACCTATGTATGTCTCGGACAAACTACAGGTCGCCGCTTCCTTTCAGTATGGACCGCCATCAGCCCCATTCGATTGGCCACATATTCTGCTCCCGAAATGGTGGGGTGGACCGATTATGACGGTAGGTATAGACGCGTGGTCCGGTAGGCGCTATTCGTGATGTACCAACATCAGCAAACCATCCCGTGGATTCTCCAAGGCCTCTTGTATTGAAAAAAGTGCAACGCAGTTTTGCCGTCGAGTACAAAACCGGCAGGCGAAAACTCGATACCAGGTCAAACTCGATCTGGGGCAACGTTGATTTGAAATCCGTCGCTCGCGACCTGGAGGAAGAGGCAATGCCGTTTCTGTCGGGTAGCTCTCAGAGTGGCAAATCCGACTGCGAAATGTCTTTACCAAAAGCAGATCAGGTCGAGCCGTTGTTGACAGCGCCTCTCGGGCCGTCGACAACTGCATCAGACACACAGGAGATAAGCATGGCCGACGAGACTGATACTGCAACCAGTGCCGATGTGCCGACCGTTGTCGAAACGCCTATTGCGCCGAAGAAACAGCGCAAACTCCGGGCCAAGAAAACCGCGGCACTTGAGACGCCGTCAGCTGACGCTGCGGCAGAGCCAGCAGTTGCTCTGGTCGCCGCCGGTGGTGTGAAAAGGAGAAGGCGCAAGGCAAAGGTGATCGAAGTTACGGCGAGCGCCAAACGCGCACCTGTGCGCCGCACTCCAAAGGCTGTGCAGACAGCGCCGGTCGCGCCGATGACGGCGATCGATGAGATGGCGGATCTCCTGCAGTTGGAAGAGGAAAATCAGCGACTGCGCAAGCTTCTGGCTGAAAAACTTCGCGCTGAAAATGCCGATCTGCGCAAACGGCTCAAGCTCGATTGACAAAAGCGGCTGGTCAATCGCCGGCCGCATTTCCATGCTTATCGAGAGATACAATTTGGCAACGGTGAATGCTGTTGCCGGAACTAAAACTCACTGCCTGCTTGCGGGATAAATCGCGAGGTCGGATAGATGGCGTCTCCCTGGAAATTTCTTGCCCGTCTGATCTCACCTGGACGCCAACAAAAAAGAGAAAGCGGCTCGAACGAGAAGGTTACGTCGGTGGCGTTGCCTATTTCCGGTCCGACTGAAGCGCCTGCCGAGGAGAGCGTGAATGGCGCTGATCGACCGGTTAGCGAGGAGCTACCTCGTCATGGTCAAGCCGCTGCAATTTCCGTAGAGCCGGTGCATTCGGATGAAGCCAAAAACGGTGCCCGCGATAGGGTCGAACGCGGTGCAGCAAAAATTGGGCAGGCCGCTAATCAGGCTTTATCCGGCGGTACTGGTATCGACGTCACCGCTGCACATGATGATACTACGCAGATCAGGCGAACTGTCAAAGTGGCACCGCGAAAGCAAAGACGTCGCAGCAAGGAAGCGGTAGCGGTTGCGAACGTTTCGCCCGTATCCCAGATCGCACACATTGCAGAGGAGATAAGGCTCGATGAAGAGATCAGGGTGCTCAGGGGGCAGCTGGCGAGAAAGCTAACGCTGCAAAACGCGCAGTTAAGAAAAATGCTGGAGCGATTTGAACGGTGAACGTGGGGCCGAGTTGATTTTGCTCTACGCATTTGAATGGGCGTTCGACCCTGGTCAACTTGCATAGTGGGCTAGATGCTGGGAGTGCATGTAAAGGCGACGATGACATGTGGCGCAACTTGCGATGTGTTGATGGCCGAAATCTCCGACGACAATCAACGAGTTTCAGCCAACGTGCCAGGGGACGCTGCTTACGGCCAGTTCTTCTTCGACCACCGGTCCGCCTCCAGAGATCGCGGACCAATGAATCGACAACGGACATAGCGCCAGCATAAGTCGCAAATTCGCAAACGTTTAGGCCAAAGCGAAATGACGCGCAATCCACCGGGTTAGTAAAGCAATCGAGCGCGTATCGTTCCCGGAATCTGGCGAATTTCATCAAGGATGTCACCCGCTCTCTGGCCAATGCTCTCGGCCTCAATCACCACATAACCCATCTCGCCGTAGGTCTGCAGGAATTCGCCGACGATATTTAGTCCGCGGGACGAAAAAATCATATTCAAACTGTTCAAGATGCCAGGGCGATTTTCATGAACATGGATGAAACGTGTGCCGTTCGGTCGCGGAGGCAGTTGAACCTGGGGAAAATTGACCGCGCCCAGCGTCGAACCGACGTCCGAATATTCGACGAGCTTCCTTGAGACTTCCCCTCCGATGCGCTCCTGCGCTTCTTCGGTTGAGCCGCCGATATGTGGCGTCAGAATTACATTGTCCAAACCCTGTAGCGGCGTCTTGAAAAGTTCTTTATTGGATGCCGGCTCTTTCGGGAACACGTCCACAGCCGCGCCTGCGAGATGCCCTTCTTTCAAAACCGTCGCAAGCGCCTCAAGATCGACCACGGTCCCGCGGGAATTGTTGATAAAAACGGCTCCCTTTTTCATTCGGCGCAGTTCAGCCTCAGTGATCATGTTTCGCGTTGATCTGGTCTCTGGAACATGCATCGTCACATAATCTGAGATTTCGAGCAGTGCCCCGAGCGTCGCCATCGATTCTGTATTGCCGTGGCGAAGCTTGTCCGAGGGATCGAAATAGCGCACGTTCATGCCCATACTTTCCGCAAGAACGCCAAGCTGCGAACCGATATTGCCATAGCCAACGATGCCCAGCGTTTTCCCGCGAACCTCACGACTGCCGACGGCAGATTTTTCCCATCCGCCTTCATGAGCCGAAGCCGAACGCGGGAAGATCCGCCTGGTCAGCATGATGATCTCACCGATCACAAGCTCGGCGACCGAGCGCGTATTTGAATAGGGAGCGTTGAACACGGGTATCCCGCGTCGGCGGGCCGCATCCAGATCGACCTGATTTGTCCCCACAGAAAAACAGCCGACGGCCATGAGCTTCTTAGCCGATCTGAAGATTTCCTCTGTCAGATATGTGCGTGAGCGAATTCCCACAATATGTGCTTCGGCTATATGACTTTTAAGATCCTTGTCATCCAGAGCCTTCGGCAGATGCGTGAGATTGACGTAGCCTGATGACGAAAAGTAGTCCACCGCGCTCTGACTGATCCCTTCAAGCAGAAGTACGGAAATCCGGTCGCGCGGAAGCGAAAGAGGTCGGGACATTGGATTGCTCTCGATTTTGGAATTCATTAAGAAGAGGCCACAAAAGCCCACAGACAGGGCAACAGGATTCAGTCAGATCCACGGACATTTGCACATAATAACCGACTCCGGCGGTAGAACATATGGCGCGCCAGCGGACAGTTCCGCATTGTCCAAAGATCTACATCATTTCCTATTGAAGCCGAACTGGTCATAGAGCCGTGCGACGACTGCCTTGTCTGCGGAATTGTCGCCGGCCAACGCACGCGTCGCGCGGCTTTTGTGGATTGCAGATGAGCTTAGCTCAACGCAGTGATGATGTCATGTGATCTCAACCAAATCGAAATCCAACCCATATCGCTGATGCGTCGCTGGTAGCGGCACCACCTCAGCAATGTGGAGTATTAGCAAATGAAAACATGGTTCATCACAGGTGCATCCCGCGGTTTCGGTCGCGCTGTCGCCGAGGAAGCCATTCGCCGCGGTGATAAAGTCGCCGCAACCGCTCGTTCCGTCGAAGCGCTTCAAGACCTTGTGGCACTTTCTCCCGAAGGCGTCGCGGCGATTCAACTCGACGTCACCAATTCCGAAGAGATCAAGCACAGCGTAGCCGCTGCCCAAGCACGCTTTGGCCACATCGACCTCCTCTTCAACAACGCTGGGATTGGCTATTTCGCTGCGGTCGAGGAAAGCCAGGAGGCGGAAATTCGACGAATGATGGAGATAAACGTTTTTGGTCTTGTCAACGTCACCAATGCGTTTCTTCCTGCCATGCGGGCGCGGCGCTCAGGTACCATCATAAACGTCTCGTCCGTCGGAGGCATCCGAGCTTTTCCGGCTGTCGGATGGTACTGCGCGTCCAAGTTCGCTGTGGAAGCTATTTCTGAATCGCTCTCGCAGGAATTGCAGCCGCTCGGTATTGACATCGTCCTCATCGAGCCCGGCCCGTTTGCGACGGATTGGGCTGGCAACTCAGCACATGAAGTACCACCGGACGGTGAAATCGCCGATTACGGCAATACGGCGGGTGGCCAGCGCGCGTCCTTCCGACAGAACGTCGGCAACGAGCCAGGGGATCCGGCAAAGGCGGCCGTGGCGATTGTCAATGTCGCTCATGACGAGGACAAGCCTCTGCGACTGCCGCTTGGCAATATCAGCTATGACGGCATTCTCAATAAACTCGAGCAGGTCCGTCAGGAGATCGCGAAGCGAGAAGCGGTCAGCCGCGCCGCGGATCGGGATTGACGTTGTTCGGGTGGCTTCTGCGATGACGCTATTGGTGCGTATCGCGGAAAAGGGAGACGTCCTTTCAGTTTCCGTATCAGAGCTTGGGGCCCGAGCGAGACTGGGAATCCAGTGACAATGTCTCGCAGCGTTCGCCGGCTTCAAAGCGTGCCGTAGCCCGGGCGAGCCCATTAGAGCCGAGCTCACGTCGGCGTCAATGTCCCGGTCGTCTTCAGGAACGCCGATCAGCACCGTCGTTTTGAGGCCGGCGCGCGCGAAGATGTTCGCGACGTCGGTCGCTCCCGTGAAATCGTCGGCCACGCAGCCGACCAGCAACTTTCCGGCGGCCACCACGGATCACCTCATGATGAAGGGGTTGGCGACGTCGTCAGCGGTCGAGATCATCACGCTCTTCGTCTGCATGTAGTTCTGGATCGACGCGATGCCATTCTCGCGACCGATGCCGGAGTGCTTGTAGCCTCCAAGAGGCGACATATAGCTGATGACGCGGTAAGTGTTGACCCAGACCGTGCCAGCCTGGATGGCGGCCGAAACTTTCAGGATACGACGCATGTCCTGGGTCCAGAAGCCCGCGGCCAGCCCGTAATTGGTGTCATTGGCAATATGCACGGCTTCCTCATCGCTGTCGAAGGGGATGACCGCCAGAACCGGGCCGAAGACCTCCTCCTGCGCGATGCGCATGTCGTTTCGGACCCCGGAGAAAATCGTAGGTTCGACGAACCAGCCCCTGGAGAGCTCGGCATTGTCCGGCCGCCCCCCACCGAGAACGCATTCGGCGCCCTCGCCTTTTGCGATGTCGATATAGCCGAGGATCTTCTCGAGTTGCGGCGGCGTCGTCACGGGGCCAACCTGCGTCGACGTCAATAGCGGATCGCCCATTCTCGCCGTTTTTGCGAGGTTGACGATCTTCTCGAGAAACTGGTCGTGGATCTTTCGCTGCACGAGCAACCGTGAGCCCGCGATACATGTCTGACCGGTGGCAGCGAAGATGCCGGAGATCACCCCGTTGACGGCATTGTCGATCTCCGCATCGTCGAAGACGATGTGCGGGCTCTTGCCGCCGAGTTCAAGCGTAACCTTCTTGAAGTTGCGCGCTGCAAGCTCGCCGATCTTGCGCCCGGTGCCTTCACTTCCCGTGAAAGCGATCTTGGCGACGTACTTGTGGGTCGTCAGCGTCTCGCCGACATCCGCGCCGAACCCTGTGACGACGTTGAAGACGCCCGCGGGAAAGCCAGCCTGTTCGACGAGCTTTGCGAACTCAAGGGTCGAAGCAGACGTGAACTCCGAGGGCTTTGCCACGAAGGTGTTCCCTGCGGCGAGTGCCGGTGCCAGCTTGTAGGCGAGCAGCAGGAGAGGGGAGTTCCACGGCGTAATCCCGACGCAGACGCCGAGCGGCTCATTACGAGTGAAGTTGAAGGTGTCCGCCTTATCGATCGGGATGACCGCTCCTTCGATCTTGTCCGCCAGCCCGCCGAAGTAGTAGTACCACTGCGGGATGTACTTGAGCTGAAACAGCATCTCGTTGATGAGCTTGCCGTTGTCCGTAACCTCGATCGTCGCGAGATGCTCCGCTTTCTCGGCGATCAGGTCGCCAAGACGCCGAAGAAGGTGTCCGCGGGCGCTCGCGGTGAGCTTCGGCCACGGACCGCTCGTGAAGGCGCGGTGCGCAGCCTCGACTGCTCGTTCCGCATCTTCCCTGCCGCCCTTCGGAATAGCGGCCCAGGTCTGCCCGTTGAAAGGGTTCTTCGTCTCGAACGTATCTCCATTGGCAGCGTCTTCCCACTTGCCGTCGATGAACATCTTGTATGTCTGCATTGTCTTTCTCTCTTCTAGCATCCGAGTTGTCGGGCGAGGTCTTCGAGATCGTCGGCGACGTAATCCCAGCGCTGCTCGGCTGTGAGGTCGGTCGTCTGACCCTCGCCGTATTCGGTGGGTCGTGCGATGAATGCGGTTTTAAGGCCAAGGCTGCGCGCGGCGGCAAGATCGTAGTTGTGGGCAGCGCACATCATGACGGCCCCGGGCTCCAGATAAAGGAGTTTGCAGACCCCGAGGTAGGTCTCCGGATCGGGCTTGTAGTGCTGGAAAAGCTCGCAGGAGAACACGTTGTCCCACGGCAAGTCGGCAAGCTTTGCCATGTTGACGAGAATCGCGACATTGGCGTTGGACAGCGGGCCGATGATAAACTTCGACTTCAGCCGGTGTAGCCCGCGCGATGCGTCGGGCCAGCCGTCCAGGCGATGCCAGACCTTGTTGACGTGCATCATCCGGTCGTGGTCTAGTTCGGCCAGCCCCATCTCTGCGAACACTGCCTTCAAGGCATCGAGGTGAAGTTCGTCCAGGTTCGTCCACGGCAACTCGCCGCTGCGCACCCGCGCTTTCTGGGGATTGTAACGGTCTCGCCAGCGGTCGACGAGGCCGGGCCAGTCGATCTCCACGCCTTCCGTCGCGCCCCAGCCGGTGAGATCGCGGATGATTGAACCCCGCCAGTCGACGACCGTGCCGAACGTGTCGAAGACAATGGCCTTGACGCTATTGGTCATCTAGCGCCCTCCTTCTTGTGGGACGAAACGCGCTCGAACGTTTCCACTCGCTTTTCGGCCACCCAGTCTCGAACCATCGCATCAAAGCTCAGGAAGTGCGGCGTCTTCAGGTGGAAGTCGAAATCGGCTTTTGAGCCGTAGACTTCATAGAGGTAGGTGCGCTCCGGCCGCTCAGGATCGCGGCAGACATCGAACACTTCGCAGTTTGGTTCGTCGCGCAGCGACGTCGCCGCATTCTCGATTATCGCCGCATGGAAATTATCGGCGAACTGGCTCCGAACGACGAACTCAACGACCACGACGAAGCCTGTGGATGCCGAACTCATGCGACCTCCTCGCGGACGGCACCCAGAGCGCCGATCACGCTGCGCGTCATCTCCGCGCAATTGGCGCTTCCGCCATACTCCATTGGAACCGCGATCTTTGTCGACAAGGTGTGCTCGACCGCCGCCTCGATCAGCCCGGCGGCGTCAGCAAGCCGCTGATCGCCGTGCTTTACCGCTAGCCAGTCGAGCATCATCGCTCCTGACAGGAACATTGCGCCCGGATTGGCGACGCCCTTACCCGCGATATCGGGAGCGGTCCCGTGTGCCGGCTGGAAGAGGCCGTGGGTATCACCGATGTCCGCCGAAGGGGCCATCCCCATGCCGCCGATCAGGCCGGCCGCAAGGTCGGAAAGGATGTCGCCGAACATGTTCTCTGTCACCAGCACGTCGAGCGTCCAGGGCTTCTTCACCATGTTGAGCGCTAGCGCGTCGACGTAGGCATAGTCCCTGTGCAACTCAGGGTGCTTTGCAGCGATCTCATCGAAGACCTTGCGGAAGAAAGCCATCGAACTGAAGACATTCGCCTTGTCGACGCAGGTCACCGTGCCGGGCTTGCCGCGACGTTTGCGCTGGGCGGCGAGCTGGAAAGCGAATTCGGTAACGCGCTCGGTGCCGGCCCGCGTGATCTGCATCGTGTCGTAGGCCTCCTGGTTGTTCAGGACCTCGCCGCGCCCGCGCGCATAAAACAGGCCTTCTGTCTGCTCGCGGACCAGCACGAAGTCGATTCCTTCGGCGCGAGGATCGGACAGCACTTTCGGAAGGCCCGGAAACCACCGGATCGGACGGACACCTGCAAACAGGCCGAACTCCATGCGCAGGTCGAGCTGCGGAATGATTTCCGTCCCGTCCGGGAAGCGGATGTCGGGCCAGCCCATCGCGCCGAAGAGGATTGCGTCGGATGTCCGGCAGGCCTCGAGCGCGGCGGCGGGCAGGGCCTGGCCGGTCTCCGCGTAGTGCTGCGCACCGGCCTGATGCGTCTCAAACACGAGCGGTGGCGCGCCCGCCTGGCCGACGGCGGCGTCGATCAATTCCATGCAGGCAGGCATGACTTCCCTGCCGATCCCGTCGCCGGGAAGGACTGCGATCTTGAGAGTGTTGTTCAACGATGACATTTGAAACCTGTCCTAGAGGTGGTTGAGGCCGAGGCGCTCGAGGAGGTCGAGCAGTTCCTTGCCTGCCCGCTCCCGGTGCGCCTTGTGAATGTTTCGTGCCTTTTCGCGATCGCCTTCGCGGATTGCTTGCACGAGTTCTGCATGTTCGCGGGTTGAGTTGACGGGCTTAGGACGCATCTTCAGCGTCACCATCCTGACGCGATGTGCGCGGTCGATGAAATTGAGGACGACCGACTTGAGCATCTGGTTGCCGCCAAGTTCGAGCAGTTGCTCATGAAATCTCGCGTCCGCCTGCGCCCAGCGCTCCAAGTCATCTTGCGAAAGCGCATGGTCCATATCGGCGGTAGCCTTTTCGAGACCCCGGAGTTGATCCTCGGAAAGCTGGCGGCTGGCGGCCAGCTCTGCAGCCGTACTCTCCAGCGACGTCAGGATTTCGTAAATTTCCTTCATGTCAGAAATAGAAATCGGCAGGACCCGCATTCCATGCCTCGGGATAACCGAAACAAGTCCGTCCTGCTGGAGGCGCATGAGCGCCTCCCTCACGGGCGTCCGACTCATTCCCAACTGGGAGGCGACTTCCTGTTCGGTCGCCTGGTAACCGGGCGCCCACTTGTTATCCAGGATGAGCTGGCGCAACCGAAGGTGCGCTGTCGCGGTCATTGTTTTCGCGAAGGCGTCCTCTTTGATCTCTGAGACCGGTGCTGTCTGTTTCCTGGTCGGCATTTTCTTTCCCTTCAAGCTGGCTGATTTCTCAGGAGCCTACATATTTTCGCCAGCTATGTTCAGGCTGGTATCCGAGAACGCTCTTTGCTTTGTCGATTGACAGCAAGGTTTCGTTGTTCCCGATCTGCTTCTTGAACGGGACCCCCGAATACCACCTCCTGACGAGTTCCTCGTTGGAGGTGGTCATGACCCCATCGTCGTTTGCGATGATGAACACCTCGGCACCTTTGCCGCTCCACTCGAGCGAGCGACGGATCGCCTGTGCCCCGTCGCGGGCGTCGATATAGGTCCAAAGGTTGAAGCGTCTGCTGCCCGGGTTCTGCTCGAAGGCCGGGAAGTCGGCATACTCGCTCTCGTCCATAACGTTGGAGAAGCGTAGGCAAACGATCTTGAGCTCGCTGTCCCAGCGGCAATACTGCTTTGCCATCTCCTCGCCGAGATGCTTCGAGAGGGAATAGGAGGTTTCCGGGCGCGACTGATAATTCTCGTCCGCCGGCAGATAGTCAGGCTTGATCTCGTAAGGAATGCCGAGCAGGGTCTCGCTCGACGCCCACACGATGTTCTTGATGCCGAGCAAGCGGCATGACTCGAAAACATTGAACGTCGAGATGGTGTTGACCCGGAAAACATCCGCAGGAGCAACGCGCCCCGGCATCGGCACAGCGGCCAGATGGACGACGGCTTCAGTGTTGCGATTGTGGTCCCAATCAAAGCCACTGATCGCCTCGATCGTGGCGCGCATATCCTCGAAATCGACCTTGACGAAGGGGCAGAGGTTTTCTGGCGGAGCGATCGTATCCGCGTTGATGACGTCGTGGCCGCTCTCAACCAGATGCTTGATCGTGGCTCTACCCAGTTTGCCGCTGCCGCCTGTGACTAAAACTCTCATATCCTAATACCTCCGTAGAACCTTCCAGGTTAGCGGCTTCGGCCGACCGCCACAGCCAGGATGATGAGCATTCCGCGCGCGATGAGCTGCTGGCTGTAGTCGAGGCCGCCAAGAATAAGACCGTTGTTGATGACACCGATGAGCAGGGCACCGACGATGGAACCGATCACGGTGCCGCGTCCGCCGAATAGGCTGGTACCGCCGAGAACCACGGCTGCAATGACAGACAGCTCATCACCTTCGCCAAGCTGGAAGCGTCCAGACTGCAGGCGTCCAGCATAGAGCATGCCAGCGATCGCAGCGGCCATCCCCGTCAGTAGCAGCACCTGGAACTTGATTTTCCGGACATCGACTCCGCTGTAGCGAGCTGCGACCGAGTTTCCGCCTGCCGACATGACCTTGCGGCCGAACGGTGTCTTTCGGAGCGCGATATGGGCGATCATGCCCAGAACGGCGACCCAGACAACGAGGACAGGAACAGGGCCGATGTTGCCGGAACCAAAGACGAAAATGAACGGGTCGTTGATAATTGGAACAGGCGAAGTGCCGCTTACCCACATTCCGACCCCTCGCGCGATCCCCATCATGCCGAGCGTCACCAAGAACGACGGGATGTTGAGATAGGCAGTCAGGCCGCCGTTTATGGCGCCTACCAGCAGCCCGAGGGTCAAGCCCGCGAGAATGCCGGGGAATAGACCGTACTTGCTCAGCACCAGGCCAGCGACCACCGACGACAATCCGGCAATGGCTCCGACCGAGAGGTCGATCTCGCCCGCCGAGAGTACGAACGACATTGCCATGGAAACGATGGCGACGATCGCAGTCTGCCGCAGGATGTTGAGCAGGTTGTTTGAAGATAGGAATCCGCGATCCTGCAGCAAGATCGCGAAGACGATGAAGATGACGACGAAGCCGATGTAGACGACGTAGTCGCGCCAGTTGCTGTGCCACGGCCGCATGTGGGTTGCATCCGTCTCTGTGTTCAATGTCTTGGCTTCAGTGGACATTTTGGGTTGCCTTCTGAATCGCGACCTGCAGACCGAGTTCGGTGCGGATCAGCGGAGATTGAGTTTCGTCGCCGGCAATCGTGGCCCAGCTTTCGATTTCGTCGCGCTCGATTTCGCGCGCGAGACGTCCGTTGTTCATGACCAGGATGCGGTCGCTCGTTGCCAGAAGCTCGGCTGGTTCCGACGAGATGACGATGACGGACTTTCCGGAGGAGGCGACGCTCCGAATGAGTTCTACGATCTCGGCCTTTGAACCGATGTCTACGCCTGCTGTCGGTTCGTCGAGAATGACAACCGAAGGATCAATCGCTAGCCATTTGGCAATAACGATCTTCTGCTGGTTGCCGCCGGAAAGGTTCCTGACCTTGTTGTCAGCGGACGGCGTCTTGATCCTCAGTTGCTTGATGAGATCGGAGGTCAGTGTTCCCTCGCGTCGACGATCGATGAAGGGACCGCGGACGAGCTGACCGATCTGCGGCAGTCCAAGATTGTCGCCGACGCTGTGCTCGACAACCAGACCTTCCTCGTGGCGGCTCTCCGGAACAAGGACGATGCCTGCCTTGATCGCATCCGAAGGTGACTTGAACTCAACGGCAGTGTCGCCGAGTTCTACGGTTCCCGCAGTTTTCTTATCGACGCCGAAAAGAAGGCGGGCAAGCTCGCTCCGGCCAGCGCCCATGAGGCCTGCTATTCCCACAATCTCGCCCTTGTGGACGTCGAAGCTGACATCGCTGGGTTTTCCCGAAGGGCCCGAAAGGCCACGTACGCTCAGCGCGGGTTTGCCGCTGCGATCAATGGCGCGCGCCTGGTATTGGAAGCCGGTGACACGCTTGCCGACCATGTGCTGCACGATCGAGTCGAGCGTGAATTCGGATGTCTTCCCGGAGGTCACGTTCTGACCGTCGCGGAGAATTGTAATCTCGTCGGCGATCGTCATGATCTCGGTCATGCGATGGGAAACGTAGATCACGGCTGTTCCCGCCGCAGTGAGCTTCTTCAACATGCCGAACAGAGTGTCGGCTTCCTGTGCGCTCAGCGACGAGGTTGGTTCGTCAAGGATAAGGATCCTGGCGTCTTGGTGGATGGCCTTGGCGATCTCGGTCAGCTGGGCCTGGCCGGGGCTGAGTTCAAAAACAGGCGTCCTCGGATCAACCCTGAGGTTGAGCTGGCCGATGATCTCGGCTGCCTGTGCGATTTCCCTGCGTTCGTCGACCAAGATCGACAGGCGGCGGGGCTCCCGGTTCAGGAAAATGTTCTGGGCGACCGAGAGGGTGGGGATCAGGCTGAGGTCCTGGAAGATCATCTCAATGCCGAGCCTGCGGGAATTCTCCGGAGAGCTGGACGACATGTGCTCGCCAAAAACCTCGATGGATCCCTCCGTGGGTGTGACCACGCCCTGCAGGATCTTCAACAGCGTAGACTTGCCGGCGCCATTTTCGCCGACCAGCGCATGGATTGTCCCGGGTTGGATCGTCAGGCTGACACCGCGCAATGCGTGCACGCCGCCAAACGATTTCCTCACGTTGCTCATCCTGACGGCGGCGAGGGTTTCGGTGACTGCTTGAGTGTTCATGGTCGTTGTCCGCCGCTGGGGCACGGGGAGCGGTCGGAGCCGCTCCCGCGCACCGTTAGTTCATTGCGTCGGTGAGAATCTTCGGTGCCTGGTCGCCGTTCGACTGCGGCCACGCCTCGATCAGGTTATCGCGGGTCACCGCAAGGGCCGGGAGCACGACGTAGGGAGGTGCGTCCTTTCCGAGAAGGGCGTATCCGGCAAGGATGCCCTCGGCATAACCGGCGCCGTACGGACGCTGGGATCCGGTTCCCTTGACGTAACCCTTCTTAGCCATGTCGATCGAGATGTTGACGCCAAGGTCGCAAGTGGTGATGACGAGGCTCTTGGACGCGCCCGCTGCGCGCGCCGCTGACAGGACGCCTTCTGTTGGCACGTCCCACACGGCCCAGATGCCATTGAGGTTGGGGTGGGCCGTCAGCATTGCGGAGGCGACGCGCTCGGATTCGCTTGAGAAATCAGGGCCTCCGACACCGGTCTCCTGGACGACCTTAATATCCGGATAATCCTTGATCGCTTCCTCGAAGCCGACCACGCGTTCTTTGGTGGCAAAAAGGTCGGACGCATGCGGGATGAGACCAATTTCGCCCTTGCCGTCGAGCGCCTTGGCCATGAGCAGTGCGGCGACCTTTCCCATCCCGCGGTTGTCGGAAGAGACGAGGCTCACATAGTCTTTGCCAGCCTTCATCCCGGCGCCGGTCTGGTCAAGGAAGATGATCTTAATGCCAGCGGCAGCAGCTTTCTTGTATGCTGCGGCCGTGGCTGACTGCTCGGCGGGAACGGTAATCATGACGTCAGGTTTGAGCGCCATGACGCTTTCGATGTCTGAAACTTGCTGCTCCGCGCGATATCCAGCATCAGTCGTCGCAACGATTTCGACGCCGAGCTCTTCCAGGGCCTTCTTTTGCCCGGCCATCTGGGCCTTGGCCCAGTCAGACGCCGTGTAGTGCATCACAATGGCCGCTTTGGCATGCTTCGCCTTGATCTTTTCGATCTCTTCGGCGGATAGCTTCAGGTCGCTCGCGAGGGTCGCTTTTTCGCCGTTGGGCCCGCTTGCCGGGTGACTTTCAATATCCTTGATCTGTTTATCGATATCGACCGCGAAGGCGCTCGGCGCATAGGCAGCGCTACCGCCGAGGGCAGTGGCAAGGGCGATCATCTGTAAGGACTTGCGCATCGTCAAAGGCATTTCGGTTCCTCCCTTTAAGGCCTATTGAGTTCAATAACGTATACGTTAATGCATTTGTAAAAGCTGTCAACTGAAGAAATGTCGGGAAACATCGGCGAGCCGCATCGAGCATTCCGCATTTGGAATGGTTTCAACCACCCGTGAGTGCCCAACGCGGTAGTCATCACGGTGGTCGTCTTGTCCGTTTGCCACCAAACGGATCGAGGCAGACCGCCCCCGTGAAAGCGACCCGGGACGATCCTTCCGGCTCCCGATGGACGCGGTAGCCAAATAAAAGCTATTGCGCAAATACAGAGGTATAAGGTATGAGGTATGATGTCGATGGGCAGACTCTTCGCAGTCGCAGCGGAATGTGATATTGTTATGTTTATCGTGTGTATTGCGTTATTTTGTGTTCTGATATTGTGATGTCCAGAAAAATGCGCCACATTGGTCGCGGTTTATGGGGAGGAAGAATTGACAGCAGCAGTTTCGATCCGCGATCTCGCGAACGCTATCCGTGTCCTGTCGATCGACGCGGTTGAGGCCGCAAAGTCCGGGCACCCCGGAATGCCCATGGGCATGGCTGATGCGGCGGCGGTGCTGTTCGGCCGGCACCTCAAGTTCGATTCAAGCGAACCTGGCTGGCCGGACCGCGATCGTTTCGTCCTGTCGAACGGCCATGGCTCGATGCTGCTCTACAGCCTTCTGCACCTCACCGGGTACAAAGACATGACCATTGAGCAGGTTCGCAACTTCCGCCAATGGGGCTCCAAAACGCCAGGTCATCCCGAATATGGGCACACCGCTGGCGTCGAGACGACCACCGGGCCGCTCGGACAGGGGATCGCGTCGGCTGTCGGAATGGCTATTGCGGAGCGGCGCCTATCAACCGAATTTGGCGCAGCGCTTGTCGATCACCGGACGTACGTTTTCTGTGGAGATGGGTGTCTCATGGAAGGTGTTGGTCAGGAAGCTGCTTCGCTGGCCGGCCACCTGCAGCTCGGCAAGTTGATCGTCCTTTACGACGACAACTCCATCACCATCGACGGCTCGACCGCAATCGCGTTTTCAGAAGATGTGCTCGCGAGGTTCGACGCGTACGGATGGCACACGCAGCGCGTTGACGGTCATGATCCGGATGCGATCGACGCGGCGATCTCGCAGGCGAAGGCGGAAGCATCCAGACCATCCCTCATAGCCCTGAAAACCATCATTGGATACGGCTCTCCGTCAAGGGCAGGAACAAGCTCCGTACATGGTGCACCGCTCGGCGCCAGCGAAGCCGCCGCGACGAAGGCAGTCTATGGCTGGACGGCGGACACTTTCGAGATTCCTGCTCCAATCCTCAAAACTTGGCGCGAAGTCGGCGCGAAGGGCGCCAAGGCGCGCAAGGACTGGCAAGCGCGGCTCGAAGCAGCGGGCGCAGATGTCAGAAGTGAGTTTGAACGCCGCACCGCCGGCTCATTGCCAGCGCGATATGAGGAAGCGGTCAACGCCGCCAAGGCAAAGCTGCTCGACAAGCCGCAATCAGTGGCAACGCGTAAGGCAAGCCAGATCGCACTGGAAGCGCTGACGGAGCTGCTTCCGGAAATGATCGGCGGGTCCGCTGACCTCACCCACTCAAACTTGACCCGGGTTCCGGCCGTCGACAGCGATTTCACCGCCGCTGCAAGCGGGCGGTATGTCAGCTATGGCGTTAGAGAGTTTGCCATGGCCGCCGCGATGAACGGTATGGCGGCTCACGGCGGCGTCATACCCTATGGTGGCACGTTCCTCGTCTTCTCGGATTATTGCCGCAATGCCATTCGTGTGGCGGCTCTGATGGGCGTCCGCTCTATCTTCGTGATGACGCATGACTCGATCGGTCTTGGCGAAGACGGTCCGACGCACCAGCCGGTCGAGCATCTTGCCAGCCTCAGGGCAATGCCGAACTTGCATGTATTCCGGCCCGCCGACACCATCGAGACGCTGGAATGCTGGGATCTTGCAATAACCAGCAAGAACACGCCGTCGGTTTTGGCGCTCTCGCGGCAGAATGTCCCGCAACTGCGCGCCCAGCGTGACGGCATCAATCGCTGCGCACGGGGAGCCTATGTGCTGCGGGAAGCGAGCAGCGAACGTGCCGTCACAATCATCGCCACTGGAACGGAAGTCGCGCTTGCGATCCAGGCTGCCGACGAGCTTGAGGCGAGAAACGTTCCCGCCGCTGTCGTCTCGATGCCGAGCTGGGATCTCTTCGAAAAGCAGCCCAAGGATTACCGCAGCTCGGTCCTCGGCAACGCGCCGCGCATTGCCGTGGAAGCGCTCTCGAAGTTCGGCTGGACTAGGTATGTCGACAGCGAAGACGACGTGATCGGGATGTCCGGCTTCGGAGCGTCTGCGCCGGCCGAGACGCTGTACGAGCAATTTGGGATCACGCGTGACGCAATCGTCACGCGCGCCCTAGCAAGGATAAGGGGCAAGCAATGAGCGCGCCGGCGACACCCGGAAATGACGAAGCGGGCGTCCAGTATGGTTCTGTCGATGAGTACCTCTCGACCTGGGCTGGTGAAGATTTGTCCCGTCAGGGGGTGGCGGCTCTAATCAACGGTGTGTTGGATGCCGCCTGTCTTTTATCCGCACGCATCGCAGCCGGTTCCCTGGAGGGCGATCTGGCCCACCTTGTCGGATCAAATACCGACGGTGATGCGCAAAAGGCAATCGACATCGCGTCGCACGAGTTGTTCATCGAAATACTCGCACGCGCAGGCGCTGCCAGGGTCCTGTCCGAGGAGGCCGACGCGCCAGTTATGCTCAATGGCCAGCATTTTGCGGTCGCAATCGACCCGATCGACGGTTCAGGCAATGTCGGGCTGGGCACGCCCGTCGGCACGATCTTCTCGATCATGCCTTTCTGCGAAGCTGAAGATCCCTTTTTAACCCCTGGAAAGCGCCAGGCCGCGGCCGGTTATGTCTCATTCGGCAACACCGTCGATTTGGGCTTTTCGGTCGGTGAGGGTGTGCTGCTGGCGACGATGCATCCCCAAACCGGCGAGTTCCTGATCGTCAAAAGGCAGGTTCTGATACCTTGCGACACGTCCGAGCTTGCATATAACGCTTCCAACCACCGTCACCTTCACCCTGCCATGAGCCTGTATCTTCAGGATTGTCTGACCGGCAAGGAGGGAACGCGCGGCCGTGATTTCAACATGCGTTGGCTCGGATCGGCAGTCGGAGAGCTCCACCGGATCCTGATCAGGGGCGGTGTGTTCTTCTACGCCGGCGACAAGCGACCCGGCTTTGAAAATGGGCGCCTTCGACTGGTGTATGAAGCGAATCCGATCGCGTTCCTGATGGAGCAGGCCGGGGGGCGGGCCACCGACGGCACGACCGCCATCCTGGACAAGATCCCGACCTCTCACCATTGCCGCACGCCGCTGGTTTTCGGTTCGGCGACGGAGGTCGACGTGATCGCAAGCTATCTCAATTCCAATCCAACCAGCGAGTAACATGTCATGGCCAGGATTACTCTCCGCCAGCTGCTGGATGATGCCGCCGAACACGGCTACGGCGTCCCGGCGTTCAACATTAACAACATGGAACAGGCGCTTGCCATCATGGAAGCGGCCGACGGAACGGATTCGCCTGTCATCCTCCAGGCGAGCCGTGGGGCGCGAGCCTATGTCAACGACATCATGCTCAAGCACATGATGGAGGCGGTGACGGAAATCTATCCGCATATCCCCGTTTGCGTCCATCTTGACCACGGAAACGAACCGAGCACCTGCGTCACCGCGATCCAGCATGGTTTTACGTCCGTAATGATGGACGGATCGATCCTTGCTGACGGGAAAACCGCGGCGGATTGGGACTACAACGTCAAGGTCACGAGAAGCGTCAGCGACACGGCCCATTGGGCAGGGGTTTCGGTGGAAGGGGAGCTTGGCGTTCTGGGCTCGCTTGAGACCGGTGCGGGCGAGGCGGAAGACGGTCACGGCGTCGAAGGCAAGCTCGATCCGCATCAGCTTCTGACCGATCCGGAGGAGGCGGCGAAATTTGTCGCGGAGACCAAGGTGGATGCGCTTGCCGTCGCAATGGGCACCAGCCATGGCGCCTACAAGTTCTCACGCCGGCCGGACGGTGACGTGCTGGCAATGGATGTTATCGAGGCGATCCACCGGAAACTTCCGAATACCCATCTCGTCATGCACGGTTCGTCAAGCGTGCCGGAGGAGTTGCAGGAAATCTTCAATCGCTTCGGCGGGCGGATGAAGCCCACCTGGGGCGTGCCGCTCGAGGAAATCCTGCGCGGCATTCGGCATGGTGTGCGAAAGGTCAACATCGACACGGATTGCCGCATGGCAATGACCGGGCAGGTGCGCCGAGTGCTGTCCGAAGATCCGACAGAATTCGACCCTCGCAAATATTTGAAGCCCGCAATGACGGCGCTTTCGAAGCTTTGTCGCGAAAGATTCGAAGCTTTCGGAACGGCAGGGCGCGCAAGCTCTATCAACGTCGTGCCACTCGCGGAAATGGCGAAGCGGTATCGAGCCGGCTCGCTCTAGGTAGGTCACAGCAGTTCGAACGCAAACGTGGTGAAGCGGGACATGACCGAGAAGAAAACCCTCTGGATTGGCACCAGCTGGAAGATGAACAAGACGCTTGCCGATGCCGCGCAATTTGCGCACGGTCTCAGGGCCGCAGACATCACGTCCCATCCGCGCATCCAGCGCTTTGTCATCCCTCCTTTCACTGTTGTCCGGGAAGTGAAGACCACATTGGCGGGCACGTCGGTAAAGGTCGGCGCGCAGAACATGCACTGGGACGAGGAGGGCGCCTGGACGGGCGAGATTTCGGCCTTGATGCTTACAGACTGCAACCTCGACATCGTCGAGCTTGGTCACTCCGAGAGGCGTGAACATTTCGGTGAGACGGACGTGACGGTAGGACTGAAAGTCGAGGCGGCGGTTCGCCACGGCTTGATCCCGCTCATCTGCATAGGGGAGACACTTTCCGAACGCGAGGCCGGGCGAGCCCGCGACGTCCTCGAGCGCCAGGTTCGTGGCGCGTTGGGAAGCCTTTCTACCGACCAGAAGCACAAACCGATACTGCTTGCCTACGAGCCTGTTTGGGCCATTGGCGTCGATGGGATCCCCGCGACAGCGGACTACGCCGACGCCCGCCAGGCCGAGATCATCGCGTTCGCGGAAGCCGTGCTCGGCCGGCGCATTCCCTGCCTCTACGGCGGTTCGGTCAACGCAGACAACTGCGAAGAGCTCATATCCTGCCCTCATGTCGATGGGCTGTTCATCGGCCGCTCGGCCTGGAAGATCGAGGGCTACCTCGACATCCTCGAAAAGTGCGCGGCCAAAATCTGAGGAGTGATGAAGATGAAAATTGCAGTAGCAGGCGACAGCGCGGGCGAGGGCCTCGCCAAGGTCCTCGCCGATTATCTCAAGGACCGTTTTGAGGTGTTCGAGGTCTCCCGGACGGACGCCGGTCTCGACGATTTCTATGCGAACCTCTCCGACAGGGTCGCCAACGGCGTGCTCGACGGCACCTATGACAAGGCCATCCTGGTGTGCGGCACCGGGATCGGCGTCTGCATTTCGGCAAACAAGGTGCCGGGTATTAGGGCAGCCCTCACACACGATACTTATTCCGCCGAGCGGGCGGCGTTGTCGAACAACGCCCAGATCATTACCATGGGCGCCCGCGTCATTGGATCGGAACTTGCGAAGACGATCGTCGACTCATTCCTCGCCCAGAGGTTCGACGAGAACGGTCGCTCGGCCAGCAATGTTGCCGCCATCGACGAGGTCGATACGAAATACCACGCCCGCTAGTTGGAAGGCTGGGCATGCATTGCTCGCGGTCGATGCGCCAGGCGCAATCAGCCTGGCGCATTATCGTTTTCTGGCAATTTTCAGAACCCGGCGAATAGGCCGGGCGGCATACGGTATCCGGGCTTCGCGTCCGCCTTCAGATGCCGCCGGTGATGATCGCAGTGCGACCTGCGGGAAATGTAAGATGCGCCACGCCTTGACGTGATGCCCTGGCTGTCATTTCAGCAGGGATGTGCGGAAGTGTTCCATGTTTTCCTCGACGCTCTCGCGGCTGAGGTCACCGGTCTTTCTGTCCCGGATCATCTGAAACATGTGTTCGTGGAGATCGACTGCGCGCCATTTGCCACTGACCTCTAGCGATTTTTGCACCCAAGGCGCGACCATCGTCAGCACGAAGTCGGCGATCACGACGATCAACGGGTTTCCGGCGGCTTTGTATATTGCTCGGTGGAAATCGAGATCGGCCTTGAGGAGATCTTCGATCGCGGAGTTCGCATCCTCCGACAGCCTTTTTAGTCGGTCGATGCACTCTCTCATCGTGGCGAGGTCTTCGTCCGTACGCCGCAGCGACGCGAGTTCTGAACAGTTGCGGTCGAAAATGTATCGCAGTTCCATCAGCATCTCAGGCGTCGAGCTCTGAAGATAGAGCTGAAACATCGCGAGCGGCATCGCCGGAAGGCCTTCGTCCTTACGGATGTAATTTCCAAAGCCATGACGCGTCTCGACAAGACCCGAGACCGCGAGCGTTTTGATCGCCTCTCTGATTGGAGTGCGACTGATCCCGAGAAGCTGGGCCAGCTCTTTTTCATTGGGAAGTTTGTCACCAGGCCCGAGGTTGCCTTTGGCAATTTCGCCCGTAATGTAGTCGAGCGCTATGTCCAGCCGGCTTGGGATTTTCTTTGGGTCAACAGACAGCATTCCTGGTCACGCTCCAATCAGAAATCGAAAAGGTACGAGGTCATACCGCGTTTTCCCGCTTGCGACAAATGCCGAACGTCGAACTGGCCACCTCTCCAGGTTATTCGCTGATTTGTCCCAGCCGCTTCGAGGCTTTTGGATCGAATGGGAACATGAGGCCAGCGGCCAGGAAGCCGCCGTCGACGTTCAGGGTGTGCCCCGTAATATAGGCAGCATCGTCGCTCGCCAGGAACACCGCGGCATCAGCGATTTCCGATGGTTCGCCATAACGGCGTTGCGGAACGAGCCGATGATAGGCGTCACGCGTTTCGACCGTGTGCATGACTTTCGAGACCTCGGTCAATATCGGGCCCGGTGCGATGTTATTCACATTGATTCCCGATTCCGCGAGTTCGACCGCCATAACCTTCGTGAGGAGTTCGACGCCGGCCTTTGAGGCTCCATAGGCCGAACGCCCGACACCTCCCTTCTGACCGGACAGCGAAGCGATATTGATGATCCGCCCATAGCCTTTGGCGGCCATGATCCGAGCAAAGGCTTGCGCCACGAGGAATGTTCCGGTCAGATTGATCCGGACGACGCGTTCGAATTCCTCCCGTGAGCTTTCGAGAAACAGAGTGGTTGCGCCCACGCCCGCGTTGTTCACGAGTATGTCGACCGTGCCGAATCGGCCAATCGTTTCCTTAACGATCGTCTCAACGTCTTCGTTGACGGAAATATCGGCGCGGACGGCCAAAGCCCGCTCCCCAAGCCGCTCGGCGGCTTCGTTCGCCACTTCCAGATCGCGGTCGACGATAACGACATTCGCGCCTTCGCGAACATAGGCTTCAGCGATTGCCAGTCCGATGCCCCGGCCAGCGCCCGTCACCACGGCAGTGCGTCCAGAAAGTCTCATCTCGTCGTCCTCCAATTTTCTCGATATGAGGTATAAGGTATAAGGTATGACCTTGACAGAGTTATGAGCTGCTTCTATGAGTATTGTCAAGAGTGAAGCCCGGCTGATGTATGGAGGAAGATATCCTCGGCCGGGATATTGGGAGGATCCGATGACATCAGCTGGCAAGCTCAAGGCCGTGTTTTACGGCGACGACTTCACGGGTTCTTCCGAAAACCTGGCGCAGTTCCATCGCAGTGGTGTGAAGGGAAAACTCTATCTCGCACGCCCTTCAGCACAGACGGCGTCAACAGATGCTCTGTCTTATGATGTGCTTGGCTTCGCCGGTACCGCAAGGGCGTTGTCCGGCGTCGAGCTCGACGAGGAGCTTGACAGCGCGTTTTCGATCATGCGCACCCTCAACAGTCCGCTTATCCAATACAAGATCTGTTCGACGTTCGACTCGTCGCCCACCGTTGGAAGCTATGGTGCTGTTCTGGCGCGCGCTGCGGCTCACTTCGGCAAGAGGGACGTTCCAGTCCTCGCCGCGACCCCGGACTTCGGGCGCTACACCTGTTTCGGAAATCATTTCGCGCGCTTTGCCGACAGGATTGAGCGGCTCGACCGGCACCCGAGCATGTCGCGCCACCCCAGGACGCCGATGCACGAGGCGGATCTGCGCATGCATCTGGCTGGGCAGACAGATAAGGAATTCGTCAACGTCACGCTTCCCGCAATCCGGAACCGCTCGGCAATGGAGGAGCGTGTCTTCAAGGCCTTCCAAGAGGGGGCAGGGGTCATTTTCGATGGGCTCGAAAATGCGGATCTTGCGGCTGTCGCCGATCTGCTCTGGGCGCGGTATCCGACACGTCCGATGTTCGCGCTAGCAGCTCAAGGCTTGGCGCAACAACTCGGCGCTCTTTGGGCCCGCTTGGGCCTGCTATCGTCGGCGGAGCCCGTCAAGACGGAGATTGCCGGCGTCGAAAATCTACTCGTCTTATCAGGTAGTTGCGCCCTGCAAACCGGGCGCCAGATTGCGGTGGCCGAAGCTTCCGGGTGGAACCTTGTCCACTTGGATGTCTCGACAGTCCGGTCCGATGATGATGCTGAGGCAGTTGCGCGGGAGGCTGCTTTGAAGGCGATCGAGAGCCTTGTGCGCGGTCGATCTACAATCATCTACACGGCTCGCGGGGAAACCGGCCGTCTGGCCGGCGGCGATGTTCCCGCGGAACGCTTGGGCGCCATCTACTGTGACGTTGCGCGTGCCGTGCGCCGCGCGGTTTCCTTGCCGCGGATCGTGTTTTCGGGCGGTGACAGTTCGAGCTATGCGGTGCGGACAATCGGCGCCGAAGCGCTCGAGATCGCCGTTTTTGACGAAGTTCAAAATTGCCATGTCTGCCGCCTGGATGCGCCGGGCGACGCCGAAGTCGATGGCCTCGAAGTCATGCTGAAGGGCGGGCAGATTGGTGCCGATGACTTCTTCCTGCGGGCAAAGGCGGGCACCTCGGGTTATCTGGCGGCGTAAGGAGCGAAAGATGCAAAAGAAAATCATCCTCGAAGCCAGGGTCAACGAGTACGCGCCGCGCACATCCAACCCTAATATCCCATACACCGCCGACGAGATCGTTGAGGCCGCCGTTGCAGCCCGCAAGGCGGGAGCGGCGATTCTCCACTATCATGCCAGGACAGCCGACGGCGGTGCGACAAACACCGTTGAGGCAAACGCCGAAATCATCCGCGAAGTCAGGCAGGCGACCGATCTACTCATCCTTCCCACGCTCGGCTTTATCTCGAATGATGCCGACGCCATGAAGCGCATCGACACGGTCGCAACCCTGGCATTGGACCCTGCTACGAAGCCCGATATTGCGCCCATCGATACCGGTTCGGCCAATCTCGAGCTTTGGGATGCCGAGACGCGCAGGTTCGAAAATCCAGAACGTTTGTATCTCAACACGACCGAAAGTCTCGCGCACTACGCGCGTACCTTGGCCGAAAAGGGCGTAAAGCCGAAGCTGGTTTCCTGGTCTGTCGGGTTCACGCGCCGCGCGATCGCTCTGATGGACGCGGGCCTTGTGAGGGGGCCCGCCTACTTTCTCCTGCACCTAACGGGAGGGCGATACATTACCGGGCATCCGCCGACCGAGGCGGGTCTCATGGCGCATCTTGCATTTCTGCCCGACGACCGGCCGATCGAATGGACGGTCAATTGCCTTGGGGGCAATCTGTTGAACATTGCTCCTGCGATCTGCCGTCTGGGCGGCCACATGGCTATTGGAATAGGCGACTATCCCTATCGCGAGTTCGGCACACCCACGAACGCGGAAGTCATATCGCGCGCTGTTGAGATTGCCCAAAAGGTCGGACGTGAGCCCGCTACACCCCAGGAGGCACGCGCGATCCTCGAACTGGACGCCGCGTAGATCCAATAAGGCATGCGATCCGCACACACGAGGCATAGATTTGGATTTTTACGAGGTATGACGTCATATCATGGTCAACGCAACTGAGAAGATAACAGTTCAGGGAACCGCGCAGTCGTCTTCGGCACGCGTGCTTCTGCGGGCCGAGGGCGTGGAAAAGTCGTTCAACGGCGTCCCAGCGCTCGTTGATGGCCGACTAACTCTAAAGGCCGGGACCGTCCATGCCTTGTGCGGCGGTAACGGCGCCGGCAAGTCGACATTCCTCAACATCACGATGGGACTGCTCCGCCGCGATGGAGGGATAGTGGAGATCGATGGCGAGCAGGTCGACTTCAAAAGCGCCGCTGACGCCTTGCGTCACGGCATCGCGATCATCACGCAGGAGCTTTCCCCCGTCCCCGAGATGACCGTCGCCGAGAACCTTTACCTTGGCCGCGAGCCGAAGCGACTTGGCGTGCTCGTCGATTTTAGCCAGATGCGCAGGGACGCCCAGGCATTCCTCGATGAACTCGGCTTTGAAGTCGACGCTGCCAAGAAGATGGGGGAGCTGAGCCTCGCCCAGATTCAGCTCGTCGAAATTGCGAAGGCTCTCAGCTATCGGGCACATATCGTCATCATGGACGAGCCGACATCTGCTATCGGCGAACACGAAGTCCATGTCTTGTTCAACGCGCTCCGCAAGATCACCGCGCGCGGTTCCGCAATTATCTACGTGTCTCACAAACTCACCGAAATCTTCGAGATCGCGGATGAGTACACAGTCTTCCGCGACGGCCGTTTCATCGAGACTGGAAACATCAAAGACATCGACCGCCGTCATCTTGTGACACAGATCGTCGGCCGTGAAGTCAAGCTGGTCGAGAAGGGCAAGCCTCTCGAAGACGCGCCAATCCTGCTTTCGGTCTCGAACTTGGCGCGCGGGCCTCATTTCCGAGACATCTCGCTAGACGTGGCGTCCGGCGAAGTGGTCGGAATCTACGGGCTGCTTGGGTCCGGACGAACCGAGTTCCTCGAGACAATATTCGGGCTGCACTCACCAACGGGAGGCGAAGTTGTCTTCAACGGCGGTAAGGTCAAGCCAGGCAGTCCTAAGGACGCAATTCAACGTGGAATGGCGATGGTGACCGAGGATCGCAAGGACAGTGGTCTCGTGCTCTCGGCATCGATCGCCCACAACATCACGCTTTCATCGCTGGCCTTGATGGCCATCAGCGGTTTCATCCGCGGGGACAAAGAGCGCAGCGCAGTTCAAGACATGATCGTCTCACAGAGGATCAAGTCGGCGTCGCCAGATGTTGCCGTCGAAACTCTGTCAGGGGGCAACCAACAAAAAGTCGTGCTGGCCCGGTGCCTTCTGACAAATCCAAAGCTTCTCATTTGCGACGAACCGACGCGTGGCATCGACGAAGGTTCCAAGCAGGAGATCTACGCGTTCCTGCGAGACTTCGCGGCAAAGGGCAACGGCGTCCTCGTGGTCTCCTCGGAGGCACCGGAGATCATGCAGCTCAGCGACAGGATCGCGATTTTCAAACAGGGGCAGCTCCTCAGCATCATCGACGGTGCCGAAGCAACGCAACAGACGCTTATGGACATGGCGAGCTGATGAGCGGTCATAGCCCCATTCACGGGAGGACTTGAGTAATGAATACCATCGCTGCGGCGAAGCCCGGAAACTTCCGCGCCGGGGAAATGATCAGGCAGTTCAGCATCGTTCTCGTGTTTTTCCTGATCGTCGCGTTCTTCGCGTTCGCGAACCAGTACTTCATGACATGGTTGAATTGGCTGAATCTCGTTCGCCAGTCGTCGATCAACGGCATTCTGGCGATCGGAGTGACCTTCGTCATCCTTACTAAGGGCATCGACCTATCGGTCGGCTCCGTAATGGCGCTCGCGGGCATGATCGCCGCCAGCCTCGTAACGGAGACCAACGAGCAGTTCGTGCTTTTCGGTATCTTTGCGGGCCTCGCGGCGGGAGCCGGCCTCGGCTTGGTGAACGGCGTGCTTGTTGCCGCGGTCAAGGTCCCGCCGTTCGTAGTGACGCTTGGCATGTTGAGCGTGGCCCGCGGTCTCACCTTGATCTTTTCGGAAGGACGCCCCATCCCGAATCTGTCGGATCCCTTCAAGTGGATCGGCTCCGGGCAGATCATGTATATCCCGGTACCGATCGTCATCCTGTTCGTCGTCTTCCTGATTGGATGGACCGTTTTAAACTATACGACTTTCGGCCGTTATGTGTACGCAGTTGGCGGCAACGAGAAGGCGGCTCGCACGAGCGGCATTTCCACCAAGGTGATCGTCGGTGCGACCTATGTGATCTCGGGCCTCCTGGCTGGTCTTGCGGGGCTTGTCCTGACGGCTCGCACCACCGCTGCGCTGCCGCAAGCGGGCATCGGTTATGAGCTTGACGCGATCGCCGCCGTCGTGATCGGCGGGACGAGCCTTGCGGGCGGCCGCGGATCGCTGCTCGGCACACTGATCGGCGCGCTCATCATCGGCACGATCAACAACGGCATGGACCTCATGGGCGTGTCTTCATACTACCAGCAGGTCCTCAAGGGCACGATCATCGTGGTCGCGGTCATCGCCGACCAAATCCGCAAATAAGACCAATCCCGAAATTGCCGCCGGGGAAGGCCGGCGACAATGTCCGGCCCAGCGTGTCGCGTCCGGACGTATCTTAAACCAGAGGAGAATATGAAATGCAGATGTCTAGGAGGAACCTGCTCAATGCGGGTGTGGGTATGGCAATCGCCGTAGCGACGTTGGCTGGCGGGAACTTCGCCTTCGCGCAGGACAAAATTCGGATCGCGGCTCTCTCGTTCGGTGAGTCCGGCGAGTACATGAAGGCTTGGTCGACGGAAATCCAGAACCATCCCGCCGTCAAATCGGGCGAGGTCGAGATCACCGTTTTCGACGGCAAGTATGATCCACTGACACAGGCGAACCAGATCGACACAGCGATCACCCAACAATTCAACGCGATCATCATGTCACCCTTCGACCTCGAGGCCTCGGCGCCGCCGATCGAAAAGGCCGCCGAAGCGAAAATCCCGCTTATCGTGTCGGCGCTCAAGACCAAGTCGACGAAATACACCGCGTCCATCATCGTTAACGATACCGAAGGCGGCCGGATCATCGCTGAGGAACTCGCCAAGCGCCTTCCGAACGGCGGCAACGTCGTCCTCATGGAGGGTCCGATCGGCCAGTCGGCCCAGATCGAGCGCCGCGCAGGCATAGACGCTGGTCTCGCCAAGTTCCCGAACCTCAAGCTCATCGAAGACAAGACAGGCAACTGGAGCCGCGCCGAGGGTCAGGCGCTCATGGAGAACTGGTTGCTCGCACACCCGGGTGAGATCAACGGCGTCCTTGCGGAAAACGACGAGATGGCGCTTGGCGCGATCGAAGCCATGAAGAGCGCCGGCATCGATCTCAAGACCGTTCCCGTTCTTGCGATCGACGGCATTCCGGACGCAAAGCGCGCCGTGAAGAAGGGCGAGATGGCGGTCAGCCTCTACAAGTACGCCCGCGCCGAAGGCCAGGGCGCGGTCGACCTCGCACTGCGGGCGATCAAGGGCGAGAGCTACAAGCCGCAGTCCGAAATCTGGGGCTCGCTGATGGAATGGAAGGGCGGCACCGAGAAGGACTACGTCGTGCCGTGGCTCGTGCTCGATTCCACCAATGTCGAGAAGTACATGTAATCGGACAACGGCGGACGGCCCGTACGGCCGTCCGCCTTACACCAGGGAAATAGGATCGACCATCATGTTGAAGAGAAAAGTTGGAAAGACCGATGTGACGCTGACCTCGCTAGGGCTGGGTACCTCGCCGCTCGGTGGGTGCAATGTCGATGTGAGCTTCCAGACTTTCGAAGCGGTCGTCCTCAAGGCATACGACTTGGGTGTCCGCTATTTCGACACCGCGCCCCTTTACGGCCTTGGAAAGTCCGAGCATTCCCTCGGCCATGTCCTTCGCAACAACGATCTCATCGGCAAGGTCGTGGTCAGCACCAAGGCGGGGCGGATACTCAAGCCGGAAAGCCGCGCAAAGCGCGCCGAGAGCCTTTACGGCATCGACTGGGTGAAGGCGCTGCCATTCGTCGATGACTACGACTATTCCTATGACGGCATCATGCGCGCTTTCGAAGATAGCCAGCAGCGCCTGGGTATGGACCACATTGACATCCTCTATCTCCACGACGTGAGCGGCGAATGGCACCGCGAGGCGTATAGCACCCACCTTTCGGCGCTGAGATCGAGCGGTTACAAGGCGTGTGACGAGCTGCGCAGCACAGGCTCCGTGAAGGCCATCGGCCTCGGCGTCAATGAAACCGCGTCGGTCCTGCAGGTGGCAGAGGAATTTGATCTCGACTGCTCCATGGTCGCCGGGCGCTACACCCTGCTCAACCACGGCGCTCTCGACCATTTCTATCCAGAAATGCAGCGTCGCGGCATCGGTATCATTGCGGCTGGCATCTACAACTCCGGCATCCTCGCCGAGGGTAGCAAGTCGATGACAACCACCCGCACCTACGATTGCCAGCCCGCGCCTGAAGCGATCGTCCGCAAGGTCGAGGCGCTCGAAGCCGTCTGCGAGCGCCATGGCGTCTCGCTTGCGACTGCAGCGACACAATTTGTCTACGCACATCCTGCAGTGACCGCGGTGGTACAGGGAGCGCTGGCGCCCGAACACGTCGTCGCAAACGTCGCCGCGATCTCGACGCCGGTTCCGGCTGCGTTCTGGGCCGACCTGAAGTCGTCCGGCCTCATCCCTGAAGCCGCGCCAGTTCCGGAGGCATGATCGCGATGGATCTGGCTCAGCGCAGGCCCTCGGACATTCTGGTCACCTATCGGATTGAGACCGCCGGGAGCGCTGAGGCCTTGGCGGTCAAGATCGGAAGCGACCAGTCGACGGGTACATTTGTTGACCTGCCCGGAGAGACGCCGCAACTGAAGGCGCGCGCGGCCGCGCGCGTGGTCGCTTTCGAGAAACTGGACTCTGTCGAGGTTCCCTCGCTCCCTGCAGCGGGCGAAGTCTTCAACCGAGCGGAGACAACAATCGCCTATCCCCTGGAGGCCGTCGGAACTGACCTCGCGGCAGTCACCACGGTTGCATTGGGCGGGGTCTGGTCGATCAAGGAATTCACCGGGCTGAGGGTCGTCGGCCTGCAGCTGCCTCCAGAGTTTGAAGGCGTCTACCCGGGGCCTCAATTTGGGATCGAAGGCTCCCGGCGTCTGACCGGCGTCTACAATAGGCCAATCATCGGCACGATCATCAAGCCCGCGCTCGGCCTCACCCCGGACGAAACGGCGCAGGTGGTTGCTGAACTCGTCGCGTCCGGTGTCGACTTCATCAAGGACGACGAGAAACTGATGTCGCCACCGTACTCCTCGTTGGAGGCGCGGGTGAAAGCGATCATGCCGATCGTCCGGGATCAGGAGCAGCGCACCGGCAAGAAGGTGATGTATGCCTTCGGCATTTCCGACGTCGATCCCGACGAGATGGTTCGCAAGCACGACCTGGTCGTGCGCGAGGGTGGAAACGCCGCCGTCATCAACATCAATTCGATCGGCAAGGGCGCTTTTCTGTTCCTGCGTCGGCGGTCGTCCCTTGTCTTGCACGCCCATCGCAACGGCTGGGATCTTCTCACCCGACATCCTGGTCTTGGGTTCGATTTCTCGGTCTACCAACAGCTTTGGCGACTTCTCGGCGTCGACCAATTCCAGATCAACGGCATTGCCGCCAAATACTGGGAGCCGGACGCGTCTTTCGTTCAGTCGTTCCATGATCTCCAGAAACCGATCTTCAGTGATGCCGACCGCCCGTTACCGGTCGTTTGTTCGGGTCAATGGGGTGGACAGGCGCCTGAGACCTATCGAAGGACGGAGCAGACGCTTGACCACCTTTACCTTTGTGGTGGTGGCGTCGTCAGCCATCCCGGCGGGCCGTCGGCGGGTGTCAGAGCGGTTCGTGCGGCCTGGGATGCCGCGGTCGCCGGGATCGATCTCCATGAATATGCCAAATCTCATCCAGAGCTGGCGCAGTCGCTCGCCAAGTTCGGCTCTAAAACCGTATCAGAAGGAAGATGACAGATGGAATATCGTCAGCTTGGCCGGTCAGGTCTCAAAATTTCGCAACTGGTTCTCGGTTGCATGAGTTTCGGCGTCGCCGATCGCGGCAACCATGCTTGGACATTGTCCGAAGACGACAGTAGGCCATTTATCAAAGAGGCACTCGAACAGGGCATAAACTGCTTCGACACGGCCAATGCCTACTCGGACGGCACCAGCGAGGAGATCATCGGCAAGCTGCTCAGGGAGATGGTGCAGCGTGATGAGGTTGTCATTGCCACCAAGGTCTACGGCAAGATGCGCAACGGAGCGAATGCGGTCGGACTTTCCCGCAAGGCAATCATCGCGGAGGCTGAGGCCAGCCTCAAGCGGCTGGCGACCGACTACATCGACCTCTACCAAATTCATTTCTGGGACAATTCGACCCCGATCGAAGAGACGCTGGAAGCGCTGACCGATCTCGTTCGAAGCGGCAAGGTTCGCTACATCGGAGCCAGCAATTGTTACGCATGGCAATTTGCGCGCGCGCTCTACAAGTCGGACGCTGCCGGATGGTCGCGTTTCGTTTCGATGCAAGCTCAGATGAACCTCCTTTATCGCGAGGAAGAGCGGGAGATGTTGCCGCTCTGTAAAGCTGAAGGGGTGGGGATCATCGCGTTCAGTCCGCTGGCTCGCGGGCGCCTCAGCCGGCCTTGGGAGGAAAGCAGTTTGAGGTCCGAGACCGACAATGTCACCGCTCGGTTCTACGGTCACGCGGACGAGGCGGATCGCCGCGTCGTAGACGTCGTCGCAAAGATTGCAGACGACAAGAACGTCCCGCGATCCCTCGTTGCGATGGCGTGGCTTAACACAAAGGCGGGCGTGACGGCTCCTATAATCGGCGCAACGAAGCTACAGCATCTGAAGGATGCCGTCGCTTCCTTGGCCGTCAAGCTAAGCGACGACGAGGTCCGCGAACTCGAGGAGCCATACGTGCCGCATAGCGTAGTCGGCTTGAACTGAGTTTGGCTCAGCGGGGACGACGTTGAGGCTGTCAGGAGGCACGCCGAACCGGGCCTCCTGAGCCAATGGCTTTGGTCTATCGATCTCTGCTCCCTTCCAGAACCAGCGCGAGGAAAAAGATGACCACCACCCGTCATTTTGACGTCAGCGACAGCGCGATTGAAGCTGCCGCCCGGCTCATGCGAAATGGCGAAGTTGTCGCGTTTCCGACGGAGACGGTTTACGGGCTCGGCGCGGACGCCAGCAGCCCCGCCGGGATCGAGCGCATCTATGAAGCCAAAGGACGCCCGCGGCATAATCCCCTGATTATCCACGTTTCGGACGTGGAAATGGCGCGCAGGATGGCACATTTCAATCCGGAGGCAGAGTTGGCTGCTGCCAGCTTTTGGCCGGGACCTCTGACATTGCTCCTGCCAAAGCGGGAAGACGCGGGGCTCGCAACCGCAGTTACCGCGGGCATGAAAAATGTCGCAATCCGATTTCCCTCGTCGAGTGTCGCCCAACGGCTGATCCGGGCCGTCGGATTTCCGGTGGCAGCGCCTTCAGCCAATCGTTCCGGGAAGGTCACCTCGACCCGCTTCGTGGAAGTTGTCCGCCAGTTGGACGGACGGATTTCGGGAATCGTGGAAGAAGACATATGTGATCACGGCCTGGAATCGACTATTCTGTCTTTGGTCGGATCTCCGATCATTCTACGCCACGGGTCAGTTCCGCGGGAGGCACTGGAAGCGTTACTCGGCCCGATTGACGAGGACACTGGCCCCCAAAAGGTCTCGGCACCAGGCCAGCTAAAGAGCCATTATGCTCCGGAAGCCGCCGTTCAGATGAATGTCGACCGTCCTGCCGCCAATATGGTCTGGGTCGGTTTCGGACCGGGGTGCGAGGGCTGTCAAATGACGCTGTCTTCTTCCGGTGACCTTCAGGAAGCTGCCCGCAACCTCTACACCGCCATGAGTGAAGCCGACGCCTTGGCCGGCGCGGGTGACGTGATTGCATTCGCCCCTGTGCCTCTGATTGGCCTTGGCAGGGCAATCAACGATCGGCTGAGACGAGCTGCCGCGCCCCGTTGCGCGTAGGCGGCATTTTTAAGCGATTCGCCAAATGCGGATGGCGGCATGCAAAAAACGCTTGCCTCTATAGGTATGACCTTATACCTTACACCTTGCTGATTGAGGAGTCAGGCCACGGAGGTCCTTCTGGTGAGGTTGGCGGCAGACGCCGGCGCGACCTGGCACGCATTGGGGCACGGGCTTTAATCAAACAATGACGGCATGGCGGAAGCTACATCGCTTCGACGCCTCCTACCGACATCTAGGGATGATCACATGACCGAACTTGAAACTAGACCGCTCGGAAAAAGCAAAGTGCGGGTAACTTCGCTGGGGCTAGGCACGGTGCCGCTCTCTGGCTTCAACGCCGATGTCTCCTACGGCGAATTCGAAGCGACGATCCTCGCTGGCTACGCGGTCGGAATCCGCTACTTCGATTGCGCGCCAATGTATGGCTTTGGGAAATCGGAGCATTATCTTGGCCATGCCCTCAGGGCGAACAAGCTGCGCGAAAACGTGGTGGTGAGCACCAAGGTTGGTCGTGTATTGAAGCCCGCCAGCAGGACAAAGAAGCTTGAAACCGTCTACGGCATCGAGTGGATCGACCCGCTTCCGTTTCTCGATACCTACGATTACACCTATGATGGCGTGATGCGCGCATTCGAAGACAGCCAGCAGCGCCTCGGATTGGACTATATCGACGTTCTTCTCGTGCATGACGTTGGTCGGGCATGGCACGGCGACCAAAGCGAGTTCTATTGGAATCAGCTGCGGGCCTCCGGTTATAAGGCACTGGACGAGCTTCGCTCCAGCGGAGCCGTCTCAGCCATCGGCTTGGGGGTCAACGAAACCGACTCCGTGGTCGGTGTCGCTCGTGAATTTCCGATCGACTGCTCGTTGATCGCCGGCCGCTACACCCTTTTGAATCATGCCCCGCTTGAGGCCGCGTTCGACGAGTTGCTCCAGCGGAACGTCTCCGTGATCGCCGGCGGGATCTTCAATTCCGGAATTCTGGCGACAGGCGTCGGCGGTCCCGCGGCCACTTACGATTACGGCAAGGTTCCTGCGGCCGTCGTCGAAAAGGTCAAGGCCATCGAGAGCATTTGCTCGAGATTTGCGGTGAGCTTGCCTGCAGCGGCGATGCAATTCGTTTATGCGCATCCGGCAGTGGCCACGCTGGTCATGGGTGCAAAGAGCGCATTGGAAGTCGAGCAGAACGTCAAGGCGATCAACGAGACAATACCCCCTGCATTTTGGGACGCTTTGACTGAAGCGAGCCTTCTTCCGTCAAACGCTCCGCTGCCGACGGCTGTACGATGATGGCCCGCGGAGGCACCGTTTTCGGCGGCTTCCGCTGCGAAGCGCTCGTGGGTTCGGTTCCATCGCCGGAGGCGCGCGCATGCCTCGAGGCGCTCGTCAGGACTTATGGCGAGCTTCTCGCGATCTACTCCTTCATGCATATGGCATTGAGGGAGAAGAGCATGCGCCTCTTGATTGGAGAACTCGCCGATCGCGCCACAGAGATAAAGCGATCCGTCCGTTCCTCGCTTGCGGGCTCGCGCTTTCTCGCAGGACAGGGCCACGCAGTCTACCATCTTGGACGGGCAGATGGCCTGCTTGTCGAGGCGGAGGAGCACCTGCAGCGCGGTGTCCTGGTTTCAGATGCATCCCTGCTGGGGCTGCTTTCAAATGCGGCGATCCAGCTGAAACGATCGGCCGCCATCTTAGGCACGTCGACCTTCGACACGACAGCATGCTGTGGAGGGTCCCTTGGACATGGGGAGGAAGACCATGGGAACGCATTCGATCTGGGTGCTTGAATACTCTCGAAGCCCGGTGCACCCGGTCAGCGGGGTTTTTTACGGCGCCCATAATCAGGGCACGATGAACCTGCCGTTCGCATACATTCTCATCAAGACAGGAGATGCAGTCGTTCTGGTTGATGCCGGTCACGACGCCGCCGATTTCGGAGGCCAGATCGCCAATTCGATTGGCGTTACCGGTTGGACGCCTCCGGAAATCGTTCTCGGGGAATGCGGGATCAGGCCCCAGGACGTCACGCATGTCATCCTCACGCACGCGCACTTCGATCACATTGGCGGCCTAAAGTTCTTCCCAAATGCTAAGATTTTCATTCAGAAGAAAGAATTGGAATCCTGGATGTGGATTCTGGCAAAGGGTCGGCGCTTCCGTTCATTGCAGGCCGGACTGAATCCGGCGGATATCCTCTATCTGACCCAGGCAAATATCGAAGGCCGCCTGGAGCTGGTGGAGGGAGAGCGGGAAAACCTGGTGCCAGGCGTTCACGTCTATCCGGCATTCGACACCCATACCGCAGGATCGCAATATGTGGTGGTGGAGACCGGCGGTGGAGACGGCAAGTTTATCCTGTCCGGCGACGTCATCTACACCTACAGCAACCTCACGGGTGAGGACGCCACCGATCCCTGCTTTGTGCCGCCGGGCCTTGCCAATGGCAGCCAGACACGTCTGATCGAGTCCGCCGAGGAGATGCTCAAAATCGTTGGTATGGACGAACGACGAATTGTTCCCATGCACGAGGAGCAGCTGTCAAAAATCTATCCGTCGCGTCTGACGGCTCGCCAGCTCATGCTCGTCGAGATTTGTGTGGCCGACGGAGACGTATCAAGAGTTTGATCGATTTGAAGCAGCGCGAACGCCAAGCTGCATCGTTCACAATCGTCCTCCCAAGGCGATAAGCAGAGAAAAGGCCGGGTGTCAGTTCACAGTGACTCCGGCCTTTTCCAAACACCTTGCCCGCTACGGTGATCTGCCCGGTGAAGAAGCCCTATATTCGCGCCCGCTTTGATGACGGCCCGGTAGTCCGCGATGTTCACCCTGGAGGACAAGGCCTCCATCTTCCGTGCGCGGCTGACGCGCGGGACCATTCTCCATGGCGACGACATTTGCGCTTGAACCTCCAAACCATCCTTGTTTCGTTAGAAAATGAGCGCCTTCGGCCATGCATGGAGTGGTGCAATCGCACCATCATGCGTCTTCACGTGTCCCATCATGCCAGCAGCGTCAGGGGCGTTGTCGAATAGAGCAACACAAACTAACGAAAAATGATGTTTGCATGTGATTTGTAGCGTCGGATCTTGATGTTAAAGGATCGGATTAGTGCGCCGGAGGACTAGAATATGAAGAGAGATGATCGGAGGCAGGCCATTATGGACCTGTTGGTCGCGCAGAGGGTAGTGGATCTGGACGACCTATCCGATCGGTTCGCTGTATCCAAGATGACCATCCACCGGGATCTGGATGATCTTGAGCAGGCAGGGATGCTTCGCAAGGTCCGCGGCGGGGCAACGATCGAGGCAGGAGGCCATTTCGAAAGCGATTTCCGGTTTCGCCAGCAGCAGGAGGGCGAGGCCAAGCGCCGGATGGCAGAGGCCGCCCTTGAACTCGTCGAGCCCGGCATGACGGTGATGGTCAACGACGGATCTATGGCGTCGGTGCTCGGGGAATTGCTGCCACAGAGGAGACCGCTGACGGTGATCACCAACAATGCGGCGGTCATCGATCGGCTCAAGACGGAATCAGGGATCAACCTGATTGCGGTCGGTGGACGCTATTCGATGAAGTTCAATGGTTTTTTCGGCGTCGTCGCCGAACAGGCATTGTCGCGTCTCAGCGCCGACATCGCCTTTATCTCAACGCCGGCAGTTTCTGGATTGCGCGTCTACCATATGGATGATGACGTTGTCCGCTCGAAGCGAGCGATGATTGCAAGCGCCGCGCGTCGCTGCTTGCTCTTAAACCATAAGCGCTTCAATCATACTGCTCTTCATGTCCTGGCCACCATTGACGAGTTCGAAGTTATCATCACCGACCAGGAACCGACAATCGACGTCCGCGCGGCTTTGGAAGGATCCAATGTGCAGCTTAGAGTGGCATCGCAGGAGAGGAAGTGAATATGGCCAACGATCCTTCGGGTAGATGCCGCGCAAGGCGGCACCCGTCCCCGAATCTCAAGTTCGGCCCTTGATGGGGGGAGCCCTTCCACAATCTTCTCCTGTGGGCTTCTCCTATGGACGTTCAACGCGATATCTCAGATGGACGGAGCCGAGGCCAGCGGCTTCGGCGCTCATAAACGTGAGCCTCGCCCCGCCGGCAAGCCCATCCTCGCCGCCCTCAAATATGGCCGGTGTATCCGACTTGCCTCCGATCGCAGGGAAGATGACTAGGCTGACCTCGTCAACAAGACCCTCATTCAAGAAATGGCCATTGGTTTGCGCCCCGCCTTCCAGCATCAAGCGCTTCACACCGAATTCGGTGCCGAGAACATCGAGCGCGTTTTTCAGATCGACGCCATCTTTCTCGGATACGATATAGGAAACGCCAGCCTGGGTGAGGCCCGCCAGGTAAGCATCATCCACGTCAGATCCTGTCAGGACGATAAGTTGAGCACCCTCAATGTCGTTCTTGTCCCAGCGTAGCCGACCGTCCTTATCAACGATAACAGCGAACTCGTTGGCATCCGGGTTGGCGTTATGGATCGGCCGCGGTACTGTGCCGGTTGTTTCATAGGGACGGTCGACGGCGTCTGCGAATTCCTCGCCTGTCGCTCTTCCCGAAAGCCAGGCGTCGGCACCAATCTTCTCATGCAGGTCGTCATAGACCTTCACGAGTTCCTCCACCGAATGGCCGGTCGCCTCAGCCCAATCATTGACGATCAATCGACCGTCCAGTGGCGACATCATGTGACAGATTACATGGGGTCTGGGCATTGGATTACTCCTCTACAAACATTCCACCGTCAGTGGTCTGCCTTCAACCAGGCTGCGAATTTATCCATCCAGTCGGGGTGCCAACGTGAAAGCGCCGGCCGGTTCAGGATCATGTCGTCGGCCGCCCAGCGGATCCGTCTGGCATCTATCTCCGACGTAACCGCATTATCGGGACAAATGATGTAAAAGTCCTCCTCGAGCAGACGGGCCAGGAAGTATTCCACCAACTGCTCAGCGGTCCATGCCTCATCGGGCTTGGCAGCGCCATGCGGCTTGAGTGCGATGTTCATGGGCGTCCACGTGTAGCCAGGGACGAGGAGATGAGCCGATACACGACCTCCCGTCTCCTTCAAAAGCGCGTGCGACAGCTGTTCGGTCAGGACCTTGACAGCTGCCTTTGCCACCGAATAGGCGGCATTGCCCGGAGGAGTTGTAATTCCTTCCTTGGAGCCGAGGTTGACGACCGCCGATGGTCGGGCTGCCTTGATCATGTGGGGCACGAAGACGTGTTGTGCGGCTAAAACACCTCCGAAGTTTACATCGATTTGGCGTCGCCACTTTGCAGGATCATCCCAGGGGCCGGCTCCTTGCGTAATGCCCGCGTTGTTGACAAGGACGGCGACGTCAGCAAACCGCGAAATCGTTTTGTCCCGCAACCTAGTTAGTGCCGACAGATCTGATACGTCGCCGCTCACGATCAGGATGTCCGTATCGAGTGCCGAGGCAACATCCTCAAGTGCGTCGGCGTCGAGATCCAGCAATGCGAGCTTCATGCCGCGGGCCGCGAGAGCCCTCGCGATCGCCAAGCCGATGCCCTTCGCAGCTCCCGTGATGACCGCAACGCGGCCAGGAGCAACGATGCTGTTCATTCTCTCGCTCATCATTGTCTTCCCGTCATTGGCCGTCACCGCTGGAAGGTGGGCCGGACACGCCGTCGCGTGGATTTTCTCGGCCGACGGCACCATCGCAAGAAGTGCGTCAGCGCTACGCGGGCGCTTGTGTGCTCGGACCATATCTGCTGGCTGCGAACGACAGCTCAACCTCCCTAACAACATAGGGCACTCCGCCGACCACTTGAAGTGAGCTGGATCGCACGCACCGATGAGCCGTGTTCACTCTTGGGTGCCTTCGTGACGTCGGGAATGCCTCGTCAATTTGGCTGCGGACGCGACCAAAAGGTCCCTCACTTCTGGTGTCTGCCAGATCGGTGGTTGATTTTTGCTCACCGCCCCGATCGATTTTGCTCATGTAACCAACCGGCTCCACGGGCATTAGGTCACCAGCGCCTCGAGGCGATCGAGGTGCTGATAAAACCAAAGGAGTGAAATCATGACTGGTAATAAACCACTCGCAATGGTCACGGGCGGCTCATCTGGAATAGGCTTCGAGCTTGCCAAACAATTCGCCAAGAATGGATTTGACGTCGCTATTTCAGGCTCAAGCGACAAGGTAAACGAGGCCGCCGATGCGCTACGAAGCCTTGACGCCGAAGCGTATCCGTTCAAAGCGGATGCCTCGACATACGATGGCGTTGAGGGGTTCTGGACCTTCACGCAGGGGCTGGGGCGCCCACTGGAAGCCGCGGCTCTGAACGTGGGTATCGGTATCGGCGGCGCCTTCGTCGATAACGATCTCGAGGATGAGTTTCGCCTGCTTGCAATCAATGTCACTGGGACCGTCCATATGGCCAAACGCGTCGTCCAACATATGGTCAAGAACGGCCGCGGCAGGATCCTCATCACCTCCTCGGTTTCGGCGACCCTGCCCACGCCATACGAAACCGTCTACGGCCCGTCGAAGGCATTCGGTTACATGTTCGCGGAATCTCTGCGCGAGGAGTTGCGCTCGACCGGGGTCACGGTGACGGCACTCCTTCCGGGCGCCACCAACAGCGACTTCCACGCGAACGCTGGGATGGGCGATACTAAGCTCGGTGGCCAGCAGAAAAACGACAAGACGCTCGTCGCCAAGCAGGGCTTCGAGGCCCTCATGAACGACATCGACCATGTCGTCGGCGGAGACCAGAAAACCAAGCGGCAGGTGTTGGAAAACCGGACGACCCCGGAGCCTGTTAAAGCCGCCCGGCAAGCCGAACTGACCCAACCGCAGTGAAGGAGCACATCATGGCACATCTGAAAGACAAGGTCGCAATCGTCACGGGAGCTTCCTCGGGCATTGGAGCAGCGACCGCCAAAGGATTGGCGGAAAAAGGTGCGCGCGTCGTCCTTGCCGGCCGCAATGAGGAACGCCTCAGTCAGATTGTCGAAGACATCGCCGGTTCCGGAGGTATTGCCAGCTACAAGGTTGCCGATGCCACGGATTTTGAGAGTACCAAGGCCCTCGTCCCGTTCGCCACGACGACGTACGGCCCGGTCGATATATTGGTCAACAATGCGGGCCTCATGCTCTTTTCCTATTGGAAGGATGCCGCGGTCGGCGATTGGAACAAGATGATCGATACCAACCTGCGTGGCTATCTACATGCGATTGCCGCCGTGCTGCCGTCGATGTTGGAGCGCCGGTCCGGCCGCATCCTGAATATGAGCTCTATCGCCGGCGTTCATGTCGGCGAGGCGGCAGGCGTTTATGGAGCCACGAAGTTCTTTATACGCGGTATCACCGAAAGCCTCAGAAAGGAGGTGGGCGTGGGAAGTGGGATCCAGGTGTCTATGATCAGCCCTGGCGTGATCGATACCGGCTGGGCCGACAAGGTTCATGACGAGACGGGCAGAAAGATCGCCGGAGAGCTCAACAAGCAAGGTATTCCGCCGTCGTCGGTGGCTGAAGCCGTGGTCTATGCCCTAGATCAGCCCCCGGAGATCACGATCAACGACATTGTCGTCCATCCAACCCGGCAGGACTGGTAGCCGGCGTTTTCGAAAGCTCAGAACTTGAACCTCCGGGACCGTCAGGCCGCCCGCGCGGAGGTGGTATCCGTTCCAACCGGTGCCGTCTCTCGTGGCTGTGGACAAGATGATCTTCATTGCATGACGATTAATCCCGGAGGTGCTATTATTCAGCGACCCGGCCCATCTCCCGTCGTAGCTCCCCGGATCCGACATGGATCAACTAATGTCAAATTTTTGACTGCTTCCGTGGTCATCACATACCAAAGCCAGGTTAGATGAATAAGGATTGAAGATACCAGCCGTCTGAAGCAAGGTCGGCGTCGGCCAGGGCGATCTTATTCAGTCGAAGTGGGAGTATCCATAACTCATGGTATCCACGCGGGCCGATCTGGCCGACCTTGAAACTTTCGTCGCGATCGCGAGGGCGGGGGGGTTCCGAAAGGCGGCCGCGCTTCGCGGCGTTTCCGGCTCCGCTCTCAGCCACTCGATCAGGGGTTTGGAGGCCCGTCTCGGCGTCCGTCTGTTTCATCGGACAAGCAGGAGCATCAGTCTCACCGCCGCCGGCGAAGTACTGCTTGCCGAACTAGAGCCCCGTTTCCTCGGCATCCAGGCTGCGATGGATCTCCTGGACAGTTTCAGGAGCGGTCCTACGGGCAGGGTGAGAGTGACCACGCTGCGTGACGCCGCCGAGCTGTTGATCGCTCCTCGACTGCACAGTTTTCGCAGCAACTACCCAGATGTCGAGATCGAAGTCAGCGTCGAGGATCGCTTTATCGATATGGTCGCCGAGGGTTTCGACGCGGGCATCCGCTATGGAGGAACAGTTCCCGAGGGGATGATCGCGTCGCGTCTGACTGCCGAACTTGAATGGATCGTCGTCGGCTCTCCAACCTATCTCAACGAACGAGGGCGGCCGGAGCGGCCGGAAGATCTCTTGACGCACGAGTGCATCCGGATCCGAACCGGTACAGACCACGTCTGCAAATGGGAACTTGGCGACGGAGACCGCATGGTTACCCTAGACGTCCCTGGACTGCTCACGCTCGGGGATTCAGAACTGTCCATCCGCATGGCGCAGGAGGGGGGCGGTCTCTTTTACTGCCTGCGCGCACGCGTCGAGGACAAACTGGCGGCTGGTCTGCTCGAAGTGGTGCTGCCGGACTGGTCGTCTACTGGGCCGGGTTTTCATGCATACTACGTTTCGCACCGACAGGTGCCGTCCGCGCTCCGGACGTTTCTCGACCACCTTAAGGCGCCGCTTCCGGACGATTGAAGCGACCTCGCGAGCCAGCTCCAAATTACGCAGATGCCTACATGGTATCCGAAACTCGTAGAGGTTTCGGCCTGCGCTTCAATGGATGCGTTAGCTTATACTATAACGAATTCAGATGAAAAAAGCTCATCTATTTTATGAAATATTGCGTTTGAAATAGGAGCTGAAAGCAGAGATGGTTCGATGCGTGGAGGGCATCTGAACCTGGATCGCCTTAGCGCGTAAGATGAGATGCAATACGGTTTACGAGGTCGCCGGACTATGTTCGGCGAGGGAAGAAGTATTGCGCAGATGCCGTATTAGGAGGAGGGCCGAATGAGTTTCCCCGCTGGAAAAACTGTAGATAAACGCGACAATTCTATTCTTGCTGGTCTCGAACCGGCGATCTTCTTTGGCTTTTTCGAAGAGCTGAGTGCGATCCCGCGCGGTTCTTACAACGAAAAGCAGGTCAGCGATCACATCGCCGATTTTGCCCGGGCACGCGGCTTCGAGGTTTACCAGGACGAGATCTACAATCTCCTCATCAAGAAGCCGGGCACACCCGGCTACGAAAACTCGCCGACCGTCATTCTTCATGGGCATACCGACATCGTCTGCGAGAGCGACGAGGGTGTTGACCACGACTTTGAGAACGAAGGCATCAAACTTCAGGTTATCGGCGATTTCATCCATGGGACGGGGACAACCCTTGGGGCGGACAACACCGTTGGTGTGGCTTTCGCAATGTCGTTGCTGGCATCCGACGATATCTCGCATCCGCCGCTTGAAGTCATCCTGACGGTTCAAGAAGAAGTCGGCAAGGGCGGCGCACAACACTTCGACGGCACAAAGCTTAGCGGTAAGCGCCTTCTCGACATGAACTGGCACGATCCCAAGTCGCTTTTCGCAGGCTGCGCTGGCGATATTTCAGTGCGCTTCAAGATTCCGGTTCAGTGGGAACCGCGCGTTTCGGGGCAGGCCGCCCTTTCGCTGCGGATCTCCGGCCTGAGCAGCGGTCATTCCGAATTCGACATCCATCTTGAACGCGCTAACGCGATCGTCCAGCTCGGACGGCTGCTCCGGATTGCCATCCGGGATGCTGGGGCCAGCGTAGCCGAAGTCAAGGGTGGCGTGAACCGTTACGTTATCCCGGGTGAGGCGGAGGCGATCATTTCGATCGATGCCTCGCGGATTGTCGATCTCAGACAGAGAATTGAAGCGGAAGCGGCTTCGATTGCGCTTGAGTACAAAGCAAGCGATCCCAACCTCAAGGTCACAGTCAGCGAGTCAGGGAGGCAGATTACTGAAGTCTTCTCGGCTCAGTCCGCCCGGGCGCTGGTCGATGCCCTGAACCTGCTTCCCAACGGCGTCCAGAGCAAGAGCCTTCAAGTCGAGGGCCTCGTCGAGAGCTCCAACACCGTGGCGTTGCTTTCAAGCGATAAAGAGGCCATCGAAATCGTCAATACGGTCCCAAGCGCCGTCAGCTCCCGTCGCTACAACATCGTCGACAAAATCCGGCAGCTGTCAGAACTCATCGGCAACGGCGCGAGCGTGGAGACATTCGCGGATTGCCCGGAATGGCCATACAATCCTCATTCGCGAATGCTCAACGCCGCCAAAGCCGCTTACGAGCGCGAGTTCGGCGAGCAGCCACATGTGGAAGTCTCTCACTCCAGTCTCGAGCTCGGCCTTTTTCGAAAGAAGGTTCCTGACATTGACATGCTGTCGATCGGACCGGAAGCGTTCGACGTCCACACCACGCGCGAGCGCCTCAACCACACGACAGTCGATCCGACCTGGCGGCTTCTCAAGTCGCTGCTCCGCGAACTCCGGACCTAAGGTACTAAAATGCCAAAACTGCCAAGCTACTTCGGCAATTTCCCACATCCGCCCAGCGAAAAGAAGCCGGTCCATCTGACGCGCGATAGCTACAAGATGTTCATCTATACGGGGACGAAGCCGTACTCGAGCGACCTCAACTACCTGCTCGCCAGCACGGACCAGCAGACCACTGGCATCTATCAGCTCGCGCCGGGAAGCAACTTCGACCCGGCCGACATTCACGCGGGTGACGAGGTGTACTATGTCCTCGAAGGTGTTGTGCATCTCCTAAACCCCGAAACCGGGCAGACAGAGGAACTCGGACCCGGTGACGCGGTGCTTATCCCCAAGGGCGCTCCGCATCGCGGCTATAACTTCAGCGACAAGGCTGCAGTTATCCTGTTTTGCATCGCACCGCGTATCTGGGACGAGAATGGCCCTCCGACCGGCTATGACGGGCCGACGCGCCTCTATAAGCACGAAGGGAGAGCGTGATGAGCCTTGAGAAACTCGGAGCCTATCCAGTAGACGGCGCTCAGGCGCGCAAGAGGGGCGACCTGGTGAAGGTCGCAAAAAGCGATCGTCTGAACATCGTCTCCGGCCGCGATCATCCCGTTCTCGTCCAGTTCTGCGTCAGCAACGATTACATGCACGTCGGAGAGCTGACTATCCCTGTGGGTGGCGTTGGACCGCGCGCGAGCGAACCCGACAGCCATGGAGGGGACGCAGTCTTCTACGTTCTGCAAGGCCCCGCAACCTTCTATTTGGCGGATACCGACGAAACCTTTCACATCCGTGACGGCGAGTCTTTCTTCCTGCCCGGCGGCATCAGCTACCAGTGCCTAAACTACGGCTCCAACCCGATCCGGATGGTCTTCACGATCGCACCGGGACTGTAAGCCGAAGATTTGAATCTCAGATTGCCAAGCTTCGCCGCGGACCCGTTCCGCGGTTGGGAAAACTTTGTCTTGTCACCACCAGGGAGGATCATGTGACAATTTTCAGACGGACGTTAATCTTCGGTGCTGCTCTCGGGCTCACCGCTTCGCTTTCCTTCAGCCCAGCGCTTGCACAGCAGTTGGATTATTCGAAGGTGTTTCCTGGCATCTTGATGGACAAGGACATCAAGCCCACAGGCCAGGAAGTCAAACCCGCTAAGAAGGATAACCGCCCGCTCAAGGTCGGCTTCCTGCCGACGGCGATGGACACCTACTATCAGCGTGTTCTGGCTGGCGTGAAAGAAGAAATCGATAAGCGCGGTGGCGACGGCACTATCCAGCTTCTCGTGCAAGCTCCGAGCAGCCAGTCTGCCACGGACGACCAGATCAGGACCATGGAAGCCTGGATCAACGACGGTGTGGATGCGATCGCGGTTGCCTTATACAACGAAGGCGCGTTGCTGCCCTCCATCCGGCGCGCCACCGAGGCGGGCATTCCGATCTTCCTCTTCAATTCACCCGTCGCCGACAACCCATATTATGTCAGCGATATCGGCTACGACCAGAGTGACGGTGGTCGTGCGCAGGCGCAATGGCTGGTTGACACCTATGGCGACAAGGAAGTCAAGCTCGGGATCCTGGAGGGCCTGCCCGGTCCGCATACGAGCCAGCGCATGAAGGGTTTCAATGAGGTCATCTCGAAGCACCCCAACTTCAAAATCGTCGCTCAGCAGCCGGCTGGCTGGGTGCGTGCCCAAGGCCTGTCGGTGACTGAAAACATGTTCACCGCCAACCCCGATATCGAAGTCCTCGTCGCGCTCTACGACGAGATGGCCCTTGGCGGTCTGCAGGCCCTCAAGGCTAAGGGGCTGAACGGCAAGGTGGCAATCGTCGGCTACGAAAATATGAAGGAAGCCAACGACGCGATCCTCACCGGCGACTTTGCAGCAACGGTCGACACCGGGGCCAAGGAAGAAGGTCGCAACATCATTCGAGCGGTGGATGAGTTCGTGATGAAGGGCACCGCCCTGCCGAAGAAGATCTTCGTGGCGCCCAAAACCTACGATGCGAAGAACATCAAGACCTTCGATCAGAACGACTACGTCTACGTCCAGCAGAAGTAGATGTGACAGTACGCGGCCCCGCCTCGCGCGGGGCCGCCCACTCAAAAAGGGCGACCTGAATGACAAACGCTCCGCTGCTCGAGATGAAAGGCATTGCCAAACGCTTCGGCAACACGAAGGCGCTTGATGGCATCGAGCTCGTACTCAATCCCGGCGAGGTTCTCGGCCTGGTCGGTGAGAACGGCGCAGGCAAGTCGACGCTCATGAAAATCCTCTCTGGTGCATATGCACGCGACGAAGGCACCATTGCTGTCAGAGGTAAGGGGGTCGATCTGAACAATCCCAAAGACGGGTCCAGGGCCGGCATCGCGATCATCTACCAGGAGCTGAGCCTGTTTCCGGACTTTGACGCCGCCGAAAATATATTCGCGGGCAGGGAGCTGCGGCACGGGCGTGCAAGTGCATCACCGCTTGACCATTCGGCCATGCGGGCAGCCGCCTCGCGTATCCTGAAGGGCGAGTTAGGCGTCGACGTACCTCTCGACAGGCCAGTTCGAGAGCTTAGCCTCTCGCATCGGCAGATGATCGAGATCGCCAAAGCCATTAGCAGCAACGCCGACATCATCATCATGGACGAGCCGACCGAAGCGCTCGAGGAGGTCGAACGCAAACAGCTGTTCGCCATCATCAAGAAGCTTCAGCAGGCCGGTAAAGCTCTCATATATGTGTCTCACCGGATCCAGGAACTCCTCGGCATCGTCAGCCGCGTGATGGTCTTGCGCGATGGCAGCGCGGTCGCAGACCTGCCCGTATCGGAGCTCGACGTAGACAAGGTCGTCAGTGCGATGATCGGCGGCTCTCTCGCAAAACAGTTTCCTCCCCGCGTCCCGGCAAGGTCCGAACCCTCGTTGGACGTTCGCGGTTTGACGAAAAGGGGTGTCTTCGAAGACATCACCTTCTCGGTAGCCCAGGGTGAAATCCTCGGCGTCACGGGTCTCGAAGGATCAGGCAAGAGCGCGCTCCTGCGGGCGATCTTCGGGCAGATCCCGCATGAGACCGGCTCGATTCTGATCGACGGAAAGCAAGCGGCGATTTCGGACCCGACGGACGCTATTCGTCAACACGTCGCCTTCTTGCCCGCCGAACGTAAAACCGAGGGGATTTTTCCACAACACAATGTCGCCTGGAACCTCTCTATCGCCAACCTTCGAACGCTCGGCAAAATCACGTTGATGCCGAAAAAGGAGCGCGAGATTGCCTCCGGCTACATCGCCAAGCTCGGCGTGAAATGCGACGGCCCCGGTGCCGACATCACATCGCTGAGCGGCGGTAACCAGCAAAAAGTCATGCTTGCTCGCTGGCTGCTCACCCAGCCAAAGGTGCTCATGCTTGAGGAGCCAACGCGTGGCGTCGACGTGCGTGCCAAGGCCGAGGTCTACACCCTCATCCAGGCTGCTGCGAAGGACGGCTGTGCTGTCATCGTGGTGTCCGCCGACAACGCGGAACTTCTTGGACTGTGTCACCGGGTCGCGGTCATGTTCGAAGGACGGATCTCGGCGGTCGTCGATGCGGCGACCTCCAAGGAAGAAACACTCGCTCTTCATTCGGTGAGGCCGCCGCAAGGCCATCATCTTCAGGGAGGTATCCATGGCTGATATTGCAGCTACACGCCCGCGCTCGCCCCTTACGCTCGCACGCAGCGGCGGCAATGCCGGCGTTTATCTGGCCTTCGTCGTTCTTCTGGTGGCGCTCGGCTTTGCCGCTCCGCGGTTTTTCACCTTCGGCAACTTGACTGACGTTCTTCGTCAGGCGGTCCCCATTGCCGTGACCGCGTTTGGAGCGACCTTTGTGATCGGGATGCGGGGCATCGACCTCTCCGTCGGTTCGACACTTGCGCTGAGCGGTCTTGTGACCGCAAACCTGATTGTGCTTGGCTATCCCGTTCCTCTGGCATGCGCAGGGGGGATTGCGGTCGGTGCGGTGATCGGACTGGTGAACGGCATCCTGATCACCAAGGTCGGGATCACGGACTTTATCGCCACAATGGCCATCATGGTCATCAGCCGCGGTATCGTGATGGTCTACACTCAGGGTATTCCGATCGTCGGAGCCTCCGACCCCGCCTTCCGAATGATCGGCCAGAGCTATGCCGGCGGTGTTCCTGTTCCGGTCATTCTGACCGCCATCGTCTTCGCGATCGCCTTCTACCTTCTCTATTACACGCGTTTCGGCCGTTTCGTTCTCTCGATCGGCAGCAATCCGGACGCTGCCCGGCTGGTCGGCATCCCCACGGACAAGGTCAAGATCGCCGTTTACGTGCTGGTCGGGGTCCTGTCGGCCTTCGCGGGCGTTCTGCTCACCTCGCGCCTTGAAGCCGCCATGCCTGAAGCCGGCCAGGGGTACGAGCTGGATGTCATAGCTGCCGTGGTTATCGGCGGAACGGGTTTGTCCGGCGGGCGCGCCACTCTTTTTGGAACCGCCGTAGGTGCCGTTTTGATGGCGGTCGTCCGCAACGCGCTCAACCTGCTCAACGTGAACACCTTCTGGCACCAGGTCGTCATCGGCACGATCATCCTGATCGCCGTGGCAGCCGATCGTTTCAGTCGCCGCCAAAAGGCCTGAGGAGACGATGATTAAATATTCCGAGCTCCGCAAGTCCGTTCTTGATGCAAATGCCGCGCTCTACGATAGCGGCCTTGTCATCTCGACGTTCGGTAACGTCAGCGCTATCGACCGCGAGAAGCGTGTTGTCGCCATCAAACCGAGTGGCGTTTCCTATAAGGCAATGCAGGTCGCAGATATCGTTGTAACCGACCTCGATGGCAATATCCTAGAGGGCACGCTGCGACCATCGTCTGATCTCGATACGCACCTGGAACTCTACAAAAGCTTCAAGTCTATCGGTGCCGTGGTCCACACGCACTCGTTCTTCGCGACGGTGTGGGCCCAATCCGGCCGGGGTATCCCTGCCATGGGAACGACCCATGCCGACTATTTCAACGGAACGATCCCCGTTACTCGCAAGCTGCGCGACGACGAAATCATAGACGGTTACGTCCGCAACACGGGCAAGGTCATCGTCGAGGCACTCGGAAATAATGCGCCGCTCTCCGTCCCCGCAGCCCTGGTTAACGATCACGGTCCCTTCTGCTGGGGCAAGGACGCAGCCGACGCCGTTCATAACGCGGAGATGCTCGAGGCTGTCGCCAAGATTGCCTTCCACGCCCGGCAACTGAACCAGGACGATCCAGAAATTTCCGACGCTTTGCTGGACCTCCACTATCAACGCAAGCACGGCCAGTCGGCGACCTACGGCCAGCCAGACAGTTCCAAGTAGGATTATCATGTCGATTGTAGCAGGAGTTGATTTCGGAACTTTGAGCGTGCGGGTAACGCTGGCTGATTCCAAGAAGGGTTCCCTTGGAACCTGCGTCGCGGAATATCCTCTCGAGCGGCGTCGTTCCGATCCCGACCTGGCAACGCAGTCCCACGTAGATCATATGGAAGCGCTTGTGCTGGCGATGCATCGAGTGATCGACGAATGCGGCGTAGATTCCAAGGAGATCCGTGCGATTGCGGTCGACACGACGGGGTCCTCGGTGTTGCCTGTCGACAAAAATATGCAGCCTTTGGGGGACTACTACCTCTGGTGTGATCACCGCGCCAAAGCGGAAGCCGAAGAGATAACGGCGATGGCGCACGACATGCACATTGAAGCAATTGAATGGTGCGGCGGAACCTATTCCCACGAGTGGGGCTTTGCCAAGCTTCTCCACTGGATGCGCCACAATCCCGACCAGCGCGAGCGCTTTGGGACCGCCGTGGAACATTGCGACATGGCGGCCGCGGTCCTCACCGGAGTGACCGACACGGCTCGCATGGTGCGCAGCGTCTGCGCCATGGGACACAAGTGGATGTGGAACCCGAAATGGGGTGGCTTGCCCTCGCAGGCTTTCTTGTCCCGCGTCGATCCGCTTTTCGACGGCGTGCGCGAGAAGATTGGCGGAACATATCAGACCTCTGCTTCGATCGCAGGTGGGCTCAGCACATACTGGGGCGAACGACTCGGCCTGACCTCCGGGATACCAGTTCCCACGGGTGCGTTTGATGCCCATTGGGATGCAATTGGCGCTGGCTGCCGTCTGGGGGACGTCGTCAATGTGATCGGTACGTCGACCTGTATCATTGCCGTTAGTGAACGTGTGAAGCTAATCCCCGGTGTTTGCGGCGTCGTCCCAGGGAGTGCACATCCAGACCTTGTGGGAGTTGAGGCAGGCCTGTCTGCGACAGGCGACCTGTTCGATGCAATAGCACGACGTGCCGGCACGACGGTGTCCAGGCTCGCTGAAGGCCTGGAAAGCATCGAAGGCGGAAAGACCGGTCTGATGCGTCTCCCCTGGGACAACGGGGACCGGACGGTTCTCGTCCGCTCCGACCTTGGTGGAATGACGCTTGGCTGGCATCTCGGCCATACAGCGCAGGACGAACTGTATGCCGCGATTGAAGGTACGGCTTTCCACACACGGGTTGTCCTGGAGCGGATGGAGCAGCACGGCGTTCCAGTGAACCGCGTCATTAATGGGGGAGGTATCCCGCAAAGGAACGACATCCTCAACCAGATCTACGCCAATGTTATAGGCAAGCCGATATTGGTCCCCGACGGTATTCCGACCGGTCTCGGTTCGGGAATATTCGCCGCTCTTGCAGCCAAAGATCATGGATCAATCGAGAGCGCTCAGGCAGCCATGTGCGTGGGCTACAGAAAGTTTGAGCCTGATCCGAGCACGCGCGGACGTTATGAGACCCTCTATCAGCTGTTCAAGCAGGTCTATATGGGCTTTGGCACCTCGAGCCTCGCAGACTTCTCGCAAGTTCTCGGAGACATCAAGCGGATTGCTGCAGGTGAGAGTATTCGGTCCGAGTTTGGCCACCGTGCCGCGCGCAAGGTAGCATTGCTATGACCCGCTGTGCTCTTAGATCAGATGTCTATGGATCGAGAACGTGATGACGTCACTTCCATCCATTCGTGCAATACAGTCGTTCGTCGCAGCCGGCAGAAAGGGTTCATTTCTCGAGGCTGCTGCCCAGCTGCAGCTTACTCCGTCGGCGATCAGCCACCAAATCAGGCTGATGGAAGACGACCTTGGGGAAAAACTCTTTCACCGCATTGGAAGGAACGTGTCGCTCACCGAGATTGGCGAGCGATACCACCGTGATCTTTCAGAAGCGCTTTCGATGATTGAGCAGGCGACCGATGAGGTGTGCCGGCGCAACAGCGTCGACGTCCTGAGCGTCGGCTGTGCTTCAAGTCTGGCTTCGCTATGGCTTATGCCAAGATTGCCTCGGTTCGAAGAATTGTATCCCTCGATCGAAATCAGGCTTCTGTCGACATCGGATCCTGCAAAATTGTCCGATGGCTCGGTCGATGTCGATATCTGCTACGGCAGCGCTCCTCGACTGGGCTCTATCGCGGCGGAGGAGTTCCCCCTTGAGACAATCGTCGTAGCCTGCTCTCCCGAGGTGGCGAATGGCGAGCGGCCCATACGCAAGCCATCGGATCTGGTGGGCCACACCTTAATCAAGTCGGAGCAGACGCTTTACAGCTGGCAACAATGGGCGAAGGACCACGGCTTGGCGATTGACGTCAATCGCGGCGCTCGATTTCGCGATGCGTTTATGGCGATCGCGACCGCTGTCGAAGGACGCGGCGTGTGCCTGGAGAGCTACCGGCTTCTTGAACGGGATGTGGAAAGAGGTAACCTCGTCCTTCCGTTCGGGATGACAGGCCCCAACCTTCGTTGCCACACGCTCACATATGTCCGCTCGCGGCTCAGATCAGAAAAGGTCAACGCGTTCAAGCAATGGCTGGAAAACGTATGGCTTGAAGACGCTGCCTCGGCTGAAATGCGGGCGCGAGGCTGATCGAACCTCTGACGGGCAGCAAGATCGTCCGGCGTTCTTTGAAACGCTGAGACAGCAATATGCGTGATGCCCAACCTTCTCTTAGCCATGCCTCGAGATTTTTTGAAGTTTTTGCGATTGCGAGGGGAGCGGCCACCGAGCGCGATATGCGCCGTCTTCTGTCCTTCTCACCAGTCTATGCGCTGACAACTTCAAGGCCATAGCTGTAGGACCGTGTCAGATCGCGCTCCGGGCGGCGCTATCCGCGACTTAAGAGCCCGCAAGTCTATGGCTGTCAGACACGACGAGCAGGCAAAGCTGTCGCGAAGAGATCAACTGAGACTGGCAGCTCTCAGACAATCTGGATTGATATTAAGAGCGAATGCCTCCATATGTAGAGAATGATTTAGCGCGGCGTGAGCCGATTACAGGTGTTGGCGGGCGATGCAGACAGACCTACAGATATCCAGACAAAGTGCGACGTTGCGCGTAAAAGTTGAGGAGACTCTACGTCAGGCGATAGCCAGTGGGCGATTTAAGCCCGGCCAGCGACTGGTAGAGCGAGAACTTTGCGAAATGCTGGGCGTCGGCAGGACCTCGGTTCGCGAGGCAATGCGACAGCTCGAAGCTGAAGGCATTATCACAAGCTATCCCCATAAGGGACCGGTCGTCAGTACGATCACCTACGAGGAAGCGCAGCAACTCTATACCGTTCGGGCTCTTCTTGAAGGATTCGCGGGCCAGCAGTTCGCTGAGCATGGCACTGCCGCCGACATAGCGACACTTCTAGCCGCGGTGGTCGAATTCGAAGCCGCCGCCGAAAGTGGCGTCGGTGCGCGCCTCATAGATGCGAAAAACGCATTTTACAACTGTTTGATGGACGGCAGCAAAAACGTGTTCGTAAGGCAAATGCTGACAGCTCTGCACAATCGGATCAATCTCCTTCGAATGACAACCATGACGCAACCGGGACGCCTTGCGCACAGCATTGCCGAAATCAAGGATATTGCGAACGCAATCCAGAATCGCAACGGGCCGTTGGCGGCGGCGGCCTGCAAATTCCATATCGACCAGGCTGCCAAGGTCGCACTTGAATACCTCCGGAAGAACGCAGCGCTAGAAACTTAAAATTTCGATTGACAGATTGTCTGATAATCTTTTTAATCCTCTCTGAAGGAAGGCGGGTTTCATTGCTCGCACGCGTCCGGAGGAAAAAATGTCATCGACACTCAACGCAACGCGCGTGGCCTTTATAGGGCTGGGCGCGATGGGCCAACCTATGGCTCAACATCTCATTTCGGCGGGCTTCGATGTCGTCGGTTTCGACCTCTCGAAAGACGCCAAGACAAAGCTCGCTGATGCGGGCGGGCGAGCCGCCGAAACGATTTCTGACGCCATGGTCGGGGCCAGTTTCGTGATCACCATGCTTCCGAACGGCAAGATCGTGCGCGAGGCGCTGCTGGGCGAAAACGCCTGTGGCGGCCTGAAGCAGAATGCCGTCGTCATAGACATGAGTTCGTCTGCTCCAAACGACACAAGGGAGCTCGGTCTCGAACTTGCTTCTCGTGGCCTTCGGCTGGTTGACGCCCCGGTCTCCGGAGGCGTCAAGCGCGCCGTTTCTGGCACCTTGACAATCATGGCCGGTGGGGAGGATGCTGATATCGAGGAGGCCGAGCCGCTGCTGAAGGCAGTGGGACAACAGGTGTTCCGGACGGGGCCAGTTGGCTCGGGTCACGCGATGAAAGCGATTAACAACTTCGTATCCGGTGCAGGTGTGCTGGCGGCGATCGAGGGTGTCCTTCTTGGACGTGCCTTCGGCCTGGAGCCGGCGACGATCGTCGATATTCTCAACTCGTCGTCTGGAAAGAACAACGCCACCGAAGTGAAGATGAAGCAGTTCATCCTCTCTGAGACGTTCGGGTCGGGATTTGCCATTGGCCTGATGGCCAAGGATATCCGCATCGCCGCCGATCTCGCCAAGACGCTTGGTCTTCGCCTCGATGCTCTCGCCAGCACGGCAGACGCCTGGGATGCTGCACAGAAGGCGCTAGGCCCATCCGAGGACCACACCCGCATCATCCGATACGTCGAAGATCACAATTAGCCTCGGAAACTCGCGAATTCGGGCGAAACAGACAGATTGTCTGATAATCAGTTTATCTTGTCGTAGACAGTAGAGCTAGGAGCGTTGTCGAATGACCGCCACGAAAGAAACGAAAGTGAAAACACACGGCAAGGAGCGGCCTGTCCCTTCGGAACAGTTCGCTCGAGGGCTGGCGACGCGTCGTGAAGTCATGGGCGATGCCTATGTCGACGCAGCACTCGGTAAGGCGACCGACTTCACCTGGCCTATGCAGCAGCTCGTCACTGAGTATTGCTGGAACGAGATCTGGAATCGACCAGGCCTCGACAGGCGCGCGCGGTCCATTCTGAACCTTGGCATGATCTCTGTTCTCAATCGTCCGCATGAGCTCAAGGGCCACGTGCGCGGCGCGATCAACAACGGCCTTAGCAAGGAGGAAATCCAGGAGATTTTCCTGCAGGTCGCGATCTACGCCGGCGTACCGGCGGGCATCGACAGCTTCCGAAACGCCCAGGAGGTCTTCAACGAAATGGGCATCTGAAGCCGCCGCCGCTAGGCGTGGCGGAAAATTTTGAAGGGCGTGGATCGGCCGCGCCGTTTTAACTAGGGAGGAGCCGAACTTGGCCATCGATCTCGAGAAGTTCAAAAAACTGGCGCTGGAGGACTTCGAGTTCAAGCGCGAAACCCGTTATCTCAACGGCATTATCAAATGCGATTTTCCGACCCGCAGCGTCGCACTCCACTTCGAAGACGGCAAGATGGTGAAGGTCGAAGAAGCCGCCTACGACGACGAGACGTGCAAGATCGTCATCCGGGGCACGGGTGAACAGTGGGATGCGCTTCTCCAGAAGAAGCCGCGGCCGTTTTATCAGTGCCTGCAGTCGTCAAACATCAAACACGGTCTGTACCTTAGCAACAATAACGAAACCTTCGCGTATCTCCCTGCGCTCAATCGCATGACGAACCTGATGCGCGAAGCCCGCCCGGAAGGAGTAGCAGCATGACTAGGCATGATCCAATCACGGGCCGTTACGTCTACCTGACGATCGAAGGCATCGAATATCGCGTCTATTACGAGGAAGCCGGAGAGGGCATTCCCTTGCTTGTCGGTCACACGGCGGGCTCCGACGGCCGCCAGTACCGGCACACGCTCTGCGACGAAGACGTGACCAAGAACTTCCGCGTCATCGCGTTCGACTTGCCCTATCACGGGAAGTCTCTTCCTCCCCACGGCGTTCGCTGGTGGGAGAAAGAGTACAACATGACCAAGAAGTTCATGATGGATTTCCAACTGGAACTCTCTAAGGCCCTTGGTCTGGACCGCCCCGTTTATATGGGTAGCTCGATGGGCGGACATCTTGCTATCGATCTCGCATCGAATTACCCCGACAACTTCCGCGCTACTATCTCCGTCGAAGGCGCACTGCGCTCGGCTGCCGAATATGTCGATGTCGGCATGGCAGGCATTCGGAAAGAATTCGACAACCCAAACGTGAACCGCACCTCCATCGGCGCGGCCATGATGCTCAATATCTCGCCCTACTCACCAGAAGCCAATGTCCGCGAAATCCAATGGGAATATAGCTGCGGCGGTCCGGGCGTCTTCGCAGGTGACCTCTATTATTACTACTATGACCACAATGTCTCGCCCGAAGAGGCGAGCAAGATCGATACGTCGAAGTGCATGCTGTACTTCCTGACGGGCGAATACGATCCGAATACCTCCCCGGCCGACACCAAGATCGCCGCCGATCTCGTCAAGGGCAGCAAGTTCTGGACGATGGAGAAGCTCGGACATTTCCCGGTCACTGAAGACTACACCGAGTTCAGAAAATACCTGCTGCCGATCCTCGAGGAAATCCAGCAGGCATCCGCAACCAGGGCGAAGGTCGCCTGAAACAATCTCTTGGGAGGAGCATCCAATGAGACGGAGTTTAACCGGAACCATGGGGGCGCTGATCGCGGTCAGCGCCCTGACGACCACTGCTTGGGCTGACGGCGTCGACCAGCTCCCCCCCAACGAGAAGAAAATCTACGAGGTCGTCGACCCGCAGGTTCCGCTCGGAGCGAGCGCCTATAAGGACTTCAAGCCAAAGAAAGGACCGCCGTGGAAGATCGGCTACGCCAGTAGCTATGCCGGCAACACGTGGCGCGCAGCCGCCCTCGATGCCGTCATGAATGACCTCTTGCCGCGCTCCAAGGAAGCGGGGCTTGTATCTGAAGTCGTGGTCACTCAGTCCGACCTCAAGGACGCCGTCCAGATTCAGCAGATGCGCCAGATGGTTGATGATGGGGTCGATGCCATCATCATCTGCTGCTCGAACGTCACCGCCCTCAACCAGACGATCGAGTACGCCTATAAGGCAGGCGTTCCTGTTTTCTCGTTTTCGGGATACGTGACGTCGCCTTACGCGATCAACGGCGCTGCCAATCACGCGCAGGGCGGCGGCGAGATGGCGACCTGGCTCGCAGACAAGATCGGCAAGAAAGGCAACGTGCTTCTCGTGTCGGGCATCCCTGGCTTCGCCTCATCCGACAGCTTCGACAAGGCCGCCAAAGAAGCGCTGGCAAAGTATCCCGACATCAAGATTGTCGGCGAAGTGGCTGGCAAGTGGACCGACCAGGTAGCACAGGTCGAGGTGCAGAAATTTCTGGCGACGAACCCCATTCAGATTGACGGTATTCTGACACAGGGCGCGCAGGAGAACGGCGTGTTGAATGCCATGCTCCAGTCGGGTCGTGACATGGTGCCCATTACGCTGGGCGGCGAGGCTTCGGCGGCATGTTACTGGCGCCAGAATCCAGAATGGGTCGATGCTGGCTTCCATATCTGGCCGCCGCGCCGCGAGATGCAGCAGATGTGGGAGATCATGCTTCGCACGCTCGAAGGGCAGGGGCCGAAGGTACAGTCCTTCCTGCGCCCTGTCCTGCCGTTCACCATCGATGACGTTCGCGCTTCGATCCCCGAGGATTGCGATGTGAACTCGACGGATTTCGTCGAACCGAAGGCGGACGGATGGTTCCCAAGTGCGATTGCCGACCAGTACTTCGAGCGTCCTGCCGATCCCTGGAAGCCGGTAGCCAAGTAAGCCGGATCCGCCCGGTGGCTTAACTGCCGGGCGACCGTTGGAAGATCGTAAAAGCCGCCTTGGCGGACGTTGCGGGTGGGAGGTCTGCGATGGGCAGCGAGATAACAGTCAGAATGGTAGATGTCGCCAAGGCGTTCGGGGAGACGAAGGCACTCAAGAAGTGCGACTTCGAGGCCCGCGCCGGGGAGGTGCACGCCATCGTTGGCGAAAACGGCAGCGGCAAGAGCACGATGGCCAAGATCATGTCGGGCGTTTTGCACCCGGACGCAGGCAAGGTCACGATCCTGGGTGAAAAGGTTGCCTCGCCCGTCGACGCCAAGCGGGCCGGCCTGACCACCATCTTCCAAGAAGTCCTGGTTGCTGACGAGGCTAGCGTATTCGAGAACCTCTATGTCGGTCGTGACGGTGTCTTTCGTTCGCAGTCGACCGGCGATCGGCGGAGCGAAGCAGCTGAAATCCTGGCGCGGCTCGTTGGAAAATCCGTAGACCTCGATCAACTGGCAGGCAGCCTGCCGCTCAGCATCAAACAGTGGATCGTCATCGCACGGGCTATTCTTCGCAGGCCGCAGGTGCTGATCCTCGACGAATCTTCGGCCGCGCTCGACCTCGACTCGACCCTCCGGCTCCACGCGGAAATCGACCGCCTTCGTGCCGAGGGCGCGACGATCCTCATCGTAACCCACCGGATCGCGGAACTCGTGCGTATCGCCGACCGTGCGACGATCCTGCGTGATGGGATAACTGTCGGTACGCTCGGAAAGGATGAGATTACCGAGGAAAACCTGCTGTCCATGATGACGCCGGCAGATCGGCGCGCCAGCGATGCGACAGAATACGCCTCCCGAAAGAAGGCGCTATCGGCCCCTCTCATACTAACCGCGACGGGTCTCGCCGCGCACAGGTCGGCGCGCCTATTCGATTTCGACCTTCCCAAGGGGAGCATCGTCGGCGTAGCCGGGCTTGATGGGCAGGGGCAGGACGCTTTTATCCGCGTCTTGGCCGGCATCATCCAGCCGTTCGGTGGCGAGGTGAAGGTCCGCTCGGTTGATACGGACAAGATGATCGCGCTGCAATCGCTCGACGATGCGGCGAAGCTCGGTGTTTCCTACGTCTCCGGGGATCGCAAGCGCGAGGGTATCTTCCCGCAACAAAGCATCTTCGAAAACCTCGCCATCGGTGTCTACAGGAAGACGCTCGGACCCCTGGGCGTGATCCGCAAGCCCACGCTGAAATCCATGTTTAAGCGCGAAGTGGATCGTCTGCGCATCAAGATCGGCAGCCCGTCGAACAGGATCACCTCACTGTCGGGCGGCAACCAGCAGAAGGTGCTTATCGGGCGCGCCTTCGCAAACGATCCCCAAGTCATCCTCCTGAATGACCCCGCGCGCGGTGTCGATCTCGGCACTAAGCGTGACCTCTACCGGGAGTTACGTCTGTTCGCTGAAAAAGGCGGCAGTGTCATCTACGTCTCGAGTGAGATCGAGGAGTTCATCGGGTTTGCCGATCGCGTCGACGTGTTCTTCGGGGGAACGTTGTTTCGATCCCTGACCGGCGAGGAAATCGCCGAGGCACCAATCCTCGCCGCTATGTTCGGGAAAGCCCGGGACGCTTCCGTTGATTTCGATCTGGAAAGGACCGCATGATGTCCGTAACCGCTTTCCGTCAAGTCACGCAGGACCGCTCGTTGTTCGTTCCGGCCGGGCTTTTCCTCGTCCTCCTTTGCGCTGTCGCCTTCCGGGGCCAGGGTCTGTTCACGAACAATGGTCTGGCCGGAGCCATTCTGGTTGCAACGCCGCTGATCCTGACCACGCTCGCGATAACACCGATCGTCATGGCGGGCCGCGGAGCGGTGGACCTTTCCGTGGGCCCGCTCATGGGCTTCGTCAACGTCACGCTCATTACGTGGCTGGTCGGCAACGGCATCACGCACCCGTTGGCCATCATTGCCTGGGCGGTGGGATTGGGAGCAGCGTTCCAGCTGGTGCAAGCACTTGTGATCATCTATGTGCGCGTCGCGCCCATCATCGTCACGCTCTCCGGTTTCCTCGTTCTGTCGGGCGTCAACCTGATGGTCATGTCGCGTCCCGGCGGTGTCGCTCCAGACTGGATGCTAAGCTGGGGCGCGGGAACGAGCATATTTTCGCCTGTCCTGTTGCTTCTGCTCGGCGCTTTCGCAATCTGGGGCGTCCTGAGGGGCACGATGTTTTACCGCAACCTGCGGATGACAGGCGCTGACGAGCGGATGGCCTATACCAGCGGTGTGCAGGTCGACGTCGTGCGCATCATCGCCCATACGGTCGGCGGCGTTTTTGCCGGGCTGGCCGCATTGAGCTACACCGCGCTGATCTCATCCGGCGACCCGACCCAGGGCAGCACCTACACGCTGCAAGCGGTGACGGCGCTGGTCCTTGGCGGAGCTAGTCTCTCCGGGGGCCGCGGCGGTGCGCTCGGCTCGACGCTCGGCGCGATCAACATGTTCCTCATCTCGTATCTTCTGTCCACTTTCAACTTCGGGACGGTTTCCGGCTTCGTCACGCAAATGGCCTTTGGCCTGATCCTCGTTGGGTCACTTCTCGTGAACGTCTTCGTCATCAGCCGCCGCACTGTCGCGTGAGGAGTAAGGAAATGATCTCCACTGTCTTGAACACAGAAATCGGCGCGACCCGTGGCGCCAGCCCTTTGCGCAAGCACAAGAGTATTTCGATCGGCTTCTGTCTCCTTGCGTGTCTGCTCATTCTTGGAGCCCTGCTCGTGCCGGGCTTCGTGTCGCCGCAGAACGCGCGATCGATCCTCCTTCTCGCCGCCTTCCTTGGGCTGGCGTCTGTTGGGCAGACGCTCTGCGCGCTCGTTGGAGCGCTGGATCTTTCCATCCCATACATCATCGGTGGCGCCAATATCCTGCTTCCAAGCCTCATGGTGGCGGGTCTTCCCGCCCCCGTCGCCATGATCGTCGTGCTTCTCCTTGGCATTTTGGTCGGGGCTTGCAACGGCGCCCTCAGCTTCCGGCTGCAGGGTCAGGCGCTGATCATGTCGCTCGGTCTTGGTTTTGCCGCCGTCGGGGCGGTCCAGATCTACACCTCGCTCGGATCGCAGTTCGGCGGTACCGTCTTTGCGCCCGTCCCCGGATGGCTTCGCAACCTTTCGGCGTTCAATGGCAGGTTCTTCGGTCTGCCGTTTCCACCGGTTATCGTCATATGGGCTTTCATCGCCGTCGCTCTGGGCTGGATAATGCACAACACCTGGTTTGGCCGGAGCCTCTATGCTGTTGGCGGGAGCCGCACGGCCGCCGCCCGCCTCGGAATCTCGGAATTCAAGATCTGGACAGTGATTCACAGCGTCAGCGGGGCGATGTCGGCACTCACCGGAATGCTGCTCCTCGGTTTCTCCGGCGGCGGTTTTGTCGGGGTCGGTGATCCCTATCTGTTCACCACCGTGGCGGCGGTCGTTATCGGCGGAACGTCTCTTCTAGGCGGTGCCGGCGGGTATGGAGCGACGGTCCTCGGCGTCCTCGTCCTTACTGTCCTGACCTCGCTTCTCGTCGGCCTGGGGCTCAGTTTCCCGGCACAACAGGCCGTCGTAGGGCTGCTGATCGTCCCCATGGTCGCGATCTACGCCCGCTCACCACACATCCGTAATCAGATTTGAACGTTGCATCGAAAGGAATACCAATGGCTATCTCCACCGCTCTACTGGATCGCCTGAAAGACCCCTCCCTGGTACGCGAGGAAATGCTGGTAGGAGGCGACTGGCGAAAAGAGGGCGCGAGCGGCAAGACGATCCAGGTCCACAATCCCTCGACCGGGGACGTGATTGCGAGCCTCCCGAGCGCAGGACTCCAGGACGTCCGCGAAGCCATCGACGTCGCCAAACTCGCCCAGAAAAAGTGGGCCGCACGATCGGGCAAGGAACGTGCCGGCGTCATGCGGAAGTTCTTCGACCTCGTCACGGCCAACACCGAGGACCTCGCGATCATCCTGACGTCCGAGATGGGCAAGCCTCTAGCCGAGGCACGCGGAGAGGTCGCCTACGGCGCTTCCTACATTGAATGGTTCGGGGAAGAAGCCAAGCGCGTTTACGGCGACACCATTCCGGGGCATCAGGCCGACAAGCGCCTGATAGTCATCAAACAGCCCGTCGGCGTGGTGGCGGCCATCGCGCCCTGGAACTTTCCTTCCGCCATGGTCTGCCGCAAGATCGCCCCGGCGCTGGCATCCGGCTGCGCCATCATCTTCAAGCCGGCCGCCGAAACCCCATTGTCGGCCCTTGCTCTTGCCATACTCGCTGAGCGCGCGGGAATACCCGGCGGCCTGTTCAGCGTCCTGCCGACAGACAACGCCCGGATGTTCGGTGAAGAAGTCTGCTCGAACCCCGTCGTCAAGAAGCTGACCTTCACAGGGTCTACCGAGGTCGGCCGCATCCTGATGGCGCAGGGCGCACAAAAGATCATGAAGCTCAGCCTCGAACTCGGCGGCAACGCTCCCTTCATCGTCTTCGACGATGCCGACCTCGACGAGGCCGTGGAAGGAGCGATGCTGTCCAAGTTCCGCAATGCCGGCCAGACCTGCGTTTGCGCCAACCGTCTCTACGTCCAGAGCGGGGTCTACGACCGCTTCATAGAGAAACTCGCGGCGCGGGTTTCCGCGCTCAAGGTCCTTGACGGGTTCGAGGATGGAGCCACCATCGGTCCGCTGATCAACGACGATGCGGTGGCGAAGCTCTATAGTCACATCGATGACGCGGTCGGTAAGGGTGCGAAGATCGTTGTGGGCGGCGCAAGGGACGAGCGTGGTGGCACCTTCGTCCAGCCGACGCTTCTCTCGGAAGCCACGAAGGAAATGAAGGTCGCACGAGAGGAGACCTTTGCGCCGCTCGCTCCTGTCTTCAGGTTCAAAACGACGGAAGAGGTCATTGAACTGGCCAACGACACAGAGTTCGGTCTCGCCGCCTACTTCTACGCCAACGACCTTCGAAACGTCTGGAAGGTTACGGAGGCCCTGGAGTACGGGATGGTCGGCGTCAACACGGGCCTGATCTCCACGGAGGTTGCACCGTTCGGCGGCGTCAAGCAGTCGGGGTTCGGCCGCGAGGGCTCGAAATACGGCATGGATGACTTCCTTTCCATGAAATACGTCTGCATGGGCGGCATACAGTCATAGTCCAACGGCTGGTGGTGGGTCTTAAGGCTCGCCACCAGCAAGGTTTGAGCTCGTCACGGAAGCCCGATGACACATTCTGCAGAAGGCGGGGAGAGTCTTGGTCAAGACCGCGCCGACAGCCTTCAAAACGAGGCGGCCGACCGCGAGCAGGACCCGGCCGATCACGCTGCCCAGGCGAACGTCGAGGGCAGAACGGCAATGGAACGTCGGAACGTGCGGAGAGAGGCAGGGGCGAGACTCGCCTTTGTCGTGGGTCTGTCTGCTTAAGGCTTCCGTTGGCCCAACGCCTGATGACCCATCTCGAAAGTTTCGTTGGTATTTTTCGACGGGACGGAGAAAGCGCGCCACTGGCCACTCGCTGGCAAGATCATCGCCGATTGTCTGGCATTTTGCTGGTGGCACGTCGACGCAAGGCGCACGTGTCGGGGGACGCTCGGCCTGCCGGCCCGAGTGCTCTTATGGCCCAAGGGCAGCATCAGTTGAATGACGTGCGGTCGTCAACTGCCGCAAGGCCTTGATGAGGGGGTCACGGATCGCCGAGAAATTGCGCCGTCGCAGACTAATATTTTGACCTGGAAGAGCCCACTACCGTTACCGCGACCTGGTCGCGTTGCAATGATGAAACGGGGTTGCGCCTCACACCTGCGTTCCAGAGTGTCCGGGCGAGACCGTGACGACCACGGCCCCGCCGGACGTTGCCTTGGGAGGCTGACTTCTGGACAATGTTCGTGACGAGAGCTTAGTGCTTCATGCGCAGGATTGGCTTGATGACCTTGCCGCTCTCGGAATCGGCCATTGCCTCGTTGATCTGGTTGAGATCGTAGAACTGGACGAGCTTGTCGAACGGGAACCGTCCCTGCTGCCAGTATTCGATGAGCTCGGGTATGAATTTGGAGGGAATGCTCTGGCCTTCGACCACACCGACGAGCGTACGGCCGAACAGAAAGTTGCCGATATCGACGATCCCTTCCGTTCCGAGCGCGGACGATCCGACCAGTCCACAGGTTCCTGGGGTGCCGAGGCAATCGACCGCCTGGCGAAACACCTTCGGCGAGCTCGTGCATTCGAGACTGAAGTCTGCGCCTTCGGGAATGATTTCCCTGATCGCCTTGACGCTATCCCTATTGCGGGCGTTTATGATGTGGGTTGCACCCAGTTCAATCGCCAGTTCGAGACGTTCATCGTTAAGGTCGATCACGATAATGGTCGAGCATCCGGCAATCTTCGCCGCCATGACGGCTGCCATGCCGACCGCACCCGCGCCGAACACTGCAATGGAAGATCCCGGTTGGGGCTTGAGGCAGTTGAGAACCGCTCCGGCGCCAGTTTGCAGCCCGCAGCCCAGCGGTCCCATGAGTTCGAGGGGAACATCTTTGGAAACCCTGACCGCATTGCGCTCGCTGGCGATGGCATAGGTGGCGAAAGAAGACTGCTCGAAGAAGCACCCGCTGATCTGGGTACCGTGTGAATCATGTAGCGGGCAACTGCCATCCGGCCGGGTGCCACGGAAATTTCTGCCGAAAAAGTCTTCACAATAATAAGGCGTGCCTCCCCGGCACTTCTCGCATTTCCCGCAATATGCGTAGCTTAGAGCCACGTGGTCGCCGGGCGAAAGCTCTTTTACATCGGCCCCGACCACTTCCACGACGCCGGAGCCTTCATGGCCGAGAACCACGGGCTGCGGTACGTCATATCCTTGGTCGCGAACAACCATGTCGGTGTGGCAGACACCGCTCGCCACGATCCGGACGAGGATTTCGTCGGGGCGAGGTTGATCGATACCGATGCACTCCAGAACAAGAGGCTTTGCCTTTTCGCGCGAAATTGCAGCGTATGCTTCTTTCATAAAATGACTCCATCAGTGCGCGCTCGGCCGGTAGGTGACACTTGTAGGCGTTCGCAGACAATCAGTCAATTATCTTCAGTGAACCAAAATGGTCGCTGAGGCCATCCCAGCCCGCTACACGGACATGTAAAGAGAAAAATCGATGTAATATCAATTGCTTCCTCAGGGTATTCGGCCGATCTAGATCTTGGTCCGAATTGTTGGCTGTCTTAAAACTGGAATTCGCTTGACAGATTGACTGATTCAGAAGTGGCATTCATCGAACGCGCCGGCTGACGGTGGTGCCCGTATTTCCTGCCTCGCGGCCTCGCTTTCCGGGTGATGGTAGCGATTATGGCTCCCAACTTCCTTTTTATGAACCTCGCCGGCGAGGCGCGGTCTCCTCTGGTTCCTGTTGGCGTGCTCGTGGGTGAGGTGACGGGCGGCTGCTTTGTCTTATTGCTATATCGAACCAAGCAGCAATAAAAGAATAAAAAAATCAGTATGATAACACAGAAGACACGTCAAAAAGCTGAAATTCAATATAGTTTATTGACAGATTGTCTGCTTATTCATAATGATGCGATCTGCCGTTTGTGGGGAGAATTCAGCGATGTCTGGAGGATAGCGGCGCTCCAGATCGCAGACAAAATGACCACGTTGGGTGGCAAGAGGAGGAGAATTTCGATGAAAAGACGTACATTCCTACAGACGGGCAGTGCCTTGATTGCAGCTGGCGCGTTCGGAATACCGGGCATCCTGCGGGCAGAGGATACGATCACCCTGCTGCCCGACACTTGGCCGTCCGAAGGGGAAAACCCCGTCGTCGACGCTGGTAAGTTTGCCAAGTCAGGTCCCTGGAAGATTGGTCACAGCCACTATGGCCTGGCCGGTTCGACGCACACCTATCAAACCGCATTCGAGGCCGAATACGAAATCAGCAGGAACAAGGCCCGTGTCGGCGACTATCAATTCCGAAGCGCCGACCTCAACGCCTCAAAACAGGTCGCCGACATCGAGGATCTGATCGCACAAAAGGTAGATGCAATCATCATTGCGCCGCTTACGACAGGCTCGGCCGTGGAAGGCATCAGGAAGGCGAAGGCTGCCGGCATTCCGACGGTCGTCTATCTCGGTCGCGTCGACACCGACGAATTCACGGTGCAGGTCCAAGGCGACGACTTCTACTTTGGCCGGGTGATGGCGCAGTTCCTGGTCGATAAGCTCGGCAACAAGGGAAAAGTGTGGGTGCTGCGTGGCGTCGCCGGACATCCGATCGATGCTGATCGTTACGCCGGGGCGATCGAGGTCTTCAGCAAGTCCGGTCTCCAAATCACCTCAACCCAGCACGGCAGCTGGTCCTACGAGGACTCAAAGAAGATAGCCGAAAGCCTCTATCTGTCTGATCCGGATGTCGCCGGGGTCTGGACTGACGGCGCGAACATGTCGCTCGGGGTCTTGGACGCGCTGCAGGAAGCCGGGGCTTCCACCATTCCACCGATCACGGGAGAAGCGCTCAACGGTTGGATGCGTCGTTGGAATGACGAAAAGCTCTCTTCGATTGGGCCCATTTGCCCTCCGGCTCTTTCGACGGCAGCCCTGCGTGCGGCCTTCGCGCTTCTCGAAGGCAAGCCGATCCAGCGCAACTGGACCAACCGGCCCAAGCCGATCGTCGACGACAATCTTGCACAGTTTTACCGCTCCGATCTCACGGACGCTTACTGGGCTCCGACAGAAATGCCGAATGAGAAGCTCCTCGAGTACTTCAAGGCCTGACGCATGGAGGGCGCGGACAAAGCGCGCCCTCTTCACCCTCGCAGATGGAAGTGTTCATGAGTATGCTTGTCGAGATGGTCGGCATAAACAAGTCCTTTGGTGCGGCCAAAGTCCTGTCGAATGTTCAATTTTCGCTTGAACGCGGCTCCGTCCACGCATTGATGGGCGAGAACGGGGCGGGAAAATCCACGCTGATGCGAATTCTGGCCGGCGTCTATCAACAGACCGCTGGACGCATCCGTCTGCGAGGAGAAGAGGTGACCTTCCGTTCCCCCAAGGAAGCGCGTCTCGCCGGGGTGTCGACAGTGTTTCAGGAGTTCACCCTCATCCCCAATCTCACGGTCGCCGAAAACATGTTTCTTGGACACGAACCGCGGCGTGCCGACGGGTCGATAGACACCGCCGAGGTCGTCGAGCGATCCCGCAAGCTGCTTGTCGACGTTTTCCCTCAACTGGACGCCACGGCGATTGTGGAAACGCTGACGGTTGCCCAGCAGCAGGCAGTGGAAATCGCCAAAGGTCTGACATCCAATGCCGATGTCTTCATTTTCGATGAACCGACCGCGGCACTAAACTCGACGGACGTCGCTCATCTCTTCAAGGTCATCCGCGATCTGAAGGCGCAAGGGAAGGCTGTCGTCTACATCTCGCATCGGATGAACGAGGTGTTCGAACTGTGCGACACCATCACCGTCATGAAGGATGGGGCTTGGGTAAAGACAGCCAGGGCAGAAGACTTCAATCTCCAAACGCTTGTGGCAAACATGGTTGGACGCGAGCTTCAGAATTTCTTTCCGCCGAGGGCGCAGACCATTGGGTCGCCGATGCTCGACGTGGCAGGGCTTCGTCTCAATGACCATGGCCCGCCAGTCGGTTTTTCCGTACGCACGGGCGAGATCATCGGACTGGCCGGGCTGGAAGGCCAGGGGCAGCGCGAAATCATGCGTGCGGTCGTCGGGGTCGAAACCGCCGCAGTTGTGACCGTCCGGCGTCGCCGCGACGATAGCATGATCGGTGTGAACGTATCCTCCGGCTTTTCGAGTGCGATCTCAGCCGGCATTGGTTTCATTCCTGAAGACCGCAAGCAGGAAGGCTTATTTCTTCGGCTTCCGATCTACGATAACATCGCACTTGGCAAGCAGTTGAACCGGAACATGGCGAGCGTTGCATGGCGTTCCATCTCCAGGGTTCACGATGTCATAAAGTCGCTCCGTGTTGCGGCTGCCGACCCAGCCTCGCCCGTCGGCAAACTTTCGGGCGGAAACCAGCAAAAGGTCCTTCTTGGCCGCTGGCTGCTTTCGGGGGTTGATATCCTTGTCATCGAGGAGCCGACACGTGGCGTCGATGTCGGCGCTAAAGCGGAAATCTATAAGCTCCTTCGCGATTTTGCCGATCGTGGCGGTGCAGTGATCGTCTCGTCACGCGAGCACCCCGAACTGATCGGGCTCTGTGACAACATCCTGGTCGTTCACGACAAAAAGATCGTCGGACAGATGCCCGCGCTTGATGCCACAGAGGAAACCATCCTGGGAACCGCACTCGGTTCGAACTCCGCGCACGATCCGCGCGCCGCTGTTCATTGAGGAGGATACATGAATACCGTCGCAAAGTTCCTGAAGGCACCCTATAGGGCGGGTGCGATCCGGCTGTCGATCGGGACGCTATTCGTGCTGGTGGTCGCCTCGGTTATCCTGCTTCCACAATTTCTGGCGCCGGAGAATCTGTCGAACCTGCTGGCCCAATCCACTGTTCTTGTTATTTCTGCGCTAGGCCAGACCTTTGTGATCCTGACGGGCGGCCTAGACGTTTCCGTTGGTTCGATCATCAGCGTGACGACTACGATCATGACACTCGACATGCCCGAGGTTGTCCGTGTCATGCTTTGCATTGCGGTTGCGATCGCATTCGGATTGTCGAATGGCTACGGCGTAGCCAGGCTCAACGTCCATCCGATCATCATGACCCTGGCAACCATGGGTATCGGCCAGGGATTGGCGCTTATCATTCTTCCTATCCCCGGCGGGAAGGTGCCCGAATGGCTTTCGGCGTCAGTCGCGGGTTCCGTTGGGCCCGTGCCAAACTCGCTGCTCTGGCTGATCGTCGCCACGTTCGTTGCTGCCTGGTTGCTTTATCGCAGACCGTTTGGCCTTTACCTGTTCGCTTCGGGTGGTAACGACTTCAATGCCCGCATGAATGGCGTCCCGGTCGAGCGCACAGTCATCAAGGCCTACATCCTGTCGGCGCTATTTGCTTGCGCTGCCGGGATGTTCCTCGCAGGTCGCCTTGCCTCGGGCGATCCCAAGGGGGGCGCCACATTCGGAATTGAATCCGTTACCGCAGCAGCGCTCGGGGGTGTTCACCTGGCTGGCGGTATCGGCAGCATCCTCGGCACTGTAGCCGGCGCGGCTATCCTCGGCATCGTCAACAACGTGATGAACCTCGCTAACGTCTCGGCATTCCTCCAGTCGGTCGTGAAGGGCCTTCTGCTGCTAGCACTCGTCGTCTCACAGCGTCGCAAAACGATCGGACTTTGAAAGAGATGGACCTCTCGATGACCACAACGGATGCGAAAATTGAGACGCCATCGCGCACTCTCACCGCCAGGCGCATACTTTCCTGGGTGCTCGGTTTGCCCCCGGCATATTACGTGCTCGCAATCCTGATCGCTGTGGCCCCCGCTGTAAGCGCGACGCTGATCAATCCAAACTATTGGTTCGTGATCCTGAAACAGTCAGCGCCGCTTGGGATCGCGGTGCTGGCGCAATCTCTTGTCATGCGGGTGCGTTCTATTGATCTCTCGGTCAGTGGCGTGTTTGCTTTTTCGATCTATCTCGCCAGCTCCGGGCTCCTCAACAGTTACCCGCCCTTCGTCACGGTCCTGATGCCGATCGTCATCGGCCTTGCCGTCGGTCTGATCAACGGCGCCCTCGTGGCCTATGTCCGCGCCTCCGCGGTCATCGCGACGCTGAGCGTATCGGCGATCCTCATCGGGATCATCCAATTCATGAGTTCGGGCCGTGCACCGGGTTCGACACCAAGCTGGCTTCGCGTCCTGACGAGCGGGAACATCTACGGCCTGTCTTACTCCGTGATCGTCTGGATCGGGATTTCCGTTCTCGTCGCATTAGCGTTCCGCTTCTTGATCCTCGGGCGCTACTTCCGCGCTGTCGGCGACAATCCGAGGGCGGCGGAGATAACAGGCATACCTCTGGCCCGCACGATTTTTGTCTCCCATACACTTGCGGGCACGCTGACAGGCATCGCCGCCCTGGTTCAGGTGTCGGCTCTGGCCGTTGGCACGATCAAGCCCGGCTTCGACACCTTCATGAACGCTCTCGCCGCGACGATCCTCGGTGGGGTGACGTTCGGCGTCGACCGCGGTGGCGTCGCGGGGCCTTTCGTGGCGGTCGTCGCCTTCAGTTTCCTCTTCGCGATGTTGACGGTGTTCGGCATCCAGGAGCCCGGCAAGCTGATCGTCCAGGGCGGGATCATCGCGCTTGCTGCGATCATTTACGGAGCACGCGTCGGTCGCGTCTAGCCGCAAGGATCTGCCAAACAGGTCATTCCCGGTGTCAACGCGGGAGAATGCAGGAGATAAGAATGGTGAAGATAACGGCGGCCGTGGCCGCAAAACCGAAAGCTCCGCTTGAGTTTCGTGAACTTGAGCTGGCGGATCCAGAAGGCAATGAAATTCTCGTGCGGACGGTCGCCACGGGGATCTGCCATACCGACCTGTTGCTCCGTGATGGGATATTTGGGCCTCCCGCCCCGGTCATACCAGGACATGAAGGTGTTGGTATCGTCGAGGCCATCGGGGCGGACGTCCAAGGTTTAAGGGTGGGCGACCACGTTGCGCTCAGCCAGAGTTCATGTGGCTTCTGCGGCGATTGCCGGCGCTCTCACCCGATGAACTGCCAGAACTACACCCAGTACAATCTGACGGGGCTTCGTCCGAACGGCAAGAAGGCCTTGCTGTGTGATGAAGTCGGCATCGGCAGCAACTTTGTCGGCCAGTCATCCTTCGCGACCCATGTCCTGGCGACTGAAAACAACGCCGCGCAGCTTCCCAAGGATTTCGACCTGACGAATGCGGCCCCGCTCGGTTGCGGCATGGCAACGGGAGCAGGTACCGTCATCAACGCCATGAAGCCGGAGATCGGTCAAACCATTGCCGTGTTCGGCGCGGGAGCGGTCGGCATGGCTGCGGTGATGGCCGCCAAGGTCCGGCGGTGCAGCAAGATCATCATCATCGACCTGAACGAGCAGCGTTTGGCCATGGCTGAGACGTTGGGCGCGACCCACGCTATCAACGGCAGGGACCCAGACGTCGTGGAGCAGATCCACGCCTTGACGGGCGGCGGTGCCGATTTTGCGATCGACGCCGTGGGTATCGTTCCCGTCATCCTGAACACGATCAAATGCACGCGGGCAGGGGGTCATGTCGTCCTCCTCGGGCTCGACGCGCTCGGCAAGGATATTCCAATCCCGCTGGACCTCATGGTCTTCAACCGGAAAATTCAGGGTGCCATCCTCGGGGATCAGATCCCGCAGCTCTTCATCCCCCAACTGGTCGAACTAAACCAGGCCGGCCTGTTTCCGTTCCAGAAGCTGATCACAAAGTACCCGTTCGAGAAAATCAACGAGGCCATCGCCGATGCCGAAGCTGGCCGCGTGATCAAGCCCGTCATCGTCTTCAATAGGAGCTTCCCACATGCCATCGAGCAAGTCCGACGAACAGCATCTCATCGTTGAGTTTAAAACATCGACGCGTAACCGGGACCGTGTCAACACACTGCTCCAGGAGTTTGTCGGCCCTGCCCGCGAGGAAGAGGGCTGCCTTTACTACAATCTCTACCAGCGCTCCGACGAGCCGAATACGTTCTTCATTCTCGATGGTTGGGCAAACGAGGAGGCAGCCGCGCGTCACGGAGAATCTGCGAACGTCAAGCGTGTTCTCGAACCGCTGCTTCCGTTGCTGGTAAGCCCCCCTTCCATCATTGTGAGCAGTCGCATCAGCGACTGAGCTTGCGATCGTGCAACACCGAAGGACGCGCTTCGATCCGAGGCGGGTTTTTTTCCAAAGGCTCGCGGGAGGACGAAATGGAGCATCGAGTTGTCATCGTGGGAGGCGGTTTCGCCGGCCTCCAATTGGCCAAGGATCTCAAATGTCCAAACCTTTCGATCACGATCGTCGACAGACGCAATCATCACCTGTTCCAGCCGCTGCTCTATCAGGTCGCAACGACCGTCCTGGCAACCTCCGAGATTGCCTGGCCCATTCGCGCGGTCTTCCGTGGAAGGAAAGATGTCACAACGCTTCTTGGCGAGGTCGTGGGCGTCGATGTCGAGAAGCGGCTTGTCTCGCTCAAGGGCGGTCATGCCATTCCCTACGATACCCTTGTTCTCGCAACAGGGGCCCGTCACGCGTATTTCGGCCGGGATGAATGGGAGCCTTTCGCGCCCGGACTGAAGGCGTTGGAAGACGCCACCACCATCCGCCGTCGTCTTCTCCTGGCGTTCGAAAAGGCGGAGCTGGAAACCGATCCCCAAGCGCGGGCCGCAATGCTGACCTTCTCGATAATCGGCGCCGGACCGACAGGCGTCGAGATGGCCGGGATCATCGCCGAACTGGCTCAAAGGACGCTTGTCGAGGAATTCAGAAACATCGATACGACTTTGGCGCGTATTCTTCTTGTAGAGGCAGGACCGCGTGTTCTGCCTGTTTTCCACGAGGCGTTATCGCAATACGCCGAGCGATCCCTTGCGTCGATGGGCGTCGAGGTTCGCACGGGACGGCCGGTAACCGACTGCACCGAGGAAGGTATATCGATCGGGGACGAGTTCGTCCCGAGCCGTACGGTCATATGGGCGGCGGGCGTGCAGGCATCCAAGGCCGCCGTATGGGTCGGGGCGGAGACAGATCGAGCAGGGCGGGCTATCGTGCAGCCCGACCTCACGATCTCAGAACACCCGGAGATCTTCGTTGTCGGCGATACCGCGAGCGTTAAGACCGGCGAGGGAATGCCGGTTCCTGGTATCGCTCCTGCCGCAAAGCAGCAGGGAAAATACGTCGCCCAGGTGATCAAGGCCCGCCTTAAGCAGCGCTCAGCGCCGCTTCCCTTCAAGTACAGGCATCTTGGTAATCTTGCCACCATAGGGCCAAGCTCCGCGGTGATCGATTTCGGCAGGCTTCGGCTCAAGGGCTCCATCGCCTGGTGGATCTGGGGCTTTGCCCACATCTACTTTTTGATCGGAACACGGAGCCGCATGGCGGTCGCGCTGAGCTGGCTTTGGGCATTTACCTCCGGACACCACTCTGCCCGCCTTATTACCCAGAAGGAGACGCTGAAGGACGAGGTCTAGCAGGGATTTATCAGTGACGTGGCGGAAGCACGCCACGCTTTCGTGGGCATTGCGCGGAACGACCTTGTCACCTGCAGCTATTGAAGGAACGAAACATGAGCGAGTTTTTGAAAGACAGCATTATCATTCCACCGACCTCGACCGTGGAACGCGAGAATGGCGAGTGCCTATCTGAAGGCCAGTCTGCAATAGACGTTGACGCGCTCGACGATGCTGCGCGTGCAAGCGTTGAGGGCCAAACGAATGCCATACGCGTCAGAGAGCCGCGTGTGAAAGCGTAGGACTTTCCGGAAAGATGCCGTTCCCCAGAGACATCCATGGGCTGTTCCATGGAAGGTCCAACTGTGGCACGGCGAGACCAAACCGGCGCGCGCCAAAGACCTCGTGAAACCGGATCGATGGATTGTCCGTCGATCATCTTCCATGTCCTCTTGGCTTGGGGTCGGAGAGGCGGGAGACAACGTAATTTGGAGATAAGTGTGTGGTGGTCTCCCTGTTGAGATACGAACGAGTTGCTAGATCTCACGGTTTCACACATGGACCGTTTTCCGCGTGAAACCAGGATCTAAGACTCACAACGCTTGCCGGACACCGCCGACGGAAGGGTTTATCGAAGGAGGACAAACCGATGCCGGCTCTCATGCAGGCAAAGTATGCGTGTTGGTGGGCGCGTCAAACCCGGTCGGTTTCTGTCTTGCGCAGTCTTTCCTCGAAACTGGCTACCGTGTCGCCGTAGGTGACCTCGACCCTTCAGACTTCAGTTCTTTAACCGCAGTCTCGGGGACGAATTTGTTTCCGGTTAAGGTCAATTTGAATAGGGACGTGTATGTCAATTCAATGGTCGATCAGGTCTACCTACGCTGGAGCCGGGTCGATATTCTGGTGAACATAGCCTTCCGTCGCCGTGAATGCGCCGAACCGCTTTCCGCTACGGATCTTGGGCTTGATGCCGTCTCCAACCTGATAAGGGTGACAAGTGCTTTCGGCTCCCGCCTCCAGGGAGAGGAACTCGCTGTTGTGAATATCGCCTGGTTCGACGAGAAGTCGCTGCTAGAGGCCGACCGCGAAGCTGTGCTCCAAGCGGCCTTACGAACTACGACGAGTGCGATGGCGAAGAAGTATTTCGACTCGGGGCTTCGTATAAACGCTGTTCATACCAGAAATGCGCGTTCTACATCTTACGTTCAAAGTGAGACGCTTAGGACACTTGTTCAAGCTGTCCAATTCCTCGCAAATCCAGAACTGTCTGGAAAGCTCACGGGGAACGTCCTGCACATCGACCTGAAACCTGACGATAGTCCTTTCCGACGATAATTCGAGAAGACATTAACCTGTCGTTAAGGTTGATAGTTTGAGCGTCAATTCGACGTGGAAATCCTAACAAGATGTAAAGCACTTTGCATTTCCGCAGTCGAACTTTCTTCCTCTTCGTTTAGGTCGAATAACTAAAACTCCAGAAATGGGTGGCAGTGCCCGCTTTAGTCATCTGGAGGTTTTATGTTCGTCGATCGCTTGCTATCCGCTTTCAGCATCAGAGCGAAAGTCTTATTAGTACTGGTGCCGCTGGTCATGATCCTGGCGGCCGTCGGTGTCGTGAGCCTACAGGCGACCGGATTGCTGCAATCTCGCCTTCGGCTATCGAGCGAAGTTCTCGAGACTTTGAGCGGATTTCGGGACGTCTCTGAGAGCATGAACCGGTTTTTGGCGCAGAGTTCTACGGAGAACCGTGATGAGGCCCTGGCAAGTCTAAGGGGGCAGGGCGCCACGATGCTGTCGCTTCAGGAAGTCGCCACTGACGTTGGTAGTGACACTCGTGCTCTTGAAAGCAGTGAGTCCGCAATGTCCGCGATTTCTGACAGCATGGACCGCATGTGGTCCCTGCACAACGATGAGCTGTCCATTCGTCGTGACGTTGCCGCAAGCTTGACCGAGATCAAGCAGGTCGCGGCCGACCTGAAGCTGGCCGCGGTTAAAGTCCGTGCGCAGGTCCGCAACCAGGAAAACTCTGGCAAAACGATGCTCAGAGAGGCTACCCGCTCAATCGACACGGCGGCAATTATGCAGCGGTTGTCGGAAAATTTGGTGAATCTGCCGGCCAGCGCGATGCAAACCCCCGAGGCACAGCAACAGGCGCTCATGATCAAAAAGGCGATGAAAACCGTCAAGCGCGTCGTTGCAACGGGCGATGGTGGACAAGCAGTCGCAAACTTGGAACAGGCAATCTCCAGCGTCGTCGCCAATTCCGGGCTGGATAGCGCTTTCCTTCACAGCCTAGGGATCGACCTTAGTGCGTTTGCCCCGCGACTGCGAGATGACGCCATACAGCATATGATCGAGGGAACCCAAGCAGTTCGAGCCTTGGATAAGCCATTGGCGGAATCGGAGACGCTCATTGCGGCAGTGGCATCGGTAGGCCAGGATGCCGATTCGATAGAAATTGAGATAAACAACCTGTTGCGGGCGGCCAGCACTGAAAACCAGGAGCGACTCATTGAGCAGCTTACGAAACTGACTCGTGACACCGTAGCGGTTGGAGGCGTAGCCGGTTCATTGCCAGACTTCCCCAAAATGGAGGAGGTCCTCTACTTACAGGGGGATGCCATCGAACAGAATACCGAGAAGTTGGTCAAGATCGCGGAAGGGCGGCAGGCGCAATACGCAGAGGCGGATAAAACCGTCCAGTCGATATGGAAAAATCTCGTGTCGTTCGCGTCGACTCAGGAACATGACGCTCACCGGGAAAGTGATTTCGCCCGACTATTGTCCGCAGCTGCTACCGTCTCCGGTGTTTTGGTCGCCCTCTTGGCCGGAGCCGGCCTGATGGTGACATTGCGCGCTCCAATCGAACGGATCGCAAGGCGCATGCAGGGGCTAGCGACCGGTGATCTTCAATCAGACATCGTTGGCTGCCAGCGGAAAGACGAAATTGGCGATATGGCTCGCGCGCTTGAAGTTTTTCGCGGAAATGCGGTCTCGAAGCTCGAGGTTGAAGCCCGCGCGCAAGACGACCGTAAAACGGCTGATCAGGAGCGAACGGATCGTGAGTTTGAACGTGCTCAGCTTGAGAAAGAAGTGTCCAGCGCTGTACAAACACTCGGGGAGGCACTCTCTAGATTGGCGCGAGGAGACATCTCGCAGACCATCGACCGCCACTTCCATCCCAATCTCGAGCAACTGCGGCGTGACTTCAACCACTCACTGTGCGTCCTCAGGGAAACCGTGTCCCATATCGACGAAAACACCCAACAAATCAAATGGGGAACCGACGAACTTTTCAAAGCCTCTGATGATTTGTCACGACGGACTGAACGACAAGCTGCTTCTCTCGAAGAAACCGCAGCAGCCGTTGAGCAGGTGACTGCGACGGTGAGGAACTCTTCGGAGAATGCCTGCGAGACACAAGCGTTTGTTTCTGCAGTCAAGGAACATGCAGAGGGCGCGGCCATCATTGTAACTGATGCTATAAGCGCCATGGCACGAATTCAGGATGCATCTTACAAGATCGGTCAGATCATAGGATTGATCGATACCATTGCATTCCAGACGAACTTGCTTGCGCTGAATGCCGGCGTTGAAGCAGCTCGTGCCGGCGATGCTGGAAAAGGCTTCGCGGTAGTCGCACAAGAAGTGCGCGAGCTCGCCCAAAGATCGTCAGCCGCAGCGCTCGAGATCCGGCAGTTGATTTCAGAATCTTCGTCAGAGGTGGCCGTCGGTTCGGATTACGTCGGCAAGACCGGGGAGGCTCTGCACAGTATAGCGGCATCCATCGTGCAGATTTCTGATCGCATTGACCAGATTGTGAGTTCCAGCCGCGAACAAGCGACTTCGCTGGCCGAGATCAATAACAACGTCAATGTTCTTGATCAGGGGACGCAACAGAATGCAGCCATGGCTGAGCAGACAAACGCTGCAACGAAGACGCTTTCTGATCAGACTGTCGAACTCAGCGAACGGCTTGCTGGGTTCAAGTTGACAGATGACAGGCCAGCTCATCGGGTAAGTCTCGCTGCATAAGGCAGGCGTAGTGAGATTCGAAGCATGCCGATGGCGGGCCATGCCGCCATTCGATCGAATGAAAGTCACATACCCCAGCGCACGATTTCGCTTCGATGCGCCGGTCTCTCTCCTGGTAGCTCTTTGTCGCTCTCCGTCGCGCAGGATTCAGCACGGCCCGGGCCAACCTTAAGACAACGAAACTATCATCCAGTGCTCAGACTTTGAAAGGTGCCTATCCGTGTGCGTACGTGAGTTGATAATTGGATTTTTTCTCGCTGCAACCCTGGCCATCCCGCTGACGGCGAAGGCTGGCGGGCTCAGTGAACTGCCGCGGGAAGAGCGGAAGACCTACGAGTTATTGGACCCGCGGTTGCCCACGGGAGAGTCTGTGTTTCGGAATTTCAGAGCAAAGCGAGCGCCACCGTGGAAAATTGGTTACGCCTCGAGCTACGCTGATAACACATGGCGTGCGAACGTCCTTGATGAATTTACAAACAAGCTTCTGCCGACTTTCAAGAAGGCTGGGCTGGTATCCGAGCTCGTCGTTACGCAGTCCAATCTCGATGATAGCGCCCAGATCAGCCAAATGCGGCAGATGGTAGATGATGGTGTCGACGCCATAATCATATGCTGCTCCAACCTTACAGCGCTCAACCCGACAATAGAGTACGCCCATTCGAAGGGCGTGCCTGTTATCTCATACTCCGGTTATGTGACGTCGCCGTTCGCAATCAATGCGACAGAGAATAACATGCAGGGCGGTTTTGAGGCGTCAAAGTGGTTGGCGGAAGAGATCGAAGGTAGCGGCAATGTGCTGCTTGTGTCCGGAATCACTGGCTTCGCCTCCTCAGACAGCTTTCAGGCCGGCGCCACAAAAGCCTTGGAGTACTATCCCGAGATCAACGTCGTGGGACAAGTTGACGGGAAATGGACAGACAGCGTCGCACAATCCGAAGTTCAGAAGTTCCTTGCCGCCAACCCTGGCCGAATTGATGGTATTATTGTTCAGTCGGGAGCCGAGTCTGGTGTGATCGACGCCGTCCGCCAGTCCGGGCGCGAGATTGTGCCGGTCGTGCTTGGCGGAGAGGCTTCGGCATCATGCTACTGGCGTAAGAATCCTGAATTTGTAAGCAGGAGCTTCCACTTCTGGCCGCCGCGCTCCGAGGCTCGTTTCGTATGGGACGTGATGATGCGCACTCTGGAGGGTCAAGGTCCGAAGATACAGTCTATTCTGCGACCGGCGATTCCTTACACGATTGATGATGTAAAATCGGATCTGCCAGCTGATTGCGACCCTAATAGTGAAGACTGGCTCGAACCGAAGGATGCAGCTTGGTGGACTGCTGACGCTGCCGCTAAATTTTTCGACAATCCAGCAGATCCGCTTTCCTGGAGACCCACCAACTGATCTTGCGTGCTGTGTAGGCAGTGAAACGCTACCCCGGCCGGCCTCGGGCGGGGTTGATGACATGGGAGATGCCGCTGGTCGCGTCAGCAGGAATTCTAGAAACGATCCGGTTCCGAAGGAACGACGATGTGCCCGGCCTGGGCACTCTCGCCCCGGATGCTGGGGATATTCTACTGGCTATTACTGATCCTGTTCCATAATAACCCTTATCTGCTTTTTTCTAACCTGTTGAAACTAAGGGTGAAATAACCATTTATTTGCGCTCTGAACTGATGGTCCCGGCGCGCCCTTCACGCCGGAACATCAAATTCCGTGAGATTTATGCTTCGGCCTCGAGCGCATGCTTCACGCGCACAATCAACAGCGGCACGGCAACAATCAGGATTGGAATGGAACGAGGTCATCAGCCGGCTGATGTGCGGCCCGCATGGCCGTCTGGTACGTCGCTGGCTTTGTATGAGCACATCCAGAACAAATCCGTCCTGATCTACGGCTCGTCCGAGCCAATGCTTATTGCTACGGATCGAAACACCGGTCTGATCCAGATGCCACTTGTGGGCGAGCCGACCGGAACTGCGGCGGCGAATGTCGTTGGCGAAGGTACGACCAGAGTGCCCTGCCCACAGGCCAATCGTCTGGTGCGAGGCAATGATCCCACGAGCGGCCCTGCATGTCCTCGACCATCCGCAGGCTCAAAAACGAAACGGAACTAAAGCCACACCGCGTAGCCAATAATTTCAGCAAGAAGGGCTCGCGGCGACAAAGTGGGTCACGATCCATCATGCCATATCATCGCACGACAAATCCCAAGGTCCGTTGCCGTCACGATGCCCTCAGGGGCGTGCGTTCGCGACGAGAAGTTCGGACTTCGGAATGGGCTTACTATAGTAGAAGCCCTGTGCCACAGCGCAGCCGCTTTCAGTCAAGAATTTTTCTTGTTCAACCGTCTCCACGCCCTCAGCGACCACATTTTGCCCTAGGCAACGCGCAATCGAGAGAATTGCCTTCACCAGTTCCCGACTACGCTTGTCGGATCGATTGATGAATGACCGGTCGATCTTGAGGGTATCAATGGGAAAGTTGGCCAAATAGCTCAAAGATGAGTAGCCGGTGCCGAAATCATCGATCGCTATGGAAATTCCGCTCGCATGCAATTGAGAGAGTGTCGTCGAAACGCCCTCACAGTTGTGGAGCAGGAGGCTCTCAGTTATTTCGACCTCGATCCACTCCGCACGACAACCGGTTTCCTGTAATATGTCCGCGATCGTTTGCGACAAATGCGGGCATTGAAACTGCTTGGGAGACAAATTTATCGCGATCTTGTGCGGGGACAGTCCATCTGCGTTCATGGCGGCAGCCGTCAGACACGCCTCATGCAGCACCCAGCGTCCCAGATCGATGATCAATCCGGTCTCCTCGGCGACACCTATGAATTCGCCCGGAGGGATCATTCCCACCTTCGGATGATGCCATCGAAGCAGGGCTTCTGAACCGATCACCTTTCCGTTGTCCAAAAGGACCTTTGGCTGATAATGGAGTTCAAGTTGCCCACGTTTCATAGCAAGGCGTAGGTCTGATTCGAGCGCCAGGCGCTTTTCAGCCCCAATCGTGAGATCTCTTGAGTAAAAGCGGAAGTTGCTACGCCCAGAACGCTTTGCCAGATACATCGCAGAATCCGCATATTTCACCAAATCGTCGGGTGCGTCGCCGTCATTTGGAAATACCGATATCCCAATACTGCAGGATACAAAGAACTCCCTGTCGGAAAGCATGAAACGTTCTCCGAATGCGGCGAGCATTCTGCTGGCAATTTGAGCCAAATCCTCAGTGTCCTTAACATTCGGAAGCAAGACAGCAAACTCATCGCCACCGAGTCTCGCCACTGTGTCGGTAGTACGGACGCCTTCTCTCAAGCGGGTCGCCACCTGCCGCAGCAACTCGTCACCGACGGGATGTCCCATAGTGTCATTGACTGCTTTGAAATGGTCCATGTCGATTAGCATCACCCCGGCTCGCTGGCCCGCCGAAGCCGCGTCCCTGATCATCTCGCGTAACTGCTCATTGAAAAGTGTCCGGTTAGGGAGGCCGGTCAGAGAATCATAGAATGCCATCTGACGGATTTTCTTACGGGACGTGTCCAGTTCGGTGATATCGCGGGCCACGCCGAGAATCCCGGTCAGCTTTCCCCCCGCGAATACCGGAACCTTACGAGTTTCCAAAAGCACTGATCGATCATCCTCGTGATCGGTGATCCGTTCCTCATTGATGAGAATACGGCCGGCTTGCATGGCCTCTTTATCCTTGTCCCGAAAAAACTGGGCGAGTTCGGGAGTAAACAGATCATAATCCGTTCTCCCGACGATTTCCGCTTCTGCCTTGCCGACCAATCCTTCGAAGGCATGATTGCACAACAGATATTTGCCTGTTACGTCTTTCAGCCATACCATGTCCGGAATGGTCTGCAGTACACTCAAGAGGCGAGTCCGAGCTTCAATGATTGTTCCCTCGGCGTGCTTTCGCTCTGTAATATCGCGAGATAACACAAGAAAAGTGACGGTTGAGTGATTGCTGCTTGGTCGCTTTGCGACCGACAGTTCAAACCAACGGGATTCGCCATTTGGAAGGGCGATACGGATACATCGACCGTAGGAGGCGCCGGTTTCATCGGCTTCTTCAAGAGCCAGCATAGCGATGTCGGCCTGATCTGGAAGGAGCGAATCGCGGACAAGCTTGCCGAGCAGCACTTCTTTTGGTTGCGCCAGGAGCTCCTGATCCCTGGCCCAGACCTGCAGGTAGCGACCGTCGGCATCTACCTCGAACAGAACGTCAGGAATGGCGGCGATAATTCCCTCTGCGAATTCAAGAGCCTCTTTGAGATCATGCTCCGTACGTTTCCGCTCTGTGATGTCCAACATCGCGCCAACCAAGCCGACCCTATTGCCAGCTATATCAGTGATCGCTGTTTTGCTGAGTAAAAGATCAACTACGCCACCATCTTCGGCGGTGGCCTTTGCTTCATATTGCTGAACACCGCCATTTGCAAAAAGCGCCTCGTCCAACGCGGCATACGTCTCGGCTATGGGTGCGGGTACCAAATCGAAAACGGTTTTTCCGATAATCTCTGCTCTTGAGCGACCGGAGAAGCTTTCAAACGCCCTGTTGCAACCAAGGTGTACCCCATCTCTGTTCTTGAAGAAGACGGGTAGCGGGATCGCGTCGAGTACGACGGCACTGGACATCTCTTCGGCGTTGAATGGCATGTCGACGTTTGTCTCAGGTTGCCGGGGGGGCGCCCGAAAAGACTTCTCAAAGGGTTGCCCAAGCCTCGCGACATCCTCGTCGTGACCGGGCGATGGCCGGACAATGGAGGCCTCCGAAAATGGCGGTGCCGTGCCCGTAGCAAGCGGAGGACTGGCATTGACCGCATTGCGTAAGGCGTGACGCCCCTGGATGTTTTGAGCATCAGTCGCCATCTGCGTTTCTACAGGCTGTCCGAGGCGGGATGTTAGTTCCGATTGACGTATCTGTTTCATGTGCCAAGTCCTCTTGTAACGTGGCTGAACAATCATGCGTCAAGCCAGGGTTTTGTTAGGACCGCACAAGTCATTTGGCGGAGTACCATGCCGCTACCCCACCGGGATATCGCTCTCGTTCACAATCATCAAAGATGTGTATTTGACTGTGGTCGGCGACGCCGCCCATATGATTTAGAACGCTTGCCAATCATCATTCGAAGGCGCGAGCGCCAGGTTACCGCGGCGCATCGGATAGTTTCCGCGGTCAACCATTGTCTGACCGGCCGGGAAACTCTTGCCAGGTTCGCCCGAGACCTTCTGTGGCTTGAAATCCCCGCTCTCGTCTTTGAAGTGGAAATGTCTCAACAGCGCGGCTAGGCTTTGGCTCTCTTGGGCGAGGTGTGATCCTGCAGAATTCATCTCCGCGACCATGCTCGCATTTTCTTGAGTGGCATGGTCCATATGATTAACCGCGCCGTTGATCTCGCGCAGGCCCGACGATTGTTCTTGGGAGGCCGTTGCGATTGCGTCCATATGAAGATTTACATCCTGCACAAGCTCTTCAATCGTTCTCAGGCCCGATCCGGTTTCGCTCACGAGCCTTACGCCCTCGTCGACGGCCAGAGCTGAATTGCCGATGAGATCCTTGATTTCTTTTGCCGCTGTCGCTGAGCGCTGCGCAAGCTCCCTGACCTCCTGGGCAACAACCGCAAAGCCTTTTCCCGCGTCGCCAGCACGCGCTGCTTCGACGCCGGCGTTCAGCGCCAGGAGGTTCGTTTGAAAGGCGATCGTGTCGATGACGCTGATGATCTGCGAAATCTGTTTGGAGGAGTTTTCAATGCGATGCATGGCTCCGATAGCATTGCGTACAACCCGACCGGACATTTCCGCATGATCTCGCATCTGTTGGACGGCTCCGCGCGCCTCGGCCGTCCTCTTTGTCGTCGATGCAACGTTGACGGTTATTTCCTCCAACGCCGCTGCAGTTTCCTCGAGCGAAGCCGCCTGCTGCTCGGTGCGTCTTGAAAGATTTTCAGATGCGGCCGAGACGCCCGAGCTGCCATTCGTGACCGTTTCGACTGAATGGCCGACGGTAACAAGCGCGTCCCGGAGCTGACGAATGGAAGCGTTGAAATCGCCGCGCAACCTTTCAAACTGTGGCGCTAACGGCTCCTCAATCTCATAAATCAAGTCTCCATCCGCCATCCGCTTCAACCCGGTTGCCAATGCCGTCGTCGCTCGAACGAGGCGCTCATCTGCTTCTTTTTCAGCCCTTATCTGAATATCCAGCTTCTCTTTCTCAGAACGAATGCGCTCAGCTTCCGCGGATGTCTCCATTTGATTTTTTTGTATGGCCGCGCCGCGGAAAAACTCAAGGCAACGCGCCATGTCCCCGATCTCGTCGCGTCGGATCGTCAAGGGTACCGGCGCCGACGTATCGCCTTCTGCGAGTGCCTTCATTCGGCTTGTCAGAGTCCGAATGGAATTTGAAATTCTCCGAACGACCGAAATGCACAGAATGAGTACCGTAGACATGATCAGAAGCGTGGCGCCGGAGTAGCCGATAAAGGCATTGCGAAGATCGGCGTACCGCTGAAATGCCATCTCGTCCAACTTGTCGCCGGTGCGCATTATGAGCTCGGTCAACAAAGCAGCCCGCTGTTGGGTGATTTCATTCCATCGATCCAACGTCTCGGGGGGGAAGGAAACGCCCGGCTGGTTCGCATACATCTGATCGCGAACGCCCGCGATGAACTTGCCTGCGGCGCTGGCCTCGAAGTCGTCATAAGATTTGACGAGATCGGCAGGGAGAAATTCGTGCATCGTAGGCACATAAAGCTGCTTTAGATTTTTTGATTGTAAGAGGGACGAAAATAGATCGACGGAGATCGCTGAATTTTTGATGAAAGCTCGGCCGGGCCTGATCTCCAGCAAACTAGCTTCCGTGATCTGCATCAGCGCGTGAAAACCGGTAATTTGGCGTGCCAAATTCAAATTATTGACAGTCGCCCCAGTGCGACGGACGAGCTCCAAACCCGCAACGGCAGCTGGGCGCAAGGCAACGGCTCCCTCCGCCTCGCCCGCCGTTCCGTCATCGATGCGCCGGCGGAAGCTATCGATATTGTCTCGCCTTTCACGAATGATCTGCACTGCCCGTTCTATGGCCGGATCGTCAAATGCCTTTTTCCAAGAGTCGTAAGCGGAAAAGACCGCTGTAAAAGCCCTGTCCGATGCGGCTCGCTTCGCCCGACGGACGTCGGCGCCTGCAAACGCTTCCGCCGCTATAGCCTGGGCGAGGAATCCGCCTTCCCGCCCAAGTTGCTGCGTTGTTTGTGCGCTTCGGAACATAGAATATTCGTGGTAATATCCCAGTGATGTTGATACTCCGATGAGTACGAACGCCGTCAACGGAATAATTGCCAAAATCATTAAAAGTAGGGATAGCGGCAGTCTGGACATACGTTCCTCATGGACTATAAATTACACCGGATTCCATTAGCGACGCGGTCAAGAACATTGTGAAATCGACCGCTACATATGAGATGAGCTCGGCAGACTTACCATATGATTAACCCCTGTACTGATTTGAAACTGCGTTGCGCAGATCGGAACATCGTTGCGTTCAGGGGATCATCTGCAAGACAGATCTTGGGCCGAGCCAGTCGGTTTGCTGGAGAGTTCTGTTGCTATCAAGCCTCGAAGACGGTCGAGCGCGCTGACTGATCGTAGATCAGTCGGCGCAATCCGCCTCCGATATACGCAATGTTTCAGAGGGATATACTCCATAGCGCTTGCGATAGTCCGCAGAAAATCTGCCTCTATGAATGAAGCCCCATTTCAGAGCGACCTGCTTGACCGAGATGCCAGGCTCGCCTGTCATCAGTTCCTGATGCACTGATTCCAACCGTAGGTGCTGCAGAAATGCCAGAGGGGTCGTATTTCGGAAGTTGCGAAAACCGCTCTGAAGAGTGCGTCGGCTCACGCCACAAGCCGTTGCGATTTCCTCAAGAGATAGCGGCCGAGCAATATTGGCACGCATATAGTCGACCGCCCGCTTAACGGCCTTGGGTAAGGGTGGTTCAGCAACGCGGCATAACTCAGGTGAGTAGCGATGCTGCGCAGCTTCGATCAAAAGCTCTATCGTCGTTTCGGTGAGGAGATTAAGTGCTATCGGCGATTGAAGGAGGGTTCCGTCTCGTAATCCAGCATAAAGCACTGGTACCAGTTGCACCAAAAGGGAGCCGAACCCGACCGATAGGTCGATTTCTGGCGAAAAATCGAGGCTGCCTCTTATTGGCGTATTGAGCCGACGTGCTAAACGGCGCGTCAGCTCATCATGGGAGATCCTAAGACCCAAATGTTTCCTGGGCCCAATGAATTGGGTTGTACTCGCCGACATACTGTTCACGAAAACGCCACGCCTTCCCTCTGACAGGATTTGTCTGCCGTCCACGGTAACGACCGATCGCCCATATAGTGGAAGCATGATAATGTTTGCCTCCGCCGGTCCCTGGTGCTGGACCGTTAGGTCGCCCTCGTAATGCGCGGCAATAACTGCAATCGGGCCATTGGTAATCGCATGTATATCGTAGGCGATCGTCTTGTCGCCCTGTACATGCGCTGGAGATTGCGGGGAAAGCCTGGAAAGCGCTTCCGCGAGTTCCTCGCTGCAAGTGCCTTTGAGCGAGAAATGGTCAATCTTGGAGGGGACACTCTCAACTCTCCACATCATCACTTCCTTCCCGAAACGGTTTCCAAGCATGAGGTCGGCCTTTCGCCATCGACGGGCGAACAGGGCAATTGAGGGTTTGCAGCCGGTCCTTCGCCGTCACTTCGACGGGAATCTTAGACTTAAGGGCAAAGAGACGAGCCCATGACGCCGGTCGATTTTGTCAGTGATGCGCGAGCAATTTGGGCCCATAGGTTCATCGCTTCTACTCCCAGTTCGCGACGATGGCTCGTGGTGAGGTCATGGGGTGGGGTGTGGAACAGGGTGGAGCCGAAGCGCTACATCCGGCATGAACTCTCGTTTTACAGCGTGGTAGGATCGAAGCTTGTTGTTGGCGGAGGTATGACCAAATTACTCTGCCCACAGGCGGATCGTCTGGTGCGAGACAATGATCCCAGGACCGGCCAGCATGGCCTCGATCACCCGCAGGCGCAAAAGCAAAGCGGAAAGAAAGCCACACCGCGTGCGCAATAATTTCAGCAGGAAAGCGGCGGGGGCGATAAAGCGGGTCACGGTTTGTCATGCCCAATCATCGCACAGCGAACCCAAGGTCCGTTCCCCCCGTTGGCACCTGCGAAACGCACTTTTCTTGTGCTGTATCAGAGACTGCGAACGCAGTAGTTCCGCTCTCCCGCTGGGGGCATGTAGTACGTCTGCTTGCCAGATACGAAACATTCGACAGCGCCGCCGCCGCGCCCGCGTCCTCTAAACGAGGGCCGCGTTCATCGATCTCGCGGCAATAATCGATCAGGGCTTCGATGGTCACCATGAGAAGGTTGTGGCGCGCGGCGAATTCGCTGAGTTCGGGAAGACGCGCCATAGTGCCGTCGTCGTTGGCGATTTCGCAGATAACACCCGCTGGCTCGAGCCCGGCGAGCCGAGCGAAATCCACCGCGGCTTCCGTATGGCCGGGGCGTCCGAGAACACCCGACGGGTTTGCCCGCAGGGGGAATATGTGGCCTGGCCGGGACAGCTCCTCCGGCATCGTCGATGCGTTGGCAAGCGCCCTGATGGTCTTGGCGCGGTCTTCTGCGGAAATACCGGTCGATACGCCTTCTATCAGGTCCACTGAGACCGTGAACGCCGTCTGCATGGAATCCGAGTTGCGCTCCACCATGAGCGGGATATCCAGTTCGTCCAACCGCTCCCCGGTCAAGGGAACGCAGATCAGGCCGCGCGCATAACGCATCATGAAGGCAACATGATCGTTCGTCACCTTCTCCGCGGCAACGAGGATGTCGCCCTCGTTTTCCCGGTCTTCGTCGTCCACGACGATGATCATCTCTCCGGCGGCGATTGCTTTAACCGCGCTCTCGATGGAAGCAAACTTCATGTTCTTCTCCTTGAACTAACCATGGCCCAGAGTGCGTGCGAGTTGGCGGTCGACCCGCTCCCGAAGTTCCGCAGATGGTGCCGAATCCGGGAAGTCGCCGTCCATCGCATAGATGAAGTCACCGCGAACCTCGGCTTTGAAGAAGCCCATCAATGAGCGCAGGTGAGCCTCGACATGCTCGCCATGGGCCTCGGCCTTGCCCGTTGCGAATATCAAAACGGGTCTACCCTGCAGGGCTGTCATTTCGAAGAGGTCGAAAAGATGCTTGAGAAGACCGGTCATCGAGGACTTGAAGACCGGTGTCCCCACAACGAGGACGTCTGAAGATTGGATTGCGTCAAGAACGTTCGCAAGTCCAGCAGGAGCCTCCGAACGCCACAGCGTGGTTCCTAACACCGGGAGAACATCGACCAGGTCAAAGAGATACCGGCCGTGGCCGGGCGAGACGCTCGAGAGTGCGTATTCCCCGAGCGCCCGCGTCTTGGAGGGGCGCGAGACATTGCCGGTTATCGCGACAATCTTCATTTTGCCGGCCCTCCGATCAGATCTGGTTGCGGATATGCGGGGTACGCGCGTAGACGGCCACCATCGGCACGATCAGCAAACCCACGATCGCCTGTTGCGCGGCAAAGCTGAGGCCGAGCCCGACCAGCAGGGACGTCAATATCGTCAATACGAGTACCCCGAGAACGGTTGCCCCGTATCCGCCTGCGCCACCGAGCAACGAGGTGCCGCCGATCACAACGGCCGCAACGGTGGTGAAGAGATATGGGTCTCCGACGCCAACGAAGCCGCCGCCGGAAAACCCGAGCAGCAATACGCCCGTCAGTGCCGACATCGCCCCACTGATACCGTGAATGCTGGTCCAGACCTTGGTTTCGGAAATGCCAAGCCGTGCCGCTGCAGTCCTGCTGCCGCCGACGGCGTAGATGGAGCGGCCGAACCATGTGTTATACAGAGCCCAGATGGTGACGAGCGTGACGAGGAGCCACACCAGTACCACTGGCGGCAGGGGCAGCCCGAAGGTCTTCCCGTTGAACGCGGCGATATTGCGGAGCCAGTCCGGTACGGGGGCGAAAACCGTTCCGCCGTAGTCGGAACCGATGGAGGTGTAGAGTTGTACCGCGCCGACAAATGCGAAGCCGACCCCAAGGGACATGATGAGAGCCTGGCCCTGCAGCTTGAAGCTCAAAAAGCCGTTCGCAAGCCCGATTGCTGCTCCCAGGAGAACGACCGCTATCACGGCCAGCCAGGCAGGCATCCCGGTGACCAACAGGCTTGGGAAGAGAATATTCGCTCCCCCGATGACATATGGAATGGAGAGATCAAGCGCGCCAACCATGGCACATAGCGTCTGTCCCAACGATGCAAGCCCCAGGAAAGCGGCAAGCAGCAATATCGAACGCGCGTTACGGGGCGAGATAAACCCCGGAACAAGGATCGTACCCAACACGAGAAGTGCGGCAAGCAGACCAAAGCCAATTACGATGCTGCGCTGAAGCTTTACCGATCGTCCTGTGATTTGGCTCATCGTCTGTTCCGTTGTGAGTGAAGTCATTACCAGTCCTCTCTAGAAAGCCGTGCGCCGGGCCGTCATGAATACGTTGACGAGGAGCGATGCCACGAGGATCAGGCCGAAAGCCATTTGCGTCACGAACCCCGTCACGCTTCCGAAGCTGAAGGCGGAAAGCAGGTACGAGATGAGGAACATGTTCAGCGCACCAAGCGTGGCCCCCAAAGCTCCTCCTCTCCCGCCAGCCAGGTTTGCGCCACCGAGCACCAGGGCGGTAACCGCCTGGAGCGTGTAGCTGCTTCCCTGGGTAGGATCGCCAGAAGAGATCAATGCCGTATAGCTGAGCGCGGCAAGGCCGACGAAGACGCCGCCGAGGAGATGGGCGCAGATGCGTACGGTGTCGACTTTCACCCCGCTCGTGTAGGCCATCCGTTCGTCAGCGCCTGTCATGCGAAGGTGGGAGTAAAAGGTGGTCCGGCGCATAACGGCCCAAAGAGCCAACGCCGCCAAGACGATGATCAGCACCGGAGATAAGATCGTCGTTCCTGCTCCCCACGTCATCATCCAGTCCGGCGCAACGCCGCCCGGCCTTGACATGACCATGAGGTTCAAGCCTGAAAGGACGAGGAAGCTGGAGAGCGTGACGATGATGGGGGCGACCCGGACGTAGATGATGATGAGCGCCTGCAGCAACTGATACAGTGCGCCGACTGCCACCACCCAGCAAATCACTGCGAGCGGAGACGTGTAACCCCTTGCTGAGAGCCAGCCGATCAGGGTGACGTTCACGAAACCCATCAGCGGGCCAACGGAAAGGTCGACCGAACCGCGGCCTGCCATCACGATCGGTGTCAGGGCCAGCGTCGTGAGGATCAAAGGTGCTGCGACGATGATTGCTCCGCCCATTCCGGTTGCGGTGAACAGCCGCGGCGAGAGCACGGCTGCGGCGACGAGCAACACTCCGAAAAGAACGAGCGGTACGGTCAGCGACCTGTCGAGCGCAGGAAATCCAAAACGTTGCGACATCAGTGTGCCTTTCTCTCTTTGGAGAATTCCATGGTGTCGGCAACCGAGCGGCCGAACATTGCAGCGAGAATGGTTTCTTCGTTGATGTCGGGGCCGTCGAGGGAACGATGGATGCTCCCTTTGTGAAAGACATCAACGCGATCGGCGAAACCGAGAAACTCTTCGATCTCGCTTGAAAGGTAGATTACCGAGCCGCCACCTTCGGCAAACAGCCGAAGCTCGCGATACAGGTCGCGTTTGGTGTTGAGGTCCACGCCTCGAGCAGGGTCGTTAAGAACGATCACTCTGGGATCATTGGCGAAGGCACGACCGATCAGGACCTTCTGCTGGTTACCCCCGGAAAGGGACGTAATGCGGTTGTCCGGGTGCCCGATCTTGACGCGGAGCCGCTCGACCTCCCGGGCAAACGTCTGCTTCAGCCTTTTACGCCTGATGACACCGAACGGCCCCAGGTTCTTTTGGTAGATACCGATGGCGAGGTTCTCGAAAATGCTCTGCTGTGGGAAAATTCCTTCCCGCTTCCGGTCTCCGGATACGTACACAATGCCCTTATTCGCGGCGTCGTCGAGCGTGCTGACTTTGACGAGACCGGTGCTTTCCCGATCCAGGATCCGGACCTCCCCTCCGAACGGCGACATAATCCTGGCGACCAGTCGCACGAACGCGTCCTGGCCCTGGCCGTCCAGACCCGCAACGCCCACGATAGATCCCTGCGGAAGGACGAAGTCGAAGGGTTGCGATGCCTCTTGGGGGCGCGCGCCATGCACGGAAAGAACCTCCTTGCGATCACCCGACAGGCCCGCTGCAGACGTTGAAGCGGCGGCGGAAATCTGGCGGTCTTGAGGGGTCATCATGCGGAGGAGGTTCGCCTCGGTGATCTCGGATTTCTCAAGGACACCGACGGTGAAACCGTCTCTCAGTATTGTCGCCCGGTCGGCGATACGGACGAGCTCAGCGATGCGGTGCGTGACGATGATTACCGCGCACCCCTCGGACCGGAGCCGATCGATCTCTTCGTGGAGCCGGACGGTCGCGTCGAGATCGAGTGCAGCCGAGGACTCGTCCAGGATCAAGACCTTGGGTTTCCTCAGGACGGCGCGGGCGATAACGATCCATTGCTTGATGCTGAGCGGAAGATCACCGACGTTCTGCCTGAGATCGATATGCTTTCCGACCAGGCGGTCCAGAAGGCTTTGCGCAACGCTTCCACGTTCCTTGGAGGATTTCCGAAGCGAGAACAGGTCCTCGCTTCCCACGAAAAGGTTGTCGAGGACACTTGCCTCATCGGCGACAAGGACTTCCTGGAAGATCGTAGCGAGACCAACCTCTTTGGCATCGACTGGCGAGGTGATGGACTTGCCAAGGATTAGGACAGATCCTCCATCGGCAGCGATAACGCCGGACATGATCTTCGCCATGGTGCTCTTGCCGCTGCCATTCTCGCCAACGATCGCGTGCACCTCTCCTGCCCTGGCGACAAAATCGCATTTCTTCAAAGCCTTCGTTTCGCCAAACGATTTGGCAACGGCCGTCATGCTTACGGCGACGTCATTCGTCATGCCCATCCTCCCTTTAGGCAGCAGCAAATCGCGCCAGGGCATCCGATGCCCGGCCTCTTGCTGGATTGTGACTGCCGTCTTTGAATGCTCCGAGTACTCACCCGGCGAACTGCAGAATGACAGATTGTCTGCTAATCTGTCAATAGAGACGTCATGCCCTTGTCGGGATGTCGAGTTGGTTTCGATGAAATCACGATGATATGGTCGCTAGACGCCCCGATATTTGCGAAAGCGCGTTGGCACGCACCTGACGTCCGGTCAGTGGTTCTCAACCGGAACTCGTCCGCCAGATCGGAAGCGATCTGGCGGCCTCCGCTATCAAGCCAAGACCAAAGCGCTGTTGAAGGTGTCCGGTCATGGGAATTACCATCGCACCCACTCCGATGAAGGCGACCGTTTCAATTGGGGGATACGTCACAGCCCAACCTCCACGCTTCGAACGCGGCAAGTGCCACTCGATTTAGCCCCTTCACGGGCGTGCCCGGGCAAACCGCACTCATTGTCGATCAGCCCATAGGGGCGCGCAACCGTGAAAGGATCACGGGAATTCTTCGAAGTTTTCCTTCGCGGGGTCGTGGGCAAGCCACGGCGTGGCGTGGGACAGCCAGACGTTGGACATAGGAACTGAACCAGGATCAGTGTCAAAAGTGCCTGCCCGCAGCACCTTCATCTCCGGGTTGGCAGGCCGTTCGGCATAAACGTGCGAACCACACCGTGAGCAGAACCACCTCAGTTTTCCAGGCGTCGACTCAAAGCTGTGAAGGACGTCATCGCCGGAAATCAGATTAAAGTTCTCACTCTTCACCTTGGCGGCAGTGTTATGATCGGCCGCATGGGACTTTCTGCACGTCTGGCAGAAGCAGTTCCACATCGGGCCGTCCAGTTCCGACACTTCGTACTGGACCGCTTTACATTGGCAAGATCCGAGGATCGGCATCTTCAAAATCCTTTCATTGCTTTATCGAGTTGTGGCGGTCGCGCGCTCGCGGAAAGCCACCGCTTCAGGTTCCGTGCAGCCTGCCGGATTCTGTCTTCATTCTCCACGAGAGCCAGCCGTACGAATTCGTCACCCATCTCGCCGAAACCGATACCAGGCGAAATCGCGACCTGTGCCTTCTCGAGCACGAGTTTCGAAAACTCCAGCGAGCCAAGGTGTCGGAAATCCGGAGGTATCTTAGCCCATGCGAACATCGTCGCCGCAGGAGCTGGAACGTCGAAACCGGCATCGGCAAAGGTCTTCACCAGTGTATCTCTGCGCGTCTTGTAAATGTCTCGGGCCCGCGCGGCGTCCTCCCCGTCCGAGTTTAGGGCATGAGCGGCGGCGACTTGGATTGGCGTAAATGCTCCGTAGTCCAGGTACGATTTCACGCGCGTCAACGCCCGGATGAGGCGTTCGTTGCCCACCGCAAACCCAACGCGCCAACCGGGCATAGAGAATGTCTTCGACATCGAGGAGAACTCGACGGCCACGTCGATCGCGCCGGGGACTTCGAGAACAGACGGCGGCGGCGGACCGTCGAAATAGATTTCAGCGTAGGCGATATCCGACAGAACGATGAGATCGTGCTTCTTCGCGAAGGCGATGACGTCCTTATAGAAGTCGAGCGTCGCGACGCGAGCGGTGGGGTTCGACGGGTAGCTTATGATGAGCGCCAGAGGCTTCGGTACCGAATGCCGCACCGCCATTTCGAGAGCTTGGAAGAAGGTCTCATCCGGCTCGACCGGTACCGACCTTATCACGCCCCCTGCCATGACAAATCCGAACGTATGAATCGGATAGGAAGGGTTCGGACAGAGAATGACATCCCCGGGGGCGGTTATGGCCTGCGCCATGTTCGCAAACCCCTCCTTGGACCCGAGCGTTGCAACAACCTGGGTATCCGGATCAAGCTTCACATTAAACCGGCGGGCGTAATACGCAGCCTTGGCGCGGCGAAGCCCGATAATGCCCTTGGAAGCCGAATAGCGGTGCGTGCGCGGATGCTGCACCGCTTCGCATAGCTTGTCCACAACCCAGCTTGGCGTGGGAAGATCGGGATTGCCCATTCCAAGATCGATGATGTCGACTCCGGCCGCGCGCGCGCTGGACTTGAGACGGTTCACCTGGTCGAAGACGTAAGGAGGCAAACGCTGTATCTTGTGGAATTCCAACTTCTGGCTCCTTATCGTAGGTCCTCCGCGCCGACGGATGAAGCCGGCGCGGAGGTCGCTGGACAACTTGGGAGGTCGTCGATTACTTCTTCGGGCGCCAGGCCAGCGGATCTTCCGGGCGCTCGAAGTACTGTGCTGCTACGTCCGCGGGCCACCATGCGTCGCCCTTGGGCTCGATCCACGCCGTGGAGTTCGGATCGCAATCTTCCGGAATTGCTTCCTTCACATCGTCGATCGTGTAGGGAAGAGCCGGTCGCAGGATCGACTGGATCTTCGGCCCCTGGCCTTGGAGTGTCCTCATCATCACGTCCCACACCAGGCGAGCATCGGCCCGCGGCGGCCAGAAATGGAAGCTCTGGCTGATGAAGTCGGGATTGTTGCGCCAGTAGCACGCCGCCGACGCCTCGCCGCCGAGGACGATTGGCATCATGTCGCGCCCGGACTGCTGGACCGCGTTGACGACACCGTTTTCCGACGCCGACTGGACCAGGATACCTGCGATTTCGGTAGGGTTGGTCGCGAGGAATTTCTGGACTTCGACCTGGGCGACCTGATCGGTCCACTTGCCAGCGACATCGCCCACGACGGTGATGTCCTTATACTCGTCGAACGCCTTCTTGGCACCGACATTGAAGCTGTCGGACGATGCGAAGCCCGGGATGCCTGAAACCGTCAGGACGTTGCCCTTACCGCCGATTTCCTCCGCCAGCCATTTCGCGGCCGTGTAACCGCCCTGGGTGTTGTTTTCGGTCGCATTGATCGCGTAGGGCGATGTCACGTAACCCGAGAAGGAGAAAACCGGGACGCCCTTGGAATGCGCGTATTCGATGGTCTGGTTGATGGCCGTCACGTTCGAGCAGCAGATGATGATGGCATCGACGCCGTCGTCGACCATCTGGCGCATCTGCTGGATTTGCGTCGCGTCCTTCAGGTCGGACTGCGTGACGACAAGGTCAGATACCAGTCCAGCCTCCTTGTATTTGGGAAGCAGAACCTCGTTCATTTCAGTGAGGATCTGGGCACGCCACGTGTTGCCGGCATAAGTGGACGCGTAGCCGATTTTCCACGGCGGCGGCCGCTTCGCCACAAAATCCTTGAGCGGCGTACCGCCGAGGGGAATTGCCGGGTCCACGAGCTGGTAAAGCTGCTTCTGGTCCGGTGGTAGCGAGTCTAATCCGTCCGCGAATGCGGCGGTGGTCATCAGGCCTAGCCCGATGATCACGCTCAATGCGGTGTAAACCTTCTTCAGCATGTGTAGGGTCTCCTCCCCTTCGTACATCCGCTACAGCAGTCGACGCCGTTGGCGTCGAGCCACGGAATTGGTGAAACGTGTTTCGATTTCGGATCGGTGGCGGGCGGCTTAGCCGCCCGCGGAACGGTCAGTTCCTGAGGCCAGCCTGTTTCAGCAGGGGCATGACGCGGTCGTTGAAGAACGGCAGTTCTTCGTTGTAGTCGACCATTGTGAGAAGCGCGCCGTCGACGCCCGTATTGCTCAACGCGACGAGCTTGTCGGCGACCTGTTCCGGCGTTCCGACGATCGGGTAGCCGCCCCAGCCAGCGATAAAGCGCTCCTTGAACTTCTGGTACATCTCCGCCGAGTGGTTCTGTGACTGAACCTGGAGAACCTCGCAGATGTTTTCGCAGGCTTCCCAATCGCCCTTCTGGTTCACGTAGTAGTCATAGTAGTCCTGGGCTTCCTTTTCGGTCTCGCGAACGACGACCGGGCACGCGGTGAAGGTTCCGAGTTCGCGCTTGTATTCCTCGCGAGCCAGTTCCTTCACCTTCTTCACCCAGGCTGCGCCCGATTCCATGTCCTGCATGAAGCCGAAGTTGAAGTCGCAGAACTTCGCGGTGAAGTGCAGGCCCTTGCCCGAGGAGCCGGCGCAGATGAGGACCGGGCGGCCCGTCTCCTTGTTATAGGGCTTCGGCTCGCTGAACGCGTCTTTCACCTTGAGGAACTGGCCGTCATAGGTGACACCGTTCTTCTTCCACAAGGTGTCAACGATTTCCATCCATTCCGTGGCATATTCGTAGCGGGTGTCGTGTTCCATCATCGGAACGCCGAACATCTCCATTTCCGGGGTAAACCAACCCGTCACCAGGTTCAGGCCGTATCGGCCCTTCGAAATATTGTCGATCGTCGTCGCCATCTTCGTCGCGACGATCGGGTTCAGGGTCGGGATATGCGTCGTCGAGAAAAATTGCAGCTTCGTGGTCACGGCAGCCAGGGCCGCGGCCCAGGTGAACGTGTCCATGTTCACGCCGTTGAAGTTCGTCGGCCCGCCGAAACCGCGCCACCGGGCGATCGGCACCATGCATTCCCACCCAGCCGCTTCGAGCTTTTTGGCAATTTCGACATTATGTTCGAAAGTCGGTTCGAACGTTGATTCCGCGGTGGTGATGGCGCATGCGCTCGAACAATTTGTTCCAAATACGCCAAGCTTCAGCTTGTTGCTGTTAAACATCGGGTTTCCGGCGGCGCGGAAATCATCGCTGGTCGTCATATTGAAGTCTCCTCCACAGAGTTGGTCTGTTCCCGGCCCGAAGGTCGGGGCACCGATTAGATGCCCATGTCCTCGAAGACTTCCTGTGCGACGCGGAAGCTGTCGATCGCCGCGGGCACGCCGCAATAGATCGCGACCTGAAGGAAAACTTCACGAAGCTCGTCCTTGCTGAGGCCGTTATTGATCGCGCCGCGAACGTGCAGCTTCAACTCGTGGGGGCGGTTAAGGGCGGAAATCATGCCCAGATTGAGAAGGCTGCGTGAACGGCGGTCGAGGCCGGGCCTGTTCCAGATCTCGTTCCAGCAATACTCGGTGACAAGCTCCTGCATCGGCCAGTTGAACTCGGTCGCCTTGTTTACCGAAGCGTCGACATATGCACCGCCGAGAACCTCCCGACGGGTCTGCAGACCCTTTTCGAACCGTTCACTGACGGGACGCCCATTCACTTGCGATTTCACATCGGTGGCAATAGTCACGGATCAAACTCCTCATTATCGGCCGAAAGGCTGGTGGATGTGATAGGCCGAAAAAGCTCGGCCAAACGTTTCAGGCGGCAGCATCGATCAGCGCTGCCGATCTAACCAATTTCCCGTCCTCGTAGAGGAGCGGGGCAATATTCTCGATAAACCGGGCCTCGATAACTTCCCCTAGAACGACATCATGGGTGCCGACGGAGACTGCGGAGTTGAGGCTGCAGACGAATGCGGCCTGGGCGTCGCCGAGGATGGGAACGCCGCCAGCCGTGATCCACTCACCATGCGCGAACCTCTCCTCTCCCTTCAGTTTTCCACTAAACAGCGGAACCAAAGGCGCATGGCTAAGATGCAGCATGTTGACCGCGAATTTTCCCGTAAGCTTGAGTGGGCCGCTGATCGAAGCAGATTGGTTGATGCAAACCAGGAGGGTCGGCGGGTCAGCCGTCACCGACTGGACGGCGGTTGCAGCCATTCCGTAACGGGCACCTTCCCATTCCGTTGTGATCAGGCAAATTGTCGATGTGAACCGGCGCAAAGCGGTCTTGAACGCCGCTTGCGCTGCTATTTCAGCACCAGCCATGGTTACCTCCCCAAGTCATTTGATAGCCAAGATAAGCAGATTAGCAGACAATCTGTCAACACGTTTTATTCGTCATTGACAGATTGTCTGCGAAAATGTTTTCTCGATACAGCGAAAGAGGAGACGATTATGGATCTGGAATCGAAAGTATGTGTGGTGACGGGGGCTGGCAGCGGGATCGGGCGCGCTACAGCTGAACTGTTTGCGCGCCAGGGCGCTAAGGTTGGCGTCGTCGACGTCAACATCGATGCCGCACGAGACGTCGCGCGAGAAATGGGGACAGGTGCGATCGCGTTAAAGGCCGATGTGTCTTTGTCCGCCGAAGTAGAGGCGATGGTTAGGTCAGTTAAGGAAAAATGGGGGCGTATCGACGTTCTCGTCAACAACGCGGGGTTCGGAATGACCGGAAACGTCACGACCATCGCCGAATCCGACTGGGACCGGATCATGGCGGTGAACGTGAAGGGGATATTCCTATGCTCGAAATACGTGGTTCCCATCATGGCGGAACAGGGCAGCGGATCCATTATTAACACGACCTCATACACGGCCGTGTCAGCCATCGCTAACCGCACGGCCTACGTGGCGTCGAAAGGCGCGATCTCGGCACTCACGAGAGCCATGGCACTGGACCACGCAAAAGACGGGATCCGCGTCAACGCTGTCGCCCCCGGAACGATCGACTCTCCCTATTTCACCAAGATTTTCGCCGAAGCGGCAGACCCGCAAGCCCTGCGGGAAGACTTCAACGCCCGTGCAGCCCTGCACCGGATGGGCGACCCGGAAGAGATCGCCGAGGCGATGCTTTTTCTAGCTTCGGACCGCTCGCGGTTTGCGACCGGAAGCACTCTCACCGTCGACGGAGGATCGTCGATCGGGAACCACTTGGTGCGCTAAAGCACATGGGTGCTGATGGGTGCCTCCTTCTTGACCAAGGGGAGGCACCTTTACTGTGGCAACTACATGTCGGAAACACAGAGGCCGCGGCGGGAAGATAGAGATCACGCGCAAGGCTGCGTGATCAGGACCCTGCGATGAGGCGCCGCTACGGCATTTTTTAAACGCATCGCCGCGCCTGATCCTTCACTCAGATATCGCGGGAATTTTTCCAATTTCTTACCGGAATTTCTCGGGAGCGTGAGGATGCCGCCCCCGATGCCGGCTGTGTCATCGCCGGGACGCCAATTGCGAAGCCTCGGTAGGCGCCCGCCCACTTTCAAATTTGATCGCCCGGCGTGTTGCACCGAGCGACCAGAGTCACTGCGACCGCTTAGCGCGCGGCTTGCCGTACGAACTCGAGCCCTTTTACAAGATAGCTCCGAAAGAAATTCGGGTGTTCGCACATGGGGAAATGACCCAGCCCATCCATGACGAGGTGGAGGCATCCCGGAATAAGTTCGGCGAGCCTGGCCCCATCCGTCGGAGTGGCTGAGTAGTCATAGTCGCCCGAGAGCAGCGCCACCGGGGTGCGCGACGGGTCAATCCGGGGAGTTGTCACTGCTCCGTCGAACTCGTCGCTGTAGAAGGAAAGATCGCCTGGGTAAACTCCGGGTGCTCCCTGCGAATAGATCCAGCTTGACCTCCTGCGGTCCCCTGCGGGGCTGAGTGGGCTCATGATCCCTCTGACATACGCCGAGTTATGAAGTGAGCCGTGTACGTTTACGTTGTGCTGGTATGGGTTCCGGCGTCCCTTGGAGCGGAAAGGTGGCTCGATCGCCACGATCCCGAGGACATGCTCCGGCCGTTCCGCGGCGAGAACCAGCGACATTGCCGCGCCCATGGACCCACCCGCGACAATCGCCTTTTCGCGAACCACCTGTTCGAGTATGGCCGTGCACCATTTCAGGTACAGCGATGCCGTGAGCTTGTAGGGTGCGCCGTCCCATGTCAGCGGCGGCATGGACCGACCGTGGAATGGTAGGTCAACCGCGATCAGCCTGTAGTTTTTCGCAAGCTCGGTGTCCGCCAGCTGAGGCAAGAATTGGCGGCTATCCGCTCCGGCGGTGTGGAGAAACAGGACCGGCACCCCCTCGCCTGCTTCTTCGTAATATATTTCATGGGGGACGTCATCGATATCGACGACGGCATACTGCCCCCGGATTTGACGCAGGTCGCGTTGCGCATGCTCCGCTTTCATCTCGGGGGACGTTACGACGAGCTCAATCACCCGTTCCAGAGCCGGGCGTGCTTTCGCGAGGGCGAGCGGTGAGCCGGCGATCTCGAAGAGAGGGTTTGCAAGCTGTAACGCCGTGAAGGAATGAAAGGTGGCGGGCGGCGGCGTCATCAGAAGCTGCTCCCAGGCGTCTGCAGTGGCCCTCACTGTCACCTGGGGGTCATCGCTTTCCCCCCAGATCGCCGCGCCGCCTTCAGCGAAATTGAGGGCGATCACCTGATCGCCGACGTAGAAGGCGATGTCCATTGTCAGGTCCGGAGTGAGCCGGGGCAATTCCGGATCCCCAAGAGCCTCCGCCATGCGGGACCGCAATTCATTAAAAGTGCCCAAAGCAACCTCCCTGTTCGAACGAGCGCCAGGCCGCACGCGTCGGCAGCGCCATGACTTCGAATAAGCAGATTATCAGACAATCTGTCAATACCGGCTGTTGCCGCTTCCTTTAATCGCCGTCGTTTTCGGAGGTTTTACGAAGGTAGTCCAGTGCGACCTTAGCCGCCATGTCGATGTGGTACTTGCAGGCTGCGGCGGCTTTCGCTCCGTTTCGGTCAGTAATGGCCGCAGCGATCTCCTTTATCTCTTCCACACTGTGGTTCAAGCGCCCCGGCTGCGTCATCGACGTCATGCGCAGAAGAGTCACCCGATTGTGGAGCGATGTCAGCATTTGCTTGACGAAGACGTTTCCACTCCCTTGCATCAGGCAATCGTAAAACGCGGTTTTCGCCTTGATGAGCCTGCTCCCACCGCCGCTTGCCGCCGCTTCCGCAAACTCAGCAACCGCCTCATTGAGTGTATGGATATCCTGGGCGGTTCCGTTTTCAGCGAATTCCTTTCCGGCATAGCTCTCTAGCAAAGCCCTGACGCTGTAGAGCTGAGCGGCTTCTTCGTAAGTGATAGTGCTGACGACGGGACCGCGGTGCGGATAGCTGGTAATGAGGCCCTCGGCCTCGAGTTGTCGAAGCGCCTCGCGGATTGATGTCCGTCCTACACCGATCGACTCGCAGAGTTCTCGCTCAACGAGGCGCTGACCCGGCTTGAAACGGCCGCTTGATATCGCCTGCCGCAGTTTATCTTCTACCTGAGTGCGCAATGTGGCACTCTGTCGTGCAATCTGTAAATCCATATCACCCATTGGATCCAAAAGTCCGTTTTACCAAGGCCGAAAGCGGCCGTGCAAGTCATGGTACTATATGGTGGGTTATCCTGGTGAGACAACCCGATTGTCTGACAAAAGCGAAGAACGCCTCAGCTTTATCTCTTACCGGACATTCCACGCGTCCCCATTACCGTAGAACCTTTGCAAAAGCGAGATCGGGTGACAGCGATGGAAAACCCGTCAGGACTGCGGGATCATGGCCTGGAACAAGTAAGCCGGACGGTCCTGATAGTTCACGGAGCGTTCGGTATCCCTCCAGTACGTCGGCGTAATCGGCAAAAAGCGGAAAGACGTCGTCATGCTCCAGATAGCGTTGAAAATGGAGTGCGTCCGATGCGATGACGACGACTTCATCGCCATCGTCCAGCCTCACGACCTGAAGGCCTTTGGAATGACCGCCGACGAGATGGATGGTGAGTCCCTCCATAATCTCGCCGTTCCCGTCGTGGAAGCGCATTCTGCCGGAAAACGTCAGGCGGACCGCATCAACGACGGCGTCCACTGCGAAGGGACGCCGAAGACGATCATGGCACATGCATCGTCCTGTACCGTAGGCCATCTCCCGATCCTGCAAGTGGAACAGGGCTTTGGGGAAGTCCACAAGGTTTCCCGCGTGATCATAGTGGAGATGCGTGATAACGACGTCGGTAATGGACGATGCGGAAATCCCGAGCTGGCGAAGCGCCTCGACCGGATGGATCAACATGGTCCTCCCGCGCCTTTCAGCCTCCTGCGGGCTAAACCCGGTGTCAACCAGGATCAGACGTTCACCATGGCGGATCAACCAGACGAAATACTCGATCCTGCCCGGGGCGTCGTGGGGATCTCCTGCTTCCAGGCCGAGTTCGCTAACGGGCCGAACCGCAGTGCCGTAATGTATCGCCAGGACTTTCCAGTCGTTCAAATTCTCGCTCCTTCCGCAGGCTCAGGGAACCAGCAGATGCCGGATCACCTCGCCACGGTCTAACCGGTCGAAGGCCTCGTTGATTTCCTCAAGCGGGCCAGTGCTGGACAGCAGTCTCTCCACGGGCAACCTGCCTTTGAGGAACAGGTCGATATAACGGGGAATATCGCGCGAAGGCACGCAGGACCCCATGTAGCTGCCTTTGATGATGCGTTCTTCCCCGACAAGAGGAAGCGGCGAGATCTCGAATTTGGTGTTCACGTTCGCCAGACCCGCTGTGGCTGTCGTGCCGCCGCGCCGCGTAATGCCATAAGCGGTTTCGAACGCTTTGCTCGACCCTGCCATCTCGATGGCGTAGTCCACTCCCCCGCGTGTCGCTTCCTTGACCTCGCCGACCACATCCGGCGAGGTTGCCAGGAAGGTACGCGTCGCGCCCAGCGACCTAGCCAGCTCAAGCTTTTCCGGCATCAAATCGATGGCGACGATCTCGCTTGCTCCGCTGGCCACCGCTCCGAGGACCGCCGACAAGCCCACGCCCCCAAGGCCGATGACGGCGACCGACTGTCCCGGCTTCACGCCACACGTGTTTACGACCGCACCGACGCCTGTCATGACGGCGCATCCGAACAGGGCCGCCATCGTGACGTCCACATCTTTGGTGATCTTGACGACCGAGTGCGCCGACACGATCGCGTATTCCGAAAACGCCGATACGCCGCTGTGATGGTTGATATCGTAGCCGCGAAGACGGATATGCTTGCTACCGTTCAACAATGTCCCGGCGGCGTTTGCGCGATAGCCAGGCTCACAGAGGCTAGCGCGTCCTCCCGCGCAGTAATCGCAGTGTCCGCAGATCGGCAGGAACGACATCACGACGTGATCGCCAACCTTCACTGTATCGACACCGGGTCCGATTTCTTCGACGATGCCGGATGCTTCATGCCCCAACGCGACAGGCAGCGGGCGGGGCCGGTCGCCGTTTATCGCCGACAGGTCGGAGTGGCACACACCAGCGGCCTTGATTTTGACCAGGACCTCAAGATTGCCCGGAGGCGTCAGATCGACGGTCTCGACACTGAGAGGTCGCGAACTTGCATACGGCTTGGGAAGCCCTGACTCTCGGAGAATGACGGATTTCATCTGCATTGTCGTGTATTCCTATCTCGAGAGCATCTGCATGGCGGCGGGTACGTAGCGGAAGCCTTCCCGCTCCCGGGCGACGTTGCCGAGCCCGGGCCACGCAAAGTGATAGGACATCACTGGTATGCGGTCTGTCGCGAGCATATCCAGCACCCGGGTGCGCGAGCGCGCCGAGAGCTTGGGATCGGTGTCGTACTTGAACTCCATCCACGGGCGTTCCATCAGCAGGATATGATGATGGGTGAGATCGCCGAGGAAGCAGAGCCGATCGTTGTCAGACTGCATGAGGAAGCAAAAGTGGCCCAAGGTGTGGCCTGGAGCGTGCACCGCTTGCACGCCCGGCAGGAACTCCTGACCGTCCACGAAATGCGCTATCCGATCACGGTGTGGAAGAAGGTTTCTCCGGGCATTTTCCACCTGAGCCTTGAAACCGGCATCAAGCTTGCCTCCGTCGGTCCAGTCATCGAAGTCGCTTTCGCTTATGAAGATCTTCGCGTTCGGAAAATTAAGCTTGCCGTCCTGATCGCAAAGTCCGCCGGTGTGGTCGATGTGTGCGTGGGACAACACCACGGCATCGACTTCCAAGGGGTCGATGCCTGCCTCCTGCATGCTTTTCAGCAAGCGGCCGGTCGTCGGCCCGAAAATCTTCGACGTCCCCATCCCGGTGTCGAACAGGATGGTCTTTCCGTTAATTTTGACCAGCGGGATGTTCTGCTCGAGGGTTACCGACGAACTGGACAGGAAGTTCCTGTCGAGCATTTCCGTCACTGTGGCCGCGTCGACTCCGAGAAAATTCTCCCGCGGGTCGCCCAATTCCAACGGTCCGTCCGAAAGCACCGTTATTTCGCCGGTTCCGAACTTGAACGGATAGAAATAGGGCAACTTAGTCTGATGCGCTTGGTCATTGAGCACGCCGGATATCCTCCCAGATTGGCTGTACCATTTGACAGATTGTATGAAAATCTGTCAACAGAATATTGATGATAGTCTGTCGTCAGGAAACGATCGAAAGCATGTGACCCCTCGGCCTGCCGATGTTGAACTGTTCTATCTGCTGCATCAGTCGCTGGGTCTCCTTTGTGAGTTCCTGAGTGGCGGCGTGGGCTTGCTCGGCGATGGCAGCGTTTCGCTGGGTGCTGTCATCGATCTCGCCGACGGCCTGGTTCACTTCGATAAGCGAAGCCGCCTGGTCCCTGCTTGCCGCAGCGATAAGCTCAACCCTTTCGGAAATTCCGGCAACATTCGACGATATTGCAATGAGCACCCTGCCCGCCTCGTTCACCAATCGCGATCCCGAGGCGACTTCCTCGGTCGATCTTGCGATGAGTCCCTTGATTTCCTGGGCGGCTAGAGCCGACCGCTGGGCAAGTTCCCGGACTTCTTGGGCGACGACCGCGAAACCCTGCCCGGCTTCTCCTGCTCTCGCGGCCTCGACGCCGGCATTGAGTGCCAGGAGATTGGTCTGGAAAGCGATCTCGTCGATTACGCCGATGATTTGCGAAATGCGCCCGGAAGCCGCTTCTATTCGGCCCATAGCGTCGACCGCGTTCGTGACCACTGAAGCAGACGCATCCGCGGCCTGCTTGGTTTCCTTTACAAGCCGGGCTGCGGCCTGCGCCTGCTCTGTCGACGAATGCACCGTCGCGGTGAGTTGATGAACCGCAGCCGCTGTCTCCTCCAACGACGCGGCTTGGCGCTCGCTGCGGCGGGAGAGATCATCGGCGCCACTGCTGAGATTGTCTGCATTTTGCCGAATGAGCACGATGTTGCCGCGAAGTTCCGACATCGTCGCCTGCAAGCGCAGCAACGAATTGTTGAAGTCTTTTCGCAACTGTTCCAGCCGCCCGGAGAACGGTTGATCGATCGTGCTCGAAACATCACCGTTGGATAACCTCTCCAGCCCAGCGGCAAGACTGTCGACGGCGTCGCCGATCTGTTTGTCGATCTGGGCTTTCTCCGCCTCGTTGTGCCGACGTTCAGCTTCGGAAGCTGATCGTTGACGATCCGCGTCGTTCTCGATCTCGATTTTCCTTACGGCATTCTCCCTGAAGACACAGAGTGCCCGGGCCATTTCTCCGAGCTCATCAGCGCGCTCAGAACCGCCGATCTCTATGTCAAGGTCCCCTTCGGACAAACGCCGCATGTCGTCGGTCAACCGGACGACAGGTTTCTTGAAAGTCGCAATCATCCCGAAGCCAGCGAGAAGCGCGACGAGGACGCCTGCAAATATCGTGATGAGGGCAATGCCGTTCGCACGGGCCGTCTCTTCGATGGCCCTGGCACGCTGGGCGTCGGCAAACGTCGTGAGGTGGCCCCATATGGTGTTCAACTGGTCTGTCGTTTGCCTATATTGCGCACGCCTGACTTCCGAGATCTCGACGAGCTTCGCACTGTCCTGCGTCATACCCTCTACCGCCGGAGGGACCGTATTCTGGACTGCCTTGAAAAGGTCGAGATCGGAAGCGGCACTCCAGATGTCCAATATCTCCTTCTTCGTTCTGTCGAAGTTCTGGATGAGTTGCGCGCGGTTTTGTTCGGTAGGGTCGGCTATGAAGCGCGCAAGGTGTATCCTGATGAGATAGCTGGAGTCCGAAAGTCTTCGGCTGCCGTCCAAGGCGCTGCTGATCTTGGCCAAACGTTGGTCGAGACCTGCGAACTCGACGATTGCTTTCTTTGTTTGCTGGTTCGCCACCGCGTTAATCCCGACGGAGATTTCCTTGAACGCGGACATTGCGGTGTCGAGGCCTACGGCGTTGTCCGATGCGGCGCCCTGCGACAGAATTTCTGTTACGCTTTTCACCGCGCCGTCGACCGAGCTCGACAGTTTTGTAGCGTCCGACGGCAAGGAAGCCCGCAGATTTCGGGCGCTTCGACGCAACTCGCCCACTTTGCCGCGCAAATATTCGAGTTTCAGCTCGGTCGTTCCGGCGGATTGGTAGCCCGCGGCAAAATCAAGGAAGAAGGTTGCATAGCCTGTCACCCTGTCGGCATCGCGCAACATCGATTTGGCGGCGCCCTCGGACTGCTCGCCGGACTTCCTCAACTCGTCAGCTAGCCTGAGCATTTCATCCTGCGACCAAACCAGCGATTCAGAATGATTGGCGATCGAGGTTATCAGTTGCTCTTCGCTTTCATGGATGCTCCAGAGAGAGCCAAAATTGTCCACCACGTCCCGCATAATCGCGTTTGCCGACAGGAGGCCTTCGCTTTCCCCCGTAGCTCCGGCATTCGTCACTAAAGCTTGCAGATGCGATTGCTGGGCGAGCAGGTCAGCCTTCACGCGATCGCGCCTTTCTTCCGACGCCTCATCGAGAAACTCTCTCATCGAGGCGGAGACGTCACGGAAACCCGAGAGCACCTGCATCACCTGGCTCGAGGTTTCCAGGCGGCTTTGTAGGAGACCCGCGGCGTAGTGCCCCAAAAATCCCACCGCGCAAATGCTGATTATGAAAGGCAGTACGAAAATGATTACTTTTGTCTGTAGCCGGAAACGGGACAACAGCCTGTCCATCGTGGTCCATCCTTGTCCATAGGCGGTGAAGAAGCTTCATCAATCGGGATCCGCCTCCGATGGAGACATCGAATCATCAATGACGACACGAGGCTGCGCGACTGAGGATTGTCTGTCAACAGATTGTCTGATAGCATGTTCAGGTTTTCAAATTGTCTCGCGAACTTGCGGAGGAATAACTCCAGAACCGGCGCTGCCGCAGCCGGCACAACTTTCACCGCTGACATCGATCAAACCGCGATGTCCTTGTTTTCAGTGGAAAGCGGTGACGTCATCTCGGCCACGTGAAGGCTGCGAACATGTCGTCGTCGTGGTGACGGCGCCTTGGTGAACAAACGGGCCTTCCTTCTCATGGATGGACGGCTCCACGGATGACGCCGACCTCACCAGCTTTCCCAATATGCATATAGAGATGCCCGATCTGGGAACGGTAAGTGTTGAGATTGAGGAAGCAGAGAAGATGACTGATACGAGAGCATTGCTCGATAATATGACCTTGGCCGAGCAGGTCTCGCTACTTTCCGGCGATACGTTCTGGTCTTTACCGCCCATCGACCGCCTAGGGATAGGGAGATTGCGCTTGACGGACGGCCCCAACGGCGCCCGCGGGGCGGGGTCTTTTGTCGGGGGTGTGACTGCAGCGGCTTTCCCGGTAGGCATTGCCATCGGAGCGAGTTGGAACCCGGACCTAGCCAGGGAAATCGGCAGTGCGCTAGGTGACGAGGTTCTTTCCAAAGGGGCTCATGTCTCGTTGGCGCCGACCGTTAACATCCAGCGCAGCGTCACAAACGGCCGCAACTTTGAGTGTTTCTCTGAGGATCCGATACTGACGGCGGAACTTGCCGTCGGCTATATCGAAGGTCTGCAGTCCAAGAAAGTGGGTGCCACGATAAAACATTTCGCCGGCAACGAGTCCGAGATCGAACGTACAACCATCTCTTCAGATATCGATGAACGCACTCTGCGCGAAGTCTACCTAATACCCTTTGAGGCGGCGGTGAAGCGGGCAAAGGTCTGGGCCGTGATGTCTTCATATAACAAACTAAACGGTACTTACACGGCGGAAAGCCATTGGTTGTTGAACGAGGTACTACGCGGTGACTGGGGTTTTAACGGCGTGGTGATGTCGGACTGGTTCGGCTCGCGTTCGACCGCACCCACCGTGAATGCTGGGCTGGATCTGGAGATGCCGGGCCCGACCCGCGACCGCGGCTCCAAGCTTCTGGCGGCGATCGACGCGGGCGAGGTAAGTGTCGAGACCGTCCGCGCCTGTGTGCACAATATCCTGACCCTGATGGAACGCACCGGCGCAATCAACGATCATCGCGAGTTTAAGGAGTACGCCATTAATCGGCCGGAACATAGGGCACTCATCAGGCGCGCGGGAGCGGAAAGCGCAGTTCTGCTACAGAATGACGGCATCCTGCCATTGGCTCAGCAAGGTACGGTCGCCATCATTGGACCCAATGCCAAGATCGCGCAGGTTATGGGAGGCGGCTCGGCGCAGTTGAACCCCCACTATGTCGTCAGTCCGTGGCAGGGGCTGGCGGACGCCCTGGGTGAGGAGAACGTGTGCTACGCTCAGGGTTGCAGCAATTATCGGTTTCAGCCGCTGATCGAAAACCCGACAACCTTCGAATTTTTCCAAGAAAGGGAGCTTGCTGGCGAGCCCGTGAAGGTTATCGAGGAACCGTCGAGCCTCGGTGTATGGTTGCCCCCCGTGGCCGGGGGCCTAGTCGATCCGTATCGCTTTTCCGCCCGAATGCGCACCGTATTCACAGCCTTAGAAGCCGGCGTCTATCGCGTCGGCCTGACCTCGGCCGGGCTTGGTCGGGTCTATGTGGACGGCAGGCTTGTGGTGGACGCCTGGGCTTCCTGGACACGTGGTACCACATTCTTTGAAGAAGGCTGCGAGGAGGTCGTGGGCGAAATCACGCTCGAAGCCGGCCGTACATACGAGGTCGTCGCCGAGTACGCCCGGCACGATCACGTCAACCTCTATATCGCCGCAATTCGGGTAGGAATAGGCAGGTTTTCGGCCGAAGCGGAGATTGCCGAGGCAGCAGCCGTCGCCGCGAAGGCTGATCATGCGGTAGTCTTCGTGGGCAGAACGGGCGACTGGGATACCGAGGGCTCCGATCTCCGCGGCATTGCACTTCCTGGTCTGCAGGACCAGCTTGTTGAGGCGGTAATTGCGGCCAATCCGAACACGATTGTCGTCCTACAAACCGGTGGACCGGTGGAAATGCCCTGGCTTTCCGGTGCTCGTGCAGTACTGCAATGCTGGTATCCCGGTCAGGAAGCTGGCAACGCGATCGCCGATGTGCTCCTTGGCAAGGCCGAGCCCTCGGGCCGACTGGCACAGACTTTCCCCGTGCGCTGGGCTGACAATCCCACACATACCGAGGATGACGCGGTCTATCCAGGCAAGAATGGCCATGTGCGATATGACGAAGGTGTGTTCGTTGGATATCGGCACTACGATCGCCAGGACATTAAGCCACTGTTCCCCTTCGGTCATGGTCTCGGTTATTCAAGCTTTGCGATGTCAGACCTGACGGTGGGGCTGCCGGATCCTGCCGGCGCGGTGACAGTGACACTGGGATTGACCAACGTCAGCGAGCGGCCAGGTTCGGCAGTGGTGCAAATCTATGTGGGCGATGTTGAAGCATCTGTACCCAGACCGGTTAAAGAATTGAAGGCCTTCTCGAAAATCGGCCTGGAACCCGGTGAGAAACGAAGGCTCAGTTTCATTCTTGACGCCCGAACATTTGCCTTCTTCGACACGACCGAGCGGTGCTGGCGGATAGAGACGGGGGAATTTGCAGTTATGGTTGGGTTCTCGGCCACCGACATCCGTTTGAGTGGAACTGTCACGCAAAAGGGCGCTGTCTTAGCGCTCTAATCGTGCAGAGAATCAAAGACTACGTTTGGCGGTGGTTGAGTCCCAAAAAAAGAGCGCAGTGGCGGTGAAGCTCGGTGAATGAGTGAATGAATGGCTCAAGACGGGCGATATTGTCATCGACAGGAAGGATACCGACCTTCATAGGCGGCGAAGATGGCGTCGGAAGCGTTGGCGGACACGTTCGCGACAGCGTCGGTCCTACGCTTTTTTTTGATGCCTTTCGCAGTCTCTCGAACTGAGCTCACGCTAGCCGCGAGATCGGAATCCTCAATCATATCGAGGGCTGCCACATTCTCGTGCAGTTCGGCTCGACCGATCTCCTTCAGGACATATGTATCGAGCAGAAATTTCAAGCTTAGTCATCCAGCGCGCTAAGATCGGGAGCACCGATCCACCCGAGCGATATCGTATCCGCCGGTGCGAAGATTGCGGGCAGCAAAGGTGGATCTCGATCGCCCAACCCTGATCATTTCTGGCAATGAGAAATCTTGTTTTCGGACGCGGAGCCACGGACAGACGCCGTCGATCTGTGCCGAAACTTGAGCCTGCAGCCCTTTCCAGGTATCTATCGGTCGAGAGCGCAAAATTACAGGCACAGGATGCGGCGATGCTGAAAACCGACACCCGCCAAGCAAATTGGCGCCGTGCTAATCCAGCGAAATATGATGCTCATCTTGCTGTACAGCGAGCTGTAAAGGCAGGCGAGCTGGAAAAGCAAACATGTGAGGTCTGCGGGATTGAAATGGTCGACGCCCATCATGATCAATACGACGACCCTTTAAAGGTGCGCTGGTTATGCCGACGGCATCACACGAGGCTTCACCACTACGGCGAGGATATGTTTCCGATCAGGAATGGCCTTTAGGTGCGGTCCGCCGATCGCTCTTGATTTCAGTTGGCGTTCCCGCGAGACTTGATGTCTAGCAACGCGATGAAGGCGCACACTGCTTGTTGCGTAACTTCCGCCATGTGATGATTTCGTTCGACTGCCCTCCGGATAGGATTGACGCGAAGGTATTGCCCTCGCGCCCTTCTCTACCACTCAGTCCAACAGGCTAAGATGTAGTGGCTCAGGAAAATACTCGAAGCCCTCTCCCGCTATGCCAACGTGCCCGTAGCCCGGCCATGGGAAGTGGTAGGACATGAAGGGTATTCTATTGGAGGCCAGCATTTTCAGAATGCGCACACGCGATTGAGCCGACAGTTTGGGATCGGTATCGAACGCAAATTCCATCAAAGGCTTTTCGAACAGAAGCACAGGATGATGAGTGAGGTCGCCGCCATAGCACATTGTCTTTCCTGCTGATTCAATCATAAAGCAGCTATGGCCGAGTGTGTGTCCAGGAGCGCTAATGGCATGAATACCAGGAAGAAACTCTTGTTCGTCCTGGAAAAAAACCATGCGGTCCCGCACGGGTTTGAGGTTGTGGATCGCGGCTTTAACAAGACCGTTGAGATCGCCTCCAAGTTTTTTCTCGTCGGTCCAGAAATCGTAGTCGGTTTGGCTGATGTACACCTGGGCGTTTGGAAACGTTGGTTTCCCGTCGTCGCCCCAGATTCCGCCGACGTGGTCCCAATGAGCATGCGAACAGACGACAGCGTCAATATCTTCCAGCGCAATATTCGCGGCGGCCAAGCAAGACTTGAGACGGCCAGTCGTCGGGCCAAATTGCTTAAGCGATCCCATCCCCGTGTCGAACAAAATCAGCTTGCCACCGATGTTTACGACAGGTGCGTTCTGAGCGAGAACGATCTCATCCGTGGGCAGGAAGCTGTGGTTTAGCATGGATCTTATCTCGTCGGCCGGGACGCCGAGAAAGCTTTGTGTCGGGTCGCCGAGCGGAAGTGGGCCGTCTGATACGATGGTTACCTGGGCGTCCCCAATGGCAAATCGATAAAAGTCCGGAGCTTGTGCCCCGGAAACGGGGCTCGCCCTAGCGTGAGCCGCTATACTGTTCGCACCCAAAACGGCTCCACTCAAAGCAGCTCCCCCTGCCAATAGTAAGTTGCGGCGGTCGATCTCGAAACGTTCATTTCCCATTTCACTCCTCCCCATTTGTAAAAAAGCGTCTGCAGACCGCGCTTGTCTTGCGACGGATTTCGGCTTTGTCTGCATTGGAAAGGTATCAAGTGGCAGGTCTACGACAATTGAATTGCAAGTCCATTTCAATGAGCATCGCTCAACAAATGATCTCGCTCGGACCTGCGATTAATCAATCGAAACAAGCGGTTTCGGGGTACCGCGTTGCTCCGGCCATCAGATCTCGTTGGCTTACGGTGAGTTCGAAAGAACTCTTGGCTCCCTGACTGCGGGACGCGGCTCGCATCCGAGTATCGGCAAGATTATCGTGGATCGCCTTGGCTGCCTCTTTGTCATGTGAGTGGCTCTGCGTCAGGTCGCCAACTGTGTTCATTAAGCGGTAGGAGGATAGATGTTACCTCTTCCCTCGAAGAGCGCACCGCTCCTTGAGGAAGAAGCCACGGAAAACCGCGAGGACGTAACGATCTTCCGGTGGGCGCTACATTCCTTCCCGGGCATATTGCGGAGCCAGCAGCATGCTTCTGAAGCACGTTGCCAGCCCGGCATTCCGCCTTATCCGACATGGTTACGATCGTAGAATGGCCGACTTCTCTACCGGCCGCCTACGGTCGCACGTCATAGGAAGCCGATCGAGATCCAGGGCACCGCTGCGACGATCGCAAGCCCGAGAAGCAGGGCGATCATGTACCCCCACAGCGGCTTTATCCCTTCCACCGGGTTCACACGGCCGATTGCACAGGCGGCATAATAACCGACGCCGAACGGCGGGAGGAACAAGCCCACTCCCATGGCGAGAATGACCACGATCGAATAGTGCACGTCGTGGATCCCTAATCCCTTGGCGATCGGAAATACCAGAGGTGCGAACAGAACCACCGCGGGAATGCCTTCCAGCACGCTACCGAGCACAATGAACGCGACGATCGACACGATCATAAAGATCGGCGCTCCTCCGGGTAGACCCGCCATCGTCTGAACCAGCCCACGCGAAAAACCCGATTGAGTTAGGCACCAGGCCACAGCCGTTGCCGCCGCGATGATGAAAAGGATGGCTCCGGACAAGACCGCCGTTTCCACCAGCATCGGACCCACCCGCTTCCAGTCGAACCGGCGGTAAATGAGGAGGCCTGCCAGCAGCGAGTAGGCAATGCCGATTGTCGAGACTTCCGTGGCGGTAGCAACGCCTTCGACAACCGCTGTACGGATGATAAAAGGCAGGGCCAAAGCCGGAAGCGCAATCAGGAATGTGCGGAAGATCTCCCTGGCCGGCGGCTTGCGAAAACCCGACATGTCCTCGTTGCGATAGCGCCACCAGACGACAACGCAAAGCATCAATCCGCAGACGAACGCCGGCAAAAGACCGCCTATGAACAGGGCCGAAATCGATACGCTCGTAACCGATCCGATGGTGATCAATACGAGGCTCGGCGGGATCGTCTCCGTCTGCGCACCCGTAGCCGCAAGCAGGGCCACGAGATCACCGGGCTTTGATCCTCTCGCTTTCATCTCCGGGAACAGTGCCGGGGCGACAGCAGCCATGTCGGCGGTCTTCGAACCCGATATCCCAGACACCAGATACATTGCCGCGACGAGGACGTAACACAGGCCGCCTCTGACATGTCCGAGCAAGGACGCCAGGAAGTTCAGCATCGCTTTTGCCATGCCCGTAACCTCCATCAGCATACCCAGCAGCACGAACAGCGGGACCGCCAGCAGGAGAAGATGCGACATTCCCTCGTCAAGCCGACCCGCGATCACGCTTATCGGACGGCTCGTACCCAGAGCCACATAACTGATGGCAGCGAGAGCGAACACGAACGCGATTGGTACGCCGCTCAGCACACCTAGTGCGATGAAGACTACGAAGAAAAGCACGAGGTTCCAGTTGCCCATCGCCATGATCAACGGTTTCGCCGCAATCGCCAACCCTATCAAGCATGCGGCTACAAGGACTCCGATCAGGAAATCGCTCAGCCTGATGCGCTGAAGGGCATTGGTCACGCCAAGGATAAGCATCAGGCCAAGTCCGATCGGAAGACCAAACGAACGCCATGCGACCGAAACCTCCATCGCGGGAGTGACGACCGGAACTTCATGAAGAGCGTAGACCGTGGCCTTGGGTAGAAGAAGCACGCAGACCGAAAGGCAAAAGACAAGTGCAGCCACCTCCAGTCTTGCCTTTACGACGGGCGGCATCGCGTCCGCGATAACGCCCATCCTCATGTGCTGTCCGCGGTGAAAAGCGAGGACCGCGCCCACGATCGAAAGCCAGAGGAACAACATGGAGGCGAGCTCGTCCGACCAGATGAGCGGCTCGCCCCATGCATAGCGGGCGAAGACGCCCGCCGACAGCACGAGTACCTCGACGACAACAAGTGCTGCGGCGATCAATTCAATCAGGCGCACCACGCCCGCTTCAGCTTTGGCCAGGACTGGCCACGCGCCAATCACCGGGGGGCTGACATTTTCAGAAGTAGCCATGTCAACGCCTCAGATCAATTTGCCCGAGGTAGACTCCAGCAACGCCCATGCTTCCTCGCCGAAACGCCCCTTCCAATCGGAGTAGAACGACGAAGCCTGCAGCGTCGCGCGGAACTGGGCAGTATCGACGTCGATAAATTCAAGACCCTTGCTCGTCAGCTCTGCCTGGAGTTCGGAATTCAGCTTTTCGACATCAGCGCGTTGCACGAGAGCCGAGCGATTGATTTCGGTGACGACAATGTCACGCAAGTCCTCAGGCAACATCTCGAAGTTGTCCCGATTGGCGAGGATCCAGAAGCCGTCCCACATATGGTTGGTCCGGGAAAGATACTTTTGAACCTCGTACATTTTGGCAAAGTAAATGCCAGCGAGCGGGTTTTCGAGACCGTCAGCCACGTGAGTCTGAAGCGCGGAATAGGTTTCGCCCCATGGAATTGATGTCGGCGCGGCGCCGAGGGACTTGAAGAGCGATGTCCAGAGCGGCGCAGGAGGGACGCGGATCTTGAAGCCCTTGAGGTCCTCGGGCGACTTGATCGGTTTGCCGATCGAGGTGGTCTGCCGGAAGCCGTTGTCCCACATCTTCTCGAAGGCGATCAGGTTGACCTTCTCAAAAGCCGTCCGGATGCTCCGGCCGAGCTCGCCATCCACCGACTTCCAGACCTGAGCATAGTTGGGGTAGGCAAATCCTACGCCGGTGATGGCCGCGGGCGGAACGAGTGTCGCTGCGATGAGGCCTGTCTGCGCAAGAAGGTCCAGGCCACCCGATCGAAGCTGGCTGAGCATATCAGCATCGGTGCCGAGCTGGCTCGCGGGAAACACCTGAATACTCACGCGGCCGTCTGTTTGCTCGCTGATCTTGTTGGAAGCCTCGGTCATGCGGGTGTTGAGCGGATGATCAACGGGCATGATGTTGGCAAATTTAAACGAAAACTCTGGCGAGCTCGCGCGCATTGTGCGAGGTGCCGCAAGCGTGGCGGTCATCGCCACGGAACTCATAATAAGGGTACGGCGGTTCATTGTGATCATTGGTTCCTCCTCTAACCGTGTTGATCTATGTCGATGTTTTTAGGAGCCTCCAGCGCAGGCGCTCTCCTCGTAAGCGGTCCTCAGTTTCTCGCAGGTTGCTTAGACCTTGGTGTGACGTCGCTGAAGCCGGAAGCCTCCCACTGTGCGGCTGGACGTAAAATAGGCGCTTGCGCCAAACGTCCGCAAATGAATTGCCTCAGGCCAATGGTGAGTTGAACTCAGGCGAGTTCGGCGTGACCCGCGATGGAGACAAAGTTTTTCTAGGAGAACGCGCCAGGCAACATGAATCCAGATCACATGTTTTTTGGGCAAACTCTTTTGATGTGGAGGAAGCCGCTATGCTAACCGCTTTGCATGCGACCATGGCACTCCGGTGGGATGTGCCGACCTATGACGTGCCAGTATCTCGGAGGAGACCGGAATTGCACCAAGCTTTAGAAACAAAGCCGAGCCCGGCACGAGGACCGGGAAAACCGACAATCGGTTTTTTTGGTCTCGGCTCCATGGGATTGCCCATGGCGTCGCATCTCCTAAAAAGCGGCTTCAACGTCAAGGGGTTTGACATCTCGGAGAATGCTCTAAAAAGCTTCGCTGACAGTGGCGGGACTGCCTATCCAGACGCCACAGAAGCCGCCAGCGAGACCGACGTCTTGATGTTGATGGTGGTCAACATCGACCAGGCGCACCAAGCCCTCTTCGAACGGGGCGCCCTGGCAAATTCAACCAGGACCAGCATCGTCGTCCTGATGTCAACATGCCCTCCCGGCGAGGTTGAACAGCTCGCCGAGGCCGTGACTGCTCGCGGTCACCGGTTTCTGGATGCACCTGTTTCCGGCGGCGTCGCCGGAGCGCGTGACGCGTCGCTTTCCATTATGGTGGCTGGCGACAGGCAAACCTATGAAATGAGCCGCGATCTTCTCGACGTGCTCGGCTCCAAGATCTATTATCTCGGGGAGCGGCCTGGCCAGGCATCGGTTGCCAAAGCGGTCAACCAGTTGCTGTGCGGTGTACACTTGGCGGCAGCGGCTGAGGCGCTGTCGCTCGCCGAAAGGGCTGGGCTCGACACCTCAACGGTACTCGAGATCGTGTCCGGCTCGGCGGCTGCCAGCTGGATGCTCAACGATCGTGGCCAGCGTATGCTTCTGGAAGACCCAGAGGTAACGAGCGCGGTAGACATCTTTGTGAAAGATCTCGGTATCGTGCTTGCCGCTGGCTCCTCTGCCAGGGCCGCCCTGCCGCTCGCCTCCGTTGCGCATCAGTTCTTCCTTGCCGCGTCTGGCCAGGGGTCGGGCTCGGCAGATGACAGTCAGGTCATTCGTGCGTATCGGGGGATGACCGCGGGCCAGAAGGAGGCAAAGAAATGAGTGCCGAGATCAAAAGCAATTACGCGCGACTGTCCGGCATCACCATGCACTACCTGACCGCAGGATCCGGTAAGCCGCTGGTTCTCCTTCACGGGGTGCCGCAGAGTTCGCACGAATGGCGGCACGTGATCCCCTTCCTCGCCGACAAGTACGCGATCATCGCGCCGGACCTGCGGGGCCTCGGCGACACTTCCCGGCCCGCCGATGGGTACGACAAGAAGACGATTGCCGAAGACGTGTGGGAGCTTCTTTCTGAACATCTGAAGATCGATCGCTTCAATCTTGTGGGACACGACTGGGGCGGCCCGGTGGCGTTTGCCCTGGCCGCGCAGCACCGGGAGGCTGTTAGCAAGCTCGCGATCCTGGACGTTACCATTCCTGGCGATGGAGCGGACATGTCGCAAGGCGGCCGGCGTTGGCACCACCCCTTCTTCAGGACGCCGGATTTGCCGGAAGCGATGTTCGGCGGTCGCGAGCATATCTATCTGGAATGGTTGTTTGACAATTATGGCAGCCGGGCAAACGTGCTATCTCAGGAAGACAAGAATGAGTATTTCCGTACCTACCTAAAACCGGGTGGCCTACGCACACTTCTCGCCTATTATCGGGGCTTTCCAACCGACGTCAAAGACAACGAGTTATTCCTCGAGAGGGATGGCAAGCTCGAAATGCCGGTCCTCGCCCTGGGCGGAGACAGTGGTTTTGGCCGCGGCATGGAGACGATGGAATCAATGCAGCGGGTGGCGAGTGACGTTCGAGGCGGATTGATCCCGGGCTCGGGTCACTGGGTTGCGGAAGAAGCTCCCGAATTCATAGCGAACGAACTCCGGAAATTCTTTGGCTAAACCACTGCCTGACGTCGGGGATGCGCGTCTGATCCACCAGTCGCGCATCACCGACCCTGAGTGTGCATAACTCACCTCCCGCCGACGTCGATCTCACTCGCAGAAACCGTGTCGCCAGCCAGGGTCTCTTCGATCCAACGCTTGAACAGAGCGATCTTTGGTGTTCTTGCCCTGGACCTCAAGTACACGAGACTATGGCAATTGATGCTGGGGCCTTCCGGGCCAAACGGCGCAACGAGCCTCCCGCTTTTCAGATCTTGCCGGACGAGTATGAGGCTTTCCAGGCAAACGCCAAGTCCATCCGCGGCCGCATTGATGGACATGAAAGATCTATCGAAACGCAGTCCCCGATCCATGTTGAGCCTCACACCGTGGTCGTCGGCCCAATCCTGCCAGCGATAGAGGTTCACTTCGGAGTGGATGAGCGGAAATCTGGCGAGATCCTGCGGTGAGCGTATTCCGTTTGCGCCCTCGACCAACGATGGGGCGCACAGGACCATTATTGGCTCGGGTGGGAAGGGCTCGACGGCGATGCCAACCTCCACGGGCTGCGTTCCGTAGCGGATGTCTATATCGACGTTGCCGGTCCTGAGCTCGGCCGGGTCACCAGAAGCGTGCAGTCGAAGATCGATCTCCGGATAGCGGGCGCTAAACCGGGCCAGGCGAGGCATGAGCCACTGCGAAGCTAGACTGACGACCGAATGGATATTCAGAATGTCACTTTTGCCCTTCTTCGTGAAATTGCGCGTGGCGCTCTCGATCCTTCGAAACGAGGCGCTGATCTCTTCGGCGTAAGCCCTCCCCGCGTCAGTCAGTATGATTGAACGCCCGGAGCGATGAAATAAAGCAATTCCGAGCTCCGAATCCAGCGCGGCCATTTGATGGCTCACGGCCGAGGGGCTGATGCTCAGTTCCTCGGCGGCTTTTCCAAAAGATCCAAGACGTGCGACAGCTTCCAACACCTGTAGCGATCGCAGCGAAGGAAACTCCAACGCGCTCATCACCCCTCCTCCCGTTTATGCGTGCCTCGCCACCTTTCCCACTGGAGAGATTCAGTACGCTGGAGGACGCCCTTCATCTATATTCCATGAGGAAATTTAACGCAAATGATGCAGCTGTTGAGATGTATTCATGCATTGACCGACGGAATTCGCTTGTCCGGATGAAGCGTTTTTAACACTTTGCCCTTCGGAACGGACTTTGCGCCGTTCTTCTAAGGGAGGAATGCATGGCTGAACGGGTGATCTCCGTGTCCGGCGCGCCGTACGACGGGCATAGCAGAGAGGCCGCACTGGAGAGCGCGGCAACCCTCGGGTTCACGCATTTCGAGCCGGCCTTTATCGTTGGATATACAGAACCCTTTGACGAGACCGCCTTCAAACCTTCCGAGATGACCAGTTGGCGCAGCGCGCTTAGGTTTTCGGGGCTCTTGTGTCATGCAATGTCGTCGCACATCGACCTCGGTTTCGAAGATTCGGTCGAAGTGTTCACGGGCCGCATGGCATTCGCCGCGGCGATTGGAGCCAAGGTTATTGCGACCAACACGGCCGCCCGACAAAGAGAGGCAACATTCCGTCGCAACGTCGAAACCATACTGAGAAGAGCGGAAGCCTTCGATATCATCGTTGGCCTGGAAAACCCAGGAGACGGCAGCGATAGCCTGATCAACACCGCGCGAGACGGTATTTCTCTTGTTGAGGAATTCGGATCGCCCTTTCTAAAGCTAAATTACGACGCCGCAAACACAGCGTCACATCGACCGGACATGGACGATCTCGCAGGTGATGGAATCCTGGCGCTGCCGGAATCGGCGCACGCCCATATCAAGGATGTTCGTGAAACCGACGAAGGTTGGTTTTTCTGCGATATCGGCGACGGCAAGGTCGGGTGCGAGCGCCTCCTGGCTGCAATCGCAAAGCTCGACAGCCTCCCGGTCAGTATTGAACTTCCCTTGAGACTGCATCGCAATCGGCAGGCGCAGCCCGTTCGCCGCCGAGATCCCGTGCCGCTGTCATCGATCGAGGACTCGCTGGCTCGGTCGCTCAAGGTCGTCCGGCGAGCGCTCAACGACAATCAATGACCGTGTCTGGAGGAGGACGCAGTGCAACGTTTTGTAAACAACCGCGATGAGGTCGTGGAAGATACCATCAAGGGCTTTGTGAAGGCACACCGAGACATCGTGCGCCTCGCCGAAAACCAACGCGTGGTGACGGCGATTGACCGGCCCGCGCAAGGAAAAGTGGGTGTCGTAACTGGAGGTGGCTCCGGACACGAGCCTGCCTTCATTGGCTATATAGGCCGCAACATGCTTGACGCGGTCGCGGTCGGCGAGCTGTTTTCGTCGCCAACGGCCAAGAGCTTTCAGGATGCCATACGCGAAGCGAATGGTGGGAAAGGGGTCGTTGTCCTCTACGGAAATTATGCCGGAGACAACATGAACGTGAAGATGGCGATGAAGCTCGCCGCAAAGGACGGCATCGAGGTTGCCACGGTCGTTGCAACCGACGACGTATGCTCCGCCCCCGCGGAGGAGCAGGCGAAGCGCCGAGGCGTTGCCGGAGAGATCTTCATGTGGAAGGTGGGGGGAGCGAAAGCGTCGATGGGCGCCAGCCTATCCGAGGTTCGTGACGCAGCGCAGAAGGCCATCGACAATTGCCGCTCGGTCGGTGTCGGATTGGGGCCGTGCACTCTTCCAGCGGTCGGACATCCGAACTTCCAGATCGAGCCTGGCACCATTGAAGTCGGTATCGGCCATCACGGCGAGCCGGGCGTGCGAGTAGAAGCGCTCAAGAGCGCATCAGAGGTCGCCAAGGATATGTGCCAGATCGTGCTGGATGACCATGATCTCGGCTCGGGGACAGAAGTGGCCGTACTGGTATCTGGCCTTGGCGCGACACCGCTGAACGAACTTTACATTCTCTTCGACACAGTCGAGGAGGAAATCTCCGGCCGCGGCCTCAGGATCCACAAAGCGTATGTTGGTAACTACTTCACGTCTCTTGAGATGGTTGGAGCGACTTTGACGGTTATGGCGCTCGATGAAGAGCTAAAGTCGCTACTGGAGGTCGAGGTTCGCTGCGCGGCGACACTTTAAGGAGGGAACAATGCAAAAAATGAATAACGCGGCAGCCGGAGAAATCGTAGTCTCCATGGCAAGAGCGATCATCGACAACCGCGACTACCTCAGCGAGATCGACGGCAAGATTGGCGACGGCGATCACGGAATAAATATGGCGAAAGGTTTCGGTTTAGTGGCCGACCGGATACGCGGCAAGGAGCTATCGCTCGCAAAAGCGCTTGAGACCCTGGGAACAGTCCTGATGACCGAGATCGGCGGATCTATGGGTCCGCTTTACGGTGTGATGTTCACCGAGTTTGCCCAGCAGATCGATCAGGTCGACCAGATCGACAGCAAGACGTTCAGCCGAATGCTGCATGCTGGCTTGACGGGTATTCAAGAAATTGGTTCGGCTAAAGTCGGCGACAAGACATTGCTTGACACGTTGGTGCCTGCTGTTGAAGCTTTTGACAAAGCGACATCAGAAGGAAAATCCTTCGACGAGGCATTGGAACTCCTCGTTGCGGCAGCCGAAAGTGGCCGCGATTCGACGGTGAACTTGATCGCACGGATCGGCCGAGCCAGCAGGCTGGGCGAACGATCGCTCGGCGTGCTGGATGCTGGTGCGACGTCTTGCGCGCTGATCCTCAAGGAGTTGTCTGAGGGAACCCGTGATAGGCTTCAATAGTGTCATCGCTTCTTGAGCGTGATCATACTGAGAACCGAAGTGATGCCGAGCTTAAGGGGAAGCCAATCCAGAGTGCCGCTCGGTTATTGATGTGAAACGCGCCGCGATAGAAATCCGGCAACACTCCTCCGTGTGCCGCCCGAGGGTGGACACCCGCTTTCGCGGCCATCCGGGAATCAAACTTAGCGGACAGATTGGGTCGGCGGCGAACTATGCATTCGGTCTCCGGGCACCATCGCTCTCGCTTGCAGGGTCGGGTTCCGCAAACCGCGAAAGGCACGACTCATCGCAACTTAGGCGGTGCCACGACTGAAGCTGACGCGACATTCGGTCACGCGGCGACGCAGAGTCCTTCGCTCAGCTAACACCTGACCCGCTAAATCGAAGACACGAGTAATCGGCCTGGGGGAGCGACGACCTGGCACGAAGCTCGAAAATCGTGCGTCAAACGGTGGCCCAAACGGAAGCAAGCCAATCCCGCTCTTTACCGATGGCGTCCTGGCCGGTTCCGGATCTTCCACGATCAACCCGCGAGGGGTCCGCTAGCAAGCTGCGGCCGCTTCCGCTTTGCGTCGCGGTGATCGCGCCCGGACCCGTGCCTTTGGAGGAGCCATCGAGCGGGAATTGGCCCGCTCCCGAAGGAGCCTCTCAAATGTCGCACGATCTCTCTCTCGCCCAGTCCCACGCCTTCCAGCTCTCCCGTGACCTGATGGTACCGGTCACCCTTTTCGAAGTTGACGGCGAATATGGCGTCATTCCTTCCGATGAGATCGACGCCGACGACGATCTGGCGATCGTGCATGAGTACATGCCTTGGCCGGCTCATTGAGCCGGCACCGCCGGGGCGTGCCCCTTGCGAGCGGCGGGCCGCAAGGGAAGCTTCGCCGCGGCCAATTTCAGCTTGCATGATCCGACAATTGCGCGCCGCGCCCTTGCGGCCTTTGCTCTTTGGGGCCTGCCGAAAGGGGTCGGGTGAACCGACGGGCAAGGAAGGGCTATGGAGGCCGATCGCCGGGCGATCGGAAGGAAAAATGAAGAGAAGAGAAATAGAAGCGTTGCGCGAGCAGGTCAGATGTGCGGCGGTGCTTGAGCATGCCGGGTTTGCAATAGACGCGAAGGAAAGCACACGGCGGGCAGTCAAATTCCGCCGCGGCGGCGAGATCGTCATCGTCACCTATGAAGGACGCGGATGGTTCGATCCACTGTCCGACGCGAAAGGCGATGTGTTCCGGCTCGTCGAGCATCTCGAACGGGTCGGCTTTCTCGAAGGCGCAGAACGGATCGCGGCTCTCATCGGGTTTCAGATCACGGAGCCGGAGTGGCAGCCGGCGAAACATGGCGAGAGATGCGACCTCTCTCTTCCCGATCGTTGGCAGTCCCGCCGGCGACCCTGGCCCGGTTCCTCGACATGTCGATACCTCAGTGGCGAGCGCCACGTGCCAACTTACGTGCTGCGAGCGACTATCAAAGGCGACCTACTGCGAGAAGGTCCGCAAGGCAGCATGTGGGCGGCGCACCGAGACCAGGCGGGGGCCTTGACCGGCTGGGAAGCGCGGGGTCCGCAATACCGGGGTTTTGCATCCGGAGGAACCAAGGTTCTTTTCCGTTTCGGTTCGGACAGCGCATCGCGCTTGGCCGTCACAGAAGCCGCGATCGATGCCATGAGCCTCGCGGCGATCGAGGGTTTGCGGGAGGGCACGCTTTATCTCAGCACCGGCGGCGGATGGTCGCCGGCCACGGAGGCAGCGTTGCGGGAGCTGGCCGCGAAAACTGGCGTCCAGATCATCGCGGCGACGGACGCCAATCCCCAGGGCGACATGTTTGCCGAACGGCTGCGGACGCTTGCCGACGATGCCGGCTGCGACTGGACACGGCTTCGGCCGCCGGAAGAGGACTGGAACGAAACCCTGAAGATCAGGGAAAAGGAAAAGAGGGAAAGGATGGAAGGAGGAGGCGTGCCGCATCCGCGCCGCCCGCGTCAAGGGAGGCTTCGCCCGGCGTAGCCGGCCCTTGACCCTGACGGTCGCGATGCCGGCGGCAGCCAAGGGGTCATGAAGGACTGAATAGGAAGGCACGGTCGAGAGGACAGTGCCGCGCTTCGGTCCGAAACCTCCGAAGGAGCTGTAGATGAACCCCTCTCCCGCAATCCGAAAAGTCTTCCAGGGTGTCGCAAGCCGACCGCAGATGTTCCGCATGTTCGACCGTCATCTCCAGCGGCCCAACCGCTGGGAAGCCGACGCAACGCCGCTCTATGCCGGCGAATGGTTCGAGATCGGCGAGGCCGAGCACGACTACATGTTCGAAATCCTGCCGCCGCTCTGGATCCGCGGTTCGATGTTTGCGATGCGCGAGTTCCTGACCGGCTCGGTGACATCGGTGTTCTTCGCACTCCGGATCGATGAGGCGATCCGCTATTTTCACGGCTATTGTGATCTTGCCGATCAAGCCTCCGTCGAGACCATGCGCGTCGCGATAATTGAGCGCGAAAGCCGCCCGGTTCGGTCCATGACGCGCGAGGAGCGTCTCGAGCATATCTGGAGCAGTACGGCGGACGACTATCGCGGCTATGCTGGCGAGCGCTGGCCAGAGGCTTCGCGCGGCAAACGCACCCTGATGATCTACGGCGGTAAAGGCGGCACTGTTCTGAAGCTGCTGGAAGACCTCAGCGAGGACGAGATCGCCGCCAAACTGCCGGTACAACTGCGCCACCTCCCCTCGCCGATCGCGGCTTGAGAGTTTCCGTTTGCATCCGTGCGCGAAGCGATCGCGCTCGGACCACGATAGCCGCGCAGCCCATGCAGGCGGCCTCCCCCCTTCGCGTTCCTCGACTGTCGCTTGCGGCGGATCGATGACGCTCGCTCACAAGGAGTTTTCGATGAGCAGCGATCCCTTCACCCTTGATATGTTTGGCAGCAGCGCTTTGTCATCAGGACTTGGTCTTGGCGTCGCTGCGTTCGGCGGTTTTGCCGCCAACGACGACGAGCCTGACCCGACCCCGCCCTCTTCTGAGCCGGCTCTGCCGGTGACCAACCGGCCGGTCCCGCGGAAGCAGGGGCAGCGCGCCAACTTCTATCTCGACGATGGCGACCGCGAGCTCGCCGCGAGCTGGAAGGAGCGGGCACGCATCAACGTTGCGGCAATCCTCACCGCCAACGAAATCGAGAAGATGAACCTGCCGGTGACTCCGGCCGCGCAGGCGAGGCTCATCCGCTTCACCGGCTTCGGCGCCGGCGAGCTGGCAAATGGCATGTTCCGGCGGCCGGGCGAAGCCGACTTCCGCACAGGCTGGGACGATCTCGGCAACTCGCTGCAATCCGCGGTCAGCGTGGGCGACTATGCGTCGCTTGCCCGTTGCACCCAATATGCCCACTTCACCCCCGAATTCGTCATTCGGGCAATCTGGATGGGCATTCAACGTCTCGGCTGGCGCGGCGGCCGTGTGTTGGAGCCCGGGATCGGAACGGGCCTGTTTCCGGCGCTGATGCCGAAACAGTACCGCGAACTGAGCTACGTCACCGGCATCGAGCTCGATCCCGTCACGGCCCGCATCGCGAAACTGCTGCAGCCGAAGGCGCGCATCATCAATGGCGATTTCGCGCGCGCCGACCTCAATGCGATCTACGATCTTGCCATCGGCAACCCGCCCTTCTCCGATCGGACGGTTCGCTCCGACCGGCAATATCGTTCGCTCGTTCTTCGGCTGCACGATTACTTCATTGCCCGATCGATCGATCTCCTGAAGCCGGGCGCCCTGGCTGCCTTCGTCACCAGCGCCGGCACCATGGACAAGGCGGACGGCACCGCACGCGAACACATCGCCAAGTCCGCCGACCTGATCGCCGCAATCCGACTGCCCGCAGGCAGTTTTCGGCGCGACGCCGGAACGGATGTCGTGGTCGACACCCTCTTCTTTCGCAAACGCAAGGCAGGCGAGCCGGAAGGCGACCTTTCGTGGCTCGACCTGGAGGAAGTCCGGCCGGCTACCAAGGACGAGGGCGCGATCCGCGTGAACAGGTGGTTCGCGCGGCATCCTGATTTTGTCCTCGGCGACCATGCCCTGAGCTCCGGTCCCTTCGGGGAGACCTATACGTGCCGATCACGCGCCGGCGAGGAGCTCGACGCGGCGCTGACGGCAGCCATCGCTCTTCTTCCGGAAGGCCTTTATGACGGCGAGCCGACGGCCATCGACATCGATCTGGAGGACGAGCTTGCCGAGAACGTCGATCTCCGCCCCGACGATGCCAAGATGCGCGAAGGCAGCTATTTTGTCGATGTCAGGCACGGCCTCATGCAGGTCGTCGATGGCGAGCCCGTCGCGGTGCAGGTGCGCAAGGCGCGCAGTGGCGAGGGAATTTCTGAAAAGCACGTCCGGATCATCCGCAAACTGATCCCGATCCGCGAAGCCGTGCGCGACGTCCTGAAAGCCCAGGAACTGGACCGGCCGTGGCGCGAGCTACAGGTGCGGCTGCGCATCGCCTGGTCGAACTTCGTGCGCGATTTTGGCCCGATCAACCACACCACGGTTTCGATCATCGAGGATGAGACGACGGGCGAGGTTCGTGAAACCCATCGCCAGCCGAACCTTATGCCATTTCGCGACGATCCCGACTGCTGGCTGGTTGCCTCCATCGAGGACTATGACCTCGAAACCGACACCGCCAGGCCCGGGCCGATTTTCTCGGAACGCGTCATCGCGCCCCCTTCCCCGCCCGTCATCACCTCCGCAGCCGATGCTCTAGCGGTCGTCCTCAACGAACGCGGGCGCATCGACCTCGATCATATCGCCGAGCTTCTGCATTGCGACACGGATGCGGTTCTCGATGCGCTCGGTGACGCAATCTTTTGCGATCCCGCCGACGGCTCATGGCAAACCTCGGATGCTTATCTCTCTGGGGCCGTGCGCACCAAACTTGCTGCCGCGGCAGCTGCGGCCGAGCTCGATCCCGCTTATGAGCGCAATGTCCGTGCGCTTCAGGCGGTGCAGCCCGCCGACCTTCGCCCGTCTGATATCACCGCACGGCTGGGTGCTCCCTGGATTCCGGCCGCCGATATCGTCGACTTCGTGCACGAGACGATGGGCGCCGAGATCAGGATCCACCACATGCCGGAACTCGGTTCATGGACGGTCGAGGCGCGGCAACTTGGATGGACGGCGGCCGGCACATCCGAATGGGGCACCGACCGACGCCACGCCGGCGAGTTGCTTGCCGATGCGCTGAACAGCCGCGTGCCGCAGATCTTCGACGTCTTCAAGGATGCCGATGGCGAGCGGCGGGTGCTGAACGTCGTCGATACCGAAGCCGCCCGCGACAAGCTGCAGAAAATCAAGACGGCCTTCCAGAACTGGGTGTGGACCGATCCTGATCGCACCGACCGGCTGGCGCGGGTCTATAACGATCGTTTCAATGATATCGCGCCTCGAAAGTTCGACGGCTCCCATCTCATGCTTCCCGGCGCCTCTGGCGCCTTTGTTCTTTATGGGCATCAGAAGCGTGGCATCTGGCGGATCATTTCGTCCGGCTCGGCCTATCTCGCGCACGCTGTCGGTGCGGGCAAGACGATGACCATGGCGGCCGCGATCATGGAACAGCGCCGGCTCGGGCTGATCGCCAAGGCGATGCTGATGGTTCCGGGCCATTGCCTCGTCCAGGCCGCCCGCGAGTTTCTCGCGCTCTACCCGAACGCCCGCATCCTCGTCGCCGACGAGACCAACTTCACCAAGGACAAGCGCGCTCGCTTCCTCTCGCGGGCGGCGACGGCGACCTGGGACGCGATCATCATCACCCATTCGGCATTCCGGTTCATCGCCGTGCCGTCGAGTTTCGAACAGCAGATGATCCAGGATGAACTGCAGCTCTACGAGGAGCTGCTGACCAAGGTCGACAGCGAGGACCGTGTCTCCCGCAAGCGTCTCGAACGGCTCAAGGAGGGACTGAAGGAACGACTGGAGGCGCTGTCCACCCGCAAGGACGACCTGTTGACGATTTCCGAAATCGGCGTCGACCAGATCATCGTCGATGAGGCGCAGGAATTCCGCAAGCTTTCCTTCGCCACCAACATGTCGACCTTGAAAGGCATCGATCCGAACGGTTCGCAGCGTGCCTGGGATCTCTACGTCAAGTCTCGTTTCGTCGAGACGAAGGACCCCGGCCGGGCTTTGGTTCTCGCCTCCGGCACGCCAATTACCAATACGCTTGGCGAGATGTTTTCGGTCCAACGTCAGCTTGGGCACGCGGCGCTGGCCGAACGCGGCCTGCATGAATTCGACGCCTGGGCCTCGACGTTCGGTGACACGACGACGGAACTGGAGATCCAGCCATCAGGCAAATACAAGCCGGTCAGCCGGTTTGCTTCCTTCGTCAACGTCCCGGAACTGATCGCCATGTTCCGGTCTTTCGCCGACGTGGTGCTGCCCGGCGATCTCCGCGACTACGTCAAGGTGCCTGAGATCTCGACCGGCCGCCGGCAGATCCTGACGGCCAAGCCGACCCAGGCATTCAAGAATTACCAGACGGTCCTCGACGCCCGTATCAAGGCGATCGAGATGCGTGAGGGGCCGGCGCAGCCCGGCGACGACATCCTGCTCTCCGTCATCACCGACGGTCGCCATGCCGCCATCGATTTGCGCCTGGTCGACGTGGACAATGACAACGAGCCGGACAACAAGCTCAACTTGCTCGTCCAGAACGCTTTCCGTATCTGGCAGGAGACGTCGCAAAGCACGTTCGTGCGACCCGACGGCAAGCCCTTCGATCTGCCTGGCGCGGCGCAGATGATCTTCTCCGATCTCGGCACCATCAACGTCGAGAAGAGCAGAGGCTTTTCCGCTTACCGCTGGATCCGGGATGAGCTCGTCCGCCTGGGCGTTCCGGCCTCCGAAATCGCCTTCATGCAGGACTACAAGAAGACCGAGGCGAAGCAGCGTCTGTTCGCCGACGTCCGCGCCGGCAAGGTCCGCTTCCTGATCGGCTCGTCGGACACGATGGGGACCGGCGTCAATGCGCAACTGCGCCTTAAGGCGCTGCATCACCTCGACGTCCCGTGGCTGCCTTCGCAGATCGAACAGCGCGAGGGCCGGATCGTTCGTCAGGGCAACCAGCATGACGAGGTCGATATTTTCGCCTACGCCACCCAAGGTTCGCTTGACGCCTCGATGTGGCAGAACAACGAACGCAAGGCCCGCTTCATCGCGGCGGCGCTGTCTGGCGATACCTCGATCCGCCGGCTGGAAGATCTCGGGGAAGGAGCGGCCAATCAGTTCGCCATGGCGAAGGCGATTGCCAGTGGCGACGAACGCCTGATGCAGAAGGCGGGACTCGAGGCGGACATTGCCCGGCTCGAACGGCTGCGCGCCGCCCATGACGACGATCAATATGCGGTGCGCCGGCAGATCCGCGACGCCGAACGCGATATCGAGATTTCGGAGCGACGTGTTGCGGAAATCGGCAAGGACATTGACCGTCTTGTTCCGACCGCGGCCGAGGCCTTTGCCATGACGGTCGTCGACGAGGCTTTCAACGAGCGGAAAGCCGCCGGTCGCGCCTTGATGAAGGAAATCCTCACCCTGGTTCAGCTCCAGCAGGAAGACGAGAGCGTCATCGCCTCGATCGGAGGCTTCGATCTCGTCTATTTCGGCGAGCGATTCGGCAGGGACGATGGGTATCGCTACACGACCCTTCTCCAACGCACTGGAGCGGATTACGAAATCGATCTGCCGGTGACCGTGACGCCGCTTGGCGCTACCTCCCGCCTCGAAAACGCGCTCGACGGTTTTGACGAGGAGCAGGAACGCTATCGCCATCGCCTTCATGACGCCCAGCGGCGTCTCGCCTCCTACCGCTCGCGCGAGGGCGGCCTGTTTGCGTTTTCCGAAGAACTCGCCGAGAAGCGCCGGCAACTACGGGACGTCGATCAGGCATTGGCAGCCGTGGCACGCGAGGAGGGTTTGGCCCACTCGGAAGCGGCCTGAGGTCTGACGCCATTTGCCTGACCTCCATCCGCGGATTTTGGAAGCGCTGCAGCATTCACATAGCTGCAGTGCACAAAAAGTGTTTTCCAAGTGGTCAAAATTCGAGCATAGTGCACACAGCTGATGCACATGGCGGCTTTCCTCCCAGTTCCGCCGCAGCAGCTGTTCCCCTCTGGAGGTTTATTGACCTTCACACTTCATGGGCCGCGGTTTCCGCTGGCCCATTTTTTTATCTCCCATCTATCCCGATCGACATCCAGTCGCTTGCAAGCCGATGCGTTTTTGCAGGCCGGCGGCGTCAGCCGCCGAAATGAGAAGCAGGCAAGGGAGAAAAGGAGGAAGAGGGAGATGAACCGGTCGCAGAGCAGTCGGCTGGTCGCCGCTTCCGCTCAACCGCCGCCTCCGCATCCCGCCACTCGTCCTTCGCAGGGCTGTAAGCCCCGCTCGTCCTTCGCGGCAGCGATGCTCGGCCGCAGTTGCACCCAGCCGCCCGCTCGGCGGTCCGGAAAGTGTCTTCGGAAAGAATGAAGACGCGAGAAGGGCAGGCAGAGGGCCGTGTCCAATCCCCGACAAGGAGCATCCCATGCAACTGATGAAGGTCGATCCGCGTGCGCTGAAGGACAACCCCGACAACACGCGCCAATCGAAGTCGACGCCGCAGGCCGACGCCCTGCTTTTGGCGACGATCAAGGCCGTCGGCGTGATCCAGCCGCCGGTCATTTTCCCGGAAGTCGGCGGCAACGGTTACATCATCGAAGCCGGTCACCGGCGCACTCGAATGGCGATTGCCGCCGGTCTCGAGGAAATCGACGTGATCGTCGTTGAGGCGGCCAACGACAACGGCGCCATGCGCTCGATGGTCGAGAACATTGCGCGCGAGCCGCTCAATCCGGTCGACCAATGGCGGGGCATCGAGCGGCTGGTCGCGCTCGGCTGGACCGAGGAGGCGATCGCGGTGGCGCTCGCGCTTCCCGTCCGCCAGATCCGCAAGCTTCGTCTGCTCGCCAACGTGCTGCCTTCCATGCTCGACCAGATGGCGAAGGGGGACATGCCCAACGAGCAGCAGCTAAGGACGATCGCGGCCGCATCGTCCGAAGAGCAGAAAGAGGTCTGGAAAGCCCATAAGCCGAAGAAGGGCGACACGGCGGCCTGGTGGCAGATCGCCAACGGCCTCTCGAAAACCCGCATGCATGCCCGCGACGCAAGTTTTGGCGACGATCTTCGCCTCGCGTACGGTATCGAGTGGGCCGAGGACCTGTTCGGCCCTGCCGACGAGGACAATCGCTACACCACCAATGTCGAAGCCTTTCTCGGCGCCCAGCAGGAGTGGATGGCGAGCAACCTTCCGAAGAAGGGCGCCATCGTCGAGGTCAACAATTGGGGCCAGCCGGAACTGCCCAAGAAGGCCGAACGCGTCTACGGCAAGCCGGCCAAGGGCGATTGCACCGCGATGTATCTCGATCGCGACGGCAAGGTGCAGAGCGTCCACTACCGGATGCCGGAGGCAAGGAAAACCGAAGGGCGATCCGGTCCGGCCGGCAACGCTTCGACGGAGGCCGACGACGACACCGATGTCGTCGGGAAGACCAGGCCCGAGGTCACGCAGAAGGGCCAGGACATGATTGGCGATTTCCGTACCGATGCGCTGCATGAGGCGCTCGCCCGGGCGCCGATCGAGGACGACATGCTGATGGCGCTCCTGGTCATGGCGTTTGCCGGCACCAATGTTCGGGTCGATTCCGGTGCCAACGACACCGTGTTCGGATCGAAGCGTTTCCAGCGTCATGTCGCGCGCCTCTATTCCGCAGACGGACGCTTGTCGTTCGACATGGACGGCGTGCGTGTCGCCGCCCGCTCCGTTCTCATCGACGTGCTCTCATGCCGGCGCGGCATGTCGAACAGTGGCGTCGTCTCGCGCATTGCCGGTGACGCGATCGGCGCGGACGCTTTCCTTCCAAACATGGGCACCGAGGATTTCCTGCTTTGCCTGTCGCGTCAGGCGCTCGAAGCCGCCGCCAAGTCGGTCAATCTCGTCCCGCGGGCACGGGTCCGCGAAACCCGCGCGGCACTTATCGGTCACTTCGCGGCCGATGCTGCCTTCGTCCTTCCGGCGGCGCTGTTTGCGCCTGACCCGAAGGACATCGCAGATCTTATGAAGCACGCCGATGATCTCACCGGCGACGACGGCGACGGTGCTGAGGGCGAGAACGTCGGTGTCGACAGGTTCGATCCAACAGCGACGGGACATGGCGATCCCGTCGCCGAACCCGTGGGTGATGCCGCCTCCGACGAGGAGGAAACCGCCTACGGGATCGCGGCGGAATAGCCGCCCCCGTCCTTCTCCGCCTGATCTTCCGCCGCCGGTCCTCCCGGCGGCGGTTTCGTTTCCACCACCCACAAAAACCTGAAGGAGGATGCGATGTCCGCGTCTCTGATTTATGACCTCGCCCCGATCGGCTCCATCGTCGCCTGGTCGGATGGTACCCCACGACCGCCCGAGCGCCACAGGAAGAAACTGTCCGCTTGGCAAACACGCAATAGCCAGGGCCGGCTGATCCGCAAGGAAGGCGAGCGCTGCGTCGGCAACACCAGTCTGACACCGTGTTTCACGCTGCATGAAGGCGATCTCGGCGCAAATGGCATCATCACCGTCCGTATCCACCGGACCTTTTCGCTCGATAGCGGCCTGACATTCAAAGTCGTCGAGCGCCCCGCGCTTGGATCTGTTCGCGTCTTCGATCGCCCCGGCGCCAATGCCGAACTCGTTCACCTGGCCGACAATCGGCAGGCGGCCGCGGAATGGCTCACCCGGCACGGCTATCCGCATGCCGTTCTCGAGGAGGCGACTGCCGACGAGGTCGCCGCAGATGAGATCGAAGGGAGGGCTGCGGCATGACTATGCTTTCTTCTGACTCCAACGAAGTCTCCGCCCCTGACGCGTCGGGGGCGGAGTTCGGCAGAAGCGCCGACGGCATGGCTGTCGCACATGTCGGCGATCTCGTCTTCGCGATGGTTCCGGCCCGGGATGGCCAGTATTTTCTCGCCAGCGCCTGGCGCGTGTCACGGCCGCTTGCGGAACTGAAGCGCGATGATTTCTATTCGCACTACGGCTCTGTTGAGGGCGAAGCCGCTTTCCGAAACCGCATGATCGAACAGGCCGGGCATAGCCGCGAACTGCGGCTCCTATCCCGCCAGACCGTCCGGGTGACCTGCAGCACGCCATGGGGTCCGTCGCAGGGCGCCACCGTCTACGCCGATGGAATTGTCTGCCATACGACGGCAGGTCACGGTGGCTTCAGGCTCTCTGACGCCAGCAATGCCAAGGTCCACCCGATGCTCAGGACAGATGGCGGCTGGTATGAAGAGGACGCTGCCTGGGCAATCGTCGCACTCACCTTTCCGGACCTGTTCACGACCTATGAGCGCAAGTGCGCCGATAAGACTATCCGCGACAGCTGGCCGGACGCCTGGGAAACGATCTTCGGTCGGGCGCTCGCCCCCGGCGAGTCTTACCAGAGAGACGCCCAGGCATTCGCACGAGAGCATGCCGGCGACTGGATCGTCACCGCGGCACTTCGTTCGGACCATCACACTGGTATGATCGAGGTGATCGCCACCATCGGCGGCGCGCGCGGCGAGCGAGTGGAAGAGCGCCGCTTCCTGGTGCAGAGCGACGAATATGCGGCCGGCCGCTTTGGCTTCGTCATCGATGAGACACGGCATGCCGCCTATGAGGGTTCCTCCAGCTTCGCCGCCTGGCGCGGGAGGGCGTCGTAATGTCCAACTCCGAGCAACGCGCCGGGCAGTTTACCAGAATGGAATCGGCGCGACGGCAGACCCAGCACCAGCTCGATCTGATCGACCGGCAGATCATGCGACGCATGATCACGATCATTCCCCAGCTTGGTCGCCGTCACTCCGGCTATCGCCGCGGCAAGGCGCCGGAAGCAGGCGCCTTTCTCGAACGCTACCGGGCCAACCTGGCAGCGATCACCGCCGAGCGTCAGCCGGAAATCGATGCGCTTTCGAGAAAACTCGCCCGACAGGATGCGGCAATCGCGGCGCTGCGGGCGAGAGCCGGGTCCGACGGCACAGTCGTGGCTGCTACCGGTCCGGGAGGCAGGACGCCATGAGCACGATCGGAGACCTGGAGCGAAGAGCAGGCATCGGCGCATCACCGGCGGAGCGCACCGCTTTCTGGCTGCAGTTCCATCACCTCGAAGGCGAAGCCTGCCTCAATGCCGGTGTCGCGGAACTCAGGCGGTTGATCGCTCTAAGGGAAGCACCGGCGGATCCCAGACCAAAAACGCGCACCGTTCGTCGCACACGCGAAACGCTGCCGCCTTTGACGCCGGAACAGGAAGCAGCACTTCAGGCCTATGCCGCCAGGAATGGAAGGCGCTGGAAATCGATCCTCAACAACGCCTGGATGGGCGGGCCGCCGTATGATGACGGCGGTCTGCTTCGTGGACTTCGCAACTCGCACGGTCCCACCTGGCTACAATCCTACCGGTTGCCGAAGCCGGCCAAGCGATAGGTCGAGCGCTTGACGTCGGTGAGCTGGAAAGGCTCAGGCAAGCGGGCGGGCCTGTCGTTTCGTTCGAGGACATCATAGTCCCGCGCCTTGCCGGATCGCCCTTCGGTTTTGCTGCGGTCTGAACCGGCGGCCGTGCGCTTCAAGGCCGCTGTCGCGCCGCGGGGCGGCCGGACCCCGCCGTCCTTCACGGATCAGGCTCGCGTGCTCGTTCGCGGGCAGTTTGCCCTCGTCGCCCGCAAACCGGCTCCGCTCGTCCAGGCAGGACCGGACCCTGAAACGCCCGTCTTCCGCCGGTTGGAATGACCGCACCGAAGGGCAAGCCGGCATGGGCCGGAGCCCGATCGGACGACCTCGAAAGGAAACGATCATGGCCAAGTCCGCACCCTCCTCTCGCCAGTCTGCCCGCGTCGTGCAACTGCGCAAGGGCGCCACTATAGAAATGGTCCGGCTGACATGCCCGGACGCCAGCCAGGCGGTGAAGATCGCCGAGAGTTTCGGCACGGCGGTCATCGACAGCGACGGCATTCGCGACCTGCACGAACGGCTCGTCATCGAGACCGCCGATGCGCTCGGTGAGGGCCTGGGCGACAAGGCGATGCAGATCCACCTGCAGCGGATCGTCGGCGCCTTCGTCGGCTCTGCCCACGGCGCCGGGCAGTTCTACAGCCGCGCTGTCACCGAGGCGCGCGATGCCACCGCCAAGGCCGCCAACGATGCCCGCGACGAGGATCTCGACGGCCCCGTCGGCTATGACAGCGCCGCCCAGCGCAAGCGCGAATTCGCCGCCGACATGGGCATACAGGCCCATTCGCTCAGAATGGCGGCCGAAGGCGCCGTCGCCGCCTATGCCCAGGTGATCGGCGAGACCTGGAAGCCTTTCGACCGGCCGGTCGAGCAGCCGGGTCATTCGCTCAGCCGCAAGGCCGCTGAAGCCCAGATCTCGGCCTTCGACTAGGCCGTGCCGGCGGGGCTCCGGCCCCGCCTCTCGACAAACGCGTGAACGGCAGGTTCCATGGCGGAGCCGGCCTGTTTTCGTGTCGCTGACGCGGCCAATAGGGAAACGGAAATCAGGCGGATGGCACGCCCTTCACGGCCCGTTCCGTTCGTCGGGTCTGCAGGAGCCACCGGCAGATGCAACGGCTCCGCCGTCCTCCACTGAAGTTCCGGCCGTTCCGGTGCATCGGCCGGCTGATCGGCTCCTGCCTTCTGCCCTCCGTAACGGGCCGCGACGGGCGCGGCCTCAAAACGGAGGCTTGAAGATGAGCAATACGGAGAAACAGCGGGTCGATCTTTATACCCGGATCACGGACAGAATCGTTGAGGATCTGGCGAAGGGCGTGCGGCCGTGGATGAAGCCATGGAACGCCGAGAACACGACCGGCCGTATTACCCGGCCGCTGCGTCATAACGGGCAGCCGTATTCCGGCGTCAACGTGCTGCTTCTTTGGTCGGAGGGCAGCGCCCGGGGATATACGTCATCCACGTGGATGACGTTCAAGCAGGCCCTCGAACTGGGTGCTGCCGTCCGCAAGGGCGAAACAGGCGCCACGGTCGTCTTCGCCAGCCGTTTCACCAAGTCCGAAACCGACGGGAACGGCGGCGAGGTCGAGCGGGAGATTCCTTTCCTGAAGGCGTACAGTGTCTTCAACGTCGAACAGATCGACGGACTTTCCGACCAGTATCATCACCAGCCGGCTCCGGTTCTCGATCCCGTCGAGCGCATCGAGAATGCCGATCGGTTCTTCCGCAACACCGGTGCTTCAATTCGCCATGGCGGCAACCAGGCCTTTTTTGCGCCGGCCGCCGACATCGTCCAGATGCCACCATTTGAGAGCTTCAAGGATGCGGCAAGCTACTACGCGACCTTGAGTCACGAGGTCACCCATTGGACGGCGCCGGGCCATCGCCTCGGCCGCGACCTCAGCCGCTATGACGAGGACAAATCCGAGCGGGCGCGAGAGGAACTGATCGCCGAACTCGGCAGTTGCTTCCTGTGCGCCGATCTCGGCATTGCTCCCGAGCTCAGGCCCCGCCCTGATCACGCCTCGTACCTCGACTCCTGGCTCAAGGTCCTGAGCGACGACAGGCGGGCGATCTTCCAGGCGGCGGCGCATGCGCAACGGGCCGTAAGTTTCCTGCATGGCCTACAGCCCGAACGTGCCGACGACCGGCTCGCTGCCTGAGGACTTTAGCGTCGGTCGTTGGTCTCGCCAGCGGCCGGCAACTGTTCAGGCCTCAACGTGGGGAGCGTGTCGGGATCAGCCGTGAGATCCAATTTGCCCCAGATCGAGGTTTTCCGGTCGATCGGCTTGAGCTTCCGGGATGGCTTGATTTCGACGATGGGCGACGATTCGCGAGCACGACGATAGCCCGAAGAACGGCCAACGCAACGCCCTTGCTTGGCTGTTCCCGGACGTTTGATTTTGACATGTGGACGGGGCGGCGAGCCCACCGTTGCAGGGATCCGGCAGGCAGTCGGGGCGCAGCTGCCATCGCCATATTCCCTTCCGCCGCAGATCAGGCCACGTCCTTCGCGGGCTCGATGAGGCGTGTCTGATCGAAAACCGGCTTCGCCTCGATCGTCCTCCCGCAACGGCCTTGCAAAACTTTCTTCCCCTGAGCGCGGTGCGCCCATTCCTCGCGGAACAACAAAGTTTTTCCTGGCCGCCCTCCATTTCATTCCGGCCCTACGAGCCACCCCATTGCGCAGGCGCAACAGGGACCCCGGGGGTGCGGTCCGATCGTCCCCGATCCTTGCGACAGCCATCGAGGCCGCGATGGGCGCGGCCCGAAACAGCAAAGGAATACGACAATGGCAACCATCGGCACCTTCACCTCCACCGAAACCGGCTTCAACGGCTCGATCCGCACCCTCGCCCTCAACGTCAAGGCCCGCATCGCCCGCATCGAAAACCCCTCCGACAAGGGCCCGCACTACCGCATCTACGCCGGCAACGTCGAACTGGGTGCGGCCTGGCAGAAGCGCTCCGAGCAGGATCGCGACTACCTCTCGGTCAAGCTCGACGACCCGAGCTTCCCCGCTCCGATCTACGCGACGCTCACCGAGGTCGAGGGCGAGGACGGCTACCAGCTGATCTGGTCCCGCCCCAACCGGGACTGAGATCCGGACAGGCCCCGCCGCCGAGGCGGGGTCAACCGGCGACAAAGATAAGCCGTCGGCAGGCATCGAGCCTGCCGACGGCTTTTTCGGTGCCATGCGTGACCGGAAGTGTCTGATTATGTGAGCAAGGGCAAGCAGAACTTGAGATGAAGAGGCGCGTTTGATTTAATGCGCTGCTCCCAGGGCAAGCCACCCTAACAGGGCCGTCAACGAGCGCGTCTTTTTTCTGATTTAGCCGAGTTTCAATTTGATGGCCGAAAACGATATTCAAGTCAGCCTCGAAAACTGCCTTCAGTTACTGGTAGGGCTGCCATTAAGCATTGCCCGCAACGCTGCGGACATGAAGGTTTTCCATTTTGGTACCATTCGACCGCATCCCTCAGGCAGAGGGACTGTCGGGGCCTATGCACTGCATGTTCAATGCCCGTGGCGCTTCGTTGACGAGAAGACAATAGTCACAGGGACATCAGATCGTTTCGTCGAGCCGGCTGAAGGAACGGAGCCAAACGATGACGACCCTAAATCGGGAAACTTACAGCTCATCAAAATTGCATCTCTGCTGAAAGGCTACGACGCGGAGACAAACTCCTTCGTGAACGCCACAGAGCAACTCGTCGTCATAGCCGTTAACACAGATAACTACGGCGGGGCCGACTTCTTGCTGTCAGGTGGTTACCGCCTGCAGGTTTTCCCGGATGGTTCACTTGGTGAGGATTGGCGCTTTGTCGAGCTTCAAGGCCGCCATGTCGTTATCGAAGGCGGTCGCGTACAGGTTAACGGATAGCAATCTAATCTCAACAGCCGCTCGTCGGAGTTTTTCAACGGTATCTGCCATAAGCGGACGTAACTCGTTCGACGTCACAATGAACGTAAGGTCATGTTGGATAGAAATACTGTGAAAGGAAGGCAGAGAATGGATCATTTCGATATACTTGGCCGCAGCATTGCCGACCCAGTTGTCGAGTCTTATCTTGCCCATCACGAGAAGCTTGACCCTATCGATTTTCGTACGAATGCGGAGATGGGATTTTTCGGCGGTTTCGATAGCGGTTTCGGTCTGCAGGTGGAAAGCCTTTCCGCATACATTGCCGAATTCGAAGAGGTGCGGTCAAGACGCCTGTCGGACGGCGAGGAGAGGATTGTCTCTCGCCTGTCATTTACCGGGCCGGATGCGATCAGGGCAGTGCAACGCGCCTATTCGTCGGCGTTGCCATTCGGTCTGACGTTCGGAGACAGCAGCGACATCGTGGCCGAGAAGCTCGGGACGGGCCCGTTTCGAGAAGGCAAGAGCAGCACGCTGCCGGAATATTCAGCCGAACGCTTCGTTCACTCATATGCTGTCGGCAATATAGTCGCGATCGCAAAATATGACTCCGACTTGCGGCTGATGGCGGTTTATCTGATGCAGGCTGACCGCACCATGCTCAAGGCCACGCGCCGAAAGGCGTCCTTGCCCAAGCAGAAGATCATGCCAGGGAATATCGATAAAGTCGAAGCATTGCGGGTCCAGATGCCGACGCAGCGCTGGCGGGAGTCCATGGCCGAGGGAGACGAGCTTTTCAACGCGGCCGATATCGCCACGGCTGAAACGGCGCTGAATGGGTTCATCGACACGGTGAAGGCCGCAACCAGCCAGCGGGATGCGCAGGCAATCCAGGCAGCGGTCAAGGACATCGTTCTTGCGATCAATGAGATCCACGGCAGAAGCGGGATGATCGAAACACTGGAGCGCGACGAACTTGGTGTCCTGATCGAGGCGGTCGTAAGGGCCTCGGGCTTCAGCCTCCCGGATGATGAAGATATCACCGCCGAATGGCGGGAGTGGTAACGAGACCCGTGTCGCGGAAATCCCTGATTTTCGCTACGGGGGCGGCAAGCGTCGTGTTACGGATGTTCCCTTGATGACGGCAGGATCCGGCAGGCAGTCGGAGCGCGGCTGCCATCGTCATATACCTTCCGCCACTGAGCCGAGCCACGTCCTTCGCGGGCTCGATGAGGCATGTCTGATCGAAAACCGGCTTCGCCTCGATCGTCCTCCCGCAACGGCCTTCCAAAACTTTCTTCCCCTGAGCGCGGTGCGCCCATTCCTCGCGGAACAACAAAGTTTTTCCTGGCCGCCCTCCATTTCATTCCGGCCCTACGAGCCACCCCATTGCGCAGGCGCAACAGGGACCCCGGGGGTGCGGTCCGATCGTCCCCGATCCTTGCGACAGCCATCGAGGCCGCGATGGGCGCGGCCCGAACAGCAAAGGAATACGACAATGGCAACCATCGGCACCTTCACCTCCACCGAAACCGGCTTCAACGGCTCGATCCGCACCCTCGCCCTCAACGTCAAGGCCCGCATCGCCCGCATCGAAAACCCCTCCGACAAGGGCCCGCACTACCGCATCTACGCCGGCAACGTCGAACTGGGTGCGGCCTGGCAGAAGCGCTCCGAGCAGGATCGCGACTACCTCTCGGTCAAGCTCGACGACCCGAGCTTCCCCGCTCCGATCTACGCGACGCTCACCGAGGTCGAGGGCGAGGACGGCTACCAGCTGATCTGGTCCCGCCCCAACCGGGACTGAGATCCGGACAGGCCCCGCCGCCGAGGCGGGGTCAACCGGCGACAAAGATAAGCCGTCGGCAGGCGTCGAGCCTGCCGCCGGCTTTTTCGGTGCGATACGGAACCGGAATTTGTCTGCTCAGTGGAGGCTATCGTGCCGGGAAGAAATGCCTGCCTCGAGGACGAGCGGTGCCCCCAATTTTGCCTTCGCTCCGGTGCGCCCTCCACTCCGACAAAATCGGCTCCCCCACTCGCCGGCTCCGCCGGTCGCTTCCGCGCTCCTTGACCCCGTCATCTCTTCCCGCCCCGCCGTCTCGTCTTTCACGAACTCAAGGAGATGAGACGATGACCATCGAACAGCACATCGAGGAGCTGCGGGCCGAGTTGAGGAACGCCTGCGACGCCGTCGAGCGGCGCCAGGTCGAAGCGGAGCTTCAGCTCGCCCAGGCTGATCTGGCCGTGGCGCTTGCCGAACAGGACGGCATCATCGAAGCCGAGCCGCCCTTCTGAGGCGGCTCTCATTCTGCTGGATCATGAGCCGGTCCGCCGGATCGACCGGCCTCCCGGCTGTCAGGAGTTTCCCCTCGACACTCTCACCGGCTCGCGCCGGATACGGTCACGTCCCCTCCAGGGCCGTGGGTCTCTTCTCTCTCTGACCTCCTATTTTACTCCAGCAAATCCGGCGTCAAGGACGGCGCGGTTCCCCCAATTTTTCCGCCGCTGCGTTGCACTTCGCTTCTCGGAAAAATCGGTTCCCCCGCTTGCGAGCCGCGTCCCGCGGTCCTTGACCCCTCTTTGCCACGGAGTGGCCGATCTCCGTCATCAAGATGAGGAGATCACACAATGACATCTGACCATAACCTTGCGCTCTACACCAAGCTTTCCGGTTTCCGGCTTGTCGTCCTGGCGAACCGGTTCGGCCGCGACAGCGAATTCTCGCGAGAGCTTCATGATCGCCTGCTCGAAGGACTGGAGGCAGCAATTGGGCGCGTGCGGATTATCATGGCGCTGGAGCGCAGCGTTCTCATCGCGGAGTACCGGCTTGAGGGTGAGGCTGAGATCTTCGGGCGCTTCACCATCAACCTGATGGATGAGCTCGACATCGATTTCGACACGCACGAATTCCGCATCAACGGCGGCGATTGGTCCAGCGCTTTGACGGCTGACTATACCGGCGTCGACATCGACTATCCGAAGCTGATTGCGCTCACCGACGTCGAACTCGGCTCACTTGCGCCGATCATCAAGGATATCACACGCGAAACCGGTATCGCTGTAAGCGCCTCCCGTGTCAGCTACATCAGGTGCCCAGCATCATAATCAATCCGTCGGCGGGCTCGACCATCCGGAGGGCGGCGAGAGCGGCCCTTCGTTGCGCTGCCTGCGAGACCATCGCAATGATGGCGAGAACGGCCAGCTGAGCCTCTTCCTTTCGACCTGCCGTCATCTATCATCGGGGATGCTGCAGCCCCTGCGTCGCGACGCAACCTGCCGCCGCCAGAATTTTCCCCGCCGCCTTCTGCGGCTCCTCGCCGATCAAAATTCAGTCGCCGGCAAGTCCGTTCGTTGCGGCCCTCTGGGTGCGCCCCTCCTTTCCGGTCCGCCGCTTATCCTCGCGATGACCGCAATTCGAAAGGAGAAATACCATGCAACAGCTCGCCAAATTCCTCGCCGCCACTGGCCGCCGGCTCCGCGCCCTCGGCAAAGTGATCAGCCACTTCTTCCGCAAGGGGAAAATCGGCCTGAAGCTTGCGATCAAGATCCCGTTCTTCCTCGATATCGAGGTGTCCTTCGAGACCGATTGGGACCGGCGCCGATGAGGCGCCCACATGGCCCGCTTCGACGGGCCTTTCTCAACTCGCCACAGAGGCGCGCGGGCGGTAACCGCGTTTTCGCTTTTGTCGGAGCAGATCGAGAAACAGCCGCACGGCTTCTTCTTCCCGTCCGAAATGATGGATCATCGTCTGACCCTTTGCGCCAATGCGCCCCCATTTCCTGAGCAGGCAAACATCGCCGAAGAGGTTCGGTTCGATCGACATGGCATAGTAGCGCGCCATGTTCTTCGCTACATCGGTGCGTTCGACATAGAGGTGATAGGGCTGTGCGATCATGAGACCAGAATCGCCGATCCCCGGAATCGCGTCCAACGACAGTTATGAATCGGTCGGCGTTGATCGATTCATATCGGTGATGATAGGCGAAAACTCGCATTGTGTTTGGGCGAGACGCCTGCGGCGCACGGCTCTAGTCGCGGCGCTCACGGAGCCCGCACACGGTCTCCGCCCCATGGGCGACGATCCTCTCGCGGCACTCAGCCGCACCATCCATGTCTTGCGCCGTCCCAGCGTCTGGCGAGACCCTCATCGATAAGTGTGTCGCCGATCGAGTGTCCCGATCGCGTTACGGTCCGGAGCTTGCGGCCATACTTGTCTTCGTCGCGCCAGCCGGCCGTCAGTGAGAAGTTGCCTCCATTCAGCAGCGCCAGCAGGCGTGCCTTCGCCGCCTCGCCTTTGATCCGTTCCGCCTCGCAGCGCGGCGGGCTGAGTTCCGGCGTGTCGATATCGGCAATGCGGATTTTCTGGCCCTGGAACCAGAACGTGTCGCCGTCGACGACACAATTCACATGACGGCCGTCGCCGCAGATTGAAAACGCGGCCGACGATGAGTCCGCTGCCGGTGTCTTGGCCACGGCCGGCAGTCCGGGGAGGCTGCCGGCGCCGCCAAAGGCAAGCCAGCCTGCCGCAGCAATGACAATAGCTGAGATGACTGCCATCAGCGATATGCGTGGACCCTTCCATCCCGTTCGGGATTTTCTCTGCGGGCTACGGCGATCGTTCTTGCCGCCGGATTTCCGCGGCCTTCTGAACGGAACCACATTCGATTTCGCCACCTGCCCGCTCCCTTCCTGTTTGCCTCATCCTATATCGACCCCGGTTTCATCTGCGTTTACGGAGACGCACGGCCTCGACCTGCAGTCGGGCCGGCAATATGGTGTGCGGGAGCGGGGCGCAGTCGGTCCCGCCTCCCCTCCGGGCCACTATGTTGAGGCTCCTGCGGCTGCGCTGTTTCCCGCTCCTCGCACGACGAGAATTCCCGAAATCCCGCCCTTTCGTGCGGCCGCTATGCTGATTTCTCCGATACTCTTCATTGTTCTGGATCGGCCTTGCTCGTTGCACTGCGCGCCGGCTCGATCCGAGAGGCTTCCGGCGTGCCTCTGAGCCTGTGAAACCTGTTCGTCCCAACGCAAGCCTTCATGTCGTCGCGCCGAAACCAGATCGCGCGGCCACATCTGAGCGGCGCATTGCCCGCGGTAAAGACGATCTGCTCATCGGCGCGCATGCGAAGCACCTCGTGCGGCTGGATCAACGGTCGCGCGGCCAGCTGCTTCGATCGCGTGCGCGAGGATCCCTTCGCCTGGAAACTGCGGCTGACCTGGTCGATCTCGACCGTCGTCGTGCCGCAACGGCGCGAGATGTAATCCGCCGTTTCCGGATCGTTGATCGCCGCAAAACTGATCCAGCTCGCGCTCTCGAACCACTTGCTGGCGGCGTCGCGCCCGCCATAGGTTTCGCGCATCTGGCCGATCGACTGGTAGATCATGGTGAGCGTGATGCCGTACTTTCGGCCGGCATCGCGCGCCGTTTCCAGGATCCGCATGTATCCGAGCCGCGCCACCTCATCGAGGAGGAAGAGCGCTCTGCCGGGCATAGTCCCATTACGGTTATATATCCCGTTGAGGAACGAGCCGATAATGACGCGCGCGAGGCCGGCATGCGTCTCCAGTGTTTTCAGATCGATGTTGATAAAGACGTCGGTGTTCCCATCGGCGAGATCGCCCGTGGAAAACGTCCTACCCGAAACCAGCGCGGCATAGTTCGAATACGACAGCCAGTGGGTTTCCTTGATCGCGTTGGCATAGACGCCAGAGAAGGTTTCGGGTGTCATATTGACGAAGGCCGCGACGTTCTCCTTGACGAAATCCGAGTCCGAATTGTCGTAGATCTCCTGCAGACGTTGCCGCAACTTCGGTTCGGGCTCAGAGAGATTGGCGCGAACCTGGCGCAGCGTTTGGTTTTCCTTCTCCGTGTGACCGGAGAGACAAACATCGGCGATCATCGCCGTCAACAATTGCAATGCCGAGGCTCGGAAGAAATCATCGCGCACGCCGCGCGCGCCGCCACTGTCGCTCATGATCCATGAGGCGACGGAGGCGATATCCTCTTCCTTCGTCCCGCCGAACTTGCCGATCCAGTCCAGGGCATTGAAGCCTGTTGCCGGGTTCTTCGGGTCGAGGACAAACAGATCCCGGTTCGCGCTCGTCCGGTGGGCTGAGACCATCGGCGCCACCTCGTTCGATGGATCGAGAACGATCAGCGAGCCGCCCCATTTCAGAGCGGTCGGGATCGTCACCGATGTTGTTTTGAAACCGCCCGAACCGGCGAACACGATACCGTGCGACGAACCGAACGAGCCGTCGAAGCAGAGCAGCGGTGATTTGCCGCCGGCGCCCCATGTTTCCGGCTCGTCGGCACGAAACGAGCGCGCTGCGGTGCTGTCCTTGTCGACACGGTATCGCTCACCGATCACGATTCCGCCGGTATCCGAAAACAGGTTTGCCGCTTCCGGCAGCTTCATCCACTCGGCCTCGCCATGCAGCGCCCGCTTGCCGCGGACGCGCTTCGGCTCGGCGCTGGCGAATGCCGCATTGCCGGCCAACGCGACACGCAGAGCAAAGCATGCGGCAATCGCCGCCGCCGCCGCTCCGATCAGCGTCGCCGGATCGACATAGGAGAAAATGGACATACCGGCCGGAACCTTATCGGTGAGCGCAGACAACCTCATCGTTTCGCGAATTGCGGCGATCAGGATCGTCGCCGCACCGCCGGCGACGACGCCCCATCCAGCCGTCTTGATCCTGATCGCGCCGGCGCTGGCAAACAGGAAGACGATGCCGACGAGCCCTGCACTGACATAAGGCAGCGCGATCCCGGCCCGACCAAGCGTCTGCCGTGCGGCTTCCGTTTTTCCGAGCCCGGACAGCCAGTGCTCGATCCCGGTCAAACCAGCGGCGACGAGAATCATGAGCGCGACGGGGGCGATGAAGAGCATGATCCTACTCATCGGCTTTCCCAAAGGCCTCCGCACCGATTGCCAGAAGCCGCGATCGTTCCTGTACATTGGTTTTGAGCCGCTCGCTCAAATCGATCAGCGCGCCCAGCAGAAGCGCCCGCTTCTCGTAGCGAAGACCGGCTTTGACGATCAGACCGCCAAGCTCGATCTTCTCCCGCGTGTCCTTCTTGCGGGCGTCGGATATTGTCGTGCGCGCCATCCGCTCAAGCCTCAGCAGTCCCGCCCGCAGGCGCGACAGACGGGTTCTGCGTGGACGGTGCGCTGCTTTCGCCGACGTCAGCTCCCCTCTTCCCTCCGGTCGTCGCGGCCTTTCCTCCGCGAAACCGTTTGGCCAGATCCTCGAAGGCGCCCTGCAGCTCCGCCTCGTCGATCTCGATGTCGCCAAGTCCAGCCTTGAGGGCGATCCGGCCGATGCGCTCTGCCTCACGGGTCTCGGCGGCCTTGAGCTGCTCCTGGAGCTTGGCGATTTCGTCGCGGATTTTCGAGGATGGCTTCTTCATTCCGTCTAACTCCCTTGGGTGAGAAAGCTTGTCTTTCGTACCCAATGTCCCGGAGGTGAGTGCGGAACGCACTACTGTGAATCCTACAATCGCCAAGGGCGATGCTTTCGTGAATGATCCCGGCCGTTCCGAAGGAGCGGATCCGAAGGGCGCAATTATACGTCGCTGGTGCGACGTCCTTGCTTGAGGCCCCTAGCGGGCCTGCCGCTCTTGGACAGAACCTGTTGAAAGAGTTCCGCCGTGGCCGTCCCCCATTTCTCCGTCAGCGTCGTCGCCCGCGGCTCAGGCCGCAGCGCCGTGCTGTCAGCGGCCTACCGGCATTGCGCCAAGATGGAGTTCGAGCGCGAGGCCCGCACGATCGATTACACCCGCAAGCAGGGATTGCTCCATGAGGAGTTCGTCATTCCCGCCGACGCGCCGCAATGGCTGCGCTCGATGATTGCCGATCGTTCGGTGTCCGGCGCTTCCGAGGCTTTCTGGAACAAGGTCGAAGATTTCGAGAAGCGCTCCGACGCGCAGCTCGCCAAGGATGTGACGATCGCCTTGCCGGTCGAGCTGACGCCCAAGCAGAACATCGCGCTGGTGCGGGATTTCGTCGAGCAGTACATCACGGCGAAGGGCATGGTGGCCGACTGGGTCTACCATGATGCGCCCGGCAATCCGCATGTTCATCTCATGACGACCTTGCGGCCGCTGACCGCGGACGGTTTTGGAGCCAAGAAGGTCCCGGTAACAGGACCGGACGGCAATCCGATCCGCAACGACGCCGGCAAAATCGTCTATGAGCTTTGGGCCGGAAGCATCGACGATTTCAACGCGTTTCGCGACGGCTGGTTTGCCTGCCAGAACAGGCACCTGGCGCTCGCCGGCCTCGACATTTACGTCGATGGCCGCTCCTTCGAGAAGCAAGGGATTGAACTCGAGCCGACTATCCATCTCGGCGTCGGCACGAAGGCGATCGAGCGAAAATCAGATGGTGCGTCCGACCCGGTCGAGCTCGAACGCCTCGAACTGCAGGAGGCTCGCAGGGCCGAGAACGCGAGACGAATCGACCATAATCCGAAGCTCGTGCTCGACCTGATCACGCGTGAGAAGAGCGTCTTCGACGAGCGCGACGTGGCTAAGAACCTCCACCGCTACGTCGACGACGCGGATCTGTTCCAAAGCCTTATGGTACGGATCATTCTGCACCCCGAAACCTTCCGCATCGAGCGCGAGCGGATCGACCTTGCCACCGGTATCCGAGTGCCCGCCAAGTACACGACGCGCGACATGATCCGGCTCGAAGCCGAGATGGCCAATCGCGCCATCTGGCTGTCTCAGCGCTCTTCGCATGGCGTTCGCGACGCAGTGCTGGCAGCGACATTCGAGCGTCATGAACGTCTATCTGACGAGCAGAGGACCGCGATCGAACATGTGGCGGGACCTGAGCGGATCGCCGCCGTGATCGGCCGCGCCGGCGCCGGCAAGACGACGATGATGAAGGCGGCGCGGGAGGCATGGGAAGCGGCCGGTTATCGGGTCGTCGGCGCAGCACTTGCCGGCAAGGCGGCCGAGGGCCTGGAGAAGGAAGCGGGCATCATCTCTCGGACCCTTGCATCGTGGGACCTTCGCTGGAACCAGGGCCGTGACCAGCTCGATGGCAAGACGGTGTTCGTTCTCGACGAGGCCGGCATGGTGTCATCTAGGCAGATGGCGCTGTTCGTCGAAGCGGTGACGAAAGCCGGTGCCAAGCTCGTTCTCGTCGGCGATCCCGAACAGCTTCAACCGATCGAGGCTGGGGCTGCCTTCCGCGCCATCGCCGATCGCATCGGCTATGCCGAACTCGAAACGATCTATCGCCAGCGCCAGCAATGGATGCGCTATGCCTCGCTCGATCTCGCGCGCGGTAAGGTCGGCCGGGCGGTCGACGCCTACCGTGCCAATGGCAAGATAATAGGATCGGACCTGAAAGCCGACGCAGTCGACAACCTGATCGCTGCCTGGGACCGCGATTACGATCCGGCAAAGACGTCGCTTATCCTCGCTCATCTGCGCCGCGACGTGCGCATGCTCAACCAAATGGCGCGCATCAAGCTTATCGAACGCGGGGTTCTCGACCAGGGAACCATGTTCAAGACCGCCGATGGCGGACGCAACTTCGCCGTCGGCGATCAGATCGTTTTCCTGAAGAACGAGGGATCGCTCGGCGTCAAGAACGGCATGCTGGCCAAGGTCGTCGAGACGGGACCAGGACGCATCACCGCGCGGATCGGCGAGAGGGAGAATGCTCGCCAGGTGCTGGTCGAACAGCGCTTCTACAACAACCTCGATCACGGCTATGCCACGACCATCCACAAGAGCCAGGGCGCGACGGTCGACCAGGTCAAGGTGCTCGCTTCCCTTTCGCTCGATCGCCATCTCACCTATGTCGCCATGACCCGTCATCGTGAGGACCTGACCGTCTACTACGGCCGTAGATCCTTCGCGAAGAACGGTGGGTTGATCCCGATCTTGTCGCGAAGGAACGCGAAGGAAACGACTCTCGATTACGAGAAAAGTGACTTCTACCGCGAGGCGCTTCGTTTTGCCGAAGCACGCGGTCTGCATCTGGTCAACGTCGCCCGAACCCTGGTTCGCGACCGGCTGGAATGGGTCGTCAGCCAAAAGCAAAAACTTGCCAATCTCGGCGCTCGCCTTGCCGCCGTCGCCGGCAAGCTCGGCCTCATCCGCGGCGCCGCGCAGTCCCCAACCCAAAACAACACCAAGGAGGCAAAGCCGATGGTCTCGGGCATCACAACCTTCGCCAAATCGGTCGACCAGGCGATCGAGGACAAGATCGCCGCCGATCCAGGATTGAAGAAGCAATGGGAGGAGGTCTCGACCCGCTTCCACCTCGTTTACGCCCAGCCGGAAAGCGCGTTCAAGGCAGTCAATGTCGATGCAATGCTGAAGGACGAGACCGCCCAGAAATCCACGTTGGCCAAGCTTGGGTCGGAGCCCGAAAGCTTCGGCGCGCTGAAGGGCAAGACCGGGATCCTCGCCAGCCGCTCCGACAGACAGGAGCGCGAGAAGGCTGGGACCAATGCGCCGGCGCTGGCCCGAAATTTGGAGCGCTATCTGCGCCAGCGGGCGGAGGCGGAACGCAAGTTCGAGGTCGAAGAACGTGCCGTCCGGCTGAAGGTCTCGATCGATATTCCCGCACTGTCGCCAAACGCAAAACAAACATTGGAACGCGTTCGCGATGCGATCGACCGGAACGACCTGCCCGCCGGTCTCGAATACGCGCTCGCCGACAAAATGGTGAAGGCGGAACTGGAGGGTTTCGCCAAGGCGGTATCGGAGCGGTTCGGCGAGCGAACCTTCCTGTCGCTTGCCGCGAAGGAACCCAATGGACAGACCTTCAGTGCCGTCACTTCGGGAATGACGGCCGGACAGAAGACGGAGGTGCAATCGGCGTGGAATTCGATGCGGACGGTGCAGCAACTCGCCGCTCATGAGCGCACGACCGAGGCGCTGAAGCAAGCGGAGACCCTGCGTCAGACGAAGAGCCAGGGGCTCTCGCTCAAATGAAGACATCCGTGTTTGCGTTTGGGACGCGACGCGCTCAAAGGGCGCATGCAGTCGTGCTCTTGGCCTTGGCGGCATCCATCGTTGGCAGCGGTGTTGCTGCCGCAATCGTCGGCGGTTTCCGCATCAACCTGACACCGAGCGAACCCCTCGGCCTCTGGCGGATCGTGGCGCTCGATCGCCCGGCCGCTGCCGGAGACCTTGTCTTCATTTGCCCTCCGCAAACTGCGGTGATGATGGCGGCGAGAGAGCGTGGTTATCTCCGCTCCGGCACCTGCCCGGGCGGCGTAGCGCCGCTCATCAAGACCGTCGTCGCAGTCCCCGGGCAGCATGTTCAAATCGGCGCCCGAGTGACAATCGATGGGCATCCAATCCCATTTTCCGATCTGGCAGAGCGGGACGGCAATGGCCGGTCGATGAAGCCATTTCCCGGCGGCGTCGTGCCCGACGAAAGCGTCTTTCTCCATTCACCGTTCAGGAGCTCCTATGACTCCCGCTATTTCGGCCCCCTGCCCGCCTCCGGAATCCTCGGTCTGGCGCAACCGGTGCTCACCTATGCGCCGTGAGCACCTCCAGCCAACCGCATTGATGGCCGTTTCAATCGTCGCCGGGACGGTGGGATGGAGTGGACATGTCCTCCTTCTCCCGGTCGCGCTCGCGTTTCCGGTTCTCTGGGCGCTTGCGCGAACGAGGCTGACGGCCGCGTTTGTCTCGGCCGGCTATTTTCTCGCTGCGTCACGCGGTCTGCCGCAGGGCGTAGCCACCTTCTATTCGTCTGACCTCTGGCCTGGATTATTGCTCTGGCTCTGTGCGTCCACCGGCTTCGTCATCGTGTACACCGTCCTCTGGACGAAGGAGACGGGTGCTCGTCCGTGTCACTATTTCCTGGCAGCGGCTCTGATGGCCATTCCGCCATTCGGCATCACCGGCTGGGCTCATCCGATCACGGCCGCGGGCGTGCTGTTTCCAGGATGGGGATGGTGGGGGCTGGTTGCCGTGACAGCCGGCCTCATGGGCCTCGTAACCCGCATGTGGCGAGCTGTCGCGATCGTCCTGGCAGGCTTTTGGATCGGGTCCGCCGCAACCTGGGACGAATCGACGCTACCCCAAGGTTGGCAGGGGGTCGATCTCGAAATGGGAGCGTCGTTGGGGCGCGACACTAGCTTGCAGCGTTACCGTGATCTGATTGCCACGGTCACGGATCGGGCATCGGGCGGCGCCCGCTCGATTGTTCTTCCCGAAAGCGCTCTTGGCTTCTGGACGCCGACCGTCGAGCGGCTATGGGTGCGAGCTTTGCAGGCAACTGACGCCACCGTTATCGCCGGCGCCGCTGTCGTAGATGCAGGCGGATACGACAATGTTCTGATCGCCATCTCCAGCGACGGGGCTCGCCTCCTTTATCGCGAGCGCATGCCGGTGCCAGGTTCGATGTGGCAGCCTTGGCGGCCCCTCCTCGGTCAGAGCGGCGGAGCGCGAGCGCATTTCTTCGCGAACCCGGTCGCGACAATTGCCTACAGGCGGGCCGCACCCCTGATCTGCTACGAGCAACTGATCGTCTGGCCCCTTCTCCAATCCATGCTCCACGATCCGGACGTCGTCATTGCCGTCGGCAACGGTTGGTGGACCAAGGGGACGTCCATCGTGGCTATCCAGCGCGCCAGCACAAACGCTTGGGCGCGTCTGTTCGACAAACCCGTCGTTTTCTCCTTCAACACCTGAATGCCATGGAGACCTGATGCTCGACGCCGCTCTCATCCAACAATGCGCCGACCCCTCTTTGAAGCCCGCAATCGTCGAGCAGTTCGTGACCGCGGCGGGCGCAAATGGTCCGCTCGCCGTCACCGTCAAATCAGGTGGCCGATTGATCCTCGTTCCGAAGGCGACAACGCAGGATGAGGCGATGGCGATCGTCCGGCAGTATGTCGGCCAGGCGGTGGTGCGTGTCGGCCTGACGCAGTTTCCGGCTGGCGTCGGTGTGAAGGACGCGGCTGATCTGAAGCCCGATCTCGTCGATCCTTGCGAAAACCTCCGCAAGGGAACGGCTATGTTTGCCAAGGTCTTGCGGATTGTCGCCAAGTGGTACGGCAATCCGAAGAACGACGATGTCTTCCCGCAGATCTTCGACGATGCGGTCTATGCCTGGAAGACCGGAGAGTTCGAGGGGGTGAGCGTTTTTCAGGCGGAAGATCCTGGGAAAAGCGTCACGATCGACAACGTGTTGCCTGCACACCAGGACAAGGCCACCGTCGACCTGCCGCCTGCGGATACAGATGCCGAAAGCGTCGGATCAGCGGAGATGCGGATTGACCTGTCGAGGATTGGGGGCAAATGATGCCAAATGAAGGCCGCTAAGCCTCCGGAAGCGAATAGCGCGTGAGAACAGCGTCCTCGCCATCGAGGGTCACTTCGATGACTTCGTTGACCATAGCCTGCTCTCCCGCCAAATCCTGCAGTATGAGGGGCAAACAATTCTCGTTGCTGCGCGGGAAGCACCTGCGGGACAATGATCACCAGGCCCGCATGCAATTCCTCTTTCGCGTACAGCTTCCGGAAGTCGCGGGCGTTGTTCGTCACGAACGTGAAATCCTCCTCGATGATCCGAGGCATCAGATCCCAGTCGGTTTCGCCGCTCAGTCCCAGCCAGTTCACATGAAAACAATCGTGGCCATGCGCTTGCGCTACGGCCACAAGCGATGTGTGGAGGCATTCATCGATAAGGAACTTCACGAGGTCGAGCCGGAGGGTTTGGGAGCGCTGTCGTTTCGAAATCGCAGACGCTTCACGGATTTCACCGTCAGGCCCTGTTCCGAAAGCTTCCGCGGCCGGCCCCTGCCGGGATGGGCCGCAGCCCAGATCTCGGCAAGGTCCACCATACGCTCGGTGACCGCAGGATAACCCTCGACGATTTCCGCGGTACTTGCGCCCTGGGTCTTCATCGCGGCAATCGTTCGCACGGGAACACGGGTTCGCTTGAACACCGGCTCGCCGCCCACGACCCCTTTCACGCTTTCAATCATTCGTTCGGCCTCTCGAAGCGCCTCGGCCCGCGCGGCCAATTGTTCTCGTGCCCGCGCAACGTCGATAATGAGATAGTCGTCTGCCCTAACAGTTTCGGCATGCGGGTTCTGGTCGATCGTATCGAATAAGCGCTTGCGGCGCTCGGCAGACAAGATCGATCCGACGCCGTACCAGAGCTTCAACCGAAGCAGATCCTCATCGGTGAGCGCTCGACCCCGGCTGCCAATGAGATGCGTCGCGATGATCCGCTTGTCGATCGCATTGTGCACTGACTTCACAGCGATCTCGCTGACAGCCGCGGCCTCGGCGGGCGTGTAGGCGTGTGAGGTGTCGGTCATAATCATTCTCCTTGTGGAGAATATATAATGCAGCTGACATCGCCCGTAAAGATTGACGGAGCTTCTCGATACCAGGGACCCGTCAGACCAGTAAGGAGGGGTCACTTCTTCTCCGGCGGCCGCTTCAGCAGATCAGATGCTTCTACTTCCAAAATCGCTGCTAAGCGGTCCACCACATCGATGCTCGCATTGTAGACGCTGCGCTCGAGGGAGCTGATGTAAGTGCGATCGATATCTGCTCGAAAAGCAAGCTCTTCTTGCGATAGGCCTTTGGCCAGCCGCGCGGCTTTCAGATTTCGTGCAAATACCTCTCGAATCTCCATGATCGAGAGAGCATCGGCTTGTAGAGTATTTCACCACGGAGTATTCTCTACAAAGACATTCCGTTGACGAATCAAGATGATGCAGCAGCGTCAGAAAGTTAGTTTCGCGCGAGTGCTGAGCCGCTCAAAATACGAACTCCCTCCCATCCTGTGACGATCTGGTATTTAATCGCGAGCGTATGCGGCCTCGGGTCTTGACGTCACAGTATGCAATTTGAGGAGACGGGGATGAAGGACGCCAGCTCATCCGGCGCAGACGACAAAAATGGAAGACAACTTCGTTACAGTTCAGCGCGAAAATCGGATTTGGAGACGCTGGCTGTTTCGGCGATCCGCGAACACCGTCGGCTCCTCGCAGCCGATCAAGCCGTATATGACGAGTGGGTTCTCGCCAGTGACGACCCGTCGATCTCCGGTTCGGTGCTTCAAGCCCTTCAAAACGAACACATCGCGCGCCAGAAGAAGTCCGAGAACCAGCAAGAGGAACTCTCGAAAATCCTGGACGCGCTCGGCTACGTTCCGGACGTGCCACTTGAGAGTGACGGATAAACGTCAGACCAAGCCGCGATCCTTGGCAATTGCGACGAGCTGCGGCACGGACTGGGCGTCAAACTTTTCACGCGCCTTGTCGAGATAGTGTTGCACGGTTCTAGCATTGATGCCGGTGAGCACCGCCGTCTCGGGTGCGGTCTTTCCCTTCGTCGCCCACATAAGGCACATCACTTCACGCGGTGACAGCGTTTGCTTTGGGGCGAGGCGCATCTTCGCAGCGATGAACCTCAATTGGTAGTGAATGACCATCAAAGCCTGCAAAGCTGGAAGTGTTTGCTGCAATTCATGGAAATCTGTTCGTGCCTCCGATGTTGCAAACGTCAGCATCATGTGTGAACCGAAACTGCCGTTCAGCCCGATTGTGACGCCGCGACGGATCCCGTGATCGAACGCCTGATCTCGGAACTTTCGAAGTTGGGACATGCCTCGAGCCGGCCAATCATCTGCGGTCCAGACAAAGGCCTCGCGTCGGCGCCTGGCTTCAGTTACGACTGGATCGATGCGTGAATAATGATTGGCTAAATATGTTTCTTGCCATTCTTTTGGATAGTTGTTGAAGGTGCGAATTTCGGTGCCTGACGCGTCGACATAAGCATATCGCTCAAGCCCGAATGCATTGCCGTAGTTACGCAACGCTGTTTTGATCGCTACCTCATCTTGCGACGCCTCTATCGTATCGATCAAATTCCTCAACGCGTCGTTCAATCCCACTCTCCCTCTGTTCGTCGGGCTGTCCGAACATGCAGCGGGAATGCGCGGAGATAAATCCCCCGGACTGATACCCCTAGGTTGGGGTACCCAGATGAGGAGTGATGAGGTTCAGGTGTACTGCATGGGCTATGGCGGCCGACAATGTGGGGCAACCCAGCTTATAGCGTGCCGATTTCAGGTAGCCGCGCGTCGTATGCTCGGATAATCCCAGAATCTTGCCAATGTCCTTGCTATCTTTACCGCGCGAGGCCCAATGAAGGCACTCGATTTCCCGTGATCCTAGCGCAGGCACGGGATCATTCTCTCCGTGGAGTTCGAACACTGCTTTGCGGTGCAGAAGGAATCCGAGCTCAAGCCACTCCGGTAAAAATTGGCGCTCGATGAACGCCCACTCATCATCGCTCTTCTGGGAGTTGATCGAAAGGAGCGAACGACGCGATTTGTCAACAATCGGGATAGAGACCCCGTTGCTCCCGATTCCGTGCAGCTCGGCATCGACCATGAACTCCTGCGCGGTCTCGGCAATATCAATCTCGCGCCAATCGAAAGGCAGCTGTCGAGAAAAACCCTCTCGAATGATTGGATCGACGTTTATGTAGTCGTTAAGCAGATAGCGCGAAACCCAGCTATCGGGATAGGTGGTTCGTACAAATGGCGCGTCAACGCTATCGACGATTGTCCTCGCAAGATGGAATGTGACGAAATCAATGGGATAGTGCGATTGGAATTCATCCAAAGCGGACGCCACTGTCGCCGCATTTTTCATCGCGCTGAAAGCGTTGGGATAGGTTGGCGAATGCTCGTTTTCCTGCATGCTTCTTTCCGTAACAGTCATTATCGTTTGCGGGTTAGTGACCCCAGAATCGCCGAGCCAGTCGCTAAATGCAACCCCTAAGGGCGGAAAAAGCCCATATACTGTGGAAGCCGCTATCGTCGCGAGTATTTTTGGAGCATGTGCAGTGATAAGAGAATTCATCACAGTTGCTACCGTCGATAAGCTTGCGGAAAAATAATATCCTGATCGACGAGCACGTTGAATTTGTAGCCCGGGCGGATTTGGATCGTCGGCTGGACATTGAGGTTCTTCGAGATCGTCTGCTCCGCGACGCGCCCGAAGCTTTCCGCGAAATTCCGCCTAGCCGCATCGGACGCCGTGTCCTGCGTCGCAATCGTCGAACTCTCCGGCATCGACATGTCGATCCCAGTTCCGATCAACGCGACGAGTGCTGCCGAGCTCCAGGTGCGCCAGAGATGCCGATCGACCTTGTCCTTGAAGCCGCCATATCCCTCGGCGTCCGTGCCGGCCATGCCGCCGATCTGCAGGGTCGATCCATTAGGAAAGATCAGGTCGGTCCAGACCACGAGGACACGCTCCTGGCCGAACGAGACTTTGGAATCGTAACGGCCAAAGAGCTTGGCACCCTGCGGGATCAGGAGCCGATAGCCGGTGGCGCTGTCATAGACGTTCTGGCTGACCTGCGCGCTGATGCGCCCCGGCAGGTCGGAGTTGAGGCCGGTGATCAAGGTGGCGGGAATGACTGAGCCACGCTTCAGCTCATACGGCGACATCTGCGGCACGACCTGGTTCGGCAGGTAGCCGAGATCCTTGATGTCCTGATTGAAAAAGTCCTCCTTCGACGTCTGCCCGTTCTGATCGACGTTCTGTCCCATCAGGCCGGATTTCATGGCGGCGGCATAAAGGTCTGACGCGCTGTTTGCTGCGATATTTGTCGGCTGACGGCCGGTGTCGTTGGTGGAGTTTGCGGCCTTCTCGACGTCGGAGATGTCTACCTGCAACGGCGATTCGAGCGCCGTCGCGCGAGCCTGGAGACGTGCCATCCGTTGGCGCTGGGCCTCGCGCATATATTGTTCATCCTCCTCCCGTTTCAGGCGAGCCTTCCACTCTTCCTCTGACTCGAGCCTTTGGCGACGGTCTTGTCTCTCCTCAGGTCGGCGCTCGACGACCGGTTCCTGCGTCTCCTTTTTTTCCACCACGACGGGTGTCGGCTGAAACACCTCCTGCTTTTCTGGTTCACCGATAATGCCATCCGTGACACCCCGCTTGAGTTGGTCCCCGAAAGTCGTCGCCGGTGTGTTGGAAGCACCCTCGATGTCGCCACGATTGAAGGAGAGCCCCCGCAGCGATAGACCAATCACGACGACGCCGATGAATAGCACGATGACGATGATGGCGACGATGATCGGCAGGCGGTTGAGCCGGCGCATGCCATTCTGATCGTCGGCTTGGCTGGGCGTGCCAAGCTGGAGCGACTGGACCATGTTTGTCTCCGTCAATTGCGCTGCATGATCGAAAGCGGACTGGCCGGCGTGGCGCCGGCCTCTGTCGGCGTATAGGCGCGGCCAAGAGCGATGGAAGGCGTCGAGAGCCGCACCAGCACCTGCCCGTCGAAGCCCTCGATTGCATAATCAAGTTCGACCGGCTTGACGTCTTTGGCCGTTTTGCCGTCGGTGGCGACTGTATAGCCCCACCCTTTCAGGGCCGCCTCAAGGGCGGTCGCGAATTCAGACGTATCCTTTTCCATTTTGATCGTGTTCGTAGCACCGGCCGGGCCGATCTGTTCAGCCAGGCGACTTGCCATGTCGCCGGCGATGGCGCTTGCAGCCGGTCCGGTGACGGCCACAGGCGTGGAACTGGTGGTCAGTGCGTCGCCCGCCGTTTGGCAGCCGGAGAGCAGCGCGACCGCGATGAAAAACGCGAGAAGCCTCCGCATGGTCAGCCTCCCCTCCGGATCCTGATCTTCTGTTGCCGCCAACCGACGCCGGAAACGAGGATCGCCTTGTCGATCGCATAGTCGACGGTCATCACGTCGTTCTTCATCCGATAATTGACGATGCGATTTTGACCGCCGGAGACGACGAAGAGCACCGGCGCGTCCTCGCCGGAGATCGATTTCGGGAACTGGATGTAGGTCTTCACCCCGTCCGAATAGACCCGTTTCGGTTTCCAAGAAGCACTGCCGCTGATCGAATAGGAAAAATTCAGCTTGTCCGGCGCGGCGCCCGGAATGCCACCGGTTTCGAGACGGGCGTTGATGTCGGCGAGCTTGGTCGACACGTCTTCCGGATATTCGAACCCAACGCGCGCCATGTACTGGCTGGGGTGGGACTTGAGCTGGATATGATAGGTGCGCCGCGATGTCGTCACGACCATCGAGGTAACGAGCCCAGGTTCGGAGGGTTTGACGATCAGGTGGATGGCCTGCCCGCCTGTCGCTCCCGACGTCGCAGGCTCTACCTTCCAGCGCACGGTGTCGCCGACGAGGACGTCGCGGACGATCTCGCCACCCTGAAGTTCGATGTCGCAGACCTGCAGCGGCGAGCAGACGACGGACGGCTGGGTCTCGCCGAACAGAAAGATCACCTTGCCGTCCGGACCTGTCGTAACCAGTCCCGGCGTGCCACGCCACTTTCTGGAAAGATTTGTTCCCCTGACCTCATTCGTCGTCATGCTTTGCGCCTGCGCGCCCGCCGCAAGCAAGAGTCCGGCCATGCAGCCGGCGGCTGCGATCAATCCCGTTTTTTTCATTGAAAGAATCCCTGCCCTTAAAGCTGTCCCGTCCAGTCAAAATCCCGGACGTAGAGGCCGATCGGATTGAGGCGAATCGTCGCCTCATCCTGTGGCGCGGTGAGCGTCACCGTTGCGATCCCGCGGAAACGGCGTGTGCCGGTTTCCTTGCCCTTGCGGTCCCGCTCGTATTCCGTCCAGTCGATCTGATAGGTCTGGTTCGAGAGCGCGACGATGTTGTTGACCTCGATGGCAACGGTCGAGGACTTCGCCTTCTCGAATGGAGAATTGCCTCGAAACCAGGCGTTGACCTTCTCGGTTGACGGGTCGGAGGTGCGAAGAAGGGCGTAGGTGCGGTCGATATATTGCTTCTGCACCACCGCATCCGGCGTGATCGAGCGAAAGCTTGTGACGAAGTTGCCGAGTGTGGCGCGCACCACGCGGACATCGGCATACTCGATCTGCTCGGGAAAGCCTGCCGTGACTGCGGCTCCGAGCTTGTCGACCTCGACGATGTAAGGCACGAGCCTCACTTGCGTGCTCAGATACATCGCGTAGCTGAAGCCGATGACGGCCATGACCAGGCCGAGGACACCGACAATGCGCCATGCGGCTGCGGCCTTCACATAGGAGCCATAACGTTCGCTCCATTCCTGGCGGGCGGCAAGATACGGGTTTTCCGGGGCGCGGTTCGCTGCCATTTATTCTTCCCTTGTCTCGATTACGGTTTGTCGTTGCGTTCGGGAGGAGGTTTCGGTCCGCTATGACCGCCGCGCTGTTGATCGAGCTTGGCGTTGGCCAGTCCGAGAATGGACCCCGCATAGGCGCCGGGCGAACCGATCGCCTTTTCCTTCGCGGCCGATCCGGCTGCTTGCGCGCCGGAACCGAAGCCTGCACCTATCCCCCGTAGAGCGGCACCAGCGACGGATGAACCGCCAGCTCGTGCGGCTTGAGCGGCCGCAAAGCCCGCGCCGGCAGCGCCGGCAGCGAGGAAGCCAGCGCCCGCGGCGAAAGAGGCCGCCTGCCCGCCGTGGCGGATCGCTTCCATTCCTCCGGAAACCGATGCGCCCTGGACAACGCCTTGAATGATGTTCGGGACATACATGGCGATAATGAAGACCACGACGGAAATACCGGCGATGGCCAAGGTGGTGACGAACTGATCTGACGAGGCAGTCGGAGCTTGAGCGAGGCCGAGCAGCACGTTCGATCCGATCTTGGCGATCATCACCAAGGCCATGAGCTTCATGCCGACGCCGAAGGCATAGACGAGGTAGCGAACAGCAAAGTCTTTCGTGAAGGAAGAGCCGCCCAGTCCGAGCATGATCATGCCGGCGAGCAAGCCGACATACATTTCGACCATGACCGACACGAAAATAGCCGCAACCAGCGAGAAGCAGATGACAACGATGCCCATGGCGAGAACGGCGGCAATCGCGAGCGCATTGTCTTCGAACACCCCGAACTGTGCTTGTTGCGACATTTGGGAGGCGACGCGGATGCCTGCATCGAACACTTCAGCGGGCGAAGCTGAACCCCCGCCGGCGCCAATCTGGAAAAGGCTGTCGACTACTGCTCGCGCAAAGGTCGGACCTTGGGTCAGAACGAATGCGAAGAACCCGATGAACATGATCCGCCGCACCAGTTCGGCGAACCAGCTGTCCAGTGAAGCTGACTGTATCGCCAACCAGACGGCGGCAATGCCGATCTCGATCGTTGCGAGAATCCAGAATAGGGATTTCGCCGCCTCCATGATGGTGGTCTCCCACCCCTTCGCAGCGGACGAGACCTGGTTTTCCAGTTCCGTGAGGACCTGTCCCTCCTGCGCAAATGCGGGAACTGCATAGGCGAGGAAGAAGAGGCCTGTAATCAGGAACGAACGCGCAACAGTTACCTTCACCATCTCGGGCGCATCTCCTGGCCTTCCTTGATCGGCGGCAGTTCCTTGTCGGAGCCGAAGAATTTTTCCCGGACGGCGCGCTGCTCCTCGGTTAGCGCAGTTATTCCTGTGTTTCGCGAATTGAGGATTAGCACAGTCGCTGCAGACGATGCAGCGGCGGCAGCCACCAGCAAGGCAATCAGGACGGGGCGGCTCACCATCGCGGTTCCATTTTCTGGCCTTCCGGAACGCTCTTGACCTCCGCGTTGAAGAACTTTTCCCGCCGCGCCTGCGCCAGGTCCTTGTCGGTCTGTTCCGTCTGAAGCCAGGTTCCCATCATTGTCATCTGTTGGGAGACGAGACCGCGAAGCTTCTGCATTTGCGCGACTTGCTGGGCGGCGATCTCGTGGCCGACCTGCAAGGCCTTCATCTGCCCGTCAGCCGTTTCGGACATCGACCTCAACGACGACATCGAATCTTCCTCGCTATCGAACTGGTCGGCCGTGAGGCTCGCCGCTTTCAGCGAGCTGGCGATTGTGTCGCGGTTGGTGTTCGACCAGGACTGGTAGGTCGAGGAGAACGTTGCGTTGTCCGGCAAATTCGTCTTGAGATCGGCATAACTCTGAAAGCGCTGCTGAAGAACGTCGTCCGCATTCCCCATCGAAAAGGCGATGCCCTGTCCCTGGTCGACGATACTGCGCAGCTGGTTGAGATCGCTTTCGACCTGACCCCAGACATGGTGAGGAAGCTGCGCAGTGTTTTGCAGCATGTTCTCGTAGATCTTCAGCTGGTTCTGGATCTGCTCTGCAAGCTGGCTGATCTGGGTCAGTTGATTGTCGACCTGGATGCCGGAGCTTTTCATGAGATCCACGAGCTGCGCATTGTTGGCGAGCTGCGTCCATTCGGTCGCAGCGCCGGTGGCTGTACCGGCTTGCACTGAGCCTGCAGCTCCGATCACGAGAGCGGCGGCCGCCAAGCGGGCAAGCCATCTATTCGTACTTGAGTAGCGATGCGGCATCGTGAACTCCTCTCGTTTCAAGCCAGTGGATCGGCCAGTCGCGGCCATGTTCGGATTTCAGCGCGCGGATGCGTTTGAGGTCCTCTTTGCCCGACGCGCCGACGAAGCTCAGGGCGACTGGCCCAAGCGACATGTCGAAGAGCCGCCGGCCTTCTGGCGTGGCGACGTAGTATTCGCGCTTCGGCATGGCGGTAGCGACGATCTCGATCTGTCGCTCGTTGAAGCCGATGCTCTCGTAGAATTCTCGCGTGCCCGACTCACGGGCGGCGCCATTCGGAAGGCAAATCTTGGTCGGGCAGGATTCCTTCAGCACGTCGATAATCCCGGACCGTTCGGCATCGGAGATCGATTGGGTCGCAAGAACGACAGCGCAATTCGCCTTGCGCAGCACCTTCAGCCACTCGCGAATCTTGTCGCGGAATACAGGATGGCCGAGCATCAGCCACGCCTCGTCGAGCACGATCAGACTGGGGGACCCATCCAAACGCTTCTCAATTCGACGGAACAGGTAGGTCAGCACTGGCACGAGATTTCGCTCACCCATGTTCATCAGTTGTTCGGTCTCGAAGGTCTGGAAGGCGCCGAGCGTGAGGCCGTCCTCTTCCCCATCGAGAAGCTGGCCCATTGGACCATCGACGGTGTAGTGATGCAGTGCGTCCTTGATCTCGCGCAGCTGCACGCCGCTGACGAAATCAGACAGCGACCGACCGGATGCGCTCGCCATCAGGCCGATCTGCCGAGAGATGGCGTTACGATGATCGGGGGTGATGGTGACACCCTGCAGGCCGACCAGCATCTCGATCCATTCTGTCGCCCACGCCCGGTCGGCGTCACTTTTGAGTTCGGACAAGGGGCAAAAGGCCAACGCCCTTTCTCCCTCCGCACTGTCACCACCGATCTCATAGAGATCGCCGCCGGCTGCATGCGTCAGGGGCAGAAGTGAACTGCCTTTGTCAAAGGCGAAGATCTGCGCATTTTCGTACCGGCGAAACTGTGCCGCGATCAGGGCGAGCAAAGTAGACTTGCCTGAACCGGTCGGCCCGAAGATCAGCGTGTGGCCGACATCATCGACGTGCAGGTTCAGACGGAACGCTGTCGAGCCGCTCGCGACCTGCATCAAGGGCGGGGAATTCGGTGGGTAAAAGGGGCATGGGGAGACCGGATTTCCGGACCAGACGGAGTTCAGCGGAATCAAGTCGGCGAGATTGCTGGTGTTGATCAGCGGCTCACGGATGTTGCAATACCAGTTGCCTGGCAAGCTACCGAGATAGGCGTCAGTGGCGTTGAGCGTTTCGATCCGCGCCCCGAAACCTTCCGCCTGGATCAGCCGGCGGATCGCTTCGGCCTTCTCCTGGAGTGCTTCGCGATCGCTGTCGAACAGCACGACGACCGGTGTGTAATAGCCATAGGCAACCAGCTGCGATGAGGCCTGCGCGATGGCGTCCTCAGTCTCGGCCACCATGGTCATGGCGTCCTGGTCGACGGATCGACTTTGTGTCTGGAATATCTGGTCGAAGAACGGCCGAACTTTCTGTTGCCATTTCTTGCGTGTGCGTTCGAGCTTCTGTCGGGCCTCCTCGGCATCGAGAAAGATGAAGCGCGATGACCATCGGTAGGTCAGCGGCATCAGGTCTAGGCTGTTCAGAATGCCCGGCCAGCTTTCGGCCGGCAGACCATCGATCGCAACGACGCCGAGGAAACGGTTTTCGACTTTTGGCGTCAGCCCGTGTTCGAGCTCTGCGGTGGCGATCCAGTCGAGATACATGGGAACATCGGGAAGCCGGATTGGATGGCTTTCCCCGGTGGTGCAGAATCGGGCGAACTGGAGGAGCTCGTCATATCGGGCAATCCTCTCCCCTCCCCTTTCGACCGTTTCGCGGGTTTCCATTCGTCGGATCGAAAGTGTGTTGGCAAAATACTGCTCAAGCTCTCGCACCGCGTTCTTGAACACGAAGAGCACAGTGTCCGCGTAGGATTTCTTCCGGCTTTCCTCATCCGAGTAGATGTATTTGCTGAGAGCAGTCTTCCTGGACTCGAGCGGCCGGTAGGTAAGGATCAGCGCATGCTTGCTCTCGAAATGCCCCTGCTCGCGTGCGAAATGCGCCCGGCGCTCGACATCGATCGCACGGGTCACCGGGTCAGGGAAATGGCAACGGTCTTCCGAGGGATAGTCGACCGTCGGAATGCGGATGGCCTCGACCTGGATCATCCAGCCACTTCCAAGCCGTGACAGAACGGCATTGATCTGCCTCGACAGCTCGTTGCGCTCGAGGTCGGTCGCGCTTTCGGAGTCCGGGCCAGCGAAATACCAGCCGGCCATCAGGCTTCCGTCCTTCAACAGGAGGACACCATTGTCGACGAGGCCGGCGTAGGGAACGAGATCGGCAAAGGATGGGCCGGTCACCCGGAAGCGTTTGAGAGCTACCATGGCCGCCTCCTCAATACCGCCGCCACGGCGAAGTGGTCGCCTTGTAGTAGGGCTTGTAGGAAATGTGCCTGATATAGACTTGCCGCGTCAGCGGGTCGGACTTCGCCATCATTCTGAGCAGCCCGACGATCACGACCCATACAGCGACGCCGAAGAGCGCCGAATAAACAGTGAGGACGACGAAGATCAGGATCACCGCTGCAAGACCCGTGATCAGCACCAACTCCCGGTCGGCGCCCATCAGTAGGTTCGGGCGCGAAAGCGCGCGGTGGATTCGGTTGCGCCGCAGGCCGGAAAGGGACTCAACCATGATCGCCCTCCCCTCCTCCGTTCGAAACAATTGTGATCTGATCGTCCGTCAGCCCGATCGAAGCGCCCGTCGCACCGAACAGGCCGACGATGTTGGTGGCGCCGAGCAGGATGCCGGCGACGAGAACGACGTACACAAGTCGCCGCGCGAAATCGTTGAGCTCGCCGCCGAAGATGAGCATGCCGCCGGCAATGGCCACGGCTGCAAGCGCGATCGCACCCGCGACCGGACCTGTGATCGACTCCTGGATCTGTTGCAGCGGCCCTTCCCATGGGAGGCTGCCGCCGGAGCTGGCAAGCGCCGGCGCGACCGAGGCAAGAACGATTGGCACCGCCCAGAGCGCGGCAACGATGAGAGCATGCTTACGCGACATGGCGCGCCTCCTGTTCTTCGGTGAGCTGATCGGATTCGATCTCGTACCGTCCGTTGATGAACCGCTCGACTTGGATGATGTCTCGAACAAGACGCCCACGCGGCGTCCGTTCGATCGAGATAACCAGGTCGACGGCCTCTCCGATCACCTCGGGCATCGGCTGCTGGCTTGCTTCGGCCGTCAGCTGTTCAAGGCGACGCAGCGCCGACATGGCAGTGTTGGAGTGAACGGTCGCCACGCCCCCGGGGTGGCCGGTGTTCCAGGCCTTGAGCAACGTCAGGGCCGCGCCGTCGCGGACTTCGCCAACGACGATCCGGTCGGGACGCAGCCGCATGGTGCTCTTCAAGAGCCGCGCCATATCGATCGTATCGCTGGTATGGAGGAGAACGGCGTTTTCGGCCGCGCATTGGATTTCCGCGGTGTCTTCAAGAATGACCAGGCGATCCTCCGGCGCAGATTTGACGATCGCGTCGATCACAGCGTTTGCAAGCGTCGTCTTGCCCGAACCGGTTCCTCCGGAAATGATAATGTTAAGCCTCGCGGAAATGGCGCTGCGGATCGTCGATGCCTGGTACTCGCTCATGACGCCGGTGCGGACATAATCTTCGAGCGGAATGAGGCGTGACGCGCGGCGCCGAATGGTAAAGGCAGGCTTGGCGACGATTGGGGGCAACAGACCCTCAAAGCGGTGGCCGCCGATCGGCAGCTCGCCGGAGATGATCGGCTGTTCCGTGTCCACTTCGGATTGAAGCGCATGCGCCACGGTCCCGATCACCATCTCCGCGGCGGCAGACGACATCTCGCCGGCGGGCGCAACGCCGTGACCGAGGCGTTCGATGAACAGCTTTCCGTCCGGATTGAGCATGATCTCGACAACATTCGCGTCGTCCAGCGCCACGCAGAGCTGATCGCCAAGCGCTTCTTGCAGTTTGCGGACAAGCCGCGGGTGGGAGCGAAGCTGGTTCACGGATTTCTCCTTAAGCTGCCTGGCTGAGAGGGGTGAGTTCAGAACGGTAATTGGAAGGGCGGAGGCTGAGGAACGTCGCCGCATTGGCGGGCAGGACCCCAGCCACGGCCATCGTCACGCCGATCTTCTTTGGCTCGCCCAAACGCTTGAGCGGCCATCCGACGCGAGCGAGGATCCGCTCGAACCGAATATCGGTTACCGTGACAATCTCGGTGTAGCCATTCGCCATGCACCATTCGATGATGCCCGCGAACATGGTCAGCGTGGCTTCGTGGACGAAGCCGTCCCCCCTCCCCTCCGCGAGAGCCGTGTCGACGCAGAAGCGAGAACTCTCGATCATCGCGGCATGACCGTTGAGTCGACCGTCGGGGAGAAGCGACGGAAAAACGTCGGCTACCATTGTCGGACCAAGCGTGGGAAGGAGCCTCACGCACCCCGCCAGTTGGCCCGTCTCTGCGATGGCGAGAACGTAGGTCGGCCGAAGCGCGTCAAAATCATCGGACCCACACCCCGCCGTCACGTTGACTTCCCAGCCCAGGCGATCGGAAAAGACCCGCGCACGTAGCTGATAGTGGATGTGAAGGAGGTGCGCCTCTAGGATCGTCCGAGGCGTTGAGATCGCGAGAATCTGCATGATTTTCTCCGTCGTTTGTTGGACGGCCGGAAATCAGCACAGATTGGAATCGAGGGGCAATTGTAGGATTCAACATGCGCGTTGCGAGGTGAGTCGCGGTTCAAGGGGGGTGTGGTGCTACAGAACCTCCGAATCTCCTTGTTGTTATGCTGTTCGGATTTGTAGGATTCACAGGAGAACAATCCGGGATCAAGGACTCGGTGATGTGAGCTAACTTACGGAGCAAAAAAGCAAAAACCCGAATAGCTTCATGCAGATTGTCCCCAGTCGTTAACGTTCTGTTAACCCTAAACTTCTGGACCGGTTCGGAGAATC
>NZ_JBPWPW010000006.1:0-153663 GCF_051811185.1 Rhizobium sp. 62_C5_N11_2
GGTGCTCTCCCGGGAGAATAGTCAGTTTGAGCAGATCGTGACGGCAGTCGAGGACGCTTTCGGTCGCATGCCCGCCGGGCAGGTGTTCGAGGACTATGAATCGCTTCGCATCGACGTGAACGGCGACCCCTGCGGTCAAGGGATCGAGACAGGCATTGTCACTGAGGAATCCGCCACGCTCTATTGGGAGCGGGTCCGCGCCCACGGATACCTCGATTTCGCGATGATCCTCTATTATTCATGGAAGATCCTCGATCAGCACCCGTTCGTCGCACGAGGCATCGCGTGCCGCTTTGCCTGGCTACTTATAGACGAGTTTCAGGACACCACTGATATCCAGATCGCCATCTTCGGCGCACTCCGAGATTTCCTCCACACGCGCTTCTTTCTCGTCGGTGACCAAAATCAGTCGATCATGCGCTTCGCAGGTGCTCGTCCCGAACTCGCTGATCAGTTTGGAGATCAGATTAACGCGCACCGCGACACAACCTTGACCGGCAACTTCCGATGCGGACCGGCGATTGTCGGCACTGCATCGACACTGATCCCGACCGTCCCGGGGATGCAGTCGGCGGGCGATGCTGCCCAAGTCGCGGCGCAAGTGAACTACGTTCATGTCGCCCGGCCGATTGACGCCATCACTGACTACTTTCTGCCCGCCTTGCAGGATGCCGGCATCCCGCTCGGTAAGGCAGCAATTCTGGCGCCATGGTGGACGCATCTTATCCCCGTCGCCCGTGCCCTCCGGGAATTGGACGTGCCAGTCTTCGGTCCGGGCGCACGGCCCTATCGACGTCGGCGACTGCTTGCCGGACTCGCCGAGCAGCTCGGAGCCTGTGCCGAGGCTGGCAACTACCTCGGGCTCCCAGGTGTCGAGCGGGCTCTGTTTCGGCTCATCGGCGACCTCACAGGAGAGTCGCGCTACGACATGTTCAGCTATCAGGGACGTCGTGTGGCGCTCAGCCTGATCTATCTCGCTCGTGGACTTGCTGACCAACATCCCGGCGGCGTCGCTTGGCTGCGCGCCATGGCCCACGAGGCAGGTCACTATCTCGAAAACGAGGAATTGTTGCCGGGCGGTGCCAAACAAACGCTAATCGATTCCGCCGAAGAAATGTTGTCCGACATGCGGGCCAGCAAGGTCGATCTCGCGAATCTGCTGATCTCCGATTTGGGTCTTTTCGCCAATCCTGAGCATGCGCTCAAGCTAATAACGCTGCACAATTCTAAGGGACGCGAATTTGATGCTGTTGCCCTGATCTGTATGAACAATGGTAGTATCCCGCATTTTTCGACCTCGACGCAGGAGGCGTATGACGAATCTCGACGATTGTTCTATGTTGGCCTTACCCGTGCCAAGCGCATCTTACTCGTCGTGTCCGATCAGTCCCATTGGAGAAACAGACCGACCCCCTTCATCGCCGAAGCCGGCCTTGGATGAGACGAGATAAAAGCTCCTTTTTGTTCAGCAGCGTTTTGCATTCCTCCATCAATCGCTCTAGGGAAACCCCAGTGAATCCGCAGCAAGAAGAACTCGTGAGACAGGCATTTGCGGATCTCCGCACGATAAGCTTGCTGTCCTCCTCCCCAGACGAAACAAACCTGACTGACGTACTTGATGCCGGAGGGGTGGAGCACGGGTTTATTGATTATGTCGCTGGAACGGCCACAGGCTACTCGCGGTCTGGTCTCGCCGCGCTCGCAGAACTCGCGCAGATTTACCGTTCGACCGACCCGAGCCGAAGCCTACAAGCCAGCAGCGCGACATTGGCAAAACTTTTAGCTGCAACAATAGCAAAGCTCTGGCTGGAGCATGGTAATAGCATACCCGCGCTGGATGATTTCATCGCTTTGGATGGAAAGGTCGACGAGTGGTTTTTATCCCTCACTCACACACGATTGCATGCGGTTCCCTGCATTATTTCCCCATATCCGGCACCCTCATTTGACATCGGGCCGGTCCATTTCTCCACATGGCACGATTTCCCTACGGACCGCTTCGGCGTCACGCGAGAGGAATTTTGGGGCATAGGCTCATCGGGAAGCGAGCGCGAGGTTGGTGGTTTGCATTTCGGCGATCTCATGAAAATGGCTCATGGGCGCTCTGCTGGCTGGGTGGCGATCGTCGAAATAAGTGGGAAAGCTGAACAAGAGTCTAAAGCAATGGCTGATATTGCTGTCGACATAGCGCTTGGCGCACTCAAAGCTGTCGCTCCTGGGCTTGAGATACGAAATATCTGTCGAGCTACGTCTTCCACTCCTCCATTGTGGCGAGCCGACGTCTGGTCGGATGGATCATACACACGGAACGGTGTTTCCAATTTTGAACCCGCAAAGGTGATAGCTCCCGCTGCCTTTGCCGACGTCCTAGGCGTGCAGGTTCGCCGGTCTCTCGATGTGGTTGGGCGTAGGCTTGAAGAATACCTAGGCGCATCCGGCAGCTTTCCTCTTCTCGTCGAAAGCTGGGCGAATGCAGCATTTTGGTTCAACCAAGCCGTTGCCGAGGCACTCGATACGGTAGCCGTCTTCAAGCTTGAGACGACAATAGAAGTGTTATTTCGGTCGGAAGACATGGCAGGCAGCAAACGCCGTCTGAAGGAAAGTTTTGAAGCGTTCTTTGGACTTACGGGGTCGCACCAGTACCCAGGCAGCGTACTTACCGTTGACCAATTCATCCTTAACATCACGACGGCACGATCGCGTGTTGCCCACGGGACTTGGCCCACGATCAATACCGACCTGCCAGGGTATAGAAAGCAAAAGCCGATTGACCGCCGCGAATTGGAAATGATCGCCGGTCAACTTCTTGTTCGGTTCGCTCATTTCTTGGAGCTATATGGCGCTGCGTGCGAGACGTCGGACTCCACGGATACCTTCTTTGGATGGATCAAGGTCAACCGATAGCAACCGCAAATCCATGCGCGACTAACCCGGAAAAGGTCTCTGAAAATCCTTACTTGATTTTTCGCGAGTATGTGCAGGTTGAGCGCTTATCCGAGCCAGATCTTCATATTGGTGGGACTGAGGTAAAAAGCCTGAAATTTCATTGGCCTCCAATCGCAATAGCGTGGCCGCAGGTTCGAACTGGTTCAAGGCGTGCATCGGTGGTTTTCGCAATGGCGGCTGAAACAATGCCGAACGAAGGCTCTGATCCTCATTGAGCCGTGACATCACTCTCGCCTTGCCTGAAAGCTGTGATCGGCTGACCAAGCCATGCTGGTAAGTGGAACGAGCGCACAATTGCGGTAAGATGTTTCGTTTCCGGTTCTTGAGGTCCAATGTCTGAAGTCGATTGGTTAAGCCATCTCCTGCAAATCGTCACGGTAACCGGTCAGCTCGAGGTGCGCTGTGCCTATGGTGCGCCGTGGCGTCTGACGTGGAGCCGGGCGGCGGCGAACGAAATTCCCTACCACGTCATCGTCAAGGGCCGGGCCATCTTCGAGGATCCGGAGACGCGAACGGCGAGGGAGCTGGTGAGCGGGGATATCGTGCTGCTTCCTCACGGCGCGGCGCACGTGCTTCACGACGGTAGCGGACAAACGCCAATCCCCACCCAGCAGCGCAAAGGCTCTGCCGGATGGATGTTGAGCGAGAACGACAGTCAGGGCGAGCAACTCGATTTGTTGTGTGGGCGATTTTTCATTGCACCGCCCCACGATCGGCTGATCCGCAATTACCTGCCTACGAACCTTGTGGCGCGAACGGGAGACGACGTCGGAAAAGACGGTATCGGATCGGCTGCCGATCAACTGGCCAGCCTGGTGGGACTGATGCGGATGGAGTCTGCCGGCGACCGCGCAGGAGGGCGCGCAGTTCTCAACGCCCTTTCTTCGGCCCTGTTCACGCTGGTGCTGCGAGCGGCGAGCGAATCCGACAAAGCTCCCGAAGGCTTGTTAGCCCTGGCCGGCCACCCGCGATTGGCTCCGGCAATTGCCGCCATGCTCGCCGATCCGGCCCAGCCATGGAAACTGCCCGATCTGGCGGACTTGTGTGGCATGTCACGCGCCACATTCATGCGGCACTTTCAGGACAGGTTGGGTTGCTCCGCGCTCGACCTGTTGACCGATCTCCGCATGAGTTTGGCCGCCAACGAGCTAAAGAAGCCAGCAATCAGCACCGAGGCTGTGGCCGAAACGGTCGGTTATCAATCTGTCTCGGCATTCCGTCGTGTATTTACTGAGAGAATGGGAATGACCCCCGGGGAATGGCGCCGACAAGCGCATGCCGGGCGGGCGCGTTCCGAGGAGTGATCCTTTCGCGCATTATATTGAGGTAATCCAGCCTCGATATTCTCACTGACGACCGTAAATTAGGCTCCGTAATCACTTGATGAGGGAGCCACCCAATGAACTACATCAGCAACGCAGCCAACGAACTGACGCCGACGAACGCCGTCATCGAAACCATCCTGAGCCGTAGTGCTGCCAAGTACTATGACCGCGCCGCCACCCTGAGCGACGATGAGATCCGCGACCTGGTGCGGATCGGCACGTCCGCACCGACATCGTTCCACCTGCAGAACTGGCGGTTTATCGCCGTCCGTACGCCTGACGCCAAGGCACGGCTCCATCCGATCGCCTGGAAGCAGCCCGCGATCCTCGACGCCGCCGTCACCTTCATCATCATTGGCCAGTTGGCCGATGCCAGCACGATCCCCGAGCGCCTGGCGCCGGTCGTGGAAGCCGGCATCATGCCGGCCCATCTGGTGCCGGAATGGGAAATCCCCGCCCGCGGCCTGTATGACGACCAGCCGCAGCGCCAGCGCGACGAGGCGGTGCGCTCCGCTACCTTCGGCAGCGCCGCAATCATCTATGCCGCCCGTTCGCTCGGCCTGGGTTCGACACCGATGATCGGCTTCGACGCAGAGGCCGTGCATCGCGAATTCGGCCTGGCCGAAGACGAAATCCCGGTGATGCTGCTGACCGTCGGGCCGGAGCGGGCCGGCAACTGGCCGCAGAAGCCGCGCATGCCGGTGGCCGACGTCCTGTCCTTCGCCTGATTACCAATCCAATCAAGAAATAGGAGATTACAATGTCCAGAACCGTTGTTCTGACGCCGGAACAGGTGCCGGCTGAATCGAAACAGACGCTCGACACGTTCACCAGTAACATCGGGTTCACGCCCAACATGATGGCGGCTTTCGCGCAGAGCCCCATTGCGTTCAACGCCTGGGCCACCCTGCTCGGCTCCCTGAGCAAGGCGCTCGACGTAAAGACACGCGACAGCATCGGCCTTGCCGTCTCGGAGGTGAACGGGTGTAATTACTGCCTGACTGTTCACAGCTTCACCGCTGAACATATGGCTAAACTGCCGGCCGATGACATCATTCTCGCGCGCAAGGGTCATGCTACCGACCCGAAGCGGGACGCCGCCGTCCAGTTTGCACGCAAGGTCGTCGAGACCCGCGGGCAAGTCAGCGACGCCGACCTGAAAGAGGTCCGGGATGTCGGCTACACCGACGCCAACATCATCGAGATCATCGCACTGGTGGCGATGTATTCGCTGACGAACTTCTTCAACAACGTCTTCGATCCCGAGAAGGACTTCCCTCTCGTCACTCCGGCTGGCTCGATCTGAGCCTTCGACTGCGCAACCTTTTGAAGCTTTGGGATCATTGACATGAATATTCTCCATATCGATAGCAGCCCGAGCCTGGGATCGCACAGCCGTCAGCTTTCGGCGGCGATCATCGAAAAGCTTCTTGAGGTTGCGCCTGGCGCGAACATCATTCGACGTGACCTGGGGGCTGAACCCCTGCCGCAAACCGAAGCCCTCTACGCCGTTGCGTTGGCGTCGCCGGCAACGTTGGCCGCCCCGCCGACGGGTTCTCTTGATCTTTCCGAAGCGCTTATTCGGGAAGTCGAAGCGGCCGACGTGATTGTCATCGGAACGCCGATGCACAATTTGACGATACCCTCGGTCCTCAAGGCGTGGATCGATCAGATCCTGCGTGTCGGCCGCACAATGAAGTCGACGCCATCAGGGAAGGTGGGAATGCTCCGGGACCGACCGGTCTATATCGGCGTGGCTTCCGGTGGCTTCTTCACCGGTGAGCGAGCCAACCAGCCGGATTTTCTCACACCCTATCTGTCGCTGGCACTCAGCTCCATTGGGCTGAAAACGCAACAATTTCTCCCGCTTCAAGGGACCGCCTTCCTGGATCGGAGCCAGGCGCCGTTAGCGAGGGACAAAGCCCTCGCCGCTCTCGACCTGACCGCCGCTGAGCATTTTCGAGAATTCCACGTTCGTCCTGCGGTGCTTACGAGCGCTGGCAGACCGTTTCGCGATCCCCTCTGCTCAGGAGAGCGTCGCCAGCAGCATTCGGACCGCGCGCCGCAGGTTCTTGGCACGCCCGCATCTTAACCTCCGGCCGCCGCCGGACCGTGAACATGAGGTCTCGTTATGATTTTACCTACCAATACGTTTCCCCAAATCGGCGACAGGATCACAGCCAAATCAGCACCGCCTGATGACAGCGCCGTCCGCGAATGGATCGGAGCAGAAGCGTTCGGCCATTGGACCGAACTGCGGGCCTGGATTGACGAATTCTATCCGGGAGTTTTCGCGCCGGATTGGCTCTACGGCGGCAAGAACTGCGGTTGGTCCTTGCGCTATAAGAAAACGAAGGCGTTTACCACCCTGGTGCCGGAATACCGTCGGTTTTCGGCTGTCGTGGTCATGGGTGGAGTAGAGCGTGAGAAGTTCGAGGAGCGGCGTTATGTCTGGCGCCCGCAGCTGGTCAAGCTTTACGATGAAGCCAAAACATATATCGACGGAAAATGGCTGACGCTTGCCATCTCATCGGCAGACGATCTGCATGATGTGGTGGACCTTCTGACGATGAAGCGCCCGCCACTGCCGCGCAGTTGAAGCGGGAATAAGCCGGGCTAGCCCGCGGCATCATACAGCAATTCGACAAGATCTTCGCGAAAGACGTCGAACCGATAACGAGTTGGGCGAGAGATCGAAAAGACCTTCCGCGCCTGCAATTATCCAACCAACAAATATCCGAGGAGACAATTCCCATGAAAGCGATCGTAGTGACCGACCAGGCTGCGGGAACAGCCGGAATGACGCTGGTGGAGCGACCCAAGCCACAGGCAGCGATAAACGACGTCGTCGTTGAGGTCCATGCTGCGGGTTTCGTCAATACCGAACTGGATTGGCCTTCGACCTGGACCGATCGGACCTTTCGCGATCGGACGCCATCGATCCTCGGCCATGAGCTGGCCGGTGTGGTCACCGCGCTGGGCTATGGCACCACGGGACTGTCGATCGGACAGCGGGTGTTCGGCCTGTCCGACTGGTATCGCGACGGCACACTCGCTGAGTACGTCGCGATGGAGTCCCGCAACCTCGCGCCGCTGCCGGGCGACGTCGACTTCACGGTGGGCGCGAGCCTGCCGATATCTGGCCTGACCGCATGGCAGGGACTGTTTCAACATGGCTGCCTTCAAGCCGGGCAGAGCGTCCTCGCACAGGGCGCGGCTGGCGCCGTCGGCTCGATCGTGACGCAGCTTGCGCGGGAAGCCGGCGCCTATGTCATCGGTACCGGACGCGCCGCTGACCGCCAGAAGGCTCTGGACTTCGGTGCACATGAGTTCGTCGATCTCGGAAACGATAGGTTGGAAGACGTCGGCGGGGTCGATCTGGTGTTCGACGTTATCGGCGGCGACATACAGAAACGGTCTGCGGCGCTGATCCGGGCCGGGGGAACGCTCGTGACAGCAGTCGGACCGACGGATATTCGGCCTTTGGATGGCCTGACGGTTGACTTCGTCGTCGAGGCCGATCGTGCCCAGCTATTTGAGATCGTTGAGCGCGTCCGGGACGGAAGATTGCGGACGAACATCGGCAAGGTTTCAAGCCTAGAGGATGCTGTCGCCACCTTCAATTCGACGGAGCGGCGTGCGGGAAAGACCGTCATTCGCGTCCTTCCGTGAGCACCCCATGGGCACTCCTTGGAAGGGGTTCCTCCAGGGAGTGCGCATGGGCACCCAAGCTTCGCATACTGCCTTAGCATGCGCCTTCATTCCGGGCGTTCGGGCGGTGTTGGCGATACCCTAGGCGCTGCCGTTCTTCATCGTTTCCGCGGATGACCAGTTCGGGTGGAATTCCGACTGGCGGCAAGCGGGGATTGGTGGTGCTTATGACCTTGAAACTGGGTGAAACCGGTGGCCCACGCGCAACAGGGGAGGCGGAAACCGCCTCGGTCAGTAGAAGCTGTGAATAAATCGGGCAAATTTCGTCTTCCGATTGTGTAGAGAGCGCTCCTGCAGCATAGTGAGGCATGGCCCTAGACGACACAGTAAAGACCCGGATTTCCAACGAAATAGTGCGCCTGGAAGAGGATTGCTCCCACTCGGGTAAAGCGCACTTCAACGCCAGCTCCCGTTGGAACAAGCTCAATTACTGGTTTGGTATTCCGTCGGTCATCATCAGCGCCGTGATCGGAACCGCTTTTTTTAAGGACTACGCTCTTCCGGCAGGCATCGGGTCAGCCGCCGTGACCGTTTTGACAGCTTTGGTTACTTTCCTAAAACCCGCGGAAAAGGCAACGGAGCACAAGAACTCCGGTGATCAATACCTAGCTCTTAAAAACGATGCCCGCGTCTTCCGCGAACTCACGCTCCAACAGGCCACTGATGAAGGGGCAGTGATGGAAAGCCTGGTAGGTTTGACGACACGGCGCAACGAACTGAATCAGGCCAGCAGCATGTTCTCGGATAACGATTTCCAAAAAGCTCGCGCGGGTGTCAACGCAGGCGAGGCCCTCCATGCGGTCGATAAGCAATAGCCATGTCAGTCAATTCCTATTTTCAAGAACGAGCTTCGTCTGCGGTTTTGTCCGAGAAAGAGCGGGGAAGCATCACAACTTCCATCAGCACTCTAAGCAGCCGGCTCAACAACTATTTCACGCTTGCGGGAGATGGGTTGAAGACGCATTTCCGCTTCGGGTCATCGATGCGCGGAACCATTCTTCCCCGCCGTGATGATCCCAATTCTGACATCGACTACATGGTAGCCTTCGAGAAAGATGGCCTGCAGCCGCAAAGCTATCTGGATCGCCTCAGGCGTTTTGTGGAAAAGGCGTATGCTTCATCCGAAGTCTATCAGTCCAGCCCAACGATCGTCCTTGAGCTGAACCACATTAAGTTCGAATTGGTCCCGGCTCTCTTCGCATGGTCCACGACCTACAAAATCCCAAACGGGCCGCAGGGCTGGCAGTATTCCGATCCCAGCGACTTCAACGCCACGTTGGAAGAAAAGAATAAAAACAATGGGTATCTGATCAAGCCCACGATCCGCTTGGCAAAAATCTGGAATGCGGCCAACGGATACGTTTTCGATTCCTACTTATTTGAGAAATGGATTTGCAATCTATCGTTCTGGTTTGCGGTCAACCAACGGGATCATCTTTTCGCGGTGTTCGATAACCTCACCGCCAATGAAACAACGGCATGGCGCAACGAGAAGATAACCCGGGCTAAGAACCTGGTGAGGGACATTAAAAGTGACGAGGCGAACGGATACCCCTATCGGCAGAAGCCAAAGCCAAGAAGCTGATTCCGGAATGATCCGGTAGTCTACACGAACGCAGATAGGGGATCGCCTCGGCAATCAACGTGGGTTCGACCCAGATAACATCGGCGCTTCCGGAATAGGGCAGGGGCGGCTCTTTCGCTTCCATCGCAGCGTGTTGAGCATCTTCCGCAAGCTGATGATCTCGGCTTGGTTGAAGCCCGTGCCGACGCTTCCGACGTGGACGAGATCATCACCACGATACGCGGCGAGCGCCAAAGAGCCGAAGCCGGGCGGGGACGCTGCCGACTTCTCACAACCGACAAGGAAGAAGGCCTCGCTCTGGATGCATTTGACTTTTACCCAATCGCCGGTCAGGGCCGGTCGAGGTGCTTGCCGACGATGCCTTAACGACTCCATTGCTCGTGGGTTGGTCGCCGTGATTATGTCCTGCATCTGACCGCCGTGCAGATCTGCGACGAATGCCTGGCACCATGACGGCCTGCAGAGAAACACCTCCACCTCTTCTGGCGACGTTCGAAGACGCGCTTGCGAAATTGCCCGAAGACTATGTTGCCGGATATTTTGGTGATCGATCATGGGGCGTGACCGTCACGCGGTCGCAGGATGGCAAACGGACCTGCCGCTACGGCGAGGAGCTTGGCGGAACCGATATCGTCAGCTTCAACCTTTATCGATTGGCTGGACCGGGGTCGATCCTAAAGCCGTGCGAAATGTCCTCCGCCAAGGTGATCGAATTCGTTCCCGGTTTCGAGCCCAGCAGAGAGAAGGCTGCGTCTCCACCATAATGGCCCGAAAAATGAGCACAGGGTCTATATTGCATTGCAGCAAGTGCATGGCTGCACTGCGATCTGAGCGCTGGCGGTCGGGACAGCCTCTGATATCTTCAGCCCAACGAAGCAATGCACCTCCTCCCGCAGAGCTTCGTGTTTCAGGCGACCCACTCCTCCTCCCAAGGGGAGCCTGACGGAACTGCGGCACTCCTCCTCCCAGCCGTTGTTCAATTGTTTGAAAAAGCCTGCCGCACCTCCTCCCGCGGCAGGCTTTTTCGTTTTCCGATACATTCAAGCTCTGGGTTCAGGCGTCAAAGCAGATTGCCCTGTTCCACCACCTCTCCGGATTTCGAAACGATCGTGGATCCGTACGGTTCGCGGGACGAGATGATCAGCGCGTCATTAGGTAACGGCTGGGCCAGTTCCTTGGCCTCTTCCCATGGCCCCCGCATCCAGGTGTCGGTCTCTTCCTTCGTCAGCAACAGGACGGGCATCGCCTTCTCATGGATCGCCTTTACCAGGTCGTTGGGATCGGTGGTCAGAAATCCATAGAGGTCGTCGGTGGTCAGGCCGTCCCTTACCTTTCGGACACTCTGCCATTGCGGCACATGAATGCCGGCAAAGAACATCAGCGGCTTACTTTCGTCGCGGGCGAACCAGGCATTGGGCACGTTTCCGCCATCCTCCTGGCTGGCCGGATCTGGCTCGGCGAAGCTGGTAACCGGGACAAGGCATCTGTTTTCGACACCGAACCATCGCTTCCAGTGCGGAAAATTGAGCTTGCGCACATTGGTCGTGCCGCGGTCAGCCTCCATGCGGATCAGCTTTTCGAGGTCGAACGGCTTGCCTTTCGCCGCAAGTTTCTCGGCCTTGGCTTTGGCGGCCTTCTCGAGCGCGAAGCGCGGCGAGGGCAGTCCCCAGCACGCATGGACCAGTTGCTTCTTCCCGTCGGCGGTGTTGCGGACGATCGGCCCCATCTGATCGGGGTTCATCTGGTAGGCCGGCATCAGGTTGATCAGGCTTTCAGCGTCCTGCGCCTACTTCGCGACCCAGTCCTTGTCTTCCATGCGATAAAGATTGCACATTGCAGGTATTTACTCCGCTTGAGCTCGGATGGCGGACAATCTAACGCGTGGCGCCGGTTTCGCTAGCCGAGCCGGAAGACATCGGCATTGTCTTGGCGTTCTCGCAAGCCTTTGTACGACGGATGACGGAGTTTCCCGTCTGACGTCCAGGCGCGAAACTCGATCTCCGCGGATTTATCCGCAGGTGCGTGAGTTGACCGAGGACGAACAGGCCGAGCTATCTGCCCTTGGCAAGAGCTATGATGCGCTTCAGGCCCAGATTGAGGCTTATGCCGAGGGTGATCCTGCACTGGCTGACGACGAGGCGCGGCTGGCCGAGATCGAGCGCAGCATCGACGGCATCCAGAACGCGCTCAAGAATTACGACCCGCTGGAAATGGCGCTGGCCGGGTGCATCGTCACCATCGACCATGCCGGTAGCCTGCAAGTCAGTCGGGGCCATGTAAACCCTGATGACCGGGCCGCGCTGGACCGGTTGCGGCAGGGAGAGGTGGACACGAACGGGGCAGGGGTGGACGAAGTGCCCGCCGCGACGGACGATACCTATTCCGCCGCTTTGGTCGAGGAACTGACCGCCATCCGCACGGCGGCGATGCGGGTGGAGCTTGCTAACCGACCCGATATCGCGCTTGCTGCGCTACTGCATCCGCTGGTCGCCAGCGTGTTCTACACCGGCCCGGCGTCATATCGGGCGGAGTTTCCTGTGGAGGTCAGCGGCCAGCGCCGTGACCTTGCCTCGTCGATCAAGGAGCCGGGTAAGGCCCGCGCCCTTGGTGATTGGTCGGCCATCAGGGAGACGTGGGGCGACCACCTGCCGGGACAGCCCGCCGAACTATGGGCGTGGTTGCTGGAACAGCCGACGACGCGGCTGCTCGACCTGCTGGCATTCGTCACAGCCGCCAATCTCAACGCGGTAAAGGTCAAGCATGACCAGAGCCGGGGGCGCCTCGAACAGGTCGAGCAGATCGCTAACGCCCTTGGACTCAACATGCGGGCTTACTGGACACCGGATGCGTCATTTCTCGGTCGTCTGACGAAGTCGGGCATCGCCGAGGTTCTAGGTGAGGCTGGATGCGCAACGGATGCGGTGGGGGCAATTGAAAAGGCTTCAAAAGCCGAGGCGGTCGTCGGGGCCGAAAACTTGCTGAATGGAACCAGCTGGTTGCCTGGATTGCTGCGGACAGCCGGTGGCGAGGTGTCGGATAAGGTAGTCGTGTAGGCTCGCAGTGGCAACGACCAGGCCCGGACAGCTATGCCCGGGCTATTTTGGCATTTCAGGTTACTGGATCGGCGCGGGAACCTTCCGGGCTGGTTGAAAAGCCTCACGGCGCGCATGCCTTCCGAAGGCCCAACACCATGGCAAGGAGGAACAGGCCTCCCGCGAGAATGAGTTGGAAAATCCCCGATGATGATCGATTGCTCGAATCGCGAAGCAATCTGGTCCGGCGCAAGGCCGTCTTCCGCCAACCGCTGATGAACCTTTGTTGCGAAACCGAGAAGAGGAAGTATGAGTCACGCTGACAAACTATAAAATAGTGGTCGTTCTATACTTTCAGTTCAATTACCATGTGTGTTACTTTTTTTACAACGTAGCCGCAATTCTCTGTTCTTTTAACATAAAGAAATGCCACATTTTGAAAAAAAAGATCTTAAGATCTGTCCTCGGTGTGCCTACGTTGAAGCTCTGTTTCAACTATGCAAAAATATGCAACCGCCCCCCTTGCGTTATTTGAAAAACAATGAAAAAAATAAACTTAAAGTAGGATTCTTTAAATTTTAGGCAGACGTGATGAGTAAGCTATATACGATTTCGCTAACATTTTTTTGTGCAAGTCCACGTCAAAATAGCCGGATTAGCTGGCAATTCCAATGCTTTATGATGAAATTTACTTAGTGGTATTCCGAGCCGACCAGTTCCACCAATCCGAACCGTATTGAAGCCGCATTCGCTACTTGTAGCAGAGTTAGTGTCGGTTTTATTTTCCATCCGTAGGAGCCGGAAACATGAAGCGCATGGTTGCTGCTGCCGTGGCTACTTTGGTTTTTTTTCCGTCTGTTTGTCTTCCAGCAGATAGATGGGCGGAGAAGCTTTTTCCCGATCCGAAAGAATGTGCCTTTAGTGAGGGAAGCATATATTACGATGTAGACCAGCAAAAAATAATTATTACTGCCGATCTGTCGCCGGATGTAAAAAATCGTTTGCAGGATATTGGGAAAAAGGCATCCACAAGTTGCAAGGCTAAGGACGAGCCGCGCTCCCTAGTTATTGAATCCGGGGGAGAGTTCTTTGGGAGCAAATTTCAAAGCTTCAGCGTCCCAATTTATGGCCTCGCAGGCGGGGGATGTATGTCGGATTTACTTTACGAGTTCTCCTTCAACGTGAAAGCAGAAGCCTTGCGCAAAAACATCCTGGAGCGCACCGGCAAAAATCTCAGCATAGTTCCCGCGACAGGTTCTCCGCCGGGACAGACGGATGACGATGGTGACGGCTGGATCACCGATTATGGAAGCCGCAGTTCCTATATTTGTAGCATGGTGGAGTTCTGAGATGTCGGATTTGGATAGACTATTGCCTACCCCTAACCTGGAAGGTGTTCCCTACAGGCCAGGCAGCCCTTTCGGCGAAAGCTCAGGCTTCGGTGCCCGCACGCTGTTCGGAAAGCCGAATTTTCATCCTGGAATGGATTTCAGGGCGCCTAAAGGAACTGAAATTCCCGCTGCGGCCGGCGGAACAGTGTTCTTTAATGGCGAATTAACTGGCTACGGAAACGTAGTGGTTCTAGAACATGTAATAGGCGGAATTGGCGTCTATACACTTTATGGTCATATGGTGGAAAAGTCCCCTTTAGAAAAAGGAGCTTCCGTTTCTGCTGGCCAAACCATTGGGCATGTTGGGAGTACCGGGCTATCGACTGGTCCGCACCTTCACTTTGAAGTCATCCCGATTAGCCCAAATTCACTTCGCAAAGGTCACCAAATCTACCATCCGGGCGAGTTCCGATTTCCGGTCGTTCCTGGACAAGTTGGATCGCCCGGTCCGCAATCGGCTCCGACACCGGCCCAATTGGCACCAGCGCCTGCGCCGCCGCAATTGGCTCCGTCACCTGATCCGAGTGATAAACTTCCAAGTATAGGTCCATTGCTGCCAGAGAGGCCGATGAACACTGCTCCAGGAGCGATCCCGATGCCGGCGGCTGAGGCGCCGACGCCAATCAGCCCGATCAGTTTGAAGTCGCTGTCCGCCCCTTCACCTCTAACTTCCGTAGCTCCACTCACGCCTGCATCACTGTCGGATTTTCGGAATTTCTGGGACGCCTCTTCCTATCGCGAGGGCGGCGGATATTCGGGATCGTCTGGTCGCGGTGGATCCGCCGATATCTACGACGGCTACAGTGGGTCATACGGCGTCTCATCGTGGGGCGGCGGATCTTTTTCGGGCGGATCTTCTTCGGGCGGATCGTCCGGAGGTGGCGGTCGTCAATCAGGTAGTTATGCATCTACACCACAGCATGGTCCAACGCCCAGTTCGCGTCCAAACAATTACTCAGAGTGGAATGGGCCAGACGAAGGAGTTCGGGCAAACAACGCCAGCGCTGTGCGAGGAGGCGGGTCCAGCGGCGGCGGGGGAGGCGGGTCCAGCGGCGGCAGGGGAGCGATTGATCCGAATGGACCCAGCAACTCAAAGGGGCCCAAGGGAACCAACAACGGAACAAACCCGAACAAGGGGAATAATCCTGGAAGTCTCCGAGATTCGTTAGGAGCTGGAGCATGGGGCCCTGTTCTACTCGATATTTCGGGCAATGGCCTGAATGTCGAATCTCTCGATTCTTCGTCGCGGTTCATCGATCTCGATGGAAGCGGCTATCAGTTTAGAACTGCATGGGCCACGCAGGGCACCGGCGTTCTCATCATAGACGCAAACGGCGACGGGAAGATCAGCCAATCGAACGAATTCGCCTTCACCGAATGGGATTCCTCGGCGACGAGCGACCTTGAAGCGTTGAAGCACGTCTTCGACACCAACGGCAACGGCAGGTTGGACGCCGGCGACGCGCAATGGTCGAAATTCCGGGTGGACATCAACGGTCAGTTGGTGACATTGGATAACCTCGGCATCACCTCGATCGACCTGACGCCAAAGGGCGGTGGTCAGACGTTTACTGATGGCTCAGCAATAACGGGAACGACCACCTTCACGCGTGCGGACGGCACGACGGGAACCGTTGGTGATGCACTGTTGGTTAGCGATAATGCCGGATACGTCATCAGGACGACCGGCGTGACGAAGGCCGACAGCTCGGTCGAGAAGACGATCCTCGCCTATAACGAGGACGGCAGCCTCGCCTTCCGCAATGTGGTGACGACGAGCGCCGATGGCCGCAGCGTCCAGACGCAGTTCGACGATGACGGCAACGGCACATTCGACCGTTCGCAGACCAATGTACTCGCCGTCGATGCTGCCGGCGTCCAGACAAAGACCGTCTCAAACTTCAATGCCGACGGATCGCTTTCGGACCGCACCACGACGGTCACCAGCGCCGATCGCCTGACTGTGACGACGACGCTCGACCAGGATGGTGACGGTATTGTCGATCAACGCCAGATTTACGAGAAGCTGACAAACGGTTCGACCACGACGACCACGGAGCAGCTCAGCGTCAACGGGACGCTCCTGAAAAAGACGATGGTCGAATCGACTGCGGACGGTTTGACTAAGAAGACCAGCCTCGATGTCGACGGCAACAACGTTTACGACGATATCGTCACCGAGACGACCACTGTCGCGGCGGATGGCAGCCGCACCAAAACAGTGATCGATCGCGCCAACAACAACAAAGTTCTATCAGAGGTCGACACAACAACCAGCGCCGACGGCCGCACCATCACAATCTCGGTCGATGCGGACGGCAACGGACCCCGCGAAACCAAAACTGTCACCACATCCACCACGGCAGCATCGGGCGACGTAACGCTCGTCACTTCGACCTACAATACCAATGCATCCTCCATAGTGCGTTCAAAAACGACAACGGTCACCACCGCCAACGGATTGTCGACGACCGTCAATAGCGATGTGAACGCCGATGGCGTCATCGATTTCACCGATACCGATATCACGGTGATCGACGCCACCAACCGGACGCAGACGGTCCAGCATCGCACAAAGACCGGTATCGCCGGTACGCTGCTGTCGCAGACGGTCACGAAGACTAGCCTCGACGGCAAGTCGATCACGATCACCGAGGATGCGAACGGCGACACCAACACCGACAGCCTGACCACGATTGTGATCGACACGGACGGGAAGACGACCAATACGGTCAGCACACTGAACTCCGACGGTTCGCTGGTTAGCAAGACCATCACCGAAACATTGGCCGGTGGTCTGTCGAAGACGACGAGCATCGACGTGAATGGCGATACCGTCAACGATCTCGTCGTGACGGATGTCATCACCAACGGCACCAATGGCGGCCGCACCGAAACAGTGACGTTGAAAAACGCCAACGGCACGGTGATCGGCAAGACTGTCACGGACACATCCGCCGACAGCCTGACGCAGTATGTCAAGACCGACGCCAATGGCGACGGTGTCTTCGAAGATACGACGAAAAGCGTCATCGTTCTTGACGCCACCGGCGCGCGAAAGGAAACGGTGAGGAGCACGAGCGCCAACGGAACGCTCAAGACTCAGATCGTCACCGATGTTAGCGTCGATCGCAGGAACACCACCATCGTGACCGACGCTGATGGCGACGGCCACACCGATACGCGCCGGGTCGAGACGGTCTCGGTCAGCGGGAATGTCAACATCTGGGAGCGGCAATACGCTGCGGATGCATCGACGATCAGCACGACAATCACCGACATCACCGGCAATGGCCTGACCAAGACCGTATCGGCTGATTTGAACCACGATGGCGTCGGCGACCGGATAACCAGCGAGCAGGCCGTGCTCAATGCCGATGGAAGCAAGACTGAGACGATTTCTGTCACGAGCAGCGATGCCACGCGCCTCAACAAGAAGACGATCGTCACCAGCGGCAACGGCATGTCGATCACGACAAGCGAGTACATCAACGCCGACGAGGTGGTCGATGCCAAGACGACCGATGTGACGACATTCGACACCTATGGGCTGCAGTTCCAGACTGTATCAGATTATCGGGGAACATCGCTCGTAGGAACAACCAAAGTCACGACCAACCTCAACGGCCTTTCCGGATCGACCGACTACGATCTTGACGGCGACGGCACGGTCAATCAGACCTTGTCGTGGAAGAAAACGCCGCTCGATCCGGCCGGATCGGTCACCACAACCGAAACGGTCAAGGCAACCGACGCTGCCGCCACACTGATTTCGCAGAGGATCACCACGGTCAGCGCCGATCAGAATACGACGACGATCAGCTCCAAGATCGATGCCGACGCCATTGTCGACCGCGTGGAAACGATAACGATCGGCAGTGATGGATGGACGACTAACGAGATCCAGCAATTCAAGGGCGAAAACGCGGTCGAAACCAAAGCGAAGTTTACGACGTCGGATGATGGTCTGTCGAAGACATGGAAATCCGATCTCGACGGTGTCGATGGTTTCGAACTCGTCACCACAGATGACACGGTGCTGAATGCCGACGGCAGCCGCACCGAAACGATCTCGAAGACGGGCATTGGCACGACGACAGCGAATGTCAGCGCCAGCGGTTTGAGCAAGACGGCGATCTGGGCCGATGCCAGTGGTACGACCATTCGCTCGAGCAGCGACGTCACGGTCCTCAACGCCGATGGCGGCTCGACGGAGACGCTGTCCTACTTCAAGGCGGATGGCTCGCTGGAAAGCAAGACCATCGCCACGGTCGCAGCTCATGGTCTTACGACTACGGTCACCACCGATGTCGACGGCGATAACATCATCGATAAAAAATCGGTCACGACGAAGCAGGTTGACGGCAAGATAGTCCAGGTCCTCAGCGACTTGGGCGCCAACAATCTGGTTAAGGCTTCAAAGACCGTCACGACGTATGCCGACGACCTGACGCAGACTGTCGAATACGACAGCAATGGCGACGGCACGGTCGACAAGAAGACGACCCGCGCGACTGTTCTGAAAGCGAATGGCAGCACGACGACCACGACGAAGGATATCGTCGCCGGCGTCACCAAGAGCATTACGCTGACCGAAGTGTCCGGAGACGGCCTGACCGTTACCACCAAGTGGGATACGGCCGGCACCGGTGGCGGCACCACCTTCGACAAGAGCCGGACCGACGTCACCGTCCTCAACGCCAATGGCTCGACGACGCGGACGATCAGCAACCTGACCGGCACGACGCTGACCAGCCGCACTCTCGTCACGTCAAGCGCCAACGGCCTGTCCATCACCACCCAGATCGATCCGACGGGTGCCGGCACCTACAGCCAGACGGCGACCGATGTCACTGTCTTGAATGCCAATGGCACCAAGACCAGGACGGTAGAAAGCAAGAAGGCCGATAGTTCGCTGATCTCCAAGACCATCACCACGACAAGCGCGAATGGCCTGATCATAACATCCAGCCAGGAGCGTCCGGGCTTTGGCAACCAGACGGTAATCGACACGACCACGGTGCTGGCGGACGGCGCTGTTCGCGAGATCGTCGAGACAAAGGATAGCGCCGGCGCCTTGATCGGCAAGATCGTCACCCTTACCAGCGCCGACAAGCTGACCGTCACCGTCGACCGCGACGGCAACGGCGACGGCATCGTCGATCAGCGTCAGGAGACGGTCACCGCCAATTCCGGCATCCAGACATCGGTGACCACCGACTTCAAGGCCGATGGAACGGTCAAAGATAAATCGACCGTCGTCGTATCCGCCGACGGCCGCCTGACGACCACCACCTGGGATCTCGACGGCAATGGCACGATCGACCGTCAGCGGGTCACGAATTTCAGCGCCAATGCCGACGGCAGCAGCACGACCGTGGTATCGGACACGGATCTGCTGGGTGGCACCTTGGCCGCAAATACGACGAGCCAGACCTCTGCGGATGGCAGGGTGAGGACGACGTCGAAGGATATCAACGGCGACGCAACGGTCGATCAGGCTGAAACCGTCACCATCGATTCCACGGGCGCATCGGTCTCCGTTGTCACGAACAATGCCACGGCGCGATTGGTTTCGAACCTGATGCCGGGCGGCGTCTATTGGACCCAGGCGATCGCGGCGAAGATCGAGACGACTACGTCAGCGGATGGCCGCACCAAGATCGCCAAATACGACTATGACGGCAACGGCGTCTACGAGACCGTCATGCAGTCGACCATTCAAGTCGACGGCTCTATCGTCACGGCGGTAACCGAAACCAACGCCAGTGGCACGGTGACGGCAAAGGGCACGATCTCGACCAGCGCCGATGGCCTGATCACCAAGCTGTCGAAGGATGCGGGCAATAACGGCACCATCGATCACACCGAGACGGCGGTGATGCATGCCGACGGCTCGATTACCCTGACCAAGATCGATCTCAACGCCAGCGGCGCAATGACGCAGACAATCGTTGTTCAAGTTACCGCGCTCGGCTCGCTTTCCTCCAGCCTTACGACGGACTCGCTCGGACGCAAGACCGCTGAGACCATCGTCGCGGCCGATGGAAGCTCCGTGACGACGACCTATGACGGGGCGAGCGGCCAGACGCTGAGTGTTGCCAATGCAAATAAGGCCGGCTTGCTGACAACCGTCACGTTCTACGATCCGCTAAATGCGAGCACATCGACAAGGATCGAGCAGCAATACGACGCCGCTGGCAGGAAGACGCTCGAAACACAGATCAACGACGACGGATCGCGGATCGAGATCGCCTTTGATCCATCGAATACTGCCGCGTGGTCTCAGGTCCAACAGAACTACAACGCGGCAGGGCAGCTGACGTATAGGCTCGAAACGGCCGACGACGGAACGAAGACTGCCTCCGACGTTGCGGGCAACCTGTCATGGTCGACGATCAAGCAATCTTATGACACTGCGAATAGGCTGGTTGGGGTTGATCAAACCAATGATGACGGCACGCGCTATGTCGCCAGCTACGATCCCGCCAATGCGGTGGCATGGTCTCGCATCGACTATTCCTACAATGCTAGCAATGAACTCACGGTTCAGAACATCTATTACGACAACGGCGACACGCGCTATTATGCGTGGGACCGGGCAACCGCAAACTGGTCATCCCGTCTCGTGATCCAGAACAGCGCCGGGCAGACGACTTACGAAGAAACGACCTTCGATATTGGTCAAACGGACAAGACGACTTATGACGTCGGTAACGCCGGTAACTGGAGATATTACACCGATTCATACTCGGCGTCGGGCGCTCTTATGCAAACGTTCACGCAAATGGACGAGTCAAAGAAGTGGATGTACACCTACCGCGACTATCTGGGGGACAAGTCTTGGACCACGGACATCATCCGATTTGACAGGTATGGGGTCAAAACTAGTGGCGATACGTATTTCGATGACGGCACCCGCATAGAATACGAGTACCACTCCGATCGGGGTGGCACGCTGGATTGGTGGAAGAAATATAATGCCCAAGGGCAAGTCATCCAAACATATTACGCCAATTCTCCGATCCTCTTGGACCTGAATGCCGACAGCCATGTCGATCTTCGGCCACTCGACTCGCTCGCCACATCGGTGGGCTTCGACTGGGATGGCGATGGCCTCGCAGATGAAACAGCCTGGGTTGGCCCTCAAGACGGCTTCCTAGCAATCGATCTCGGTGCGGATGGAACGGCCGGCGCCGATGGGCAGATCGACCAGGCGCGGGAGCTGGCGTTCAGTCTTTGGAACGACAGTGCGACCTCCGACCTTGACGGTCTCCGTCGTGCCTTCGACACGAACCACGACAACGTCCTTGACTTGAACGACGATCGTTGGAGCGAGTTCCGGGTCTGGCGCGACCTCAACCAGAATGGCGTCAGCGACGCCGGTGAACTGCAGACGATGACCGATGCCGGCATCCGATTGATCAACCTGATACCGAGCAGCGATGGGGCGCAATCCTTCGCCGATGGCTCTATGATCACCGGCACCAGCTCTTATCAAACGGTTGATGGCACGAACCAATACTTGGTTGGTGACGCAATTCTCGCCTCGCGGTCAAGCCAAGCGGCAAATGCCGTGTAACAAGATGCCCCACTTCGTGTCGGCGCCTATTGGCGCCGGCATCCTCTCACTTTCTTGATCCCCACATGACCGAAATCCAGACAGCATCCGACCCTGACGCGGCGGAGGCAGAGACCAGAGACGATCCCAGACCATTACCGGAAGCAGCAATCGCCGACAGCGGACTGGCGGCGATCTGCGCTGTTGCCGGCTATTTCAGGATCGCATCGCGTCCGGAAACATTGAGCCGTGAGCTTGCGCTGACCGCGCCCGCTTCGCGCGACGACCTGCTTCGAGCGGCGAAGATCATCGGCCTGAAGGCCCGCACCATCCGGACAGATAACGCCAAACGGTTGACAACGCTTCCGGCACCGGCGCTTGCGACATTGAAGGACGGCACCTTCGCAGTCTTCGCCGGCGCGGCCGCCGAGGGTCGTTATCGGCTGATCAATCCGATCGATTTTTCCGCGCGCAATATCGACGCCGAGGAGCTTCTCGCTTTGACCTCGGGCGAGTTCATCCTCGTCCAGCGCCGGTTCGCCGGCCCCGGCGCCTCACAGCAGAATTTCGGGTTCCGCTGGTTCCTGCCGGCGATCTGGCGCTATCGGCGTGCCTTCGGCCATGTGTTGATCGCCTCCCTCGTCATCCAGATCTTTGCGCTGGTGACGCCGCTGTTCTTCCAGGTCGTCGTCGACAAGGTTTTAGCGCATCGCAGCTATTCGACGCTGATCGTGCTCGTCGTTGGCCTCGCCGCCGTCGGGCTGTTCGATGTCGTTCTGCAGTATCTCAGAACCTATGCGCTGTCGCACACGACCAACCGCATCGATGTCGAGCTCGGCCGCCGTCTGTTCCGGCATCTGCTAAACCTGCCGCTCAGCTATTTCGAGACCCGTGCCACCGGCCAGACGGTCGCAAGGATTCGCGAGCTCGAAACCATCCGCAATTTCCTGACGGGTCAGGGCCTGTTCTCTGGCCTCGATCTGATATTCACCGTCATCTTCATCTTCGTGCTGTTTTCCTATTCCTGGAAGCTCGCCTGGATCGTCGTCGCCTCCATTCCCTTTTACATGGCGATCGGTTTTCTGATCCGCCCCTTCCTCAAGGAGCGGATCGACGAGAAGTTCGAGCGCGGCGCCTTCAGCCAGCAGTTGCTTGTCGAGACCGTCGTCGGCATCCAGACGCTGAAGGCATCGGCGGTCGAGCCGGTGGTCTCCTCGCAATGGGAAGAGCGGTTGGCTGCCTATGTGCGCTCGTCGTTCCTGGCGACCATGCTGGCGGCGAAGGGTCAGAATGCCATCCAGTACGTCAACAAGATCACATCGGCTGCGCTGCTGCTCTTCGGCGCACAGGCGGTCATCGATGGCGAACTGAGCGTCGGCGCTCTGGTCGCCTTCAACATGATCGCCGGACAGGTCTCACAGCCGATCCTGCGCCTGTCGCAGCTTTGGCAGGATTTCCAGCAGGTGCAGGTCTCCATCGCCAGGCTCTCGGATATTCTCAATGCCCCGCAGGAGCCGCGGCCGAGCGTTGCCGTCAGCCTGCCGCCGCCAAAGGGCGCGATCGGCTTCAAGGCGGTGAACTTCCGCTATTCGCCCGATGGCCAGGACGTGCTTAAGGACATCAATTTTTCGATCCGGCCGGGCGAAGTCATCGGCATCGTCGGCCCCTCCGGCTCGGGAAAGTCGACGTTGACCAAGCTGGTGCAGCGCTTCTATATCCCGAACAACGGCCAGGTCTTCGTCGACGGGCAGGATATCGCTCAGGTCGACCCGGCCTGGCTGCGATCGAATATCGGCGTCGTGCTTCAGGAAAACATGCTGTTCAACCGGACGATCCACGACAATATCTGCATGGTCAATCCGGCCATGTCGCGGGCCGCCGCGATTCAGATGGCGCGACTGTCCGGCGCCGACGAGTTCATCGCCAAGCTGCCGCGCGGCTACGACACGCTCATCGAGGAGCGCGGCGCCAATCTTTCCGGCGGCCAACGGCAGCGCCTGGCCATTGCACGAGCGCTTGCCACCAATCCGCCGATCCTCATCCTCGACGAAGCGACGAGCGCGCTCGACTATGAGAGCGAACGCATCATTCTCGGCAATATGCGCGAGATCGTCCGCGGCCGCACGGTCATCATCATCGCCCATCGGCTGGCGACCGTAAGGCAATGCAACCGCATCATCGGCATGAAGGACGGGCGCATCGTCGAGGAAGGAACACACGAGACGCTGCTTGCCCGTCCGAACGGGCTCTATGCCCATCTGTGGCAATTGCAGACGGGGCCAATCCAGTCATGAACCAGACCGTCCAACCTCCCCGGCTTCCGCCGAAGCCACAGAAACGATTGCAGGTGGACAACGAGTTCCTGCCGGCCGCGCTCGAGATTCTGGAAACCCCGGCTTCTCCGATCCGCACGGCGCTCATCTGGTTCATCTGCGTGCTCACCGCCAGCGCACTGATCTGGAGCTATGTCGGCAGGTTCGATATCGTGGCGACAGCCCAGGGCAAGATCCAGCCGACCGGACGCGTCAAGGTGATCCAATCGATCGAGGTCGGTAAGACGATCGCGGTCCCGGTCGCAAACGGCGCCAAGGTGGAAGCGGGAGACATTCTCGTCGAGCTTGACCCGACCGAAGCCCGGGTCGAAGTCGACACGCTTTCCACCAGCCTCGCGGCACTGCGGGCAGAAGTCGCAAGGCGTGGCGCGGCATTAAAGCAAGTCAACGCTTGGCAACGTGGCGATCTATGGAGCGGAACGCGAAGGATTGAGATCGTCCCGGAATTCGCCGATTCCATCCCCGCGGAGATCCGCACGCGCGAGGAACTGCTCTATACGTCCGATCTCGAGCAGCTCGCCTCGACCCTCGACAGTCTTGCCGCCCAACGCAATCAGCAATTCGCCGCGGTGAAAAGATATACCGAGATGGTTGCCGCCCAGCAGGCACTGGTGGCAACGCTTGCAGATCGTGTCACCATGCGCTCCAACCTGGTCGATCTCAGCGCCGGCTCGAGATCCGGTGTCATCGATGCCGTCGAGATCAGGCAGAAGGAAGAGGCAACGCTTGCCGAGCAGATCGGTCAGCGGGCGGAGGCGGAGACAGCGATCGTTACGGCAGCGAGCGAAGGCCTGAAAGCCATCAAGACCTTCGTCGCCGACAATGCTCAGAAGCAGGCGGCAGCATCACGAGAGATCGACGAGAAGGAACAGCAGCTGGTCAAGGCGGCCAAGCGGCTGGAGTCGATGACAATCAAAAGCCCGATCAACGGCATCGTCCAGACATCCGCCATCACCACGGTCGGCCAGGTGGTGACCGCGGGCGCCGAACTGATGCGCATCGTCCCGGACGATGCTTCGCTGGAGATCGAAGCCTATCTGCCGAACCGGGACATCGGCTTCGTCGCGCCGGGACAACCCGCCGTCATCAAGATCGAAGCCTTCCCCTTCACCCGCTATGGCATCCTCAACGGCAAGGTCACCCGCGTCGCGACCGACGCCATTCCGGAGCCGGATGCGCAGCAGCTCGAAGGCCAGCCGGCCAAGGAGCTGCAGAGCGTGATCCCGATCGGCAATGCGCAACGCGTCCAGAACCTGGTCTTCCCGGTCACCATCAAGCCGGATGTCGCAAGCATCGACATCGATGGAACGAGCGTGGCGCTTTCGCCCGGTATGTCGGTCACCGTCGAGGTCAAGACCGGTAGCCGGCGCATCCTCGAATATCTCTACTCGCCATTGGCTGAAATCAGTTCCGAGGCAATGCAGGAGCGGTAGGGCCTGCAATGTGAGGCAGTGCGAGGAGCCGCCGCTGGCAATAGCACGTTCCCGATTATCAAGATGGGTCAGTTGGGGTGCTGCGAAAACTACCTGCGCGATGAATGGCACACCTGAGGCGTCCAATTTCTCCAGAAATGGCCGCTCGCTTCGTTCGTCAACATCGTTCCATTGTATGCGGCGTCCGCGCCCCATTGATTTTTCAGTTGCAGCGATCTGAGGTTGGTCTACGGGCCGTCAAATGAGCTCACCGATGAGTACCTGATGAGCTCATTGTGAGGCCTTGATGCGGGCGGCATAGGCCCAGGGCATCAGAGCATCGATGTCTTTGGCGAGGTGGCCGTTTGCGAGGCGGGTGAAGAGGTCGCACAGATAGGCGTAGGGCTCAACGCCATTCATTTTACAAGTGCCGATCAGGCTGGCAAACCGGGCCCAGTTCCGTCCCCCTTCGTCATGGCCCGCAAAGAGCGCGTTGCGGCGGTTCATGGCCGGGCGACGGATGGCGTTTTCCACCAGGTTGGAATCGATATCGACGTGTCCGTCGTTCAGGAACAGCCGGAAGCCGTCCTGTCGCGTCAGCATATAGGCCAGGGCAATTCCGAGGTCCGACTTGCGTGAGACACGCTTGGCCTGTGCTGCCAGCCAGGTGAAGAACTCGTCCACCAGCGGGAGGGACAGCTCCTGTCGAACCGCCCGGCGATGTTCGGGATCTGAGTCCCGGATACTGTCTTCGATCTTGTAGAGCGCGGCGATCCGCACCAGCGCCTCGTCGACGATGGGCGATCCGCTCTTTGGTGTGGCCTTGATCAGCTTTCTGCGTCCGTGTGCCCAACAGAAAGCCAGCTTCAACGGGTCGCCGCCCGTGCGTTTTGACGTGGCGAGATGAGAGTAGCCTCCATAGGCATCGACCTGGATTGTGCCGTTGAAGCCATCCAGGATTTCTGCGGCATATTCGCCTTTACGTCCTGCTCGATAATGGAACACCACGCCCGGCGGGGCTGAGCCCTTCCAGCCGCGGTCGTCACGCAGGACAGCCCAGAGATAGCCGATCTTCGTCTTGCCGCGCCCAGGATCAAGAACCGGAGCCGTTGTCTCGTCGACATAAAGCCGAGTGCTTTCCCACAGCAGCCGTTCGGCCATGTAGTCGACCACCGGTGCGATTTCGCTGCCCGTGCGCCCGAGCCAATCGGAAAGCACCGTGCGGTCTATCGGCACCCCGTGTCGCGCCATGACCTCGGCCTGCCGGTTGAGCGGCATATGTTCGGAATGCTTGGCGACGGCGATCTCAGCCAGGAGGGCTTCCGTCGGCCAGCTCCCTTCCAGCAGATGCGCCGGCGCTCTGGCCTGGACGACGCCCGTTCGACCCTTGGGGCAGGCGTATTTCGGGCGGATCGTGACGATCACCTCGTAGCGTGCCGGGACCCGGTCGAGCCGTTCCGTCCGATCCTCGCCGATCCGGACCATGTTGCCGCAACCGCAGGGACAAACGATGCTCTCGGGCTCGATCACTCTCTCGACCCGCGGCAGGTGTTCGGGCAGTGCACGGGCCTTACGCTCCTTGCGAGGAACGGCCTTGTCCGGATCGGATGCGCTGGCGTCGATCTTTTTCTCGACGGCGGCGATCCGCGCCTGTGTTTCGGCAATCGCCGTTTCAAGGTCTTCCAGCGCCAGTTCCATCTGCGCCGGATCGAGCTTTTCCGATTTCGGCCCGAACTTCGTGCGCCGATAGTCGTGAACCTGCCCCTCAAGCTTCTCGATCAGTTCCTTCAACTCGGCGATGAACGCGTCCTTTTCGGCCACCACCGCCTGTTCATGCTGGCGTGCGGCACGCTCGACCTTAAGCTCGAACTGCATCGCCGCAAAGGCTTTGATAACCTCTGGCGGAAGGTCCGGAAACAGGCTGAGATCAAGGGGCGACGACATGCGGCCTTATAGCAAGGCAGCACAAAAAATCCAAATAAAACAATGCAAAGACGGCCGGATATTTACCCTGCCGCCGACGGCGCGGTCACCCGTTGTGCCATGACCCGTCGCCAGTCAAGACCTTCGAACAAAGCCTCATATTGACCCCTGGAAAGACGCATCGTCCCATCCTGAACCTTGGGCCAGGCAAAGCTTCCATGTTCAAGAATTTTGTAGATCAGCACCATTCCGGTGCCATCCCACACCAGGATTTTCAGGCGATCCCCGCGCTTCGACCGGAAGATCACCGTCACCCCGGAATGCGGGTCGAGCTTCAACTCGGTCTGCACCATCAGAGCCAGCGCCTGATGCCCACAGCGGAAGTCCACCGGCCGCGTTGCAATCAGGATCGGCAGTCGTTGGCCCGCGACGATCATGCCGTCCCTCGCATGGCTCGCACCAGAGCCGCCACACGTTCAACCGGCACATCGCCGGGAACCCGCATCACGACATCCGGGCCGATCTCCAACGTCAAGACCGACGAAACCGCCTCCGGCAGCGGCGGCGCCAAAATATTCACAGCCTCGCTCGGCTCCGCCGCAATCGCCAAAGGCACAAATGCAGGCTCGGCATCGCCGCTCTCCGCCAGGTCCGGCATAGCCTCAAAAGGCAGGGCCAGAATGCCCTCGCGCACTTGCCGGCGCCACAAGGAAAGCTGGTGCGGCACAACGTCATGACGGCGCGCGACATCAACAACACGAACACCAGGCTCAAGGCTTTCCGCCACGATCCGCGCCTTCACATCATCCGGCCAACGCCGGTTTCCACGACGCGGCTCGACAACTTCGTAGCGCCCAACAAATCCTTCTTCTGCCATGCAAATCTCCAGATACTCCTGGAGACCTTCTCGCATAGGCAACAAGCCTCAAAATACTGCCAATTCAATGGGGCGGAAACGGCGCTTACGTTCCATTCGATCCACGGCTAAACATCCCGGCGACTACGCTACCCGTGTCGGCCTTTGCGCTTCGATCTGTTCGACCGGCCAACGACACAAAGATCAGGGCCTCTCCAAAGGGCAATTGAGGAGGGCTTGAACCGTAGGGACATAGGGCAGTGACCATTGTGGGAGTGCATTAGATTTAGGAGGATAGAATGAGCGATATTTGGACCATTCGCGACGCTCGCCTAGTTCAAGAGGAACAACCTATTGTGAAAGACCTTCGCGAGGCAGGCGCGAACATCACCTCGGTTTGGGACTTAATTAACAGCAGAAGTGGATATCCGAATTTGGTGCCGATCTTGATGAAGCATTTGCAATTGCCTTACTCTGATCGAACACGAAGCGGGATTGCCAGAGCTCTAGCGGTTCCCGCGGCCGGCGAATATTGGGACTTCCTTGTCCAGCAATACATCAACGCGAAACAAGGCAAAGGCCCTGTTTTCCCCGGTGAGGAAACGGAATTCGTGCTGGGTTTCAAGGAAGGCTTGGCTTGCGCGCTTTCCGGATCAGTAACTGAAGAGAGGCTCCCTGACCTTATTCGATTAGCAAAAGATCCCTCCAATGGAGAAAGCCGCCTCTTGCTGATTGGACCCTTAAGGCGCTCGAAAGCCGCTATCAGCAGAGAGGCGGTTGAGGAACTACGACACGATCCGCAGCTCGCTAAAGAAATCAACTCTTGGCGCAAGAAGTAGCGGACGTCGGATCTCCGGATTTCGACACGATCGTGGATCCGTACGGTTCGCGCGACGAAATGATCAGAGCGTCTTTGGGTAACTGACGGGCCAGCTCCCTGGCCTCTTCCCACGGCGCCCGCATCCAGGTGTCCGTCTCTTCCTTGGTCAGCAACAGGACTGGCATGGCCTTCTCATGGATCGGCTTCACCAGGTCGTTGGGATCTGTGGTCAAGAACCCGTAGAGATCATCGGTGGTCAGGCCGTCCCTGACCTTTCGGACACTCTGCCATTGCGGCACATGAATGCCGGCAAAGAACATCAGCGACTTCTGCTCGTCGCGGGCGAACCAGGCATTCGGCACGTTGCCGCCATCTTGCCGGCTGGCCGGATCTGGTTCCGCGAACCTGGTGACCGGGACGAGACATCTGTTCTCGACCCCGAACCATCGTTTCCAGTGCGGAAAACTGAGCTTGCGCACGTTGGTCGTGCCGCGGTCGGCCTCCATGCGGGTCAGTTCTTCCAGATCGAATGGCTTGCCTTTCGCTGCAAGTTTCTCGGCCTTGGCCTTGGCCGCCTTTTCAAGTGCGAAGCGCGGCGAGGGCAATCCCCAGCGCGCATGGACCAGTTGCTTCTTTCCGCCGGCGGTGTTGCGGACGATCGGCCCCATCTGATCGGGGTTCATCTGGTAGGCCGGCATGAGGTTGATCAGGCTCTCAGCGTCCTGGGCCCATTTCGCGACCCAGTCCTTGTCTTCCATGCGATAAAGATTGCACATGCTAGATATCCACTCCGCCGAGCTCGAGTGGCGGACAATCTAGCGTATGGCGCTGATTTCGCTAGTCGAGCTGGAAGACATCGGCATTGTCCTGCCGTTCTCGCAAGCCCTTGTAGGATGGATGACGTAGTTTCCCGTCCGACGTCCAGGCGCGAAACTCGATCTCGGCGATGAGGGTCGGTTCGACCCAGACAATATCGGCACTTCCTGAATAGGGCAGGGGCGGCTGCTTTCGCTTCCACCGCAGCGTGTCAAGCATCTTCCGTAATCTGATGGTCTCGGCTTCTTTGAAGCCCGTGCCGACGCTCCCCACGTGGACGAGCTCATCACCACGATACGCTGCGAGCACCAACGAGCCGAAGCCGGCCGGGGACGCCGTCGACCGCTCATAGCCGACGATGAAGAAGGCTTCGCTCTGGACGCATTTGACTTTCACCCAATCCCCGGTCCGGCCGGAACGATAGGGCTGATCGAGACGCTTGCCGACGATGCCTTCCAGCCCCAGGCGGCAGACGTGCTCCATGAGGACAGCTGGTTCGCCATCGAGTGTTTCCGATAGCCTGATGGCGCCGATCTGGTCATTCTTTGTGCCGTTTAACGTGTCCTCGAGAAGGTGTCGTCGAGACCGGTATTCGACACCGCGCAGATCATGGCCATCAAGGTACATTAGATCGAAGGCGTAGAGGACAGCGTCCGACGCCCGGTTGCCAGCTTGTTTGCCCGATGTGCCCAGCGATTGCTGTAGCAGACCAAAATCCGGTCGACCCTCATCGTCGAGCACGACGGCCTCGCCATCGATGATCATTGTTGCCGGCCCGAGCGCTTTGGCGGCCTGCTCTATCGCTGGAAACCGATGTGTCCAGTCATGGCCGCCGCGGGTAAGGATCCGGATCCCTTGCGGCTCGATGTGAACGGCAAGGCGATAGCCATCCCATTTCAGCTCCCAGCTCCACTCGCTTCCCTTTGGGGGATGAGGCTTCAGTTGCGCCAGCGCAGGCTCGACGCGCTCAGGCATGGGGTCGAATAGGAGCTGCGGTTGGGCTGGATTGCGCTTGCCTCGCGGCCGCGAACGGATCGGGGCCTCGGTGTCATGAAGGAGGGGTTTTGATCTCGGAGGCTTCGTCATGCCGAGAGTTCAGCAGAAAAATCTTAAAGACACTGTGACGATGCCGACTTGTCCCCGCAATTCACACAAAGGGATTAGCGCTCGCAAACGCTCGGAAAAAAATCCACAGGCCGCTATTGGGCTGATTCCCTTCGGTATTCTGCTGATTTCTAATGTTCAGGATAATATTCCCATCCTTCCGGTTGCTTGACTCTTCAATCGCGTCGGAACAGAAAGAGAACATCCGCATTTTGATCGACATGATGTCGGCCGCCAACACGACCTTGAAGGGACCCGTGAACGATGACTGCTGCCCGTGAAAGGGTGATTTCCGATCTGCGCGAGCGCATTGCATCACTGGAAGGCGTATCAGCCAGAAAGGCTGGCTGTCTGTCCTTCGGCGTGCCTGAGATCGATGCAGTGCTCCCGGGAGGTGGTCTGGCCTATGGCGCCCTGCACGAATTTGCCGGCGGCGGGTCGGGCACGGTAGATGGTGCGGCGGCAGCCCTATGTGCGGCGGGCATCGCAGCCCGCACCAAAGGTCCGATCGTCTGGTGCCTGACGCGCCCCGATCTCTTCTTTCCCGCGCTCGCCCAGGTCGGCCTCCATCCCCACCGGGTGATCTTTGTCGAATCCGACAGAGAGGACGACGTTCTGGCAAACATGGAGGAAGGGCTGTCCTTTGGTGGGCTCGGCGCAGTCGTCGGTGAACTCGTTCGCCTGCCTATGGTCAGCTCGCGCCGCCTGCAGCTGGCGGCTGAGCGCACCGGCACCATGGCGCTTGCCGTCCGACGCTGGCGACGGCAGACGGAGGCGAATGATTTCGGGCAGCCGACGGCGTCGATCACCCGATGGCGGGTGAGCGTGATGCCGTCGGAGGAATTGCCAGTGCCGGGTGTGGGGAGAGCCCAATGGTTGCTGGAATTGATGCGCGTGAAAGCGGGTGAATGTGCTGAGTTTCTCGTGAGGGCGTGCGATGACAAGGGTCGTCTCGATCTATCTTCCGGATTTGCCGACGGATCGCATTCGTCGCGCCGATCCGTCTATTCCGCCTGAACAGGCGATCGCCGTGATCGCCAGGAGCGGCTCGAAACGCTGGGTGTCGGCCGCCGACGCCGCTGCCAGGAAAGCCGGGGTCCATGTCGGCATGCCGGCGGCGAAAGCACAGGCGCTGTTCCGCGGCCTGATGCTGGTCGATGCGGATCCTGCGCTGGATGCTGCAGCACTCGAACGCATTACGCTTTGGGCACTGACGCTCTATTCGCCGATCGTCGCGGTCGATGGGATCGACGGGATCGTCATGGACACAGAGGGTGCCGATCACCTGCAGGGCGGCGAGCTTGCCATGGTGACGAAGATCGCCAATCAGTTCCTGGCCAAGAAACTCACCCCCCGTGTCGCGATCGCCGACACCTGGGGTGCAGCGCACGCCTGTGCCCGCGCCATCAGTCGCGACACGGTCATCGTGCCTTCAGGTGAGACCGTCCGCGCCGTCGAGAAGCTGCCGATATCGTTGCTGCGCCTTCCCGGGAAAGTCGTCAGTGATTTGCGAACGCTCGGCTTCCAGACGATCGGCGAACTGGCCAACACGCCGCGCGCGCCGCTGACGCTTCGTTTTGGTCCGGAGATTGGCCGGCGGCTCGACCAGATGGTCGGCCGCATCTGCGAACCGATCGATCCAATCCGCACCGCAGAATTGATCGAGGTCTCCAGAGCCTTCGCCGAGCCGATCGGTGCTGCCGAAACCATCAACAAATATGTCGGCCGGCTGGTGGTGCAACTGATCGAAGAGCTGCAAAGGCGCGGCCTTGGTGTTCGGCGCGCCGACCTGATCGTCGAAAAGGTCGACGGTACGCGGCAGGCAATCCGCGCCGGCACGGTGAAGCCGGTTCGCGATGTAGTCTGGCTGACGAAGCTGTTTCGTGATCGGACGGAAAAGATCGAGCCCGGCTTCGGGATCGAGAAGCTCACCCTGGTGGCGGTCATGGTCGAGCCGCTGGAGGAGCGTCAGAAATTCTCCTCGCTGGTCGAGGAGGAAGTGAAGGACGTGACGCCGCTGATCGATATCTACGGCAACCGTGGGCAACGTGTTTATCGGGTGGCACCGGTTGCCTCCGATGTGCCCGAGCGCTCCGTCCAGCGGATCGGTCCTGCTGCCGATCCGGTCGAGGTCACCTGGGTCAGTCACTGGCGCCGGCCGGTTCGGCTGCTGGCGCGTCCGGAGCTGATCGAGGCCATCGCCTTGCTGCCGGACCGGCCGCCGGTCTCGATCACCTGGCGCGGCAAGCGTCGGAAGGTCAAGCGGGCCGACGGTCCGGAACGGATCTTTGGCGAGTGGTGGCGGCGCGACGCCGAGATGGAGGCGGTGCGGGACTACTTCGTCATCGAAGACGAGGACGGCGAACGCCTCTGGGTGTTTCGCTCCGGTGATGGCATCGATCCTGAAACCGGAAGTCACCGCTGGTTCTGCCATGGGATCTTCGCATGAGTTATGCCGAGCTGCAGGTCACGACCCATTTTTCCTTCCTGCGCGGTGCAAGCTCGGCGCAGGAACTGTTCGAGACCGCCAAAGCTCTCGGCATCGAAGCCCTCGGCATCGTCGATCGCAATTCGCTTGCCGGAATTGTCCGGGCGCTCGAAGCATCCCGCGCCACCGGTTTGCGCCTCGTTGTCGGTTGCCGGCTCGATCTGCAAGACGGCATGTCGTTGCTGGTCTACCCGACCGACCGGGCTGCCTATTCCCGGCTGACCCGCCTTATCACGCTCGGCAAATCGCGCGGCGGCAAGAACAACTGCATCCTGCATTGGGATGATGTCATCGCATACACCGACGGCATGATCGGCATTCTTGTGCCGGATCTACCGGACGACGCCTGCGCGATCCAGCTGCGCAAGATGGCCGAGCTATTTGGCGATCGCGCCTATGTGTCGCTCTGCCTCCGGCGCCGGCAGAACGACCAGCTGCGGCTGCATGAGATTTCAAATCTTGCGGCGCGCTTCAAGGTGAAGACCGTCGTCACCAATGACGTCCTTTTCCATGAGCCAGGCCGCCGGCAGCTGCAGGACATCGTCACCTGCATCCGGACCCGCACGACGATCGACGAGGTGGGCTTCGAGCGCGAGCGCCACGCTGATCGCTATCTGAAGCCGCCGGAAGAAATGGAGCGATTGTTTCCGCGATATCCGGAAGCTCTGTCGCGGACGATGGAGATCGTCCGTCGGTGCACTTTCTCGCTCGAGGAACTCACCTACCAATATCCGGAGGAGGCGATCGTGCCGGGCAAGGATGCTCAGGCCTCACTGGAGCACTATGTCTGGCAATGCGTGCCCGATCGCTATCCGGAAGGACTGCCGCCTGATGTGTTGAAGATCGTGCGCCACGAGCTCGATCTCATCCGCACCATGAAATATGCCCCGTATTTCCTGACGGTCTTCTCGATCGTGCGCTATGCGCGGTCTCAAGACATTCTTTGCCAGGGGAGGGGGTCCGCAGCCAACAGCGCCGTCTGCTACATCCTCGGCATCACCAGTATCGATCCCTCGACCAATGATCTTCTGTTCGAGCGTTTTGTATCTCAGGAGCGTGACGAGCCGCCGGATATCGATGTGGATTTCGAACACGAGCGGCGCGAAGAGGTGATCCAGTGGATCTACCAGACCTACACCAGAGAAAAGGCAGCGCTCTGCGCCACCGTGACCCGCTACCGGGCGCGCGGCGCGATCCGCGATGTCGGCAAGGCGCTCGGGCTTCCGGAGGACGTGATCAAGGCGCTGTCGTCCGGCATGTGGTCATGGTCGGAGGAGGTCTGCGATCGCAATGTCCGCGAGCTCAATCTCAATCCAGACGACCGGCGTCTTGTGCTGACTTTGAAGCTTGCGCAGCAATTGATGGGCGCGCCACGGCATCTCGGCCAGCATCCGGGCGGGTTCGTCCTCACCCATGATCGGCTAGACGATCTCGTGCCGATCGAACCGGCGACGATGAAGGACCGTCAGATCATCGAATGGGACAAGGACGACGTCGAAGCCCTGAAATTCATGAAGGTGGACATCCTGGCCCTTGGGATGCTGACCTGCATGGCCAAGGCCTTCGATCTGATCCGCGAGCACAAGGGTCGGGATCTCGACCTGTCTGACATCGAGCAGGAGGATCCTGCGACCTATGCGATGATCCGCAAGGCCGATACGCTCGGCACCTTCCAGATCGAAAGCCGCGCGCAGATGGCGATGCTGCCGCGGCTGAAACCCCGAACCTTCTACGACCTTGTGGTGCAGGTAGCGATCGTCCGGCCGGGCCCGATCCAGGGCGACATGGTGCATCCCTATCTGCGCCGTCGCGAAGGCAAGGAGGCCGTCGAATATCCGACGCCCGAGCTTGAGGCGGTGCTCGGCAAGACGCTCGGCGTGCCGCTGTTTCAAGAGTCGGCGATGAGGGTCGCGATGGTCTGCGCCGGCTTTACCGGTGGCGAAGCCGACCAGCTGCGCAAGTCGATGGCAACCTTCAAGTTCACCGGTGGCGTCTCGAAGTTCAAGGACAAGCTGGTCTCCGGCATGGTGAAGAATGGATACTCGCCGGAGTTTGCTGAAAAGACCTTTTCGCAGCTCGAAGGTTTTGGCTCCTACGGTTTTCCGGAAAGCCATGCCGCGAGCTTCGCACTCATCGCCTATGCCTCCAGCTATGTGAAATGCCATTACGCCGACGCGTTCTGCGCGGCCTTGATCAACAGCCAGCCCATGGGTTTCTACGCGGTTGCCCAGATCGTCGGCGACGCCCGCAACCACGGTGTGGAGATCCGACCGGTCTGTATCAACCGCTCTCGCTGGGACTGTACGCTCGAGCCGATGGAAGGCGACCAACGCCGCCATGCTATCCGCCTGGGCATGCGTCTGGTGCGTGGGCTGGCCGCAATCGACGCGGCTCGCATCGTCGCCGCCCGTGCCGATCACCCCTTCGACAGCATCGATGACATGTGGCGGCGTTCGAGCGTTCCATCAGCATCGTTGGTCGAACTGGCAGAGGCCGATGCTTTCCTGCCATCGCTCCAACTTCAGCGACGGGATGCATTGTGGGCGATCAAAGCTTTGCGCGATGAGCCACTGCCACTCTTTGTTGCCGCGGCCGAGCGCGAGATGAAGACAATCGCCGAGCAGCAGGAGCCTGATGTCAAACTTCGGCAGATGACAGATGGGCACAACGTCATACAGGACTATAGCCACACCGGTCTGACACTGCGAGAGCATCCGCTCGCCTTCCTACGCAAGGACCTTGCCGCTCGAAGCATCGTCACATGCGAGGAAGCCATGTCGGCCCGAGATGGTCGTTGGTTGATGACCGCAGGCCTCGTTCTCGTCCGGCAAATGCCCGGTTCGGCCAAAGGCGTGATGTTTCTGACGATCGAGGATGAGACCGGTCCGGCGAACGTCGTCGTCTGGCCGAAACTCTTCGAGCGGCGCGGGCGCGTTGTGCTCGGGTCGAGCATGATGGCGATCAATGGCCGCATCCAACGGGAAGGGGAAGTCGTGCACCTCATCGCCCAGCAGCTGTTCGATCTCTCGGGCGACCTATCCGCCTTGGCTGATCGTGATGGGGAGTTCAAACTGCCGACAGGTCGCGGTGACGAGTTCACCCATGGATCGCCGGGAAGTCCGGATACGCGGGATCGAGCGCCGGCGGTCAAGCCGAGGGATATTTTTGTTCCCGACCTTCATATCGATACGCTGAAAGTGAAGGCCAGGAATTTTCACTAGAGAAGCCAGCGTGATAGCTTTCTTCGATGAGAATGCGGCGGTCCGATTCCGGTCAAGAGCAGGCGATTGATGAAGACGCGTCCGATTGGGGTCGAGCCCTGCATCTTTTGCGACCGCATGAACGAGTTGACCGGCAATAAGATTCCGATCGTTCTCATCGACATCTCGCGATCGCTCTCCGCCGACGCGCGCCATGACGTGAACACGCGGCTAAGTCCGGGCAGGGCGACAAGGGCGACTGCAAGCACTGATTTGGGGAAAAATTGTCACCGAGCCGGCCGGTCGATGCTTCGCAACGGAACCGCTGTTGCGAGAGGCCATTCAGCAAAGTCGCAAGCTTGGTGGTGGGAGCCGATAGATCATGCCCAGTGATTTGGGCTGATGGGTCAAAAGCCTCTATCTGCGTTTCGATAGAGCCACCGCCCGCGAATTCTGTTTTGATCGTGCAAGTCTCCTACGCCGTGGTGATGGCGCGGACGTTGTCCGTCTCTTCCGAGACCTTTGGGACCCACAAGGCAGCTCTTTGCTAACTTTCCCGCGGCTGCCCTGTTGACCGGTCAAGCTGTGCGCGAACTGACGCCGGAGCGCCTTCGCCTCGGATGCTCGTTGTTTAGAGGAACGTCCTTGCCGCGGCAGCCACCGCGTCGGCGCGAGAAGGGAGCAGGCAGCTGCTAACCGGCGACTCTTCTATCAAATCCAGTTGGTGGTCGCGCGATGGCTTCGACGATTATGCAGAGCGAACTTATGTTTTCAACGGCAGGCGAATTGAGAAGAGGCCGCCGCTCGCAGATGCGGCCTTTCGCGTTTCAGGAGACCTAATCCGGCTTCGATCAGCCGGCAGCCTTAATGCTCGTGTTGCAGAGGCTCCAGTAGCCGCCACCCTTCTGGATCCACTTCAGATCGCCGAGCGTCCCAGCATCCTTGGCGGTATGGTAGGAGTCGACGCAGGTGTGCAAGCGGGCCTTGCCAGGCGTTTCGCTTGAATATTTCTTGTCGATCGCCTTCGGGAACTTGACGCTCTTCGGCGCCGCGGTCGTCGGCTTTGCCGGTTCCTTCTCGCTCGTGGCGGTAACGTCCGCCTCGTCAGCCTTGTCGGCAGCAGCAGCGTCCGCCCCACAGAACTTTGCGCGGAAATCGTTCCACTTTACGTCCTTAGCGGAACCGTCGGCCTTGGCGGCCTGATACTTTGTGCTGCACTCCTTCATCGTCAACGCATGCGCCGGCGACGACATGATAATGGCAGCAACCAGCGAGCCGGCAGCGGAGAGAAGCAGTTTGTGTGACATATGATTGGCCTCCGTCGATAATGTTGACGTTTCAGTCTTCGCTTCCGCCTCGGCGTTAAGACGCTGACGACGGGAGGGTTCCATTGGGGCTTGCCTGGTCTACGGCTGTCGGAAGGTGCCCGGCCAGAAGCTCGGGTACCTTGCTGATATCGATGCCGAGTTTGGAGGCAAGGCCCTGTAGCTGCTCGGACGAGAGCGCTGCGCGAATTTGGTCCGCAGTGATCGGGATATTATCGCCCGTGCCTATCCAGGAGGCCACCTGATGGCCAAGCCCGCTTTGATTGAGTTGGGTGAGAACGCCATCGAGTCCGCCGGCATTCTGGAAGACATCCTCGGCGACCGCCAGAAGATTGACCGGCTTGCCATTCAAGACGTCGCTGACGACACTGCCCAAACCATCGAAAAGCCCCATGACACTCTCCCTGGTCCAACCGTATACAACGCTTACACCCGCCGAATGAACCGGAGATGAACAAGGGTCTACCCCCCCCGGCTTCTGAAGCCCTTTGCGGCTTCTCGTCCAAGAGCTAGCGGCGTGCACTTGCTAATGGGACGGGTGAATGAGCGACATCTTGAGCCATGGTTCTCGCCGTCATTCGCAGCATTGTGGATTGGCCGGATGCGACCTCATCTAACTTGAACTGGCTGACAAGCTCACGAAGTTTTTGCGCTTCTTGAGCAAGTGAAGTAGAGGCCGCAGTCGATTGTTCGACCATGGCGGCGTTCTGCTGTGTGGTCTGGTCCATCCGATTGACTGCGACGTTGACTTCACTGAGGCCGACCGATTGCTCATTTGCAGAGGTTGCGATCGCATCCATATGCTGGTTGATCTGCATGATAAAGCTGCAGATGGTCTTTAAAGACTGTCCAGTGTCACGCACCAGCTTTACCCCGCTCTCCACCTCCTTGGAGGAGTTCTGGATGAGGCCCTTGATCTCCTTGGCCGCGCTGGCTGACCGCTGGGCAAGTTCCCGCACTTCTTGAGCGACGACTGCGAAGCCCTTGCCCGCTTCGCCCGCTCTGGCCGCCTCGACTCCTGCGTTCAAGGCGAGAAGGTTTGTCTGAAACGCGATTTCATCGATCACGCCGATGATATTGGAGATCTGCTGCGATGATGTCTCGATACGTCCCATCGCCTCTTCGGCCTGGGAAACGACCTCGGCGGACTTTGCCGCGCTTTGGTTTGCCTGCGTGGCTACCGTACGGGTCTCCTCGGTCCGCTTGCTCGAGTTTGATACGTTGGCGGTGATCTCTTCCAGGGCGGCTGCAGTTTCTTCGAGGGCTGCTGCCTGCTGTTCCGTGCGCTTTGAAAGATCATCTGCCCCGGAGGAAATCTCCCGGGTGCCATCTTCAATCGTGATGATGCTGGAGGAAATAGCCGTCAAAACTTCGGCAAGCTGTGCGATGGACTGGTTGAAGTCGTGGCGTAGTGCTTCAAAGTCGGGAGCAAACGGCTCATCGAGACGAAATGCCAAGTCGCCTGCAGCCAACCGCCGCAAGCCGGAAGCAAGACCTGAGGTGGCAATGCGTAAACGCTCGGTGGCATCAGACTCCGCTTTCTGCTGCGCAGCTATGCGATCGTCATCTGCCTGTTTGCGGTTTTCGTCCGCTTCGATCTGCATCCGCTTGTTGGCGATCGCCGCCTGCCGAAAAACCTCCACCGCGGCTGCCATGGAGCCGATCTCGTCGGCGCGGCCGGCAAATGGGATGTCAGAACCGGTGTCTCCTTCGGCTAACCGTCTCATCGCGCTGGTAATCTGGCCGATCGGATTGGCAATACAGGTCAGCACGAAGGCCACAGCGCCGACAACAAGCAGTCCTGCGATTCCAATGGCGGCAATTAGATAGAACTTTATGGATGCATAGGTTGTCTTGCTCTCCTCTGCCGCCTTGTTGCTGCCGCTAACGTTGAATTCGACCAAGGCAGTTGTTAGTTCTTTCAGCTTGTCCGAATAGGTGCGCATCTCGCCGCCGAGATATTTACCAGCTTCCTCAATTTTATTCGCGCGGGAAAGAACCACAAGCTGCGGCCTGCTGGCAATATAGCCCTCAACGCTCTCCTTTATCCCGGCGACCAACTGTCGCTCGCGGTCGGATGATGCCAAAGAAAGGTAAGCATCTATCGATTTGCGAAGTGTATCCTCCGCGATGACAATGGCTTCTTCGCGCGTTTTTTTGTCTGCGTCTGACTGCGCGATGACGTGGTCGCGGTACGCGAGGCGCAAATTCGCCATGTTGAGATTGATTGCCCGCGATGCTTGTACGCTCGGTAGCCAATTTTTTGCGATTTCCTCGGTGGATCCGTTTGTCTTGCTGAGACCGTCAATTGAAAGATACGCAATGAGACCGAATAGAACAGCGAGGCCGCCAAGAATTATGAGCAGGCTCGACTTTATGCTTGGACGACGCATCGAAGGACCCCTTTGGCAATTCCAACACAATGGCGGATTGATGTTGGAGATCGTAAGGAAAATAATTTAATGATTTACTCAAATATAATACGCAGTTTACCAACATTCGAAGAGACGATCAGTAGCGAGATCAATGGCTGTCCGTCGGACTGAGGCAGTCTCCGACGGTCAGCTTGAGTCCGCGTTTGGGGGGAGGCGCGGCTTGGCATCACGCATGTCAGATAGGGTCGTTGGTGCCCGTGGGCTTTAGCGCTCATCCGCTCACAGATTTCAGAGCTCGTGCGACCGCGGCCATGATGTCCTCCGGCGGCGCAGGCTTCAACACGAGCTCTCCCGCACCGAAAGCCGGTTCCTCGTCTGTCAGCGAACTCGTCTCCCCGGAGTAGACGATGAACGGCGTGCCGCGCTCGGCCAACAGTCGCACCACTGCGGAGCACATGCCGTCGGACAGCCTGGGATCGATAATCGCCAGCCGCGGTACGTTGATTTCCAGCCAGGTTATAGCTTCCGAGCCTCTGGAAAGGGCGATCGTCTCGCCGTAACCGTGCGCGGCGAGAAGCTCCTCGACATCCAAGGCAATAAAAGGTTCGTCCTCAAGAATGAGAACGGGCAGGCCAATAGCCGGAGTTTCCATAGAACTGACGTACACCGCCTCCGCATGCATGTCACTACCGCGCAAGTCGGTAACATTGGCCCGACGCGCGTGATCAACCCTTAGCGCGATCTGGTCTGCTAGAACGTTTTCAGCAAACGCAAGAGCGCAACCTTTTCCGTTGGAGTCCCGCGTTTGAAGCCGATGTAAGTTTGCAACTCATCGCCGTGGAACCTGCGCTTGAATGCAGCTTGACCCTGAACGTTGAAAATGCGGCGGTTTATGAGCGGCGACAGAAAAGCGCGCTGATACAGGTAGCGCCAAACGGTGCTCTCGGGAAATTGGCTTTTCTCGATGCCGGCCAGCGGTGACAAGCCGAGCGTCATGATTTCAGCACCTTCTTGTCTAAACCGATCTGCCGCGTACTTCGTGAGCCCGATTTCAGCATGGGCCGTTGTGCCCTGAATCTTCCGCTTGAACGCTGCCGTATATCCAATGACTTTGCCATCGCGGCAAAGAGGGTCGAAATCGAGCAACGCAATTGGCTTTGAATGAGGCGAGAAAAGAACAAATCGTCGCATGCCGGGCCTCAGCGACAGGCAAAATGGCCGATTTAAAAACCGCATCTCGCGGCGTCTGACGATTCTACCCGCCCGCCAGTCATCAGAGATCTTCGAAAGCTCGGGGCCCAGCTCCCCGTCCCCGCACTCGTGAATGGAGTATCCATTCTTATACAGCCATCGCTCGGAATAGCGGAGCGTCTCGTTGCGCCTGCCGTTGAAGGAATGGTTGGGCAATGAAAGGGCGCTGTCTTTGCCCAATTGATTGACCCTGTAGCCGTGTGATGTGAGTGCGGCGGCGGTTGCAGCGTGAACCTGAACAAAACAAGGTTTTCCGGATTGGGCGATGAAACGCGCGATGTAGTCAGCTTTGCTAGCCCGGCTGGCGATGGGATCGCCGAGCGCAAAAACATGTCCCATCTTTGTAGCATAGGCGATATAGCCATTTTCGTCGCCGAAATAACTAAGATCCGGCTGAACGGCTGTGGAGTAGGCCAAGGAAAAATCACCGTACTGCCGACAAAGAGCGAGCCGCTGATCAAGCGTCAGTTTGGAAGATGGGATGGCGGGCAGGCTCCGGTCAAAACAGGAATCGATCAAGGTTCTCATGCGCACCATTTTAGAATAATTCCAAGACCACTCGGTTGCACCGTCAATGCGTGTCGATAGAATGTCAATGAAAACGGGATAGATATATCGTGTTCCGAACTAATGAAGTCGAATCCGCCGTCGTCGTGGGCGCTGGCACCGCGGGCTTGATCGCCGCTTTTGAATTGCAGCAAGTTGGAATCCTTCCTCGAATATTCGAGAGGGCGACCCGCGTGGGTGACCAATGGCGTGCGAGACATCCCCAGCTCACGCTCAACACCCACAGGGATCTTTCGCACTTGCCGAACCTTAGATATCCAGCGGGTACTCCGGCATTTCCAAAGCGCGATGCCGTTGTCGAGCATCTCCAAGAATTCGTTGCTCAACAGTCTATGGCGATCGAATTCGGGGTGGAGGTGGATCGCATATCTGTTGTGAACGGGAATTATCACCTCTCGACCAACAAAGGGGCTGTGGCAGCCCGCAATCTTGTCATCGCCACGGGCCGAGACCGCAAACCAATTATACCGGCGTGGGCGGGCCTTGAGCGTTTTCGAGGCAAGGTCATCCACGCTGCGAAATTCGGAAGTCTGCACGACTATGATGGAAAGAGCGTGCTTATCGTCGGCGCCGGCAACTCCGGATTTGATATCCTGAACCATCTGGCGGCGCGAAAAACATCTACTCTTTGGCTGTCTTCAAGACATGCCCCCGCACTCGTGCCGAAGCGGCTTTTCGGAGTGACTGTACATCGCCTTTCCCCCTTGCTGGAACGGCTTCCGACGCGACTTGCCGATGTGGCGCTCGCAGCGACGAGTTATGTGGCCTTCGGCGATCTGAGAAGGTTTGGTATGGGAAAGCCGGCAGGTGGCGGCGCAACCCGACTGAGAGAGGGCACGGCACTGGCATTAGACGATGGCGCGGTAAGGGCGATCAAGGCCGGAACCATAAAGGTGATGCCTGAAGTGCAATCGTTTGACGAGGATCAAGTCTATTTCAGAGACGGGCAAGCTTGTTCGCCAGACATCGTTATTGCAGCGACTGGTTACTCTGCTGATCTCGAAAGGATCGTCGGCAATCTCGATCTGCTAGATCAGCAGGGACGAACGCTGATCAATGGATCGCAACAGTTACCGCATCTTTCGGGACTGTACTTCATCGGTATGCGCGCGAGCATTATCGGTGACATCGGGAGCGCCAAAATTCAGGGACGCGCTATCGCGAGATCTATTCGGCGTGCACAGCAGGAAGGAATGACTGATGGGAGCGCCACCACCTGGCGTGATCGATGATCAATACGACGAGGCCCCTGTAAGCACCAGCCCGCTTGCTAACATCAATCCCGCCCTCGACCGGGCAAGGCGGCGCGACGCGTTCACGCGTGCATCATTCGCCGAGGAGCCGCGACCCGTAACTCACACTTTTGCACCGCCATTTAAAGCATTGTTGTGGCAGGTGGTGACGGAAACGTTCGCGCCTAGATCACAATCTCGAGCCAGCAGCAGACTGGACTTTATGCTCAGACGATGCATGGAAAGGCCCCAGGGTCCGCCGCCACGCCGTATTGCCTATAAGTTTTGTACCAAGAACGTTCTACTAAATACGCATTGTGACGCGGCGATCACCATAACAGGCTGCGTCGCAGAAGGTTGTGGACTCTCACCGGCGACAAAGCGCGATATAAATGGAACCGTTCCGTTCCCAATGTTGCTGCATCCCGAGGAATGTGCTGTGTTATCTACCTGAATTAATTGGTATAGTCTTATAGCTAGTGGATTGATTGAAACAAAGGAGTCCGATTTGGGATTCCTTTTCGACTTTCGTTGTGCAACGATATCGTATGCGTACAGGTATCAGATTTGACGTGGCCGCGGCGGATCGAGCCCGCTTGGAAGCGATTGTTGCAGCTCCAACTTCTGCTCAGAAGCACGTGTGGCGAGCGAGGATCATCTTGATGAGCGGTGATGGCTCGGGAACGGTCGCAATCATGGAGACAACCGGCAAATCCAAAACGTGTGTCTAGCGTTGGCAGGAGCGCTTCATGACTGAGGGCGTCGATGGCCTTTTGCACGACAAGAGCAGACCGCCCGGCATTGCGCCGCTTGATGGCGAACTCGTTGAGCGGGTCGTCGCACTGACGCTTGAGACGCCTCAACAGGAAGCAACGCATTGGACTGTTCGTGCGATGGCCAAGGCCGTTGGGATTGCAGCCTCTTCGGTTGTGAAGATCTGGCATGAGCATGGCCTTGCCCCGCATCGCTGGCGCTCCTTCAAACTATCGAACGACAAGGCCTTTGCCGAGAAGCTTCATGACGTCGTCGGGCTCTACGTCTCGCCACCGGCCCATGCCATTGTCCTGTCCGTCGAGAGCCAGATCCAGGCACTCGACCGGACGCAGCCAGGACTTCCCCTGAAGAAAGGGCGCGCCGGCACGATGACTCACGATTACAAGCGCCATGGCACCACCACCCTGTTTGCCGCCCTCAATATCCTCGACGGCTCGGTGATCGGTCGAAACATGCAGCGTCACCGGCATCAGGAGTTCATCCGTTTTCTCAACGCCATAGAGGCGGAGTTGCCAAAGGATAAGGCCGTTCACGTCATTCTCGATAACTACGCGACCCATAAACAGCCGAAGGTCCGCGCTTGGCTAGCCAGGCATCCGCGCTGGACCTTCCACTTCGTTCCTACATCCTGTTCATGGCTGAACGCCGTCGAGGGCTTCTTTGCGAAGCTGACGCGCCGACGTCTGAAGTACGGCCTCTTCCAGTCCGTCGTCGACCTCCAGGCTACCATTAACCGCTTCGTCAAAGAGCATAACCAAAAACCAAAACCCTTCATCTGGAGGGCAGATCCAGACGAGATCATTGCAGCGGTCAAACGTGGGCACCAAGCGTTGGAATCAATCCACTAGCAGCAAAACGGCTTCATCGACCTGCATGAAGATGGTGGTCGGCCATTGACCGGCGAGGCCGTCGACAGCGCATTTTCACGGACGCTGCTGGCGCCTGCCCGGTGCCACGTGCGCATCGACTGGCTGCGATAGGAACTTAGGGCTAGGCTCTGTTCTCGCTCTCCGCGAAACGCTGCACCGATTGGACCTCTTCCGAACTCTTCTGACCAAAAACGGACACTGATCATGACAACAATAACAAGTATCATCTCCACGGTGACAGCAGCCTTTTTAGGCTCTTTCGTGGAGGTCGTCGAAGCGTTCACCATTGTCCTTGCGGTCGGCGTGACCCAGAGTTGGCGGCCGGCCTTCATCGGCATGGGCCTGGCGCTTTTCGTTCTCGCCCTTCTGGTGCTGGTCTTCGGGCCGCTACTCGGCCTCATCCCGATCGACATTATGCAATTCGTCATCGGCACGCTGCTGATCCTGTTCGGTCTGCGCTGGCTGAGAAAAGCCATTTTGCGTGCTTCCGGTTTCATCGACCTGCATGACGAGGAAAGGGCATTTGCCGAGGAGACGGACAGCCTTCGTCGGCAGGCGGACAACCGCAGGGCAAACTTTTTGGCCGGCATTGCAGCATTCAAGGCCGTCCTGCTCGAAGGGTTGGAAGTGGTGTTCATTGTGATCGCCACCGGCGCACGTCCCGGAATGCTCGGCTATGCGAGCCTGGGAGCGCTGGCGGCGTGCCTTCTCGTTCTCCTTACCGGCCTTTTGGTTCACAAGCCGCTCTCGACCGTTCCGGAAAACACGCTCAAACTCGTGGTTGGCGTGACGCTGAGCGCGTTTGGAATTTTCTGGGTGGGAGAAGGGATCGGCACGGTTTGGCCGGGCGCCGATCTCTCGCTGTTGCCGATCTTCGGCGTATTGGCGCTCTTCTCTTTGGCGGCCGTCAAAATGCTTCGCCGGTACTACAACGCGCATATGGAACCTGCCCAATGAACATTCTCAAAATCGCAATCAACGAACTCGTCGGCATGTTCATAGACGACGGCGCACTTGCCCTTTTGGCGCTGGCCCTGATCATCGCCATCGGCTTTTCGGTGAAATGGGGGCTACTTGGCGGTTCAATCGCCGCCGGCATACTGATCGTCGGATGCCTGCTGATCTTGGCCGAGAGCGTTGCGCGAGCTGCGAGGCGGAAATTCATGCACAGGTGATGGCCTTATGAACTTTTGAAGGACTCCACGACCTCCCTTCTCCGAGAAGTCATCGATAGTGCCGTCTCTTCTTAGTTGCGCTTTTTATGCTAGGAGTAGCACCTCTAACGTCGCGACATTTCCGGATGATTTGTAGTAGTGTCCTCCTATGAAAATCCTGCTTGTCGAAGACAATCACGAGTTAGCAGCGTGGCTTGGCAAGGCGCTCAAGCAGGCGAATTATGCGGTCGATATCGCACACGACGGCGAAGACGCGGGACATCTCCTGAACGTAGCGGAGTATGCCGTCGTCATTCTCGATCTGTCGCTTCCGAAAATTGACGGAATGACGCTGCTCAAGGGGCTCCGACAAGCCGGCAACAAGGTCCCGGTTATCATCCTCACGGCCAATGCCAGCCTCGATGGCAGGGTCGCCGGACTGGATGGCGGCGCGGACGATTATCTTGCCAAACCTTTCGAAATAGCGGAGCTGGAAGCCCGCATCCGTGCGCTTGTCCGGCGCGGCCATGACCGGGCAGCGCCCGAGATAGCCATCGGAGATCTAATATTCGACGGCGGCACGCGCCAGTTCACCCTGGCGGGCGAGACGCTGGTTCTAACGCCGCGAGAACATGCGGTCCTCGAACACCTTGCCCTAAAGGTTGGTACGACGGTCGCAAAGGCAACATTGTCGGAAAGCGTCTTCGGCTTCGACGACGCAGCGGACGCAAGCGCGATCGAAATCTACGTCCATCGGGTGCGGAAGAAGCTCGAGGGCAGCTCGGCCCAGATTGCAACTCTCCGCGGCCTTGGCTACATGTTGCGCCATGCTGGGTGAAAACGTCAAAAGTCTCGGAAAGGCGCCTTGCAAGCCATCCGGCTGCTCGGCGCAAGTCTGCGCATCCAGCTGTTGGCATGGATCTTTCGGACCCTCATCGGCGCAATCTGCATCAATCTCTACCGCAGTTTCCTCACAGCCAATACGACCGCCAACCTTATCTTCGACCAGACATTGATGGCTTCGGCGCGGGTCACTGCCGATGATGTCACCGTCGATGAAGCGGGGAGCAGCGCAGATCGCCGGAAGGCTGCTGCTGACGGTCAGAATTCCGGCCGTCACAAACAGATCGAACTTATCCTGCCAATATAAAAACACCGGCGCCGGAGAGCGCCGGTGTTCTATACTGCTTCCCTGGGAGGATCATTGAATATCGAGGCTCTGCTGCGGGCGCCACTTCGCCAAGCGGTTTTCGATCTGCGTCATGATGAATTCCGCGATCAGCGTTACGATCATCACAAGGACGATCGCGGCATACATACCTGCAGCGTCGAAGGTGCCCTTGGCGATTGAAATCAGCTGGCCGATACCGAAGCGGGCGCCGACGAACTCTCCGACGATAGCGCCGATGATGGCAAAACCGAAGGAGACGTGAAGGCTCGCAAAAATCCAACTCATGGCCGAAGGAACGATCACGGCCCGCGTGACCTGCCAATCAGAAGCACCGAGGATCCTCGCATTGGCGATCATGTTGCGGTCGGCTTCACGAACCCCTTGGAACGCATTGGCGAACACGACGAAAAATACCATGATGAAGGCAAGCGCTACTTTGGATGGCAGGCCAAGGCCGAGGATCATGATGAAGATCGGTGCCAGAACCACACGCGGAATAGAATTGATCGCCTTGATATAGACCGACAGAACATCCGACAGAAAACGGTTGCGACCGAGGCTTACACCCACGATGACGCCGGTAATGGAGCCGCAGAAAAAGCCAATCAGAGCCTCTTCCATCGTCACCCAGAGGTTGTACCAAAGTGATCCTTCACTGGTCCCGTTGACCGCCCAATCGTAGAGACGGAAGATAATGTCGCTCGGGCTGGAGTAGAAAAACGGGTCGATCCACAGCAGGTTGGATGACAGCTGCCAGAGTGCCACAACCGCGACGAAGATCCCGATCTGCAGCGACAGAACCTGCTGCTTACGTCTCTTGATCGCGCGGAGCGCTGCGGCCTCGATTTCGGAATCCGATGTGCCGGGGCGAAATACGACGGCCGGCACGTTGTCTGCGATGATGTTTGCCATGCTTGCCTCCTTACGCAGCTTCGCTGGAACGGCGATAGCTGGCCTCGACCTCCTGGCGGAGATCCTCCCACATCGTCTTGCAATAGTCGATGAAGCGCTGCTCGTAGCGAATTTCCGACACGATACGCGGGCGTGGAAGATCGATCGTGTAGACGGACTTGACCGTGGCTGGGCCGGCTGTGAGCACATAGACCTTGTCGGCAAGCGCGACGGCTTCCTCCAGATCATGGGTCACGAATACGACCGAAGCCTTCCGTTCCGCCCATAGTCTGAGCAATTCCTCGTGCATCACGGTGCGGGTCTGCACGTCGAGCGCCGAGAAGGGTTCATCCATCAGCAGGATTTCCGGCTCGTTGATGAAGGTCTGCGCCAGCGATACGCGCTTGCGCATACCGCCCGAAAGCTGATGCGGATAGTGATGCAGAAACTTTGAAAGGCCGACGCGCTGAAGCCAACCTTTGGCGCTATCTTCTGCTTCCTTCCTACTCTTGCCGCGAAACAGGGCGCCGGCCATAACGTTGTCGATGACATTCTTCCAGGGAAAGAGCGCGTCCGTCTGGAAGACGAAGCCGACGCGCGGATCGATTCCGTCGACGGGTCCGCCCATCAGCCTGACCTCGCCGGCGCTAGGCCGCGCAAGACCCGTTACCAGGTTAAGCGTAGTGGATTTGCCGCAGCCGGTCGGGCCTACGACCGCGACGAACTCGCCTTCTTCCACGGACAAGGTGAAATCGCGCAATGCTGTCAGCGACTTGCCGCTCGGAGAGACAAAGCGCCTGCTGACATTGAGAAGCTCGATTGCCGGCTTCCGAATGCTGATGTCTGACATTGGTTTTTCCTGACGCGCGCTCGTTAGGCTCGCACGCGAAGCCGAGGACATGTCCGCCGCCGGCGAACGTGCCGGAGGCGGATCTGAAAGCCGCTTACATGACCTTTTTGACGAATTCCGTGGTGTAGGTCTTCGAAAGATCGATCTGCTTGCCCTGCATATTCTTCGAGAATGAAGAAAGAACCGAGAGAACGGTCTTCGGACCATCTTCCGGCATCACGCCATCGGCGGTAAACATCGCCTTACCTTCGTCGAGCGCTTTGACGTATCCTTCCTTGTCGCCGACGTAATATTCTTTCGGCATCTTGTCGGCGATCTCGGCGCCGGAATGCGTATTGATGAAGCGCAGCGTCTTCACGAAAGCATTCGCAAGCTTCTGGGTATCGTCCTTATGAGCATCGACCCATGAGGTTTCCATGTAGAGCGAGGCTGCGGGATAAGTACCGCCGAGTGCCTGGCGTGCGCCTTCCATCGTGCGCATGTCGACGAGGACGGTTGCTTCCTTGGTCTTCAGCAGACGGGAGATCGTCGGTTCCGTCGTCATGCCCACCTGGATCGCATCCTGCTGCATGGCGGCGATGAAGGTCGTGCCTGCGCCGACTGGAACGGAGGTGACGTCGCCAGATTTCAGACCAGCCTTGTTGGCCATGTATTGGGTCAGAAAGTTGGTCGAGGAACCAAGACCGGTGACCCCAGCGCTATGACCCTTGAAGTCCGCGATGGACTTGATTTCCGGATGCTTGGCCGAGACGAGTTCGACTTCGCCTGGAGCTTGGCTGAACTGGACGACCGATTCGACAAACTTCCCCTTCGCCTGCAGGTCGACGCAATGGTCATAGAAGCCGACAACGCCCTGGACCGCGCCGGCCAGAAGCTGGTTCTCGGCATCGACGCCGGCCGGTTCGTTCAGAAGCTCGACATCGAGGCCTTCATCCTTGAAATAGCCGAGGTCTTCAGCGAGTTTTGCGGGCAGATAGATCTGCTTTTCGTAGCCGCCGACCATCAACGTGATCTTGCCGGCTGCATGAGCAGAATTTGCTGCAAGCATCGACGCGAGCATGACGACGGACAGTGCGGCTGAATTGAACAACGTGCGTGTAGAACGCATTGGATCTCCTCCTGAGTTTTCGTATCGCACTTACGTTGCCACGACGGCCACGCTCTCCTCTGCGATTAGGGGAAGATAGTTGGCCCAAGCTTTCAACCAGCTTTCAGGCGGATCAAGGATGAGAAAAAAGGTTCCGACTGAGGCGCAGCGCGTATCCGCTGCTGCTCAATTGGAACTCTTGCGCCATCCCGGTGTCGACGACGCTCAATGAAACCTGGATCCGTTGCATTTTCTCATTCAATTATCGTAATCATTCCGTTCGCAATCTCCCGCGTTAGGGGGAACTAACGAGACGACTTCATTGGGGCCAGCCGTACAATGAGGCATGCGATTAGACCGCGCTCATCCTCGCGCATGGCGAGTGTGAGCCGCACTCCTTGTCTTTCGGCTGCCGCTTTCGCGATCGCCAGTCCTAAACCGCTCCCCTCGCCATCCTGAGGCATTGCCCTGAAGAACCGTTCAAAGACACGGGGCATCTCTTCTTCCGCGATCCCGGGTCCTGTGTCGCGGATTTCGATCCGTGCTTCTTGCCCGGCGACCAGCACCGCGACGTCGACGGTTCCGTTCGGTGGCGTGTACAGCACGGCGTTCTCGACCAAATTGCCGAGGATGATTTCGAGATCGGCAAGGGCGCCGATCGTGACGGCCTTATCCCGGCGGGTGATGCCAAGATCGATCGACCGACTGCTAGCAAGCGGTGTCAGGCGCGCGATGGTGTCGACCGCAAGCTGGGCGAGGTCGACAGGCCGCGGGTCGGGCGCGGGTTCGCGGGCATCGTAACGGGCGAGGCGCAAGAGCTTGTTTACCAAGCTTGTAGACCTTCTGATCCCGGCCTCCAGCTCGGACAACCGCTGGGCAAATCGGCCATCGCGGTCGTCGCGTCGAAGGTTGTCGATTTGAATCTGAAGTGCCGAGAGGGGCGTGCGCAATTCATGGGCCGCATCGGAAATGAACCGCCGCTGTCGCTCAAGCAATGACCGCAGCCGCGCGAGCAGCAGATTGATTGAGCTTACGAAGGGAATGACTTCAGCCGGCACGTCGTCAATCGGTACGGGGTCGTCCGCTGCGGCGTCTCGAGAGGCGATCGCGAAGGCCAGGCGATTGAGACGGGCCATGATGCGATCGATGATCCAGCTCAACGTCAGCAACGACAATGGAATAAGAATTGCTATCGGGAGCGCCGCCTGAAGAGCCGCATTGGCGGCCAGTTCCTGGCGTACACTCATCTCCTGGGAAACCTGAACAGTTCGATCCGGCGTCACGAGGATGTAGACGCGCCAATTGTTATCGGCCGCTGAAATATCGGCCAAACCGCTCGCCTGTTGCCGGGGAATAGCGATGGAGGGATCCGACTGTTGCAGCGGCTGGCCGACCGCGTTCCAGACCTGGATGACGAAGTCGTCCTCGGGATCATGCGCCACCACGCCGTCAACGCGGCCAGCCGCCGGCCCGGGAGGCGCATCTCCAACATAAAGCGCGATCTGCCGAAGCTGATTGTCGAGGAAGTCGGACGCTTCATTCCTGACGAGGAGGTAGGATGTCGTCGCTGCGCAGATGCCGATAGTCGCCATCAACCCGGCGAGCCACATGAAAGCCGTACGTCGGATCGAAGTCATGCTCTTCACCTGGGGACCATCCATCCTGCCCCGCGGACGTTGTGTATGATGTCTTTGTCGAACTTGCGCCGCACGTAGTGGATGAGCACGTCGACGGCGTTGCTTTCCACCTCCTGACCCCAGCCATAGAGCCTTTCTTCGAGCTGAGCGCGTGAAAGAATGGTTCCAGGACGCTCCAGCAACGCATGCATCAGCGCAAATTCGCGCGCCGGCAACACTTGGCTCAGCCCCCGATATGTCACCTCGTGGCTTGATAGATCGAGCTCGATCTCGCTCGTACCCAGGACCGAGACCGCCTGACCGCCATGCCTGCGTAAAACCGCACGCATGCGCGCGAGCAGTTCTTTGACCTCGAACGGCTTCACCAGGTAGTCGTCGGCCCCGAGGTCGAGCCCCGTGACGCGATCGTCGAGTTCGTCACGGGCGGTGATCACCAGGATTGGCCTCTTGTCGCCGGCCGTCCGCAGCGAGCGCAGGATTTCCAGGCCCGAACGACCGGGCAAGCCAAGGTCGAGCAGCAAAAGACCATGCCCGCCAACCGCGGCGGCCTCGTCCCCGAGTTGCCCGTCACGCACCCAGTCTACCGACAGACCGGCATCTTCCAGGGCTTGTACGAGGGCCTTGCCCAGCATGGCATCATCTTCGATCACGAGAACACGCATGCCCCATAATAGACCGAACGTTCCCCAGAACAGAAGTACTCGACGCGGCTGGGGCAGGAGAAACCCCCTAAGACCCTCCTAATTCTACGAGCGTCATATGCCCTTGCTGGTTTGCAAAGGAGACTTCGTCATGACCGTTCGTTGTTGGATCGCCGCCGCATTCGCCACGCTGCTCATGTCGGCATCTGGCGCGTTTCTTCCAGCCGCGGCGCAGGAGAAACTCGTAGCGCCTGAAACGAACCCTCCGGGCGACATTCCCGACAACCAGGTCTTCGTTGCTTACACCTCCCCGGACGGGTTCAGCTTGAAAGTGCCCGAGGGATGGTCGCGGACAGTGATCGGCCCAAGCGTCCGGTTCTCCGACAAATACGATGAAATCGGCGCTGCTCTTGGAACGGCGAAGGCGGCTCCGACGGTTGCCTCGGTCCGGGCCGGCGAGATCGCGAACCTCGAGAAAGCCGGGCACGCCGTGAAGGTCACTGCGGTCAGGGCCGTGAAGCTCGCGGCCGGACCGGCTGTTCGCATCAGTTACCAGTCGAATTCCGCGCCCAACCCGGTCACCAACAAACAGATCAGGCTCGAGCACGAGCGTTTCATTCTGTTCAAGGATGGCAAGACGGTCACCCTCGATCTGGCCGCACCGGCCGGCGCGGATAATGTCGACCAGTGGAAGCTGATCTCCAACTCTTTACAGTGGAGATGAGTACATGCGTGCACTGGAGGCGACCGAGCTTTACCGCTTCTATCATGCAGGCGACGACGAAGTCGTGGCTTTGCGCGGGGTTGCCCTTACGCTCGATACCGGAGAATTCACCGCGTTGAGAGGCCCGTCGGGCAGCGGGAAATCGACGCTGCTTGCCTGTCTTGCCGGGCTCGATGAGCCGGACGGCGGCGTGGTGTCGGTCCTGGGCGAGCGCATGACCCGACGCCCCGAGCCGGAGCGGGCTCGGCTTAGGGCGCGCCATTTCGGTATGCTCATGCAGTCCGGCAATCTGTTCGAGCATCTGACGGTGCGGGCCAACGTCCGTCTCCAGATGGAGATTTCCGGCCACGGCCGACCGGATGAGATCGATGGCCTTCTCGACAGTTTGGGCCTTGGCGGCCTCGCGGGTGTCTTGCCCGCTCACCTTTCAGGCGGCGAGGCGGCGCGCGCTGGCCTGGCCGTGGCGCTCGCAGCAAAGCCGTCAATCCTGCTGTGCGATGAGCCGACCGCCGAGGTTGATGCGGGAACCGAGCAGCTTGTCATCGATCGCCTCATCGAAAACTGCCGGAGCGGCGCTGCCGTCCTGGTCGTGACGCACAGCCGTCCGCTAGCCGCACGGGCCGACCGCGTCATCGACATCCGAGATGGAGGCATCGTGCATGGCTAAGACCTTGGCTGTGGCCGTCGATCTTTGGCGCAGCTTTCAGCGCGAACGGGGTACCGTGGCAGCCGTTCAAGGCTGCTCTTTCAGTATTAATGCCGGCGAAACCATCGCCATCATGGGACCGTCGGGCTGCGGAAAGACGACGCTCTTGAACCTGATCGCGGGACTGGACATGCCAAGCTCAGGACTATTGGAATGGCCCGGGCTTGGTTCGTCCGACACATTGCGCCCCGAGCGGATCGGCGTCGTCTTCCAATCCGCCAACCTGATGCCCGCGCTCACCGCCGTCGAGAACGTCGAGCTACCGATCCTTCTCGGTAGCGGCTCCGAAGCCGAGGCGCGCGCCCTGGCAGCGCTTGCGACTTTCAGCGTCGAAGCGCTCGCGGGAAAGTTGCCAGAGCAGCTCTCCGGCGGCCAGGCTGAGCGGATCGCCGTAGCCCGTGCCATTGTGACCAATCCGGAATTAATTGTCGCTGACGAGCCGACAGGCCAACTCGATCAGGCCGGCGCTGCGATACTGGTCGACCGGCTCCTCGCCTGGGGGCAGCAGACCGGAAGCGCCATCATCATCGCCACGCATGATGAGCGTGTGGCTGCAAAGATGAACCGCATCTGGCGGATGCGCCACGGCAAATTCGAAAGCAAGGTTGAGAGGTCCCCATGTACGGGCATTGGTTGATCGGACTTATCCGAACCCGCTCCGGTCGGCTTGTCGGCACCATCGGCGGTGTAGCGCTGACGGTCGCCTTTATCGCGTGCCTGGGTGCCTTTTTGCAATACAGCGCAGCTGAGATGACGGCTCGGTCGGTCGCCCAGGTTCCCGTCGACTGGCAGGTCCAGGCGCTATCGGGGGCGGATCAGAGTGCGGTTGAGGCAGCGATCCGGTCTGCCGCGCGGGTTACGGGCTTGGAGTTGATCAACTATGCCGACGTACCAGGCTTTGAGGCGAACACGGGAGGCACCGTGCAGACCTCGGGTGGCGGCACGGTGCTTGGCATCGGACCGGGCTATTTCGACCAATTCCCGGCACAGGTTCGACGGCTCGTAGGATCGGTCGACGGCGTCGTGATAGCGCAGCAGACTGCCGCCAACCTGCATGTCGGGGTCGGGGATCAGGTCGTCATCCACCACCACCAAGCGCCGGATACCAGCGTGACGATCGCCGGTATCGTCGATTTGCCGAACGCCGATGCGATGTTTCAGGCGATCGGTGTCCCGGCTGGCGCCGCACCACAAGCCCCGCCCGACAACGTTCTGCTGTTGCCGATGTCTCAGTGGCAGCAGGCGTTCGAGCAGCAAGGCGCCAGCCGGCCCGATACCATTCGGACCGAGTTCCACGTCAAGCTCGATCATCGTGATCTGCCCTCCGGCCCGGTCGCTGCGAGCACCTGGGCGACCGAGCGCGGCCACAATTTCGAGGCTCGCGTGGCTGGAACCGGGCTGCTCGCAAACAACCTGGCGGCCCGTTTGGGGGCGGTCCGTGAGGATGCCCTCTACGCTCGGCTGGTTTTCCTGTTCCTCGGTGCCCCCGGGGCCATCCTCGCCATCCTGCTTACGCTTGCCGTAGCCGGAGCTGGTCGGGACAGGCGCCGCCGCGACCAGGCTTTGCTGCGCTTGCGCGGGGCAACGGTCGATACAGTTCTTCGCCTGGCTGCCGCTGAAGCGGCAGTTGCGGGTGTCGGCGGTGCGATACTCGGTATACTCCTTGCTGCTCTTGCCGCGAATTTCATCCTCGGGGTGTCGCTCTTGCGAAGCGCAGCGGTTCCTTTGCTCGGCACCGTGGCGGTGGCCGGGATCGCGCTTTCGCTCGCAGCGATCCTGATCCCCGCCTGGCGCGACGCCCGTAGCTTGAGCATTGCGGGCGCCCGGCGGCCAATCGGCAATGACCGGGCACCACTTTGGGCTCGCTTCTATCTTGATCTGGTGCTGCTGGCGCTCGCGGCGGCGCTCTACTGGCGTTCGGCAGCGAGCGGATACCAGGTCGTTCTCGCGCCGGAGGGCGTGGCGGCGACCGCGGTCGACTATACGGCCTTTCTCGCCCCGGTGTTGCTCTGGAATGGTCTGGCGCTATTTTCCATGCGGCTCGTCGGGTCCGGGTTGCGGCAAGGCCGGCCGGCGATCGCCAGGGGCTTACGACCCGTCGCCGGACGTCTCGCGGATGTTGTGGCTGCGACATTTGCACGGCAAGGCCGGCGGCTGACTGCTGGCATCGGCCTGGCTGCGCTTGCTTTTGCCTTCGCCGCATCGACCGCGATTTTCAACGCGACTTATGAGGCCCAGGCACGGGTCGACGCCGAACTCACCAACGGGGCGGACGTCAGGGTTACGGGCACATCCGCCGCGCCCGCATCCCAGGCGCTCGACCGTCTTTCCAGGCTGCCGGGCGTGGCGGCCGCCCAGCCGATGCAACATCGATACGCTTACGTTGGGACGGACCTTCAGGATCTTTATGGCATCGATCCGGAGCGCATCGGAACAGCAACGGCGATGTCCGACGCCTATTTCGCCAATGGCGACGCCAGGGCGACACTTGCCGATCTCGCGCGAACGCCCGATGGCGTGCTGGTCTCTCAGGAAACCGTGAACGACTATCAGCTCAGCCGCCGCGACAGCATCAATCTTCGCCTGCAAAACGCAACCGATCACCAATACCACATCGTCCGCTTTCACATTGTCGGCGTGGTGCGCGAATTCCCGACTGCGCCCAAGGATTCGTTTCTGGTCGCCAACGCCGCTTACATCGCCGAGCAGACCGGTTCCGCAGCAAGCGAGATCGTCCTCCTCCGTTCTAGCGGCGATCCTGACCGCGTCGCTCTGGCCGCCCAAAGCGCGACTGCGAGCCTCCCTGGACTGAAGGTGAGCCAGATTGGTGATGCCGTTGCTTTGATCGGATCGAGTCTCACAGCGATCGACCTCGCCGGTTTGACGCGGCTTGAGCTGATCTTCGCGCTGGTCATGCTTGCCGCCTCGGGCGGATTGGTCCTTGGGCTGGGGTTGGCAGACCGTGAACGCTCCTTCGCCATCCTCGTCGCGCTTGGTGCCAAGCCGCGGCAGCTTGGCGCCTTTGTTTGGAGCGAGGCTGCGTTGGTGGTCGGCGGCGGCATGTTTCTCGGCCTCTTGACCGGAGCGCTCATAGCCTATGTGCTCGTCAAGCTGCTGACCGGGGTATTCGACCCGCCACCCGAGGCGCTTTCGTTGCCTTGGGGTTATCTCGCTGCCCTCGTCATCACCGCAACCAGCGCTGCCCTCCTCGCCGCGACGAGCGAAGCGATGCGCAGCCGGGTACACGTCACCGAGAAGTTGAGAGGCGAATAAGCATCGGCCGCGCCGGCGCTGCCTTGCGAAAAATTCTACAGATTGGGGCTGAAACCATGAAGGAGAAAGAAATGAAACCACAAGTGCTTATGGTCGCAATACTGGCGCTGGCACCGATGGGCACGGCATTCGCTGCCCAGACGTCCGGTACGATCACCGCGATCAGCAAGAAGGCCGATACGATCACGTTGTCGGACGGCAAGAACTATACCCTGCCCGAAGGGATCGAGGATACCAACCTTCGCGTCGGTGAGAAGGTTCAGCTAACCTTCGCGATCAAGGGCGGCAAGGCGGTCGTCTCTCACCTGACCCCAGAGAAGTGAGGCTTGCGGCGGCCGGCGACAACGCGGCCGCCGCTTTCGCGCGCGATTGCGACGGATGATTACGTATCGGGCCCACACCGGCATCGGCTCTAATTCTCCGCTAATAGTCTCTGCGTAGTTATTGTCGGTCAAAGGAAGTGCCAATGGGAAGGCGGCGAGCGCGCTGGGGGCGTCAGCGAGGCGCAGTCGATCACCGCCGAAGGGCGATGCAGGCGTGACGCGTTTACAGAATTTAGGGATTTTTGAATGAGACAGATTTTTCTCGCCATCGCGCTCATTATTGCTCCGGTGACGGCTTTCACGGGGTTTGAACTCTATGCCAACAATGCGCCCGCCAAAACGAAGGACCTCGGTGATCTCTCATCGTTCAAGACCATCGTTGCCGACGTTCAGGCCCTCGCTTCCAAGGGGGATCTGACGGCGGCTGCAAAGCGGATCACGGACTACGAGACCGCCTGGGATCAGGCCGAGAGCGCAATCCGTCCGCTGAATCCGAACGACTGGGACCACATTGACGCTGCCTCTGATGCTGCGCTCAAGGCGCTACGCCAATCGGACCCCTCGGCCGACAACGTCAACAAGACGCTCGCCACCCTTATGGCGGTTCTCAATCATCCGGCCCAGCCATCTCAGTAGCCGACGGCTAACCGTTGTTCCGCGCCCTTCGCACCGCTCGCGCCGCTTAACCGCGAGACGCTTCATTGCCCATTCAAGGATACTCGCAATGCCCGCTACGAGAGAAACCGCCAAAGCGTTCGTCTACAATCGCGTTCCTCGTGTCACGGCCGACTTCTGGCTCATCAAACTAATGGCCGTCACCATGGGCGAAACGGCGGCCGATTATCTCAACATGCAAATGGGCCTGGGACTGACGGCGACATCGCTGATCATGTCAGCAATTCTCGCCGGCGCACTGGTTTGGCAATTTGCCCAGAAGAAGTATGTTCCTGCCACCTATTGGCTTTCGGTGGTGCTGATCAGCATCGTTGGCACGTTGATTACCGACAATCTGGTCGACAACTTCAATGTACCGCTACTGGATACGACCATCGCATTCTCGATCGCCTTGGCGCTGACTTTCCTGCTCTGGTTCCAGACAGAGCGTACGCTTTCAATCCATTCCATATTCACCAATCGACGCGAGGGCTTCTATTGGCTCGCCATTCTGTTCACCTTTGCGCTTGGCACGGCGGCCGGCGATCTGGTCGCCGAGAAGTTCGCGCTTGGATATTTGGCGACCGGTATTCTGTTCGCGATGATTATCATCTCGCTCAGTGTCGGTTACTTCTTCCTCGATCTCAACCCGATACTCGGCTTCTGGCTGGTCTACATCCTGACCCGGCCTCTGGGAGCTTCGTTCGGGGATCTGATGTCTCAGCCCGCGCAATATGGCGGCCTAGGCCTCGGCACGATCATAACGAGTGCAATCTTTCTCGCCGCGATCGTCACGATCGTCGCCTTCATGAGCCTGCGGCACGGTGGCGACGAATTGGTCGCAGTCGGTCAAGATGGGGAGGTGCCGGCAGTGGGTGAAGGCAAAAAGCTGATTGCCGCCAACGACGAATTCTGAAGCGGTCGCCGGCGCATTCCGGGACATCACCCAACCGCGGCGACATTCCTTGCTGTCGCCGTTTTCGGGCTGCAAGGGTTGAACTGGAGTGTGACAATGTATGAACTCGACGTAGCTGTAACACGCGCCAGCAATGGATTAGCGGGACATAGCGCTGCGATCGACTACTTGATGGTCTGGGTCTCCGGTATCGGCGTCCCGGTCATGGTGATGGCGGTAGCCCTGCAATGGTGGCGCGGGTCTGATAGGACGCATATACGGCATGTCCTCGTGGCGGCAGGCTTCTCGTTCTTGCTGGGACTCGGCCTCAACCAACTCATTCTTCTCTTTATCCACCGGGCTCGTCCCTATGACAACGGCGTAACAGACCTGTTGATCGAACGGAGCGCCGACTTTTCGTTTCCCTCCGATCATGCAACGGCGACCTTTGCGATTGCGGCCGCTTTTCTCCTTCACGGCGCCCGACGCGCCGGATTTGCTTTCCTTGCGGCGGCCTGCCTTGTCACCTTCTCCCGCATCTATATCGGGACCCACTACGCCGGCGACGTCTTCGGCGGAGCACTGACGGGTGTCATCGCAGCACTCATAGTCCTTGCAATATATCGCGAAGGCACCAAAGCCGACCGCCTGATCACTCGAATCTTTTAGGCTGCCGGTAATGCTCGCGTCATTTCTCTCATCGGTGATCCATTGGCTGAGCGCGCATCCGCACATCGCCTAGATCGCAGTGTTCCTGCTTGCACTCTGCGAGTCGATCCCAATCGTGGGCGTCGTTGTTCCCGGCACGGTGGTCATAATTACCTTAAACGCTGGTGCCGAGTGGCGTTCTCGTCCTTTGACCCTTGATGGCCGCGGCGACTTTTGGCGTGATCGTTGGAGACGGCTTATCATTCTGGCTCGGCCACCGATACCATCGGGAGATTCTCGGCCTCTGGCCACTGAAGCGATACCCGGAACTGGTCGAGCGTAGCGAGACCATCTTCATACGACACGGTGACAAGAGCGTACTTATCGCTCGTTTTGCGCCTGGTGTTCGAGCATTCATCCCGCTTCTCGCGCGCATGCTCGGGATGTCCGTCAGGCGGTTCTATGCGGTCAACACCGCCTCGGCCCTGGTATGGGCACCGTCACACATTCTACCGGGCGTTCTCGTCATTGTAATGTTCAGTGCTCTGGGCTCGGCAGCAAAGCCGTTGGCAATCCTTTTAGTTATTCTGCTCGCAACGGGTTGGGTCACTTGGCGTCTTGGGCGGTGGGTATTAAGGCGTGTTGTTCCCCTTCTGGAGGTTCTCGCCACACGAAGGTGGGCTGAAACCCGAGACACGTGGCTCAGCCGGCGTGTCGGCGACCTGCTCGATCCGGCGCGCTCGGAAGCGCGGGTTCTCGCCATTATTCTTGGTTCGGGGCCTTGTTGACGTTGATTTCGGAAGAGCTTTTGCTCGTCGTCGAAGAGTTCTGGTCGGTCGACTGTTTCGACGCATTGCCGCTTTGCGTGGTGGCGGCGTTGCCCGAGCCTTCTGCAGGCTTGACATTTTGCGTGCTGCTCTTCGTGCCTGACGTGGCCGAGTCGCGTGTATCGGTGCTGCCGGACTTGGCGGCGGGCTTCTGTTCGGTCGTCGTGGGTCGCACACAGGGAACGGAGGCGTGGAACGATCGAATTTTGGACAGGAGGCCGCGCAGAGCGTTACCGAAGGCGATAGTGTGGAGGAACAACTAAAAACCTTGCCTCTGCGCGGCTAACCCTGGGAGAGGGTGGATCGCAAGAGTTTAGGGGCGGCTGAGACCCGCAGCCTGGGTCTCTTTCTCCCGCGATCCGACTTCCAAAACTGAGCGCGCGCGAAAGCGGTTCCTGTGCTATTCCGGACAAACCATCGGCGCGCGGTAGTGCTACAGTTATTTATTCAACTAAAAATTTCCTTCTTTCATTTTGCTCCAAAACATAAATTGACTGTGATTTCGAGCAGTATTTCATATCATGCTATTCGGCCGTTCAGCGATCATTGCTTACCCCAAGCATTGGGTCTCCTGTACGTTGGGCGGCCCCTGACGATTTCCATCGCAATCAGTCAAACCGATCGTTCCGCTGCTTTGGATTCCACGTCCGGGCGAATTCTCCCCGACGCAGCGTCTTTGATGCACTTCGCAGTGGCCTTTGTTCATCCATTGTTCATTCGGTGGGTGTCACCGTTCGCGCTGTAAATTAACCAGGGAGAGTGTCATGGGTTTCGTTGGATCGACCAAGTCATATAGCACCACGCACAAACTGCTTCTCTCCGCCGCCGGCTCGGTGGTTGCTGCTTTCCTCATGTCGTCGCCGGCGCATGCGTTGACGATGAAAGAGTGCAGCACCAAGTACCAAGCCGCTAAGGCCGACGGCTCCGGCAAAGACGTGAAGTGGAACGATTTCCGCGCAAAGTTCTGTGGCGCCGACGCTGCTGCTGCCGATAAGGCTGACGAAGCGGACGTCACCGCTACGAGCGAGAAGGAACCGGCAAAGCCGACGACCGCGGCGCCGAAGAGCGTCAAGTTCCCGAAGGCGATCGATAAGAAATATTCGAGCGAGACGGCCGGTAAGGCCCGTCTGCACACCTGCGTCGACGCCTACCATGCGGCCAAGGATGCCGGCACGCTCGGCGATCTGAAGTGGATCCAGAAGGGTGGCGGCTATTGGAGCCTCTGCAACACGAGCATCAAGGCCGCTGGCTGAGTTCAGGCGCTTTTTCCCGTTACGCGAGAAGCCAGGCGGCACGTAAGCCGCCTGGTGACGAAAACCAAAACAGGTGCTATTCCACCGTAAATGTTCCAGCCCCCTTGGAGTATTTCTTACCTCCAAGCGAATTGATCGTTGCACATTTCTCCTTACCGAACTTCTCGCACATCTTATTGTCTTTGATGCTCCACGTGCCTTTGTAGGTGGCCTTGTCCCCGTCGACAGTCGCTTCAATCGTTCCGTCTGGTTTATAAGTTGTGACGCCCGATTGTGTCTTTGACTTCCAGTGAATTGGGTGGCCTACCAATTCGCTTTTCAACTGCTCCGCCGTCATCGTTGCGGCATATGCACCAGATGCGAAGGCTAGCAAAATGAGGCCAGAAACCGTGATCGCTTTCATCGTCCACTCCCTTCTCCTTAAGCGAAGATTGTAACCGCGATAGAGCACTGGGAATATCTATCCAAAATGCTTATCTCGACATTCAAACCCGCGGGAGTCCGCCCGTTCCACGCTCCGGACGGACGTTCGGTGCAGGCGAAGGCGGCTGAACCGGCCGAGGACCTCTTCAGGAAGGCGGCAGAGGGCTTGCAGGATATGAAGCCGAGGGATACGGCGGCGCTAAATGACGTCGTCGGCAGAGATATGCGTCACCTCGGTGATCCGGATCAAGGGTATCCCTGCGCGTTCGTTTGCCTCTTTCACATCCTGCTCGGACGAGGCGTCAAACAGGCAGAATGAACGCTCCTCGGACGGCACGAACGTCGACCGAAGATAGCGCACGGGCTTGCCCTGGCTGGTCATCTCCGCCGTGACGTTCTTGGCGCGGGAGGCCGCTGCGCCGAGCTGATCCGGGGTTATCCCGGGCAGGTGTCTTTCGACCATGTACTGTGGCATGATAGTTGTCCTAGCGTTGTGCGATTACTGGGGCTGCGTTTGAAGCCGCTCCCCTCGATCGCTTGGAACTTCGGCAGTTGCGAATGGACATCTACTTTGCCGCCGTGTTCACAGATCTCGTTCGACACTCAGCGGTCTGGAACAGGGTTTCGCGCGACTCCGTTACAACTACGATTGCCGAATATCGATACCTGTCTCAGACGCTCGCGAGCCAATACGGTCGACGGCATGAGAACTTTACAGGCGACGGGCATCTTTATCTATTCGAATCTGCTGATGTAGCCGTTCATTTCTCCTTGAAACTGATCGCCTACTGGAAGCAACGACGACGTCACTTGATGTCGGACCCGGCTCACGACCTGCCAATCCGAGTCGGTTGCCATTTCGGTGAGTGCTCTCGAATGCACGACGACGATGCCTGGATTGGCCGGGCGTTGAATATCGCCAAGCGAGTGGAATCTTGCGCCGAGCCCGATACCCTCCTGGTCACGCAGACTGTCCTCGATCTCATCGACCTGCCGGTCTACCTTTTCCAGGAGGTCGACGTCTTTGAACTGAAAGGCGACTACCTTCCGCGACGGCACCTCTATCGCGTCCTTTCAGTGGATCAAGGGGCGTTAGCAGCGCGCTCCGAAGAGCAGATGACGGCAGAGGACTGGTTTTTGAAAGGAGCAGCCATCGTCGGCACGGATGATCGTCAGTTGGCAGAAGAGATGCATTGCTGCGAGAAAGCATTGGAGCTTCGAATTGACTACCCCGAAGCGCATAACAACCTCGGCGTCATCTTAAAACGCAGCGGTGATCGGACAACCGCCGAAAAGCACTATCGAGACGCCATACGTCTTTGGCCTCAATATCCGGAAGCCCATTACAACCTGGCTATCCTACTCGAAGAAACCGATCGACCGGAGGAGGCCGAGACGCATTACAGGCAGGCTCTGAAGTGGCGGCCGGAATACGTAGACGCCCTCCTGCGATTGGCCGGTCTATTCGACGCCTGGGGTGATCGGCACGAGGCGGAACATCATTTTCGAGAGTCCCTGCGGCTCCGACCCGGCTTTGCCGAAGCGCATAATAATTTCGGGGTCTTCCTCGAAAGTCTAGGCGACGTGAAGGAGGCCGAGGCGCACTACATACAAGCGTTGCAGGCCAGATCAAATTACGCCGAAGCTCACTACAACTACGCGATGCTGCTGGAAGAACGAGACCTAGAGGAAGCGGAGAAACACTATCGTGCAGCCATCAGGGCGATGCCTGATTACGCAGAAGCCCACAATAATCTGGCAGTACTTCTTCATGAGAAAGGATCGTTTTCGGATGCGCGCTCGCATTATTTGACCGCTATAAGACTACGTCCTGCTGACGCTCAAACGTACCAGAATCTTTCTCTCCTGCTTGCAGCGATGGGTGAAGACGAACAATCCAACCAGTACGCCCGCCGGGCGGCCGAAATTATTCGGGGTTGATCATCGCGCTCGTTTTGTTCTCTAAACGTCCTCGCCATCGTGTTTATCGGCAGGAACCGGCATTGTCGCTCGTGCTGTGCATTTTCGTCGGAATCCGTACGACCGAAGAGCGCACGCCTAGCTCAGCGAGACCGAGCACAGTCGTTTCGACAATGTTTCGAACTCGCAAGGTGCCCTTGAACTTCTCGCCGCCAGAGAGGGTCGGATCCTCCTCGATGGCTGGGCGGCCGAGATGTTCCCAACCCGGCGAGCCGATGCTCCCCGACGTGACCAGCGGCTTTCCGGTCCCCTTCAGAGCCTCATTGTATGCGAGAATGATCTTTTGCTCCGCGGCAGCCACCGCGTCGAGGCCTTCGGTTGGAAGCAGATCTTGCCGGTGAGCGACGTGGATGAGGCCGTCGGAACCTGCGGCCGCCGCTTGTAGTCCGTCGAGGCAGGAGCATTCGTAGTTCCATAAATCGCATTATGCAATTTTGCGATGTAAGGGGGTACATTCTATTTCCAAGTGCGACATGCGAATGATTTCAATGGTTTCACTTTGGAGATTTTGGCATGTCGCGATGCTATTCACAGTTGACCCTCGCCGATCGACGGCGCCTGCATCATTTGGTCGAGCGGAAGGTTCCGATCAATGAGATGGCCAGCCAACTCGGTCGCCATCGCTCGACCATCTATCGCGAGATCAAGCGCAATACGTTTCGCGATCGCGAACTACCGGACTACGACGGCTACTACAGCACGGTTGCTGACGACATCCGCAAAGAGCGGCGACGGCGTTTGAGGAAGCTTGTGCGCCACCCGCAATTGCGCGCACTGGTTATCGAGCAGCTGGAGGCGCTTTGGTCACCCGAACAGATCGCCGGCCGCCTGCTCGCGGATGGCGTTTGCACCGTGCGTGTCTGCACCGAGACGATCTATCGCTTCATCTACGGCAAGGAAGATTATGCGCTGAAGCTCTATCAGCATCTGCCGGAGGGCCGCCGCAAACGCCGCCCTCGCGGTTCGAGGAAACCCCGCGACGGTGCCTTTCCTGCTGCCTGTAGGATATCGCAACGGCCTGACTTCATTGGTGATCGTTCGCAATTCGGCCACTGGGAAGGCGACTTGTTGATCTTCCAACGTGACTTGGGCACCGCCAACGTCACTTCCCTGATCGAGCGCAAAAGCCGCTACACCGTGATGATCAAGAACCAGAGCCGACACTCGCGACCAATCATGGACAGGATCATCGAAGCATTCTCTTCCTTGCCGGCGTTCGCACGCCAGAGCTTCACCTTTGATCGCGGCACGGAGTTTGCCGGTTTCAGGGCTTTGGAAGATGGCATCGGCGCCCGTAGTTGGTTCTGCGACCCCAGTGCGCCGTGGCAGAAAGGCGCGGTGGAAAACACCAACAAGCGCATCCGTCGCTTCATGCCAGGCGAGACGGACCTGACGGCCGTCTCGCAACGCAACCTCATCCAGCTTGCTCGCCATCTCAACCACCAGCCAAGAAAGTGCCTCGATTACAGGACACCGGCCGAAGTCTTCATGGCCCATTTGCAAGAAGGACGCTGAACCCCTACCCTAAAATCGGCATGACGCACTTCGGTTAGATTCTCCAGACGCAGTTCGGGCGGGCGCTTTATGAGCTCAACATCGACATCATCTGCGCCAACACCCCGCAGGCCAAGGGACGCGTCGAACGAGCCAATCAGACGCTGCAGGATCGGCTGGTGAAGGAATTACGCCTGCGCAATATCGACACGATCGAGGCGGCCAACGCCTATGCGCCAGAATTCATTGCGGATTTCAATACCCGTTTCGGCAAGCCGCCACGCAATCCGAAGGACATGCATCGGCCCCTGGCCGATCATGAGAACCTTGACGGCGCCATGTGCCGGAAGGAAGTCCGCACGCTGTCGCAGTCTCTGACGTTGCGATATGACAAGGTGCTGTTCATTCTCGATCCAACGGAGCAGGCCAGGGCGCTGGCGGGTAAGAAGACCGTCGTCTGCGACTATCCGGATGGCCGCCTCGAGATCATGCACGAGAGCTTCATCCTGCCCTACAGAACCTTCGATACCCTGCGGTCGATCCACCGACCGGAGGTCGTCGAGAACAAGCGTTTGGACGACATGCTTTCGATCGTCGCTGAGCTGCAGGGCTGGACGTGAACTACAGCGAAGTAAGCGCGGCCCTCGCCGCACCGGTCAGACGGATCATATGTTTGGGATACCGGATGGAAGCCAGGGCAATGGTTATCAGAATTTAATACTCACAGATGTAGCCGCGTATCTAGACGGCCTCGCCCCTTCTCACAGGCGCACTCACTGGACCGAAACATGCGATCGGACGCTGCCGTGCTGCAGTCTCTACCGTTTGATCCATTTTGACGTGCCACTGGTCTTTCTTCGAGCGGCAATTAGAGCCTCGGCGGCTTTGAATACGCCAAATGGCGCGGTGGGAGCAACCGGCGGAAACGCGAAGCTTTCATCTTGCGTAGCGTTGGAGCCGGTTGCGGCGATGGACCCGGCATAGCTTGCCGGGGTCTGATATCCGAGCGATGAGTGCGGCCGGAAATGGTTATAATCCTGCGCCCTTTCGGAAATGGCGCTGCGGGCGTGGCCGAGACCGAAGAACAGGCTCTCGTTCAGCAGTTCGTCGCGCATGCGGCCGTTGAAGGATTCGACGTAGCCGTTCTGCATCGGCTTTCCCGGCGCGATGTAGTGCCATTCGACCTTGTGCTCCTTCGACCACGCGAGGATTGCGTTCGAGGTGAACTCCGTGCCGTAACACCTTCGGAAGTTTGCGCTGAATGAGGCTATGACCAGTTGCGTAGCCCCAATCAGGCGAAGCAGGTGGTCATAGCCAGGCAATAGGTCTCACAGTGGTTTTGCGAAGCCACACTGCAAGGAGACCGGCTATGACCGATTGCGACATTACCGCATTTACCCCCGTTCTGGCAGCTATCGATGTTTCCAAAGAACGCCACGAGGTGCTGATCGAAGCACCGGACAAAAAGCGTCGACGTCGAGTGAGCGTGCTCAACAATCTCGATGAGTTCGATCGCCTCATCGGCCTGCTGCGTAGCTATCAGCGTCCTGTCCGTGTCGACTTCGAGGCAACGGGAAACTATCATCGCGCATTGGCATATCGGCTCGGCTTAGCGGGCTTCGAGATCAAATTGATCTCGTCCATCGCACTGGCTCGGACCAGGGAGGCACTGCATAATTCCTGGGATAAAAATGATCCAAAGGATGCCCAGGTTATCCTCCATATGATGACCATTGGTGCCGAGCAGTTCTACCATGACCCGTTGATGCGCGGCACCAACGACATTCAGGAGTTGTCGAAGACCCACGATATGATCTCAAGGTCGAAGACCGAACTGTGGCATCGGATTCTGACGCATTACCTGCCGTTGTATTTCCCTGAAGCGGATCGCTTCCACCGCAGTTCGCGCAGCGACTGGTTCTTTGCTTTCCTTGAACTGTTTCCGTCTCCGCACTTCATCGCAGCCATGAACAAGGACGCTTTCATCAAAGCTGCCTGGGAGGTGGTTGGTCGCAAAGTTGGCAAAGAGCGTTTGTTGGCAGATATTTACGCAACGTCCGCCCGTTCGATAGGCCTTCCAGTTGCACCGGACTCTGACGCTATCTGCATGTTTCGTATGATCCTGGCCGAGGGCAGAAGCCTAATCGCCCAACGTAATGAGATCGAGGCGCGTGCGGTTGCGATGCTGAAGGACAACGCAGATTACCAGCTCTTATGCACAATCCGCGGCATTGGCCCAATCAATGCTCTGACAATCATGGCAGAAGCTGGGGACCTGCGCCGGTTTCAACACCATCGCCAGTTCTTGAAGTTCTGCGGCATGGATCTTGCGACAATCCAGTCAGGAATGTTTCGAGGCCAGACCAAACTCTCCAAATATGGAAATGCACGGCTGAGGCGGACCTTATGGATGGCAGCTCAAGTCGCGATATTGCAGCGCGCCAACAGCTTCCGCGACAAGTTCGAGCGATACATCACCAAGGACCGTCACAACACCCATTTACGTCGCAAGGCGTCAACAGCAATCGCCGCCAAGATGGCCCGCACCGTACATGCGGTTATCAAAAGCGGTGAACCTTATCGCCCCTTCTTTGAGGGGACGATCCACAGCGGAAGGACCCTTCTCTGACAGTGCCGTGGAGGCGTTGAGCTGCTCAGCGACCTCGTAGATAATGTTCAGGCCTTCCGCTCGACGGCAAAAAGGATCTCGTCTTAAGGACGGTGAGAGCCGCGATCATGCGTACTCTGTGTTTGTTATGGGAGAGACCGTTCGTTGACGATTGGCCGGGCCTACATCATAATTCAAACGCATCGGGAGACCGACGCGACAACGACCTGCTGCCAAAACGGCGTTTCATTCCGATTATAGGACGTTGTCGGAGACAATCATTCCCGGCTTGCCGCGCCGTTCGATCAGCGTCGTCAGCTCGCGAGCAACACGACGACCGCGCAGATCGAGGTATTTGGGATTGCTGCCAGGCATTCACGCGTCACGTCGTCGACATTGAGCACGCGAAACCTCCTTCCGCAGGCGAACTCGTCGTGCACGAAGTCCAGTGACCAGCGGGCATTGGCCTTAGCTTCGACCAAGATCGGTGCACGGGTGCCGACAGCACGCCGTCTGACTTTCCGTTTGCGAACGGAAAGTCCGTAAGCGCCGTTTCCGCCCCATTGAATTGGCAGTATTTTGAGGCTTGTTGCCTATGCGAGAAGGTCTCCAGGAGTATCTGGAGATTTGCATGGCAGAAGAAGGATTTGTTGGGCGCTACGAAGTTGTCGAGCCGCGTCGTGGAAACCGGCGTTGGCCGGATGATGTGAAGGCGCGGATCGTGGCGGAAAGCCTTGAGCCTGGTGTTCGTGTTGTTGATGTCGCGCGCCGTCATGACGTTGTGCCGCACCAGCTTTCCTTGTGGCGCCGGCAAGTGCGCGAGGGCATTCTGGCCCTGCCTTTTGAGGCTATGCCGGACCTGGCGGAGAGCGGCGATGCCGAGCCTGCATTTGTGCCTTTGGCGATTGCGGCGGAGCCGAGCGAGGCTGTGAATATTTTGGCGCCGCCGCTGCCGGAGGCGGTTTCGTCGGTCTTGACGTTGGAGATCGGCCCGGATGTCGTGATGCGGGTTCCCGGCGATGTGCCGGTTGAACGTGTGGCGGCTCTGGTGCGAGCCATGCGAGGGACGGCATGATCGTCGCGGGCCAACGACTGCCGATCCTGATTGCAACGCGGCCGGTGGACTTCCGCTGTGGGCATCAGGCGCTGGCTCTGATGGTGCAGACCGAGTTGAAGCTCGACCCGCATTCCGGGGTGACGGTGATCTTCCGGTCGAAGCGCGGGGATCGCCTGAAAATCCTGGTGTGGGATGGCACCGGAATGGTGCTGATCTACAAAATTCTTGAACATGGAAGCTTTGCCTGGCCCAAGGTTCAGGATGGGACGATGCGTCTTTCCAGGGGTCAATATGAGGCTTTGTTCGAAGGTCTTGACTGGCGACGGGTCATGGCACAACGGGTGACCGCGCCGTCGGCGGCAGGGTAAATATCCGGCCGTCTTTGCATTGTTTTATTTGGATTTTTTGTGCTGCCTTGCTATAAGGCCGCATGTCGTCGCCCCTTGATCTCAGCCTGTTTCCGGACCTTCCGCCAGAGGTTATCAAAGCCTTTGCGGCGATGCAGTTCGAGCTTAAGGTCGAGCGTGCCGCACGCCAGCATGAACAGGCGGTGGTGGCCGAAAAGGACGCGTTCATCGCCGAGTTGAAGGAACTGATCGAGAAGCTTGAGGGGCAGGTTCACGACTATCGGCGCACGAAGTTCGGGCCGAAATCGGAAAAGCTCGATCCGGCGCAGATGGAACTGGCGCTGGAAGACCTTGAAACGGCGATTGCCGAAACACAGGCGCGGATCGCCGCCGTCGAGAAAAAGATCGACGCCAGCGCATCCGATCCGGACAAGGCCGTTCCTCGCAAGGAGCGTAAGGCCCGTGCACTGCCCGAACACCTGCCGCGGGTCGAGAGAGTGATCGAGCCCGAGAGCATCGTTTGTCCCTGCGGTTGCGGCAACATGGTCCGGATCGGCGAGGATCGGACGGAACGGCTCGACCGGGTCCCGGCACGCTACGAGGTGATCGTCACGATCCGCCCGAAATACGCCTGCCCCAAGGGTCGAACGGGCGTCGTCCAGGCCAGAGCGCCGGCGCATCTGCTGGAAGGGAGCTGGCCGACGGAAGCCCTCCTGGCTGAGATCGCCGTCGCCAAGCATTCCGAACATATGCCGCTCAACCGGCAGGCCGAGGTCATGGCGCGACACGGGGTGCCGATAGACCGCACGGTGCTTTCCGATTGGCTCGGGCGCACGGGCAGCGAAATCGCACCGGTGGTCGACTACATGGCCGAACGGCTGCTGTGGGAAAGCACTCGGCTTTATGTCGACGAGACAACGGCTCCGGTTCTTGATCCTGGGCGCGGCAAGACGAAGATCGGCTATCTCTGGGCTGTCCTGCGTGACGACCGCGGCTGGAAGGGCTCAGCCCCGCCGGGCGTGGTGTTCCATTATCGAGCAGGACGTAAAGGCGAATATGCCGCAGAAATCCTGGATGGCTTCAACGGCACAATCCAGGTCGATGCCTATGGAGGCTACTCTCATCTCGCCACGTCAAAACGCACGGGCGGCGACCCGTTGAAGCTGGCTTTCTGTTGGGCACACGGACGCAGAAAGCTGATCAAGGCCACACCAAAGAGCGGATCGCCCATCGTCGACGAGGCGCTGGTGCGGATCGCCGCGCTCTACAAGATCGAAGACAGTATCCGGGACTCAGATCCCGAACATCGCCGGGCGGTTCGACAGGAGCTGTCCCTCCCGCTGGTGGACGAGTTCTTCACCTGGCTGGCAGCACAGGCCAAGCGTGTCTCACGCAAGTCGGACCTCGGAATTGCCCTGGCCTATATGCTGACGCGACAGGACGGCTTCCGGCTGTTCCTGAACGACGGACACGTCGATATCGATTCCAACCTGGTGGAAAACGCCATCCGTCGCCCGGCCATGAACCGCCGCAACGCGCTCTTTGCGGGCCATGACGAAGGGGGACGGAACTGGGCCCGGTTTGCCAGCCTGATCGGCACTTGTAAAATGAATGGCGTTGAGCCCTACGCCTATCTGTGCGACCTCTTCACCCGCCTCGCAAACGGCCACCTCGCCAAAGACATCGATGCTCTGATGCCCTGGGCCTATGCCGCCCGCATCAAGGCCTCACAATGAGCTCATCAGGTACTCATCGGTGAGCTCATTTGACGGCCCGTAGACCAACCTCAGATCGCTGCAACTGAAAAATCAATGGGGCGCGGACGCCGCATACGAAAGTCCTTCCTGGCGGTACAGCCCGTAGACGCGATTGGCCCCGGACGATGGAACGGCTGATCTCTAGAATTCAGACGGACACACAGCCTTACTCAGAAATCGGGCGTTTGGGTATTACAAATGCAGCGCGTTATCAGTTTACCCGATACTCCTACGCCAGATATTGTGCGCAATGCGCATTACTTTTTAGCGCGAGACTGAGAAGACGGCTTCGCTCGCCTCGCTCGAAGTGAATTGAGCGAGCTTCGTGTGGAAAGGACGCGAGACTGATGGCAGATAATCCAGAGAACCAAAATCGACGAGAGCCTTTGATCGAGGAAAATCACACCACCTTCGACAATCTACCGGCTGAGATTCGCATGAATATCATGCGGCAGGCAATGCGAGGGGCGTCCCGCCCCGATATTGAAGAAGAAGCCTTCTTTACCGCTAACGCCTTGCGTCAAGCCAGTCCGAATTATCGGCAAACTCTCGTCTCCAATCCTGCAACGCTTGGAGCAAAGTTTCAGCAACTTGCCCGCGCTACTGTTCTCGGACGTGCGAACGTTGCAGTCCAGGAAGTTGGCGGCCCAGGGGACGAGCGAATGGCCGATAACGTCATCGCTAGACGCGGTCCCTTCCCCAACTCGCAGTCGGATAGAGTGCGAAAAGTAGGAGCTTTTCGCGACTCGATAGATTATGGGATGAGTGGTTCAGATGCCATTGCGCGCCACGGGGTTACGAATCAACAACATCAAACCGAAATTTTGAACGGCGAAGCGCATCGCCGACGCGCGCAGGACGCCAGTAGGGGGCTCGATGAACGTTCCCGTGGAGGGCGTGGGCTGTAACGGTTCTGAAGTAGCAGGTCAGGTCAATATCAATACTAGGAATCGGGAATCGGTAAGGTAGATATTGTGTAGGTTGCATCATTCGCCAATTTGACGGGGCTCGCGATGACAGATGAAGAGGGTGTGGCAATCCTATTTGCCGAGACGCGGGAGTGGCGGCCGGATCTGAATAACCCTGAGCAAGTGCGCTATGCGCGCCGCGCTTTGGCGCGGGGGCTCCTTATGAGCGAAGGGAGGGGCTTCCTACCACGACGCTGGCCGACGCCGACAGATTTCGGCGATCCTGAAACGTTAGCAGCTTGGCGGGGCTGCTTTGTAGCTATTCGCCTGGCCCAAAGGTCGATCGGGTCCCAAACACTAGCCTTTTACTTCGGGCGCAACCCCCCAAGCGAAGATGACGACCTGTGTAAGAAGGCGCCCGGCTTGAAAGAAGCGACGATGAGGGAGGAATTCGGACCCATCCTAGATGGAGGGGGAGCGCCCGGCAAACTCTACGTCTACGATGGCGTCAAAGGCACAGGACCTGGATTCCTTCCTTTTCGCGGCGCGATTGAATCGAGCGCGAAAAAACGCAACTATTTCCGGAATCCGCTGGTAGCGACCATCATCATTTTGATCTGCTTGGCTCTCTTTCGGCTAATCTCAAACTTAGCGTTTTGATTGAAAGGAGGCATGCCACTCGACACGATCCTCGTGAACATCTCCTGCAATCTCCCCTCCTTAATATTCTTGTTTATTAGATCAAGGCGTGACCAAAGGCTCCGATTGCGGCCGTCAATGCGTCCAGATCGCCGCATTCCAGCGTCACTCTCACACCATTCGGCGATGACGCGCTCATCTTCTAGGACACAACGGCCGTTCCTCTGTTCCTCTCCACGTTGACTCTTCACGATCCGTCGCGAGCATCTCAATGTCAAACTTGCTGCTCGCGGCGGCGATCTGAACCGGGATAGAGGCCGATGGCGAAGACGGCGGCAAAGGATGGGCCAGGGTGTGTTTCCTGATCCATTTCCAAACGAGGTTCGTGTTGACCCCGTGTAGGCGCGCGTGTTTCGATACCGATGCGCCGGGTTCAAGGCAGGCCGCAACAAAGCGTGATCTTTCGAACGTTGATCGAAACGGCGTCTCCCATTCCGACCAACCAGCCGCACAGCGAGTTTTTGACATTCGTCCATAACTTGGTGTCCACCTCTTTTAGGTGGACAGCTCTGGACGGAGCGATGACGCGACTGCTCCATTGGCTCGGGGAGGAGGATGCCGCGATCGGCAGCCTCAGTGAGATAGCCTCACCTAGCCCGTGCCTCGAAAACTCCCTACCGGGGGCTCTCCGATGCATTTGCGGCACGCCGGCCGGCCCTGGCGCAACCCGCTGGCTTTTCCCCAAGACAGAGGTCGTCACGGCTCAACATTTCAGATGAAGTCAAACACGTGTTTCACCGCCGCGATATCTTAGGTACTTTCGGATCGGGCCGAAGAACCAATCGGCGTCAGCCCCAGGAAAGGACTATCTCATGGCGGAGAGGAAAAAAGGAGCGCTCAGGTTTCTTCAGGCTATACTGGGCGTGAAAGTGGTACTGGCACACTTCAAGCCTCCGTCCGCTTTGAAGATCGGCGCTCCTATCAGCCTACCCAATTCACAGCCCTTGTCGCACCGCGCATTGCCTGCCCAGTCAAAGGAGGCTGATCCGGCAGCCGTGTCCGCTGTCGCCGAGGCTTTAGCGACCCTGGAAGGAAGGCACGGGCCGGGTCTGCAAGCCGGGTCACCCAAGCACTCGCCATCTCAGTCCCGAAGTCCGAACGCGCAGCAGAGCCGATCGGAAGCGCAACGCATGATCGCGGAAACGGAGAATACCCTGGACGGCAGGAATGGGCCGGGCGCTCACGCGCTACCCTCCTGGCCGTCAAGCCCGCAGGTTCTGCCGGCTGAAGCCGCGCGCCGTCGTGGAGGGGTGCTTTTTGGGCCGAAAGAGGCCGGGCTTGAAGGCCTGCGGGAGCGAACCCTTGCCGAAAAGAAAGCTGACTTCGAGAATATCAGACCCCTGAACGGTGCGCTGCCCCTTCCGTCCTGGGTTACGCCTCCCACGCCATCGAACCGCCTGTCGTCCGCGCGGAGTTCAACATCCTCGATCGAGAGAAGCGACGGTTTCTCCACCCGGCGAACAAGCATTAGCGGCGCGACGAGCCGCGCAAGCATGGAGACGACTGGTCTTCCATATCCTTCCGGCATCGCGACGGCGATCAGCATTTCCATTCACCGCCCTACAGGGCTGAAGAAGCTCAACGCCAGTGCGCCGGGTCGTACACCGGAAAAACTTGCATACGCGACTGCCGGTCAGGTTTCCGTTCACGCCGGTCTGAAGCCCACTAAGATCGAGATAGTAACATCCGGCCGTGCGACGCTTGCACCGACGGAGCTGCTATCGGACCGGGGCGAGCGTTCCCGGGAGAGAGATTCCCATAGCCGCTAAGGTTTGCCGAGGTTCCCGGACGCGTCGGTCAGGCAGGAGAGAATCGTGGAAGACGCGCCGAACATTCCCAGCCGAAGCGCCGCAGCCAGGCTGTTCCCGCTCCGGCATCTATGTGAGTCCGTAAGGCGAAGATCTGATACGGACTCTCGCTGATAGAAACCTGTAGGATGGTCCTGTGCCGGTTTCTGGTGAGACGCAGTGCGCAGCGCTGCCGGATCGGGCAAGTATACGACAACGACCAAGACCGGCACAGGACCACCTTCGACAGGGGTCTCGGGTCTTCTGGCGTCGAGGCTCTTGACCAATGCGAATGGCAGGGGCAGCGATCGTCAAACGTATAAGGCTCCCGTTCGGCTGCGCCTTCAAGACTTTCATATGAGGGGAGGACACCACTGGACGAGCGGACATGCCGAAGACCGGCTAAGTCCATGCCAGCGCCCGACAAAAGGCATTCGTCCTGATCTCCAAGCGTGTTAACGAATAGCCCCGAGTTTCGTAGACACCCTCGGGTTAGATTTTCTGCTGCTTCTCAAACTCCACTGGTGACAGCATCCCGGGCCTGACCAGTTTGCGTTTCGGGTTGTAGAACATTTCTATGTAGTCGAACACGTCCTGGCGAGCTTCATCGCGTGAACAGTAGACCTTGCGAGGTATCCGCTCTCGCTTCAGTAGATTGAAGAAGCTCGGCCACCGCATTGTCATGGCAGTTGCCGCGTCGGCTCATCGAATGAACCAGATAGTGGTGTTTCAGGAACGAAGCCCAATCCGTGCTGGTGAACTGCGAGCCCTGGTACCAGTGGATCAGCACCTGGTTCTTCGGCGTGCGCCTCCACGCGGCCATGAGCAGAGCCTGCAACACGACGTCCGTGGTTTGGCGGCTCTGCAGTGCCCAGCCGATGACCCGGCCGGAATAGAGGTCGATGACGACGGCCAAATAAGCAAAACCTTCGCACGTCCGGATGTAGGTGATGTCCGTGGAGCCGCTACGTCAAACTGCCGGTCGAGCGTGTTGTCAATAGCGACGGCAGGACCGCCGCCATAGATGCCGGGATGGCGTTTGTAGCCAATCTGCGCCTCCCGGCAATGCGGGTCAGACGCAACCCGGTTCGGGCAGCACATCTCGCCCTGATCGAGAAGGTCATCGTGCAGCTTGCGATAACCGTAGCCCTCGCCGCTTCTTCCCATACCTTCAGGAGCAGATCGGTCTGTTCACTTTGCATCCCTCGCGAAATACGGGCTGCTTTTTTTAGGATATCTCGCTCCTCGGTGACGCGAGCCAGTTCCTTCTTCAGCCGCCTGATCTCATCGGCCTCGTCGTTGCCCTTTGCGTTCGACCAAACAAACTTCTTCTTCCATTCGTAGAGCGAATGCTGGCTGACGCCGAGAGGGGCTCCATGGGCATTTCTACAATAATACCCGCTAAGGGAATTTGAAGTTGTTTGGATTGAAGCGGTTAGCGCGGATCGGCCTGAAGCGTTCGAGGGGGCGGTCAATTTCGTTCCAGAGGTAGTCTCCGGTCAGCGCGATATGTGCCCAGGGCAGCGGTGCGACCTGGGAAAGCACCTCGTCGGGCATGACGATGCCCTGGCTGCGGATATAATCGACGGCGCGGCTGAGATAGACGGTGTTCCATAGGATGATGGCGTTGACGACGAGGTTGAGGCCAGACGCCCGGTAGGCCATGGTTTCGGCGACGCGGTTGCGCAGTTCGCCGAGCTGATGGAGGAAGACGGCGCGTGCAAGAGCATGCCGACTTTCACCCTTGTTGAGGATCGCGTGTGATCTGCGGCGCAACTTCGTGTCGAGCAGCCAGTCGCAGATGAAGATTGAGCGTTCAATCCGGCCCATTTCACGCAGGGCCTGGTTGAGCCGGTTTTGCCGGGGTGATGCTGCCAGCTTCTTGAGGATCACGGATGGCGGCACCAGACCTGCAGCGATCGACGCTTTCAGCCGCAACACCTCGTCCCAGTGCTGCTCGATGACATCCATGTTGACCGTTCCCGCGATCAGCGCGTCGAGCGGTCCGTAGGCCGGGTCTGGATCGATGACGAAGAGCCTGCGATTGCCGAGATTGCGGATACGGGGAATGAGCCTGTAGCCGAAGGCGTGGAACATGGAAAACGTCGTTTCGGTGGCGCCGGCCGTATCGGTTGCGTGCTCATGGATTTCGACGGAGCTCTCGTTGTGAAGAAGACCGTCGAGCACGTAGGGCGCTTCGCTTTCGGACGCCTGGATCATGCGGGAAAAGAAGGAGGCGAAGCGGTTGGACAGGAAGCCATAGATCGACGCACCCGGCCGTTTTCCGTATTTTGCATTGTAGTCGAGACTGGCTTCGCCGCGCCCGCCGGCCGGAAAGAACTGCCCGTCCGAGGATGAGATATGGCCGTCGCCCCAGACTGCGGCGAAGGGATGGGCCTGTTGGGCATCGACCAGCACGGCGGTCGCTGTGGCATAAGTTTCCGATCGCAGATGCCGGTCCACCATCAGCATCATCTGATGGATCGTGACGCCGCGCGAACTTTCCGCCATGCGTTCAGCGCCGGCGTTCGTAGCGTCGGCAAGGATCGCGGCCATCAGCGCCGCCTCGTCGTTTGCCGTCTCACCGGTGCGGTAGTGGGTGAAGCTGTCGAGGAACCTGGTCCAGCTATGGACTTCGGCGAGCAGGCTGGTGATCCTGATCCGCGGGACCAGAATATAAAGCCGGCGGCTGAGCGTGACGATCCTGTCGCGGTCCTCCTCGCGGATCGGCGAGATTGACAGACCCTTGTCGGATATCGCCGCATCCGGAATGGCGTTGGCGGCGGCCGCCTTGGCCAGCTCTTTCAATTTCGCGTCGAGCGTGGCGGTGCGCTCAGTTCGCCATTCGGCAAAGCTGTCAGGGATGGCAAGCCCGAGCCGCCCTTCGGCGCGCATCAGGGCGAAGATCGGCCGAGGCAGAAGATAATCCTCGAAACTGCGCCATGCCCGGCTGCCATCGACCCATATGTCGCCGGCCCGTAGACGTTCCCGCAGGTGAACGAGCACCGCCACTTCCCAGGCGCGCAGGTCGATATGGGTGCCATCCGAGCGCACACGCCGTCGCCATTTGCGGGTCATAAATGCGAGCGACACCTGCGCGGGCAATTTCCGGCCATCGTACAGTGCACGCAGATGGTCCACTGCCGTCAGGATCGGGTCGTCGGGACGGAACGACCGGAACGAGAACGTGCGGAACATGAGTCTGCCCAGCTTGCGCAACGATTTGTGCCGCTCAATGAGCTCGTCGAATTCGTCACTGCGATCTGGGCGCACGACAGAGGCTGCAGCCGTCATGCTGGCGATCAATCCGTCCCAGCCGAGGGAGGTTGCGATCGCGGATGCAAAATCGGTGTTACTCTCACGGGCGGCGAGAAGAGCCTCGCCGAGCTTGAGATGATTGAGCGCCACCCCATCAAGAACGTCTGCCTCTTTCAGCCGCCGCTCCTTGCGGCTGATCTCGGCCTTGCGACGGGTGCTGCCGATCAATTTGCAGAACATGTCGATCGCGAGGTCGGTGATCGCCGCCTGCTTTTCGATGACGAAGGCGGTCAGCGTGGCGCAGCGACGCTCGGATGTCAGGCGTCGTATCTCGCGTGCATGCAGAACGCGCGCGTCCCGGGCGATGATACCATAGCGGTTGGCATGGATCGTCTTGCGACGTTCATCGGAAATGGTGGCCGCATCAAGAACCTCGAGGCGGGCGATCAGGCCCTTGAGGTTTTTCAGCTTCGCTCCTTCAGGCGCCTCCGCGATCCAGCCGAGGTGGCTCCGATCGCCCGCCCGCTCAGCGAGAAGCTGATCAAGCGCTTCGATAGACGATTGCTCCAGGCCCCGGATCAATTCGCGATAAGCCTGTCGGCGTGCCGCCGCCCGGCCGGCCAGTGCCAGACGTATCAGCAGCTCCGGCACGGGAACGAGCAGCATCCTATCCTTGAGTGCTTCGATCACCGCCTTGGTGATCGGCGCGCCTTGCTCGGTCGCGGCCGCCTCACGTGCAGCCACGGTGATCAGTGTGCGATAGTCGCTCGCCCGAACAGGCTGGAGGTCCAACGCTGCGACGATCTCGCGCGCATGCTCGCGGCGTGTTTCCTCCCGTTGGGCATAGAGCCCGAACACCGCAGGGTCGATGCCAAGCTGGTCGGCGACAATAGAGACGACCGCCTGAGACGGGACTTCTCCTGGACGCAGCGGACGCCCCAAATCCCGGACCAGCGCGAGCTGGATTGCAAAGCCCAGCCGATTATGCGACCGGCGATGCGCCTTTGCGAAAGCAATATCCTCAGCAGACAGAGCATAGCGCGCCAGGGCTTCTTCATAAATGTCAGGCGGCTCGAACAAAATGGTGCGCGCCTGCGCATCGAGGAAGGACATCGGTCACATCAGCCCTTAATGCGAGGTGTCGGGCGAATCTTTCTTCCCGGACCCGGTCCATCCAATCCGTCTCAGTGTGTCGATCAGCGTCGAGCGCGGTACCTTGAACGTCCGGCACACGGAGGCCTTGCTGGCGCCAGCTTCCAAAGCAGCCAGAACCTGCTCGACCTTTTCCGCATCGATCGCCGGAGGCCTGCCGCCCTTGCGGCCGCGCCGGCGCGCCGCAGCCAGGCCGGCATTGACCCGCTCCGTAATCAACGCTCTCTCGTATTCGGCAAGCGTGCCGAATAGGTTGAACAGAAACGAGCCGTGCGAATTCGTCGTGTCGATCGCCTCCGTCAGAGAGCGGAAGGCGACGCCGCGTACCTTCAACTCTTCAACGATACGGATCAGGTGAGAGAGCGACCGGCCTAACCTATCGAGCTTCCAGACAACCAACACGTCGCCCTTGCGCAATTCCCCGAGGCAGGTCTTCAGGCCCGGCCGATCGTCGCGCGCTCCGGAAGCGCGATCTTGATGCAGATGACGCTCATCAACCCCGGCCGCGATAAGGGCATCACGCTGCAAGGCAACCGATTGGCGCTCATCACTACTCGACACCCGCATGTAGCCGATCAACATGTGCGACAAACCTCAAATCAGGAATTGTCGCACAGTCTCACATTCCGACAGGGTTTGTCGCGCAGAAAATCGCCATCCTACGACGCCAACTTCACCCTGCGACGGCGCTGCGCGGAAATCATGTGTTTTCCGTCAGCCACCAAAAGCAGCTATATGAAGGCGCTACCGTTCGGGCCGACATATTCGGTGTTGAACCCATCCTTTCGAGCTGCGCGCAGAAAGGCATTCGCATCCGATAGATCGATCCGTTTTCCGTGGTCGCAAAGTTCCACGTGGTTGGCGCGCAACCAGTAAGATCCGCGGTCGCTCACCACGCGCACCTGCCAGCCGCCCTCGTCTGGCTTCTGCAACCGAAAGTCAGGAACCTTGCCATCCTGAATACCGGCACTCTCTGCCGACCGGCTTTCATTGGCTTTAGGGGTGGTTGCTGTCGTCGCATGTCGCATCGGATGTTCCTTGGATTTCTGGGTGCAGTGATCTCTTCGCTATGCTCTTCTTGCTGATGTCGGCTGGTGGGTGCCGCAGACGCGTGACCTAGTTGGCGGCGGACAAACGGATAGTGGCTCGTATCGAGACAGTCGTTGCGCTGGATCAAACGGCTAGATTTTTCCGGACTGCCGGCTGCCTCGGTCATTTTCTTCTGAATGGCCTCGGTGACGTCTTCCACCTGATGAAGCAGGTAGATAAGGCGACCCTCGGCATCGAAGATGGGAGTGTTCACCGGCTTCCAGAATTTAGTCACGAAGAGGCCGCTGGTGTCCCGGACATCGTACCTTTGGATACGCATGGCATTGGAAACGCCATCCTCGGCGGCATGTTTAAGCGATGCATAGAGATTGCTGACCCCGTCTGCCTCTTCGTCCGAAGGGTTGTCGGGGAAGACATCGAACATGCAACTCCCTGCAACCTCGGCGGCAGATGTCAGAGTGGCATTTTCGTACGCGGCGTTAATGTCGACGATGTGCAGTCCCTTGCGGGGGTCCAGCAGGAGGTGGGGCTTTGACGAATGCTCAAATTCGTCACGGAAGATTCTCCGCTGTACCTCCGCGTGCAATGGATCGATCTCCACACCGAAGCCACTCACTGCTTCGAGGATCGCCAGCTCTCTCAGAGCCGGCGAGAGCATGACCTTGAGGAAGTGGGTGTCGTGCTCGTTACGTGGCTCCAGCAGCCGCGCGCGAAACAGGTCGATATTTTGCCTGAGAATGAACCGTTGCACAGCAGCCTCCCGGCTCCGTCTCCATTAATTCTCGTTCTGATCGACAACTGCACTCCAGCCGCTGGTTTTGCGCCATCTTAATCGCTGAAGCTGAAGCCAAGGAGAGCCGCCCTTAACGGCATATTCTAGAACGAAGTTGGCGTCCCGTTCCGCAGCCGCCTGGACGCCTTGCTGCCTCCGTTTCAAGGCGCCCCCAGCTTTCAGCCCGCATACCGTCCGATCCGCCTTTTCCGGTTCACTGGGACCTCCGCCTGATCACACCGATCATTGGCTAAAGGTCAATGTCGCGGCATGATTGCGAACTCATGAACCGTGCAGTGAGGTCGACGCAACTCGAACTCACTGAGCAACTTCAATGACTTTCGAACAACATCCTCGCCACGACATGGATCTGCTGCCACTTCCTCACTGCTCCCTTCCAACCGGGCACTGAGAGCCAGAAGCAGCTTCCAGACCAGATCTCCATCACGCTCAGCGATGAGGGCGCAAGCATGAAGTTTGTGAGCGAGTGCCCTAAGGATGGCCTGCCTTTCTTCGACAGGCATCTTTTCGAACGGCAGTGGGGTAGTCATAACGTTCTCCCACGTGCACTTTCTCGAACCGACCAAGCAACGTCCGCTTCCAGTGCCAGCCGCAAGTCGCCGATCGAGCAAACTATGGTTTGGACGCGTTCATTCATGGGAACCCCGCTGATCGCAAACTTGTGCAGCTTGCTCTGCGCTCGTGGAGGGTTGGGGTTCGTAATAGGCGTGGCGGTCCTTGGAGCGGGAACCGTTGTTCTATCGTCGTTGAGAGATCTACGTCTCATCATATCTACTCCTACCGTCAGGCAAGAGCGCGTATAATCTCCCAATCGGCTCTGCCCTGGAAGAATAGGCCGACAGAGTATCCTACGCTGCAAAATGCAAATGACCTAATTTATTTCCATTCGCTCGGCTGCGGTATGGCCGAACAGCCGTTCGGCCGCCTTGTTCGAGGTCCTGATAACGCCCGTCAGGCTTTTGCTGACGATCGCGTCGGAGGACTTGACAATGGCGGCCAGAAGGGCCGCCCCGTCATGACACGGGCGCGAATTCTTCACGCTTTCCTCCAGCTCGAGCAACGTCATTCAAGTCCGAAGCTCGACAAATTCGATCTGCTCATCCTCGACGATTTCGCCTATGTGACCAAGCACCAGGCTGAAACGAGCGTGCTCTTCGAACTCATCTCCGCGCGCTACGAGCGGCGATCACTCATGCTCACCGCCAACCAGCCCTTCGGTGAATGGAACAGGGTTTTCCCCGATCCCGCCATGACACTCGCCGTCGTTGATCGTCTCGTCCACCACGCAACAATCTTTGAGATGAATGTCGAAAGCTGTCGGCGTCGATCCGCGATGGAAGCCAAACGCCAGCGTGGCAGACCCGCTTACTTCGCGACAATGAAAAATGCCGCTATCCATTATTCTGCAAGGAGTCGTTTTCGCCTTGCAATTGCGTCCAGCCTCCCCATTTGAGATATAGTAGCAGCCACGGAACGGGCGCTGCTTTTTAGAGCCGCAAAAAGCTCTAGCCCCAAGCGGGAGGACGCGATGTCTTCCATAGCAAGAACTTCCAGACACGAACGCGCAATGCGATTCCTCAGCGGCTTGAGATACGGGGATTTCGTCATGAAATCGATCCCGGTCATGGCTGTCGCATTCATTCTCTACGTCATACTGCAAGGCACGTTCTGGTAGCGTCCGGATTGCAGTTACCGAAATAGCATCGTTTGCGGTGAGCGTTGGTCCAATCGACCAATTGAGGTTCCTATGTCAGAACGCACAACAGAATCTGAGATTACCTTTTCTCGTCCTTTTGCCCTAAGCGCTCTGGTCGTCCCGCTCGATGCGGGCACCTACCGAGTGATAGTAGATGAAGAATTGATAGAAGGACTGTCATTTCCCGCTTACCGAAGAACTGCAACGCATATCGAAATACCAGCCGTGGGCGTCAGTATCGGGACAAGGCAATTGTTGCAGGTTCATCCGCAGGACTTGGAGTCGGCAATCAAGAAGGATGCCGAGGGTAAGGAATAGCGAGCGGCCCCTTACGGTACCTTATTTACAAAGGATTGCGGCCTTATGGTTTCTCGGGCTGGTCGAAGGATAATGGTGGCCGCTTTGGCAATTGGGCTCGCTCTCGCGGTCCTTTATAGATTGAGCAGCCCGTACGATGCTCATGGAGAAACCAATGGCGCAGCAGGCCCCTGGATCTCGCGTGCGACAGGACAGGTCCCGGCCACCGCGACGTTCAAGTGACGGCCGCAACTGAGGAGAGCAGCAAATGACTGCCACGAAGGCTCAACAGTCTCGTTCGTCCAGATTGGCCAGGGTCTGGACAATAAGTGATTTTGCCAAACGCTTCCGGCTTGACCCGCTTGAAGAGAAACGACTGCTGAAGCTGTTGGGGCCAACTGCGACAGAGCGCCAGCTTCTTCTCAACGCCGGAAGAAGGCCGCTGAACCCCGCCGGGGACCTTGGATGAAGAAGGCACAAACGTGCATGCGATGAATATCGCGTCGGCGACTTCATCCAAGCCGAGATGGACAGCGATGTCGCATGTGCTCTCGATACTTGCTTCGCCAAGTCTGAAGGATCAGAATCGATGTGCCCCACGCCCGAGGAACGAAAAACACTTAGACGCGTCCTCAAGCGGGCTGACTACGCTACTTCTGAGATGCAAGCGACCGAAGGTGATCGGCACTTGCAGGAGGTCGCTGTCATTCGTCGGATTGAGGCCGCAACTATCCCGACCGTCAATTATCCGGCGTCCAAACGGCAAAGACTGAACGCGGACTCTGCGGCTGTTTCAGCTTGGGAAAATGAGGGAGGGTCCGTGCTACGGCCGAAGCCAAAAACGTCCGCAAGAAGGCTAAGCCGTTCACACGGAGTAAATTCCGATGAACCGATACGATAAGCCGAACTTCATGAAGGGATTCCCGAAATGTACAATGCCAAGCGCGATGGTTACGGGAACGGCGCAAACCTTGCCATTCAGTCCATGGGCGAGATCGAAGGCCGTATGACGGTACTGGAGGTTGTCGCAATGACCTCGTTGAGCCTCCTCATCAAAGATGGTGACAAACATGCAGCCCAACAGGCGCTGTCAGCCATTCGCCGTGCGATGCGGTTGAAATGCGAAGACATCAAGCTGTCGTCCTTGGATGCCGATTCTGCGATTGCATATGCGCAGGAGCTTTTCGAGGCAACTTTCGAAAACATGGGCCGGGAAGAAGCAACGAAAACCATTGCACCTTCGAGCAAACGCCAAGGCTCGCGCCGTTCCATACCCGCGTTTCAGAGCTAGGAGGATCATAAATTGGGCGTTCGAGAAATGACTGACCGCGAAAGCCGGGAGGTCGTTGCCCACCAAAATGTTGGGCATCTTGCCTGTGTCCGCGACAATCGACCTTACGTCGTGCCCGTCCACTATGCGTTCGATGGAGAAAAGCTCTATGTCTTTTCCCTGGCGGGGCAAAAGGTAGATTGGATGCGGAGCAATCCGAACGCTTGCCTTCAGGTGGAGGAAAGCGGGGAACATCACCGTTGGAGGAGCGTCCTCGTTCAAGGGACCTACGAGGAACTGCCGGACACTTCGGAGCGGCACAACGAACGTCTTTACGCCTGGTCCCTATTACAAAAGCGGCCATTGTGGTGGGAGCCCGGATCCTCCAAGCCCGGCGCCGACTCGGAGGGTAAGGAAGCTCCGATCTTCTTCAGTATCTCGATTGCTCAGATATCTGGCAGGGAATTGGTCGCGTCTTGAATGGCGCTTACGCCCTGAAGTCGCGGCCAGTTTGTACATCTGGAGGAGATCATGTCTGTAGAGACATGAGCGCGAGATATTTGCGCAGGAAATTTCGCTTGGTGCCAATCGTTACCTGGGAAAGCCCTTCTAGCCGCTGACGCAGCGAAAGCAAGCGGTATTCCGGCGACTGATTTCACGAAGGGAAATTACCCGCGATTCAAAATCAGTCATTCGACGAGAAGCTCTCCTCGGCTCAACGATTGGCAGACAAGGTAGCGAAATTCGGCGGTTCTTGGACACTCATTGCAATTTTCGCCGCTGCGCTCGCCATCTGGGTAGCGGTCAATCTGATCGCAGCCTCGCACGCCTTCGATCCCTACCCGGTCATATTCCTGAACCTTATCCTCTCCATGCTGGCCGCCGTTCAAGCGCCCGTCACCATGATGAGCCAGAACCGGCACTCTGCTAAGGACCGCGTCGACGCGTCCTAGGATTACGAGGTCAATCTGAGAAATCATGGTGTAGTTTCCGATGATTTACCGGACGCAATTCCAATTCGATGCCGGACAGTTTTTCAACGTAAGCAGTGCGGCTGGGACAGCAACCTTGGCGTGCACCTCCTTTTGAACGTGAGGAGATGGCATGTCGAAGAGACGAAGGCTGACCATGAGATAACGACGACATTGCGTCGACTGCGATCAGACGGCGTGAGCGTTCGCGATATTGCCGATCTGCTCGGGATTGCCCGCAGCACGGTGCAGGACGGGATTGGGCGAGCTGCGACGGCAGCGCTGTCCTGGCTTTTGCCTGCCGATCTGACTGACGACGTCCTGAAAGGCAAACTTTTCTCCAGGCAAGGCACCACACAAGGGGTGCGGCGACTACCGGATGGCTGAGCATCTGCCATGCCTCGTCCAGAACGATGAGGCTTGGTGATCTATCGAGCCGCTTCTCAATGCGTCTAAAGAGATCGGCCAGCACTGGACGAGATTACGCTCGCCCATATACATCAGCTGCTCGACCTCTAAGCACTTGAAGCGCCGAAGCCTCGGCGATCTTCTTCTGCATCGAAGATGCAGACCATCAGCCTTCTACAGTACAACGGTGCAGAGCGCATCTTTGATCTCTCGCATCTGAACGCCGCTTACAAAATCCGTAGCGAACGACTTGGCGCCGACACCACCCTGTCCTTTATTTCCGTCACCTCAGCCATAAAACCTTAGCGGGTATTATTGCAGAGATTCCCAAAGTGCCCCTAATCCGGATCGCGCATCGCGCTTTCCTCTATAGACGTGTCCCCACGAAATTCCGTCAGCACCACCTCAGAGGAAAAGAGCATCAAGCGCTCGTTCACCAGCAGGCGCTTCCGCCCAAGCCGAACAAAGGCGTTCATGACGGCGGAGCGGATTGCTGCGGGTGGAAGATTTTCCGCGCAGTGTTCGCAGATCGATGTCAGTTGGCCGTTCACGAAGGCGAAGGTGCTATGGAAGCGGTTGACGACGGATCGCTCGACATGTTCGGTCTGACCGCCTAGTGCCTCGACGAATGCGAAGGCATCAAGTGTTCTGCGCGGCTTCGCGAGTATATCGCTTTCCGGCTCAGACCCGGCGTCCCCCACCAGGCTTGAAGGGCCAACGACAACAGCTGCGGACCGTGTCTGCGCACCACAGTCAGGGCAGTCCGCAGTGAACGGCACCATGTACCATTCCTTCGTCAGGAGGGACCGATTGTGTATCAGAGTCAAACCTTATCCTTGAAAGACGGAGTACCGGCCCGGCCCGCAGCCTAGACCAAGTTTCCAAATTATACTCCGGTATAATTTATCAGCGGCAATTGGCTTGCTCAAGCGGGAAAAGACGAGGGAGCCGGGCGTCGGATTCCGAAGAGGATCAGGTGACCACGCTGCTGCGCTGACGCGAACGGTTGTGATAGAGCCTTTGTCGCGTCTTGTTTGTTGCGATAACCGCAGCGACCACGACTGCGATCACAATTGCCAATTGAGGGCTTATCCGCAAAGGCGGCGGCCGCCTAGACACGCTTTCACCCTTTCGCCAGACGGGTGCATCACTCATTCACCGATGCGCCGGATCGCTCAATAGCCCGTTCCCGGAATGACCTGTTCGCTGATCCGCCCAATCGCGCGTGCACGCAACCACCCGTTCGGCGATTTGCGCAATCACCAATACACTGATTGAGGGGATCGCCTGAATTCCCATTCGCCAGATCCGTGTCGCACCGTTTCACTTATGTGCTGGCTGACCGATCTGCCGTTTCACCCAACTGCTCAATCACTGGTTCACTCATTCGCCGACCTCCTGATACGCTCAAACGGCGTTTCACCTACTTGCGTATACGCGCAGTCGCCTATTCGCACATTCGCAGGTCCGTCGAATCGACCATCCACCGATCGGCGGATACGCCGATTCGCTGATGAGCGAAAACGCCTGACCGCCGAGATGCCGCTGCATTTCACGGCGGCCGAAGGCTGTCTGCCCAAAGAGTCCGCTCCGGAGCCTCCCCTATTCTGGCGACCCGACGTCTTCCCCTCATGGCCTCGTTACGTCTGGAAAATGAAAGACCGGGAAACCCTTGTTCGCCTCTGAGGTGACTCGCCCCTCGGGCGAAACGGCTATTGGTATACCAATAGCCTATCCTGCCATCTCCAACCAAATCGGCCTGGCCACCGTGCCCGAGGCGCCAATGCTGTTGCGAGTCGCCAGACAAAGCAACAGCGATCATAGGCTCAGGCCTTTGATCCGCGCCGGAGGAACAGCGCGGTGTCCAGGCCGATTTGGTTGGAGATGCTGATGCGAGCCGTCGTCGTGAGGTGCCGGGATGTCCGTGACTGAAGGGAACGGACATCGATGGCACGCGAACGATGAGACGGCGAGCGCGCCGCAGGAGAGGACGATCATCTGGAGCGAATGCCCGAAGCATGAGGGGCGTAGCGCAAGTGATCCTCCTCTCCGTCTTGTTTTGGGAAGTCGCGGCAGCGTCCGTCTACCGGCCGGAAAGGCCGGGCGGGCCTTGGCCCGCGCCGCAGGGAGAGGGGTGCTTGAGGGGAGAGGCGGCAAGTCTCTCCCCTCAAGACCGCGCGGCTGGCTCGATGCCGGTAAGCGATCAAGCCAACAAAAGAGGCCAGAGACGGCCGAAGCCGCCCCTCGCCAGCGGTCAACCATAGATGACGCGTGCGATGCTGATGCCGATGTCCGCCTCGCTGCGGATCGCGCGGACGATCGGGGCGAGCGTGCCCAGCTCCTCATCGGTGAGGGCCACAAGCCTCGCATAACTGATCTCGACGCCGTCGCAATCGGCCGGGAGCGCATTGTGCCAATCGCCGCCGTTCAGACGGTACTCGTTCGTGTCGAAGTCGATTTCGAGGTCGTCGAGCAAAGTGATCCGGAAGCGCGCAAAGCATTCCTTCTCGCCGTGAAGCTGGAAAGCGGCGAGGCCTTCCTCGTCCGGCTCGCTGGCAAGTTGGCGCTCCAGCGCCGATATGGATCGCAGCCGCGCAATTGCCGCTGCCAGCCCTTCGGCGAGCTCGTTGTGCAGTTCCAGCAACAATTCGTCCTCGCAACCGATGCGATTTGCGAGCACGACAAGCCTGAAGCCCCCAAGCACTGCGAGCTGATGGACGTAGTACCAGTCATCGGACATTGTAGTGTCTCCTTTCTGTCTCTGACGAAAGGAGCCCGCACCGTAGCCGCGAGGGGTCAGGGATCGCATCGCGACCGCCAGCGGCGGCAAGCGGAGGAACCGATTTTCTGGCGATGGCCCGAAGGGACGGCGGCTGAAAATGGGAGGGGCCGCGCTGTCCTTGACGCCGGAGTGGCGGGTGCACAATGGGACGTCAGAGAGAGATAGACCACGGCGCCCGGGCGCCGTGCCCATATCCGGCGCCCAGCCGGCTATGCAGCATATCATCGCCCACGGTCGCGGAAATTTCGCGCCACCGGTGCGGCAACGGCGAGAGGGGCGTGACCCGGATGGGCGGAGACCGCTGGCGGGCTCCGTGAGCAAGGCGAGTAGCACCGGCCGCCGCAGGCGGCTCGCCCGGATCGTCAGCCGACAACTCATCATCAGCATGAATCGATCGAAACCAACCGATTCAAATATGTCGTTGGACGCTGAGTCGGCCTTACCCGATTCTCCGGACCATGATTACCCAATCCTACCAGCTCTACGTCGAACGCATCGACGCCAAGAAAAACATGGCCCGCTTTTATGCCATGTCGATCGAACCCAACCTGTTCGGCGAAGCCTGTCTCATCCGGCGATGGGGCCGGATCGGTACTGCAGGCCAAAGGCGGGAGCATCATTTCGCGCGAGAGGAAGAGGCGGTCAGGCTATTCCTTCAGGTTCTGCGAAAGAGACGGTCGCGAGGATACAGGCCGAAACGGCCTGTCCGGCAAGCTGAAACGGCTGACAGATAGCAAAGGGTGCGCCATGGGACGATCCTATCCTCAGGTGGATGGCATGGGATTAAAGACGAGTTGGGAATCCGACCGGGTCCTTCACGCGGGAAATGCGGCTGCTTCCGGTAACTGCCGATGCGAAGTGAAGCTTTGGGTTTGAAGCGCCGGTCGATCCGGCGCGTCAGGCCGCGCGATATGGCGAAAGCCGCCTCAGAAGGGCGGCTCGGCGTCGATGACACCCTCCTGTTCGGCCATGATCACCGCCAGCTCGGCGCAGGCGAGCTCCAGCTCGACCTCGATCGCGTGGCGTTCGTCGGGATACACGGCATTTCGCAATTCGGCCCGCAGCTCTTCAATGTGTTGTTCCAGAAGCATCGTCGTCTCCTTGAGGTTTGTGAAAGACGGCGCGTGCGGTCATGGGGGCGTGGCGGGGTCAAGGATCGCGCCAGCGACCGGCGGAGCCGGCGAGTGGGGGTGCCGATTTTGTCGGAGCGCAGGGAACCGGAGCGGAGGCAAAATTGGGGGCACCGCTCGTCCTTGAGGCCGACATGCCGCCATGGCATCCTCGGACGGACTGAGCAGACATTTCCTCTCCGTATCGCACCCGGACCCGAGGACGGGCTCGATGCCCGTCTTCGGGTTATCTGACACCTGAGCACGTGAATAACTGTGGAGATCGGGGCTTTCCGCACCATTTGCCGCAGCGTGTCGATGACAGCTCGGGCCGGTAATGGCAGGGATTCTGCATCTGACACGATGCGGAGAGTGAATATGACTACAACCAATGAAATCGCCGACAAGATCGCGACCGAACACAGCCTTACAAAGGCGCAGGGGAAAGCCATTGTTGAGGCAGTGATCGCCTCGATCACCGCAGCGGCGGTGGCCGGCAACGAGACTTCGCTGCCGGGCTTTGGCAAGTTCAAGATAAAGGAAACGCCGGAGCGCGAAGCGCGCAATCCTGCGACCGGTGCGACGATCAGGGTCGCTGCGGCGAAAAAGCTGGCGTTCACGCCGGCAAAGGCACTGAAGGACGCGCTGAACAAGTAATCTTGCCAGCCAAGCAAAAAAATAGCCCGAGCCGAGCCGGGCTATTTCGTTTTCGGCGTGCGCTAAAAGGCGGGTGTCCCGTTGATAAGGTCCTGGATAGTCGTGTCGCTGACCGCGTGATGCGCTTCACGGACATGGTCGTCGAGCAGCTTGTGAAGAATGCTCGATGCCAACGGCATGAAGTCGAAACCGCGTGCGATTGCTGCGGACCGCAGTTGCGACAGTGTTTCGAATTCCTTCAGCTCAGTGCCCAGCCAGAGTTCAAGATTCTCGCCTTCGGCATCCGGAAATGCCTGGAGAAAGAACGTCTGAAGCGGGCGGTCGTAGCCGATGATCGCATCCGGGTCTGAGTGGCGGGATGCGGTTCGGGTGACAGTAATCGTGTAGCGGCTCAAGGCGGCCTCCTTTGAATTCGGGGAGCGCCGGCCCCGATTGCGGGGCCGGCGGTCCGGTTCAGGCCGGGCTGTTCCAGAGGATGACCTTCTTGCCGGGCTCGCCGCCGGGCGCCGGGGCAACGTTGCCGAAGATCACGCCGATCTCAGGGGCTTCGATCTTCGTGGAGATGTATTCCTCGCCAGTCTGGCGGGAGATGCGGTTCCAGCCTGCGCCGATCTCGAAGCCCGTCTTGCGGTGGATGATGCGGTAATCGGGGGCTTCTTCGCTCGCCTTGCTGGCGTTCGGGACGAGGGCGATCGGGGCGTTGACCCGGATGGTGGCAAAGACACCTTCGAGAGTGCCGTCGGTCTTTTCGGTGAGGGTTGCGATCGTGATAGCCATGGGATTGTCTCCTTCGTTGCATCGGGACCATTCCCGATGGCGCCCGAAGAAGGGGCTGTGCCGCAGGCGTCACCGAAGCTTAAGCGGAGGGCAACCCCCTTGCGGGGTTGACGCTGATCGCGGCCGGTCCCTTAGAAAGGCGACACAAAGAACGGGAATGGTCCTTGATTGCAACATCGGCAGGAGACCTCGCCGTGGCTGCCCTCTGCGGACCCGCAGAGTGCCGAGCTTGTCGCTTGCGTCGGTGGGTGTTCGGGTCAACCGATGCTGGCCTTCAACGAGGTGGACGCGGCGCGAGCGACCGCCACCGTTACAGTCCCATCGTCATTATCAGAGATTGCTTTGGTCGGTGTGGCGCTCGAATTGCCGTGCGCTCTGGCGCGACTGCAGCTCCGTTGAATCGAGATCAAAACACCGGCTTGATTTCCAAGCATCGCTCCCGCCCCGGTGATTGTTAGGAAAATGAGACCAGCCGAAAACACCCGGCAGTCGGAGAGTTGCCTCGTGAGGACGGCCTACGATGTTGATGGCGCTGACGATGTAGTCGCCGGAGATGTACCGGATGATGACCGTTTCGATCGCCGCTCAATCGAGGCGGTTGACCCGGCCGGTTCGGCCGCGCGTCTCGGCAAACAGTCGGGCGATCTTCACCATGAAGGATTTGCTGAAGCGGCCGAGGACGTCCTGATCGGGCTCGATGTACCAGGAGCGTTCGACGATATCGTAATTGTATTCGTCGGCCATGATCCAGCACTGCTTCAGATCGCTCAAGCCAGCGCGCTTGCGCTCGATGTCCGGGATCTCCAGAGCGGCACGACCCGTCTGCGGCGGTTGCGTGGTGATGGCGAGGAGGGCCAGATGGGTATTCCCATCGGAGGCGCTGCCGATGGCGATGACGACGCAGACCGGGCGCTGCTTGCGGCCCTCGGTTTCGCCGCGCTGTTGCTGCCAGGCCCAAAGGTACGGATAAGATATGACCTCGCCGGGGCGGAATTCATGGCTCATCATCGTAGCCTTCGCCGCGCGCCAGCCGATCGAGCGCCTCGTCGAACAGCTCCGCATGCTCGGCGGGCATTTCGGAGATATGATAGGCGCGGCGGGGGTCGCCGCCCGTGCGCATGCGCTCATAGTGCTCGTAACTCATCAGCACAAAGCGAGGCTTCTTGTGGCGAGTGAGCATGACCGGTTCGCGGCTCGCCGCATCGGTAATATCGCCGATCTGTTTGTTCAGGTCGCCTGTGGTGAACTGCTTCATCGCTATGGTCTCCGGTATGGTTCTCCATATAATCCAATTTTCCCATGTTTTCCATCTTTTGCGTACTTCGAGGAAATCGGCGCTTACGCGCCGTCTCCTGAAGCCTGCCAGACCGGAATGCCGAGGCGACGCGCCTTGTCGGCAAGATTACCGGTGATGCCGTTTCCGGGAAAGACCATCAGTCCGGCTGGCATGACCGACAGCATCTCGTCGTTGCGCCGGAATGGCGCGGCCTTCGCATGCTTGGTCCAGTTGGGCTTGAAGGTGATCTGCGTGACCTTGCGGGCTTCCGCCCAGCAGGCGGCGATGCGTTCAGCGCCTTTCGGCGAGCCGCCGTGCAGCAGAACCATGTCGGGATGCTTGGCATGCGCCTGATCGAGCTTGGCCCAGATGCGCTCATGATCGTTATAATCCATGCCACCGGAGAAGGCGATCTTGGTGCCGGCAGGGATCAGCACCTCTGTCTCGGCGCGACGTCGGGCGGAGAGGAAGTCGCGACTGTCGATCATCGCCGCGGTCATGTTGGCGTGGTTGACCTTGGAGCCGCTGCGCGGCCGCCAGGACGATCCAGTCCGCGCCTCGAACAGGTCGGCACTGAAGTCGCGCATGAACTCGAAAGCATTGCGGCGTTCCAGGAGCGTGATGCCCTCGGCGATGAGGCGTTCGAGCTCGACACTCTTCACCTCCGAGCCGTCCTGCTCGCGCTGGCCGGTGCGCTGCGCTTCTTCGTTGCGGTCGAGTTCGCGCTGGATGCGCTCGCCGGCCCGGTGGAAGAGATTGGGGACCGACCAGAGCAGGTCTTCGAGATCGGGCTCCAGCCGGGTGTCGCCGAGCATTTCTGCGAGGGCGTCAAAGATCGTGGTGATCGAAGTCTGGACCTGCGGCTCCTCCGGCAATGGCCGCGGATCGGGCTCGTCCTGGAAGGGACGATAGCCGAAGACCTGCATCTCGTAGATGAAGCGGTCGGTCGGGGAGGATGCGTGGTGGGGCTCGAAGCTGTCATCGGGGTGAAGGATCAGGTCCATGGTGGTCTCCGTCGGTTTGGGCCGCGCCTCTCGCGGCCTGACGGCGAACCCGGTCAAGCGGGGCCGAGGCCGGAACCGCAAGCGAAGTGCCGCGGCCCAGCGAAGCGCCGGGCGGCGGAGGGAGGGTTTCTTGATCCGCGAGGAATGACGGACCGCGCCTGCGGTCTGACAGGGGAAGAAACCTGACCGACCCGCTGAAGGCCCGGAGGACCGCGTGGTAAGGGTCGCCTCTCGGCAGGCCCGCGGGCGCGCGCCCATCCCGAATGAGGCCAATGGACTGCACCTCGCCCAGTACCGCCCGCACCCCTCCCCCAAGCCTCCGACGCGCTTCACGCGGGCAGGTAGGCCATTGCATCTTCCGGAGTGAGTTGAGCCCTGAGGCTTGCGGTCAGCCGGTCCGCCCCCAGCCAGCGCAGATCCTCGTTGAAGTCGCCGAGCTCCGGCGACAGCACCAGCGGCAGGATGCCGCATTCCTGTGCCCTGCGGCTCAAGCCCTCAATCCCATGCCGGCCGGCGGCATCCGCGTCTGCGGCGATATAGATGCGCCGGCATCCGGGCGGGAAGCGGAAGGCGGCAAGGTGATTGGCCGTGAGCGCCGCCACCATCGGCATTCCTGGCATCACGTGTGAGAGCGACAGCATGGTCTCAAGCCCCTCGCCTGCCGCCATGACCGGCACAGGCGCATTGACCGGAAAGCAGAAACGGACGCCATTCCCGAGCAGTCCGCCAAGTGCGCGGCGCGGATCGTTGACCTTGGCCTTGCCGGCGCCGTCGGGATCCAACCAGCTGCGATGAACGCCGGTGATTGCGCCGGCAGGCTCGGTCACGGCTGCGATCAGGGCCGGATAACTGGTGGTCCGGGCGGTCACGAGATCGCGATAATAGCAAGACGGATGGAACCGCAACGCCGCGTGGGTCGATGCCCTCAGGATACCGCGCTTGCGGAGATACGCGTCGGCCAATGTGCCTGCCAATGGCTGTGTCATCCGAAACAGACGCCGGGCGCGTTCAGCCGTGGGCCGCTCGACCGCGGCAGAATTTTGGGCGTGCCTCCTGAGAGACGACACCGGCTCCGGTCGAGGCAGGCTGAGGAACTGGCGGACCTCGTCTGCAACGTCCCGGAAATCGACGAGGCCGCAGGTCTCCCGGACCACATCGAGCAGATCACCAAATTGGCCGGTCGCCGCATCCGTCCATCGGCCGGCGCGGGGACCGGTCAGATGCACATATAGGGACCGGCCCTTGTTGTTGGCGACATCGCCGACGAGCCAGTAGTTGCCGGCTCGACGACCGGCGGAGAGATAGTGCCGGCAGACCGCCTCCGCGTCCTGCGCGAGACGATCCGCCAGATCCGAGGCAGCTAGCATGGCAGACCTCCCTCAAGACCGGCGCGCGATATCGACGAGGCGATGGCGCTCGATCAGCTTCAACAGGATCGCCGCACCCTCGTCTGTGACAGGCACGAAAAAGCGCAGCTTCCAATTGATCATCTCGGAGAACAGGTCGAAGCGCAGCTCGTCCATCGGCCAAATCAGCGACACGCGCGGCTGAATGGAGCCGTCGTCCAGCATGATGGAGCGCGCCGGGACCATCACCGCCGGCCGGCCCGACTTGCCATTGATCATGAGCTTCGCGCGTGGATCCTGCTCTACGAGGCGCTGAACCTCCTCCAACTGCATCGGCGCATTTCGATCGCGGCGTTCGATCGTCAGCAAGTGCGACTGCGCGCCGGTGACCGGATGCGTGTAGATCAGCCGGCGCTCAGTGACCGTCATGCTGTCGGCGGTGATCGTCTCCAGGCCCTTGTCATAGATGCCGGCGGCAATCGCTCCCTCGATGCGAGCGGCCAGCAGTTGCTCGAAGGCTTCGAAGAGCACGTTCTGCATGGCTATCGTCAGTGCCAGCATGCGATTGAGGAATGTCTGGATCGGCGGAAGCTCATCCTTCAATCCGCCCTCGTCGGATGTCAGCGCCAGGCCGGTGATGCTCTCGAACTTCTCAAGCGAGCAGCCACCGATCCTGCCGGCATGCAGCAGTCCGTAGAATTGCCGCAGCGCGTCGCGAGCATATTGCGATTCGAGATTGTCCTCGGACCGGAACATGCCCTGCCCGCCGGTCTGGCGCTGACCGCGTGTGATGGCGCCGAGCGTGTCGAGACGCCGGGCGATGGTCGAGAGGAAGCGCCGTTCTGCCTTGACATTGGTGGCGATCATCCGGAAGCGCGGCGGCTGCTTCTGGTTGGTGCGATGACTGCGCCCAAGGCCCTGGATCGCCACGTCGGCGCGCCATCCGGCTTCCAGAAGGTTATGAAGACGCAGACGCTGATTTTTGGCGGCAAGATCGGCATGGTAAGATCTGCCCGTTCCGCCGGCGTCGCTGAAGACCAGAATGCCTTTCTCGTCGTCCATGAAGGCGCGCGCTTCATCGAGATTGGCGCTGCCCGGCCGGGTCTGCACGGCATAGCGGGCGATCGCGCTGTTTTCCTCGCGGCGAACGATGCGGCGTGACCGGCCGGTGATTTCGGCCACCTTCTCGGTTCCGAAGTGCTGGACGATCTGGTCGAGCGCCGTCGGGATCGCCGGAAGGCTGCCCAGCGTTTCGACCAGATCGTCGCGGCGCCGTTCGGCCTCCCGGCAGATGACGGGGTTGCCGTTCGGGTCATGAACGGGTCGGGAGCTGAGATTGCCCTCGGCGTCGGAGAACTCCTCGAAAAGCTGCACCGGGAAGGAGTGCATCAGGTAATCGATGACGTATTCCCGCGGCGTCACGTCGACATGCAGATCGCCCCATTCCTCGGTCGGGATCTGCGCCAGCCGGCGCTCGGTGAGCGCTGCCCCTGTCGAAACGAGCTGGACGATAGCGGCATGCCCGTCCGCCAGGTCTGCTGCAGTCGCTTTGAGAAGAGCCGGCGTCTTCATCGAGGTCAGGAGATGATTGAAGAAGCGCTGCTTCGAGCTTTCGAAAGCGGAGCGGGCAGCAGCTTTGGCATTTTTGTTCAGCGTGACGGATTTCCCGGCCGCGCTGGTCGCACCAGTTATACCGGACGCCTCCATGGCAGCGTCCAGATGATTGTGGATGACCTGGAACGCCTCGGCATAGGCGTCGTAGATGCGGACCTGCTCCTCAGTGAGCTCGTGTTCGAGGATTTCATATTCGACGCCTTCGAAGGAGAGCGAGCGCGATGCGTAGAGGCCCATGGCCTTCAGGTCTCTCGCCAGAACTTCCATCGCAGCGACACCGCCGTCTTCGATCGCGGCAATGAACTCGGAACGGGTCGGAAAGGGAAAGTCGCTGCTGCCCCAGAGACCGAGCCGTTCGGCGTAGCCAAGGGATTCGATGTCTGTTGCTCCTGTCGCCGAGACGTAGACGACGCGAGCGTCCGGAAGGGCGCGCTGCAGACGGAGCCCCGCCCTACCCTGCTGCGATGCCGCCTTGTCGCCGCGCTCGGTCTTGCCGCCGGCGGCATTGGCCATCGCATGGCCTTCATCGAACACGATGACACCGTCAAAGTCGCTTCCGAGCCAATCGACGATCTGCTGCACGCGTGAGCGCTTGCCCTCGCGCTCATCGCTGCGCAGCGTCGCAAAGGTGGTGAAGAGGATGCCCTCATCAAGCTTGATCGGCTTGCCCTGCCGGAAACGCGACAGGGGTGTGACCAGCAGCTTCTCTTGACCCAACGCGCTCCAGTCCCGCTGGGCGTCCTCGATCAACTTGTCGGATTTTGATATCCAGACATGCCGACGGCGGCCCTTCAGCCAATTGTCCAAAATGATCCCGGCAGCCTGGCGGCCTTTGCCGGCACCTGTTCCGTCGCCAAGGAACCAACCCCGGCGAAAACGAACGGCATGTTCCGCATCGGACGCGACCGCCTTGAGATTGTCGAAAGAGACATCGACGCTCCAGTGCCCGGCGAGGTAGCCGGAATGAGCCTCGCCGGCATAGATGACGCTTTCAAGCTGAGCGTCGGAAAGATCGCCGCTGACGACGATGCGCTTCGGCAGGTGTGGACGATAACTCGGCTTTGGCGGCGCGACCGAGGCCATCGCGACAGACTCGACCAGCCTGTCGGGATGCGGTTTTGCGTCGGGGATGTGGATCGACTGGAGCCGGTAGGGTTCGTAGATGCCGTCAGCAGCGCTCGCCTCATCCTTCGGCTGAGCATCGCGCAGCTCGTAGGAAAGTTCAATGATCTCGTTGTCGACAGGTGTAGGGCGGTACCGCGGCGCGGCAACTGCTGCTGGACGCATCGTGCCAGCGCGCAGGATGCCGTTGGAGGGCGCTCCAATGGAGTCTGGCGCGCTCGCCAGGGTGCGATGTGGTAGGTCAGCGATCCAACTGAGCAGCGTTTCCAGATCGGACGCAGTGCCGCTCCACGTTGCGAACTTCGACGGATCGTCGGACGGGATCTTATCGATGACAGTCAGGCGGGTTTCCATTGTCGTTCCATGACGGGCATAGATGCTGTCATCGATCGCCGCGGTGAACAGCATCGTGCCCTGCCCCTGCAGCCGAACGAAGGCGTCGCGCCACGCGGGATTGTCGGGAGAAAGGCTCGCGCCGGTGATCGTGACCAGCCGGCCACCGGGAGCGAGACGAGCAAAAGCGGCGGCCAGATGCCGCCAGGCGGCGTCGGCGACACGACCTTCGACATGGACGCCAGCTGAAAACGGCGGGTTCATCAGTACCACGGTCGGTCGGATGGAACGCTCGAGGTAATCGTCGATATGCGCGGCGTCGTGCTGCGATATCGGAACGCCGGGGAAGAGCTGCTGCAACAACGAGTGCCGAGTAGCCGCATATTCGTTGAGCGCCAGGCGGGCGCCTGCCAGTTCCGCAAAGATCACCATGAGGCCGGTTCCAGCCGACGGTTCGAGAACCATGTCAGCGGCCGTGATGCTGGCAGCACGAGATGCGACATAGGCAAGCGGGATCGGTGTCGAGAACTGCTGCAGGGCCTGGCTCTCCTCGGATCGGCGTGTGTGCGGCGGCAGGAGCCGCGCCACCTTCGTCACCATCGCAAGCGTCAACTGAGGCGACTGGGTCCCAGAGGCGATTAAGCGGAATTTGCGCAGAAACAGGACCTGGGCGGCCTCTGTCGCTTCGTAGGCGTCTTTCCACAGCCAGAGGCCTTCGGCGTCGCTGCCGCCGAAAACTTCGGTCATGACCTGCCGCAGGTCACCTGAAGTGACGACTTTGCCTTGCTCCAAAAGCGAGGCGATCCGACCGGCAGCTTCTATAAGGTCGTCAGCGCGGCTATTGGTCGCGATACGCGAAGGGGCGGAAACGGTTTGAGGATACGAGATGATATTCATCGAAGGATGCTCCAGGAGTGAGAAAAGAACGGCGAGGCCCGGCACCTGCCGAACGGGTCGGAGGAGCGAAATCGGACAGCCAAGGTGGGATCGAGGATCGCCAACTAAAATTGTCGGCGATCGTCGGCGGTTAGGTTGTAGGACCCGCAATGAAACCGGTTGGACCGTCGGGATCGGGCGGCAGATAGACGTCGTAAGGATTGCCGTCGGCGAGATGGCCGAATGGCGTGAAGACATATTCGCCATCATCGCGGCCGACAGCGCAGAGCACGTAACGCGGCTGGCGTGTGGCCGCATCGAGGCATTCCATGAGAGCAAGATTGCCATCGGACGCTGCGCGCAGCAGGGTGTCGAAGTTTGTACGGGCATGATCGGGGATAGCCATTGGGTGCTCCAGACAAAAAGACGCCCGGCGCTTGACCGGGCTCTGGGATGACGACGATGGGGTTTGCAGACGCGGCCGGGTCGGAGCCAGGCGCGCATGAACATGTCAGGAGGCGCTCTCCAGCAGCCTCCTGGCTTTGCCTTCGAGTTCGAGACGCGTGTCCTGATTGGTCTTGGTGCGCGCCAGCGCGGTGATGCCCTGCACGAAATCGAAGATCGATTCCGGCGGTCTCCCCTCCTCCGACAAGACCATCTCGATCACCTTGCCGGTCTCGCCCTTCGAGAAGCCGCGACGACGCAGAAAGGTTTCGCGGTCGTCATCTTTGCGCGCGACTATCCGCTCGCGCGCCGCCTTGATGCCGGCGATGAATGGGGCGGGTGAGGAATTGGCAAAGCTCGTCAGCGCGGGTGCTGCTTCATGCGCGAACCGCTGGGCGGCAAACTTCGAGTGCCGGATGGTGATTTCCTCGAAATTTTGCGTGCCCCAAAGATTGCGATTGGCGCACACGGCTCGGAGATAGAAGGAGGCGATGCCGAGCGTCTTCGAGCCTACCTCGGAATTCCAGGCGTAAAACCCACGGAAGTAGAGATCCGGCTCGCCGTTCGGCAATCGCCCGGCTTCGATCGGATGGGTGTCGTCAACCAGGAACAGGAAGACATCACGGTCGCTGGCATAAAGTGTCGTCGTGTCCTTGGTGACGTCGACGAACGGATTGTGGGTCATCGTCGCCCAATCCAGGACACCCGGCACTTTCCACATCGTGTCGCCGGTGCCATTGCCGGCGATCTTCATCACGGCGGAAACCAGTTCATGATCCCAGATGCGGCCGTATTCGGGTCCCGTCACCGCGCGCAGTTCGAGCCGGCCATCGTCCATCTCGAGCGTTTTTACCAGTTCGGGACGGTGATTGAGCAGGCCGTGCTGCAGGTTGATCGCTGCAAGCGGCGCCGGCAGTTGCCGCATATAGGTGGCCGGTGCGCCAACCAGGCTGCAGAGCTGGCCGTAGCTCCAGTGGGTCGGTGCGATCGCTTGACGCTGACCGGGAACAAGAAGCTCAAGCCGCTCCGCATTGTCGCGGGTTGCTTCGACACGGATCGCAGCACTTTCGATCGTTCGAGCATGGGCGCGCTTGGCTCGGGATCGGACGGTATCGTAGAGATCGGTCAGCGACAGGAAGCGTTCGTCATCGGGACGCGAAAACCATTCGGACGAAACGCGGCCGATCCGTTCGCCACGGGAGATATCGACCTTGAAGCCAGAGGAAGCGGGCGGGTTAGTGGAAGCATGTGAGGTCATTGCATTGTCTCCATGAAACGGAAATCCGGCGCAGTGGCCGGGCGAGGTTGAGGGATGTCGGGGGAGAGGGATCACCCGGAAGCCAGCCGGCGATGCGCCGACCGGATAGCCGAGAGCGCCGCCTGGAACTCGGCGTTTCCGACGAGGTCGGAAAAATCCATCGTCCTGGCGATGGACAGGCATGCCGCATGGACATCGTCGTCGGTCACCGCCTCGGGTGACAGAGCTTTGAAGCTCGGATCGATTTCGAGCACGGCGGCGATTGCGTCGCGCACACCAGCTTCTTGCAGCCTGACCAGGACGTGGGAAGGCTTTGGTGGGGTGGCCGGTTCTTCTGGATCCGGTTCTCCGGCGAGAATGGCTTCTCCTCGTGCAATCGCCCAGGCAGATCGGGCGAGCCATTCGAGCGACGGCGGCCGGGCCGAACTGATGTCATCCAACAGCATCTTCAACAGTCCGAGCAGGATCTCGAAATGACGCGCCCGGCGCTGGATAGGTTCGTCGAACTGCTGGGGGATCTGGAGCGGCGGACCCGCGTAGGCCGCATGGGCACCGTCCCAGATGCCGGTGATATGAACTGGACCGGAGGAGTCGAAGTCCTTCTCGGCGATGTCCCAGCTGTCGTCGTCGATGGCGGCACGGCAGGCCGCCTCCAGCGTGTCGGCCGCGTAGGTGCGATGTCGGAAGACCGGCAGATGATAGGTGGTCTCGATGGTGAAGTCAGGCATAGATGCCTCCTGAAACGGAAAAACCCGGCGCGATGGCCGGGCTGTTTGAAAGAAGACCCGACCGCAACGGCGATCGGGTCAGGCTGATGGGATGCTGGTGAACCTACTCGGCCGCCGCGAGATGCTCGCCGTCCATGCCACTTTCGGTATCGCCGGTGCCATCGTCCGATGTTTCCGGCTCGTCGAGCAGGAAGGTCGGCAGGTCGGGGGCATCATCGGCGGTAGCGCCGCTTTCGCTGATGGCGTCGTCACTCGTCATGCGAAGCGGTTCCGGCAACCAACTGCTGCCTGTCATCAGCCGTTCGGCCTCGCGAGCCATGTCGGTCTTCTTGAGATGGCCGATCAGCTCCGCCGCCTGATCACCCTTGGCTTCTCGAACCGCCTGCAGGATCCGCGCCTTGGTGACACGGCCGAGATAGTTGTCGGCGGTCGGTGTCCAGCCGGCTTCCACCATGTCGAAACCGATCGAGCGGGCCAGCTGATCGGCATGAGCGATCGCCCGGGTCCGCTTGTTCCAGGGTTCGATGACCGCATTGACCGACAACGAAGCGCAATGGGCGAACAGAGCCTCCCGGCTGACCTCGTCGAGCCTGATCAGGAAATCCCAGAGATCGTTTGGATCCTTGGGAAGATCCTGGCCCCAGCCTTCGTGCCGCTGATCGATCTCTTTCGCCCAGACCGTATCGCCGAGGCCGGGCGTCTGGGCGAAGCGAGCGCTTTGCAGCGTCACCTCCAGGCATGAATCCGAGCCGTAGACGTAGAAGGTCTTCAGGACGAAGGCATGCAGGGCCGCAATGAAGGCGATGACAGGATCGTTCGCGAGTGCATTTCGCAAAGCGATCGTGCGCGCCGCTGTCAGATCGAGAATCAGGCGATCCGGAAGCGGCTTGATCGTTTCGTCCTCGTCGTCTGGTTGGGTGTCGTCGCCGACGGAGCCGGTCGTCGCCACGTCACCGCCATGATCGACAGCGTCGCCGACATCAGCCGAGGGATGAGCTTCATCCTTCGGTTCGTCCTCGGGCCGCACGAAGCCCCGTTCGATCTTGAGCTCGCCACCCACGCCGAGCGAGACAAAGAGACCGGCGCGGGCGACTTCCTGAGGATCGAATACGTAGGGGCGGTCGTTGAGCCGGTCGAGCTCGCTGCCGAGTTCCTCCAGCTTTTGTTCGGTCGCTTCCGAGTACTCATCTGCCTCTGAATATTCTGCGTCGAGCTTGTCGTACTCGGCACGGGTGGCATCGTAGAGCGTCAGTTCAGTTTCGGTCATTTCCGCCTGCTCGCCGTAGAAGCGGCGCAGACCGGACGTGTGACCGTAGGGAAAGTCGAAGGCCGCCTCGACCCACTTCCAGCCTTCGCTCAGGCGGATCGCCTCGGCGTCGGCCTTCAGCTTCTCCATCACGAGCTGCTCGAGCAGCGCCGGATCCTGCAGCCATCCGCCTTGATCCTGGTCGAACAGATCACGCATGGTGACGCCTCCCGCGGCCTCGTAGGCTTCGATGCCGACATAGACGGCACGGCGGTCGTTGGCGCGGATCGCGGTCTCCGTCAGCAAGCGCCGGATGTAATAGGGCTCCCGGCTATGGGAGCGAGAGACCGTATCCCAGACCTGCTCCTGGCGAACATGGTCGTTGGTGATCGAAAACGCCATGATCTGCTCCAGCGTCATCTCGTCTTCGGCATAAAGATCGAGAAGCCGCGGTGAGACGGAGGCGAGCCGCAGGCGCTGCTTGACTGTCGCCACGGAAACGAAGAAGCGCGCAGCGATCTCCTCCTCGCCAAGGCCCTGCTCGCGCAAGGTCTGGAAGGCGCGGAACTGATCGAGCGGATGAAGACTGACGCGCTGGACGTTTTCGGCGAGCGAGTCCTCGACTTCGAGCGTTTCGCCCTTGCTGACGATGCAGGGAACGCCTGCCGTCTTGGCCAGGCGCTTCCGCGCAACGAGGCGCTCGAGGGCGCGGTACCGGCGCCCGCCGGCCGGGATGCGGTAGATGCCGGTCTCGTTGCCATCGCCGTCGAGCTCGGGACGGACGTTGAGGCTGGTGAGCAGCCCGCGATGGGCGATGTCTTCCGCCAGATCCTCGATCGAGATGCCCGCCTTGATCTTGCGGACGTTCTGCTGGCTGAGCACCAGTTTGTTGAAGGGGATATCCCGGGCTGCACTCAGGGTGATTTTCTGGATGGCTTGTGCCATGTCAGTTTCTCCATGGCGGACCGGCCGGGAACCTCTCTCCAGCCTCCTAACCCGCCACAAATCCCCCTTCCCTCCTCTCCCTCTGCTCCGCTCCGCTACGCACGGTGTCTGCTCGCCGCGCGAAGCTTCTCCTGCGGCACCGGAGGCGCAAGTGGCGACCGACGATTGCTAACCGGTCGCTACATTCGGGACGGAGGCCCAAAATGAGGAAGACGGTCGTCGAGCTTCTGCTTTGCCGGCAGCCGCGCTCTAAGTAAGAAGCCGGCCTCCCCTTCGCTTCCTGAAACGAATCTCCCAAAGTTCGGGCCGCCTTGCAGAGATGTTTTGACGGACACAGCGGACTCCACATGACTCGTCTTCGTCGCCACACGACATTTCGCAAAAGTCCGCTTTAAGCGGACATTTTTTCAAATTTCTAAAGCGCGCTTGCTCCGCACTTTACTTTATGCCACTTTTGTCCGTCATGAACGAACAGAAACGCAAAAAATTAAAGTCCGTAATAGAAAAGGTCCCTGCCGGCTTCCTCGTGGACTCCGCATGGATGCGGAAAATGGAAATTCGCCGAAGCTCCACACATGACTACGTTCGCCGAAGCTGGCTCGAACCTGTTATTCACGGTGTTTATCGACGCCCTTCAACACGAGAGGGTGCAGCGGAAAAAATCACGGACTGGCGTATCGCTGTCCTTTCCGCACAGACGATCATGGACTACAAATTTCATGTTGGCGGCCGCACAGCACTCGCGCTTCAAGGCCACGTGCATTACCTCGCGCTCGGCGCGGCCGAAAACATCTTTGTCTATGGTAACGCACCCCGATGGCTGATTAGTCTTCCTACCAACGGTCTTGTCATCGCCCGCAGCACGCGCCTGTTCGATACGGCCGATCTCGGCGTCGAGCCATTGCCAACCGAGGCGGACCAAATCCTGAACCTACAGCGTTGGGCGATACAAGCCTCGACGCCGGAGCGGGCGGTTTTGGAAACGTTAGACGAACTTCCGGAAAACGAGAGCTTTCACAACATCGACGCAATCTTTGAAGGGTTGAGCAATCTGCGTCCGCGCCGCCTAACAGAGCTTCTGGCGGCTTGCACCAAGGTTCAGGTGAAGAGACTTTTTTTCGTCTTCGCCGACCGCCACAAGCACGCTTGGCTCAAGCACGTCGATCGTTCGGCCGTCGACCTGGGCAGCGGCGACCGCTCTTTCGTCAAGGGCGGGAAACTCCATCCAATCTATCGAATCACAATTCCCGAAGAATATCTACCCCGACAGACAGAGGGCGCCAATGGCCCGTGATCAATACATCTCTCAACTCAAGCTGCTCGTTCAGGTGCTGCCGGCTATTGCGGACGAACCCGCTTTCGCGCTGAAAGGCGGAACCGCCATCAATCTGTTCTATAGGGATCTTCCGCGCCTTTCGGTCGATATCGATCTCACCTACCTGCCACTCAAACCGAGAGAGGCGAGCCTGACCGACATCGACCAGACGCTGGATCGTGTCGCAGCCAAAGTTGAACAGATCAAGGACGTCCGGGCAAAGCGAATAGCCGGCGGCGGTGGTGGCGATACGCGTATCGAAGTTAGGCGCGGGCAAACGGCGATCAAGATAGAGACGTCCCCCGTCGCCAGAGGTACGGTTCATCCCGTCGAACGACGAAGGGTGAGCGAGCGAGTCGAAGACGAGTTTGGCTTTGCTGAAATGCAGGTTGTCGCATTCGAAGATCTTTTCGGTGGCAAGATGCATGCTGCAGTCGATCGCCAACATCCCCGCGACTTGTTCGATATCAAGTTACTCTACGAAAACGAAGGCATCAGCGATTTGCTGTTTCGGACTTTCCTGGTCTACGTGGCGAGCTCTGGACGTCCGCCACACGAATTGCTGGCGCCGAACCCGTCAGACATTTCCTACGTCTTCAATCAGGAATTCGAGGGCATGACGATCGAAAAAGTCTCGCTGGACGAATTGCTGCAGACCCGTGAGCGATTTCTCGCCGACATCCGCAAACGCCTCGACGACGCAGCCCAAAAGTTCCTGCTGTCTCTACACGACATCGAGCCGGACTTCGATACCGTCGGGCTGCCGGCTGCACTTGAGTTGCCGGCCGTACGATGGAAGCTTCTGAATCTGGAACGCCTTAAGAACGACAATCCGACAAAACACGCAGAGCAGCGTCGAGAAATCGAACGCCTCTTCAGCCGGTAATTGCGCAGCTCTGTTCACTTCGCACCCAGCGCTCGTCCGCACGGCGCCCGGAGCCATGACCTATGGATTTCAGCACTTATATTAGGCGCCGCCGAATCACCGAAGCATGGACTTGAGCCTGTCGTTCTCCTCGCGGAGCCTCATGACTAGGAGGCGTTTCAGATGGCGGTTTTCAGCCTCAAGAGCTGCCAGATCTTCGTCCGAACCGTGCTGAACTGACAGATCGCGGGGATGCTGGAGCAGCACCGGAACTTGTAGGATACGAGAGCGTCGTGTCGTCCCTCGAGATTTCGCAGTGCCTGTTGGCACTGATGCCGGTTGCTCCTGCGCGGACGGTCCGCCGTCGACCGTGTAATGCTCGCCAGCTATCGGCTCGGCAGCTTTGTCTGGCAAAGACATTGCGTCGGGACTGCCCGGAGAGCGCTCCACGTCAACCGAAGCATGCGAGGTGACCACAGCGGGTTCCACCGCGTCCGCGCCTGAAGGGGCTTGAGGCAGGTCAACCTCCGGCATGTTGCCGTCGGCCTCGACCGCGCGCGCCATCGCCCGCAAGTCCAGATTGCCCCATATCGACTTTGGTCGGGCCCCTGTATGGCGCCTGTTCATCTTGTATTCAACGACGAAATTGGATCGTGGTGTTCTCATATGCCGGAAGATTTGGTTGGGTGATGACGCCCACTGATCTAGTCAGTGGCGCTTTTTTAAAGGCCATCAAACGCCGAGGATGCATGGAAATCATTTGGAGAGTGCCGTCAGACCGCTAGCTCATCCCCAGTCTCTTCCGGAGAGCAGCGTTTTCCGCACGTAGTTTTTCAGAAAGCAGTTTTCTGAGCCGCCGATTTTCTTCCTCAAGCTGAATGAACTCGGCGAGCTCATCGTCCTCGGAAGCAGGTGCTGCCTGGATCTGCCCGACGTGCTGAGCCGTCGCTTTCTTCCATTGATAATAGGTCTGGTCGGAAATACCGGCGCTTTTAACGGCATCTTTCAAGGTTGCACCGCCAGCGACTTCCGCTTCGATCTGACCTATCCTTTCTAGCTTCTCCTGATCGCTGAGGCCGCGGGTTTTTGGCTTCACCGGTTTGGATGAGCCTACGCCGGGCTTTGCGGCAGTTGCGTTCTTGATCCTTGAAGCCTTTTTCGGCGCAGGCGGCTCAACTCCCGCCTTGCCGGTACCGTCCGGCTGAATCTGATTCTCTTCGTTAGGCATTGATCGTCCTCTGTGAATTACTGCTTTGTCGATCAGCTCAATCCAAGAGTCAACATTCAGGCCTGGGGCATGGAGAAACACACGAAATCAGCGATCACTTGGCTCATCTAGGCCGAACATCCATCCATCCGCCCCCGTTGATCTTGCCCCTCGCTAAGCTCTGCCCCGCGCGTTTCCCTGCCTGCAGGTGCGGCGATTACAGCCGCCCTCGCCTGCTAATGCCGGAATTGAAGCTGATCCATGAGGTCTACTCCGGCGAAGCTCTTGATCAACATGCCTGTCAAATTGATCGACGACGATCTGCTGCACATCCTTGCTTGGAGCAATCTCCAGAAGAAGTGGCACCGAATCCTTTTCCGGTACGAGTCCGCATGGTCGCGCCAAGTTCATCTCAGAAACAATTGGCCTACCGCCTTGCCGGCATTTTAGTTGTCCTAATCGGACCTATCTCGCCGGACGTCCGGCATCGTTGAAATAGAGTCTATCGCCGGCAACGATGCGCGCCTTGAAATGAAAACCAGGCTACAGGTCAATTGGCTGACCCCAAAAAATTGATGCTGCTTCAGTCGCCGCGCCCAGACCGGTTTTAAAACGTCGCGCCGGCAGACAGGAGGTCATAAACTCTGTACAGCAGTTAGGCGTGCCTAACTCGGCAATAGAAGCTCACGCGTTCGCGCCTTTTTCACTTGCCCTCGCGGCGGTAGATCTGCCCGGCACGTTACAGTTAGCTCAGCCCCCCGACCTGGAATGACCCCAGGGTCCTAAGACGGATCCAGTTAGGCGCGCCTAACGCCGGACATCAAGCCCAGTCAAAACTATCCCAGAAGCAGTCTCAGTCGTTGTCGATTGAAACCCCTTCCGGCATCCTGCCGACCCACGGACATGAGCAAGACCACGCGCCGCCAATCCATCACCTACTGTACTGTCAACGGGACTCGTCTCTGGCAAGGAGGTGTCCAAGAGCCAATCGGATTTGACCCAGCGGGTGCAACTCTGGTTTCTGCAGCCACGCTGCTGGGAAGCGTCGCGGACAAGTACCCGCTAACTCTGAGCGTCACCTGATTTCAAGTCGGCGAATAAACTGCCAACACGAGCCGGGTCGCCCATGGTTAGGCGCGCCTAACTGTGTCCCCATTGTTCGCCCTCAACTGTGCCATGACCATCGGCCCCAGTGAAAACTCGCCGCGTTCCCAGCGCCGCGAAAGGTCGCGCAGATAGCCTCCAGGAGAATTTATCAAGTTTGCTCTTTCGAGGATGCAAGCCATCGCTACAGCTGCGTTTTCGGGCCCCATCACCTGGCAGGCCTCTTGATAGGCTGACGGACTGACGCCCAGCATCGATCTGACCACAACCGCAGCTGACATCAGATCCCGCCAGCTTCCTATCGCACCGCCAGATCCATAGTCGCAAATCTGCGGGCAGGCCTTCATCACGATGCCAATCGGAAAGGATGCGTTCGCCGGGCGTCGTAGCAAGCTATTTCCACCGGACTTGCCCCCCTGCTCTTTTCTAGAGCTAGGTTCAAGTTCATTGATGGATTCGGGTTTTGAATTCTGTATGTGGCGCTCATCATGAGCAGCATTGGTGCTATTAAATTCTGTTTCTCCCTGAGTTTCCAGGCGGCTAACGACCTCGGCGTAAAGAAGCTGCATCTCGTCGAGCAAGTCGTCGACATCGGCGCGTGATGGGCTGCGCGGAATGCGTGCCGTCAGATCGAGATAGGTGTCTTCGATCGATTGCCAGTCTCCCTCCGCGCCCTCCTCGATGGCCGCGCTGATCAGCTTCCGGACATCTCTCCGATAGATGGTGAGCGTCTCCTTTGCCCTCCTAAAAGCGGTACGGGCTGCCACGACTTCCTGCGCCATCAGAGCAAGTTCCTCGGCGCGCGCAAGAAGAGGGGACAAATCGAAGCCGAAGGCAGTCTCAATCTCGCCGTGACTATCCTTCCGCGCAAATCGCTTGCCGTTGGCGCTGTCCTTCCGCACAATAAGACCCGCGTCCACGAGGATGGCCAGATGCCGTCGAAGTGTCGCTCCGGCAATGCCGTGGGCGCGCAGCGCCAGTTGGGCGTTTGACGGAAAGACCACCGTGGACTTGTCTTGCCGAAGCTCATTGCTCGGGTGGAACGTCAGGAGCGCGTCCAGGACGGCCACGCTGCGATCCTGCAGGCTAAGCGTTTCCCTGGCCTCCGCAACATCACGGAAGACCTTCCACTTATCGACGGACTTGCCTTGCTTGATCTCGGTCGCGGCCACCTGCCGTTTCACGAGGGCAAGCGTCATCGACCGCCGTCCAAACGGCGTCGTCACACTTCCCGTATGCATCGTCTTTTACCTTTCAGAAGGCAAAAGAAATACGCTCACCAAAACGGTGCCAAAGACTCTTGACGAAGATTCATGGAAATGCGATTCTCTGTCTTGCTACAGAACAGATGAGGGCTTCCACGACGGCAACGTTGAGGGGGCTCTTTTCTTTTGCGGGTTTCTCCGTGGTCTGTTGATCCGGTATGTTATTTCGACGAACGGTGCTTGCGGTAGAGACCCTCAAGCGTCTCCAGGACGAGCGCGGCGAACTCCGGCGCTTCCTTCCTGTCGATTGCAATTTCCAGTTTCCCATCCGTGCTGAGCACTTTCGCGAGACGCTTCCCGCTGTCGGTTGTCCACACGTCAGCACTCACCGGCGTCGACTGCGGTTTCAAATGTAGCACGAGCGACTTGAAGCGGGCCTCCGAGGGGAGGGCTTTGGCCTCGGCAGTGGCAAGGAAAATATTCGCCGCGTCAAGCGCGCCATCCTTGGTCAACAGGTCGGCAAGTTCAACCCAACTGCGGCGGCCGACCCCAGGGGCAGGGCCAATCGCATTAATCAGCTCCCTTGGGATCCTGACCACCACGGACAACATGTAGGAGAGATCACTCTTGTAGACGGACAGGGCTGCCATAATGACATCCCTTGAGAAACGCTGCTGGAGATTGTCTGCAAAGAGAGCTTTCTCGATATAGGTCAGATCCTGCCGCTCGTTGTTTTCCTGGCCTTGCGCCACGACGAGCTGCTCGTCGGTCAATTCGCGAACGATCGCCCGGACCTGCTTCTGAAGAGCCTGAACGGCCTGCAGGCGACGATGCCCAAACGCGACCTGATAGCGTCCACTCTGCTCCGGATGAGGGCGCACAAGGATAGGCACCTGCTGTCCGCTTTCCTTTATGGAGGCGATCAGCCCGTCGATATCGCCGGGCATACGATCTTGCACGAAGGAAGGCTCAATATCGGCCGGGTCAATCTCAATGACGGTCTGCCCCTCGGCTAACCGCCGCTCGATCTCATCGGCTCGAGCCTGCCGCGCCTTCTCTTCACGAATGGTAGTGCCGACTTGTTTGACGAGCTTGTTGTCGGCAGAACCGTCCTCCGGCTGCGCGGTAGACGAGAGCAGGGGACGGCCTTGGGTTTTTGTCGGGCGAGCGGCATCCACCGCGACAAGATTAAGAAGGTTTTTCCGGCTCATGCAGCTCTCCCCCAAGACTTCTTGATCAGGGTCTCGATTTCCTCGTTGACGTTGTTCATCGCTTCGAGGGCTCGGTCGTATGTGGTGCGCGTAAACTGACCTCGTTCGACCTCATAAAGGGTCTGGTTGGTCAATCCTGCGTCCGAAACGGCTGTCGTTTTAAGCATCGGGAAATTCAGAACATGCGAACCGAAGATCGATCGCAGATACCCGACCATCTGATTCTGCGGCCCATCAGCTGGCTCGAAGCGCGTGATCAGGTAACGCAGCCACGAAAAATCCACATTTCCTCCGGCAGTTGCGACCTCGCGAAGAAGATCAGCAACCATCGCCAGGAACTGGTTCATCGACATCACGTCAAGCATCTGGGGGTGAACCGTCACGATCACCGACGTTGCCGCGGTGAGGGCAGACAAGGTGAGATAGCCAAGTTGCGGCGGGCAATCGATGACGACGATATCGTAATTGCTTTCGACTTCGTCCAACACCTGGCGAACGCGTTCAAAGAACATCACGTCACCTGCCTGCCGCTTCATCAGCGCACGCGGCGTGTCATGCTCAAATTCCATGAGTTCCAGATTGCCCGGGATCAGATGCAGATCCGGAATATAGGTCGATCGAATGATCTCCTGAATTGGCCGGCGCTCATCATCATAGCGAATGGCTCCATACATCGTCTCGTTCGAGCCGACATCTAGTTCGGGTTGGTTGCCGAAAAGAGCCGAGAGGCTTGCCTGAGGGTCCAAGTCGAGCGCCAGAACCCTATAGCCACGCAATGCCAAAAATTGCGCCAAGTGCGCGGCCGTTGTGGTCTTGCCTGAGCCGCCCTTGAAGTTCATGACGGAGATGACCTGCAGTGCTTCGCCATCACGCCTGTGAGGCAAATACCGCCTATCAGCCCGGCCAACACGGTCGAGGTGCCGGCGGATCTTGTCGATATCTTCTACGGAATAAGAGCGGCGGCCACCGGCAGTTATACTAACTTCAAGATCCTCAATATCGTTGGATACCTGCCGGAGATAGACTTCCTTGACACCGACGAGCTTGGCCGCTTCAGATGGCTGAAAGTGGCGAATCCCTTTCTCCGCGACAGGCGGGAAGGTGCTCAGATGGTGGGCTTGGAGCTGTGTCGCCAGCGCCGAGGAGTGCCGCTCGATCAGATCGACCAACGTATCTTGTGCCGCAATTTTCTGTTCAGCCGTCCGCTTCATTGTCAGCCCGATTTTCCAAAACAGCGCTTTGCGGCGTTCAACTCGATTTACACCGCTGTTGCACTAAGCCTCGATTCTGTCGGCGCGGCAAGCTATTTATGGTAAACAAAATCTTAACGAAGCTACTGGTTTCACAAGACAAATAGCCGAACCGCGAGTAATCACCAACTGAAACAAGCATTTGGGACAAGCGGCCTCCCTGGACCTTGCTGTTGAGAATCCTGGGCAGAGAACTCACTATGAGTAATCAAAGGCGCCTGGATAACTTCAAAGCGAGCGAATCGCTCCCGGAGGAGGGCTGCCATTCTTTGCCGTTCGCACAGGCTACAGCATTCTAGCGGCTCGCCCGCTCCGACGCGTCGCGTTGTTGTAGTAGGTAGAGGCCTGCTGTACTGAGCGGTGCCGTGACTGATCCATCGCTTCCGGAAGGGGTATTCCGCGATTGGCAGCTTCCGTCAGGTATCCCGATCGCAGCCCATGCGCCGAAAACTCCCCGACCTCCAGCCCTGCCATCTTCACCCGCCGCTTGACGATATCATTGACCACCTTCGGGTCGAGCGCTCGGCGCGAAACATGGCCCCAGCGATCGATCGCCCGAAACACACTGCCACTGTCGATTTTTGAAGCCGTGAGCCAGGCATTCAAAGCCTCCACCGGCCGGCCGGTCAGATAGACGATCTCGTCCTGGCCGGCGCCGGAATTTTTGGTGCGGCCCAGATGGATGGACAGAGAGGGAAGGGGAGGGCCGTCCTGGACCGCAACCGGCGGCTCGACCGTCAGCTGTTCTGTTCGCAAGTTAGCCACTTCGCTGCGCCGGCGGCCGCCGGAGGCAAAGGCGACCATCAGGATCGCCCGATCGCGAAGATCACGCAGGTTGTCGCCGCTGCAGGTCGCCAGCAATTTGGCGAGCACGTCTGATGTGACCGCCTTGGCGCTCTTGCGGCGGCGTGGCCGCGGCACAGCGCGCACGGCCAGCCGGAGCGCCGACTTCAAGGCAGGGGAGGCAAAGGCGCCCTCGAGGCCGCGCCACTTGGTCAGCGTCGACCAGTTGGCCAGCCGCCGGCGCACGGTGTCCGGCGCGTGCGGTCCGGCAGCCCGCAGAAAGCCGCCGTCCCGCAAGACATGGTCGACGTCAATCGGCATGCCATGTTCCGGATCGTTTTCGCGGCGCTGCGGATCCCACAGATGATGGGCCACAAACTTCAGCAGCAGCGCTTCCGGCGCCGGCCAGGGCAGGGGATTTCCGGTGGCGGCCATGGCCCAGGCCTCGAGGTAGGCGAGGTCGGACGTCAGCGCCCGAAGCGTATTGTCGCCCATGCCTTGGTTGACCAGATGGCGGAGCGTCTCAATGTCCTGATCGGTCAGCAGCTCGGCGAGCTTGTCGCGGCGGTCCATCGGCAGCACCGCGGCGATGGTGTCGAGCGCCTCGGCGCGCCAGGCGATGGCGTCTGCAGTCGGGGCAAGATTGTCCAAAGAGCCTCCTGGAGCGGCAAACGCAGGCTGTCGGAACGGCGGTTCGGCCGCCCGATGATGGTGTTTTCGCTGATTTGCGGCCTGGAATCAATCACTTCCGATAAGAGGTACTTATCGATGGTTATAGGGTCAACCCGCGATCGTACCATGTGGGAAACTCTAATATTCAGATAGAGTTCCTTTATCAAATCATTTACCATGATTTCAATGGCTTATGATCTCACGAAAATCAGCATATCCACCTTGATGCGGCCGGCCTTCGACGCCGGTATCTGTGGCTTTTACTTCCCGATTTCAATTGAAGCGGCAAGCTGAAAATCTGGCACCCAATTTTGACTTAACGGCTTCACGTCGGTAGGGGAGGGCGCGCTTCAAAGCCCGGAGGCCATTACCAGATTGACGAGAAAGCGGTCGCGTCGCCGCTGATATTTCCGCGTTATCTCCGTGCTGGCGAGCCCGAACTGCTTCTGGGCATAGCGCTCATCGACCTCGGCCGTGGAGGCAAGACCGCGTGCAGCGGATGCTGAGATTTTTTCCTGCGCTTTCAGCTTCACTCGGTTGGTCCTCGGTCCCGAAGAAGCAGTGATCACTCCGGTGTGGATCACTGTCATAAAACTGTCATAAAACATCGCAGGCAATTGAGATAGAAAAGAAAATTTGACACGCTCAATTGTCATGACGTCAGAGAAACCAGGCAGCCCGCCCGCGGCGGGCAAATCACCGACGCTGCTCCAGCAGCTTGCTCGAACTCCGAACAAGCTGTTCGGAAAAGCGTTTGGCCAGCAATACGGTGCTCTCTGCTTTCGCTACAAGGAGGGTGGTCCCGAGATCGAGATCCTGGTCATCACCTCGCGCGAAAGTCGGCGATGGATCATTCCCAAAGGATGGCCAATGAAGGGCAAGAAGCCCTACGAGGCAGCCGCTATTGAAGCATGGGAGGAAGCCGGCGTGCGCGGTAAGGCAGAAAAGAGGCCAGTAGGCCACTATACCTACCTGAAAGAACTCGATGACGGCAATGTGGCCCCCTGCATCGTGGCGATGTTTCAGATTGAAGTGACGGAGATCAAGACCGATTTCAAAGAGCGCGGGCAACGCGTTTTGGACTGGGTGAGCCCGAGCGAGGCGGCGAGGCGCGTTCGCGAAATTGAGCTGAAATCCCTGCTGGTCAACTTCAAGCCGAATGCGAGCAAAACCCGCGGCTGACACCTTCGCGGTCGATAGCATGTTCCAGGTCGGAAGGTCCGAATGCGTCGGTCGGAGCAGTTGATGCCCGCTGGCGCCGTCCGCGCCCGTTATCTACGAAACTGAGAGCAGCCTGCCGAGAAATTGGCTCATATTGGGCGTGATTCAGAGCCCGGACGCCTTGGTGAGATTGGTGCGGAAGCGGTCGCGCCGCCGCTGATATTTGCGGGTCATCTCGGCCGAGGCGTGGCCGAGTTGTTTCTGAACGTAGCGCTCCTCGATGTCGGCCGAGGAGGCAAGGCCGGCGCGCAGCGAGTGCCCTGAGAACAGCAACTCACGTTCCCCTTCCGGCAGGTCGGAACGGACGCCGGCGGCGAGTGCGGTCCGCTTGACCAGGCGGGCGACATGCTTGTCGGAGAGCCGCTCGACGTCGACGGTCTTGTTATCCTTGAAGATGCGCCGGAACAGCGGGCCTCTGGCGATCCGGCCGAAGCGAATCCAGCTTTCGAGGGCAGCAACGGGGCAGGTCTGGTCGGAAGCGCCGCGACCGACCTCGACCTCGCGCCATCCGGTCTTGCCGCGCAGCGTTACCAGAACGCCCTGGTTGGGAAAAATCTCGATCCAGCCATGGCCGTCGCTATCGTCGTCGCGGACAACATCGAGCCCGACGATCTCGGAGCGCCGTAGGCCGCCGGCGAAGCCCAGCAGCAGGATGGCCCGGTCGCGCAGACCCCTCAGATCATGGCCAAGGGTGTTGACCATCGCCTTGATGTCGTCGCCCAGCACGGCCTCTTTCTGCCGTGGCGGCGTTGCGTGCTTGCGGCGAATGCCGGCGAGTACCGTCGCAATATGCCGATCGGAGCGATCCATCGGCGCGCCGCGCTGGGTAAAGTTCCAGCCCAGGCCGGAGAGACGCCGCTCGATCGTCGCGACCGAAAGGCGAGGGACTCCGCGCTTTGGATCGCCGGCAGCGGTGCCCGAGGCAGTGCCTGATGCACAGGCGCCAATGTAGAGGCCGATGACCTGGCTCGACGGCGGCAGCGGATCAAAACCTTCGCGACGGCACCAGGCGGTGAAGTGGCGCCAGTCCTTGGCGTAGGCGTGGCGGGTGTTTTCGGAACTGGCGGCGTTGGCGTAGGCGGTGGCGGTCGCGACCAGGGCCTCCAGCCGCGCCGGGACGTGGGGTGTCGGGACACCAGGTGTCGGCTGCGGGGCGAGCGTCGCCGGCGGGGCGGGGGGTGGTGCCCCCATTTCCATGACGAGATCGACATCGTCGGAAGGATCGCGATCGGCAAAATCGTCGATTTTGGGCGTGTTTGTCGGGGGCTGTTGCATGATTGGGAGGCTATCAGAATATGTCCGGTAATGGAAGGTTACCGGACATAAAATGGAGGCGACGGGCGGTGCGGTTTAGGCGAAATCTGTTGGTATAAACCGCGCGCCGCGATTAAGCTCTCGGCATGGATTCGCGCCTCCGCTCACCGCTCACCACCCCAGTCCCGCCGGCGGCCCGTGCCTCCCTTGCCGGCTTGGGCGACCGGGCGCGCTACGATTTGAGCGAGGCGGACGCCGCCTTCGTCGCCGAAGGCACGGGACCAGTCTGTTGTGACGCGTGGTCAGCGGCTAGCAACGACCGCCACGCCAGCGCCAATCATGACGCCACCGGCGGCTCGGTTCACCCTCCGCACGATGCATGCGCTGCGCAGAAGCCTGCGAGCTCGGGTGGCAAGGATCACATGCCCGCCGATGACCAGCACTTCAACGACGAGGATCACCGCTGCCAGCGCTCCGAGATGGCCGAGCGTCAATGAAGCGCCTACGACATTCGGCAACAGCGCTACATAAAACAGCGGCATTTTTGGATTGCCGAGGTTAAGAGCAACGCCGGTCGCAAAAACCGTGGTCAACCCACGCCGGCCGCTGACAGGCTGCAATTCGGGGACAACAGGCTCGGCCGTCCAGAGTTTCACGCCCATCCAGATCAGATAGGCAGCCCCTGCATAGCGCAGGACGATCATGACGATGCCCATCTCGGCCGCGAGAAACGAAAGGCCGAAGGCGGCGAGTGTAAGAAAGATCAGGATACCGACGACAGTTCCCGCGCCATAGGCGATGCCAGACGCCGCGCCGTTGGAAATCGTGCGTGCGACAATGGTCATGTTGTCCGGGCCGGGACTGGCGGCGAAGACGAAGAATGCCGCCGCGAAGGCGAGTAAGGTCGAAATGTCCATTGAACCCCCGAAATGTCGATTGATCTCGGGAATTCAGAATAACTGATTTGCGGCGGCACGATAGTCGGAAAATCAGGGATGGGGGGCAGGGAGCCCATCCTCCACGGCGCGCGGCAAGGATTTAGGTGTCGTTGGAAACGCCGTCTCGGGTCGCCAGCCAAGTGCGGTCTATGCACACGATGCGCGCGCCTCTCAATGCCGCCTTCATGGCGACCATGCTGCTCGGCGGCGCGGCCTATTCCCTATGGGATTGGACCGGCACGTGCGCGTTCGGTGCGATCTCGGCCGCACTGGCATTTGTCGCTGTCGCGCTGACCATGATCGCGATGCGATAGCGGCCTTCTTGACGGCCACGGCAATTCAGTCCATGGTGATGATACAGACCTGTCTCATCACCATGGGTTTTTGCCATGCCATCACCAGTCGCCTCCGATAAACGTCGGCACATCATCGAAACCGCCTATGCCCTATTCAAGAGCAACGGTTTCCACGCAACCGGTATCGACCGCATCATCGCCGAGGCGGACGTGGCCAAGATGACGATGTATCGCCATTTCCCCAGCAAGGACGGACTGATCGTCGAAGTGCTGCGCTACAGGACGGACCGGTTCAACGCTCAGCTCGACGACCTCGCGGCACAGGTGGCAACGCCGGAAGAGAAGATCGCCACCATCTTCGACTGGTATGAACGCTGGTTTCGCAGCCCGGAATTCCACGGTTGCCTGTTTGCGCATGCGCTGGCCGAATTCGGCGATGCCGGGCATCCGGTCTTTGAGGCTGTTGCCGGGCACAAAGACGGGCTGAAACGACGTCTGCGCCAAATTCTCGATGAGACAATGCCTGCGGATCGGGCTGAAAGTGCGGCCGCCGCGCTCTTCATGCTTCTCGAAGGAGCAACCCTGTTGGCGCAGATGGGGCAGGGGGACGCTGCCATGCGTGACGTCCGCAAGGCGGCGTCCAGCATCATTGCCATGCCGGACGGGTCTCGATGAGCGCGACCGTCATCGCGCTCGCGCTCTTTGCGGCGGTCCTGCATGCGACATGGAACGCCTTCCTGCGCTCGGGCGCAGACCGGCTTTGGACGGTGACGGTCATGGGCCTGGCGATGGCATTGATCGCCATCCCCTTCGCCGCAATCTTTCCTCTTCCGCCTTCCGGGGCATGGCCGTATCTCATCCTCTCCTCCTGTCTCCAAGTTGGTTACAGCGTCTTTCTGGTTTCGGCCTACCGGCATGGCGAACTGGGGCAAGTCTATCCCATTGTTCGCGGCAGCGTGCCGCTGCTGGTGACACTTGGCGGACTGGTGTTTGCCGGGGAACATCTGACCCTGCTTGCGATGGTCGGGGTCGTTCTCGTCGCACTCGGTATCATGAGCCTTTCTCTGGGCCGGACGCGAGCTTCGACGCCATCCATTCTATTTGCGCTGCTGACCGGCCTGTTCATCGCCAGCTATGCCACGGTCGATGCGATCGGTGTGCGGATCTCCGGCAACGCAAGCACCTACGCGATCTGGATCTTCCTGATCTATGGCGCCTTGATGTCGGCAACCTATGTCGCCATGCGCGGAAAACTCACGCTGGAGCTTCGCTCGCCGGAGACCTGGAAGGCAATCGGCGGCGGCATGGTGTCGCTCATTGCCTACGGCGCCGTGATCGCGGCCTTCGCCCTAGGCCCGGCCGGACCGATCACGGCACTGAGGGAAACCAGCGTGGTGTTCGCCGTGCTGATCGGGCGGGTATTTCTCGGCGAGGCGCTGACGCTGCGGCGCGTCACGGCCTGCGCGATCGTCGCGCTCGGCGCCGTCTTCCTCGGCTCTTCGTGACAAACCGAGTGATCCGCATTTCAACCTCCAAACAAAGGCGCCGTCCCATGAACATATCCATGTTGATCGGCATCGCGGCCGCCCTGTTCGCGGCCTTCGCGTGGTCGCTGAATTTTGTCGTCCCTTTCGTCATCGGCGATTATTCAGTCTTCGATTTTGCAGTATTCCGGTTTGTGATCTCCGGCGCCGTCGGACTTGGCATTCTTGCCCTAAGAAGGGAGGCCGCCCGAGATTTGAGCGTCCACGACCTGCTGATGGCACTCTGGCTCGGGTTCATCGGCTATGTCGGTTATTTCCTGACAGTCGTGGGCGCGGCCATCTTTGCAGGCCCGGTGATCGCGCCCGCGTTTCTGGGGCTGGTGCCGGTGGTGCTGGCGGTTACTGGAAACCTGCGTCAGAGAACCGTCTCCTGGAATGTCTTGTTCCTGCCTCTCATGCTGGCAGCACTCGGCCTTTGCCTCGTCAACATCAGCGTCTTCGACCGGGGAAGCATAGCGACGACACAGTCGCTGGTGATCGGCATTCCGTTGGCGGTCGCGGCCGTGACCCTATGGACATGGTTCGCCCTTCTCAACCAGAGTGCACTTGCGAAGCGCCCGAACGTGGATTCGGGCGTCTGGACAGCGCTTATCATGGTCAGTGGCGGGCTGGAGATGCTGGCGTTCGTGCCGGTCGGTGTGGTGATGGACGTGTTCGAGATGCCCAGGCTCGGCCTCGGCTGGAATGTTGCGGCACCACTTTATGTCTGGGGAACCTCTCTGGCGATCCTGGCATCCGTCGGCGGGGCCACGGCCTGGACAATCGCCGCACAACGGTTGCCCGTCGTGCTTTCCGCTCAATTGATCGTGTCGGAAACAGTCTTCGGAACGCTCTTCGGACTGGTAGCCCAGGGCCGTTGGCCGACGTTGACGGAAGCCGGCGGGATTGCGGTCCTAACCGCCGGTGTCGTCGCAGCGATCCGCGCTTTTTACGGTGAGCCTAAATTGACTGCGGCAATTGTGTCTCAACCTGATGTGGCAATGTAGTTGCCCGTCGCCATCGCCTGCCCGAGATCGACTCTTGCGGCGCCAGACCCCCGGGCGTCGGTGCTTCGGCGGCGCTCAATCGCCGGGCGTTATCGTCAGCCAATCGACGGCCGATGCTGAAGCCGAGTTGCCGTGCAATCGTCACTGACAACTGGAGCTCGTTCGGCGTGGACTCGCGAGGCTCTGCAAAATAGGTCATGAACTTGCCGATGACCTTGTCATCGATCGTCAGCGGAATAAACGCAAAGGCGCGAATGCCTTCCTGCAGGATGGTTGCCGTCAGAGCTTCCGGTATGTCAGCCGTTTGAACGTCGCCGATGAAGATCGGCTCGGCATTTTGATCGCCCGGGCGCCATGGCGAGTGTCCGTCGACGGCCTGCCGATAGGCGGCAGACAGGTTTCGCCAAGCGACAAACCGCATGATCCCATGGTCGTCGAAGCGGAGGATCGATGCCCTGGCGCAACCCAGTCCATCGGCAATTGCATCCAGAGACGCATCATAGACATCACCCATCGAACGCGCGCGATAGAGGCGGTCGGTAAAGCGATACAGCACACTCTGCTCGTGGGCCTGCCGCGCGAATTGTTCCGCGGTGCGAGCGTGCTGGTCCCTAATCTTACGGCGAGCGCCAAGAGACCCTGCCGGCTTATCCAACAAACATCGCACGCAGACGGGCCATAAGACTTTCCGGCTGGTCAACATGCTTTGCCCGGATATAGCTGGCGGTCGTCTGAGCGCTTACCGTCGCGCCGAAATGGCAGTAGCAGACGATACGGTGCAATTGCTTGTCAGACAGTTCGAAGAACCGTTTAGCCTCTCCGTAAGTGTCGTTTTTCATCCCGGCTGCGCGAAGGACAGGATCGTCGAAGGCGACCGAGATCGCCGAGTTGTTGCAGCGCAACACGGCGCGCACCGCGCGCGGCTGATATTCGGTTTCGTGCAACGTCGAGAGAAGCCGCGGCGGATCCGCTTCGAGGAGTTCCGCCCAGCGTTGGAGTCGCTCGTCGCGCGGCATGACGGGATGAGGATAATCCTGGATCCTGGCAAGATTCTGCAGTTGATCGAATTCATGGTGCTTCATGTCGCCCTCCATTGAGACGCGTAATGCTCAGACCACGACAGAAGTGTGAACCAAACCTATGCCCAGGTCCAGTCATTATGCCCGGTGAAAAGGGGAGGTGAAGCTGACCGGCCGCGCCAAATCGCTCTTCAGACGGAACTGCGCCCGATGACGGAAGAAATGCCGGCAGGTCGTGCAGAGGGGCGAAATCCTACCTAGCCGCCAACAAAAACCTCGGAGTTCACCCAATCGACAGTTGTTAGCGTTTGAAAATTGCGACATAGGAGAGTACATTATCGTGTCGATCGCTTCCGGTGCCACCGGGAGTCCAAGCGTCCAAAACCACGCCTGGCCTCTCCAGGAGCATGATGATCATGATACAGCGACTAACCTTCGCCGGTATCGCGCTGCTGGTAGCGATACTTCTGATTGTCGAAGTGCGAATGCAGTTCGACGCCGGCGAGAGCTTGCTAGCCATGGTCACGCGGTGATCTGCCGATTGGCGCGACCTGCACGTGCGAGAAGACCGCCTTTGTCTTTGGATGCGTTCTTCTGCCTTCTGATTTTCACCTTTTTCCCTCCTGTTCGAGGAGGTCCTCGAAGTCCTCCGCTTGGTTACTACTGTCCGGAACGGCCGGCTCTGGGGGGGCGGGATCCTTAGACAAATTCGCGGATCGCTTTGATCACTGCGTCCGGCGCGCTGAGATTGGGGCAATGACCGGTTGCGTCCAGGATAACCAGTTTGCTGTTGGGAAGCTGCCGGTGAACATACTCGCCGACGCTGACCGGAGCGATAACGTCATCCTTGCACTGCAGCACGAGCGCCCGCGCATCGAGGCCCGCCAGATCCTCGCGGTTGTCGGACATGAAGGTTGTGCGGGCAAAATGTTTGACGATCTCTGGATCGGTCCGGCAGAAGCTGTTGGTCAGTTCCTGGCCAAGTTCCGGCCTGTCGGGATTGCCCATGATCGCCGGCGCCATGGCCGCGGACCACCCCATATGATTGCTGTCGAGAAAAATCCAGCAGTTCCTCGATCTGATCCGCGCTGAAGCCGCCAGTATAGCCGTCGTCGTCGATGTGGCGCGGCGACGGGCCGACCAGCACGACGCATTCGAAGAGCTCCGGAGCCTTCTTCGCGGCCAGGACGCCGATCATGGCGCTGACCGAATGTCCGACGAAAATCCCGCCTTTGATATTCAGCACCCGCCCAATCTCGACAACATCGTCGGCATAGCCGTGCAGGTGGCTGTACTTGGCCGCAGAGAATGCCGACAGATCTGACCCTCCAGCGCCGACGTTGTCAAACAGGACCGTCCGGAAGCTGTCCTCGAAAGCGGGGGCGATGAAACGCCACATATTCTGGTCGCAGCCGAAGCCATGGGCGAACATCATCGAGCGCGTTCCCTGGCCCGCGATCTTCACGTTATTGCGGACGAGTACCGACATCAAGCATCCTCTGGTCCTAGCAATTCCTGATCGTTTCAATCCGACCCTAAAGCATCTGGCGCATTGACGATGTCCAAGTTGTCAAGAAAGACGACTTGAGCAAGGAACCTTTTGGCTCGCGCTCGCGTTACAATGTGTTCTTCTGAATCGGTAAACCAAGATGCATTGAATTTTGCGTCGCTGGCATTTGATTTTGCTGCGCCTCGCCGAAGCAGAAGCATCCGTTTGAACCAGGGGGCCAAATGTCGAACGTCGAGGAATTTCCGAACGCCGCGCGCAGGCTAACTGAGTACGAAGCCCTCATAGCTGCCGCGCCCACCGTGCTCGAAGCGATTCCAGGTGCTGTCTATGTGTGCGACCACGACGGATGGCTTGTGCGTTTCAACAACGAAGCCTCGAAACTATGGGGAAGGGCTCCCCCAATTGATGAGGCGAAGCACCGCTTTTGCGGATCCCATCGCTTGTTCCGCCTGGACGGCACCCCGCTTTCCCCCGACGACTGCCCGATGGCCGAGGCCGTAAAGACCGGCGTGGCGACACAGAATGCTGAAGTCGTGATGGAACGGCCGGACGGCTCTCGAATCATTGCCCTTGTGAATATCCGCCCGTTGCGGGACCACCGCGGCCGGATCCAGGGAGCCGTCAACTGCTTCCAGGACATTTCCGAGCGCAAGGCATTGGAAGGTGAAGTGCGAAGCCGGGCCGCGGAGCTCGACGATTTCTTCGAAAACAGCGCGATAGGTCTTCACATCGTGAGCGGTGAAGGCATTATCCTGCGCGCCAACAAGGCAGAGCTCTCCTTGCTCGGCTACGACGCGGACGAGTATGTCGGACGGCACATCGCGGAGTTCCACGCGGATGCGCCCGTTATCGGCGATATCCTGCACCGGCTCTCTTGCGGAGAAAAGCTCGATCGCTATCCCGCGCGGCTGCGGGCCAGGGACGGGTCGGTCAAGCATGTGCTGATCACGTCTAACAGCCGCTTCGACGGCGGGAAATTCATCAACACTCGCTGTTTCACAACCGATGTCACGAGCCTTCATGAAGCCCAGGGCGCGCAGCGCGAGAGCGAGGAGCGCCTGGCGGCCACCTATGAAGCCGCAACTATCGGCATCGCCGAAGCGGACGCGGAGGGCCGGCTGCTTCGCGTCAATGACGCCGTTTGCAAAATGTTGGGACGCTCCCGCGACGAGCTCCTGAACATGACGTTCTTCGACTACACGCACGTGGATGACCGTCAGCACGATTCCGAGCTCTACGCGCAGCAAATCCGCGGCGAAATCAACCATTACTCCGTGCGCAAGCGCGCGGCGCGACCAGACGGCGCGCTGGTGCATCTCGACGTTTATGGATCCTGCGTACGGGATGCCTCCGGCAAATTTCGCTACGGGGTCCGGGTGATCCAGGATGTGACGGAAGCCAAGCGGATGGAGGACAAAATCCTTCAGAGCGAACGTCACATGCGCGAGCTGCTCGAGGCACTGCCAGCCGCAGTCTACACGACAGACGCCGCCGGAAGGATCACATTTTTCAACCAGGCAGCGGTCGACCTGGCGGGACGGACGCCGCGACCGGGAGAGGAATGGTGTGTCACCTGGCGTCTCTATAATCCGGATGGGACACCGCTGCCACACGACCAGTGCCCTATGGCCGTCGCGCTCAAGGAAAATCGGCCTGTCCGGGGGATAGAAGCGGTCGCGGAGCGCCCGGACGGCACACGTGTCCCGTTTATCCCCTACCCGACACCCCTGCACGACTCCGACGGCAGGCTGGTGGGTGCAATAAACATGCTGGTTGACGTGACCGAGCAGAAAAAGGCCGAAGAGTATGCCGGGCGTCTTGCCGCGATCGTCGAGTTCTCCCACGACGCTATCGTCAGCAAGGACACGAATGGCGTTATTCAGACCTGGAACAAGGGGGCGGAACGTCTATTCGGATACGAAGCGGCGGAGGTCATAGGCAAGCCGGTCAACATTCTGATTCCACCGGATCGCCAGGACGAAGAGCCAGAGATCCTCGATCGCATCCGACGGGGCGAGCGTGTCGCACCCTACGAGACCGTACGCGTGCGTAAGGACGGGAGCCTGCTCGATGTTTCGCTGACGGTCTCGCCCCTTAAGGATGGTCGCGGCAAGGTGATCGGAGCATCCAAGATCGCCCGGGATATCACCGAGAAACGTCGTCATGAAAAGCGCCGGCAGTTGCTGGTCAACGAGCTCAACCATCGGGTGAAGAACACACTCGCGACGGTTCAGTCTCTGGCCGCACAGTCCTTTCGCGGGGAGGCACATACGCCCGCTTTCCGTCAGTTCGAAACTCGGATTATCGCATTGTCCAGGGCCCATGACGTGCTGACGCGCGAGGACTGGGAAGGGGTCGACCTCAACGAATTGATCGCTCGGACGATCGCGCCGATCTGCGTCCGGCCTGAGGAGAGGGTTAAGATTTCGGGTCCTGCCTTGCGTCTCAAGCCCAAACTCGCTCTCTCGCTATCGATGGCTTTTCACGAACTTTGCACCAACGCAGCAAAATACGGCGCCCTTGCGAACGAGACGGGGCACATCGAGATTCACTGGCAAGTCGTCGGGGCGGAGGGAGAGCGCCGTCTCCAATTGCGCTGGGGGGAGATTGGTGGGCCGGAAGTCCAATCACCGACCCAGAAAGGCTTCGGTAGCCGCCTTCTCGAGCGTGCGCTCCAACGCGAATTCGATGCACAGGTAACGCTCTCATTCGAGCCGAGCGGGGTCGTGTGCGAAATCGCAATGCCAGTGACATGATTGTTTTGCCATAGCGGCTCGTTTGAAAGGATGGAAGCGATGAGCCTTTTGGCAAAAAAACTTCGCGTGCTTGTGGTCGAGGATGAGGCGCTCATTGCCTTCTTTATTGAAGACACGTTGACAGAGATGGGCCATGAGGTTGGCGCTGTGGCATCTCGGATGCAGGAGGCGCTTGACGCTGCACGGACAGGCACATTCGACCTGGCGATCATCGACGTCAATCTGGATGGAAAGCCGAGTTATCCGATTGCCGACGTTCTGAAGGAGCGTGGCATCCCATTCGTGTTCGCGACGGGTTATGGCGCCGGTGGTCTGGATCCCAAGTTTGCGGGCACGCTCGTTCTCGCCAAGCCATTTGCAATGGCCGATATCCAGAGTTTGTTGCAGCAGGTCTCGGCGGATGGACCGCTAGTCAATGCGCAGCCGTGACCCAAGCTAGTGCGACTTTTCCTATGATGTCGCCCGATGATGGAGAAAAAATGAGAAGGCTCACCTAGTTGGACATTTCCTCCCTCATCGGACTTGGTTGCTTCACCATCGCTTGTTTCCTCGCGGCGCTGACGAGCGCTTGGTTTCGTCCGGGCGAATGGTACGAACAATTGAAAAAGCCACGATGGCGTCCGCCGAACTGGCTTTTCGCCCCAGTGTGGACGGTCCTCTATTTAATGATCGCCGTTGCCGGGTGGCTGGTCTGGCGAGAAGTCGGCTTCGCCGGCGCGGGATTGCCGCTGGCAATATACGCAGTGCAGCTTATTCTCAATGCTGCCTGGACACCGCTCTTCTTTGGCCTACATCGCCCCGACCTTGGCTTCGTCGACATCGTCCTGGTTTGGTTATCCATCGTCGCAACCATCATACTTTTTTATCCGATCCACTTCGCAGCCGCGCTACTACTTGTGCCTTATCTTATATGGGTGACGTTCGCGACCGCGCTGAATTTCGCAGTGTGGCGCTTAAATTTGGTGGGGGACGTCTCCAGGCGGTTGACCGAGCCGCCAACCTCATGACTTCAGACACGCGCCAGCTCGGCGTCATTCTTGCGGCGTCTGCCCATGCCTTCATCCCCTCATATCAAGAGATCTGCTGGAAATCGAGATGGCGCCATTCCTGTCCAACGTCTGAACGCGCGCGTGAATGCGCGGGATCGCTGTAACCCACCCTATAGGCGATCTCGGTCATACTGTGACGACCTTCGCGGATCAGTCGGATCGCCTCACTTCGCCGGGTCTCATCGAGCATTTCCTCAAATTCGACGCCGCAACATTTAAGACGCCTCTGCAGGGTACGGGCTGATATGCGGCACACGACGGCCATCCACCTTCTCAAGGCGGGTGTTGACATCGCCACCATCAGTCAATGGCTTGGCCACTCGGGGCTGAACGTAACGATGCGCTACGCGCGGGCCGATATCGATATGAAGCGGCAAGCGCTCGAACAAGTCTTTCCCGACGTGATGTCATCGGCAAAAGATCAGACGATCATCGCTCATGATGGCGGGATATTAGGCTGGCTGCGCAGCTTGTAGACGCTCAGTTATGTGGAGTTGTATCGTGGGAAGTCGCGCGTCTGCGGATTCTTGCGGTGTCAGCTCCACATCTCTGCGCAGTGCACGTTAATCGAGGATAAGCAGGTCGGTCTTGGCGAGTGATTTGAGAATCCGGCCATATCGCCCGTCACCCCTTGCAAGGGCGAGCGTGGCGAACAGCCGGGGAACCCGGTGGTAGGCGACGGAGAAATCCTCGCGGCATGCTTTGTGGCCGAGTTCGTAGGCAAGCCAGCTTTTGCCAACACCGGCTGGCCCGGTGATGAGAAGGCTGTGGTGCTTTCTGATCCAGTCGCAGCCGGCAAGCGCCATGAACAGGTTGCGATCGGGGCCGCGTGCTGCACGAAAGTCGGCATTCTCGATCTTTGCATCATGACGCAGCTTGGCAGCCCTCGCGCGGGCTTCGAAGCGCTTCTGGCGGCGCAGCCGAGATGGGGCTTTCGGAACGGCGGGCCTGCCAGATTATATCCGCCGACCGCAAGATGATCCGCTACCGATCCTGCCGACCGCCGGAAGTCGAGCTGCGAACGAAGCTGCGCGATCTGGCCAATGTTCGCCGGCGTTTCGGATGCCGACGACTGTTCATCTTGCTTCGGCGGGAGGAGCCGTCCGGCGTCAATCGTATCTACCGGCTGTATCGCGAGGAGGGTCTTTCCATTCGCAAGCGCAAAGCTAGGCGGCGCGCCGTTGGCATGCGTGCGCCAATCCTCGTCGAAGCAAAGGCAAATGCCCGCTGGTCGCTGGATTTCGTCCACGATCAGTTCGCCTGCGGCAGACGTTTCCGCGTGCTCAACATTGTCGATGATGTCACGCGCGAATGCCTGGCGGCAATCCCGGACACCTCGATCTCCGGCCGACGTGTGGCTCGTGAACTGACGGCACTGATACAACAGCGGGGGAAACCGGGAATGATTGTTTCGGACAACGGCACAGAACTCACCTCGAACGCCATCCTCGCCTGGTCAAAGGATCACAAGGTTGACTGGCACTACATCGCACCAGGAACCCCTACGCTGAACGACAGACAGCGCCTCGATCTCCTGGAAATCTTCGAGGAAAGATATCGGCGGAAATCGACCCTGATCACGGCTCAGCTTCCCGTGGCCGCCTGGCACGAAATGATCGGAGAGGCCACTTTAGCTGATGCGATTTTGGACCGTATTGTTCACAACGCACACCGCATAACGCTCGAAGGCGACAGCATGCGGAAACGAAAAGCACCGACGCTCTTGACCGGCGGCGAAATAACCGAAATCAATCACCCGTAACAGCAACAAAGCAACCGGAACTCGATCGCATCCGTTGTCCGCGACTTAGCGAAATGCTTGTCCGCGACTTGCTGAAACCGCTGTCCCAATTTAGTGAAATCCGCAACTACGTGATGCAAACGGGCGCATATCGCGCTGACCGGCGATTATCTCTGGAATGAAGTTGACGTTCCCCTCGAACGCTTCAGGCGCGATCCGCGCTAACCGCTTCAATCCAAACACCTTCGATTTCCCTTAGCGGGTACTATTGCAGAAATGCCCACCGAGCCCCTAAAAGCCGTGCAAAGCGCCGCAAAGACGACAGCTGCCGTCAGGTCCGCTGCGGCGTCGAGCTTCGCTAAAGGTTCAAGCTATGAAAGAATTGCATCAGCAGCCGACGGTCGAACCGACCCTCCTGTTCAAGCATGAACCGTGCTGCATCTGTTGGGCTCCATGCCTTTTTGTACGCTCTCGCAGATGTTAACGCATCGTAGACATCGCAAATCGAGCAGATGCGGACTGGAACGCTAATTTCGCTGCCGGCAAGCCCCTTCGGGTAGCCCCTCCCATCGATACTTTCATGATGGTGGAGGCAGATGTCCAGTATTACTCTCGACACGCCGCCTTGCCGGGCGAGCAACTCGTAGCCGTGGCGGGGATGCAGGCGGATCTGATCCATTTCCTCGTCGCTGAGCGGCCCGACCTTGTTCAGCACTTTCAGCGGGATGCGCATTTTCCCAATGTCATGGAGAAGTCCACCCATCCCGACGTCACGAACGGTCTCTTCGTCGAGATCGACAGCGCGTGCCAAATGAACCATTAGGCCACTGACGGCGATGGAATGCAGAAAAGTGTATTCGTCTCTGGATTTGAGACGGGTCACTTCGATCAATGCCCTTGAGCTTTGTTGCATGCATATCGCTATATGCCTGACGGCTTGCGCGGCGTGTGAAACCGGAACGGCGCCTCCCATCCTCGCATTTTCGAACATCTCCGTGATCAGCGGCTTCGATTGCTCGATCGTCTCTAAGGCGCGTTTCAGTGAGGGATTTTTGGGTGCTGCTGCGCTTTCCCTCGTGGCCGAAGGTGAGACGACATCCAATCCCTTGTCGGTATCGATGACCACCGCAGCGGCATTACTGCTCTTCAGCTTCTCAACGTCCCTGGCGCGGTCAAGTCGAAATTGGTTACGCCAGAAGGGATGATCTATCCAGTGCCCCTCGATCGCCTCGATGAACATGCCCACCCGTACCTGCTTTAGATTAATGCGTTTGAGCATCGGGCCATCTCATACGTTTCGGGGGCATCAAATCAGTTTTTGACCAAGCGGGTTCGACCGCGGCAAATCGTCTGATTCATTGTGTTTGAATGTACCGAAGTAGTAAAGCGACGTCGATGCAACTTTGCCCCGGCGAAAATCGCCGTTCGCCTGTGATGGGACAACATGGCCTGGGACACCGCCTTTTCTGCGTTCGATGTTTTGCACTTCCGTCAGGATCTGGCCGAATCCTTCATTGGTTACAACGGCGAGCTCCCGCCTGAGCTGTGGCGGCTTGCGACCGAATGACGGGACATTTCGGCAGGAATGGATACTGGCGGCGCGTCCGCTCGTCCGACATGCTTGGCATAGTCGGAAATCGGACGGGGGCGGCCCACCAGGTAGCCCTGCACTTGATCGCACGCCTCACGGGTCAGGAACACCAGTTGATCCGTTGTTTCCACGCCTTCGGCGATAATCGGTAGATCCAGCCCGCGCCCGAGTCCAATCACCGCCCGTATGATCGCCGAAGACTGGGAAAGCCCGATGTTACGCACAAAAGACTGGTCAATCTTGATCTTATCGAAGGGAAAGGATTGCAGATAGGACAGGGACGAATAGCCGGTTCCGAAATCATCCATGGCGATGCGTACACCCAGCGCCTTGAGGTGCCCCAACGTCGAAATGGCTCGTTCATGGTCATCGATCAAAACACCTTCGGTGATCTCGAGCTCCAACCGTTCGGGCTCAAGTCCGGTTTCAATCAGGACTGACTTTACAAGGCCGGTCAGGTCGCCATGCTTAAATTGCACCGGAGAGAGGTTGACGGCGACCGAAAGCTTCCGCGGCCACGAGGCTGCCTCGCGACAGGCCTCACGCAACACCCACTCGCCGATCTCGAGCATCAGGCTGCTCTCTTCCGCAATCGGAATAAAGACGGACGGTGGAATAGTGCCGCGGATCGGATGATTCCACCGTAGCAAGGCCTCGAAGCCAGTGACATCCCCGCCGATGTTAGCCTGTGGCTGATAAAAGATCGACAATTGCTGTTGCGAAATTGCAGCCTGCAGGTCACGCTGCAATGCTCGCCGTTCTCGCAACCACTTATCCATTTGCGGTTCGAAAAATCGGGCGGCGCCACGTCCGTCAGCCTTGGCGCGATAGAGAGCGGCGTCGGCGTTGCCCATCAGGTCGGCGGCACTGTCGCCATCGGCTGGAAAGACTGCGACGCCAAGGCTCGTACCCATTCGGATCCGGGTCCCCTCAATCTCGGCATCCTCGCTCAGAACGGTGATAATCAGATCGGCGAGCTGTGCTACGGAGCTGGCATCAGCTTCAACCAAAACCATGAACTCGTCACCGCCCAAGCGTGCGACGAAGGCACCCGCCGCGACTGCTTTTAAACGCTTGGCTGCCAGGCATAAAACCAGGTCTCCGACATTGTGGCCGAAGACGTCGTTGACCTCCTTGAAACGGTCCAGGTCGAGACACAGTACCGCAAACTGTGACCCTTGCGTGCGATGCTGTTCGAGCAATGCCTCGAGTTTCTGCTTCAGTGCGGCGCGGTTGGGCAGATCGGTTAGCGGATCATGCAGCGCCAGATGCGCTATCTGGCGTTCGGCGGTTCGGTGCTCGGTAATATCCTCGTGCGTAGAAACCCATCCGCCGTCGGATGTTCGTTCATGATGAACGCGAATGACTTTGCCCGACGTCAACTCCATCGACCAGTCCTGCGGCGAAGACCTGGAATTGATCGAGTCGCACCAAGCCAGAAACTCGTCGGACGCCACGACGGGACCAGCGCCGACGGAATAACGCAACTCGGCTATAGCACTCAAAGTCATTCCGGGCTTGATCATCTCCGGAGCCAGGCCATACACCTCGGCATAACAGCGATTGGACAGTACCAACCGCTGGTCCGCGTCGAACAAACAGGCGCCCTGACCGATGCTTTCCAGTATGGTGGTGAATTGCATGTTGCGCTGGGCAAGCTGTTTCTGCGTCTGCGTCAACTCGAGACGGGCCTGCACACGCGCCATCAGTTCTTCGGTCAGTACAGGCTTGATGACACAGTCCACTGCACCCGCGGCAAATGCCGGCGCCCTGTCGGCGGCTGTGGAGACGAGATGAATCGCTGGAATAGACTGGATCTCGTCGCGACGCTTTGCATCACCGAAGAAATCCCCGTAGATACCGCTATCCAGCAACAGGAGGTCCGGCTTTAGCAATCGGACATGTTGCTCAAAGGTCCGGTAATCTGGAGAGCAAACGCATGAACATCCTATTTCTCGAAGGCTGAGGGCGACTGGCGATACTTCCTCATAGGCCCCGGCAAGAAAAATCAGAGGTTGCGAGGAATGAATAGGGCTGGCGAAGTTCATCGACGGTATGCTCCCTTACACTTCTGACGAATCCCACCGGACCACCTGCCATTCCACGATACAACGTATGATATGATTGTGAAACAGCATACACCCACAAAGGGTCGTGCTCCGACCCATTCTGGAGTTTTGGTAAAGTTTTTGACTGATGCCTCGCATAGCCATGTCCTACTTGAAGCAACAGGGGTACAGGAGCGCCTAAGACAGCGCTCCAGCGTTAGATCCTCAACGAGCAACCGTGACAATCAATTTCGGAGCACGCCGATGGTGATTCAAGACGCGGTTTGAAAACGTTGCCAGCAATTGGCAACTGATGGTGAGAGGTTCCTATGGCGGCCGCATTCAGGACTCGGTCACTTCGTCTTGAGAACGTTGACGCCGAAAGGTTGCCAATGAGTTCGCAAACTGTGCCCAAGACCGGGCCTCGTGATTGTGCTTCATGCAAGACGGCACTCCTTACAGATTATGCCACTCCCCAATCGTATCCCTAAAGTTGCTGCCCTGATTTTAATACACAACTAACATCTGGTGATTACAACGATGACGGGAGTTGCATTCCGTCCTGCGGCAATCTGACCGTGCGCTAATTTAGGATGAGTTGATGTCGAATGTGTACGAAGCCAGAGAAAACGACAGTCGTGAAGATGCGACGGGCCTATTGCACGCCACGATCGACAACTTTCCTGGCGGTATCTGCGTACTCGACAACGACCTTACTATGCTGGTGACCAACCGAAAATTCTATGAGCTGCTGGATCTGTCGGAAGACATGTTTCCCGCCGGCTCGAACCTCGAAGGCGTGTTCAGATACAACGCACACCGGGGCGAATATGGCCCAGGCGATCCCGAAGAAAAGGTGCGCGAGCGCCTCAGCCATGTCCGGCGCTTCGAGGAGCATCGTTTCGATCGCGAGGTCGGGACGGGTCTCGTCATAGAAATGCGATCGGCGCCAAAGCCCGGGGGTGGAAGTGTGTTGACCTATCTCGACGTCACGATAAACAGACGAGCCGAGCAGGCACTCCTCAGACACAAGGAAACACTTGAGGAGCTGGTTTCGCTTCGAACCGAAGAAATCGAACGGCAGGCCGAGGAACTCAGGAGACTACTCGACCAGGAACGTCACATCAACGAGCTGCAGCGCCAGTTCGTAACGATGACCTCCCATGAGTTCCGAACGCCGCTCGCCATCATCGACGGTGCGGCCCAGCGGCTCCAGCGGCGCAGGCATGCCGTCACGAGCGAGTTCGTTGAAGAAAAGGCTGGGCTGATCCGCGGCGCCGTTTCGCGGATGGTGGACCTTATGGAGAGCTTCCTCTCGGCGGGCCGCATCGAACACGGGAAAATATCTTTCGAAGTCTTAGTGTCCCTACGATCGACATCCTGGTTCTCAGCGTGTTTATCGTCGGGCTTGCGAGTTTCGTCTATTCACTGTTGCGGATCTTCGATCTACGCAAAGAGATGCAGCGACAGCACGAACATGCCCGACGGGCACATTGGATCGCCACACATGATCATCTAACACGGCTCCCAAACCGGTACGCCTTCGAAAAATTCGAAATTTTACAAGCTCCCTCGAATGACGAGGCCCCCCGTCTGCCGATTGCGACGATTTTTTCGATCGACCTCGACGGGTTCAAGAAGGTCAATGACCTGGTCGGTCATCAAGGCGGAGACCAGTTGTTGCGGGAGGTTTCAAAACGCCTGGCGGCATTTGCCGCCGAAGGCTGCGTTTTCCGTTTTGGTGGTGACGAGTTCATCGTCGTCGCGAGGGGATTGGCACCCGAGAAGGAAGAGCGCTTTGCCAGCCTGATCATTCATTCCGTAACCCGCCCGATCCAGGTGGGCATGATCTGCTGTCAGGTCGGGGCAAGTATCGGATATGCCCGCTGGCCGGAGCATGGCGATCTACCGCAGGATGTTTGTCACAAGTCCGACATCGCCCTTTATGAGGCCAAGAGCAAAGGCGCCAACACGTCCTTTCTGTTTCACGAGGACATGCAGCTGAAGGTATCGGCCCGTGCCAAACTCGAGGGCAAGCTGCGAGATGCGATCGAGGCGGGACGCATCAAGCCTTTTTATCAACCCCTTATCGATCTTCGCTCAGGCTCTGTTTGTGGCTTTGAAGCCCTTGCACGATGGACGGAAGAGGACGGCTCCATTGTTTCGCCGCAACTTTTCATATCGATCGCCGAGGAGACCGGCTTGATTACCACACTGTTTCAGCAGCTACTGAAAGTGGCCTGTGAAGACGCAAAACTGTGGTCGGACGACATCGTTCTCTCCTTCAATTTGTCCCCCGTTCAGATGGAGGACCGGCTGCTCACGTCACGAATTCTGGAAATTCTGAAGGCGGTCGGACTTTCTCCCGCACGTCTGGAAGTGGAAATCACCGAAAATGCATTGATTGAGGATCCGGATCTGGCTGCCTCGATCATTGACGATCTGCACAATGCCGGTATCCAAATCGCACTCGACGACTTTGGCACCGGCTATTCCAGCCTGGCACAGCTGGCCCGGTACAAATTCGACAAGATCAAGATTGACAAAAGTTTCGTCACGTCACTTCGAAACAAGGGCGACCGGCACGAGAAAATCGTCCAGGCGCTCCTGAACCTCAGCCGGGGCCTTGAAATCAAGACGACTGTCGAGGGTATCGAAGAGAATTCCCAATTGGCGTACTTTCTGCAGCACGGTTGCGATATCGGCCAAGGCTACCTTTTCGGCAAAGCGATGCCGGCGTCTGAAACCGTGAGTTTTCTTGAAAGCCGCGACCAGATGGTGCACAACACCGCAGCCGTTTCCGCGCATTCATAAGTTGAGAGCTCTAAATGCGGCGCGGAACAATGGTTTACGTCATAGCCATGTCGACCACAGGGCAGGCAGTATCTTGAACCGCCCCGGCTTTGCCGGAGACCCCAACTCGTGAGAAGTAGGGTCTATGACAAGCAAAACGACGAACAAATTTTCCCCTGAAGTCCGCGCCCGCGCCGTTCGAATGGTGGCGGAACACGAGGCCGAGCATCCGTCTCGCTGGGCTGCGGTATCTTCCATAGCCTCCAAGATCGGCTGCTCGGCGCATACGCTCCACGAATGGGTGAAGAAGGCCGAGGTCGACAGCGGCAAGCGGGCAGGTCTGCCAAGCGATGTGGCTGAGAAGATGAAGGCTCTGGAACGGGAGAACCGGGAGCTTCGTCAGGCCAACGAGATTTTGCGCAAGGCGTCGGCATATTTTGCCCAGGCGGAGCTCGACCGCCCACTGAAGCGATGATTTCCTTCATCGACGAACACCGCTCGGTGGTCGGGGTCGAGCCGATCTGCAGGCTGCTGCCGATTGCACCGTCCACCTATTATGAAGTCGTCGCCAAGCGCACGGACGTGGGTCGCCTATCGGCCCGCGAACGGAATGATATTGCCATGAAAGTCGAGATACGCCGGGTGTTCAACGCAAACTTCCAGGTCTATGGCGTGCGGAAAGTGTGGCGACAGTTGCAGCGAGAAGGCTTCGACGTCGCACGCTGCACCGTCGCAAGGCTCATGAGAATGATGGGTCTTCAAGGCATCATTCGTGGCAAGCCGATCAAGACCACTCTATCGGACAGGTCTGCCCCGTGTCCGCTCGACCGCGTCAACCGCCATTTCAAGGCTCCCGCGCCGAACATGCTGTGGTTATCCGATTTCACCTATGTCGCGACCTGGCAGGGCTTCGTTTACGTGGCCTTCGTCATCGACGCCTTCGCCCGAAGGATCGTCGGCTGGCGGGCAAGCCGAACAGCCCACGCGAGCTTCGTGCTCGATGCCCTTGACCAGGCGCTTCACGACAGACGGCCCGTCAAACGTGGCGGGCTGGTTCATCATTCCGACCGCGGCTCGCAATATGTGTCCATTCGCTATTCCGAACGGCTGGCCGAGGCGGGCATCGAGCCGTCTGTCGGAAGCGTTGGCGACAGTTACGACAATGCTCTCGCCGAAACGATCAACGGTCTTTACAAGGCCGAGGTCATCCATCGACGGGGACCATGGCGCAACTTCGAGGCCGTGGAGTTTGCCACGCTCGAATGGGTCGACTGGTTCAACCACCGCCGTCTTCTGGAGCCCATCGGGAATATCCCGCCTGCCGAGGCGGAACTACGATACTACGCCATGCTGGACGCACCAGCTATGGCCGCATAACTTGAACCAAACGGTCTCCGGTAAAGCCGGCGCGGTTCATCTCGACAGGATGAGCTCTATGAAAACGCCTCTCCCGACGGACATCTACGTTGGATCCAGAATACGATTGCAACGCACGTTTCTCAGGATAACGCAGACTGCGCTCGGCGAACGGCTTGGCATCACGTTTCAACAGATACAAAAATACGAAAATGGCAAAAACCGGGTCAGCCCCAGCAAGATTTACCAGATAAGCGAAATCTTCCAGGTTCCAATATCCTTCTTCTTTCCCGACGGAGGTACAACGGAACCGGTATCCCAGAGCGTAGAAAGATTTGACGAATTATCCTTGTTTTTACAAACGGTAGAGGGGCGGGAGCTCAATCACGCCTTCCGGCGAATTCGAGGTCCGAAGGTAAGAAGAGCCGTGGTTGCCTTGGCCAAGTCGATGGCCGGCGAAAATAACGATCCATAATGGTGAAGGCAAGTCAACACCAAGACTCCGATAAGCCAGCGCCTCAACCATTGAGAGGGTTTGATGCCAGTCAGCACGCAGCTTTTGCGTCTCGTAGCCGAACGTGATCGAAAGGTCGTGTCCCCGGAAGAATTTGAAGAATATTTCATCGGCTGGATGATTAGCGGAGCGAGTTGCAGGCGTGCCTCTCGATCACTTGTGCCGATACGCTACCCAAATCGCGCCCGTCTATTGGCGGGAACTGCATCATTCAGGATACACAGCTGCGGAGTGCGTTGCCGTTGACATGAGTTATTGGCGCGAGGATGGTATTTTCGCAAACTGCGCACAACGTCCGGCCCCGCACCGGGAATTCGCCTGATCCGAGTTTTGGGATTGGGTTGCCGGTTGAGGCGATCTGCGCGCAAGGGAAATGCCGGGCATCGCGACCTTGCCCTCGTGGCGCCGCTGCGCATCGAGGTGGGAAACCACGCCTTGGACAGCCGTGGTCCGGTCGAGCAACCTTTGCGCATAACTCAATGCGGTCAACACGCTGCGTCTGCTCGGCCGCTGGACGCGGATGATCACCATCCCGAACCAGTCTTCGGTCGCCAGGGCGCTTCAGGAGTTCGATGCCAACGGCCGCATGAAGCCGTCGTCCTACTACGACCGCGTGGTCGACGTGTGCGAGGAACTGATGAAGTTCACGCTGCTGACCCGGGATGTCTCGGCCCATCTCACCGACCGATACAGCGAGCGCAAGGAAGACGCGGCGAAGCTGGTTCAGCGGGTCAAGCTCAAGTCGATCTGAGCCCGGCCGGACTAATTGCTTATTTCGAGATTTATCGAAATATAGTTGACAGGCGTCAGCACCCGCGATATTGCTATTTCCATGATTATCGAAAAAGCAGCCTCCCAGCTCGAAGCCCTCGGCAATGTAACGCGCCTCAGCATTTTTCGGGCGCTGGTCCGCGCCGGCGACGACGGCCTGCCTGTCGGGCGGCTCCAGGAAAAGCTCGACATCCCGGCGTCGACGCTCTCACACCATTTGAAGCGGCTCGTGGACACCGGGTTGGTTGTGCAGGAACGCCAGGCGACGACACTAATCTGCACGGCCAGCTACCGCGACATGAACGCCCTCATCGGCTATCTCGTCGACGAATGCTGCGCCGACGCCGGCTGCGCCAAACGACCGGAGGTAGCGGCCGTGTGACCGCCCCCTTTTTTGCTCTCATATTTCGAAAATTCGGGAAATACAAAAGGAGCTGCCATGACCTCGAATGAAAGCCTGCCCGTCGCCGTCGTCGGCGCTGGCCCCGTCGGGCTTGCGGCAGCCGCCCGCCTTGTCGTGCGCGGCATCGAGCCGCTGATCCTGGAACGCGGCGCTTCCGTCGGCGCGGCGCTCCTGGAGTGGGGGCATGTGAGGGTCTTCTCCCCCTGGAAATATAACATCGACGACGCGGCGCGGAACCTCCTGGATGCCACAGGCTGGGCGGCGCCAGTGCCGGACCATCTGCCGACGGGACGGGAGATCGTCGAGGACTACCTTCTGCCGCTTTCCGGTGTCCCCGCGATTGCTCGCGGGCTCAGGCTCGGAGCAAGCGTGACCGCAGTGGCGCGCAGCGGTTTCGACAAGGTCTCCTCCATCGGGCGTGACGAACGGCCGTTCGTCGTCCGCTACTCAAACGGAGACGGCGAGCACGACGCCATCGTCCGGGCGGTCATCGACGCGTCCGGCACCTGGGGGCAGCCCAATCCCATGGGCGCCAACGGTCTGCCCGTCCGTGGCGAGCGGTTCTCCGACCGGGTGTCCTATGGTATTCCCGACGTCGCCGGTACCCGGCGTAAAGCGGACGCTCGTGGTCGGGAGCGGACATTCCGCCATCAACGTCGCGCTGGCCCTGATGGAACTGCAGGAGACCGATCCCCGGACCGAGATCTTCTGGGCGCTCCGACATCACGGCGTCGATCGCCTCCTCGGCGGCGGCCTGAACGACCAGTTGCCCGAGAGGGGCGCGCTCGGATTGGCGGCCAAACGGGCGATTGTCGACGGGCACCTGAACATGCTGACCTCGTTTTCGGTGCAAGGCCTGACCAGCGAGGACGGCCGCGTTTCGATCGAGGCTCAGGCGGGTGGAAAGCCGCTCAGGCTCGGTGTCGACCAGGTCGTGGTCGTGACCGGCTTCCGGCCGGACTTCGCGTTCCTGCGCGAGCTCAGGATCGAGGTCGATCCGGCCGTCGAAGCGCCGCCGGCGCTCGCGCCGCTGATCGATCCGAACCTCCATTCCTGCGGGACCGTACCGCCGCACGGCGTCGAGGAGCTTGGCCACCCCGAGAAGGACTTCTATATCGTCGGCTCCAAGTCCTACGGCCGCGCGCCGACCTTCCTGATGAAGACCGGATACGAGCAGGTCCGTTCGGTGGTCGCTGAGATCGCGGGCGACCATGCGTCCGCCCGCAGCGTCGAACTCGTCCTTCCCGAAACGGGTGTTTGCAGCGCAGTTGTTGGTAGCGCGCCGTCGGGCGGATGTTGCGGAGGTCCCGCGCCGGCCGCGGTGGATGCGTGCTGCGCGGCCGACGCGGTGGCGAAATCGGCGGGGAAGTCCGGCTGCGGTTGCCCTCCATCCGGCGGGCAATCCGAACGCGTCAGCGAAGGCGTTTGACGATGGAGGACAGGAAACTGCCGCTTTGGACGGTCTGGGGTCTCGGCGTCACGCAGATCATCGGATACGGCACGTTGTACTATGCCCTCAGCATTCTCGTGCCGGACATCGCCCGCGATATCGGCCGATCACCGGAGTGGGTGTTCGGGGCGTTCTCTCTTGCCCTCCTTGTCGGAAGTCTCGTTGCCCCGTTGTCCGGACGGCTCGCCGACATGATCGGCGCGGGGCGCCTGATGGCGGCGGGCTCGATCGGCGCCGCGCTCTCGCTTGTCGCGACCGCGATGTCGCCTGGCCCCATAACCTTCGCCATAGCGCTGGCGCTCACCCAGATCGTCTCGGCCGCCGTCCTCTATGCAACGGCGTTCACGGCGATCGTCCAGGCCGGCGGGCGGAGCGCACAGACGTCGATTGTCCATCTGACCCTCATTGCAGGCTTCGCCTCGTCTCTGTTCTGGCCTATGACTTCGTGGCTGCATGGCGCGCTTTCATGGCGGGAAATCTTCCTCGCCTATGCCGGACTGAACGCCTTCGTCTGCTTTCCCGTGCACCTCGTCTTGGGAAGGCTGACATCACGCGCGGTTTCCGATGCCCGGGGCGAGCCACGCTCGTTGAAAAACGATGCACCGCGCCCGAGCAACGGCACGCTGGTGTTTTTGCTGATGCTCGTCGGCTTTGCCGTGGAGGGCTATGCCCTATCGGCGATCCTGGTCCACATGGTTCCCCTGACACAGGCGCTCGGCCTCGGCGCAGCCGGCCTGCTCGTGGCAGCGCTGTTCGGACCCGCGCAAGTCACCAGCCGCCTCATTAACCTCGTCTTCGGGCGCGACCTCTCTCAGATGTGGCTTGCCGTGATCGCTGCGGTGCTGCTGCCGATTGGCCTGGCGATCCTCCTTGCCACGGCGCCATGGATGGCGGGAGCCGTCCTGTTCGCCATCTGCGTCGGCCTGGGTTCCGGTCTGACGAGCATCGTCGGCGGCACTTTGCCACTGGAGCTGTTCGGACGGGAGGGATATGGCCGCCGTATTGGCTGGTGCACATCGGCCAAGCAGTTGACGGCAGCGCTCGCTCCGGTCGGCATGTCGGCCTCGATGTCGGGGATGGGGGTCGTCGCGTCGCTGTGGCTGGTGTCTGCGGTCGGCGTGATCAGCGTGCTTGCCTTCGTCGGCATCACGCTTGCGGTCGAGCGTCCGTTTGCAAGGTCGAAGACGGCAGCAGACAGCGTCTGATCAGATCGTCATCCTGAATGCCTCCCACCCTGGTGGCGGGTTCGTCGCCGGCGAGGATCTTCCATCATCCGAACATAGGCTCCCAATAGGGCCGAAAGTTCCGCCGTCGGCTTGCGGCGGCTCGTCGCGGGGCGTCGGTGTCTTTTTTGCTCGAGCGCATCCGCATGCTGCGCGATCAAGGGGGCGTGGCCACCCGCCAAGAGGATGGAACGCCGCCAATGTGCGGCCATGGCATCTTCGTCGGCGGTCAACCAATCGGTTGGTCGGTTCGCAAGCCGTTCGACACATCGGATGCGCATCGATGTGGACAGGCTACTCAGGGACGCCGTCGGAAAGCGATCGGAAACGCTGGGCATGCGCAGCAGACGTTGGACGAGCACGCCGCTGCGTAGTGACCCGGTAATCGCCTCCAGCCGGCAAATATCGTTGATGCACTGGTTCAGCCGCACAGCCGGCGGGCTCATCGGAACTTTCGATGCGCGGCGCAGATCGAAACCACAGCGAATGCAGAAGTGCTGTGGGACGAGTTCGGTCTGATCGAAAGCTGCAATGCGGCTGCGGCAGGATGGGCATCGGTCGCGCAATCCGCAACGATGCGTCGCGCATGAAACCTGGATCGCCAACCGCCATTGCTGCCGAAAATGCGGCTGCGCGTCCTCGGCTAGGCATCGGGGGCAGAACTGCAGCCAGGTCGAACTGTCGCGTCGTCCGCTGCTGCGAAGCGGCAAAAGGAGCGGTTTCAATGATGAGCGCGTCAGCATCATCGCCGAGAGTCGCTGTGGTGAAATGCCGGTGTGCGCGCGAAGCAGGTTCTCGACGTCGGCCGGAAGCTTGAGGTCCAGCGAGGCCGACCACATCCCGGCATTCAGCCCGAGCACGCGGGCGAATGGTCGCGGCGCAATCCCGTTGGCATAAGCGAGCCGATGCAGCCAACTCGACAGCAACTCGTCGTGCTGCGGCGTGACGATGACGGGCCACTTTTCCGAAACGACGTCACGGTATCGCTCGCGGATGTCGATCGTCAGGCCAAGATCATCGACGGCCGTCATAGAAGGCTCTGGCGCAGAGGCGAGTTGCGACGCTGCGAGATCGGCACATGGGGCAGATCATCGACGCCGGCCTTGGTAATGCGTTCCGCACCCGACTTGATCGCTGCGATGGCCGCCTTCGTGACGATGGCGACAATCTCGCCAATCAGCCCCTCCGAGAGGCTGAATATCAGGCGTGCCAATGGTTCGTTCGACAAATCCGAACATCGGGAGAGCGGCAACGCCGCCTCGAGGCTGTCGAGGAGCATGAGATAGTCCTCGTCATATTGCCACCGTGGAACCGCGATCGGATCAAAGCGGCTCGCCATCTCGCTGGTGGCGTTGACGAAGTCGTAGACGGCGACCTCGCCGATCAGCACCGGCGAGACATCGAACTGACGACCGATCCGCCTCAGGAAGGCAAAGATGGCCTCGATATCGCGGGCTCGGCCTCGGAGCGCATTGTGGAATTCATCGAAGATCAGCACTCTCGGTCTGAGGCTAGCCAGCAAATGATCGAGTTGCTCGGCCTTGCGGCCGACATCCCGCATGTCGGCGCCAGGTGCCCGCAATGCCTGGAGAACGCTGGCATAGAAGTGGCCAAGACCGGCGCCTTCACGGGTCTGGGCTATCCACACTTTCTTTTCGGATGCAGTTCTGAGATGTTCCACCGCAAACCGCTCGGCAATCATCGTCTTGCCATTGGCATAGGGGCCGACCAACATCAGGCCCTGGGTTCGCAATGACACTGGCCGGGACAGAAGCTCGGCCAGCCGCCGGTGGGCGTCCTTCGCCACATCGTGCCCGATCCAACGCGGGGCGCGGATATAAGCGATCCGTTCTTCTCGATCACGCTCGAGATACGGCCGGACGTGGTCAAGCAAATGATCCGACATGTCCGCTACCAGTCCTCCACCGGTAGCGTGCGCTTCTCGCGTGCCGGATGCTCGGTGGGAGCCGGTGCTTGTGGCCGCACGGCTTCATATGGCTTTACGGCCGCGGTAGCGTGCGCGCTGCGCACTGCGTCGCGCAACTGACGCTTGGTAGGTTTCGCTGCAGCCGCAATTGCCGTGATATCACGCCGAAACGCCACCTTCTCGACGCTTGAACGGTGGTTTGCTGAGCGCCGGAAGCTCCGTTCGGCTTCTTGCTCCCACAGCGTCAGCGGCGTTCGCTGACCGTCGCGTCGCTCGACGGGTCGAAACTGCCGGGTCTCCGGATCACGGATATAGACATGGCTGATGTCCCGCGGATCGTATCGCACCTCCAGTTTTCCGAGGCGATCACGTTGTGGAATGAGGGCACCGAGCCATGGCGAATAATAGTGCAAGGCGAACATATTGATCCCCTGCGGCGACAACTGCCTTTCAGCAGCACGCGCTGTGGATCGTCGTCGAAGCGAGGCAGAGCCGCCCCGTTGCGGTGCCATTCCGTGGTCGGCACCTTCAGCGTCTTGGAATTTTCCTGAAGATTGTGATCGATCACGGCGAGCGCAACGCATCGCTCCAGATCTGCGAAGTTCAGACGAGCGCGCTGCTCGGACGGATATTCGTCTCGGTCGGCCACCGAGCGTCCCGACGAACCCGGATAAGTGACGAGAACTGAATTGAGCTTGCCCAGCAGTCGTTCGACCACGCCGCCCTGGTGGACTCGGCCGCGATCGCGATAGCGAATCCGGATACCATAGTCATCGCAGCCACGTTGGAACGCATGCCCCTTGAACTCCTTCGCCGAGTCCGTGACGAGCAGCCGCGGCCGGCCAAACATTGGCCACGCATGATCGAGATTGCGGGCCGCAAGCCATGCGTCTTTTGGGCAAATTGCCTGGGCGAGACAAAGCGCGACGGACAAGACCGAAGGCTTTTCCAAGGTCAGGCAGAAACCGAGAATGGCTCGTGTCGCCACATCGGTGACGATCGTCAGGTAAGGACGACCGACGAACACTCCGCCGCCGTCGACGACCTCGACGAAATTGATGTCGGTCGGTGTGTGATCGATTTGACAGACGTCGAGCGGGTGCGCCGCATGAATGTAGCCCGGCCGTGGTTTCAGCCGCAGCAGGTGCTTTAGATTGGCTGACCGTTTCTTGGCAATCTCTTCAGGCGAAAACAACGCCGGAATGCGGCGGCCGACGGTGACATAAGAGGGCTGGGCGAGGCCGGCTTCTTCGCAGCGGGCGCGGATCTCGGCGACGACGGGTGCGAGCGGAGGCGCCTCCAGGATCAGCCATTGCTCGCGTAGTGTCGTGCAGATGATCTCCTCGATCGCTTCCACAAGCCGCTTGCGCCGGGTTTCGGCGGTGCGCGGCAGCATGGCTGTCACCGTCCGATTGGTCCTATAGCGGGCCAGAAGATTGTAGATTTGCCGGACGGTCAGCCGCAGCTCGGCCGCCGCACGCGCAATGGCAGTCTGCCTTGAGCCGCCATCATCAAGAATCTTGTCCAGCTCACGCGCTATGCGGCGCGCCGTCGACCATTGGTCGGCCGAGATTGCTACAGCCGTCGTCGTTGTTCGATCGTGCAATCGCTTTGGCAAAATTGGAGGTTCACTGAAATCGTTAGCGGAAAATCGTGTTGCATTTATCGACCAAACCTAACGGGCGTATGACGTTTGCGGGTTTGAAATCACAAACTAAAAGCCACAGTATCGCTCTGACGCGTCTGGACGAGCGCATCGCCCGCTCACCGGTAGGGCAGGGATGGATCGAGCGCACCCATTTTGCCGACGCCTGCGCGTCCCTCTGGATCGACGGCGAACTCGTCCACCTCGAAGACCTCGTCCTCCACGACGATATCAGAGATATTCGCGCACCCACCCACGAACTGACAATCGCCCGCGACGTGCTGCGCACCCGCCGGCGCATCGCCGCCCAACTTCCCGGCTGGGCATTGTCGGCAGAAGGCGTCCGCACTCTCAGAAAAACCGCAGAGATTGCGTCGGCTGACACGGAAGAGGCGCAGACGATTGGTGCCATCCGGCGTGCGGTCACAATCGATCCGGAAGGGGAGGGGGATGACGCCGACGACGTCGAAAATCTTCCCGGCGTCGACTATGCCGCCATCGATGCGGTGCTGGCCCGCTCCGAAGCTGCGATCGAGAACGCGACCCGGCCCGGCCGAGGCGGCGCGGCGGAAAAAGATCCGCTCGTCTATGATCTCGACTGGGACGAGGATTCCAGGCTCGACGAATGGCGGAGCGTGGTGCGCCAGGCGGAAAACTTGCCAGCGATCCTCCAGGCCATCGTCGTCCTCGATGCCTGGAACGAGTTGGTCGTCCTGCAGCATGCGCCCTGGCTGGGCCGTCTATTTGCCGCCTCGATCCTACGCCAGGCCGGCATCACCACCGGCGCGCACCTGGCGGCTATCAATGTCGGCCTGAAATCCATTCCAGTCGATCGTCGTCGGCATCGCGACCGGGAAACCCGGATGCTGGCCATCGCCCACGGACTGATCGCGGCCGCCGAGATCGGACTGAAAGAACATGACAGGCTGGCGCTGGCTCGGACACTGATGGAGCGAAAGCTGGAAGGGCGCCGGACATCTTCAAAATTGCCGGAGCTCGTTGAGTTGGTGATGGCAAAGCCGCTGGTGTCGGCCGGGATGGTGGTGAAGACGCTCGATGTGACGCCGCAGGCGGCGCGGCGGATCGTTCTGGAGCTTGGCCTCAGAGAGATGACGGGGAGGGGAAGGTTTCGGGCGTGGGGTGTTGTATGAAGCCCCGGGAAATTTGCCTCACGGACCGCCGTTGGATCTTAGCTGCGATCCGGCTATCGTCCTACGTGTTTCAATGCTCGGAAAAAAGCGCGGCGAACCTGGCCCGCCCTAGTTTCTAACCAAGCCCAGACGCCAGTACGCGCAACTGCCCAGAGAACTGCAAGCCCGCCCAACAAGTATGGGAGCGTGGTCTGAGTCGTGCCCCAGTATCCTTTGCCCAGATCATGCAATGCGCTCCCAACCGCACCGAGCAAGACGACACCAATCATGTAAAAAAGTAGACCGGGAGTGCTCGCCTGGAAGCTTGCGAACGCTGTAAAATCCTGAATTGGTTCCTCCTCGGAGCCGTCTCGCCAATGATATATAATGAGGCGAGAAAGAAGACGCTCTTCTTCCGCAGCATCTTGGGCAGGGATCTCGCGACCGCGAAGGTAAGAGGCCCACAGTTTTGCCTCCAGCCTTCGCACTTTACGGATCGGAGCGTGCTGGGTTATGAGCGCATGACCTAGCTCGCGTATCAGGAAATAATGCACACGGACGATATTGAACGCGTTAGCAGAAGCCCGCTTTGCAATAGAATGAGGGAAGCTGCGTTGTTCGTTGAGCCTTAGCTCTGTTAACTCAAGTCGCTGCGATGAACTGACGAAAATCTTTTCCTGCCCTATTATTTCTTGGGTGAAAAGCGTTTGAGAGTTGCCCGTCAGATGGAGGCGTAAGCGAAGATACTGTGGCCCGGACCCACCCGCCCGGAGACGCGTGCACATAGCCTCGGTAAATGTAATTGTTGAACCCGTCCCCTTAAGCGCATCTTCAACTGGCTCCAGCGTGAGATCATCCCCGATATTGACCTTGTGAACTGTGACGAATGGTTCGCCGTTTTTGATCGTCTCGTACCGCAGATCGGTTTTGCTACCAACCTCGACAACCATGTTGAAAACCGCGTCTAGCGTTTGGCCATACGCCATAACGGTACTCAAGTCCTGAAACTGGTCGAGTCGCAGCGATACTGGAAAGTATATGTAGATGCGGTTGACTGACTTGATGTCCGACAACCGAAGGCCGATGTCGAGAAAATTGGTCTTTGACGGATTATCCCGCCAAAGGTTGAAGTGAATCTCAAGGCTAGGCTGCCCATGGTCTTTATGGATCGCTTGCGCGGAATTACCACCATCCTCCGGCTCGTACCATATCGCTAAAGTCCCATTCATTTCGTGTCAGACCTTTCAGAGCACGGGTTAGTTAGCGATCAAATTCTCATCGACTTCGCCGAGATCCAGAATGCTACCGAATTGCGCGTCGCTCAGCGCACGGAGATCCCATTTGGGCTGCGCACTTATGCCAACAACATCAAGCAAGGCGGCTCGATTTGGACGCTTCGAGAAAGCGGCATTGTAAGTCAGTTTCGCAACATAAAGAGGCCTGCCATCCTCGTAACGATCCGTTAGCTGCTGTTCGCTGAACACGCTATGGTCTTTTGCGAAAGATACGAAAGCGCCGGCATCTTTGAAATGCTTTCTAGAATATGTTTCTTCGACCACACACACCGATGTCGCCACAGAACGGAAGTACGCTTTGCCTTGTATGTCAGTCGTGCGGTAAATAACGACGAGATCGCCTGGCTTCATACGATTGAGTGATAACCCCGCGATATAAACCTTGTGGATTGTGTTGGTATGAGGAACGTCTTCTACGGATGCTGGATCCTCCGTCTTGAGGATCGAATCTGGCAGAAGATCGGTATGAAATTCCGGCTTGATGGCTAGCAGCCATTTCGATTTTCCCGCCGTCTGCATCAGCGGATAATCTTTGACGATGTCATGCGCGAGATCATCCAGCGCCCGAAGCAGAACGAGCTCTTCTCCATTTGGAGTGGACTTCACGCCCTTTTGTTCGAACCCGTACCTTTTGAATAGGCTTACAAGCGATACATGAGTATCGAAGACCGTGACATATACCTCCGACACATTTTCCAAGATCGCATGGTCGAAAATCCGCTTGATGATCCTTTCGCCAAGCTTGGTGCCTCTGGCGTTGACTTTGAGTGTACCAACCTTGAGCCGACGCTTGGCGGGTAGGGGAGGGTGAACGTCTAAAATCTTTCCAGTTTCGACCTTCAAATACAGGAAACCTCGGATGCCTTCCCCTGGCTTTCCATCGATAACATATGCAGTTTCGGCGGCCTTCCGAGCAAACCAGTCGGAAAACTCCTCATATTGCGCTTTTAGGCTGTCGAAGAACTTGTCAGTCAGGTCCACGTCTTTGAATCTCGTCGGCCGTAAAGTCTGCCCCATGCGCCTTCCCCGAATCATATGATGCAGTCCAACAATGGAGTGAATAGACCACCGCAAAGTCGCAATTTGAAGTAGTGGAAGAACACATTGTAGGTGGTTCTTAAATGTGGGCGGCGAGCACGCGCATAGATATCGGATCTCGAACATGACGTATTGGTCTTAACGCTCTTCCTTCGCCGGAAGCGGGGCCGCCATCACGCCATTGATGACGGGAGATAACTTGCCGCAATTGACCTGCCATCGAAGTCTCATCCGGTTGCGGTTGTCATTTCTTTCGGGCCAGATAGTTGACGCGGCCGTTCCAAACAACTCGGCGGCAACGCGGGATCATCGCTTCTGGTGATTCGTCGTCGGTATAGTCAATCGAGCGAGCATCGTTGGCTTAAGTGCGGCAAAATATGCGTGGATTGAGGCGTGGTTCTTCCAGCAAACACCATGAATCTGCGTATTTTTGGGCGGATTATCTGGGTCACCGCGTTCTGAAAGAATATTCCTTGCGGGGAATGTTTCTTCGCGGTAGCAACTCCACAACACGGAGCAGCATGGCATGGGCAGATTGACAGGAAAAATTATCGAGGCTTCAGCGGCAATCGAGCCCCGCGATGAGCACGCCGCAGGTGTCGACCTACGCCGACTTCGCCTGCTTTCCGGACTGACCCAAGCCGAAATGGCGACCCGAATGAATGTTCAACAGGCCGCCATTTCGAAGCTTGAGAAGGGTGGCGAGGTTCACCTATCGAGTGTTAAACGCTACGTGGAAGCACTCGGCGCATCGCTACGCGTAGATGCTGTCTTTCCTGCCGACGCTCGCCTAGTTCTTCGAGTACAGGAAGCTTTCGACCTTGAGTACGGGAACGACGATCAGCTCGTTTTCCCACTCATGGCGGACGAGCCGTTTCGTCCGCAACGAGATGTCGTGCTTTCCATTCGCCCACAATACTCAGAGAAGATTATGCAAGGTCGCAAAACCGTAGAGCTTCGTCGACGGTTCCCTGTCTCGGCTCCCGGCGGAACCATGGCCTACATTTATTCGACTTCGCCCGTCAGGGCGATGGTGGGTATTGCTGAGATCAAAGATGTGCTGAAACTTCCAGTTCAGCAAATTTGGTCCGAGTTTGAGGACACGGCATTTATCCAGAGAAACGATTTCGATAGCTATTTCCATGGCCTAGAGTTTGGATTTGCTTTGCTGTTTGAAGAAGTGAAGCCTTTCTCCCGACCCATCCCACTGACGGAATTACGCGAAAAATTCGGTTTCGAACCGCCACAGTCATTCCTTTATGCGAGCCGCAATCTGCGAAAGGCCCTGAGAGATGAGGCAACAGTCGTATCTCATTGATACGAATATTCTGATCGGCCTCGAGGACTACCGAGCTGTAGAAGCAGCCTACGCCAAATTCTCGAGCCTCGCTTCAGCCCATAAGATCACGATTTTCGTGCACGAGGCTGCTCGCGACGACATAGCCCGCGATAAGAACGCGGAACGCCGTCGGATATCTCTTAGCAAAATCTCAAAGTATCAAGTCCTCGGCAAGCAGCGGGGGCTTGGCCAGGCTGATCTTGAGGCGGAATTCGGCGCTCTGAAGCGTCCAAATGACGTAGTGGATGCTACGCTTCTCCATGCCCTGAAGAGCGGCGTAGTCGACTTTCTCGTGACGCAGGATAAGGGGCTTCACGAACGTGCATTCAAACATTCAGCTGAGCTCGGCCGACGTATCCTATTCGTTGGCGACGCAGTCGATCTGCTAACACAGACATACGAGCCGAGACAGGTCCCTATCCGGCATGTTGCCGAGGTTGAGGCCCATACCATTAATCACAAAGACAGCTTCTTCGACAGCCTCCGCGAAGGATATCCGGAATTCGATGATTGGTGGCGTGAGAAGTGTGTTCGCGAGCGCCGCCCATGCTGGGTCGTATATGATGACGATGAACTGGCGGGGCTAATCGTTCGGAAAGATGAGACGGCCACCGACACAGATGCGGTGACGAAAGCCAACAAAATCCTGAAGGTTTGTACCTTTAAGGTTGCTCCGGACAAACGCGGCGTAAAGCTTGGTGAACTGCTCTTGAAGCAAGTCCTTTGGTATGCCCAGCGCAACCGCTACGACCTCGCGTATCTGACCACTTATAAGGATCAAGCAGCGCTAATGAACCTCTTGGAATTCTACGGTTTCATTCGCGCCGGCACAAAAGATAATGGCGAGTTCATCTACGAACGGGCATTCTCGTCAGCGAAATTACTCGATGATCCCTCTGTGACCGCTTTCGATGCGGCAAGGAAGAACTATCCCCGCTTCCTCGTAACTGAGAAGGTTCGCGGCTTCGGAATCCCAATCCAAGAAGACTATCACGACACCTTATATCCCGATCTTTGGAAGCCGAAGCAGCCGGACTTCTTTGTTGGCGCCTCTCGGGCAGACCGCCCGACGCGGCCAGGGAACACTATCCGCAAGGTCTATCTATGCCGAGCGCCCTCTAAGCTTGGAGAGGCGGGCTCCCTACTGTTCTTTTATAAAGGGGCATCTAAGGAAAGCCCGTCACAGGCGATGACGACAATAGGCATTTTGGAAAGCGTTACATACGCAAGTTCTACCAGAGAGTTGATGCAGTTGACCGGCGGGCGATCCGTCTACAGTGAGCAGCAGCTCGATCAGTGGAAGGCAACAACAGCTAGGCCGGTCAAAGTTATCAACTATCTTTTAGCCGCCTACATAGATCCAGCCGTTGGTTTAGACGAGTTGCGAGATTTGGGTATTGTTAATGGGAATCCGCAACAGACGATCTACAAGATAAGGTCTCATGTTCTTCCACGGCTTCTCAATCGTGCCAACTTAGAGTTCGACATATGAACCAGCGCACGATTGCATTCGTTGGCATCTTAGGAGTCGGAAAATCCACCTTTCTCCGGTCAGCGGCGAAGATGATAGCGTTTCAGCACCTGACTGCCGGATCGCTCATCTGTAGAGCGCGCGAGTCAGTGCATGTCCACGATCTACTTCGCTTGCAAAACTTGGAAGAGAACCAGCGGCTCTTGGTTGCAGGCTTTCAGATGGCTAAAGCTTCCACAAGCCAACTGGTCGTGATGGATGGCCATGTAATTGTTGACGGTGCTGATGGTTTGCAGGCAATCAGCAGTAACGTGTTTGCAGCTCTAGGTGCCGATGCTATCGGCCATCTTGAGGCCGAGCCAGTGCGGATCCTGACAAACCGCGAAGGGGAAAAATCTCGTGATCGCTCGAGATTGACACTCAGTCAGCTTGCCGACCATCAGTCCCGTTCTCTCGATGCAGCTTCCACCATCGCATTATCTCTGTCTATCCCATTCAAATTGCTCACTTATGAGCAGATTGATGAGTTTTGCTCATTCGCTACAAGTCTATAGATCGCGTAGTTGATATTTCTTTGTAAAAGGTTCGTGCCTATGCATCGAAGCGGTCGAGGAAAGTGCTTGACGGTTATGGCAAAGCAGGTCAGCCCCTCACTTCCATTTGTTTAGATTGCCACGCCCGCTAATGCTCAGTTCAGCTAGATGGCTTGCTCTTTCTGCTGATGTTTGAACGTCGGCCATCGGGTGGAGTCGATGGTAGTGTGAAAGGTTCTTGGTTCATTTGATTGATAAGCATGTTGATCGCTAGTTGAATATCAGAAGGTAGATCCTTGAAAAGCTGGACAATCGGCGCCTCTGCGGACGAAAGAAACTCGGCTGCCCGTTGCGCAACAACAGATCGTGGTGCCAATTCGGATCCTACGGCACCTAACCACACCGTGGTCGCAGCGGTCGCTGCGGCGATGACCATATTGCGGACGGACAGCACACCGCGAGTGGATGCCTTGTAACTTACGGGCCCTTTCCGGCTGCTAGATTCTAACAACCCCCTAACAGCTTCGGCGATATCTTGCGCGATCAGCTCATTGCGCACTGCAAAATCGGTGGCGTCCTGTGCATGAGTTACAAGGGTGATCTGTGATAGAAATTCGCCGGTTTCGTTATCGATTTCACGAGCGCTGGGAAATCTCCTTACCCAGGGCGCGACTGTTTTAACCAAATCCTCTAGGGGTCGGCGAACCTCAGGCCTCAAACTTTCAGCGAAGCTGAGTTCACCTGAACGTATCTGATTGTCCAGTTCCAAAAAGGAGCCAAGCTCAAGGGCCGCGCTGTAGACTTGCCCAATAACCGATGGAATACCCTCGGTGGGGCGATCCAGAAGAGCAATGAACCGTCTATTTGCAGCGGTAATACCCGACCAACCGTATTGATTATCAAGTGATCTTGCCGATTCGGCAAATGCTTCTAACTTGCGCCGAGATTCTTGATGCAGCTGCTGCGTTATTTGATGTGATGCGGCTGTCTCGTCGCTTTCGTCGCCCTCGAAGTCGATCTCTAGCGTCTCTCGGCCCGGCCTGAAGGTGGTCCCCAGCTTAACTTGAGGAATGCCGCGTACCTTTTCGGCAATCGATACCTTTTCCGCCAATTGCTCTATGTTGTAGGGAGGCCAGTCGGGTAAATCCATTCCCAAGCGAAGCGCGAAATGGGCCAATACTTCCTTAAGCTCAACGAGCGACTTACGACCGAAATTCGGCAAGCGTAACACCTGGTACTCGGTCATCTGCACCAGATCGCCTACAAAGACCCGATCTGTCGAAAGGATAGCAGTTGCCGTGCGCACTGATAACTCAAGCTCATCGATTCGTAGGAACAGGTATTTATTCAGCGGCTCGGCACGACCCTCGGATGCCCGCTCTTGGCTCTCCTCGAAGTCAAACAATAGCTTGGCTGCCACACGACTTGATTTCACGTCCAGTTTTTTGCGAGCCTGGCTGAGATGGTAGTTAACGGTGATGGTGTTGATCTGCAGTTTCTGGCCAATCTCTCGCGCCTTTAGGCCCTGATGGGCCAACCTCAAGACCTCGGTCTGCCTTTTGCTCAGTCCCTTGAAGCTGCTACTCCGCAATGAATGTCCCACCTCTGTCCGTTCTGCGAAAACGAGTCCCTTTATCGGCATGTATAGTGAAACTGGGCAAAACCGTCGAGAATATTTGCAGTTAGGGTTTGGTCAGGATGCGATTGCTTTGATTGCCTCCGATTTATTCGACGGTTGTTGGACAGTGCGAGAACGGCGGGGCTTTAGAGTTCGGATGTAAGCACTTGGTTTTACATCCGTTTACCGACACTGCGTCTATAGCTTCGCTCGTCGAACTGTGGTCGAAAGACGCTTTGAGTGGTTAGTCGGAAGAATCCTGCACCATTCTGCGGCAGCGCGAGATTGATCACACACTTGTTTTGGCCATCCACTTAATGCAACCATGAATCGCAGTGTTTGGTCGCGTGACAGCCGGGGGGATGATGCGAGTAGCTCGAATAGTGATCCAGAATTTTCGCACATTCGCGTCACTCGACGTGAATGTCGCGGATGATCTGTGCTGTATCATCGGAGAAAACAATACTGGCAAGACCGCGATCCTTCGCGCAATCCAAATTTGTCTAGACAACATGCTGCCGTCGAGTTTCCGGGCGCTGATGCGCGAGGACATCCACTCCGCGATCGATATCGCCCAACCCAGCCAGGTTCTAATAGGAATTGAACTGGCTGGGTTCGAGGGACGTGTGAATGAAGAGGCGCTGGTAAGCACCTGGAAGACGGCTGCGGACCGCGCGCGTATATTCTACCGCTTCCGTCCGCGGCCAGCTGTCCGGGAGCAGCTTGCAAGTGGCGACATCTTGCCAGGGGCGCTAACCCTCGAAGATTATCAGTGGGAAATCCGCGGTGGCGGTGACCCTGCCATCGACCTCACTGAGATCGCCTGGGACGACGACGGGATCGGCGAGTCGGTGCGTTTTGCAGATCTGCAATCTTACCTTCTTGTTCATCTGCCTGCGCTCCGCGATGTCGAGAGCGACCTGCGCAATCCCCGCCAGTCGCCACTCATCCGTCTGATCGAGGCGTTCGAGATTGATGCGGCCGAGCAGGATGCCCTAATTGCTATCCTCGACGAGGCCAATCAGGCGATCGCAAACTCGGCGACTATTGCCGAAATAGCAGGGGCAATTGACGCACGGTTTAAGGATGTCTCTGGCCCCGCGTTCGAGATGGACGCGGCTCTCGGCCTCTCCGCTGCAACCTTCCGCGCTATCATACGCAACCTGAAAATCATTCTGTCGGACCTTTCACTCACCTCGTTCGAACCTGGCCGCAACGGTCTTGGGATGAACAACATCCTCTACATCGCGATCCTGATGGAATACCTGCAGCGGCGAATCGCGCTCAATCGCTCAGCCGGTCAATTGATACTGATCGAGGAGCCAGAAGCGCATCTTCATCCTCAATTGCAGTTCTCATTGATCGCGGCACTACGCGCGATCAACGTGCAGACCATCCTGACTAGTCACAGCACCCAGGTGACCTCTCAGGTTCCACTGAGCAGCATTGTATCTCTCACCAAGCGCGAGGACGCGACCATCGCTGCCGGCAATCTCGCGCTCAATGCCGCGCTGACCGCGCCAGAAATTGCCGATCTCGAGCGCTACCTCGACGCAACCAAGAGCGCCTTGCTCTACGCCCGCAAGGTCATGCTGGTCGAAGGTCCAGCCGAGATGTTCCTGATCCCGGCGATGATCGAGCAAGTGTACGGCGTGAAGCTTGAGCGGCTCGGCATCTCAGTTATTGCGATTCATGGCGTCCACTTTGACGTCTATGCCAAACTGTTCCGCGCCGGATCGCTCGAGAAGAAATGCGCCATCGTGGCCGATGCTGATATGACGCCGTCCGACGCCGAGGACTTCGATCCGGAAACCCACGCGCCCGATCTGGTGGCATTGGAAAACGACTTTGTGTCCACATTCGAGGGCGCCACCACTTTCGAACGCGAACTGGTATCGGTCGGGCGCCTGCCAATGCTGATCGAGACCGTTCGCGCTCTCGGCGCGCCGCAGATCCTTGCGCAGATGGAGCATGGGCTCGCAACGCTTGCGCTCGGGGGACTGAGCCCCGCCGACGAGACAGCGCTACGCATAGAACTTGGCCGTATCACGCTCAATACCGCCAAGCGCTTTGGCAAGGCGCGTTTCGCGCAAATAGCAGCGCGCTACGCTAACCTCGCGACCGATCTACCGACCTATATCGAGGAGGCGTATGAGTGGCTCACCGAATGATCCGGCTGACACCGGAACAGCGCGAGGCGGTCGAACATGACGGCAATCTGCTTCTGACTGCGTGCCCAGGCAGCGGCAAGACGCGGGTCATTCTCGCCAAGCTGCTGACGCTGGCCGATCAGGTTGTCGGCACGCCACAGTTCATTGGCTGCATTACCTATACCAATGCCGCGGTCGATGAGATCGAGGCCAGGTTGCGCACCTACGGCAATAACGCAATCGCGGACCGCTGTGAAATCTCCACGATCCACGCTTTCTGCCTGCAATTCATTCTTCGTCCCTATAGCTGGCTGTTACCCGAGGTGCCAGCGTCGTTTCA